>NZ_CP096276.1:0-2400000 GCF_024662235.1 Pimelobacter simplex
CGGCCGGCCTGGTCATCTCCACGCCGCCGACCGGCAGCGTCTGCACTCTGCTGGGCCTCCTCGAGGACGACCCGATCGACATCAACGGTGCCACTGTTGGCTCGGCGGCCGTCTGGAAGAACACCAGCACCCCGGCTCTGACGATCAGCAACCCCTGATCCTCCGAGCTTGACCGCACCGCTGGTGCGGGTCGCAGATCGCGGCCCGCACCAGCGGTCGTAGTGCATCCGCGTACTAACGTTCCCCGACAACGACTCTTCGGAGGTCAGCCGCCATCATGCGCATCCGTGTACCTATGGGCTCGCGCCAACGCCGTTCGATCGTGGCGGTGGCCTCGCTGCTCATGACTGCCTCGTTGCTCATCGCGACGCCCAGTAGCAGCGCACCGGGTGACATCCCTCCGCCGAAATCGATCTCCAACGCCGAGGGCGTCGTCACCATGAGCCAGGGCGCGGTGGCGCGGAAGTCGAAGCTGTACCTCACCATCGGGGGACCGAAGAACCCGATGTGGGCACTTGCCTACACCGGCTTGAAGAACACACCCGTCGAGGCTCCGGAGACGTATGCGCGCACCTGCCTACGAACCCTCCCGTGCCAGTCCGATCCTTTCTACCAGCCGGCGTGCGCGACTGCCGACCACGCTTCGCGCGCCAAGAGCTGGTACTTCCAGTCGGCCGTGTACCCGGTCGGCCACAGCGCGTCTCGCCTCGACCCGGGGTTGGTCGCCAACATTCCGGTGCAGATGGTCGCCTTCGGTTCCATTCCGGCGACGGCGACGCTGACGATGCGCCTACCCCGGGTGGGGGGCAAGCTGAAGCCGCTGATCGTGCACCAGTGGGGCGGCTACATCGCCACGGCAATGGCCCGCAGCTGCGATCTGACCTTCCAAGGAGACCAGTACCCCGCGTCGACCTACGTGGAGGGCGAGGTCACGCTGACCTTGTCCAACTTGCGTGTCGACGGCGTGCCGGTGGACGTCAGCTCGTCTTGCCGCACGGAGAGGCCCGTGCAGCTCGCGCTGTGGAACGACGGCAACTACGCGCCCAACACCGGCGGAAACCTCGGAGCGTTCGACGGCCTTCACCCAGGCTCTCTGGGGCCGCTCGACTCGCCCTACTACTTCCACCTCAACGGCAAGAGCCTCCCGGCCTCGACGGGCGTGACCGTGCCACCGTTCACCGGTTGCGTCGGCAATGGGGACGACATCAGTCCCCTGGTGACGGCGATGGCCTCCGGGCCGAACAACCCGGTGCGAGTGACGCAGTCGCGGCTCTACGCTCACGACGAAGGTATCGACGTCAACGACATCGGCAAGTGCGTCGATGGCGGGTGCCCGGGAGACGACGCTCCGGTGGCGCCGGAGCGGCCGCCGATCCCCGGCGGGGAGTGACGACGGAGCCATCCCGAGAACCCCGTCGGCTGGGTAGCCGTTGTCACTCACCTGACAACGGTGTTCGGAGGGGGCAGGCGACACCGACCAGCGAGACAGAGTTCGAGGTGGGGTCACCCAAAAGTTGTCACGCGCGTCACAACATCGAGGTGGCCTCGTCCCTGATCGTGACGATGCCCTTCCCGAACCCGGCGTCGGGGACCTTGACTAGGCACCTCATGTGAGGGCCGTCACGAGGGAGGAAGCATGGGGCGCGTAGCGGCAGTGATCCGTCGGCTGGCCGACAGCGGTCGCCGGGGTATCCGGCATCGCGCGGCCCCGGCTCGCCACGTGACGGTGGTTCTTCTCGGCGTCCTGCTCGCGACAACGGGCGTTGTGGGCGGCGTCGTGCAGGTGCTGCGGGCGTCGTCGGCGGAGGTGCCGACGACGGCCGCGGTGCAGAGCACGACGACGGCGGAGGGGGTGACGGAGGCGTCGGTGGTGGCGCCTGCCGTGATGACCGCCCCCGAAGACGTACGACGGGCGCCGGTCGGCAGGCCGAGCGATCTCCCGGGGTCGCTCGGCTCGGCGCCGCCGGCGGCGGTGCTGGCCTACCAGCGGGCGGCGACGATCATGGACACGGCGTCCGCGTGCGGGTTGCCGTGGACGGTGCTGGCGGCCGTGGGGCGGGTCGAGTCCGACCACGGGCGCGGGCCGAAGGGTGATCACCGGGTCGGGAAGGCCGGGCGGGTCAAGCCGGGGTTCGTGGGTGCTCCGCTCAACGGACGTGGGGGTCGGGGCGAGCTGCCCGACACCGATCTCGGGGCGCTCGACGCGAACCCGCGCTGGGACGCGCCGGTGGGGCCCCTGGGGCTGCTGCCGGCGACCTGGAGCCGGGTCGCCGTCGATGCCGACAACAACGGGGTGCGCGACCCGCAGGACCTCGACGACGCGGCGCTGGCCGCGGCGGTCCTGCTGTGCGCCGACCAGGACCTCAGCACGCGCCAGGGGCTCAAGGCCTCGCTGGCGGCGTACCACCCGGGCGACGGGTTCGTGCCCACGGTGCTGGCGATCGCCCGCCGCTACGACAAGCAGTCCGCGCAGGTGCCGGCGCCGCCGCCGGTGACGCTGCCGCTGCCCGCCCTCCCCGGCACCGGTACGACGGTCCCCGCGCGGGTCGGCATGGTCGCGGCGACCCAGGGCCCGCGGGCCACGACGGCGCCCACCGCGACGCTCGGGCCCAAGCCCGGCAAGCCGACCACGCCCACCACGCCGTCCGGCAGTGCGACGAGCGGGAGCCCGACCGAGCCGACCGGGAGCCCCACGGACACCGCGACGGCCTCGCCGACGGAGACCGACACCGCGACGCAGAGCCCCAGTGCGAGCGCCACGGACCCGGAGTCCCCGATCGATCCCCTGAGCGCCGGTGCGGGGTCCACTCCGTGACCCTTGTCACGAGCCCCTGACGATTCACTGCCCGCTGTGGAGAGGCAACCCATGATGAAACGACCCCGTCGGCTGCGGGCCCTTCTCGCGGCAGCGATCACCGCCGTCGCCGTCATGTCCAGCATGACCGGCGCGCAGGCGGCCACGCTCTACCTGCCCTCGGGCGGGCCGGAGATGAACCTCGTGGCCAGCTACGACGACCCGCGGACCCCGGAGCCGACGATCGTGCCGGGCATCCAGCTGACGCTCATCTACGCCGATGAGTCGATCGACTGCTCCGGCCTGTCCTTCGGCGGATCCCTGATCAAGCCAGGAACGGTCAAGGGCTATGGCTCACCGATGGCGGAGCTGGGCACCGTCAGCGCCCCTGGGTGCACCAACCCGACCTATGGGGCGACGACGCTCGACCTCCTGAGCACGCCGAGGTTCGCAGTGTCGGGCGATGCCACGGGCGGGACGTGGCCGGCGAAGATCACGAACGTGAGGTGGAAGGTCGCCTGGCCGAGCTGCGACTTCACCATCGAGGGCACCATCGTGGGGCGGCTCGACACCGCGACCCAGGTCTTCACGCCGCTCGGGAACCCGGGCACCGGACCGTCGTACACGGCGAGTGGCCTGGCGATCGCGGCCAACCCCGCTCCGGTGGGCTCGGCGTGCACGACGCTCGACCTGCAGCCAGGAGACGATGTCGGGATCTGTGGCACGTTCCTGAACACCCCGCCCGCGGGCAGCACGGGCGTGGTGCTGCCGACGTCGGTGCCGACCTACACGCCCTCGGGCGGACCGGCCGTGACCTTGGCGGGCAGCTACGACGATCCGCGGGTCCCGGGGACGGCGATCGGGCCCGGCATCTCGCTCACGCTGATCGAGCCGGCGCAGCCCATCTACTGCTCGGGGTTCTCGCTCGGTGGGTCGGTGACGAGTCCTGGAACCAGTAGGTCGCTGGGCATGCCGGCAGCCGGTCTGGACGTCCTCGGCGCGCCAGGGTGCGTCAATCCACTGATGGGGCCGATGACCTTCACCTCGCTCAGCCCCTCGAACCTCGTCCTGGCCGGCAGCCCGGTGGCCGGGAAGTGGCCGGCTCAGATCGTCGGTGTGAAGTGGAAGGTCACCGCACACCTGTGCGAGCTCTACCTCGAGGGCGCCATCGACGGCACGTTCGACCCCGCGACCCAGGTGTTCACACCGGTCGGCAACCCTGGCCCAGGGGCGTCGTCGATGGTGCCGTCGGGGCTCCGGATCGCTGGTACGCCGGCCCCGCCGACGGGCGGGATGTGCCGCACCGTCGACCTGCTGCCGGGTGATCAGGTCGGCATCCGCGGCACCTTCACCAACACCCCGGCCGCGGGCAGCACCCTGCTGGGTCTGAGCACCCCCTGAGACCGTGACTTGTCAGCTGAGTGACAACGAGGTCCCCGGACATCCGCAGGCCAGCCTGGGTTCGGGTTGTCGTCACCCAAAAGTTGTCACGCGCGTCACAACATCAAGGTGGCATCGTCCCCCAAAGCCACGAGGCTCTTCCCGAACCCAGAGCCGGGGACATTGACTAGGCACGTCATGTGAGGGCCGTCACGAGGGGGAGACATGGGGTGGGCAGCCGAAGCGGTCGGTGAGCCGGCCGTCCGCCGCCGTCGTGCCTCGCAGCGTGCGTTAGCACTCCGTGACCCGATCCACCCCGCACGTACGACGTACACCAGCACCGACAGGCAGGAGATCCGCCATGGGCGGCACCGTTGAGGTCACCGGACTCACCAAGAGCTTCGGCTCCCAGAACATCTGGAGCGACGTCACGCTGACGTTGGCGCCGGGGGAGATCACGGCGCTGCTCGGCCCCTCCGGCACCGGCAAGTCGGTGTTCCTCAAGTCCCTGATGGGCCTGCTGCGTCCCGAGGCCGGCGTCTGCCTGGTCAACGGGGTCGACATGGTCACCGCCAAGGAGTCGCACCGCCTCGAGCTGCGCAAGAAGTTCGGCGTGCTCTTCCAGGACGGCGCGCTGTTCGGCTCGATGAGCGTCTACGACAACGTGGCGTTCCCGCTGCGGGCCCACACCCGCAAGGGGGAGTCCGAGGTCCGTGAGATCACGATGCAGAAGCTCGACATGGTCGGGCTGCTCGGCCAGGAGCACAAGCTGCCCGGCGAGATCTCGGGCGGCATGCGCAAGCGCGCGGGTCTGGCCCGCTCGCTGGTCACCGACCCCGAGATCATCCTGTGCGACGAGCCGGACTCCGGCCTCGACCCCGTCCGTACGGCGAACCTGGCCCAGCTGCTGCTCGACGTCAACGCCCAGACCGACGCGACGATGCTCGTGGTCACCCACAACATCGAGCTCGCCCGGACGCTGCCCGACAACCTCGGCATGCTCTACCGCCGCCAGCTGGTGATGTACGGGCCGCGCGAGCAGTTCCTGCTCACCGACCACCCGGTGGTCTCGCAGTTCATGGCGGGCGACCCGGTCGGCCCGATCGGCATGAGCGAGGAGGTCGACCACTCGAGCAACGCCCCGCTCCTGGACGACTACGGCTATCCGGTCGACGGGGGCGGCGGCGCGCCGTCCATGGTCCGGGCGGGAGCCCGGGCGATCGAGGTGCTGCCGCGCCAGCTGCTGCCTGCCAGCGGCCGGCCCCGGCCGGCCACCGAGCGCCACGCGCGCCGGGTCGCCAGCGGCGAGGCGTCACTGTACGTCGCCGACGACGAGGAGGCAGACCGACCGCCTGCCCTGACCCGGCCGGACCCCCTGGCACGTGCCCTGGACCAGACGGGCGCCTTCTTCGCGCTCGGTCTGGACACCATCCGGGCCGCCTTCCGGCGCCCGTTCTCGGCGCGCGAGCTGCTCGACCAGTTCTGGTTCGTCACCAGCGTCTCGTGGATCCCGGCGATGCTCATCGCCATCCCCTTCGGCGCGGTGATCGCGCTCCAGCTCGGCACGCTGACCGTCCAGGTCGGTGCGCAGTCCTTCACCGGCGCCGCGTCGGTCCTCGCCGTCGTGCAGCAGGCCGCACCCATCGTGACCACCCTGGTGATCGCGGGAGCGGGAGGTGCGGCCATCTGCGCCGATCTCGGGTCACGCACGATCCGTGACGAGATCGATGCGATGCGGGTGATCGGCATCGATCCGGTGCAGCGCCTCGTCGTGCCGCGCGTGCTCGCCTGCGTCATCGCGGCGGTGCTGCTCAACGGCCTGGTCTCGGTGGTCGGCGTGCTCGGCGGCTACTTCTTCAACGTCGTCGTCCAGGGCGGTACGCCGGGCGCCTACCTCGCCAGCTTCACCGCACTGGCCCAGATCCCCGACCTGGTGGTCGGTGAGATCAAGGCCGTCATCTTCGGCTTCCTCGCCGGTGTGGTCGCCTCCTACCGCGGCCTCAACACCCGGCCCGGGCCCAAGGGCGTGGGGGAGTCGGTCAACCAGTCGGTCGTCGTCACCTTCCTGCTGCTGTTCTTCGTCAACTTCGTCGTCACCACGCTGTACCTCCAGCTCGTGCCCGGGAAGGGAGCCTGAGATGGCCATCGCCAGCCGTCCACCCGTCGCGGTGGCCAAGCGGCCCTGGTGGGACCGTCGCCTCGACCGGCTCGTGCAGTCGGGCCGGGACGTCCGCTTCTACGGCCGGGTCCTGGCCGGCATCCCGAAGGCGCTGCGGCTCTACCCCAAGGAGGTCTGGCGGGTCCTGTCCGAGGTCAGCTTCGGCACCGGCGCGCTCGCCGTCATCGGCGGCACCGTCGGCGTGATGACCGGGATGAGCCTGTTCGTCGGCACCGTCGTGGGCCTCCAGGGCTACGCCGCGCTCGACCAGATCGGCACGAGCGCCCTCAACGGCTTCATCTCCGCCTACTTCAACACCCGTGAGATCGCGCCGCTGGTCGCGGCCCTGGCCATGTCGGCCACGGTCGGCGCCGGGTTCACCGCCCAGTTGGGCGCGATGCGGATCAGCGAGGAGATCGACGCCGTCAAGGTGATCGGCCTCGACGCGGTGCCCTTCCTCGTCTCGACCCGGGTGGTGGCGGGATTCATCGCGATCATCCCGCTCTACGTGATCGGCCTGCTGACGTCCTATGCCGGCAGCCGCCTGGTCACCGTGCAGATGCGCGGTCAGTCGGCCGGTACCTACGACCACTACTTCCAGCTGTTCCTGCCGCCGGTCGACATCCTCCTGTCCTTCGGCAAGGTGCTGGTGTTCGCCGTGCTCGTCATCCTCATCCACTGCCGCCTCGGCTTCTTCGCCAAGGGCGGACCGGCCGGGGTGGGCGTCGCCGTGGGTCGTTCGGTACGCCGCACGCTCGTCGTCGTCGCGCTGCTCGACCTGGCCCTGTCGATGGCGATGTGGGGCACCACGACCACCGTCAGGATCGCCGGATGAGCGCCGGTGCGGGCCTCGGGCGCGTCCGCGACGCCGCCCTGGGCCTGGGCTACCTCGGCCTGGTGCTGGCGATCATCGTCGGCACCTGGGCGGCCTACAACCAGGTCTTCACCGACCGCAGCGACATCAAGCTGACCACGGGCACGCTCGGCAACGCCCTGCAGAAGGGCTCCGACGTCAAGCTCAACGGCGTCCCGGTCGGGACGGTCTCCGAGATCGAGCCACGCGACGGCGGGGCGACGCTCACGCTGGCGCTCAAGCCCGACGTGCTCGACGAGCTGCCGGCCGGCACGACCGCGCGGCTGCTGCCCAAGACGCTCTTCGGCGAGCGCTACGTCGCGCTGGTCCGCCCCGGCGCGGGCGGGACGACGCTCGAGCCGGGCGACACGATCCACCAGGACGCCTCGGCACCCGCGGTCGAGCTCGAAGAGGTCTTCGACGAGCTGCTACCGGTGCTTCAGGCGATCCAGCCCGACAAGCTCTCCGCGATGCTGGGCGAGCTCGTCCAGATGCTGCGCGGACGCGGCACCGAGATGGGGGACACGGTCGTGGCCTGGGGCCAGTACCTGCACAAGCTCAACCCGCTCACCCCCCAGATGGCCGACGACATCGCGGCCCTGGGCCGGGTCGCGGAGGTCTACGCCGACGCCGCGCCCGACCTGGTCGACGCGCTCGACAGCATGACCACGACCTCGCAGACGCTGGTCGACCAGCGCACCCAGGTCTCCGACCTGTTCGCGAGCGTGATCACCGCGGCCGACGACACCAACGGCTGGATGGTCGCCAACTCCGGCACGATCATCACGCTCTCGCGGGAGAGCCGGCGCGCGCTCGAGGCGGTCTCGCCGTACGCCGTGCAGTTCCCGTGCCTGTTCAAGGCGCTGCGCGACTTCATCCCGGTGATGGACAAGGCGCTCGGCAAGGGCACCAAGGAGCCGGGCATGCACGTCATCCTCAACGTCACGCCGAGCCGCGGCCGCTACGTGATGGGCAAGGACGACCCGACGTTCCGCACCAGCGGCGTGCCGCGCTGCCCCTACCAGAACGGCAGCGTCAAGCCGGTGCGGGCGCGCTCGGCCGGCGAGGCCGAGGACGGCCCGGAGCGGATCCTGCCGCCGCCGAGCGAGCGGGTGCAGCAGGCCTTCGCCGACAGCGCGGGCCTGGGTGAGGCCAACTCGCCCGCCGAGAACCAGCTCATCGCCGAGATGATGGCGCCCGAGGCGGGCGTCGGTCCGGCGGACTACCCGACCTGGGGCAGCCTCCTGGTCGGACCGCTGCTGCGGGGAGCGGAGGTGGAGGTCCGATGAGCTTCCTCAAGGACCACGTCG
Organism: Pimelobacter simplex; assembly: GCF_024662235.1. Lineage (GTDB taxonomy): Bacteria > Actinomycetota > Actinomycetes > Propionibacteriales > Nocardioidaceae > Nocardioides. The sequence continues at coordinate 8,496 of NZ_CP096276.1, forward strand.
TCGGCGTCACGCTGACCAAGTCGCTGGTGTTCGCGCTCGTCACGATCCTGGCCACGCTCGCGCTGGCCAGCACGATCCGCAACAGCGCCGGCGGCCCCACCGACGAGTACGTCGCGATGTTCAAGGACGCGACCAGCCTCAACAAGGGCGACGACGTCCGGATGGCCGGCGTCAAGGTCGGCACCGTCTCCAGCGTCGAGGTCGCCGACGACAACGTGGCCAAGGTCCGCTTCACGGTGGCCGAGAACGCCCCGCTGGGCAACGGCGCCCGCGCCCTGCTGCGCTTTCGCAACATGGTCGGCCAGCGCTACATCGCGATCGAGCCGGGCGACGTGAGCGGCAAGCGGCTCGCCGCCGGGCACGTCTTCTCCGTCGACGACACCGAGCCGGCGCTCGACCTGACCGTCCTGTTCAACGGCTTCCAGCCGCTCTTCCGGCTGCTGGACCCCGAGGACGTCAACAACCTCAGCGCCCAGATCGTCGCCGTCTTCCAGGGCGAGGGCACGACCGTCGAGGGCCTGCTCAAGAGCACCGCGAGCCTGACCTCGACCTTGGCCGACCGGGACCAGGTGATCGGTGACCTCGTCACCAACCTGTCCTCGGTGCTCGGCGTGGTCCAGGAGCGGTCGGGTCAGCTCGACACCACCCTGGTCACCCTCCAGCAGCTGGTCAGCGGCCTGTCCGAGGACCGCAAGACCATCGGCGAGACCATCGACGGCCTCAGTGACCTCTCCTACAGCGTCGCGGGTCTGCTCGAGGAGGGCCGCGGCCCGCTCAAGCGCTCGATCCGCAGCCTGGGCGACCTCTCCGGCGTCCTGGCCAACAACGAGGCGGTCATCGAGAAGTCGCTGCGGACCATGCCGGACAAGATGAAGCGGATGGCCAAGCTCGCCAGCTACGGCTCGTGGGTCAACTTCTACCTGTGCTCCATCGAGGGCCGGATCCCGCTGCCCGAGGGCTACTACGGCGATCTCGGCGCCCAGCCGGTCGCGGGAAGGTGCAAGTGATGGCACGCGTCAAGAGGCGCTTCCCGACGTCGTTCGCGGAGCGCAACCGGATCGTCATCGCGATCATCGGGCTCGTCGCGCTGGCGGCGACGTTCTTCCTGACCTTCAACGCCGAGGGCCTGCCGGTGATCGGCGGCGGCGACAAGCACCAGGCCTACCTGGCCGAGACCGCGGGCCTGCGGGCCGGTGACGAGGTCCGGGTGGCCGGGGTCAAGGTCGGCAAGGTCACCGACGTCGAGCTCGACCGGGACCGGGTGCTGGTCACCTTCCGGGTCAAGGGCGTGCGGCTGGGCGAGGAGTCGACGGCCGGGGTCAAGATCAAGACCCTGCTCGGCAAGAAGTTCCTCTCCATCGACCCCCAGGGCACCGGTGAGCTCGAGGACCCGATCGCGCTCGACCACACCACCACGCCGTACGACGTCCAGGCGGCCTTCTCCCAGCTCTCGGAGAACCTCGGCGAGATCGACACCGACCAGATGGAGGACGCCCTCCAGACGATGGGCGAGGTGCTCGCCGACACCCCGGAGTCGGTGCGCGGCACGGTCAGCGGCCTGACCCGGCTCTCCGAGACCATCTCCAGCCGCGACGACGAGCTGGCCCGGCTGTTCAAGGCCACCGACGGCGTGACCGGGACGCTGGCCACGCGCAACGCCGAGATCGGCAAGCTGATCGACGACGGCGACCTGCTGCTCGAGGAGCTGGCCAACCGCCGCGAGGCGATCCGCCGGATGTTCAAGGCGACCAGGACCCTCGGCATCGAGCTGGCCGGCGTCGTGCGCGACAACGAGGCGCAGCTGCGCCCGGCCCTGGAGAAGCTCGACCAGGTCGCGGACATGCTCCAGCGCAACCAGCGCCACCTCAACGACGCCATCGCGGTGCTCGGCCCCTACTACCGGATGCTCACCGCGGCGATGGGCAACGGGCGCTGGGTCGACTCCTACATCTGCGGCCTGTTCGACGCCCAGGACGCGCCCGTCCTCGACAAGGACGTCGTCCGCGACTGCCGCCCCGGAGGTGCCCGATGAAGTCCCCCCTGATGCGCTGGGTCGCGATCGTCGTCGGCCTCGCGATCGTCGCCACCGGGGTCGTGGTCGGCCTCAAGATGCTGCGTCCCGGCACCGAGCTCACCGCCGAGTTCGACGCGGCGGTCGGCCTCTACCCGGGCTCCGACGTCCAGGTGCTCGGCGTCCCCGTCGGCAAGGTCACCGCGGTCGAGCCGGACGGCGACAAGGTCAAGGTCACCATGAAGATCGACGAGGGCCAGAAGGTCGCGCCCGGCACGGGTGCGGTCGTTGTCGCGCCGACCCTGGTCAGCGACCGCTACGTGCAGCTCACCGAGCCGTGGGTCAGCGGTCCCTCGATCAAGGACGGCACCACGATCGCCCAGACCGCAGTCCCGGTCGAGATCGACGAGATGTACCGCAGCCTGGCCGATGTCGGTGAGAAGCTCGGTCCCAACGGCGCCAACCGCAACGGCGCGCTGTCCGACTTCCTGACCGCGCTGGCCGAGAACCTCGACGGCCAGGGCGCCTCGATCAACAAGATGATCGGCAACTTCTCCGATGCCTCGGCGACGATCGCCGGCTTCGACCAGGACTTCTTCGCCACGGTGCGCAACCTCGACACCCTCAACAAGACCCTGCTCGAGCACGACAAGGGCGTGGCGGGGGCCAACGAGAAGCTCGCCCTCGTCGCGGACTACCTCGCCGAGGACCGCGAGAACCTCTCCGGCTCGATCACCGAGCTCGGCAAGGCGCTGAGCCTGCTCGAGAGCTTCGTCAAGGACAACCGGGCCGCGCTCAAGAAGAGCGTCGACAAGCTCAGCGGCCCGACCCGGGTGCTGGTCAACCAGCGCAAGTCGCTGGCCGAGGCGGTGCGGCTGATCCCGCTCGCGCTGCAGAACTTCATCCGTGCCTACGACCCGGGCTCCAACACGATCTCCGGTCGCGGCAACCTCAACGAGCTCACCGTGTGGAGCAAGGACGGCAAGTCGGTGCGGACCTCGAACGACGCGCCCCCGGTGCTCCTGCCCGGCGTGGACGGAGGACAGTGACCATGCGCGCACCCACCACCCGCGTCCGCCGTACGGCGGCGGCGCTGCTGGCCACCGTCAGCCTCGGCCTGACCGGCTGCGGCATCATCGGCGGCGGCGTCTACGACGCGCCCCTGCCCGGCGGCGCCGACGTCGGCGACGACCCGATCACGATCACCGCCGAGTTCACCGACGTGCTCGACCTGGTGCCCCAGTCGAACGTCAAGGTCGACAACGTCTCGGTCGGCCGGGTCACCAAGGTCAAGCTCGGCTCCGACGGCCGGACCGCGGTCGTCGAGATGGTCGTCCGCAAGGACATCGACCTGCCCGGCCAGACCATCGCCCGGCTGCAGCAGACCTCGCTGCTGGGCGAGAAGTACGTCGCCCTGGTCCGCCCCGAGGGCGGCGGCGCCGGCGCGCCCGTGGCGAGCCGGCTCACCGACGGCGCCCGGCTCAGCACGGCCGACACCGACGCCGCGGCGACCGCCGAGCAGGTGCTCGGCGCGCTCTCGCTCGTCCTCAGCGGCGGCGGGGTCGGGCAGTTCCAGGAGATCTCCCAGGAGCTGCAGAAGGCCGGTGACGGCCGGACCGGCGAGGTCAAGGCCTTCCTGACCGAGGTCAACCGGTTCGTCGGGGTCCTCGACGACCGCAAGGAGGCCATCACCGCGGCCATCGACGGTCTGGCCCGGCTCTCGAAGTCGCTCGACGACGACAAGCAGCAGATCGTCGACGTGCTCGACGGGCTCTCGCCCGGCATGAAGGTGCTCACCGAGCAGCGCCCCCAGCTGACCCGGATGCTCAGTGCCCTCGACCGGCTCTCCAAGGTCACCGTGCGCACGCTGGACGCGTCCCAGGACGACATGGTCGCCGACCTCAAGGCGCTCGACCCGATCCTGACCGAGCTGGCCAAGGCCGGGGACGACCTGCCGCGCTCGATGGAGATCCTGCTGACCTACCCGTTCCCGGACTCGGTGCTGAGCGCGATCAAGGGCGACTACCTCAACGTGTTCATCACGACGAACTTCCGCACCCCCCAGGGCTGCTCGTCGTACGGCTGCTCGTGGCCCCAGCCGATCGCCGGCCGTCCGGTGACCGGTGGCTCCGGCAAGGGCGGTGCCCGGACCGAGGAGCCGCCGCCGACCATGCTGCCGCCCACCGACAGCGCCACCCCGGGCCTGGGGACGCCGACCGTGCCCGGCCCGTCGATCCTGCCGACCACCCCGGGCGGCTCGCCGTCCGGCAGTGCGGGCACCCCGTCGGGCTCCGCGTCCGGCGGCACCCCGTCGGGATCGCCCTCCGGCAGCGGATCGGCGCCGAGCCAGAACGACTCCCGTGTCGCAGAAGGAGGCGAGTGAGATGCAGCAGCTCACCCGCGGTGTCCACGTCAAGCTCGGCCTGTTCGTGCTCGTGGCGCTGCTCGGCACCAGCTACCTCGGTGCGTCGTACGTCGGGTTCACGCCGTTCAGCAGCGGCTACCGGCTGACCGTCGCGCTGCCCGACGCCGGGGGACTGTTCGTCAACTCCGAGGTCACCTACCGCGGCGTCCAGGTCGGTGAGGTCACCGCGATGACGCCGACCTCCGACGGCGTCGACGTGAGCGTCGAGATCGACCCGGGCGCCCCGGACATCCCGGCCGACGCGACCGCCGCGGTCCGCAACCGCTCGGCGATCGGCGAGCAGTACCTCGACCTGCGCGGGTCGAACGACAAGGAGGTGCTCGCCGACGGCGACCACCTCAGCGGTGGACCGGAGGCGCTGCCCCAGGACCTGGCCGAGGTGCTGCGGGCCGGGCGTGACCTGGCCGGCTCCATCCCGTCGGAGTCGCTGACCACCGTGATCGACGAGGGCTACGACCTCTCCCGCGGTGTCGGCGACGACTTCGGGCGCCTGCTGCGCACCTCGATGGAGTTCCAGAAGGCGGCCGACGACAACTTCCTGGTCAGCGCCTCGCTGATCCGCAACGCCAAGCGCGTGCTGCAGACCCAGGAGGAGTCCGGGTCCGCGATCCGCTCCTACAGCCAGGACCTGGCGCTCTTCTCGGCCACGCTCGAGGACTCCGACGCCGACCTGCGCACGCTCATCGCGGCCACGCCGGGCGCCTCGCGCGAGGTCAGCCTGCTGATCCGCGACGTGGGCCAGCCGCTGTCGATCCTGATGAACAACCTGGTCTCGACCGCGACCATCTTCGGGGTCTACTCCGGCGGGGTGCGCGACACGATGATCCGGCTGCCCGAGGCGGTCAGCATCGGCTGGGCGACCACCAGCGGGCGCGGGCTCAACTTCGGCATGGTGCCGACCTTCTTCAACCCGCTGCCGTGCGTCGATGGCTATGGTGGCACCACCCAGCGGCGCGGCACCGTGACGACCGATGGGCCGCCGTTGAACACGCGTGCCGGCTGCACCGCTCCGCGCCGCGAGGGCAACGTCCGCGGTCCGCGGGCGGTCCAGGGCGGCAGCGACAGCGGGGTGGCCACGCGCCCGGGTATCGACGTCGCCGACGACCTCGACGACCTGCTGGGCGGTGGGCAGTGATCGGCAACGACGTGGAGGAGAAGGCCATCAGCGACGACGAGGTCCGCGAGGCTGAGGCTGCGGCTGAGCCGGAGGCCGCTCCGGCCGGCGCCGGCCCCGGAGATGGCGGCGCCCGTACGGGCGGCGGCTCGGGCAGCAGCCGTACTCCGATCGAGCTCGGTCTGGCCCTGCTGGCCGCGATCCTGCTGGTCTTCGCCGTGGTCTCCTGGATCCGGGCCGGCGACCACGACTCCGCCGCGGTCGACCGGGCCGAGCTGCGTGACCAGGTGCTCATCACCGCGCGCAGCGAGATCGAGACGATGAACACCCTCGACTACCGCGACATCGACGGTGGCCTCGACAAGTGGGAGGACGTCTCGACCGGCACGCTCAAGGACCAGATCGCCGCCACCGACGCCGAGTCCCGCAAGCTGATGGCCGACCGCAAGATGATCTCGACCGGCAAGGTGACCGACGCCGCGATCGTCGACCTCACCCCCAGCACCGCGACCGTGATCGCCGCGCTCGAGGTGACGGTGATCGACACCAGCGCGCCCGACGCGGCCCCGACGGTCAAGCGCAACCGGATGGCGGCCGACCTGGTCAAGGTCGGCGGCAAGTGGCTCCTCGAAGGCCTCGACCAGGTGGCGGTGAACCGATCGTGAACGGACTCCTCGACGTCCTGCGCAAGCACGGCATCCTGCTCGTCGCGCTGCTCCTGCTGGCCGGCGCGGGCTTCGCCTTCTGGCAGGCCGACCGGGCCCGCAGCGCCGACAACGTCGCCAACCACGCCGTCGTCGACGACCCGGGCACCACCGAGGTCCAGTCGGCGGTCGCCGCCGCCCTGGTCCGGGTGCTCAGCTTCGACTACAACGACCCGGCGCCCACCGAGCAGGCCGCGGACGACCTGCTCGCGGGCCAGGCCCGCGAGCAGTACGACACGCTCTTCGCCGCGCTCAAGGAGAAGGCGCCCGGCCAGAAGCTCGTCCTCACCGCCCAGGTCCAGGTGGCAGCGGTCAAGAAGCTCGAGGGTGACAAGGCGACGCTGCTCGTCTTCCTCGACCAGGCCTCGCAGCGCGAGTCCGACAAGGAGGCGACCTACTCGGCGGCGCAGCTCTCCGTCGAGGCGGAGCGGCGCGACGGCGACTGGAAGGTCACCGGCATCCAGCCGCTCTGAGGCCGGCGCCGGGGAGTGCCTACACTCCGCGACATGGCAGAGCAGCCGCGCTGGAAGCGCTACCGCCGCCCGGGTGACCCGCGCCCGGAGGACGAGCCGACGGCGCCCAAGAATCAGGCAGCGCCCAAGAAGGCGGCTCCCAAGAAGCCAGCGCCGAAGAAGGCGGCAGCGCCTGCTGCCGCCCGCCGGCCGTGGCTGATGACGGGCACCGCCGTCGCGGTGGTCGCGGTCATCGTGCTGGTCGTCGCGCTCGTCCGCAGCGGCGACGACGGCCCCGACCGGGGCTCGGTGCAGACCGAGGTCCTCGCCGCGGACTTCGTGAGCGCGGCGCTCCAGTACGCGACCGAGGCCGCCCCGGGCCAGCAGCCGATCTCGGTGCGCCTCGACGAGTACAGCCTCCGCGTTGAGTACTACGACCCCACCACCGAGAAGGTCCGCACGGTCGAGACGTCGCACTACGACCCCGAGGGCTACCGGGTCCGCTCCCGCGACAACGAGTACGAGGACTTCCACCCCGGCCGCTTCCCCCTCGACCTGGCGCAGCCGGACGCGATGATCGCCCAGGTCCGCGCGGCGCTCGACCGGGCCGACGGGCCCTGGTCGTGGCGGCTGGTGATCGAGGTGGACCCCGCCTCCCGCGAGGTGGTGATGACGACCGACGTCAGCGCCGACGAGGATGTCGAGGAGCGCGTCGTGCTCCAGGCCGCCCCGACGCCGACCCCGACCCCCACGCCGACCCCGACCCCCACCGAAGGAGGCACCCCGTGAGCGAGGGAGCCGGAACCCGGAGCCAGCGCCTCTTCGCCCGCTGGTACCCCGACGTCATGCAGCGCGCGGAGGACGCCGGCCAGGCCGGGATCCGCGCCCGGCACCTGGCCCGCGCCCACGGCCGGGTGCTCGACCTGGGCACCGGCAACGGCTTCTCGGTCCCGCACTACACCGCCGAGGTCACCGAGCTGGTGCTGCTGGAGCCCAACCCGGCGCTGCGCGCCCAGCTCCAGCGCCGTACGGCGGACATCCGGGCGCGCGCCTGGCAGATCGTCGACGGCGACGCCTACGCGCTGCCGTTCGAGGACGGCACGTTCGACACGGTGGCCGCCTCGCTGGTCTTCTGCTCGCTCGACCGCCCCGGTGCGGCCCTCGCCGAACTGGCCCGGGTGCTGCGCCCGGGCGGCACCTTCCTGTTCCACGAGCACGTGCGGGGCTCTGGGCTGCGCCGCGTCGTCCAGGAGGTCGCGACCCCGCTCCAGCGCCGGATCGCCGACGGGTGCCGGCCCAACCGCGACTTCGTCGGCTCGCTGCGGCGCTCGCCGTTCACGATCACCGAGCTCGAGGAGCTGCGGATGCCCGGGGGAGCGGTGACCGTCGTCCCGATGGTGGTGGGGGCGGCTACGACCGCGCGTCCGTGACGATCCCGGCCGCGACCGCGACCTCGCGGTAGGCCGCGGCCAGCGTCTCGACGGTCTCGTGGGCGTTGAGCCCGCTCGGGTTCGGCACCACCCACAGCTCGGCGCCGGACCACAGGTCGTCGAGCGTCGCGGGCTGGCGGCCCATCACCGCCTTGGGGTGCCCGAACGCCGTCCGGTACGCCGTGATCCCGGCGATCGCGACGACCTCGGGCTTCTCCCGCGCGACGAGCTCGGTGAGCTGGACGCCGCCCGCGCGCAGCTCCTCGCTGCTCAGCTCGGAGGCCTTGGCCGTGGCCCGGTGGACGACATTGCTGATGCCGATCCCGCGCTCGCGCATCATCACCCGGTCGGCATCGCTCATCCCGTCGGCGGGGTCGACCGGCTCGGTGATCACGCCACCGCGCAGCAGCGCGGGGTAGAAGCGGTTGCCGGGGTGGGCGAAGTGGGTCTGCGTCGCGGCGGTCCACAGCCCCGGGTTGATGCCCACGAACAGCAGCCGCAGCCGCTGGCCGGGGGCGTTCGGCAGCAGGTCGGGGACGACGGCGTCGCGGAAGGACTCCAGCTCGGCTCGGGTGAAGGTACGACGGGCCACCCGCCGAGCCTGTCACGATGGCCCGGTGGGCGCCGAGCCGGGAGCACCGTGGAACACCTTCGCCGAGGGCGACAACCTCGACGTGCTCGCGACGCTGCCCGACGAGTCGTACGACCTGATCTACCTCGATCCGCCCTACAACACCGGCAACGGCTTCGTCTACCACGACGACTTCAAGGGCAAGCGGGGCGCGGGCGCGGCCGGGCGGCACGCGTCCTGGCTGGCCTACCTGCGGCCGCGGATCGAGGCCGGGCACCGGGTGCTCGCCGAGACCGGCGCGATCTTCGTCAGCATCGACGACCACGAGGCGGCGTACCTGCGGCTGCTGCTCGACGAGGTGTTCGGCGAGGCCAACTTCCTGGCCCAGGTCGTGGTCAACCTCAACGCCAAGGGCCGCCAGCTCGGCAAGGGCTTCGCGACCGCGCACGAGTACGTCCTCGTCTACGCCAAGAACGCGCGGCGGTGCGTGCTCGACGCGTCGTCGCCGCACACGGTGGTCGAGGGGGACTTCCCGCTCGCGACCGACGACGGGCGCCGCTACCGGCGGCTGCCGCTGCGCAACACCAACAAGAAGTTCAACCCGCTCAGCTCGCCGACGCTGCACTTCGCGCTCTGGGGCGACCCGGAGACCGGGCAGGTCGCGGCCGACCCGTTCGCGGGCGCGGTCGAGATCAAGCCCGTCTTCGGCGACGGTACGCCGGCCGTGTGGCGCTGGTCGCGACCGCTGATCGAGGAGCGGCCCGACGACCTCGAGTGCCGGGTCGTGCGGGGCGTGCGCGGTGACCGGGTCGACGTCTACCAGCGCGACTGGCGCCATCCCGTCGGCGGGCGGCGCAAGAAGCTGCGCACCATCTGGCTCGCCGAGGAGATCGGCTCCACCGACACCGCGGTCGCCGAGCTCAAGGACCTGGTGGGTCACGTCTTCGAGTCGCCCAAGCCGACGGGCCTGCTGCTGCGGGTGCTCGGCACGATGCCGTCCGACGCCCGGGTGCTCGACTACTTCGCGGGGTCGGGCACCACGGGGCACGCCGTGGCGCTGGCCAATGCGGCCGACGGGGGACGGCGTACGTGCCTGTCGGTGAACTCCGCCGAGCCCACCCGGGTCGGCTCCAACGCCGAGCGGGCGGGCTACGCGACCGTCGCTGCGGTGACCCGGGCGCGGCTCCGGGCGGTGGCGGCGACGGTCGGCGGGGGCTACGCCGAGCTCAGCTGACGCCGGCCGCCTTCTCGAGCGCGGCGAGCTCGTCGTCCAGGAAGGTCAGCAGTCGCTGGAGGTGCGGCACGGTACGGCGGCAGCCGGTCAGGCCGAAGCCCATGTTGCCGGCGTACGACGTGCAGGTGATGTTGAGCGCCATGCCGTTGATCGGGATGGAGACGGGGTAGTTGCCGACCAGCTGGGCGCCGTTCCAGTAGTGCGGGACGCGCGGCCCGGGCACGTTGCTGATGATCAGGTTGTAGGGCGGGCGCACGATGCCCTGCATCTTGAGCATCGGTACGACGATCGAGGGCGCCATGCCGATCGCGCTCATCGCGACGATCTGGGTGGGCGTCATCGACGAGAGTGCCTCCTTGCCGTCCTTCATCGACGCGGCGATCGTGCGCAGCCGGTCGGCCGGGTCGGCCTTGTCGGTGGCGAGGCGGACCATGACCGAGCCGATCGCGTTGCCGCCGTCGGCCGACGGCGTCCCGGCCTGGCGGCCCTTGAGGCCGACCGGGACCATCGAGACCATCGACTGGTCGGGAAGCGCGTCGAGCTCGGTGAGGTAGGTGCGCATCGCGCCGCTGCACATGGCGAGCACGACGTCGTTGATCGTCGTCCCGCTGGCCTTGCCGACGCCGCGGATCCGCTCGATCGGCCAGTCCTGCGCGGCGAACCGGCGGGCGCCGGTGATCGACTGGTTGAAGATCGTCCGCGGCGCGGCGAGGGAGACCGCCGAGGTCTCGTTCTTGAGGCCCTTGCGCAAGGTGCGGACCAGCGCCAGCGGCATGCCGGCGGCGTCGGCGCTGACGCTGAGCGCCGTACGGACGGCGTCGCCGGGCAGGTCCGCGAGGGTGCGGGCCGCGGTGGTCGCCGCGTCGACGGCGGCGGCCGGGAGCGACTCGGGTCCCTCGGGCTCGGGACGCCGGCGCCGGGCGGCGCCCTCGGCGAAGGGCGCGGGCATGTGGCGCCGGTCGGCGTCGGAGGACAGCACGCTCGCCATCAGCCGCATCGCCGAGATGCCGTCGACGAGCGCGTGGTGGAGCTTGGTGTACATGGCGACCCGGCCGTCGGCGAGCCCCTCGATGACGTGGGTCTCCCACAGCGGCCGCTCCCAGGCGAGCCGGGTGGAGTGCAGCCGGCCGACCAGCTCGAGCAGCTCGCGGACCCGGCCCGGCTGGGGGAGCGCGCTGTGCCGGACGTGGTGCTCGATGTCGAACTGCTCGTCCTCGCGCCACACGAGCGTCCCGCCCGTCTTGACCGACCGGTAGGGGTGCTTGAGGAAGAGCGGGGAGACCTGCGCGGTGTCGCGCATCGACTCGAACATCTGGCGCACGTAGTCGGGCCCCGCGCCGGCCGGCGGCTCGAAGAGCTGCAGGCCGCCCACGTGCATCGGCATGTTGCGGTTCTCCGCCAGGAGGAACGCGGTGGCGGTCGGGTCGATCGGGCGGAAGCCGGGCACGGAGACCATGCGAGAGCCCCTTTCGTTGCAGGTCCGGCGATCCTCGCGCGTCGTGACCGCAGTCACAAGGAGCAGGGCCGGGGTATGTTCACCGCGTCTCCCGAAAGGATCTCGGCCTTGAGTGACTACACCACGCCTCCCGGGTGGTATCCGGACGGCGACGGCTGGGAACGTCGCTGGGACGGGACCGGCTGGACCGCCGACCGGCGCCGGATGGCGGAACCGCCCACCCCGACGCAGGTACGGCCGGTCGTCGCACCGACCCCGCCGCCCGCGCCGCCGCCCGCGCCGGCCCCTGCCCCGCAGCCTGCCCCGGCCCCGCCGCAGCCGACGCCGAGCTACGGCCAGGTCCCGCCGGCCTGGTCGTCGCCCCCGGCCGCACCGATGCCGGCCGCTCCGACGCCGGCCGCGCCGCCGCGCCGCCGTACGGCGCTCTGGGCGGCGCTGGCCGTGGTCCTGGTGCTGCTGGTCGGCTCGGGCGTCACGCTCGCCGTCCTGCAGCCCTGGTCCGGCGACTCCGCCGGCGGCACGGACGGCAAGGACGGCAAGGACGGCACCGACGACCCGACCGCGGCCGGGATCCAGGGCGACCTCGACGGCAACGGCTTCGGCGACGTGGTCTACCTGGTCCACCTCGACTACAGCCACGTGCAGCGGGTGACCGCGAGCAGCAACGGCAAGGTGTTCACGACGACGTCGGCCTCGGTCGAGCCCTACGCCGAGCCGACGACCCTGCACGTCGACTGGGACGGCGACGGGGTCGAGGAGGAGCTGCGCTGGGCGTTCGTCGAGTCCGGCAACCAGCTGACGCTCAGCTCGGGCGACCCGGACTTCCCCGGCGAGCAGCGGTTCACGCTCGACCTGTCCTCGCTCAAGAAGTACGGCGTCAAGATCCAGGTCCAGGCCGGCGACTTCGACGGTGACGGTCACGCCGACCTCGCGGTCGCGGGACCCGACGACAAGGCGGTCGACATCTCCGTGCTGCGCGGCGACGGCTCCGGCACGTTCGCCGACCCCGAGCGCTGGCTGGCCCTGCCCAACGCCACCATCGACAGCACGACCATCCGGGCCGGCGACTTCGACGACGACGGCCGGACGGACCTGTGGACCGAGCTTCCGGCCGAGCAGCTGAGCGATGCCGACTACTCCGGCTACTACGCCGGCGACCGCGGCTACGCGATGCTCCGCTCGACCGGCAAGGCCTTCGAGCCGGGCGCGGTCAGCAAGGTGAGCATCTACGAGGACGCCTTCCTGGTCGGCGACGTCACCGGCGACGGGACGACCAGCCTGGTCGGCGTCAGTGCCAACACCGCCAAGGAGCAGCTCGTCGTCACCGTGTACGACCTCGCGTCGGGCCGCCCCCAGCCCGTCACGTCGTTCACCGGCACGAGCACCATCGGCAACCGCGCGCTCCAGGGCGCGACCCTGAGCGATGTCGACGGCGACGGCAAGGCCGACGTGGTGTTCGTGGTCAAGGCCTACAAGGAGAAGGCGTTCACCGGCGTCCAGGTGATGCTCTCGACCGGCTCGGCGTTCGACTCCGCGCTGGTGTGGGCCGAGACGCCGCCGTGCGCGGACGACAGCTGCCGGGTCGTCTTCCCCGACACCCGCCGGTACTAGCGAGCGTCCGTCACCTGCGCTCCGGCACCGAGGTCGCTCGGAGCACCCTCGACAACGACATCGATCGGGTCGAGTGGTCGTAGTTGACGGCTCCGTCGTTGCCGAGGTTGAAGGAGACGCCGCGCTGCCCCAGGTCCGGCACGTCGGAGATCCGGCGGAACCTGTCGGAGATCAGGACGGGCACGTCGGCGAACATGCTCGCGATGGCCTTCCTCCCCGACGCAGAGATCCGGCAGTCGGCGTCGACGACCGACTCCAGCTCGACCTGGAACAGGACGACGCCCGCTGCCCTCAGCAGGCCGAGGTAGTCGGTTCGATCCGTCAACGAGAGGTCGTCGGCGAGCAGGAAGAACCCGTTCGCCACCTTGGGAACGTCGATCTCCTCGAGGAGCTCCGTCTGCCGGCGCACGTCCGCGGTCTTCTCCGGATCCACGGCGGTGAACTCGAAGTAGTCCGGTCGCAGGTCTCGCACCGTCTGGTGGACCGCCTCCACCGTGACCGGTCCGGACGGGGCCAGGGCGACCGAGAGCAACGCCTCGGACGCCGACCTGATGGCCGGCACGTCACGGGTGGCGACCGCTCGATCGTGCTCGGTGCCACTGCCGACGTAGACGCCCAGCACATCGACGTGCCGCAGCCTCTGCGCCTCCGCCGCGGAGACCACCTGGTTCACCTTGATCACGTCGACCCTCGTCCTAGAGCCCCGCGCGCAGCTCGGTCACCACCGAGTCGACCACGGCGACCAGGTCGCCGCCGGTGCGCTCGGCGACCGCCCGCTGCCGCACGTACGACGGCCCGCGCTGCGCGACGTCGAGCACTGAGGCGAGCTCGCGCTCGCAGCCCAGCCGGGCCGCGGTGGGCATGAGGAGCGGGACCAGGTCGGCGAGGTCGTCGGTGACCAGCCGCTCGTTGGACGCGCCGTCGAGGATGACGATCGCGTCGACGCCGTAGCGCGCGGAGCGCCACTTGTTCTCCTGCACGTGCCAGGGCGGCATCGTGGTCAGCGTCTCGCCGGCCGCGACCCGCCCGTCGAGCCAGACCACGAGGCAGTGCATGAGGGCGACGAGAGCCTCCATGTCGGCGAGGGTGGAGACGCCGTCGCAGATCCGGTTCTCCAAGGTGCCGTGCTTGGTCGCGGGCCGCAGGTCCCAGCGGATCTCGCTCAGCTCGTCGATGACGCCGGTGGTCATCTGGTCGTGCGCGAACTGCTCGAACTCCTCCCAGCGCTCGAACTGGAACGGCAGCCCCGCGGTCGGCAGCTGCTGGAACATCAGCGCCCGGTTGGACGCGTAGCCGGTGTCCATCCCCATCCAGATCGGCGAGGACGCGGAGAGCGCCTGCAGGTGGGGGTAGTAGGTGAGCAGGCCGTTGAGGACCGGCAGCACCCGGCTCTTCTCCGGCAGCCCCACGTGCACGTGCACGCCCCAGATGAGCATCTGCCGGCCCCACCACTGGGTGCGGTTGATCAGCTCGGCGTACCGGTGACCCTCGGTGAGCTGCTGCCCGGTCCACGACGCGAACGGGTGGGTGCCGGCGCCGTACAGGTCGAGGTCGAGGGCGTCGGCCGCGGCCGTGACGTGCTGGAGGGTCTCGCGCAGGTCGGCCATCGCGTGGCCGACGGTGTCGCACACGCCGGTGACCACCTCGACGGTGTTCTTGAGCAGCTCCTTGTGGAGCTTGCCCGGGTCGGGCATCCGCGGCTTGGCCCGGGCGAACAGGTGTGCGGCCTCGTTGCGGAGGTCACGGCTGCGCCGGTCGACCAGTGCGAACTCCCACTCCACCCCGATCGTCGGCTCCGGTGAGCCGTGGAAGTCGATGCGCACGGGACTCAGCCTAGGGGGAGCAACGACGCTCAGGCGTCGTCGAGGCCGCGGACGAAGGCCCCGAATCCCGGGAGCGTGAACCGCACCAGACCGTGGCCCACCGGCTCGATGACGCCCTTCTCGATGAGCCGCTCCCGCGGGGCGCTGATCGAGCGGGAGTCGCGGTCCATCCCGGCCGCGATCGCGACCCGGGTGACGTTGTCGAGGCCGGTCGCGGCCATGGCGGCCAGGAACGCCTGCTCGGTCGGCGTCGCCGCGCCCCAGCGGGCCCGGTGCATCGCGGCCAGCTGCTGCTGGGCGGCGGGCAGGCCGCGTCGTACGTCGGGCAGGCCGAGCTTGCCGCCGCGGCGCGGCCGGGCGGCGTCCCAGGTGCTGCTGCCGATGAGCTGGAGCAGGTACGGGTGCCCGCGGGCCTCGTCGACGACGGCGGTGAGCGCGCCCTCGGTCCAGCCCACGCCGGCCGCGGCCGCGGGGGCGGTGAGCACGGCCCGGGCGTCGGCACTGTTGAGGACGTCGAGGGGCACGAACGCGCTGCGCTCGCCGAAGGTCGCCGCGCGGGTCAGCGCCTCGGGGGTCACGGGGAGTCCGGCGGAGACGACGGCGAGCGGGTTGTGCTCGCGGTCGCCGTCGAGGTTCTGCAGGGTGTTGAGCAGGATCGACATGTCGTCGGGGAGCGCGACGTGCAGCTCGTCGACCAGCAGGAGGAGCCCGGCACCTCCGCGGCGCCGGACGAGGGCGGCGGCGTCGTGGAGCAGCGTGCCGAGCGCGCTGATGGGGGCCAGGCCCAGGGTGTCGTCCGGCTTCTCGCCGGGTGGGGAGGCGACCTCGGCCGCCACCTTGGCGCCGGGCAGGCCGACCTCGACGGAGACCCGCTCGAGGCGCTTGCGCCAGGCCCCTCCGGCACCGCCGCGGGGGAGCACCTCGGCGCGCTCCAGTGCGGTGCGCAGGCCGCTCACCAGCTCGGGCAGCACGGGCCGCTCGCGGCTGCACGCGACCCAGGCCGTCACGAAGCCCAGCTCCTCGGCGCGGCGCTGCGCCGTGCGCAGCAGCGAGGTCTTGCCGATGCCGCGGGGCGCGTGGAAGACGAGCAGGGGGCCGCCGAGCTCGCCGAAGGTGAGGACCCGGGCGAGCTGGTCCTCGATGCGGTGCAGCTCCGCCGCGCGTCCGGCGAAGACCCGCGGCACCTGGCCGGGGGTGTAGGGGTTGGCTGTCATCTGCGCTCCCGAGGATCGATACCCGCCGATACTTCAAGAAAGTATCAACAAGTATCCGCCGGCGCAGGGCTACGCGCGGGGGCGCGGCGGGACGAGCGCCAGCCCGTCTCCCTCGACGAGGTCCGGGTCGGGGGCGCGGCCCGAGGCGAGCATGAGCAGCTCCTGGACCGGGCCGCGGACGACGGGGCCGGAGCCGCGCGCCCAGTCGAGGTCGGTGGCGACCAGCCGGATGCTGCGGACGAGCCGGCCCGTGCCCATGAGCGGCGCGAGCCGTCGTACCCGGTCGGTGGCGACGGCCGCGGCCTCGGGCGCCATCGTGTGCCGCAGCCCGAGCGGGCGGACGATGTCCTGGTGGTGCAGGAGCGCGTCGATGAGCGGCTCGACCGAGGTCGTCGTCGGCACGTGGTGCCGGCTCGTGGCGTGGCGCTCGAAGTCGGCGAGGATGCTCTCCCGGGTCTCGCGGGCGCCGAGCCGCTTCACCTCGCGGAAGATCATCGTGTTGTAGCCGCGCCCGGCGTTGCGCGCCAGCATCCCGGGCATCTGGCGCCAGCCGATCCGGGCCGTGGAGATGACGTGCGCGGCGACGTCGTGGACCGTCCAGCCCGGGCAGAGGGTGGTGTGCGACCACGCGTCCGGGTCGAGGCCGGCGAGCGTCGTGGCGAGCGCGGCGCGCTCGGCATGGATGTGGGCCCACGTCTGCGACCGGTCCATGGCGACTCCCTTCCCTGATATCGTCAGTCTTCCTGACTAGTTCGTCAAGACCCGAGGAGCGCGATGGACCGCCCGCACCCGGCCCTGCTCATGTTCATCGGCGCCCGGTACGTCGAGCAGCGGGTCGCCGAGGCCGTCGCGGCGGCGGGCTACGACGACCTGACCCCGGCGATGGCGCGGGTCGCGGCCCGGCTCGGCGAGGACGGCATCCGGCTCACCGCGCTCGCCGCGCAGGCGCGGATCACCAAGCAGAGCGCCGGCGCGCTCGTCGAGCAGCTCGAGCGCGCGGCGTACGTCGTCCGGGTCCCGGACCCGGGTGACGCCCGCGCCCGGCTGGTGCTGATCGCGCCGCGCGGGCGCGCCGTCCAGCGGCTCGCGCGCGAGGTCGAGGCCGCCGTCGAGCGGGAGTGGACCGCGCACCTGGGCGCGGAGCGGATGGCGGCCCTGCGCGACGCCCTGGAGGCGCTGCGCGAGATCACCGATCCCTACGCCTGACCTGCGGATTTCGCGGGCCCTGCCGCCGTTGGGTAACCTTCTCCGGTTGCCTCGGCGAGGGAGCTCCCGCTTCTGTGACTCCGTGATCGACTGGGCCGGTTCGTCTTGTACGACGCCGCGCGCCCCAGCCGATCACCGGGTGAGGGAAGCGCGGCGTTCTTCGTCTCCGGGCAGCACCCGCCACGTCGACGTACGAACCAGGAGATTCCGATGAGCACCGAGAAGATCAAGGCCGAGGTCCGCACCGAGTTCGGCAAGGGCGCCGCCCGCCGCATCCGTCGCGACAACAAGGTTCCCGCGGTCGTCTACGGCCACGGCAACGAGCCGATCCACCTGACCCTCCCGGGCCACGACACGATGATGGCGCTCAAGCACGGTGGCGCCAACGCGCTCCTCGAGCTCGACATCGACGGCACCGCGCAGCTCGCCCTGACCAAGCAGGTCCAGGTCGACCCGGTCCGCCGCGTCCTCGAGCACGTCGACTTCGTCGCCGTCGTCCGTGGCGAGAAGGTCACCGTCGACGTCCCCGTCCACGTCGTGGGCGACGCCGCCAGCGGCACCCTGGTCGTCACCGAGAACGCCACGGTCCAGGTCGAGGCCGAGGCCACCCACATCCCCGAGCAGTTCGAGGTCAACATCGAGGGCGCCGAGGCCGGCACCCAGTTCCTCGCCGGCCAGATCGAGCTTCCCTCGGGCACCACCCTGCTCACCGACGCCGAGACCCTGGTCGTCAACGTCACCGAGCAGCAGGCCGCCGAGCCCGAGCCCGAGGCCGCTGAGGGCGACGCCGCCCCGGCCGAGGCCGCCGAGGCTGCCGGCGAGTGACCTTCGGCCGGCTCAGGTGGTTCCTGGGCCGACTGATCTCCCCGGTGCGGTCCGCCGCACCGGGGAGCTCCGCATTTCCCACCCCCCTGCCCACCGACGAGACCGGGAGCGAGACCGTGGCGGACGCTGACGTGTGGCTGGTCGTCGGCCTCGGGAACCCCGGGCCGTCGTACGCGGGGCACCGGCACAACATCGGCTACCAGGTGGTCGACGAGCTCGCCCGCCGGATGGGCAGCGGCTTCCGCGCCCACAAGACCGGCCGCGCCGACGTGGTCGAGGGCCGCCTGGCCGCCCCCGGCGCCGCCGCCCCCCGCGTCGTCCTCGCCAAGTCGCGCTCCTACATGAACGAGTCCGGCGGCCCGGTCAAGGCGCTCGCCACGTTCTACAAGGTCCCGCCCGAGCGGATCATCGCGATCCACGACGAGCTCGACATCGACTTCGGCACGCTCCGGATCAAGCTCGGCGGCGGCGACAACGGCCACAACGGACTCAAGTCCATGCGCTCCTCGCTCGGCACGGGCGACTTCTACCGGATCCGGGCCGGCATCGGCCGCCCGCCGGGACGCCAGGACGTCGCCGACTTCGTGCTCTCCAACTACTCGACCACCGAGCGCAAGGAGCTGCCGTTCCAGGTCGACAGCGCCGCGGACGCGGTCGAGACGCTCATCGCCGAGGGCCTGGAGAAGACCCAGCAGACGTTCAACCGGTGACGGCCGCGCTCCGGGTTCGCGCCGGATCGCTACGCTGGCGACCGTGACTTCCGTGCCCGGTACCCCCGCTCCCGACGTCGTCGCCGACGACCACCTCTTCGCCGCCTGGCTGGCCGAGGCCGCCGGGCGCCGCCTGCTCGAGGTGCGCACCGAGGGGCTCGAGGGCAAGGAGCTCAAGGACGCCGGCGACCGGGCCGCGCACGTGCTGCTCATGGAGCTGCTGGCCGCGCACCGGCCCGACGACGCGGTCCTGTCCGAGGAGGCGCTCGAGAGCGCCGACGACAAGGACGCCCGGCTGAGCGCCGCCAAGGTCTGGATCATCGACCCGCTCGACGGCACCCGCGAGTTCTCCGAGCCGCCGCGGGACGACTGGGCGGTCCACGTCGCGCTGTGGCAGGACGGCGAGCTGGTCGCCGGAGCCGTCGCGCAGCCGGTGCTGGGCGAGACCTTCACCACCGGTACGCCGCCCGTCGTACCGGCGCGCACGTCGCAGCGCCCGCGCATCGCGGTCTCGCGCACCCGTCCGCCGGCGTTCGTCCAGGCGCTGGCCGCCGAGCTCGACGCCGAGCTGGTCCCGATGGGCTCGGCCGGGGTCAAGATGATGTCGGTCGTGCGCGACGTCGCCGACGCCTACGTGCACGCGGGCGGGCAGTACGAGTGGGACTCTGCGGCCCCCGTGGCCGTGGCCCGCGCGGCCGGCCTGTTCACCTCGCGCGTCGACGGCAGCGAGCTGGTCTACAACCAGGCCGACGTCTACCTGCCCGACGTCATCGTGTGCCGCCCCGAGCTCTCCGAGCAGATCCTCGCCTTCATCAAGGCCAACGGCACCGACTGACGAATCGTGCGACCCCATGGCTGAGGCAGAACCCCAGGAGGCTTCGCAGGCCCCCGAGCGCAGGACGCGGATCGACTGGCCCGCGACCTTCGCGGGGGCCGGCGCGGCGGTGACCGTCGCCGTGCTGCTCTCCACCCTCGGCGCGGCCGGCACCCTGATCGGCGCCGCCCTGGGCAGCGTCATCGCCACGGTCAGCTCCGCGCTCTACAAGCAGGGCATCGAGTCGAGCCGGCGGCGGATGGCCGACGTCCAGGCCGCCGCGCTCCAGCGGGTCAACCTGGCCGACCAGAACGTACGCCGCGCCTCGCGCCGCTCCGACCCCGAGGCCGCCGAGCGCGAGCTCGACCGCGCCCACCACCACCTCGACGCCGCCAGCAGTGACCTCGAGGAGGCCGAGCCCAGCCGCTGGGCCCAGCTGCCGTGGAAGAAGATCGCGCTCCTCGCCGCGCTCGTCTTCGTGATCGCGATCGTGGTGATCAGCCTGGTCGAGCTGATCGCCGGCAAGAGCGTCTCGACGATCACCGGCGGCACCGACGGCTCCGACCGGACCTCGCTCACCGGGATCTTCGGCGACAAGAACGGCGGCGGCAACGACCGCGACCGCCCGCGGCCCGACCCGGACCCGACGCCGACCGGTCCCACCGACGCGCCGACCACCGGTCCGACCGACCCCACCACGGGGCCGACCGACCCGACGACGGCGCCGACCGACCCGACCGACGGACCGACCACCGGGCCCACCGACCCGGGGACGACGCCCACCGAGCCCCCTCCGGGCACGCCGACGCCCACCCCGAGCCCGACACCGACCGGGGCGCCCGCCGTACCCTGACGGGATGACGTCGTTCCTCTCGCACCTCACCGTCGACTGCGCGAACGCCTATGACCTCTCGGAGTGGTGGAAGCCGGTCCTCGGCTACACCGACGTGCCCGGCGATCCCAACGAGCCGGGCCACGAGGAGTGCATGATCGTCGACCCCGACACCGGCCAGCAGGTGCTCTTCATCGAGGTCCCGGACCGCAAGAGCACCAAGAACCGGCTCCACCTCGACCTGCGCCCGCGCCCCGGCTCCGGCGGCCGCGACGACGAGCTCGAGCGCCTGCTCGACCACGGCGCCACCCAGGTCGCCGACCACCGCGGGATCTACGGTCCCGGCTCGGGGTGGGTCGTGCTGGCGGACCCGGAGGGCAACGAGTTCTGCATCCTGCGCTCGCAGGAGGAGATCGACGAGCAGGCCCAGGCGGCGCAGGGCTAGCGCGGCAGCGCGGCGGGAGGCGCTGAGGGCAGCTTTGCTGCCGGGACCTGCGCCGGAGACGCGCTCGCCCCGACAGGTCAGAAGACGTTGAGGGGCCGGAACTGCACCGAGACGCGCGGTCCGGCCGCCGCCACCTTGGGCACCGCGTGCTCCCAGGTGCGCTGGCAGGCCCCGCCCATGACGACCAGGTCGCCGTGGCCCATCTCGACCGCGAACGCCTCGTCGCGCCGCTCGGGGTCGCGGGGGCGCAGGTGGAGGCGGCGCGGGTCGCCGAGGGAGACGATGGCGACCATCGTGTCGTGGGTGGAGCCGCGGCCGATGGTGTCGCCGTGCCAGGCGACGCTGTCGCGCCCGTCGCGGTAGTAGCAGCAGCCCGCCGTGCGGAAGGGCTCGCCCAGCTCGGGCAGGTAGTGCGCGCTGAGGCGCTCGCGGGCGGCGCTCAGCGCGGGGTGGGGGAGCTCGTCGCCGATCATGTAGGTGAACACCAGGCGGGGTACGTCGACCACGCGGTCGTACATCGTGCGCCGCTCGGCGCGCCAGGGCACCTCGGTGACCAGGGTCGCGAAGACGTCATCGGCGTCGGGGAGCCAGTTGCGGGCGACGTCGACCCAGGCGCCGGCGCTGAGCGAGCGGCGCTCGGGGGCCAGCTCGGACGCCGGGACGGCCGTGGTGGCCGGGTCGAACAGGCTGGTCTGGAAGTCGACCGTCATGGGTTCGAGGGTACCTCAGGATTCGAACAGGTGTTCGCACTGCGGCAAAGTTTCCGCGATTCTCCGGACGCCCTCGCGCGTCCTCTCTAGCCTTTCGCCACGATGAGCCGCTCACTCAAGCACGTCGCGATCCGCGAGTACGTGCGCAACCTGGTCGATGGGAGCGCGCCCGGCACGGCCGCGCCGTCCGAGCGCGACCTCGTCGACCGGTTCGGCGTGGCGCGGATGACGGTGCGTCAGGCGCTGGACGCGTTGGTCGGTGAGGGGGTGCTGGAGCGCTTCCCCGGTCGGGGGACGTTCGTCGCCACCCCCCGGCGTACGGCGAGCGGGGTGACGAGCTTCAGCGAGGAGATGGCGCGCCGCGGCATCGTCGCCGAGTCCCGCACCCTCGCCGCGGACCAGCTGCCCGCGGGGGAGAACCTCGCCCGGGCGCTGCAGGTCCAGGCCGGCGTCCCGGTCGTGCACTGGCGCCGGCTGCGGATGACCGACGGTCGCCCGGTCTGCCTCTCCGACGCCTACCTCGACCGGACCCGCGTGCCGGGGCTGCTCGAGTGCCTCCCCACCAGCCTGTACGACGACCTGGCCGCGCGCGGCCTGCGTCCCAGCTGGGCCGAGGACATGCTCGCCGCGGCCACCGCGACGCCCGAGGAGGCGGCCCTGCTGGAGATCCCGTCCGGCTCGGCGGTGCTGCGCCACCACCGGCGGGCCCTGGCCGGCGATGCGGTGGTCGAGGTGTCGCGGACGGTCTACCGCGGGGACGCGTACACGCTCAACGTCCAGCTCTGCGCCACGCGCTGAGCGCGCTAGCGGGCGCCGAGCCCGCCCAGCGGCGCGACCGGTGTCCCGGTCTCCTCGCACACCCAGGTGGGGTCGGGGCCGCCGAGGTCGGGCTCGATGTGGAGGGCGTGCACGGGTCCGTCGGCGCAGTGGGTGCACACCGGCCACAGGCCCTCGCGCACCCCGCGCCCGAACTGGTCGGCGAGGCCGTCCTGGACGTCCTGGGCGACCAGGCCGGCGACGAAGTCCTGTCCGGGCGGCCACTGGCTCAGCCACCACCGGCGCTCCGAACAGGCCTCCTCGAGCAGGGTCACCGAGGCCGGGCTCCCGAGGCCGCGGGCCTCGAGGTCGGCCAGCACCCGGGCCCGGGCCGTGTAGATAGCGCTGTCGTCCACGCCTCCCATTGTGCGTGCTCGGGGGTGAGCGGTGCTCAGGAGGACGACAGGACGCCGAGCTCGCGGGCCATGTTGGCCCGGGCCGGCTCCTCCCACCGCGCGCGGCCGTGGGCGGTGCGGAAGAGCTCGGGGGCGTCGGCGAGCGCGCGCAGGACGTCGGCCCGGCCGGCGGTGAAGACGTCGTCGGACAGGTGCGCGTACTCGGTGCGCACGGCCGCGACGTACTCGTCGTAGCGCTCGCGGCCGGCGGCGAGGATCGAGAGGTCGGCGTCGCTCAGCGCGCAGCCGTTGTCGTCGCCGGCCTCGGGTCGGTGGTGCTCGGTGAGCCGCACCAGGCGGGCGACCTCGGCGACGGTCGCCGGGTCGGCGTGCTGGGGGAGCGCGTGCTCGGCCCAGGTCGCCGAGCGCTCCTCGGCGTCGCGCTCGCCGTCGTACACCGCGTCGTGGAACCAGGCTGCGAGCAGCACCGGGGTCCGGTCGAAGGCGGTGCCGGCCGCGGCCAGCTCGTCGAGCCGGGCCAGCACCTCGGCGAGGTGGCGGGTGCCGTGGTGGCCGCGGCTCGGTTCGCCGTAGGCCGCCAGGAGCTCGTCGCGCAGGGCGTCGGCGCCGGTCAGCGGCCAGGGCAGGTCGGGATGGGTGGGATGGTCGTCCTCCATCCGCACATTCAAACCGACCGCCCCGGCCGCTGTCACCGGTGGGTCCGGATCGGGGCTCAGTCGCCCTTCACGTTCACGATCTGGCGCAGCGTGTGCCGGACCTCGACGAGGTCGGCCGCGTCGGCCATCACCCGGTCGATGTCCTTGTACGCCGCGGGGATCTCGTCGATGAACGCGTCGGTGTCGCGGTACTCGATGCCCGCCATCGCCTCCCGCAGCTGCTCGCGGGTGAAGGTCCGCCGGGCCTTGGACCGGGAGTACTCCCGCCCTGCGCCGTGCGGCGCCGAGTGCAGCGCCACCGGGTTGCCCAGCCCGCTCACCACGTACGACGCCGTGCCCATCGAACCCGGGATCAGCCCCGGCCGCCCGAGCTCGGCGTTGATCGCACCCTTGCGGGAGAGCCACACGTCGCGCCCGAAGTGCCGCTCCTGCTCGGTGTAGTTGTGGTGGCAGTTGATCTCCTCGGCCCGCTCGACCTCGTCGGCCGAACCGAGCCCGACCCACTCCGCGAACTGCCGCACGACCCGGTCCATCATCTCCTCGCGGTTGAGCAGCGCGTAGCGCTGCGCCCACCGCATCTCGCGGATGTAGGACCAGAACTCGTCGGTGCCCTCGGCGAGGTAGGCCAGGTCCTTGTCGGGGAGCTTGATCCACCACTTCTCGCACAGGTCGCGGGCGACCTGGATGTGCTTCTGCGCGATCTTGTTGCCCACGCCCCGCGATCCGGAGTGCAGGAACAGCCACACCCGCTGCTCCTCGTCGACGGTCACCTCGATGAAGTGGTTGCCCGAGCCGAGCGTGCCCAGCTGCAGCTCCCAGCGCTTCGCGTAGCGGCCGGGATCGAAGCCCGCCTGCTCGGCCGCGGCGCTCAGCTCGTCGAGCCGGCGCTGCGTGTGCTCGCGCGAGATCGTCTGGTTGGCGGCGCCGGCCGAGAGCGGGACGGCCCGCTCGATCGCCTCCCGCAGCGGTCGCCGGTCCGCGGGCAGCTCGTCGGCGACGTACTGCGTGCGGACCGCGATCATGCCGCAGCCGATGTCGACGCCGACCGCGGCCGGGATGATCGCGCCGAGGGTCGGGATGACCGAGCCCACCGTCGCGCCCAGGCCCAGGTGGGCGTCGGGCATCAGCGCGAGGTGCGGGTGGATGAACGGCATCCGGGCCGTGGTCATCGCCTGCTCGCGGGTGCCCTGCTCGAGGATCGAAGCCCAGCTGAGGAGCTTCGGGGTGATCTTGTCCATCGATGGTTCCTGTGTCGTCGCCCTTCTCGTGACGTGCGTTCTCGTGGTGGCCGCGGACGCGACCGGCGGTGAACGCTAGAGGGGCGGAAATGCCTTGTGCAGGTGGTTTTCGAGCGGCTACGGGTGCGGGGCGCTCAGCGTGCGGCCTGCTCGCGCAGCCAGGCCGCGAGCACCTCGTTGATCCGCAGGCCGAGGTCGATCTGGGCGGCGAAGGGCTCGTCGGCGTCGGTCTGGTCGTGCAGCTCGCGCAGCGTGGCGATCTCGGCCTCGACGTGGTCGAGGTCGCGGGTGAAGACCTGGCGGCGGTCCTCGGGTGACAGGAGCTGGTTGAGGAACAGCCGCACGGCGCCCTCGTTGCGCTGGGAGCGGTCCGGCTCGGCCTCGACGAGCCAGCGGCGCAGCTCCTCGCGGCCGGCGTCGGTGGGGGCGTACGTCTTGCTGCCGCGGGCCCCGCGCTCGACGACCTCGACCAGTCCGCCGGCCTCGAGGCGGGCGAGCTCGGGATAGATCTGGCTGTGCCCGGCGTGCCAGGCCGAGCGGAGGGAGACGTCGAACATCCGCGCGATCTCGTAGCCCGTCGAGGGCTTGCGGGCGAGCAGGCCCAGGATCGCGTGGCGCAACGACATGGGCCGAGCCTAGTCCCAGCAATCCAGATTGACATGTCGAAAATGACATGTCAGATTCGATATGTGAATCCACCTGATCTCTCGCCCCGGCGCCGCGGGCTGCTCTGGGCCGCCGTCGTCTCGGGACTGCTGCTCGCGATGCTCGACCAGACGATCGTCGGCACGGCGCTGCCGCGGATCGTGGGCGACCTGGGCGGACCGTCGTGGTACGTCTGGGCGTTCACCTGCTACCTCGTGCCGGCCACCGTCCTGCTGCCGGTCGCGACCCGGCTCTCCGACCGGACCGGTCGCCGCGACATGCTGCTCCTGGGCATGGCGCTGTTCCTGGTGGGCTCGGCGGTCTGCGCGCTGGCCGGCTCGATGCCCGTCTTCGTCGCCGGCCGTACGACGCAGGGCGCGGGCGCCGCGGCCCTGGAGGCGTTGAGCTTCCTCGTCGTCAACGAGCTCGCCCGCGACAGCAAGCGCGGCGCGGGCCAGGCGGCGATCTCGGCCGTGATGGCGATCAGCTTCATCGCCGGTCCGCTCATCGGCGGCCTGCTCACCGACCACGTCGGCTGGCGCTGGGCGTTCCTGGTCAACCTGCCCGTCGGCCTGGCCGCCATGGTGATGCTGCTGCGCTCGCTGCCCGCCGGCTTCGGCCGGATGGAGTCGCGGCGTACCGACGTCGACCTCGCGGGCATCGCCTGCCTGGTCCTCGGCATCGGCGCGCTCCTGGTGGCGCTCAACCGGCACCAGCAGCTCGGCGACTGGCTGCTGCCGTCGACCGGGGGCGCGCTCGTGTGCGGTGTGCTCGGGATCGTGCTGTTCCTGCGCGTCGAGGCCACGGCGGCCGCGCCGATCGTGCCGCTGCGCCTGCTGGCCGACCCCGCGTCGGCCCGGCTGCTGCTCGCCGGGGCCTTCGCGACGACGGGGCTCTACGCGTGCGTGCTGCTGGTCCCGCGCTGGTACCAGCTCGACGGCGGGCTCGATGCCACCGGCGCCGGGATCCGGGTCTACCCGCTCCTCGTCGCGCTGCTCGTCGGCGTCAACGTGGGCGCCGTGCTGGTGAGCCGAGGCGGTCTGCGCGTGCCGCTGGTCGCGGCGAGCGCCGTCACCCTGGCCGGCGCGCTCGCCTTCCTCGGGCTGGGGGCGTCGTCGGCGGCGGTGCTGCCGCTCGCCGCGATGGCGCTGCTCGGCCTCGGCATGGGACCGCAGCTGTCCGGCCTGCAGATCGCGCTCTCCCGGAGCGTCGCGCCCCGCGACCTCGCCGCGGCGATGGGGACCCTGCTCCTGGGCCGGCAGGTGATCGGTGCCGTGGCGCTGGCCGCGGGCGACGCGCTCTTCCGGAGCCGGGCCGCGACCCACGGAGACTCGGCAGGCACCGGCTGGGCGATCGCGTGGGTGGCCGGGGCCGGCGCGGTCGTGGCCGCCCTCGCCCTGGTCGCGGGACGACGACGGCCCGGGAGCCGCACCGCTGCGCGTCTCCCGGGCCGTGCGTACGACGGTTCGGTCAGTCGATGACCGGCACGTTGGCCAGCGCCTCGCTCAGCGCCTCGTCCGACAGCGGGTCATCGTCGAGGTTGCCGTCGAGGAAGCTCGCGTAGGCGCCGAGCTCGAGCAGGCCGTGGCCCGACAGGCCCACGACGATGACCGGCGAGGTGCCGGCCTCGGTCGCGGCGAGCGCCTCGCGGCGTACCTGGGCGAGGGCGTGGGAGGACTCGGGCGCCGGGACGATGCCCTGGGTGCGGGCGAACTCGACCGCCGCCTCGAAGCACTCGTTCTGGTGCAGCGCGACCGCGTCGATGTAGCCCTCGTTGACCGCGTGCGAGACCAGCGGCGCCATGCCGTGGTAGCGCAGGCCGCCCGCGTGGATCGGCGACGGCACGAAGTCGTGGCCGAGCGTGTGCATCTTCATCAGCGGCGTGAGGCCCGCGGTGTCGCCGAAGTCGTAGCGGTACTCACCGCGGGTCAGCGTCGGGCACGAGCTCGGCTCGACCGCGAGGATCCGCGGGTCCTGGTTGCCGGCGAGCTTCTCGCGCAGGAACGGGAACGCGAGGCCGGCGAAGTTCGAGCCGCCGCCCGCGCAGCCGACGACCAGGTCGGCACCGGTCTCGCCGGCCTTGGCGAGCTGGCGCAGCGCCTCCTCGCCGATGACGCTCTGGTGCAGCAGGACGTGGTTGAGCACCGAGCCCAGCGCGTACTTGGCCTCGGGGTCCTGCGCGGCGACCTCGACCGCCTCGGAGATCGCGATGCCGAGCGAGCCGGGGTGGTCCTCGGCGAACGCCTTGCCCGACTCGGTCAGGCGGCTGGGGGAGCGGTGCACCTTGCCGCCGAAGACCTCGATCAGCGTGCGCCGCTGCGGCTTGGTGTCGAACGAGGCGCCGACCTGCCACACCTCGCACGTCACGCCGAACAGCGAGGCGGCGTACGACAGGGCGGTGCCCCACTGGCCCGCGCCGGTCTCGGTGGTGAGCCGGGTGATGCCGTTGATCTTGTTGTAGTAGACCTGCGGCACCGCGGTGTTGACCTTGTGCGAGCCGGCCGGCGAGACGCCTTCGTACTTGTAGTAGATCCGGGCGCTGGTGCCGAGCTTCTCCTCCCAGCGGCGGGCGCGGTAGAGCGGGCTCGGGCGGTACTGCCGGTAGACGTCGAGCACGGCCTCGGGGATCTCGACGTACCGCTCGGCGGTGACCTCCTGCGCGATCAGCTCGGGCGGGAACAGCGGCGCGAGGTCGTCGGGGCCGACCGGCTCGTGGGTGCCCGGGTGGAGCGGCGGCGGCGGGGGGACCGGGAGGTCGGCGACGATGTTGTACCAGTGGGTCGGCTGCTCGTCGGGGTCGAGGGTGTACATCACCTGGTCGCTCATGGGGGTCCTCTCGGGAAGGCGTCGTGCTCGGAGGTCTCGGATCCTAGGGGAGCGCGACGCCGAGCAGGCCGAGCGCGTCCTCTCCGTGGGCGGTGACGGTGAGCCCGCGGCTGCCGGGCTTGCGGACCACCCACCCGTCCGCGAGCGCGTGCGCCGCGAGCCGGGCGCCGAGCACGCCGGCGACGTGGTCGCGGCGCTCGGTCCAGTCGCGGCAGGCGCGCAGCAGCGGACGCCGTCCCGTGCGGACGTCGTCGAGGTCGATGCCGAGCTGCGCGGCGAGGGCGCTCCGGCCGGCCGGCGTGACCGTGGTGAGCGCGGCATCGACCCACTCCTGCGCCACCAGCCGCTCGGTGAGCGCGACGCCGAGCCGGCCGGCCAGGTGGTCGTAGCAGGTGCGCGCCCGTCGTACGCGCTGCTGCTCGCGGGAGAGCCGCAGCGACGTCACCTCCTCGGGCGCCGGCCCGCCGAGCAGCTCGAGCGCCTGGGCGATCCGCGGGTCGGTCATCGTGTACTGCCGGTGCCGCCCGTCCCGCTCGACGGTGGCCAGCCCCGCCGCCACGAGGACGGCGAGGTGCTCGCTCGCCGTCGCCGAGCTCACCCCGCCCGCCCGGGCCAGCTCGCCTGCCAGGTGCGGTGCTCCGTCGAGCAGGACGTGGATCATCGCGGCCCGGGCCGGTGCTCCGAGGGCCCGGCCGATCTGGGCGAGGTCGGCGCTCATGGGGTCGATCATCGCGCGGCGACGTCTCGGCCGCGACCGAGACGTCGGCGGCCTAGCGTCGCCGCCATGAGCATCGAGGAGAGCACGACCGACCCCGGCCGCGTCGTCGAGGAGGCCACCGCCGAGGTCCTCGCCCTGGCCCGCACCTGGCTCGCCTGGGACGGGCGGCCGCGGGTCGCCGAGGACGGCGCCCGGATCTACACGCCGCACAAGGCGGTCCGCCGCTACGGCGACCACCTCGTCGACCACCTGGCGCAGGTCGAGGCGCTCCTGGCCGGCGTGCCCACCCGGCCCAACGGCTGGTTCGAGAGCGCGGTGACGACGCCGGCCGACCTGGCGCCGTTCACCGAGGTCGACCTCGTCGAGGCGACCGAGCGGCTGGCCCGGCTCTCGCGCACGTTCCGGCTGCGGCTGCTCGCGGCGGGCCCGGACGCGTGGGACCGGCCGCGGGGCGCGGACTGGACGCTGCGCGAGATCGCCGTCCACGTGGGCGACCCGTGGTACGCCCGGCAGGTCGGTGATCTCCGTCCGGAGGCGTAGGGCAGGATGCGGGGTGTGAGTGCAGAAGACGCCGCCCGCGCCGAGCTCCACCGCCTGCGGTCGAGCATCGACAACCTCGACGCCGCCCTCATCCACCTGCTCGCGGAGCGGTTCAAGTGCACCGAGACCGTGGGCCGGCTCAAGGCCCGGGCCGGGATGCCGCCGGCCGATCCCGCGCGCGAGGCCGTGCAGATCGCCCGGCTGCGGTCGATGGCCGAGAGCTCGGGGCTCGACCCGCACTTCGCGGAGAAGATCCTCAACGTGATCATCGGCGAGGTCATCCGCAACCACGAGCAGTTCGCCGAGGAGCGCGAGGACTGAGCCTCCCGCGCCACCCCTCCCATATGCTTAACTGCGGTTAAGCACTTGGGAGGGAGGCTCGATGCTCGCTGCCGCGTCCGACCTGGACGCGCTCCGGCTCTCGTTGGGCCAGGGCGGTCAGACCGGGATCAAGCTGCTCATCGCGGTCTTCCTGCTGGGCGTCGCGCTCGACGTCCGGCTCGCCGACCTCCGCGCCGTCGTACGGCGCCCGCTGGTGCTGGCCGGCGGCCTCGCGGCCCAGTTCGCGGTGCTGCCGGCGCTGACCCTGCTGCTGTGCCGGGCCCTGGACGTCGGCGGCTCGGTCGCGCTGGGGATGCTGCTCATCGCCTGCTGCCCGGCCGGCAACCTCTCCAACCTGCTGACCCACCGTGCGCACGGTGACGTCGCGCTGTCGATCGCGCTGACCACCTGCTCCAACCTGCTGGCGGTCGCGGCGACGCCGGTCGCGTTCGGCTTCTGGGCCGCGCGCTACCCGGCGGCCGACGCGCTGCTGAGCGACATCCGGCTCGACCCGGTCGAGATGGGCGTCGAGGTGGCGCTCCTGATCGGGCTGCCGTTCGCCGTCGGCATCGCGGTGGCCGCGCGCCGGCCGGGGCTGGCGGCCCGGCTGCGCCGACCCGTCGAGATCGCCGTCCTGGTCACGCTGCTGCTCGTGATCGTGGCGGGGCTGGCCACCCGCGGTGGCGTGATCGTGGCGCACCTGGACGAGGTCGCGGTCCCCGCGATCATCCAGAACGCCGTCGTCCTCC
Organism: Pimelobacter simplex; assembly: GCF_024662235.1. Classification (GTDB taxonomy): domain Bacteria; phylum Actinomycetota; class Actinomycetes; order Propionibacteriales; family Nocardioidaceae; genus Nocardioides. The sequence continues at coordinate 38,948 of NZ_CP096276.1, forward strand.
TCGTCGGGTACGTCGTGGGCCGCTCCTTCCGGCTCCCGCCCGCGGGGGTGCGGGCGATGACCTTCGAGACCGGCATCCGCAACACGGCGCTCGGGCTGGTCCTGGCGCTGGCGTACTTCGACCAGCTCGGCGGGGTCGCGCTCGTCGTCGCCTTCTGGGCGCTGTGGGACGTGCTGACCGGGCTGCTGCTGTCGTCGTTCTGGCGCCGGCGCCCGCCGGAGCCGGCGTCATGACGCGGCGGGGCGGGGACCTAGGGCGTCAGCGCGCGCGGCAGGTGCGCCGACCCGCGCTCGACCAGCGACTCCAGTCCGCGCCGGGTCGCGGCCGCGTCGTCGGCGCCGACCGCGGCGGCGAGGCTCGCCTCGAACTCCGCGTGGAAGGCGCTCGCGCAGGCCAGCGCCGCCCGGCCGCGCTCGGTCACCCGGACCGCGCGCACCCGCTTGTCGCTGGTCCCGGCGCGCTCGAGGTAGCCCGCGTCGAGCATCGGGTTGATCGCCTTGAGCGCACCGGGGCTGCTGAGGTCCATCCGCTCGGCCAGGTCGCGCAGGCTCAGCTCCTCGTCGCCGAGGGTGCGCAGCACCCAGCCGCTGCGCACGGTGAAGTCCCCGAACCCCTCCTCGCCCAGCCGCTCGTGCAGGGCGTCGACGAACACCACGCCCGCCAGGCTGAGCAGCACACCGAAGTCCGTCACCCGAGCATCGTAGGAGCCCGATCGTGAGCGAGAACCCCGCCACCGCCCCGGTCATCGCCCGGACGGCGGACGCGTCCACGCCGTACCACGCGCCGCGGCCGCGCCCGGCCGGTCGCCCCCACGTGCTGGTCGTGCTGCTCGACGACATCGGGTTCGGCCAGCTCGGCACATTCGGCGGCGAGATCGACACCCCCAACATCGACCGGATCGCCGGGCAGGGCCTGCGCTACAACCGCTTCCACGTGACGGCGATGTGCTCACCGAGCCGGGCCTCGCTGCTGACCGGACGCAACTCCCACGCGGTGGGCATCGGCTTCCTGGCCGACATGCCGGGCGGCTACCCGGGCTACAGCGGCCGGATGCCGGCGTCGGCGGCCACCCTGCCCCGCATCCTGCGCGACGCCGGGTGGAACACGATGGCCGTCGGCAAGTGGCACCTGACCCCGCGCAACGACCGCACCGCCGCCGGCCCGTTCGACACCTGGCCGCTGGGGCAGGGCTTCGAGCGCTTCTACGGCTTCCTCCACGGCGACGCGAACCAGTGGACGCCGACGCTCTACCGCGACAACTCGCCGGTCGAGCCGCCCGCGACGCCGGAGCAGGGCTACCACCTCACCGAGGACCTCGTCGACGAGGCGGTGCGGATGGTCAAGGACCAGAAGCACGCCGCCCCCGACAAGCCGTTCCTGATGTACTTCGCGCCCGGGGCCGGGCACGCGCCGCACCAGGTGCCGCCCGCGTGGATCGAGGCCTACGCGGGGCGCTTCGACGACGGGTGGGAGTGCCTGCGCGAGCGGGTCTTCGCGCGCCAGCAGGCCGCGGGCCTCGTCCCCGAGGGCACCACGCTGCCGCCGCGGCCGCCGTGGGTGCAGGACTGGGCCGAGCTCGGCGCCGACGAGCGCCGTCTCTTCGCGCGGTACGCCGAGGCGCACGCCGGCTTCGTCGCCCACTTCGACCACCATCTCGGCCGGCTGCTCGACAGCCTGGAGGAGCTGGGCATCCTCGACGACACGATCGTCCTGCTCACCTCGGACAACGGCGCCAGCGCCGAGGGCGGCCGGCTCGGCTCGCTCAACGAGCACCGCTTCGGGTTCGGGGTGGGCGACGACCTCGACGACAACCTCGCCGCCATCGACGACATCGGCGGCTGGCGCGGCTACAACCACTACCCGTGGGGCTGGGCGTGGGCCGGGAACACCCCGTTCCACCTGTGGAAGCGCTACTCCTGGCTCGGCGGCGTCCGGGTCCCGATGGTGCTCAAGCCGCCGCGCGGGATGGCCGTTCCGGGCGGGATCCGCGAGCAGTGGTGCCACATCGTCGACATCGCGCCCACCGTGCTGGACCTGTGCGGGGTCACCGCGCCGGCGCAGGTCGACGGCGTCGCGCAGCAGCCGATGGCAGGCGCCTCGCTGCGCGCCACACTCGCCGATCCCGCGGCGCCGGCGCCGCGCACCACGCAGTACTTCGAGATGCTCGGCTCGCGCTCGATCATCCACGAGGGCTGGAAGGCCACCACCGACCACGTCTCGACCGGCGTCGACGACGAGCGGATGCTGCCCGGCAGCCGCGACTTCGCGACCGACCGGTGGTGCCTCTACCGGATGGACGACGACTTCTCCGAGGCGCACGACCTCGCCGACGAGCACCCCGAGGTCGTCGCCGACCTGGAGGCGCGGTGGGAGGCGGAGGCCGCGGCCAACCAGGTGTTCCCGCTGACCGACGGGCTCTACGGGCACCTGCCCGGCATCGAGCCGCCGCTGTGGCCGGTGCCCGAGCGTCTCGTCGTCCGGCCCGGCGCGAACCCGGTGGCCGACGAGGCCGTGCCGTCGCTCGCGCTGGGGGCGCTGGTCGAGGCGGACGTCGTCGTACCGGACGGGGGAGGGGAGGGCGTGCTCGCCGCGATCGGCGACTGGTCGAACGGCTGGGCGCTCGTGGTGGTCGACGGCTGCCCGCGGTTCCTGCTCAACGCCACCAGCACGCCGTACGACGTCACGTCGGTCGCGCCGCTGACCCCGGGCGCGCACACGGTCGGGTTCCGCCTGGCCGGAGCCGACGGCGTCCTGCTGGTCGACGGGACCGAGGTCGCCCGCGCGCCGTTCGCGCAGGGCATGGGCGCGAGCGGCATCCAGATCGGCGGGGGCGGGCTCCGGCTCGGCCACGACGCGGGATTCCCGGTCAGCGACGCCTATGCGCCGCCGTTCGCGTGGACCGGCGTCCTGCGGTCGGTGACCTTCACCGGCGGTCAGGCGCTGGCCGACCTCGACGCCGCCCGGGCCCGGCTGTCGGCGTTGCTGCGCGCGGAGTGAGCGGGCGGGGCGAGGTGGTCGCGCAGCAGGACGGCGACCTCGTCCGGCGCCTCGTAGGGCGCCAGGTGGCCCACGCCGCCGAGCACCTCGAGCCGGCCGTCCGCGACGCCGTCGGCGATCTCGGCCAGCGCGGCGGGCGGGGTGGCGACGTCCTCGGCTCCGGCCACCGCGAGCAGCGGCACCTCGACCTCGGCCAGCCGGTCGCGCACGTCGAAGCCGCCGAGCGCCTCGCAGACCCGGGCGTAGCCCTCGGGATCGACGGTGGCGAGATCGCCGAGCGCGGCGGCACGCCGCTCCTCGGGGATCGCGCTGCCGAACCAGCGCGCCGGTGACGACGCGACCATCGGCGCCATCCCCTCGGCCCGCACGAGCGCGGCCCGGTCGCGCCAGCCGTCCGGACCGCCGAAGGACGCGGCGCTGCACAGCACGGTGAGCGACGAGAGCCGGCCGGGGTGGTCCAGCGCGAGCCGGAGGCCGACCGCGCCCCCGACCGAGTCGCCCGCGTAGGCGAACGGAACGGCCTCCCCGACGGCCTCGCCGACCGCGGCGAGCACGGCCTCGGCGAGCACCGCCATCGAGAAGCCCGGCGTGAGCCGGTCGGCGGCGGGGCTGTGGCCGTGGCCGGGGAGGTCCCAGCCGAGGACGTTCCAGCCCTCCAGGCGGTGGGCGACCGCGCCCCAGAGCCGGTCGGTCGTCGTACCGAGCGAGGGACCGACGACGAGGAGCGGGCGGCCGGGGGTGCCGGCCAGGTGGCGCAGGGCGAGGCGGGGCGTCACGGCATCCTCAGATCGCCGACGGGTGCGTGGTCAGGGGAGTGACCTCGATCCGCATGTAGGGGAACAGTGGCAGGCTCGACAGGATCTCGTGCAGCCGCGCGTTGGACTCCACGTCGAAGACGCTGATGTTGGCGTACTGCCCGACGATGCGCCACAGGTGCGCCCACTCGCCGGAGCGCTGGAGCTCCTGGGAGTACGCCTTCTCCCGCGCGAGCACGTCGTCCCGCTGGGCGGGGTCGAGGTCGCGCGGGAGGTCGACGTCCATCCGGACCTGGAACAGCATCAGGCGGGGTTCTCGGGGTCGAGCACGAAGCCGTAGTCGACGGTGACCGAGCCGTCGGCCTGGGCCTGCGGCGCCAGCATCAGCTCGGGCTTCACGGCCGAGGCGATGTCGTCGTCGTTGTGCTCGTCGCCGGGGAAGTAGAGCTGGGCGGTGAGCAGCTCGTGACCGGGCGCGGAGACCTTGACGTGCAGGTGGGCGGGACGCCACGCGTGCCATCCGGCGGCGGCGATGAGCTTGCCGCAGGAGCCGTCGGTCGGGATCTGGTACGGCGCGGGCTGGATCGTGTGGATCTCGAAGGCGCCGTCGGCACCGACCCGGAAGTTGCCGCGCAGGTTCCACTCGGCGATGCCGGGCGCGAACTGCGAGTAGAAGCCGTCGCTGTCGGCGTGCCACAGCTCGACGAGCGCGCCGTCGAGCGGCGTGCCGTCGGTCGAGGTGACCGTGCCCGTCCACACCAGCGGCGTGCCGGCCTCGCCCTCGCGCATCTCGATGGTGCCCTTCGCACCCTGCTCGGGCGCGCCGGGGACGTAGTACGGGCCCTCGATCGAGCCCTTGTTGCCCTCGCGGTGGGCGGTGTTGACGTCCTCGACGACGTGCTCGAGCCACACGTCGAGGAAGAGCGGCCACTCGCCGTCCTCGCCGACGCCGATCATCCACGCCTTGAGCGCGTTGAACTCGTCGTAGGTGACCTTCTCGTCGCGGACCGTCTGGTAGACGGCATCGAGCACGCGCCGGGCCAGGCGGTCGACTCGCTCGGGCGGGGTGTCCCTGACCGCCGCGTAGGGCGACTTGTCGGAGTGGAAGCGCTCGGTGGCGCTGGCGCCGGAAGCGGCGGCGGTGGCGACCTCGGTGGTCATGACGTGTCCTCTCGGGTTGGTTTCCTGCGGTGCTGCGGTGCTGCTGCGGCTCAGGAGTCGGTGCGGTAGCGGCGAAGCTTGTCTTCGTCGATGTCGACGCCGAGCCCGGCGCCGGGTCGGAGGGCGAGCTCGCCGTTCTCGATGCGGAGCGGCTCGGTGAGCAGGTCGTCGCTCATGTCGAGGAAGTTCGACAGCTCGCCGGCGTGCAGGGTGGTGCGCTGGTGCGCCGCCCCGAACGCCACGGTGCAGATCGAGCCGAGCTGGCCGTCGATCTGGTTGCCCATGACCACCTCGAGGCCGAGTCCCTCGGCGAGGTGGAGCACCCGCTGCGAGCCGGAGAAGCCGGTGCGCGCGGTCTTGATCGAGAGAGCCGTCGCCGCGCCGCCGAGCACCTCGCGGGTGACCTCGGCGGGCGTCGTGGCGGACTCGTCGGCGATGAAGGGGACGTCGAGCTGCTGCACCAGCCAGCGCCGGCCCAGCACGTCGTCGGCCGGGCTGAGCTCCTCGGCGAAGGCCAGGTCCAGGTCGGCCATCTGGCGCATCGCCCGCGCGGACTCCGAGGCCGTCCAGCCGCGGTTGCCGTCGACGTACAGGACGACGTCGGGGCCCAGACCCTCGCGCAGTGCCCGGACCACGGCCACGTCGAGCGCCGCGGGACGCCGGCCGACCTTGACCTTGAACGTCGTGATGCCGTGGACGTCGCGCATCCGCTCGGCCTCGTCGACCATCGCCCCGGGCTGGTCGAAGCCGAGCATGTGCGAGACGCGCATCCGGTCGGTGTAGCCGCCTAGCAGCTCGGTCACGGTGAGCCCGAGGGTGCGGCCGAGCGCGTCCCACACCGCCATGTCGATCGCGGCCTTGGCGGTCGGGTTGCCGACCGTGCGGCCCAGCAGGGCCGCCATCTGCTCCCGGTCGGTCAGCGAGAGACCGACCAGCTGGGGGGCGAAGATCGTCTCGATCACCGCGATGATGCCGCGCTGCGTCTCGCCGTAGGTGAACGGCCGCGGCGGGGCCTCGGCGACACCGACGATCCCGTCGTCGGTGCGGACGCGGACCAGCACGTGGTCGGCGACGTGCACCTCGCCGCTGGCGAACTTCAGCGGCTTGACGTAGGGGATCCGGAACGGGATCGCCTCGATCGCGGTGATCTTCACGGGGTCCTCAGCTCGTGGGGGAGGGGTGCGGGGAGAAGAAGCCGTCGCGGTCGAGGACGTCGAGCGCGCCGGTGACCAGCGCCGACGGCTCTCCGGCCCGCCAGGCCAGGGAGAGGTCGATGCTCGCGGCCCCGGCGACGTCGCGGAACACGACGCCCTTGAGCTGCATGCTGCGCACCGACTCGGGGACGAGGGCGACGCCGAGGTGGGCCGCGACCAGGGCCAGCAGCGCGGCCGTGCCCGGCGCGCGGTGGGTGATGTTGGGGGAGAAGCCGGCCCGGCGGCAGCTGGAGAGCATCGCCTCGTTGACCGCCGAGCGGGTGTCGGCATAGGCCACGAACTCGTCGGCGGAGACGTCGACGACCTCGAGCGCCGGCTCGGGCACGAGCCGGTGGTCGGCCGGCAGGGCGAGCACGAGCGGCTCCTGCAGGAGCGTGCGGGTCTCGATGCCGGGCTCGGCGACCGGTCCGCGCAGCACGCCGAGGTCGAGCCGCCCGTCGAGCAGCCGTTCCACCTGGGCGGGGGTGAGCAGGTCGGCCTGCACCTCCAGGACGACGCCAGGCAGCGCCGCGCGGATCATCCGGGAGAGCCGGGCGAGCTGGGTGAACGCGCTGGTGCCGGTGAAGCCGACCCGGAGCAGCCCGCGGCTGCCCTCGGCGATGCTCCGGGCGCCCAGGACCGAGGCGTCGAGGTCGCCGAGGATCCGGCGCACCTCGCGGTGGAAGAACTCGCCGGCCGGGGTGAGCGCGACCTGGCGGGTGGTGCGCGCGAGGAGCAGCACGCCGAGCTCGGCCTCCAGCCGCCGGATCGCCTGGGAGAGGGCCGGCTGGGCCAGGTGGAGGCGCTCGGCGGCCTGGCCGAAGTGGCAGGTCTCGGCGACGGCGTCGAAGTAGCGCAGCTGCTTGAGGTCCATGCTCACCTCCTCGGGGGCGTCGAGCCGGTGTGGCGGTCGTCACGCGGCTGTTTCACGCTAGATCCGAGGGATCCAGAAACACAAAGACCAATAGTTCGCTGATTCATAACTCCAGATTATGAATCAGCGGCCCCTCCGCACCAGCTCGGTGAGCACCGCCAGCGTGCGGTGCAGGTGCGGCTCGGTGCGCTCGGCCCGGTGCGCCGCGGTGAGCTCGACCGAGCGGACGGGCCGCACGAGCGGGCGGTAGACGACCCCCGCGAGGGCCAGCGCCCCCACCGGCTCCGGTACGACGGCCGCGCCGAGCCCGCCCGCCACCAGCGTCACCAGCGTGGAGGTCTCGCCGACCTCGTGCCGGATCCGCGGCGCGACGCCGGCCTCGGCGAACAGGTCGCGCACGACGTCGTACATGACGGAGCGGCGGGCGGCCGCGTGCACGATCAGGTCGACGCCCGCGAGGTCGGCGACCCGGACCTGCCGCTTGGCCGCGAGCCGGTGCCCGGCGGGCACCGCCACGACCAGCCGCTCCTCGCGCAGGCGGGTGACGGTCAGCCCGGCGTCGTCGTCGGTCGGGCGGAGCAGTGCGATGTCGATCGCGCCTGCGCGCAGCGCCTCGACCTGGTCGGCGACGAGCATCTCGCCGCGGAACGCGAAGTCGACGCCGGGCAGCTCCTCGGCCAGGCGCCGGGAGAGGTCCGGGAGCAGGCTGTACGTCGCCGATCCGACGCACCCGATCGCGAGCCGCCCGACGACGCCGGCCGCGACCCGCCGGGCCTCCTCGGCGGCGTCGTCGACCGAGCCGAGGATCGCCCGGGCCCGCTCGAGGTACGCCGTCCCGGCCTCGGTCAGGTCGACCCGGCGGGTGGTGCGCACGAAGAGGTCCACGCCCAGCTCGGCCTCCAGGCGCCGGATCTGCTGGGAGAGCGGCGGTTGCGCCATGTGCAGCCGCTCGGCGGCACGACCGAAGTGCCGTTCCTCGGCGACGGTCACGAAGTAGCGTAGGTGGCGCAGGAGATCCATATCTGAACTCGTCTCAGATGGGTCCGATATTGATACTTCACAATATCAAGGCGTCCCCCTAGCGTCGGGACCGTGAGCGCCTACGTCTACACCGCGGTCCGTACGCCGTTCGGCAGGTTCAACGGCGGCCTGGCCGACCTCCGTCCCGACGACCTCGCCGCGGAGGTCGTCCGCGCCGCCCTGGCCCGGACGCCCGGCCTCGACCCGGCCGCGATCGGCGATGTCGTCTGGGGCAACGCCAACGGCGCCGGCGAGGACAACCGCAATGTCGGCCGGATGGCGGTCCTGCTGGCCGGTCTGCCCGTCAGCGTCCCCGCGACCACGGTCAACCGGCTCTGCGGATCCAGCCTGGACGCCGTCCTCGTCGGCTCGCGCACGATCGAGACCGGCGACGCCGACGTCGTCCTGACCGGCGGCGTCGAGTCGATGACCCGGGCACCCTGGGTGCTGCCCAAGCCGTCGCGGGCGTTCCCCGCGGGCGACGTCACGGCCGTCTCGACCGCCCTCGGCTGGCGCCTGGTCAACCCGGCGATGCCGCCGGAGTGGACCGTCAGCCTGGGCGAGGCGAACGAGCAGCTGCAGGAGCGGTTCGGCATCTCCCGCGAGCGGCAGGACGCCTTCGCCGCCCGCTCGCACCAGCGGGCCCACCAGGCCTGGGAGGACGGCTTCTACGACGACCTCGTGGTGCCCGTCGCCGGGGTCGACCTGCCCCGGGACGAGAGCATCCGGGCCGGCAGCACGCCGGAGTCGCTGGCCGGCCTCAAGCCGGTCTTCCGCAAGGACGGCACCATCACCGCCGGCAACGCCTCGCCCCTGAGCGACGGCGCGTCCGCCGTCCTGCTCGGCTCGGCGGGTGCCGCGGACCTCATCGGCACCGACCCGGTCGCCCGCGTGGCGGGTCGCGGCGCCTCCGCGCTGGAGCCCCAGGCCTTCGGCTACGCCCCCGTCGAGGCCGCGAACCTGGCGCTCGCGCGGGCCGGCATCTCCTGGTCCGACGTCGGCGCGGTCGAGCTCAACGAGGCCTTCGCGGTGCAGTCCCTGGCCTGCGTCGACGCCTGGAAGATCGACCCCGAGATCGTCAACACCCGCGGCGGCGCGATCGCCCTCGGTCACCCCCTCGGCGCGTCCGGCGGCCGCATCGTCGGGACGCTCGCCCAGGTGCTGCGCGAGCGCAACGAGCGCTGGGGCGTCGCGGCGATCTGCATCGGCGTCGGCCAGGGCCTCGCCGTCGTCCTCGAGAACGAGGGGGCCCGCTGATGGCGCGGACGTCGTTCCTCGACTCCGCGGACGAGGCCGTCGCCGGGATCGAGGACGGATCGACCGTCCTGGTGGGGGGATTCGGCCTCGCCGGCATGCCCTTCGACCTCATCGACGCCCTCATCCGCCAGGGCGCGACGGACCTGACCATCGTGTCCAACAACGCCGGCAACGGCGAGGTCGGCCTCGCCGCGCTCCTCCAGGCCGGCCGGGTGCGCAAGGTCGTCTGCTCCTTCCCGCGCCAGGCCGACTCCTACGTCTTCGACGAGCTCTACCTCGCCGGCCGGATCGAGCTGGAGGTCGTCCCCCAGGGCAACCTCGCCGAGCGGATGCGCGCCGCCGGCGCGGGGATCGGCGCCTTCTACAGCCCCACCGGCGTCGGCACGCCGCTCGCCGAGGGCAAGGAGCTGCGCGAGATCGACGGGCGCCCGTACCTGCTGGAGCACCCCATCAAGGGCGACTACGCGCTGATCTCCGCGCACCGCGCCGACCGGCTCGGCAACCTCGTCTACCGCAAGACCGCCCGGAACTTCGGGCCGGTGATGGCCGCCGCAGCCACGACCACGATCGTCCAGGTGAGCGCCGTCGTACCGACGGGGGAGCTTGACCCCGAGGCCGTCGTCACCCCGTCCATCTACGTCGACCGTGTGGTCGCCGTCGAGGCCCGCCACTACACCGTCCAGGGAGCACGATGACCACCGCCGAGCACCTCGACCGCGGCCCCCTCTCGATGGACGAGCTCGCCGAGGTCATCGCCCGCGACATCCCCGAGGGCTCCTTCGTGAACCTCGGCATCGGCCAGCCCACCAAGATCGCCGACCACCTGCCCGCCGAGCGCGGCGTCGTCCTGCACACCGAGAACGGCATGCTCGGCATGGGCCCCGCGGCCCACGGCGACGAGGTGGACGCGGACCTGACCAACGCCGGCAAGGTGCCGGTCACCGAGCTGCCGGGAGCGTCGTACTTCCACCACGCGGACTCGTTCGCGATGATGCGCGGCGGCCACCTCGACGTCTGCGTGCTCGGCGCCTACCAGGTCGCCGGCAACGGCGACCTCGCCAACTGGCACACCGGCAAGCCCGGCGCGATCCCCGCCGTGGGTGGCGCGATGGACCTCGCCATCGGCGCCAAGGACGTCCTCGTGATGATGTCGCTCTTCGGCAAGGACGGCTCGCCCAAGCTCGTCCCGGCCTGCACCTATCCGCTCACCGGCGTGGGCTGCGTGAGCCGGGTCTACACCGACCACGGGGTGTTCGAGGTCGGCGGTGACGCGGTCGTCGTCCGGGAGACGTGGGGGATCAGCGTCGCGGACCTGCGCCGCCGGCTCGGCGTGCCGCTCGCGACCAGCGGCTGACCGGACGGTTTCCGGCACGGTCCCGAGGGGGGAGGGAGGGCCCGTGCCGCGCCGAGCGACGCGCGGCGGGCGCGGCGGGCGCGGCGGCCGACGACCTGGTCGCGACCGAGGCGTGGGCGGCCGAGATCGAGGCCGCTTTCGCGCCCCGGGCGCTCGGTGCGCCGGGGTGGGACTGGGCCGCGGTGGGCCTCGGCCAGCGGGACTGTCGGGCGCTGCGGGCCTGAGCGCAGGAGTTCCCCGGTTCGCCGTTGGCGAACGCCGGAACACCGGGCCCCGGCAGCGCATTGATCGGTGCATGACGAACCCGATCCAGCTTCCGGTGCTGTTCCTCTCCGATGTGGTGGTGCTCCCCGGGATGGTGGTCCGGGTCGAGCTCGACGAGCCCGCCCGAGCCGCCATCGACGCCGCCCAGATTGCTGCCCGCGAGTCCGGTGAGACCGCCCAGGTCCTCGTCGCTCCGCGGCTCGAGGACCGCTACGCGTCGTACGGCGTCGTGGCCACGGTCGAGAAGGTCGGCCGGTTCTCCGGCGGCGCGCCCGCGGCCGTGCTCAAGGCCGGCGGCCGAGCACGCATCGGCAGCGGTGTCACCGGACCCGGTGCGGCCCTGTGGGTCGAGGTCGAGCCCGTCGAGGCCGACACGATCACCGACGAGGCGCGCACGTTGGCCGACGAGTACAAGTCGCTCGTGGTCGGCCTCCTCCAGCGCCGCGAGGCGTGGCAGGTCGCCGACACCGTCACCCGGATCGACGACCCCGCGACCCTGGCCGACACCGCGGGCTACGCACCCTGGCTCTCCGACGACCGCAAGCGACAGCTGCTCGAGACGGCCGACGTCGTCGCCCGGCTGCGCCTGGTCGTCGAGTGGACCCGGGAGCACGTCGCCGAGTCCGAGGTCAGCGACAAGATCGACTCCGAGGTGCGCGAGTCGCTGGAGAAGTCCCAGCGCGAGTTCCTGCTGCGCCAGCAGCTCGCCGCCATCCGCAAGGAGCTCGGCGAGGGTGACCCCGACGGCGGCGACGACTACCGCAGCCGGATCGAGGCCGCCGAGGTCCCGGACGCCGTCCGCGAGGCGCTGCTGCGCGAGGTCGACAAGCTGGAGCGCTCCAGCGACCAGAACCCCGAGGCCGGCTGGATCCGGACCTGGCTCGACACCGTCCTCGACCTGCCCTGGTCGGTGCGGACCGAGGACGACAACGACATCGCCGCGGCCCGCGCGGTGCTCGACGCCGACCACCACGGGCTCGACGAGGTCAAGGACCGGATCACCGAGTACCTGGCCGTCCGCGCGCGCCGTGCCGAGCGCGGGCTCGAGGTCGTCGGCGGACGGGGCTCCGGCGCCGTCGTCCTGCTGGCGGGACCTCCGGGCGTCGGCAAGACCTCGCTCGGCGAGTCGGTCGCGCGGTCCCTGGGCCGTCAGTTCGTGCGCGTCGCCCTCGGCGGGGTCCGCGACGAGGCCGAGATCCGCGGTCACCGCCGGACGTACGTCGGCGCGCTGCCCGGCCGCATCGTCCGCGCGATCAAGGAGGCCGGCTCGATGAACCCGGTCGTCCTCCTCGACGAGGTCGACAAGGTCGGCTCGGACTACCGCGGCGACCCCGCGGCGGCCCTGCTCGAGGTCCTCGACCCCGCGCAGAACCACACCTTCCGCGACCATTACCTCGAGCTCGACCTGGACCTGTCCGACGTGCTGTTCATCGCCACGGCGAACGACGTCGGCGCCATCCCGGCGGCCCTGCTCGACCGCATGGAGCTGGTCTCGATCGACGGCTACACGGAGGAGGACAAGGTCGCGATCGCCCGCGACTTCCTGGTCCCGCGCCAGCTCGAGCGGGCCGCGCTGTCGGCCGACGAGGTGACCATCACGGACGAGGCGCTGCGCGAGATCGCGGCGAACTACACCCGCGAGGCCGGCGTACGCCAGGTCGAGCGGCTGCTGGCCAAGGCGTTCCGCAAGGCGACCGCGCGGCTCGCGTCGGGTGAGTCCGACCGCGTCGACATCGGCGTCGACCAGCTCACGGACCTCATCGGGCGGCCGCGGTTCACCCCCGACGTCGAGGAGCGGACCTCGGTGCCCGGTGTCGCCACCGGCCTCGCGGTCACCGGCATGGGCGGTGACGTCCTCTACGTCGAGACCTCCGTCGCCTCCGGCGAGGCGGGGCTCACCGTCACGGGCCAGCTCGGCGACGTGATGAAGGAGTCCGCGCGGATCGCGCTCTCGTGGGTGCGCTCGCACGCCGCCGAGCTGGGCATCCCGGCCGCTGCCTTCGAGCAGTCGATCCACGTGCACTTCCCGGCGGGCGCCGTACCCAAGGACGGGCCGTCGGCCGGCGTCACCATGGTCACCGCATTGGTCTCGCTGCTCACCGGTCGCCCGGTGCGCTCCGACATCGCGATGACCGGCGAGGTCACGCTCTCCGGTCGGGTGCTCCCGATCGGCGGGGTGAAGCAGAAGCTCCTCGCCGCCCAGCGGGCCGGCGTGGCCGAGGTGTTCATCCCCGAGCGCAACCGGCCCGACCTGGACGACGTCCCGGCCGAGATCCTCGAGCAGCTCACCGTCACGCCGGTCGGCGTGGTCACCGAGATCCTCGAGCGGGCGCTGGTCACCACCGCGGCCGCGGACACGACCGCGACCACGGACGCGGTTCCGGGGCACCAAGCGGCCTGAGCGGCCTGAGCCGCGGCCCCTTCCGTCCCCCTCCCACCGGAGAAGGCCACCTGTCATCCACAGGTGGCCTTCTCCGTGTGCGGTCTCCCCAGGCGCCGCGGGCCCGTTCGGGCTCATCGACGATCCGCGACAGCCTCGCTCCATGGACCTTCAAACGCTCCCGAGAGTGAGGCAACATGACCACCATGGCCGCCCGTTCGACCCCGATGCTCACCCGCGACGACCTCGACCGGATGCCCGACGACGGCAACCGGTACGAGCTGATCGAGGGTGAGATCGTCGTGTCCGGCGCACCGACCCTGCATCACCAGATCGCCGTGACCCGGCTGATCGTCGCGCTCCACACGGCCTGTCCCGAGCACCTGCTGGTGACCCAGGCGCCCTTCGACGTCGTGCTGAGCGAGCACACCGTCGTCCAGCCCGACGTCCTGGTGCTCGATCCCGAGACAGTCGACGACCGCGGCCTGGCCGGCCCACCGCTGCTGGCCGTCGAGGTGCTCTCCCCGAGCACCCGACACCGCGACCTCGGCCTCAAGAAGCGCGTCTACGAGCAGGCCGGCGTCGCGGCCTACTGGGTCGTCGACGTCGCGGGCGACCAGGCCACGCTGACCGCCTGGGACCTCCGCGACGGCGCCTACGTCGCCGCCGCGGCGGTGGCCGGCGACGAGGAGTGGGTGGCGCGGGTCCCCTTCGAGGTCAGGGTCGCCCCTGGGAGGCTCCGACGCTGAGCCGGGCTCAGCGGCCGGCGAGCTCGTCCCCGGCGTCGACGATCCGATAGGCGTAGCCCTGCTCGGCCAGGAACCGCTGCCGGTTCTGGGCGAACTCGGCGTCGACGGTGTCGCGCGCGACGATCGTGTAGAAGTGCGCGATCTTCCGCTCGCCGTCGGGCCCGGGCTCCCCGGGGCGCAGCAGCCGGCCGAGGCGCTGGGCCTCCTCCTGGCGGGAGCCGAACGACCCCGACACCTGGATGGCGACCTCGGCGGTCGGCAGGTCGATGGAGAAGTTCGCGACCTTCGACACCACGAGCAGCCCGAGCTCGCCCGAGCGGAAGGCGTCGAAGAGCCGCTGGCGCTCCTTGACCGAGGTCTGCCCGGTGATCACGGGAGCGTCGAGGGCGGCCGCGAGCTCGTCGAGCTGCTCCAGGTACTGGCCGATCACCAAGGTGGGCTGCCCGGCGTGGCGGGCCACGAGGTCGCGCACGACGCCGACCTTCTCGGGGGTGCAGGCCGCGAGGCGGTAGCGCTCCTCTGGCTCGGCGGTCGCATAGGTCATCCGCGAGGCGTCGGGGAGCGAGACCCGTACCTCGATGCAGTCGGCGGGGGCGATCCAGCCCTGGGCCTCGATGTCCTTCCACGGGGCGTCGTACCGCTTGGGGCCGATGAGCGAGAACACGTCGCCCTCGCGGCCGTCCTCGCGGACCAGCGTGGCGGTCAGGCCGATCCGGCGGCGGGCCTGGAGGTCGGCGGTCATCCGGAAGATCGGAGCAGGGAGGAGGTGCACCTCGTCGTACACGATGAGGCCCCAGTCGCGGGCGTCGAACAGCTCGAGGTGCGGATAGACGCCCTTCCGCTTGGTCGTGATGACCTGGTACGTCGCGATGGTGACCGGCCGGATCTCCTTGACCGTGCCGGAGTACTCGCCGATCTCGTCGGGCGTCAGCGACGTCCGGCGGACCAGCTCGTCCTTCCACTGCCGAGCGCTCACCGTGTTGGTCACCAGGATCAGCGTGGTCGCCTGGGCATGGGCCATCGCGGCCGCGCCGACCAGCGTCTTGCCGGCCCCGCAGGGCAGGACGACGACGCCCGAGCCGCCATGCCAGAACGACTCGGCCGCGTCGCGCTGGTAGTCGCGCAGCGTCCAGCCGTCCTCGGCGAGGTCGATCTGGTGGGCCTCGCCGTCGACGTAGCCGGCGTAGTCCTCGGCCGGCCAGCCCAGCTTGAGCAGCGCCTGCTTGAGGTTGCCACGCTCCGAGGGATGCACCGCGACCGTGTCGTCGTCGATCCGGCTGCCGAGCATGCCGGCGATCTTCTTGGCCCGCAGCACCTCCTCGAGCACGGGACGGTCCGTCGAGGCGAGGACGAGGCCGTGCGTGGGGTGCTTCTCCAGGCGGAGCCGGCCGTAGCGGGCCATCGTCTCGGCGACGTCGACGAGCAGCGCGTGCGGCACGGGGTAGCGCGAGAAGGCGAGCAGGGTGTCGACCACCTGCTCGGCGTCGTGGCCGGCGGCGCGGGCGTTCCAGAGCCCCAGCGGGGTGAGCCGGTAGGTGTGGATGTGCTCGGGGGAGCGCTCCAGCTCGGCGAAGGGGGCGATCGCCTTGCGGCACTCGGCGGCTTGAGGGTGGTCCACCTCGAGGAGCAGGGACTTGTCCGACTGCACGATCAGGGGTCCGTCGGTCACCGCACGAGTCTACGTGCCGGTCGGCACCACCCGGTTGATGCGGTGCACCGCATAGCGCCGCTCGGCATCGAGGTCATCGGCGTCGGCGTCCGCGTCGCGGGCGGTGAGCTGACCGCCCTCGACGGTCAGCGGGAGGATCGCGCGCTCGGCGACGACGCCCTGGTTGTCGGTGAACCCGATGAGGACCGTGCCCCGGCGCTCGATCGCGTCGCGCAGGGCCGAGAGCACCCCGCCTCCGGGCAGGGACGCCGAGGCGGGCCGGTTGCGGGCGGCCTCGTCACCCTCACGCAGGGTCTGCACGGCGGCCACCACCTGGGCCGACTGCCGGGCGGCGGCGCGGGCGGCGTCGGTGACCTCGCGGGTTCGGGGGCTGCGGGCCCGGAGGGCCTCGGCGGCGCCCACCCGGACCACACCGTCGGGTCCCTCGACGACGGGGGCGGCGCCGAGCTCGCGCAGCCGGGGGAGGAGGACGTCGATCGGCACGGTCGAGACCAGGACGGTCGGCGCGATCCGCTGGAGACCGAGCCCGGCGGCCTTGGGGTGGTTCTCGAGCGCGGCGAGCGCGGCCTCGTCCTCGGAGCGGACGAACGACGAGGCGACGCCGACGCGGAGCCGGCCGAAGCTGCGCACCACGTCGTCGATCAGGTAGCTCAGCGGCTGGGGGATCGGTGTCCGGGACGCGGCGAGGACGAACGCGTGCAGCTCGGCCGCGGTCCAGCCGGCGTCGAGCGCCCGTCGTACGGAGTCGGGGGTGAAGCGGTAGACGGTCGCCGCGCCGTGCGACTCCACGTCGGCGACCTGCTGGAGCTGCCGGGCGAGGTCGGGCTCGAGCGGGCCGGGGGCGACGGCGGTGAGGTCGGCCTGGACGAGCACGTGGTCGACCGGCGGGGGCAGCAGCTCGGCCAGGGCCGGTGCGGGGTCGGCGCCGGCGAGCAGTGGTGCGGCATACGGCGCCAGGGTCTCGGCGCCCGTGATGCCGAGGACCGCCGCCTCGGCGACCGCCCACGCGACGAGGTCGGGCCGGGTGCGGGGCCGGCGGGGGCGCTCCCAGGCGAGCCGGGTGACGAGCGAGGGCAGCCCGGTCCCGGCGGCGAGCCCGTGGCCCTCGGGCAGGTCCGCGAGCGCAGCGAGGGCCATCGCCTTGGCCTCCGGCATCCCGGCCGCGGACAGCTCGGGGGTCAGCGCGTTCCAGGGCTTCTGGTCCGGGCCGCGCTCGCCGACCAGCGACGGCAGCCGAGGGCTGGTCAGCCAGGCCTGGGCCAGGCGCGCCCAGCGCTCGGCGGTCGGCAGCTCGCGCCAGCGGTCGAACTCGGTGGTCGGGACCCAGACCTGGTTGCCGTCGGCGTCCGCGCGGGTCCCGAGGAGGCCGGCCTCGCTGGCGACCTCGATCACCAGGGCGGCCTCGCTCTCGCTCACCTGGAGGTGGGCGGCGGTGGCGCGCAGCTCGCGCACGCCCAGCCCGGTCGTGCGCAGGGCGGCGGCGGGGCGGTGGCCCCACCACTCGAGCAGCAGCTCGGTACGTCGTACGACGTCGGTGGCGGCGCCGGCCGCTGCGCTCAGGGTGAGCCGGGACGGGCGCTCGGCCGAGGCCACGGCCGGGACGACGTCGACCGGCTCGGTCGTCGTACGGCCTCCGCGGAGGGCGAGCCCGACCTCGCCGGGGACGACCAACAGACCGGGCAGCAGCGAGCCGCCGGGGACGAGCAGCCGGAGCGCGATGAGCAGCTCGGCGGGCGTCTCGGCGTCCTCGGGAGCCAGGCCGATCCGGGCGCTGCCGGACTTCGCCGTGCCGCCCTCGTCGACGACGTGGTCGAGCAGCTTGCGGGCGCCCTCGGGCAGACCCGCGATGGTCGCCGCGATCTCCTCGGGCGCTCGCGGGGTGGCGGTGCGCGGCCGGATCCCGCTGACCCCGGCGTCCCGGCCGCCGATGAGGGCGTCGGAGATCCCGCTGAGCGGGCGCAGGCCCTCCGGGGTGTCCCAGGCGAGCGCGAGGTCGCGCAGCCGGGTCAGCACCGCGGCGGCGTACCCGGGCTCGGCGTGGACGATCTCGACGAGTTCCGGATCGGTGGTTTGGCCGGCCACCACGAGGGCATCTAGCACCGAAAGCTCGCCTCGGGTGAGGCCGTCGAGCGCGCGAGCGATCGAGCTCCTCACCGCGGCGCGCGAAGCGAGTTGTCCGAAGTCGTGAGGGGCAGGGGTGGCCAGGTCGGGACGTTCCGTGAGCAGGCGTCGGATCCGCTCATCCGGCCACGACCTCAGCTGGTCGGCCAGTGACCGGTGTCCGCTCGGGCCTGCTCCCACGGGGACCACGCTACCGACGCGGTCAGGGCCGCGTGCCGCATGACCCACGTCGAGCTCCACCACGGGGCCGCCACGGACGTCGGACTCGTCCGCCAGGCCAACGAGGACGCCTACCTCGCGGCCCCACCCGTCTTCGTCGTCGCCGACGGCATGGGCGGTCACGATCGCGGTGACATCGCGAGCGCCTTCGTCGTCGAGGAGTTCGCCCGCCTCGCCGAGGGCCGCTACGACCTCGAGCGCGGGACCGCCGTCGTCGACGCCACGCTCCAGGCCGTCCAGGACCGCCTCCTCGCCTACGACGCCGAGCAGCGCGCGGCCGGCGCGGGCGAGGGCTTCGCCGCCGGTACGACGGCCGTGATCGCCCTCCTCGTCGAGTCCGCCGACGGCCCCCGCTGGCTGCTCGCCAACGTCGGCGACTCCCGGATCTACCGCTTCTCCGAGGGCGAGCTCGAACAGGTCAGCGTCGACCACAGCGTCGTCCAGGAGCTCGTCGACGCCGGCCGCCTCACCCCGGCCGCCGCCGCCGTCCACCCCAGCCGCAATGTCGTCACCCGCGCCCTCGGCGGCGCCGCGATGCCCAGCAACGTCAGCGGCGCGGCCGACTACTTCCTGCTTCCCCTCTCCGCGGTCGAGCGCCTCGTCCTGTGCTCCGACGGCGTCAGCGGCATGGTCGACGACGCCGCCCTGGCCGCGATCCTCGCCCGCCACGACGACCCCCGCGACGCCGCCGACGCCCTCGTCGCCGCCGCCGTCGCCGCCGGGGGACACGACAACGCGACTGCCGTCGTGGTGGATGTGGTGGGATTGGCGCACGAAGATCCGTACGACTCGGCCGCCCAGCGGATGAGTCTGGAGCAGAAGTTGGGAGCACTCCCATGAGCGAGAACGCCAGCGCCGACGCCACCAGCGCCACCGAGGCCACCGGCGCCACCAGTGCCGCCGGAGCCTGGTCCTACCGCGCGGGCTCCTGGCTCGCCGTGTTCGGCACCAACGCCGCGATCGTCTTGCCGGCCTCCCAGAAGGACCAGGTGGTCGCCCTCTGGGCGACCGTCGACGGAGGCGCCGGCTTCGACGAGGTCCTCGACGGCCTCCTCGCCGCCGGCCTGAGCCGGATCCCCGGCTTCGTCCTGGTCAGCACCAGCACCGACGGCCCCACCCGCTTCCTCCTGCGCGGCACGGGCGTCGTCGCCACCGTCACCTCCGGCGGTTCGGAGGGCTCGGGCGGCTCCGGCGGCCCGGGCGAGACCGTGACCGTCGACGGCGCCGCCAGCCACACCTGGGTCGAGCGCACCGTCGAGGACGTCACCGCCCTCACCATCACCCTGCCGCCCGAGTCCGAGGACGCCGCCGCCCCGCCGGACGTGGACTTCGCCATCGCCACCGGCCTGGTCCGGGTCGGCCGGATCGACCGCCCCTCGGCCGTCGCGGTCGGTACGTCCGCCGCCGCGGCGCCGCTGGCCGAGCCCGAGGTTGCCGCCGAGGCCGCACCCGAGGCCGCACCCGAGGTCGCGCCCGAGGCTGAGCCCGAGGTCGTCCCCGAGGTCGTCCCCGAGGTCGTGCCGGACGCTGCCATCGACGCGGTCGCGGACGACGGCCCGGTCACCGAGGTCCTCGAGATCGTCGACGACGAGCCGGTCGCCGCCGCTGCTGCTGTTGCTGTCGACCCCGAGGCCGATCCGCTGACCGACCCGCTCCCGGTCGTGTCCGACGAGCCCGACCAGCCGGAGCCCGCGCCGGAGCCCGCCCCCGAGCCCGCCCCCGACGGCTGGGTCACCCCCTGGAGCGAGCCGGGCGCCGAGCCCAGCCCGCTGGACGAGCCGCCGACGCCGTCCGTACCGCCGCTGGGCGTCGGCGGGGCCACCGAGGTCGCGCCGCCGGGATGGATCCCGCCCCCGCCGCCCGGCGTACCGGGGTCGGTGCCGCCGGTTCCTCCGGTGCCGCCCGCGCCGCCGATCCCGCCCGTGCCCGTCCCCTCCGATGTCCCTGACCTCCCGGACGCACCGGACGCCCTCGACGCCCCGCCGCTGCCGATCGGCTCCTGGGAGCCGGTCACCGGTTCCTATCCGCCGCCCCCGGCTCCGGGGGTGGAGCACGACGGCCACACCGTGGCCGGTGGCGGTGAGCCGCCGGCGCCGCCCGTACCGGGGATCCCCGGACAGCCGCAGGTGCCGGCCGTGACCCAGCCGGTCGCCAAGCTGCTCGTGTCCGACGGTCAGACGATCGTGGTCGACCGGGCGGTGCTGATCGGGCGGGCTCCGGAGGCGCGGCGGTTCACCTCGACCGAGCAGCCGACGCTGGTGACGGTGCCGAGCCGGTTGCACGAGATCTCGTCGACGCACGTGGAAGTACGGCCCGGCACCGGCGCCGACCTCGGTACGGCGGTCGTGACCGACATGGGTTCGACCAACGGCACCGTGCTGGTCCAGCCCGGGCTCGGGCCCGAGGACCTCAAGCCGGGGATCGCGGTCCAGCTCATCCCGGGCGCGATCATCAACCTCGGCGACGGGGTCACCATCCAGGTGACCCGTCCCTGACCTGACCGACCCCACTACCACCTCGCCGCTCGGAGCGCCCCGCATGTCGTCCCTCGCCCCACCGCCCGTCGCTGCCGGCTCCGGCCTCGGCGGCGGACCCGGCACGGGCCGCGCCGTCCTGGACCCGCCGGCCGAGATGGACCGGCGGTTCACCGCCTTCCTCGTCGACCGCGTGCTCGGGTGGGGACTGGCGGCCGCGGCCGCCGCGGGGGCCTGGTTGCTGAGTGACCGGGTGCTCGTCGCGGCGCTGGCGTTCGCCGGGGTGCTGGTGCTGGTGGGGCTGGTCCTCGCCCTCGCCCTCGGTACGACGGGGCGCACGCCCGGCAAGGCGCTCGCCGGCCTCCGGGTGGTCCGGCAGAGCAGCGGGCGTCCGATCGGGGTGCCGGCGGCGCTCGGGCGGACGATCGTGCTCGGGGTGGCCGGACTGCCGACGGTGGGCCTGGGCTGGGCGACCCTCGCCTGGACCGCCGCCATGGACCCGGACGGACGCCGTCGCGCGCTCCACGACCGGATCGGCGACGCGGTCGTGGTCGACGCCCGCCCGCGTCCGGTCCCGGTCGACGTCGACGAGGTCGCCGCCCGGCCGCAGCAGGTCGTCAACCTCACCGCGATGCGGCTGCTGCCGGCGCCGGTCCTGGACACTCCGACCCCGACGCCGACCCCGACGCCCACGCCGACCTCCGTGCCGGTCCCAGCCCCAGCCCCAGCCGCAGCCCCGGTCCCGGCTCCGGCGCCGACTCCAGCGGCGGCCCCGAACCCGACCCCGAACCCGACCCCGACCCCGGCGCCCGCCCCGTCCACGCCCCCCGGAGCCCACCGCGCACCCCCGCCCGGAGCCCCCGGCGCCCCCGGAGCCCCGATCGCCGAGCAGACCCGCGTCCGCCCCCGCGCCGGCGACCCCGCCGCCCAGACCCCGGCCGCCGCCGCGGCCCAGGCCCCGGTGTCGGTGCTGCGCTGGCGGGTGGAGTTCGACACCGGTGAGGCGTTCGAGGTCGAGGGCCTGGCGCTGGTCGGCCGGCGTCCCGAGGCGCGCCCGGGTGAGCCGGTGCGGCACGTGGTGCCGCTGCGGTCCAGCGACATGTCGCTGTCCAAGACCCACGCTCAGTTCCAGGTCGCGCCCGACGGCGCGCTGGTGGTGATGGACCGCGGCTCGACCAACGGCTCCTACGTCGTGCGCCAGGGCATGTCGCGCTCGTTGACGCCGGGCCGGCCGAGCACGCTGCTGGCCGGCGACGTGGTGCGCTTCGGCGACCGCAGCATGAAGGTCGAGCGGGCCTAGGGCCCAGTGCCTAGGGCACGCGACCTAGCGTCCCGCCTCCCACTCCCGCCGGAGCAGGCCGTAGACGGCCGTGTCGCTCCACCCGCCGGCGCGCTCGGCGTAGTCCTCGCGGGTGTGCGCCTCGAACGTCATCCCGAGCCGCTCGCACAGCCGCGCCGAGGCCAGGTTGCGCGGGTCGAGCTGGGCCATCAGGCGGTGCAGCGGGTAGTGGGTGAAGGCGAGGTCGACCAGGGCCGCGGCGGACTCGGTGGCGAACCCCCGCCCGGCGTACGCCGGTGCGAACACCCAGCCCAGCTCGGCGATCGAGGGCGAGGACTCGGGGGAGTGCGCGGTGGTGAGCCGGAGCATCAGGTCGCCGACGAGGACGCCCTCGTGCTCGACGGCCAGGGCGAGGATCTCGCCGGTCGCCGAGGGTGCGGTGCCGGCGACGAGGCGCTCCATGCGGGTGCTGAGCCCGTCCTCGTCGAGGGCGGGGAAGGGCAGGTAGCGGGTCACCTCGGGGTCGGCGCAGTAGGCGCCGATGGCGGCGCGGTCGTCGGGACGGACCAGCCGGAGCACCAGGCGCTCGGTCCGGATCGGCAGGGACGGGGCCGGCAGCACCGGCGGCATCAATTCGGTTGCCACGATCGTGAGAATAGGTGGCGATGCGGCATGTCCTACGATGTGCCGTTCCCGATGACGACACGAGAGGTGGGCCGAGAGCCGTGCCTACTGGCAAGGTCAAGTGGTACGACGCGGAGAAGGGCTTCGGCTTCCTCTCCCAGCCCGACGGGGCTGACGTCTACGTGCGCGCCGATGCGCTCCCCGAGGGCGTGACCACCCTCAAGGCGGGGACCCGGGTCGAGTTCGGCATCGCCCAGGGACGCCGGGGCGACCAGGCCCTCCAGGTCCGCCTCGTCGACGCCCCGGCGTCGGTCTCGCGCAACCAGAAGGAGGCGCGCCGCAAGAAGCCGGAGGAGATGGTCCCGATCGTCGAGGACCTGATCCGCCTGCTCGACGGCGTGGGCGAGGCCTACCGCCACGGTCGCCACCCCGACCGCCGTACGGCGCAGCCGGTGGCGATGCTGCTGCGCGCGCTCGCCGACGAGCTCGAGGGCTGAGCCTCCGCGGTGCGCGGCGTGGGCGGCGGGAGCCGGATCAGCCGCCGGTCGTGACCGGCGGCGCCGGCTCCTTCTTGCGTCGCGTCGGCGAGGTGCGCAGCACGAAGACGGCCCATGCCGTCAGCAGGACGGCCGCGAAGCCGAGCCCGACGCCGTTGATCGCGGGGTAGGACAGGATCACGCCGAGGAAGCCGCCGATCACCCACGCCAGCTGGAGCGTGGTGTCGCCCTTGGCGAACGCGCTGGCGTGGGCGCGCACCGGTACGCCGGACTGGATGGTGGAGTCGAGGGAGACCTTGGCGAGGTACTGCATGAGGCCCACGGTCAGGCCGAGCACGAGCAGCGGCAGCAGGCTGTAGAGCACCGTCGCGAACACCAGGGCCGCGATGTCGGCGATCAGCGCGACGACCACCATCACGGCGGGGTTGATCTTGCGGGCGAGCGAGGCGACGACGATCCCGAGGGTGTTGCCGAGACCGGCGGCACCGATCACCAGGCCGACCAGGATGGTCGACTTGGTCTTGGTCTCCCAGCCGTCGAGCGGCTCGGTGGCCAGCACGAAGGTCATGAACATGGTCAGGAAGCCGGACAGCAGCCGAGGTCCGCAGTTGGCGCGCAGCGCGAAGGCGACCTTCGGGGGGAGTCCGCTGCTGCGGCGCTTGCCGTCGGCCCGCGGGGCGTCGACGGACTCCTCGCCCTGGGTCGCGTCGATCCGGGTGGGCAGCAGGATCGCGGCGACCGTACCGAGGGTGAAGACGACGAACGCGTAGCGGCAGGCCCACTCCGGGCCGATCCAGAACGCCAGGCCCGCGAGCGGTCCGGACACGCAGGCGCCGACCACGCCGGCGAGCGCCACCCGGCCGTTGGCCTTGACCAGGGTGATCTCGGGCGGCACGAGACGGGGCACGGCGGCGGCCTTGGCCACGCCGTAGGCCTTGGAGGAGACGAGGACGCCGAGCGCGGCGACGTAGAACCAGGGCGAGCCGCTGGCGAGGGTCCCGGCCAGCACCCAGCACAGGAACGCGCGCAGCGCGAAGGTCGCGCCGATCGCCCAGCGGCGACCGTGGCTGAACCGATCGAGGAAGGGGCCGATCAGGGGCGCGACGACCGCGAACGGGACCATCGTGAGGCCGAGGAACAGCAGCACCGGGCCGCGCTCGCCGCTCGTCGCGCCCGCGAAGAAGACGGTGCCGGCCAGCGCGATCGCGAAGGCCGAGTCGCCCGCGGCGTTGGCGGCGTGCAGCTCGATCAGCCGGTTGAGGCCCGACCGGTCGGCTCCCTGGGCGCCGGCGGCCTTGCGCGCCGTACGGACGGTCGCCTTGCTCGCGCGCCCGGTCACCCGGGCCACGCCCTTGACCCCGCGCGCGGTCGCCTTGGCGGCGCGGACCGATCCGGTCTCGGACGTCGGCTCGGTGGTCGGATCGGCGCCCGGCAGTGGACCGGATGGCGCCCCCGGACGGCGCGGGTCGGGTCCGTTGCTGCTCACCCGTCCTATCTTGCCTGGTGGCCCCGACAGGTGCCGCGCGCCGCCCCGACGTGACGATCGTCGCCCCGATGGGGGATGCTGTGCCCGTGTCCACCCTCGAGCGCAAGCTGACCGACGCCGTCATCGCCGACGCCATCGACACGGCGCGCACGGCGCTGCTCGACGAGGTCGACGCCTCCGACGTGGGCGAGCACCTCGGTCACCAGACCGACGGCCTGCGCGTGGTCACCCACCTGTTCGACTGCAGCCGCAAGGGCTACCTCGGCTGGCAGTGGGCGGTCACGCTGACCCGCGCCTCGCGCCAGAAGAAGGTCACCGTCGTCGAGGTCGTGCTGCTGCCCGGCCCGGAGGCGATCGTGGCCCCCGCGTGGGTGCCCTACCGCGACCGGCTCCAGCCCGGCGACATGTCGCCCGGCGACCTGCTGCCCGTCGCCGACGACGACCCGCGGCTCGTGCCGACGTACTCCTTCGGGGACGACCCGCTCGACACCGACGACAAGGCCCAGATCCGCACGGTCGCCAAGGACCTCGGCCTGGGCCGGGTCCGGGTGCTCTCGCCCGAGGGCCGCGACGCCGCCGCCGAGCGCTGGTACGACGGCGAGCCGGGCCCCGACGCGCCCATCGCCAAGGCCGCGCCGCACCACTGCCACTCCTGCGGCTTCCTGGTCCGCCTGTCCGGACCGCTCTCCGAGCTCTTCGGCGTGTGCGCCAACGGCGACGCCAACGACGACGGCCGGGTCGTCGCCCACCAGCACGGGTGCGGCGGCCACTCCGAGGTCCGGCTGACCAAGCGCCAGCAGCCGCAGCCGCCGGCCCCGCCGGTCATCGACACCGTGTCCCTGGACGACCTCGAGACCTTCTGAGCGCTCAGCCCCGCGCGAGCACCCAGACGGCGTACTGGTCGTCGACCGGGCGCAGGTCGTACCCGCCGAACCGGTGGTCGACCCGCAGTCCCGCCGCGGTGACGTCCGCGGCGAACTCGTCGGGCGGGTAGGAGCGGGCCGTCGCCGGGCCGCCCCGGAGGTGGAAGCCGGCGAGGATCCGGCCGCCGGGGGCGAGCAGTGAGCCGAGGCGCTCGAGCACGGCCACCTCGGTGCCCTCGGCGAGGAAGGCCAGGACGTTGCCGACGCAGACGACGAGGTCGTACTCGGTCGGGACGCCCGCGCCGGTGAGCGCCTCGGGGGTGAGCGCGAGGATCTCGAGGGGGACCACCGTCAGCCCCGGATAGGTACGCCGCGACTGCGCCACGAGCGTGGGGTCGGGCTCGGCCGCGGTGACCCGGTGACCGCAGGCGTGGAGGTAGCCGCCGATGCGGCCCATGCCGGAGCCGGCGTCGAGGAT
Organism: Pimelobacter simplex; assembly: GCF_024662235.1. Taxonomy (GTDB): domain Bacteria; phylum Actinomycetota; class Actinomycetes; order Propionibacteriales; family Nocardioidaceae; genus Nocardioides. Next base: position 64,662 of record NZ_CP096276.1, read on the forward strand.
CCGGGCGCCCCGGCCGACGAGCGCGTCCGCGAGCCGGCCCTCGCCGACGACGTCCTCGCCCTGGGCGATGAGGTCGGCGAAGCGCTCGCCGTAGCCGGTGTTCCGCGCTCCGCCGAGGGCCCAGCGGGTCGGGGGGAGCGGGTCAGGCATCGTCGGTGGCGCGCTCGGCGCGGACCTGGCGGCGGCGCTTGCAGTACTCGATGCCGAGGACGCCGAGGCCGACGCCGGTCAGGCACATCCACAGCAGCCAGGTGTGGCCGTCGTCCTGGAGCCGGCCGTAGAACGGAAGCAGGCCGACGAAGGCGAGGAGGAACAGCGCGGTCCCGACCTGGACCGTCCGCACACCGTCGACGTCGAGGGGCTCGACGGGCGCGATCAGGTAGGTGCGCTTGCCGAACTCGTGCTGGGTCGGCTGGTCGTCGCGGAGCTCCACACCGCGATCGTACGACGGCCGGCCGGGCCCGGCGAGGTCTGCCGGGAATAGTTACCTCAGGTAATGACTTATGCTAACGATATGCCGACCCTCGAGAAGCACGTGCGCAGCAATGCGGGGCTCGCCACCGAGCTCCGCTTCGCGGTGATGCGCCTGCGCCGCCGGCTGTTCCGCGAGCGGCACCCCGACAACGACCTCAGCGTCTCGTCGATGGCGGTGCTCTACGCGCTCAACCGGCACGGCGACCTCACGGTCGGTGCGCTCGCGGGCCGCGAGCAGGTGCAGCCGCCGAGCATGACCCGGACGGTCACCACGCTGGCCGACGCCGAGCTGGTCGAGCGGCACGCGCACCCGAGCGACGGCCGCCAGGTCGTCGTACGGATCACCGACGAGGGACGCGCGGTCGTCGCGGCCGACGTCACCCGCCGCGACCGCTGGCTCTCCAAGCGCCTGGCCGACCTGACCCCCGAGGAGCGCGACGTCCTGCGCCGCGCGGCCCCGATCCTGCAACGGCTCGCCGAAGCCGACTAGCCGACCGACCCCGAAGGAGTCCCCACGAGCCCCCGATTCCGCTCCCTGGCCCACCCGAACTACCGCCTCTACTTCGCCGGCAGCCTGATCTCCAACGTCGGCACCTGGATGCAGCGCGTCGCCCAGGACTGGCTGGTCCTCACCATCCCCGGCAACGGCGGTGCCGCGCTCGGCATCACCACCGGCCTGCAGTTCCTCCCGGTCCTCCTCCTCTCGCCGTACGCCGGCGTGGTCGCGGACCGCTTCTCCAAGCGCCGCCTGCTCCAGGTCACCCAGGCCGTGATGGCGCTCTCCGCGCTCCTGCTCGGCGTGATCGCCGCGACCGGCTCGGCCCAGACCTGGCACGTCTACGTGATCGCGTTCGTCTTCGGCATCGGCGCCGCCTTCGACGCCCCCGCCCGGCAGGCGTTCGTGTCCGAGATGGTCGGCACCGACGACGTCGCCAACGCGGTCAGCCTCAACTCCGCGGCGTTCAACTCCGCCCGGCTGATCGGCCCCGGCCTGGCCGGCCTGCTCATCGGCGTCGGGGGCGGCGGGATGCGGGCCACCGGCTGGGTGATCCTGGCCAACGCCGTGTCCTACCTGGCCGTGATCTACCAGCTGCGCCGGATGGACCCGGCCGAGCTGCACTCCCCGAAGGCCGCCGCGCGCACCCCGGGGATGCTGCGCGAGGGTGTCGCCTACCTGCGCGGCCAGCCCAAGATGCTGATGATCCTGGTGCTCGTCTTCTTCGTCGGCACGTTCGGCATGAACTTCCAGATCACCTCCGCGCTGATGGCGACCGAGGAGTTCGGCAAGGGCGCCGAGGAGTACGGCATCCTCGGCTCGTTCCTCGCGATCGGCTCGCTGACCGGTGCGTTGGTCGCCGCCGGGCGCTCCCAGGTCCGGCTGCGGCTCCTGGTGGGGGCGGCGGTCGTCTTCGGCGTGCTGGAGGTCGTGGCGGGGCTCGTGCCGTCGTACCTGACCTTCGTGCTGGTGTGCCCGCTGCTCGGCTTCTCGGTGATCACCGTGCTCAACTCGTGCAACGCGCTGCTCCAGATCGAGTCGGCGCCCGCGCTGCGCGGCCGGGTGATGGCGATCTACATGACCATCGTCATGGGCGGCACGCCGCTGGGCGCCCCGTTCATCGGCTGGGTCGGCGAGCAGTACGGCGCCCGCTGGACCCTCATCCTCGGCGGACTGCTCGTCCTGGTCGGCGTCGGGCTCGCGGTGCTGGTGCTCCGGTCCCGCAGCGCGACCACCCTGCGGACCACGGAGCCGCGTGCTGCCATGCTTCCGTCGTGAGCTCGGCCGAATTCAACAGCGTCAGCACCCACCCGATCAGTCGCTACTTCAAGATCAACGAGCGCGGCTCGACGATCGGGCGCGAGGTCCGTGGCGGTGTCGTCACGTTCTTCACGATGGCCTACATCGTGGTGCTCAACCCGCTGATCCTCGGCTACGCGACCGACATCGACGGCAAGTACCTCGGTGGCGGCAGCGCCCCGAACCTCCCCGCGATCGCCGCCGGCACCGCGCTGGTCGCGGGCGTGGTCACGATCTTGATGGGCGTCGTCGCCAACTACCCGCTGGCGCTGGCCACGGGGCTCGGGCTCAACGCCTTCCTCGCCCTCGCGGTGGCCGGGCAGATGACCTGGTCCGACGCGATGGGCCTGGTGGTGATCGAGGGTGTGCTCATCCTCGTGCTCGTCCTCACCGGCTTCCGTACGGCGGTCTTCCGCGCCGTCCCCGCCCAGCTCAAGGTCGCGATCTCGGTCGGCATCGGCCTCTTCATCGCGCTCATCGGCTTCGTCGACGCAGGTGTCGTGGGCCGGATGCCCGACGCCGCCAAGACGACCGTCCCGGTCCAGCTCGGCGCTGACGGCCACCTCGACGGCTGGCCCGTGCTCGTGTTCATCGTCGGCCTACTGCTCATGCTCGCGCTGTGGGTGCGCCAGGTGCGCGGCGCCATCCTGATCTCGATCATCGTGATGACCGTCGGCTCGGTGATCCTCGAGTCGTTCGCCGACCTCGGCAGCCGTGCCGAGCAGGCCGGCGGCTGGTCGCTGACCGTCCCGGCCTGGCCCGACGACCTGTTCCAGGCACCCGACTTCGGCACGCTGGGTCAGTTCAACCTGCTCGGCTCGTGGGACAAGGTCGGCGTCGTCACCGTCCTGCTCCTGGTCTTCTCGCTGATGCTCGCCGACTTCTTCGACACCATGGGCACGATGACCGCCATCGGCTCCGAGGCCGGCCTGCTCCAGGAGGACGGCACCCCGCCGCACACCGAGCGGATCCTCGTCATCGACTCCGTCGCCGCGATCGCGGGCGGTGCGGGCGGTGTCTCGTCCAACACCTCCTACATCGAGTCGGCCTCGGGTGTGGGGGAGGGGGCCCGGACCGGCCTCGCCTCGGTGGTCACCGGCCTGCTGTTCCTGGTGACGATCTTCCTCTCGCCGTTCGTGGCGATGATCCCGTCGGAGGCCGCCGTCCCGGCGCTGGTGCTGGTCGGCTTCCTGATGATGCAGCAGATCACCGGCATCGCCTGGAATGACGTCGAGATCGCGATCCCGGCGTTCCTGACCATCGTGCTGATGCCCTACACGTACTCGATCTCGGTGGGCATCGGCGCCGGCTTCGTGGCCTACGTCTTCCTCAAGATCGTGCGCGGCAAGGCCCGCGAGCTGCACCCGCTGCTGTGGGTCGTGGCGGGGCTGTTCGTCGTCTACTTCGCGATCGAGCCGATCACCCGGCTGCTGACCTGAGCACCCGGCGGCCAGGAGCGTGCCGTCGGCATTTTGACCCGCCTTTGACCGGCCGGTAATCTCGAATCCCGTGTCTGGGGTGACCCGGCACGTCGAGCATGCCCTGCGAGGCGCACCGGTTCCCGGCCGCCCCTCCAGGGATCGCACCGGCACTATCGCAGCAAGCAGGATCCCGAGCCCGGCAAGTCGCCGAGCCGTGAGAAAAAACCGAAAGGGAACCACCAGGTGCCCACCATCAATCAGTTGGTCCGCAAGGGCCGCCAGGACAAGGTGTCGAAGACCAAGACGCCTGCCCTGAAGGGTTCGCCCCAGCGTCGCGGTGTGTGCACCCGCGTCTACACCACCACCCCGAAGAAGCCGAACTCCGCCCTGCGCAAGGTCGCCCGTGTGCGCCTGTCCAGCGGCGTCGAGGTCACCGCCTACATCCCGGGTGAGGGTCACAACCTCCAGGAGCACTCGATCGTGCTCGTCCGCGGCGGTCGTGTGAAGGACCTCCCCGGTGTTCGCTACAAGGTCATCCGCGGCGCTCTGGACACCCAGGCCGTGAAGAACCGTAAGCAGGCTCGCAGCCGCTACGGCGCCAAGAAGGAGAAGAGCTGACATGCCGCGCAAGGGCCCCGCGCCGAAGCGGCCGATCGACGTCGACCCGGTCTACGGGTCGCAGCTGGTGAGCCAGCTCGTGTCGAAGGTGCTGCAGGACGGCAAGAAGCAGGTCGCGCAGCGCATCGTCTACGGCGCGCTCGAAGGCACCCGCGAGAAGACCGGCACCGACCCGGTCATCACCCTCAAGCGCGCGCTGGACAACGTCCGTCCCGCGATCGAGGTCAAGTCCCGCCGCGTCGGTGGCGCGACCTACCAGGTCCCGATCGAGGTCAAGGGCACGCGTGGCACCACGCTCGCGCTGCGCTGGCTCGTGGGCTACGCCTCCGACCGTCGTGAGAAGACGATGGCCGAGCGCCTGCAGAACGAGATCCTCGACGCCGCCAACGGCCTTGGTGCCGCGGTGAAGAAGCGCGAGGACACGCACAAGATGGCCGAGTCCAACAAGGCCTTCGCTCACTACCGCTGGTGACTTCGTCGGAGCGGGCCCGCACACGCGGCGCTCGCTCCGGCACACCGGTTCCAACCCGAACCTAAGGAACGCTGACTCACGTGGCAGTCGACATCACGACGGACCTGAACGTCGTCCGCAACATCGGCATCATGGCGCACATCGACGCCGGCAAGACCACCACCACCGAGCGCATCCTGTTCTACACCGGCATCACCTACAAGATCGGTGAGGTCCACGACGGCGGCGCCACGATGGACTGGATGGAGCAGGAGCAGGAGCGCGGCATCACCATCACGTCGGCCGCGACGACCTGTTGGTGGAAGAAGCACCAGATCAACATCATCGACACCCCCGGCCACGTGGACTTCACGGCCGAGGTCGAGCGCTCGCTGCGCGTCCTCGACGGCGCCGTCGCGGTGTTCGACGGTGTCGCGGGCGTCGAGCCCCAGACGATGACGGTGTGGCGCCAGGCCAACAAGTACTCCGTGCCCCGGATGTGCTTCGTCAACAAGCTGGACCGCACCGGTGCCGACTTCTTCCGCTGCGTCGACATGATCGTCGAGCGCCTCAACTCCACCCCGCTGGTCATGCAGCTCCCGATCGGTGCCGAGTCCGACTTCATCGGCGTCGTCGACCTGGTCGAGATGAACGCCAAGGTGTGGCGCGGCGAGACCACCATGGGTGAGGACTACGTCGTCGAGGAGATCCCCGCGGACCTGGCCGACAAGGCCGCCGAGTACCGCGAGAAGCTCGTCGAGACCCTCGCCGAGGCCGACGACGACATCATGGAGGTCTACCTCGAGGACGGCGACACGTTCGACGTGCCGACCCTCAAGGCCGCCATCCGTCGCGCGACCCTCGCCGACAAGCTCAACCCGGTCCTGTGCGGCACCGCGTTCAAGAACAAGGGCGTCCAGCCCCTGCTCGACGCGGTCATCGACTACCTCCCCTCGCCGCTCGACATCGACGCCATCGTCGGTCACGACCCGCGCGACGAGGAGAAGGCGATCAGCCGCAAGCCCTCCGACGACGAGCCGTTCTCGGGCCTGGCCTACAAGATCGCCTCCGACCCGCACCTGGGCAAGCTGATCTACGTCCGGGTCTACTCGGGCAAGCTCGAGGCCGGCTCGACCGTGGTCAACTCGGTCAACGGCCGCAAGGAGCGGATCGGCAAGGTCTACCAGATGCACGCCAACAAGCGCGAGGAGATCGCGTCGGTCGGTGCTGGTCAGATCGTCGCCGTCATGGGTCTCAAGGACACCAAGACCGGCCACACGCTGAGCGACCCGAGCAACCAGGTCGTCCTCGAGTCGATGACGTTCCCGGCCCCGGTGATCGAGGTCGCCATCGAGCCGAAGACCAAGAGCGACCAGGAGAAGCTCGGTACCGCCATCCAGCGGCTCTCCGAGGAGGACCCGACCTTCGTCGTCAAGACCGACGAGGAGACCGGCCAGACCATCATCGCCGGCATGGGCGAGCTCCACCTGGAGATCCTCGTCGACCGGATGAAGCGCGAGTTCAAGGTCGAGGCCACCGTCGGCAAGCCGCAGGTCGCCTACCGCGAGACCATCCGCGGCACCGTCGAGAACCACAGCTACACCCACAAGAAGCAGACCGGTGGCTCGGGTCAGTTCGCGAAGGTCGTCATCTCGATCGCGCCGAACATCGACCCCGAGACCGGTCTGGGTGCGGGCTACGAGTTCGTCAACAACGTGTCCGGTGGTCGCGTGCCGAAGGAGTACATCCCCTCGGTCGACCAGGGTGGTCAGGAGGCCATGGAGTTCGGTGTCCTGGCGGGCTACCCGATGGTGGACGTGAAGTTCACCCTCGAGGACGGCGCCTACCACGACGTCGACTCGTCCGAGCTCGCGTTCAAGATCGCCGGCATCCAGTCGTTCAAGGAGGCTGCCCGCAAGGCGCGGCCGTGCCTCCTCGAGCCGATGTTCGCCGTCGAGGTCACGACCCCCGAGAGCTTCCTCGGTACGGTCATCGGTGACATCAACAGCCGTCGCGGCCAGATCCGCGCGCAGGAGGAGCGTCACGGCGACATCGTCGTGTCGTCCCTCGTGCCGCTGTCCGAGATGTTCGGGTACGTTGGCGACCTGAGGTCTAAGACCTCCGGCCAGGCGTCGTACTCGATGGAGTTCGACTCGTACGCCGAGGTTCCCACGAACATCGCCGACGAGATCATCAAGAAGGCGCGCGGCGAGTAATCGTCGCAGACCCTCGGCGCACCACCCCTTTGTACGAGTCAAGTAACAACACATCCAGGAGGAGCCCCAGTGGCTAAGGCGAAGTTCGAGCGGACCAAGCCGCACGTCAACATCGGCACGATCGGTCACATCGACCACGGCAAGACCACGCTGACCGCGGCGATCTCGAAGGTCCTGCACGACGCGTACCCCGAGCTCAACGAGGCCTCGCCGTTCGACCAGATCGACAAGGCTCCCGAGGAGCGCCAGCGCGGCATCACGATCTCGATCGCGCACATCGAGTACCAGACCGAGGCGCGCCACTACGCGCACGTCGACTGCCCCGGTCACGCGGACTACATCAAGAACATGATCACCGGTGCCGCGCAGATGGACGGCGCGATCCTCGTGGTCGCCGCGACCGACGGTCCGATGCCGCAGACCCGTGAGCACGTGCTGCTCGCCCGCCAGGTCGGCGTCCCCGCCCTGGTCGTCGCGCTCAACAAGTGCGACATGGTCGACGACGACGAGCTCATCGAGCTCGTCGAGATGGAGGTGCGCGAGCTCCTCTCCGAGTACGAGTACCCGGGCGACGACGTTCCGGTCGTGCGCGTTGCTGCCTTCCCGGCGCTGAACGGCGACGAGAAGTGGGGCAAGTCGGTCCTCGAGCTCATGTCGGCCGTGGACGAGTACATCCCGCAGCCCGAGCGTGAGGTCGACAAGCCGTTCCTCATGCCCGTCGAGGACGTCTTCACGATCACCGGTCGTGGCACCGTCATCACCGGTCGTATCGAGCGCGGCATCGTCAAGGTGAACGAGGAGGTCGAGATCATCGGCATCCGCGACACCTCGCAGAAGACCACCGTCACCGGTGTCGAGATGTTCCGCAAGCTGCTCGACGAGGGCCAGGCCGGTGAGAACGTCGGTCTGCTCCTGCGCGGCACCAAGCGCGAGGACGTCGAGCGCGGCATGGTCGTGGTGAAGCCGGGGACCACCACCCCGCACACCAACTTCGAGGCGAGCGTCTACATCCTCTCGAAGGAGGAGGGCGGCCGTCACACGCCGTTCTTCAACAACTACCGTCCGCAGTTCTACTTCCGGACCACCGACGTGACCGGCGTCGTGACCCTTCCCGAGGGCACCGAGATGGTCATGCCGGGCGACAACACGGACATGACGGTCGAGCTGATCCAGCCGATCGCCATGGACGAGGGTCTGAAGTTCGCGATCCGTGAGGGTGGCCGCACCGTCGGCGCCGGCCGGGTCACGAAGATCACGAAGTGATCTGACCTGCTTCAGGGAAGCCCCGCTGCCTTCGGGCGGCGGGGCTTCCTGCTTTTTCTGGGCGGTCGGAGCCGTGGGAGAATCCGCCGGTGAGCCAGCCGCCCGGACCGAACCCCTACGACCCCCGGCCGTACCCGCCGTACGGCGGCTACGGGCTGCCGCCGGCGCCGCCGCCGGACCACCCGCAGGCGACGACGGTGCTGATCCTGGGCATCCTCGGCATCGTGCTGTGCCAGGTGCTGGCGCCGTTCGCGTGGGTGATGGGCGGGCGGGTCCGCAAGGAGATCGCGGCGTCCCCGGGAACCGTCGGCGGCTCCCAGATGGTCACCATCGGCTGGGTGCTCGGCATCGTCGGCAGCTGCCTGCTGCTGCTCGGGCTGGCGTTCGCGGTGGTCTACGTGATCTTCATCGTGATCCTGATCGGGAGCTCGGCATGAGTGGTGGCGTGACGCCCGCGCGACCGCACCACAAGCTCACCGAGGACGGCCGGCGGCTGCGCGAGGTGCTGACGTACTCGCGGCGCGGCAGCCGGTTCTCGCCCAAGCAGCAGGCCGCCTGGGACACGTACGCCGAGCGGTGGGTCATCCCCGACGAGGCCGTCGACCGCCCCGGCTTCACCTTCGCCTCCTGCTTCGAGCGCGAGGCGCCGCTGGTCGTCGAGATCGGCGGCGGCGTCGGCGAGGCCACCGCGGCCCTGGCCGCGGCCCGTCCCGAGGTCAACGTGCTGGCCCTGGAGGTCTGGCAGCCGGGCGTGGCCGAGAGCCTGGGCCGGGTGGGCGAGGCGGGTGCGACCAACGTCCGCTTCTGCGGCGTCGACGCGGTCTGGACCCTGGAGCACCTGCTCGGGCCGGGCGCGATCAGCGAGCTGTGGACGTTCTTCCCCGATCCCTGGCACAAGACCCGCCACCACAAGCGCCGGCTGGTCAACGCCGAGAACGCGGCGCTGGTCGCGTCCCGGCTCGCTCCGGGCGCGCTCTGGCGCCTGGCCACCGACTGGGCCGACTACGCCGAGCAGATGGTCGAGGTGCTCGACGCGGAGCCGCTGCTCGAGGGCGGTGTGGTCGAGCGCTGGGCGGACCGGCCGGTCACCAAGTTCGAGCGCAAGGGGCTCGCGAAGGACCGCGTCATCACCGACCTGACCTACCGACGCGTCACCTGACATTAACTTCCGTGGACCGGCGTGGCGCCCGGTTTGGTCGGGAGCCGGGCGTACCTTCCGAAGCAGTGGCAGGTGGGGAAGCCGGCCACATCGGGAGGCCCGACGTGAACCATCACGCAAGCGCAGCCCGGTCCGTCCACAAGGAATAGGGCCGGGGCGGCCCTACGGGGGCGCGTGCGGTCCGGTGAGGTGAGTCGTGGGAACCAATCACGATGGGGCACAGACCAGCACGCAGCGCCGTACCTACGTCCTCGACACCAGCGTCCTGCTGGCCGACCCGGCCGCCCTGCGCCGGTTCGCCGAGCACGAGGTCGTCCTGCCGGTGGTCGTGATCACCGAGCTCGAGGCCAAGCGCCACCACCCCGAGCTCGGGTACTTCGCACGCAGCGCGCTGCGCTCGCTCGACGAGATGCGGGTGAGCCACGGCCGGCTCGACACCCCCGTCCCGATGGGGGACGAGGGCGGCAGCGTGCGGGTCGAGCTCAACCACACCGACGCCACGTCGCTGCCCTCGGGCTTCCGGCTCGGTGACAACGACACCCGCATCCTCGCCGTCGCCCGCAACCTGGCCGACGAGGGCCACGACGTCACGCTGGTCTCCAAGGACCTGCCGATGCGGATCAAGGCCTCGGCGGTCGGCCTGGCCGCGGAGGAGTACCGCGGCGAGACCATCAGCGACTCCGACACCGGCTACTCCGGCATGGCCGAGCTCGAGGTCAGCGGCACCGAGCTCGACGAGCTCTACGACGACGGCACCCTCGACCACGCCGAGGCGCGCGAGATGCCCTGCCACACCGGCCTGGTGCTGCTCTCCGAGCGCGGGACGGCGCTCGGCCGGGTCGGCCCCGACAAGCAGGTGCACCTGGTGCGCGGCGACCGCGAGGCGTTCGGCATCCACGGCCGCAGCGCCGAGCAGCGGGTGGCCCTGGACCTGCTCCTGGACCCCGAGGTGGGCATCGTCTCGCTCGGCGGCCGGGCCGGCACCGGCAAGTCCGCCCTGGCCCTCTGTGCGGGCCTGGAGGCGGTCATGGAGCGCCAGCAGCACAAGAAGGTCGTCGTGTTCCGCCCGCTCTTCGCGGTGGGCGGCCAGGAGCTCGGCTACCTGCCCGGCTCGGAGTCGGAGAAGATGTCGCCCTGGGCCCAGGCCGTCTTCGACACCCTCGGCGCGCTCACCTCGCGCGACGTGGTCGACGAGATCCTCGACCGCGGCATGCTCGAGGTGCTCCCGCTGACCCACATCCGCGGCCGCTCGCTGCACGACTCGTTCGTCATCGTCGACGAGGCGCAGTCGCTGGAGCGCAACGTGCTGCTGACCGTGCTGTCCCGGATCGGCGCGAACTCCAAGGTCGTGCTCACCCACGACGTCGCCCAGCGCGACAACCTGCGCGTGGGCCGCCACGACGGCGTGGTCGCGGTCGTGGAGAAGCTCAAGGGTCACCCGCTCTTCGCCCACGTCACGCTGACCCGCTCCGAGCGCTCGCCGATCGCCGCGCTGGTGACCGAGATGCTGGAGAACGTGGTCCTCTGACGCCACCCGCCGAGGAGGCGGGTGGGACGCCTGTGACTGGTGTGCCCCAGGGGGCGGACGGGTTCACGCGAACCGGGGGAAGTTCCGCGGTTCGGTTTGCGTCCCCTCGCCTCCTCAGGCAGGGTGGGCGCTTGGCCACCGGCGGTGATGACATCGAGTCGGGCCCGATCGGGCGGTGGCTGCGCCCCTGACGTCGAGCCCGGATACGAGCACTTGTCGAATCACGCCAAGCCCGCACCGAAGCATCGCGGAGCGCCGAAGCACGCCCACCTGGCCCGTGCGCCGCGCAAGGCCGCGCGCAATGCCGTCGTCTTCTCCTCCGTCGCGGTCGCCGTGACCGGGGTCTCGATCGCGGCCGGCCTCGCCGGCCAGCACGTCGCCCCGCCGGCCGCCGCCAGCGCCGACCTCGACCCGCTCGCCCGGACCTCGTCCGACGGCGCCGCGGCCGAGGGCACCACGGCCTCCGCCACCGACCAGGCCGCCCCGCGCCGCGAGGCCGTCCTGTCGCGCAGCGACCGTCGTCCCGAGTCGGTCCCGGCCAAGGCCCTCGACCTCAGCGAGGCCCGCACCGCCGCGATGACCGACGAGCGCAAGCTCTCCGACTCCGACCCGCGCGACATCGCCCGCGCGCTCCTGGGGGAGTTCGGCTTCTCCTCCGACCAGTTCGGCTGCCTCGACTCGCTGTGGACCCGCGAGTCCAACTGGCGCGTCAACGCCGACAACCCGACGTCCAGCGCCTACGGCATCCCGCAGGCACTGCCCGGCTCCAAGATGTCGACCGAGGGCGCGGACTGGGCGACCAACCCGGCCACCCAGATCCGCTGGGGCCTGGGCTACATCAAGAACCGCTACGGCAGCCCCTGCAGCGCCTGGGGGCACAGCGAGTCCGTCGGCTGGTACTGAGCTGGATGGCGCGAGCGCGTCGCTCCTTCGTCGCGCCGCGCTGCCGCGCTCGCGGTCGAGGTTCTGCCCGGTCATTCGGACTTGGCGGCCAGACGTCGGCGTCGGCGGTAACGCCGACGTCGTCGCCTCCGGTCGCTCGTGCCTCGCTCGCTTCGGCTCCTCGTCGGCGTTGCCGCCGATCGGCCTTGCTGGGGGACCCGGCTGGTCGGTGGGGGTGGTCGGGGCGGGGTGGTCGGTCGGTCGGGCCGGGCGGTCCGGCGGGCTGTGGGGGCGGCGACACGCCGCTTGGGCGCGTTCGGAGGGGCTGAGGGTGCATGATGACGCCTAGCCGGGGCTTCCGGGTGCCCCGTACGACAGAAGGGGCCCGCACATGCTCTGGACCATCATCGTCACCCTGGTCGGCGGCACCGTCATCGGACTCATCGGCAAGGCCGTGGCGCCCGGCGACCGCACGAAGTTCCCGCTCTGGCTCACCGTCGCGTGCGGTGTGGTCGGCATGCTCGTCGGCAGCCTGCTCTACTGGGTGCTGTTCGGGCACAACAACAAGCCGTTCGACGGGCACGAGGCCACCTGGGACAACGCCACCAACGGCATCGACTGGCTGCGTCACCTGTGGCAGATCGCGGTGGCCGCGATCGCGGTGATCGTCGCGGCGACGCTGACCGGGCGCAAGCGGGCCTGAGGCGCGCTCCCCGGGGCCGGGTGGCCCCGGGCCGGGCTCAGGGGTGCGTCATCGAGGCGAGGTCGAGGGCGGCGTCGAGCTGCTCGAGGGTGAGCTCGCCGCGCTCGACGTACCCGAGGGCCAGCACGGTCTCGCGGATGGTGCTGCCGGTGGCGAGCGCCTGCTTGGCGATCTTGGCGGCCGCCTCGTAGCCGATGTGCTGGTTGAGCGGCGTGACCACCGAGGGTGACGAGGCGGCGTAGCGCAGCATCCGGTCGGCGTCGGCGGTGATGCCGTCGATGCAGCGCTCGGCGAGGGTGCGGGAGGCGGCGGCGAGGAGCCGGACGGACTCGAGCACGTTGCGGGCCAGGACCGGCATGGCGACGTTGAGCTCGAAGCTGCCGCTCGCGCCGGCGACGGTGACGGCGGCGTCGTTGCCGATGACCTGCATGCAGACCATGAGGGTGGCCTCGGGCAGCACCGGGTTGACCTTGCCGGGCATGATCGAGGAGCCCGGCTGGAGGTCGGGCAGGTGGATCTCGGCGAGGCCGGTGGTGGGGCCCGAGCCCATCCAGCGCAGGTCGTTGCAGATCTTGGTCAGGCCGACCGCGATCGTGCGCAGGACGCCGCTGAGCTCGACCAGCGAGTCGCGGGTGCCCTGGGCCTCGAAGTGGTTGCGGGCCTCGGTGAACTCCTGGCCGGTCGCCGCGCTGAGCGCCTCGATCGCGGCGGCGGCGAAGCCCGGCGGGGTGTTGATGCCGGTGCCGACGGCGGTGCCGCCCAGGGGGAGCTCCCGCACCCGAGGCAGGACGGCGGCGAGCCGCTCCGCGCCGTAGCGGATCGTCGCGGCGTAGCCGCCGAGCTCCTGGCCCAGCGTCACCGGCGTGGCGTCCATCAGGTGGGTGCGCCCGGACTTCACCAGGCCGGCGAACTCGTCGGCCTTGGCCTCGAGGGAGGTGGCGAGCTGGTCGAGCCCGGGGACCAGGTCGTCGGTGACGGCCAGCGTCGCGGCGACGTGGATCGCGGTCGGGAAGGTGTCATTGCTCGACTGGCTGGCGTTGACGTGGTCGTTGGGGTGCGCGGTGACGCCCTCGCGAGCGCACAGCGAGGCGATGACCTCGTTGGCGTTCATGTTGGAGCTGGTGCCCGAGCCGGTCTGGAAGACGTCGATCGGGAACTGGTCGTCGTACCGGCCGTCGGCGACGGCGCGGGCCGCGGTCGTGATCGCGGTGGCGAGCTCGGGGTCGAGGACGCCGAGCGCCACGTTGGCGCTCGCCGCGGCGCCCTTGACGTGACCGAGGGCGTGGATCAGGGCGGGCTCGATCGGGGTGCCGCTGATCGGGAAGTTCTCAACCGCGCGCTGGGTCTGGGCGCGCCACAGGGCGGCGGCCGGGACGAGGACCTCGCCCATGGAGTCGTGCTCGGTGCGGAAGGCGGTGTGCTCGTGCGGGGTGCTCACGACACCGACGCTACTCGGCCGCGCCACCTCGGCGGAGGGGGAGGAGCGTTGATTGAGTTGTTCTAGTACGATGCAAACATGTTGCTGCGGGTCGACCCCACCAGCCCGCTCGGGCTCGCCGAGCAGATCGCCGCCCAGGTGCGCGCGGCGATCATCGACGGCAGCCTGCGCGGCGGCGACAAGCTGCCGCCGGCCCGCGAGCTGGCCGCCGGGCTCGACGTCAACATGCACACCGTGCTGCGCGCCTACGCCGCGCTGCGCGACGAGGGGGTCGTCGACCTGCGCCGCGGTCGGGGTGCGCACGTGCGCAGCGACCTCGCCGAGCCCGACCGCGAGCGGGTCGCGCTGCGCCGCGAGGTGCGGGCGCTGCTCGACCGGGCCGCGCGCATCGGCCTGACCCCCGACCAGCTCGTCGACGAGATCCGAAAGGCCACCCCATGACCCTCCGCCTCCGGCAGCTCCTCGCCGCCCTCGTCGTGCTCCAGGCGCCCCTGTGGGCGATCGGGACGGCCCTGCTCCTGCGCGGTGACGTGCCCGACCCGCTGCCGACCCACTGGGACCTGGGCGGGGACGTCGACGGCACCTCCGGGCTCGCCGCGTTCACCACGATCGTCCTGGGCGTGGTGGTCCTCGCCGCGGCGGTGGCGCTCGTGCTCGTCGCCCGTGCCGGCCACCGTACGGCGCTCGGCGGGCTGGGCGCCGCGGCCGCCACCTGGGTCGCGGGCCTGCCTGCCGCGCTCTTCGTGGCGACGCTGGTGGCCTCCGCGGACGCCGTCCGGGCCGCGGACGTCCGGCTGCCGGTCCTGAGCATCGTCGTGGCCACGCTGGTGCCGTTCGTGGCCGCGTTCGCGGTGCACCGGCTGCTGCCCGCGCCGCTCCCGGACGCCGAGGCACCGCCGGCGCCCCCGTCCAGCCTGGTGCTGGCCGACGGCGAGCGGGTCGCCTGGGTCGGCCAGGCCTCATCCGGCCGCATGCTCGTGGCGGGTGTCGTGCTCGGGCTGGGCACGGTCCCGCTGTGGTTCGCGGTGTGGCCGGCGGCGCTCGCGGCCGGACTCGCCGCCGTGGCGCTCGCCTGGACCCACGTCGTCACGGTGCGCGTCGACGACGCCGGCGTCGCGGTGTCGTGGGGCCCCGCGCAGTGGCCGCGGGTCCGGGTGCCCGTCGACCGGATCGCGAGCGCGCAGGCCGAGCACGTCGAGCCGCTGCGCTGGGGCGGCTGGGGCTACCGCCGTACGACGCGCGGGCGGGCGGCCGTCGCGCGTCGCGGACCGGGCCTGGTGCTCACACTGCGCGACGGTCAGCGGTTCGCGGCGACCGTCGACCGGCCCGAACCGGCCGCCGAGCTGGTGAACGCCCTGGTCGGGCGGTTCAGTCGAACAGCTCGCTGAGCCAGGACTCGCGCTTGCGCTTCTTGTAGTAGCCCTGCTGCTGCGGCGGGTACTGCTGCTGGCGCGGCTCGCGGTAGTTGTCGTACTGCTTCTGCGGCGGCGCCTGCGGGGCGGCCGGCGCCGGAGCGTCGACGGAGCGGTCGATGATCTTGTCGAGCTCGCCGCGGTCGAGCCACACGCCCCGGCACTGGGGGCAGTAGTCGATCTCGATCCCGCTCCGCTCGCTCATCACCAGCGTCGTCTCATCCACAGGGCAGCGCATGCCTCGTGAACGGTTCGGGGGCGCCGGTGGTTCCCGGCGCCCCGCGGCGCGACTACTCGGCCGAGCGCACCCGGATCCCGGTGATCGGCACGGTGACCGCGCCGCCGGGGTCGGTGAAGAAGTCGTTGCCCTTGTCGTCGACAACGATGAAGGCGGGGAAGTCCTCGACCTCGATCTTCCAGACCGCCTCCATGCCGAGCTCGGGGTACTCGATGACCTCCTGGCTCTTGATGCAGTCCTGGGCCAGGCGGGCGGCCGGGCCGCCGATCGAGCCGAGGTAGAAGCCGCCGTAGGCGTCGCACGCCTCGGTGACCTGCTTCGAGCGGTTGCCCTTGGCGAGCATGACCATCGAGCCGCCGGCGGCCTGGAAGGACTTCACGTAGGAGTCCATCCGGCCCGCGGTGGTCGGGCCGAACGAGCCGGACGCCATGCCCTCGGGGGTCTTGGCCGGGCCGGCGTAGTAGACCGGGTGGTTCTTGAGGTACTCCGGCATCTCCTCGCCGGCGTCCAGGCGCTCCTGGATCTTGGCGTGCGCGATGTCGCGCGCGACCACGAGCGGGCCGGTCAGCGAGAGCCGCGTCTTGACCGGGTACGACGACAGCTGGGCCAGGATCTCGCTCATCGGCCGGTTGAGGTCGACCTTGACGACCTCGCCGCCGGAGATGTCCTCGGCGACGCCGGCGTCGGGCATGTACTGCGCCGGGTCGGTCTCGAGCTGCTCGAGGAAGACGCCGTCGGCGGTGATCTTGCCGAGCGCCTGGCGGTCGGCCGAGCAGGACACGGCGATCGCGACCGGGCACGAGGCGCCGTGGCGGGGGAGCCGGACCACGCGCACGTCGTGGCAGAAGTACTTGCCGCCGAACTGGGCGCCGATGCCGAAGGACTGGGTCAGCTTGAAGACCTCCTCCTCGAGCTCGAGGTCGCGGAAGCCGTGGGCGCTCATCGAGCCCTCGGTCGGCAGGTTGTCGAGGTAGTGCGCGCTGGCGTACTTCGCGGTCTTCAGCGCGAACTCGGCCGACGTACCGCCGATCACCACCGCCAGGTGGTACGGCGGGCAGGCGGCCGTGCCGAGCGAGCGGATCTTCTCGTCGAGGAACTCCAGCATCCGCTTCGGGTTGAGGACGGCCTTGGTCTCCTGGAACAGGAACGACTTGTTGGCCGAGCCGCCGCCCTTGGCCATGAAGAGGAACTTGTACTCCGGGCCCTTCTCGCCCTGGGCGGTGGAGTAGAGCTCGATCTGGGCCGGCAGGTTGGTGCCGGTGTTCTTCTCGTCGTACGTCGTCAGCGGCGCGAGCTGGCTGTAGCGCAGGTTGAGCTTGGTGTAGGCGTCGTAGACGCCCTTGCTGATCCACTCGCCGTCCTCGGCGCCGGTGAGCACGCCCTCGGACTTCTTGCCCATCACGATCGCGGTGCCGGTGTCCTGGCACATCGGCAGCACGCCGCCGGCGGAGATGTTGACGTTCTTGAGCAGGTCGAGCGCGACGAAGCGGTCGTTGCCCGAGGCCTCGGGGTCGTCGATGATCTTGCGCAGCTGGGCCAGGTGGGCGGGCCGCAGGTAGTGGCTGATGTCGTGCATCGCCTCGGCGGTGAGCCGCTGGATGGCCGCCGGATCGACCTTGAGGAAGGTCTGGCCGTCGGGGCCCTCGACGGTCTCGACGCCCTCCTTCGTGATCAACCGGTAGGGCGTGTCGTCCTTGCCGGTGGGGAGGAGGTCGGAGTAACGGAACTCAGCTTCAGCCACGAGCACACAGGATATCCCGCCCCGAGCCCGGGTCACCCATCGGTGGACCCGGCCCCGGGAACGGCCGAGGGGCCGGACCGCCTTGCGGCGACCCGGCCCCTCGGAGGGTGATCCGTGCGAACCGTCAGCCGGCGGACGGGGCGATGGCGGTGTAGGCCACACCCAGCTCGACGGTGGCGCCGACCGGCAGACCCGCCTGAGCGGTGTCGAGCGTGATCTTGACGGCCGTGATGGCGTTCTGGAAAGCACCACCGTTGGTGCTGGTCTGCTGGAGGTTCAGCGCGACCTTGCCGAGCCCGGCGATGTCGAGGATCGTGTTGGGCGAGACGTTGATCGGGATCTTCTGGCCCGCGATCACCAGGTTGACCAGCTGCATGTCCATCGTGGACGTCCACTTGCCGTCCTGCAGCTTGCCGGCCGCGCTCACCTTGATGGCGTTGGCCTTGACCAGGCCGCCGAGCAGGTTGATGCCCGCGGTCTGGTTGGTGTTGGTGACCTCGGCGTTGCCGTAGGCGTCCTTCTTGGACGTCGTGGTCGAGCTGATCACGCCGGTGGTGAGGATGCCGGGCACCCGGACACCGAGCGTGGAGTTGGTCAGCGTGCGGCCGTTGCTGGAGCCGACGGGCGTGCCGACGCGGGCGGTCGGGTCGCTGACGACCTGGATGTCGTCGCCGACGTGCGCCTGGATGCGGGTGCCGTAGGCGGTGCCGCCGAGCGAGGCGCCGGAGGCCGGAGCGACCTCGGAGAGGTACTGGTTGACCGGGTTGACCAGCAGCGTGACACCGGCCGAGTAGCCGCCGAGCGGCTTGAGCAGCGTGACGCCGACGGCCCACGCCATGGTGCCGGCCAGGTCACCCTCGGGCTGGTCGTACTTGCCGTGCAGCGCGTAGTTGAGCGTGACGCTCGCGACGCCCGGGATGGTGACCGCGTAGTTCTTGGGGATGTTCAGCGGCAGCTTGATGCCGGCGATCTTGATGTTCGCCAGGCGGCTGTTGGCGGTGTACGACGCCGAACCGTCCGCGCGACCGGTGGTGGTCACGTTGGTCTCGAGCGCGTCGGCCGAGATCAGGCCGCCGAGGAGGCTGACGTGCGCCGTCCGGGCGAAGGACTTGAGGGTCGTGGTCTGACCGACCAGCGCCTTCTGCACCACCGCGTCGGTCTTGGTCTCGACCGCGCCGACCTCGGCGAGGTTGAGCACCTTGACGGCCGCGGTGCTGTTCTTGGAGCTGCTGGACTTCGCCCCGCCGGTGACGCCCGACTGGGCGGTCAGGTCGGACTGGACGACGCCGTCGAGCACCTTGATGTAGGTCGCGCCGGTGCTGGCCGAGTACGACCAGTAGACCGGGTCGGCGGCGTGAGCCGGCGCCGGTACGGCGACCAGACCTGCACCCCCGAGAGCAAAGGCGACAAGAGTGACGAGCTTCCGCACGTTCACGGGACCCCATTCCCATTCGTGTTGTGACTTTTTTGAAGTTTGTCCCCCCAGGAAACCACCGCGCACCCGCTCGTGACGAGCGCGCGAGGGCATTCCGGACAGCAATTTAACGAAGGTTCTGCCGGCAAGTCACGCCTGATCTGCCCGCGAGACGGATCCGGTGCGGGCATAGCCGGGCCGGCGCCGCCGTTGTACCGGCGTGCACGTGTACGACGCGGTGGTCATCGGAGCCGGTCAGGCGGGGCTCTCCGCCTCCTTCCACCTGACCCGGTTGGGCCTCGACCACGTCGTCCTCGACGCCAACCCGCAGCCCGGCGGCGCCTGGCAGCACCGGTGGGACTCGCTGTCGATGCACGACGTGCACGGCGTCGCGGACCTGCCCGACGCGCCCGCGCCGGGGGACTCCGGGGCCCGGGCCAACGTGGTCGTGCCGGACTGGTTCGGCCGCTACGAGAGCGAGCACGGGCTGCCCGTCGTCCGGCCGGTGCGGGTCGAGCGGGTGACCGAGGACGCCGACGGGCTGCTCGTCGTCCACGCGGGGGAGCGCGCGTGGACCGCACGCACGCTGGTCAACGCGACCGGCACCTGGACCCGGCCGTTCGTGCCGCACTACCCGGGCGCCGAGACGTTCGCGGGGGAGCAGCTGCACACCGCCGACTACCCGGGCCCCGAGCACTTCGACGGCAAGCGCGTCGTCGTGGTCGGCGGCGGGGCCTCCGCGGTGCAGTTCCTCGGCGAGCTGGGGCCGCGGACCGACGTGGTCTGGGTGACCCGCCGGCCGCCGGTGTGGCGCGACCGCTTCGACGAGAACGCCGGGCGCCACGCGATCGAGCTCGTCCAGGAACGGGTCCGTGCGGGCCTGCCCCCGGCGAGCGTGGTGAGCGTGACCGGGCTGGCGCTGCGCCCGCAGGAGCAGGAGGCCGCCCGGCTGGGCGTGTACGAGCGCCGGCGCCCGATGTTCGCGCGGATCGAGCCCGACGGCGTGCGCTGGGCCGACGGCTCGTTCGAGCGGGCCGACGTCATCCTCTGGGCGACCGGGTTCCGGCCGGCCGTGGGCCACCTCGCGCCGCTGCACCTGCGCAGCGAGCACGGCGGGATCGCCCTGCTGCAGAGCGGGACCGACGTGCAGACCGCGACCACCACGCTGCGCGACCCGCGGGTCCAGCTCGTGGGCTACGGACCCTCGGCCAGCACCATCGGCGGCAACCGCGCCGGCCGGGCCGCGGCGCTCGCCGTCCGGCGCTACCTCGCCGAGCACCCTCTGGAGCTCGCCGAGGATCGTGCGCTAGCGTGAGTCACGACCACCCACGGGAGTCCGCGGCAGCGGGCTGAGAGGGAGCTGGAGCCGCTCCGACCGTCACACCTGATCCGGATCATGCCGGCGAAGGAACGGACCTGATGAGCGCACGTCTTTTCTGCCTGACCTCCTCCGCGGAGGACCTCACCCTGCTGCCCGCGCTGGCCGAGGCCGGCGTCGACGGCTTCCAGGTGCGGGACAAGTCCCTGCCCACCGGCGCGCTGGTCGCGCTGACCCGGTCGGTGCTGGCCGCCGTCCGGCCGTACGGCGCCACGGTCGTCGTCAACGACCGGTTGGACGTCGCCCTCGCGGCGGGCGCGGACGGCGTCCACCTCGGCACGAGCGACCTCGCCGTCGCCGACGCCCGCCGGCTCGCGCCCGGGCTGCTCGTCGGGGCGACCTGCCGCTCGCGCGCCGAGGTCGTCGCCGCCGCGGAGGCCGGGGCCGACTACGCCGGCTTCGGCCCGGTGCTCGCGACCTCGTCCAAGGCCGGCTTGCCCATGCCGCTGGGGTTCGCGGCCGTGACCGCGGCCGCCGGCGTGCTGCCGCTGGTGGCGATCGGCGGGCTCGGCACGGACTCCGCCGCGCATGCGCGCGCCGCCGGTGCGTACGGCGTGGCGGTGATCGGCGCGATCTGGCGACAACCCGACCCGGTGGGGTCAGCGAAGGAGCTCGTCGCGGCGGTCGGCTGATGCGGGTCGACGTGCTGGGCGCGGGGATCGTCGGGCTGACGGTCGCCGAGGAGCTCGGCCGTCGCGGGCACTGCGTCGCGGTGGTCGATCCGGACCCGGCCGGCGGGGCGTCGTACGCCGCGGCGGGGATGCTGAGCCCCGGTGCCGAGGTGTGGCACGGCGAGGAGGAGATCCTCCGGCTCGGGGTGGCCTCGCTGGCGCTGTGGCCGGCGCTCGCCGAGCGGCTGGGGGTCGCGCTGCGGCGGACCGGCACCCTCCTCGTCGGGTACGACGGCGGCGACCTCCAGCAGGTCGAGCGCCAGGTGGCGCTGCTCGGCCGGCACGGCCACGAGGCCCGGCTGCTCGGCCGGGCCGGCGTGCGCGCGGCCGAGCCGACCCTGGCCCGGGTGACCGGCGGCGCGCTGCTGCCGGACGAGGCGAGCGTGGACCCGCGCGCGGTCTGCGCCGCACTGCTCGACCGGGTCGCGCTGCGCCCCCGCGCGGCCCGACGCCGAGGTCACCGTGGTCGCCACCGGCGCGCGGCTCCCGGCGCCGTGGACCGGCCTGGTGAGCGGGGTGCGCGGCGAGGTGCTGCGGCTGCGCTCGGACGACCCGCCGCGTCGTACGGTCCGCGGGTGGGTGGGCGGCGAGGCCGTCTACCTGGTCCCGCGCGGCGACGGCCGGGTGGTGCTTGGCGCGACCTCCGAGGCCCACGCCGCGCCGCCGGTCCTCACCGGCGGGGGCACGCTGCGGCTGCTGGCCGCCGCGCGCGCCGTGTGGCCGGCCCTGGACCGGGCCGAGCTCGTCGAGGGGACCGCCCGGGACCGCCCCGCGACCGCCGACGGCCTGCCGCTGGTCGGGCCCAGCGGCGTCCCGGGCGTCGTCCTCGCGGCCGGGCACTACCGGCACGGCGTGCTGCTGGCGCCGCTCACCGCACGGCTCGTCGCCGACCACCTCGAGACCGGACACGTCGACCCCGCGGTGGATCCCCGCCGCACGACCCAAGGAGCACCATGACGATCACCTGCAACGGCGAGCCGGTGCGCACGGAGGCCTGCGCGATCGCCGACCTGCTGCACGAGCGCCTCGGCGACCCGCGCCCCCACGGCGTCGCGGTCGCGGTCAACGACGAGGTGGTCCCGCGCGGCGAGTGGACCGCCCGGCGGCTCGTCGACGGCGACGTCGTCGAGGTCGTGACGGCGGTGCAGGGCGGATGAGCGAGCTCTCGATCGCCGGCGTCGTCCTGCCGTCCCGGCTCTTCCTCGGCACCGGTGGGCTGCCCCACGTCGCGCTCGTCGGCCCGGTGCTGGACGCGGCGCGCCCGGCCCTGGTGACCGTCTCGGTGCGCCGGACCTCCTCGCTCGCCGAGGGCGGGCTGCTCGCGGCGCTGCGGGACGCGGGGGTCCGGCTGCTGCCCAACACCGCCGGCTGCCTGTCGGCCCGCGAGGCCGTGCTCACCGCCGAGCTGGCCCGCGAGGCCCTCGGCACCGACTGGGTCAAGCTCGAGGTGGTGGGCGACGAGCGCTCGCTGCTGCCGGACGCGGTCGAGCTGCTCGACGCGGCCGAGGACCTGGTCCGGCGCGGCTTCGTCGTGCTGCCCTACACGACCGATGACCCGGTGCTCGCCCGGCGCCTGGTCGATGCCGGCTGCGCGGCCGTGATGCCGCTCGGCTCGCCGATCGGCTCGGGGCTCGGCGTGCTCAACCCGCACGCGATCGCCGCCGTACGGGCGGCGGTCGACGTGCCCGTCGTCCTCGACGCCGGGGTCGGTACGGCGAGCGACGCCGCGCTGGCCATGGAGCTCGGCTGCGACGCGGTCCTCGCCGCCACCGCGGTCACCCGCGCCGACGACCCGGTCGCGATGGCCGCCGCGCTGCGACTCGGCGTCGAGGCGGGACGGCTCGCGTGGTCGGCGGGCCGGATCCCGCGCCGCAGCGAGGCCCGCGCCTCCAGCCCGGTCCTGGGGAGGATCGGATGAACCACCCCACGGACTTCTTCTCCTCCGCTGCGCTCCCCCGAACAAGTCCGCGGGGACCCCGGTGAGCCGCCGCCTGGTCGTGCTCACCGACCGCACGCTGGTGCCCGCGGGCCGCTCGCTGCGCGACGTCCTGGGTGCCGCTGCCGACGCCGGCCTGACGACGGTGCTGCTGCGCGAGGTCGACCTGCCGGACGACGAGCGCGCCAAGATCGCCGACCACGCGCGCTCCTGCGGCCTGGAGGTGATCGCCGCGCACCGTCCGGTCGCCGGGTGCGCGGGCGTGCACCTGCCGGCGGGCGCGGCGCTGCCCGAGGTCGCGACCCGGTGGGGGCGCTCCTGCCACAGCCGGGCCGATGCGGTGGCCGCGGCGGCGGACGGCGCGTGGTGGGCCACCCTGTCGCCGTACGCGGTGACGGAGAGCAAGCCCGGCTACGGTCCGCCGCTGCCGGCGTCGGCCTTCGCCGCACCACCGCTCCCGGTCTACGCGCTCGGCGGGATCACGCCCCAGAACGCCGCGCTGGCGCGGGATGCGGGCGCCTACGGCGTCGCCGTGATGGGCGCGGTCATGCGCGCCGGCGACCCCGGCGCCGTCGTCGCCGCGCTGCTGCGCGAGGTCGTCCGGTGAACCCGCCGGTGGTGCTGACGATCGCGGGCACCGACTCCAGCGGCGGCGCCGGTGTGGGCGCCGACCTGGCGACCTTCGCGGCCCTCGGCGTCCACGGGACGTGCGTCGTCGCGGCCGTCACCGCGCAGGACACGACGGGCGTCCGCGCCGTCCACCCGATCCCGTACGACGTCGTGGTCGCCCAGCTCGACGCGGTCCTCGACGACCTCGACCCGGTCGCGGTCAAGACCGGGATGCTGGCCACGCCCGAGGTCGTGCGCCTGGTCGCCGAGCGGTGCGCGGACCGGGTGCTCGTCGTCGATCCGGTGCTGGTCGCGACCTCGGGTGCGGTGCTCGCCTCGGCCGCGGTGGTCGCCGCCTACCGCGAGCACCTGCTGCCCGTCGCCACCGTCGCGACCCCCAACGCCGAGGAGTTCGCGGCGCTGGGCCGGCCCGGCGACGCGAACGTCCTGGTCACCCGCGGCGGCGACATCGTGACGACGAACGACCACGGCACCGGCTGCACCCACTCCGCGGCGCTCGCCGCGTACCTGGCCCACGGCGTCGACCTCGCCACGGCCGCCCCGCTCGCGGACGCCTTCGTCGCCCGCCAGCTCCACCTCGGCTCGGACTGGACCCTCGGCCGCGGCCGGGGACCGGTCGCCCACCTGCTCGCCCACCCGCACGCCCCCACCCAAGGAGAGATCGCATGACCGTCCACCCCGCTCACACCCGCGTCCTCAAGAGCGACGAGGCCGGCGACCTGGCCGTGCCGTTCACCCGCGTCGCGCTCACCAACGGCGAGACGTTCGACCGCTACTGCACCGAGGGTCCCGGCTCGGACCCGGAGGTCGGCCTGGCTCCGCTGCGCGCCGGGTGGATCGAGGGCCGCGCCGACACGATGTCGTACGACGGCCGGGAGACGCAGCTCATCGACAACGGCCGCTCGGCGGTCCGGCGGGGCGCGGCGAACGAGGAGTGGCGCGGCGAGCGGCGCCGCCCGCGCCGTGGCGAGAACGTCACCCAGATGGCCTACGCCCGGGCGGGCGTGGTGACCGAGGAGATGCGCTACGTCGCCCTGCGCGAGGGCTGCGACGTCGAGCTGGTGCGCAGCGAGGTCGCTGCCGGACGGGCGATCATCCCGGCCAACGTCAACCACCCCGAGTCCGAGCCGATGATCATCGGCAAGCGGTTCCTGGTGAAGATCAACGCCAACATCGGCAACTCCGCGGTGACCTCGTCGATCGCCGAGGAGGTCGACAAGCTCACCCACGCCATCACCTGGGGCGCGGACACCGTCATGGACCTCTCGACCGGGGAGGACATCCACACCACGCGTGAGTGGATCATCCGCAACTCGCCGGTCCCGATCGGCACCGTCCCGATCTACCAGGCCCTGGAGAAGGTCAAC
Source organism: Pimelobacter simplex (assembly GCF_024662235.1). GTDB lineage: Bacteria > Actinomycetota > Actinomycetes > Propionibacteriales > Nocardioidaceae > Nocardioides. Next base: position 89,397 of record NZ_CP096276.1, read on the forward strand.
GGTGAGGCTGACAAGCTCTCGTGGGAGGTCTTCCGCGACACCGTGATCGAGCAGTGCGAGCAGGGCGTCGACTACATGACGATCCACGCCGGCGTGCTGCTGCGCTACGTGCCGCTCACCGCGAACCGGGTGACCGGGATCGTCAGCCGGGGCGGCTCGATCATGGCCGGCTGGTGCCTCGCGCACCACCAGGAGAACTTCCTCTACACGCACTTCGACGAGCTCTGCGAGATCTTCCGGCGCTACGACGTCTCGTTCTCGCTCGGCGACGGCCTCCGCCCCGGCGCCACCGCCGACGCGAACGACGAGGCCCAGCTCTCCGAGCTGCGCACGCTGGCCGAGCTCACCGCGCGGGCCTGGGAGCACGACGTCCAGGTGATGGTCGAGGGTCCCGGCCACGTCCCGCTCCACCTCGTCGAGGAGAACGTCCGGCTCCAGCAGGACTGGTGCCACGGCGCGCCGTTCTACACGCTCGGGCCGCTCGCCACCGACATCGCGCCCGGCTACGACCACATCACCTCGGCCATCGGCGCGGCCACGATCGCCATGCACGGCACCGCGATGCTCTGCTACGTCACGCCCAAGGAGCACCTGGGCCTGCCCAACCGCGACGACGTCAAGACCGGTGTCATCACCTACAAGCTCGCCGCGCACGCCGCCGACGTCGCCAAGGGCCACCCGGGCGCCCGGGACTGGGACGACGCGCTGTCCAAGGCCCGCTTCGAGTTCCGCTGGCACGACCAGTTCGCGCTGTCGCTCGACCCGGTCACGGCCGAGTCCTTCCACGACGAGACGCTGCCCGCCGAGAACGCCAAGACCGCGCACTTCTGCTCGATGTGCGGGCCGAAGTTCTGCTCGATGCGGATCAGCCAGGACGTGCGCGAGCGCTTCGCCACCGACGGGATGGCGCAGAAGTCGGCCGAGTTCGTCGAGCTGGGCGGCACGGTCTATGTGGAGCCCGAGGCCTCCTGAGCCGCGGCGGCGGCCCGCGCCACCCACTTGGGCACCTCGCCGTAGCGCTGGCTGGGGATCATCTCGCCCGCGGCCGAGTCGGTGACGAGCTGGGTCATCCGGCGGTCGCGGGTCGCCTCCTGCTTGGCGCTGAGGACCCAGTTGGTGCACACCCGCCGGTAGGTCCGGGTCGCCGTCTCCCAGAACGCCGTGGCGGCGGGGGAGGCGGCGAGCTGGGCGGCGTACGCCCGGGGCAGGACCAGCTCGCCGTCGACCTCGTGGGTGTAGGGCGCGGCCTCGGGGCGTCGTACCTCCCAGATGGCGAGGCCGGAGGGCTGCATCCGGCCCTCGGCGCGGAGCTGCTCGACGAGGTCGAGGTTGACCTTGCTCCAGTTGCTCGTCTTCTTGCGCGGCGTCCAGCGCTGGCGGACGGCGTCCTCGTCGATGCGCTGGGCCACGGAGTCGATCCAGCCCCAGCACAGCGCCTCGGGGACGGCCTCGGCCCAGGTGAGCCCGCGCTCGGGGACGTGCTTCTTGTAGAGCCCCATCCACAGCTCGGTCTCGCTGTCGTGGTGGAGCGCGAGCCAGGCGCCGAACTCGGCCGCGTCGGCGAAGAAGCGGGCAGGGCGCTCGGTGCTGCCGCCGAGGCGGCCGGGGGTGACGTCGTCCGGCATGGGCGCCAGCCTGCCACCCGCCGCCGACAGGACGGGCGCATCCGCGAAGATGGCGCCATGACCAGACCCACCGTGGCGATCGGCGCCCTTGGCGGCACGATCGCCTCCACGTCGAGTGCCGACGACGGCAGCGAGGTCGTCCCGACCCTGACCGCGGAGCGGCTCGCCGCCGCAGTGCCGGGGCTCGGCGACCTCGCGACGGTCCGCGCCGAGACCCTCGCCCAGCTGCCGAGCCCGTCGCTGGACGAGCCGACCGTGCTGCGGACCCTGCGCTGGGCGCACGACGCCGTGGATGCCGGAGCGACCGGCGTGGTGATCACCCAGGGCACGGACACGCTGGAGGAGTCGGCGTACCTGCTCGACCTGTTCTGGGACCGCCCCGAGCCGCTGGTGGTCACCGGCGCGATGCGCGCGCCCCAAGCCGCGGGTGCCGACGGTCCGGCCAACCTGCTCACCGCGGTCCGCTGCGCGCTCGCCACGTCCTCGCACGAGCGGGGTGTGCTCGTGGCGTTCGACGACGAGATCCACCAGGCGCGGTGGGTGGCCAAGACCGACTCGATGTCGACGAGCGCCTTCCGGTCCGCCGGCTTCGGCCCGATCGGCCGCTGCGTCGAGGCCGAGGTCGTCTACGGCGTACCGGCGAGCCGCGCGCCCGCCCTGGCCCTGCCCGCCGCCGACACCCCCGACCCGCGCGTCCCGCTGCTCGCGACCTACCTCGGCGACGACGGGCACGTCCTCGACGCGGTCCGCGACAGCGGTGTCGACGGCGTCGTGATCGCCGGCTTCGGCGCCGGTCACGTGTCGGCCGCGATGGCCGCCGCGGTCGGCCGCGCCGCCGAGCGGATGCCGGTCGTCTTCGCCTCGCGCACGGGCTCCGGCCCCACCGGTCGGGCGATGTACGGCTACCCGGGCTCCGAGATCGACCTGCTCGCCCGCGGTGCCATCGGCGCCGGCTGGCTGCCGCCGGTCAAGGCCCGGCTGCTGCTGTGGGCGCTGCTGGCGACGGGCTCCGCCGACCCGGCCCGGCTGCACGCCGAGCTCGCCGCGCGCGGCACTCCTTAGGGCGCCGCTCCCGGCAGGTCGGGCGGCCGGTGCGGGAGCACGTTCTCGACGTAGTCGCGCGCCGACTCGATGATGTCGACCTCGTGCCCGGCCTCGTCCGAGAGCGCCCAGCGGTGCTCCATCACCTCGTGGAAGTACTCCGCGGGCGAGATCGTCGTGCGCATGCCGGGCGGCAGCAGGTCGACGATGGGGGTGTAGATCGTGGTGAGCCAACGGCGGGCGACGGTCTCGCGGTCCTCGTCGTCGTACCCGAAGTGGGCGGTGTAGGCAGCGAGGTCGTTGAGCAGCTTGCGCGCCTGGCTGTCCTCGGCGACGAGCCCGGTGAGCTCGCGCAGCTCGCGCCGGTGGTGTCCGGCCTCGACCACCTTGGGCTGGATGCGCACCCGGTCGGAGTCGGTCTGCACGTCGAGCTCGTCGACGTCGAAGCCGAGGTCGTTGAGGCGCGCGATCCGCTGCTCGACGCGGTACCACTCGTCGGCGCCGAACTCCTCGGCGGCGGTGAGCTCGTCCCACAGCGCGTGGTAGCGGTCGGCGAGCTGGGCGACGACCTCCTGGCCGTCGACCTCGACGTCCGTGTCGCCGCTGGCCTGGAGGTCGAGCAGCTCGGCGAAGATGTTCTCGACGCCGACCGTGACGTCGTGCTCGCGCATCGCGTCGGACAGGTGCGAGCGCAGCTCGCCGGTCTCGGCATCGACGAGGAAAGCGGCGAAACCCCCGGCGCTACGGCGGAAAAGCGCGTTGGAGAGCGAGACGTCGCCCCAGAAGAAGCCGGCCAGGTGCAGGCGCACCAGCAGCACGACGAGGGCGTCGACGAGGGCCGGGACCTGGTGCGCGGGAAGCCCGCGCTGGAAGATCGTGCGATAGGGCAGCGAGTAGTGCAGGTGCTCGGTGAGGAGTGCGGCGGGCAGCGGTTCGCCGGCGTCGGAGCGGCGTCCCGTCACCACCCCCCGTGGGACGACGGCCGGCTGGTCGAGCCGCTGCAGGTCGCGCAGCAGGTGGTACTCCCGCAGTGCGATGGCCTCCTGGGTCTCCTTGACCGCGACGAACTGCCGGTTCACCTGGACCACCCGGACCACGTGGCGCGACAGCCCGAGGGGGAGCGGGACGACGTACCAGTCCTCCCACTCGGCGAGCGGGCGCGACCACGGCAGCCGGAAGAGCGCCGGATCGGTGCGTGCCGCGACGACGTGGAGCGCCATGACAGCAAAGTTACGACGTCTGGAATCGCACGTCACGGGCACTGATCCCTCACGGGGGCGTGGACAAGAGTGCCTCCGCTGGGCTAGGACTGAGTGACGCACGCCACACTCTTGGGAGGGGTGATCGGGCGATGAGGTCGACAAGTGAGGTGCTGAGGCGAAGGTCTCGACGAAGGCGACGCGCTGTCGCCGGAGCCGCCGTGGCGGTGCTCGCCACCACCACGCTGAGCGCGTGCGGCGACTCGGGCAAGCCGGTCCTCAACTGGTACGTGAACCCCGACGGGGTGGCCACGTTCGAGAAGTACGCCAAGTCGTGCAGCACCGGTGACTACGACATCGCGGTCCAGCAGCTGCCGAACTCGGCGACCGACCAGCGCACCCAGCTGGCGCGCCGGCTCGCGGCCAAGGACTCCTCGACGGACCTGATGAACCTCGACCCCGTCTTCGTGGCCGAGTTCGCCAACGCCGGATGGCTCGAGCCCGTCGAGGGTGAGCTCGCCGACGCGATCAACGGCAGCCTCGAGGGCGGCGGTGACTACCTGGCCGGCGCGGCCAACACGGTGACCTGGAACGACAAGGTCTACGCGATCCCGCTCTGGGCCAACACCCAGGTGCTCTGGTACCGCAAGTCGCTCGCCGAGGCCGCGGGACTCGACATGACCAAGCCGGTCACCTGGAAGCAGGTCATCGACGCGGCCTCCGACAACGGGGGCACGGTCGGCGTCCAGGCCAACAAGTACGAGGCCTACGTCGTGTGGATCAACGCCCTCATCCAGGGCGCCGGCGGCGACATCGTCTCCGACACCGAGGCCGGGCGCGACGCCAAGGTCGACGTCGACTCCGCCGCCGGCCGAGACGCGGCCACGGTCATCCAGGAGCTCGCCGACTCCAAGGCGGCCCAGCCCGACCTGTCGGTGTCGAACGAGGGCACCAGCCTGGGGCAGATGTTCCCGGCCGAGGGCCCTGGCGAGTTCATGGTCAATTGGACGTTCGTCTACAAGAACTACGAAGGCCTGATCGGCCAGGCCGGCGGCCCCACCAAGGAGCAGTTCGCCGACCTCGGCTGGGTGCGCTACCCGGCCACGGTCGAGGGCGAGACCTCCAAGCCGCCGGTGGGCGGCATCGACATCGGCGTCGGTGCCTACACCAAGCACGCCGACTGGGCGACCGAGGCGGCCCGCTGCATCACGTCCGAGAAGGCGCAGGTCGACCTGGCCCTCAACGACGGCCTGATGCCGTCGACCAACGCGGCGTACGACCAGGTGGCGGCCAGCGGCAAGTACCCCAAGGACCTGATCGAGCTCTTCCGCACGAGCGTGGACGAGGGCGGGCCGCGACCCAAGAGCGCCTTCTACGCGATGATCTCGGGCGCCATCCAGGCCAAGTGGCACTCGCCGACCTCGGTCGACCCGGGCAGCACGCCCGAGGAGTCCGCGACCTACCTGAAGGACGTGCTGGAAGGGAAGTCGCTGCTATGAGCACCGTCACCGCCCCCACCACCACCGGCGGTCACCGCCGGACCGGAAAGCCGGAGGTCAGCGACCGGGCCCGGGCCGAGACCCGCCTCGGGCAGCGGCTCGTGGCTCCGGCCGTCGTCCTGATGCTGATCGTGACGGCGTTCCCGATGCTGCGGGCGATCTACCTGTCGACCTTCGACTACGCGCTGACCGCGCCGGACGACCGCAACTTCATCGGAGTGCGCAACTACGTCACGGCGCTGACCGATCCGCTGTTCTGGCAGACGACCGGGGTGACCGTGCTCTACATGGTCGTCACCGTCGCGATCGAGCTGGTGATCGGCTTCATCTTCGCGATGGTGATGCACCGGGTGATCTTCGCCCGCGGCATCATCCGGACGTCGATCCTCGTGCCCTACGGCATCATCACCGTGGTCTCGGGCTTCGCCTGGCAGTTCGCCTTCTCCTACCAGAACGGCTTCATCAACGGCTGGCTGCCGTTCGTGGGCGACGACTTCAACTGGTTCGGCCAGACCGGGTCGGCGGTGGTCTCGATCATGGTCTCGGAGATCTGGAAGACCACGCCGTTCATGTCGCTGCTCCTGCTGGCCGGGCTGGCCCAGGTCAGCGAGGACATGATCGAGGCGGCCAAGGTCGACGGCGCCACGTGGATGCAGCGGCTGACCAAGGTGATCCTGCCGAACATGCGGGCCGCCATCATGGTCGCCGTCCTGTTCCGGGCGCTCGACGCCTACCGGATCTTCGACAACATCTTCGTGATGACCGCCGGTGCGGTGAAGACGGAGTCGATCAGCTTCCTGACCTACCGCCAGACCATCGAGCAGTTCCAGCTGGGCATGGGCTCCGCACTGTCGGTGCTGCTGTTCCTCTCGGTCCTGCTGGTGGCCTTCCTGATCGTCAAGCTGTTCCGCGTCGACCTGGCGCAGGCCCGGCAGGAGTCCTGAGATGAACCGCACCCGCAATCGCGTCGGCCTCGTCGTCGGCTGTGCCCTCATCCTGATCTGGTGCCTGCTGCCGGTGGCCTGGATCATCTCGCTGTCCTTCAAGTCCGAGGCCTCGATCACCAACGGCAACCCCGGCTTCTTCCCCGGCGACGGGACCGGCGCCGGCTGGGACAACTACCGGGCGGTCTGGGACAACGAGCAGTTCCGGCGCGCGATCTTCAACTCGATCGGCATCAGCCTGATCGCGACCCTGCTCTCGGTCATCGTGGCCACGCTGGCGGCGTACGCCATCGCGCGGCTGGAGTTCCGTGGCAAGAAGCTCGTGCTCACCATCGCCCTCGTGATCGCGATGTTCCCGGTGGTCTCGCTGATCGGTCCGCTGTTCGACATGTGGCGCGCGACGGGGCTCTACGACACGTGGCCGGGGCTGATCATCCCCTACATGTCGTTCACGCTGCCGCTGGCGATCTGGACGCTGTCGGCGTTCTTCCGCGAGATCCCGTGGGAGATGGAGCAGGCCGCCCAGGTCGACGGCGCGACGTCGTGGCAGGCGTTCCGCAAGGTGATCGTGCCGCTGGCCGCGCCCGGTGTGTTCACCGCGGCGATCCTGACGTTCTTCTTCGCCTGGAACGACTTCGTCTTCGGCATCTCGCTGACCTCGACCGAGACCGCACGGCCCATCCCAGCGTCGTTGTCGTTCTTCGTCGGCGCCGATCCGTTCAACCGGCCGGCCTCGCTGCTGGCCGCGGGAGCGGTCATCGCGACCATCCCGATCATCGTCATCGTCCTGATTTTCCAACGCAAGATCGTGGCCGGGCTGACGTCCGGCGCGGTGAAGGGGTGAGGTTCCCATGGCCGGCATCACGATGGACCACATCGTCAAGAAGTACGGCGACGGCTTTCCCGCCGTGAACGACGTCTCGATCGACGTCGCCGACGGCGAGTTCATGATCCTCGTCGGGCCCTCGGGCTGCGGGAAGTCCACGCTGCTGCGGATGATCGTCGGGCTGGAGGACATCACCTCCGGCGACATGATCATCGGGGAGCGCCGGGTCAACGACCTGGCGCCGCGCGAGCGCAACCTCGCGATGGTCTTCCAGAACTACGCGCTCTACCCGCACCTGACGGTCTACGAGAACATCGCCTTCCCGCTGCGCCTGGCCAAGATGCCCGACAGCGAGGTCGACCGGCTGGTGCGCGACGCGGCCGACACTCTCGAGCTCAACGAGCACCTGGAGCGCAAGCCCGGCAACCTGTCCGGTGGCCAGCGTCAGCGCGTCGCGATGGGACGGGCGATCGTCCGCCAGGCCGACGCCTTCCTCTTCGACGAGCCGCTGTCGAACCTCGATGCCAAGCTGCGCGGCCAGATGCGCACCGAGATCGCCCGGCTCCAGAAGCGGCTCGGCATCACGACCGTCTACGTCACCCACGACCAGACCGAGGCGATGACGCTCGGCGACCGGGTCGCCGTCCTCAAGCGGGGACTGCTGCAGCAGCTCGCGACCCCGCGCGAGCTCTACGAGAACCCGGGCAACCTGTTCGTGGCCGGCTTCATCGGCTCGCCGCCGATGAACTTCATGCCCGCCACCGTCGAGGGGACGCGGGTGCAGCTGCCGTTCGGCACCGTCGAGATCCCCGCCGACCGGGCCGAGCGGGCCGCCGGGCGCGGCCTGCTCATCGCGGGCATCCGGCCCGAGCACTTCGAGGACGCCTCGCTCGCCGACGCCGAGGGGCGGACCGGCTCGACGTTCCGGGCCACCGTCGACGTCGTGGAGTGGCTGGGCAACGAGACCTACGCCTACATCCCGTTCGAGTCGCCCGACGAGGTCAAGCAGCAGCTGCTCCAGCTCGAGAAGGACCTCGACGGCGAGGCCCTGCGCACCCAGCTTGTGGTCTCGCTCGACGGCGCGAGCCGGATCGCCGAGGGCCAGGAGGCCGAGATCTGGGTCGACGGACGCCGGATGCACCTCTTCGACCCGGCCACCGGCGAGAACCTCACCGTCGACCACGAGCGGGCCGGGCGGATCCCGGGCGCCGAGGTGGCGGCGGCGGATCCCGCGGCGGCGTCCTAGGGCCGGCGGCCGGCGCGGTCCGCCGTACGACGGATCGCGCGGACGAACGTCGGGAACAGCGGCGCCGGCAGGTCGTGCCCCCAACCGGGCACCAGCACGACCTCCGCGCCGCGGATCGCGGCCGCGGTCGCGCGCCCGCCGGACACGTGCACCATCTTGTCGGCCAGGCCGTGCAGCACCGTCGTCGGCGCAGTGATCTCGCCCAGACGGCGGGTGCGGTCGGGCTGGGTGAGGACGGCGAGCATCTGGCGCACCACACCGGCCTCGTCGACCCCGCGGTCCCAGGTCTCGCCCGCGCGTGCGCGCAGGTCCGCCTCGTCGACCGGGAAGCCGGGGGAGCCGATGATGGCCCAGACGAGCAGCGCTCGTCGTACGTAGGCCTCCTTGCCGGGCCCCCGCCGCGCCGCCAGCGTCGGCAGCAGCGCCGGGCTCTGCCACCCGACCCCACGCCGCCCGGTCGTCGACATGATGCTCACCAGGCTGAGCACCCGCTCGGGCGCGTCGAGCGCCATCGTCTGGGCGATCATGCCGCCCATCGAGACCCCCGCGACGTGCGCCGCGGGCAGCCCGAGGTGGTCGAGCAGCCCGAGGGCGTCGCCGGCCAGGTCCCCGATCGAGTACGGCGCCGGCGCCGGCGCCCCGACGAAGGCCCGCGCCAGGCGTCCGGTGGTCACCCGTCCGGTCATCCGGGTCGAGCGCCCGGTGTCGCGGTTGTCGTAGCGGATCACGTAGAACCCCGCCTCGGCGAGCCGCACGCACAGCTCCCGCGGCCACCACGTCATCGGACCGCCCAGCCCCATGACGAGCAGCAGCGGCTCGGCGTCGGGATCGCCGAACGTCTGGTAGCAGAGCTCGATGCCGTTGCTCAGCGGGGCCAGCAGCTCGTCCGAGACCGTGGTTGCGGGAGACATGCTCCCAGTGTGCCCAATTGCGAGTAGTTGCCCTTTCAACTGGGTAACGTCTGTGACGTGAGCAACACGTTGGCGCCCTGGCTGCTGCCCGACGGCTACGGCCGTCCGGCGCTGGCCGCGCTGCTGCGCGAGGGCAGTCTGGTGACCGAGGCGGGGCGCTACGCCGCCCGCCGGACCGTGACCCACCACGCGCGTCGTCGTACTCCCTATGCGGAGCGGGCGGCGGCGCGGGCGGCCGAGCCGGTGCTGCTGGTGCCGGGCTTCCTGGCCGGCGACTGGACGCTCACGGCGATGGCCGCCGAGCTGCGGGCGCGGGGGTTCCGGACCTACCGGTCCCAGATCCACGCCAACATCGGCTGCACGCTCAGCTCGGCGCTGCTGCTGGAGGCGCGCATCGAGCAGATCGCCGAGCGCCGCGACGCCCGGGTCCGGATCGTCGGGCACAGCCTCGGCGGGATGATCGCCCGCGGTCTCGCCGCGCGCCGCCCGGACCTGGTCTCGGGCATCGTCACGATGGGCAGCCCGATGCGGGCGCCGGCCGCGCACCACGCGGTGCTGACCCGGGGGGTCCGGGTCCTCAACCGGCTCTCGGATGCCGGGGTGCCCGGCCTGATGTCGGCCGACTGCGTCGCGGGGGAGTGCGCCCACCTGAGCTTCACCGAGTCGCAGGAGCCGCTGCGGGCCGACGTGGCGATGACCAACATCTACTCGCGCCGCGACGGGATCGTCGACTGGAAGGCCTGCCGCGACCCGCAGGGCGAGGCGGTCGAGGTCCGGGCCTCGCACATCGGCATGGCCGTCGACCCGCGGGTCATCGACGCCGTCGCCACAGCGCTGAGCGCCCCACCCGCCGGGGTCTCCGTGCGGATGGGGCGCGACTCGGCCTGAGCCCGGGGCTCGAGCCGGGGGCTCGGGTCACATCGTGTTGACGATGAGCCCGATGTGGGTGAAGAAGTTCATCGCGCCGAACAGCAGGAACAGCACGCCCGAGACGGTCCACAGCCAGCCGGTGATCCGGGCCCAGACGCCCGCCGTACCGGTGCTGCGCAGGCGGTTGACCAGAAAGGCGAAGGCGAGGGCGCCGAGGCCGACGATGCCGATCAGGCCCGACATGAAGATCGCCTCGACCAGCGGGTAGTCCGCGAACTCGCCCGAGATGGGCTCCTGCGGGGGAGCGGCGAACAGCTGGTACTTGATGCCGGCCACCGCGATGGCGAGCAGGCTGAGGCCCAGGCCGCCGACGAAGACGGTGATCGGCTGGGCGACGCGCGCCAGCTTCTCGACCGGCTTGCTGGCCGCCAGCGCGGTCGCGCCGCGCTTCCACAGGTAGAGCGCCGCGCCGAGCAGCAGGACGCCGAACCCGAGGCTCGTCTCGCCGAAGATGATGTTGTCGAACGGGAATCCGCCGGCGGCGAGCGGCCAGGTCAGCGTCATGTGCAGACCGGTCGCGGTCAGGATGCCGCCGAGGATGCCGAAGGTGAGTGCCCAGCCGTCGGTCTCGACCTCCTGGGGGGAGGTGAGGAGCTGGCGGCCCAGCATCACCAGTCCGACCAGGGCGGCGCCGACGGCGACGGCCATGATCGTGTTGTAGGTGGGCATGTTCGCCCAGTCGATCTTCAGGCCCTCCTGGGCCACCAGGGTGTTCATCGTGCTGCACCTCGAGTCCAACCGTGGGGCCGGATCTCGGCCCTCGGTAGCCAGAACCTATACGCGCGTTTAGTTATTCCGGCTGTGGGGTCGCCCGTAGGGTGGCGCCGTGGCCACCGCACCCCGTCCCACGGCCCGCGCGCGCAGCGCGCAGCGCCAGCAGGCGATGGTCGACGCCGCCGCCCGCCTCTTGATCGAGGAGGGACCGGACGCGGTCACCCACCGCAAGGTCGCCGCCGCCGCGGGGGTGCCCGCCGGCTCGGCGGGCTACTACTTCCCGACCCGCCAGGAGCTCTACGCCGCCGCGGTCGCCGCGGCCGAGCAGGTCCGCTCGGCGGGCGCTGCCGAGCGGGCGGCCGCGCTGCCCCGGCGCCGCCGGTCGGCGACCGCGACCGCCGCCCTGCTGCTGGAGGTGCTCTACGCGCCCGCGCTCGACCGCGCGGTCGTCACCCGTCGCCTCCAGCCCATGCTGGAGGCGACGTCGGACCCCGAGCTGCGCCCGATCATGGCCGCCTCGCGGCCCGCCCTCCTGGACGCGCTGCGCGAGACGCTCGACCGGTGCGGCTGGGGAGCCGTCGGGGCGAGCGCGGACTTCGACCTCGTCGTACGGATGCTCGACGCGGCGCTGCTGTACGGCGCCGCCGCCGGCGACGAGGATCCCGTCGCCGACGCGGTGGCCGACGTCGCGCGCCTGCTGGAGCTGGTCAGTCGAAGTTGATCGCGCTGAAGCCGCGCAGCTTGGAGAGCTGGTGCTCGGACGTGATGGTCCGGATCGTGCCGCTGCGCGAGCGCATGACCAGCGACTGGGTCACGGCGCCGCCGCCGCGGTAGCGGACGCCGCGGACGAGCTCGCCGTCGGTGATGCCCGTGGCGACGAAGAAGCAGTCGTCACCGGTCACCAGGGTGTCGGTGGTGAGGATGTGGTCGGGGTCGAGGTTGTGGCCGGCGTCGATGGCGCGCTGGCGCTCCTCGTCGTCGGTGGGCCACAGCCGGCCCTGGATCGTGCCGCCCATGGCCTTCATGGCGCACGCGGCGATGATGCCCTCGGGCGTGCCGCCGATGCCGAGGAGCAGGTCGATGCCGGTGTCGGCGCGGGCGGCCATGATCGCGCCCGCGACGTCGCCGTCGGTGATGAACTTGATCCGGGCGCCGGTCGCGCGGATCTCCTCGACCAGCTTGTCGTGGCGCGGACGGTCGAGCAGGACGACGGTCACATCGGACGGGTTGGAGCCCTTGGCCTTGGCGACCTGGTGGATGTTCTCGGCGACGGGGTAGCGGATGTCGACCAGGTCGGCGGCCTCGGGGCCGGTGACGAGCTTCTCCATGTAGAAGACGGCGGAGGGGTCGTACATCGTGCCGCGCGGGGCGACGGCCAGGACGGCGACCGCGTTGGCCATGCCCTTGGCGGTCAGCGTGGTCCCGTCGATCGGGTCGACGGCGACGTCGCACTCGGGGCCGGTGCCGTCGCCGACGGTCTCACCGTTGTAGAGCATGGGGGCGTTGTCCTTCTCGCCCTCGCCGATCACGACGGTGCCGTTCATGCTGACGGTCGAGATCATCACGCGCATCGCCTGGACGGCGACGCCGTCGGCGCCGTTCTTGTCACCACGGCCGACCCACCGCCCGGCTGCCATGGCGGCCGCCTCGGTGACCCTCACCAGCTCGAGAGCGAGGTTGCGGTCGGGGGCGGGCGGCTCCACGGCGAGGGCGTCGTTCATAGGGCGAACCCTATCGGTCGCTTTCTCACTGGGCGTACACGTCGACTTCGGTCGCCTTGACGACGAACGTCGCGCCGGTGCCCGGTGCGAGTCCCAGCTCGGCGACCGAGGCCACCGTGACGTCCGCCGCGAGCTCGCCCGCGCGCACCCGGACGACATCCCCCAGCGGCTCGAGCTCGGTCACCACGACGGCCAGGGCGTTGCGCGGGCTGCCGCCGGGCGGCTCCCGGTGCACGGCGACCGCGGAGGGGCGGAAGACCGCCACCGCGGGGGCGCCGGGGGCGGGATGGTCGCCGGTCGCGGCGGTGCCGTGCAGGAGCAGGCCGTCCGGACGTCGTACGCCGTCGGGGGTGGCGACGCCGGAGACCAGGTTGAGCCCCGCGAACCGTGCCGCGAAGGCGCTGCGCGGCCGGGAGAGCACCTCGCTGGTCGGTCCCTGCTCGGCCACCCGCCCGTCCTCGACCACGACCACCCGGTCGGCGAGCAGCAGCGCGTCGAGCACGTGGTGGGTGACGATGACGGCCGTGCGGTCGGCGAGGACACGGCGCAGGAGCGTCCGCAGCGCCGGGGCGACCGCCACGTCGAGCGCCGCCATCGGCTCGTCGAGCAGCAGCAGGCGGGGGTCCGCGGCGAGCGCCCGGGCGACCGCGACGCGCTGCGCCTGGCCGCCGGAGAGCTGGGCCGGCTTGCGGCCGGCGAGGTCGGCGGCGTCGACCTCGGCGAGCCAGTGCTCGGCGGCGGCGCGGGCCGCGCGGCGTCCGGTCCCGGTGCTGCGCGGGCCGAAGGCGACGTTCTCCAGCACCGTCAGGTGGGGGAACAGCAGCGGGTCCTGCGCCAGCAGCGCCGTACGACGCGCGTGCGGCGCGACCCAGCGCCCGGGGCCGGTGAGCTCCTCGCTGTCGAGCACGATCCGCCCGGCGTCGGGGCGCAGCAGGCCGCCGAGGACCGAGAGCGTCGTGGACTTGCCGGCGCCGTTGGGGCCCAGCAGCGCGACGGTCTCGCCGTCCGCGATCTCGAAGCTGACGTTGACGTCACGTTCAGCGACGGTCACGTCCACCAGCGCGCTCACAACGCACCCCGCGGCCGGACCAGGCCGATCACCAGCACGGCGACGGCGACCAGGACCAGCGACATCGCCACGGCGGCGTCGGCATCGGTGACCCGGAGGTTGTAGATGAGCAGCGGCAGCGTGCGGGTGGTGCCCTCCAGGCTGCCGGCGAAGGTGATGGTGGCGCCGAATTCACCCAGGGAGCGGGCGAACGCGAGCACGGCGCCCGAGGCCAGGCCCGGGAGCACGAGCGGCAGCGTGACCCGGCGCAGCACCGTCGTGGGGCGGGCGCCGAGCGAGGCCGCCACGACGTCGTACCGCTCGCCGGCGGTGCGCAGGGCGCCTTCCAGGCTGACCACGAGGAAGGGAAGCGACACGAACGTCTGGGCGAGGACGACGGCGACGGTGCTGAACGCGATCTTGATCCCGAGCGCCTCGAGCTCGGAGCCGAGCAGGCCCTGGCGGCCGAACGCGGACAGCAGGGCGATGCCGCCGACGACGGGCGGCAGCACGAGCGGGAGCAGCACGAGCGAGCGCAGCACCCCCAGCCAGCGGGCCTCGCTCCGGGCGAGGACCGTGGCCAGGGGGATGCCGAGCACCAGGCAGAGCAGGGTGCTGGCGGTCGACGTACGGATGCTGAGCCAGAGGGCCGAGCGGGCCCCCTCGGACGTGATCAGCGAGAGGAAGTCGCCCCACGCGATCCGCGTCGTCATCGAGGCGACCGGCAGCACCACGAACACGGCGGCCAGCAGCGCCGGCCCGAAGAGCCAGCGCGGCAGGCCGACGTGCCGGGTGCGCCCGCCGCGACTCACGGGGTGGGCGCGCCGAAGCCGGCCTGCTCGAAGACCTTCTGACCCTCACCGAGGACGAGCTCGATCCACTGCTGCGCGAGGTCGGCGTGCTGGGCGTCCTTGACCACGACGATCGGGTAGTGGTTGACGATGTCGGCCGCCTCGGGGAACTCGATGCCCTGGACCTTGTCGCCGGCCGCGGTCACGTCGGTGACGTAGACCAGGCCGGCGTCGGCCTCGCCGGACTCGACCTTGGCGAGGACGTCGGTCACCGACTGCTCCTCGCTGACCGGCTTGAAGTCCAGCCCGGCCGCCTCGGCGACCTTGGCCGACGCGCTGCCGCACGGGACCTCGGGCTGGCACAGCACCAGGTTGACGTCCTTCTTGGTCAGGTCGGCGAGACCCTTGATGCCGGCAGGGTTGCCCGGCGGGACCGCGATCATGAGCGTGTTGGTCGCGAACTCCTGGGGCTCGCCCGCGGTGAGACCGGCGGCGACGAGCTTGTCCATGTTGGCGGTGTCGGCCGAGGCGAACACGTCGGCCGAGGCGCCCTCGGTGATCTGCGCGACCAGGTCGGAGGAGCCGCCGAACGACAGCTTGACGTCGACGTCGGAGTGCGCGGCCTCGTAGGTCTTCTCCAGCTCCTCGAACGTCTTGGTCAGCGACGCGGCGGCGAACACGGTGAGCTCGGTCTTGCCGCCGCTCTTGGTGTCGCCCCCCTTGTCGCCGTCGTCACCGCAGGCGGCGAGGGGGAGGGCGAGCAGGACGGCGGCGCTCGCGGCGCCGAGCCGGAGCCAGGTGGTCTTCATCAGGACTGCTTCCTCGGGGAGACGGGTCGTTCGACGACGACGGTGGTGGACTTGACCGACGCGATCGCCCGGACGCCGGGCTCGAGGCCCAGCTCGGCCGCGGCCTCCGCGCTCATCAGCGACACGACCCGGTAGGGACCGCAGACCATCTCGACCTGGGCCATCACCGTGTCGGCGACGACCCGGGTGACGATCCCGGTCATCCGGTTGCGCGCGCTGACCTCACCCGAACGGGTGCGCGTGCGGTCGGCCTCGTCGACCAGCGACGCGGCCAGCACGGCGAGGTCCGGGCCGGGGATGACGGTGCGTCCGTCGACGGTCGCACTCGCGACCCGGCCGGCGTCGATCCAGCGGCGCACGGTGTCGGTGCTGACGCCGAGGAGGTCAGCCGCCTCGGAGACGCGATAGTCGGCCATGACACCACCCTGCCGCATCTGCGGCAGAAAAGCGCCACCGGGTGTTGCATCCGCTGCTCAGCAGTCGGCGCGGACTCCCTTGACGGCGGCCAGCAGTCCCTCGCGCGCCTCGGTCACCACGGCACCGTCGACCGGCCGGCCCTTGGTGCTGCGGCGGGCCTGGGCGAGCAGGTCGGCGACGGCCTGCTCGGCGTTCTCGAGCTGGGCCCGCTCGTCGCCGGACACGGTGGCCTTGGCCGCGCTCAGCGCGGTCTTGACCGCGGTGAGGGTACGCCGGGCGGTCGCCGGGTCCTCGCTGATCGTGGCGATGGCGTTCTCCGCCTGGCGCTGGGCGTCGTCGACCGCGGTCTGGGCGATCGCGCAGGTCGGGCTGAGCTGCTTGCGCTGCTCGTCGGTGCAGCCCGCGGCGAGGACGCCGAGGACCAGCGTGGCCGCCGCGAGGCGCGCCGTGCGTCGTCCCATCAGGCCTCGACGATCACGGTCGTCGACTTCACCACGGCGGTCGCCGGCTTGCCGGGCTCCAGGCCCAGGTCGTCGGCGGCCTCGCGGCTCATCAGCGAGACGATCCGGTAGTCACCGCACGCCAGCTCGACCTTGGCCATCACGCCGTCTCGCTCGACCGAGACGACGACGCCGGCGAGCCGGTTGCGGGCGCTGGAGGTGGCGGTGCGCCCGGTCAGCTTGGCGGTCAGCGCCGGCAGCTGGTCCGAGCGCAGCACGCGCTGGTTGTTCTGGCGCTCGAACACGACGCGGCCCTCGGACTCCCAACGGCGCAGCGTGTCGACGCTCACGCCCACTGCCTGGGCGACCTCACCGATGCGCAAGTACTCCGACACGTCGCTCATCCTAGGGCGCTCCCGTCGCCGCCGGGGCGGGGAACCGGACCGCGCCGTCGAGCCGGAACCGGACGGGGTCGCCGAGACCGACGCTCCCGGTCGGCCGGACGGTCCGCACGGCGCCGTGCGCTCCGGTGACCTCGATCCGGACGCCGTCCTGCTGGGGGACCAGCCGGGTGACGGTGCCGGTGAGCTCGCCGGCGGCGTCGAGGACGACGTGCGGGGGACGGGTCAGGACCAGCTCGTCGCCGAGGACCAGCTCGCCGTCGTACCCGAGGAAGCGGGCGACCTCGGCGCTCGGCGGGGCGGCGAGGAGCGCGTCCGGACCGCCCGCGGCGACGATCCGGCCCTCGATCATGACGACCAGCCGGGTCGCCAGCGCCCAGGCCTCCGCGCGGTCGTGGACGACGACGAGGACGCCGCCCGCCGCGGTGCGCAGCGCCGACCCCGTGTCCTCGCACAGCGCGGCGCGGGTCTCGGCGTCGAGGCCGGCGAACGGCTCGTCGAGGAGCAGCAGGTCGGGCCGGAGCGCGATCCCACGGGCGACGTGGACCCGGCGCCGCTCCCCGCCCGACAGGGTCGTCGCGTGGCGCCGGGCGAGGTGCGCGGCGCGCATCTGCTCCAGCGCCTCCATCGCCCGCGCCCGCCGCTGCGACCGCGGGACGCCCCACCAGGCGAGCGCGAGCTCGACGTTCGCGCGCACCGACCGGCTCGCCAGACCCGGGGCCTGCAACACGGAGGCGACGCGTCCGGTCCGCTCGACCCGGCCGCCGTGGGCGCGGACCACGCCGCCGACCGCTTCGAGCAGGCTGCTCTTGCCCGCGCCGTTCGGGCCGAGCACCGCCACGACCTCGCCGCGGTCCAGGGTCAGGTCGACGCCGTGGACGACGCTCGCCCGGCCGCGGCGTACCTGCAGGGCGTCGAGGGTGAGGAGCCGCTCGCCGCTCACGTCGACCATGTCGTTCATGTCGCCCGCCTCGGCGGTCCGGGCCGCCGCCGGCCGTACTGGAGCATGGTGAGCAGCGCGACCACGACGAGGATCAGGCCGAGCAGCACGATGCCGATCGCGATCGCCTCGGCCCAGTGCGCGGCGTTGACCCGCGCCAGCGTCGCGCTGGCCAGCGTCTGGGTCAGGCCGTCGATATTGCCGCCGACCAGGACGACGGCGCCGACCTCCGAGAGCCCCGAGCCGATGGCGGCGATGACCGCGGCGAGGATCCCGGTCCGCGCCTCGCGGGCCGCGAGCGCGCCGACCCGCAGCCGGCCCGCGCCGAACGCGCGGGCCTGGTCGAGCAGGCCGGGGGAGACGTCGCGCACCGCGGAGGCGCTGAGGGCCACGATGATCGGCAGTGCGAGAACCGTCTGGGCGACGTAGACGCCGTTGAGCGTGAACAGCAGGTGCAGGCGGCCCAGCGGCCCGACCGGGAACATGAGCAGGACCAGGAACAGCCCCACGATCACCGGCGGCAGGCCCAGCCCGGCGTTCGCGAGCACCAGCCCGACGCCGCGTCCGCGGAACCGGCCCAGCCCGAGCGCCAGCCCGATCGGCAGCCCGATCACGAAGGCGACGAGCGTCGGCAGCAGCGCCACCTTGAGCGTGGTCAGCGTCAGGTCGAGCAGCCACGGCTCGCGGCCGAGCACCAGGTCCCAGGCCTGGCCGAAGCCGTCGGTCCAGAAGTTCACGGAGTCGGTCCGGCGGAGGGCTTCGGGACGACGTAGACGAGGCGGCCGTCGTTGAGCCGGTAGACCTGGCCCACCTGCTCGCCCTGGCCGACCACCGACGGCGCATCGGTCGGTACGTCGGACACCTCCGCGTCCGGCGGCACCGTGATCGAGCCCGGGGGCGGCTGCTGGGCCGGTGCGCCGTCCTTGGTGAGGGTGTCGGCCAGGTTGAGCGAGGACAGCGCGGCGAGCAGGAAGCCGACCGACAGCACGATCCCGAGGTCGAACAGGTTGACCAGGCCGTCGAGCGGGTCGCCGGCCCGGTCCTCGTGGCGCCGGGCGCGCGGGTTGACCCGGATCACCGGACGGGCTCCTCGGCCGGGGCGGTCTGGTCCGCCGGGGCGGTGAGGATCGCGGCGACGTACTCGAGGTCGGAGAAGTCCTGGCCGTAGATCCGGTCCCGGGCCAGCGAGATCGCGAAGGCCCCCGCGCCGACCAGCAGGCCGAGCACGGTGATGCTGAACGCGAGGCGCAGGTTGTCCGAGAGCGCGGCGATGTCGCCGGCGGCCAGCCCTTCGAGTGCCGGCGAGAGGGGGATCAGCGTGCCCATCAGCCCGAGCGCCGGGCCGGTCCGCACCAGCAGCCGGGTCCGCCCGAGCCGGCGCTGCCGGCCGAAGTCGAAGTCGGCGAGCTGCTTGGCCATCCGTGCCTCGGCCCCCGGGGTCCCGGCGTCCCGCGCGAACGAGGCGAGCACCGCCCCCATCGCCGGGCTCCACGCGACGGCGCGCAGCGCCTGCGCCATCGCGTCCCGGTCGCCCGCGTCGAGCGCCCCGCGCGCCCGGTCCGCCGCCTGCACCAGCGCCGGCAGCCGGCGCTGCAGCCGCCGCGCCGTCTCGGCGGCGAACGAGCCCAGCTCGACCACCACCCACGCGAGCGAGGCGAGCGCGAGCACCACGACGGGGATCTCGAGCGCCTCCGAGGCCCGGAAGATCGTCTCGTAGAGCTGGTCCTTCATGAGGTGGCCTTCCTGGTGCGGAGTACGTCGCGCAGCTCTCCGGCCGCGCCGACGAGGACGAGGAGCCCCGCCAGCAGCGCGAACCACACGCCCGTGGCGATCCGGAACGGGTGCTTGGGCGGCACGACGGTCGAGCTGGTCGCCGGGCCCTCGGTGGGTGCGGGGGCGTCCGCGCCGCCGGTCGTCGTACCGGAGCTGAGGAGGAGGCCGCGGACGGTGCCGTCGTCGGGGTCGGGGTCAGGTGCGGGGGGCGGTGAGGTCGTCGCCGTGCCGGCGGGTTCGGTCGGTCCGGTCGGGCCCGGTGCGCCGTCGGTCCCGGTGCCTCCGGGGGTCGCGTGCCGGCCGCCCGGGGGGCCCTTGGACTCGCCGTTGCCGTCGCCCTTGCCGCCACCTCCGCCGGGTTGGACCGGGACGGTGGGGGTCTCGGTCGGGGGTGGTGCGTCCCCGACCGTGAAGGTCGCGAGGGCGCGGCCGTAGGAGTCGCGGTCGTCGGTGACGACCAGGCCGATCGTCCGGCCGCCCTTGGTCGTCCAGGTCGCCGATGCCGTCGCCGGGTTCTGCGGGTCGGCCGCGCCGGCGCTCCCGAGCTGCCAGCGGTAGGTGAGCCGCGACGGGTACGGCGCGCCCGGCACGTCGGCGCGGAACCGGACCTTCTGGCCGACGGCCGGGTGGGCCGGGGTCACCGTGATCTCCGGGGTGAGGACGCGGCCGGTGGTGCTGAGGGTCAGCTCGAGGGCGATCCGTCCTCCCGGCCGCAGGTCGTCGTCGCCGTTGACGTCGTCGGTGCCGGGGCGCAGGGGACGGATGTAGGAGACGGCGTCGGAGTCGGCGAGGTACACGACCGGTTCGAGGCCGTCGGCGAAGCCGCCGCTGCCTGCGGGGCCGAGGTCGGCCTTGCCGAGCGTGGAGATGTAGTCGTTCTGGGGGTGGGGGAGCTTCACGATCGTCACGTCCGACGGCTGCAGTCCGTCGAGTGCGGCGCCGGGCCGGGTCAGGTGCTCGATCAGGTCGCGGACCGGCAGCGCACTCGTGGCGGTCACCCGGTCCTCGACCGGGCCCCCGGGGACGCGACGGATGTCGTAGTCGGGGTTGTGCTCACCCGCCTCGGCCGCCCAGGCCCTGATGTCGCTGCCCGGCACCAGCACGGTCCGGCCCTCGGGCCCGGTCAGCGTGACGATCACGCACCCGTCGACGGCGCTGCCCGGGCAGGGCCCGGCGGCCGCCGGGTCCGCCGTCATGCCGACGAGCGACGCGGTCGCCCCCAGCCCGAGGGCCAGGAGCGACCACGTCAGCCGTCGCGTGCGCTTGCTCAGCGGGCCGTCCGCTTCTTGGGCGAGGTGGCGGGGGTGCTGGTGCCGGGGTTGGTGTACTTCACGTAGTAGGTGAAGCGCTTGCCCTTGACCCGGACCTTCGTGCTCCAGGTCTTCGCGCCCTTGCGGAGCGCGACGGTGGTCAGGGCGCGGAACTTCTTCGCGCCGGCCACCTTCACGTAGACGACGACCTTGGCCTTCGCGCTGCCGGCGGCGGGCGTGAGCTTGCCGTGGAAGCGGGTCTTGGCGCCGGCCTTGGCCGCCTTCGCGGTGACCGTGCCCTTGGCGAGCGGGGCAGCCGTGACGTTGACCGTGCCGAGGGAGGTCTCGGTCGGGGCGAGCAGGTCGCCGAAGATCGGGTCGAGGGTGGTGTTCTCGATCTTGGTGATCTGGTCGGTGACGACGGCGTATCTCATCGACGCGGTCGGCTTGTAGGTCAGGGTGAAGGCGCCGGTGGCATCGGTGGTCGCGGTGGCGACGGTCGTGGCGGCGCTGCCGCCGGTCGGCGTACCGACGAGCTTGACGGGGACGAAGTCCAGCTTCGGCGTGCCCGGTACGACATTGCGCAGGGTGCCGGTCACCTTGAGCGTCTGGCCGGAGACGAGCGAGGCCGGGACGGTCGAGGTGGTGACGGCCGGGGCCGCGGAGGGCAGGAAGGGCGCGTCGCCGGTGTCGTTCAGGTAGCCGCCGACGGCGGTCTGGCCGGCCGGGGACGTCACCCAGTTGAGGAAGGCCGTGGCCGCCGCGGTGTTGATGGAGACGCCGGGGTTGGCGGTGAACTTCGCCGGGTTGATGGCGTAGGCGTGGAACGAGTTGACCAGGAGGTCGGGGCCGCCGATCGCGTTGGGGGCGTTGTCCCGGGTCAGGATCGTCAGGTTCGTGGCCTGCGCGGTCGACTGGAGGTAGTTGAACGTGCCGCGGTCGGTGAAGACGTAGCAGCTGTTCGCCGGGCGCGGCGAGAAGTTGCAGGTGCTCGCCGCGAGGATGTTCGGGGCCTGGGTCAGGTCCGTGCGCTTGTACCAAGCGGGCAGGTCGGCGACCGTGCCGCACGCGCCGTTGCCGGTGGTGGGCGCCATGCCGCCGCCGTCGGAGGCGCTGATCGTGCAGAGCGGTACGCCGGTCGTCTCGGCCCAGATCGCGTGCTCCTGCACGGTGGTGCCGGGGGTGCCACCGCGCGAGACGAAGGTCGCCGTACCGGCGGCTCCGGCGGTGGCGATGTCCTGGAAGGTGCGGACGATGTCGTTGCCGTGGCCCGCGCTCGAGATGCCGGCGGGGTCGGCGGCCGGGCCGCCGAGGATGTAGTCGCCCCAGAAGATCGCGCGACCGTACGACTCGAGCGAGTAGCCCTCGTCGACGAACTGGTTCTCCAGCGCCGCCGCGTGGACGATCATCGCGCTCGCCGCGCCGGACTTGGCGTAGGCGATCGCGGCGCCCGTGCCGCGGCTGACGTAGTTGAGCGTGTACTGCGGGTACGCCGCCTCGAACTGCGGCTTGAGGATCGTCTGGACCAGGAACGAGTCGTAGACGTCGCTCGTCCCGACGACCGTCAGGGTCGCGTTGTCGTCGGCGTGGGCCGCCGGGGCGATGGCGGTCGCGGTCAGGGGGAGGGCCAGCACGGCGCTCGCCGCGGCCAGCCGGCGCAGCAGGGTGGTGCGCTTCTTCGTTGGTGTGGACACCATCCGGACCCTAGGGCATTTACCTAGGAAGTACGTAGCAAATGTTGCCAAGAGTGCAACAACCGTTGGGTAGGTTCGTCGTCGTGCGCCCTCCCGGGTGTGTGCTTCGTGGGGCCGGCTGGGACACTGGGGGCGAGATGAGCACGCAGCAGACCGAGTCCACCGGCCGTCCGGGCCGCTACCAGCGCTCCTTCAGCGGTCTCATCTCCTCGCTGCTGGTGACGGTCCTGGTCATCGGCGGCCTCCTCTACTTCATGGGCGCCTTCCGCAGCTCCACGGAGATCAAGCCGGAGGCGGTCGACTACCTCGAGACCGTGCAGTCGGCCCAGCAGGCCGGGCTGACGCCGGTCTACCCGAGCGCACTGCCCGCGGGCTGGATCTCGACCGGCGTCGACGTGACGCCGTCCGAGGAGGACCCGGTCTTCATGGTCCGGATGCTCACTGACAAGGAGCGCTTCGTCGCCGTCCGGCAGGAGCGTGCGACGTCGTCGGCGCTGCTGACCAAGTGGGTCGACGAGGAGACCCAGGCGGGTGCGGGCTACACCGTCCCCGCGTCGGTCGCGGCGCCGGTCGCGCGGGAGTGGAAGGGCTACACCGACAAGGGCGGTGACGCGGCGTACGTCGCGAAGGTCGGCGAGAACACCGTGCTGGTGTTCGGCTCGGCGTCGAAGCAGGAGCTGCAGTCGATCGTCGACGCGCTCGTGACGACGAAGATCCGCTAGTCCTCGTCGTCGTCGTCCGCCTCCGCGGACTCGTCGTCGAGCACCGCGTCGAGCCGTGCCCGGACCCCGTCGATCCAGCCCTGGCAGACGGTGGCCAGCGCCTCGCCGCGCTCCCACAGGGCCAGTGACTCCTCGAGCGTCGTACCGCCGGCCTCGAGCTGCCGCACGACCTCGACCAGCTCGGCGCGGGCGTCCTCGTAGGACAGCTCCTCGGTGGTCGCGGTCCCGGGCTCGTCAGTCATGGTTCTCCTCGATCGACTCGGTCGTGGTGGCGGTGACGTGGATGCGGCCGTCGGCGACGCGCACCGAGAGCGGGGCGTCGGCGGCGACGTCATGGACAGAGGTGACGACGCGGCCGGCGTCGTCCTGGAGGACGGCGTACCCGCGGCGCAGGGTGGCCAGCGGGGACAGCGCGCGGACCCGGGCACGGCGGTGGTCGAGGTCGTCGGCGGCGCGGTCGAGCTGCCACTCGAGCTGGCGGCGGATCCGGGTGCGCCAGTCGTCGAGCTCGTCGAGGCGGGCGTCGAGGAGGGTGCCGGGGTGGGCGAGTGCGGGGCGGGAGCGGATCGCGTCGAGCTGGGCCTGCTCGCGGTCGACGCGGGTGCGTGCGGCGCGGCGCAGGGCCTCGCGGGCGCGGTCGAGCATCGCGCGCTCCTGGGCGATGTCGGGGACGATCAGCTTGGCCGCGTCGGTCGGGGTCGAGGCGCGGACGTCGGCGACGAGGTCGAGCAGCGGGCTGTCGGGCTCGTGGCCGATCGCGGAGACGACGGGGGTGCGGGCGGCGGACACGACCCGGATCAGGCCCTCGTCGGAGAAGGGCAGCAGGTCCTCGACCGAACCGCCGCCGCGGGACACGACGATCACGTCGACGGCGGGGTCGGCGTCGAGGCGTCGTACCGCCTCGATGACCTCGGCGGCCGAGCGCGCGCCCTGCATCGAGGCGTAGGCGGTGGTGAAGGCGACGGCGGGCCAGCGGCGGGTGGCGTTCTCGACGACATCGCGCTCGGCGGCCGAGCCGGGCGCGGTGACCAGGCCGACCCGGGTCGGCACGGTCGGCAGCCGGCGCTTGCGCTCGGGCGCGAAGAGTCCCTCGGCAGCGAGGAGCTGACGGCGGCGCTCGAGGCGGGCGAGCAGCTCGCCGAGGCCGACCATCCGGATCTCGCGGGCCTGGAGCGAGAGCGTCCCCCGGTTGGCGTAGTACGACGGCCGCGCGTGGATGACGACGCTCGCCCCCTCGGTCACCGGGGTCGGCAGGCTGTCGAACATCACCCGCGAGCAGGTGACCGGCACCGAGATGTCCGCGACCGAGTCGCGCAGCGTCAGGAACACCGTGGCCAGGCCGGGACGCCGGCTCACCTGGGTCACCTGGCCCTCGACCCACACCGCCCCGAGCCGGTCGACCCACCCGGAGATCGCGTTCGCGATCGCCCGGACCGGCGCCGGCTTCTCGAGGGACGTCTCCAGGGCCACGTCGCGACACTAGTGTGTCGGGATGACAGCGCTGGTGATCGGGGAGTCCGTGCTGGACGTCGTCCACGCGCCGGGCCTGGCCCCCGTCGAACGCCCGGGCGGCTCGGCCGTCAACGTCGCCGTCGCGCTCGCCCGGCTGGGGCGCGCGGTCCGGCTCGCGACGTCGTACGGCGACGATGCGGCGGGTCGTCTCGTCGCCGAGCACCTGCGGGCGGCGGGGGTCGGCCTGGCGGGGACGCCGACCGTGCTGGGGGCGACCTCGCGCGCGGAGGCGGTGATCGGTGGGGACGGCGCGGCGACGTACACCTTCGCGATGGGGTGGGAGCTGCCGGCGGACGTCGAGGAGCCTGCGGAGGCGGCCCGCGTCGTCCACGTGACCTCCCAGGCGCCGCTGCTCGCGCCGGGCTCAGCGGACACGCTCGCCCTGGTCGAGCGGCTGCGCGCGGCCGGTGCGACCGTCTCGTACGACATCAACCTGCGCCCCGCGGTCACCGGCACCGGACCGGACGTCGCCGCCGGGGTGCTCCGGATGGCCGCGCTCGCCGACATCGTCAAGGCCTCGGACGAGGACCTGCTCGCGCTGTGGCCCGAGCGGTTCGTGGGGGAGAGCGCCACCGCGCTGCTCGCGATCGCCGGCGGCCCGGTCGCCGTGGTCGTCACCCACGGCGGGGACGGCGCGTCGTGGCACGCCTGCTCCGGTACGGACTGGTCGACCGGCGGGGTGCACGCGCCGCCGGTCGAGGTCGTCGACACCATCGGCGCGGGGGACACCTTCGCGGCCGGGCTGCTCGACCACCTGTGGCCGGTGCTCGGACCGGGCGGCCGGGAGCGGATCTGCGGCCTGGGGCCCGAGGCGTGGACCGCGGCGCTGGCGTACGCCGCCCGGGCGGCCGCGGTGACGGTCGGGCGGGTGGGGGCGGATCCGCCGACGCGGGACGAATTGTCTGAAACTGCCCCGGCCGAGGGAGAAGCGGTCTAGCGTCAGCCCGCATGAGGACGAGGGTGCGTACGTGGCGGGTGGCCGGGCTGCTGCCGGTCCTGGCGGTGACGATGGCGCTCGGCGCGTGCGGCGGCCAGGAGTCCGCCGATCCGGCGGCGCGGGCGACGGCGACGGTCACCACGACCGCGACGGCGACGGTGACCGCCACGGTCACGGCCACGCCCACGCCCTCGGTGCGCGGGTTCGCCGACACCGGCGCGACCGCGACACCCCAGCCGAAGCCGGCCCCGAAGCCCAAGCCCGCGCCCAAGCCGAAGCCCAAGCCCAAGCCGAAGCCGAAGCCGGCCCCCGTCACCGTCTCCTACGAGAACTGCGACGACGTCCGCGCCCACGGCGCGGCCCCGATCCGCATCGGCGACCCCGGCTACGGCTCCCACCTCGACCGTGACGGAGACGGCGTCGGCTGCGAGTGAGGCCCGGGCGCCCAGACCCCCTAGGCTTCTCGGGTGCGCCTGCGGATCGATCTCGCCTACGACGGCGCCGACTTCCGGGGCTGGGCGGCGCAGCCGGGTCTGCGGACCGTCCAGGCCGAGCTGACCAGTGCGCTGACCACGGTGCTGCGGCTGCCGGAGGGGTCGCTGCGGGTCACCTGTGCCGGCCGGACCGACTCCGGGGTGCACGCGCGCGGCCAGGTCGCGCACGTCGACGTACCGGAGGACGCCGAGCAGGGCTCGGAGACGGCGGCGCGCCAGCTCGGGCAGCTCGACGTGCTGGCCCGGCGGGTCAACGGGGTGCTGGCGAAGGACGCGCGGGTGCGGCGGATCAGCGTGGCGCCGGAGGCGTTCGACGCGCGGTTCGCGGCGCTGTGGCGGCGCTATGCCTACCGGATCGTGGACGACCCGGCCCGGGTGGACCCGCTCGTGCGCAACCACGTGCTCTTCTGGCCGCGGGCGCTCGACGTCGCGGCGATGGACGAGGCGGCGCGGTCGCTGGTCGGGCTGCACGACTTCGCGGCGTTCTGCAAGCACCGGGAGGGTGCGACGACGATCCGGACGCTCCTGGAGTTCGGCTGGACCCGGACGCCCGAGGGGATGCTGCTCGGGCACGTGCAGGCCGATGCGTTCTGCCACTCGATGGTGCGGGCGCTGGTCGGCTGCATGATCGCGGTGGGCGAGGGGCGCAAGGATCCCGCCTGGGCGGCGGAGATCCTGACCGGGCGGCGGCGCGACCAGAACGTCGTCGTCGTCCCGGCGCACGGGCTGACGCTCGAGGAGGTCGCCTACCCGGACGACGCCGAGCTGGCCGAGCGGGTCGCGCAGGCGTCGGCACGACGTACGTTGGCGGAAGGGGCCGAGGGATGAGCGACGAGCACTACTTCTCCGCCGACCCGTCGGTGGCCTTCCAGCGCGCGCCGGTCCACGCCGAGGTGTGGGGCGTCGAGCTCGACCTGGTCAGCGGCTCCGGGGTGTTCGCGCAGGGCCGCCTCGACATCGGTACGTCGATCCTGTTCCGCGAGACCGAGCCGCCCGCCGGCGGGCGGATCCTCGACCTCGGCTGCGGGTACGGCGTGATCGGGCTCGCCTGCGCCGTCGCGGCCCCCGAGGCCGTGGTCACCGCGGTCGACGTCAACCAGCGCGCCGTGCTCCTCGCCAACGAGAACGCCGCCACGCTCGGCGTCACCGACCGGTTCACCGCGGCCACGCCCGAGGGGATCGACCCCGCGGCGACGTACGACGAGATCTGGTCGAACCCGCCCATCCGGATCGGCAAGGCGGCGCTCCACGAGCTGCTGCTGACCTGGCTGCCGCGGCTCGCCCCGGGCGGCCGCGCGGTGATGGTGGTCGGCAAGAACCTCGGTGCGGACTCGCTGCAGCGCTGGCTGGGCGAGCAGGGCTTCCCGACCGAGCGGCTGGCGAGCGCCAAGGGGTTCCGGGTCCTCGAGTCCCGCCGCGGCTGAGGGAGGCGCCCCTACAGTGGGCGCATGCCGACCGAGTTCACCGTGCGCGGGGCGCACACCGCGTTCCAGCGCCCCGAGCGGGGCACCGTCCAGGTCACCCTCGGGTTCGAGGGGCCGAAGATGCAGCCCGTCTACGACCGCGTGCTGCGCGACCTCGACAGCGTGAAGAAGTCGATCCAGCCGATGCACGACCCCGACCAGGGGCCGGTCACCTGGTGGTCGACCAAGCACGTGCGCACCTGGGCCAACCGCCCGTGGAACCAGGACGGCAAGCAGCTCCCGCTCGTCCACCACGCCAGCGTCGGCGTCGAGGTGAAGTTCCGCGACTTCGGCGCGCTCAGCGCCTGGGTGAGCGGTCACGTCGCCGGCACCGAGGGCTTCAGCCTCGACGGGGTGGTCTGGGCGCTGACCGAGAGCAACCGTCACGACCTGGAGCGCGCGGTCCGCACCCGTGCGGTGCAGGAGGCCGTCCGCCGCGCCCAGGAGTACGCCGACGCGCTCGGCCTCGGCGCCGTCACCCCGGTCGCGGTGGCCGACGCGGGGATGCTGGGCGAGGGGATCACGCCGATCGGCGGGGGCGGCGGCGCGCCGTACATGCGGATGGCGGCGAAGGACAGCGCCGGTGGCGCCGAGCTCAACCTGTCGCCCGAGGACATCGAGGTCACCGCCGAGATCGACGCGCGCTTCGTCGCCGAGTGAGCCGGCTCTCCGAGGTCGCCCGGCTGCTCGACCGCAGCGGCGAGCTCACGCACGCGCGGGCCGCCGTCCTGCAGCAGGCGGCGGCGCCGGACCGGCCGGAGCGCTACAAGTGCACCCATCCCGAGCTGTCGGGCGCCGGCTGGTCGCACCCGTGGCCGGACGAGGAGATGTATCCGCACGCCTGCTGCCGCGAGCACGAGCACTGTCCGGCCGAGTGGGCGCGCTGAGCTCGCGAAACCCGGTCGCTTTCCGCCCGCCGACCCCGGACAATCGACCCTCGTGGGACATGTAGAGGTCGCCGGCGTCCGGTACGAGCTGCCCGACGGGCGGGTGCTCCTGGACGAGGTGTCGTTCCGGGTCGGCGAGGGAGCCAAGGTGGCGCTCGTCGGCGCCAACGGTGCGGGCAAGACGACGCTGTTCCGGATCATCACCGGTGACCTCCAGCCCCATGCGGGCGCGGTGACGCGCTCGGGTGGGCTGGGCGTGATGCGGCAGATGGTCGACCGGGGGCTCGGTGAGGAGCCGACCGTGGCGGACCTGCTGCTGGGGCTGGCGCCCGAGCGGGTGCAGCAGGCGGCGGCCGAGGTGGAGCGCTACGAGCTGGCGTTGATGGACACCGACGACGAGGCGACCCAGCTGGCCTATGCCCACGCGCTCGCCGAGTACGCCGACGCCGGTGGGTACGACGTCGAGGTGGTCTGGGACGTGTGCACGGTCAAGGCGCTCGCGGTGCCCTACGACCGGGCCAAGTACCGCGAGCTGCGCACGCTGAGCGGCGGTGAGCAGAAGCGGCTGGTGCTGGAGTACCTGCTGGCCGGGCCCGAGGAGGTGCTGCTGCTCGACGAGCCGGACAACTTCCTCGACGTGCCCGGCAAGATCTGGCTGGAGCAGCGGATCGCGGCCTCGGACAAGACGATCCTCTTCATCAGCCACGACCGTGAGCTGCTCGCCAACGCCGCGACACACGTGGTCACGGTCGAGCTCGGGGCGGGTGGCACGGGCAACAGCGCGTGGACGCACCCGGGCGGGTTCGCGTCGTACCACGAGGCGCGCAAGGACCGGTTCGCGCGCTTCGCCGAGCTGCGCCGGCGCTGGGACGAGGAGCACGCCAAGATCAAGGCGCTCGTGCTGCGGCTCAAGATCAAGGCGGAGTACAACGACGGCATGTCGTCGCAGTACCGCGCGGCGCAGACCCGGCTGCGCAAGTTCGAGGACGCCGGCCCGCCGACCGAGCAGCCGCGCGAGCAGCAGGTCACGATGCGGCTGTCCGGCGCGCGGACGGGCAAGCGGGCGGTGGTCTGCGAGGACCTCGAGCTGACCGGGCTGATGAAGGCCTTCGACATCGAGGTCTGGTACGGCGACCGGCTGGCCGTGCTGGGCTCCAACGGCTCCGGCAAGTCCCACTTCCTGCGCCTGCTCGCCGCGGGCGGCTCCGACCCGGACGTCGAGCACCGCCCGGTCGGCGACGTGCCGATCGCGCCGGTCGCCCACGCGGGCCGGGCCCGGCTGGGCGCGCGGGTGCGGCCGGGGTGGTTCGTGCAGACCCACGAGCACCCCGAGCTGGTCGGGCGGACGCTGCTGGAGATCCTGCACCGCGGCGACGGCACACCCCAGGGGCGCCAGGGGATGGGCAGGGAGCAGGCGAGCCGGGTGCTCGACCGCTACGAGCTGGCCGACAGCGCCGAGCAGCCGTTCGAGTCGCTCTCGGGCGGCCAGCAGGCGCGCTTCCAGATCCTGCTGCTCGAGCTCTCCGGCGCCACGCTGCTGCTGCTCGACGAGCCGACCGACAACCTCGACGTGCAGTCCGCCGAGGCGCTGGAGGAGGGCCTGGAGGCCTTCGACGGCACGGTCGTCGCGGTGACCCACGACCGGTGGTTCGCGCGCGGGTTCGACCGGTTCTGCGTGTTCGGCTCCGACGGCACCGTCTACGAGTCCGACGGCCCGGTCTGGGACGAGGGACGCGTGGAGCGCACCCGGTGAGCGGCTTCGAGGTCGTCGAGGTCGCCCACGGCGACGACGCGGGGATCCGGGCCTGGGCCGCGGTGACCGCCGCCTCGCTGCGCCACGACGTGGGCCCGCCCGCGACCCCGTGGACCGCCGAGGAGCTCGCGGTCGTGGTGGGCACCAGCGACGGGATGCGGCGCGACACCTTCCACCTCGGCCTCCTCGACGGCGAGCCGGTCGCGGCGGGCTGGCTGGCGATGCGCCTGCTCGACAACCTGGACGCCGCCGAGCTCGACGTCCACGTGCTGCCCGCCCACCGCCGCCACGGGTACGGCGGCCGGGTGCTCGACCGGCTCCACGAGCGCGCCGCGGAGGCCTGCCGGAGCCGCCTCGATGCGCGCTCCCAGTGGCCCTACGACGGGCCGGCCGACGGTGCCGGCACCCCGGGCATGGCGTTCGCGCTGGCGCGCGGCTACCACTTCGGCATCGGCGAGGTGCAGCGCGAGCTGGTGCTCCCGGTGAGCGAGGAGCGGCTCGTGGCGCTGGCGGAGGCCGCGGCGCCGCACCACGCGGCGTACCGGATCGAGGCGTGGCAGGGCCCCGTCCCCGACGAGCTGGTGGAGAGCTGGCTCGCGGTGTGGAGCACGCTGCCGACCGAGGCGCCGACGGGGGAGTCCGAGCGCGAGGACGACTCGGCCGATGTCGCGGCCTTCCGGGCGATGGAGGCGACCCAGGCCCGGCAGGGCCGCCGTTCGTGGCACGCGGTGGCGCTCGACGCCGCCGGCGAGGTCGTGGCCTACACCGAGGTCGTGGTCCCGGCGCACGATCCCGGGGTCGCCTTCCAGTGGGGCACGCTCGTGGCCCGCGGGCACCGCGGTCATCGCCTGGGCGTGGCGCTCAAGGTGGCCAACCTGCAGGCCCTCCAGCGCGACCTCGGCCCGGCTGTGTCCGGACGCCGCCTGGTGACCTGGAACGCCGAGGTCAACGGGCCGATGATCGACATCAACGAGGAGCTCGGCTTCGTCCCGTCGGCGCGTTCGGCAGAGCTCCAACGCCGCGCCGGTTAATCCCTTGGCCTGGGTGGGTCCTGGATGCGACGGTGGACCCATGGCTGCCAACAACGCGAACGATGACCTGAAGGCCAAGATGCGCGAGGCCCTGGACCGCAAGAACCGCAAGGAGAAGGGCGTCCACGAGGACAGCCCGACCAAGGAGAAGGCGCACGGGTCCGAGGTCGCCGGCGGCGGTCCGCGGATGCACCGCCGGAAGGCCGGCGGAGGCGGCTCCTAGGAGAGTCCCGCGAGCATGCCCCCCGACACGCCCTGCAGGTCAGCCGCGCTCCGCCGGCCCGTCTGTGGGGCGTGGCGGCTTCTCTAGCCGTCCGAGCCGAGCGCGAGGTCGGTGGTGGCTTCCTTGCCGTTGCGCTGGTAGGTGACCTTGACCGTGTCGCCGGGGCGGTAGGAGCGCACGGTCGCGATCAGGCCCTCGGTCGTGTCGATCTGGTGGTCGTCGATGGCGGTGATGATGTCGCCGTCCTTCAGCCCGGCCTTGCCGGCCGCGGAGCCGTTCTCGATGCTCTGGATCCGGGCGCCGGTGATCGTGCTGTCGCTCGACCCGGCGGTGCCGGCGGCGTCGCGGACCTGGATGCCGAGGCGGGCGTGGGTGGGCGTCTCGCCCGCCCGGAGCTGGTCGATGATCGGCAGCACCTCGTCGATCGGGATCGCGAAGCCGAGCCCGATCGAGCCGGACTCCGCGCCGCCCTGGGCCGAGCCGGTGGAGCGGATCGAGGCGTTGATGCCGACCAGCTGACCGTCCATGTTGACCAGCGGCCCGCCGCTGTTGCCGGGGTTGATCGCGGCGTCGGTCTGGATGGCCGGGTACGCCGTCGCGTTGCCGTTGGCGTCCCGGGCGACCTCGACCGGGCGGTCGAGCGCGCTCACGATGCCGCTGGTGACGGTCGCGGCGAGGCCGAACGGCGACCCGACGGCGACCACCTGCTCGCCCACGTCGAGGTTGCTCGACTTGCCGATGGTGATCGGCTTGAGCCCGTCGACGCCCTCGACCTTGACCAGCGCGGTGTCGGTGAGCGGGTCGGTACCGACCACGGTGGCGCGGGCCTTCTTGCCGTTGTTGAAGGACACGGTGACCTCGGCCTGGTCGGCCTGGATCTGGCCGCCCAGCGTGACCACGTGGTCGTTGGTGAGGATCAGGCCGTCGGCGTCGAGGATGACGCCCGAGCCGCTGCCGCCCGAGCCGCCGCCGCTCACGTTGAGCTCGACGACCGAGGGCAGCACCGCCGAGGCGACGGACTCGACGCTGCCGGACGCGGCCGGCTTGTTGCCGCTGTCGACGACCGGGAGCGGGGCAGTCGTGCTCGACGGGCTCCCACCACCGTTGGCGTTGTCGTAGAGCGCGGCGCCGGCGACCCCGGCCCCGCCTCCCACCAGCAGTGCGCCGCTCAGCACGGCGACCGCGAAGCCGGCCCGTCGTGGACGTCGGCCCGGGGAAGCCGGCGCTCCTTCGAAGGGGGAGGGCGGCGGGAACGGCGGGGGAGGCGGGACCTGGGTCATGTCATCCATCGTGCGCAGCCTCCCTGTGATCCCGCTGAGACCGAGGTGAGGACTTCCTCTGAGCCTGCGGTGACGGGCTGCGTCTCGTAGACCAACCCCAAAACCATAAAGTTGAGCGACTCGCTATAGATTACGTCGGGTGTCCACCCGCTCCTCCGCCTCCGCGCCGCGCCGCTGGGCCGGCCTCGCCGTCAGCCTGGTCGTGCTGCTGGTCGTCTGGTCGGTCGTCGCCGCGGCGGACCTGGTCCAGCCGCACTACCTGACCCCGAGCCCGCTGGAGGTGTGGGACGCGTTCGTGCGCGCCAACTCCCACCACCCCGTCGGGGGCGGGATCGAGCGCGTGGTGCGCGGCGAGGAGAACTACTTCCTCTGGGAGCACCTGCTCGTCAGCCTGCGCCGGATCGGTCTGGGCCTCGCGCTGGGCGTCCTGGTCGGCGTACCGCTGGGGCTGCTCATGGGCAGCGTGCGGTGGGTCGGTGACCTCGTCGGCCCGTACGTCGACTTCCTGCGCTCGCTGCCGCCGCTGGCCTACATCGGCTTCCTGGTGGCGTGGTTCGGCATCTACGACACCTCGAAGGTGTGGCTGCTCTTCCTCGCCGCCTTCCCGCCGATCACGCTCGCCACGGTCAACGGCGTGCGGGGCGTGCGCCTGGACCAGGTCAACGCCGTACGGAGCCTGGGTGCCTCGCGCCTGCAGGTGACCCGGCACGTGATCCTCCCGGCGACCCTGCCCGACATCCTGTCGGGCCTGCGGGTCGCCGTCGGCTTCGCCTGGACGACGGTCGTCGCGGCGGAGCTCGTCAACGGACTGCCGGGCATCGGAGGCCTGGCCTATCTCTCGGGAACGCAGAACAAGATCGCGCTGTCGGTCGCCTGCATCCTCGTCATCGGCCTCACCGCGATCGCCCTTGACGCCGTCATCCGCACCATCGAGAAGCTCGTCGTCCCGTGGCGAGGAAAGGCCTGAAATGAACCGCACCCGTTGGACCGCCGCTGCCGGTCTGGTCGCCGCCCTCGTGCTCCCGCTGTCGGCGTGCAGCCTGGGCGAGGACAAGGAGGCGTCGGCGAGCGACTGCCCCTGGAAGGCCGACACCTCGGTGACCGGCAAGATCCGGATCGGCTACCAGAAGATCCCCAACGGCGATGTCGTGGTCAAGGACCAGCGGATCCTCGAGTCCTGCCTGCCCAACGCCACCGTCGAGTGGAGCAACTTCGCCTCCGGCGGCGACGTGATCCAGGCGTTCGGCGGCGGCAGCCTCGACCTCGGCCTGGCCGGCTCCTCGCCCTCGACCAAGGCCCTCTCCGCGCCGCTGGACCTGCCGGTCAAGGTGGTCTGGATCCACGACGTCATCGGCGAGGCCGAGTCGCTGGTGGTCCGCGACCCCGCGATCACCGACATCAAGGGGCTGAAGGGCAAGACGATCGCGACGCCGTTCGGCTCGACCGCGCACTACTCGCTGCTCCAGGCGATCACGGACGCCGGCGAGGACCCGGCCGACTACAAGCTCGTCAACAGCGAGCCCGAGCAGGTCGCGCCGGCCTGGACCAAGGGCGACATCGACGCCGCCTGGATCTGGGACCCGACCCTGTCGGAGCTGAAGAAGGAGGGCGGCACGGTCATCCTGTCGAGCGCGGACACCGCGGCGGCCGGCAAGCCGACGTACGACCTGGGGCTGGCGAGCACGTCGTTCATCGAGGCCAACCCGAAGGTGCTGGAGGTCTGGGCCAAGGCCCAGGACTACGCCGTCGAGCAGATCCTCACCGACCCCGACAAGGCCGCCGAGAGCGTGGCGATCGAGGTCGGCGTGACGCCGGAGGAGGCCAAGGCGCAGTTCGCCGGGCTGACCTACCTGCGTGCCGCGGACCAGGCCGAGGCGGAGTGGCTGGGCAAGAAGCTCGGCGAGGACCTCCACGCCACCGCGGAGTTCCTGCTCACCCAGGACGGCATCGACGCCGTCGCCGGACCCGACGTGTACGCCGCCGGGGTCGACCCGTCCGGTGCGGCGGCCGCAGGCAAGTGAGCGGGCACCGATGAGCAAGGGCATCGCCGTCGCCGGCCTGGAGCACGCGTTCCCGGCCCGCGGCGGCGCCGTCGCGGCGCTCGGCCGGATCGACCTCGACATCGCGCCCGGTGAGCTCGTCACGCTCGCCGGGCCGTCGGGGTGCGGCAAGACCACGCTGCTGCGGATGATCGCCGGCTTCGCGTCGCCGTCGGCGGGGTCGATCGCGGTGGGCGGCGTGCCGGTGACGGGGCCGGGGGTCGAGCGCGGGGTGGTCTTCCAGCAGCCGAACCTCTACCCCTGGCTCGACGTACGGCGCAACGTGGCGCTCGGCCCCCGCCTGCGCGGCGTACGGCGGGCCGAGCGGCTGGCGATCGCCGACCGCTACCTCGACCTGGTCGGGCTGAGCGACGCCGCCGACCGGCGTCCGTACGAGCTCTCCGGCGGCATGCAGCAGCGCGCCCAGATCGCACGGGTGCTCGCCGGCGACCCGGAGGTGATCCTCATGGACGAGCCCTACGGCGCGCTCGACGCCCTCACCCGCGAGCGCCTGCAGGGCGAGCTGCTCGCGCTGTGGCGGGCCACCGGCAAGACCATCCTCTTCATCACCCACAGCGTCGACGAGGCGGTCTTCCTCGGCTCGCGGGTGCTCGTGATGAGCCCGCGCCCGGGGCGGATCGTCCTCGACGAGCTGGTCCCGTTCTCCGCCGACGCCGACCTCGCGCCGGACGAGATCCGCGGGCTGGCGAAGTTCGGCGAGACGGCCGCCCGGGTCCGGGCGGCCATCGCGCACTGACGCATGTAACTACGTGTTACGTCGCAAAAAGCGGCGCAACAACGCCCGGGAAGCAGCAACAGCACCCAGGTAGAGCGACGTAACACGTAGTTACATGGGGCTCGTCAGTCAGACCTGGCGCTCCTGCTCCTCCCAGTAGGGCTTGCGGAGCTCGCGCTTGAGGATCTTGCCCGTGGGGTTGCGGGGCAGTGCCGGGATGATGTCGACGGTCTTGGGCGCCTTGAAGTGGGCGAGGCGCTCGCGGGTCCACTCGATGAGCTCGAGCTCGCTGGTGTCCGAGCCCTCCTTGAGCGCGACCACGCCCTTGACCGACTCGCCCCACCGCTCGTCCGGTACGCCGATCACGGCGACCTCGAGGACCGCGGGGTGCTCGGAGAGGACCCGCTCGACCTCGGGGGAGTACACGTTCTCGCCGCCGGTGATGATCATGTCCTTGAGCCGGTCGGAGACGAACACGAAGCCGTCCTCGTCGACGTGGCCCATGTCGCCGGTGCGGAACCAGCCGTCGTCGGTGATCACCTCGGCGGTGGCCTCGGGCTTGTTGAGGAAGCCCTTCATCAGCTGTGGCGTCTTGAGCCAGATCTCGCCGTGCTCGCCGGTGGCGACGTCGGCGAGCGTGGCCGGGTCGACGATCCGGACCTCGCACTCGGGCAGCGGCTTGCCGGCCGAGACGAGGCGCTCGGGGTGACCGTCGGCCTCCGCGGTGCGGTGGTCCTCGGGCATCAGGTGGGTCGCGACGCCGGCCACCTCGGTCAGGCCGTAGACCTGGATGAAGTCGGTGTCGGGCCAGGCCTTCATCGCCGCGCGCAGCAGCGGCGGCGGCATCGGCGCGGCGCCGTAGGTGTAGGTCTTGAGCAGCCCGAACAGCTGGACCGCGTCGGGGCCCGCCTGGAGCACCTGGGCGAGGACCGCCGGCACCAGGAAGGTCCGGTTGGCGCCGGCCAGGATCGCGCCGGCCAGCGAGGCCGCGTCGGGCTCGCGGGTCATCACGCTGGGGATGCCGTCGTGGATCCCGAACAGCACGTACGACGAGCCGCCCACGTGGAAGAGCGGCATGGCCACCATCGACTTGTCGCCCGGCTCGAATCCCCAGCCGTCATGGGCGTTGATGGTGTGCTTGACCATGTTGCGGTGGGTGAGCATGACGCCCTTGGGCCGGCCGGTCGTGCCGGAGGAGTACATCACCAGGCACACGTCGTCCTCGAGGACGTCGGGGCCGTCGGCGCAGGCCGTGGAGGCGGTCAGGAACTGCTCGTACTCGTCGTCCTCGCCCCCGTCGGGGGTGACCTCGATGATCTTCTCGACGTTCGGCAGCCGGTCGCGGATCGCCTCGATCGTCGGCATCAGCTCGCGCCCGACGAAGAGCACCTTGGCGCCGGAGTCGTTGACGGCGTAGTCGATCTCGTCGCCGGCCGAGCGCCAGTTGATGATCGCGTTGGCGGCGCCGATCGAGCCCGCGGCGAGGCTGATCTCGACGCAGGCCGGGTGGTTCTTGTCGAGGAAGGACACGACGTCGCCGCGGGCGACACCGAGGTCGCGCAGGCCGCCGGCCGCGCGGTGGACGCGGTCGTGCCACTCGGCCCAGGTCCAGGTCCGGCCGAGGTAGGTCATCGCCTCGGCGTCGGGGGTGGCCTCGGCCCAGTAGTTGAGCCGGTCGTCGACGTACGTCGGCTCCGGCGGCACGGCAGGCGGCCACGCGCGGGTGGCAGGGGCGGGGTTCTCGGGCTCCGTCGTCGCACTCACCTCGCTGATTGTGGCTCACATCACAAAGCGGCACAACGGAGTGCCTGCGAACCGGTCATGTCCCGTTCACCTGGATCGACGAGGATCGAGAGGTGAACCCCCTGCTCCGCGGTGACGAGGCGCCCCCGCCGCGCACGCTGGTCGACGTCCTGCGGCGCACGGCCGCCGACCACCCGGACGCGATGGCGCTCGACAGCGGCAACGACACGGTCACCTACGCCGAGTTCGCCGAGGCCGCCGAGGCGGTCGCCACCGACCTGGCCGACCTCGGGATCGGCCCGGGCGACAAGGTCGGCGTCCGGCTGCCGTCGGGCACGACCGACCTCTACGTCGCGATCATGGGGATCCTGTTCGCCGGTGCCGCCTACGTGCCGGTCGACGCCGACGACCCCGAGGAGCGGGCCCGGCTGGTGTTCGGCGAGGCCCGGGTCGCCGCGCTCATCGGCACCGGCCTGGTCATCGAGGCGCGCCGCGAGGCGCCGGCCCGGTCCCGGCGCGACCCGGGGGTCGACGACGACGCCTGGGTGATCTTCACGTCCGGCTCTACGGGGACGCCCAAGGGGGTCGCGGTCACCCACCGCAATGCCGCGGCGTTCGTCGACGCCGAGGCCGGGATGTTCCTGCAGGACGCGCCGATCGGCCCGTCCGACCGGGTGATGGCGGGCCTCAGCGTCGCCTTCGACGCGAGCTGCGAGGAGATGTGGCTCGCCTGGCGCTACGGCGCCTGCCTGGTCCCCGCGCCGCGGGCGCTGGTGCGCAGCGGCGTCGACGTCGGCCCCTGGCTGACCGCCAACGACATCTCCGTCGTCTCCACCGTGCCGACCCTGGTCAGCCTGTGGCCCGACGACGCGCTCGAGCGGGTCCGGCTGCTCATCCTCGGCGGCGAGGCGCTGCCGCCCGAGGTGGCCGCCCGCCTGGCCCGCGAGGGCCGCGAGGTCTGGAACACCTATGGCCCGACCGAGGCGACCGTGGTCGCGTGCGGCGCGCTCGTCGACGGCGTCGGCCCGGTCCGGATCGGGCTGCCCCTGGCCGGCTGGGACCTCGTCGTGGTCGATCCCGCGACCGGTGAGCCGGTCGGCGAGGGCGAGCGCGGCGAGCTGATCATCGGCGGCGTCGGGCTGGCCCGCTACCTCGACCCGGCCAAGGACGCCGAGAAGTACGCGCCCATGCCGACACTCGGCTGGGAGCGCGCCTACCGCAGCGGCGACATCGTCATCAACGACCCCGCGGGGCTGCTGTTCGCCGGCCGCGCCGACGACCAGGTCAAGGTCGGCGGACGCCGGATCGAGCTCGGCGAGATCGACTCGGCCCTGCTCGCGCTGCCCGGGGTCTCGGCCGCCGCGGCGGCCGTGCGCCGCACGAGCACGGGCAACCAGCTGCTCGTCGGCTACCTCACCACCACCGCGGCGTACGACGCGGCGGCGGCGACCGCCCACCTGCGGGCCACGATGCCGGCGGCCCTCGTCCCGCGGCTCGCGGTCGTCGACGACATCCC
Source organism: Pimelobacter simplex (assembly GCF_024662235.1). Lineage (GTDB taxonomy): Bacteria > Actinomycetota > Actinomycetes > Propionibacteriales > Nocardioidaceae > Nocardioides. The sequence continues at coordinate 127,952 of NZ_CP096276.1, forward strand.
GACGCGCACCTCCGGCAAGGTCGACCGCGACGCGCTGCCCTGGCCGCTGCCGACCGCGGATCCCGCCGACGCCGGCCTGCACGGCACCTCCGCGCGCATCGCGGAGGTCTGGCAGAAGGTCATCGGCGCGGCTCCCGACGGCCCGGGGTCCGACTTCTTCGACCTCGGCGGCGGCAGCCTCACCGCGGCCCAGGTGGTCACGCTCCTGCGCGCGGAGCACGCCGAGCTCACGGTCGCGGACCTCTACGAGAACCCCACCGTCGACGGGCTCGCGGCCTTCCTCGACTCGCTCGAGCCGAGCGCGCTCGCCGAGCAGAGCCGCAAGGTCAAGCCGATCCCGCCCAAGACCCAGGTCGGCCAGGTGCTCGCCGTACCGGTGCTGCGGGCGCTCGCCGCGCCGCGATGGCTCGCCGGGATCCTGACCGCCTCGCGCCTGGCCCACGACCTGCTCGACGTGGCCTGGGTGCCGGCCGCGCCGTGGTGGCTGATCGTGCTGCTGCTCGTCGTCTTCGTCAGCCCGCCGGGGCGGATGCTCGTCGCCGCCAAGCTCGCCCGGGCCGTGCTCGCCGGCGTGCAGCCGGGGTCCTACCCGCGCGGCGGCAAGGTGCACCTGCGGATCTGGGCGGCCGAGCGCCTCGCCGACGAGCTGGGCGCGACCCGCCTCGGCGGCGCGCCCTACATCACCTGGTACGCGCGGCTGCTCGGCGCCAAGGTCGCCCGCGGCGCCGACCTGCACTCGCTGCCGCCCATCACCGGTCACCTCACCGTCGGCAAGGGCGCCTCGATCGAGCCCGAGGTCGACCTCACCGGCTACTGGATCGACGGGGACACCCTGCACGTGGGCGGGATCCGGGTGGGCCGCCGGGCCCGCGTCGGCACCCGCTCGATGCTCTGCCCCGGCGCGGTCGTCGGGGACGACGCCGAGGTGGCGCCCGGCTCCGCGGTCTTCGGGCAGGTGCCCGCCGGGGAGTTCTGGTCCGGCGCGCCGGCCACCCGCGCCAGCTCCGCCGCCCGGGGTCCGTGGGCCGAGCGCCCGCCGGCCTCGCGCCGCTCGCTGCGCGTGTGGGCGGTCTCGTACGCCGCAACGGCCGCCCTGCTCGCGCTGCTGCCGCTGCTCGCGCTGCTCGCGGTCGTCGTACCGGTGCTGCTGCTGGCCGACATCGGCTCGACCGCGTCGGCCGGCGAGGCCGCCCGGGCGCTGCTGCCGTGGCTGGTGCCCGGCGTGGTCGCCGGCTGCGTCGTGCTGGCGCTCCTGGTGCTGCTCGTCGTGCGGCTCCTGGCGCGCGGGGTCAAGCCCGGCGCGCACCCGCTCCAGAGCCGCGCCGCGCTGTGCGTGTGGGGCACGATCCGGGTGCTCGACGAGGCCCGGACCTGGCTCTTCGCGCTCTACAGCTCCCAGCTCACGCCCCGCTGGCTGCGCCTGCTCGGCGCGCGCATCGGCAAGGACGTCGAGGCCTCGACGGTGCTGATGATCCCGTCGCTGACGACCGTGAGCGACCAGGCGTTCCTGGCTGACGACACCCTGATCGGCGGCTACGAGCTCGGCGGCGGCTGGCTGCGTGCCGAGCGGGTCAAGGTCGGCAAGCGCGCCTTCGTCGGCAACTCCGCGATGGCCGCGCCCGGCCGCAAGGTGCCCAAGCGCTCGCTGGTCGCGGTGCTCTCGGCCGCGCCCGCGCGCGGCACTGTCAAGGCGGGGGAGTCGTGGCTCGGCAGCCCGCCCGCGCCGCTGCGCCGGGCCGAGCAGGGCTCGGCCGACGAGCGGACCTACGCCCCGCCGACCCGGCTCAAGGTCGCCCGCGCCTGCTGGGAACTGGCCCGGCTCGTCCCGATCGCCCTCGCCGTGGCCCTGCACGCGCTGGTGGTGCTCGGCAGCCTGGCCGTGTGGGCCGACCACGGCGCGGTGGCCGGGGCGCTCGTCGTACCGCTGCTGCTGTGGGGAGCCGGCCTCCTGGCCGCCGTCGTCGCGATCGCCGCGAAGTGGCTCCTGGTCGGCCGGGTCCGGGCCGGCGCGCACCCCCTGTGGAGCTCGTTCGTGTGGCGCAACGAGCTGGCCGACACCTTCGTCGAGGTGCTCGCGACACCGTGGTTCGCCGGCCTCGCGACCGGCTCGCCGCTCATCACCCTGTGGTTCCGCGCGATGGGCGCGCGGGTCGGCCGTGGCGTGTGGTGCGAGTCGTACTGGCTGCCCGAGCCCGACCTCGTCGACCTCGGCGACGGCGCCACCGTCAACCAGGGCAGCGTCGTGCAGACCCACCTCTTCCACGACCGCCTGCTCGCCACCGACACCGTCCGGCTGCGCCGCGGCGCCACCCTCGGGCCCAACTCGGTCGTGCTGCCCGCGGCGTCGCTGGGCAAGCACGCTACGGTCGGTCCGGTGTCGTTGGTGATGAGGGGGGAGACGGTGCCGGACAAGACGAGGTGGATCGGGAACCCGATCGGGCCGTGGGCGGAGGACTGACCCGCCGTGCCCGGACTTCCCACCGCTGACCCGTACCTGCCCGACCACGGCGATCCGTCGTACTCGGTGCGGCACTACGACCTCGACCTGGTCTACGTGCCCGACGGCAACCGCCTGCGCGGCACCGCCGTCCTGTCGGTCGTCGTGCTCGCCGAGACCCACCGGCTCGTGCTCGACCTGGCCGGGCTCGCCGCGACCAAGCTGCGCATCGACGGTGCCCGGCTCAAGAAGTGGTCGGCCCGCTCGAACCGCCTGGTCCTCCAGCTCGACCGCGCCGTCGCGGCCGGCGCCGAGCTCACCCTGACCATCGCCTACGGCGGCTCGCCGCAGCCGGTCATCGACCGCTGCCACGGCGACGCCGGCTGGGAGGAGCTCGAGGACGGCGTCATCGTCGCGGCCCAGCCGCACGGCGCGCCCACCTGGTTCCCCTGCAACGACCGGCCCGACGACAAGGCGACCTACCGGATCGAGCTCTCCGCGCCCTCCGGCTACACCGTCGTGGCCAACGGGAACCTCGCGCAGAAGCGGCGCCGGGCCAGCGTCGACACGTGGACCTACGTGATGGACCGGCCCATGGCGTCGTACCTGGCGACGGTGCAGATCGGCCGCTACGACACCACCGAGCACGCGCCGTCCCTGGTTACCATCGCGCCGCCCGACGCCGACCTGGCCGGCTCGTTCGACCAGCAGCCCGCGATGATGGCGTTCTTCGAGCGGGTCTTCGGCGACTACCCCTTCGACGGCTATGCCGCGGTCGTCACCGACGACGAGCTCGAGATCCCGCTCGAGAGCCAGAGCCTGTCGACGTTCGGCCGCAACTTCTGCTCGACCGACTGGTCCCAGGTGCGCCTGATCGCCCACGAGATGGCGCACCAGTGGTTCGGCAACGCCGTCACCCTGCGCCACTGGCAGGACATCTGGCTGCACGAGGGCTTCGCCTGCTACGCCGAGTGGCTGTGGTCGGAGGAGTCCGGCGGCCCCCACACCTGCGACGGCTGGGCCTGCCACCACCACGAGCGCCTCGCCGACCTGCCCCAGGACCTGGTGCTCGCCGATCCCGGCCCGGAGCTCATGTTCGACGACCGCGTCTACAAGCGCGGGGCGCTGGCCCTGCACGCGCTGCGCCTCGCCGTCGGAGACGAGTCCTTCTTCGGGCTGCTCAAGGCCTGGGCGGCAGAGCGGCGCGGGGCGTCGGTGACCACGGCGGAGCTCCTGGAGTTCGCGGGGGAGCGGACCGGGGTGGACGTCTCCGGGCTGCTGGGGCCGTGGCTGTTCGAGACCGCGCTGCCGGCTTTTCCCCAGGGCTGAGGCTGCCGGTGGCGGCGGACCCGGCGGTTGCGTTGACTTACCGGGTCGGCGACGATCTCGGGAGACGCCGAAACCGGAAGGAGCAGCGATGACCGTGGCGATGGAGCCCACCGAAGAGCTGCGGCGCATCCCCATGAGCTGGGGCGACTACCTGAACCACCCCGAGAACGACGGTGAGTACTACGGGGGGTGCCTGGTCGTCATGCCGACCGCAGGCAAGAAGCATCAGCAGATCGTCCAGCGGCTCCTACGCCTGGTCGAGGCCGACCTGCCTGCCGGGGCGGAGGCGCTCCCGTCCCTCGGCTGGTCGCCGTCGGGCGTCCGCGAGCTCCTCATCCCCGACCTGACCGTCTTCCGGGACGACAGCGACGAGGACTTCCTCTCCGGCATCCCGCTGCTGGTCGTCGAGGTGCTCTCCACCAACCGGCGCGACGACCTCGTCGCCAAGGTCCAGCGCTACGCGGCGTGGCGCGCGCCGTCGTACTGGATCGTCGACCCGCGTGACCACCAGGTGCTCACCCTCGAGCTCGTCGACGGCCTCTACCTCGAGACCGCCCGCCACACCGGTGGCCAGGTCGTGCTCACCTACGGCGATGCCGAGGTCCCCGTCGACCTCGACGCCCTGCTCGCCTGAGCCCGCGCCAGACCCAAAAACCCAACGACCCCGACCGCGCGAGCGGTCGGGGTCGTGGTGCGATCAGGCGGTGCGCCGGCTCAGGCCCAGCGCTCCTCGGCGGGGACGAAGTCGAGCGTCCGGGCGCCGGTGTAGATCTGCTTGGGACGAGCGATCTTCTGCTCCTTGTCCTGGGTCAGCTCGAGCCACTGCGCGAGCCAGCCGGGGGTGCGGCCGATCGCGAAGAGGACCGTGAACATCTCCGGCGGGAACTCCAGGGCCTCGTAGATGAGGCCGGAGTAGAAGTCGACGTTGGGGTAGAGCTTGCGCTTGATGAAGTACTCGTCCTCGAGCGCGATCTTCTCCAGCTCCTTGGCGACGGCGAGGAGCGGGTTGACCCCGGTGACCTCGAAGACGTCGTCGCAGGCCTTCTTGATGATCTTGGCGCGCGGGTCGAAGTTCTTGTAGACCCGGTGGCCGAAGCCCATCAGGCGCTCTTCGCCGTTCTTGACGCCCTCGATGAACGCGGGGATGTTCTCGACGGTGCCGATCCGGCGCAGCATCTTGAGGACGGCCTCGTTGGCGCCGCCGTGGAGCGGGCCGAAGAGGGCGCCGATGCCGGCGGCGACGGCCGAGTAGGGGTCGACCTGCGAGGAGCCGACGGAGCGGACCGCGTTGGTCGAGCAGTTCTGCTCGTGGTCGGCGTGGAGGATGAAGAGGGTGTCGAGCGCCTTGACGATGCGCGGGTCGCCGGCGTACTTCGTCTCGCTCATCTTGAAGAGCATCGAGAGGAAGTTCTCGGCGTAGGACAGCTCGTTGTCCGGGTAGACGTACGGCTTGCCCTGCGCGTGGCGGAACGACCAGGCGCCGAGGGTCGGCATCTTGGCGATCATCCGGACGATCTGGATGTGCCGGTTGTCGGGGTCGGCGATCCGGCTCGACTCGGGGTAGAACGTCGACAGGGCCCCCACCGACGCCATGAGCATCCCCATCGGGTGCGCGTCGTACCGGAAGCCCTGCATGAAGCCCTTGACGTTCTCGTGGACGAACGTGTGGAACGTGATCTCGTGGACCCAGTTCTCGTACTGCTCCTTGGTGGGCAGCTCGCCGTGGATCAGGAGGTAGGCGACCTCGAGGAAGTTCGACTTCTCCGCCAGCTGCTCGATCGGGTAGCCGCGGTACTCGAGGATGCCCTTGTCTCCATCGATGTAGGTGATGGAGCTACGACACGAGGCGGTGTTGACGAAACCCGGGTCGTAGGTGGCCAGTCCCGGCTCGTCGTCGTTGAGCTTGATCTGCCCGAGGTCCGCGGCCTTGATGGTGCCGTCGACGATCGGGATCTCGTACTCCGCGCCGGTGCGGTTGTCGCGTACGGTGAGAGAGTCAGTCACGCTGCCAACCTAGTCGGCCACGTCACAGAGCCGGTAGCCGGTGTCCCGAAGCGTGACCCGGGCCGCCCCTCCGGCCGCGCGTCAAGAGCCACCCGGCGAGCAGCGCGAGCGGGAACATCAGGACGCCGTACACCGCGGCGGGGACCGCCAGCGTGTCGTTCTCGAGCACGCTCAGGGCCACCGCGATCGCCAGCGTGCTGTTGTGGATGCCGACCTCGAAGGCCGACGAGAGCGCCTGCCGCTCCGGTACGCCGAGCAGCCGCGGCACCGTGTAGCCGACGGCCAGACTCGCCGCGCAGAACAGGACCGTCGCCAGGCCGATGTCGGCCAGGTAGTCGCCGAGGTTCTCGCGCTCGCCCAGCAGCGCGCCGACGATGACGAGCGCGAGGACCACGGCCGAGGCGATCCGCACCGGCCGGTCGGCGCGCTCGGCGAAGGCGGGGGAGGAGCGGCGCACGAGCATGCCGATCGCGACCGGGGCCAGCACGATGGCGAACACCTGGGCGGTCTTGGCCGGCTGGAGGCCGATGTCCTCGGCGCCGGCGGGGTCGAACCAGCCGACGGCGAAGTTGACGACCAGCGGCAGGCTCACCACGGCGATCACGGAGTTGACTGCGGTCAGCGTGATGTTGAGGGCGACGTCGCCGCGGAAGAGGTGGCTGAAGAGGTTGGCCGTCGTACCGCCCGGCGAGGCGGCCAGCAGCATCATGCCGACGGCCAGGATCGCCTCCAGCTCGAGCGCCAGCACCAGGCCGAAGCAGAGCAGGGGGAGCAGGACCAGCTGGGCGAGCAGGGCGATGACGACCGGGCGCGGGGCGCTGCCGACCCGGCGGAAGTCATCGGCGGTCAGGGCCAGGCCGAGGCCGAACATGATGATCGCCAGCGCGGCGGGCAGGCCGATCGAGACCAGTCCGGAGTCCATGCGGCCCGAGTGTGGCACAGGTCACAGCGCGATCGGCGGCCGGTGCGGGCGGGTGCACCGTTTTGACCCGCGTCTCCACGCTCCCGTAGCCTTGGCGGTCGCGTCTTCTGCCGCTTCACGCCCGTTCGTGAGGCAGACCCGGATCGCCCTCGGATCGTCGTGATGACGAGCGTGCGTGGGCCGGGCTGAGTTCGTCAGGAGACGCCGCCCGAGCAGCCCGCTGCAAAGGCACCGCCGTGCGACATCCGTCGTGTGGCTACGAACTAGCAAGGAGGGTTCGCATCATGCGCACCTACGCTCCGAAGCCCGACGACGTCGAGCGCGCCTGGCTCGTGATCGACGCGACGGACGTCGTCCTCGGTCGCCTGGCGGTCACCGCCGCCAACCTGCTGCGCGGCAAGCACAAGCCGATCTTCGCGCCCAACGCGGACACCGGTGACTACGTCATCATCGTCAACGCGGACAAGGTCGCCCTGTCCGGCAACAAGCGGACGGCCAAGATGGTCTACCGCCACTCGGGCTTCCCGGGTGGTCTGACCGCGACCCCGATCGGTGAGGTCATCGACAAGGACGCTCGCAAGGCCGTCGAGAAGGCCGTGTGGGGCATGCTGCCGAAGAACCGCCTCGGCCGGCAGATGATCAAGAAGCTGAAGGTCTACAGCGGCCCGGCTCACCCCCACCAGGCCCAGCAGGCCGTTCCCTACGAGATCACCCAGATCTCCCAGTGACTTCTCGACAGAGCTGACCAGGACTGAGGACTTATCAAGTGACTGAGAACACCACCGAGGTCGAGGAGACCTTCGAGACCGACGAGCAGGGTGTCGCCTACACCAGCGAGACCTCTCCGTCGGCCGCCATCGACGCCCGTCCCGCCACGATCGCCCCCGGCGCGGCCACCGGCCGCCGCAAGGAGGCCGTGGCCCGCGTGCGCATCGTCCCCGGCACCGGTACCTGGACCATCAACGGCCGGACCATCGAGGACTACTTCCCGAACAAGCTGCACCAGCAGGTCGTCAACGAGCCGTTCGCGGCGCTCGGCCTCGAGGGCCGCTTCGACGTCATCGCCCGCATCCACGGCGGCGGCATCACCGGTCAGGCCGGCGCGCTGCGCCTCGGCGTGGCTCGCTCGCTCAACGCGATCGACCTCGACGCCAACCGCCCGACCCTCAAGAAGGCCGGTCTGCTGACCCGCGACGCCCGGGCGACCGAGCGCAAGAAGGCCGGTCTCAAGAAGGCCCGCAAGGCCCCGCAGTACAGCAAGCGCTGATCCGCCTCCAGGCGATCATCACGACAGGGCCACGCACCGCTGCCGCGGTCCGTGGCCCTGTCGGCAGTTTTACGGCAGCACCAGTGACACAGAGGGAGCGCACGTGACCCGCATCTTCGGGACCGACGGGGTCCGCGGACTCGCCAACGACAAGCTGACCGCCGAGCTGGCCCTGGACCTCGGCGTCGCCGCGGCCCGGGTGCTCGTCGAGCACGGCGGCTTCGACCGGCCCCGCCCGCTGGCCGTCGTCGGCCGCGACACCCGCATCTCGGGGCAGTTCCTCGAGCACGCCGTGGTCGCGGGCCTGGCTGCCGCGGGCGTCGACGTCCTGCGCCTGCGCGTGCTGCCGACGCCCGGCGTCGCGTACTTCACCGATGCGCTGGAGGCCGACCTCGGCGTGGTCATCAGCGCCTCGCACAACCCGATGCCCGACAACGGCATCAAGTTCCTGGCCCGCGGCGGCGTCAAGCTGGACGACGCCCTGGAGCGCGAGATCGAGGAGCACGTCGGCCAGGACTGGGACCGCCCCACCGGCGGTGCCGTCGGCCGGGTCACGCCCTACGGCCCCACCGTCGAGGAGTACGCCGCCCACCTGGTCGGCACCCTCGACGACGCCGCGAACCGGCCGCTGGCCGGACTCACCGTCGTCCTCGACTGCGCCCACGGCGCGGCGAGCGCGGTCGGCCCCCACGCGCTGCGCGAGGCCGGTGCCACGGTGATCACCATCGGCGCCGAGCCCGACGGCCTCAACATCAACGACGGCTGCGGCTCCACCCACCTCGAGCCGCTGCGCAAGGCGGTCCTGGAGCACGGCGCGGACGCCGGCTTCGCCGTCGACGGCGACGCCGACCGGTGCCTCGCGGTCGACCACACCGGCGAGGTCGTCGACGGCGACCAGATCATGGCGATCCTGGCGCTGGGCCTCAAGGACGCCGGCCGGCTGCGCGACGACACCCTCGTCGCGACCGTGATGAGCAACCTCGGCCTGGTCCAGGCGATGACCGCCGCGGGCGTCACCGTGCGCCAGACCGGCGTCGGCGACCGCTACGTCCTCGAGGACATGCGCGCCGGCGGCTACTCCCTCGGGGGCGAGCAGTCGGGTCACGTCATCCTGCGCGACCACGCCACCACCGGTGACGGCCTGCTCACCGCCCTGCACGTGCTGCAGCGGATGGTCGTGACCGGCCACCGCCTGCGCGACCTGGCCGGCGTGATGACCCGGCTGCCCCAGGTCCTGGTCAACGTCGGGGGAGTCGACCGGGCGCGCACCGACGACGCGGCCCTGCTCGCGGCCGTCGCGGCGGCCGAGGAGGAGCTCGGCGACAGCGGGCGCGTCCTGCTGCGCCCCTCCGGCACCGAGCCGCTGGTGCGGGTGATGGTCGAGGCGCCGACGGCCGAGCAGGCCGACAGCGTGGCCCACGGCCTGGCCGACGTGGTCCGGGAGCGCCTCGCCCTCTGACCCGGTGCCGCCACCTGGCAGGGTGGTGCCATGACAAGTCCCCCACTGGTCATCGACGGACTCACCAAGCAGTTCGGCGCCGTGAAGGCGGTGGACGACCTCACGTTCACCGTCCGCCCCGGCGCCGTGACCGGCTTCCTCGGACCCAACGGCGCCGGCAAGACGACCACCCTGCGGATGCTGCTCGGGCTGACCCGGCCCAGCGCGGGCCGGACCCTGGTCGGCGACCGGCCCTACACGTCGTACGAGCGGCCGGGCACGGTCGTCGGCGCGGCGCTGGAGGCGTCGAGCTTCCACCCCGGACGCACCGGGCTCGGTCACCTCGAGGTGTTCGCGCCCCAGGTCGGCGTCTCGAAGCAGCGCTGCCGCCAGGTGCTCGAGGCCGTCGGCCTCGACCAGGCCGCCACGAAGCGGGTCGGCGGCTACTCGCTCGGCATGCGCCAGCGGCTCGGCCTGGCCACCGCGCTGCTCGCGGACCCGCCGGTGATCGTGCTCGACGAGCCGACCAACGGCCTCGACCCCGAGGGCATCGTGTGGATCCGGCAGCTGCTGCGCCAGTTCGCTGCGGAGGGACGCACCGTCCTGGTCTCCAGCCACCTCCTGCGCGAGGTCGAGGCGAGCGTGGACGACGTCGTGGTCATCGCGCAGGGCCGGCTCCGGCACGCCTCGACGCTGGCCGAGCTGCGCACCCGCGCCACCCCGGCGGCGTACGTCGAGACCCCGCGGCCCGACGCCCTCGCGTCCCTCGCGGCCGACCGTGGCTGGACCCTGGAGGCCGACGGTGCCGGCACCGTCGTCGACGGCGCGACCGCGGCCGAGGTCGGCGCGGCCGCCCACGCGACCGGGCTCGAGCTGCACGAGCTGGTCCGGCGCGATGTCGACCTGGAGGCGCTCTTCTTCGAGCTGACCCGACCGGAGGACGTCCGATGAGGGCCGCACTCGTCGCGGAGTACCGCAAGCTGCTCACCACCCGGCTGTGGTGGCTGCTGCTGATCGTGATGGTCGGCTACCTGGTCTTCATCGCCGCCGTCGTCTCGACGACCTTCGTCTTCGTGCCCGACGGCCAGGAGCCGCCGCTGACCGGCGAGGCCGCCGCGCGGTCGGTGTACTCGGTCGTCAACGGCGTGGGCTACGTCTTCCCGCTCATCATCGGCAGCCTCGCGATGACCACGGAGTTCCGGCACAAGACGATCACGCAGAGCCTGCTCGTCGAGCCCGACCGGACCCGCTTCCTGGTCGCCAAGATCGTCTCGGTCCTGCCGGTCGGCCTCGTCGCCGGCCTGGTCGGCGTCCTCGCCACCGTCGCCGGCGGCGCCCCGCTGCTGCAGATCAAGGGCGACGGGGCGATGCTCGGCCGCGGCGACGTGCTCGTCGGGCTGCTGTTCAGCGTCGTCGCGATCGCCCTGTGGACGGTGATCGGCGTGGCCGTCGGCTCGGTGCTGTCGAACCAGGTGGCCGCGATCGTCGTGATCCTGGCGTTCACCCAGTTCGTCGAGCCGCTGGCCCGGGTGGTGCTGAGCCAGGTCGACGCGCTGGCGGGCGTGGCGTCGTACCTGCCGGGCGGGGCGGCGGACTCGTTGATCGGCGCGTCCTTCCTCGGCGCGACCGGCGATGTCGACCTGCTCCCGCGCTGGGCGGCGATCCTCGTGCTCCTGGCGTACGTCGTCGTGCTCGCCGTCATCGGCCGGCTCACGACGCTGCGTCGCGACGTCGGCTGAGTCGATCGCGGCCGACATCCCCTCCCGGGACGGGGACGTCGGCCGCGCGGTCGGTGGCGCGGGGGTCCTACTTCCAGACGACGGGCTTGCCGTCGAAGGAGCTGTAGGGGCCGTCGTTGGGGGCGAAGCGGGCGCTGCTGACCGAGGAGGACTCCTGGGCCAGGTAGGGCACGCAGGTCGAGAAGGTCTGCCCGTCGGCGAAGCCGCTGGGGAAGGACTCGCCGTCGCACGGCGCGAAGGTGCCGATGATCGAGATGTTCTGGGCCTCGGTGCCGTCGGGCAGGGTGCCCTCGATCGACTCGTTGATCGAGTAGCTCGACAGCTCCGCGCTGCCGGAGACGCCGGTGACGTCGAGCTTGATGTAGTAGGGCACGAAGCCCTTGGCCCGGTCGCCGAGCTTGAGCGGGGCCAGGTCGGCGGCGGCGCCCTTGGTGATGCCGGTGACGGTCACCGAGACGGTGCCGCTGGCGTCGCCGGACGAGAACGGGACGACGGCCGGCTGGCCGAACGCGAGCGCGGTGCCCGGGGCGGCGACGTCGCCGGCGGGCGCGGCCTCGGTGGTCTCGGTGCCGGCGTCGGTCGGGGCGTCGGTGGTGGTCTCGGTCGAGGCCTCGGTGGTCGCCTCGGTCGAGGCGGGGTCGCTGCCCTTGCGGTCGGGTTCGTCGTCGCCGCCGCAGGCGGCCAACGCGAACGTCGACGCGGCCAGCAGGGCGGTGAGGACGGAGACCTTCTTGCGGGGAGTCATGCCAGGGGTCCTTGCCGCCTGAGGCGGCCGGAAACCCACGGAATCCGCGGGATGGGGCGAAAACGCCTCAGATCTTGCGCAACCTGACGTAGCGGACCGAGTGGTCCGCGGACTTGCGCAGCACCAGCGTGGCCCGCGAGCGGGTGGGCAGCACGTTCTGGGCCAGGTTCGGGCCGTTGATGGCGTCCCAGATCCGGCGGGCCTCGTCGACGGCCTCGTCGTGGGTCAGCGAGGCGTACTTCGCGAAGTACGACGACGGGTCGCGGAAGGCGGTCTCGCGCAGCTTGAGGAAGCGGTCGACGTACCAGTCGCGGATGTGGTTGGTGTTGGCGTCGACGAAGATCGAGAAGTCGAAGAAGTCCGACAGACCCAGGCCGGTGCGCCCGTCCTCGCGGACCCGCGCGGGCTGGAGCACGTTGAGACCCTCGACGATGACGATGTCGGGGCGCTTGACGACGATCTTCTCGTCCGAGACCACGTCGTAGACGAGGTGGGAGTAGACCGGCGCCTCGACCTCGTCGATGCCGGACTTGATGTCGATGACGAACTTGAGCAGCTTGCGCCGGTCGTAGGACTCGGGGAAGCCCTTGCGCTGGAGCAGCCCGCGCGCCTCGAGCTCGGCGTTGGGGTAGAGGAAGCCGTCGGTGGTGACGAGCGCGACGTTGGGGTGCTCGGGCCAGCGCGCGAGCATCTGCTGGAGCACGCGGGCCGCGGTCGACTTGCCGACGGCCACCGAACCCGCCAGCCCGATCACGAACGGCGTGCGCGGCGGCGTCCGGCCGTGCAGGAACTCCTCCTGCGCGTGGTGCAGGTCGGTCGCCGCGCTGACCCGCATGGACAGCAGCCGGGACAGGGGCAGGTAGACGTCGCGGATCTCGCGCAGGTCGAGCGAGTCGCCGATGCCGCGGAGTCGGTGCACCTCGTCCCTGGTGAGCGGGCTCTCGGTCTCCGAGGCCAGCAGTGCCCAGGTCGCCCGGTCCAGCTCGACGTACGGCGACGCCTCCCGCGGGAGCTCCTCGCCGGGGGTGTCCGCCGTGCTCGCGCCCGTCGTCATGGCGCCGATTGTTCCAGTCGGCGTCACCGCGGCTTCAGGTGCGTCCTCGATCCGGACGGTGCCGGGGGAGGGCGGCGGGCGCCACACCGCTGTCGAGGCGGGGATGCAGGCCCGGACCGCTTAGACTGGCCGATCATGTGCGGCATCGTCGGATACATCGGGCCCCGGTCGGCCCAGGACACCGTCATCGACGGTCTCCGCAGGCTCGAGTACCGCGGCTACGACTCCGCCGGCGTCGCGGTCGTGAGCGAGGGTCTGCTGCGGACCGAGAAGCGGGCCGGCAAGCTCGCCAACCTCGAGAAGGTGCTCGACGAGACGCCGATGCCGGTGGCTCAGATCGGCATCGGGCACACCCGCTGGGCCACCCACGGCCCGCCCAACGACGTCAACGCGCACCCGCACACCGGCGAGTCCCGCCGGGTGGCGCTGGTGCACAACGGCATCATCGAGAACTTCCTCGAGCTGCGCGCGCGCCTCGAGGCCGACGACCACGAGCTGATCTCCGAGACCGACACCGAGATCGTGGCCCAGCTGCTCGAGCTCCAGGTGCAGTCCGGGGTCGACATCGAGACCGCGATGCAGCGTGTCTGCCAGCAGCTCGAGGGTGCGTTCACCCTGGTCGCGATCGACGCCGAGGAGCCCGACAAGGTCGTCGCGGCCCGGCGCAACTCGCCGCTGGTGGTCGGCCTGGGCGAGGGCGAGAACTTCCTCGGCTCCGACGTCGCCGCCTTCATCGAGTTCACCCGTGAGGCGCTCGAGCTCGGCCAGGACCAGATCGTCGTGATGACCCGCGACAAGGTCGACGTCACCGACTTCCACGGCCGCCTGGTCGAGGCCAAGCGCTTCCACGTCGACTGGGACCTCTCGTCGGCCGAGAAGGACGGCCACGACTGGTTCATGCGCAAGGAGATCTTCGAGCAGCCGCGCGCCGTCGCCGACTCCCTGCTCGGCCGCCGCGATGCGACCGGCCGGCTCCAGCTCGACGAGATGCGCCTGGCCGACGAAGAGCTGCGCGACATCGACAAGATCATCATCATCGCCTGCGGTACGTCGTTCTACGCCGGCATGGTCGCCAAGTACGCCATCGAGCACTGGACCCGGACGCCGGTCGAGGTCGAGCTCGCCTCGGAGTTCCGCTACCGCGACCCGATCATCGACGCGACCACGCTCATCGTCGCCATCAGCCAGTCCGGCGAGACCGCCGACACGCTCCAGGCGATCCGGCACGCGCGCTCCCAGCGGGCCAAGGTGCTCGCGATCTGCAACACCAACGGCTCCTCGATCCCGCGCGAGTCCGACGCGGTGATCTACACCCACGCCGGCCCCGAGATCGGCGTCGCCTCGACCAAGGGCTTCCTGACCCAGCTGGTCGCCTGCTACCTGCTCGCGCTCTACATCGCCCAGGTCAAGGGCACCCGGTTCGGCGACGAGATCGACGAGATCATGGAGCACCTCGAGGCCATGCCCGGCCACATCGAGACCGTGCTCTCCGGCTCCGACGCCGTCTACTCCCTCGCCGCCGACCACGCCTCGTCGCGCTCGGTGCTCTTCCTGGGCCGCCACGCCGGCTACCCGGTCGCGCTCGAGGGAGCGCTCAAGCTCAAGGAGCTCGCCTACCTCCACGCCGAGGGCTTCGCGGCCGGCGAGCTCAAGCACGGCCCGATCGCGCTGGTCGAGGACGGCCTGCCGGTGCTGTGCGTCGTCCCCCCCAAGGGTCGCGACCAGCTCCACGGCAAGATGCTCAGCGGCATCCAGGAGGTCCGCGCCCGCGGCGCCCGGACCATCTGCCTGGCCGAGGAGGGTGACGCCTCCATCGAGCCCTACGCCGACGAGCTGATCCGGCTGCCCAAGGTGCCCGTCCTGCTCCAGCCGCTGGTGGCGATCGTGCCGCTCCAGCTGTTCGCCTGCGAGCTCGCCACGGTGCTGGGCCACGACGTCGACCAGCCGCGCAACCTCGCCAAGTCCGTCACCGTCGAGTAAGGCCGTGGCGGTGGTCGGCGTCGGTATCGACGTGTGCGAGATCGCCCGGTTCGAGGAGTCGTGCCGTCGTACGCCGGCGCTGGTGACCAAGCTCTTCACCGAGGCCGAGCGGACGCTGCACATCCGCTCGCTCGCGGCGCGCTTCGCCGCCAAGGAGGCGCTCGCCAAGGCGCTCGGCGCCCCGCGCGGGATGTCCTGGCACGACGCCGAGGTGGTCTCCGAGGACAACGGCCGGCCGCGGTTCGTGCTGCGCGGCACCGTGCTGGCCGAGGCCGATGCCCAGGGCGTGACGTCGGTGCACCTCTCGCTCACCCACGACGGCGGCATCGCCTCGGCGATGGTGGTGCTCGAGTCGTGATCCGGGCGCACACGGTCGAGCAGGTTCGCACGGCCGAGGCCGCGCTGTTGGCCCGGCTGCCCGAGGGCGCGCTCATGCAGCGCGCCGCGGCCGGCCTGGCGTACGCCGTCCTGGACCTCCTCGGCAGCGGCTACGGCCGCCGGGTGCTGCTCCTCGTCGGCTCCGGCGACAACGGGGGCGACGCCCTCTACGCGGGGGTCCTGCTCGCGCGGCGCGGCGTCCAGGTCGAGGCCTGGCTGCTCTCGTCGTCGGCGCACGAGGGCGGGGTCGCCGCGCTGCGCGCCGCGGGCGGCCGGATCGGCAGCCCGGGCCCGGTGCCGATGCCGTTCGACGTGGTCGTCGACGGGATCGTCGGTATCGGCGGGCGTCCCGGGCTGCGCGCCGAGGCGGTCGCGGCGCTCGGCCACGCCGCCGGGAGCCCGGTGGTCGCGGTCGACGTACCGTCGGGGGTGGACGTCGACACCGGCGAGGTCGCCGGCCCCCACGTCAGCGCCGACCTGACCGTCACCTTCGGCACCCACAAGATCGCGCACCTCGTCGACCCCGCGGCCCGCGCGTGCGGCGCGCTCCAGCTCGTCGACATCGGCCTGGACCTGCCCGAGGCCCCCGTCGAGGCGCTCCAGGCCGCCGACGTCGCGGCGCTGCTCCCGCGCCCCGCGGCCGACGCCCACAAGTACACCCGTGGCGTCGTCGGCGTCCGCTCCGGCTCCGCGACCTATCCCGGCGCCGCCCTGCTCAGCGTGGCCGGCGCCGCGTGCGGCCTGGCCGGCATGGTCCGGTACGACGGCGACCCGGCCGCCCTGGACCTCGTCCGCGCCGCGCACCCCGAGGTCGTCGGCCCCGGCCGCGTGCAGGCCTGGGTGGTCGGCTCGGGCAGTGACGACCGCGCCGAGGACGCGCTGCGCCGCTCCCTGGCCGACGACGTCCCCGTCGTGGTCGACGCCGACGCACTCGCCTTCGCCGGCCTGGCCCGCGGCCGCTCCGCCGTGCTCACGCCCCACGCGGGCGAGCTGGCCCGGATGCTCGACGCCGACCGGGCCGACGTCGAGGCCCGCTGGCTCGACCACGCCCGCCGCGCCGCTCACGACCTCGACGCCGTCGTCCTGCTCAAGGGCCGGCACACCGTCGTCGCCCGCCCCGACGGCCGGGCCCGGGTGACCACGACCGGCACGCCCTGGCTGGCCACGGCCGGCGCGGGCGACGTCCTCGGCGGCCTGATCGGGACGCTCCTCGCCGCCGGGCTCGACCCGTTCGACGCGGCCTCGGCCGGCTCCTGGCTGCACGGCGCCGCGGCGACGCTCGCGGCCCAGGACGGCCCGATCGTCGCCTCCGACGTCGCCGCCACGCTGCCGGACCTGCTCGCCACCCTGTGAGCCGTGTCGGACGCCCCGCGCTCCGGGCGCGCACCTCGCGGCGTTGGCGGAGACTCGACGGGCCGCCGGCCCGCCTTCGCTCCGCCGCCTTGCGATGCACGCACCCGGACCACGGGCCGCCCGCGACACGGCACACAGGGTGGCGACCTGCTCGCCACCCTGACCACCCCGTGATGGGACGATAGGCAGATGACCCAGCCCCTCGGCCCCGCCGAGATCGTCGTCGACCTGGCCGCGGTCCGGGCCAACGCACGGCTGCTGCGCGCGACCGCGGGGGTCCCGCTGATCGCGGTGGTCAAGGCCGACGGCTACGGCCACGGCATGGTCGCCTGTGCCCGGGCTGCCCGGGAGGGCGGCGCCGACTGGCTCGCTGCGGCCACTGTCGAGGAGGCGCTCGCGCTGCGGGCGGCCGGTGTCGAGGGCCGCATCCTGTGCTGGATCATCGGGCCCCGGACCGACCTGGCGGCCGCGGTCGCCGCCGACCTCGACGTCACCGCGTCCAGCCTCGCCCACCTCGACGCCCTCGCCGCGGCGGCCGCCACGGCCGACCGGCCCGCGCGGGTGCAGCTCAAGGTCGACACCGGGCTCTCGCGCAGCGGTGCCCCGCGCGCTGCCTGGACCGAGCTGTTCGAGCGGGCGCGCGCCGGCGAGGAGGCGGGGTCCTGGACCATCACCGGCCTCTGGTCCCACTTCGCGTGCGCCGACGAGCCCGCGCACCCCGCCAACGACCGCCAGGAGGCGGCCTTCCGCGATGCGCTCGCGCTCGCCGAGGAGCACGGGCTGCGTCCCGAGCTGCGCCACCTGGCCAACTCGGCGGCGGCGATCCTGCGGCCGTCGTCCCGCTTCGACGCGGTGCGCTGCGGGATCGCCCTCTACGGTCTCGACCCGGCGCCCGGTGAGGCGACCGAGATCGGGCTCGTGCCCGCGATGACGGTCCGCGCGCCGCTGCTCATGGTCAAGGACCTCGCCGTGGGCGACGCCGTCTCCTACGGCCAGCACTGGGTGGCCGAGCACCCGACCACGGTCGGTCTCGTCCCCGTCGGCTACGGCGAGGGCATCCCGCGCCACGCCTCGCGTCCCGGCGCCGCCGACGCCGCGGCGTCCGTCGGCATCGAGGGCAAGCCGCGCCCGATCCGGGGCACCGTGTGCATGGACCAGGTCGTCGTCGACCTCGGCGGCGACCGGCCGCCGGTCGGCAGCGAGGTGATCGTCTTCGGGCCGCCGTCCGCGGGTGGACCCACCGCCCAGGACTGGGCCGAGGCGTGCGCCACCATCAGCTACGAGATCGTCACCAGGATCGGGGGCCGGATGACCCGCAGGTACGTCGACGGCACGGAGGGCGACCGGTGAGCCGCCGCAGCCGGATCCTCGGCTCGCTCGCGGGCGCCCTCGGCGTCGCCGCGGCCGGTGGCGCCGCGCTCGGCATCGCGCGCCAGCAGCGGGCGATCAGCCGCCGCTCCGGAGACGACATCCCGTTCGGCTCGCTGCACTCGGCGCCGGTCACGGTCGTCACCGACGACGGCGTCCCGCTCCACGTCGAGGTCGACGAGTTCGCCGGCCCGGTCACCGTCGTCTTCGTGCACGGCTACTGCCTCAACCTCGACTGCTGGCACTTCCAGCGCGCGGCCTACCGCGGCCTGGTCCGCGCGGTCTACTACGACCAGCGCTCGCACGGCCGCTCCGGCCGTTCCGACCGCGCCCACGCCACCATCGAGCAGCTCGGCCGCGACCTGCACCGGGTGCTCGAGGAGGTCGTGCCCGAGGGGCCGGTCGTCCTGGTCGGGCACTCCATGGGCGGGATGTCGATCGTCGCGCTCGCCGAGCAGTACCCCGAGCTCATCGGTGACCGGGTCGTCGGCGTCGGCCTGATCTCCACCACCGCGGGCGGGCTCGACCCCAGCCGGGTGCTGCTGCCGATGGTTCCGGCCCGGCTGGCCGGCCCGGTCACCCGGGGCGCGGTCCGCACCCTCCACCTCGGCCACCGCGCCATCGACGGCGTACGACGCGCGGGCGGCGCCGTCGCGACCGTCGCCACCGACCGCTTCGCCTTCGGCGAGGAGGTGCCGCGCGGCTACGTCGAGTTCGTCGACCGGATGCTCGCCGCGACCCCCTTCGAGGTGGTCGCCGACTTCTTCCCCAACTTCGCCGGCCTCGACAAGTTCGACTTCGTCGAGCGGCTCGGCCAGGTGCCCACGTCGGTCATCTGCGGCACCGCCGACAAGCTCACCTCGATCGGCCACTCCCGCAAGCTGCACGCGCGGATCCCCGGCTCCCGCCTCCTCGAGTGCGAGGGCGCCGGCCACATGGTCATCATGGAGCGCCACGAGCTGGTCAACGCCGAGCTCGACCAGCTCATCACCGCCGCCACCGCGAGGGCAGCAGCCCGGTGACCGTGGAGACCACGCGCGTCGGCCCCGAGGCCGCCGCCGACGTCCTGGCCGTCGTCCGGGCCGCGTTCGCCGCGCGCCCCGCGCTCGACCCGCCCACCGAGGCACTCGCCGAGACCGAGGAGTCGATCGCCGCGATGCTGGCGCCCGGCGGCGGACTGCTCGTGCGCGCCGACGGCAAGCCGGTCGGCGCGGTCGTCCTCGACCCCGTCGGCGACGCGGTCTACCTGCGCCGCTTCGGCATCGACCCTGCCGCCCAGGGCCGCGGCTTCGCGCGCGAGCTGGTCCGGGCCGGGCTGCGCGCGGCCGGCCGGGCGGGCGCGACCAGGGCGGTGATCCTGGCGCGCGAGGAGCTGCCGCGCACCGTGGGCTTCTGGCGCGACATGGGCTTCGTGCAGACGGCCCGCCACGCGCCGTACGTCGAGATGGCGCGGCCGGTCCCGGTCGCCGTCGACGTCCCCAGCGCCGAGTCCATGCGCGACCTGGGCCGCCGGGTCGCGGGCCACCTGCGCGCGGGCGACGTGCTCGTCCTCAGCGGTGAGCTCGGGGCCGGCAAGACCACCTTCACCCAGGGCCTCGGCGAGGGCCTGGGCGTGCGCGGCGGGATCACCTCGCCGACGTTCGTCATCGCCCGGGTGCACCCCTCCCTCAGCGACGGACCGGCGCTCGTCCACGTCGACGCCTACCGCCTCGGCGGTCAGGCCGAGCTCGACGACCTCGACCTCGACACCGACCTCGACGAGGCCGTCACCGTCGTGGAGTGGGGGACCGGCGTCGCCGAGAGCCTCTCCGACGACCGGCTCGAGATCCGGATCGCCCGGGCCACCGCGCGCACCGACGTCGATCCCGAGGCCGATCCGCGCGTCGTCGAGCTCGACCCCGTCGGCCTGCGCTGGCTCGGCGTGGTCCTGGCCGACCTGGGCTGAAGTCCCGGGACCTCGGTCCCGTCGTTCGGGGACCGGTCCTGCTCGGGCTAGTCCCATCGAGCCCGTGTGAGTCGGATCGCACACCCGTGCCGTAAGGATGCGCATTCTTCCTAGTCTCCAGAGCGAGGGTTCAAACTTTCTGGAGGGGAAGTTCCATGGGGGGACTGAAGGCCGCGCTGACGGCACTGATCTGCGCGGGTGCGCTGTTCGCGCCCGTCACCGCCGAGACGGCGGGTGCCGCGCCGGAGCGCCCTGAGCGCCCCGTGCTGACGAAGCCGGTGGCGCGCAGCTCCACGGTCGTCTTCGCCGGCCGTACCCGCGCCCGGGCCGTCGTCCGGCTGCAGGAGCGGCGGCGCGCGAGCTGGGCCACCGTCGCCCAGCGCCGGGCGACCAAGAAGGGCACGTTCAAGATCGTCCTCGCCCGCCCCGCGACGGCCCGCACCTACCGGGTCAAGGCGGCCGGCCGGGTGAGCCACAAGCGCAACGTGGCGCCCGCCGTCGTACCGACGCCCGAGCGCGCCCCGGTCGACACCTGCGGCAGCCGCCCCAAGCGCGCCGAGGGCGGCTACTACGCGTGCAGCTTCTACGACGAGTTCGACGGCGACGCGCTCGACCGCAGCCGGTGGATGGTCCAGCAGACCTCCTTCAGCGGCATGTACGGCGGCAGCAAGGGCTGCTACGTCGACAACGAGCGCACGGTCCGGGTCAGCGGCGGCCTGCTGCGGCTGACGTCCACGATCCTGCCGACGGAGTTCCTCTGCCGCAGCCCCTACGGGTCGTTCACGACCAACGCCGAGGTCTCCACGGTCGCCACCCGCTCGAAGTTCACCCAGACCTACGGGCGTTTCGAGGCCCGGCTCAAGATGCCCGCCGAGTCGGGGATCGCCGGTTCGCACTCCGCGTTCTGGCTCTACCCGCAGGACCAGGCGTACGGCCGCTGGCCCGGCTCGGGCGAGGTCGACATCGCCGAGTGGTTCAGCGGGCTGCCGGCCAACGTCTACCCGTCGGTGCACTACGCCGGCGAGAACACCCAGCTCAGCTCGGGGTACTCCTGCCGGATGCCCACGGCGAGCACGGCCTTCCACAACTACGCGGTCGAGTGGACGCCCAAGATCATGCGCTTCTACTACGACGGCCGGCTCTGCTACAGCCACCGCTGGACGCCGACCGGGATGACCGGCGCGCAGCCGTTCGACAAGCCGTTCTACCTGGTCCTCACCCAGGTGTGGGGCCTGGGCTGGAACACCCGCACCGACAAGATGCCCGACACCTCGACGCTCGTCGTCGACTGGGTCAAGGCCTGGTCCTGAGCCTCAACCAGGGCTTGTCTCCCAAGTCCGCGCCTGCTGCGCGGTGTTTGCGACTCGATCGGGCGGCCCGCGAGTGACGAGGTCGCAAACTCGACGGGCTCTGTCGTCGATGTGACCCGCCTTCGCTGCTCCGCCTTGCCCGATCGGCCGCAAACACCGCTCGCGACGGCGCGGACTTGGGAGACAAGCCCTAGGCTCGGTGCGTGCTGCTCGCGTTCGACACCGCCTCCCCGACGGTCACCGTCGCCCTTCACGACGGCACGGACGTCGTCGCCGAGGCGACGGCCACCAGCAGCATGCGCCACGGGGAGCAGCTCGCGCCGCTCATCGCCCAGGTGCTCGCCGAGGTGGGCGCGAGCCCGGACGACCTGACCGGCATCGCCGTCGGCGTCGGCCCCGGCCCGTTCACCGGGCTGCGGGTCGGGCTGGTCACCGCGCGGACCATGGCGCACGTGCTCGACGTCCCCGTGCACGGGGTCTGCTCGCTCGACCCGCTCGCGCTCGAGGCGGTCGAGACCGGCGCCGTGGACGGCGACTTCCTGGTCGCGACGGACGCCCGGCGCAAGGAGGTCTACCTCGCGTCGTACGACGCCGGGGCGGTGCGCCAGGACGAGCCGGTCGTCGATCGGCCGGCCGCCCTCGCCAGCGACCGCCCGGTCGTGGGGGAGGGCGCGACCCTCTACCCCGAGGCGTTCCCGGAGTCCCGTGGGCCGCAGCGGCCCAGCGCCGCCTGGCTCGCGCGCGGTGTCGTGGCCGGCCGGTTCGCCGTCCTGGCGCCGGAGCCGCTCTACCTGCGCCGTCCCGACGCCGAGATCCCGCGGGCGCCCAAGGCGGTCCTCGCCGACGAGCCGTCGCCGCGGTGAACATCGGCCCGGCCGGCGTCGACGACATCGCGGAGATCGCCGCGCTGGAGGCGGAGGCCTTCCCCCTCGACCCGTGGTCGCCGAACCTGCTGCGCGAGGCCGTCGGCGGTCTGGTGCCGACCATGGCGCTGCTCGTCGCCCGCTCGTCCGCGGACGGCGGCGCTGCGAATTTCGCGGGCTACGCGGTGGTGAGCGTCGTCGACGTCGACGCGGAGCTCCAGCGGATCGCCGTCCCGGAGGAGCGGCGGCGCTCCGGCGTGGCGGGCGCCCTCCTCGCCGCCACCCACGCGGTGGCCGGCGAGCGCGGCGCGACCCGGCTGCTGCTGGAGGTCCGCGAGGACAACATCATCGCCCGCACCTTCTACGAGCGGCACGGCTTCGCCGAGCTCGGACGCCGCCCCCGCTACTACCGCGACGGGACCACCGCACTGGTGCTCAGCACACCCGTCACAATGGACCCATGACCCGCGACGAACCCCTGGTCCTCGGCATCGAGACCTCGTGCGACGAGACCGGCGTCGGGATCGTCCGCGGTCACACGCTCCTCGCCGACGCGGTCGCCAGCAGCGTCGAGCAGCACGCACGCTTCGGCGGCGTCGTCCCCGAGGTCGCCAGCCGGGCGCACCTGGAGGCGATGGTCCCCACCATCCAGCGCGCGTGCGACACCGCCGGCATCACGCTGCGCGACGTCGACGCGATCGCGGTCACCCACGGTCCCGGCCTCGCCGGTGCGCTGCTCGTCGGCGTCGCCTCGGCCAAGGCGCTCGCACTCTCGCTCGGCAAGCCGATCTACGGCGTCAACCACCTCGCCGCCCACGTCGCCGTCGACCAGCTCGAGCACGGACCGCTGCCCGAGCCGTCGCTCGCCCTGCTCGTCTCGGGTGGCCACTCCAGTCTGCTCCGCGTCACCGACATCACCGGGTACGACGGCGGCGTCGACCCGCTCGGCGCCACCATCGACGACGCGGCCGGTGAGGCCTTCGACAAGGTCGCCCGCCTGCTCGGCCTGCCCTTCCCGGGCGGCCCCCACATCGACAAGGCGGCCCGCGAGGGCAACCAGGTCGCGATCGACTTCCCGCGCGGGCTGACCAGCCGGCGCGACCTGGAGCGGCACCGCTTCGACTTCTCGTTCTCCGGGCTCAAGACCGCGGTCGCCCGCTGGGTCGAGGCCCGCGAGCGCTCCGGCGAACCGGTCCCGGTGGCCGACGTGGCGGCGTCCTTCCAGGAGGCGGTCTGCGACGTCCTGGTCCGCAAGGCGCTCGACGCCGCGAGCGCCGAAGGCATCGAGGACCTCATGATCGGTGGCGGAGTCGCAGCCAACTCCCGGCTGCGGGTGCTCGCCGAGGAGCGCGCGAGCAAGCTCGGCATCCGGGTCCGGGTGCCACGCCCCGGCCTGTGCACCGACAACGGCGCGATGGTCGCCGCGCTCGGCGCCACCATGGTCGAGCGCGGTCGGACGCCGTCCCCGCTGGACCTCCCGGCCGATTCGAGCCTCCCGGTGACCGAGGTCCTGGCAGGCTGAGGCGATGGACGCGGCGCGGGTCGACGACGGGTACTTCCCCGAGGGCTCGATGCTGCGCTTCGTCCAGTCCCACCGCGCGGTCGGGCAGACCTACGGCCAGCGCGCGCTCATCATCGGCGCCACCCACCCCGTGCCCTACGTCGGCACCTCGCAGTCGACGCTCGCCAAGGAGCGGCCCTTCGAGCGCCTGGCCCGCACTGCGCTGGCCTTCGAGACGGTCTTCTTCGCCCCGCGCGCCGAGGTCGACCGGCTGCTCGCCGCCGTGCACGACCTGCACACCCGGGTGCGCGGCGAGCTCACCCAGGACGAGGGCGAGTTCTCCCGCGGGACGCCCTACGACGCCTTCGACCCCGAGCTCATGCTCTGGACGATGGCCATGCTCGCCGACTCCTCCCGGGTCGCCTTCGAGACCCTCGTGCGCCCGCTCAGCGCGACCGAGAAGGACGACCTCTGGGCCGACTGGGTGCGCTTCGGCGAGCTCTTCGGCATGCCCCGCTCGGTGGCGCCCGAGACCGCGGCGGCCTTCGAGCAGTGGATGCGCGACTGGTACACCTCCGGCCGGATGCACCTCACCGCCGAGGCCCGCGCCGTGGGCCGCGCGATCGCCCGCGACATGCCCGTCCCGCTCGTCGCCCGCCCCGGCGTCACGGTGACCAACCTGCTCGTCGTCGGCATGCTCCCGCCCGAGGTACGCCGCCTCTACGGCCTGCCCTGGACGCCGGCCCACGCCGTCGCGTGGCGCGGGGCCACGACCTTCGCGCGGACCTCGCGGCACGTCGTACCGGACCGGGTGCGGCGGGGCGACAACGCCGACCTGCACAAGACCGTGATCCGCAGCGAGCGGGCGGTGCTGGCCCGCGGCGGGCGCACGATGGACCTGCCCGGCTGAGGCCGGACCTGTCCCAGGTCTATCGTCGCTCAGACATATCAGGTGTCGAGAGGGTGCGGGCGATGGATGCATGGAAGCCGACGCGGCGGCAGGTTGTCGGCGGAGCCGCCGGGCTGGCGGCGTACGCGGTCGCGAGCACGGTCACTGCGCCTCGCGCATCGGCGGCGTTGCTGCTGCCCGGCAACGACTTCGTAGCGTCCTACGAAGCGGCCTGGCAGGCGGTCGACACGACCGTCCACGACAACGAGGCCGGCCAGCTGGCGTGGGGGACGTCGTACGTCCTGCTCTCGCTGGTGCGGATGTACCAGGCGACGGGCAACGCGCTCTACCTCGACCGGTTCGTCGAGCAGGCGGATGCTGTGTGGGCCAAGACCGACGAGGCGCGCGGCGTCGTCGACTGGCAGGGACGCTCCGGGCCGGTGTGGCGCACGGGTGCCGACTACACCACGGCCGCGGCCGTCGTCGCCGCTGCCGACGGCACGGCCTTGTTCGAGATTCGGAGTGCCAACGCCGGTGCCACCACGGCGACGGTTACCGTCGCGGCCGTGAGCGGCGGCTCGTTCAACCTGACCCTCACCCATCCGGGCCTCGCGCCCAGCTCGGTGACGCTGAGCGGCGTCTCCCTTGATCCGGCGAGCGCCAACAGCATCGAGACCAAGGTGGCCGACGTCTACCACTACCCGGTCTCGGGCGACCTGTCGAAGGTGTTCTGGACCGTGAAGCGGCTGGGGGGCAGCACCGACGCGGTGCCCGCGGCCGGCACGACCGCGCTCAGCCGTCGCTACTGCGCGCTGTCCGGGCACACCGGGTTGATCGGCTACCCGATCGCGCTCTTCGCCCGGCTGGTCCTCGAAGGGAACCTGACCTCTGCGCACGGGGCGCCGCTCAAGCCCGTCGCCCTCGACTACCTGGCGCGGATCCGTCGTGCGGTGGCCTTCCACGACCCCGAGTGGCGCTTCGTCACCCTGACCAATGGCCACGTCGGCGGTGACTACGTGGCGCCCTACGGTGCCCCGGTCCCGCACGACGGCCTCATCCAGCCGCTGAACCTCAGCCACGCGATGGGCCAGCTGCTCGTCGAGCTCTACCGGATCGACCGGACGGCGGCACTCCGGCCCCGCATCAACGCGATGGTCCGTACGTTCCGGGTGTGCGCGACCGAGGTCGGCACGGCCTGGAAGTGGACCTACTGGCCGACGCACAGCGAGCTCTACAGCGGTTACGCCGCCGTCTCCGGCCGTTCCGAGTACACCCCGGCCTACGGCTTCGCCAGGCAGGTCGAGGACATCAGCCACGCTGCGATCTCTGTCGAGTTCCTCACCGCGGCCGCGCGGGCAGGCGCCGAGGCCGGGACCGCCGACACCTCCCGGCTGGTCGCGACCTACCTCAACCACGTCAAGGCCGGCACCAGCACCGCCTACTACCGCGTCAACGGCACCGAGGCGGCGACGGCGTCGCAGGCCGCCCAGGCCGGTCGGTGGCTCAGCCTCGCCCAGTGGGGCTCGACGATCGTCGGGCACGTCGAGGCGGTCTACCGGGCGTCGTCGCTCTCGCCCACCTCCTCGAGCCACCTACCGGGCATCGCATACGTCGCCTGGGCGCGCAACCAGGGGTGGCTGCGCGACTGACCCGCTGGTCGGTCAGAACGGCTCGACCAGCAGCGCCGTGCCCTCGCCCGCGACCCGGGTCAGCACGATCGTCGCCTCGGCGTCGCCCTGGAGCGCGAGGCGCTTGCGCAGCGCCTCCGGTACGACGTCCACGCCGCGCTTCTTGATGGTCAGCCGCCCGATCCCGCGCTCGCGCAGCGCGGCCTTGAGCTGCTTCTCGCGGTAGGGCAGCTCCTCGACCACGCGGTAGGCCCGCGCGAACGGCGTCCGGTACGACGCCTCCGCGGTGACGTAGGCGATCTTCGGGTCGATGAGCGCGCCCCCGACGCCCGCGGCGACCGCCGTGACCAGACCCGCCCGGATCACCGCGCCGTCGGGCTCGTAGAGGAAGGCACCCACCGGCGCGACCCCGACCGCGTCGGCGCCGGGGTCGTCCTCGTCGGTGATCGTGGCGAGGCCGCCGGTGCCGATCACGGTGGCGCGCCGTCGTACGGTCGCGGTGCGGCCGGCCCACAGCGCGGCCTCCTTGACCTCACCCTCGTCGCTGACCCACTCGGCCTCGACGCCGTCGGGCACGAGCGTGTGGGGGATGCCGGGGGCGACCTTGACGCACGCATCGCGCGCCAGCAGCGTCTCGACCCACGACCACGGCGGCGTCCAGTCGTCGACCCGGAAGCTGCGCCCCGCGCCCGTACGACGGGCCGGGTCGGCGTAGGCGAGGTCGAAGCCGCGGTGGTCGATCTCGGTGGCATCGGCCACCTGGACCGCGCCGGGCAGGCCGAGCGCGGCGAGGTTGGCCTCGGCGACCGCGACCCGGACCGGGTCGAGGTCGACGCCCGCGCAGACCATCCCGGCCCGGGCGGCGGCGAGCAGGTCGCCGCCGATGCCGCAGCCGAGGTCGATCAGGGTGCGGGCGCCGAACGCGGCCGCGCGCCCGGCCCGGTGCTGGGCGACCCGGAGCCGGGTCGCCTGCTCCAGGGCGTCGGGGGTGAAGTACATCCGCGCGGCCAGGTCGCCGAACTTGGCGTGCGCGCGGGCGCGCAGGTCGACCTGGGTCAGCGCAGTCGCGGCCCGCTCCGGCGTCGTCGTACGACGCAGGGCGGAGCCGGCCGCCAGGGCGGTGGCCCCGGAGTCGACCAGGGCGGTGGCCTCGGTGAGCAGGGCCTGGCCCTCGTCGGTCAGCAGCCACCGGAAGTCGTCGAGGTCCACCCCCTGATCCTGTCAGGCGGTCGGGACGAGCTCCTTCTCCGGCTCCTCGTCGCCGTCGGTCCTGGCCTCGTCGCCGTGGCCGGGCCACCAGGCGGCGTGGCCGATGAGGGCGGTGATCGCCGGGGTGAAGAACATCGACATCACGAACGCCGCCATGCAGATGCCGAACGCGATCGCGAAGCCCATCGAGGTCAGCAGGGAGTTGCCCGCGAGCATGAGGGAGGCGAACGTCCCGGCCAGGATCACGCCGGCCGCGGCGATCGTCGGCCCGCTGTGGTGGATCGCCTTGGCGGCCGCCTCGCGGGGGGTGAGTCCTTCCCGTGCCTCTTCACGCAGCCGGGCGACCATGAGGATGTTGTAGTCGGTGCCGAGCGCCACGACGAACAGGTAGATGTAGATCGGCAGCATGAAGATCAGGCCCTGCTCGCCGCCGATGAACTGGAAGACGATCGTCGTCGCGCCCAGGGTCGCGGCGAAGCCCAGTCCGACCGAGACCATCAGGTACCACGGTGCGACCAGGGAGCGCAGCAGCAGCGCGAGGATCAGCAGGATGATGCCGGCGGCGACGGGGAAGACCACCTTGTAGTCCCGGTTCATCGCGGCCTGGAAGTCGACGAAGATGCCGGTCAGACCGCCGACGTAGGTGGTCGCACCGTCGGGGGTGGCCTTCTCGGCGGCGGGGCGCAGCCCGTCGCGCAGGTCGGCCAGAGCCGCGTCGGAGGCAGGGTCGTCCTGGAGCGTGGTCATGAAGATCGCGGTCTTGCCGTCGGCCGAGGGGAGCGGGTCCGCGACGGAGGCGACGCCGCGCGCCTTGCCGAGCGCCTCCTTGAAGGCCGGGAAGGTCGCCGGGTCGAGCGCCTGGTCCGAGTGCAGGACGACGGGCGCCGGCTGCGTGGCGCCGGCCGAGAAGCCGCCGTCCTCGAGCGCCTTGGAGGCCTTGGCCGACTCGACGGTGGAGGACGAGCTGGACGAGCCGATGTCGAAGGTCGGGGTGAAACTGAGCGCGAAGACCGAGAGGACCGCGAGCACGCCGCCGGACACCAGGGCGAAGCGGACCGGCTTGCGGCCCACGGCAGCGCCGATCTTCTCGAAGCGGGCACCCGGCGAGGGCACCTTCCACTTCTTCGAGGGCCAGAAGAAGGCGCCGCCGACGACCGTGGCGAGGGCCGGGATGAGCGTCAGGGCCGCGACGACCGAGACCCCGACCGCGATCGCGAGCGACGGCCCGATCGAGCGGAACATGCCGAGGGTCGAGAGCAGCAGCGCGAGGAAGGCCACGATCACGGCGCCGCCTGCCGAGGCGATCGCCTCGCCGGCGCGTTCGATGGCATGGGCGACCGCGGCCCGGTGGTTCTCGCCGTCCCGCAGCCGCTCGCGGTAGCGGAAGACGAAGAACAGGATGTAGTCCGTGCCGACGCCGAAGAGGACGACGATCAGGATGACGCTGGTCGAGGGGTCCTTCTGCAGGCCGAACGCCTTGGCCGCGATGTCGATGAGTCCGTTGGTCATCGGCATGAGGAAGAAGATCACCGAGAGGATCGGCAGCAGCGTGATGATGACGCTGCGGAAGATGATGCCCAGCAGGACGACGATGAGGACCAGCGTGGCGAGGCCGACGATGGCCTCGGCGTTGCTGCCGGACTGGATCTGGTCGTAGCTCTGCGGCAGCGACCCGGTGGTCTGGGCGCGCAGCCCGGTGCCGTCCGTCGCGTCCTTGAGCTCGCTGCGCAGGTCCTTGACCTGGTCGAGCTCCTTCTCGTCCTGCCCGGTCACGCCCTCGGCGAGCGACAGGTTGGAGATCGCGACCTCGTTGGTGGGGGAGGCGATGGGCGGCGACGCCGCGGTGAAGACCTTGGGCAGGTCGAGCCCGGTCATGATCTCGCCGATCTTGGTCAGGTCGGCAGGGGCGAGCTTCGCGCCGTCGGTGCGGTCGAAGACGACGGTCGCGCCCGAGTCGGTCTGGTCCGGGAACGCGTCGGCCATCAGCGAGGCGGCCTTGATGGAGTCGTAGGAGTCGGGGAGGAAGTCCGCCTGGTCCGTGGTCGCCTCCACCTTGGGATGGAACATGACGATCAGGACGGTCACCACCAGCCACGCGGCGATGACGTACCAGGGGCGACGGGACACGAGACGGCCGAGGGCACCGAACATACGGAGAACGCTGCCGGTGCCGCCGTGTCGCGGTCAACCGACTTTGGTAGGGAGCGGCGCTTCGCGGGGAGGGGTGCGGGCCCGGGCCTGGCACTCCCTTGCGGAGAGTGCTAGTTTCGTCATTGGCACACTCGAACCGAGAGTGCCAACGCAGGTCGGGGTCCTTCCCGGCCTTGCCCCAAAGAGTCAGCAGCACCCGTCAGCTCAGAAAGTGGAGGTCGACATCGTGTCGGTCAACATCAAGCCGCTCGAGGACCGGATCGTCGTCAAGCCTCTCGAGGCGGAGCAGACCACCGCCTCTGGCCTGGTCATCCCTGACACGGCCAAGGAGAAGCCCCAGGAGGGCGAGGTCCTCGCGATCGGTCCCGGCCGCATCGACGACAACGGCAACCGCGTCCCGCTCGACGTCGCCGTGGGTGACAAGGTCATCTACAGCAAGTACGGCGGCACCGAGGTCAAGTACGCCGGCCAGGAGTACCTCATCCTCTCGGCCCGCGACGTCCTCGCGGTTCTGGCCTGATCCGAGCTTCACGCCGCCCGGGACGTCCCGCACCGCCTGCCGGTGCGAGCGGCGTCCCGGGCGTTCGGCTTTCCACACCCAAGGAGTAAGCAGTGCCCAAGATCCTGGAGTTCGACGAGCACGCCCGTCGCGCGCTCGAGCGGGGCGTCGACGCCCTCGCCAACACCGTCAAGGTGACGCTCGGCCCCAAGGGCCGCTACGTCGTCCTCGACAAGAAGTGGGGCGCGCCGACCATCACCAACGACGGTGTGACCGTCGCGCGTGACGTCGAGCTCGACGACCCGTTCGAGAACCTCGGTGCCCAGCTCACCAAGGAGGTCGCGACCAAGACCAACGACGTCGCCGGTGACGGTACGACGACCGCGACCGTGCTCGCCCAGGCGCTGGTCCACGAGGGCCTGCGCGCGGTCGCGGCCGGCGTGAACCCGATGGGCCTCAAGCGGGGCATGGACGCCGCCGCCGGCGCCGTCGGCGACGCGCTCAAGGCCGCCGCCCGCGAGGTCGAGGACGCCAAGGACATCGCCTCCGTGGCGACCGTCTCCTCGCGTGACAGCCACATCGGCGAGCTCCTCGCCGAGGCCTTCGGCAAGGTCGGCAAGGACGGCGTGATCACGGTCGAGGAGTCCAACACCCCCTCGACCGAGCTCGAGTTCACCGAGGGCATGCAGTTCGACAAGGGCTACATCTCGGCCTACTTCGTCACCGACGCCGAGCGCCAGGAAGCCGTGCTCGACGACCCCTACATCCTCATCCACCAGGGCAAGATCTCGGCGATCGCCGACCTGCTGCCCCTGCTGGAGAAGGTCATCCAGGCCGGCAAGCCGCTCTTCATCCTCTCCGAGGACGTCGAGGGCGAGGCGCTGTCGACGCTGGTCGTCAACAAGATCCGCGGCACCTTCAACGCCGTCGCCGTCAAGGCCCCGGCCTTCGGTGACCGCCGCAAGGCGATGCTCCAGGACATCGCGGTCCTCACCGGCGGCCAGGTCATCTCGCCCGAGGTCGGCCTCAAGCTCGACCAGGTCGGTCTCGACGTGCTGGGCCAGGCCCGCCGCATCGTGGTCACCAAGGACAACACCACGATCATCGACGGTGCCGGCGACGACACCGAGGTGGCGGGTCGCGTCGAGCAGATCAAGAAGGAGATCGAGGTCTCCGACTCCGACTGGGACACCGAGAAGCTCCAGGAGCGGCTGGCCAAGCTCTCCGGCGGCGTCGTGGTGATCAAGGTCGGCGCGCACACCGAGGTCGAGCTCAAGGAGAAGAAGCACCGGATCGAGGACGCCGTCTCCGCGACGCGCGCCGCGATCGAGGAGGGCATCGTCCCCGGCGGTGGCTCGGCGATCATCCACGCCGCGGCGGCGCTCGAGGGCGACCTCGGCCTGACCGGTGACGAGGCGTTCGGTGTCCGCATCGTCCGCAAGGCCGTCGACGAGCCGCTGCGCTGGATCGCCGAGAACGGCGGCGAGAACGGCTACGTCGTCACCAACAAGGTGCGCGAGCTCGGTGTCGGCAACGGCTACAACGCCGCCACCGGCGAGTTCGGCGACCTCGTCGCCCAGGGCGTCATCGACCCGGTCAAGGTGACCCGGTCGGCCCTGGCCAACGCGGTCTCCGTCGCGGGCATGCTGCTGACGACCGAGGTCCTGGTCGTCGACAAGCCCGAGGAGGAGGAGCCCGAGGCGGCCGGTCACGGCCACGGTCACGGGCACGGCCACTGAGGCCCACCTGCACCACCTCGGAGGCCCGGCTCGTTGCGACGAGCCGGGTCTCCGGCTTTTTGGGCCTAGTGCACCGGGCCGCGGCGTACCCAGTCGCTGAACCGGTGCCGCTTCGGGAAGCGGTCCTGGGCGCGGCCGAAGTCGGGCCAGGCCTCCAGACCGACCCGGACCCGGGCCGGCTGCCCGGTCGCGGCCGGGTTCTCCCGCAGGCAGCGGCGGGGGACCGTGAACGTCACCCGCTGCCGGTCGACGTCGAAGTCGACCCGGCCCTGGCAGCGCAGCGGACCGGTGCCGCGCGGCCCGCCGCCGGGGCCGGCGAGCCAGCCGGGCACGCTGTGCACCGCGAAGCTCTCGACCTCGCCGATCACCACGGCGACGTACTCGGGGCCGGGGCGGCTCGGGACCGTGTCGAGGTACCAGTGGTAGTTGTGCGCGAGCTCGCCGGCGTTGACCCGCAGCCGGACGTTGTAGAGCCCGTGGTCGACCCGGACGGTGCGGATCGCGTCGGGGTTCTCGGCCGCCTTGTCGGCGAACTTGCGGACCTCGGCGCCCGCCGGCGCCGGCGCGGTGGCCGGGACGGCGAGGGTGAGCGCGAGGGCGCCGGTGAGCGCCGCGCCGAGCGTCGTACGGATGGGGCGGCGCACCGGATCAGTCCTCGCGTCCGCGCAGGAAGCGCACCCGCATCGGGCGCAGCTCGGGGGTCATCAGGCCGCCGGCGACGGCCGGGTCGGCGAGCATGACCGCGCGGGCGGCGTCCTCGTCGTCGGCCTCGAAGACGGTGATCCCGGTGTTGGTCTCGCCGAGCGTCGGCCCGGCCAGCACCAGCACGCCCTGGTCGAGCAGGGCGGCGAGGTAGTCGGCGTGCGCGTGCATGAGCGCCGCCTCGTCCTCGGTGATGGTGGCGACGAACCCCGTGCGGGGCGGGTGCAGCAGGTAGACCCAGCTCGGCATGGCTCTCACCCTCGCACGGCGACCGGAGCATGTCATCAGCCGAAATCTGGGGGATCCCCTTCCGACACATCTCTCCGGCATAGTGGGCACATGCTCTGGAGAGTCCGTGCCGGACTGCCCGATCGCCCCGGCGCCCTGGCCCAGCTGGCCGCGGCGTGCGGCCGCGCGGGCGTCAACATCCAGACCGTCCAGGTCTTCCCGGACGCGGCGAGCGTCACCGACGAGCTCGTCCTGCAGGTCCCCGAGGGCTGGACGAGTGCCGAGCTGCACGCGCTCATCGACAAGGCCGGCGGGGTCACGGTCTCCGCCGTCCCCGCGACCGCGGCCGCGCTCGAGGACCAGCCGACCCGGTACGTCGAGGCGGTCCGCTCGATCATCGCCCAGCCGGCCACCTTCCCCGAGGTCGCCGCCCACCTCTTCGACGCCGCGGTCGCGCCCAGCACCGGCACCGAGGACGTGCTCGAGATGGCGGTGGGGGAGTCCACCACCATCCAGATCCGCCGCGAGCCGCCGTTCACCCCCACCGAGCGGGCCCGGGCGGCCGCCCTGGCCGGGCTGGTCGGCCAGGTGCTCGACGCCCAGGTGCCGCCCGCGCCCCAGCAGCCCGGCGCCGCCGAGCCCGACTACGTCACCGTCGACACGACCGTCTCCGCGCTCTCCGGCGGGCTCGTCGCGGGCCGCGCCGAGGTGACCGCGCACGACACGGCCGACACCCCCTGGCCGGTCGACCTCTGGGTCGATCCGGCGTGGCAGCGGCGTGGGGTCGGGACCCGGCTGCTCGCCGACATCGCCCGCGCGGCGCGCGACCAGGGGGCCGAGGAGATCGTGCTGACCGCGCCCTCCGACAGCCAGGCGGTGCTCCCGATGGTGCTCGCCGCGGGCATGCGCGGACGGATCCGGATGGCGGGGGAGTCGCTCACCGTCCGGATCGCGCTCAACGACCTGCGCCGCTCGCGCTGACCTCCCCGGCGTAGCACGTCACCGGCCTGCCGGTGACGGGGGTCCGACCGTCTCCACCCCGCTTGTGAATCGGTTCACAAACTCGTGAACGGGGCCGGACGGGGGCGTAGCGTCAGGGTCGTGCTGAGCGTCGACGTCCTCACCCACGCTGTCACCGAGGTCGCCACCCAGGTGGCGTCCGCCGCTCCTGACGAGCCCGCCGGCCTGATGCCGGCGCGTCAGCAGATGGCGCTCTCGCTGGGCTGGCACATCATCCTGGCCTGCTTCGGCGTGGCCTTCCCGGCGATGATCTTCGTGATGCACCTGCGCGGCATCCGCAAGAACGACCCCGTCGCCCTCGGGCTGGCCCAGCGCTGGGCCAAGGTCTCGGCGGTGCTGTTCGCGATCGGCGCGGTCTCGGGCACGGTGCTCAGCTTCGAGATGGGCCTGCTCTGGCCCGGCCTCATGGGCAAGTACGGCGACGTGCTCGGCCTCCCCTTCGCCTTCGAGGGGCTGGCCTTCTTCCTGGAGGCGATCTTCCTCGGCATCTACCTCTACGGCTGGAACCGGATGCCCCCCAAGCGGCACGTGCTGATGGTGCTGCCGATGGCGATCACCGGCATCATCGGCGCCTACTGCGTGCTCGCGGTCAACGCCTGGATGAACGTGCCGACGGGCTTCCGTCTCGTCGACGGCGAGGTCACCGACGTCGAGCCGTGGAAGGTGCTCTTCAACGGGCACACCTTCCTGCAGTTCGCGCACATGTGGGTCGGCGCCTACATGCTGGCCGGCTTCACGATCGCCGGCGTCTACGCCGTCGGCATGCTCCGCGGCCGGCGCGACGCCCACCACCGCCTCGGCTTCATGGTGCCGTTCGTGTTCGCCTCGATCGCCGCGGTCACCCAGCCCTTCGTCGGGCACGTGCTGGGCTTCGGCCTCGACGAGCGCCAGCCGGCCAAGCTGGCGGCGTTCGAGCTGGCCGAGACCACCGAGAGCCCGTCGCCGCTGCGGCTGGGCGGGGTGATGATCGACGGCGAGGTGAAGTACTCCATCGACATCCCGCTGCTCGGCTCGCTGATCGCGATGAACTCGCCGGACAAGCCGGTCCCCGGGCTCGACACGATCCCCGAGGAGGACCACCCGCCGATCAACATGACCCACCTGGCCTTCCAGACCATGGTCGGGATCGGCACGCTGCTCGCCGGCGCCGTCGTCCTGTTCTGGGTGCAGCGCCGGCGCGGCAAGGACCTGCTGGAGAAACGCTGGTTCCTCCGGTTCGCGGCGATCGCCGGGCCCTTGGCGGTGATCGCGCTCGAAGCAGGCTGGATCGCCACCGAGGTCGGCCGCCAGCCATGGATCGTCTACGGCATCATGCGCACGCCCGAGGCGGTCGGTGACTACACCGCGAGCCTGTGGTGGCTGCTCGGGATCAGCACCGTCGTCTACACCACCATGACGATCGGCGCGGTCGTCGTGCTGCGCTCGATGGCCCGGCGCTGGCGGGCCGGCGACGTCGACCTGCCCAGCCCGTACGCCCCCGACCCCGAGCCGGCGTCCGAGCCGGAGGCCCACCGATGAGCCTCGAGCTCGCGGTCGCGGCCGCCCTCTTCGTCGGGATCATCGCCTACGCCGTGCTCGGCGGCGCCGACTTCGGCTCCGGCTTCTTCGACCTCACCGCGGGCAGCAGCAAGCGCGGCGCCGAGCTGCGCACGCTCGTCGACCACAGCATCGGTCCGGTGTGGGAGGCCAACCACGTCTGGCTGATCTACGTGCTCGTGATCTGGTGGACCGGCTTCCCCGAGTCGTTCGCCGCCGCGATGTCGACGCTGGTCTTCCCGCTGCTGTTCGCCCTGCTCGGCATCGTCCTGCGCGGCGCGAGCTTCGCGTTCCGCAAGTACGCCGCCACGCTCGCCCAGGCCCGCCTCTTCGGCATCGTCTTCGCCACCTCGTCGATCATCACGCCGTTCTTCCTCGGCACCGTGGCCGGCGGCATCGCCTCGGGCCGGG
Source organism: Pimelobacter simplex (assembly GCF_024662235.1). Lineage (GTDB taxonomy): Bacteria > Actinomycetota > Actinomycetes > Propionibacteriales > Nocardioidaceae > Nocardioides. The sequence continues at coordinate 163,597 of NZ_CP096276.1, forward strand.
TACCGCTCGAGGGGCGCGGCGACCTGTGGACGTCGTGGCTCAACCCGACCTCGATCTTCGGCGGCGTGATCGCCGTCGGCACCTGCGCCTTCCTGGCCGGCACCTTCCTCGTCGCCGACGCCGAGCGCAGCGGTCAGCACCGCCTGGCCGGCGAGCTCCGGGTCCGGGCGCTCGCGGTCGGCGCGATCACCGGCCTGCTCGTCTTCGCCGCGCTCGTCCCCCTCGACCGCGACGCCCCCACCCTGGCCGCCGGCCTGGAGGGCCGGGCCGCGCCCCTCGTCGTCCTCGCCGGACTGGCCGGCCTGGGCACGATGGTCCTGCTCTGGCGTCGCCGCTACGCCCTCGCCCGGATCACCGCGGTCCTCGCGGTCGCCGCGGTCGTCTCCGGCTGGGGCGTGGGTCAGTACCCCTGGCTGCTCGTCGACGAGGTGACCATCGCCGACGCCGCCGGCGCCCGGGCGACCCTGCAGGGGCTGCTCGTCGCCGTCGGGCTGGCGGTCGTGGTCGTGGTGCCGCCGCTGGCCTATCTCTTCAAGCTCACCCAGTCGGAGGAGTGGACGAAGAGCTCTCCGCACTGACCCGGTCGCCCAGCCGCCAGCCGCCCAGCGGCAGGTCGAGGGCGCTCGCCGGCCCCCAGGAGCCGGGCGCGTAGACCTGCGTGTGCGGCCGGCGGTCGAGCACCGGCTGGAAGATCTCCCACAGTCGCTCAACCTCCTCGGAGCTGATGAACAGCGTCCGGTCGCCGCGCATGACGTCGAGCAGGAGCCGCTCGTAGGCCTCGAGCGGGTCCGCGCCGGGTACGTCGCACACCAGGTCGAGGCGGAAGACGCCCTCGACCAGCGCCATGTCGGGGCCGGGGCGCTTGGCGCGGACCTCGATCGCGATCTTGGGCCGGTCGGCGAGGTCGATGACCAGCTCGTTGGGCTCGGGGACGCCGCCGCCCTCGGGCTTGAGCCAGCGGTGGCGCGGGTCGCGGAAGCGGACGGTGATGGTGCGCCGTCCGTCGGCGAGGGCCTTGCCGGTGCGCAGGTAGAACGGGACGTCGCGCCAGCGGTCGTTGTCGATCCAGACCTCGGCGGCGACGAACGTCTCGACGTCGGAGTCGGGGGCCACATCGGGCTCGTCGCGGTAGCCGTCGTACTGGCCGAAGACGACGCGCTCGGGGTCGAGCGGGCGCACCGCGGAGAAGGTCGCGGCCTTGGCGGCGCGGATCGCGGAGGCGCGGAAGGCGTGGGGGTCCTCGAGGGCGACGAAGCCGAGGAGCTGGGCCAGGTGGGTCGTCACCATGTCGCGCAGGCAGCCGGTGCCCTCGTAGAAGCTGCCCCGGCCCTCGACGGTGAGCTTCTCGGGGACGTCGATCTGGACCGACTCGATCGTGTGCCGGTTCCAGGCGGGCTCGAAGAGGCCGTTGGCGAAGCGCAGCGCGAGGATGTTCTGGACCGCCTCCTTGCCGAGGAAGTGGTCGATCCGGAAGACCTGCTCCTCGCCGAACGCCGACATGAGCACCTCGCGCAGCTCGCGCGCGGTGGCCAGGTCGGTGCCGAACGGCTTCTCGGCAACGAGCCGGGTCCGGGCGACCAGGTCCTCGCGGTCGAGCATCCCGACCATCGCCTTGACCGCGCCCGGCGGCACCGAGAGGTAGAGCAGGCGCCGTACGTCGGAGAGCAGGCAGTGCGCCTCGTCGATGAGGCCGTCCTCGGCCTCGCGGACGGCCTCGGCCAGGCCCGCGCCGTCGTCGGCGGAGGAGGTGACGAAGCGGATCCGCTCCAGCAGTGGGCCGGCGACGGCGTCGTCGACCTCGCCGACGAACTCGTCGAGGGCCGCGCGGACGTGGGCGCGGAACTCCTCGTCGGTGCCGGGGGAGTGCCGGCCGCTGCCGAGCACCGCGTAGTGCTGGGGCAGCCGGTCGGCCGCGGCCAGGCGGTACAGGCCGGGGAAGAGCTTGCGGGCGGCCAGGTCACCGGTCGCGCCGAAGAGGACGAGGACGTGCGGAGGAAGGTCCGAGCTCACCTCCCCAGCCTCTCGCGCCCGTCAAGCGCCGGGCCGGTGTCCGGCGGACGGACTTCTCGACAAAGTGTCACCACAATGACTAAGGTAAGGCTCGCCTAAGTCTAGGCGTTCTCGGGTCCCCCCCTGTTGTCGAAAGGACCTCCGGTGACCTCGTCGTCGTCCCGGTGGCGCGCCCTGGCGCGCCCACCCCTCCTCCTGCTCCTCGCGCTCGCGCTGCTGCTGCCGGCGTTCGTCGCCGCTCCGGGCCGCGCCACCGCCGCGGCGCCCGCTGCGGCACCCGTGGCGATCGAGCAGGGCACCGTCGTGTGGGGCGTGCGCGCCTCGTTCCGCCACTACATCGGCACCGGCGGGATCACCGTCGGTGACGGGCTGCGCACCAACAGCGCCGGCGAGTTCGAGTTCGACGTCTCCGGCGGCAGCTACGACCCGGACAGCAAGCGCCTCCAGCTCGACCTCGTCGGCAGCGTGCACTTCGAGGCCCACGAGGGTGCGCTCGACATGACGTTCCGCAACCTCGAGCTGGTCCTCGAGGGTGAGCGGCCGGCGATCCTCGCCGACGTGACCTCGCGGGCCCTGACCGGTGAGCTGGTCGACTTCGGCCACGTCCCGGTCGTCGACATCCCGTTCGAGGGCAAGGCTCCGCAGATCTCCGGCGGCCGCACCGTGTGGACCGACCTGCCGTCGGTGCTCACCGAGGAGACCGCGCCCGCCTTCGCCGGCTTCTACCAGGCCGGCAGCTCGATGGACACGATCGACATCGACTACGCCGGCCCCGGCGGCGTCCCGGTCTACACGGCCGAGAACATCGTCGCCTCCGGTGCCCCGATGTACGAGCCCGACGGCGCCATCGAGGGGGTCGCGAGCGTCTCCAACGTGGTCGCCGACACCGCCCGCGGCGTCCTCCACGTCCAGCACGTGCCCGCCGGTGCCAGCACCGCGGTGCTGCAGGCCTACGACTACACGACCCTCGCGCCGCTGCCCACCGCTCCGGTGCCGGCCGCGAACCAGGCCTACCCGGGCATGGTGCTCGACCCCGGCAACGGCGTGGTGCTCATGGCGCAGGGTGCCGGCCTCGTCGGCTACCGGTACGACGCGCAGGACGGCTATACGCCCGTCACCGTCGCCACGGCCGTCGGCACGGTCTTCGAGATCAGCTACGACGCACCGCGCGACCGCATCCTCGTGCTCGGTTCCAGCGGCCTCGCCGTCCTCGCCCACAGCGCCGCCGAGCCCACCGGCTACACGGTGACGCCCTACACCGGCCTGGCCTTCGGCGACCGCGAGTCCGTCGCCGGGCTCAGCGCCACCGCGGTGGTCACCACGGCCGCGAGCGCGAGCAGGGGTGCCCGCTACGTCCGCCTGATCGCCTCCGACAAGACGCTCCTGGCGACGGCGATCCCCGGCGTGGCCGACGACACCTCGAAGCAGCCCGGCCAGTTCGACCAGCCGACGATGGCGTTCCGCGACACCACCGGGGTGTGGCTGTCGGCGTACTCGGGCAGCAAGATCCGCATCGCCGCCATCGACGGCGCCTACCGGGCGTCCGGGCCGTGGCTGCGCGCGAGCGTGGGCTCGTTCCTCGCCGACCGCAAGGAGCACGTCACCAACACCGCGATCATGCTCGACTTCTCGGGTCGCCGGGTGCGGGTGTGGAAGGGCGACGGCTGGGCCGACATCAACGTGCCCAACCTCGGCTCCGGCTCGTTCTTCAACAACCTCGGCGGCGACATCGGCACCGACCAGACCGTCTTCGTCGCCAGCACCACCGACGACGACCGCCGGGTGCTGCGGTTCAAGCCGACCGGCGTCGCGCCGACCGCGACCAGCTCGCCGGCCGACACGACCGTGCAGCTCGACGAGGGCGTCGTGCGCAAGGACGTCACCCTGAGCACCGAGTACACCGACGCCGACAGCCTGCGCTGGCAGACCCGCCTCAGCAGCACCGGCAAGTTCGCCGACGTCCCCGGCGCGACCGGGTCGAGCCTGACCTGGCCCGCGACCAGCGACGACAACGGCCGCCAGTTCCGGGTGCTCGCGACCAACGAGCACGCCACGGCGACCTCGCTCACGGCGACGCTGAAGGTGGAGTTCTTCCCGCGGGTCGCGGCCCAGCCGGACGACATCGCGACCGTGCCCGGTGACGACGCGCAGTTCAAGGTGATGCCCGCGGGCAACCCGTACCCGACGATCACCTGGCAGCGCCGGATCGGCGGCCTGTGGCAGTCGATCGGTGCCGACGACGAGAGCGTCGTCATCGACGGCGGCTTCCTCACCCTCCGCGACACCACCGCGGACCAGGCGGGGCTCAAGGTCCGGGCCAAGCTCACCAACGCGCTCGGCACGACGTACACGCGGGTCGCGACGCTCGACGTCGCCGAGCCCTCGACGGTCAAGCGCGCGATCGACGGCGGCACCCTGACCTGGGGCGTCAAGAAGTCGTTCCGCGACTACCTCGCCGGACCGATCGCGCACGGCACGGTCACCCTCGACGGTGGCGTCACGCAGAACCCCGACGGCACCTTCGCCTTCCCGGTCACGGGCGGCTGGAGCGACCCCGCCGCGGGCACCGCCGAGGTCCGGATGGGCGGCACCGTGCGCTTCACCGGTCACGACGGCCCGCCGACCTGCGCCGTGGAGCACTCGCCGTGCCTCGCGCTGCGGATCAGCGACCCGGTGCTGCGCGTCGACGGTGACCACGGTGTCCTCGTCGCCGACGTGGAGTCCAAGGACGAGACGACCCACCAGGTCGTGAGCTACCCGGCCGTCGAGCTCGCCGCGTTCGACGCACGGGACTGGGCCACGGGCAAGGACCGGGTCACCGCCCGGGCGCTGCCGGCGACGCTGACCGCGTCCGGTGCCGCTGCCTTCGCCGGCTTCTACGCCGCCGGGGCCGAGCTCGACCCGATCACCCTGGACGGGGAGCTCGGTGCCGAGATCACCGAGCCGGTCGACGTCGCCACCACCACGACGGTCGCGCTGGCCAGTGCCAAGGTCGCCTACGGCCGGGCCCCGGTGGCCACGGTCCGGGTGGCCGACGCGGACGGCGCCCCGGTCGCCGGCCGGGTCACGCTCACCGTGGGTGGCCGCCAGGTCGGCGCCACGCTGGCCGCCGGCACCGCGCGGGTGAGCCTGCCCGCGAACCTGCGTCCGGGCAGCCTGCAGGTCGCCGCCCGGTACGACGGCGCCGACGGCGTGCTCGCCTCCAGCGCGGCCACGACCCTCACGGTGACCCGGGTCCGGCCCGTCGTCACCGCCGGCCTGGCCAAGAGGCAGGTCCGCCCGTCCGCGCGCGCCGTCGTCCGGGTCACCGCCCGGATCCCCGGTGCGAACGGGGTGCCCGCGACCGGCCAGGTCGTCGTCCGCGAGCGCGGCAAGGTGATCGCCGTGGCGACGCTGCGCAAGGACGCCTCGGGCAAGGTCGTGGTGCGCCTGCCGCGGCTGAAGCGCGGTGTCCACCACCTGCGGGTCGAGCTGCTCGGCAGTGCCGTGCAGCTGCCGTCGGCGAGCGGCTACGTGCGCCTCGTCGTACGCCGCTAGGGGGTGTGCGGGGCCAGGGCGAGGCAGCCGTCGACGCGGATGCTTCGTCCTGGCCCGTCGCCCGTAGAATGGGGCGGGTGGAGGTTCCGGACAAGTTCGCAGCCCTTGGTCTCACCTATGACGACGTCCTCCTGCTCCCGGGTCATTCCGACCTGGCGCCGGACGACATCGACACCACCTCGCGGTTGACCCGCGAGATCTCGATCAAGGCGCCCCTGATCAGTGCCGCGATGGACACCGTGACCGAGTCGCGGATGGCGATCGCGATGGCCCGCCAGGGCGGCATCGGCATCCTGCACCGCAACCTCTCCGCCGAGGAGCAGGCCTACCAGGTCGACCTCGTCAAGCGGACCCAGACCGGGATCATCTCCAACCCGGTGACCATCGGCCCCGACGCGACGCTCGAGGAGCTCGACCGGATCTGCGGCGAGTACCGCGTCTCCGGTCTCCCCGTCGTCGACGCCGACAACCGGCTGCTCGGCATCTGCACCAACCGCGACCTGCGGTTCACCCCCGTCGCGGAGTGGGCCACCACCAAGGTCGACGAGGTGATGACCCCGATGCCGCTGTTCACCGGCGACGTCGGCATCAGCCGCGACGACGCGACCGCCCTGCTGCGCCGGCACAAGCGCGAGCGGCTGCCGCTCGTCGACGCCGAGGGCCGCCTGGGCGGCCTCATCACGGTCAAGGACTTCGTGAAGTCCGAGCAGTTCCCCCTCGCCTCCAAGGACGGCGACGGCCGGCTCATGGTCGGCGCGGCGATCGGCTACTTCGGTGACGCCTGGGAGCGGGCCACCGGCCTGATCGAGGCCGGTGTCGACGTCCTCGTCGCCGACACCGCCCACGGCCACGTCACCCTCCTGCTCGACATGGTCCGCCGGCTCAAGTCCGACCCGGCCACCAAGCACGTCCAGGTCATCGGCGGCAATGTCGCCACCCGGGCCGGCGCCCAGGCCTTCGTCGACGCCGGCGCCGACGCGGTCAAGGTCGGCTTCGGCCCCGGCTCCATCTGCACCACCCGCGTCGTCACCGGCTGCGGCGTCCCCCAGGTCACCGCGGTCTACGAGGCGGCCCTCGCGGCCGGCCCGGCCGGCGTACCGGTCATCGCCGACGGTGGTCTCCAGCAGTCCGGCGACATCGCCAAGGCCATCGTCGCCGGCGCCGAGTCGGTCATGATCGGCTCGATGCTCGCCGGTTGCGAGGAGTCGCCCGGCGAGGTCGTCTTCCACCAGGGCAAGCAGTACAAGTCCTACCGCGGCATGGGCTCGCTCGGCGCGATGTCCTCGCGCGGCAAGAAGTCCTACTCCAAGGACCGCTACTTCCAGGCCGAGGTCACCAGCGACGACAAGATCGTCCCCGAGGGCATCGAGGGGCGCGTCGCCTACAAGGGCCCGCTGGCCGGCGTGGCGCACCAGCTCCTGGGCGGCCTGTCCCAGTCGATGTTCTACGTCGGGGCCCAGTCGATCGCCGAGCTGCGCGAGAAGGGCCAGTTCATCCGGATCACCTCGGCCTCGCTCAAGGAGAGCCACCCGCACGACATCGAGATGACCGTCGAGGCGCCGAACTACCACCACTCGTGAGCGTGACGATCCGGCCCTTCGTCGCCGACGACTGGCCGGCCGTCGCGGCCATCATCGACGAGGTCCTCACCGCCGGTGAGACCTACGCGATGCCCCCGCTCGACGACGCCGCCGCGCGCTCGTTCTGGCTGGACCAGCCCGGCGCGGTCGCGGTCGCCGAGGTCGACGGCGTCGTCGTCGGCACCGCCAAGATGGGCCCCAACCGGCCCGCCCAGGGCAGCCACATCGGCACCGCGTCGTTCATGGTCGGCACCGCCGCCCGCGGCCACGGCATCGGCCGGGCGCTCGGCGAGCACGTCCTCGCCTGGCACCGCGCCGAGGGCTTCGCGGGGATCCAGTTCAACGCGGTCGTAGCCACCAACACGGTCGCGGTGGCGCTGTGGCGCAGCCTCGGCTTCGAGGTGATCGGCACCGTGCCCGGCGCCTTCCGCCGCCCCGACGGGTCCTTCGCCGGGTTGCACGTGATGTACCTCGACCTCAGTCGCTGACCACCCAGGTCTCGCCCTGGACGTCGACGAGCACCGCGCCGCCCGTGGTGCTGAGCGTCGACCAGTCCGGTGACAGTGCCCGCGCGTCCGCGGGCAGCGTGACCGTGGAGACCACCGCGAGGCCCTCGCCGGCCTCGTACGTCGTGAGCGTCGCGCCGTCGGTGGAGAGCCCGTAGACCCGGTCCCCGCAGACCACGACGGCGCCGTCGAGCTCGCCGAGCGTGCCCTGCCCGGCGTCGGTGACGAGGACGTGCCCACCGTCGCTGAGGTAGGCGCGGGCGGCGTCGCTGTGATCGGCCAGGAAGTAGTCCTCGCCATCGCGGGACAGCTCGTGCTCGGCGTCGGGGACCGCGTCACCCGCGGCGGCGCTCTCGCCGGTGCCCAGGTCGATGCGCTCGCCGCCGACGACCACCACGGGCTCCGGGGCGAGCAGGACCGGTGCGGAGCCGTCCCCGGCGGCCGGCCGCTCCCAGACGACATCACCGCCGACGGTGATCCGGGCGATCCGCTCGTCGCTGGCGAGGACGAGGTCGCCATCGACCGCGGTCAGCAGGTCGAGGCCGAGGTCGTCGCTGGCGTAGGCCAGGGAGCGCTCGGAGCCCTGCATCCGGTCGACGCCCTGCGGGGTGACGCCGTAGAGCACCCCGTCGACGCCGACGACGTCGGCGACGGGGGAGTGCGTCACCTCGCCCGGCGCCCGGGCGCAGTCGGTGTCGAGCGTGCCCGTCGTACGGCGCTCGGTGGTGCGCTCGGCGGGCTCGTCGCCGGTGCACGCGACGAGGGCGGGGGAGACCGCCGCGAGGACGGCGAGGGCGGGCAGCAGGCGCAACGACACGCCTGCCTTCCTGCCCCGGCCGCGCGGCTCGGTAACCTTCTCCGGTGAGCGACATCGAGATCGGCCGCGCCAAGCGGGCCCGCCGCGCGTACTCCTTCGACGACATCGCGATCGTGCCCTCCCGGCGCACGCGCGATCCCGAGGAGGTCAGCGTCGACTGGCAGATCGACGCCTACCGCTTCTCGCTGCCGATCCTGGCCGCCCCGATGGACTCGGTGATGTCGCCCAAGACGGCCGTCGAGTTCGGTCGCTACGGCGGCCTCGGCGTGCTCAACCTCGAGGGCCTCTGGACCCGCTTCGCCGACCCCGAGCCGCTGCTCGAGGAGGTCGCCGGGCTCCAGGGCGTCGAGGCGACCCGCCGGCTCCAGGAGATCTACACCGAGCCGATCAAGGCCGAGCTCATCGCCGAGCGGCTGCGCGAGATGCGCGACGCGGGCGTGACCGTCGCGGCCTCGCTCTCGCCGCAGCGGACCAAGGAGTTCGCCAAGGCCGTCACCGACGCCGGCGTCGACCTCTTCGTCATCCGCGGGACGACCGTCTCCGCCGAGCACGTCTCGAGCCAGGCCGAGCCGCTCAACCTCAAGGAGTTCATCTACGAGCTCGACGTCCCGGTCATCGTCGGCGGCTGCGCGACCCACCAGGCCGCCCTGCACCTCATGCGCACCGGCGCGGCCGGCGTCCTGGTCGGCTTCGGCGGCGGCGCGGCCCACACCACCCGCACCGTCCTCGGCGTCGCGGTCCCGATGGCCAGCGCGGTGGCTGACGTCGCCGCCGCCCGCCGCGACTACCTCGACGAGTCGGGCGGCCGCTACGTCCACGTCATCGCCGACGGCTCCATCGGCACCTCCGGCGACCTGGCCAAGGCCATCGCCTGCGGTGCCGACGCGGTGATGGTCGGCTCGCCGTTCGCGCGCGCCACCGACGCCCCCGGCCGCGGCTTCCACTGGGGCGCCGAGGCGCACCACGCGGACCTCCCGCGCGGCCAGCGCGTGCAGTTCGACCAGGTCGGCACCATCGAGGAGATCCTCTTCGGGCCCTCCCGCGTCGCCGACGGCACCATGAACCTGGTCGGCGCGCTCAAGCGCTCGATGGCCACCACCGGCTACACCGAGCTCAAGGAGTTCCAGCGCGTCGAGGTCGTCGCCCACTGACCGCGCCGACCAGGTGATCGTCGCCGCGCTCCAGGCCGAGGCCCGCTCCGGCGACCTCGCCCACAACGTCGCCACCGCCGCCCGCCTGGTCCGCCAGGCCGAGGCCCGCGTCGCCGTCCTCCCCGAGGCCTTCCTCACCGGGTACGACGCCGCGGCCTTCGCCGGCGACCTCCCCACCGTGACCACCCTCCAGGGCCCGGCCCTCGACCCGCTGCGGGCGGCGGCCGCCGCGACCGGGACCACCGTCGTCGCGTCGGCGGCCCTTGCGCGCGGCGCGGGTCGTCGTACGCTCAGCGCGGTGGTGGTCGAGCCGGACGGCACCACCTCGGCGCCGTACGACAAGCAGCACCTGGACGGCGCCGAGCCCGACTGGTTCGTCCCCGGCGACCGCCCCGCCACCTTGACCGTCGATGGTGTCGTCCTCGGCCTGTCGATCTGCAGGGACGGCAGCGTCCCCGAGCACGCCGCCATCGCTGCCGCGGCCGGCGCGAGCGTCTACCTCGCCTCGGTCGCGTACTTCCCCGGCGGCGCCCGCCGCCTCGACGTCACCTACGCCGCCCGCGCGCTCGACCACGGCCTCCACGTCGTCGTCGCCGGACTGACCGGGCGGTGCGGGCCGCACACGTTCATCGGCGGCTCGGCGGTCTATGCCCCCGACAGCACGGCGCTCGTCCGGCTGGGGGACGGGGAGGGCATTGCTCGAGCAGATCTCGACCCGATGGTCAGGTAGAGATCGCCCGGGAATTACTAGGACTGGGGAATTCTGGACATTCTGTGACATCTAGGGTTGAGAGGCGAGCACGGGACTCGCCTCCGGCCTAGAGGAGAGTCACATGAAGAAGATTGCTGCAGCGCTTGCTTCGGTCGGGTTCGCCGCCAGTGCGCTGGTGGTTGCCGGCGCCTCGCTCGACTCGGCGTCAGCCGCGGGGACGTGCCCGAACAACAACTGGTACAACGCCGTCAACACGCGGGTCAACAACAACTTCGCGGCCAACGGCATCAACATCAGGACCGGCGACGGCGTCGGATGCACGTCGGTCGGCCAGGGGCAGACCAGTCACGACACGCTCCTGCACTGCAACAACTACAACGGTTCCTACAACTGGAACCACCTGCGCGACATCACGACCGGCAAGGTCGGTTGGGTTCGGGTCGACAACCTCAATGTGTGGACCATCAACCCCTGCTGACCCTCGCTGACCGGATCGCCCAACCCGGTCGGGTGGTTCCGTCGCTGCGGGACCACCCGACCGGTGTAACGAGTCCGGATGCCCAGGCGTCGCTATAGGTGACGCACATTTCCAGCACGGCTCCCCGTCGATTCGGAGGCACCCATGAGAGGCATGTCGAACCCAGTGCGTGCTCGCGCCCGCGTGTTCGCGGCGGTGCTGGTCGTACCGGTGCTCTTCGTCTCGTGCGGCTCCCCCCAGGAGGAGCCCGTCGCGACAGCCCGGCCTGATGCGGCGGACAGCCCGGGGGCGACGACGACTGGTCGGTCCCAGCAGGACGTGCTCCAGGCCTACGTCACCGCGATGCAGAAGTACGCCGACTGCTTGCGCGACAACGGACTGCCCGATCTCGCCGACCCCAACCAGTTCGGCCAGATCACGGTCACCAACGAGACCGTGCCGGACCAGTCGTCCGTCCACGATGCTCAAGTCGCCTGCGAGAAGCTCGCCGTTCCGATGCCGAGCGAGGTCAAGGAGCTCATCGACAGCGACGACGCCGCTGCCTTGACGCCCTCGCAGCGGCGGGTCTACGCCGACTATGCCACCTGCATGCAGGACAACGGGGCTCCTGACTTCCCCGACCCGCTCCCGAACGGACTTCCGGGCGACGCTGCCTGGGACCAGCTGTCGGCTGGTGCACAGCGGGCCACGGGAGCGTGTGCCTCGATCATCGGCGACCCTGCGGAGACCGGCCCTGGCGTGGGATGACGAGTCTGTGTAACAACCACGGCGCTTGACGCATCATTCAAGGTGACGGACAGGTACGACGAGCAAGTAGTGAGGGAGAGGTGAATGGACGCCAGGGTGCAGGATCGTGACGGCTTCAGATCGTTCGCGGCTGAGCGTCTCCCTGCGCTCCACCGATCTGCGTTGTTCCTCGTCGGCGACCCGTACCTCGCTGAGGACCTGGTGCAAGAGACCCTGACCCGGCTGTTCGTCGCGTGGGGGCGGACAGCGATCGACAACCCTGCGGCCTATGCCCACACGGTCCTGACCCGTGTCTTCCTCTCCTCCCGCCGTCGGCGCAGCTCGACCGAGTACCCCGTCGACACGGTGCCGGAGGTGAGCTACGACGACAGCGACATCGCGGCGCGGCTGGACCTGCAGCGTGGTCTTGCCCTGCTCGGTGAGGTCGACCGAGCCATCGTGGTGCTGCGTTACCTCGACGACCGCTCGGTCGACGAGGTCGCCGCCGTCGTGCGGCTGACGCCCGGCAACGTCAGGGTTCGCGCGAGTCGCGCGCTGGTGAGGCTTCGTGGCGTCGTTGATCGTCACGAGCGCGCCGGTGGCGACCCGGAGCAGGCGCGCGCCGAGGGCGCTACCGGCGAGGGGGGACCTCGTGACTGAGGGTGACGGTGACGAGCGGGCCATCGTCGATCTCTTCTCGCGGGCGAGCGGGACGATCCCGGACCCGCCCGCGACGCTGGTCGACGCGAGCATCGGACAAGGAGTCCTCCGGTCACGGCGTCGCAGCGCACGGCAGATCGTGGCTATCGCGGCATCCGCGGCGGTGGTCGGGAGTGTGATCACCCTGTCGACGGTCGGCCTCGGGACCTGGGGCCGAGCCGGACCGGCTCCCTCGGCTTCCACGGCTCCGGCGCCGGCGGGGTCGGCAGTCGCTGGCTTCGGCGTACCGGCGGACCAGATGGGCGTGACCTTGTGCGACGCCCTCAGCGGATCGACGGGCCTCGGTGCGCTCGAGCCGGTTGCCACCGGGACCGACCCACAGGGTTGGCTCGACACGCGTGATCGTCTCGACTACCCCGCCTCGAGCATCGAGCCGTGGGTCCGGGAATCTCGGTCCGGCTGGGCGCGCTGTCGCGGAGGTTCCAGCGAGATCGGTGCCGAGGTCCTCGTCCAGAGACTCGATCCCACGAGCGAGCGCGCTGCCGACCCTGCGTTGTGGTCAGCCGCCGGCGCGGGCCTGCTCGAGACAGGCACCGGCAGGGTCTACCTCCAAGGCGGCACCTACGGCCGGTCACCCACGAGCGGCGGAGCGGCGACCCTGATCACCGACGACGGGTGGCTGGTGAGCGTGGTCGTCGAAGACGTGACGCTCGTCCCCGTCGACTCCCTCGCCCTGGTCGCTCTCAACGATGTCTGGATCCGGTGAGACCGGGTGGCTGACCCGGTCAAGGGACGTCGCCGGGGCGTCGTCGGAGTGCTGGTCCTGCTCCTGGTGGTCGCTGGGGCTGTCGGAGCGTGGTTGCTGGCGCAGGGTGGGCGTGACGGCACATCGGCGGATCCTGGTCCCAGCGACGACGAGGTGGTGCAGGTGCGGCGCCAGGACCTCACCATCGGGGCCTCGCTTGCCGGAAAGATCGGATACGGCCCGGCGGAGGGCATCCCGATCCGAGCCGTGGGCACGGTGACCTGGCTGCCCCGCAGCGGGGTGGTCGTTCGGCGGGGCGGGGCGGTGATGCGGGTCGACGACAAGCCGGTGAACCTGATGTACGGCGCGACCCCGGCCTACCGCACGCTGGAGGACACCGCTGCGGCCGACGTGCCCGCACCGGGCAACAAGGATCGGGCCTCCGGCGCGATGCCTGATCCTGGTCCCGCCCCCGTCCCTCTCACGGGGCCGGACGTGGCGCAGCTCGAGGCCAACCTCGCTGCTCTCGGGTACAGCGGGTTCGACCCCGACGACGAGTTCACCGCCGCGACGGCGGCGGCCGTGAAGGCGTGGCAGGCCGACGTGGGAGCTCCTGTCACGGGTCGCGTCGTCCTGGGGGATGTGCTCTTCCTCCCCGGTCCGATCCGGCTGGTCACCGATCGATCGGCGTTGGGCTCGGACACTCCTGCGGCGGCCGTGCAGCGGACGGCCACGGACAAGGTCGTCACCGTTCGGGCGCCTGCGGGGTCGGTGGAGTGGGCCGAGCTCGGAACCCGGGTGAAGGTGACGCTGCCCGACCAGCGCGCGGTCACGGCGACCGTCCGGTCGGTGGGACGTGCCCCTGACGAGGGGGGAGACGTCGACGTCCGACTGGAGCTGAAGAACCCGGCGCGAGCCCCCCGCGCCGGCGCGGTCACCGTGTCGTACGTCGTCGAGGAGCGTCACGACGTGCTCGCCGTTCCTGTCACGGCACTGGTCGCTCTCGCCGAGGGCGGGTACGGGGTCCAGCTCGCCGACGGGGGCGGATTCGTCGCCGTGACCCCAGGGCTGTATGCCGATGGCGAGGTCGAGGTGACGGGCGACCTCGAAGCCGGCACGCGGATCCGGGTCCCGCGGTGAGCGTCCCAGCGGTGGAGTGCCTCGACGTCGCCAAGGCCTACCCCGGTGGGGTCCGTGCACTCCGTGGGGTGAGCCTCGCGGTGGAAGCCGGCGATTTCACAGCGGTGGTCGGTCCGTCCGGCTCAGGAAAGACGACGCTGCTCCAGCTCATGGGCACCCTGGACCGCCCTACCTCGGGCGCCGTTCGAGTCAGGGGCGATGACGTGGCGGGACTGAGCGATCGCGCTCTCTCCGAGCTCCGTGCGCGGTCGATCGGATTCGTCTTTCAGCAGTTCCACCTGTCGAGCCTGATGAGCGTGCTCGACAACGTCGCTGAGGGATTGCTCTATGCCGGCGTTCGTCATCGCGAGCGCCGGCATCGCGCGGGCGAGGTGCTCGAGCGCTTGGGACTCGGCCACCGACTCGATCATCGCCCGCACATGCTGTCCGGCGGCGAGCGGCAGCGGGTGGCCATCGCGCGTGCGGTGGTGGGCGAGCCTGCGGTGGTCCTGGCCGACGAGCCGACGGGCAATCTCGACACGGCCAACGGCGCGACCGTGATCGAGATCCTCCGCGGTCTCGCCGCAGGCGGGACCGCAGTCGTGGTGATCACCCACGATCATGATGTCGCCGCGTCGATGGATCGGCGTCACGTCCTTCGCGACGGCCTGCTGGAGGGATGAGGCTCTCGTGGCACGGCTCCGTCTGGCTGATCACAGCCGCCTTGCCTCGCGGGGCCTGCGGGGACACCCCCTCAGGTTCGCCCTCTCTGCCCTGGGCATCGCGATCGGGGTGGCGGCGATGGTCGCCGTGGCCGGCGTGACCCAGTCGAGCCGCGCCGAGCTCGATGACCTGCTTTCACGCCTCGGCACCAACCTGTTGCGGGTGGAGCCGACGCCGGACCTCCAGGGGACACCCACCAGGCTTCCGGCGACGGCCGAGATCATGCTGCGCAACATCGGGCCGGTCACCGATGCAAGCAGTGTCGGCGCCTTCGAGGACGTGGGCATCTACCGGTCGCCGTACGTCCCCAGTGGCAAGACCAACAGTGTCGTCGTCGCTGCAGCGGCACCCACCTTGCTCCGCACCCTCCGTGGACGTGTGGGCGAGGGACACTGGTTCACCCAGGCCAACACCGCATTCCCGACCGTGGTCCTCGGCAGTGCGGCAGCGGCGCGACTCGGCGTCGAGGCGCCCGGCACCCGGTTGTGGATCGATGGTCCCGGCAGCTCTCGGCCCGGTCAGTGGTGGGTGGTGGTCGGCGTCCTGCGGCCGCTCCAGCTGGCGCCCGAGCTCGACGGTGCAGCCTTGCTGCCGGGGCCGGCTGCCCGGACCTACCTCGGCTACGACGGCACCGGGACCGGGGTGTACGTGCGTGCCGACGAGCGTCAGATCGTGCCGGTCACCGAAGTGGCGGCCGCCACCGCATCGCCCCAACACCCGGACCAGGTCGGCATCGACCGGCCCTCGGATGCGCTCGCCGCGCAGCTGACCGCCGACGCGACGCTCAACCGCCTGCTGCTGGGATTGGCGGCGATCGGCCTACTCGTCGGGGGCGTCGGCGTCAGCAACACCATGATCATCGCCGTCATCGAGCGGCGTTCCGAGATCGGGCTTCGCCGCGCCCTCGGCGCGACCCGGGGAAATATCGCCACACAGTTCCTTGCCGAGTCGATGCTCATGTCGGCCGTGGGAGGACTGGCCGGTGCGTTGCTCGGCTACGTCGTCACCGCCTTCTACGCGCACTCCCAGGGTTGGACCGTCAGCCTGCCCCTATGGGTCGGGGCGGCGGCGGTGGCGGTCACAGCCCTCGTCGGAACCCTCGCCGGCGGGTATCCCGCGTGGAAGGCAAGCCGGGAGTCCCCGACAACCGCCCTCGCGACATCGTGACTCCGTGCGGGCGCGGCGCAGGCGGTCGATGGCTCGCCGAAGGCGCATCGACGCAGCCTTAGGAGAGACCTCCAGCACGTCCGCGATCTCGGCGGTCTTGAATCCGAGGGAGAGAAGGCCGAGGGCGCGTCGATCATCGGGGCGCTCCTGCGACAACAAGGCCTGCAGTCGATCGGAGAGGACTGCTTCAGCGGTGGGGTCGGTACTCGCGGGCGGGAGGGCCGTCTCGCTTGCGATCGCCTCAAGCAGCCGCCGCTCGCTTGCTGCCTTGCGCTCCGCGTTGCGGACGTGTCCGGCCGCGATGAGGAAGGCGAGCGCGCGAAGGCGCCCGAGGTCCTGGTCGTCGCCGGGAGACGGGGGGTCCTTGCGCCAGAGCGTGATCATCGTGTCGTGGGCGACGTCTTCGGCGCTGTCGGTGGGCAGTCGGCGACCGACGAACCGGACGAGCTGTGGAACCATGTCGCAGTAGAACGCCGCGAAGAATTCGCTGTCCATCCTGAGCCTCCCGATCGGCTGGCGCTCGGCTCCTGCTCGCCACCTCGCGACGAGAAGCTGGATCGCTGCGCCGGACCGACCTTACGGGAATTGCCTGCGGATGAGAACGAGATCTGCGGCGGTGCGGCTGCCCGCCTCTAGGGCCGCAGGCTCCGCCCCAAGGTCGCCGTCAGCCGCTCCACCCACGCGTCGTCGAGCTGTCCCGGCGTGAGCAGCACCCCCGAGATCACCGCGCCGATGATCAGCCGCAGCAGGTCGTCGGCCCGTGCGTCGGGGTGGGCCTCGCCGGCGACGACGGCCGCGCGCAGCCGCTCGTCGAGGGCCCGGAAGACGCCGGCGAAGCGCTGCATCATGGCGGCGTGCAGGTCGGGCCAGGTGCTGACCTCGGCGAGCAGGCCGGGCAGGGCGGCGGCGGCGACGGGGTCGCAGAGGGCGTCGCGGGTGCCGCGGACGATGCCGGCCAGGTCGGTGGCGAGGTCGTCGCCGAGGTGGAGCTCGCCGGCGAGCTCGCCGGGGAAGGCGGCCTCGTGGACGAGGTGGGGGAGGGCGGGCCAGCGGCGGTAGAGGGCGGGCTTGGTGGTGCCGGCGCGGGCCGCGACGGCGGCGACGGTGACGGCGGCGTAGCCGCCCTCGGCCAGCAGGGAGCGGACGGCGGCGAGCGCGTCCTGCTCGATCCGCGGGTCGCGCGGACGGCCGATTTTGGTCCCCATGAAGGCCTTCCCCTCTTTCGTTACCGAGGGTACCGTAATCGGCCATTGACAAGTTAGAACACGTTCTAACAGGCTGTGCTCACCCCCAGGAGGACCCCCGTGACCCAGTCCCCGTTGCCTGCCGACATCGCCGAGATGACGCTGCAGCGCTCCAGCCGCGACCAGGGCGCCGTGCACGACCGGCTCGAGGAGTGGCTCACCGGCGTGCTGCCCGAAGGCGCCGCGCCGGAGGTGACCCTCCACGACGGTGTGCAGACCAACGGCATGTCGAGCGAGACGGTCCTGCTGGCGATCACCACCACCGAGGACGGCGCTCGCGTCACCCGCGAGTACGTCGCCCGCGTGGCCCCGGCGGCCGGCGACCTCCCGGTCTTCGCCGAGTACCGCCTCACCGACCAGTACGACGCGATGCGTCTGGCCGGCGAGCTGGCAGGCATCCCGGTGCCCGCGGTCGGCCTCAACGAGCCGACCGGCGACGTGCTCGGCACCCCGTTCTTCCTGATGGAGCGTCTCGACGGCGCGGTCCCGCCCGACGTGCTGCCGTACCCGTTCGGCGACAACTGGCTCTTCGACGCCTCGCCCGAGCAGCAGGCGCAGCTCCAGCGCAGCACCGTCGACGTCCTGGCCCGGCTGCACGGCATCCCCGACGCCGCGACGACCTTCGGCTTCCTCGACCCCGCGGTCACCGGGCACGAGGGGTCGACTCCGCTCGCGCGCAACCTCGCCAAGACCCGCGCCTGGTACGACTACGCGATCACCACCGCGGAGGCGAGCCCGCGCTCCCCGCTCATCGAGCGCGGTCTGGCCTGGCTCGAGGCGAACCTGCCCGCCGAGGAGGGCGAGCCGGTCCTCGTGTGGGGCGACTCGCGCATCGGCAACATGATGTACCGCGACTTCGAGCCGGTCGCCGTCCTCGACTGGGAGATGGCCACCCTGGGGCCGCGCGAGATGGACCTCGCCTGGCTGGTCTTCGCCCACCAGGTCTTCCAGGAGATCGCGACCATGCTCGGCCTGCCCGGCATGCCCGAGTTCCTGGCGCCCGACGACGTCGTGGCGACCTATCGCGAGCTGACCGGCGTCGAGACCGGTGACCTCACCTGGTTCCTGCTGCACGCCGCGGTCAACTGGGGCTGCGTCTTCCTGCGCACCAGCGCACGCCAGATCCACTTCGGCGAGATCGAGCGGCCCGAGGACCCCGAGGCCGTCTTCCACCACCGACCGCTCCTCGAGCGGCTCCTCGAGGAGGTCGGCGCATGAGCACCCACCACGACCACGGCCTGCACGGCGAGTACTACGGCCTCGGCCCGCTCGACGAGTATCCGATCCACCAGCTCCCGCGCCCCGTCGCGTGGGCCGGCAGCAGCGACCGCAACTTCTACGACCGCTGCTATCTCAACGCGCACGACCGCACCGGCGACCTGTTCCTCATCACCGGTCTCGGCTTCTACCCGAACCTCGGCACCAAGGACGCCTTCGTCCTGCTGCGCCGCGGCGACGAGCAGACCGCCGTCCACCTCTCCGACGCCGCCGACCCGCGTGGCGCGGACCGGATGGCCCAGCAGGTCGGCAACTACCGGGTCGAGGTCGTCGAGCCGCTCCACAAGCTCCGCCTGGTGCTCGAGGAGACCGAGGGCATCGCGATGGACCTGACCTGGGAGGGCTCGTTCCCCGTCGTCCAGGAGCTGCCGCACGTCATGCGCCAGGGCACCGGTACGACGCTCGACGCGCAGCGCTTCGCCCAGCTCGGCACCTGGGAGGGCGTCCTCAGCGTCGACGGCACCGACATCGCGGTCACCCCCGACCGCTGGCTCGGCAGCCGCGACCGGTCCTGGGGCATCCGTCCCGTCGGCGAGGCCGCGCCCGCGGGCAAGCCGGCCGACCCGGCCTTCGAGGGGATGTGGTGGCTCTATGTGCCGCTGCGCTTCGAGGAGTTCTGCGTCGTCCTCATCATCCAGGAGACCCCGGACGGCTTCCGCACGCTCAACGACTGCACCCGGATCTGGCGCGACGGGCGGGTCGAGCAGCTCGGCTGGCCGCGCGTCGAGATCCGCTACACCTCGGGCACCCGCGTCCCGACCGGCGCGACCATCGTGTGCACCACCCCCGAGGGCAAGGAGCTCGTGCTGGAGGTGACCTCCAAGCTGCCCGTGCCGATCCACGTCGGCGGTGGCTACGGCGGCGACTCCGACTGGACCCACGGCATGTGGAAGGGCCCGGCGTTCACCGAGCGCCTCACCTACGACATGAACGACCCGGCCGTCGCCGGCCGGGTGATGTTCGGCGTGATCGACCACGTCGGCCAGGCCACCGTGCACGGCCCCGGGGCCGGCGTACCGGACGGCTCGGAGGGATGGGGGCTCTTCGAGCACGGCGCCCTCGGCCGGCACGACCCCAGCGGCTTCGCCGACTGGTTCACCCTCGCCCCCTGATCCGCACGACCCGCACCACCTCGACTAGGAGCACGACATGACCCTCGACCGCGACGCCCTCTTCATCGGCGGCACCTGGGCCACGCCCGCCACCGACGCCGTGCTGGAGGTGGTCTCGCCGCACTCCGAGGAGGTCGTCGCCCGCGTCCCCGAGGGCAGCGAAGCCGACATCGACGCCGCGGTCGCCGCCGCCCGCCGGGCGTTCGACGAGGGACCGTGGCCGCGGATGAGCCCGGCCGAGCGGATCGAGGTCGTGCAGAACCTCTCCGGCCTGTACGCCGCCAAGCTGGACGAGATGGCGACCATCATCTCCACCGAGATGGGCTCGCCCATCTCGTTCAGCTCGCTGGCCCAGGCGCCCGCGCCCTGGATGCAGATCGAGGCGTTCCTGGGCATCGCGCGGGAGTTCCCGTGGGAGGAGCGGCGTCCCGGCGTGCTCGGCGCGGATGTCGTCGTGCGCCACGAGCCGGTCGGCGTCGTCGCGGCGATCCCGCCGTGGAACGTCCCGCAGTTCACGATCCTGTCCAAGGTCGTCCCGGCGCTCCTCGCGGGCTGCACCGTGGTCGTGAAGCCGGCGCCGGAGACCCCGCTCGACGGCTACCTGCTCGCCGAGCTCCTGGTCGAGGCCGGCGTCCCCCAGGGCGTCGTCTCGATCGTCGCCGGTGGCCGCGAGGTGGGGGAGCACCTCGTGCGCCACCCCGGCGTCGACAAGGTCGCCTTCACCGGCTCGACCGCCGCGGGCCGCAAGATCGGCGCGATCTGCGGCGAGCAGCTCAAGCGGGTCTCGCTCGAGCTCGGCGGCAAGTCCGCCGCGATCATCCTCGACGACGCCGACGAGGCCGCCGCGATCGAGGGCCTGAAGTTCCTCGGCGTGATGAACTCCGGCCAGGCGTGCGTCGCCCAGACCCGGGTGCTCGTCTCGCGCGAGCGGCACGACGCCTTCGCCGCCGCCCTCGCCTCGGCGATCGGCGCCATGAAGGTCGGCGACCCGCTCGACCCGGCGACCGAGATCGGTCCGATGGTCGCGCAGCGCCAGCAGGAGCGGGTGGCGTCGTACATCCGGATCGGGCAGGAGGAGGGCGCCCAGCTGCTGGTCGGCGGCGAGGGTCGTCCCGAGGGTCTCGACCGCGGCTGGTACGTCCGGCCCACCGTCTTCGCCGGCGTCGACAACAAGATGCGCATCGCCCAGGAGGAGATCTTCGGCCCGGTCCTCTCGGTCATCGCCTACGACGACGTGGCCGACGCGATCCGGATCGCCAACGACTCCGAGTACGGCCTGGCCGGCACCGTGTGGACCGCGGACCAGGAGGCCGGCCTCGAGGTCGCCCGCGGGGTGCGCACCGGCACCTACGGCATCAACACCTACACGATGGACTTCGCGGCGCCGTTCGGCGGTTTCAAGGCCTCCGGGCTGGGGCGCGAGTTCGGGCCGGAGGGCCTGGCGCAGTACACCGAGGCCAAGTCGGTGTACCTCGCGGCGCCCCCGATGTAGTCCCTTGACATCAAGACGAGATGTGTAAAGCCACACATCCGTTACCGATCGGTAGCCGTAGGTGACCCTGCTCACCTACGCTCGTCACATGAGCGAAGCGATCCCCGGTTCCGGCGCCTCCGGCGGCCCCGTCGTGGAGGGCCCCCACGACCCCGAGCACGACCCCCGGGCGTCGTACGCCCTCGAGCCGGACTACGTCGCCCGGCTGACCGACCGGATCCTCGCGACGACGGGCCGGACCACCCAGGTCCACTCGCCGATCAACGGGGCGCCGGTGGCCAACATCCCGCAGTCGAGCACCGAGGACGTCGCCGAGGCGTTCCGGCGTGCGCGGGTGGCCCAGGCGGCCTGGGCGCGGGTCTCGATCGACGAGCGCTCGCGGATCCTGCACCGGCTCCACGACATCGTGCTCGACCGCCAGGACGAGATCATGGACCTGATCCAGCTCGAGTCCGGCAAGGCCCGCAAGCACGCCTTCGACGAGCCGCTGCACATCGCGCTGACCGCCCGCTACTACGCCCGTACGGCGCACCGCCACCTCGACACCGAGCGCCGGCCGGGCGTCGTCCCGGTGCTCACCCGGGTCGAGCTCAACCGGGTGCCCAAGGGCGTCGTCGGGATCATCTCGCCGTGGAACTACCCGTTCACCATGGCGCTGTGTGACGGCCTCCCCGCGCTGCTCGCCGGCAACGCCGTGGTCACCAAGCCCGACGCCCAGACCATGCTCTCGGCGCTGCTGGGCGCCCAGCTGCTCGAGGACGCCGGCTTCCCGCGCGACCTGTGGCAGGTCGTGGCCGGCCCGGGGCGTGAGCTCGGGACGCCGATCATCGAGCGCGCCGACTACATCTGCTTCACCGGCTCCACCGCGACCGGCAAGATCATCGCCAAGCAGGCGGCCGAGCGGCTCATCGGCTGCTCGCTCGAGCTCGGCGGAAAGAACCCGATCCTGGTGCTGCGCGACGCCGACATCGAGCGCGCGGCCGAGGGCGCGGTGCGGGCCTGCTTCTCCAACGCCGGTCAGCTGTGCGTCTCGACCGAGCGGATGTTCGTCGCCGACGCGGTCTACGACCGCTTCGTCGAGCGCTTCGTGGCCCGCACCAAGGCGATGAGCCTGGGCGCCACGCTCGACTGGGACGCCGACATGGGCACGCTCATCTCCGCCGACCAGCTCGAGACGGTCACCGCCCACGTCGACGACGCGGTCGCCAAGGGCGCCCGGGTGCTGGCCGGCGGCAAGGCGCGGCCCGACCTGGCGCCCTACTACTTCGAGCCGACGATCCTCGAGGGCGTCACCCCCGAGATGACCTGCTTCGGCAACGAGACCTTCGGCCCGGTCGTCTCGATCTACCGCTTCCACGACGAGGCCGACGCGATCGCGCGGGCCAACGACGGCGAGTACGGCCTCAACGGCTCGGTCTACACCCGCGACACCGAGCGCGGGCGCCAGGTCGCGCGCCAGATCAAGTGCGGCACGGTCAACGTCAACGAGGCCTTCGGCGCGACCTTCGCCAGCATCGACGCCCCCATGGGCGGCATGCGCGAGTCCGGCATGGGCCGGCGCCAGGGCGCCGAGGGCATCCACCGCTACACCGAGACCCAGTCGGTCGCCACCCAGCGGCTGATCCGCTTCGGGCCGATGCTCGGGATGTCCGACGAGGGCTACGCCAAGTTCATGTCCGCCTCGCTGCGGATCATGGACAAGCTCGGACGGGCGTGAACCGATGACCGACTTCGACTACGACGTCCTCGTCATCGGCTCCGGCTTCGGCGGCTCGGTCACCGCGCTGCGGCTGACCGAGAAGGGCTACAAGGTCGGTGTCCTCGAGGCCGGCGCGCGGTTCAGCGACGACGACTTCGCCGACAACTCCTGGGACCTCAAGAAGTACCTCTACGCCCCGTCCGCCGGCTGCTACGGCATCCAGCGCATCGACATGGTCAAGGACTGCCTGATCCTGGCCGGCGCGGGCGTCGGCGGCGGCTCCCTGGTCTACGCCAACACGCTCTACGAGGCGCTCGACCCGTTCTACACCGACCCGTCGTGGGCCCACATCACCGACTGGAAGGACGAGCTGGCGCCGTACTACGACCAGGCCAAGCGGATGCTGGGCGTGGTCACCTACCCGCGGATGACGCCCTCGGACGAGGTGATGAAGAAGGTCGCCGACGAGATGGGGGTGGGCGACTCCTTCCACGCCACGCCGGTCGGCGTCTTCTTCGGCGGTCCCGGCCAGGAGGCCGGCGCCCAGGTCGAGGACCCCTACTTCGGCGGCGCCGGGCCGCAGCGCAACACCTGTCGCGACTGCGGCGAGTGCATGACCGGCTGCCGGCACAACGCCAAGAACACGCTGGTCAAGAACTACCTCTACCTCGCCGAGCAGAACGGCGCCGAGGTGCACCCGCTGACCACGGTGACCCGGGTCCGGCCGCTGGCCGGCGGGGGCTACCAGGTCGACACGCGCTGGACCAAGGCCAAGCTCTCGCGGCGCACCGCCACCAAGACCTACACCGCCGAGCAGGTCGTCTTCTCCGCTGCCGCCCTCGGCACCCAGAAGCTGCTCCACCGGCTCAAGGCCGAGGGCGACCTGCCCCACGTCTCGGACCGCCTCGGTCACCTGACCCGGACCAACTCCGAGTCGATCCTCGGCGCGATCGCGCCCCAGGGCGCCGACGTCGACTACACCGAGGGCGTCGCGATCACCTCGTCGTGGCACCCCGACGAGCACACCCACATCGAGCCGGTGCGCTACGGCAAGGGCAGTAACGCCATGTCGCTCATGCAGACCGTGCTCACCGACGGCGACGGGCCCGACCCGCGCTGGAAGGTGTGGCTCAAGGAGCTGTGGAAGGAGCGCCGCCGGGTCCGCGACCTCTACGACGTCAAGCACTGGTCCGAGCGGGTCGTCATCGCCCTGGTGATGCAGTCGGTCGACAACTCGATCACGACCTTCCCCAAGAAGGTCGCCGGCAAGTGGATCCTGTCCTCCAAGCAGGGCCACGGCGAGCCCAACCCGACCTGGATCCCCGCCGCCAACGACGCCGTACGGCGGATGGCCGCGGTGATGGGCGGCGGCACCGCCGGCGGCACCATCGGCGAGCCATTCAACCGCCCGCTGACCGCCCACTTCATCGGCGGCTGCACCATCGGCGACAGCCCCGAGACCGGCGTGGTCGACCCCTACCAGCGGATGTTCGGGCACCCCGGGCTGCACATCGTCGACGGCTCGGCGATCTCGGCCAACCTGGGCGTCAACCCGTCGCTGACGATCACCGCCCAGGCCGAGCGGGCGATGGCCTTCTGGCCCAACAAGGGCGAGGCGGACTCCCGCCCGGCGCTCGGAGCGTCGTACGCGCGGATCGAGCCGGTCGCCCCGCAGGCGCCCGTCGTCCCGGACGACGCCCCGGCGGCCCTGCGGCTGCCCATCGTGGGTGTGAGCTGAGCGAAAGCTGATGCCTCGTGGGGCGGTCTCGGGAGATCCTGGGGCCGCCCCAGAACTTTTGTCGAAGTTGTCCGGACCCTGCGTAACCCACCCCACACGGGGTCGTTGAACTGAGCGAGCCCGGGAATTCACGCTCCCTCCCGAAGCCCGGGCTCGGTCCAGGCACTGTCCATCAGTTGCGTGGACAATCAGGGCCCGGCCACCCTCCCTCCCCGGCCGGGCCCTGGTGCGTTTTCCGGGCCGGCCGGTGGGGTTCAGCGCAGGCGGACGATCCGGTAGCCCATGGTCGGGTCGGCGGGGGTGAGCGCCGTCAGCGTCACCGTCACCGTCGCCGTCGCGCCCGCCGCGATGTCGAACAGCACATAGCGCGAGCCGCCGTGGGAGGCGTAGGTGTTGGTGGTGCTCCCGCCGGCGTCGAGGGCCGCCGTGGCGAGCGGGAAGCCGCCGAGGCCGCCGAACACGGACGGGAAGTCCCAGGAGGGCATCGTGAACGGCGGACTCGTCCCCAGCGGAGCCAGGCCGGCCCGGTCGTCGGTGAAGGCTGCGACGGCGAAGTCCTGCAGCCACGCGGCCGGGTCCGTGCCGAGGGCCGCGGCCAGGCGTCCGGTGCCCGTCTCCGGGCCGGTCGCGAGGGAGCGCAGGAAGGCGTTGCGGGCGCTCACGGAGCCGCCGGCCCGCCGGTCCGCCGCGTAGCCGAGGAAGGCCCACGCGCCGCCGCGGGTGGCCAGGCTCACGGTGTCGTCCGGCCCGAGGATCGGGTTGGCCGTCGGCGCCTGGAGCCAGGCGCGGTAGCGGCCGAAGTTCAGGTTCACGAAGCCGTTGAACGCGGCGACCCGAGTGCCGGCGTTCGGTCCGGTGGTGAGCATGCTCAGCCGGATGTTCTGCAGCGGATCGAGCCCGGTGGTGAGCGGGTAGAAGGCGGTCTCGATCGCCATGTCGGCGACGGCCTCGGCGAGCCAGGTGCCGTCGAGGGGAGTGCCGGCGGCGAGCCGCTCGCCGTCCATGATCTGGTGGGCGAGCTCGTGGGCGAAGGCCGCCGGCAGCTGACCCTTCGCGAAGCTCAGGGTGCGGACGTTGGAGTTGACGGCACCCGTCGGGTCGGGCGCCAGCGCGTAGACGACCTCGCCGACGTTGCTGGTGGCGCACTCGGTCTGCGTGAGCAGGTCACGCGGCAGGGCGCGGGCGATCTCGACCTGGCTGCTGGCCGGCGGGCTGAGCTCATTGACACCACGGGTGACGAAGACGACGACCCGGCCGTTCCGGTCGACGTCGGGGACGTCGCCCAGCACGTCGGTGACGGCGGTCGCGACGGCCTCGAGCGAGGCGAGCAGGTCGGCGTAGTCCGTGGCGTCGAATCCGCCCACCGGGTTCGCGTCGTCCGCGATGAGGACGACGTGGTCGCCGACGGCCCGGACCGTGGCGGCGGCGGCCGTGCCTGTGGTGCAGGTGTTCGACGGGTCGCGGTTGAGCGTCATCGTCTGCCCCACGGTGGGCACGGCGCCGGCCGGCACTCGTGCCGGCGGAGCGAGGGGGGTGTCCGAGGTGCTCTGACCGCGCCGGGCCTCGACCAGTGCGACGGCGCCGCGCCGGGCCGAGGCGTGCGGGTCGGCCGCGTTGGTGGTGCCGCCCGGAGCCACCGCGGCCCTTGCGGCGTTCCCGGTGACGCTCACCGTGAGCTGGGTGCCCTGCGGTCCGAGATTGGTGGGGATCAGGACGTACTCGGCGGTCGTGGCGTCCGGGTTGCGCAGGCTGACGGTGCGGGCCGTCGGGTCCGGCACGCTCCCGCTCGTGTGGCCCTGCGCCGCCAGCGCGATGCTGGTCTCGAACTCCGCGGTCACGGTGAGGTCGGCGACGACGGCGGCGTCGGTGCGCGGGTTGGCGGTGCTGCCGTCGTTCCAGCGGACGAACTGGAAGCCGGCGTCGGGGGCCGCGGTCACCGCGGTGGTGCCGGTCCCGTGGTCGACCGTCTGGTCGGCGTCCCCGGTCACGGAGCCGCCCGCTCCGGCCAGGTACCGCACCCGGTAGGTCTGCACGGCGAACTCGGCCGTCACCGACAGGTCGGCCGTGACCGGGGAGTCGGAGCGCGGGTTGGCGGTGCCGCCGTCGCTCCACCGGACGAAGCGGAAGCCCGTGTCGGGGACGGCGGTCACCGCGGTGGTGCCGGTCCCGTGGTCGACCGTCTGCGGCGTCGTCCCGCCGATGCTGCCGCCGGGGCCGGCGGCGTAGCTGACGGTGTGGGTGTCGAGGGCGAACTCGGCGCTGACACTCAGGTCGGCGGTGACGGCGGTGTCGGTGCGGGGGTTGGCGGTGCTGCCGTCACTCCAGCGCACGAAGAGGTAGCCGAGGGACGGGGTCGCCGTCACGGCGGGTCCGTCGGCGCCGTGCTCGACCAGCTGCGGTGCGCTCGGGCTGAGCGACCCGCCGGGGCCGGGGAGGTAGGTGAGGACGTAGGTCCGCGCGGCGAACACGGCCGTCAGCGTCGCGTCGGCGAGGACGGCGGTGTCGGTGCGCGGGTTGTCGGTGCTGCCGTCGCTCCACCGCACGAACGTCCGTCCGGCGTCGGGGACCGCGCTCACGGCGGTGCCGCTCGCGCCCCGGTCGATCCGCTGGTCGAGATCGCCGGTCACGGTGCCGCCCGGGCCCGCGACGTACTGCAGGCGGACGACGGTCCGCGCGAACTCGGCGCGCACGCTCAGGTCGGCGACCACGGCGGCGTCGGTGCGGGGGTTGGCGGTGCTGCCGTCGCTCCAGCGGACGAAGTGGTGGCCGGCGCCGGAGACGGCGGTGACGGGGGTGGCGTCCCGGCCGTGCGCGACCCGCTGGTCGGTGGCGCCGGTGAGGGCGCCGCCGGGGCCGGCGAGGTAGCGGACCCGGTAGGTCTTCGCGGCGAACGTGGCCGTCACCGTCAGGTCGGCGGTGACGGACCGGTCGGTGCGCGGGTTGGCGGTCTTGCCGTCGCTCCAGCGCACGAAGCGGTGGCCGGCGCGGGGGAGCGCGGTGACGGCGGTGCCGGCGCCGCCGTGGCGGACCCGCTGCTTCGTCGTCCCACCGAGGGTGCCACCGGCGCCGGCGCGGTAGGTGAGCGTGTGCCGACGCCCGGGGTCGGCGCCGGGAGCCGGCTCGAAGTCCGGGTCGGAGCCGTGCGGCCCGAGGCCCTGCGGCGACGACGGGGTGCCGGGCTGCCCCGGCTGACCGGGCTGCCCCGGGGATGCGGGGGCGCAGTCGGCGCTCGCGGCCTGCGCCTCGGTGGGCGTCAGCGTGCTCGCACCGGCGACGCCGAGCACCAGCAGGGCCGCCACCAGGACGCGCGTCGAGCGTCGGGGGAGGGTCAGCACGAGTCCGGCGGCCACGAGGAGCACACCGAGGATCACCAGGCCGGCGGCCGGACCGCCGGTTGCGGGCAGGCACGTCACGGGCGGGACGCTACCGCCTTTTAGTGAAGGCTCTTAATATCTGGGTACAAAGTCCCGCCCGGCCGGTTCGGGCGGTGCGGTGCGCCCTCGATACGATTCGGCCATGACGGCGGCCGCGGAGAACCAGCCCGAGCACGACCACGACCTGGTCCTGGTGGTGGACTTCGGGGCGCAGTACGCCCAGCTGATCGCCCGCCGGGTGCGCGAGGCGCGGGTCTACTCCGAGATCGTGCCGCACACCATGCCCGTGGCCGAGATGGTCGCCCGCAACCCCAAGGCGATCATCCTCTCCGGCGGTCCCTCCTCGGTCTACGCCGAGGGCGCGCCGACGATCGACCCGGCGATCTTCTCGGCCGGACCCGCCGTGTTCGGCATGTGCTACGGCTTCCAGCTCATGGCCGCCCACCTCGGCGGCACCGTGTCGGCGACCGGCGCCCGCGAGTACGGCCGGACCCGGGTCACCACCAGCCTGCCCGGCACGCTGCTCGCCGGCATCCCCGCCGAGCACAACGCGTGGATGTCCCACGGCGACTCGGTCAGCGCGGCCCCCGAGGGCTTCACGGTCCTCGCCTCGACCGAGGTCACCCCGGTCGCCGCCTTCGAGAACGTCGACCGCGGCCTGGCCGGCGTCCAGTGGCACCCCGAGGTGCTGCACTCCGAGCACGGCCAGAAGATCCTCGAGCACTTCCTCTGGGACATCGCCGGCTGCCGCCAGACCTGGACCATCGGCAATATCGCCGAGGAGCAGATCGCCCGCATCCGCGAGCAGATCGGCCCCGACGGCCGCGCCATCTGCGGCCTGTCCGGCGGCGTCGACTCCGCGGTCGCCGCGGCCATCGTGCAGAAGGCGATCGGCGACCGGCTCACCTGCGTCTACGTCGACCACGGCCTCATGCGCAAGGGCGAGACCGAGCAGATCGAGCGCGACTTCGTCGCCGCCACCGGCGCCAAGCTCGTCATCGTCGACGCCGAGAAGCAGTTCCTCGACGCCCTCGCCGGCGTCAGCGAGCCCGAGGCCAAGCGCAAGATCATCGGCCGCGAGTTCATCCGCGCCTTCGAGGGCGCCGAGCTCGAGGTGATCAAGGGCGCCCCCGAGGGCACCAAGGTCGGCTTCCTCGTCCAGGGCACGCTCTACCCCGACATCGTCGAGTCCGGCCACGGCGCCGGCACCTCGACCATCAAGTCCCACCACAACGTCGGCGGCCTGCCCGAGGACCTCGAGTTCGAGCTCGTCGAGCCGCTGCGTGAGCTCTTCAAGGACGAGGTCCGCGCCGTCGGCGCCCAGCTCGGCCTGCCCAGCGTCATCGTCCAGCGCCAGCCCTTCCCGGGCCCCGGCCTCGGCATCCGCATCATCGGCGAGGTCACCCGCGAGCGCCTCGACCTGCTGCGCGACGCCGACGCCATCGCCCGCGAGGAGATGACCGCCGCCGGCCTCGACGGCGACATCTGGCAGATGCCCGTCGTCCTGCTGGCCGACGTCCGCTCGGTCGGCGTCCAGGGCGACGGCCGTACCTACGGGCACCCCGTCGTGCTGCGGCCGGTGACCTCTGAGGACGCCATGACCGCCGACTGGGCGCGCCTGCCCTACGAGGTGCTCGAGAAGATCTCGACCCGGATCACCAACGAGGTGGCCGACGTCAACCGGGTCACCGTCGACATCACGTCGAAGCCGCCGGGCACCATCGAGTGGGAGTGAGCCTAGTGCTCTGACCTGCGCAAACGTGGTGTTTGTTGTACCTGTTGGTGTTCGTTCAGTGTAGCTGACGCCGCCGACTGAAGGGGCGATCGGGGTTGCTGCGATCTTGGGACACGGCTGGTTCGCTGGCAGGAAGTGTCGGACTTACATGCGACCCTAGAAACATGACCGAGTGGAGGCACGCCGTACCCGTCGACATGGCGAAGTACCACGTTGCGGACACGGCACGGGCAACTCAGGAGGCTGCGCGGTCAACTAAGGAGACCCGCGAACTCATCGAGCAGTTGGTCGAGCACTCGATCGCTAGCGCAAACGCGGCGGAGGTCCGAGAGCGGCAGATGCTCCGGTGGACTCAGGCGGGCGTCCTTCTCGCCGCGATCGCCGCCGTCGCCTCCATCATCGCGATCATCGTGACTATCGCCGTAGGCGGCTGAATACTTCCGGTCACAGCAGCTTGCGGAGCAGTCCCTTGGGCTCCGCCGCGTGACGGCGCCACCCGTCTCGACAAGCTGGTCGGGCTCGGCGACGGCACGCCCTACACGACATCCAGCCGTCCGCCGGGGAGCGGGTACTCGACGATCACCTCGAACCCCGCTGCCTCACCGGCGTCTCGGAGTAACTCAGTGAGTTCACGATTCAGAGCGTGCGCATCGTCCACGCCCAGAAGTACGTCGGCGACCGCCGACAGCACGTCTCACATCGAAATAATGCGCTGCGGGCTTGCGACCTTCACGTAGTGAATCGTTCGCCACTCACGGCCCTCGCGTCTCGCGGTCACGATCAGCTTCGCGTTCCCGCCGAGTTCGGGGTTGGTACGGGCGAGCACCGCCGAGAGTGTCTCCCCGGGCTGCACTGAGCCAAGTGCCGATTCGGGGACGAGTTCCTCGGAACGATTCAGTCCACGAATCAGGCGTTTCGTGTCGGCGTCATCCAGATCAGCCGCAACGATCACCTCGTCGTACGTGAGCGGGCCGTCGTTCCTGATCGTCACGTCGATGAGCGACGGCTTGTCGCGCTGACGCTTGCCGACGACCTCGAAGGTCGGTCGTTCTTCGACGTGCTGGCGCGTCTGCTCGCGGCTGTCGGCTGCGCGGGCGAGCGCGAGAGCCTCCGTCGCCATCGCGTTGGCGGCACTGGCCGCTCGCGCCTGTACTTCGGTTGCTTGCGCTTGCCGGTGAGTTCCCCACGCCGACCATCCGGCGGCGAGCAGGGCGACGACACTGATCGCGAGGGCGCCTATCTCCACGTCGAGAACCGTATCTGCCGACTAGCGTTTGGGTGTGGCGACGTTCAGCAAGAAGGTGCTCCGGCTTCTCCCGGAGGAACTCACCAACACGATCCTGCGCGACATCGACGCGCTCTTCGAGGACAACAAGATCCCGCTCGGCCCGCCACAACGCCTCGACAACGACACGAGTGAGCGCCGCGAACGGACCCGGCGCTACCTCGCCTCGATCGACTTCGTGAACCCGTCCCACGCCGCGAGGTTGACCGGCGTCTACAGCGACACTCTGCAACGGATTGCGACCCGCCGGAACGAGCCCGGATTCGAGCCTGCCTATCTTGATCGGTGGGTGCGAACTCTCCGGGCCGAGGGCTTCGAGGTGGACGAGACGACGTTCGCCGTCATGGACCCGAGCGGTCCGGCAGTGGGTTTCACTGCCGATGCACTGGCGGCGCTTACCGACGCGGGAGTGATCCACGATCACCTCGCCCGTCTCGGCGAGGCCGTAGACACCGACCCCCGGCTTGCTGTGAGCGCCGCGAAGGCGCTCATCGAGTCAACAGCCAAGCTGGTCCTCACCGAGCGGGGGAAGACCTACTCGAAAGCCGCAAAGGTGCCCGCGCTCGTGACCGCCGCGCAAGAATCGTTGGGCCTCGCCGCGAAAGCCGTCAGCGACGAGAACGCATCACTTCGACAAGTGCTCCAATCGCTCGTGACGCTGGCGCAGGGTGTGACCGAGATCCGCAATCAGGTCGGTGTCGATCACGGGGCCGAGAGCGTCCCGAAATGGGTCCGGCCCCGGCACGCTCGGCTCGTCGTCGGCGCGGCTCAGGTCTGGTGCCAGTTGATGCTCGAAACCCTCGCCGACGCCGAAGCGCCGTGGCGCAAGGAAGCCGCGCTCTAGTCCAGACCTAGCGCCTGCAGGAGGCCGGGAAGCGCGAAGTCCATGTTGACGTGGATGTCGTGCTGGTACTCGTGAGTCTCCAGCATCTGCTCGAAGCGGTCGTGCTGGAGCGCGTGCGCAAGTTCAAGGCGGAAGTCCTCGTCGTATCGCACGTCAAGGCCGGAGCCGATCCACGCGACCGCCTCCGGGTGCTCCTTCCCCAAGAACGCCTCGATCTCATCGAAGAGAGCGAAGACCTCGCTGATGTCCGTCTCCCCAGCGGGGATGAAGGAGAATATCGGACTCTCCCGGACCCGAGTCAGGCCGATCGGCACGGCCGCGTTCACCCCGGGAGTGTGCAGGTAGATGGTCGCGCCGTGGCCCTTCTCGAATCCCCCGTGGGAGTAGGGATTCCGCCACCGTTCCACGACGTCGAAGAGCCGCTGCCAGTACCGGCCCGCGTCGCCTTCCTTGCCGAAGATGCGATCCCACTTCTCGCCCCAGCGGGAGCCGATCATCTCGGTTAGATCGTCCTCGTCCGGGTCGAAGTCCGCGAAGGCGAGCGCCAGCACGAGGTCGTGTTCCAGCAGGCTCAGGAACGCGGAGATCGCCGCGACCATGTCGTGGAAGGAGTTGAGCTGCATCTCGGTCTGCCCACTCCGGAATGTCCTCCACGTACCGCCGCCGGGGCTCTCCCCAGACTCGTCCACATCCTCGATGTGCACAGGCTGCTCGGCACGCTCTCGGAAGTAGTCGTAGGCCCGGCGCAGCGACGCGTGCTGGTTGCGCACGGTGGCCGCCCCCTTGCCCAACAGATCGGGGGCAGCAGTGACGATGAGTCGTTCGATGGTGCGCATGGAGGACCGAAGCTGCTTCGTGATCTGCTTCTGCGTCTCTAGGGCCTCCTCTTCGGGGCGCTCAGTTCGGAGGTAGAGGCGCAGTCCGAACTTCTGGAACGCCAGGGAGCAGCGCTCGCCTCGGTAGGTGAAGTTCACCCACCACGCGACTTTCTCGCCCGGCCCGTACGCCGGGCACCCCACGAGGTTGAGCGCATACTTGAGGAGGAACGGGACCGGGGCATCGTCCGGGTCGATCGCCATGCGGTATGACGGGAACCCATCCCAGCGCGGGTCGTGTGTGTCGTCCGCCGCGACGACGCCGAAGTCGCGCAGCGCCGTCTGCTTGAGGCGCTCCGCAGCCTGGGTCTCCCCCGGTAGTGCTTCCACGCGCACCAGCATCTCCTGTCGCAGGCCCTCATGCAGCCGAGTTAGCTGTTCTGCAGGCTGACGAGTGTCGTCCCTCAGCAACGCGCGCCGCCGTCGCTGCAACGTCTGCAAGCACGAGTCCACCCCGGCGCGCGCCGACACCTTAGGACCAACGCTCAACTACTCGTCCTTCGAGCAGTTCGCAGCCGCGAAGCCTAGGTACACCGGTCCTGCGCAGTTCAACGTGATCGGCGTGGTCGTTGGTCAGGAATCAGGGGAACGAGCTGACGGAACCGCCCTGTTCAAACACACGTACCCTTGTCGCAACGCACGAACCCGTGCTATCCTGAGATAGCTCAGGCGGGGTGCCGGAGTGGTTTAACGGAGCCGCCTCAAAAGCGGCCGGATTTCCATAGACAAGAAGTCCCGTGGGTTCGAATCCCATCCCCGCCGCGAAGGAACGAAGGGGCGGCCCAGGCGGGCCGCCCCTTCGTGGCCGTTGACCGGCCGGATTTCCATAGACCCATACATTCAAGTCCACGTGGACAGGAAACTCAAGCTGCCAGCCCAGTACGGCGTAGGAGCTCTTCGGCCACGGCCTTGCGAGTCTGGAAGCTCATGCGCAGCGTCAGTCGTTCGTTGCCGGCCCGGTCCTCCGCCAGTACCAGCGCCCCGATCCGGGTCCACA
The DNA here is from genome assembly GCF_024662235.1 of Pimelobacter simplex. GTDB lineage: Bacteria > Actinomycetota > Actinomycetes > Propionibacteriales > Nocardioidaceae > Nocardioides. The sequence goes on from NZ_CP096276.1 coordinate 197,201, forward strand.
CCGGGTTCTCGTAAGAGAAGTAGTCGCGAGCGGCGCCGTCAATGTCGACTGGCTCGGCCAGCGGACCTAGCACATTTCGTGGGTCGAGGCCCGCCTGGCGAACCTTGTCGGCGATCGCAATGACTCCGTAAATGCTGAGAGCAGTACCCGCGATCGATGCTCCGCGAAGGGCCTGGCGGTCCGACTTGCCGAGCCGGCCGAACTCGGGCCGAACCTTGACGAGCTCGTCCCAAAACGACACGAGGAACTTTGCCTGCTCCTCCTCTTCGCTTTGCGTGATGGGCTCGCCGTGCCAGTTTGACTCCATCGCTTGAGTCAGGGTGTTGAAGGCGACCAGCTTTGAGCTCGAGGCTGAGACGTTGTTCTTGAGGACCTCGACGTTGTCGACTCCGAGGTGCCCGCTGTCAGTGAGCAGCATGCGGGCGATCCGCTTTTCGGCAGTGTCCTGGTAGGCGAACTTCGCAGCCGTGTCGTTCACCTTGTCGCCGCGCGTATTGTAGTCCGACCCGACTCTGGCGGCCAGGTCGTCGTCGGCCACCCAGATGCGCGTCGCGAATGTCGTCTCTGGGTTAAATGTCCCGAGCGGGTTGCGCGCCGCCTTTAGGATCGCGGTGATTCGGGATTGAGAGTCGACGGCGGTGTCGAAGCCGCCGCTCCAGACGATCATCGTCCAGTCGCCGTCTTCGTCCTGCCTCATCTCGAACTCGGCAGACGACGGGTCAAGACGGATGCTGAGGTTGCCCATTACTGCGTTGTTTTGTAGAAGCTCCTCGGCCCACCGGTCCACCTTGCGCTTCGTCTTGACTCCTTGCTTACCGGTCTGCCAGTCGGGACGGATGTTTCCCTTCAGGCGGAGGGCCCCGTCGCTCTCTGCTCCATCGAACCAGCGCCCAGTTACGACGGCCTCGTAGTGCTTCGTTCCCGCGTCGTCGACTTCTCTGAGATGCCGAACGACGATCAGCGGCTCGCCTTTGTGGTCGTTCACGGAGTCTCCTAACGTGCGATCAGTTGAACGTACGGACAGTCTGACACCGCAACGTGTTGATTTCAAGGGGTACGTGCAGTATGACTGGCCGCCGTGCTCAAGCTGTCACGGCTTCTGGTGATGACCCAGCTCGGGCCCACTTGACATGCATGTATCCCGCTGCCGTGTCGCCCTGCTGGGCTTTGAGCGTGGTCGCCGTGGTCGATCACCGGCGCAGACCGGCCGTGCCCGATAGGCCCGTCCGCTACTCGAACAGCTGTGAAACTCGCACGTGTAAGCCGGTAGCAATCTTGACGATGACGTCGAGCGTGGGGTTTCGGCCGCCGGTCTCGATCGCGGCGATGTAGCTGCGATGAAGCTCGGCCCGCTCGGCCAGCTCCTCCTGGGTCCAGCCGCGTTGGCGTCTCAGCTGCGCCACGCTCTCGCCGAACGCCCTGCGATGCGCCCGCTGCTCGTACGAGGCGGCACGTTTGGACACCAGTCGAGCCTCTCGACGTTCGACTGCAAAGTCCGTACTCGATAAGTAACAATCGCTGCGGCGAACGACACTGATAGGCGACAGGAACGAGGTCGAGCGTGAGCAGCAAGTGGACCGTTGCATTGATGGTCGGAGGTCCGGTCGCCGTCATCGCGGTCGTCTTCCTCGCACTCAAGATGATCGGCGGCAGTTCGGCGCCGGCGCTTGACGTGAGGGACCTTCCGATGGAGTTCGCCCTCGACGCCGAAGGGGACCGACCGGTGTTCCTCCCGCACTGTGACGGCAGCACGTCCATCCAGCGATACGCCGAGCCCGTTTCGGCTCAGCGGTTCATGACGAGCGACGAGACCCGATGGGTTCAGTTCGTAGTCGTGGAGAAAACCGACGACCGTCTGTTCCCGTCCTTGACGGACCTGATCCGGAACTGCAAACCGGAGAGTCGCGTGAGCACGACTCCCGACGCCATCGTGGCCGACTCCGTCGCCATCGAAGTAGCAACCGGGCCCGATCTCGGCGACGAGAGCCTTTGGTTCACCACCGATGTCAACACCGTCGTGGGTGGACCGTCGATCCCGTCAGACCTGCTTGACGACGAAGACGAATCTCCGTCTCCCGGGGTGATTGTCCGGACTGGAGACTTCGTCTTCCAACTGCGTGGCTACGGCGTGAGCTCGGAGGACCTGGCCGAACTTGCGGCTAGGGCAATGGACTGAGCTGACGACATGAGAGACGACGAAGTGCGGTCAGCAGGCTGGTACGCGGACTCATCGATGGCGAACACGCAGCGCTACTGGGACGGCCTGCGGTGGACCGACCACGTGGCGCCCATGAGGCCGGCCGCGAACGTCTCCGACGCCGGCAAGAAACTCCGACAAGGTTGCCGGCGGTGTACTGAAAGCACTGTTCGTGGTCGTGGTGCTCGTCGTTGGGTTCGGGATCCGTCCTGTTGTCCCTCTCTCATATCTGCTGAGGGTCCTGGGGCACTCCTGGGCGTATTGATGATTGGCGCTGCAGCAGCCATTGCCGCCGTCTCGAAACGCCCGAGAGAACGATCTCGCCCTTGGGCATGGTGGGAGCTGGCCATTCTCGCTGGGTTCGGTTTGGTGGTGCTCGTCGGCCTGATCCAGCTTGAGCAGAACCGCCAACGCGACGAGCGGCTCGGCGTCTGCATCTCCAGCGAGTACCAGGACTGCTGACGCTGTCGGGACGTCGCGGCGACGACCACGGGCGGCCGACGCCAGACATGTGTCTCCGAGTTCGGCGCTTGGATGGACAGGCCTGCGCGTTGCCGCCGGCTACCCGCGCTCAGTGCAGTGCCGACACGAGGTGAGCCACGCGGGCCTGATCGGGCATCGGCCAATAGAGGTACTCGGGCGAGAACAGGCAGTGCATCGCCCCGGCGGCCGACAGCTCCTCGACCACATCGAGCGGGCTGGCGACTAGGAGACCGAGCATTCGGAGCGCCGCGCGTGCCTTGAGAACTCCGGCGTCCCTAGTCAGGAATACGTCGGCACCCGACCGCAAAGCATCCCCGACCATGAGGCGGTCGTTGCCCCTCGGGAGGCGCTGAAGGAAGTAGTCGTCTGTGGCGTGCGTCGTTCGTTGGCGGCCGTGCTCGACACCCTCGTCGGTGAAGGCCAAGGCAGCGAGAAAGTGGCGCATGGCATGTCGTCGCTGAGAACGTCGTTCGGCTGACAAGGGCTTGCTCTTGCTGTCACGCAAGAAGAAGTCAGGGATTTGGAACCGAATGTCGCGGACGACCCACATTGCGATCAACAGTTGCAGCCCCTCCAGCTCCTCGCTGTCGCCCGTCGGCACCTCGCCTGGTAGGTCCTCGCCGGCCCAGAGTCGCCGGCCTTGCTCGAAGTAGTCGATGAGGAGATTCGTATCCCACGCGACGCGGAGGGGGCCTCTGCCCGTTCGGTTCGAGAACAGCGTCGGCGAGGTCTCGAAAACGAAGTGCGGACCCTCAGGCGCCGGCAGCAGGGGTGGAAGCGACAGATCACTGCTTCGAAGGCGAGCGACCATCGCATTCACGAGGCTGACCCCGTGCCCTTCGAGCGGATCGCTAAAGCTGCCGAGTCGGGTCACAGACATCACCGGGGGAGGCCCTTGGCCTCAAGTCTGTTTCGGACAGCCGTCTCAATTTTGGTCGCCGCCTCGTCCGCGTCTTCGTGCTCCCAGATTCGCAGGACCTGCCAACCGGCGGCCCGCAGGCGCGAATCAGTGTCTCGGTCCCGCGCTACGTTGGCTTCGAGTTTCGCGCGCCACCACTCTGCGTTCGCTTTGGGCCAGCTGCCATGTTGTGGGCACACGTGCCAGAAGCACCCGTCGACATAGACGGCGACCTGTGCTGGCCCGAAGACGAGGTCAGCGCGACAGAGCCCCGCGGGGTGGTGGGCTTTGAGGGGATCCTCGGTGTCCTACTCGCCGCTGTCGATGGCGGCGTGGTCACCAGTATCCATCGGGTCGTTGAGCAGCGCCATGGACTCCTCTGAGAGGTAGCGGCGATCGCCGGCGATCCACTCGTCGTGCATGTCGATGAGGACCGCGCCGACCAGTCTGATCACGGCGGCCGCGTTCGGGAAGATCCCGACCACTCGGCTGCGGCGCTTGATCTCCTTGTTGACCCGCTCGAGCGGGTTGGTGGACCAGATCTTGCGCCAGTGGGCCTTGGGGAACGCGGTGAACGCGAGGACCTCGGCCTTGGCCTCGTCCATCAGCGGAGCGACCTTGGGGAACGACTTGGCGAGCTGGTCGCGGACCTCGTCCCACGCGGCGGCGACGGCCTCGGGATCGGGCTGGGCGAAGATCGTGCGGAACACCGCGGCGACCATGTCGGCGTGGCTCTTGGGCACGTGCGCGAGCAGGTTGCGGGCGAAGTGGACCCGGCAGCGCTGGTGCGCGGAGCCTTGGAAGGACCGCTTCAACGCCTTCACGAGCCCGGAGTGCTGATCGCTGATGACCAGCTGCACTCCGGACAGGCCGCGCTGCTTGAGGCTGAGCAGGAAGCTTCGCCAGAACGTCTCGTCCTCGCTGTCGCCGACGTCGAGTCCGAGGACCTCCCTGCTGCCGTCGGCGGCGATCCCGGTGGCGACCACGACCGCCATGGATACGACCTGGCCGCCCTTGCCGGGCTTGTTCCGGACGTGGAGGTAGGTCGCGTCGAGGTAGACGTACGGGAAGGGCGTGTGGTCCAGCGGCCGGGTGCGGAACGCGCCGACCGACTCATCGAGCTGCTCACAGATCCGGGAGACCTCGGACTTGCTGATCCCGGAGTCGGCGCCGAGGGCGACGACCAGGTCGTCCACGCTCCTGGTCGAGATGCCGTGGACGTAGGCCTCCATCACCACCGCGTACAGCGCTTGGTCGATCCGGCGCCGCGGCTCCAGGATCGAAGGGAAGAACGATCCCTTGCGGAGCTTGGGGATCCGCAGCTCGACGTCGCCGGCCTTGGTAGCCAGCAGCTTGGGACGGGTGCCGTTGCGTTCGGTGACGCGGTCCTCGGTGCGCTCGTAGCGCTCGGCGCCGATCGCGCCCGCAGCTTCGAACTCGACGAGCTCTTGGAGCACAGTGCGGACCGACTCGCGGATCATGTCGACGCCATCGCCGGTGCGGAACGCCTCGAGCAACTCAGACAGGGCAGACTGGGACAAGGCCATCGGTGGTTCTCCTTCAGTGCGTGACTTGGTCGTTTCACACCGAAGATCCCGCCGATGGCCGCCTACTTCACGCAGCCCCGCCGCTGACCCTCAAACCCCACCACTCCACGGGACTCTCCTGTCAGCGCGGCGACGGATGTCTCCGATGGGCGCGCGGTCGACGCGGTATCGCAGACCTCTCGAGTGCACAGCGCGGCGGATCCGCATCTCTGCGGATGTGTCGCGTCGTCGCTGCGTCTGCATTCGCCGGCGGATGACCGGACTACTGGGCTCCGGGACCAATCTCAGTTCCTCAGTCGTGGTGGAAACCCATGATCTGGCGATGGACCTTGGCGAACTCCGGGTTGAGGCCATGGCCTGGATTCACGACGAGCTTGCCAATGGGATTGCCTGCGCGATCTATGACCGCCCAGTCGTCGGTGAGTGAGATGCCGCCGTGATCCAACAGCACGTGATGGTTCGGACAAAGGCACAGGACGTTGCTCGCATGATCGACGCCCGCATGGCCGAATCCGAGAGGAACGATATGAGCTGCTTCAGCGTAGAAGCCTCCTACGGTTGCCAGCTGTGTCTGGCACACCTGGCACGTGTACCTGTACAGCTTCTTGACTGACAGTGCGACCCGTCCATCCCTCATCATCCTGTAGTGGGTGACAGGAACCCGTTCCGCAGACTGGAGCGGAGGTGAGGTCTCGTCGGGCTGGAGGTCAACGTCCCCTCCGGCCTCAGGATTCGTCGCTCTCAACATGTACCTGCAGATCACGAACCCGCTCTTGCCGGGTGCCAGCCAGGCGTCTTCGACTACGAAGAGTCCGTCGTAGCGAAGGCCCTTCGTTGTTGCGCGGATCAGGCGGACAGGCACGCCCGTCTCAACGCAACGGGCGAGACTGTTGTTCAGCCCTTTCATCTCCTGGTCGGCGATGAGGGTTCCGTCTTTGTCTCGTGACCCCTGGCCGGTGTAGTAGATGACGTCGCCGAGGTCGACGTCATCCTCGTAACCGCCCGATAGGACGATGCTCTCTGCGCCGCCGCCTCGTACAGCACTACCGCAGATGCCGCGCCGGATGTCACGGTGGACGCCAGCGTCGAAGAGCGACCGACGGTTGGCGAAGAGGGTGCCGGTAGGCACGTGCGGCAATCGACCATGCACCATCAGACAAGCCTGCCGAAGTACCCGTCCGCACCGAAGAGGGCGCCACGGTCGAGGAAGAGATTGTAGTAGCTACAGGATGGCTCGCCGAGATGCAGACACGCTGGGCAAGCACCGGAGGCTCGACGGCAACCGGGGTCAAGCGGGCAGCGGGACTCACCGAAAACCATTGCGTCTAGGAGCTCGTCTAGGTCGTGTTCGAACACAGCTTGAAGGCCGCCCAGCACAAAGTCTCCACGTGAGCCGGCGTACACGAAGGCGCCGAGGTGACGAGGGACGAGGTACTCGGAGAGAGCGTCGCGGTCGATCCCCGCATACACGGCAGCAGCGCGGATTAGACGGTGTGAGACTGAGTGCAGAAGAGTCAGCACGGCGCTGCCGGTCGTGGGTTGCAGCACTTCGTCCCCCCGCTGCGGGATCTCTGCAGCGCCGAGGATTGCCAGCCGCGCGTCCTGGGCGGTACTCGGACACGTTGGAAGCAGACCTCGGCCATGAAGCCAGCTAGCCACGCGAACAGGGTCGAGTCTGATGAACAGCGCCTCGGTCTCGGTCCTGTCTGCGTAGACCCGGTACGCGCCGCGCCGCCCCCGGAACATCACGAGGCGCGACTGCCCGGATGACGCGTCGCGGCTGTAACCAAACACTCCACGGAGTACCGGGAATCGGTCGACCAGGTCCACGGTCTCGAGACCGGCAGTGGAGAACGCCCCTCGGTAGGAGTGCTCGAACCGATGCCGTGTTGCGTCACTACCCGCATGGCTGACAAGGTCCGACACCGTCGTGCGGCCGTTGTAGACGCTGATCGCGACGTCCAGAGCCTCTTCGCGGGCGGCGTCAAGCTTGTCTGCGGGAAGGGAATCGGTCGAGCTACCTTGACTGAACTGTTGTCCTGCGGACTCGGCAGCTTGAACGGCAGCCTGCGCCGCAGCCTCGCTCAGTCCCATTGCAATCATCTGCTCGTAGAGCGTCCCGGTGCTGCGCGGTGCGGCCTGCGGCCTGGTTCCGGGCATGCCATCGATCACCCAGTCCAGGCAGTGCGCGGCCCCGCCGATCGCGTTCAGCTCCTGCAGTTGGTCGGGTCTGGCCGGCGTGACCATCGTGAAGTTGTGACTAGTGAAGACATTGGCGCCCCGGTGAACCGTGTAGCTCATTCCGGGAGCGCCACACCCCCGACACGGACGACCAGCTCCGAGTCCGCGTAGGAGCTCACGGTTACAGGTCGGACAGGTGAAGCGCAGGTCTTTGGCCTGAGCAGTGCCGGGCGAGTTCATCTGGACGTCGTCGTGTGCTTGGCAACGAGGAATCCACGGAACTGTCAGGTATCCGCAGTGGTGAAACCCGACGAACGGCAACTGACTCCATCTGCGAACGCCGCACTTGCAGTCGCCTCTGCGCGAGTTGGTCACCCGCCGACAACGCTGGCACATGTAGAGATCCGGCCAGGACTCGACGGTCACCCCTCTAGGCCGGTTGAGCGTCACTACTTCGACACTGTGACCGCTCGCGATATCGGACGCGGCCCCTCCGTCACGTCTCGGTGTGGTCGAAGACCAAGGGTGGACGGCTGATGGCGCTCAGCTGAATCTCCCCAGTTCTGCTCACTGAAATTCCCCACCCCGTGGCTCCACCAGAAGCGGGTGGGGCTCCTTCGAAGATGGCGGTCTCTGACCACCAGCCATCTCACGAAGGAGCCCTCGCTTCAGTTGAGTCCCCGATAGTGGTGTAGCGCGGTCGCCGAGATCGTCACCGGCGAGTACGGATGACGAAGCAGCGGCCACCGCGTGATCCTTCGAGTGAACCTCTCACAGCACTCTCGAACGGAGTCATCACGATGACCGCTCCTCACATTGTCGACCCTGCACGCCTGCTCGGTGAAGCCCTCGCCGAAGCGTCGCCAGATCTGATGCGCCAGCTGCTGCAGACGATGATCAACGCCCTGCTGTCCGCGGACGCCGACGCCGTGGTCGGCGCCGAGTACGGCCGCCCCACCCCAGGCCGGGTCGCGCAGCGCAACGGCTACCGCCACCGCGACCTCGACACCCGCGTCGGCACGATCGATGTGGCGATCCCCAAGCTCCGCAAGGGCACCTACTTCCCCGAATGGTTGCTCGAGCGCCGCAAGCGAGCCGAGACCGCGCTGATCACCGTGGTAGCGGACTGCTACCTCGCCGGCGTTAGCACGCGGCGGATGGACAAGCTGGTCAAGACCCTCGGCATCGACTCGCTGTCGAAGTCGCAGGTCTCGCGGATGGCCGCCGAGCTCGACGAGCACGTCGAGCAGTTCCGCCACCGTCCCCTCGATGCCGCTGGCCCGTTCACCTTCGTCGCCGCCGATGCGTTGACGATGAAGGTCCGCGAGGGCGGCCGGGTGATCAACGCCGCGGTGTTGCTGGCCACCGGCGTGAACGGCGATGGCCACCGCGAGGTCCTGGGGATGCGGGTGGCCACCGCCGAGACCGGTGCGGCGTGGAACGAGTTCTTCGCCGACCTGGTCGCCCGCGGCCTGTCCGGGGTACGGCTCGTGACCAGCGACGCCCACCCCGGTCTGGTCGAGGCGGTCGCAGCGAACCTGGCTGGCGCGGCCTGGCAACGGTGCCGCACCCACTACGCAGCGAACCTCATGTCGGTGACGCCGAAGTCGATGTGGCCGGCGGTCAAGGCGATGCTGCACAGCGTCTACGACCAGCCCGACCGGCCGGCGGTGCACGCCCAGTTCGACCGGCTGCTGGACTACGTCGACGGCAAGCTCCCCGAGGTCCACGACCACCTCGACCAAGCGCGTGCGGACATCCTCGCGTTCACCGAATTCCCCAAGGACGTGTGGACCCAGATCTGGTCCAACAACCCCGCCGAACGACTCAACCGCGAGATCCGCCGCCGCACCGACGCCGTCGGGATCTTCCCCACCCGCGAGGCCATCGTGCGCCTCGTCGGCGCGGTCTTGGCCGAGCAGACCGACGAATGGGCCGAAGGCCGCCGATACCTCGGACTCGAAGTCCTCGCCCGCTGCCGCGTCAACCCCATCCCCACCACCGACACCGAGATCGGAGCCGACCAACTGCCAGCACTCACTGCCTGAACCCCCCAGCGAAGGAACACAGCGCTACACCACTAGCCGGGACTTGACCCTCGCTTCCCATGCTGACACGGGAGGAAGACATCGACGCTCACGCGTTGCGCCGGCAGGGCTGGACGATCTCTGCGATCGCCCGGCACCTGGGCCGGGACCGCAAGACCATCCGCGCCTACCTCGACGGCGAGCGGGTCGCCGGGGAACGGAAGCCCGCCGACGACGACCCGTTCGAGCCGTACCTCGACTACGTCCGCGCACGTCTGACCGAGGACCCGCACCTGTGGGCGGTGACGTTGTTCGACGAGGTCACCGCGCTGGGCTACGACCGGTCGTATCCGACGTTCACCCGCCAGATCCGCACCCGGGATCTGCGGCCGCACTGCGAGCCCTGCAGCGCGACGAAGGGCCGGGCGAACGCGCCGATCGAGCATCCGCCGGGTGAGGAGACCCAGTGGGACTGGCTCGAGCTCCCCAACCCGCCAGCGGCCTGGGGATGGGGCAAGAACGCGCACCTGCTCGTCGGCGCGCTGGCCCACTCCGGCAAGTGGCGCGGCCAACTGGCTCCGACCGAGCAGCAGCCGCACCTGATCGCCGGACTCGACGCCGTCGCCCGCAAGCTGGGTGGACTGACGAAGAAGTGGCGCTTCGACCGGATGACCACGGTGTGCCACCCGGAGTCGGGCAAGGTGACCGCGACGTTCGCCGCGGTGGCCAAGCACTACGGCGTCCAGATCGCGATCTGCCCGCCGCGACGCGGGAACCGCAAGGGCGTGGTCGAGAAGTCCAATCACACCGCCGCGCAACGCTGGTGGCGCACCCTGCCCGACGACGTCACCATCGAGGAAGCCCAAGCCTCCTTGGACCGTTTCTGCGAGCTGCGTGGTGATGCCCGGCTGCGTCCATCCGCCGTCGACGGCCGAGCCAGCGTGCTCACGGTCGCCGAACGCGAACCACTGGCGCCGGTGCCGGCCACGCCGTTCCCCGCCACGATCCGCGAGGACCGGACGGTGTCGGCGCAGGCACTGGTCGCCTGGCGCGGGAACTTCTACTCCGTCCCGCCCGAGCTGGCCCGAGCCCAGGTCGTCGTGTCCCAGCGCCTCGGCGACCCGCACGTCGACATCGCCACCAGCAGCGGGATCGTGATCGCCCGCCACGAGCTCGCACCCGACGGCGCCGGGGTGATGGTCCGCGACCACGGCCACGTGATCGCGCTCGAGCAGCTCGTCCTGGCAGGCCACGACACCTCCCGCCCGCACCGCCGCAAGGAACGCATCCCACCCGGCCCCGCGGCCCTGGCGGCCGCCGACGTCCTGCGCGCTCGCCAGCAACCCGACGACCTCACCGCCACCGCCGCTTCCAGCGACGACGTGGTGATCGACCTGTCCAAGTACGACCGAGCAGCAACCGGAAGGAACACCCTCACATGACCGACTCCCTGACCGTGCCGATGAACGGTACGCAGGCCAGCCTCTACCAGCAGCTGCGCGGCCACCTCGCCGCCTTGAAGCTAACCGCGGCCGCCGAACACCTCCCCGGCGTGCTCGCCCAAGCAGAAGCCGAAGAGTGGTCGATGACCGCGACGCTCGAGCACCTGCTCGCCCGTGAGGTCGAAGCCACCGAAGCCCGCAGGCTCGCCGGCCGACTCCGGTTCGCATCCCTGCCGACCCCGGCCACGTTGGCCGACTTCGACTTCGACGCCGCCCCCGGCGTCGACAAAAAGCTCGTCGAGGAGCTCGCGACCTGCCGCTACCTCGACACCGCGACCAACGTCTTGTTGATCGGACCGCCAGGTGTCGGGAAGACCCATCTCGCCGTCGGGCTCGGCAGGGCTGCGGCCGAAGCCGGCTACCGCACCTACTTCACCACCGCCGCCGACCTTGCCGCCCGCTGCCACCGCGCCGCCATCGAAGGACGCTGGGCCACCACGATGCGGTTCTTCGCCGGCCCCACCCTCCTCGTCATCGACGAGCTCGGCTACCTGCCGCTGCCCGGCGAAGCCGCCTCCGCGCTGTTCCAGGTCGTGTCCCAGCGCTACCTCAAGACCAGCATCGTGCTGACCACCAACCGCGGCGTCGCAGGCTGGGGCGAAGTGCTCGGCGACACCACCGTCGCCGCCGCCATGCTCGACCGGCTGCTGCACCGCTCTGTGGTGCTCAACCTGGACGGCGACTCCTACCGACTCCGCGACCACCACGCCAAGAACGAAGCACTCCGTCACGCCGCGACCGGCACCCGCCGACCGCTACAGTGACACCGCCCAGGGTGGGGAACTTAGATGAGCGACCCTGGGGAATTTCGGCGAGCGCCATCACGGCCCCAAGCAGGCGGCGCCGAATTGATCCCTCGTCCACCAGCAGCGGCTCGGGATCCCGCCACTCCTGCACCCTCCAGATGCGGCCGTCGAGATCCGCCGTCTGACCTGGAAGGAAGTTGAACAGTATCTGGGATGGGCTTCGTTCGACCCGCATGCCTCTCAGATCCCTTCCGTGATGGGTGAACTGTCCTCGACGTCGCGTAGCGATCTCATGACGTTCCCGCTTGGCGAGAGCTCGTTTGGCCACCGAACCGTGGTCGCGGGGTCGCGAAGCACTGTGAAGTACGTGCGCAGCCATCCCATCAGGTCCTCGCGCGCCCACTGATCAAGCTCGTGGTGCAGCCCGAGTGCTTCAGCGATTTCATCGAACTCGGACTGAGCGTTGAGACCTGCGGAGTCCGCGAACGCTCGCAGTGTCTGAACCGTCGTGAGCGCCCGTCCGGATTGGGGCTCGTGGATTGCGAGGCGCCTCGCTTCGACGAGTCCAGGTGTGGTCACCCGCAGCACCCTGCGGCTGCGGCGGGTGATGGGGATCGGCTCGACGAACCGGTCACCTTGCCTGACGAACTTCTCGAACTGGCGGGCCCTACCCCCGGATCTTGGACACGGGGTGTGATTACGCGGCGGGCTGCAGCGTAGCGGCGTGGCCGGTCTCGTAGGCGATCGGCGACAGGTAGCGACACCACGAATGGCGCCGCCGGGTGTTGTAGCGGGTCAGCCACTTGAAGACCTGGCGACGGCAGGCGAGCTCGTCGGACCAGGTCCGCTCGTCTTGGAGGACCTCCCGCTTCAGCGCGGCGTTGAATGACTCCGCCAACGCGTTGTCGGCCGAGGACCCGACGGCACCCATCGACTGGGTCACGCCGAGCTTCGCGCAGAGCTTGGCGTAGTCCTTCGAGCAGTAGACCGACCCGTGGTCGCTGTGGAAGATCGCCCCGGCCAGTGATCCGCGGGTCGCGGCCGCGGCCTTGAGCGCGTCCTCAACGAGCTCGGTGCGCATGTGATCCGCGATCGCCCAGCCCGCGAGCCGACGGCTGTAGCAGTCGATCACGGTGGCCAGGTACAGGTTGGTGCCGTCTGCGATCGGCAGGTAGGTGATGTCGCCGACGTAGCGCTGGTTCGGCGCCGGGGCGGTGAAGTCCCGCTTGAGTAGATCGGGCACCTTCTGTCCCGATGGCTCGGGGATCGTGGTCCGCACGCGTCGCTTCTTGACGTAGCCGCAGATACCGGCCGCACGCATCACGCGGGCGACGCGCTTGTGGTTGACCCGCTGCTCAGGCGGTGCGCCGTCGTTGAGGTCGGCGGTGATCCGAGGCGCGCCTTGGGTGTTGTCAGCCTCGTGGACCTTGCGGATCCGCTCGACCAGCGCGGCGTCCGCGGCGGCCCGCTCGGCCCGCGCTGGTGCCCCGGCCTTCCACGCGTAGTAGGAGGAGCGCTCGATCTCGACGAGCTCACACAGTCGCTTCACCGTCCAGCCAGGGCGGGAGGTGGCGGAGTTGTCGGCGACGAACTGGAAGCGACTCACCAGCGCGTCTCCCCGGCGAAATACTTGGCCGCCCGCTGGAGGATCTCCCGCTCGGTCGTCAGCTTCGTTGTCTCTGCCCGCAGCGCCGCATTCTCGGCCTCGAGCCGGGCGATCTTCTGCTCCGGCGTCTCATCGGCCGGCCCGGACTGGCTCGACTTCGACGGCGTGGCTTGCAGTGGGCTGGAGGTCAGTGTCCCGTCAGCGGCGGTCTTCTTGCCGGTCCCGTAGACCTCGAGCCAGTGCCGCAGGGTGCCGCGCACGATGCCGAGGTCCTCGGCGATGCCGCGGACTGTGGCGCCCGGGGTGGACTCGTACAAGTCGACGGCCTGACGACGGAACTCCTCGGAGTAGTTCTTCCTGGCCATGGTTCCTGGATCATCTCGCTTCCCCAGCAGATGCTGGATTCAGCGTGTCCAAGAACCGGGGTCAGGCCCCGGCCGAACGTCGCGGCTTCTCGCTCCCGCGCGATTCGATGCAATACGTAGACCATGCCGGGATAGCGCCGACCGACGCGTGCAGTGGTCTGGATGAACTCGGCTGTCGTCAGCGGCACGCCGTGCATCACCATCAGATTCAGACGGTCGATGTCGACACCGTGGGACATCATCGAGGATGCAGCGACGACATGGAGACGGTCGGCAAAAGCCTGTTCTGGGTGGTCCAGGCGGTCGAGCACCCGGCGAACCTCGTCGAACGGAGTTTGACCCGTCAGTGTCGCCGCGTTGACGTCGAAGCCGAGCTGCGTGTCGAGCGAACGCCGAGCCGCGTCGACGTCCCGAACGGTGTTGCCATAGACGACGTTGACGCCGTAGACGGAGAGAAGGAAGTCCGCGTGTGCCCTTTCGATTCCGAGCGACTGGCAGACGGCATCTGGATCGTTCGCCAGTTCGCGTACGCAACGCTGCATAGTCGACAGAGTGCGGTCGGACACGAACTCAGTCGTCACCCCACGTGGCGCGATCGCAACGTACCTCCGCGCGAGTTCGTCCCCCTCGTTGGACCAGAAGGAACGGCCCTCGGAGGGTCCCGGTTGCGGGAACACCCTCGCCTCTCGCTGGTACAGAACCTGAATCTGCCGCTCGTATCCGGTGAGGGTTGCAGACGACGCGATCACCTTCGCCTTGCGTCCTCCGAGCCGGTCTTGCAAGTGGTCGAGAAGGCCCTCGTAGTGCGCGTCCACGGCGCCAAGGCTGTCTCTGAGCAGGTGCAGCTCGTCTTGGAGGCGAAGGCGCGGCGCCCAGGACTCTCGCGGCTGGCTTAGAGCCAGTTTGGTTCCTCGACAGCCCGGCACGAGACAGCCGCTCGGTGTCTTGGAGCGAGACGCGTAGCAGAAACCGTGCCCGGGCTTGTCACAAACCCCCATGGGGGCACCGACGAAGCCCCGCATGGCGGCCTGCATCCCGAGAAGGGCAGCCTTGTCCAAGGTGCCGACCACGACTGACGGGAGGAACCGATAGATCTCCTGATCGACGACGTAGAAGGGTAGGCCGGGCTCTTCCCAGGGGCACTCGGTGTTGGTGCAAACGTGTCGCAGACGCCACGACGCTCGGTCGAAGTCCATGTCGATGTCGGTCGACCGGCAGAACGGGCAGTGGAGCAGCACCTGAAACCGGCCCGGCATAGCTGGGTCAGCCGGGTCCGGATCTCTGTCCTGGGGATCAAGGGGGATCGAGTTCGGCGTTCCTCCGGCCCCGACAAAGAAGCCGAGAGCGAAGGGATCCCCGCCCAGGCCCTGTTCCTGTCGCATCAACTCGGCGCCAGCAAGTGCGTCGGCGAAGCGCTGCGTCTGCTGAAGTGACAGCATTCGTAGCGGGAATCGACTCCAGGCTGTGATGCCTTGCCGCTTCCCGGTCATTCGGTCGTAAAGAACCGCCGTGCAAAGCAGCCCGAGGTATGTCTCGGTCTTGCCGCCGCCCGTCGCGAACCAGACGACGTCCACAGTGTCGCTAGCCGAGCCGTCGACGATGCCGTCCAAGGAACTGACGAGAAACCCGATCTGGAACGGGCGCCATCCCGGGTATCTTCCAGCCGCCGCGTGTGCCATAGCGCGGTTGGCCAGCCGGAAAGCGAGCAACAGCTGTGCGTTTGACCTCAGCAGCTCGATGCCGGCCTCGAGGCGCTGCATCTCGACAGTCCAGAGCGCGGCACCAGCGTTGGCCTGATCGATCATCTCCGGGTTCCAGCCCTCACGGGCGGCGCGGTCCTCGAGGGCTCGACTAGACCAGTGGTCGTCACCCCAGGCATTGGCTTCCCGCACCAGGTGGTCCAGCGAAGGGAAAGGGTCTACGGCCAGCGTGGCGAACGAGAGATCAGGCGGATCTGAGGGCCGGTCCCACCAAACCGATCGTCGCCGGCTCGCTTCGACGAAGTCCGTCGTGCGGAAGCCACCACCATTGATCGGTTCGACGCCACAGTTGCGGCCGAACGCCGGGACCGCGCGGTCGAAGCGGAACGAATCAGGGAGGGACTCGAGTTGGAAGGGAACAGTCTCCAGTTCTGTTAGCTCGAGAACCGCCTCGTAAACGTGCGTATCTGGTAGTTGTCGAGTTGCTACCGGACTCGTGTTCACGAGGGAGATGACCATCTCGGTCGCGCCTCGCCATCTCTGCACATCCACGCGTACTTCGGCCGTGCGCCCAGCGCCCCCGGCCGCAGCGATTGCGGACTCCAGGTCATGCACGCCGAAGACCTGTGTCTCGTCGACGTCCTTGACTGCAATTGAGAGCGGCACGTCGACGAGAGCGTCTTTCGTCCAGCCGGCATCGTTTCGGGTCCAGGTGCGCAGCTTGACCCGAACGCGGGGTCTCCACGGTCCAACCTGATCGCGAGGTCGTACCCGAATGTCGATGGCACACGGATCCAAGCGCTTGCCTCGGCTGCCAAGACCGCTCAGCTGAACCGTCTCCTCCGACGCAAGACGACCGAGCCAGAAGGTGCCCTTCGGAGCCTCGCTCAGCTGATGAACCTCGTCGCCTCGTCCGCCGAAGATGACCCTCTCGTTCACCCAATCGACGAACAACTCGGCCGCCTCGACCTCACTCTGCATCATCGCTGAACCAGCTTTCGTTGAGATCCTGAAACAGGTCGTGGACGAACTTGCTGTTGAGAGCCTTGGACTCGATCTGTCGAACGCGTTCACGGGTCACTCCGTAGACGACACCGATCTGCTCGAGCGTTTGGCGCTCGCCGTCGTCGGCAAACCCGAAGCGCCGGCGCAGGACGTCGGCCGTTCTTTCACCCATCACCTCGGCCACGAGGCACAGGCGGTTGCCAAAGTCGTCCCGCAGAACGCGACGCTCGACGGTCACGTGAGTCGTGTGTCGAGGATCCGCGCGAAGGTCGCCCAATGTGGTGTCGTCGCCGATCAGCAGATCCAGACTGACTACACCACGTGAATAGTCGAGCATGGCGGCGACCTTCTCGCGGGGTAGGTCCAGCTCGAACGCAAGGGCGTTGATCGTCGGCGGCCGACCATCCCTCAGTTCCATCTGCCGCTGGATCTTCAGAACCTTCTGCATCTGATCAACGACGTACACCGGCAACCGGATCGTGCGGGACAGGTTGGCCACAGCGCGGTCAAGGCTCTGACGAATCCACCATGTGGCGTACGTCGAGAACTTGAAGCCCAGCGTGTGGTCGAACTTGACTGCTGCGCGCATCAAGCCGCAGGTGCCTTCCTGGATCAAGTCATCGATCTCAAGTCCCTGGCCCACGTAACGCCGTGCGATGGACATCACCAGCCGCACGTTGCAGCGCACGAGTGTGTGCTGGGCATCTCGGCCGTCGTCGATGAGAGCACGTTGTGCGTCGGTCGGCGTAGTGTCAGCATCCGCCTCGGCATCCAGACCGAGGCGGATGCGGCGGCCGAGTCTGACTTCGTCTTCGGCCGTCAGGATGCGGTGCGCGCCAATGGTGCCCGGTGAGTTCAGGCTGACGGACTCGGCGACGTCCGTCTCAACGCTACCCACTTCAGGTTGCTCGACCTCTATGCCGTCGGCCGCCAACTGAGCCAGGACGGAAGCCGCCTCGTCGGCCGTCAGGCCATGCGCGGCGACGAGCCTGAACACGTCGTCGAGCGTCAGGCCGCCCTGACGCTCAAGATCCGCACGTAGGTCGGCGAGACATTGCGCCGTCGCCGGCGACTCCACACCGACCGCAGGATTGCGAGCGGAAGGCGCATGCGGCAAGCGCGCTACCCCCATCACTGGTCTCCCTCTCGTGTCGTCTTGGAGTCCCTGTGAACCTAACTGGACACCCCGACAGAAGACCGCGAAACGCTAAACTTCCGAGCCGCCGGCGGTCGGTGATGGGCCGGTACTAGCCTTGTCTCATGAGCGGAGAGGCCCAGCACCCCCTGCTCTTGAGTGACCGGCCGGACTTCGAGGCCGGCCACCCAACTGTTCGGCTGGTCGATCTCTTCAGCGGATGCGGAGGGCTCACGCTCGGTGTCGCGCAAGCTGCCGAGGCTGCGGGAACCGCGCTCGAGATACCTCTCGCCATCGACTCAGACGCCGACGCCGGTGCCGTTTACGAGTCCAACTTCCCGAAGGCCGACTTCCGCCAAACGACCGTCGGCGAGTTCTTCGGCCCGAGGGCAGGAGAACCGCTGGCAGACTTCGAACTGCGTGTGGCCGAAGAGGTCGGTACCGTGACTGCACTCGTCGGCGGGCCACCGTGTCAGGGACACAGCGACCTCAACAACCACACGCGGCGTCGAGATCCCAAGAACGCGCTCTACGGTCACATGTCGAGAGCAGCCGAGGTCCTACAGCCTCAGGCAGTCCTGATCGAGAACGTTCCAGCAGTTCAGCACGACAAGCACGCGGGCGAAGGGGTCGTAGCGCGTGTCGAGAGAGAACTGCGCGGGCTTGGGTTCGACGTAGCGTCTGGAGTGGTGGCGCTCGCGGCTCTCGGCGTCGCCCAGCGACGACGGCGTCACGTTCTCCTTGCGGTACGTGAAGGGTTGACGGCCCCCGCAGATGTGTTGGCCGACCTGGCAGATCGCCAAGACTTTCGCGACCTTCGCTGGGCGATCGAGGATCTTGTGAAGGCCGCCCCAACGGGCATTGATGAACCGCCCAGGGCCTCGGCTGAAAATCGGCGCCGAATGCAGTACCTACAGGACGAGGGGCTTGTCGACCTGCCCAACGCTGAGAGGCCCCGATGCCACCAGGCCGACGGCCACTCGTACAAGTCCATGTATGGGCGCTTGAGCTGGGACCTTCCTGCGCAGACGGTGACAAGCGGATTCGGCTCGATCGGCCAGGGTCGTTACATGCACCCAAGCGAGATCCGCGCGCTGACTCCGCACGAGGCCGCCCGTATTCAGGGCTTTCCTGATTACTTCGACTTCTCCGCGATCGCGCTCAGGTCCAGCCTCGCAACGATGATCGGGAATGCGGTTCCTCCTCAGCTCAGCCGCTCCATCTTCGCCGAGCTGCTTCCCGACCTGACAGCCGCCGGCGACTAGGGAACCCGTCCCTGCAGACTCTTCAGCCTTCCGGCTCGTCAGTCCACACCCAGCCTGTCAGGTCATAAACGGCCACACCCTCCAGGGTCTCACCACAGCGCGGGAACTCGTCGGCCGGTTCATCGGCGTCAATCACCGAGCAGACCAGGACGTCGCCGACCTCTGTGACGTACCCCCAGATGCCGTTCGGATCGTTGCGCCGCCAAGCGTCCAGAAACATGCCAACGGCTTCGGCCGTCGCGACAGGTCGGAGCCACCCGTTCCACCGACCCTCGAGCAGCCGTTCGGCCTTCAGAGCGAGCTCGGGCCTGAAATTCTCGGGCGCGCTGTGCAGGTAGACGTCCATAGCTACATCATTCATCAGATCGTCCGCACCACTACGAGTCGGTGGCCGCTTCCCTGATCCTTGGACTTCGTGATCATGTCGGGTCCTTTTCTCGGTAGAACTTTGGGGAAGCCGGCCGACATCCGCTCGTCCGGATCGCGGGCCAGCCCGATGCCGTCACAGTGAGCGAAAGACGAAGACGCCGCCGTCCGGCGCGCGCAGGGTGGTGTATTCGTACGCCAGGTCCCGGACCCATGCGCGCATATCGAAGTACGGCGCCAAGTGCTCGGGCACCTCGGCGTCGTAGCCACACTCCTCGAAGAGCTCAGCCCCGAAGTCGTCGAAGGTCGCCCACTCTCCTTCGTAGCGCTCCTCGAAGTCAGCCAGACTCGGCAGATCGCCGCCCCCTTCAGCAAGGTACTCACCTGATAGGACCCAAGCGGCGAACGCCTGACGGTGGTGCTCGTCGACCTCAGCCAGCAGTGTTCCCCACTCGCCCGCCTCGGTCGGCGAAAGCTCTCGCGCCAGAGGCAGGTTGTCCAGGTCAAAGCACCACAGCTCCTCGTGGTCCGTCGGGCGTCCGTGCAGCTGGCTTGCTGTGATCATTGGCGCGTCGATAGCGGCCACCCACTCGCCGACGAGCCGACCGTCGTTGTAGCAGGCAAGGCAGCCGAGCCAGACGCGGGGTTCGTCACTTCGGGCGCGCAGGGTGATGCTGATGGTGGTCATGATGATGCTCCTGTCAGTGTCGTCGTACTCGGTGGGAGAGTGGTTGTCTTGGCTCATCGCGCGCTCGTCTTGGGATGGCCGTAGCGGACGTAGTTGTGAGCGGTCTGTCGCGAGATGCCGAAGTCACGGGCGAGCGCGCTGACGGACTCGCCGCCAGCCGCTCGTGAGGCGAGTTCCCGAGCCTGCGCTGTGGTCAGCGCGGGACGTCGGCCCTGGTAAACGCCGCGTTGCTTGGCGGCGGCGATTCCTTCCGCCTGACGTTCGCGAATCAATGCACGTTCAAATTCGGCGCACGCGCCCATGACGGAGAGCAGCAGCGTCGCCATCGGGGAGTCCTCGCCAGTGAAGGTGAGGCCCTCTTGTAGGAACGAGACCTGGACGCCCTGTTCAGTAAGTTCGCGGACCAGCCGGCGGAGGTCGTCGAGGTTGCGAGCGAGTCGGTCCATGCTGTGCACCAGGACGGTGTCGCCCTCGCGCACGAAGGCCCTGAGAGCGTCGAGCTGTGGGCGATCGGCGCGCCGGCCGGAGACCCGATCGGTGAAGACGCGATCTAGCGCGCAGCCTTGAAGTTGCCTTGCAGTGTTCTGGTCTGCCGTGGAGACGCGGACATAGCCAACTCGTTGGCCTTGGCTGTTCATCGTGCATTGCTCCTTCTGGGCGTC
The DNA here is from genome assembly GCF_024662235.1 of Pimelobacter simplex. Taxonomy (GTDB): domain Bacteria; phylum Actinomycetota; class Actinomycetes; order Propionibacteriales; family Nocardioidaceae; genus Nocardioides. The sequence continues at coordinate 217,574 of NZ_CP096276.1, forward strand.
GAATTGGGTTCTTGGGCCGGCGGTTATGCCGTCCAGAAACGCGAGAAGGACCCTCGCTTGACGGCGAGGGCCCTTCGTGGCGATGGCTGATTGAGGTACGCCCCAGGGCGACACATGGGCGGCCCGAAGGTGTTCTCGTGACTCGCCCCAAGTCGAGGCGACCTTCTGGCGCTAGGAAGCTGGCGCCTCCGAGCCGCACTACGTCGAGGTACCCCCCCCGGGTTTTCCCTCGGTTTCGCTGGCGCCTTCAAGGTGGCAACGCCTGGTGTGTACGCATAGCTGACTCGGTCCGACAGAGGACGTTCGGAAACGACTGTCCTGTGCACGTGAATGGCGTCTTGGCTGCTCTCTTACCGTGCTGCACGGCTATACGCATGCGGTCAAGTCCGCTGGGGTGGTGTACGAGGTTGATCCCTCGGTTGGGCGTGTCGGTCAGGCTGTGAGGGCCTGGAGTTCGGGTTCGGTCACCTCCTCGACGACGCAGGTGTCGACGGCCTGGGCGCGGGCGAGGACGTCGAGTCCGAGGTAGCGGCGGCCTTCGGCCCACTCGTCGTGCTGCTCGGCCAGGACGGCGCCGACGAGCCGGATGATGCTGGCCCGGTCGGGAAAGATCCCGACCACGTCGGTTCGCCTGCGGATCTCGCGGTTGAGGCGCTCGTTGGGGTTGTTGGACCAGATCTGGCGCCAGATCTCCTTCGGGAACGCGGTGAAGGCGAGGATGTCGGCACGAGCGTCCTCCAGATGCTCGGCCACCTTGGGGAGCTTCTCGGCCAGGGCGTCGACGACCCGGTCGAACTGGGCGTGGACAGCGTCGGCGTCGGGCTGGTCGTAGATCGAGTGCAGCAGCGCCTTGACCCAGCCCCACGAGGACTTCGGCGTCGCCGACATCAGGTTCGCCGCGTAGTGGGTTCGGCAGCGCTGCCACGAGGCGCCGGGCAACGTGGCGCCGATCGCGGCCACCAGCCCGGCGTGGGCGTCGCTGGTGACGAGCTTGACCCCGGCCAGGCCGCGGGCGGTCAGATCCCTCCAGAAGGCCAGCCACCCGGCGCCGTCCTCGCTGCTGGTGACCTGCACGCCGAGGATCTCGCGGTGCCCGTCGGCGTTGACGCCGGTGGCGACCAGCACGTGGACCGGCACCACCCGGCCACCTTCGCGGACCTTGAGCACCAACGCGTCGGCGGCCACGAAGGTGAACGGCCCGGCCTCCTCCAGCCGTCGGGTGCGGAACTGCTCGACGTGCTCGTCGAGTTCCTTGGCCATCACCGAGACCTGGCTCTTGGACAGGCCGGTGATGCCGAGGGTCTGCACCAGCTTGTCCATCCGCCGCGTCGAGACGCCGAGCAGGTAACAGGTCGCGACCACACTGGTCAGTGCCCGCTCTGCTCGCTTGCGGCGCTCCAGCAGCCACTCGGGGTACAGCGAACCGGTGCGCAGCTTGGGAACCGCGACGTCCAGAGTGCCGACGCGGGTGTCGAGGTCGCGGTGCCGGTAGCCGTTGCGGGAGTTGACGCGCTCCATGCTGCGTTCGCCGTAGCCGGCGCCGCACACCGCGTCGGCCTGCGCCGAGAGCAGCGCATTGACGAACGTGGTGAGCAGGTCCCGCATCAGATCAGGACTGGCCTGGGACAGCTGCTCGTTCAGGAACTGTGCAGGGTCGATACTGGGTCCAGCGGTCATCGTCGTGGTCCTTCTTCGAGTCGGTTTTCGCAGATCACTCGAAGGATCCACCCGGTGGCCGCGCCTACGTTGGAGGCACGCGCTCACTCAGGTCCGTCGTACACCACTCTGCTGGACTCCACTACGCATGCGCATGTCCCACCCAAGACATGTGTCTTGCTATGCGCATAAGGCGGCGTAGCCGAGTGGAGTCCAGCAGAGTGGTGTACGACGGACCTGAGTGAGCGCGTGCCTCCAACGTAGGCGCGGCCACCGGGTGGATCCTTCGAGTGATCTGCGAAAACCGACTCGAAGAAGGACCACGACGATGACCGCTGGACCCAGTATCGACCCTGCACAGTTCCTGAACGAGCAGCTGTCCCAGGCCAGTCCTGATCTGATGCGGGACCTGCTCACCACGTTCGTCAATGCGCTGCTCTCGGCGCAGGCCGACGCGGTGTGCGGCGCCGGCTACGGCGAACGCAGCATGGAGCGCGTCAACTCCCGCAACGGCTACCGGCACCGCGACCTCGACACCCGCGTCGGCACTCTGGACGTCGCGGTTCCCAAGCTGCGCACCGGTTCGCTGTACCCCGAGTGGCTGCTGGAGCGCCGCAAGCGAGCAGAGCGGGCACTGACCAGTGTGGTCGCGACCTGTTACCTGCTCGGCGTCTCGACGCGGCGGATGGACAAGCTGGTGCAGACCCTCGGCATCACCGGCCTGTCCAAGAGCCAGGTCTCGGTGATGGCCAAGGAACTCGACGAGCACGTCGAGCAGTTCCGCACCCGACGGCTGGAGGAGGCCGGGCCGTTCACCTTCGTGGCCGCCGACGCGTTGGTGCTCAAGGTCCGCGAAGGTGGCCGGGTGGTGCCGGTCCACGTGCTGGTCGCCACCGGCGTCAACGCCGACGGGCACCGCGAGATCCTCGGCGTGCAGGTCACCAGCAGCGAGGACGGCGCCGGGTGGCTGGCCTTCTGGAGGGATCTGACCGCCCGCGGCCTGGCCGGGGTCAAGCTCGTCACCAGCGACGCCCACGCCGGGCTGGTGGCCGCGATCGGCGCCACGTTGCCCGGCGCCTCGTGGCAGCGCTGCCGAACCCACTACGCGGCGAACCTGATGTCGGCGACGCCGAAGTCCTCGTGGGGCTGGGTCAAGGCGCTGCTGCACTCGATCTACGACCAGCCCGACGCCGACGCTGTCCACGCCCAGTTCGACCGGGTCGTCGACGCCCTGGCCGAGAAGCTCCCCAAGGTGGCCGAGCATCTGGAGGACGCTCGTGCCGACATCCTCGCCTTCACCGCGTTCCCGAAGGAGATCTGGCGCCAGATCTGGTCCAACAACCCCAACGAGCGCCTCAACCGCGAGATCCGCAGGCGAACCGACGTGGTCGGGATCTTTCCCGACCGGGCCAGCATCATCCGGCTCGTCGGCGCCGTCCTGGCCGAGCAGCACGACGAGTGGGCCGAAGGCCGCCGCTACCTCGGACTCGACGTCCTCGCCCGCGCCCAGGCCGTCGACACCTGCGTCGTCGAGGAGGTGACCGAACCCGAACTCCAGGCCCTCACAGCCTGACCGACACGCCCAACCGAGGGATCAACCTCGTACACCACCCCAGCGGACTTGACCGTTTGCAGTCAGATTGGGTCGGTGACGGACCCCAGGCTGGGTCCGAGGCGGACCCATGATGTGCGGCAGAGTGGGTCACGAGCTGACCCATGTCAGCCGCCTCGGTGCCGCGCGCACGGCTCGCCGATGTGTCCGAAGTAGCCTCCTTCGACCGCGTGCGCCGGCACGATGAGACAGCGAATCCTGGACCCCTGGCCGAGCAAATCAAGCTCGACGGCCCTGCGGATGGCGCGTTGCAAGTTGTTGCGATCAACTGCCTTGATCAAGCCAGTAGTTGAATCAGTGCCGACGAGGGTGGCCAGCTCGTTCTCGTCGAACGGGGCATGTCCGTTCCTGCGATGGCGTCCATAGGCGGCAGCAGCGACACGGATGTACATTGGCAGCCGTGGATCGCTGGCCCGCTCGAGCCAGACCTGCTGATAGTGCTTCGACCACCCCCTCACCATCGATTGGCCTCAGTGGTCGGTCGCCGGCGGCTCACAGCCAAGCATCGTCGAACGGCGATCCGGCTGGATCCTGTTCCAACTCGACGACGATCCAGCAGTCGTCGCGGTTGCGTGCGAAGTGAGACCAACGCGCGTAGGAGTCGAGTTCCTCGCCGGTGGTCGCGTCGCGCGCGACCCAACGTGACGCTCGCTCGCCCTGAATCCCGATGTGGTGCTCCAGCAAGACAGGCACCAGTCCAGCCTCGGTGAGAGTCCGGATTGCCCTGTCGTAGATTTCCTCGGCCAGAATCAACGGCTCGTCGAGGGTCTGAAAGAAGTCGCCGGGCGACTGCATGGATGATCTCCTAGCTCTCGGTGTCGATGGTTAGGAGACGGCGTCCTGGACTTGTGCACGCAGTGGCAGTCGTCGTCGACGCGCCAGACTCGACCATGCCGCCAGGACAGAGCCCCGCGGGGTGGTGGGCTTTGAGGTGACCCTCGGTGCCTACGCGTCGCCGTTGTCGATGGCGGCGACGGGGTGAGTATTGCTGGTCTCGTAGAGCTTGGCCATGGAGCCTTCTGAGAGGTAGCGGCGCTCGCCGGCGATCCATTCGTCGTGCATGTCGATCAGCACGGCTCCGACGAGTCGGATGACGGCGGCGGCGTTGGGGAAGATGCCTACGACCCGGGCCCGGCGCTTGATTTCCTTATTCACGCGCTCCAACGGGTTGGTCGACCAGACCTTGCGCCAGTGCTCGCGCGGGAACGCGGTGAAGGCCAGGACCTCGGCCTTGGCGGCGTCCATCAACGGACCGAGCTTGGGGAACCGGGCGGCGAGCTCCTCGCGGGTCTTGTCCCACGCCGCGTGGACGTCCTCGGGCGTGGGCTGGGCGAAGATCATCCGGAACGCGGTCGCCACGAGCTCGGCCTGCCCCTTGGGCACGTGAGCGAGCAGGTTGCGCGCGAAGTGGACCCGGCACCGCTGGTGCGCGACACCCTGGAACGCCCGGCCCAGCGCCTTGACCAGTCCGGAGTGCTGGTCTGAGATGACCAGCTGCACGCCGGCCAGGCCGCGCTGCTTGAGGCTGAGCAAGAAGGCGCGCCAGAAGACCTCGTCCTCGCTGTCGCCGACATCTAGGCCGAGGATCTCCCGCTCCCCGGTCGCGCTCACGCCGGTCGCGACGACCACCGCCATCGACACCACCTGACCGCCCTTGCCCGGGGCGTTACGGACGTGGAGGTAGGTCGCGTCGAGGTAGATGTAGGGGAACTCGACATGATCCAGACTGCGGGTGCGGAACGCGCCGACCTGCTCATCGAGGTTGGCGCAGATCCGGGAGACCTCGGACTTGGAGACACCGCTGCCGCCCATCGCCTCGACCAGGTCGTCGACCGAGCGGGTGGAGATGCCGTGGACGTAGGCTTCCATGACTACCGCGTACAGCGCCTGGTCGATACGGCGCCGCGGCTCGAGGATGATCGGGAAGAACGAGCCCTTGCGCAGCTTGGGGATGCGCAACTCGACATCGCCGGCCTTGGTGGTCAGCATCCGCGGACGGTGGCCGTTCCGCTCGGCTGTGCGGTCCTCGGTGCGCTCATAGGGCGCCGCGCCGATCTGCTGGGTGGCTTCGAGCTCGATCAGCTCTTGGAGCGCGAGCCGGACCGAATCACGGATGAGATCGACGCCATCACCGGCACGGAACGCCTCGAGGATCTCGGACAGGGCAGACTGGGGCAAGGCCATCGGTGGACCTCTTTCTTCAGTGGGTGCTTGGCCGTACACACCGAAGATCCCGCCGATGGCCGTCTACGTGCTGACGCCCCGCCGCTGCTCCCTCAAACCCCACCACTCCCGGGGACTCTTACTGCCGCCAGCAAGCCGAGCCGGGCCGCTATCCGCCAGGTACGCGCGTGAGCGGTGCATGGGTCGCCTATCTGTCGTCTCTTCGGCGATTTATGCGGGCCTCGGAGCTCTAACTCCGGGGCCCATCGCCATCTCGCACGACCCGAGAAAACGACAAGAGGCCCTGCCTCCCCAAGTGGGGTAGCAGGGCCTCCAAGAGCCTCAAGTCGTGCTGATCCCGAGGCTACCGGGGGACTGCCAGAAAAGCACGCAGCATCTCCCACAGCGCAGGCAAGCTATCGAGCTCGTCCGATGGGAGTGACGTTCGCGTCTGGTTTGGCAAGAAGAGAGCGGCCCCGCAGGTAGGCATTCCTTTTCTCACGATCCTTGTCGATGCCCAGGTAGAGCTCCGTTGTCGCTACGTTCTTGTGTCCGAGCAGGGAGGCCGTCAGCCTGAGGGCGTTGTCCTGGCCGTCTTCGGCAAGATTGTCGAACAGAACGCGACCGACCGAGCGTCTGATGGTGTGAAAGCCTTGGTAGGTGCTGTCCTCGATCCCGATACGACGCAGGGCGCGGTGTACGACGCGGGCAGGATGAGTTTGCCGCCTGTCGGGCTGCGGGTCGCCGTACTGCAGGGGGCTGCCATCGCCGTCCCTGACGCTGTTGCAGGGACCGAGCGCCGGGAAAAGGTACGACTGAGGTGCCAGCGCGGTCCCTCGCCGCGCCAACCGACCGGCGTACCAGACCAGGTAGTGCCGCAGCTCTACTTCAAGGTCATTGGTGATTGGCAGGTGATCAAGCCGGCCGGTCTTCTGAATCTGCACCGCCAGGTGTCCCTGATCCAGGTCGACGTGCCGCAACTGAAGGGCTGACAGGTCAAGTCCGCTGGGGTGGTGTACGAGGTTGATCCCTCGGTTGGGCGTGTCGGTCAGGCTGTGAGGGCCTGGAGTTCGGGTTCGGTCACCTCCTCGACGACGCAGGTGTCGACGGCCTGGGCGCGGGCGAGGACGTCGAGTCCGAGGTAGCGGCGGCCTTCGGCCCACTCGTCGTGCTGCTCGGCCAGGACGGCGCCGACGAGCCGGATGATGCTGGCCCGGTCGGGAAAGATCCCGACCACGTCGGTTCGCCTGCGGATCTCGCGGTTGAGGCGCTCGTTGGGGTTGTTGGACCAGATCTGGCGCCAGATCTCCTTCGGGAACGCGGTGAAGGCGAGGATGTCGGCACGAGCGTCCTCCAGATGCTCGGCCACCTTGGGGAGCTTCTCGGCCAGGGCGTCGACGACCCGGTCGAACTGGGCGTGGACAGCGTCGGCGTCGGGCTGGTCGTAGATCGAGTGCAGCAGCGCCTTGACCCAGCCCCACGAGGACTTCGGCGTCGCCGACATCAGGTTCGCCGCGTAGTGGGTTCGGCAGCGCTGCCACGAGGCGCCGGGCAACGTGGCGCCGATCGCGGCCACCAGCCCGGCGTGGGCGTCGCTGGTGACGAGCTTGACCCCGGCCAGGCCGCGGGCGGTCAGATCCCTCCAGAAGGCCAGCCACCCGGCGCCGTCCTCGCTGCTGGTGACCTGCACGCCGAGGATCTCGCGGTGCCCGTCGGCGTTGACGCCGGTGGCGACCAGCACGTGGACCGGCACCACCCGGCCACCTTCGCGGACCTTGAGCACCAACGCGTCGGCGGCCACGAAGGTGAACGGCCCGGCCTCCTCCAGCCGTCGGGTGCGGAACTGCTCGACGTGCTCGTCGAGTTCCTTGGCCATCACCGAGACCTGGCTCTTGGACAGGCCGGTGATGCCGAGGGTCTGCACCAGCTTGTCCATCCGCCGCGTCGAGACGCCGAGCAGGTAACAGGTCGCGACCACACTGGTCAGTGCCCGCTCTGCTCGCTTGCGGCGCTCCAGCAGCCACTCGGGGTACAGCGAACCGGTGCGCAGCTTGGGAACCGCGACGTCCAGAGTGCCGACGCGGGTGTCGAGGTCGCGGTGCCGGTAGCCGTTGCGGGAGTTGACGCGCTCCATGCTGCGTTCGCCGTAGCCGGCGCCGCACACCGCGTCGGCCTGCGCCGAGAGCAGCGCATTGACGAACGTGGTGAGCAGGTCCCGCATCAGATCAGGACTGGCCTGGGACAGCTGCTCGTTCAGGAACTGTGCAGGGTCGATACTGGGTCCAGCGGTCATCGTCGTGGTCCTTCTTCGAGTCGGTTTTCGCAGATCACTCGAAGGATCCACCCGGTGGCCGCGCCTACGTTGGAGGCACGCGCTCACTCAGGTCCGTCGTACACCACTCTGCTGGACTCCACTGGCTGACAGATCACTAGCGCGAAGGCCTGTGTTGCAGGCGGTCGCCAGCATTGCCCGATCCCGGGGGTTCTCTGTCAACTCGATCAGTTGCACCATCTGTGGTGCCGTCAGCCGCAGCCTGTCTTCCTCGTGCACCGTTCGTCTGCCCACCTGTGACGTCGGGTCGCAGTCGATCCACTTCCTGTCCATGCAGAATCGCATGAACCCCTGCACGCGCTCTCGGACCTTGTTGTAACTGCTCGCCTTCTGAGCGCGCGCGACGCCGGCGAACCATACTTCGACGTCCTGTGCGCGGAGCACGTGAACACGCGTCTCGGCGCCGAGCTCCCGTACGAACTTCCTCAGCAAGGCCCGGTCGTTCGTGATGGTGCTCTTCGCGCGATTGATGCTTCGAATAAGCAGATACTCGTCGAGTGCTTCGCTGATCGTGGGCGTGGACTTTCGTGGCATTCTTCGGGCCTCCTGGAGCCTCTATACAGCCACGTTTGCGCCGGTCCAAGAGCTGGTGAATTGTCCTACCCGAGATGGTCCATATGTACTAGCGATCTCTTCGAGTGGGAGTGATCCCGGGGGCCTAGCGCCTCCGGGTCAGTCGTAGGTCGGCGCCTCGGCGCCGGCCATCGCCGGGTCCAGCCGTACGCCGGCCGCGAGGTGCTCCTCGGCCTCGGCGCGCTCGCCGAGGTGGAGCAGCGCGAAGCCGAGGCGCATGTGCGCGGCGGCCAGGTCGGGTCCGCGGCGGTAGAGCCGGACGGCCTGGTCGAGGTCGTCGGGCTCGTGGAGCACGCCGCGGTTGAACAGGGCGGTCGCGAAGGCCGGGTCGGTCGCGAGCGCGTTGTCGTACTCGGTGGCCGCGGTCGCGGTGTCGCCCGCGGCCTCGGCGATGACGCCGAGGTTGTAGTGCGCGTAGACATCGCCCGCGTCCTGGTCCAGCACCGTGCGGAACGTCGCGCCGGCCTGCTCGGCGTCGCCGGCGCCGAGCTGGGTGAGACCGGTCTGGACGAGGCTCTCGACGGAGGCCGCCGACGCTGTCGATGCTGACGAAGCGGCGCTCGGCGGCGACGGGTCGCCGGAGCAGGCGCTGGTGGCGAGCGCTCCGGCGAGGATGAGTGCGGCGACGGTCGTGCGGAGCATCCGGGGGATCAGACCTCGTCCAGCTGGGCGCCGCTGACGTAGCGCGGCCGGAAGACCTCGCTGCTGTCGGTCACGATGGCCACGAAGGTGACCGATCCGGTCACGGCGGCCGACGGGCTGGTCGCGGCGGGCAGGGAGAGCTGGCTTCCGGCGTGCGGGGTGTCGTCGGAGGCCGTGTCGACCCACCAGATCGCGGCGTTCGTCGACTCGCTGCGCACCGACAGGGTGACCAGGTAGATGCCGGCCGTCACCTCGACGGCGTTTCCGCTGACGGTGAGACCGCCGCCGGTGGCGGTTCGGCCGAAGATGACCGTGTTGGTGCCGCCGGGGTTGAGGTTGGTCCCGTTCTGGCTGTGGCCGTAGGCGTACCGCGCGGGCCGCCGCGCAGGTCCTTGCCGCCGCGCTTCCAGCGGATGTGGCTCTCGGCGGGCCGACAGTCCTTGACGCTCGGGACCACCCGGATCTTGCCGGTCGTGACGTTGAAGCAGGCGCTGATCACCCGGACGCCCTTGCCCTGCGGGGCGGCCTCGACCGCGCCGGCGGTTCCGGCGAGCGTGGCCAGGGTCAGGGCGACGACGGACAGGTACGCCAGGAGGCGCCGGGGGGAGGCCAGCACGACCGAGGTCGTAGGGACGCCGACGTGCCGGGGTGGATGCTTCGGGCGACGTCGGGACGATGGCCCGCAAGGTCGGGACCAGGGGGGACGGTTGCGCCGCGATCCGTACCTGGATAGTCTGTGTCCAGTTAAGAGAGAGGTGTGGCCGTGCGGATGAACGAGGGCGTCGAGTGGGCCGCCCATGTCTGCGTGCTGCTGCACTGGCTCCACGAGGACGACGGCGACGCCGCGCCCGCTCCGGTGGCCGTGGCGCGGTTGGCGGAGGCCTACGAGCTGCCCGCGGCGTACCTCGTCAAGCAGGTCCAGGCGCTCACCCGCGCGGGCATCACCGAGTCCGTCCCCGGCAAGTACGGCGGCGTGCGCCTCGCGCGCCCCGCCGGCCGGATCACGCTGATGGACGTCGTCGCGGCGATCGAGGGTCCCGACGACGCCTTCGCCTGCACCGAGATCCGGCGGCGGGGGATGAACGAGGACCGGTCCGAGCGCGACTTCGCCAAGCCCTGCGGCATCGCGCACGCGATGCGCGGTGCCGAGCTCGCCTGGCGCCGTGAGCTGGCGGCGACCTCGATCCTCGACCTCGCGGCCGGTACGCCCCGCCGGGTCGCGGCCGACGCGCGGCGGCACTTCGCGCGCACCTGATCCCGGGCGGCTCGGCCCGATGCCGAGGCCGCTCGCCCCAAAACTGGACATCAAATGTCCATTTATCGAAGGAGAAGAGCCATGACCCGCACCCCGATCCGTGACGCCTCGCCCGAGACCTACCAGGCCCTCCTGGTGCTCGACGGGCGGCTGAAGAAGTCGCTGGGCCCGGTCCTCTACGACCTGGTCAAGCTGCGCGCCTCGCAGCTCAACGGCTGCGCCTACTGCGTCGACATGCACGCCACCGACCTCGAGCGTCGCCGGGTGCCGACCCGGAAGATCCACGGTGTCGGTGCGTGGCAGGAGAGCCCGTTCTTCGAGCCGGAGGAGCGGGTCGCGCTCGCGTTCGCCGAGACGCTGACCGGCGGCATCGGTGCCGTGGACGACGAGCTGTGGGCCGAGGCCGGCCGGCTGTTGGGGGAGGAGCGCCGCGCCGACCTGATCGTCGCGGTGGGCGCCATCAACACCTGGAACATGGCCGGCGTGACCACCCACCTGCAGCCGGAGGGTGCGCTCGTGGAGGCCTGAGCGGCGCCCGGGGAACGCGAGTCCCTGCCAAACTAGAACACGTTCCACTATGGTCGTGGGGTGAGCAAGACAGCCTCGCTGACCAGGGTCGCGATCGCGTACGTCCTCGCGTTCGGCGCCGCGAGCGCGTGGCTGGCGTGGGGGCCCGACACGCGCTGGCTGTGGCTGGACGGGCTGCTGGCCGACCTCGTCGCCACCCTCGTGGTGTTCGCGGCGAGCCGGGTGCACCGCAACTCGAGCTTCTACGACGCCTACTGGAGCGTGCTCCCGCCGTACCTCGCGCTCTACTGGTGGCTGGCCGCCGACGTCGCCCGCGAGGACGCGCGTGCCTGGCTGGTGCTCGGTGTGATCGTGCTGTGGGCGGTGCGGCTGACCGGCAACTGGATCCTCACCTTCCCTGGGCTCCACCACGAGGACTGGCGCTACCCGCTGGTCCGGTCCCGGGCCGGCCGGCTGGAGGTGCTGGCCGACCTGGTCGGGATCCACCTCGTCCCGACCTTCCAGGTCTTCCTCGGCATGGTCCCCGTGTACGTCGTCCTGACCCGCCCCGGTCCCGCCCTGCGCTGGCTCGACGGGGTCGCCCTCGTCGTGGGCGTCGGCGCGGTCGTCCTGGCGTTCGTGGCGGACCGGCAGATGCAGCGGTTCGCGCGCGAGCGCGCGCCGGGCCAGGTGATGGACCGCGGCCTGTGGGCCTGGTCGCGGCACCCCAACTACTTCGGCGAGATCGCCTTCTGGTGGAGCCTGGCCCTCTTCGGCATCGCGGCCGCGCCGGGCGACTGGTGGTGGCTGCCGGTCGGGGCGGTGGCGATGGTCGCGATGTTCCTGGGCGCGAGCATCCCGATGATGGAGCAGCGCAGCCTGGAACGACGGCCGGCCTATCGCGAGGTCGTCGCCCGGGTGCCGGTGCTGGTGCCCCGGCCGCCGCGGCGGGTCCGGTCGACCTCGTGAGCCGCCCGCGCGTCGTCGTCGCCGGGCTGGGCGACAGCGGTCTGCTGACCGCGATCCACCTGGCCCGCGCGGACGTCGACGTGGTCGGCGTCTCCAGCAAGCCCGGCCTGGTCAGCGGCCAGGAGCTCGGCCTGCGCCTGGCCCGTCCCGAGCGCTGGGCGCGGGACTACCGGATCGGGTTCGACCGGTTCCGCCGCCTCGACAGCGCCGAGGTCGTGCACGCCGAGCTGACCCACCTAGACCCGGTCGCCCGGACCGTGACCGTCGACGACGGCACCACCGCCCGCCCGATCCCGTACGACGTCCTGGTGGTCGCGACCGGTGTCAGCAACGGCTTCTGGCGCCGTCCCGCGCTGCAGACCGAGGCCGAGGTGACCGCGACGATCACCGCCGCGCACGCCCGGCTCGCGGCGGCCGGCTCCCTGCTCGTCGTCGGCGGCGGGGCCGCCGCGGTCGCGAGCGCGCTGCAGTGCGCGACCCGCTGGCCCGCGCTGCGGGTGACGCTGGCGTTCCCGGGGGAGCGGGCGCTGCCGCAGCACCACCCGAACACCTGGACCCACGTACGCCGCCGGCTGCTCGCCGCGGGCGTCGACCTGCGCCCGGGGCACCGGGCGGTGGTCCCCGACGGGTTCGACTGCGACCGGATCACGACCGGTCCGGTCGCGTGGAGCACCGGCCAGCCGCCGTACCCGGCGGACGCGGTGCTGTGGGCGATCGGCCGGGTCCGGCCCAACACGGGCTGGCTGCCGGCGGAGGCGCTCGACGAGCAGGGCTTCGTCCGGGTCGGTCCGGACCTGCGGGTGCCCGGTCTCGCCGGGGTCTTCGCGGTCGGCGACGTCGCCGCGACCGACCCGCTGCGTACCTCGGCCCGCGGGCGTGCGGACCGGCTGGTCGCGGCCAACGTCCGGGCCCACCTGGCGGGCCGGCCGCTGGGGGAGTTCCGGCCCGCGCGGCGCCGGTGGGGCTCGGTGCTCGGTGTGGAGGACGACGGCCTGCGGGTGTTCACGGCCTCGGGCCGGCCGTTCCGGTTCCCGGCGTGGGCGGTCGGTGCGGTGCTCCAGCCGTGGATCGTGCGGCGCGGGATCTACCGGGGGATCCGCGGCTCCCGGCGGTGACGCCGAGGACCCTTCCACCGTGACAGTTTTGGTGGCAGAGTCGCGTCATGTATCCCGGGACCTGGGCCGCGACCACGCCGGACAAGCCGGCCCTGATCATGGCCGGCAGCGGCCGGACCCTCACCTACGGTGAGCTCGACGAGCGCAGCCTGCGCCTGGCCCGGCACCTGCGCGCGGCGGGACTGGGCCCTGGCGACGTCGTCGCGCTGATCAGCGACAACCGGCCCGAGACCTACGAGGTCTACTGGGCCGCCCTGCGCTCGGGGCTCTACATCACGGCGGTCAACAGCCATCTCGCGGCGGGCGAGGCGTCGTACATCGTGCGCGACTGCGGGGCCAAGGCCCTCGTCGTCTCGGCGGCCCTCGCGACGATGGTCGCCGACCTCGACGCCGACCTCGACCTGTCGGTCCGGCTCGCCTACGGCGGCCCCCTCCCCGGGTACGACGACTACGAGACCGCGCTCGCCGGGGCCGGCACCGAGCCGCTGCCGGAGCAGCCCCACGGCGACGACCTGCTCTACTCCAGCGGTACGACGGGACGCCCCAAGGGGATCAAGCCGCCCCTGCCCGCGATCGCCGTCGACGAGCCGGGCTACCTCTACCCGGCGATGTTCGCGCCGGCCTACGGCTTCGACGCCGACACCGTCTACCTCTCGCCCGCGCCGGTCTACCACGCCGCGCCGCTGCGGTTCGGCGGCGTGATCCACACCGTCGGCGGCACGCTGGTGATGATGGAGCGGTTCGACGCCGCGGCCGCGCTCGCGGCGATCGAGGAGCACGGGGTCACGCACACCCAGATGGTGCCGACGATGTTCGTCCGGCTGCTCAAGCTCGACGACGAGGTCCGGCTGGCCCACGACCTGTCGACCCTGCGCTGCGTCGTGCATGCTGCGGCGCCCTGCCCGGTCGACGTCAAGCAGCGGATGATCGCGTGGCTGGGCCCGATCCTCGAGGAGTACTACGCCTCGACCGAGGCCAACGGCGCCACCCGGATCGACTCCGCGACCTGGCTCCAGCACCCCGGCTCGGTCGGGCAGCCGCTGCTGGGCGTCCCGCACGTCGTCGGCGAGGACGGGGCGGAGCTGGTCGCGGGCGAGGTCGGCACGATCTACTTCGAGCGCGAGACCCGGACCTTCAGCTATCACAACGACCCGGAGCGGACGAGGGCCACCGAGCACCCGGAGCACCCGAGCTGGACCACGGTCGGCGACCTGGGCTACCTCGACGACGAGGGCTTCCTCTACCTGACTGATCGCAAGGCGTTCATGATCATCAGCGGGGGCGTGAACATCTACCCCCAGGAGATCGAGGACCTGTTCACGCTGCACCCGGCGGTTGCCGACATCGCGGTGATCGGGGTGCCCGACGACGACATGGGTGAGCGGGTGGTGGCCTTCGTGCAGCCGGCCGCGAGCGCGGAGAACGGGGAGGACGCGACGCTCGCGGCCGACCTGGCGGCGTACGCCCGGGAGCGGATCGCGCACTACAAGGTGCCGCGCGAGTTCCACTTCCGGGCGTCCCTGCCCCGCACGCCCACCGGCAAGATGGTCAAGGGCAGGCTGCGCGACGAGTACGTGGCGCAGGCCGGGGACCGCGTTCCTCCTAGGTGAAGATGCTGACGCCGCCGGGGCCGACGAGCAGCCCCACCACGATCAGCACGATTCCCCAGAGGAGCTGGCCTCGGAACAGGCTGACGATGCCTGCGACGACCAGGATCACGGCGAGGATCCACAAGATGAATGCCACGGTTTCCCTCCTGTCGGTGGGGCCGGTTGCCCCCGCTCCACCCAGTACCCGCGGGCCCTCCGGGCAGACGGTTCACCCGCTCGTCACCCTCGGGGTCTAGGGTCCGGGCGTCCGCATTCCCTGCTCGGAGGAAGCCCATGCGACGTACCCCTGCCGTGCTCGCCGCCCTGGCGGCGCTGACCGCGCTCACCACCCCGGCCGGCGCGTCCCCGCCCCCGCCCGCCCCGGACCGGCACCCGACGGTCCGCTTCGCCACCTTCAACGCCTCGCTCAACCGCGGCGCCGAGGGGCAGCTCGTCGCCGACCTCGCGACGCCCGGCAACGTCCAGGCGGCCAATGTCGCCGAGACGATCCAGCGGGCGCGCCCGGACGTCGTCCTCATCAACGAGTTCGACTACGCGCCCGGTGCGGCCGACCTCTTCCGCGACAACTACCTCGAGGTCGGCCAGCGCGGCGCGGCGCCGATCACCTACCCGTACGCCTACGTCGCGCCGGTCAACACCGGCGTCCCGAGCGGCTTCGACCTCAACAACGACGGCCAGGTCGGCGGCGGTGACGACGCCTTCGGGTTCGGGCTGTTCCCCGGTCAGTACGGGATGGTCGTCTACTCGCGCTACCCGATCGACACCGCACGGGTGCGGACCTTCCAGCACTTCCTCTGGAAGGACATGCCCGGCTCGCTGCTGCCGCGCGACTGGTACTCGGGCGCCGAGCAGGCGGTGCTCCGGCTCTCGTCGAAGTCGCACTGGGACGTGCCGATCCGGATCGGCCGCCGTACCGTCCACCTGCTGGCGGCGCACCCCACCCCGCCGACCTTCGACGGCCCCGAGGACCGCAACGGCAAGCGCAACCACGACGAGATCCGGTTCTGGGCCGACTACGTCGCGGGCCCCGCGCGCAGCCGCTATATCTACGACGACGCGGGCCGGCGCGGTGGCCTGCGGCCCGGCTCGAGCTTCGTGATCGCCGGCGACCTCAACGCCGACCCCTACGACGGCGACTCGGTCGACCACGCCGCGCGCCAGCTCCTCGACCACCCCCGGATCGCGACCCGCGTGGTCCCGACCTCCGCCGGCGCGCCCGAGGCCGCGGCCCTCCAGGGCGGCGCCAACCTCGACCACCGCGGCGACCCGGCCCGCGACACCGCGGACTTCGCCGACGGCGCACCCGGCAACCTGCGCGTCGACTACGTCCTGCCCTCGCGCCGGCTGCACCCGGTCCGGGGTGGGGTCTTCTGGCCGGTCGCGGCGGACCCGCTGGCGCGGCTGACCGGGGTCTATCCGTTCCCGACCTCGGACCACCGGTTGGTCTGGCTGGACCTGCGGCGCTGAGCGGCGCTGCTAGCGCTCCTCGTCGTCGGGGATGACGTGGACGGCGGCCTCCTCCGCGCTCGCCGCGGCGCCGTCGATACCGACGTCCTCGGCGACGAGGTCCGGCTCGAGATCGTCGCCGGCGCCCGCGTCGGGCTCGACCAACCGGCCCGCGCGCCGCTCGCCCACCTCGGTACCGGCCTCGTCGGCGTCGTGGGGGAGTCCGTCGTCGTCGGCGTCCGGCGCGGAGCCGGCCGCCTCGTCGGGCACCTCCTCGGCCAGCCGGTCGGCCAGCGGCCGGTCGTGGGTCTGCTCCCAGGGCGTGGTGCCGTAGCGCTGGGCGGCGGAGTACCGCTCTGGCGGCGAGTAGCCGCGGTCGAGCTCGTCGTCGACGTCGTCGCCGAGCAGAGTGTCCTCCGGGGGCAGCTGCGGATCGCTGTTCGTCATGGAGGTGCGGTACCCGGAGGTCGCGAAGACCTACGCTGAGCCCGTGGAATCACTCGCCCTGGCGTTCTCCTCGGGATGGGCCAGCGGGATCAACAGCTACCTGGTCGTGCTCGTGCTCGGCCTGGCGGACCGGTTCGGCTCCTTCGCCTCGATCCCGGACGTGCTGGGGCGGTGGGAGGTGCTGGCGGTCGCCGCGGTGCTCTACGCCTTCGAGTTCGTCGCCGACAAGATCCCGTACGTCGACTCGGCGTGGGATGTCGTCTCGACCGCGATCCGCCCGCTCGTGGGCGGCGTGGTGGGCGTGCTGATCGCGGGTGACTCGGCGTCGGTCAACGAGCTCGTCGGCGGGCTGGTGGGCGGCGGCAGCGCGCTGGCGTCGCACTCGGTCAAGACCGGCACCCGGATGGCGGTCAACACGGTGCCCGAGCCGTTCAGCAACATCAGCATCAGCGTCGGTGAGGACGTCGCCGTGCTCGCCGTGGTGTGGTTCGCGATCGAGCACCCCTATGCCGCCGCGTCGATCGCGGGGGTGCTGCTGGCGGCGGGGCTGGTCCTGCTGTGGCTCGCCTGGCGCACGGTACGAAGGGGTTGGCTGCGGTTCCGCGCGTGGCGGGAGCGCCGGGCCGGCCGCACCGGCCGGGTCGAGGGCGCCGGGGTGGGCTCAGGGGGCGAGCAGTAGCTCGGTGCTCTCGGCGGCGAGCAGCAGCGAGCCGAGCAGGCTCGCCCGCTCGCCGAGCGCGCTCGCGGCGACGGTGGTCTGGGCGACCGGGTCCAGTGCGTGGCGGCGCAGCCCCATGCGCACCGACTCCAGGATCAGGTCGCCGGCCTGGGCCATGTCGCCGCCCAGGACGACGATCGCGGGGTTGAGCAGGTTGACGACCGCCGCGAGGCCGCGGCCGAGGTGGAGCCCGGCGTCCTCGAAGGCGCGGCGCGCGGACACGTCGCCGTCGTGGGCGGCGGCCACGATCTGCTCGAGCGTGGCGCCCGGCAGCTGGCCCCCGATGAGCGCCTGGATCGCCTCGACCGACGTGTAGGTCTCGAGGCACCCGCGACTGCCGCAGCGGCACAGGGGGCCGTGCTCGTCGACGGTGAGGTGGCCGAGCTCGCCGGCGCTGCCGGAGGAGCCGCGGAACAGCTGGTTGGCGATGATGATGCCGGCGCCCACGCCTGAGGAGATCTTGACGAAGACGGAGCTGTCGTGGCCGCGGGCCACGCCGATCCGGTGCTCGGCCAGTGCGCCGAGGTTGGCGTCGTTCTCGATCTGGACGGCGGTCCCGAAGGTCTCGCGGGCCGCGGCGCGGGCGTCGACCCCGCGCCAGCCGGGCAGGATCGCGGCGCTCTGGATGACGCCGTCGGTCACCGGACCGGCCAGCCCGAGCCCGACCTGGCGCAGCACGGTGCCCGCGGGGTGGAGCCGGTCGACCATGGTCCGGGCCAGGGCGAGCGCCTCGCGGTGCCCGAGGTCGGGGTCGATCGGGCAGCGCTCCTCGGTGAGCAGCCGTCCGGTGACGTCGCCGATCGCCACGGCGAGGTGGCGGTGGCCGAAGTCGACGCCCGCGACGACGCCGGCACCGAGCGACATCCGGACCGCGGAGCCGCGGCGTCCGCTGCCCGCCTCGGTGTCGACCAGGCCGGCCTGGCTGAGGTCGCGGACGATATTGGAGACCGTGGCCGGTGCCAGACCGGTGGCCCGGGCCAGCTCGGCCTGGGTGAAGGCCCCGTCGGTGGCAGAGGCGTCGCGCAGGGCGTGCAGCACGCGACGCTGGTTGGCTGTCCGCAGGGACGCGGTCGAGCCAGGAGCGGCTGCGGACGAGGACATGGGCACACTGTGCCGGGGTGAGCCGAGAATGGTCAAGAACGGAACGCAAATCGTCGATCGGCGCTCGATCGAGTCGTTTTGTGTTCAAGTCTTGACGACAACGATGTGACCCATGACACTCGAAGGCATCCATCGGAGCCGTCGAGGAGAAGTCCATGTCCACCCTGGTACGCCGCGTCGCAGCCCTCAGCGCTGCCCTGTTCCTCGGTGCCACCGCGCTCAGCGCGTGCGGCGCCAACGACACCAAGAGCGGAGGCGACAGCGCGACCATCGCCCTCCTGCTGCCCGAGACCAAGACCACCCGCTACGAGGCCCACGACCGCCCCCTCTTCGAGGCGAAGGTCAAGGACCTGTGCAGCGACTGCAAGGTCCTCTACTTCAACGCCGACCAGGACGAGAAGAAGCAGGCCCAGCAGCTCACCAGCGCGCTCGACCAGGGCGCGGACGTCGTCGTCCTCGACCCGGTCAACGGCAAGACCGCGGCCGGCATGGTCGACGAGGCCAAGGGTCAGGACGTCCCGGTGGTGGCCTACGACCGGTTCATCGAGAACGCCGACTACTACATGTCCTTCGACAACGAGACCGTCGGCAAGATGCAGGCGCAGGCCCTGGTCGACGCGATGGGTGACAAGGGCAGCATCCTGATGCTCAACGGCGCCCCCTCCGACCCCAACGCCGCGCAGTTCAAGAAGGGCGCGCACAGCGTGCTCGACGGGAGCAAGGTCACGGTCCTGGCCGAGTACGACAACCCCGACTGGAGCCCCGACAACGCCCAGAAGTGGACCACCGACCAGATCAACAAGTTCGACGCGAGCAAGATCCAGGGCGTCTACGCGGCCAACGACGGACAGGCCGGCGGTGTCGTCGCCGCCCTCACCGGCGGCGGGGTCGCTGCGGACAAGCTGCCGCCGATCACCGGTCAGGACGCCGAGATCGCCGCCCTGCAGCGCATCGTCGCCGGGGAGCAGACCATGACGATCTACAAGCCGATCAAGATCGAGGCCGAGACCGCCGCCGAGGTCGCGGTGGCGCTGGCCAAGGGGGACGACGCGCCCGCGAAGACGGCGACCGGGATCGACCAGAGCGAGTACGAGAGCGTGCCGTCCTACATCTTCACGCCGATCGTGCTGACCGCCGAGAACATGAAGGACACGATCATCGCCGACGGCTTCTACCAGGTCTCCGACATCTGCACCTCCGACTACGCCGCGGCCTGCGCCGAGGCCGGCCTGTCCTGATGACGCTCACCGCTCCGGTGGCCCCGGCCGGCGACACGGGCGAGGTCGTCCTGTCGCTGGCCGGGATCCACAAACGGTTCGGCGCGGTCCAGGCCCTCACGGACGTGGGCCTCACCGTCCGCGCCGGTGAGGTGGTCGCCCTCGTCGGCGACAACGGCGCGGGGAAGTCGACCCTGGTCAAGGTGATCTCCGGCGTCTACCAACCCGACGCCGGGCAGGTCGAGTTCGAGCAGCGCCCGGTCGTCATCGGCGGCCCGGCGGGTGCCCAGGCGCTCGGCATCGCGACCGTCTTCCAGGACCTCGCGCTGTGCGACAACCTCGACGTGGTGGCCAACCTCTTCCTCGGCACCGAGCACCGCCGGGGCCTGCTCCTCGACGAGGTCTCGATGGAGCAGCAGGCGTGGCGGCTGCTGCGCTCGCTGTCCGCCAAGATCCCATCGGTACGGATCCCGGTCGCCTCGCTCTCGGGCGGGCAGCGGCAGACCGTGGCGATCGCCCGCTCGCTGGTCGGCGACCCGCGCGTGGTCCTGCTCGACGAGCCGACCGCGGCGCTCGGCGTGGCCCAGACCGCCGAGGTGCTCAACCTGGTCGAGCGGCTGCGCGACCACGGGCTCGGCGTGATCCTGGTCAGCCACAACATGGCCGACGTCCAGGCGGTCGCCGACCGGATCGTCGTGCTCCGGCTGGGGCGCAACGTGGCGGAGTTCGCCGCCGAGGAGGCGACGACCGACCAGCTCGTCGCCGCCATCACCGGCGCGTCGGACAACGTGGTCGCCCAGCGGGCGGCGCGTCGTACGGAGGGACGGGGATGACGATGACCGGCACGAGCGAGGCGACGGGGACGAGCGAGCCGCCCCGCCCGAGCGACGCCGAGGACGAGCGGCTGATCCGGGCGGTCTCGCCGTCCGACTACCTGCGCCAGGGATGGGGCAGGGTCCGCGGGGGCGACCTCGGGATGATGCCGGTGGTGCTCGGGCTCATCGTCATCTGCGCGGTGTTCTACGCCTACGAGCCGACGTTCCTGTCGTCGCGGAGCCTGGTGTCGATGCTGCTCTACGCCGCTCCGGTGGGCATCATCGCGCTCGGCATCGTGGTCGTCCTGCTGCTCGGCGAGATCGACCTCAGCGTGGGCTCGGTGTCCGGGTTCTGCGCGGCGATCATGGCGGTCCTCGTGGTCAACCAAGGACACGCGCTGTGGCTCGGCATCGCGGCCGCGCTCGGGGTGGGCGCGCTGATCGGCGTCGGCTACGCGACCCTGTACGTGCGCGTCGGCGTGCCCAGCTTCGTGTTCTCGCTCGCCGGCCTCCTCGCCTTCGAGGGAGCCCTGCTGTGGGTGCTCGCCGACGGCAGCATCAACATCCCGCGCGAGTCCGGGCTGGCCCAGTTCGCCCGCAACAAGTTCCTGACCGACGCCCAGGCCTACACCCTGGTCGCGGTCGTCGTGCTCTGCTACCTCGGCTCCCGGCTGTGGACGATCCGGCGGCGCCGCGCCGCCGGGCTCACGCCCCCGAACCTCGTCGCCGTGCTCCTCAAGGCGGCCCTGCTCGGCGGCGGCCTCGGCTGGCTCACCTACTACCTCGGCATCGCCCGGGGCTGGGGCTACCTGACGGTCCTGTTCGCCGTGCTGGTCGTCGTCCTCGACCTGCTGCTGCGCAAGACCCGCTGGGGACGCCACCTGTTCGCGGTCGGGGGCAACAAGGAGGCCGCGCGCCGGGCCGGTGTCCGGGTCGGGTGGACCTACTGCTCGGCGTTCGTCCTCTGCTCGGCGCTCGCCGCCCTGGGCGGACTGCTCGCCGCGGCCCAGCTGACCTCCGTGTCGCAGGACAGCGGGACCACCGACACCAACCTGACCGCGATCGCCGCGGCGGTGATCGGCGGCACCAGCCTGTTCGGCGGCCGGGGCTCGGCGTACGCCGCACTGCTCGGCATCCTCGTGCTGCAGGCGATCGAGTCGGGGCTCAACCTGATGAACGTGGACTCCGACATCCGCTACATCGTGACGGGCGGGGTGCTCCTGCTGGCCGTCACGATCGACTCGGTGGCGCGGCGGGCCCGGTCGAGCTCGGGCCGGGGCTAGCGGGCCCGACCGGCCGGATCAGGCGCGGGTGGGCAGCCCGTACAGGGTGGTGCGCTCGTGGACCGGCCGGTCGATGCCGGCGCCGATCTCGACGAGCTCCTCGACGGTCTTGGCCGAGCCGTGCTCGGAGCCGGCCATGCGGGAGATGGTCTCCTCCATGAGGGTGCCGCCGAGGTCGTTGGCGCCGGCGTTGAGCATGGCGCGGGTGCCGTCGATACCGAGCTTGACCCACGAGGTCTGGATGTTGTCGATCCGGCCGTGGAGCAGGATGCGGGCCATCGCGTGCACGGCGAGGTTGTCGCGCAGCGTCGGGCCGGGGCGAGCCACGCCGGCCAGGTAGATCGGGGCCGAGGTGTGCACGAAGGGCAGCGGCACGAACTCGGTGAAGCCGGTGCTGCCGTTCTCGCGGGCGGTGTCCTGGACCCGGGACAGCACGCGCAGGTGACCGACCCAGTGCTTCGGGTTGTCGACGTGGCCGTACATCATCGTCGAGGTCGTCGGCAGGCCGATGCGGTGGGCCGTGGAGACGATCTCGATCCAGGTGCGGGCGGGCAGCTTGCCCTTGGTGAGCACCCACCGGACCTCGTCGTCGAGGATCTCCGCGGCGGTGCCGGGCAGCGAGCCGAGGCCGGCCTCGCGGGCCTTGATCAGGAAGTCCTCGACGGACAGGCCGGTCCGGGCGGTGCCGTTGACGACCTCCATCGGCGAGAAGGCGTGGACGTGCATGCCGGGCACGCGCTGCTTCACGGCCGCGGCGATGTCGAAGTAGGCCGAGGCGGGCAGCTCGGGGTCGATGCCGCCCTGCATGCAGACCTCGGTGGCGCCGAGGTCCCAGGCCTCCTGGGCGCGGTCGGCGACCTCGGCGTAGGACAGCGAGTAGGCGTCGGCGTCGGTACGCCGCTGCGCGAACGCGCAGAACCGGCAGCCGACGTAGCAGACGTTGGTGAAGTTGATGTTGCGGTTGACCACGTAGGTGACGGCGTCGCCGACGCTCTCGCGGCGCAGGTCGTCGGCCAGGCCGACCACGGAGCGCAGCAGGTCGCCCTCGGCGGTCATCAGGGTCAGCGCGTGCTCGTCGGACAGGTTGCCCGGGTCGGCCTCGGCCGCGCGCAGGGCGGCCCCGCCCTCGGCGTGGAGGACGGCCGGAGCGCCGTCGATCAGACCGGTGCGTGCGGCGGCCTCGCCGACCGCGGCCCAGTCGCCGTAGACCGAGCCGAAGTCGCTGCGCCGGTCCTCGGTGCGGCCCCCGGTGGGGCCGTCGTCGTCGATGGCCTCGTGCAGGTCGGTACGGCCGCGGCCGTGGTCGGCGTCGAAGCCGCCGTCGGGCTCCTGCCAGGGCAGCCCGGTCGGGCGGACCTCGGGGATCGCGAGCCCGTCGGGACCGGCCAGGGCCGCGACGTGGGCGTGGACGCGCGGGTCGATCCAGGCCTCGCCGCGCTGGAGCGAGCCGGTGACGTACTCGGGGTGCACGGTGAGCCGGGCGCGCAGCTCGAAGCCGCAGGTGGCCGTGATCGAGCGCAGCCGGTCGAGCGAGGGCCAGGGCCGCTCGGGGTTGACGTGGTCGGGGGTCAGCGGCGAGACGCCGCCCCAGTCGTCGACGCCCGCGCCGAGCAGCGCCCGGCACTCGTCGAGGTCGACGAGGTTGGGCGGGGCCTGGATCCGCGCCTTGGGCCCGAGCAGCAGCCGGGTGACCGCGATCGCGGCGCGGTACTCGGTCAGGTCGAGGTCGTCGGCATGGCGCATCGCCGTGTCGGGCTTGGCCCGGAAGTTCTGGACGATGACCTCCTGCACCGCGCCGTAGGCACGCTGGGTGGCCCGCAGGGCGAAGATCGTCTCGGCCCGCTCGGTCAGGTCCTCACCGATGCCGACCAGCAGGCCGGTGGTGAACGGGATGCCGAGCCGGCCGGCGTCCTCGAGCACCCGCAGCCGGACCTCGGGGTCCTTGTCGGGGGAGCCGAAGTGGGCCAGTCCCTTGGTCTCGAACAGCCGGCGCGAGGTGGTCTCGAGCATCATCCCCATCGAGGGGGAGACCGGCTTGAGCCGGTTGAGCTCCTCCCACGACATCACGCCGGGGTTGAGGTGCGGCAGCAGCCCGGTCTCCTCGAGCACCCGCACCGCCATCGCCCGGATGTAGGCCAGCGTCGAGTCGTAGCCCTGCTCGTCGAGCCAGGCCTGCGCCTCGGGCCAGCGGTCCTCGGGGCGGTCACCGAGCGTGAAGAGCGCCTCGAGGCAGCCCAGCTCGGCGCCCTGGCGGGCGATGTCGAGGATCTCGTCCGGCGACAGGTACGGCGCCCGCCCCTCGCGCGCGGCCTGGGCCGGCGTCTCGACGAACGTGCAGTAGTGGCAGCGGTCGCGGCACAGCTTGGTGATCGGGATGAACACCTTGGGCGAGTACGTCACCACCCCGGGGCGCCCGGCCGCGACCAGGCCCGCGTCGCGGACCTTGGCAGCGGCGGCGGTGAGCCGGTCGAGCTCGTCGCCGGTGGCGGCGAGCAGGGCCGTCGCCTCGGCCACGTCGAGCGCCGCGCCGCGCTCGGCGCGCGCGAGCGCACGTCGTACTTGCTGGGGGGTGGGCGCCTCGGACATCCCCGCCAGGCTATCGGGTGGGTGTCCGTGGAAGAACGTGTTTCGCCCTGTGACCGGGACCGCCCTCCGACCGGTCCGCCCACCCGCCCGGCGGGCTAGTTCGGCAGCCGGGTGCGCAGCTTGCCGACGGTGGCCACGAACGCCCCGCGGTAGGACCCCGGGAAGCTCCACGTGACGACCTTGCCGCGCCCGCCCGGGGCGATCAGCACCGTGTCGGAGCAGCGGCCGCTGACGGCCAGGCAGTCGCCGCCGTTGCTGGTGTAGCGCGCGGTGATCCGGCTCAGGTCGGCGAAGCCCTCGTAGCGCAGCTCCCAGGCCCGGCAGCCCGGCGAGGCGGTGCAGCGCGTCTTCTTCCAGAAGATCCGGGTCGGCTGGGCGACCCCGCAGAGCTCGGCCTCGCTGGTCTTGACCGTGCCCCAGCCGTAGGTCACCTGGGTCTGCGCCTGGATGCAGCCGCGCTGGCCGCCGGCCTTGGTGTCGACCTCGGCGGAGGTGCCGCTGAGCGGCTTCCAGGCGCCGGCGCCACCGGTGTTGAGGACGACCTCGCCGCCGCTCGCCTCGGGCGGGGTGAAGGTGAACTGCACGGCGCGGTACGCCGAGCGGGCCTGTCCCTGCGGCGCGGCCGGAGCCTCGGCGTAGCACTCGTCGAGCTTCGCGACCGCCTCGTCGCGGCCCGCGGGCGGGTCGTCGGGGACCAGCGAGGCGGCGAAGTAGGAGCCCATCGTCTCGCTGCCGATGTCGTCGAGGCAGCCGGTGTCGGCGATCTTCCACTGCTCGCCGACCTGCTTCTCCCAGTCGTCGGAGCAGTCGAGGACGCTCTCGTAGAAGGCCTCGGCGTCGTCGGTGCGCCAGGTGCCGGTGTAGGTCCAGTCGTCGCCGTCGCGCTCGACCAGGCCACGCTTCTCGAGCTCGCCGGAGCGCGCGTCGCGGATCAGGTCGTCGGCCGCGCAGTCGAGCTGGGCGGCGTCGACCCACTCCGGGGCCTCGACGCCGTCGGCGATGGCGCTCGCGGCGGCCTTGTCGGCGGCGCTGAGCGGGCCGAAGCCGAGGCGTCCGGTGAAGTACGCCCACCCGCCGGTCCCGGCGCCGGCCACGAGCAGCAGCACCACGGCGAGCCCGACGAACAGCGGCCAGCGGCGCTTGCGCGGCGGCGGCCCGGGCGGCGGACCCCAGCCCGGAGGCGGCGGACCCCAGCCCGGAGGTACCGGCGGCGGTGCCTGCGGAGGCCCGGACGGGGGTCCGGACGGGGGCAGAGCGGTGGGCGGTTGCTGCGGCGGCGGTCCGGAGGGCGGCGGTCCCGTGGGCCGGCCCCCGACCGGCGTGGTCGGCCACCCCTGCTGTCCGTGCGTACCGCTCATCTGCTCACTCGTCCCTGTTTCCCGGTGTCCACCGACCCGTACGGCGGACACCGCGGGTCAGGCTAAGGCATAGCCACCCTTCCCCTCAGTCGAGCGCGGGAACCTTCTCGGGCGCCGGGGCCGGCGGCTCGGGTGCCGACGGCGGCGTGCGGTCGAGCCGGCTCGGCCACCAGATCCGCCCGCCGAGGTCGAGGTTGAGCGCGGTGACGAGCACGGAGCGGACGATCATCGTGTCGAGCAGGACGCCCAGCGCGACCGCCACCCCGAGCTCGGCGAGGAACACCAGCGGCAGGGTCCCGAGGGCGAGGAAGGTGGCCGCCAGCACCAGGCCGGCCGAGGTGATCACACCGCCGGTCGAGGACAGCGCGATGAGCGAGCCCTTGCGGGTGCCGTGGGTGATCGTCTCCTCGCGGACCCGGGTCATCAGGAAGATGTTGTAGTCGATGCCGAGGGCGACCAGGAAGACGAACGCGAACAGCGGGAACCCGGGATCGGCCCCCGCGAAGCCGAGGACGTAGTCGAACAGCAGGGCCGAGATGCCCAGCGCCGCGCCGAACGACAGGACGACGGTCGCCATCAGCAGCAGCGGTGCCAGCAGCGCCCGGAGCAGCAGCACCAGGATCAGGAACACCACCACGAGCACGATCGGGATGATCAGCTTGTTGTCGTGGTCGGCGGCGATCTTGGTGTCGAGGTAGACGGCGGGTCCGCCGCCGACCAGCGCATCGGCGCCGGCGACCTTGCCGACGGCGTCCCGGGTGGCCTCGACCAGGTCGAAGGCGGCCGGCGAGGCGATGTCGACGCTGACCGCGGACTCGAACCAGGCCCGGCCGTCGCCGAGGGGACGGACCGGCGTGGGCGCGCCGAGGCCGTCGACACCGGCGACCGCCGTACGGACGGCGTCGATGCGGTCGTCGTCGGCGACCACCTGGACGGTCACGGAGTTGTCGGCCAGGCCGTGCGCGGACATGAGCTTCTGCGCGGTGACCGAGTCGATCTCGCCGGTCACCGACTCCTCGGTGGTCAGTCCGGTCGCGTCGAGCTTGAACAGGCCGAGGCAGGCGATGAGCAGCAGGCCGGTGGTGACCACCCACACCGCACGCGGACGCGGGGCGATCCGGGCGCCGACCCGCGCCCACAGGCCGTGCGCGGTCGGCTCGTCGGAGGCGAAGGACGGGCGCTTGGGCCAGAAGATCCAGCGCCCGACGATCACCAGGAGGGCGGGCAGCAGCGTGATCATCGTGAGCAGGGTGACCACGACGCCGACCGCGAGCACCGGGCCGAGGCTGGCGGTGGAGTTGAGGTCGGCGAAGACCAGGCAGAGCAGGCCGACCGCCACGGTCGCGGCGCTGGCGACCAGGGCCGGGGTGGCCCGATGCAGCGCGAACGCCATCGCCTCGTGCCGGTCCTCGTGGCGGCGCAGCTCCTCGCGGTAGCGCGCCACCAGGAGCAGGGCGTAGTCGGTGCCCGCGCCGATGCACAGGATGCTGAGGATGTACTCGCTCTGGTCGTTGACCGTCAGGTCGGCGTACCTGGCCAGGAGGTAGACCACGCCGCGGGACATCATGTAGGCGAGCGCGGCGCACAGGATCGGCAGGATCCAGAGGATCGGGCTGCGGTAGGTGAGCAGCAGGATCAGGATCACCACGCCGAACGTGATCATCAGCAGCTGCACGTGCGAGCCCTCGAAGGACTCGGCGAAGTCGGAGGCCTGGCCGCCGAAGCCGCCGACGTACGTCGTGACGCCGTCGATCTTGGCGATGTCACGGACCTTCTTCGCGCTGGCGGGGACCTTGGCCCAGCCGCCGTCGCCGAAGTTGAAGTTGAAGAACGAGTAGGCGACCTCGCCGTCCTCGGAGATCAGTCGCGGTGCCGGCTGCCCGGACGCCGCGAGCGCCTCGGCGCCGTGCGGCGTGAGCACGCCGGTCTCGGTGACGCCGGCGACCTGGGCGATCTCCTTGGCCTGGGCGTCCATCGCGTCGAGGTCGGCCGGGGTCAGCCCACCCTTGCGGTGGTAGACGACGAGCGTCGGGATGTCGTTGGGATCGAGGTCGGTCGACAGCTCGTCGGCGACGCGCGAGGACTCCGCGGAACCGGGCAGCCAGGACGAGGCCTGGTTGTCCTTGACGTCGGCCAGCTTGCCGCCGAGGAACCCGAGCCCCCCGGTCAGCAGCAGCACGACGACCAGCACGACCCACTTGGTGACGGGGCCGGTCAGCCTTCCGGCGATCTGACGGTGCATGGCGCTCACTCTCCCCAGGGGTTCGGTGCATCGGCATCGGGATTCATCCGGATCCGACCCTGAGATCCGCCCTGAATCATCGGTGCGCGGGAACTCTTCACCCTGCGCGCGAGCGCCCGCCGTCCAGAAGACACGCGACGGCCCCAGGATGTGACATCCCGGGGCCGTCGAGCAGGCTCAGTCTTGGGGAAATTCAGAGGCCGAGGAACCGGCCGATGATCTCCTTCTGGATCTCGGTGGTGCCGCCGTAGATCGTCTGGATGCGGGTGTCCGCATAGGCCTTGGCGATGGGGTACTCCATCATGTAGCCGTAGCCGCCGTGCATCTGCAGGCCCTGGTCGACGATCTTCTTCTGCAGCTCGGTGGTCCACCACTTCGCCATCGAGGCGAGCGAGGTGTCGACCTGGCCGGCGTTGAGCAGCTCGACGCAGTGGTTCACGAACGTGCGGGCGATGTAGGCCTCGGTCGCCATCTCGGCCAGGACGAAGCGGGTGTTCTGGAACTTGCCGATCGGCTTGCCGAACGCCTCGCGGCTCTTGACGTAGTCGAGCGTCATGTCGAGCACGGCCTCGATGGCCGCGATCGCGATCGTCGCGATGGAGACCCGCTCCTGGGGGAGGTTCTGCATCAGGTAGACGAAGCCCTGACCCTCCTCGCCCAGCAGGTTCGCCTTGGGGACCATGACGTTGTCGAAGCTGAGCTCCGCGGTGTCCTGCGCCTTGAGGCCGAGCTTGTCGAGGTTGCGGCCGCGGGTGAACCCGGCCATGCCCTCCTCGACGACCAGGAGGCTGATGCCGTGGGCACCGGCGTCGGGGTTGGTCCGGGCCACGACGATCACCAGGTCGGCGTGGATGCCGTTGGTGATGAACGTCTTGGAGCCGTTGAGGACGTAGTGGTCGCCCTTGTCGACGGCGGTGGTCCGGATGCCCTGGAGGTCGGAGCCGGCGCCGGGCTCGGTCATCGCGATGGCGGTGACGATGTCGCCCGAGACGGTGCCGGGCAGCCAGCGGGCCTGCTGCTCGTCGTTCGCGAGGGCGACGAGGTAGGGCACCGTGATGTCGTTGTGCAGGGCGAAGCCGAGGCCGCTCGCGCCGACCCGGGTGATCTCCTCGGTGAGGACCATGTTGTAGCGGAAGTCCTTGATGCCGGGGCCGTCGTGGACCTCGGGGACGTCGAAGCCGAGAAGACCCGCCTGGCCGGCCTTGCGCCAGACCTCGCGGTCGACCATGCCGTCCTTCTCCCACTGCTCGTGGTGCGGCACGACCTCGCGCTCGAGGAACGTGCGCGCGGTCGCGCGGAAGTCCTCGTGCTCGGTCTCGAGAATGCTGGGACGCTCGGGCATCAGCTCACCCACTCCTTGATCTGTGCGATGGTCGCGGCGGGGTCGTCGCTCGCGGGGGAGACGGACAGGTTCGTGACGCCGGACTCCTTGAAGGCGGCGATCCGCTCCTGGACGTACGACGCGGGGCCGACCAGGTTGCCGGCCTCCAGCCACTCGAGCGGGACGAGGGCCTCGGCCTCCTTCTTCTTGCCCGAGAGGTAGAGGTCCTGGATCTCCTTCGCCTCCTTCTCGAAGCCGTACTCGCAGGCCAGCTGGTTGTAGAAGTTCTTGTCACGCGCGCCCATGCCGCCCACGTAGAGGGCGTAGAGGGGGCGCATGAAGTCGAGCAGCGCCTTGGTCTCGGGGCCCTCGCCGATGGCGACCATGCCGCCCGCGGAGATCTGCAGCGGGCCGAGCTCGGCCGAGCGCTTCGCGGCGCCGCGGGCCAGGGACGCGCCCCAGACCTCCTGGGCCTTCTCGGGGTAGTAGAGGAAGGGCAGCCAGCCGTCGGCGACCTCGGCGGTCATCGCGACGTTCTTGTCGCCCAGCGCGGCCACCCACAGCGGCAGGTCGGCGCGCTCGGGGCGGTTGAGCAGCTTGAGCGGCTTGCCCAGGCCGAGGCCCTGGCCCTCGGGGAGCGGGACCTGGACGGTCTTGCCCTGGTAGTCGAGGCGCTCGCCGCGCAGGCCCATCCGCAGCACCTCGATGACCTCGCGGGTGCGGGTCAGCGGGCGGTCGTACGGGAGGCCGTGGAAGCCCTCGATGACCTGGGGGCCGGAGGCGCCGAGGCCGAGCACCGCGCGGCCGCCGGAGACGTTGTCGAGGCCGGCCGCGGTCTGCAGCAGGGCGCCCGGCGTACGGGAGAATACGTTGAGGATGCCGGCGCCGATCTCGACCGTGTCGGTCTTGGCGGCCAGGTAGCCCATCAGGGTCGGCGCGTCGAAGCCGTAGGGCTCGGCCACCCAGATGGTGTCGAGCCCGGCCTTCTCGAGGGCGACGACCTGGTCGGCCGACTCGCGCGGGTTGCCCGCATAGACGAGGGGCATCGAGAGCTTCATGGAGGTCCCTTCTGGCCGTACGGCCGACGGTGACGGTCCCGGGCGCGAGGGGTCCCCGCCCGGCGGCACAACTGTGACAGTAACACTGTCACGATGCAACGGTTGCTGTCGATGAGACGACGACAGGACGCGCCGTTCGCGACGTGATAGGAGGAGACACGTGACTTCCGAGAACTCTTCTGCCGAGACCCCCCGCTACACCGTCGCCGTGATCGGCGGGACCGGCCCGCAGGGCAAGGGCCTGGGCTACCGCTTCGCCCGCCACGGCCACGACATCGTGCTCGGCTCCCGGGCCGCCGAGAAGGCCGAGACCGTCGCCGCTGAGGTCAACGAGCGGCTCACCGGCCTGCCCGGTGCCGGGACCGCCCGCGGCGCGGCCAACGCCGACGCCATCGCCGCCGCCGACGTCGTCCTCCTCGCGGTGCCCTACGAAGGCCACGACGACCTCGTCACCTCCCTGGCCGAAGCGCTCGCGGGCAAGACCGTCATCTCGTGCGTCAACCCGCTGGCCTTCGACAAGCGCGGCGCGCACGGTCAGGTCATCGACGCCGGCGAGGGCTCCGCCGCGGAGTCCGCGGCCCGGATCGCGCCCGAGGCCACCGTGGTCGGCGCCTTCCACAACGTCGCCGCCCCCGCCCTGTGGGGCGCCGAGGACTTCCTCGACGAGGACGTCATCGTCGTCGGCGACTCCGTCGAGGGCAAGCAGGTCGCGATCGACCTGGCCGCCTCGGTCACCGGCCGCCCCGGCATCGACGGCGGCAAGCTCCGCCTGGCGCGGGTGCTGGAGCCGTTCACCGCGGTCCTGATCTCGATCAACCGCAAGTACAAGACGCACTCCGGCATCCGGGTCACCGGCCTCGACGCGCCTCACTGACCAGTCGGTCCACGATCGGTGCGGCAGCCTTGCCCGGCTGCCACACCGATCCGGTCATCGGGTCGACCAGGTAGGGGCCGCTGGCGCACTCGGCCGTGATCTCGATCGGGTCGTCCCAGGCGCTGAGACCGACGATCCGGACGTGCGGCGGCGGGCAGCCGCGGTAGACGTCGGGCGGGGCGCCCGTGAAGGCGGCCATGTCGGTGCGGAGCACGGCGAGGTCGTCGGCCGGGATCGCGGCCCGGCCGGTGCCGACGCAGAGCACCGCGACGGCGAGGTCCTCGGCCCGGGCGACGCCCGGGCCGGACCGCTGGTCGGGCGTCTTGTCGACGCAGGTGAGCGCGGCCGGGTCGGGGGCGGACGGGGGAGCCAGCCGCTCGCGCTGGGCCCGCAGCAGGGTGCCGAACCGGTCCCACACCTCCTGCGAGCCGACCCGCACGATGCCGCCGACGGCGACCTCGCGGCAGCCGTAGAGCCCCGCGTCGGCGACCACGGTCGACCCGTCCGGGTAGGCGAACGCGAGCTGGAAGCCGGGCCCGAGCTCGAGCGTGCACGCGGCGTCGGCCGGCTGCTCAGCGAGTCCGTTGATCGTCGCGGCCAGGTCGTCGACGTCGGTGACGAGGGCGTCGCGGGGGACCGCGACCGGCGTACCGCTGCCGGGGCAGAGGCGGACCGAGGTGGCGCCGTCGGGGACCTCGCCGGGCCCGTCCTGGGTCCGGGCGTCGACGGGCTGGGCCGGGCAGGCGGGGGCGTCCAGCGGCGAGGCCGCCACGCGGTCCGCGCCGCGGTCGGGACCGGACCCGCCGTTCACCACGGCGACCACACCGGCCACCGCCAGCACGGCCGCGGCGCTGCCGCCCGCGACGAGGACGGTCGTGCGCCGGGCGCGGCGGGCGATCCGCCGGGCGCCGTCCGCTCGTCCGGGTGCCGGAGGCGGGGAGGGCACGGCCTCGGCCAGCCCGTCGCGCAGCCGGTCCTGCTCGGTCTCGTCATTCATCGCCGGGCTCCTCTCGTCGCAGGTGGGGAGAGGAGCGCAGGGTCGTCAGGGCCCGCGAGCACTGGCTCTTGACCGTGCCGACGCCGATCCCGAGCGCGGCGGCGGTCTGCTGCTCGGTGAGGTCCTCGAAGTAGCGCAGCACCACGACCGCCCGTTGCCCGCGCGGCAGCCGCCCGAGCGCGGAGACCAGGTCGTTGCGCGCGTCCCGGTCCTCGCTCGCCGCGGCCCGCTCGGGCAGGTGCTCGGTCGGCCGCTCGGCACGCCACTTGCGGCGCCACCAGGAGACGTAGGTGGTGTACATGACCCGCCGCACGTAGGCCTCGAAGCCGTCGGGCCCCACCCGGGACCAGGCCCGCCAGGACTTCGCCAGCGCCGTCTGGACCAGGTCCTCGGCGAGCTGGTGATCGGTCGTCAGCAGCCACGCCGAGCGCCACAACGCGTCGCCGCGGGCCACGACGAACGCGTCGAACGCGCCCTCGTCGTCCGCACGGACCACCGCGTCGTGGGCCATCGGGTCCTCCACCACCGTTCGCTCCATCGGCACTCCTCTCACCCACCAGAAGCGGGTGGGGGTGCCGGAAGGTTGTCAGCCGGTGGTCAGCCGGCCAGACCGTCGACGACTTCGGCCCCGGGGGCCTGCACGAACAGGTGCCCCGGCACGAGGAGCTTGGAGCGGCGCAGCCCCGAGCCGATCACGGCCAGCGCCATCTCCGGGACCCGCACGTCGACCAGCAGCCGCCAGCCGGACGGCAGCCCGACGGGGGTGATCCCGCCGTACTCCATGCCGGAGTCGGCGACCGCCCGCTCCAGCGGCAGGAACGACGGCTTGCGCACGTCGAGCAGCCGCTTGACCGTGTGGTTGACGTCGGCCCGGGTGTCGGCCCGGACCAGGCACGCCGCGACCCGCTCCTCGCCCTCGCGCTTGCCGGCGACGAGGACGCAGTTGGCACCCGCCTCCATCGGTACGTCATAGGCGGCGCTCATCGCCGCCGTGTCGGCCAGGTCCGGGTCGATCTCGACCACGGCGATCGCCGCCGCCCCCGGCCAGGCGGCGAGGGCGGCGGCGACGGGGGCCGCGACGAGGTCCGGTCGCTCCAGGGCGGGCAGCGAGGTCAGACCGGGGAGCTGCGGGAGCTCGGGGTGCTCGGGAGGTGCGGCGCTCATGGCGCCATCCTGCCCGGTCGGGCTCGTCGCCCGTGGCTACTGCCAGCCCTGGACCCGGGTGCCGTAGCCGTGGTGGTCGTAGTGGTGGTCGTCGTAGCCGCCGGGGTCCGGGTCGTCCGGGTGCCGGCGCCCGCGCAGGACGGTGGCGACCAGGCCGGCCGCACCGGCGGCGAGCCAGGGCAGCGAGAGGATCCAGCCCGTGTCGGCGATCTTGACCGTCTCGCTGGCCACCAGCGCCCACACGCCGACCAGGCCGACGAACGCGACCCCCATCACCAGGTGACCGGTGTTGACCGGGTGCCAGCCGGAGCGGCGCGGCGCGGCGGGCTCCGCGGCGATCGGCTCGGTGACGGGCTCGGGGAACGCCTGGGTCGTCGGCTCGGGCTCGGGCGCGGTCCGGGGCTCGCCCGGCTGCTCGTCGAAGATGCTCATGCTGCGCTCCGGAACTCGATCTGGCCCAGCTTGAGCTGAGCGTCCACGGTCAGGGTGGGGTCGTCGGGGCGGGTCAGGTGGCCGCCGCGGCCCTCGTTGCCCTGGTTCTTGCCGAACATGAGCACCTCGCCGGCGTCCACGTCGCCGGTGGCCTCGATGGTCAGGCCCTCCTTGGGCACGATCACCTCGATGTGACCGACGTCCAGGTCGAGGTCGAGGGTGCGGCCGTTCAAGGCGTCGAGGTCCTTGACCTTGCGCAGGTCGATGACGATCTCGCCGACCCCGAGCTCGTACGACGGCTTCAGCTGCGAGGACTCGGTCAGCACGGGCTTGGTCTGGCCCATCTCGAGCCGGTCGACGGTGGCGGTGGCGGCCGTGGCGACGGCGGCGACCAGCCCGATCAGGATGAGCCCGCCCGCCCGGCCGTAGAAGGCGCCGACGAGGAGCATCACGCCGACGACGCCGAGCACGGTGGCCGGGTAGACCGACGGCAGCACGTCCGCGCCGGCCAGGTCGATCGTGGCGACGATCCCGACCGCGAGCGCGGTGAGCGCGAAGGTGAAGGGGAAGAGCAGCGGGCCGCGCTTGCGGGGGTTCGCCGGGCGCCGCGGCGGGGGCGGCGGCGTCGGCCGGTACGACGAGTAGGTCGCCGGGTAGCCGGCCGTCCCCGGGGCCGGCGGGGGAGGCGGCGGCACCGGCGGTCCGGTGCGCAGCCAGGGGTGGGTGCGCCCGGACTTGGCGGCGTTGCGCCCGCCGAGCACCACGATGAGCACCAGGCCGGCCGCCATCAGGGGCCAGGGGAAGTCCGGTCCGCCGACGGTGTCGCCGATGACGGCGGCGACCGCGACCACGCCGGCCACCACCAGGGCTGCCGTGCGCACGCCCTCGTCGAGGCGGATCACCGTGTCCTCGGTGCCCTCCTCGGGGACCAGGAGCCAGCCGACGGCGTACAGGATGAGGCCGCCGCCACCGAAGAACGTGAGGACCACGAACGCCACGCGCACCAGCAGCGGGTCGATGTCGAGGTGCCGGGCCACGCCGGCGGCCACGCCGGCCACCTTGCGGTCGTCGCGGCTGCGGCGCAGCCGGGCCAGGTCCCGGACCTCGTCGCGGGTCACGCGCGGTCCGGTGTCGCCGGGTTCGCGCGGTTCGCGGGGCTCGCCGTTCGGGCCGGTGGGCCCGGATGCGGTGTCGGTCGGTGCGTTCATGTGCTCCAGCCTGGTGGTTCGGGACGGTCCACACCATCGGGGACCGCCCTGATCCTCGCCCATCACCCCGGGGGCCGGGTCAGGGTCGGGTCAGGGTGCTTCCCCCTGCTGGTGCGCCACCCGCTGTGTGACGATGGAGGCATCATGAGCAGCACTGCCAGCATGCCCGCACCCCCGGTGCCGGCCCCCGCCCCGGCGCGCGACGTCCGCCGCGCCTGGCGCGACCTGCGCGAGCCGATGATCGGCGGTGTCGCGGCCGGCCTGGCGGCGCACCTGGGCGTGTCGGTGCTGTTCGTGCGGGCCGCCTTCGTGGTCGCCACCTTCATGGGCGGCGCCGGCGTCATGGCGTACGCCGCCCTGTGGGTGCTGATGCCCGCCGGCCCCCCGCCCGAGGTGCTCGCGCCCGGCCTCGAGAGCGCGCTGCGCGGCGGGCGCCGTCCCGGCCGCCGGGGCCGCCGGTTCTCCGACATCGGACCGGTCGTCACGCTCGCCGTGCTCGGTGTCGGCCTGGTCTTCGCGACCGGCGCCGTGCTCGGCACGGGCTGGTGGATCTGGCCGCTCGCGATCGCCGTCGTCGGCGTAGCCCTGCTCTGGCGCCAGGCCGACGAGGCCCAGCGCGAGCGCTGGCTCGACGCGACCGGCCGGATCGACCCGGCCCGGGTGGTCGTCGGAGGCGGCGGTTGGGCCGCCTGGGCCCGGATCGCGGCCGGCGTCGGTCTGGTCGTGGTCGCGCTCGTGCTCTTCGTGCTCCGCGACGCCTCGCTCGCCGTGGCCCGCGACGCGACCCTCGCCGTCCTGCTGGGCCTGGTCGGCCTGGTGATCGTCCTCGGCCCGTTCGTCTACCGGCTGATGGCCGACCTGAGCACCGAGCGCGAGGAGCGGGTCCGCACCCAGGAGCGCGCCGACGTCGCCGCCCACCTGCACGACTCGGTGCTCCAGACCCTCGCCCTGATCCAGAAGAACCCCGCCGACGCCGCCCGCCTGGCCCGCGCCCAGGAGCGCGACCTGCGCGCCTGGCTCTACGCCGGGGAGTCGATCGACGAGACCAGCGTCGCCAGCGCGCTGCGCGCCGCCGCCGCCGAGATCGAGGACGCCTACGGCATCACCGTCGACGTCGTCGCGGTCGGCGACTGCGACTTCAGCGAGCACGCCCGCCCGATCGTCCAGGCCGCCCGCGAGGCGACCACCAACGCCGCCAAGCACGCCGGCGTCCCGCGGGTCGACGTCTACGCCGAGATCACGCCCGCCGGGATCGACGTCTTCGTCCGCGACCGCGGCGCCGGCTTCGACCCGGAGGCGACCCCGGAGGACCGGCTCGGCGTACGGCGCAGCATCATCGACCGCATGGAGCGCCACGGCGGCCGCGCCGAGATCCGCTCCGCGCCCGGCGAGGGCACCGAGGTGCGCCTGCACCTCGACCACACCCCCAAGGAGAGCAATGAGTGAGCCGGTGCGCGTCGTCGTCGTCGACGACCACGCCATGTTCCGCCGCGGCGTCAGCGCCGAGCTCGGGTCGACCGGCGCGGGCCGGGTCGAGGTCGTGGCCGAGGCCGCCGACGTCGACGAGGCCGTCGCCGCGGTCACCACGCACCGCCCGGACGTCGTCCTGCTCGACGTGCACCTGCCCGGAGGCGGTGGCGTCGAGGTGATCCGCCGGGTCAACGACTCCGAGGTGCGCTTCCTCGCGCTGTCGGTCTCCGACGCCGCCGAGGACGTCATCGGCACCATCCGCGGCGGCGCCCGCGGCTACGTCACCAAGACCATCACCGGCCCCGAGCTGGTCGACGCGATCGCCCGGGTCTCCGACGGGGACGCCGTGTTCTCCCCGCGCCTGGCCGGCTTCGTCCTCGACGCCTTCGCCGGCGCCGGGATCTCCGCCGACCTGGCCAGCGTCGATGAGGACCTCGACCGGCTCACCGAGCGCGAGCGCGAGGTGATGCGGCTCATCGCCCGCGGTTACTCCTACAAGGAGGTCGCCAAGGAGCTCTTCATCTCCATCAAGACCGTCGAGACCCACATGTCGTCGGTGCTGCGCAAGCTCCAGCTCTCCTCGCGCCACGAGCTGACCCGATGGGCCTCGGACCGGCGGCTGCTGTGAGGCGGCGGGCCGCGCTCCTCGTCGCGGTCCTGCTGCTCGGCGCGTGCGCCGAGACCCCCGCGCCGGCCCCCGCTCCCGCTCCGCCGCCCAGCGCGACGCCCACCCCCACGCCTGCCCCCACGCCTGCCCCCACGCCCACCGGGCCGGCTGCGCCGGCGTACTCCGACTGGGAGCTGGGCGTCCACGTCCTGCCTCGCACGGCCCAGGGCTTCGGCGAGATCCGGCCCACCCCGAAGCCGCTGCGGCACCGGCGCTACCCGACCACAGACCTGCTCCCGCCGCCGGCCGACGGCCGCTTCCACTCCTCGATCGGACCGGTCACGCCGGCCATCCGGCAGCGCATGGGCGAGACCTGGTCGCCCGCCTGCCCGGTCGGGCTCGACGACCTGGCCTACGTCACCGTCTCGTTCCGGGGCTTCGACGGCGCGGCGCACACCGGCGAGCTGGTGCTGGCCGCGGACCAGGCCGCCCCGGTGGTCTCGGTGTTCCGGGCGCTGTTCGCGGCGGACTACCCGATCGAGGAGATGCGGCTGCCCACGACCGCCGACGTCGAGGCGCCGCCGACCGGCGACGGCAACGACACCGCGGCGCTGGTCTGCCGGGCGACCCGCGGGGCGACGTCCTGGTCGGCGCACGCCTACGGCCTGGCGCTCGACCTGAACCCGTTCCTCAACCCCTACCACCAGGGGGACGTCGTGCTGCCCGAGCGCGCGTCGGCGTACCTCGACCGGAGCCGGACCCAGCCGGGCATCATCCACGCCGGCGACCTGGTGGTGCGCGAGTTCGCCCGGATCGGGTGGAGCTGGGGCGGTTCGTGGAGCTCGCTGAAGGACTACCAGCACTTCACCGCGACCGGTCGCTGAGCGGGGGCCCCGACTGGATAGGGTGCGCCCATGGAGACCCTGCGCCTGATCCTGCTCATCCTCCACATCCTCGGCTTCGCCGCGCTGATCGGTGGGCTGCTGGCGCAGGCCGGGCCCGGTGACAAGAAGGTCACCGGCGTGATGCGCGACGGCGTCGGCACGGCCTTCCTGGCCGGCCTGCTGCTCGTCGGCGTCCTCGAGGGCACCGACGGGGTCACCGTCAACCACGCCAAGATCGCGGTCAAGCTCGTCATCGGCCTGATCCTGCTGGTCCTGGTGATGGCCAACATGCGCAAGGCCAAGATCCCCAACGGCCTGTGGGCCGGGCTGCTCGTGCTCGCCGTGGCCGACGTCTGCGTCGCCGTCCTCTGGTCGCCCGTCCACAGCTGACGCGCTCCGGCGCTGTAACACGCTGTCCACCGCGCTGGGCAGCGGTTGTCGTCGCAAAACCGCGTATGTAACGGCGTGGTAGCGACGACAAGTGGCGGCCAGCGCGGTGGACAGCGTGTTACATGACCGTGGCCGGCGCTCACGGCACCCACACCGGCATCAGGGGCGCGTGCCGCGCGGTAGGGCGAGGACGACGACCGCGCGGACGGTACTGCGCCAGGTCCGAGACGTCCGTCCCGAAGCGGGCGCACGTGTCGAGGTACTCGCGTCGGCACCGCTCGATCGCGCGGGTGCGGGCGCTGCCGAAGAAGTCCGCCCAGGTCAGCCGGGACACGCCGGTCTTGAAGCCGGTCACGAAGTCCTGGCGCAGCTTCTCGTCCCAGAGGACGTCGGCGGGCGACCGGGATGCCAGACCGCCCTCGCCCACCGGGATCAGCTTGGCCTTGCCGTCGACCTCGAAGAAGTGGCGCCCCAGCCGGAGGTCGCACCAGGCCGTACGGCCCCCGGCGGTCAGCCCGAACTGCTGCTGAGGGACGCCGAACCCGAGCTCGCTCACGAGGTCTCGTCCGAGTGTCTCCGCGACCGAGTCGCTCGATGCCGAAGCCGAGTGGGTGACGGCGCGGGCGACGGTCGAGTACGGCCAGAAGGTCATGACCCCGAGGGCGCTCTCGAGGTCGGCCCGGGTGGCGCCTTCGCGCAGCGCCGAGTCGGCCGCCACGAGACCCGAGCGGTAGCCCTGCTCGCGCGCGATGTCGAGCGCCGTCCGTGCTGGACCGAGCAAGGACACCCCCTGCGCCGTGGTGACGTCCTCGGCGCGGTACGGCGCCAGGTGGTGCTTGACGCCGTGCCTGAGGTGCGAGCCGACGACGCCGGGGCGGGTGAGGTGCGTGAACGGCCGCGCCTCGTGGAGCACCCCGAGATCCAGCAGGTAGGCAGCCGAGTGATGACTCAGCACGTGGGGCGCGCTGACCCGGAGGCTCGCCGCGCGGTCGGCGAGCAGCCGTCGTTGCGCATGGCTCGTGAGGAGCGCGACGTAGGCCGACTCCGCATAGACGCCGCGCCTGACCGCCGTCCACCGCCGGGACCGGGCCAGCCGGTCGATCTCGTCCCGGGACATCCCGGAGCAGATCGCCTGCTGGCGCGTGATCAGGCCCCACTGGGCGCTCATGTGCCCGATGGTCTGTGCGTTCACGGGCATCGAGTGTGCGGGCCGCCTGCGTTGACGCCGCACGGGTGCGCCGGGCCTGTTGATGAGCGCTGTGGAGAGCGCGGGGTGTGGATGCTTCGTGTCGCATCCGCATACGCGGCGGCGGCGCATCCCGGCGGCGCATCCCCGCCGGTGCATCCCCGCCGGCGCCGCGCGGTGGGCGGGTAACACGCTGTCCACCGGAGTACGCGCCGCTTGTTGTCCCTTCCACGCCGCTGCAACGGCGTGGAAGCAACGACATCCGGCGCGAACCTCGGTGGACAGCGTGTTACCCCGCCGCGGCGGCCACGAGGCCGAGCCGGGCGTGCCGACGAGCCGGGCCGTACGGCGTCGGCGGGACGCCGTAGGCTGGTCGGAGCATGACTACGACGCCTCCGGCCCTCACCGCAGACCAGCTCCTCGAGGGCCTCAACGACCCTCAGCGCGAGGCGGTGAAGCACGAGGGCGTGCCCCTGCTCGTCGTCGCCGGCGCCGGCTCGGGCAAGACCCGGGTGCTGACCCGCCGGATCGCGTGGACCATCGCGGTCCGCAAGGCCCACCCGGGCTCGATCCTGGCGATCACCTTCACCAACAAGGCCGCGGCCGAGATGAAGGAGCGCGTCTCCGAGCTCGTCGGCAACCGCGCCCGGCTGATGTGGGTGAGCACCTTCCACTCGGCGTGCGTGCGGATCCTGCGCAAGGAGGTCGAGCACCTCGGCTACGAGCGGGTGAAGTCGAACTTCTCCATCTACGACGCCCAGGACCAGAAGCGGCTCATCCAG
Organism: Pimelobacter simplex; assembly: GCF_024662235.1. Taxonomy (GTDB): domain Bacteria; phylum Actinomycetota; class Actinomycetes; order Propionibacteriales; family Nocardioidaceae; genus Nocardioides. Next base: position 257,594 of record NZ_CP096276.1, read on the forward strand.
CTCGTCTGCAGCGACCTCGAGCTCGACCCGCGGCGCTTCCAGCCGGGCCCGATCCTGCACTGGATCAGCAACCACAAGAACGAGCTGCGCGATCCGGACGAGGTCGCCGCCGAGGTCCGCAACTCCGTCGACGAGGCTTATGCGACGGCGTACAAGGCCTACCAGCGGCGGCTGCGCGAGGCCAACGCCTTCGACTTCGACGACCTCATCATGGAGACGGTGCGGCTCTTCCAGCTCAAGCCCGAGATCCGCGAGACCTACCGGCGCCGGTTCCGGCACGTGCTGGTCGACGAGTACCAGGACACCAACCACGCGCAGTACTCCCTGATCCACCAGCTCTGCGGCCAGCAGCTCGAGGAGCACGACGAGACCACCCTCGACGGCCTGCCCGCCGACCGGGTGCCGCCGGCCGAGCTGATGGTGGTCGGTGACGCGGACCAGTCGATCTACGCCTTCCGGGGCGCCGACATCCGCAACATCATGGACTTCGAGAAGGACTTCCCCGACGCGCGCACGATCCTGCTGGAGCAGAACTACCGCTCCACCCAGACGATCCTCACCGCCGCCAACGCGGTGATCGAGCGCAACGAGAGCCGCAAGCCCAAGCGGCTGTGGTCCGACGCGGGCGACGGCGACAAGATCGTCGGCTACGTCGCCGACACCGAGCACGACGAGGCCCGGTTCGTCTCGACCGAGATCGACGAGCTGACCGACAAGGGGGTCAAGCCCTCCGACGTCGCGGTCTTCTACCGGACCAACGCGCAGTCGCGCGTGTTCGAGGAGATCTTCATCCGCACCGGGCTGCCCTACAAGGTCGTGGGCGGCGTGCGGTTCTACGAGCGCCGCGAGATCCGCGACGCCCTGGCGTACCTGCGGATGCTGGTCAACCCCGACGACCAGGTCTCGCTGCGCCGCATCCTCAACACCCCCAAGCGCGGCATCGGCGACCGCGCGGTCCTCGCGATCACGATGTTCGCCGAGCGCGACCGACTGACCTTCTGGGAGGCGCTGCAGCGCGCCGGCGAGGCCCCCGGCCTGGCCACCCGCAGCCAGACCAACATCGAGGGCTTCGTCAGCCTCGTGCAGGACCTCCAGCAGATGGTCGCCGCGGGGGAGCGCCCCGACGTCATCCTGGAGACCGTCCTCGACCGCTCCGGCTACCTCGCCAGCCTCGAGGGTTCCGACGATCCCCAGGACGCCACCCGCGTCGAGAACCTCGGCGAGCTCGTCGCCGTGGCCCGCGAGTTCGCCGAGGACCCCGTCGCCGGTCCCTCCGCCGACCCCGCCGACGTCGACGCCGGCACCGTCGAGCCCGGCCTGGCCGACTTCCTCGAGCGGGTCGCCCTCGTCGCCGACTCCGACCAGATCCCCGACGCCCCCGAGGACGACCCCGACGCCCCGCCGGACCAGGGCGTGGTCACCCTGATGACCCTCCACACGGCCAAGGGCCTGGAGTTCCCGGTCGTCTTCCTCACCGGCATGGAGGACGGCGTCTTCCCCCACTCCCGGGCCCTCGGCGACCGCCCCGAGCTCGAGGAGGAGCGCCGCCTGGCGTACGTCGGCATCACCCGCGCCCGCCAGCGCCTCTACATCTCGCGCGCCGTCGTCCGCTCCGCCTGGGGCGCGCCGGCCCACAACCCCGGCTCCCGCTTCCTCAACGAGCTGCCCATCGACCTCGTCGACTGGCGCCGTACCGAGGCCGACCAGACCCGGTGGTCGCGGCCGTCGTACGACGGGTACGGGTCGGGTGGCGGCGACCAGGGCGGCGGCCAGCGCCTCGGCGCCCCCACCGCCGCCGGCCGCCGCAACTTCAGCTCGGCGGCCGCCCGCGCCGACGCCGCTGCCAAGTCCAAGCCCTCGCGCCCCATCCCCGTCCTCGCCCCCGGCGACAAGGTCACCCACGACTCCTTCGGCCTCGGCACCGTGGTGTCGGTCGAGGGCGCCGCGGAGAAGTCGGTCGCGTCGATCGACTTCGGGTCGGACGGGGTGAAGCGGCTGCTGCTGCGGTACGCGCCGGTCGAGAAGCTCTAGGACTCCCCGAACCGCACCTGGAGCAGGCTGCGCGGCGTCTTGCCGTGCCGCTCGCGGTAGGCCGTGATGATCTCGTCGGTCGTGTCCTCGCCGGCGTGCAGCCGGACCAGGTAGGGCACCAGCCAGTGCAGGTCGGCCGCGTCGAACTCGGTCGCGAACCGCGGGTCGAGGCCGGTGCGGTCGTCGTCGAGCACGTCGGTCAGCGGCACCTGACCGCCGGCGTTGGCCGCGTGCGGACCGATGGAGAAGGAGACCCGGGACGCGGCCCCGTCCGGGTGCAGGGCGACCTCGACCGGGTGCGGGTACGGGCCGGGACCGGTGCGGGCCACCACGAGGAACTCCAGCGGCTGCTCGGCCTGGTCGTGGCCTGTGCGCTTCGTCATCTGCGGCCGCCTAGCGATCTGCCCGCTCGAAGACGTGGAGCTCCACGCCCTCCCAGGCGACGGCGTCCGGCAGCGCCGGGCCCAGGTCCCCGGAGAGCCGGAGGATCGTGGCGAGCGCGCCGTTGCACAGGTCGAGCCACCGGTCCGCGGAGATCGGGCGCCTGCCCTCGAACGCGTCCGGCGTACCGTCGTCGAGCCAGACCCCGGCCGTGGCGTTGACCGAGAACCGCCGGGTGAGGGCGGCGCGCGTCCAGCGCCCGTAGGCGAACATGTCGTTCGCGGACAGCGCCGTCAGCAGCCGGAGATCGGGCCACTCGGTGAACCGGTGGTAGCGCCGGTGCAGGATCGCGGGGTCGTAGAGGTGGGCGTCGCGGGTGGCGATGAGGATGCCGTCGTCGAACACGCCGATCGCCGGGCGCTCGCGCGGCGCGACCTCGTCGGCCGCGGCGGCCGGCGCGGCACGGGTGAGGTCGACGGTGCCGCTCGCCGAGCTCGGTGCGCCGGCCATCAGTCGTCGATCTCCAGGCCGCGCTCGCGCAGTGACCGGAGCGTCGCGGCGTCGGGCGTGAGGGAGATGAAGTCGATGCTCTGGAGGTGGGGGAGCAGGTCGAGGTCGTCCCAGGAGCCGATGTCGAAGGCGTCGTCCTCGCCGTCCCAGTGGGGTGCGATCTCCTGGTAGATCTCGTTGCCCGCGTCCACCACGAGGTCGCGCACCTGCGCGGCCAGTGCCGCGTCGATCGGGAGCTGCGCGAACCAGGCCAGGACCTCCGGGATCGGTGCCGTGCCCTCGGTGGCGAGGTCGATGGAGCGGTCGGCGTACGACTGCACGAACGCGGTGAGGGAGAACCGCGGCTCGAGGATCCCCTGCTGGTACATCAGCTCGTCGATCACGGCGAGCTTGAGGTTGAGGTCGGTGAACACCAGGGGAGTGCCGGACGCCTCGACCGGCTCGACCGGCTCGACCGCGTCCCGGGCGTCGCCGCGGTACGCCGCGCGGAGCACGGCCTCCAGCGGCTCGCGATCGGCCGGGTCCAGGCCACGGCGGGCCAGCTGGTCGAACGGATCGACCCCGGAGACGCTGCCGGTCAGGCCCGGGCCCGGTGTCGCGCCGGCCAGGAGCAGCCGGTGCAGCAGGGGCGCGTCGTCGCCGTCGAGGGTCGGGTTCTCGAGGAGCACGTTGACGGGGGTGAGGAACGAGAGCTGGACCGACGCGTCGAGCCGCTGCTGGAGCAGCCAGCCGGCGATCTCGCGGCGGTGGCGCGGCACCGGGTTGCTGAGCGCCGCGTCGAGCAGGTACCGGCCGCCCGGTGAGTCCACGATCACGTCGAGCAGCTCGTTGAGCGAGCCGGTCAGCGCCCGGCGGTGGCAGGTGTCGAGGGCGGCGATGGCCCGCTGTGCCTCGGCGGGGTCGACCGGGCGCTCGAGGACGTGGCTCGCGTAGCGCACGTCGGCCAGCTCGTCGGCCGTACGCCGCTCGGGCTCGCCGGCCCGGACGACCCACTGGAGCTGCGGTACGCCGATCGCCTCGGAATGGAGGATCGCCAGCGGGCTCGGGGCGTCCTCGGTGAGCAGCGCGGCGCGGGTCCGGCGCAGCATGCCCTCGGAGGCCCGCCAGTCGAGGTCGTCGCACCACAGGACCGCGTGCACCACCGGCAGCGTGGTGGCCGCGCCGTCCACCTCGCCGGCCACCACCTCGTACAGCCCGGCCGGGTCGCGCCCGGCGACGAGCGAGAGCAGGTCGTCCGGTACGCCGGCGAACAGCTCGGCCTGGTCGGCGAAGCCCGTCGTGAGCGAGCCGTCCACGGGGTAGGACAGGAGCAGGCCGCGCCCGTCGTGGGTGAAGTGCCAGACCCACCAGTGGTCGCCGGCGCGCAGCCGCCCGCGCACCGCGTCGGGCACGAGGTCCAGTCCCTCCAGCGGCGGGCCGTCCCAGGCGAGCGGGTGCACGGCGCTCGGCGCCGGCACCGGCTCCACGGAGTCGGGTGCCACGGCGGCGATCGCCGCGAGCTCGCTGATCACCCGCGTTCGGTGGCGCAGCTCCCACCGGCGGGTGCCGTGCAGGACGTCGAGCACCGCATCGGCGCGCGCGAGCAGCACGATCACCACCGGTTGGGTGCCGAAGTCCGCCTTCGGGTCAGGGACACCGGCCAGCAGGAGCACCGCGTTCCCCTCGACCCACCACAGGGGCGCGGTGGGCAGGCCCGTGGCGCGCATCTCGCGGGTCACCGGGCTGCGGCGCACCACGCCGGTGTCCGGGTCGTGGACGGTCATCTCGGACGCCGGGCCCCAGCGTGCGCTCATCGTCTCGATCAGCCGCTGGGACCAGCCCTCGAGCGCGTCGGCCGTCCACGGCTCGCTCGTCGCGATGATCGCCGACAGCGTCCGCGCGTCCCCGCGGCCGCTGAGCTCGCGACCGCCGACCGAGAAGGTGCGATCGCCCCAGGCGACGGTGGCCGGGTTCTGCTCCCACCACGCCGCGCTCGCCCGCTCGACCTGGTCGACGAGCTCGTCGAGCCCCGCGTTGCGCGGGATGCCGTAACCGAGCCGGGCGTCGTCGCCGGGCCGGGGCTGCTCGTCGTACGGACAGGCGGCGAAGACCTGCTCGACCTGCTCCCGGCGACTCGTGCCCGGGTCGGCGAAGTCGTCGAGCGAGAACGCCGAGCCCAGCCGGTACGGCCGGCGCAGCGCCGTGCTGAACCCGAAGTCGTCCATGCCGAAGCCGTTCTGGTGCCCCACCTCGGTGAGGCTGCCCGGCACGTGCCAGTGCGCGCCGTCGAACCACGCGACCCCGGAGATCAGCGGCACCGGCCGCCCGCCGAGGACCCGGAGCTCCAGGAGCTGCTCGGCCACCTCGCCCCGGGCGTTCTCGCCCCGGGCCGCGACCAGGTCCCGCAGGTCGTCCGGTACGCCGCCGAGCAGGCGCGCCACGAGCGTCTCCAGCGCCTCGGCCAGCGCGGTCTCGCGGCCCTCGGGGCCCTCGCCGGCGAGCTCGGCGTGGTCCTCGAGGAACTGGGCCGGGGCGTCCGTGGCGAACGCGCAGCTCGGGTCCTGGAGGAGGAGCAGCGCCCGCCCGTCGTCGGTGAAGATCCAGACGGTCGTCGTCCCGTTGCGCGCCTGCAGGCCGAACCGCGACGCCGCGACCGGGGTGTCGCGCAGCCGGACCTCCCCCTCGTCGAACATCGCGCTCATCAGCCAGGCCCGCCGCCGCAGCTCGAGCGGCTGCTCGCCGAGCATGAGGAGCTCGTGCACGGTGTCGTCCTCGTCGACGAGCGCGCTCATGCTGCCCAGCGCGTACTCCCGCGGCAGCACCAGCAGGATCTGGCGCAGCATGCTCGTGCCCGGCTCGCTGTCCCAGTCGGTCATCAGCGCGCAGAAGAGCTCGCCGCGATCCCACAGCTCGGCCTCGGGCATCCGGACCGCCACCATCAGGTAGTCGAGGATGCCCTCGGGCTCCTGCTCCTCGCCGACCAGGCGCGGTGTACGCCGCTGCGGGTCGCCCCACCCCTCGCGCAGGACCCGGCGCACGCCCTCGGTCCAGGTGGACGCGCGCTGCGCATAGCCGCCGTGGCCGTCCGTGGGGTCCTCGCCCGGGTCGTAACCGCCCATCGGCAGGATCCAGACACCCTGGGCCGCGTCGCCGTCGACGCCCTCGAAGCTGAACTCGTCCTCCGGCTCGTGCTCGAGGAGGTGGGCGACGAGGCGGTCGCAGAAGCCGGGCACCTCGTCGAGCCCGAACGGCGGCAGGAAGATCGGCAGGTCGTCGTCGTCCGCGGTCACGCTCGCGAGGCTAGCCGCGCCGGGGAGGGGGCCGAACCACGGAATCCGCGGACCGGCCGCTCAGGTCAGATCCGGTCAGGTGAGGTCAGGGAGTGACGCCGTGCTGGCGCAGCGCCGCATCGGGGTCGACCGGGTCGCCGCCGCCGGGGCGGACCTCGAGGTGCAGGTGGGGACCGGTCACGTGACCGGTGCCGCCGACGTAGCCGATCAGCTCACCGGCGCGGACCTTGTCGCCGGCCGAGACCGCGAAGGCGCTCTGGTGGCAGAACCAGAGCTCGGTGCCGTCGTCGAGGGTGATCACGGTCTTGTTGCCGTAGGCGCCGTCGAAGCTGGCCGAGGTCACGGTGCCGTTGGTCACGGCGCGGATCGGGGTGCCGGTGGGGGCCGCGAAGTCGAGACCGGTGTGGTAGCTCGACCAGAGGCCGTACTCGCCGTAGCGGGCGGTGAGGCGGTAGACCGAGGGGTCGACCGGGAGCACCCAGCGGTTGAGGGCGATCTCGGCGGCTTCCTTCTCGGCAGCCTGGGCGAGGTTGCCGAGGGCGCTGGTGCGCTCCTCGGCGGAGCGCTCGGCCTCGGCGACGAGGTCGGTGCCGGCGGACTGGGCGAGGGCGTCGCGGTCGGAGTCGCGGCTGACGGTCTCGCTGCGGGTGCCGACGGCGGCGTTGCCGAAGGAGCCGGTCAGGGCGTTGGCCGCGCTGACCCGGTCGCCGGCGGAGGCCAGCTGGGGGTCGGCGGAGGTGACGACGCCGCCGATGGCGACGGCCAGGGTGGCCACGCCGACGGCGACGGGCAGGGTCGGGAGGCCGCGGAAGAGCGGTCCGCGCGAGCCGGCGTGACGTACGGCGCGCCGCTTGCCGCTCGGGGCGACCGCGCGCAGCCCGGCGGAGGAGTCCGTCATCGGGTCGGCGAGCGGGATGTCGCGCAGGGCGGGGAGCTCGACGGTGGGGGCCCGGTCGAGGCGGGGAGCCTCGATCGTGGCGATCTCGACGGGGGCCGGCGTCGGCGTCGCGGGGCGCGCCACGCGCTTGCCGACGTACGCCGAGGGCGTCTCCGCGGCGATCTCGGGACGCCGGGCGACCCGCTTGCCGACGTACGCAGCGCCGCTGGGGGAGCCGGAGTCGGGGGTCGAGTGGGCGCGCGAGGCGCGGTGATCCGCTCGGTGGTTACCCATCGACTGCTGACTCCTTGGTGGACGATCGTGCAGGCCGTTCCGACCCTGGGGTGCCGACCGAGGCGTCCGAGTGTTGCTCCGACCGAGGTGGCCGTCGGGTGACGGCCGGGTGAAACATGCGTGCCGACGATAGCCGATGCCGGGACGCCTCCGAAATCGTACGGGTGGAACCTGGGGATGACCGGCGAACGGGCAAACCGCCGTGAGCGGCGCGTGACACCCATCACCTTGTCCGTCCTGGACTCGTCCTACTCGTGGGTCAGGACTATCGTGCCCGGGGGTGTGCCGCTGCGTGCACCGAACCTCTGACCAAGACGTGAGGACGTATCAGTGGACCTGATGGAGTACCAAGCGAAGGAGCTCTTCGCGAAGCACGGCGTGGCCACCACCCTCGGGACGGTCGTCGAGACCGCCGAGGAGGCGCGGGCCGCGGCCGAGCAGATCGGCGGCGTGACCGTCATCAAGGCGCAGGTCAAGGCCGGTGGCCGGGGCAAGGCCGGTGGCGTGAAGCTCGCGAAGACGGCGGACGAGGCCTTCGAGCACGCGTCCAACATCCTCGGCATGGAGATCAAGGGCCTGACGGTCAACCGCGTCCTGGTCACCCCGGCGACCCCGCCGGAGGAGGAGTACTACTTCTCCTTCCTGCTGGACCGGTCCAACCGGCAGTACCTCTGCATCGCGTCGGTCGAGGGCGGTGTGGAGATCGAGGAGGTCGCCAAGACCAACCCCGACGCCGTGAAGAAGATCGGCATCGACCCCGGCAAGGGCGTCGACGCGGCGAAGGCCCGGGAGATCGCCACCGAGGCGAAGTTCCCCGAGGCCGTCTTCGAGCAGGCCGTGAAGATGATCGAGGACCTCTACAAGGTCTTCGTCGAGGAGGACGCGACCCTCGTCGAGGTCAACCCGCTCGCCCGCCTCGCCGGCGACAAGCTCGAGGCGCTCGACGGCAAGGTCTCGCTCGACGAGAACGCCTCCGAGGTGCGTCACCCCGAGCACGAGGAGTTCGAGATCCGTGAGGAGGCCGACCCGCTCGAGGCGAAGGCCAAGGACCTCGGTCTCAACTACGTCAAGCTCGACGGCCAGGTCGGCATCATCGGCAACGGCGCGGGTCTGGTCATGAGCACCCTCGACGTCGTCGCGTACGCCGGCGAGAACCACGGCGGCGTCAAGCCGGCCAACTTCCTCGACATCGGCGGCGGCGCCAACGCGCAGGTCATGGCCAACGGTCTCGACGTCATCCTGAACGACGAGCAGGTCAAGTCGGTCTTCGTGAACGTCTTCGGTGGCATCACCGCGTGCGACGAGGTCGCCAACGGCATCAAGGGCGCCCTCGAGCTCCTCGGTGACAAGGCCACCAAGCCGCTCGTCGTCCGTCTCGACGGCAACAACGTCGAGGCCGGCCGCGCGATCCTGAACGAGCTGAACCACCCGCTCGTGACGCAGGTCGACACCATGGACGGCGCGGCCGACAAGGCCGCCGAGCTGGCGAACGCCTGAGGCCGGGGGAGCAGAGAACATGAGCATCTACCTCAACAAGGACAGCAAGATCATCGTCCAGGGCATCACCGGCGGCATGGGTGCCAAGCACACCGCCCTGATGCTCGACTCGGGCGCTCAGATCGTCGGTGGCGTCAACGCCCGCAAGGCCGGCACGACCGTCTCGCACAAGGACGCCAGCGGCGCCGACGTCGAGCTCCCGGTCTTCGGCACGGTCGCCGAGGCGATCAAGGAGACCGGCGCCAACGTGTCGGTCCTCTTCGTCCCGCCGGCGTTCACCAAGGACGCCGCGATCGAGGCGATCGACGCCGAGATGCCGCTGATCGTCGTCATCACCGAGGGCGTCCCGGTGCAGGACACGGCCGAGGTCTGGTCGTACCTGCAGGGCAAGTCCACCCGGATGATCGGCCCCAACTGCCCCGGCATCATCACGCCGGGCGAGTCGCTGGCCGGCATCACGCCGCACACCATCGCGGGCAAGGGCCCGGTCGGTCTCGTCTCCAAGTCGGGCACGCTGACCTACCAGATGATGTACGAGCTGCGGGACTTCGGCTTCTCGACCGCCATCGGCATCGGCGGCGACCCGATCGTCGGCACCACGCACATCGACGCCCTCCAGGCCTTCGAGGAGGACCCGGAGACGTCGGTGATCGTGATGATCGGCGAGATCGGCGGCGACGCCGAGGAGCGGGCCGCGGACTACATCAAGGCCAACATCACCAAGCCGGTCGTCGGCTACGTCGCGGGCTTCACCGCCCCCGAGGGCAAGACCATGGGCCACGCCGGCGCCATCGTGTCGGGCTCCGCGGGCACCGCCCAGGCGAAGAAGGACGCGCTCGAGGCCGTCGGCGTCAAGGTCGGCAAGACGCCGTCCGAGACCGCCGCGCTGGCTCGGGAGATCCTGCAGTCGCTCTGACGCACAGAGCAGCGCGAAGGCCCGCCACCCCCCGGGGTGGCGGGCCTTCGTCGTCTGCTCAGAGCCGGTCGGCCGCCTTCGGCAGCATCTGCTCGACCGGCGTGGCGCCGACGAAGTCGTAGTCCTGCCCGACGATCACCGAGGTCAGCACGACGAGCTCGGTGCCCTTGCGCAGCACCCCCGTCTCCATGATGTACGCCGCGTCGCCCGACGGGTCGACCTCCTCGGCGACCGGCCCGAGGTGGGCGTCGGTGATGACCGCGTCGGTGCCGGCGACGGCCACCTTGCGCGTCTGGAGCGCCCGGTACTCGCGCAGCTCGGCCGGTCGCGACGCGCACTCCTCCAGCCAGCCGTTGACGCGGGACCAGGCCCGGGTGGCGGCGGCCTCGTCGTCGTACCGGGCGACGACCTGGATCAGGGAGTCGCCGCCGACCTCGGGGGCACCCGCCTCGCTGTTGCGCAGCTCGTAGTCGGCGCGGACGACGCTCGTGGCGCCCGTGCCGGCCAGGGACTGTTCGGCGCACGGGTTGAAGACCGACTGACCGTCGCCCTCGCCGGTCCCGGTGCGGAACCAGTCCGCGCCGTCGCTGTAGACGGTGTCGTCGTCGGTCAGCAGCACCGCGGTGGTCAGCGCGTCGGCGCCGGTGGTGTCGGTGGCGGCGGGGGTCTTGTCGTCCGCGCCGCAGCCGGCGAGGAGGGCGGGCGTCGCGACCAGGGTCGCGGCGAGGAGGAGGTGGGTGGTCCGGCGGTGACGGCGCACAGCGGTACCCCTTTCGTGGTGCTCGAAGGGTGGAGGGAGGGGGAGAGGAGAGGCGAGGTGCGGCGGGCTCAGCCGCGGCAGGCGCTGCCGACGAACCGGCACAGGCTGGTGACGACCGCACCGGCCTCGTCGGCCGTCTGCGAGGCCTGGGTGACGATGTCCCCGGCCGGGTCGGACGCGCCGCCCTCGCTGGCCTGGGTGAGCAGCAGGAGGGCGTTGCCCACCCGGACGACATAGGTGATGTCGAGGCCGGGGGCCGGCGAGCCGTCGTACGTCGACGAGCGGCCGAGGATCCAGGACTCGTCGCCGAGGTCCCCGTCGGCCACCGTGTGGTGGCTGACGAAGCCGGCCGAGTCCGGCGTACCGGTGGGGCAGGCGCGGTAGGCGTTGACGATGGCGTCCGCCGCGCTCCGCGCCTCCGCGGCCGAGCCGTACGTCGACAGCTGGCGCCCCCGGAAGTCCTCCGGCTCCTGCCACCGCGCCGTCACCCGGTCGACCGGCGCGGGAGCGTCCGGGACGTCGGTGCCGCACGGGGCGAATGCGAACGCCTCCTGGCCGCGCGCGGGGCCCTCGAGGGAGCCGTCGCCGTCGACCTGGGGCCAGCCGTCGGCGAGCGGGAGGTCGTCGGGGATCGCGGTGGCTCCGGCCGGGGCGGCGGGGTCCCCAGGGTCGGCGGAGTCGGAGGGCGCGGCGGAGCCGGTCGCGGTCACCGTGGCCTTGGGGGCGGTGCCGGGCAGGAGCAGCTCGGCGGCCCGCGGGATCATCCGGGTGACCGGCGTCCCGTCGAGGAAGGTGTAGTCCTGGCCGACGATGCGCGAGTCGAGGATCGCGATCCGGTTGCCGACCCGCACCAGCCCGGTCTCGGCGATGTAGGCGGCGTCGCCGGAGGGGTCGATCTCCTTCGGCACCGGCCCGTAGTGGGCGTCGATGACCTGAGCCTCGCTGTCGTCGAGCCCGGTCGGGACCGGGGTCGTCTGGAGCACGCGGTACTCAGGGGTGCCGTTGGCCTTGGCGTGCTTGCCGCAGTCCGTGATCCAGGAGGCGACGGTCTGGAGCGCTTTGTCCGCCTCGGCCGCGCTCGGGAACTGCGCGATGACCTCGCGGAACTCGTCGCCGGAGACGCTGGGCGCGCCGTCCTCGAGGTTGCGCAGCTCGTAGCGGCGCTGGAGGATCGTGCCGGCGCCGAGCCCGGCCAGGTTGCTGCGGGCGCAGAGCTGGAAGGCCTCCTGGCCGTCGCCCTCGAACGTGTCGATGGTGAACCAGTCGGCGCCGTCGCTGTAGACGGTGTCGTCGTCGGTGAGCAGGTCCGCCTCGGACAGCGCCTTGGCGCGGTCGTTGGCGACCCGGCTGTCGTCCCCGTGGGAGCCGTCGAGCGAGAGGGCGAGGACCGGGACGGTCACGGCGGCCACGGCGAAGGCCGCGGCCCCCGCCACCAGGGCGGTACGGCGACGCCGGATCCGGTCGCCGCGGCGGCGTACGTCGGCTGCGGACAGGGGCATCTCGCCACCTCCATGGCCGGTGCTGAACCCGGCGCCGAACCGGGAGAGCTCCTCGATCGGGTCGTGCTGCTCAGGCATGGGTCACCCCTCCTCCCGCGAGCCCGGACTCGTCGGCCAGCAGGGTGGCGAGCGCCGCGCGTCCCCGGCTGAGCCGGGCCTTGATGGTTCCCTCGGGTACGCCGACCTCGGCCGCGACCTGGTGGACGGGCAGGTCGGCGATGTGGTGGAGGACGAGCGCCTGGCGCTGTGCCTCCGGAAGCTGCTTGAGGGCCGCGACGAGGGCGACGTGCGACTCGTCGACGGCGGCGGCCGTGCCGATGTCCTGCAGGGCCCGGTCGGGGGCCCGCTCGCCGCGCTTGCGGCGGCGCCAGCGGCTGACGGCGAGGCGGTAGGCGGTGGTGCGGACCCAGGCCTCGGGGTACTCCGCCTTGTCGAGCTTGCGGCGGTGGGCCCAGGCCCGGGCGAAGGCCTCCTGGGTGCACTCGGTGGCCTCGTCGAAGTCACCGATCATCGCGTAGACCTGGCCGGTCACCCGGCGGAACGACGCGGCGTAGAAGTCGTCGAAGTCGCTGGCTTCCACGTCGCACCTCCTCTGGGACCACCTGGTCTCCGTCGCGGCCCCGTGCGGGGCTTTCGGGAGTGATACGCCGGTGCGGTCGACCCGGTTGCACGGGGGCGCGAGGTTTTTCCTCCGCGCTCCCGGGGCGGGCTCAGGAGGCGGGCGTCCCCATGACGGCCAAGCGTTCCACGGAGCGGCGGGTGAGCGCCACGAAGTCGGGGTTGGCCATCCGGGCGCGGGGGGCGGCGACGTAGACGAGCACCGAGACCGAGGTGCCGCGGCGGACCACGGCGACGTCGTACTCGACGGTGCGGTCGCCGGGCAGGGCGGTGCTGAGGTGCCAGGCGGAGAGGGTGTCGCCGTCGTGGGCGAGCTCCTCGACCTCGGTGCCGGCGGTGGCGTCGAGGTCGGGGCAGGCGGCCATCTGCTCGCGGAAGCGGGCGACGAACGCCCGGGCCGCGCCCGTGGGCAGCGTGCCGACGGTCTGGGTGAGGCCGACCTCGGGGGGCAGCTTGGCGTCGCTCAGCACGAAGGTGCGGAACTGGTTGTCCTTGACCGGCTGGTTGCGGAACTTGCCGAACAGGTGGACGGTGTCGCAGCCGACCGCGCCGGAGTCGATCCGGTCCTCGGTGAGCTTGGCGGCGGGGGTGCCGACCCAGGGGCCGGGGTCCTGGGTGAGCGGCGGGAGGTCGAGCTCGGAGAGCATCCAGGGGACGTCGCCCGTGCGGTACGGCGCCCTGTCGACGACCTTGGGCTTGTCGGGGGCGCACGCGCCGCCGTCGGCGTTGGCGCACATCCGGCCCACGGCGGTGGCCAGGAGCTGGGCCACGCCCACCCGGCCGGGCTGCCCGGGGGCGACCTTGGCGCTCAGCGAGGTGACGGTGGTGTAGAGGCCGGTCCGCGCCACCCCCACGACGTACGTCGTCCGGTCGGCGCGCGAGCGCAGCACGACCAGCGCCGACTGGTCGCCGACGCCCGGCAGCGCCGCGGTCGAGACGAGCTGGATCCGCGGCGGGGCGGCGTCCTTGTCGGCCGGGGTCGGGCAGGTGGTGAACCAGCGCAGGGCGCGGCGGTAGGTCCGGATCGCGCGCGGCTCGGCCGAGGAGGCCTCCGCGAGCTGGACGACGCCGCGCGCGGCGCGCGGCTTGGCGCTGTTGCGGAAGGTGCGGACCCAGGCGGAGGTGCCCTGCGGGTCGGCGTACCGCTCGGTCTGGCAGGGCAGCACCAGGCCGTTGCCGGCCGAGTTGTCGGTGGTGGTGCCCTGCTGCCAGCCGCGGCCCGGGAGCGCGTCCTGGACGACCTCGACGGGGAGCAGGGCGGTGTCGGGCAGCGTGGTGACGGCCGGGCCGGGTGGGCGCGGGGTCGAGGTCACCGACGGCAGGTCGGCCCGGTCGAGCGTGGGCCGGTCGCCGGTCGCGTCGTGGGCGACCGCGCCGCCGGCGACGAGGGCGACCACGGCCGCGGCGCCGCCGATGACGGTGTGCGCCCGGCGCCGGGCGGCCCCGGCGCGGCGGATGATCGTGACCCGCGGCCAGGTCACCGAGCGCACGGCGTCGCCGAGCGAGCTGAGCGAGAGCGGGATCGCGGAGGTCGGGATGGCCAGCGCGGTCGCGAACGCCGCGGCCCCCTGCTGGAGCTCGCGCTCGGCGGCCTCGAGCGGCAGCCCGATCTCGTGGGCCATCTCGGCCATGGAGACGGCGGCGAGCTGGGTGAGCAGCAGCGCCTTGCGCTGGTCGACGGGGAGCGCGGCGAGGGCGTCGAGGATCGCACGGTGCTCGGCGGCGATGTCCTTCTTGCGGTGCCAGGGGCGGGTGCTGCTGCGGCGCAGCGCCTTGCGCCAGGCGTCGGGGCGGACCGCCATCTCGGGGTCGTCGAGGCGCCCGGTCTTGCGCCAGTGGTGCCACGAGACGACGAACGCCTCGCGGACCGCGCTGCGTGCCGCGGCGAGGTCGCCGGTGAGCGCGAAGGTCTGGAGCAGCAGCCGGTCGCGGGAGTCGCGGTAGAAGGCGTCGAAGCCCGCGGTGAGATCCGCGCTGCTGACGTGCGCGGACCGGGGCTGCGGGCTGGTGGGGCTCTCAGGAACATCCGCGGTCATGGCCGCACCACCGTACGCCGCGACGGGGCCCGGTTCGAATCACGGGTCGGCTCGCGGCTGTGTCCTTGGTCGCTCCGGCGTGGCGGGCCGGAGCCGGGCCGCCCGCGCGTGAAGATGGTCGGACCATGACGTTGCAGGCTCAGTCGACCCCGCGCCGGACCGGGTCCGGTCGTACCACCGCCCGGTCGGACGCCGACCTGCGCCGTGAGCTCGCCACGACCCGTCCGCTGGTCCCGACGGCGACCATCGGCGGCGCGATCGCCGCGGGCGGGCCGCTCCTGGTCTGCCTGGCGCTGGCCGTGGTCGGCTGGTTCCTCACCGACGCCGGCGGCGAGGGGAGCCCGAGCGGCGCCCTGCGCGTCGGCGCCCACGGCTGGCTCGTCGCGCACGGCTCGACGGTGGCCGTCGAGGGCATCCGGATCACCGCGATCCCGCTCGGCCTGACCCTGGTCTGCGCCTGGGTGACCTGGCGGGTCGGGCACCGGGTGGGGGAGTCGGTCTCGGGCCACGGCCCGAACGCCGACCGGATCGCCGACGGCGCCCGGGACTGGACCGTCCCGCTCGCCGCCGCCCTCTTCACCGTCGGGTACGCCGTCGTCGGCGTGGTCACCGCCTCGGTCGCCGCGACCGCGGCGTCCACGCCCGAGCCGTCCCGGGTGGTGCTCTGGTCGGTGCTGCTGGGCCTGGCCGTGGGCGGACCGGCGATCGCGTCCGGCTCGGGGCGCGCGGCGATCTGGCTGCCCGCCGTACCGGCGATGGTGCGCGACGTCCTCCTCGTCGCCCGCCGGATCCTCGGCACCTGGGCGCTGGTCTGCCTGGTCGCGCTCGTGGCCGCCTTCGTGCTCGACTTCTCCACCGCCGCCAACGTGGTCTCCCAGCTCCACGCCGACGCCGGTGCCGTGGTGCTCATGGTGGTGCTGACCCTGCTCGTGCTGCCCAACGCGTTGCTGTTCTCCAGCGCCTACCTGCTCGGCCCCGGGTTCACCGTGGGTGCCGGGACCACGGTCTCGACGACGGCGGTCGTGCTCGGCCCGCTGCCGATGTTCCCGCTGCTCGCCGCGCTGCCCGACCAGGGCAGCCAGCCGTGGTGGACCGACTGGCTGATGCTCACCCCCGTCCTCGTCGCCGTCTACGTCGCCGGCCGGGTCCAGCGCGACCGGCCGGTGCTCGCCTGGGACCAGGCCGCCATCCGCGGCTGCGCGGGCGGCATCACCGCCGGCGTGCTGCTCGCCGCGCTGACCGCCTTCGCCGGCGGCGCCGTCGGCCCCGGCCGGATGCGCGACGTCGGCCCCTACACGTTCGACGTGCTGCTGCACTCGATGGCGTCCTTCGGGATCGGCGGCGTGGTCGGCGCGGTCGCGGTCTGCTGGTGGCAGCGCGACGCCGACTCGTGGGTCCGCACCCGGCTGGGTGCTGTCCGCGACCGGCTGCCGCGTCGGCGTTGAGGCCCCGGCGGCCGTAAACTCCGGCCGTGCCCGCTCGCCCTCGCCTCGTCGTCCTCGTGTCGGGTTCCGGCACCAACCTCCAGGCCCTCCTCGACGCCTGCACCGACCCGTCGTACGGCGCGCGGGTGGTCGCGGTCGGCGCGGACCGGGACGACATCGAGGGCCTGGCCCGCGCGGAGCGCGCCGGCGTACCGACCTTCGTCGCGCGCCTCGGTGACTTCTCCGCCCGCGAGAACTGGGACCGTGCCCTCGCCGACAAGGTGGCCGCCTTCGAGCCCGACCTGGTCGTGCTGGCCGGCTTCATGAAGCTCGTGGGCGAGACCTTCCTGGAGCGCTTCGGCGGCCGCACCGTCAACACCCACCCGGCGCTCTCGCCGTCGTTCCCCGGCATGCACGGGCCCCGCGACGCGCTCGAGTACGGCGTCAAGGTGACCGGCGCGACCCTGTTCGTCGTCGACGCGGGCGTCGACACCGGCGCGATCGTCGCGCAGGCCGTCGTCCCGGTCGAGGACGACGACACCGTCGAGACGCTGCACGAGCGGATCAAGGTCGCCGAGCGGGGCATGCTCGTCGAGTCGGTCGGCCGGATGGCCCGCGAGGGCTTCACCGTCGACGGCCGGCGGGTTCGGCTGGGAGGCTGAACCTCAGTACGATGAGGGCACACGACTGGCGCAGGTGGGCAACCACCAGGGAGTGACGAGTCGGCATCGATCGCCTGGGTGCCCTCATCGAGATCCACCGACCGATGAGGAGCCCCTCGATGTCCGCCACGCCCGACCAGATCAAGATCAAGCGCGCGCTGGTCTCCGTCTTCGACAAGACCGGTCTCGACGACCTGGTCCGCGGCCTCGCGGCCGCCGGCGTCGAGCTCGTCTCGACCGGCGGCTCGGCGGCCCTCATCGAGAGCCTCGGTCTGCCGGTCACCAAGGTGGAGGACCTCACCGGCTTCCCCGAGTGCCTCGACGGCCGGGTCAAGACGCTGCACCCGCGCGTGCACGCCGGCATCCTGGCCGACCGCCGCCTGCCCGAGCACGTCGCCCAGCTCGAGGAGCTCGAGGTCGCGCCGTTCGACCTGGTCGTGGTCAACCTGTACCCGTTCGCCGCGACCGTCGCCTCCGGTGCCGGCATCGACGACTGCATCGAGAAGATCGACATCGGCGGTCCCTCGATGGTCCGCGCCGCGGCCAAGAACCACCCGTCGGTCGCGATCGTCACCGACGGTGCCGACTACGCCGGCGCCCTCGCCGCGGCGCAGGGCGAGGGCTTCACCTACGCCGAGCGCAAGGCGCTGGCCGCCAAGGCGTTCGTGCACACCGCGACGTACGACGTCCAGGTCGCCTCGTGGATGGGCTCGGTCCTGACCGACTCCTCCGAGGGTTCCGGCTTCCCGGCCTGGATCGGCGGCACCTGGGACAAGCAGGCCGTGCTCCGCTACGGCGAGAACCCGCACCAGCCCGCCGCGCTCTACCGCTCCGGCTACGGCCCCGGCGGGCTCGCCGCCGCCGAGCAGCTGCACGGCAAGGAGATGTCCTACAACAACTACGTCGACACCGACGCGGCCCGCCGCGCGGCGTACGACCACGGGGACCTGCCGACCGTCGCCATCATCAAGCACGCCAACCCCTGCGGCATCGCCGTCGGCACCGACGTCGCCGAGGCCCACCGCCGCGCCCACGAGTGCGACCCGGTCTCCGCGTTCGGCGGCGTGATCGCCACCAACGTCCCCGTCTCGGTCGAGATGGCCCGCCAGGTCGCCGAGATCTTCACCGAGGTCATCGTCGCTCCCGGGTACGACGAGGGCGCGGTCGAGGTGCTCCAGGGCAAGAAGAACATCCGCATCCTCGTCGCCGAGCCGCTCACCGCCGGCGGCGTCGAGACCCGCCCGATCAGCGGCGGCCTGCTCATGCAGCACACCGACCAGTTCCAGGCCGCCGGCGACGACCCGGCCGCGTGGACGCTCGCCACCGGCGAGGCCGCCGACGAGCAGACCCTCGCCGACCTCGCCTTCGCCTGGCGCTCGGTGCGCGCGGCCAAGTCCAACGCCATCCTCCTGGCCAAGGACGGCGGCGCCGTCGGCATCGGCATGGGCCAGGTCAACCGGGTCGACTCCTGCCGGCTCGCCGTCGAGCGCGCCAACACGCTCGTCGAGGGCGTCGAGCGGGCCCGCGGCTCGGTCGCCGCGTCCGACGCGTTCTTCCCGTTCGCCGACGGGCCGCAGATCCTGCTCGACGCGGGGGTGACCGCGATCGTGCAGCCGGGTGGCTCGGTGCGCGACGAGGAGACCATCGCGGCGTGTGCCGCGGCCGGGGTGACCATGTACTTCACCGGCACCCGCCACTTCTTCCACTAGCCTGTCTGGGCCGAGCGCGTCGCTCGTTCCTCGCGCCGCGCTGCCGGCCTCGCGGTCGACGTACGCGCGGTGCGAGGTATCCCGAGCGGCCTACGGGCCGGCGCGTGGGAACGCCGATTCCTCCGCTCCGGTCGCTCGTTCCTCGCTCTCTCCGCTCCGTCGCTCGGCGTCCCCACGTCAGCCGGCTCAATTCGTTCGTCGCTCACGGCTCGTCGTCGGCTCACGACCGGCTCGCCCGGCCGTTGGCCTCCATCTGGAAGGATCACCCCGTGACTGCACAGAAGCTCGACGGCAACGCCACCGCGGCCGCCATCAAGGACGAGCTGCGCGTCCGCATCGACAAGCTGCGCGAGCAGGGGATCACCCCCGGCCTCGGGACCGTGCTGGTCGGTGACGACCCGGGCTCGCGCTGGTACGTCAACGGCAAGCACAAGGACTGCGCCGAGGTCGGGATCTCCTCGATCCGGGTGGACCTGCCCGAGGTGGCCACGCAGGACGAGATCGAGGAGGCCGTGGCCGGCCTCAACGCCGATCCCGCGTGCACCGGCTACATCGTCCAGCTGCCGCTGCCGCGGGGGCGCGACGAGAACCGGGTGCTCGGGCTGATCGACCCGGCCAAGGACGCCGACGGGCTGCACCCGACCAACCTCGGGTGGCTGGTGCTCGGCAACGAGGCGCCGCTGCCGTGCACGCCGTACGGGATCGTCGAGCTGCTGCGTCGCCACGAGGTGCCGATCGCGGGCGCCGAGGTCGTGGTCGTGGGCCGGGGCATCACCGTGGGGCGTCCGCTCGGGCTGCTGCTCACGCGCCGCTCCGAGAACGCCACCGTGACGCTGTGCCACACCGGTACCGTCGACCTGGCCGCCCACGTGCGCAAGGCCGACATCGTGGTCGCCGCGGCGGGCGTGCCGGGGATCATCACCGGTGCCATGGTCAAGCCGGGTGCGGCCGTCCTCGACGTCGGCGTGAGCCGGGTCGACGGCAAGATCGCCGGCGACGTGGCCGACGACGTCTGGGACGTCGCGGGGTGGGTCTCGCCCAACCCGGGTGGCGTCGGACCGATGACGCGCGCGATGCTGCTGGCCAACGTGGTCGCGATGGCCGAGAAGCAGGCCGCGCGCGAGGGCGGGAAGGCAGCGCACTGAACGACGAGTCCCCGGAGACGGCGCCGACCCCGGAGGTCGCGCCGGTCCGTCGCTACCCCTCGACGCTGGGCGGGGCGTGCTACATCGCCGTGCTGCTGGCCGTCGGCGCCGGCCTGGTCGTGGCCGGGGTGGGGGAGTGGCGGGTCGGGCTGCGGATCGTCGCGGGCGGCCTCGGTGCGGCGGCGCTGCTGCGGCTGGTGCTGCCCGAGCGCGACGCCGGGATGCTCGCCGTACGGCACCGGTTCCTGGACGTCGGCATCCTCGTCGGCGTCGGGATCGCCCTGGTGCTGCTCACCGGCAGCATCCCCGAGCAGCCCGTCTAGCAGGTCCGTCCCGGACGGGCCCGGACGCGACGAAGCCCCGGTCGATCAGGCGGATCGGCCGGGGCTTCGTACGTCAGTGCGCGGTCGCGCTCGGGCTCAGATGAGGCCGAGCTCGGTGACCGCCTGCTTCTCGTCGGCCAGCTCGGCGACGGAGGCATCGATCTTGCCGCGGGAGAAGTCGTCGATCTCCAGGCCCTGGACGATGCTCCAGTCGCCGTTGGCGGTGGTGACCGGGAACGAGGAGACCAGGCCCTCGGGGACGCCGTAGGAGCCGTCGGAGACGACCGCCATCGAGACCCAGTCGCCGGCCGGGGTGCCGTGGAGCCAGTCGCGGGCGGCGTCGCAGGTCGCGGACGCGGCCGAGGCGGCCGAGGAGGCGCCCCGCGCGTCGATGATCGCGGCGCCGCGCTTGGCGACGGTCGGGATGAAGGTGTCGGCGATCCACGCCTGGTCGTTGACGACCTCGGCGGCGTTCTTGCCGGCGATCTCGGCGTGGAAGATGTCGGGGTACTGGGTGGCCGAGTGGTTGCCCCAGATCGTCATCTGCTTGATGTCGGTGACGGCGGCGCCGGTCTTGGCGGCCAGCTGGGAGATCGCCCGGTTGTGGTCGAGGCGGGTCAGCGCCGAGAACCGCTCCTGGGGGATGTCGGGGGCGTTGGTCGCGGCGATGAGCGCGTTGGTGTTGGCCGGGTTGCCGGTCACGCCCACGCGGACGTCGTCGGCGGCGACCTTGTTGAGGGCCTTGCCCTGGGCGGTGAAGATCGCGCCGTTGGCGGAGAGGAGGTCGCCGCGCTCCATGCCGGGACCGCGCGGGCGCGCGCCGACGAGCAGGGCGAGGTTGACGCCGTCGAAGATCTTCTCGGGGTCCGAGCCGATCTCGACACCGGCGAGGTTCGGGAACGCGCAGTCGTCGAGCTCCATCACGACGCCCTCGAGGGCCTTGAGCGCGGGCTCGATCTCGAGCAGCCGCAGCTCGACGGGACGGTCGCCGGCGATCGCGCCGGAGGCGATGCGGAAGAGCAGGCTGTAGCCGATCTGGCCGGCCGCGCCGGTCACGGCCACCTTGAGCGGGGTGGTGCTCACTGGGTCTCCTCAAGAGGTTGCGATGGGACTGCCAGCGACGCTAGCAGCGCCCGGCCCGGCGCGGGGAGCCGGGCACGGGTGCGAGACGATGGGCGTCATGCGGATCCTTCTCGCCGCCGCGACCGCGGGTGCGGTGCTCGCGCTGGCCGGCTGCGGCTCGGCCGCGGCACCCAGCCCGCCCACCGGGGTCGACGGTCTGGTCGTCCCGACCCCGTCGCCCGAGGCCCGCGATTTCGTGCGGATCGTCGACAACCCGTGGTTCCCGCTGCGGCCCGGCGCCCGCTGGCGCTACGACGACCGCTCGGCCGCCGAGGCCGCCCCCGGTCCCGAGATCGAGGGCATCACGACGACCACCCTGGTCCGTACCGCCCCCGACGGCACCACCACCCGCGACCACTTCGCCCAGGACCGGGCCGGCAACGTGTGGTGGTTCGGCCGCGACGGCGCGTGGCAGGCCGGTACCGCCGGCGCGGAGGCCGGGCTGATGATGCCGGCGCGGCCCCGGGTCGGCGACGGCTACCGGTCCGCGCCCGGTGAGGTGAGCACCGTCGAGGACCGCGACGAGGAGGTCACCGTCCCCCTCACGACGTACGACGACACGGTGGTGCTGGAGGTCGACGGCACCGCCGGCACGAGCCGGAGCGAGGTCTACGCCCGCGGCGTCGGGCTGGTCCAGGAGAACGCAACGGGGCTCGTCGCGTACGACGAGCCCCGTTGACCAGGCCGGCAGCGCGGCGGGAGGCGCCCCTCGGCAGCTTGCTGCCGCCTCAGGCGCCGGAGCCGCGCTCGGCCAGTGTTACTGCGGCGGGCGGACCTGGGTCTGCTCACCCGGCGGCGGCGCCCAACCGGACTGCGGGTCCGGGGTGGCCGGCGCGGCCGGAGCAGCGGGCTGCTGCTGGGCCGGGATCCACTGCTGGGCGGCGGGGTCCCACTGCCAGCCGTCCTGGATGATCGGCTGCTGCTGGGCCGCCTGCGGCTGACCGGCGTGCTGCCCGGCCTGGCCGAACTGACCCGGCTGCGCGGCGTGGCCGGAGCCGCCCGGCTGCTGGTTCCACTGCTGCTCGAAGGCGTTGGGCGCACCGAAGCCGGGCACCGCGACCGCGCCGCCGGCTCCGCCACCGAAGCCCGAGCCGGGCACCGGGTCCGCGCCGCGGCCGAAGAGGATCGGGTAGAGGACGCCGGCCAGCGCGCCGCCGATGAGCGGGGCGACGATGAACAGCCACAGGTCGGCGATCGCGTCGCCGCCGGAGAAGAAGGCCACGCCGATGGAGCGGGCCGGGTTGACCGACGTGCCGGTCAGCGGGATGGCGACGAAGTGGATCGCGGCGAGCGCCAGGCCGATGGCCAGGGGCGCGAAGGCGACGGTGTCGTTGCGCTCGTCGGTGACCGAGAGGATCACGGTCAAGAAGATGAACGTCAGCACGATCTCGACGATCAGGGCGCCGCCGAGGGCGAAGCCGAAGTCGCCGAAGCCGTTGCTGCCGAGCGGGTCGCCGAACTCCCAGCCGCTGTCGCCGGCCAGGAGGGTGACGGCGAGGACGAGGCCGCCGATGAGGCCGCCGACGATCTGGGCCGCGGAGTACAGGCCCGTCTCGCGCCACGAGATGCGCCCGGCGATGGCAGCGCCCACCGAGACGGCGGGGTTGAAGTGGCCGCCCGAGATACGCCCGAAGGAGTAGGCCATGATCACGATCGCGATGCCGAAGGCGAGTCCGGTCGCGGCGATGTCGGCGCCCGTGGTGACGGCGGCGCCGCAACCCACGAAGACGAGGACGAACGTGCCGACCAGCTCGGCGAGGAGCTTCTGGGTCAGCGTGGGCGGGGTGGTGGTCGCGGCGTCGGCCGCTGCTTCTTGCGTCATGTGGATGTCTCCTCGGTTCGGCTCCCGAAATACCAGCCGGGTTGGTGCGTCCCACCCTAGTCATTGACCGCCCCGGGGCGTGGAGGCGAGGCTGGCCGGGGCCCACGGGTTCCCCGGTTCGGGTTCCGTCAGATATCTTGATGTCAAGCAATCTCACCCACGCTCAGGAGTGACGCCCGGACATGTCGAGCATCATCTACACCCACACTGACGAGGCGCCGCTGCTGGCGACGTACTCCTTCCTGCCGATCGTCGAGGCCTACGCGGCCAAGGCCGGCGTCGCCTTCGAGACGCGGGACATCTCGGTCGCGGCGCGCATCCTCGCGCAGTTCGGCCTGGCCGACGACGCGCTGAGCGAGCTCGGCGAGCTGGCCAAGACGCCGGCGGCCAACATCATCAAGCTCCCCAACATCTCCGCCTCCATCCCGCAGCTCAAGGCCGCGATCAAGGAGCTGCAGGAGCAGGGCTTCGCCGTCCCGGACTACCCCGAGGCGCCGGCGACCGAGGAGGACAAGGAGATCCGGGCCAAGTACGACAAGGTCAAGGGCTCCGCGGTCAACCCGGTCCTGCGCGAGGGCAACTCCGATCGCCGCGCGCCCGCGTCGGTCAAGAACTACGCCAAGACCCACCCCCACACGAACAAGCCGTTCGCCGAGGGCTCCCGGACCAACGTCGCCACCATGGGTGAGCACGACTTCGCGAGCAACGAGAAGTCGGTGACCATCGCGGCCGACGACACGCTCTCGATCGTGCTCGAGACCGAGGCCGGCGAGAGCATCGTCCTCAAGGACGGCCTCCAGGTCCTCGCCGGCGAGATCGTCGACGCCACCAAGATGGAGGCGTCCTACCTCCAGGCGTTCCTGGCCAACGCGCTCGCCGAGGCCAAGGCCCAGGACGTGCTCTTCTCGGTGCACCTCAAGGCGACGATGATGAAGGTCTCCGACCCGATCATCTTCGGCCACGTGGTCAAGGCCTACTTCGCCGACGTCTTCGCCCAGTACGGCGACCAGCTCGCCGCCGCCGGTCTCTCGGCCAACGACGGCCTCGGCGCCATCCTGGCCGGCCTCGGCAGCCTGGAGAACGGTGCCGAGATCAACGCTGCCTTCGAGGCCGCGCTCGCCGCCGGCCCGCGCCTGTCCTACGTCAACTCCGACAAGGGCATCACCAACCTGCACGTCCCCTCCGACGTCATCGTCGACGCGTCGATGCCGGCGCTGGTCCGCAACGGCGGCCGCCTCTGGGGCGTCGACGGCGGCGAGGACGACACCCTCGCGGTCATCCCGGACTCGTCGTACGCCGGCGTCTACCAGGCCGTCCTGGACGACGTGAAGAAGAACGGCCCGCTCAACCCGGCCACCATCGGCACCGTCCCGAACGTCGGCCTGATGGCGCAGGCGGCCGAGGAGTACGGCTCGCACGACAAGACCTTCGAGATCGCCCAGTCCGGCACCGTCCGGGTCCTGGCCGCCAACGGCGACGTGCTCATCGAGCACGACGTCGAGGCCGGCGACATCTGGCGCGCCTGCCAGACCAAGGACATCCCGGTCCAGGACTGGGTCAAGCTGGCCGTCACCCGGGCCCGCGCCTCGCAGACCCCGGCGATCTTCTGGCTCAACGAGTCGCGTGCCCACGACGCCGAGCTCATCAAGAAGGTCAACGCCTACCTGCCCCAGCACGACACCGAGGGCCTGACCATCGAGATCCTCGCGCCGACGCTCGCGACGGCGTACTCGCTGGAGCGGATGCGCAAGGGCGAGGACACCATCTCGGTGACCGGCAACGTGCTGCGCGACTACAACACCGACCTGTTCCCGATCCTCGAGCTCGGTACGTCGGCCAAGATGCTCTCCGTCGTCCCGCTGATCGCCGGTGGCGGTCTGTTCGAGACCGGCGCGGGCGGCTCGGCGCCCAAGCACGTGCAGCAGCTGGTCGAGGAGAACTACCTGCGCTGGGACAGCCTGGGTGAGTTCTTCGCGCTCGTCCCCTCGCTGGAGAAGTACGCCGAGCAGGCCGGCGCCCCGGCCGCGCAGGTGCTGGCCGACGCGCTCGACCGCGCCACCGGCACCTTCCTCAACGAGGACCGCTCGCCGGGCCGCAAGCTCGGTACGACCGACAACCGCGGCTCGCACTTCTACCTCGCGCTCTACTGGGCCGAGGAGGTCGCGGCCCAGACCGAGGACGCCGAGCTCGCCGCGGCCTTCAAGCCGCTCGCCGAGACCCTGCGGGCCAACGAGGACACGATCGCCGCCGAGCTGATCGCCGTCCAGGGCAACCCCGCCGACATCGGCGGCTACTACCGCC
The DNA here is from genome assembly GCF_024662235.1 of Pimelobacter simplex. GTDB lineage: Bacteria > Actinomycetota > Actinomycetes > Propionibacteriales > Nocardioidaceae > Nocardioides. The sequence continues at coordinate 282,790 of NZ_CP096276.1, forward strand.
CCGACGCCGACAAGACGTCGGCCGTGATGCGTCCGAGCGCGACGCTCAACGAGGCGCTGGCGGCGTTCTGAGCGAGCTCTCGCTCCCGGCCGCGGTCCGCACCTCGTTGCGGGCCGCGGCCGATCCGCGCCTGGCCCCGGGCCAGCAGGCGTACATGAAGTCCGCGCTGCCCTTCTACGGCGTCCGCAACCCCGAGGTGCGCCGGCTCACCCGGGCACTCGTGCGCGAGCGGGCGATCCGTGAGCCGGCCGTGCTGGTCGCCGCGGCCCGCGAGCTCTGGGACGAGGCGACCCACCGCGAGGAGCGCTACGCCGCCGAGACCCTGCTCGCGCTCCGCCCGCTCAAGGGCGACCTCTCGCTCGTGCCCTTCCACGAGCACATCGCCCGCACCGGCGCCTGGTGGGACCACGTCGACGCGGCCGCGGGCCGGGTCGCCGACCTGCACGACGCCCATCCCGCCGAGACGGCGCAGACCGTCCTGCGCTGGTCGACCGACGACTTCCTGTGGGTGCGCCGGCTGGCCATCCTGAGCCAGCTCGGCCGCAAGGACCGGGTCGACCGCGACCTGCTCACGACCCTGATCGAGCCCAACCTGGGCGACCAGGACTTCTTCATCCGCAAGGCGATCGGCTGGTCGCTGCGCGAGGTCGCGCGGGTGCACCCCGACTGGGTGCGCGCCTACGTCGACGCCCACGACCTGAGCCCGCTCAGCCGGCGCGAGGCGCTCAAGCACCTCTGAGGCGGACGTTCGTGCCCGCGACGGCCCGCCGACCGGAAGATATTCAGAGGCGAAGTGTCGGTGCCGGAACCTAGGCTGGGGCACGATGACCAGCACGCTGACCCGCACCGTGACTCCCGACCGGCCCTCCGTCAGCGGCGACCCGGCGCGACGCGTCGACTGGCGCCGCCTGCGGACCCCGGCCGCGGGCTTCGCGGTGTCCGCGGTCGCGGTCGCCGCGCTGGGCCAGGCGCTGGGCACGGTGGTGGCCGGCCGGCTGGCCGACCACCCGACCGCGGCGCTCGTGGGCTGGCTGACGTTCTTCGTGGTGGGTGCGGCCGCGGTCGACACCGCGGGCCGGGTCGTGTGGGCCGGTGTCGTCGACCGGGCCGAGGGCCGGCTGCGCGGTGACCTGCTCAGTGCAGCGCTCCAGCAGCCGCTGCCGCACCTGACCGAGCAGGCCGTCGGCGAGGTCCTCGACCGCGTCGACGACGACACCCACGAGGTCGGCACCCTGCTGCGCCAGCAGATCTGGATGGCGATGCGCACTGCCTTCGCCGCGGTGCCGATGTGGCTCGTCGCCGGCTTCACCTGGTGGCCGGCGTTCGTGCTGTTCCCGCTCACCGGCGCCCTCGCGGTGTGGGTGATGCGGCCCTACCTGTCCGAGATCGCGCGCCGCAAGGTGATCGAGGAGGCGGCCTGGACCGATCACGCCGCCGCGCTCGAAGAGGGCGTCGCGGGCCGCGACGACCTGCGCACGAGCCTGGGCCAGGCGTTCGCCGTACGGCGGCTCGCGCGGCTCTCGGCCGACGTCCACGAGAAGTTCCGCCGGGTCCTCGTCGTCGAGGCGCGCCTCGCCGTGCGGGTGGGTCTGATGCTGCACGGCCTGCTCGTCGCGATCGCGATCGCCGGCGTGCTGCTGGTCAGCGGCGACCACCTGGGCGTGGCCCGGCTGGTGACGCTCTTCCTGGTGACCACGATCTTCGTGGGCCAGATCAACAACCTCGCCCACCAGCTCCCCGACATCCAGGCGGGCCTGGGCGCGGTGCTGCGGCTGCGCCAGCTGCTCGCCGTCGAGGCCGAGCCGGTCGGCGGCGAGCCGGTCCCCGGCGGGGCGCTCGACCTGCGCATCCGGCACCTCGACTTCTCCTACGTCGAGGGCTCGTTCGCGCTGCGCGATGTCGACCTCTACGTCGAGGCCGGGCACACCCTCGCCCTGGTCGGCCGCACCGGCTCGGGCAAGTCGACCCTCGCCTCGCTGCTCTCGCGCGCGGCCGAGCCGCCGCCGGGCACGATCTTCCTCGGCGGGGCCGACATCACCGCCCTCGACCTGCACGAGCTGCGCCGCCGGGTCGGCGTGGTCACCCAGCGCACCGAGATCCTGGCCGGCACGCTCGCCGACAACATCGCGCTGTTCGCGCCGGTGCCCCGCGCGGAAGTCGAGGCCGCCGTCGACGAGCTCGGCCTCACCGACTGGGTCGCGGGCCTGCCCGACGGCCTCGACACGCTGCTCGGCCCCGGCGGCACCATGCTGTCGGCCGGCGAGGAGCAGCTCGTCGCGTTCGCCCGGCTGCTCGTGCGCCACGTCCAGGTCGTCGTCCTCGACGAGGCCACGGCGCGGATGGACCCGGTCACCGAGGCCCGTGTGGTCGCGGCCGCCGACCGGCTGATCAGCGGGCGTACGGGCATCCTGGTCGCCCACCGGCTCAGCACGATCGAGCGCGCCGAGTCGGTCGCCGTCCTCGACCACGGACAGGTCATCCAGCACGGCCCGCGCGACGAGCTCGCCCTGGTCGACGGGCCCTTCCGCCGGCTGCTCGAGGCCAGCGACACCGAGGGCTTCGCCGACCCCGAGCCCGATGCCGAGGCGGAGCCCGACGCGTCCGGGGTCGGCGGGCGCCGCCGTACCGGTACGCCGCCGGAGCGCCCCGAGGTCGGCGCGGGCTCGTCGCTGGCCAAGGGCACCTGGAAGGCCTTCTGGGTCCGCCCGTGGTGGGGCGCCTGGTCGGTCGTGCTCTTCCTCGGCGGCTCGATCTTCGCCCCGCTCGGCGCGATCACCGGCTTCCTCTGGGGCCAGGTGGTCCAACGGCTCGAGGCGGGGGAGTCGGTCACCACGCTGACGGTGCTCCTCGCGGTCAGCCTGCTCGTCGCGCCGATCCTGCTCGCCGACGCCTTCCGCCGCTACCCGCGGTGGTGGATCGAGGTGATGCTGCGGGTGCGGATGAGCGTGCTGCTCGGCCAGGTCCGCCCACACCGGCTGCCGCGCACGCCTCCCGGTGAGGTGGTCGCGCGGTCGATGGACGCCGACCGCTACGCGCGCTACGCCGACCGCTGGGTCGACTTCACCAACGGCCTGCTCATCGCCGGCATCACCATGCTCGCCGGCGGCACCTGGCTGGCCGGCGCGGTCCTCCTCGTCGTCATGCTCACCAGCGCGCTCGCCTCGTCGATCGGCCGCCCGATCGCGGGCCGCTCGGCCGCGCAGTCGTCGGCCGCGCGGGCCCGGTTCGGCCGGGCCGTGGTCTCGGCCGTCGAGTCGGCGCGCACGGTCAAGCTGGCCGGGCGTACGCCGCACGTCCACGCCCACCTGCGCAAGGTCGACGACGGCCGGGTCGAGGCGGCCGTGTTCGAGCACCGCGTCCAGGCGGTCCTCGACGGCGTACCGATCGTCATGGTCCAGGTCGGCGTCGTCGCCTCCTGGGCGCTCTACCTCTGGGACGTCTGGGGCCTGGCGACCGCGCTGCTCGTCTCCACCGCGGTCAACGGGTTCGACTGGTTCGGCCGGGTGGCCGGTGCCGTGGTCACCGAGGCGCCGGGCACGCGCGCCTGGCAGCAGGTCACCTCGGAGTTCGCCGGCGGCACCGACCTGATGGACGTCCCCGCCGACGTCGACCTGGTCGCCGGTACGGCGCCCGACCCGGTCGCGCCCGGACGGGTCCGCCTCGACCGGCTCGAGCTCCACGACTACGTCGCCGTCCACGACGACGGCACGGTCGGCGCCGACCGGGTCACGCTCAGCGTGGCCCGCGGCGAGCTCGTGCTGCTCGTGGGCCAGGTCGGCTCGGGCAAGTCGAGCCTGCTGTCCTCGCTGGCCGGCCTGATCGACCACCGCGGCTCGCTGCGCTGGAACGGCGAGGAGGTCGCGGACCCCGAGACCTTCCTGCGCCCCAGCCAGGTCGCCCACGTCGCCCAGGTGCCGCGGGTGCTGTCGGGCACGTTCGCCGACAACATCCTGCTCGGTCACGACCGGCCCATCGACCAGCCGCTGGCCACCGCCCGGCTCACCGCCGACGTCGCCGACGCCGGCGGACCCGACGCGGTCATCGGGCACCGCGGCGTCCGCCTCTCCGGCGGCCAGGTGCAGCGCCTGGCGCTGGCCCGGGCGCTCGCCGCCGACGCCGAGCTGCTGCTCGCCGACGACGTGTCGAGCGCACTCGACGCCGCGACCGAGATCGAGCTGTGGGCGGCGCTGCGCGAGCGGCACACCACGGTGATCGGGGCGACCTCCAAGCGGGCGGCGCTGGCCCAGGCCGACCGGGTCGTCGTCCTGGTCGACGGAAGGGTCGCCGCGGAGGGCCCCTGGTCGGACCTCGTGACCGAGTGGGGACACTTGGCCGGGTGAGCGAGGAATACGCGGGCACCGGTGCGGGGTTGCAGCCTCACGTGACTTCAGCACCGACGACCTCGACCGAGGCCCGCACCGAGCCCGAGGTCGCCCACCACCGTCCCGGGCTGGCGATCCTGGCCCTGGCGGTCGGTGGATTCACCATCGGCACCACCGAGTTCATGACGATGGGCGTGCTGCCCGAGGTCGCCGACGGGGTCGACGTCTCGGTGCCGGCCGCGGGCCACATCATCTCGGCCTACGCCATCGGCGTGGTGGTCGGCGTCCCGATCCTGGCGTTCTTCGGTGCGGCGCTGCCGCGCCGGGCGATGCTCGTGGGCCTGATGGCGGCGTACGCCGCGTTCAACCTGCTCAGCGCCGCCGCGCCCACCTTCGAGGTGCTCACCGCGGCCCGCTTCCTCGACGGCCTGCCGCACGGCGCCTACTTCGGTGTCGCCAGCCTCGTCGCGGCCAGCCTGGTCACCCCCGAGCGCCGTGGCCGGGCGGTCGCGAGCGTGATGCTGGGGCTCTCGGTCGCCAATGTCGTCGGCGTCCCGCTGGCCACCTTCCTCGGCCAGCAGGTCGGCTGGCGCTCGACGTACCTGCTCGGCGGGCTGCTCGCCGTCGTCACCGCCCTGCTCGTCCTCGCCGCCGTGCCGTCCGTGCCGGGGGACTCCGAGGCGAGCGGCCGCAAGGAGGCCCGCGAGTTCTTCGGCAGCCTCCAGGTCTGGCTCACCATGGCCGTCGGCGCGGTCGGCTTCGGCGGGATGTTCGCCGTCTACTCCTACATCGCCAAGACCGTCACCGTCGTCGGCGGGCTCGACCGCGGCACGGTGCCCTTCTTCGTGCTCGCCCTCGGCCTCGGCATGGTCGCCGGCACCTGGCTGGCCGGCGAGCTCGCCGCCTGGTCGGTCTTCCGCAGCCTGCTGCTCTCCGGTGCGACCGGCATCGTGCTCATGCTCGTCTACTACGTCGCCGCGCCCCACGGCTGGCTGCTGCTGCCGGTCGCCTTCCTGGTGACCGCGACCGGCTCGGTGCTCGTGGTCAACCTCCAGCTGCGCCTGATGGACGTCGCCGGTGGCGCGGTCACCCTCGGCGCCGCGATGAACCACGCCGCCCTCAACATCGCCAACGCCCTCGGCGCCTGGCTCGGCGGCCTGGTCATCGCCGCCGGTCACGGCTACCGGGCCCCGGCGCTCGTCGGCGCCGTCCTCGCCGCCGTCGGTACGGCGATCCTGCTGGTCTCGGCGCTCACCCACCGCCGAGCAGCGGCTGCGGAGCCGGCGCCGGCCCCCTGAGTGCCTCCTCCTGGCCGCCAGTGATCCGCAGCACGGCGCGGCACCACAGCGCGCCGCCGACGAGGGCCGCGACGGCGGCCACCCCCTCGACCGTGACCACGAGGTCGATCAGGTCCGGCGACTCCTGCCAGTCCTCGCCGCCGGAGATCGGCATCGGGAGGACGAGGAACACCAGCCAGGCGGCCCACCACCAGCCGAGCCCGGCCTCGCGCCCGGGCGGGACGCTCGCGCGCTGCACATCCTTGACCAGCTGGTAGGGCACGAACAGGTTCGCGAACGGCACCCACCAGCCGAACCAGATCCACGCCCGCTGCCGGCGCTGCCGGACCCCTGGGCTGATCGCCTGGGCGTTGTCGCGGGCCCGCTGGAGCCAGAGGCAGCCGACCACCCACGCCGCCACGAGCAGCGGCCCCATCACCCACGCCGTCCGGTCGTAGGTCGTGGTGAGCATGGCCGGGTCCGCGCCGATCTCGACGGCAGCCTCCTGCAGCCGCCGCGCCTCGACGGCGCCCAGCGCCCGGATCACCTGGGTCAGGGCGACGACGCCCGTGAGCGCGACCGTCGCCGCGGCGAGGCCGGTCGGCGCGATCCGCGCCGGGGAGTGGGGCGGGAGCATGGCCGGAGTGTAGGTGCGGCGGTCGGAGGGCGGGGGCTTTACGCGGAGAACGCCCGGCCTGAGACAATCCCTCCCATGTCCGCCACCACCGAGCACCCGCCCGTGCCGGAGACCGCGCAGCCGGCCGCGCCCGAGGGAGCCGCGCGCCCGCGCGTCCTCTCCGGCATCCAGCCGACCGCCGACTCCTTCCACCTCGGCAACTACATGGGCGCGGTCCGGCAGTGGGTGGACCTGCAGCGTGACCACCAGCCGTTCTTCTTCATCGCCGACCAGCACGCGATCACCGTCGACTGGGACCCCAAGCTGCTGCGCGAGCGGACGCTGCGGGGTGCGGCCCAGCTGCTCGCGGCGGGCGTCGACCCGGAGCGCTCGGCGATCTTCGTCCAGAGCCACGTGCCCGCCCACGCCCAGCTCGGCTGGGTGCTCAACGGGCTGACCGGGTTCGGCGAGGCGCGCCGGATGACCCAGTTCAAGGACAAGTCGGCCAAGGGCGGCGAGGGCGCGGCGAGCGTCGGGCTGTTCGCCTACCCGATCCTGATGGCGGCCGACATCCTGCTCTACCGGCCCCACTACGTCCCGGTCGGCGAGGACCAGCGCCAGCACCTCGAGCTGACCCGCGACCTGGCCCAGCGGTTCAACAGCCGGTTCAAGAAGACCTTCCGGCTGCCCGAGCCCTACATCCTCAAGTCGACGGCCAAGATCTACGACCTGCAGGAGCCGACCAAGAAGATGTCCAAGTCGGGCTCCGCGCCCAACGGCATCATCGAGATGCTCGACGACCCCAAGGCCACGGCCAAGAAGATCCGCTCGGCGGTCACCGACTCCGACACCGAGATCCGCTTCGACCTCGCCGAGAAGCCCGGTGTCAGCAACCTGCTGACCATCTACTCCGCGCTCACCGGCGAGGCCGTGCCCGCTCTCGAGGAGCAGTACGCCGGCAAGATGTACGGCGACCTCAAGAAGGACCTCGCCGAGGTGGTCGTCGGCTTCGTGACGCCCTTCCGGGAGCGCACCCTGGAGCTCCTCGACAACCAGGACTACCTGATGCAGGTGCTCGCCCAGGGCGCCGAGACCGCCGGTGCGGTCGCCGAGGCGACGCTGAAGGACGTCTACCAGCGGGTCGGGTTCGTGGCGCCCGTCGCGCGCCGCACGGAGGGCTCCTGATGCCGGTGATCGGCGTCGCCATCGCGATACCGGAGCCGTGGGCCTCCGAGCTCTACGACTACCGGCTGCGCATCGGCGACCCGACCGCCGAGGGCGTCCCGAGCCACGTCACGCTGATCCCGCCCACCGAGGTGGCCGGCGGGCTCGACGAGATCGAGGCGCACCTGGAGACCGCCGCGGCCCAGGTCGCGCCCTTCCGTGTGCATCTGCGCGGGACGGGTACCTTCCGGCCCGTGTCGCCCGTCGTCTTCGTGAGCCTCGCCGAGGGGATCTCCCAGTGCGAGCAGCTCGCCGACGCCGTACGGCAGGGGCCGCTCGCCGTCGAGCTGCACTTCCCGTACCACCCGCACGTCACCATCGCCCACCACCTCGACGACCCGACCCTCGACCGGGCGTTCGCCGACCTCGCCGAGTTCGAGTGCTCGTTCGAGGTCACCGACTTCCACCTCTACGTCCATGACGAGCAGGAGGGTTGGCGGGCCACCCGCACCTTCGCGCTGTCATGAGCCTGGTCGAGCGAGTGAAGGCGAAGGTCGCGGACGCCCGCGACCGGTGGCCGCTCGTCGACCACGCGGTCCGGATGCAGGAGCACTACAGCGCCGTCCAGGGCAGCCAGCAGGCCGGCGGGGTGACCTACTTCGGGTTCCTGTCGGTCTTCCCGATCCTGGCGCTGGCCTTCTTCGCCGTCGGCTACATCGCCGACGTCTTCCCCGATGCGAACGAGTCGCTGGAGAAGGCGATCAACGAGGTCCTCCCGGGTCTGGTCGGCGGCGGCGACGGCCAGGTCAACATCGCCGACGTCCAGAACGCGGCCGGCACGGTCGGGCTGATCGGTCTCCTCGGCGTCCTGTACGCCGGCCTCGGCTGGCTCTCCTCGCTGCAGTCGGCGCTCGTGGTGATCTTCGAGCTGCCCGCGCGGCTGCGCCCCAACTTCGTGATCGGCAAGGTCCGCGACCTGGTCAGCCTGGCCGTGCTGGGGGTGGTGCTGCTCTCCAGCGTCGGCCTCTCGGCGGTCCTGACCCGGACCTCGCGGGCCGTGCTCGACGTCCTCCACGTCGGCGCCGAGCTGGGCTGGCTGGTGACCCTGGTCGCGCTGGCCCTCGGCCTGGCCGCCTCGGCCCTGCTGTTCTTCCTGATGTTCCGGCTGCTGGCCCGCCCGCCGCTGCCCTCGCGCGCGCTGTGGTCGGGGGCCTGGCTCGGCGCGATCGGGTTCGAGGTGCTCAAGCAGCTCTCCGGGCTGCTGTTGACCGGCACCCGCGGGCAGCCGGCCTTCCAGGCGTTCGGGATCGCGCTGATCCTGCTGGTCTGGATCAACTACTTCTCCCGGGTCGTCCTCTACGCCGCTGCGTGGGCCCAGACCAGCCCGCTGGCCGAGCGCCCGCCGGCGCCGGCGCCCGCCGCCGCGGCCATCGCCGCGGCCTCGACACCCCGGCCGGGCGGCGTGGGCGAGCCGGCACCCCCGGCGCCGCCCCTGCCCCGGCTGGCGTCGTTCCTCGCCGGAGGCGCGCTTGGGGTCCTGCTCACACTCCTGGGCCGCCGCCGGCGGCCGTGAGAGCGGCGCGTGGAGCGGTCTGGGACACTGGCCCGGTGAAGTTCGAGCGCAAGCACGCCCTCCTGCTCCTGGCCGTGGCCGCCTGGAACGTCTTCTCCTTCGGCAACTTCGCCAAGAACCTCTACCAGGCCTACGACGCCGGTGAGGACCGGGCGACCGGCTACTGGGTCGCCCACACCGTCCTCATCGTCGTGAACTTCGTGATCGCCGGCCTCCTCGGCTCGCTGGGCTGGAAGGCGCTGCGCGCGTCCAAGGACGCCTGAGCCCGATGACCTCCGGACCTGCCGCACGGGCACGGGCGCGCGCCCGGCGCTTCCGGCAGGTCCGCGGCGCCGTCGCGGGCTGCGTGGCGGCCTTCGGCGCCCTCGTCGCGCACGTGGCGGCGGGCGGCTCGGTCGAGCTGGTTCCCGGGCTGGTGGTGACCGCCGTGGCGCTGCCGATGGCGGTGGTGCTGACCCCCGGTGACGCGGTCGGGCTGCCCCGGATCGGGGCGACCGCGCTCGTCGCCCAGGCGCTCGGTCACCTGTGCCTGATGATGGCGCCCGCCGGCGAGCACGCCCACGGCCACCACGCCGGGACGTCGCTGGCCGGGCCCGCGGCGCCGTCCCCGGCGATGTTCGCCCTGCACGCCCTGGTCGCGATCGCGACCGTCGCCGTCGCCGCCGGGATCGACCGGGCCGCGCTCGACGTCGTCCGGGCCGCGGCCGGCTGGCTGCTGCCGCTGCTGCTCGCGGTCGTGGCCCCCGTCGTCGGCTACCGGGCCCGCGTCCTGGTCCGGGTACGCCGGCTGCGCGGCCGGCTCGCCGTCCGGACCGGCCGGCCCCGGGCCCCGCCGCGGTGGGGCTCGACCCTCGCCCTTCCCGGCGTCGCACGCTGACCCTTCGGTGGCGCGCGCGCCTCTTCCCGCGCGCTGACGCGCGCCCACCGAACGGAACCGAACTCATGAAGAAGCACCTCTGCGCGGCGGTCCTGACCGCCGCCCTCGTCCCCGCGCTCGCCGCCTGCGGCAGCGGGACCGAGGACGCCCGCGACCAGGCGCCCTCGGGCAGCCCGACCAGCGGCAGCCCCACCACGGCCGAGGCCGCGCTCACCGTGACCGACCCGTGGGTCAAGGCCGCCCCCAGCGGCATGACCGCGGCCTTCGGGACCCTCGTCAACGAGGGCACCAGCGACCTCACGGTCGCCTCGGCGAGCACCGACGTCAACGAGATGACCGAGCTGCACGAGACCGTCGAGAACGAGGACGGCTCGATGGCGATGCGGCCCAAGGAGGGCGGCTTCGTCATCCCGGCCGGCGGCTCGCTCACGCTCCAGCCCGGCGGCGACCACCTCATGCTCATGGGGCTCACCAAGCCCCTGGAGGCGGGCAGCACGGTGACGATCACGCTCACCCTCGGCGACGGGACGAGCACCGAGGTCGAGGCCACCGTCAAGGCCTTCGACGGCGCCGACGAGAAGTACCAGAGCGGCGGCGAGAGCTGATGGCCGGCGGTCCCCGGTGGGACCGCCGGCGCGTCCTCCGCACCGGCGCCGCCGCGTTCGGCGGTGCCGGTGCCGGGTGGAGCGCGTCCGCCCTCGTGGCGAACGGCTCCGCCGCAGCGGCGCCCCCGGACGGTCCGACCCGCGTGGTCGGCCCGTCCGCGGGCGCGGAGACCGTGCCGGTCGTCGGCACCCACCAGCCCGGGGTCGACACGGCGCCCCAGGCCCACCTCGCCCTGGTCGGCTGGAACCTGCGCCCGGGCGCGGGCGCGGTCGGGCTGACCCGGATGATGCGCCTGCTCAGCGACGACGCCGCCCGGCTCGCGACCGGGACGGCGGCGCTGGCCGACACCGAGCCCGAGCTCGCCGCGCACCCGGCCCGGCTGACGGTCACCTTCGGCTTCGGGCCGCGGGTGCTGCGCGAGCTCGTGCCGGCGGCCCGGCGGCCCCGCCTCGACGAGCTGCCGGCGTTCGACCGGGACCGGCTCGACCCGCGCTGGGGCCAGAGCGATGTCGTCGCCCAGATCTGCTGCGACGACCCGACCACGCTCGCCCACGCCCGGCGGATGCTCGTCAAGGACGCCCGCACCTTCGCCGAGGTGCACTGGATCCAGAGCGGCTTCCGCACCGCGCGCGGCACCGTCCCCGACGGCACCACGATGCGCAACCTGATGGGTCAGGTCGACGGGACGGTCAACCTCGCGCCGGCCGAGCCGGACTTCGACGGGCTCGTGTGGGCCGCGGGCGACCCGGCGTTCGCGGGCGGCACCTTCCTCGTCGTACGCCGGATCCGGATGCAGCTCGACAAGTGGGACCGGGTCGACCGGGTCGGCCGTGAGGTCGTGGTCGGCCGCCGGCTCGACACCGGTGCGCCGCTAACCGGGAAGCAGGAGTTCGACGAGCCGGACTTCGCCGCCACCGACCGGTTCGGCTTCCCGGTGATCGACCCGGCCAGCCACATCGCCCGGGCGCGCAGCGACGACCGGCGCGAGCGCTTCCTGCGCCGCGCCTACAGCTATGCCGAGCCCGACCCGGCCCGCAGCACCGGGGAGGACAGCGGACTGGTGTTCCTGGCGTTCGCCGCGGACCCGGCCCGGCAGTTCGTGCCCATCCAGCGCCGCCTCGACGAGCTCGACCGGCTCAACGAGTGGGTGGTCGCGATCGGGTCCGCCGTCTATGCGATCCCGCCTGCCGCACCGCAAGGTGGGTACGTGGGCCAGCAGCTGCTCGAAGGCACCAGCACCACCGGCACCACCGGCACCACCAGCGACACCCCGGGGGAGAAGTCACCATCATGAGGAAGCACGCGCGGCTCGCCGCGCTCGCCACGGCGCTCGTCGCCGTCCTGGCGGCGGGCTGGAACCTGCCCGCCTCGGCGCACGCGTCGCTGGTCTCCAGCGACCCGGCGGCCGGGCAGCGGTTCGACGCCCTGCCCGCGCAGGTCCGGCTCGAGTTCAGCGAGCCGATCAGCGCGCCGGCGTACGTCGTGGTCACCGCGCCGGACGGCTCCCGGGCCGACCAGGGCGAGGTCCGCATCGACGACGCCGTGGTGAGCGTGGCGCTGGGCGGGTCCGCCCCCGAGGGCACCTACAGCGCCGCCTTCCGGGTCGTCTCCGAGGACGGGCACCCGGTCACCGGCCGGATCGTGTTCGTGGTCGGCGACGGGCCGCTCGACGAGAAGGGCCCCTCGGCCTCGGCCCCGGCCGATGCCGCGACGCCGGACCCCGCCGGGTCCAGCCGGACGCCCGACGCCCGCGACGACGGTGCCGACGGCGACGGCGGCCTCTCGCTGGGCCAGGTCCAGGTGGGCGTCGCGGTCGCCCTGTTCGCGGTGGCCGGTGGGCTGCTCCTGTGGAGCCGGCGGCGGTCCCGGTGAGCGCCCCCGCCGTCCGGGAGCGCCGCAGCCTCGCGGCCCCGCTGGGGGCCGCGGTGGTGCTGGCCGCCGCGGTCGCCTTCGTCATCCTCGTGGCGGGCGGGGGAGCGCCCCAGGAGCCGATCCCCGGCCTGCCCGACCCCGGCCGGCTGACCGGCTGGGGGCTCCCGGCCCTGCGCCTGGTCTCCGACGGTCTCGCGATCGCCGTCGTCGCCGGCCTCCTCGTCGCGCCGCTCACCATGCGCCGCCCCGAGAACGAGCTCGGCGGGACCGCCCTGCGCGCCCTGCTGCCCGTGCGCTGGCTGGCGGCCGGGTGGTGCCTGGTCGCGCTGGTCCAGGTCGTGCTGACCTACTCCGACCAGTTCGCCGTACCGGTGGGGGACATCCGCTGGCGCGAGCTGCGCGGCTTCGCCACCGGCGTCGACCAGCCCCGCGCGCTGCTCGCCCAGGCCGCGCTCCTGGCCGTGGTCGCCATCGCGGCCCGCTGGGTGCTGACCGCCCGCGGTGTGCTCGTCCTGCTCGGCCTGGCGCTCGTCGCCGTCGTCCCGCCGATCCTCACCGGGCACGCCTCCTCGGCGGGCAACCACGACACCGCCATCGTGGCGATGGTCGTGCACGTGGTCACCGCGGTGGTCTGGATCGCCGGCGTGCTCGCCCTGTGGTGGCACCTCGCGCTCGCGACCAAGGTGCGCGACCGGGCGCTGCACCGGTTCTCCGCGCTCGCCGGCTGGTGCCTGGGGCTGACCACCGTCTCGGGCGTGGTGAGCGCCTGGGTGCGGCTCGAACGCCCCGCCGACCTCCTCTCGGCGTACGGCGCCGGGGTGCTGGTCAAGACCGCCGTGATCGTCGTCGTCGGCCTGATCGGCCTGACCCTGCGCCGCCGCGTGATCGCCGGCGAGGCGCCCGACTGGGTGGTGCTGCTGCGCCTGACCGGCCTCGAGCTGCTCGTGATGGCCGTGGCCGTCGGCGCCGGCGTCGGCCTCTCCCGGACCCCGCCGCCGGCGCCCGAGAACCTCTACACCTCGCTCGCCGAGGGCCTCCTCGGCGGCCCGCTCCCGCCCGCGCCGACGTTCGGGCGGCTGCTGTGGTCGTTCACCCCCTCGGGCCTGGGCTTCCTCGTCGTCGGCCTCGGCGCGGCGGCGTACCTCGCCGGGATCGTCGCCCTGCGCCGCCGCGGCGACCACTGGTCGCTGGGCCGCACGATCACCTGGTTCGCCGGGCTCGCCGTCGTCGGCTACGCCACCTTCGGCGGCCTCGGGACCTACTCCGGCGTCATGTTCAGCGCTCACATGGCCGCGCACATGGCGCTGTCGATGGTCGCGCCGATCCTGCTCGTCTCGGGCCGCCCGCTCCAGCTCGCGCTGCGCGCGCTGCCCGGCAGCGACGTCCCCGGCGGCACCGGGCCGCGCCAGCTGCTCGCCGCCGCCCTCGACTCGCGGCTCGCGCACCTCGTGCTGCACCCGGTCACCGCGGCGCTGCTCCTCGTCGGCAGCCTGTACGTCGTCTACTTCAGCAGCCTCTTCGACGTCCTCATGCGCAACCACCTCGGTCACCTCGCCATGGAGCTGCACTTCCTGGCGGCGGGGCTCGTCTTCTTCGAGGTGCTCATCGGCGACCGGCCCGGCGGCGGCACGTCGTACGTCGGGCGGCTGATGCTGCTGCTCGTCACGATGCCCTTCCACGCGTTCTTCTCGATCAGCGTGATGGGCTCCGAGCGGATCATCGGCGCCGAGTACTTCCGGCTGATCGACGCCCCCTACGTGCCGAGCCTGCTCGACGACCAGCACCTCGCGGGCGCCATGAACTGGGCCCTCGGCGAGATCCCGATGGTCATGGTCATCGTCGTGCTCGTCATCCAGTGGTGGCGCGACGACGAGCGTGAGGCCAAGCGGCGCGACCGCGCGGCCGACCGCGACGGCGACGCCGAGCTGGCGGCGTACAACGAGATGCTGAAGCGGGCCTCGAAGGGCTAGGTCGTGTCTCTCGAGTCCCCGCCTGCTGCGCGACGTTTGCGACTCGATCTGGCGGCGTTGTCCCAGACTCGACCCACTATCGGCCCCGCCGTCGGCCCGCCTTCGCTGCTCCGCCTTGCCAGATCGGCCGCAAACGCCGCTCGCGACGGCGCGGACTCGAGAGACACGCCCTAGGTCGCCCCCAGCAGGTAGTACGTCGTCATCGGCCCCTTGCCCTTGACGTCGACCACCTGCGGGTCGCTGAACGCGTAGCGGGTCTCGAGCAGCGCGTGCGTGGCCGCCGAGACCTGGATCCGGTGCGGCCGGCCGTGCGACTCCATGCGGCTGGCCGTGTTGACCGTGTCGCCCCACAGGTCGTAGGTGAACTTGCGCTGGCCGATCACCCCGGCCACGACGGGCCCCGACGCGATGCCGATCCGCATCGCGATCGGGCTCGGCCAGGTGGGGGAGAGGCGGGCCAGGGTGCGCTGCATGTCGAGCGCCAGCTCGGCCAGCGACGCCGCGTGGTCGTCGTCCGGCGTGGGCAGCCCGGCGACGGCCATGTAGGCATCGCCCACGGTCTTGATCTTCTCGATGCCGCGCCGGTCGCACAGCGCGTCGAACTCGCGGAACATCGTGTCGAGCAGCGCCACCAGCTCCTCGGGCGTGAGCGCCTCGGAGACCGGCGTGAAGCCGACGATGTCGGAGAACAGCACGCTCACGCTCGGCGCCGAGTCGGCGATCGCCCCCCGCTCGGTGCGCAGCCGCTGCGCGATCGGCACCGGCAGCACGTTGTGCAGGATCTCCTCGGAGCGCGCCCGCTCCTGCTCGACCTCCCGCTGGCGCTGGAAGTCGGTACGCCGCAACCGCTCCAGCGCATAGGCCACCACCCACGCGATCGCCGCGATCCCCACCGTCGGCGCCACGTGCGACCCCAGCGCATCGACCCCGCCCAGCGCCCCCGGCAGCGTCAGGCCCACCGCGACGAAGACCGCGATCGTCGCCACCACCGCGTGCATCCGCAGCCGGAGCAGCCCGATCGCTCCCAGCAGGGTGATCGTCGCCGACGTCCGCAGGTACTCCGTCGGGAAGTCACCCACCGCCGCCAGCGCCGGCCCCAGGCCCAGCAGCAGCAGGCTCAGCAGCAGCACCGAGCCCACCTGGAGGTGCCGGCGCACCACCGGCAGGCGCAGGGTCAGCCCGGACCCGATGAACACGAGCACCAGCGCCAGCCGGATCAGGGACGCCGCGAGCAGGCCGTCGGTGAGCACGAGGGCGTCCACGGCGCCGTACGCGGTCGTGAAGAGGACGCCGACCACCAGCGCGAACCGGGCCGCGCGCAGGCCGTTGTCGTCGTCGTACGCGCGGAAGTCGCGCTCGGCGGCGGGCTGGTCGAACTCCAGCATCCACCGCTTCATGTGCAGCTGCGCGTGCCGCTCGTGCACCCACGCGCGGATCAGGCTGGCCCCCATGACCGCAGGATGCCAGAACCGGGCGGCCCCGCTCCCCAAAAGCACGAGCGCCGCACCAGCCGTGGCTGGTGCGGCGCTGCGCGGACGTCCGTGCGTCAGTGACCGTTCTTGAGCGCGGTACGCAGGTCCTTGTTGAGCTGCGAGATCACGTCGAGCGGGATCTCCTTGGGGCAGGCCGCCGCGCACTCACCGATGTTGGTGCAGCCGCCGAAGCCCTCGTGGTCGTGCTGGCCGACCATGTCGACCACGCGCGACCAGCGCTCGGGCTGACCCTGCGGCAGCTCACCCAGGTGGGTGATCTTGGCGCCGACGAAGAGGGACGCCGAGCCGTTGGGGCAGGCGGCGACGCAGGCGCCGCAGCCGATGCAGGTCGCCACGTTGAAGGCGCGCATCGCCTTGTCGCGGGGGGCCGGGACCGAGTTGGCCTCGGGGGCCGAGCCGGTGTTGGCGGAGATGAAGCCGCCGGACTGGATGATCCGGTCGAACGCCGAGCGGTCGACGATCAGGTCCTTGACCACCGGGAAGGGCTCGGCGCGCCACGGCTCGATCGTGATGGTGTCGCCGTCCTTGAACGAGCGCATGTGCAGCTGGCAGGTCGTGGTGACCTCCGGGCCGTGCGCCTCGCCGTTGATCATCAGCGAGCACATGCCGCAGATGCCCTCGCGACAGTCGGAGTCGAACGCCACGGGCTCCTCGCCCTTGTCGTTCAGCTGCTCGTTGAGGACGTCGAGCATCTCGAGGAAGCTCATGTCCGCGGAGATGTCCGACACCTGGTAGGTGTGGAGACCGCCCGCGTCGTTGGGTCCGGCCTGGCGCCAGATCTTCAGGGTGAGGTTCATTCCGCCCGCGCTCACTTGTAGCTCCGCTGCTTCATCTCGATGGCCGTGTAGATCAGGTCCTCCTTGTGCAGGACGGGCTGACCCTGGTCGCCGCCCCACTCCCAGGCCGCGACGTAGGAGAACTCGTCGTCGTGGCGCAGCGCCTCGCCGTCCTCGGTCTGCGACTCGCCACGGAAGTGGCCGCCGCAGGACTCGCGCCGGTTGAGGGCGTCGATGCACATGAGCTCGCCGAGCTCGATGAAGTCGGCCACGCGGCCGGCCTTCTCGAGGCTCTGGTTGAGGGTGTCGGCCGAGCCGAGCACCTTGAGGTTCGACCAGAAGTCGGCCTTGAGCTCGCGGATCATGTCGATGGCCTTGCGCAGGCCCTCCTCGGTCCGCTCCATGCCGCAGTACTCCCACATGATGTTGCCCAGCTCCTTGTGGTAGCTGTCGGCGCTGCGGGAGCCGTTGATGGAGAGGAACTTCTGGACCCGGTCCTCGACGCTCTTGCGCGCCTCGACCACGGCCTCGTGAGACTCGTCGATCTTGTCGAACGGGCCGTCGGCGAGGTAGTCGCGGATGGTGTTCGGGAGGACGAAGTAGCCGTCGGCCAGGCCCTGCATGAGGGCCGAGGCGCCCAGACGGTTGGCGCCGTGGTCGGAGAAGTTGGCCTCGCCCGAGACGAAGAGGCCCGGGATGTTCGACTGCAGGTGGTAGTCGACCCACAGGCCGCCCATCACGTAGTGCACGGCGGGGTAGATCCGCATCGGGACCTCGTAGGGGTTCTCACCCGTGATCCGCTCGTACATGTCGAGGAGGTTGTCGTACTTCTCCTCGATCGCGTCCTTGCCGAGGCGCTTGATCGCGTCGCCGAGGTCGAGGTAGACGCCGCGGCGGAAGTCGCCGACCAGCGGGCCGACGCCGCGGCCCTCGTCGCACATGTTCTTGGCCTGGCGCGAGGCGATGTCGCGGGGGACCAGGTTGCCGAAGGACGGGTAGATCCGCTCCAGGTAGTAGTCGCGGTCCTCCTCGGGGATGTCCCGCGGGTCCTTGTCGCAGTCTTCCTTCTTCTTCGGCACCCAGATCCGGCCGTCGTTGCGCAGCGACTCCGACATCAGCGTCAGCTTCGACTGGTGGTCGCCGGAGACCGGGATGCACGTCGGGTGGATCTGCGTGTAGCAGGGGTTGGCCATGTAGGCGCCCTTGCGGTGCGCACGCCACGCGGCGGTGACGTTGGAGCCCATCGCGTTGGTGGAGAGGAAGAAGACGTTGCCGTAGCCGCCCGTGGCCAGGACGACGACGTCGGCGAGGTGGGTCTCGATCTCGCCGGTGACCATGTCGCGGGCGATGATGCCGCGCGCCTTGCCGTCGACGACGATCAGCTCGAGCATCTCGTGGCGGGTGAACTGCTCGACCGTGCCGGCCGCGACCTGGCGCTCCATCGCCTGGTAGGCGCCGATGAGGAGCTGCTGGCCCGTCTGGCCGCGGGCGTAGAACGTGCGGGAGACCTGCACGCCGCCGAAGGAGCGGTTGTCGAGCAGGCCGCCGTACTCGCGGGCGAAGGGGACGCCCTGCGCGACGCACTGGTCGATGATGTTGGCGCTGACCTCGGCCAGGCGGTAGACGTTCGACTCGCGCGAGCGGTAGTCGCCGCCCTTGACCGTGTCGTAGAAGAGACGGAACGTCGAGTCGCCGTCCTCCTTGTAGTTCTTGGCCGCGTTGATGCCGCCCTGGGCGGCGATCGAGTGCGCCCGGCGCGGGGAGTCCTGGTAGCAGAAGGACTTCACGTTGTAGCCGGCCTCGCCGAGCGTGGCGGCCGCGGCGCCACCGGCCAGACCGGTGCCGACGATGATCACGTCGAGCTTGCGCCGGTTGGCGGGGTTGACCAGGCGGTTCTCGAACTTGCGGGTGGTCCAGCGGTCCTTGATCGGGCCGGTCGGAGCGACCGGGTCGACCAGCTTGTCGCCGAGGGTGTAGTAGCCGCGCGCGTCGTCGGACTTCTGCTCGGACGGTCCGTTGAGGGGGGTGAGCCCGTCGTGGAGGGTGCTTCCAGCCATCTTCAGGTGGTCCTTACTTCTCGATGATGCCGACGAGGACGGACAGCGGGACCAGCGCGAAGCCGCCGGCGACCACGATCGCCACGACCCAGCCGGCCGCCCGGGCACGCGTGCGCGCGACGGCCGAGCCGGTGAAGCCCAGCGTCTGCAGCGAGCTGAAGGTGCCGTGGTGCAGGTGCATGCCCAGCGCCACCATCGCGAGCAGGTAGATGACGGTGATCCACCACACGTCGAAGCTGTCGACCATCAGGCGGTAGGGGTTCTCGCCGCCGGTGTCACCGTTGCTCGGGTTGATCTTGACGATCGTGAAGTTGAGCAGGTGCCAGATGATGAAGACCAGCAGCGTCACGCCGCCCCAGCGCATGGTGCGCGAGGAGACCGACGAGCCGTTGTTCTTCTTCACGGCGTACTTGACCGGTCGGGCCTTGGCCGCGCGGCGGGCCAGGATCACCGCCGAGGCCACGTGCGCGATCAGCGCGAGGATGAGGCCGACGCGCATGATCCAGAGGAAGCCCGAGTAGGGGAGCATCGGCTCACCCAGGACGCGCAGGTGGTGCGCGTACTCGTTGAAGGACTCCTCGCCCGCGAAGGCCTTGAGGTTGCCGTACATGTGCCCCAGGACGAAGCCGATGAACAGCAGGCCGCTCACGGCCATCAGGAGCTTCAGGGCGATGGTCGAACGGGCTGCACGGGAGCCCTTCGCCAATTCGGGTCGCGTCGTCGTTGCCACAGGGGGCCACGCTACCCCCGCTACTGACTAGTAGGTGACCGGGATCATGTGAGATACGCACGTAAGGCAAGCCTTACCCGCGCGCTCACGGGGCGCGGGTCAGCGCTCGACGGGGTCCGCGGCGGCGTCGAGGAAGTCGGCCGAGGGGACGAAGAAGAGGCTCCCGGTCAGGGCCGTGGAGAAGTCGAGGACCCGGTCGTGGTTGCCCGGCGGCTTGCCGACGAACATGTTCTGGAGCATCTCCTCGATGACGCCGGGATCGTTCGCGTAGCCGATGAAGTAGGTGCCGAACTCGCCCGCGCCGACCCGTCCGAAGGGCATGTTGTCGCGCAGGATGTCGCGCTCGGTGCCGTCGGCGTCGACGATCGTGGTGAGCGCGACGTGGGAGTTGCTGGGCTTGACGTCGTCGGCCAGCTCGACGTCGTCGAGCTTGGTGCGGCCGATGGCGTGCTCCTGCTGCTCGACGCTCAGGGTGCGCCAGGCGTCCAGGTCGTGGACGTACTTCTGGGTGATGACGTAGCTGCCGCCGGCGTACGCCGCGTCCTCCGCGCCGATGAGCACGGCCGCGGCCTTCTCGTCGCCCTCCGGGTTCTCGGTGCCGTCGACGAACCCGAGCAGGTCGCGCTGGTCGAAGGAGCGGAAGCCGTGCACCTCGTCGACGACCCGGGCGACGCCGGCCAGGCGCCGTACGAGGTGCTGGGCGAGTTCGAAGCACAGGTCGAGGCGGTGCGCGCGGAGGTGGAAGAAGAGGTCGCCGTCGGTGGCCGGGGCGTGGTGCCGGGCGCCGCTGACCGCGCGGAACGGGTGCAGCCCGGCGGGCAGGGGGAGCGCGAAGAGCCGGTTCCAGGCGCCGGCGCCGATGCCGGTCACGCAGGTCAGCTCGCCCTCGGGGATCCGGAAGCCGACCGAGCGGCGCAGCCCGCCGACGTCGGCGAGCAGGTCGCGCACGGTCTCGGCGGCGCCGGGCGCCTCGTCGTCGAGGGTGAGCGTCAGGAAGAGGGCGGCCTCGGTGAGCGGGGCGAGGACCGCCTGGGGCGTGGGGCTCGGCACCGCGCCGACTCTACGGGACCTCCGCGACCTCCAGAAGTCATAAACATCGTCTATCAAGCGATGGAAGATTGATCTTTGACGCTCATCGATCGACCGGGCACGCTGGAGGGGTGAGCGCCAGCGGCCCGACCGAAGACCCGCGCGACGACCTGCGGGTCACCCCTCCCAAGACCGTGGCCGCCGGCGTTCCCGCCGTGGCGCACGCGATCGAGTACTCCCTGGCCCAGGCCGGGCCCCAGCGCACGCTGCTCACCCTGCTGAGCCTCAACCAGGCCGAGGGCATCGACTGCCCCGGCTGCGCCTGGCCCGACCCGAAGCACCGGCACAAGAACGAGTACTGCGAGAACGGCGCCAAGCACGTCAACGACGACGCGACCACGCGCCGGGTCACCCGCGCGTTCTTCGCCGAGCACCCGATCGCCGAGCTCGACCAGAAGTCCGACATGTGGCTCAACCACCAGGGCCGGCTCACCGAGCCGATGGTCAAGCGCCCCGGCGCGACCCACTACGAGCCGATCGGCTGGGACGAGGCCTTCGGCATCGTCGCCGACGGGCTCAACGCGCTCGCCTCGCCGGACGAGGCGATGTTCTACACCTCGGGCCGGCTCAACAACGAGGCCGCCTTCCTGCTCCAGCTCTTCTCGCGCGCCTACGGCACCAACAACCTGCCGGACTGCTCGAACATGTGCCACGAGTCGAGCGGCTCGGGGCTGGGGGAGACCCTCGGCATCGGCAAGGGCAGCGTCTCGCTCGACGACATCCACGAGTCCGACCTGGTCTTCGTGGTCGGCCAGAACCCCGGCACCAACCACCCGCGCATGCTCTCCGCGCTCGAGGAGACCAAGCGCAACGGCGGCAAGGTGATCGCGATCAACCCGCTGCCCGAGGCGGGCCTGTTCCGGTTCAAGAACCCCCAGAAGGCGCGCGGTGTCGTCGGCCGCGGCACCGAGATCGCCGACCAGTTCCTCAAGATCCGCCCCGGCGGCGACCTCGCGCTCTTCCAGATGCTCAACCGGCTGCTGCTCGAGGCCGAGGACGCCGCCCCCGGCGCCGTGCTCGACCACGACTACATCGCGGCCCACACCACCGGCTTCGACGACTTCGCCGCCCACGCCCGCACCGTCACGTGGGAGCACGTGCTCACCGCGACCGGGCTGACCCGCGCCGAGATCGAGGAGGTCCACGCGCAGGTGCTGGCCAGCCGCCGGATCATCGTGTGCTGGGCGATGGGCCTGACCCAGCACAAGCACGGCGTACCGACGATCCGCGAGATCGTCAGCTTCCTGCTGCTGCGCGGCAACCTCGGCCGCCTCGGCGCCGGGGTGTGCCCGGTGCGCGGGCACAGCAACGTCCAGGGCGACCGTACGATGGGCATCTGGGAGCGGGTGCCCGACCGCTTCCTCGACGCGCTCGCCGCGGAGTTCGACTTCGAGCCGCCGCGGGCCCACGGCTACGACTCGGTCGCCGGCGTGCGCGCGATGCGCGACGGCAAGGCCAAGGTGTTCGTCGGCGTGGCCGGCAACTTCGTGCGCGCGATGTCCGACAGCGACGTCACCGAGGCGGCGCTGCGCTCGTGCTCGCTGACCGTGCAGATCTCGACCAAGCTCAACCGCTCGCACACCGTGTGCGGCGAGACCGCGCTGATCCTGCCCACGCTGGGCCGCAGCGACCGCGACGTCCAGGCGAGCGGCGAGCAGTTCGTGACCGTCGAGGACTCGATGAGTGAGGTGCACCAGTCGCGCGGCCGGCTCGCGCCCGCCTCGCCGGACCTGCTCAGCGAGGTCGCGATCATCGGCCGGCTGGCGCGGCGCACGCTCGGCCCCGGCGGCGCGATCCCGTGGGAGGACTTCGAGGCCGACTACGCGCTGGTCCGCGACCGGATCGCGCGCGTCGTGCCCGGCTTCGAGGACTTCAACGCGCGGGTCGCCGTCCCCGGCGGCTTCCGGCTGCCCAACCCGGTCAACTCCGGCGTATTCCCGACGCCGAGCGGCAAGGCCGTCTTCGTCGTCAACCAGCCCGACTGGATCGAGCCGCCGGCCGGGCACCTGGTGCTGCAGAGCCTGCGCTCGCACGACCAGTGGAACACCATCCCCTACGCGATGAACGACCGCTACCGCGGCATCCACGACGCCCGGCGGATCGTCATGGTCAACCCCGACGACCTCGCCGACCTCGGCCTCGCCGACCGCGACCTGGTCGACCTGGTCAGCGTCTGGACCGACGGCAGCGAGCGCCGCGCCGAGGGCTTCCGGGTCGTCGCCTACCCGGCGGCGCGCGGTTCCGCGGCGTCGTACTACCCCGAGACCAACGTGCTGGTGCCCCTCGACAGCGTCGCCGAGATCAGCAACACGCCCACCTCCAAGGGCGTGATCGTGCGCCTGGAGCCCGCGGGTGCCGCTGGTGCCGCCGTCGGCTGACCGGCGCCACGCCGGCCGGGTCCTGCTCGGCCTGCTCGTCCCGGGGCTGGTGCTCCTCGGCACCGGCCGCCCCGAGCTGATGCTGTACGCCGTCTTCGGCTCCTTCACCGGCATGTACGGCCGCCGGGAGGGACCGGCAGAGCGGCTGCGGCACCAGTTCCACGGTGCCGGGATGCTCGTCACCGGCGTCGCGCTCGGCGCGACCCTCGCGGTGACGGACGCCGGATCCGGCGTGCTGCTGGTCGCCGTCACCGGGTTCGCGACGCTCGGCTCGCTGGTCACCGACGCGCTGCGGCTGCGGCCGGGCGGCCCGTTCTTCGGCATCTTCGCGCTCGGCGCCACCGCGACCGTCGACCCCGGTCTGGTCGGCCCGCTCGGCGCCGTCCTGATCTGCGCCGCGACGGCGACCTGGTGCCTCGCGCTCGGGTTACTCTCCGCGGCGCATGTAACTACGTGTTCGTTCCACTACCCGGGCGCTGTGGCTGGTCATAGCGCCCGGGTAGTGGAACGAACACGTAGTTACAAGCAGGCGCTGCGCTACGCGGTGGCCACCGCGGCGGCCGGGCTGGCCGGGCTGGTGCTGGGCGTCGACCACGCGAACTGGGCGATGACCGCGGCCGCCGTACCGCTGGCGATCGTGACGGCCGGGGATCCGCTCGACCTGCGCGCCGTCGTCGAGCGGGCCGGGCACCGGGTCGCTGGGACCTTCGCGGGGCTCGTCGTCACCGCGGTCGTGCTGCTGCCCGAGCCGCGCCCGGCCGTGCTGGCGCTCGTCGTGATGGTGCTGCTGTTCCCGACCGAGCTGTTCCTGAGCCGGCACCACGGCATCGCGCTCGGCTTCTTCACCCCGCTCATCATGCTGATGACCGAGCTGGCGGCGCCGGCCGAGCCGCTCGGGCTGCTGCTGGCGCGGGGTGTCGACACGGTGCTCGGCGTCGCCGCGGGCGTCGCGGCGGCCGCCCTCGTCCCGGGCCGCGAGCGGTAGGGTCGGCCCATGGCTGCGTGGAGCCCTCTCGAGTGGCCCGTCCTCCGCCAAGCCCTGACCGGCGACCGGTTCGGGCGCGGCCCGGCCGTGCAGTCCGCACGGACCCGCCGTACCGAGTCGCGCAACGCCACCGCCGACCGCGTCGTGCAGAGCGTCTGCCCCTTCTGCGCGGTGGGCTGCGGCCAGAAGGTCTACGTCAAGGACGAGCGTGTCGTCCAGATCGAGGGCGACCCGGACTCGCCGATCTCGCGCGGGCGGCTGTGCCCCAAGGGCTCCTCGAGCGAGCAGCTCGTCAACAACCCCCTGCGCCAGACCACGATCCGCTACCGCGCTCCGCACGCCACCGAGTGGACCGACCTCGACCGCGACACCGCGATCGACATGATCGCCGACCGCTTCCTCGCCGCCCGCCGGCACGGCTGGCAGGACCACGACGAGCACGGGCGCCCGCTGCGCCGCACGATGGGCATCGCCTCGCTCGGCGGGGCGACGCTCGACAACGAAGAGAACTACCTGATCAAGAAGCTCTTCACCGCGGCCGGCGCGATCCAGATCGAGAACCAGGCTCGTATTTGACACTCCGCCACGGTTCCCAGTCTGGGAGCCTCGTTCGGGCGTGGCGGTGCCACGCAGTCCCTCCAGGACATGGCCAACGCCGACTGCATCATCCTGATGGGCGGCAACATGGCCGAAGCGCACCCCGTGGGCTTCCAGTGGGTCAGTGAGGCGCTCGTCAAGGGCGCCAAGGTGATCCACGTCGACCCCCGGTTCACCCGTACGTCGGCCGTGGCGACCAAGCACGTCGCGATCCGGGCCGGCTCGGACGTCGTCCTCCTCGGCGGGCTGATCAACCACATGCTCAGCAACGAGCTCTACTTCCACGACTACGTCGTCGCGTTCACCAACGCCGCGACCCTGGTCGGCGAGGACTTCCGCGACACCGAGGACCTGGGCGGGCTCTTCTCGGGCTTCGACCCCGAGAGCGGTTCCTACGACCCGTCGTCCTGGGCGTACGCCGACCCGGAGGGCGGCACCGTCACCGGGCCGTCCGGCGAGGAGCACGGGGCCAGCGCATCGCCCCGGGCCGCGGGCGACGAGCACGGCTCCGGCGGTCCGGCGCTGGAGCACGCGGGCGTCGTACGGGACGAGACGCTGCAGCACCCGCGCACCGTCTTCCAGGTGCTCAAGCGGCACTTCTCGCGCTACACGCCCGAGATGGTCCGCGACATGTGCGGCATCCCGATCGAGGACTTCGACTACGTCGCCCGCGCGATCGCGGAGAGCTCGGGCCGGGAGCGCACGACCTGCTTCGGCTACGCGACGGGCTGGACGCAGCACACGCTGGGCGCCCAGTTCATCCGCACGGCCGCCGTCCTGCAGCTGCTGATGGGCAATGTCGGCCGCCCCGGCAGCGGCATCATGGCGCTGCGCGGGCACGCGAGCATCCAGGGATCGACCGACATCCCGACGCTGTTCAACCTGCTGCCGGGCTACCTGCCGATGCCGAGCGTGGGCCGCCACGACACCTACCGCGACTACGTCGACTCGATCGGCTCGAAGCAGCAGAAGGGCTACTGGGCCTACGCCGAGACCTATGTCGTCAACCTGCTCAAGGCGTGGTGGGGCGACGCGGCGAGCGCCGAGAACGACTGGGCCTACGACTACCTGCCGCGGCTCAGCGGGGCGCACGGGACCTACCAGACCGTCGCCGACATGCGCGACGGCAAGGTCGACGGCTACTTCATCCTCGGCCAGAACCCGGCCGTGGGCTCGGCCAACGGGCGCCAGCAGCGCCTCGCGATGGCCCAGCTCAAGTGGCTGGTCGTGCGCGACCTCAACATGATCGAGTCGGCGACCTGGTGGAAGGACGGACCCGAGATCGAGTCCGGCGAGCTGCGCACCGAGGACATCGCGACCGAGGTGTTCTTCATGCCCGCCGCGACCCACGTCGAGAAGGCCGGCTCGTTCACCCAGACCCAGCGGATGCTCCAGTGGCGGCACCAGGCCGTCCAGCCGCCGGGCCAGGCCCAGAGCGAGCTCGACTTCTTCTACGAGCTGGGCGTGCGCATCCGGGCCCGCTTGGCCGGCTCGACCGACCCGCGCGACCGGCCGCTGCTCGACCTCACCTGGGACTACCCGCCCGACGAGCACGGCAACCCGGACCCGGAGGCAGTGCTCGCCGAGATCAACGGGTACGTCGTCGGCGACCGCGCGCCGCTGTCGTCGTACACGCAGATGAAGGCCGACGGTACGACGGCCGGCGGCTGCTGGATCTACACCGGCGTCTACGCCGACGGGCACAACCAGGCTGCCCGCCGCGTGCCCCAGGGCGGCGGCGGAGTCACCCAGTCGCAGTGGGGCTGGGTGTGGCCCGCGGACCGGCGGATCCTCTACAACCGCGCGTCCGCCGACCGCGACGGCAAGCCCTGGAGCGAGCGCAAGGCCTACATGTCGTGGGACGAGGCGCAGGGCCGGTGGGTCGGGCCCGACAACGTCGACTTCCCCGTCGACAAGCACCCGCACGCCCGTCCCGACCCGTCCCTGGGCGGTGCCGAGGGACTCGCCGGCGACGACCCGTTCGTGATGCAGGCCGACGGCAAGGGCTGGCTGTTCACCCCCAAGGGACTGGTCGACGGGCCGCTGCCCGCGCACTACGAGGCCGCCGAGTCGCCGGTCCGCAACGCGCTCTACCCCCAGCAGCAGGCACCTGCCCGGGTGCTGCTGGCGCGCGAGGACAACCTGGAGGCGCCCAGCGCCGGCGAGCCGGGGGCCGAGGTCTACCCGTTCGTGTTCACGACGTACCGGCTGACCGAGCACCACACCGCGGGTGGGATGAGCCGCTGGTCGCCGTACCTGGCGGAGCTGCAGCCGGAGATGTTCTGCGAGGTCTCACCCCAGCTCGCCGCGGAGCGCGGGCTCGAGAACGGCGGCTGGGCCACGATCATCTCGCCGCGGGCGGCGATCGAGGCGCGCGTGCTGGTCACCGACCGGGTCAAGAGCCTGGTGATCAACGGGCGCGAGGTCCAGCAGGTCGGCCTGCCCTACCACTGGGGCGTCGGCAGCGACGCCGTGGTCACCGGCGACGCCGCCAACGACCTGCTCGGCGTGATGATGGACCCGAACACCCAGATCCAGGAGTCCAAGGTCGCCTCGTGCGACGTGATCGCCGGACGGCGGCCGCGTGGCGCGGACCTGCAGCGGCTCGTTGCGTCGTACCAAGAGCGGGCGGGGACGACGCCGGCCACGGGTGGCCAGCGGGTGACCGATCCGGACAAGGAGGGCTTCTGATGGGCCAGCTGAGCGGACCGACCGACCCGACCGCCGACGCCGCCTGGGCTCCGGAGCACACCCACCCGCGCAAGGGCTTCTTCACCGACACCTCGATCTGCATCGGCTGCAAGGCCTGCGAGGTCGCGTGCAAGGAGTGGAACCAGAACCCGCGCGACGGCGACCTCGAGCTGACCGGCATGTCGTACGACAACACGGTCTCGCTCGGCGCGAGCACCTGGCGGCACGTGGCGTTCGTCGAGCAGGGACGCGACGCGATCACGGCCGCGCGGGAGTCGGGCCGGGCGCTGGTGTCGCTGGGGATGCCGTCGTTCGGGGCGCCGGCTCCGGACGCGGTGCCCGACGTGGCGCCGCCGGACACCCCGGAGTTCCGGTGGTTGATGGCCTCCGACGTCTGCAAGCACTGCACCCACGCGGGCTGTCTCGACGTGTGCCCGACGGGCGCGCTGTTCCGCACCGAGTTCGGGACGGTCGTCATCCAGCCCGACGTCTGCAACGGCTGCGGGACCTGCGTCGCGGGCTGCCCGTTCGGTGTCGTGGAGCGGCGCAGCGACGGGACCGCCGCGCCGACGTACCGCGAGGGGCACCGCAAGGGGGAGCAGCCGCCCGTGCCCAAGCGGGGCGTCGCCCAGAAGTGCACGCTCTGCTACGACCGGCTCGTCGACGACGAGACCCCGGCGTGCGCGAAGACGTGCCCGACGACGTCCATCAAGTTCGGCGACCACGCGACGATGGTCGACACCGCGCGCGAGCGCGTCGCCGAGCTGCACGCGCAGGGGATGACCGAGGCGCGGCTCTACGGCGCCAACGAGCTCGACGGCGTCGGCGGCACCGGATCGGTGTTCCTGCTGCTCGACGAGCCCGAGGTCTACGGGCTGCCGCCCGACCCGCGGGTGTGCACGGCGGACCTGATGACGATGTACAAGCGCGCGGGCGTCGCCATGGCCGGGATGGTCGCGGCGGCCGCGGTCGCCTTCTGGAGGGGACGCTGATGAGCGAGTACGACGAGGTGCGGCCGCCCGGCCCGGCCCGGCGCGGTCGGGGGCAGGGGCCTGGGCGTGGGCGCCGGCGTCCCGGTGGGCGGCGCGGCGGTCGGGCCGAGGAGCTGATGGTTCCCGAGGCCGCGTTCACGTCGTACTACGACAAGCCAATCGTCAAGGCGCCGCCGTGGGGGCACGAGATCCCGGCGTACCTCTTCCTCGGCGGTGTCGCCGGCGGCTCGGGGCTGCTGGCCGCAGGCGCCCAGCTCACCGGCCGCTCGCTGCTGCGCCGCAACGCCCGGCTCTCCGCGATGGCCGCGATCGGCCTCGGCGGCGTCGCGCTCGTCGCCGACCTCGGCAAGCCGAGCCGGTTCTACAACATGCTGCGCACGTTCAAGGTGACCTCGCCGATGAGCGTCGGGTCGTGGATCCTCACCGCCTTCGCCGGCGGGCTGACGGTGACCGTCGGCGCCGAGGTCGACCGGATGTCGGGGGAACGGCTGCCGCTGGGGCCGCTGCGGCCGGTGCTGCGCGCGCTCGAGGGCCCCGCTGGGTTGGAGGCGGCGGTGTTCGCGGCGCCGCTGGCCGGGTACACCGCCGTACTGCTGGCGGACACGGCGGTCCCCACCTGGAACGCCACCCACCGCGACCTGCCGTTCGTCTTCGTCAGCTCGGCGAGCCTCGCCTCGGCCGGCCTCGCCATGATCACCACGCCGGCCCACGAGGCCGGACCGGCCCGGACCCTCGCTCTGATGGGCGTGGTCGGCGACGTGGTGGCGATGAAGGCCATGGAGCGCCGGATGGACCCCGTCGCCGCAGAACCCCTCCACCACGGCTCCGCCGGCGCGATGCTGCGCTGGAGCGAGCGCCTCGCGGTGGCCGGCGCCGTCGGCGTGGTCCTCGGCGGCCGCCGCCGTCCCGTCGCCGTCGCGTCGGGGCTCGCGCTGATGACCGCCTCGGCGCTCACCCGGTTCGGCGTCTTCGAGGCTGGCATCCACTCGACCAAGGACCCGCGCTACGTCGTGGAGCCGCAGCGGCGGCGGTTGGCGGCGCGCCGAGCGGCGGGGGAGACGGGCGACTCGATCACCACCGCGGGCTGACGTCCGCGCGGGGGCTGTGGATAACCAGGCCGCGCTCGTGCCGGCTTCTGCTTTGCTCGGCACATGCGCGACCCGGACCCGGGGCTGCCCTTCGGCGCCCACGTGTTCGTCGATGAGACGAAGGCCGGCGACTACGTGATGGTGGCGACGTGGGTGCCGTCAGCCCAGGTCGCTCATACTCGGCGGCGCCTCCGTGCGCTCCTTCGGCCGCGCCAAGCGCGCCTGCACTTCCAGAAGATGAACCGCGCGGACCGTCATCGCGCGATCGAGCTCATCGCGGGGCTGGAGGTCTCGGCGGTGGTCTACCGCTCGCCGCTCAGGGACGCCCGAAGCGCTCGATGCGCCTTGCTGGAGACGATCCTCGGCGATGCAGGGGACTCCCGCGCCAGGCGCGTGGTGATCGAGCGGGACGACGCATCGCTCGGGCTCGATCTGGCGGTCGCCAGGGCGACCGCCATGCCCGACGACCCGGTCGTCACGCACCTGCGCAGCGTGGACGAGCCGCTGCTGTGGGTGAGCGATGCGGCCGCGTGGTGTGTCCACCGCGGCGGCGAGTGGCGCACCAAGGTCGCACCAGTTCTGCGTGAGAGGCCGAGCGGAGACAAGGCTGAGCGGAAGAAAAAGAGCGAACCCGGTTAGGCTGCCGATGAAGGGCAGACTGCCGGGTTCGGGTCTAGGCTAGGTGGCGTCGGGCTTCCGGGCAAGGCCGATTCCGGGCCTGGGGGCTCAGCGGACCTCGATGCCCGCCCCCGCGACCGTGTGCCCGATCACCGGGTACCCCGGCACCTCGCCGACCACGAGCAGCCCACCCGACGTCTGCGCGTCCGCGAGCAGCAGCAGGTCGTCCTCACCCACCCCGGGACCCACCGAGAGGTGCGGCCGGACCCAGTCGAGGTTGCGGCGGGTGCCGCCCGACACGTAGCCGGCGGCCAGTGCGGCGCGGGCGCCGTCGACGAGCGGGACCGAGGCGAGGTCGATCACTGCGCCGACGCCGGAGGCGCGGCAGAGCTTGTGGAGGTGGCCGAGGAGGCCGAAGCCGGTGACGTCGGTGGCGGCCCGGGCGCCCGCGGCCAGCGCCGCGACCGAGGCGTCGCGGTTGAGGGAGGCCATCAGCTCGACGGCGTGCGCGAAGACCTCGCCGGTCTGCTTGTGCCGGTTGTTGAGCAGGCCGACGCCGATCGGCTTGGTGAGGGTCAGGGGCAGGCCGGCGACGGCGGCGTCGTTGCGCAGCAGGCGGTCGGGGTGGGCGGTGCCGGTGACGGCCATGCCGTACTTCGGCTCGGGGTCGTCGATGGTGTGGCCGCCGATGACGGGGCAGCCGGCGAGGGTGGCGACGTCGAGGCCGCCGCGGAGGACCTCGCGCATGAGCTCCCTCGGCAGTACGTCGCGCGGCCAGCCCATGAGGTTGATCGCGACGACCGGCGTACCGCCCATGGCGTAGACGTCGGAGAGCGCGTTGGCGGCGGCGATCCGGCCCCAGTCGTAGGCGTCGTCGACGACGGGGGTGAAGAAGTCGGCGGTCGAGAGGACGGCCAGGTCCTCCCGCACCCGTACGGCGGCCGCGTCGTCGCCGTCGTCCACCCCGACCAGGATGTCGGGCCCGCTCTGGCCGACCAGGTCGCGGACCGCGTCCTCGAGCTCGCCCGGCGGGATCTTGCACGCGCACCCACCCCCGTGCGCATAGCTCGTCAGGCGACCGACCTCGGCGGGTGCAGACATGGCCCGAGCCTACGGGGAACTAAGTTGGGTCCCGGCGGGGAGGCGTATGGGTTCCTGGTGGGCCCCCCGGTCTTCAAAACCGAGGAGGCCGAGCAGCTCGGTCTGGCGGGTTCGATTCCCGTCCGCCTCCGCCACGAGCCGACCAGGAGGACCGGTGAACCAGGACGACCCGCGGCGCCGGATCCCGCGCACCGACCACCTGCTCGCGCTGGTCCGCGACGTGCAGCAGCAGGCGCGCGCGGGGCTCATCGCGCCCGAGGACGTCGAGGCCGCCGTGCTCGCCCGCGCCCGCACCCGAGCCCGGGCGAGCGCGACCACCCTGCGTCCGGTGCTCAACGCGACCGGCGTCGTCGTCCACACCAACCTCGGCCGCGCGCCGCTCGGCCCGGCCGCCGTCGAGGCGCTCGTCACCGCCGCCGGGTACGTCGACGTCGAGCTCGACCTCGCGACCGGAGCCCGGTCGAAGCGGGGCGTCCAGGCGCGCGCGGCGCTGCGGGCCGCCTGCCCGCAGGCCGAGGACGCGCTCGTGGTCAACAACGGCGCCGCGGCGTTGGTGCTCGCCACCACCGCGCTCGCCGCGGGCCGCGAGGTGGTGGTCAGCCGCGGCGAGATGGTGGAGATCGGGGCCGGGTTCCGGCTGCCCGACCTCATCGCGTCGGCCGGTGCGCGGCTGCGGGAGGTCGGGGCGACCAACCGGACCCACCTGCGCGACTACGTCGACGCGATCGGGCCCGACACCGGGTGCGTGCTCAAGGTGCATCCCAGCAACTTCCGGGTCGAGGGCTTCACCAGCGAGGTCTCGCTCGCCGAGCTGCGCGGGGCCGTCGGCGACCTGCCGGTGGTGGCCGACCTCGGCAGCGGGCTGCTCCACCCCGACCCGGCGCTGCCCGACGAGCCGGACGCCACGACCGCGCTGCGCGCGGGCGCGGACCTGGTCGTCGCCAGCGGCGACAAGCTCCTCGGCGGGCCGCAGGCCGGTCTCCTGCTCGGGTCCGGGCGGCTGATCGAGCGGCTGGCGACGCACCCGTTGGCGCGGGCGGTCCGCGTCGACAAGCTGACCCTGGCCGCGCTCGAGGCCACGCTGACCGGTCCGCCGTCGCCGGTCTCGGCGGCGCTGCACGCCGACCCCGCCGACCTGCGGCGCCGCACGGAGCGTCTCGGCGCCGCTCTCGACGTCCCGGTGGTCGCTCACGACGGCCGGGTCGGCGGGGGAGGGGCGCCCGGCGTACCGCTGCCGGGGTGGGCCCTCCGGCTCCCCGAGGCGACGGCCGTGCGGCTCCGGACCGGTGAGCCCGCGGTGCTGGCGCGGGTCCACGACGGTGCCTGCCTGGTCGACCTGCGCTGCGTCCCGGAGACCGACGACCACCGGCTCCTGGCCGCCCTGCGTCGCGCGCTCGAAGCCCACTGATGGCGTACGTCGTCGCGACCGCCGGCCACGTCGACCACGGCAAGAGCACCCTGGTCCGCGCGCTGACCGGTATCGAGCCGGACCGCTGGGCCGAGGAGCGCCGCCGCGGGCTGACCATCGACCTCGGCTATGCCTGGACGACACTGCCCAGTGGCGCGCACGTCGCGTTCGTCGACGTGCCGGGGCACCAGCGGTTCGTCGGCAACATGCTGGCCGGGCTGGGGCCGGCGCCGGTGGTGCTGTTCGTCGTCGCGGCCGACGAGGGCTGGCGGGCCCAGAGCGACGAGCACCGCGACGCGGTCGCCGCGCTCGGGATCGACCGGGGCGTGGTCGCGCTGACCCGTGGCGACCGGGCCACGCCGGAGCAGCTCGCGGCCGCACGGGCGCAGGTCCGCGAGGGACTGGCCGGCACCGGCCTGCACGACGCACCCGTCGTCGCGGTCTCCGCGGTCACCGGCGCCGGGATGCCGGACCTGGTCGCCGCGCTCGACGACGTCCTCGCCCGGGCGCCCGCGCCGGCCGCCGGCCGGCTGCGCCTGTGGGTCGACCGCTCGTTCAGCGTCGCCGGCGCGGGCACCGTCGTCACCGGCACGCTCGCCACCGGGACGATCGCGGTCGGCGACGAGCTCGAGCTCCTCGGCCCGTACGGCGCCCGCCCCGCCACCGTGCGCCGGATCGAGAGCGAGGGCGGTCCCCGCGACCGCGCCGAGCCCGTACGACGGGTCGCGCTCAACCTGCGCGGCCCCGCCGCCGACGAGGTCGGCCGCGGTGACGCCGTGGTCGCGCCCGGCACCTGGCGGACCTCCGCGCTGGTCGACGTCCGCCGCACGAGCGGGCCGGACGGTCCGCTGCCCGGGCAGCTGCGGCTGCACGTGGGCACCGCAGCGGTACCGGTACGGGTGCGGCCGCTCGACGACGACCACCGGCACCTGCGGCTGCGCCTGGACCACCCGCTGCCGCTGGCGCCCGGCGACCGCCTCGTGCTGCGCGGCCCCGGCAGCGGCCGAGTCTCCGGTGCCGTCGTGCTCGACACGGACCCGCCGGAGCTGCGGCGGCGGGGGGATGCCGCCCGGCGCGCGGACGCACTGGCGACCCGCGGCCCGGACGGCGACCTGGCGGCCGAGGTGGCGCGGCGCGGCGCCGTACCGGTGGCGGAGCTGCGGCTGCTGGGCCTGGTCGCCGACCTGTCCGCCGAGCCGCCCGCCGGCGTCCTCGCCGAGCACGGCTGGTGGGTCGACGCGACGGCCTGCGCCGGGTGGGCCGACCGGCTGGCGCGCGCGGTCGCGGCCCGCCACGAGCAGGACCCGCTGGCGATCGGGCTCTCGCGCGGCGCGGTGCGCGACGCGGCCGGCGTACCGGCCGACGAGCTGGTCGACCTCGTGGTGCGCATGGCAGGTCTGGTCGCCGAGGGCGGCTTCGTCCGCGCGGCCGACCGCCCCGCGGGGCTGGGCCCGGCGGAGGCTGCGGTGGCCGAGGTCGAGCGGCGCCTCGCCGCGGACCCGTTCGCCGCGCCCGAGGCCGACGACCTGACCCGGCTGGGCCTGGGGCCGCGCGAGCTGGCGGCGGCCGAGCGGCAGGGCCGGCTGCTGCGGGTGGCGCCGGCGATCGTGCTGCTGCCGACCGCCCCGGCGCGCGCGATGCGGGTGCTGGCCGGCCTCGACCAGCCGTTCACGACGAGCGCCGCCCGCCAGGCGCTCGGGACGACGCGGCGCGTGCTCATCCCGCTGCTGGAGCACCTCGACGAGCGCGGCTGGACCCGCCGGGTCGACGGGGGCGCCGCGCGCGAGGTCGTGCGCTAGAAGATCCGCTCGGGCAGCGTCTCCGCGACCGGCAGGCCGGCCTCGGCCCAGGCCGCGAAGCCGCCCTCGACGTCGGTCGCGCCGACCAGGCCGAGCGCCTGGAGCCGGGCCGCGGCGAGGGACGAGCTGAACCCCTCCTGGCAGAACACGACGGGCCGGATCCCCGGCGCGGCCAGGGTGCTGCGCCACGGGCTCGTCGGGTCCAGCCGCCACTCCAGGATCGTCAGGTCGATGGGGAACGACCCGGGCGGGGCGCCGAAGCGCTCGCGCTGGTCCTCCCGTCGTATGTCAACCAGGAGGGCGCCGTCCTGCTGCGCGGCGTACGCGTCGGCGGGCGTGAGCCGGTCGAGGCCGCCGCGGGCCTCGGCGAGCAGCCGGGAGATGGTCGGCTCGGTGATGACGATCACCCGGTGAAGAGCTGTGTCGCGGCCTTGACGGCGTTGTAGAGGCCGTAGACCAGGGGAAGCCCGACGATGGTCCAGGCGACCGCGACCCGGGCGGCCTGGCGGGGGTGCTCGTTCATGCGATCTCCTCGTGGAAGCGCTCGGCGACGGGACGGATGAGCAGGTTGGCGACGAAACCGACGGCCAGTACTCCCACCATGATGTACAACGCGGGCCGGTAGTCGCCGGCGAGCAGGACTTCGGAGCCTCCACCGACGCTGCGGGCCTCGCGGCTGTCGAGGACGCCGTTGACGATGACCGGTCCGAGCACTCCCGCTGTCGACCACGCGGTCAGCAGCCGGCCGTGGATGGCACCGACCTGGTAGGTGCCGAACAGGTCGCGCAGGTAGGCGGGCGCCGTCGCGAAACCGCCGCCGTAGTAGGAGATGATCACCGCGCACAGGACGACGAACAGCGGTGTCGAGCGTGAGCCGACCGTGGCGAGCAGTACGTAGAGGATGATGCCGACGCCGAGGTACATCACGTAGGTGTTCTTGCGGCCGAGGTAGTCCGACGCCGTCGACCACGCGAGCCGTCCCCCCATGTTGGCCAGCGACAGCAGGCCGACGAAGCCGGCGGCGACCACGGCGGTGACCGCGGACGTGGCCGGGTCGGCGGCGTCGCGGAAGAAGTCCTGGATCATCTCGGCGGCCTGCTCGAGGATGCCGATACCGGCGGTCACGTTGCAGAGCAGCACGGTCCACAACAGCCAGAACTGCGGCGTCTTGATGGCGTTGGCCGCCGACACGCTGGCCGTGGTGACCATCGGCCTGGCCGCGATCGTCGCGGGATCGAAGCCGGCCGGCGTCCACCCGGTCGCCGGCACGCGGACGGTGAACACACCGAACATCATCACGACGAAGTAGGCGACGCCGAGGGTCAGGAAGAGCTTCATGACGGCGTCGCCGTCGGGGTGCGCGCCGCCGAAGCGGGCGAGGAGCTCGCGGGAGAGGGGAGCCGCCACCATGGCGCCGCCGCCGAAGCCCATGATCGCCATGCCGGTGGCCAGGCCCGGCCGGTCGGGGAACCACTTGATGAGCGTGGAGACCGGCGAGATGTAGCCGAGGCCGAGGCCGATGCCGCCGATCACGCCGTAGCCGAGGTAGACCAGCCACAGCTGCTCGGTGCCGATGCCGAGCGCGGCGACGAGGAAGCCTGCGCTCCAGCAGCAGGCGGCGGTGAACATCGTGCGCCGCGGCCCGACCCGGTCGACCCAGGTGCCGAACAGCGCCGCGGAGACGCCGAGCATGACGATCGCGATCGAGAAGATGAACCCGATCGCCGTCAGGCTGGTGTCGAAGTGCTGGACGAGGACGTCCTTGTAGACGCTCGTCGCGTAGACCTGGCCGATGCACAGGTGGATGGCGAGTGCGGCCGGCGGGATCAGCCACCGGCTGTAGCCCGCCGGGGCGACCGTGTGGTCGCGGTCAAGGAACGAGAGCGCGCGCACGCGCACCTCCTCAGGTCGACGTCAGGGAGCAGGGGTCGACCAGGGAGGGGCTCCCGGACGCCCGACGCGACCTTAGGAAGCGTGCCGGGGCGCGGTCAAAGAGGATCCGTCGATCGGGTGAGAAACGTCGATCATCAGTGGCCGGGGACCTGGGCGAGCAGCGCCGCGAGATCGACCTCGCGCGCGGTCTCGACGAGGGCCTGGGCCAGCAGCGACTCCGGTCCGTGCCCGGCGAGCACGAGACCCACCTGGTGGCTGCGTCGCGGGGTGGGCAGCGGGATCGCCCGCAGCCCCTCGGGTACGCCGAACGTCGGCAGCCACGCGTGCGGCACCACGCTGCACAGGCCCATCGATGCGACGTGGGCGTAGAGCGCCGAGACGGTGTCGGTCTCGACGACGACGTGCGCGGTCCGGCCGGTGTCGGCGAGGTGGCCGTCGACGATCCGGCGGTTCTGCATGTCGCCGGTCAGCAGGCACAGGGGAGAGCGGGCGGCGTCGTCCCAGGTGACCGACGTCTTCGCGCCGTGCTCGCCATCGGCGGGGGTGAGCAGCAGGTAGCGCTCGCGGTAGAGCGGGATCACCCGGACCTGACCGAGGGGCTCGCCGTCGACGTACGTCATGCCGACGTCGAGCTCGAAGTCGTTGACCCCGCGCACGATCTCGCGCGAGGACATCGACAGCAGCCGGATGCCGACCAGCGGGTGCCGCTCGCGCACGGGCGTGGTCAGCAGCGGCGAGACGGTCAGCGCCGTCGGGATCGCGCCGATGCGCAGCGTGCCGGTCAGGCCCGCGTGCATCGTGGCGATGGTCTGGTCGAGGGTCGCGCGCTCGGCCAGCATCCGCTGCGCCCACCGCAGCACCTCGGCGCCCTCGTTGGTGAATCCCTCGAACCGCTGACCCCGTCGGACGACCTGGACGCCGAGCTCGCGCTCCAGCTTGCGGATCCCCGCCGACAGCGCGGGCTGCGTGACGTGGCAGGCCTCGGCGGCCCGGCCGAAGTGCTCCTCGCGCGCGAGCGCCGCGAGGTACTCCAACCGGCGCAGCAGCATGGGACATGAGTACCACGTGCCGGTCACTACGCTGAGCCGCATGGCAGCCAGCCCCGACCCCACCCGGCGTCCGCGCCTGGTCGCCACCGCGCTCCCACGGCTGCTCTCCGCGCTCGTCACCGGTGTCGCCGTCGCCGGCGCCGGATGGCTGCTGTCCGCGGTCGAGATCGGCGTGCTCACGGGGGTCGCCACCGCCGGCGCCGTGTACGTCGTCCTCGGCTGGGTGGTGCTCTGGCCGATGGACGCCGCCGCGACCCGCGCCAACGCCACCCACGAGGACCTCCGGCCCGCCGCCGACGAGGTCGCGGTCGCCTGCGCCGCCGTCGGCGGACTGGTGGGCGTGGTCATGCTGCTCGTCGCCGGCAACGGCGACACCAAGGACGCCGCCGCGGCCCTCGCCCTCGCCGCCGTCGCGATGGCCTGGGCGTCGGTGCACTTCATGTACGCCACGCGATACGCGCACCTCTACTACTCCGACACCCCCGGTGGCATCGACTTCAACACCAACGAGGCGCCGGCGTTCCGGGACTTCCTCTACTTCAGCTACAACCTCGGGATGACCTACCAGGTCTCCGACACCGCGGTGCAGAGCTCGGCGATCCGGGCGGTCGTGCTGCGGCACTGCCTGATCGCGTACGTGTTCGGCGCGGCGATCATCGCGACGACGATCAACCTGGTGGTGGGGATCGTCGCGACCTAGGACGCCCTAGATGTCCTCGAACGACCCGCCGCGCCCCTTGCCCGCCGCGAACCGCCCCGCCCCGTCGACCCCGTCGGCGGCGAGCGAGACCATGCCGATGGCGAGCTCGCGGTGCAGGGCGGTCTCCTCGGTGTCGCCCCACTGGGCGCGCGCGGCCTGACGGTCGCCGCGCAGGCAGGTCTGGGGCATGCGCGCGATCTCCCGGGCCAGGACGACGGCCGCCTCGCGCGCCGTACCGCGGGGGACAACGCGGTTGACGAGGCCGAAGGACAGCGCCTCGTGGGCGTCGACCGGACGGCCGGTGAGGATGAGGTCCATGGCCCGGCTGTGGCCGATCAGGCGGGGGAGGCGGACGGTGCCGCCGTCGATGAGAGGGACGCCCCAGCGGCGGCAGAAGACGCCGAGGGTGGCGTCCTCGTCGGCGACGCGCAGGTCGCACCAGACGGCGAGCTCGAGGCCGCCGGCGACGGCGTGGCCGTGGATCGCGGCGATGACGGGCTTGGACAGGTCCATCCGGGTGGGGCCCATGGGGCCGTCGCCCTCGGGGGAGACGCGGTTGCCGGCGGCGGTGCCGACGGCCTTGAGGTTGGCGCCGGCGCAGAACGACGGGCCCTCGCCCGCCAGGACGGCGACCTTGGCGTCGGAGGCCTCGAACGTGCGGAAGGCGGCGGCGAGCTCGGCGGCCATCGGGCCGTCGACGGCGTTGTGCCGCTCGGGGCGGTTCATCACGACGACCATGACGTCGCCGTCGGCCTCGTGCTCGATGCGGACGTCGTTCACCGGGACTCCTCCCACAGGGGCTGGCGCAGGGCGCGGCGCAGGATCTTGCCGACCGCGGACTTGGGGATGGCGTCGACGAAGCGGACGCTCTTGGGAGCCTTGTGGGCGGCGATCCGGCCGCGGACGTGCTCGATGAGCTCGGCCTCGTCGGCTGTCGTACCGGGGCGGAGGGTGACGAAGGCGGTGACCGCCTCGACCCACTTGTCGTCGGGGGCGCCGACGACGGCGCACTCGGCGACGGCCGGGTGCGAGGACAGGGCGTCCTCGACCTCGCGCGGGTAGACGTTGTAGCCGCCGGTGATGATCATGTCGCTGGTCCGGTCGACCAGGTGCAGGTAGCCGCGCTCGTCGAAGCGGGCCAGGTCGCGGGTGCGCAGCCAGCCGTCGTCGGTCAGCGAGCGGGCGTTGAGCTCGTCGGCCTCGAAGTAGCCGTGCATCCGGAACGGCGCCTTGAGCGCGATCTCGCCGATCTCGCCGGGGCCGACCGGGGCGCCGTCCTCGTCGACG
Organism: Pimelobacter simplex; assembly: GCF_024662235.1. GTDB lineage: Bacteria > Actinomycetota > Actinomycetes > Propionibacteriales > Nocardioidaceae > Nocardioides. The sequence continues at coordinate 321,798 of NZ_CP096276.1, forward strand.
AGGCGCAGCTCGACGTCGGTCGCGGGCATCCCGCAGGCGCCCCACAGGGTGGGGTCGGCGTGGGCGTGCTCGTCGAGAACGGCGATGCAGAGCGGGGCCTCGGTCTGGCCGTAGTACTGGGTGAGGATCGGGCCGAAGACCTCGATCGAGCGCTCCAGCACCGGGCGCGGCATCGGGCTGGCGCCGTAGATGACCTTGCGCAGCGAGGTGAGGTCGGCGCCGTCGAGGACGCCGGAGCCGTGGAGCATCGCGAACATCGTCGGCACCAGGTTGATCTCGGTGGCGCGGTGGCGTGCGATCGCCGCGACGAAGGACGCCGGCTCGAAGCCGGGCAGGATCGCCGAGGCGCCGCCGCGGACCCAGTAGGGCAGCACGAACGTGCCGCTGGCGTGGACCAGCGAGGCGGCGTGGAGCATCACCGAGTCGGGCTGCGGGTCGAGCAGGTTGGCCAGGATGTTGCTGCAGATCGCGCCGTAGCTGGCCTGGGTGTGGATGACGGCCTTGAGCTTGCCGGTGGTGCCGGAGGTGTAGAGCAGCAGCGTCGGGTCGTCCTCGGCCAGGACGACGTCGGGCTCGCCGACCGGCTCGGCGACGGGAGCGAGGAGGTCGGCGAGGGCGTACGCGCGCAGCCCGGGCACGCGCTCGGCGAGCTCGGCCGCGCGATCGGTGAGCGCGGCGTCGGCGACCACGACGGTGGCGTGCGAGCCGGTGACCATGTCCGCGTGCTCGTCGAGGGAGAGGCGCGCGTTGAGCGGCACCCGGACCAGGCCGGCCTTGATCGCGGCGAACTCCATCGGCACCGAGTCGAGCCCGTTGTTGACGAGGAGCGCGACGTGGGTGCCCTTGGTGACGCCGTGGGCGGCGAGGTGGTGGGCGATCAGGTTGGCGCGCCGGTCGACCTCGGCGTACGTCAGCGAGTCGTCGCCGAAGTACAGCGCGGTGCGCTCGGGGAAGGCGGCGGCGCCGCGACGGACAAGGCTGGCGGCCAGGGCCATGGGGGTGTCTCCTCGCACTGGAAATGAAAACAGACTGTATGGTCTGTTTTGTGCCTGCGAGGATTCTGCCCGTGGAAGCGGCCCGACGTCAATCACGTGCCCTGCGGACCCGGGAGCAGATCCTGGCGGCGGCGGTCGAGGTCATGGTCGGGCACGGGTACGCCGGCCTGACCATGCAGCGGGTCCAGACCCAGGCGGGCGTCACCCGCGGCGCGCTGACCCACCACTTCGCCTCGATGCGCGAGCTCGCCGTGGCCGCGGTCGACTACGTCGCCCAGGCCCAGGGCGCGGAGATCCAGGAGGCGACCGCCGGCGCCGGACCGGCCGCGCTGATCGAGGTGCTGCACGAGGTGACCCGCCGCCCGACGTACGTCGCGGGGCTCGAGCTGTGGGTCGCCGCCCGCACCGACCGCGAGCTGCGCGAGGCGCTGCGGCCCGGCGCGCGCGAGCTCGGCCGCCGGCTGCGCGAGCCGCTGCAGGCGCTGGTCGGGGACCTCGGCGACGAGCGCCTGGAGGTGTTCGCCGACGGCCTCCTGTCGCTGCTGCGCGGACTCGCCGTCGGTGGTGTGCTGCGCGACCGGCCGGCGCTGGAGAAGGCGGTGCTCGGGGCGTGGCTGGCGGCGTTCGGGGCTCAGGCGACGACCGGCGCCGGCTCCGGGTAGGCGGCGGCGACCAGCTCGTCCACCGCTTCGGTCCAGGTACGCCGCAGCGCCCGCTCCCGCCCGGCCGCGCCGAGCAGCCCGCGGCGCGGGTCCGCCGCGACCGCGGCCACGGCGCGGGCCAGGTCGCGCGGGTCGGCCGGGTCGTAGAGGACGCCGGTCTCCAGGTGTGCGACGACGCTCGGCGCGCCGCCCGCGCGCGGCGCGACGACGGGGACGCCGGAGGCGCCCGCCTCGCGCAGGGCGTGGCAGTCGGTCTCGTGCTCGCCCGGGTGGACCAGGACGTCCAGGGTGGGCAGCGCGACGGTCAGGTCGCCGATCGCGAGCGGACCGGTGAAGCGGGCGTGGGGCAGGCGGCGGGCGAGCCACTCGCGGTCGGGACCGGCGCCGATCACCACGACCCGGATGCCGGGGACGTCGGCGAGCGCGGCCAGGCGGCGTACGCCGGCGGGCTTGTGGAGGCCGCCGACGTAGCCGACGACGACCTTGCCGTCCCCGGTCTGCGAGGACTTGGCCTTGGACCACGAGCGGTGCAGCCACGGGTCGCGCAGCGTGGGGGAGAAGGCCAGCGGATCGACCCCGGGCTCCCAGAGGCCGGCGTCGACGCCGAGCTCGGCGGCCCGCTCGACCATCCACGGCGAGGTGACGACCACCCGGTCGGCGCGCTCGGCGACCTTGGCGCGCCAGTAGTCCGCGGCGAGGTCGAGCACGGGGGACTGCTCCACCGCCAGCGTCGGTACGCCGGCGCGCGCGGCGTGCTTGAGCGCCTTGCGCCCCACCGCCCGCGGCGAGTGGGCCTGGACCAGGTCGGGCGCGAAGCTCTCGACGGCCTCGCGCACCTGCGCCCCGGTCGGCTCCAGCGGCCGCACCCGGACGACATCGCACCCGCGGTAGGTCGTGAGCCCGGGCCCCGGCGCGAGGATCCGGACGGCGTGCCCGCGGTCGACCAGCCGGTCGACGGTCGCCTTGAGCGTGGTCGTGGTGCTGTCGACGGCCGGGTAGAAGGACTCGGTGGCCAGGACGATCCGCATGCCTCCACGGTGGGCCGCGGACATGGCGCGACCTCACCGTCCGGGTGGCCGGGCGGTGAACGCTCAGGCGTCCTTGGGTGCCACGGTGCGCGGCGGCAGGTCGCCCTCCTCGATCGCCCGGGCGACGTCCTGGATCCGCCGGCCGCTCTCGCCCCAGCTGCCCGAGGGAGCGTCCCACCAGATGCTGAAGCCGCGCCGGGCCTCGATCGTCCAGTGCGCGCCGAACGCGACCCGGACCAGCGTCGCGAACGGGACCAGCAGGAGCAGCAGCAGGAACTCCAGCGCGACGAACAGCCCCAGCAGGATGAACGGCAGCGCGATGATCAGCAGGATGATCGCCAGCACGGCGCTGATCGGGTCGTCGCCGAGCCCGTTGCCCCAGTCGAGCGGGCCCGCGTCGGCGTCCACGCCCTTGAGCCGGCGGCGCCACGGCACCCACCGGCGGGTCACGCGCCAGGTCTGGCCCTCGGGGTCACGCACCTTCACGCGGGGAAGCGTAGAGGTTCGCCGGCGGCGCGTCCCCGTTCTCGATCGACCGGGCGAGGGCGTGGATCCGGAGCCGGCTGGCGGCCCAGTCGCCGGCCTCCTCCTCCCAGTGCGGCCGGAAGCCGATCCGCGCCTCGACCCACCACGACCGGCCGAACCAGACGCGGGCGAGGGCGACGACGGGCAGCAGCAGGGCGAGCAGGAGCGCCTCGAGCGCGAAGACCACCACGATGAGCAGCAGGGGGAGGACGACCAGGCCGACGACGAACACCACGAGGCAGCTGATCGGGTCGTCGCCCCCGACCAGCAGGTCCGGGTCGACCTTGCGGCGGCGCAGCCGCCACGGCACCCACCGGCGGGTCACCCGCCAGGTCCGCCCCTGCGGATCACGCACCTTCACGCGGGCAACCTATCGTTCGCTCGGTCGGGACATTTGTCACACCAGGGTGACGAGGGCCTCGCCACGGATAGGCTTGGCCCTCGTGACTGACTCGCCCCTGACGCTGGCGCAGCCCGAAGACGCGCACACGCGCGCCGAATGGGAGGCCGCCACCGCCGCCGTGCTGCGCAAGACGCGCAAGCTCGGCGACAGCGACCCCGACAGCGCCGTGTGGGACAAGCTGACCCGCACCACCCTCGACGGCATCGCCGTGACCCCGCTCGGCCTGCCCGGTGGCGCCGTGAGCGCCGTACGCCCGGCCCGCCAGGGCGCCTGGGACATCCGCAGCCTGGTCGCGGACCCCGACGCCAAGGCGGCCAACGAGGCGGCGCTGGTCGACCTCGACGGCGGCGTGACGAGCCTGTGGCTCGGCGCCGACGAGAGCACCGACGTCGCGGCGACGCTCAAGGACGTGCTGCTCGACCTGGCGCCCGTCGTCCTCGACGCGCCGTCGGCGACGACCGCGGTGGCCGAGGCGTTCCTCGCGCTGCCCGGGGCCAAGCACCCCGACAGCAACCTCGGGATCGACCCGCTCGGCGTCATGTTGCGCGAGATCCCGCTCGCCGTGGACGAGGCGGTCGCCGAGCTGCAGACGCTGGCCCGCAAGGCCGACCAGCACGACATCCGGGCGATCGTCGTCGACGCGACCGCGGCCCACGACCTCGGCGCGAGCGACGCCCAGGAGCTCGGCTGGTCGATCGCGGTCGGCGTGGCCTACCTGCGCTGGCTGACCGACCACGGTCTGTCCGTGGCCGACGCCGCGCACCAGGTCGAGTTCCGCTACGCCGCGACCGACGAGCAGTTCCCGACGATCGCCAAGCTCCGCGCGGCCCGCGTCCTGTGGAGCCGCGTCCTCGAGCTCAGCGGCGTCGAGACCGCGGTCGCGCAGCGCCAGCACGCCGTCACCAGCCGGCCGATGCTCAGCAAGTACGACCCCTACGTCAACATGCTCCGCGGCACCGTGGCGGCCTTCGCCGCCGGTGTCGGCGGCGCCGACGCGGTCACCGTGCTGCCCTTCGACAGCGCCAACGGCCGTCCCGACGGCTTCGGCCGCCGGATCGCGCGCAACGTCAACCACCTGCTCATCGACGAGTCCCACGTCGCCGCGGTCGCCGACCCCGCCGGCGGTGCGTACGCCGTCGAGCAGCTCACCGCCGACCTGGCCGCGGCCGGCTGGGCGGAGTTCCAGCAGCTCGAGACCGAGTGGGAGAGCGGCCACGACTTCGACCCGTTCCGGGCCCGCATCGCGGCCGTGGTCGAGCGGCGCGAGACCGACATCGCCCGCCGCAAGCTCCCGCTGACCGGGGTCAGCGAGTTCCCGAACCTCACCGAGACGCTGCCCGAGCGCGCCGCGGACCCGCTCAACGACCGGGTCCGCCGCTACGGCGCCTCGTTCGAGGCGCTGCGCGACGAGCCCGCCGCGGCACCGGTCTTCCTGGCCACCCTCGGCACCGTCGCCCAGCACACCGCCCGGGCCACGTTCGTCAGCAACCTGTTCGCGGCCGGCGGCATCGCGGTCGAGGTCGCGGGCCCGACCGCGGGCGTCGACGAGCTCGTCGCGGCGTACGCCGGGCAGCGCGTCGTGTGCCTGGCCGGCACCGACGCGGCCTACGACGAGTGGGGCACGGCGGCCGCCGAGGCCCTGCGCGCCGCCGGCGCGACCCGCGTGATCATCGCGGGCAAGGCCGTGGACTTCACCGACGACAGCGCGGCGATGGGTGTCGACGCGCTCGCGTTCCTCAACCGCACGCGGGAGGCGATCAAGTGAGCGACAACGACGGAGCGAGGAACGAGCTCGGCGGCGTTGGCCGCGAGCGCGGGAGCGGCGGGAGCGAAGCGAGCGCAGGCACTCGCATGAGCATTCCGAAGAGCTTCGCGGGTCTCCCGCTGGCCTCCGACGGAACCGCGGCGGCCGCGCCGTCCGTCCCGGCCGGCGAGCCGTGGCGCAGCCCCGAGGGCATCGACGTCCAGACGTCCTACGGTCCGGCCGACGTCGCCGGCCTCGACGCGCTCGACACCTTCCCGGGCCTGAGCCCGTTCCTGCGCGGGCCGTACCCGACGATGTACACGACCCAGCCGTGGACCATCCGCCAGTACGCCGGCTTCTCCACCGCCGAGGAGTCCAACGCCTTCTACCGCCGCAACCTCGCGGCCGGCCAGAAGGGCCTCTCGGTCGCCTTCGACCTGGCCACCCACCGCGGCTACGACTCCGACCACCCGCGGGTGCGCGGTGACGTCGGCATGGCGGGCGTGGCGATCGACTCGATCTACGACACCCGGACCCTGTTCGACGGCATCCCGCTCGACCAGATGTCGGTGTCGATGACGATGAACGGCGCCGTGCTGCCCGTCCTCGCGCTCTACATCGCCGCGGCCGAGGAGCAGGGGGTGAAGCCGGAGCAGCTCAGCGGGACCATCCAGAACGACATCCTCAAGGAGTTCATGGTCCGCAACACCTACATCTACCCGCCGGCGCCGTCGATGCGGATCATCTCCGACATCTTCGCCTTCACCAGCCAGCGGATGCCGCGCTTCAACTCGATCTCGATCTCCGGCTACCACATGCAGGAGGCCGGGGCGACCGCCGACCTCGAGCTCGCCTACACGCTCGCCGACGGGGTGGAGTACATCCGCGCCGGCCTCGAGTCGGGCCTGACCATCGACCAGTTCGCGCCGCGGCTGTCGTTCTTCTGGGCGATCGGCATGAACTTCTACATGGAGGTCGCCAAGATGCGCGCGGCCCGGGCGCTGTGGAGCCGGCTGGTGCGCCAGTTCGACCCGCAGAACCCCAAGTCGCTCTCGCTGCGCACCCACAGCCAGACCTCGGGCTGGTCGCTGACCGCGCAGGACGTGTTCAACAACGTCGGCCGCACGGCGATCGAGGCGATGGCCGCGACCCAGGGCCACACCCAGTCGCTGCACACCAACGCGCTGGACGAGGCGATCGCGCTGCCGACCGACTTCTCCGCGCGCATCGCCCGCAACACCCAGCTCCTGCTCCAGCAGGAGTCGGGTACGACCCAGACGATCGACCCCTGGGCCGGCTCGTACTACGTCGAGAAGCTCACCCACGACCTCGCCGAGCGGGCGTGGGCGCACATCCAGGAGGCCGAGGCCGCCGGCGGCATGGCCGCCGCGATCGAGCAGGGCATCCCGAAGATGCGCATCGAGGAGGCCGCCGCCCGGACCCAGGCGCGGATCGACTCGGGCTCGCAGAAGGTCATCGGCGTCAACACCTTCCGGCTGCCGGCCGAGGACCCGCTCGAGGTGCTCAAGGTCGACAACGACGAGGTCTACCGCCAGCAGGTCGCCAAGCTGGAGCGGCTGCGCGCCGAGCGCAACGGCACCGACGTCGAGGCCGCGCTGCACGCGCTGACCCGCAGCGCCGAGAGCGGCGACGGCAACCTGCTCGACCTGGCCGTCTCGGCCGCCCGCGCCAAGGCGACGGTCGGCGAGATCTCCGACGCGATGGAGAAGGTCTACGGCCGGCACCAGGCCGTCATCCGTACCATCAGCGGCGTGTACCGCGACGAGGCCAACCTGGCCAACGACGGCGAGGGCGACTCGCTCGTCGCCCAGGCCCGCACCGCCACCGACGAGTTCGCCGAGGCGGAGGGCCGCCGGCCCCGCATCCTGGTCGCCAAGATGGGCCAGGACGGCCACGACCGCGGCCAGAAGGTCGTCGTGTCGGCCTTCGCCGACCTCGGCTTCGACGTCGACGTGGGCCCGCTGTTCTCCACGCCCGAGGAGGTCGCGCAGCAGGCGATCGACGCCGACGTCCACATCGTCGGGGTCTCGTCGCTGGCCGCCGGTCACCTCACCCTGCTCCCGGCGCTCAAGAGCGCGCTGGCCGCGCAGGGCCGCGACGACATCATGGTCGTCATCGGAGGCGTCATCCCGCCGGACGACGTACCGACCCTCAAGGACATGGGTGCCGCGGCGGTGTTCCTGCCCGGCACGGTGATCGCCGAGTCCGCGCTGGACCTGCTGGCCAAGCTCCGCGCCGAGCTCGACCACTGATGGACGTCGAGCGGCTGCTCGACGGGCTGCGCGCGGGCAACCGCGCCCAGATGGCTCGGGCCATCACGCTCGTCGAGTCGACCGCGCCCCGGCACCGGGCGGCGGCGCGGACGCTCCTGACCGCGCTCGCCACCGACGCCGCCGGTACGACGCCCGCGGTGCGGGTCGGCATCTCCGGCGTCCCCGGCGTCGGCAAGTCGACCTTCATCGAGTCGCTCGGGGTCCAGCTCACCGCGGCCGGGCACAAGGTCGGCGTCCTCGCCGTCGACCCGTCCTCGGTGCGCACCGGCGGCTCGGTGCTCGGTGACAAGACCCGGATGGCCACGCTGGCCGCCGACCCGAACGCGTTCATCCGGCCCTCGCCGTCGGCGGGCACCCTCGGCGGGGTCGCGCGCGCGACCACCCAGGCGATGGCGGTCCTCGAGGCCGGCGGGTACGACGTCGTCCTGGTCGAGACCGTCGGCGTGGGCCAGTCCGAGGTGACCGTGGCCGGCATGGTCGACACCTTCCTCTTCCTCACCCTCGCCCGCACCGGCGACCAGCTCCAGGGCATCAAGAAGGGCATCCTCGAGCTGGCCGACGTGATCGCGGTCAACAAGGCCGACCCCGAGGACCCCGCGCGCGAGCAGGAGGCCCGGGTCGCGGCCCGGGAGCTGGCCGGCGCGCTGCGCCTGGTCCGCGGGCACTCCGAGTGGGCGCCCCCGGTGGTGACCTGCTCCGGGCTCACCGGCGCGCGCGTCGACGAGGTCTGGCAGCAGGTGCTGATGCACCGCGACCACCTCGGTGCCGAGGGGGTCGCGCGCAAGCGCGCCGAGCAGCAGCTCGACTTCACGTGGGCGCTCGTGCGCGACGAGCTCGACCAGCGGCTGCGCCACAACGCGGCGGTCAGATCGGTCCAGGGTGACATACGCTCCGCGGTCCTCGCAGGAGAACTGACCGCCCCGCTGGCCGCCGACCGCCTGCTCGCGGCCTACGACGCCGATCAACCGTAAAATTCGCGGCGTTCGCCGGACAGTCCGCGCGGCCTCGGGTGAGGCTCTCCGGCATGAATCCCCCCCCAGACTGATTCACGTTCTGTCCGCATGCTCCTGGCCGCCGGCGTCGCCGCCGCGGTCACCGGTTCCGTGCTCGCCCCCGCCCAGGCCGCGGCTCCCGCGCCCGGAAAGCCCGTCGCCCAGGGGCTCCTGTCCCCGCTGAGCGTCGCCGTCAACGACAAGGGCCACGTCTACTACACCGAGAACTTCGCCGGGAAGCTGCTGGTGAAGAAGCCCGGCAAGGCGGCCAAGGTGGTCTACACCGCCCAGGGCGAGGTGGGTGGTGTCTCGACCGAGGGCAAGGCCGTCTACTTCATCGTCAACAGCTTGGTGATGAAGCGGACGGCGGCCGGCAAGGTCCGCACGCTCGCCGACCTCGGCGCCTACGAGGCCGCCAAGAACCCCGACCGGGCCTACACCTACGGCGCCGTGGGCATCACGCCCGAGTGCGCCGCGGCGTGGCCGACCGGCGAGGGCGCCCCGCCGCCGGCGAAGTACAACGGCATCGTCGAGTCGCACCCCTATGCCACCGCGGTCGACAAGGGCGTCGTCTACGTCGCCGACGCCGCTTCGAACGCCGTCTACCGGATCCGCGACGGCAAGGTCCGCACGGTCGCCGTCCTGCCGCCCGTCGAGGCGACGATCACCCAGGGCATGGTCGAGAACGCCGGGTTCCCGGAGTGCTCGCTGGGCAAGAGGTTCCGCTTCGAGGGCGTGCCCACCGACGTCGAGGTCGCCGACGGCAAGCTCTACGTCACCGGTCTGCCCGGCGGCCCCGAGGACGGCTCGGTGCCCGGCTCGCTGTTCCGGGTCAACCTCGCCAAGAACAAGCTCAAGCGCATCGCCACCGGCTTCGTGAGCGCCACGGGTGTCGGCGTCGCCGACGACGGCAACATCTACGTCTCCGAGCTGTTCGGCGGCAAGGTCACCCGGATCACCCCGAAGGGCAAGAAGCGCACCTTCGTGCGGACCGCACTGCCCTCGGCGGTCGAGGTGGTCGGCAAGAAGCTCTACGTCACCGAGAACGTGCTGACCGGTCTCAGCGGCCAGCCGGGCGACGTCCCGGCCGGCAAGGTCGTCAAGTACAAGCGCTGAGCGGCCTCCCACGACACCGGGCGGGCGTCCGACCTGAGGTCGGGCGCCCGCCCGTCGCGTCGTACGGCGTAGGTTGGGCCCGTGGAACGTCGTGATGCCGCAGGCCTGCTCGGCCTGGTCGCCGCCGTCGTCGAGAAGCACGACGACGAGCTGGTGGAGCTGCGCCGCGACCTGCACCGCAACCCCGAGCTGTCGTGGTCCGAGCAGCGCACCTGCGACCGGGTGGTCGACCACCTGGAGCGCGCCGGCTGGCAGGTCACCCGGATGCCGCGCAGCGGGGTCGTCGCCGACCTCGGCCAGGGCCCGACCACGGTCGCGTTGCGCGCCGACCTCGACGCCCTGCCGGTCCCCGACCTCAGCGCGCAGGCCTGGCGCAGCACCGTCGAGGGCGTCGCACACGCGTGCGGCCACGACGTGCACACCTCCGCCCTGGTCGGCGCGGGGCACGCGCTCGGCGAGCTCCACGCCCAGGGGCTGCTGCCGGGGCGGGTGCGGCTGCTGTTCCAGCCGGCCGAGGAGGTCATGCCCGGCGGTGCCCAGCACCTCATCAACCACGGCGCGCTCGAGGGCGTCGACCGGATCTTCGCGCTCCACTGCGACCCGTCGGTCGACGTCGGCGCCGTCGGCCTGCGCTCGGGCCCGATCACCAGTGCCGCCGACCGGATCGACGTCCGCCTCGAGGGCAACGGCGGGCACACCTCGCGCCCGCACCTGACCGGCGACCTGACGTTCGCGCTGGCCAAGATCACCAGCGAGCTGCCCGCCGTCCTGAGCCGGCGGATGGATCCGCGCGCCGGCGTCAGCGTCGTGTGGGGGATGCTCCAGGCCGGCTCGGCCGCCAACGTCATCCCCGACCGCGGCATCGCCAGCGGCACCGTCCGGATCCTCGACGCCGAGGCCTGGGCCGCGTGCGAGGCCGTGGTCCGCGAGGCCGTGCTCGACATCGTCCGCCCCTACGGCGTCACCGCGACCGTCGACTACCTCCAGGGCGTGCCGCCCGTGGTCAACGACCGGCTCAGCGTCGCGATGATCGCCTCGGCCGCCGACGACCTGCTCGGCCTGCACCACCGCACCGAGGTCGAGCAGAGCCTCGGCGGCGAGGACTTCGGGTGGTACCTCGAGCACGTCCCCGGCGCGATGTTCCGCCTCGGCACCCGGACGCCGGGCGGCCCGCGCTACGACCTGCACCAGGGCGACTTCGAGGCCGACGAGGCCGCGGTCGGCTTCGGTGCGCGGATGATGGCCGGGGTGGCCGTCAACGCGCTCACGACGTCGAACTAGGGTTTCGTCCGACCCCTTGCTCGGAAGGAATCCACCCATGACCGCGTCCTCGCGCGCCACCCGCGCCCTCGCCACCCTCGCTCCCGCCGCCCTCGTCGCGGGCCTCACCCTCGGCGTCCCGACGCCGGCCCGCGCCGCTGTCGCGGTCGACTGCAGCACCGGCCCGGTGACCCTCACCGAGAGCACCGAGGTCTACACGCTCAGCGGCGCCTGCCGCGACGTCCGGGTCACCGGCAGCAATGTCACCGTCACCCTCGCCAGCGCCACGAGCCTGACGATCACCGGCAGCAACACCCGCGTCGTCGCCTCGGGCGCGCTCGGCCCGGTCCTCGTCAAGGCCGCCAACTCCGCCGTCACCGCTCGCACCGGCACCACGGTCAAGATCAAGGGTGCCAACAACAAGGTCGTCTTCCGCAAGCTCCGCAAGGTCGTCGTGCGCGGCGCCAACAACGTGGTGCGGGTCAAGGCCGGCAAGACGTCGGTCAAGGTGCGCGGTGCCAACAACGTGATCCGGGTGCACAAGCGGGTGCGCTGAGCCCGGCGCTCAGGGCCGCCCGGCCCGGAGCACCCCGCCGACGTACGTCGCCCGGACCTGCAGCGTGCGCACCTTGCGGATCGGCGTGCGGCGCAGGTCGCCCGACAGGATGATCGCGTCGAGCTGCTTGCCCACCGCCAGCGTGCCCGTGCGGCGCTGGAGGCCCAGCAGGTAGGCGGTGTCGGCGGTGTGGATCCGGATGGCGTCGGTCAGGCTGATCCGCTCCCGCGCGTTGAGCGGGCCCTCGTAGCGCCGTACGCCGTTGGTCTCGGGCGCCACCCGGGTCACCGCGACCTGGAGCTGGGCCATCGGGTTGAGGTCCTGGACCGGGAAGTCGGAGCCGTTGGCGAGCCGGGCGCCGGCGCGCAGCATCGAGCGCCAGGGGTACATCCGCTTCCAGCGCTCGACGCCGATGTAGGGCTTGAGCGCGTCCATCGTGTACGGGTCCTTCTCGGCCCACTCGGTCGAGATCGCGGCGACCACGTTGAGCCGGCGGAACCGGGCGTAGTCGGAGGGCGCGACGAGCTGGTCGTGCGCGATGATCCCGGGGATCCGGCGGTTGTCGTTGTGCCGGCGGGCATAGGCGAACGCGTTGAGCGCCTCGCGGGCCGCGCCGTCGCCGATCGCGTGGATGTGCACCTGCCAGCCGGCCTTGTCGAGCGCGGCGACGACCCGGTTGAGGTGCGCCTGCGGCACCCGCAGCGGGCCCTTGGTCGGGCCGGGGACCCACTTGCCGTGCTTGTTCTTGACCCGGTACGGCGCCAGCAGGCGCGCGGTCTGGTTGGGGTACTCGATGACCCCGTCGGCGAAGATCTCGCCCACCGTGGTGATCTTGAAGCCCGGCCCCTCGTAGGTCCGCTTGAGCCGGCGCAGCTCGCGCAGCGTGCCGGGCAGGTCGGCATAGGCCTCGTTGGCGTCGAGGGCGAGCGAGGCGCGCACCCGGCCGGGGAGCTCGTGCCGGTCGGCGAGGTACTTCCACGCCTGCAGGTCGCTCTCCTCGAGCAGCTGCGGCTGGTACGCCGTCAGGCCGCGCGCGGTGACGTAGGCGAGGGTGCGGCGCAGCCCCTCCACCCGCTCGGCCAGCGGAGCCGGCGGGATCTTCGAGGTCACCAGGCCGATCGCCGTGTCCTCCTTGAGGTAGCCGGTGGGCTCCCCGGCGGGATCGCGGACGATCACGCCGCCCTTCGGGTCCGGCGTGTCCTTGGTGATGCCGGCGACGGCGAGGCCGCGGCTGTTGGTGAGCGCGTTGTGGCCGTCGTCGGAGAACACGAAGATCGGCCGGTCGGTGTCGAGCGCGTCGAGCAGTGCCTTCGAGGGCACGGTGCCGGCGGGCTTCATGCCGGGCAGGTCCCAGTTGACGACGCTCAGCCAGTCGTTCGGGCCCTTGCCGGGCTCGGCGTCGAGGCAGTCCTGGATCCGGGCCCGGGTCTCGGCGACGGTGAGGAAGGCGTACTCCAGGTCGCAGGTCGGGAGCTGGGGCGACAGGTGCGCGTGGCCGTCCTGGAAGCCCGGCATCAGGGTGCGCCCGCGCAGGTCGACGACCTCGGTGGCGCGGCCGATGAAGCGCCGGACCCCGGCGTCGGAGCCGACGTAGACGATCCGGCCGTCGCGCACGGCGACGGCCTGGGCGCGCCGGCCGGTCCCGGTCTCGACCGCGCCGTGGCGGAGCACGAGGTCGGCACGGGCGCCGGTGCCGGCGCCGGTGCTGCCGGTGGCGGTGGCGGGGGAGGCCGCGGTGCCCGCGACCGGGAGGGTGACCGCGAGGGCCAGGGCCGCGGCGGTGAGGGTGGTCCGGATGCGCATGCCGGTGAGCCTGAGTGATTAATGCATTAACCACAAGGGGTCCGGACGCGTAGGGTCGGCGCCGTGAGTGTGCCCCGGCCCGGCAGCGTGACGATCGCCGACGTCGCCCGCGAGGCGGGCGTGTCGACCGCGACCGTGTCCAACGCGCTCAACGCGACCGGCCGGGCCTCCGAGGCCACCCGGCGCCGGGTCCGCGAGGCCGCCGCCCGGCTCGGCTACCGGCCCAACCCGGCGGGGCGGGCATTGCGCACCGGCCGGGCCGGCGCGATCGGCCTTGCCGTGACGACCTACGGCGCGGTCGCCTGGGACGTCGCGTCGGTGTCCTACTACGCCCAGGCCATCGCGGCGGCGACCTCGGTGGCCCACCAGCACGGCTACGCCCTGGTGCTGCTCCCGGCCGGGCTCGACGCCGACGGCTGGTGGGACGTCCAGGTCGACGGCGTCGTGCTCATGGACTCACCCGAGGACGACCCGGCGGTCGCGGTGCTGCGCGAGCGGCGCATCCCGGTCGCCTTCGACGGGCGCCCGGACCAGCCGCACGCGCGCGACTCCTGGGTCGACAACGACCACGAGCAGGCGATCGCGATGGTGCTCGACCACCTCGCCGCCCAGGGCGCGACCCGGGTCGCGCTGCTGGCCGGGGACAGCTCCGACGCCTACACCCGTGCCTGTGTGGCGGCCTACACCGCTCGTGTTGCGCAGCCCCGGATCGGCTGCATCTCCCACGACGACCCGGAGGGCCGCCGGGCGGCCCGAGCGCTGCTCGAGGGCGGCGCCGACGCGGTGCACGGGATCTTCGACGGCTGCGGCCGGGGCGTGCTCGCCGCCGCGCGCGAGCTGGGCCTGCGGGTGCCGGACGACGTCCTGGTCGTCACGGCGAGCGAGGACCCGGCGTACGCGTGGACGGCGCCGCCGGTCACCACGCTCTCGCTGCTACCGGTCGAGGCCGCGACCCGCGCGGTGACCGCGCTCGTCGGCGCGATCGAGACGGGCGAGGGCACCGCCGAGGCGGACCTCCCGGTCCGCCTCGACGTGCGCGCCTCGACTCAGCCCTTGCGGTAGGGGACGCCGTCGGCGGCCGGCGCCCGCGAGGCACCGACCAGACCGGCGACCGCGACGATCGTGACCACGTAGGGCAGCATCAGCATGAACTGGCTGGGCACCGGCGAGCCGAGCACCGACAGCACGCCCGACAGGTTCGAGGCGAAGCCGAAGAGCAGCGCCGCCAGCGTCGCGCGGACCGGGTCCCAGCGGCCGAAGATGACGGCGGCGAGCGCGATGTAGCCCGCGCCGTCGGTCATCTCCTGGCCGAACTGCGGCACCGAGACCAGCGTGTACGTCGCCCCGCCCGCGCCCGCGATCAGGCCGGCGATGAGCAGCGTGGTGTAGCGGGTCCGGTTGACCTTGATGCCCACCGTGTCGGCGGCCTTGGGGTGCTCGCCGACGGCGCGCACGCGCAGGCCCCACTTGGTGCGGTAGAGCGCCCAGGCGACGACCACCACGGCGGCGTACATGAGGTAGACGAGGATCGTCTGGCGGAAGAGCACCGGACCGATCACCGGCAGGTCGCCGAGCACGGGGATCGGGAGCCGCGAGAAGTGCTCGGGGGCGTTGAGCTTGGTCGGGTTGTCGGCGAGCACCTGGCTGAACAGGAAGCTCGTCAGGCCGATCACCAGCACGTTGAGCACGACGCCGACGATGACCTGGTCGACGAAGTAGTTGATCGCGAAGAAGCCCAGCACCAGCGCGACCAGGGCGCCGGCGAGCATCGCCGCGACCAGGCCGCCCCAGGGCGAGCCGACGATGGTGCCGAACATGGCGGCCGCGAAGGCGCCGAACAGCAGCTGGCCGTCGATGGCGATGTTGACCACGCCGGCCCGCTCGCCGAGGACGCCGCCGAGCGCGCCGAACACCAGCGGCACGGCGAGCGCGATCGAGCCGCCCAGCAGGCCCACGACCGGGACGGTCTGGCCGGCCGCGGCCCAGGCCAGGAAGCCGGTCATCGCGAGCACCGAGAAGATCGCGATCAGCCACAGCGGCGTACGGCGTCCGCGGCTCACCAGGAAGGCCGAGACCGCCGTGCAGACGGCGAGCAGGGCCACGACCGCGGCGACCGTGCCGGTCGACGGGACCGTGATCTCGGGCAGGTCGAAGAAGTCGGTGTCGGTGGCGAGCCGGAAGCCGGTGTCGCCCGAGCGGGCCTTGAGCACGATGAGCAGGGCGACCGCGACGGTCACCACGCCCAGCAGGATCGGCGCCTTGAGCAGCGTCCGGAGGGGCAGCGCGGTCGGCTCGGCCGCGGCCGGGACCGGAGCGTCGATGGTGGTGCTCATGCCGTCGCCTCCTTCGGCAGGCGGAAGATAGCTCGCACCAACGGGGGAGCGGCGATGAAGAGGACGATCAGGGACTGGATGACCAGGACGATCTCGACCGGGATGCCCTCGGCGGCGGCCATCGAGAAGCCTCCGGCCTTGAGGGCGCCGAACAGCAGGCCGGCGGCCAGGATGCCCAGAGGTCGGGAACGGCCGAGCAGGGCGACGGTGATGGCGTCGAAGCCGATGCCGGCGTCCATGTCGACGGTGACGCCGCTGGTCGCCGTACCGAGGATCTGGTTGACGCCGGCCAGGCCGACGAGACCGCCGGCGATGAGCATCACCGTGATGTAGGTGCGTCCCACGTTGATGCCGGAGGCCCGGGCGGCGTCGGGGTTCTCGCCGACGGCGCGGAAGCGGAAGCCGAGCGCGGACTTGTTGAGCAGCCACCAGGTGAAGCCGACCGCGACGAGCGCGATGACGAAGCCGAGGTGCAGGCTGAACCGGTCGCCGAGCAGCTTGGGCAGGATGACCGACTCGGGCATCGGCTTGGACTTGGGGTTGAGCGAGCCGGGCGCCTGGAGCAGGCCCTGCTTGGAGAGCACGTAGAAGACCAGGTAGTAGCCGACGTAGTTGAGCATGATCGTGACGATCACCTCGTGGGCGCCGCTCTGGGCCTTGAGGAAGCCCGCGATGCCGGCCCACAGGGCGCCGGCCAGGGCGCCGGCGACGACGGCCAGCGGCAGGTGCACGGCCATCGGCAGGTCCATGCCCACGCCGACCCAGCCGGCGGCGGTGCCGGCGAGCAGCATCTGGCCGCGGCCACCGATGTTGAACATGCCGGCGCGGAACGCCAGGCCCACGCCGAGGCCGGCCAGGATCAGCGGCGCGGCGAACTTGAGGGTCTCGGTGAGCGGCCGGATCCGGAGCTCGAAGCCCTCGACGTTGGTGTTGTAGATCGCCCCCCGGAACAGCGCGGTGTAGGCGTCGGTGATCGAGGTGCCCACCGCGTTGAAGAAGTCGCCGGGGCGCGAGCCGATGTAGGACAGCGTGTCGCGCACGTTCTGGTCGGTGAGCAGGATCATCAGCGAGCCGATGACCATCGCCAGGAAGACCGACAGCACGGCGACCAGGGCGTTGCCGGTGGCGATCTCGCGCAGGACGCCGTCGAAGCGGCCCCGCTCGCGCGGCGAGCGGCTCTCGGAGGCCTCTGCGACCTCGGGCGCCTCGGGGGTGGCCTCGGGGTTCTCGGGTTGCTGGGGGTTCTCGGGCTGCTCGGGGTTCTCGGGGTTCTCGGCCACGGGCTGGTTCTCGTCGTTCGTGCTCACTCGCCGATCCCTTCGGGTCGTTCGCCGGCCATCATCAGGCCGAGGGTCTCGCGCGGGGTGTCCGCCGGGACGATGCCGACGATCTGGCCGCGGTAGAGGACCATGATCCGGTCCGAGAGGGCGACGATCTCGTCCAGCTCGGTCGAGACCAGCAGCACCGGGACGCCGGTGTCGCGGGTGGCGACGACTTGTTTGTGGATGAACTCGATGGAGCCGACGTCGACGCCGCGGGTCGGCTGGGCGGCGACCAGGAGGCGCAGGTCGCGGGAGAGCTCGCGGGCGACGACGACCTTCTGCTGGTTGCCGCCGGAGAGCTGGCTGGCCTTGGCCTGGATGCCGGAGGCGCGTACGTCGTACTCGACGAGCTTCTCCTGGGCGAACTTGTCGAGGAAACCGCGGCGCACGGTGCCGGCCGCGACGAACGGCGCGCCGTGGCTGCGGTTGAGCATGAGGTTCTCGGCGATCGTGAAGCCGCCGACCAGGCCGTCGACCTGGCGGTCCTCGGGGACGAAGCCCACGCCGGCGTCGAGGACCTTGCGGACCGAGCGGCCGACCAGCTCGACGCCGTCGAGAGTGATCGAGCCGTGCACGTGGCTCTGGAGGCCCAGGATCGCCTCGGTCAGCTCGGTCTGGCCGTTGCCCTGGACGCCGGCGACGCCGAGCACCTCGCCGCGGGCGATCGCGAAGCTGAGCCCGTCGACGTGGACGTGGCCGGTGTCGTCGGTGACGCGCAGGTCGCGCACGACGAGCGCGTCGGGGCCGGGCTGGGCCGGCTCCTTGTGCACGGTCAGCTCGACCGGGCGGCCGACCATGAGCGCGGCCAGCTCGGCGTTGGACGCGGTGGGGGAGGCCTCGCCGACGACGGCACCGCGCCGGATCACGGTGATCCGGTCGGCGATCGCGCGGACCTCGCGCAGCTTGTGGCTGATGAAGACGATGGCGGTGCCCGACTCGCGGAGCTGGCGCATGATCTCCATGAGCTCGTCGGTCTCCTGGGGCGTCAGCACGGCCGTCGGCTCGTCGAAGACCAGGACCCGGGCGTCGCGGGAGAGCGCCTTGATGATCTCGACGCGCTGCTGCACGCCCACGGGGAGGTGCTCGACGAGCGCGTCGGGGTCGACCTCGAACCCGAAGCGCTCGGAGATCTCGCGCACCCGGCGGCGGGCGGCGTCGAGGTCGAGGGTCCCGGCGAAGCCGGTCGCCTCGTTGCCGAGCATGACGTTCTCGGCGACGGTGAAGACGGGGACCAGCATGAAGTGCTGGTGAACCATGCCGATGCCGGCGGCCATGGCATCGCCGGGGCCGGACATCTTCAGCGGCTCCCCGTCGAGGAGGATCTCGCCCTCGTCGGCCTGGTAGAGGCCGTAGAGGACGTTCATCAGCGTGGACTTGCCCGCGCCGTTCTCGCCCAGGAGGGCGTGGATCTCGCCGGCGTTGACCGTCAGCGAGATGCGGTCGTTGGCGACCAGGGGACCGAAGCGCTTGGTGATGCCTCGAAGCTCGAGCGTCATGGTGGCGATCCTCTCCGAGGAGACGTGTGCGATGCCAGGGATGGGGATGGTACGCGCCCGGGGAACGCAGTCCGGGGGAGGTCGGCGCCAGGCCGACCTCCCCCGGGCGCTGCGTCGCCGCAGGTGGGGTGCTTACTTGGTGAGGTAGGAGCTCACCGGGATGCTGCCGTCGATGATGCCCGCCTTGACGGTGTCGAGCTCACCCTGCAGGTCCGGGCTGATCTTGCTCTCGAAGTTGTGGAACGGCGCGATGCCGACTCCGTCGTTCTCGAGCGTCCCGATGTAGGCCTCGGGGTCGAAGTTGCCCTTGCCCGCCGCCACGACGGCCTCGATGGTCGAGGTCTTCATGTTCTTGAGGATCGAGGTGAAGATGACGTTGCGGGTGTTGGGGTCGGTCTCGTAGAAGTCCGCGTCGACGCCGACCATCGCGATGTCCTTGCCGGAGTCCTTGATCGCGGTGAGCGCGCCCTGGTAGATCGGGCCGCCGACCGGCAGGATCACGTCGGCGTTCTGGTCGAGGATCTGCTTGGCGGTGTTGGTCGCCTTCTCGTTGGCGTCGAAGCCACCGGTGAAGACGCCCTTGTCGTTGCCCTCCCAGCCGACGAGCTTGACGCCCTTGCCCTTCTCCTTGTTGTAGTAGTCGATGCCCTGCTTGAAGCCGTCCATGAAGATGGTGACGGTCGGGAAGGGCTGACCACCGTAGGTGCCGACGACCTTGGTCTTGGTGTAGTCCGCCGCCGCGTAGCCGGCCAGGAACGCCGCCTGCGCGGTGTTGTAGAGGATCGGCTTGATGTTGTCGGCGTCCTTCTTGCCGTCGAAGTCGTTGTCCGCCGCGTCGTCGATCAGGATGTACTCGATCTTCGGGTTGGCCTTGGCCGACTCGACGGTGGCCGCGGAGAGCGCGAAGCCGACCGTGACGATCGCGTCGCAGCCCTGGTTGACGAACTGGTCGAGAGCCGGCGCGTAGTCGTTCTCGTTCTTGGACTCGAACTCCTTGTAGTCGCTGTTGAGCTCCTTGGCCGCCTCCTTCACGCCCTCGTAGCTCAGCTGGTTGAACGACTTGTCGTCGAAGCCACCGGCGTCGGACAGGATGCAGGGAAGGAAGTCGCTCTTCTTGTCGGCGCTCTTCTCGGGGGCGTCGCCACAAGCGGTCAGCGCCGCGCTCGCCATGATCGCCAGGGCCGCGACGGCCGACGTCCTCTTCCAGGTCTTCACAGATGTCCTCCAGGTCGACGCCCGGCAACGTGGCAGGGCAAAGGGGGTGTGCTGATACTCCGAAGGTGCATCCTGGCTCACCAGGCGCTCCGCGGGAAGCGCATTCGTCGAAACGGTTACCAACTTGGGACATTTATCGTCCCGGCAGGCCGTGGCGCAAGATCCTCGCGCGCTGAGGCGTCGTGGCCTACGGTGGCGGCGTGGTGGACTGGGACTCCCTGAAGCAGGCCGCGATCGACATCGCGGCGCGCGCCTACGCGCCGTACTCCGGCTACCGGGTGGGCGCGGCCGCGCTCGCCGACGACGGCCGCCTCGTCGTGGGCTGCAACGTCGAGAACGCCGCCTACGGCGTCACGCTGTGCGCTGAGTGCGGCCTGGTCTCCAGCCTGCACGCCAGCGGGGGCGGGCGGCTGACCCACTTCGTGTGCGTCAACGGCGTCGGCGACGTGATCATGCCGTGCGGCCGCTGCCGCCAGCTGCTCTGGGAGAACGGCGGCGCCGGGCTCGAGGTGCTCACGCCCCAGGGCGTGCTCGGGATGGACGCGGTCCTGCCGCAGGCGTTCGGTCCCGACGACCTGAGCGTGGTCCAAGGCGCGGCTCAGGGCGCGACTCAGGGCGAGTAGCGCCAGGCCAGCGTCAGGTAGACGCCGTAGCCGGCGCTGATCGCGGTCAGCACGCTCAGCACGACCACCAGCACCGTGCGGCGCGCGGCCGCGAGCCCCGCCGCCACCGGCAGGAGCAGCGGGAACGCGGGCAGGAGCAGGCGCGCCTTGGCGTGGTAGTAGCCGGCGCCGAAGAAGGTCAGCGCGACGACGATCCCGGCGAAGACCACGAGCGGCCACGGCACCTGGTCGGTGGCGAGCACGACGAGCAGGCCGATCGCTACCAGCACCACCGCCGCGGTGACGTAGTAGGCGAGCGCGCCCTGCTGGGTGAGCAGGTCGCGGGTGGTGGTGAGCGTGAAGCCGCCGGCGTCGTACGACATCTTCCAGGCGTCGTTCTGGACCCGGAAGTAGGCGTCGGCGCTGCCCAGGCGCTGCCCGACCCAGGCGATGTAGCCCAGCAGGCCCAGCGGGGCCAGCGCGCCGGCGACCCAGGGCCGCCAGCCGTCCTCGCGGCGCACGACGGCGACGAGGGCACACAGGCCGACCGTGGCGACCAGCGCGGCCGCGGTCGGGCGGGTCAGCCCGGCGAGGAGGCACAGCGCGCCGGCGGCGACCCAGCTCCGGCGCAGCAGCGCCCAGAGGGTCCACGCGGCGAGGCCGGTGAACAGCGGCTCGGTGTAGCCCATCGACAGCACCACGCCGTGGGGGAGGACCGCCCACAGGCCGGCCAGCAGCACGCCCGTACGACGGCCCCGCACGTGCGCGCCGACGGCGTAGATCCCGGCGGCCGCGCCGATGCCGCACAGCCAGGCGACCACGATCCCGGCCGTCCCCGCGCCGCCGGGCAGCACCGGGTCGACCACGGCGACCAGGCCGGGGAAGAGGGGGAAGAACGCGAGGTTCGTCGGCAGCAGGCTGCCGTCGGCGGCGAGCGGGATCGCCGTGTCGTAGCCGCGGGTGACCACGCCGGCGTACCAGCTGGCGTCGGAGCGGCCGAGGATCCGGAGGAGCGACGCGTCGCGGTCCGCGGCGAAGACCGCCAGGACGGCCACGCACAGGCCGCGCAGGGCCACGAACAGCCCGATCGCCCCCAGCAACCCGCGGCGGTCGAGAGGTGCGGACCGGAGCATGGGCCGGACCCTACCTGCGGCCGACTAGGGTGCGTGCATGACAGTCGGCAACCACGACGCCGTCGAGGTGATCCTCACCAAGCGCGACGGCCACACACTCTCCACCAGCCAGATCGACTGGATGGTGGACCGCTACACCCAGGGCGCGGTGGCCGACGAGCAGATGTCCTCCCTCCTGATGGCGATCCTGCTCAACGGCATGGACCGTCGCGAGATCGCGGACTGGACCGCGGCGATGATCGCCTCGGGCGTCCGGATGGACTTCTCCTCGCTCAGCCGGCCCACCGCCGACAAGCACTCCACCGGCGGCGTCGGTGACAAGATCACGCTGCCGCTGGCTCCGCTGGTCGCGGCGTGCGGGGTCGCCGTACCGCAGCTGTCGGGGCGGGGCCTGGGCCACACCGGCGGCACCCTCGACAAGCTCGAGTCGATCCCCGGCTGGCGAGCGCTGCTCTCCAACGACGAGATGATGGCCCAGCTCGAGTCCGTCGGCGCCGTGATCTGCGCGGCCGGCGACGGCCTGGCGCCGGCCGACAAGAAGCTCTACGCCCTGCGCGACGTGACCGGCACCGTCGAGGCGATCCCCCTGATCGCCTCGTCGATCATGAGCAAGAAGATCGCCGAGGGCACCGGCGCGCTCGTCCTCGACGTCAAGGTCGGCAGCGGCGCCTTCATGAAGGACGTCGACAAGGCGCGCGAGCTCGCCGAGGTGATGGTCGCGCTCGGCACCGACGCCGGCGTCCGCACGGTCGCGCTCCTCACCGACATGCAGACCCCGCTGGGCTACACCGCCGGCAACGCGATCGAGGTCGCCGAGTCGGTCGAGGTGCTGGCCGGCGGCGGTCCCGCCGATGTCGTCGAGCTGACCCTGGCCCTGGCCCGCGAGATGCTCGCCGGAGCCGGCCGCGACGACATCGACCCGGCCGCCAAGCTCGCCGACGGCTCCGCCATGGACGCCTGGCGCGCGATGATCTCCGCCCAGGGCGGCGACCCCTCCGCCCCGCTGCCCGTGGCGCGCGAGCAGCACGTCGTCACCGCCCCGTCCGACGGCGTCCTCACCCGCCTCGACGCCCTGTCCGTCGGCGTCGCCGCCTGGCGCCTCGGCGCCGGACGCGAGCGCAAGGAGGACCCGGTGCAGGCCGGCGCCGGCGTCGTCTGGCACGCCCGCCCCGGTGACCCGGTCACCGCCGGCCAGCCGCTCTTCACCCTCCACACCGACACCCCGGAGCGCTTCGAGCGGGCCCTGGCCTCGCTCGAGGGCGGCTACGACATCGCCGCCCCCGGGACGTCGTACACGCCGAGCCCGCTCGTCATCGACCGGGTCAGCTGACCCCGCGAAGGGGCACGAACCGGCGGGCGAAGGAGCACGAACCGGCGGCCGAGGTTTCGTCGTACGACGTCTCGGGCGCCGGTTCGCGTCACTTGGCCCGACGGAACGCGCTCCTTCGCCCGCCGGAACGTGCTACTTCGGCGGGGTTAGCGGCCGCGGTCGTAGGCCATGAGGGCGACGCCGAGGGCGAGGAAGGAGTCGGGGGAGGTGAGGTCGATGCCGAGGACCTCCTCGATCCGGGCGAGCTGCTTGTAGACGGCGGGGCGGCTGCGGTGGGCGCTGTCGGCGAGGCGGGTCTTGTTGCCTCCGGCGGCGATGTACTGGCGGAGCAGGCCGACCAGGTCGGTGCCGCGGGCGCCGTCGTGGGCGAGGAGGGGGCCGAGCTCGGCCTCGGTGAAGGCCTGGACCCGGGGGTCGTCGTGCAGCAGGGCGACGAGGCCGTGGAGGCGGACGTCGGTGTTGCGGAACCACCGGCGTCCCGGACGGCGCAGGGCCGCGGCGACCTCGGCGACGTGTCCGGCGAGGGCGAGCGACGCCCCCGCCGTCAGTACGCCGGCCGCGAGGTCGCCGACACCGACCACCAGGTCCTCCGACAGCGGCGCCGTCAGCCGGTCGAGCAGCTGCTCGGGATCGGCCCGGCCGACGGCCGCGAGCACGCCGACCTGGTCCAGCCGCAGGCTGCCGACCAGGGCGGGGCAGTGGGCGCGGGCAGCAGCCTCGACGACCTGCTCGACGACCCGGCGGGTGCGGTCGTGGCGCGCGACCGGGTCCTCGGTGGGGGAGCCGACCCGGTGCACCACCAGCGGCAGGTACGCCGTCGCCTCGGGCAGTCCGAGCGCGCCCGCGCGCGCCGCGGCCTCGGTCTCCGCAGCGATCCGGCCCAGGGACAGCTCGGTGAGCAGGCCGCCGTGGGCCGAGGTGACCAGGCCGGCCCGGTCCCGCTCGGCCATCCGGCCGAGCTCGAGAGCCTGGGCGGCGCGTTCGAGGACCATGGTGAGCAGGTCCGGCTCCGCCCCCGGATGAGGTACGACGAGCCGCGCCCACGTGCCGCTCTGCCCGCCGACCGGCGCGGTGAGCCACCCCTCGGGCCCGCTCACTCCGGTGTCGGGCAGCGACGCCGCCTGGCGCGAGCGCTCCTCCCAGCGGGCGAGCAGGCTCGCGGCGGGGCGCCCGCGCGCGGCGTAGGCCAGCACCCGGCGGGACAGGTCCTCGAGGACCACCGAGAGCCCGCACAGGTCGGCGGCCGCGGTGACGATGCGGGGTGCGTCGGCGCGCTCGAGGCTGAGCGCGGTGAACGTCTCGTGGGTCGAGCGGGCGAACTCCACGAAGGCGTACTGCTCGGCGACGATCGCGCGGTGCACCTCCTCGGTGATGTCGAGGAAGCGGACCTCGGCGTGCAGCGCGATCAGCGGCAGGTCGGCCGCCCGGGCCGCCGCCACCGCCGCCTCCGGTACGACGGGCAGCCCGGCGCTCAGCTCGACGACCAGGCCCGCGGCGTCGGCGCGGACCAGGCCGTCGACGAACGCGGCGGCACCGCCGCCGCTCAGCGGCAGCCCGGTGGACAGGATGAGCTCGCCGCCGGTGAGCAGCCCGGACAGGTCCGCGATCTCGACCACGTGCACCCAGCGGACGCCGCGGTCGAGCCGGTCCCGTCCGGCGAGCACCTCGGGTCGGCCCTGCTGCACGGCGGGGGAGGCGACGATCGTGCGCAGGCTGGGCAGCATGGTGACGGAGTGTAACGACGGGCTCCGAGATCGTGACAGGTCGTACCTAGGCACGACGTGCCACTCTTGGCAAAGGTGAGCGGGTGCCACCATCCGCGCCCGGAACCGTCTTCTCCCGCACCCCGGCACCGCGCGCCGCGGTCGACCACGCGCTCGCGCAGGTCCGCGACGCCTGCTTCTGGTTGGAGGACGTGCCCGGCCGGGTCCCCTACCCGGCGCTGAGCGGCGCGGCCGACACCGACCTGCTCGTCGTGGGCGGCGGCTACTGCGGCCTGTGGACGGCGCTCGTCGCCAAGCAGCGCGAGCCCGGCCGCCGGGTGGTGCTCATCGAGGCCGAGCAGGTCGGCTGGGCGGCGTCGGGCCGCAACGGCGGCTTCTGCGCGGCCAGCATCACCCACGGCGAGGAGAACGGGCGCAGCCGCTGGCCCGACGAGTACGACGAGCTCGAGCGGCTCGGCCTGGCCAACCTCGACGCGATCGAGGCGACGGTGCGCGACCTCGGCATCGACTGCGACTACGAGCGCACCGGCGAGCTGGACGTCGCGATCGAGCCCCACCAGGTCGCTGAGCTGCGCGAGAGCGGCGCCGAGGTGATCGAGGCCGACGCGCTGCGCCGGATGGTCGACAGCCCGACGTACCTGGCCGGCGTGCTCGACCCGGACGTCGCGATGGTGCACCCGGCCAAGCTCGCCGTCGAGCTGGCCCGGGTCGCGAGCGACCTCGGCGTCGAGATCTTCGAGCACACCCGCGCCACGGGCATCGACGGCGGCGGGCGCAGCGGTCCGGTCCGGGTGCGCACGCCCCGCGGCACGATCTCCGCGCAGCGCGTGGCGCTGGCGACCAACGTCTTCCCGAGCCTGCTGGCGCGCTACCGGATGCACACGGTGCCGGTCTACGACTACGCGCTCATGACCGAGCCGCTCACCGCCGACCAGCTGGCATCGGTCGGCTGGGAGGGCCGGCAGGGCATCGGCGACATGGCCAACCAGTTCCACTACTACCGGATCAGCCGGGACAACCGGATCCTCTGGGGCGGCTACGACGCGATCTACCACTACGGCCGCAAGGTGCGCCCCGAGTACGAGCACCGGCCGGAGACCTACCGCCGCCTGGCCGAGCACTTCCTGACGACCTTCCCCCAGCTGGAGGGGCTGCGCTTCAGCCACCAGTGGGCCGGTGCGATCGACACCTCCACCCGGTTCTGCGCGTTCTTCGGGCTGGCGATGGGCGGCCGGGTCGCGCACGCGGCCGGCTTCACCGGCCTCGGCGTCGGCGCCACCCGGTTCGCCGCCGAGGTGATGCTCGACCGCCTCGCCGGGCTCGACACCGAGCGGACGCGGCTCGCGATGGTACGCCGCGCGCCGATGCCGTTCCCGCCCGAGCCGATCGCCTCGATCGGCATCCAGGCGACCCGGTGGTCGCTCGACCGGGCCGACCACCGCGGCGGCCGCCGCAACGCATGGCTCCGCTCGCTCGACGCACTGGGACTGGGGTTCGACTCATGACCGTCACCACCGAGACCGTCGCCCCTACGGGCGCGACGGTGCCCGTCATCTCGCTGCGCGGCATCGTCAAGGAGTTCGGCACGCAGCGCGCGGTCGACGGCCTCGACCTCGACATCGCGCAGGGGGAGTTCCTCTCGCTGCTCGGCCCGTCGGGCTGCGGCAAGACCACGCTGCTGCGGATGATCGGCGGCTTCGAGGAGCCCGACGCGGGGGAGATCCTGCTGTCCGGCTCGTCGGTCGTCGGCGTGCCGCCGCACCGTCGTACGGTCAACACGGTCTTCCAGGCCTACGCGCTGTTCCCGCACATGAGCGTCGCCCAGAACGTCGCCTACGGCCTGCGTCAGCGCCGTACGCCGCGCGCCGAGATCGCCGGCCGGGTCAAGGAGGCGCTGCGCCTGGTGCGGATGGAGGAGTTCGCGCACCGCCCGCCCCGCAAGCTCTCCGGCGGCCAGCAGCAGCGCGTCGCGATCGCGCGCGCCATCGTCAACCGGCCCGATGTGCTGCTCCTCGACGAGCCGCTCTCGGCGCTCGACCGGCAGCTGCGCGAGCGGATGCAGGTCGAGCTCAAGCTGCTGCAACGTGAAGTCGGCATCACCTTCGTGTTCGTCACCCACGACCAGGGCGAGGCGCTGGTGATGAGCGACCGGATCGTCGTCATGAAGTCCGGGCGGATCGAGCAGGTCGGTACGCCGCAGGAGGTCTACGAGCGGCCCGGCAGCGCGTTCGTCGCGTCGTTCATCGGCACCCAGAACTTCGCCGACGCCACGCTGCGCGAGGGCGGGGTCGTGGCGAGCGAGGCGACCCGGTTCGCGCCGCCCGCGGCCGCCCTGGCGTCGTACGCCGTGGGGGACGGGCTGCGCGTCGCCCTGCGCGCCGAGGCGGTCCGGGTGAGTGCCGGGGAGCCGGACCAGCCGGCCAACAAGATCGCCGGCCGGCTCGTGGGCACGTCCTTCCTCGGCGGCGAGATCCAGTACGTCGTGATCGGCGCCGACGGCAAGGAGGTGTTCGCCCGGACCCCGGTCCGCGACGCCGCCGACGTCAGCGTCGGCGACCCGGTCTGGTGCTCGTGGGCGCCCGACTCCGTGCTCGTCTTCCCCGCCGGGGAGGACCGTTGAGGGTGCTGGCGCCGCGGACCGCCGTGCCGCGGCTGAGCCGCCGCGCCCTGCTCGGAGGAGCCTCGGTCGTCGGGGTCGGCGCGCTCGCCGGGTGCGGACGCCGTACCTATGCGCCGACGGCGGCTCCCGACGGGCGCAAGGAGAGCCGGCTCAACGTCTACTCGTGGGGCGACTACGACGACCCCGCCAACATCGAGCGCTTCCGCAAGCAGCAGGACATCACCGTCCAGATGGACGCCTTCGCCTCCAACGAGGAGATGATCGCCAAGCTCAGCACGGCACGCGGCACCAGCGGCTACGACATCGTGGTGCCGACGGGCAGCTACGTGCCGCAGATGGTGGCGAACGGGATGCTGGCGCCGCTGGACCTCTCGCTCATCCCGAACTTCGCGAACCTCGAGCCGGACGCGCGCAGCCGCACCTGGGACCCGGACAACCGCTACGTGGTGGCCAAGACCATCGGTACGACGGGCTTCATCTACGACACGAAGAAGATCCAGCGCCCGATGCGGTCCTGGTCGGACTTCGTCGCCGCGGCCGGCGCCGAGGCCAAGGGCTCGACGTCCGTGCTCGACGACCCGTTCGAGGTCGCGGCGATCTACCTGGCCTCCCACGGCCAGGACCTCAACACCACCGACGCGGCGGTGC
Source organism: Pimelobacter simplex (assembly GCF_024662235.1). Taxonomy (GTDB): domain Bacteria; phylum Actinomycetota; class Actinomycetes; order Propionibacteriales; family Nocardioidaceae; genus Nocardioides. Next base: position 349,599 of record NZ_CP096276.1, read on the forward strand.
TCGCCGACGCTCGCGACTTCCTCGTGAACGACTTCGCGAAGAACATCCGCAACTTCAGCTCGGACCCGTCGCAGAACATCGTGCAGCGCGACTTCGCGCTGATGCAGTGCTACAACGGCGACGCCCGCCTCGGCATGGACGAGGGGGACTACGAGCACTGGAAGTTCGTCTACCCGACGCCGACCGCGAACCTCTGGATGGACACCTGGGCGATCGCCTCCGGCTGCCGGCACCCCGACAACGCCCACGCGTGGATCAACTTCATGCTCGAGCCGGAGGTCGGCTACCGCGACATGGACTACATCGGCTACCCGACGGGCCTCACGGGGCAGCGCGCACTCGCCGTCGAGCGGGAGGTGGACCGGGTCGACCTGGTCTTCCCGCCCGACGAGGTGATGGCCCGGCTCACGGCCGGCGTCCTCTCCGAGGCGCAGTCGACCCTGGTCGAGATCCTCAACGAGGTGAAGACGAGGGCCGGCTCGTGAAGGGGCGCGGTGCGTGGACGTCGTTCCCGGTCTGGGCGTGGCTGCTGTTCTTCATCTTCATCCCGCTCGGCCTGGTCGCCTGGTACAGCTTCGGCTACAAGCCGGGCCTCTTCTCGCCGGTCGCGAACGACAAGCTCTCCCTCGACAGGTACGGCGAAGCGCTCACCGGCACCTTCCTGCGCACGTTCTGGAACACCCTGCAGATCGCGGGTGTCGGCACCGCGCTGTGCGTGCTCATCGGCGTCCCCTTCGCCTACTGGATGGCGGTGCGGACCAGTCCGCGGATCCGCGGGCTCCTCGTCGCGCTGGTCCTCGTGCCGTACTGGACGAGCTTCCTGGTGCGCACGATCGGCTGGCAGATCGTGCTCGCGCCCCACGGCTTCCTGTCCCAGACGCTCCAGGACCTGCACCTGATCGACGGGCCGCTGTCGGTGCTCTACACCCGCGGTGCGGTGCAGCTCGGCGTCGTCTACAACTACCTGCCGCTGATGATCCTGCCGCTCTACGTGGCCTTCGAGCGCACCGACCCGGCGCAGCGCGAGGCCGCACGCGACCTCGGCGCGGGGCGCTGGCGGACGTTCTTCTCGGTCACGCTGCCGGACGCCCTGCCGGGGCTGGCGGCCGGGTGCCTGCTGGTGTTCATCCCGCTGACGGGTGACTACATCACCCCGTCGGTGCTGGGCGGAGCGCGGGGCAACATGGTCGGGCAGATGGTCGCCCAGCAGTTCGAGAGCGCGCAGAACTGGGCGCTCGGTGCGGCGATGGCGTTCGTGCTGATGGGCTTCATCATCGCCACCGTGGTGGTGGTCGGACTGGTGTTCCTCGCCGCGCGGGCCGTCGTACGGTTCCGGCGGCGGATCGACCTGGAAGGAGTGGCGTGATGGCCGCGCGACGCAAGGACCCCGTAGGTGCGGCGTTCTGGGTGTTCGGGCTGGCTGTCTTCGCCTTCCTGTTCACGCCGATCGTCGTGATCGTCATCTACTCGTTCAACGACGGGCGGCTGCTCGGCTCGTGGCAGGGCTTCGGCCTCGACGCCTACAAGAGCGCGCTGCACAACGCCACGATCCGCGACGCGGTGCGGATCTCGCTGCTCTCGGGCCTGCTCGCCGCGATCGTCTCGACCGTGCTCGGCACGGTCGGCGGCGTCTTCCTGGCCCGCTCGCGAAGCCGCTGGGCGCTGGTCCTGACCGGGCTCCTGGCGATCACGCTGGTGACGCCCGAGATCATCGACGCCATCTCGATCCTGCCGTGGTTCGTCACGCTCGGCACCGACGGGCACATCGGGCTGCTCAACAACGGCCTGGTGCGGCTCGTCGTCGTCCACACGTCGGTGGCGCTGGCGACGGTGACGTTCATGGTGCGCGCCCGGATGGCGGGGATGGACCCGGCCATCGAGGAGGCCGCCTCGGACCTCTACGCGACGCCGTGGAACCGCTTCCGTCAGGTCACCCTCCCGATGGCCCGGCCGAGCATCATGGCCGGCGCGCTGATGGCGTTCACGCTCAGCCTCGACAACACCGTGGTGTCGTCGTTCGTCGCGCTGCCGGGCTCGACGTCGTGGCCCGTCTATCTCTTCGGGACGCTGCGGACCGGGCCGCGCCCCGAGGTCGCCGCGGTCTCGACCCTGATGCTTCTACTCACCCTCGGCGCGCTGGTCCTGGTGGCCGTCGTCCTGCGCCGGGGCGGGGAGCGCGACCTCGCGAGCGCCCTGGGGGCAGGATGAGCGACATGGAGCGCAGCGTGGACGCCGGGAGCGTCGAGATCCCGCACGAGCCGGTGGCGGCGGCCGACGTCGTCTCCGGGACGCCGAGCGTCGGCGTGCTCGAGCTCGGTGAGCTCGGGGGCGTCGAGATCGGGATCTGGGAGATCACGCCCGGGGTGGTGACCGATGTCGAGGCGGACGAGGTGTTCGTCGTACTCGCGGGCGAGGGCACCGTGCGCTTCGTCGACACCGGTGAGAGCGTCGAGCTGCGGCCGGGCGCGCTCGTCCGGCTGAACGAGGGGGAGCGCACCGAGTGGGAGATCCGCTCCCGGTTGCGGAAGGTCTACCTCGCCTGACCCCAAAAACGCCGAAGTGCGGGGGTTGCTGGTCCGAGGTGGGGAGGTTGCTGGGTCGAGATCGGAATCTCGACCCAGCAACCGTCGTACTTCGGGGCAGCAACCCCCGCACTTCGCGGGGGTGTCAGGCTCCGGCGCGGCTCCGGGTGCGCTCGGCCAGCTCGGCCAGTGCGGCCGGGAAGATCGACGCCGGGGGCGTGACCAGGCCGGCGCCGACCTGACCGACACCCGCGAGCTTGCCGGCCATGCCGGTGTTGATCTGCGGCAGGATGCCGGTCCGGCACACCGACGAGACGTCGATGCCCGTGGCGGCACCGGCGAAGTCGAGGACCGGGATCGGCCAGCGGTTGTTCTCGCCGATGGTGATCTCGCGCATCCGGCGGCTGGTGGCCAGGGCGTCGGGGACGGTGCCGCCGACGAAGCGCACGATCGCCGGAGCGGCGGCCATCGCGAAGCCACCGATGCCGGCGGTCTCGGTGATGGCGGAGTCGCCGATGTCGGGGTTGGCGTCGTCCGGGCCGTAGTCACCGAGGAAGAGACCCTCGGCGAGCTGGGCGGGGCCGGTGAACCACTGGTCGCCGGTGCCGGAGACCTGGATGCCGAAGTCGGTGCCGTTGCGGGCCATCGCGACGACCATCGTCGAGCCGGGGATGTCGCGGCCCGCGTCGAGGGCGAGCTTGCACGCCGGCATGGCGATGTTGAGGAAGAAGTGGTCGTTGCCGCCGATGAATGCGAACGCCTCGGCGATCTCGTCCGACGAGCGGTTCGCGCGGACCAGGGCCGGCGCGAGGTCGCGCATGAGCATCAGGGTGCCGGCGCGGTTGCGGTTGTGGGCCTCGTCGCCCATCTGGAGCATCTGGCCGAGGATCGCGGTGGCGTCGACCGGGTCGGAGCCGGCGACGGCCTCGCCGAGCAGCGGGCCGAGGACGTCGCGCATCCAGCGCAGCCGCTCGAGCACCTCGGGGCCGTAGGCGCCGTAGCGCAGGACCTTCCCGAGACCCTCGTTGAGCGAGCAGTAGGTACGGCGACCGGTGGCCGGGTCCTCGAGGATGAACATCCACATCGAGGGCGACACGACGCCGGCCATCGGGCCGACGGCGCTGCGGTGGTGGCACGGCTCGAGCGAGACGTTCGCGCCCGACGCGAAGAGCGCCTCGGCGTCCTCGGGGTCCTCGACGAGGCCCTCGAACGCGGCGGCGCCCATGAGCGCGCCGCGCATCGGGCCGGAGGCGCGCTCCCACTCGATCGGCGGACCGGCGTGCAGGAACTGGCCCTTCTCGAGACCGAGCAGCTCGGACGCCGGGGCGACGCCGACGAGCAGCGCCTGGACGTCGAGCATCCGCGAGACGGCGAGCGCGTTGGCGTCGCGGCGCAGCGGGTCGGCCGCGACCGTGGCGAGGTCGTCGGTGGTGCCCTCCATCGGGGGCTTCCAGTCGACGCGCTTGACGGGGACGGCCTGGGCCTCGACGGCCGCGGCGAACATGTCCGCGCCGACGGCGGCGACGGCAGCGGGGGACTGGCTGGGCAGGGACGTGGTGCTCATCGGGCGCCTCCGGTGGCGAGGGCAACCGCCCGGCGGGTGGCTGCGGCGTTGGACAGGTGGACCTCGGCGCCGGCGGCGGCGAGCGCCTCGGCCTGACGGGTGAGCCCCTGCTGGTCGGCCGAGGTGCCGACGCAGGCGACGACGACGGGGACGTCGCGGGTGGCCCGGGCGGCGGCGATCGCGGGGGCGAGGTCGCCGGCCGGGTCGTCCTGCGCACCGTGCCCGAGGACGACGTCCATCAGGATCACCGCGGTGGCGGGGTCGGCCGCGACCTTGGTGAGGTGCTCCAGGCGCAGGGTCGGGTCGATCATCGGGTGCGCCCGGCCGCGGGTGAGGCCGTCGTCGCCGAAGTCGATCATCAGGTGACCCGGGCTGAGCATGCTCGCGTCGAGCGCCAGCTCGGGGGAGAGCGGGATGTTGCTGCGGATGTCGCCGAGCGTGGCGGCCGCGAGCAGCATCGCCTCGTCGCACAGGGTGCCGCCGACGAACAGCCCGCGCAGGGCGGAGCCGCCGTCGGGCGCGGCCACGGCGGGGGTGCCCCACACCGGCCACTCCGGTACGGCGACGCCGAGGTCGCCGAGGAGCGCCTCGACCTGCGTGGTGATGTCCGGCTGGCCCGCGCCGAGCAGCGCGAAGCGGACGGGGGTGCCGAGCGTGGCGGCGTACTCCTCGACGGCGGCGGCCACCTCGGGCGCCGGCGGCTTGGAGACGACGACGATGTGCTCGACGCTCGGGTCGGCGTCGAGCCGGTCGAGCGCGGTCGTGGTGGAGATGCCGCCGATGGCCGAGGACAGGTCGCGCCCGCCCACGCCGAGGGCCGCGGCCACGCCGACGCCGGCGGCGTCGAGGAGGGCCAGGATCTGCTGGCAGCCGGTGCCCGAGGCCGCGACGATGCCGACCCGGCCGGGCGTGACGGTGTTGGCGAAGCCGAGGCCGAGGCCGCCGACGACGGCGGTGCCGCAGTCGGGGCCCATCACGAGCAGGCCGCGGTCGCGGGCGATCCGCTTCATGGCGAGCTCCTGCTCGACCGGCACGTTGTCGCTGAAGATCATCACGTCGGAGCCCGCGTCGAGGGCGTCCATCGCCTCGACCAGCGCCGAGGCACCGGGGACCGAGACGAGCGCGAGCCCGCCGCCGGCGCGGCGCAGGGCGGAGCCGGTGGTCCGCGGCGGGGCGGTCACCTCGCCGCCGGTGGAGCCCTTGCGGGCGGCGGCCAGCGCGGCGTCGACGGCAGCGAGGGCGGCGGGCAGCACGCTCTCGTCGTCGAGGCGCAGCGCGACCACCATGTCGTTGGGCGATGCGGCAGGCAGGGTGAACCCCATGCCCTGCAGCACCTCCAGGTTGAGATCGGTCGCCATGGCCACCTGGGCGGCGGTGACTCCGGGCGTGGCCGCGACGTCGCGGCTCACCTGGAGCAGGGCGACGCTGTCGGCGTAGGCGCCGGGACGGATCTCGACGTGCTCGACGGTCATCGAGGACTCCCTTCAAGGGGTGTTGCGGGGCTGGACAGGACGGACGGATGAAGTGCGAGGAGGGCGCCGAGGAGCATCCCGGCACCCGAGGTGTGGCCGACCGCACGCAGGCCGGCCACCGCGGCGGCGACCTCGTGGCCGGAGCCGAGGGCGAGGAGGAGCCGGCGGAACGGCGGGATCGAGGCGCCCGCGGCGGCGTCGGCCAGCAGGGTCGCGGAGAGCGAGGTGGTGCGGTGCGCCTGCGCCCGTACGGCGTCCGCGACCGCACCCGGGTCGCGACCGGCGGCACGGGTGGCCACGAGCCAGCCCGACAGCACGTCGTCACCCACGGGGGTCAGGCCGTCGCCGCGCCCCACCAGCGCCGGTACGGCGGCCGGGTCGCCCGCCGCGAGCGCGTCGAGGGCGGTCTCCGGCAGCTGGCGCCGTATGACGGCCAGGTCGGGGTCGGCGAGCGCCAGCCGCTCCCCGGCGGCCGCCGGGTCCGGCAGCGCGGGCGCGTCGGTGGCGACGATCCGGTCGACCCCCACGCTGAGGCCGGGCAGCGCGACCACGCCGTCGCCCACCGGCACCGGGGCGCCGACGGCGACCTCGGGCAGCGCGGTCAGCATGGTCGCGATCGCGGAGGGCACGTGCACCGCGCCGCGGGCCACGACGCCGACGACGCGCTCGTCCACGCGGACGTAGACGGCCTCGCGCCCGGAGTGGAGCACGGTGCCGACCCGCACGGGGCCGGCCAGGAGGTCGCGGAGCGCCGCTCCGCCCGCCCCCGCGACGCGGCCCGGGGGCAGCGTCGACGACGAGAGGGCGGGATCCGGCACTTGTCGGACGCTAACGGGTGGGTATCGTGCATCGAATGGTGAGCATTGCCAACGTCGGGCCAGAAGACGGGCAAGAGTTGATAGCCACGCCGGGGGACCCCATCACCGACCATGGCTTCATGGATGTCGAGGACCTCGCTGAGTCGCTGGCACAGCTCGTGCTGGCCGGCGCCGACCTCGACGAGCTCGTGACGACCATCGGCGAGGTGCTGGAGGCCGAGGTCGCGGTGACCACGACCGACGGCCGCGAGCGCGCGGCGCGCCTCGACGACGACACCCGCGCTCGGCTGGCCGACGCCGACCTGACCGACGAGACCGGGCGGCTGCGCGTGGAGTGGCTGGGGGAGTGGTTCGGCCGCGAGAACCAACCGATCAGCGGCGCCCGCATCCACCGCGTCCCGCTGGCGACCCCGACCCAGGCCCTCGGGCACCTGGTCGCCGTGGTCGCCCGCGAGCTGAGCGAGCGCGAGGTGACCGCGCTCAACCGGGCTGCCACCGCCGTCTCGCTGTCGATCACCCGCGAGCAGGCGGTCTCGGCCGTCGAGCACAAGTACCGCGGCGACTTCCTGCGCGACGTCTTCCTGGGCCGGGCCGGCTCCGAGGAGTTCGTCCGCGAGCACGTGGCCGGCTTCGGCTGGGAGCTCGGCGGACCGCTCATCGTCGTGGTCGCCCAGATCGACCCGGACCCCAGCGGCCAGCCGGTCGCGGTCGAGGACCAGCGCCAGTGGCAGGGCCGCTTCGCCAACGCCTGGCGCCAGGTCTCCGGTGCGGTCGACAAGGCCATCCCGATCGCCGACTTCGGCTCCGAGGTGGTCGCCGTGCTGCCCGGCGACGACGTCGAGGCCACCGCCGACCTGGTCCGCCGCCTGGTGCACGCCGTGGCCGGCGACAAGGGCGGCGGCCGGCGTCCGTTCTCGGTCGGCGTGGGCCGGGTCGCGCCCGGTCCGGCGACCCTGCCCGACAGCTACTCCCAAGCGCGCCGTGCGCTCGAGGTCGGCCGCCGCTTCCGCGGCGTCAGTACCACCACGTGGTTCGACGACCTGGGCCTGCACCGGCTCATCGCGATGGTGCCCGAGACCGCCGAGCTGCGGGCGTTCGCCGACGACGTGCTGGGCGAGCTGGCCGAGTCCACCGAGGAGGCCGCGACGCTGCGCGAGACCCTCCAGGTGCTGCTCAACACCAACTTCAACGTGGCCGAGGCCGCGCGCACCCAGTTCTTCCACTACAACACGATGCGCTACCGCGTCGGCAAGCTCGAGCGGCTGCTCGGACCGGTCGCCTCGGACCAGAACCTGCGCCTCGACGTGGCGGTCGCCCTCAAGGTCCTGGAGGTCGTCGGGCACTGATCGACCACCGCGGCGCCTAGGGGCAACATTCGACACCAGATCAGCGTCCCTTTGGCGAAACTGGCCAGTGAGGTGTGACGTGGGCCTCAATAGGTTGGTCCCTCTGGGCTCGTCCAGGAGGCAGCCCCGAAGGAGGAGGACTCAGCATGTCGATGTTCAAGTGGGAGGTAGTCGACCCGGCTCCGGGTGAGCCGGTCGCGCCCCACCAGCGGCTCCCCTGGGGCCGCACCATCGGACTGGGCGCGCAGCACGTCGTTGCGATGTTCGGTGCGACGTTCGTGTTCCCGCTCGTCATGGGCCTGGACCCGAACCTGGCCATCATGTTCTCGGGTGTCTGCACGATCGGCTTCCTGCTGATCTGCAGCAACAAGGTTCCCAGCTACCTCGGTACGAGCGCCTCGTTCGTCGCCGGTGTCGCTGCGATCCGCACGCAGGGCGGCGACTCCGCCGACGTGACCGGCGCGATCCTGGTCGCGGGCCTCGTGCTCGCCGCCATCGGTGTCGCCGTGCACTTCGCGGGTGCCGGCCTGATCCACAAGATCCTGCCGCCGGCCGTGACCGGTGCCGTGGTCATGCTCATCGGCTTCAACCTGGCGCCGGTCGTGGCGGGCGTCTACTGGCCCCAGGACCAGTGGATCGCGCTCATCACCGCAGGCTTCCTCGTCGTCGCCTCGGTGCTGCTCCCGGGCTTCTGGTCCCGGATCGCGGTCTTCCTGGCGCTGATCTTCGGCTTCATCGTCTCGATCTTCGCCGACAAGGTGTTCGGCCAGATCACCTCGGTCCTCGGCGGCGCCACCGAGGCCACCGCCCACGACCGCGTCACGTGGGACGGCGTCAAGGCGGCCGACTGGATCGGCTTCCCGAGCGGCAAGCTCACCGACGGCGTCAACGTCATCCACGGCCCGAGCTTCTCGATGACCTTCATCCTCCTCGTGCTGCCGGGCGTCATCGCGCTCATCGCGGAGAACACCGGTCACGTCAAGGCCGTCGCCGAGATGACCGGCGACAACCTCGACCCCTACATGGGTCGTGCCATCGGTGCCGACGGTCTGGCCACCGCGTTCGCCAGCGCCTTCGGCGGCTCGCCGACGACGACGTACGCCGAGAACATCGGCGTCATGGGTGCCACCAAGGTCTACTCGACCGCCGCCTACTACGTGGCCGGCATCGTGGCGATCCTGCTGGGTCTGAGCCCGAAGTTCGGTGCCATCGTCAACGCCACCCCGGGTGGTGTGCTCGGCGGCATCACGGTCGTGCTCTACGGCATGATCGGCCTCGTCGGCGCGAAGATCTGGGTCGAGAACAACGTCGACTTCGGTGACCCGGTCAACATGGTCGGCCTGTCGGCCGGTCTGATCGCCGGCATCGGCGGCGTCACGCTCAAGATCACCGACGACTTCCAGCTCGGTGGCATCGCGCTCGGCACGATCCTCGTCATCGTGTTCTTCCATGCAGTCAACCGCCGCAAGGCGGAGCTCGGATCAGGAGAGGTGACCAAGAGGCTGTGAAGCCCGCACCGTTCGACTACGTCCGGCCGGGGTCCCTGGAGGAAGCCCTCCAGGCCCTGGCCGAGCACCCGGAAGCAAAGGTCCTCGCTGGAGGCCAGAGCCTCGTGCCGCTGCTCTCGATGCGGCTCGCGGCCCCGGCCGTCCTGGTTGACATCAACGAGCTGCCGGATCTCGACCACGTCAGGGTCGGCGCCGACGGCGTCCGGGTGGGAGCACTCGCCCGGCACGCCCAGGTGCTCGCCGACCCCGACGTGGCCCGGGTCCAGCCGCTGGTGACGAAGGCCCTGGCCAACGTCGCCCACGCGACCATCCGCAACCGCGGGACGACGGTCGGCTCGCTGGTCCACGCGGACGCCGCGGCGGAGATGCCCATGGTGCTCCGCCTGCTCGACGGCTCCGTCGACGTGGTCGGACCTTCCGGACGTCGGACGATCCCGGTCGACGAGCTCTACGTCGGCCCCCTCGAGTCGAGCCTGCACCACGACGAGATCGCCGTGGAGGCGTTCTTCCCGGCCCTCGCGGCCGGCAGCGGTGTGGCGTTCGAGGAGATCGCCCGCCGCCACGGCGACTACGCCATGTGCGGCGTGGCCGCCGTGGTCGCGGTCGACGGCGGCCGGATCACCTCGGCCAAGGCCGGCTACCTCTCGGTCTCCGACATCCCGGTGGTGGTCGACCTGACCGAGGCCCTCGGCGGCGTCGTCGACAACCCGTCGCTCGCCGCGGCCGCGGAGGTCGCGCTCGCCGAGCTCGACCCCGAGACCGACATCCACGCGACGGCGGACTACCGCGCGCACCTGGTCCGGGTACTGACCGCGCGGGTCGTGAGCGCCGCGTACGACGATGCCCGCGCCCGGGCGGAGGGAGCAGCGTGACCGAGAAGACCCACGAGATCCGGCTCAACGTCAACGGCACCGACCACGACGTCGAGGTGCCCGCGCGCCGCCTGCTCTCCGACGCCCTGCGTCACGACATCGGCCTGACCGGCACCCACGTCGGCTGCGAGCACGGCGTCTGCGGCGCCTGCACGGTGCTCGTCGACGGCCAGCCCATGCGCAGCTGCCTCATGTTCGCGGTCTCGGCCGCGGGCCACGAGGTCACCACGGTCGAGGGGCTGGAGAACCCGGACGGCTCGCTCGGCCCCGTCCAGCAGGCGTTCCGCGAGTGCCACGGCCTCCAGTGCGGCTTCTGCACGCCGGGCTTCCTGACCACGATCACCGCCGGCATTGCCGAGAACCCCGAGCCCACCGAGGACGAGGCCCGCGACATGGTCGCCGGCAACCTCTGCCGCTGCACGGGCTACCAGAACATCGTCAAGGCGGTCTGCCGGGCAGCCGAGCTGGCCCGCGAGAGCGAGGACGAGCAGTGACCACCAAGATGATGGGCGCCAAGGTCCAGCGCGTCGAGGACGAGCGGCTGGTCCGCGGCACCGGGCGCTACGTCGACGACGTGGCGCTCGACGCGCTCCACACCGCCGTCCTGCGCAGCCCCCACGCCCACGCCCGCATCCTGTCGATCGACGTCGACGCCGTCCTCGACCTCGACGGCATCCACGCCGTGTGGACCTACGACGACCTCGAGGGCGCGATGGCCGAGCCGCTGCCGCTGCTCATCCCGCACCCCACGCTGACCCACGGCCGCACGCAGTACGCGCTGGCCAAGGACGAGGTCAACTACGTCGGCGAGGCGATCGCCCTGGTCGTCGCCGACGACCGCTACCTGGCCGAGGACGCCCTCGCCCTCATCGCCGTCGAGTACGAGCTGCTGCCCGCCGTCGTCGGCGTCGAGACCGCGCGCGACGGCGCGAACCTGGTCCACGACGACGTCCCCGGCAACGTGGCCGCCCGCATGGAGCAGTCCAACGGCGACGCCGCCGCGGCCATCGCCGCCGCGCCCCACACGCTCTCCCTCGACCTCAAGATCGAGCGCAGCGCCTGCATGCCCATGGAGGGCCGCGGCACCGTCGCGCGCTGGGACCCCGACCAGAACCGGCTCCAGGTCTGGACGTCGACCCAGACCTCCACCGGCGTCCGGGCCGCGATCGCCGCCAAGCTCGGCCTCGACCTCGGTCAGGTCGACGTCATCACGCCCGACGTGGGCGGTGGCTTCGGCGTCAAGATCGTGCACCCCTGGCCCGAGGAGCTCCTCGTCCCGCTGGCCGCGCAGAAGCTCGGCCGCGCGGTGAAGTTCACCGAGGACCGCCGCGAGCACTTCATCTCCTCGGCCCACGAGCGCGCCCAGGTGCACCACGTCGAGGTCGGCTTCGACGACGAGGGCCGGGTCCTCGGGCTCGACGTGCGCTTCTGGCACGACCACGGCGCCTACACGCCCTACGGCCTGATCGTCCCGATCATCACCTCGACCCAGCTGCTCGGCCCCTACAAGCCGGGCGCCTACCACGTGCAGTTCGACTCGCTCTACACGAACACGGTCATCGTCACGCCCTACCGGGGCGCGGGCCGGCCCCAGGGCTGCTTCGTGATGGAGCGGACGATGGACGCCATCGCCGCCGAGCTCGGCAAGGACCGCGCCGACGTCCGGGCGATCAACTTCATCCAGCCCGACGAGTTCCCCTACGACCAGGGCCTGATCTTCCAGGACGGTCGCGAGCTCAAGTACGACTCCGGCGACTACCCGGCCATGCTCGACAAGATCAAGGACCTCGTCGACTGGGACAACTTCGAGTCCTTCCGCGCGGCCAAGGCCGCCGAGGGCAAGCGGGTCGGCCTCGGCCTGGCCTGTTACGTCGAGGGCACCGGTGTCGGCCCCTACGAGGGCGCGCACGTGCACATCGAGACCTCCGGCAAGGTCAAGGTCGCCACCGGTCTCACCTCCCAGGGCCAGGGCCACCAGACGGCGTTCGCCCAGATCGTCGCCGACGAGCTCGGCGTGCGCTTCGAGGACGTCGAGATCACCACCGGCGACACCCGCCGGATGCCCTACGCGGTCGGCACGTTCGCCTCCCGCGCGGCCGTGATGAGCGGCTCGGCCATCCACCTGGCCGCCAAGCGGACCAAGGAGAAGGCGCTGCGGATCGCCGCCGACGCCCTCGAGGCCGACATCGACGACCTCGAGATCGTCGACGGCATCGTGAGCGTCAAGGGCACCGACAGCTCGATCCCGCTCGGCACGGTCGCGGTCCTGTCCAACCCGCTGCGCTACGCCTTCGACGAGGCGTCCAAGGCCGCCACCCAGTTCAACGTCGGCGACCCGACGAAGCCGCCGGTGGCCGAGGACGACGAGCCGGGCCTGGAGGGCAAGGACTTCTACTCGCCGCCGCGCTCGACGTTCGCCTCCGGCATGCACGCCGTGATCGTCGAGACCGACGTCGAGACCGCCGAGATCAAGATCCTCAAGTACGCCGTCGTCCACGACTGCGGCCACCTGATCAACCCGATGATCGTCGAGGGCCAGATCCACGGCGGCGTCGCGCAGGGTGTCGGCGGGGCGCTCTACGAGCGGATGGCCTACGACGAGTCGGGCCAGCTGCTCAACGCCTCGTTCATGGACTTCCTCATGCCCTACGTCACCGAGGTGCCCGAGAGCATCGAGATCGACCACCTGGAGACCCCGTCTCCGCTCAACCCGCTCGGCATCAAGGGCGCGGGAGAGGCCGGCGTGATCCCTGGGTCCGCCGCCTTCGCCGCCGCCATCGAGGACGCCGAGCGCATCACCATCACCGCCATGCCCATCTCGCCGTCGGAGCTCTTCGCGCTGCGCGCGGCCCAGAAGGAGTCGAAGTGAAGATCTCCGGTCAGAACACCATCGCCGCCCCCGTCGAGAAGGTCTGGGACGCGATCCTCGACCCGCGCGTCCTCGTGGCGACGATCCCCGGCTGCGAGCAGCTCGAGGCGACCGGCGAGAACGCCTACGCGATGACCGTCAGCGCCGGCGTCGCGGCGATCAAGGGCACCTACTCGGGCTCGTGCGTCCTCGAGGACCTCCGCAAGGGCGAGGGCCTGACCATGAAGCTCAAGGGTGCCGGCGCGCCGGGCACCATCGACGCGACGGTCCTGGTGACCTTCGCCGACCAGGGCGGCCAGACCGTGCTGTCCTACGACGCGGACGCCGTCGTCGGCGGCATGATCGGCGGCGTGGGTCAGCGGATGCTGACCAGCGTCTCGCGCCGGATGGCCGCGGAGTTCTTCGGCAACGTCGAGAAGGTCATCGCCAACGGGCTGCCCGCCGAGGTGGCCGAGGCCGCCCCGGCGACCAACGCCGAGGGCGCCCAGGTCTTCGCCGCCGCCCCGAAGCCCGCCCGCGCCGCGGCCGGTGCCGGTGCCGCCGTGGGTGGCGAGTCGTTCCTCATGGGCGTCGCGATCGGCGGTGGCCTCGTGCTCGCTGGTGTGATCGTCGGCGGTCTGCTGGGCCGTCGTCGATGACCGGTCCCGTCGAGATCGGGCCCGACTCGACCGCCCGGGACCAGGCCGCAGCGGTCCGTCGCCGCGACATCTCCGCGCGCGAGCTGCTCGACCTCCACCTGGACCGGATCGCCGAGCGCAACCCCGAGCTCAACGCGATCGTCTCGCTCGACGAGGAGCGGGCCCGTGCGGGCGCCGCGGCCGCCGACGAGGCGCTCGCCTCGGGCGCCGAGGTCGGCGCGCTGCACGGTCTGCCGTTCGCGTTCAAGGACACCCACGCGGTCGGGGGCTGGCGGACGACGTACGGATCGCCGGTGATGACCGACAACGTGCCCGAGCGCGACGAGCTGATCGTCGAGCGCGTGCGCGGTGCGGGCGCGGTCACGATCGGCAAGACCAACGTCCCCGAGTTCGCGGCCGGCTCCCACACGTTCAACCCGGTCTTCGGCACCACGCTCAACCCGGTCGACCCGACGCGCTCCGCGGGTGGGTCCAGCGGCGGAGCGGCGTGCGCGCTGGCCTCCGGCATGGTGCCGCTGGCCGACGGTTCCGACATGGGCGGCTCGCTGCGCAACCCGGCGTCCTTCTGCGGCGTGGTCGGCATGCGCCCGAGCCTGGGCCGGGTGCCCGAGTGGCCGCTCTACAACCAATGGGAGACCACGTCGGTGGGCGGCCCGATGGCCCGCAATGTCGGCGATCTCGCGCTCCTGCTCTCCGTGATGGCCGGACCCGATGCCCGCGCCCCCCAGGCGCTCGGCGACCCGGGCTCGGTCTTCGCCGAACCGGTGGCGGCATCGCTGGCGGGTCTGCGGGTGGCGCTCAGCGTCGACCTCGGTGGCGCGATCGACGTCGACCACGAGGTCGCCGCGGTGGTCGAGCAGGCCGGCCGCGCGCTGGCCGGCGCCGGGGCGTCCGTGTCCGGCGCCGCGCCCGACCTGGGCCTGGCCGACGACACCTTCCGCACCCTGCGCGCCTGGCACTTCCAGGCCAAGCTGGGCCGGCTCCTCGCCGCGCACCCCGACGCGTTCAAGCAGTCGCTGGCCGACAACATTCGGGCCGGCGAGTCGCTGACCGGGGCCGACGTGGCCCGGGCCTACACCCAGCGCACCGCGCTGTCCGAGACGATGCGCGCCTTCTTCGGCGACCACGACGTCCTCGTGCTGCCGGTCTCGCAGGTCCCGCCGTTCCCGGCGACCCAGGAGTTCCCGACCGAGATCAACGGCAAGCCGATGGCGACCTACCTCGACTGGATGCGGTCGGCGTACTTCATCACCGTCACCGGCTGCCCGGCCATCTCGGTGCCCTTCGGCACGACGTCGACCGGCCTGCCCGTCGGCGTCCAGCTCGTCGCGCCGCACGGCGCCGACCGGCGCCTGCTCGAGGTCGCGGCCGCCGTCGAGGCGCTCGCCGGCTGAGTCCCCGTCCGCGGCCGCCCGCGGGCACGTCGTACGCCCACCTGCCTCCGGGCCGGTGGGCGTTCGGCATTTCCGGAGATCGCCATGCGCCCAGCGAAGCGCGGTCGTCAATGTCTGCCGACGATCTGCCACTTCCTCGGCAGAAGATGCCGTCGTGCGAAGCGACGCGGGTCACTTGAATGTGACCCATGACAGCGAGGCGGATCAGAATCGGCATCGACACCGGCGGCACGTTCACCGACGTCGTCGCCTTCGACGAGGACAGCGGTGCGGTGATCACCACCAAGACCCCGAGCACGCCGGCGAACCCGGCCGACGGGTTCCTGGCCGGCATCGACAAGGTGCTGGAGATCGCGGGAGCGGAGTCCTCCGACGTGGTGGCGGTCAGCCACGGCACCACGGTCGCGACGAACCAGCTCCTCGAGGGCAAGGTGGACGCGCTGGGGTTCATCACCACCGAGGGCTACGAGGCGATGCTGGAGATCGCCCGTCAGTCGGTGCCCGACGGCTACGGCAACTCCTACTTCTGGGTCAAGCCCGACCGGATCGTCCCGCGGGACCTGGTCAAGGGCGTCGGCGGCCGCCTGGACTTCACCGGCGCCGAGATCCGTCCGTTCGACGAGGCCAAGGCCCGTGAGGTCGCGCGCTGGTTCAAGGCCAAGGGGATCGACACGCTGGGTGTCTGCTTCCTGCACGCCTACGCCAACCCCGCCCACGAGGAGCGGATGCGCGAGATCATCGCCGAGGAGCACCCCGACGCGGTCGTCTCGATCTCGAGCGAGGTGCTGCGTGAGTACCGCGAGTACGAGCGCTCGATGACCACCCTGGTCGACGCCGCGGTCAAGCCGAAGCTCTCCCGCTACGTCAACAACATCAAGGACCGCCTGGCCGCGCAGACCGGCCGGACCGTCCCGTTCTACGTGATGAAGTCCAACGGTGGCGTGCTCTCGGCCGACGAGGTCGTGCACCAGCCCATCACCACCGTCCTGTCCGGCCCCGCGGCGGGCGCGCTCGGCGCGGCCCTCATCGCCAAGGTCGCCGGCTTCGACAAGGTCCTCACCTCCGACGGCGGCGGTACGTCGACCGACGTCTCGGTCGTCATCGACGGCGAGCCCACGCTGACCACCGAGGGCAGCGTCGGCGTCTACCCGTCCAAGATCCCGATGATCGACGTCGTCACCGTCGGTGCCGGCGGCGGCTCCATCGCCTGGCTCTCGCCCGAGGGCACCCTCAAGGTCGGCCCCCACTCGGCCGGCGCCGACCCGGGCCCGATCTGCTACCGCAAGGGCGGCACGGACGTCACCATCACCGACGCCCACGTCTTCCTCGGCCGGATCCCTCCCCACCTGCTCGGTGGCGAGATCCCGCTCGACGTCGACGCGGCCACCGCCGCGATCCAGCAGCTGGCGGGCAAGCTCGGCATCACCGCCGAGGCCTGCGCCAACGGCATCCTGGAGATCTCGGCGTGGAACCAGGCCAACGCGCTGCGCCAGGTGACCGTCAAGCGCGGCCTCGACGTGCGTGACTTCACCCTCACCACGTTCGGCGGCTCGGGCTCGCTGCTCCTGTGCCGGCTCATGGACATCCTCAACGTCCCGACCGTGCTGGTCCCGCCGAACCCGGGCAACGTCTCGGCCTTCGGCCTGCTCACGGTCGACGTCAAGAACGACTACGTGCAGACCCACGTCGCGCTCCAGGAGAACGTCGACACGGCGGACCTCCAGCGCGAGTTCGACGTCCTGCAGGCGCGGGCCGCGGAGGCCCTCAGCAAGGAGGGCTTCGCCGAGGCGGACCACGTCTTCGTGCGGACCGCCGACGTGCGCTACTTCGGCCAGGCCTTCGAGGTCCGGGTCGGCGTCCCCGACGGTCCGGTCACCACCGAGACCCTGAGCGCGGTCGCCGACCGCTTCCACGCCGAGCACAAGGTGCTCTACGGCTACGACTTCTCCGGCGACTCCTCGCAGCAGGTCGAGATCGTCAACCTCCGGGTCTCGGGCGTCGGCCCGATCAAGCGCCCCGAGATCCTCCGCGCCGACGAGGCGAAGCCGGAGCCGCAGCCCACGGGCACGCGCTCCATCTGCTTCGACGCCGAGGCCGGGTACGTCGAGACGCCGATCTTCTGGCGCCCCGACCTGCCGGCCGGCCAGGTGCTCACCGGTCCGGTGATCATCGAGGAGTTCGGTTCGACCGTGCCCGTCCACCCCGGCTTCACCGCCCGGGTCGACGACTACGCCAACATCATCGTGACGCGCTCGGAGGGAAACTGACATGTGCCTGAGCTGCCAGACCATCTCTGTCCAGAACCCGGCCGCCCCGCGGACGTTCACCCACGACGATGACATCACCTCGCACCGCGCGCCGACCCAGTTCCCCTTCGGCACCCTGACCGAGGACGCCGGCCGCAGCGCCGACCCCGTCCTGGTCGAGATCGTCCAGGGGTCGCTGGCCGCCGTCGAGCACGAGGTCGAGACCGCCATCGCGCGGACCAGCCGCTCGCCGATGATCCGCGACGCCCACGACTTCCGCGCGGGCATCCACGACCGGCTGCTGCGCAAGCTCACCGGCCGCTCGTACTCCGCGCTCGTGCACCCGGTCGCCCGGGACTTCCCGATCGAGGAGATGAAGGAGGGTGACGTCTTCTTCCACAACGACGTCTACCTCTCCGAGGGTGGCATCGGCCACCTCCCCGACCTGTGCGTCACCGTCCCGGTGTTCGCCGGCCCCGAGGGGGAGCGGCGCGTCGTCGCGTTCATCCAGGCCTTCGGCCACCACGACGACATCGGCGGCGCGGTGCCCGGCTCCATGCCGTCCCACGCCACCAGCGTGTTCGAGGAGGGCCTCGCGGTTCCCCCGATCAAGCTCTGGGACGCCGGTGTGCCGAACCGCTCGGCGCTGACGATCATGACCCGCAACTCGCGCATGCCCGAGTCGCTCGCGGCCGACCTGGACGCCGAGTGCTCGGCCTGCCTGATGGGCGCGCGGCGCCTGGGCGAGCTCTTCGACCGCTACGGCATCGAGACCGTCGAGGCCTGCTTCGACGCCGTCATCGACCGCTCCACCGAGACCTACCGGCGCGAGATCCTCTCCAAGATCCCGGTCGGCACCTGGACCTGGGAGGACTACGCCGAGCACGACGGTGTCGACGACCCGCAGCTGCACACCCAGCGGATCACCCTGACCCGTACCGCGGCCGAGGACCCCGAGGGCGAGCGGCTCATCCTGGACTTCGCGGGCACCGGCCCGCAGGCCAAGGGCCCGATCAACCACTGCGGTGACTACTCCGACGGTGTCTTCCTCAAGAAGTGGCTCGCGCCGATCCTGCGCAACCTGGCCGACACCCCGGAGCGGATGGCCGAGCTCGACGTCAACGAGGGCGTCGTGCCGCTCATCGAGATGCGCTTCCCCGAGAAGGGCACGCTGCTGACGCCGATCTTCCCGGCGCCGACCAACGCCCGGACGTTCGTCATCCTGCGCCTGCTCGGCGTCCTGGCCGGCGTGATCGCCAAGGCGGTCGACGGCAAGATGCCCGCCGACCAGGAGACGATCCGCTACACCGGCGTCTACGGCGAGGACCTCGAGGGCCGCTCGTACCTCATGCGCGAGGTGCTCGGCGGCGGCTCGGGCGGTCGCTACTACGCCGACGGCGAGGACACCATCCACGTCGTCCCGGACTCGCGCAACCTCCCCACGGAGTTCACCGAGTCGCGCTTCCCGTTCGTGGTCGAGTCGCTCAGCCTCGCCCAGGACTCCGGCGGTGCCGGTCAGTTCCGCGGCGGCCTGGGCTACGAGAAGCACATCCGGATGCTCAAGGACGCGCACTTCATGTCCATCGCGGACCGCTCCATCCTCGCCTGCTGGGGCGTCAAGGGCGGCAAGGCGGGCAAGCCGTTCCAGGTCACCATCGACCCGGGCGGCCCCAACGAGCGTGAGGTCGACGCCCTCGCCGACGCCGAGCCCGTGGTGGCCGGCGAGACGATCCGGATCCGCACCACCGGTGGCGGCGGCTGGGGCAACCCGGTCGACCGCGACCCGGAGCTCGTGGTCCGCGACGTCGTGTGGCGCAAGGTCTCGGCCGAGGCGGCCCTCGCCGACTACGGCGTGGTCCTGACCGGCTCGCTCGACGACGACACCCTCGGGTACGACGCCGCGGCCACCACGGCCGAGCGCGCCGCCCGCCCGGCTCCGGCCGACGAGGACGTCTTCTTCGACCGTGGCCCCGGCTACAGCACCCTGTCCGGTGGCGCCGCCGCGGCCGCGGTGGACACCCTCTGAGGATCGCCGTGAAGGTCGCGGTCCTCGGAGGATCGGGCAAGACCGGCCGCGCCGTCAGCGCGGCCCTGGCTCAGGCGGGCGTGGCGACACGCCCCCTGGGCCGGGCCGCGTTCGGTGATCTGCCGGCCGCCCTGGCCGGAGCCGACGCGGTGCACGTCATCGCGCCCAACCTCCACCCGGACGAGCCCGGGTACGTCACCGCCGTGCTCGCCGCGGCCCACCAGGTCGGCGTCGGCCGGATCGTCTACCACTCGGTCGCCTCGCCCTACGTGCCGGCGATGCCGCACCACGTCGGCAAGGCCGAGGCGGAGGACCTGGTCCGCCGCTCCGGGCTGGAGTGGACGATCCTGCAGCCCTGCGCCTACGTCCAGAACTTCGTGCCCGCGCTCGTCGCGGGCGCCGAGTCCGCGGCCGGCTCCGGGGGTGCCGCCCGGCTCGACGTCCCCTATGCGGTGCACACGCCGTTCGGGCTGGTCGACCTGCACGACGTCGCAGCGGCCACCGCGGTGGTGCTGACCAGGCCGGGGCACGTCGGGGCGACGTACGAGCTCGGGGGACCGGCGCTCGTCAGCGTCGCCGACGTCGCCGCCGCGGCCGCGACGGTGCTCGGTCACGAGGTGCTCGCACGCCGGATCGACCCGGACGACTGGGACGAGAGCGCGACCGGGCTCGACGAGCGCGAGCGGGTCTGGCTGCGCGCGATGTTCGCCTACTACGACGACCACGGGCTCCCGACCGGGGGCGTGCCGCTCGGTGCGCTGCTCGGCCGCGCGCCGGCAGGTCTTGGTGAAGTGTTGTCCCGGGAGCTGGCTGGCAGGAGTTGCCAGGGTTGACGCCGGGAGTTGGCTGATCCTCACGATGAACGCGGGTGACCCGGCTCACTAGGTTCGCAGTCATGAGAATCCTGCTCGCCCTCGGCGGCAACGCGATGACGTCGCCGGACGGCAAGGCCCGTCCGGAGGACCAGATCGCTGCCGCGACCGAGGCCATGGAGGCGGTCGCCGACCTCGTCGCCGAAGGCGTCGAGGTCCTGATCACCCATGGCAACGGTCCCCAGGTGGGCAACCTGCTCGTCAAGAACGAGCTCGCTGCCCCCGTCGTACCTCCCGTGCCGCTCGACTGGTGCGGTGCCCAGACCCAGGGCACCCTCGGCGACATCCTGATGAACGCCCTCGACGCGGCCCTCGCCGCGCGGGGCATCGCCCGTCCCACCGCGGCGCTGGTCACCCGGACCCGCGTCGACGCCGACGACCCCGCGTTCGCGGCGCCGAGCAAGCCGGTCGGCCGCTACCTGTCCGCCGACGAGGCGCAGACGATGATCGACCACGGTGAGACGTGGGAGGACCGCGGCGAGCGCGGCTGGCGACGCATGGTCGCCTCGCCCGAGCCGCTCGAGGTCATCGACGCGCCCGCCGCCGTCGCGCTCGTCGACGCCGGCTTCGTCGTGATCGCCAACGGCGGCGGGGGCATCCCGACCGTCCGTCGTCCCGACGGCACGCTCGCCGGCGTCGAGGCGGTCATCGACAAGGACCTCGGCGCCGCGCTGCTCGCGCGCGCGGTCGAGGTCGACATGCTCGTGATCGCCACCGACGTGGCGCACGCGATCCTCGGCTTCGGTACGCCGGAGGCCGAGGACATCGGCGAGGTCACCCTGGACCAGATGCGTTCCTACGCAGCGGCCGGGCACTTCGCCGGAGGCTCGATGGGGCCGAAGGTCGACGCCATCTGCCGCTTCGTCGAGCGGTCCGGCCGCCTCGGCGTCATCACCGATCTCAGCAGCATCGTCGCTGCCGCCTCCGGCAAGGCCGGAACGATCGTCACCCCTAACCGAAAGGAAGCCTGACATGCCTTCTGCCATCGAGGTCCGTAAGGTCCCGATCCACTCCGTCGCCGACGCTTCCGAGCTGGCCAAGCTCATCGACGACGGCGTCTTCGCCGCCGACCGCGTCATCGCGATCATCGGCAAGACCGAGGGCAACGGCGGCGTCAACGACTACACCCGGATCATCGCCGACCGCGCCTTCCGCGAGGTCCTGATGGCCAAGGGCGCCCCCGAGGAGCAGGTCAAGGGCGTTCCGATCGTGTGGTCCGGCGGCACCGACGGCGTGATCAGCCCCCACGCCACCATCTTCGCCACGGTCGACGTTCCCGAGGACGACCCGAGCCGCGACGAGCAGCGCCTCACGGTCGGCTTCGCGATGAGCGAGCCGATCCTGCCCGAGGAGATCGGCTACGTCGCGATGATCGAGAAGGTCGCCGCGGGCGTGAAGGTCGCCATGGAGCGTGCCGGCATCACCGACGTCGCCGACGTGCACTACGTGCAGACCAAGACCCCGCTGCTCACCATCCACACCATCCGTGACGCGCACAGCCGCGGCAAGGAGGTCTGGACCGAGCACACCCACGAGTCGATGGACCTGTCCAACGGCGTCACCGGCCTCGGCATCGCCGTGGCCCTCGGCGAGATCGAGATGCCGACCGACGCCGACGTGATGAACAACCGCGACCTGTACTCGTCGGTGGCCTCGTGCTCCTCGGGGGTCGAGCTGGACCAGGCCCAGATCGTCGTGGTCGGCAACGCCAAGGGCGTCGGCGGCCGCTACCGCATCGGCCACTCGGTGATGAACGACGCGCTCGACCAGGACGGCATCTGGGACGCCATCAAGAACGCCGGCCTCGACCTGCCCGAGCGCCCGCGCACCGCGGACCTCGACGGCCGCCTGGTCAACGTGTTCCTCAAGTGCGAGGCCTCGCAGAACGGTGAGGTCCGGGGTCGTCGCAACGCGATGCTCGACGACTCCGACGTGCACTGGCACCGCCAGATCAAGTCGTGCGTCGGTGGCGTGACCGCCGCCGTCACGGGCGACCCGGCCGTCTTCGTGTCGGTCTCGGCCGCGCACCAGGGTCCCGAGGGTGGCGGCCCCGTCGCCGCGATCGTCGACCTGGGCTGACCAGCCCGCGCCGTGTAGCCCCGGCGCGAGCCTGGGCCAGGAGGGGCCCGACCTACCGGTCGGGCCCCTTCGCCGTGTCCGGGGCTCATCGGCTCATCGGGCCGGCGGGGAGAACACGCTGAACTGGTTGCCGGCCGGGTCGCGCAGGTAGGCGAACGTCGGCACCCCGGGCCCGACGTCGAGGTGCTGGCTGAGCACCGTGCCGCCGAGCTCGGCGGCCGCCACGCAGGTCGCGGCGACGTCGGCGACGAGGATCGAGAACACGGCGTGGCCCGGCAGCTGGCCGCCGGTGCCGAAGATGCCGCCCGAGGGTGCGCCCCCACCGCCCGGAGCGGTGACCAGGCGGTAGTCGAGACCGCCGGCCTGGGAGGCCTCGTCGGCGGCGAAGGACCAGTCGAAGAGGCCGCCGTAGAAGGTCTCGGCGGCGCCCGGGTCGTCGGTGGCGATCTCGAACCAGGCGACGGTGCCGGGGACGGGCGGGGCGGCGGGGGTGGTGGTCATGGTGGGTCCTCCTGGAGGTGTCGGGTGGGTACGACGACCACGCTCCCAGCGGTTGGCGACAGCCCTATGTCGGAGTTTCCGCGGCCATCGCGAGGATCTTGTCCGGGCCCAGCGCGGCCTCCGGCCGGGCGATGAGCTGCCCGGGGATCTCGGGCTCGATCGGCCGGCGCGGGCCGCGGGGGAGCGCGGGGGTGCGCTCGGCGCGGGTGATCCGGTCCATCCGGAACACCCGGTCGTCCTCGCGCAGCCGGCACCAGGCGGTCAGGTAGGACCCGCGCGGGCCGACGACCACGTGCTGCGGTTCGACCTCGCGCTCGGACTCGACGCGGTCGATGTCGACATAGCCGATCCGGAGGACCTGGCCCCGGCGCACCGCCTGCCAGATGGTCTCGGCGACGTCGGCGTCCGGCGCTGCCCCCTGCGGTACGACGAGCCGCACCTTGGCCGCCGCCGTACGGGCCTCGGCGAGCGCGGCCGGCGGCATCGCGGCGACGATCTTCTGCAGCGCCGAGCGGGCATCGCGCGCGAACAGCACGTGGGCGCTGCTGCTGAGCGCCATCGCGAGCGCCGTCGCCTCGCGCGGGGTGAAGTTGAGCGGTGGCAGCGTCATCGACGGGTCGAGGCTGTAGCCGCCGGTGCGGCCCTGCTTGGTCGCCAGCGGTACGCCGGCCTGGCCGAGGGCGCTGAGGTCGCGCTCGACCGTCCGGACGCTGACCTCGAAGTGGGCGGCGAGCTGGCTCGCCGTACGTCCTCGGGGGCCGGCGGCGCGCAGCTCCTCGACCAGCGCGTAGAGACGGTCGGTGCGGTTCATGTCCCGCACGCTAGGCGCGAGCATGGACAGTGCCGGGCTGTCGGCGGCGTGTGGGACATTCGTGCTGTGCCTCGCCCGACCCGTCCCGACGTCCCCGACGCCTACGTCGCCCGGCTGCGCGCGATCTTCGCCCGGCTCCCCGAGTGCGCCGAGGAGGACGCCTGGGTGGGCGTGCGCTGGCGGGTGTCCGGGACGACCTCGACGGTGGCCCACGTTTTCGGCGGCGAGGACCAGCTCTACCGGATCGTGTTCCGCGCCGAGCCCGACGAGGTGATGGCGTTCCAGCACCTGGGGGCGCCGTACTTCCGGGCGGAGTGGGGCGGCAATGTCGTCGGCATGCTCATCGACGACGACACCGACTGGGTCGAGCTCGGCGAGCTGCTCACCGACTCCTACTGCCTCCAGGCGCCGCCGCGGCTGGCCGACCTGGTCGACCGGCCCTAGCGATCGGGTCAGCGCTCGGCTCAGCCCTCGGCCGAGCGCGACCAGCCCTGTTCGGTCTCGTCGATCGGCGCCCAGCTCGGGATCAGGAACAGTCCGCTCGCCTCGACCGCGGCCTCCTCGCCGGGCACGCCGATGCTCGCCTCGACGGTGATCTTGCGGCCGTTCTCGTCGGCGATGCGCGCCTCGAGCCGGACCGGCCCGAGCGGCAGCGGACGGCGGTAGCGCAGGGTCAGCGTGCCGGTCATCGTGAGCCGCTTGAAGCCGCTCGCGGTCTCGCCCATGATCTGGTCGAGCAGCAGCGCGGAGATGCCGCCGTGGACCATCCCCGGCGGGCCCTCGTAGGCCGCGCCGAGCGTCACCTCGGCGTACGCGCTGGCGCTGGCGTCGTCGTGCACGTTGAGCACCGGCGGCGCGATCGCGTTGCCGCGCCCGACCACGGCGTTGCCCCAGTTCCACGAGCGGCCCTCGGAGTTGAACCGCACCCCCGCCGGACCCGGCAGCTGGGCGGCGCGCAGCCGGGCGACGAGCGCGTCCACCTCGTCTCGTACGGCGACCAGCTCGTCGTCGGCGACCGTGCTACGGATGGTCGCGTCGACGAGGTCGCGGACGGAGTCGGTGAGCGAGGAGAGGACCTTCTCGCGACGGTCGACCTCGCCGGACGGGATCTCGTCGTGGATGAACATCTCCATGGTCATCCCTAGATTGTCCCGCATGAGCGACAGCACCGGTGCCCCGGCCGTCCAGACCATCCGCGTCGACCGCACCCTCGTCATCGGTCTCGACCGCCCGGCCAAGCGCAACGCCATCAACGGCGCCGTCACCCAGGGCCTCGACGAGGCCCTCAACCTCCTCGAGGACGACGACTCCCTCTGGTGCGGCGTGCTGACCGGCGGACCGTCGGTCTTCTCCGCCGGCGCCGACCTCGCCGAGGGCCCCGGCGAGCCCACCGAGCGCGGCGGCATCGCCGGGATCATGTCGCGCGTGCGCCCCAAGCCGCTGATCGCCGCGGTCGAGGGCTACGCCCTCGGCGGCGGCCTCGAGCTGGTCCTGGCCTGCGACCTCGTCGTCGCCTCCCGGACCGCCACCTTCGGCTTCCCCGAGGTCAAGCGCGGCCTCCTGCCCGACTTCGGCGGCGTCTTCCGCGCCCCCCGCGTGCTCCCCGCCAACGTCGCCCGCGAGATGCTCCTGACCGGCGAGCCGATCGACGCCGAGCGCGCCGAGCGGCTCGGCTTCGTCAACCGCCTGGTCGAGCCGGGCGCGACCTTCGACGTCGCGCTCGGGCTGGCCGCCACCATCAGCGGCAACGCGCCGCTCGCCGTACGGGAGGCGTTGGCGTTGGCCCAGGACGAGATCAACGGCGACGAGTCCGCGAGCTGGGCCGCCAGCCACGCCGCGCACGCGCGGCTGCTGGCCTCGGCGGACGTCGCCGAGGGGATCACGGCGTTCTTCGAGCGGCGCGAGCCGCGCTGGACCGGGCGCTGAGGCCGCCTGCGCCGCGCCGCTCGGCAGCCGGGTAGAACTGGGGCATGGACTTCCTCGTCTACCACCGCGACCGGCCCGGCTCGGGCGACCTGCGCCGGGCTCTCGTCGAGGAGCACTGGTCCTACATGGACGGCTTCGCAGAGACGATGATCGCGCGGGGGCCGACGTTCGACGCGACGGGCGAGGTGCTCACGGGCAGCGTCCACGTGCTCGGTCTGGCCGACCCGGCGGCGGCGTGGCGCTTCGCGTTCGAGGAGCCGTCGTACCAGGCGGGGGCCTATCGGGACGTGCTGGTGCGCCGCTTCCGCAACGACCTCGGGCGCACGATCTGGGACTTCGCCGGGGGGAGGGACGGGGACGACCGCTACCTGGTGCTGGGGCTCGGGCCGGAGCCGGGGCCCGAGCCGGTGGTGCCGGACTCGGAGGACCTGATCGGCTGCGGTGCGCTGCTGTCCGACGACGGCCAGACCTGGCTCGGTACGGCGGTGCTGGTCCGGGCCGCGGGGCTCGACGCGGCGCGGGAGGTCCTCGCCGCCCATCGCTACGATGCGGTCGAGGTGCATCGCTGGCACTTCGGGGGCCGCCGGACGGAGGACCAGGGATGAACGCGGTGAACCACGACGAGCTGACGGTGACGAACAACCGGGACCTCAGCCGGTACGAGATCCGGCGCGGCGACACCCAGGTGGGGCTGGCGGCGTACCAGGAGGCGAAGGACCTGATCGTCTTCACCCACACCGAGGTCGACCGCGAGCTGGAGGGCGCCGGTGTCGGTTCGCGCCTGATCCGCGCGGCACTGGACGACGTACGGGGGAGCGGGCGGCTGGTGCTGCCGGTGTGCCCGTTCGTGCACGCCTTCATCGTGCGCCACCCCGAGTACGCCGACCTCGACTACCGCAACCACCGGGCGCCCTCGACCGCCCGCGACTGACTGCGCGCCGGTTCGGACGAGCGGTCAGCCGGGGAGCCCGGTGACGCGCAGGGTGATGTTGATCCGCCCGTGCTCGAGCCCGCAGCCCTCGGGCGCGGTGCCGGGGTGGATCCGGGGGACGCCGTGGTGGGCGAGACGTGCGGGGCCGCCGAACACGAAGAGGTCTCCGGAGCGGAGCCGGAGGTCGTCGTACGGCCGGCCGCGGTGCTCGGTGGTGCCGAACCGGAAGGTGCAGTCGTCGCCGATCGAGAACGACACGACGGGCGCGGGGGAGCGCTCGTCCTTGTCCTGGTGCATGCCGAGCCGGGCCGTGGCGTCGTAGAAGTTCACCAGGGCGGCGTCGGGCCGGTATCGGGCGGCCTCGGCCGGCGACCACCCGGCGTCGGCGAGGGCTCGCCGTCCGAGGTCGGCCAGCCAGTCGGGCAGCGGGAGGACCCGGGCGTCGTTGACGTCGCCGGCCGTGCGCGAGTACCGGTACGGCTGCCAGTGCCAGCCGAGGCACACGGTGCGCACCGACATCTCGTGGCCGCGGACCTTGGCCGCCCGGATCGGCACCGGCCCCGCCGCCCACCGGTGGAAGTGCGCGACGAGCCGCGCCTGCGCCGGGAGGTCGAGCCACCCCGGTACGTGGACGGCCCCCGGCGCGACCTCGACCCGTCGGTCGCGGCGCTGCTTCCAGACCAGGTAGCGGTCGGGGCAGCACGCGCCGCACGGCCGGTACCCGGCGGCCACGGCCATGTCCTCGTCGGCGAAGAAGACGCGGTGGGCGACGTAGCCACCGCGGGCGATGGCGAGCAGCGCCGTGGGGCAGTCGAGGCGGCCGTAGATGCGGCTGCGGCGGTGCCCGCCCCACGAACCCGGGACGGACGACGGGTAGGGGCGGCCGTCGGGGCCGAGCAGGGTGTACGTCGCGGTGGCCACGGGTCAGAAGAGCCGGCCCGCGACGCGCGCGTCCTGCTCCTCGAGCGCGAGCAGGGCCTGCTTGCGGCGCAGCCCGCCGGCGTACCCGGTGAGGGAGCCGTTCGCCCCGACCACCCGGTGGCACGGCACGATCACGCACAGCGGGTTCGCGCCGACGGCCTGACCGACCTGCCACGCGAGGGAGCGGTCGCCGAGCCGCGCGGCGATCTCGCCGTACGTCGTGGTGGTGCCGCGCGGGACCAGCCCCAGCAGCGCCCAGACCTGCTGCTGGAAGCCATCGCCCGCGGCCGCCAGCGGCAGCTCGAACGCGAGCCGCCGGCCGCCGAGGTAGTCGACGAGCTGGGTCGCGGCCTCGCCCAGCAGCAGGTCCTCCGCCACGGGTACGGCGGTCCCGAGGTCCGCGGCGGCGGGCCGGCGCCGGTGGCTGCGGAAGTACAGCCCGCTCACCGCGTCGCCGTCCGGGCCGCGGGTGGCGACGAGGGTGATCGGGCCGAGGTCGGTGTCCACGACCGTGTGTCGGGTCTCCATGGGCGTCTCCTTGCTCTCAGCAGGAAGACGCCCGGCGCGGCCGGAACGTGAGGTCGCGGCCGGGCCGATCAGGTCAGTCGGCAGGCGCGGACCGCGTGCGCCCGTCGGCGGTGCGGTAGCCCAGCGCATGGCTCGGGCACCGGTCGACCACCTCGACGATCTCGTCGGCGCTCGCCCGGCTCGGGTCGATCCAGGGGCGGGCGGCGGTGTCGAAGACGGTCGGCAGGCCGCGGACGCACTCGGCTGCGTGCTGGCAGCGAGCCGGCTCCCAGGTCACGACGATGCCGTCGCCGGCGTACTCGCGGGGGGCCTCGCGGGGGTGCACGGTCCTCAGCGTACGTCGCCCGGCTCCCGGGGGAGGACGCCCGGTCCGTGAGTTGAGGGTCAACAACCAATCCTCGTCAACGCTGTGGGATCTCCACTGGAGCCGGGCCCGCTCCGGATGGAAGGGTCGGGAGCGTGCCTCAGGTCTCGCGGATCGCCATCGTCAACCGCGGCGAAGCCGCCATGCGTCTCATCCACGCCGTCCGGGACATCAACGCCCGGCACACGTCCGGGAGCGAGCAGATCCGGACGATCGCGCTCCACACGGACGTCGACGCGGGCTCGGCCTTCGTGCGGGAGGCCGACGAGGCGTACCTGCTGGGGGCGGCGGCCGACCGGCCCTACCTCGACCTCGCGGTCCTGGAGCGTGCGCTGGTCGCGAGCGGCGCGGACGCGGCCTGGGTCGGGTGGGGCTTCGTCGCCGAGGACCCGGCGTTCGCCGAGCTGTGCGCGCGGCTGGACGTGACGTTCATCGGCCCCAGCGCCGAGGCGATGCGCAAGCTCGGCGACAAGATCGGCTCCAAGCTGATCGCCGAGGAGGTCGGCGTACCGGTGGCGCCGTGGAGCCGCGGTGGGGTCGACAGCCTGGCTGCGGCGCTGGCCAGCGCGGACGAGGTCGGCTACCCGCTGATGCTCAAGGCCACCGCCGGCGGCGGCGGGCGGGGCATCCGCAAGGTCACCTCGGCCGAGGAGCTGACCGACGCCTACCAGCGCACCCGGGACGAGGCCGAGCGTGCCTTCGGCAGCGGTGTCGTCTTCCTGGAGAAGCTCGTCACCGACGCGCGCCACGTCGAGGTCCAGGTGATCGCCGACGGTCAGGGCACCGCCTGGGCGATCGGTGTGCGCGACTGCTCCGTGCAGCGCCGCAACCAGAAGGTCATCGAGGAGTCGGCGTCCCCGCTGCTCGAGGACGCGCAGACCCAGGACCTCAAGGCGTCCGCAGAGCGGCTCGCCAACGCCGTCGGGTACGCCGGCGCGGGCACCGTGGAGTTCCTCTACCACCCCGGCACGCGCACCTTCGCGTTCCTCGAGGTCAACACCCGTCTCCAGGTCGAGCACCCGATCACCGAGGAGGTGACCGGCACCGACCTGGTCGCCCTGCAGATCCAGGTGGCGCGCGGCATCCCGCTCGCGGGGGAGCGCCCGGCCGAGCGCGGTCACGCCGTCGAGGCCCGGCTCAACGCCGAGGACCCGGACCGCGACTTCGCGCCCGCCCCGGGCCGGATCAGCCGGCTCGAGCTGCCCGCCGGGCCCGGCATCCGGGTCGACACCGGTGTCGCCGAGGGCGACGTCATCCCGGCCGACTTCGACTCGATGATCGCCAAGGTCATCGCCTGGGGCGCCGACCGCGAGCAGGCGCTCGCCCGGTTGCGGCGGGCGATGGGGGAGACCACCGTCGTCATCGACGGCGGCGCCACCAACAAGAGCTTCATCCTCGACCTGCTCGACCAGTCCGAGGTCACCGTCGGTACGCCGGCCTGGGCCGACACCGGCTGGATCGACCGGGTCCGCGGCGAGGGCCGGCTGCAGTCGGCCCGGCACTCGGGCGTGGCGCTCGTCGCCGCCGCGATCGAGGCCTACGACGAGGAGGAGGGCGCCGAGATCGCGCGGTTCCTCCAGTCCGCGCAGGGCGGCCGCCCCCAGGTCCAGCACGACCCGTCGCGCACGATCGAGCTCAAGCTGCGCGGGGCGACGTACGCGCTGACCGTGCGGCAGACGGGCCGCGCCCAGTACGACGTGACCGTCGCCGGCGGCGGTGCCGAGCGCACCGTGACCGCGGTCCTCGACCGGATCGACGACGTGCACGGCCGCCTCACCGTCGACGGGCACCGCTACCGCCTGGTGACCGCGACCCACGGCACGGTCCACCTCGTCGAGGTCGACGACGTGATGCACCGGGTCAGCCGCGACGAGGGCGGCATGGTCCGCTCGCCCGCGCCGGCCCTCGTGGACGCCACTCCGGTCGCGGTCGGGGACGAGGTCGCCGCCGGGCAGCCCGTGCTCGTGCTCGAGTCGATGAAGATGGAGACCGTGCTCCCCGCGCCGTTCGCCGGCCGGATCAAGGAGCTGCTGGTCCGGGTCGGCGGCCAGGTCGAGACCGGTGCGCCGCTGGTGCGCCTGGACCCGACCAGCGACGCCGACGAGGCGGGCGCACCCGCCGCCGGCGCCGGTACGGCGAGCGCCGACCTCGACCTGCCGACCTCGCGCCGGGCCGGCGTCGCCACCGACAGCCTCGGCGCCCTCGCCGGTCAGTTGCTGGGCTACGACATCGCGCCCGACCAGCGCGGCACCCTGCTCGCCGGTCACCTCGCCACCCGCGAGCCGAGCGCGCTGCGCGCCGAGATGGACCTGCTCGAGCTCTTCGCCGACGTCGCCGAGCTGAGCCGCAACCGGCCCGCCGGCGACGAGGCCCACACCGAGCTCCGGGTGCACAGCTCGCGGGAGCACTTCCACACCTACCTGCGCAGCCTCGACCCCGACCGCGGGGCGCTCCCGGACCACTTCCGCGACAAGCTGTCCCGGGCGCTCGCGCACTACGGCATCACCGACCTCGAGCGCACGCCCGAGCTCGAGCGGGCCGTGTTCCGCATCTTCCTGGCCCAGCAGCACCCCTCGGACGTCGACATCGCGGTCGGCGTCCTGCAGCGCTGGCTGAGCACCCCGCCGCCGCTCCCGGCCGACGAGCAGGCCGAGGCCCGGGCACTGCTGGAGCGCCTGGTGCGCGCCACCCAGCTCCGGTTCGCGGTGGTCGGCGACCTGGCCCGATCGGTCCGGTTCGCCTGGTTCGACCAGCCGCTCGTCGACGACGCGCGGCGGGCGGTGCTCGACGGCGTGGCCGCCGAGGTCGCCGCCCTCGCCGACGACTCCGCGCCCGACCGGGATGCCCGGATCGCCGCCCTCACCGCGATCCCGGAGCAGCTCGTCGGCTTCCTTCGCGACCGCCTCGCCGACGGCCTCCCGGAGCGCGAGCCGCTGCTGGAGGTGCTGATCCGGCGCCACTACCTCGAGTACGACCTGCACGACCTGACCGTCACGAGCACAGGTGGCCGGCCGGTCGTGCACGCCGAGTACGCCACCGACGACAAGGGCGCCACCCGCGTCGTCTCCACCGTCGGTGACGTCACCGAGCTGGCCGACCCGGCCGGGGCGCTCGGCGCCGCGATCGCCGGCGCGCTCACCGCCGACCACGACGACGTCGTCGAGATCTACCTGCGCTGGCCCGACGCGCCCGCCGACCCGGACCGGGCCTCGGCCGAGGTCGCCGCGATGCTCGCCGGCCAGGACTTCGCCGCGCGCGCCCGCCGCGTCTCGGTCGCGGTCTGCCCGGCCGCGCCCCAGCCCGTGGACTACTTCACGTTCCGTCCCGAGGGCGGTGCGCTCGTCGAGGACACCCTGGTCCGCGGCATGCACCCGATGGTCGGCCGGCGGCTCAACCTGGGGCGTCTCGCGGAGTTCGACGTCACCCGGCTCCCCGCGCCCGACGACGTGCTCCTCTACGAGTGCGTGGCCCGCACCAACCCGGCCGACCGGCGCCTGGTCGCGGCCGCGCAGGTGCGCCAGCTGGCCGTCGTACGCGATGACGAGGGGCGGGTGATCGCGCTCCCGCACGCCGAGCGCGCGGTCGAGAACTGCCTCGAGGCGATCCGCCGGGTCCGTACGGCGCGCGGCCGTGCGGGCACCCAGCTCGACGTCAACCACGTCTGGGTGACGGTGTGGCCGGTGGTCGAGGCCGACCTCGACCAGCTCACCGCGCTGCAGGGCAAGATCACCCCGCTCAGCGAGGGCGCCGGGATCGAGGAGGTGCTCGCCGAGGGCCGGGTGGCCGGACCCGACGGCACCACCACCCCGCTGGCCATCCGCTTCCACGCCAAGCCGGGCGCCGGGGTCGTCGCCGACATCGTCGCGCCGCCCACCGAGCCGCTGGCCCCCCTCGACGAGTACGCCGGCAAGGTGCTCCGCGCCCGCCGCCGGGGCCTGGTCTACCCCTACGAGCTCCAGCAGGTCCTGGCCGGCGGCGGCACCGTCGTCGAGCACGACCTCGACGACACCGGCGTCCTCGTGCCCGTCGACCGGGCGCCCGGCCACAACAAGGCCGGCATCATCGTCGCCGTCGTCTCCACCCCGACGCCGCTGCACCCCGAGGGCGTCACCCGCGTCGTGCTCTGCGGTGACCCGCTGATGTCCCTCGGCGCGCTGTCGGAGCCCGAGTGCGCCCGCGTGATCGCGGCCATCGACCTCGCCGAGAGCCTCGGCGTCCCGGTCGAGTGGTTCGCCGTCTCCGCCGGTGCCCGGATCTCGATGGAGAGCGGCACCGAGAACATGGACTGGGTGGCCGCCGCGCTGCGCCGGATCGTGCACTTCACCCAGGACGGCGGCGAGATCAACATCGTCGTCGCGGGCATCAACGTCGGTGCCCAGCCGTACTGGAACGCCGAGGCGACGATGCTGATGCACACCAAGGGCATCCTCGTGATGACCCCGGACAGCGCGATGGTGCTCACCGGCAAGCAGTCCCTCGACTTCTCCGGTGGGGTCTCGGCCGAGGACAACCACGGCATCGGCGGCTACGACCGCGTGATGGGCCCCAACGGCCAGGCTCAGTACTGGGTGCCCGACCTGGCCGGTGCGTTCGGCGTGCTGATGGCGCACTACGACCACACCTACGTCGCCCCGGGCGAGTCCGGGCCGCGGCGCGCGCCGTCCACCGACCCGGTCCAGCGCGACGTGACGTCGTACCCGCACCCGGGCACGGACTTCGCGACCGTCGGCGAGATCTTCTCGCCCGACCACAACCCCGACCGCAAGAAGCCCTTCGACATCCGCACCGTGATGCGGGCCCTGGCCGACGCCGACCACGAGATGCTCGAGCGCTGGGCCGGCATGGCCGACGCCGACACCGCCGTCGTCGTCGACACCCGCATCGGCGGCTACCCGGTCAGCCTCGTCGGCATCGAGTCCAAGCCGGTGCCCCGCGCGGGCTTCCCTCCCACCGATGGCCCCGACACCTACACCGCGGGCACGCTGTTCCCGCGGTCGTCGAAGAAGGTCGCCCGCGCCATCAACGCCGCCTCCGGCAACCGGCCGCTCGTCGTACTGGCGAACCTGTCGGGCTTCGACGGCTCCCCGGAGTCGATGCGCAACCTCCAGCTGGAGTACGGCGCCGAGATCGGCCGCGCGATCGTCAACTTCGACGGCCCGATCGTGTTCTGCGTGATCTCCCGCTACCACGGCGGCGCGTTCGTGGTGTTCTCCAAGCAGCTCAACCCGTCGATGACCGTCCTCGCCATCGAGGGCTCCTACGCCTCGGTCCTCGGCGGTGCGCCTGCGGCCGCCGTCGTCTTCGCCGCCGAGGTCGCCAAGCGCGCCGCCGCCGACCCCAAGGTCGCCGAGCTCCAGGAGCGCATCGACCACGCCGACGACGGCGAGCGCGGCGCCCTCGTCGTCGAGCTCGCCGAGCTTCGGGCACAGCTGCGGGCCGACAAGATCGCCGAGGTCGCCGCCGAGTTCGACGGCGTCCACGACATCCACCGCGCCGTCGAGGTCGGCTCGGTCGACGAGGTGATCGCGGCACGCGACCTGCGGCCCAAGGTGGTCGGTGCGATCGAGCGGGGGCTCGCGGGCCGCTAGGGCTGCGCGGGACCGGTCGGGTCCGCCGCCGGCGAGGGCGGCGTGCCCGGCGTCGTCGGCACCCACGGGGACGGTGGCGGCGCCCAGGCGGAGAGCGACGGAGCGTCGCGCCAGCGCTGGTCGGGGTGGGTGCGGAACCATTCCTCGACCTCGGTCGTGGCCTGGGGCGAGGCCGCGTCGCTCGACGGCGGCGCACCGGGCGGCACCGGGCCGGCCACCGGCGCCGTCCCCGGGTGGAGCGCGTCGTCGGCCCGGTAGGCCTCGGCCAGCCGCACGACGCGACGTGCGAAGGCAGCGCTCGCGTTGAGCTGGGCGAGCGCGGTGGTCTGGCTCTCGGGGGAGCGGAGGCCGAGCCCGGTGCTGCACAGGAGGACCGCCGTCGCGAGCGCGGCGTCGTCGACGTCCTGAGGGTCACGGACGCCGTCGCCGTCGGCGTCGAGCCCGACGTGCGACCACAGGGTCGGGCTGAGGTGGAGCGGGCCGACCGCGCGGTCGTTGGCCGGGTCGTGGTCCAGGGCGCCTGCATCGGTGTCGGAGACGAGCCCGCGCTCGCCCGCGTGAAGGACGGGCCCCACGATCGCCGGTCGGGCGGAGCCGTCCTCGTCGAGCCCGGTGACGACCAGGCGGAACGAACGGACCCGACCGTGGTCGGTGCTCGTGCCACCGACCGCGGCGAGCAGGTGCCACGACAGCCGGCAGCGGGGCTCGGCGGCGGCGATGATGGTCTCGGCGCGCTCGTACGCCGTGCGGGCGGCGGGCGGGATCGCGGCGACGCGAGCCGTCGGGGCGAGTCCTCGCCCGACGACCCGGTACCAGGCCGGCGCAGCAGTCGACCGCGGCGCGTCCGGAAGGGCAGCCGTCGTCAGTTCGTGGTCGGACACTGTCGTCGGTGCACCGGTGGCTGACGGCTCGCCGGATGACCAGAGATGACTCGACGCGGCAGGAGGCTGCCCTGCCCCGACGGCGAGACTGGCGACGCTGATCGCGGCGACGGTGATGCCGACTGCTCCGAGGCCGCCGATCCAGGCCGACCGAGGCCGGCGCGCTCGTACCCGGGGCCCCGGCCCGAGCCGTGCTGCCTCTCGGTGATTGCGCGCCACCAGACCGCCTTCTCCGTCGACCTGAGCCGTTCCCGCAGCCCAGGTCGTCCATCAAACCCCGGAAGCCGGGCGGTCTGTCAAGGGCATCTCCGATGCTGACGACAGGGACAAAGTCCCAGGCAACTGATATGTCGGCCTCCTTGACACCACGGGTGATCCTGCGCCAGGGTCGCCGACCAGATGTGATGTCGGACACATGCTCGGGCGAGTGTGAGTGGAGTCGGGATCACAGGAGGTGGTCCCGGATGGTTGGTCGGGTGCTGGCCCTGTTCGTGCGGTTGCGGACGTCCCTTCACTCCCGAGGGCGGGTGCTGCACCGGTGGCTCCGTGCCTCGGTCCGGCGCACCGTCGTCGCCGTCACGTCGCTCGCGGTCGTGGTTGGAACGGTGGTGACGGTCGTCCTCGTGACCGGGAGCTCGCGCGTCGCCGCGACGGAGTCCTTCGACGTCGCAGGCACGCCGATCGACCTACGTCTGGACGAGGTGAAGCCTGGTCAGCGGCCGAAGGCGAGCGAGGGGGCCCGGCTGGAGGACCCCGTCGAGCCGCCCTCCGACGAGGTCGAGCGACCGGGCACCAAAGCCACGCAGCAGTGCGCCGAGATCGGGGACGGCACGGGCCGGGCCGAGCATGCGGACCTGACCGGCATGATCCCGCTGGCCGACGACACCAAGGTCTGCTGGACCCCGGAGACCGGGCCGAGCGACGAGCTGCCCGACGTCGAGCCGTTGCGGATCGCCGACGGGTACACGAACGTCCCGAAGCCGCCCGATCCGGTCGATGACCCCACCGACGTGCCCACGGACGACCCGACGAGCACCCCGACGGACACCCCGACCGACGCGCCCGCCAGCCCACCTGTCGAGACGCCCAGCGCTGACCCGAGCGACGAGCCGAATGACAAGCCGAGCGGCACCCCGAGCGACACTCCGGCCGAGCCGCCGGCCCGGATCAAGCCCGCCATGGCTCTCGCCCGCTCGGGTGTCCAAGCGGCCGCGGCACCGACCTCCCCGACCTATCTCTCGCCCAACTGGGTCCAGCAGAACCCGGTCCACAAGCCGGCCGCGGGCTACCAGGCCGGGACGGCCTACGACGAGGTCCGCAAGCAGATCGTCCGCTTCGGCGGCACCGCCGACAGCGCGACGTCGCAGGGCCAGACCTGGGTCTGGAACGGCACCGACTGGGTGCAGAAGTCCCCGGCGACGAGTCCGCCGCCGCGGTGGCGGGCCGGCATGGTCTGGGACAACACGCTCAAGAAGGTCATCCTCTTCGGCGGCCAGAACGGCAACACCGTCCTCAACGACACCTGGTCCTGGGACGGCACCAACTGGACCCAGCTGAGTGCCGGAGGCTGGGGGGTCGGGCCGGACCCGCGTACCGGCCTGGTCATGGCGTACGACGCCGACCGTGCCGGGATCATCATGTTCGGCGGCGAGAACAACACCGGCGCGCTCAACGACACCTGGCAGTTCAAGAACAACGCCTGGACCCGGATCCAGACGGCCGGCGTGTCGGGCGCCCCCGCCCGCCGCTACGACGGGGGCATGGCGTACTCGCCGACCACCGGCACCAACGGCGCCGGCCAGCTGGTCATGTTCGGCGGCTCGGTCAACTGCTCGGGCGCGGTGTGCACCTACTTCAACGACACGTGGGTTCTCGGCCCCACGGCCACCTCGTGGACCCAGATCTCGACGCCCGACAAGCCGTCCGCCCGTGGGGGCCAGGCGATGGCCTACGACCGCGGGCTCAAGACGATCGTGCTGCTGGGCGGTGCGAATGCCAACGGGGCGGTCCCCGTCTTCCTCAACGACACGTGGGCGTGGACCGGCAACAGCTGGTCCCAGGCGGTCGACCCGGCCTCGCCGCCGGCGCGCGCCGGTGCGTCGATGGCGTCGACCGAGACCGGGAAGATGGTGCTGTTCGGCGGGCTGGGGGTGAACTCCGCCGGTACGACGACCGTGCGTTACGACGACACCTGGGCCTACGACTCGAGCGTCCCGCTCGTCGACATCGAGGTCACGGATCCCGAGGAGGGGCCGGACCAGGACGGGATCTTCTGGGTGGGCGACATCGCCAAGGTCACGATCACCCTCGTCAACGTGACGGGACAGGCACTGTCGGGCGTCAACCTGACCTCGGCGCTGCGCGACACCCTTCTCGCCGCGGGAACACTGGTCAACCTCTCCTCGGAGGCGCTGCCGCTCAAGGACTGCTCCGCGGAGACCGATCCGGCCAAGCCCTGTGGTGGTGTCGAGGACCTGACCGCGTCACTGTCGCGGATCTCCCTGCCCATCGGCCAGACGCGTGTGGGGGACTTCCTGGCGTCGGTCGCCGGCACCCAGCGCGGGTGCGACCTCATCGAGGTACCGGCGATCGCCACCGTCGGCCTCACCGGCGCCTCCGCTGAGGTCTTCTCCGAGATCACCGTCTGCGGCGGCGGCCTGGGCATGGAGGACTGGTGGACCTACGACACCACCGAGCTCGGCGGCGGCGGTACGGCGAACGTCAATGTCGCCAACGGCAACCTGGTCGTCCAGCAGCAGGACACCGCGCCGGTCCAGACCCGCGGCCGGCTCGCCCTCGGGCTGGGTCGCGTCTACAACTCCCAGGACCACATGGCGATCGGCTCCGGCAGCCCGATCGGTGTCGGCTGGCGCTTCGACATCGGTGAGACGAGCGAGTTCGCCGGCGGGTTCGGCCTCGGCGGCATACCCGTCCCGAACCTTCAGACCGTGCTTCAACCCTTGTCGATGCCCTACATCGACCGCGACGGCACCCGGCACGTCTTCAAGCTCCGGTCGGTAGGGGTCGCTCTCGGTGGTCTGAGCCTGCCGATCGACCTGACCCAGGACGGCTCGACGATCGGGCCGATCCTCGAGCTGCTCAACCCCCAGAGCCTCATCTACGGCCTCAGCTCGGCGGTCACTGGGGGGAAGTACGCCAAGCTGTGCATCGACCAGGCCTACACCGGTCCGCCCGGATCCAACATGTACCTGTTCCGCTACATCGGCATGGGTGGCAGCGGCTGCAACAACCCGACGGAGGAGGGCAACCGGCTCAGCATCGGCTGGTCCCTCGTGCGCCCGGACCGGGTCCGCTACGACTACGACATCTTCGGCAACATCCGGGCCATCACCGACCCGACCGGCCAGCAGCTCCGCTACGCCTACGGCGAGGGAGTCACCAACGGGCCGACCGCGATCTGGTCGGCTTCCTGCAGCAAGAACGAGCCGGGGGCCGGGTCGGCCTGCCCGAAGATCTCGGTCACCTACAACCTGCAGGACGCGCAGGCCGGCCAGCGCCGGGTCCGGGTCACCGACGTCGCGGGCCGGGTCACGTCGTACATCGTGAGCACGGACCTGCTCCTGCCCCAGCTCCTCGAGGTCTGGGAGCCCGGTAACCCCTACCCGACCGACGCCGCGGCGCGGGCCGCGTCCCGTCCGTCGTGGAGCTACACGTACTCCACCTCCAGTGGTGCGTGCGCGGGTTCCGACGCCAACGCCAAGACGGTCGGCCAGCTGTGCACGGTCACGGACGCCGCCGGCAAGACCACGAAGATCGCCTACACGCCGGCGCCCGTCGGACCCGACCGGGTACTCACGGTGACCGACCGGCGGGGCACCGACACCGCGGGCGGAGCGGACGGCCCGAACAAGGGACTGACCACCAGGTACGGCTGGACCGACCACTCCACCGATCGGGACGCACCGCCGGTGATGGTCACCGCCGACATGGGGACGCCGAACCAGGTCGGCTCGTGCGGGAGTGCCTGCCAGCGGGTCCGCTACACGGGCATCGACGCCTGGGGGCGGGTCAAGGAGATCGCCGAGGGAACCTCGGGCAACGTCTTCGTGCGGCGGTCCGGCTACTTCTGGGACGGACTCGCCGACCAGGGAGGTATCGGCTCCTGCACGATCAGCGGATCGCAGGTCGAACCGGTCGTGATGAACCACAACCTGTGCGAGACCATCCGCAAGGCGGACTCGACCTCGACGGTGCCGCTCGCCCCCGGGGCGCCGGGAGCCGGCACCGCGCAGCTCAACGGCGTCACGGTCCAGGACGAGGCGATCGCCTACACCTACGGGCCGCTCGGTCAGGTACTGCGCAGGAAGGTCCGTCTCGACGGCTCCCAGCCCTGGACCGACGCCAACTCGGCTATCACGACGTGGGGCACCCACGACCAGTACTTCGACGCGAACGGCGACCAGCGCGTCTACACCAACCAGGTCCGTGGGAACGGCCAGATCGCCGCGAACGGCAGCGGCGTGAAGTACGCCAGCACCGTCGACGCCGACGGTCCCTTGGGGTACTGGCGCCTCGGCGACAGCGGCGGCCCGGGCTCGACCATGACCGCGCGCACCGGACCCAACGGCACCTACCAGGGCAATGTCGTCCTCGGGACGCCGGGCATCATCGCCGACAACAGTGCCGTCACCGAGTCGACGACGGCCGCCGGCGCCTCGATCCCGACTCTCAACGGCTTCGCGAACGGCACCGGTGCCAGCTCGGACTTCACCGTCGAGGCGTGG
Source organism: Pimelobacter simplex (assembly GCF_024662235.1). GTDB lineage: Bacteria > Actinomycetota > Actinomycetes > Propionibacteriales > Nocardioidaceae > Nocardioides. Next base: position 389,021 of record NZ_CP096276.1, read on the forward strand.
CAGAAGTCGACCGACACCACCCAGCAGGAACGCACCTTCTCCTGGGGCACCGCGACCGCGTGGGGTGAGGTCGGACGCACCGTCGGCGGGCGTCCGTTCATCTACCTCAACGGTGGCTCCAGCGGAGGAATCGCCTCGGTGTCCACGAACGTCTCGATCGCCGACGGGCAGTGGCACCACGTCGTCTTCACCTACGACGGCTCCGGGACCACGGCTGGGATGGCGATCTGGATCGACGGGGTCAAGCAGGCCGTGACCGTGCTGTCCGACACCCTCAACGGTGGGGTGTTCGCGAACGCGTCCACCACGGGCACGGCAGCGCGAGGTGGCCCCGGATCGGTGCTCGACGAGCTGGCCATCTACGCGAAGGTGCTGAGCCCGGCCCGGATCAAGGCTCACCGCGACGCCGCACTGGGCGGCAAGCGCGTCGAGGCAGACACGCTCTACGCGGTCACCGACCAGACCCAGGAGCTCTCGCCGCGCGGCAACAACGCGACCAACTGGGGCGAGTACCTGGTCACCACGCGGCGCGACCTGCCCCCGGCAGGCACGCTGGCCTCGACCAACAAGGCGGCCGGGGCGACGATCTGCGGCACGGCGGTCAAGGGCAACACCGGTCTGCCGTGCGAGGTCGACACGCCGGCGTCCGCTGGGGTCCCGACGGGCGCGACGTGCACATCGCCCACGGCGAACCTGCCTGCGGGCAGCCCGTCCGCCCCGACCGGCGGCGGGTACGCCTCCACCTGTGTCACCTACGAGTACAACAACGCTGGCCAGCGCACCGTGATGACCTCGCCGAAGGCGCACGCCGAGAACCTGCCCGAGGTCACCGAGTACAAGTACTACGACGACACCACCACGTGTGCGGGCGCGGCGCAGGCCAGCTGCGACCTGTCCGGTTCCACCTCGGCGGGTGGCTGGCTCAAGGCCGTCGTCGACCCCAAGGGTGAGAAGACCGTCTTCGCCTACGACGCGGCCGGCAACATCGCGCGGACGTGGGAGCGCAACGCTAGCCATGGGATCGCCCTCGGTGCCGACTGGACCAAGCCCGGTGCGCCGCCCTCTGCTGCCTTCGCCGAGCAGGTCAACGCGACCCCCGTGACCTCGGACTCCCTGAGCGTGTCCAACACCGGTCTGGTCGCGGTCGGTCCGGACGGGACCGTGTCGGGCTCGGGCACCAACGCCTTCGGGGAGCTGGGTGATGGTTCGACCACCGCGCGGCCGAGCCCGGTCGCGACCAAGGTGCTGCAGAACGTCGTCCAGGTCGGTCAATCGTCCACCGGGGCGCTGTCCACGTGCGCCCTGACGACCTATCTCACCGGCAGCGGTGAGGTCTGGGCAGCGGGAGGCGGCGTCAACCTCCCCACGAAGGTGCCCGGCCTCAGCGACATCATCCAGATCGCGACGGGCGGCTGCCACCAGCTCGCCCTCGATGCCCAGGGGCGCGTGTGGGCATGGGGATCCAACAGCAACGGGCAGCTCGGCAACGGTACGGCGGGCGGCTCGTGGGTGGCCAACCCGGTCAACGTGCTCAGCGGTGTGTCCACCATCGGCGCGGGCTACCTCCACTCGCTGGCGATCAAGACCGACGGCACCCTGTGGACCTGGGGCTACAACAACAGCGGCCAGCTCGGCCACGGCGACACGACCCAGCGCCCGACGCCCACGCAGGTGCCGGGGTCGGCCCTCAGCGGCGTGCGGTCGATCTCCGGCGGCGTCTACTCGTCGTACGCCCTCACACGCGACGGCAAGGCGTGGTCCTGGGGCAGCAACGCCAGCGGCGAGCTGGGCCAGGGCGACACCACGCAGCGCACGACGCCGGCCCGGATCACCAGCCTCGGTGACGGCAGCCCGGCGGGCCCGGTCAGGGAGCTGATCGGCGCCTCGGGCGGCGCGGGTGCGCTGATGGCCGACGGCACCGTCCGGGTGTGGGGTCTCAACAGCAGCGGCCAGCTCGGCGGCGGAGCCCCGGGCACGTCCAGCAGCCCGGTCGCCGTACCGGGGCTGACGGGACAGGTCGCTCTCGCCGGAGGCTGGGCGACCTGGGCCTCGGCCGACAAGGCCGGCAAGGTCAGCGTCTGGGGTGCCACCGGCAACCGCCAGCGTGGCGACGGTACGACGCCCGCGAGCACCACGACGCCGGTCGCAGCGGGGCTCGACGTGTCGCCCTTCCGGCTGCCGGGCAACCAGCTGCGCGGTCAGCGCGACGCCACCGGCAACCTGACCACGCAGACGACCGACCTGCTCGACCGCATCCGGAGGACCCGCCCCGGGCGCGGCAACGAGGTACGGACCGCGGCCTTCGACCGCGCAGCCGGGTACGACGCAGCAGGCCGGCCGATCTGGGCGACGGGCGCCCAGCACCGCTCGACGAGCACGGTGGCGACCATCGCGTACGACCCCTTCGGCAATGCCGTCAAGACCGTCGACGCCCGCGGCATCGCGGCGCTGGCCACCTACGATGCGGCCAACCGCCCGCTGGAGGCGAAGGTCACCCGAGGACCGGCGCCCGAGCAGGGAGGGCCGGCCGCGCCGCCGGGATGCGTGACCCGAGCTACGACCGCCGCCTGGACCAGCGGCCAGAACGGCCACGTCGTCTGCCTGACCTCGACGACGTACGACGGCCTCGACCACCCGATCACCGCGACCGACGGCACGGGCCAGACCGTCCGCACGTCCTACGACGCGGCAGGGCGTCAGCTGCAGGTCGTCGCCCCCCGCGCGAACAACGGCTACGCGAGCGTCACCAGCCGGTGGAACTACGACGCCGACGGCAACCAGGTCGACTTCTGCGCACCGCGCGAGTTCGACCTCAGCGAGTCCTCGCCTGGCACGCCCCAGGCAGTACGGCGGGAGCCTGAGGCGTCCGGGTCGTGCACGAGCACCGGCAAGCTCTCGACCCACTACGTCATCGACCGGACCGGACGCACGACCAGCGAGAAGCGCTTCCGCGGCTCGAACGACCTCGTGACCGCCTATCGCTACGACGCCGATGGCAACACGATCGGGGTCACCGACGCGCGCGGCCACGAGACGACCGTGCAGTACGACACCCTCGGTCGCCGGACCAAGCAGACGGTTCCGCGCTCCGCGACGCAGAGCAACACCAGCACCTGGAACTACGACTACTCCGGCAACGTCACCGCGCTCAACGCGCCCGGCTACCTCAACACCGGTACCGGCATCGACGGCGACCTCGTCGTCAACGGAGCCACCAATGGTGCGAGCAACCCCTTCCAGGTGCCCGACGGTGCGCAGTACCGCAACGTGACGCTGACCAACGGCGCCCACCTCACCGCCGCCGGTACGAGCGCCGGGCTGATGTTCTACGCCACTGGCACCGTCGACGTCTGCTCGACCTGCGTCATCACGATGGCCGGACGTGGTCAGAAGGGCGGTCCCGCCAACCAGGACGCGGCCAACCCCAACCCCGGCAACGGCGGCAAGAAGGGGACGACCGGCCTCACCGGTACGGGCGGCGGCGGTGGTGGTCACAAGGTCGACGGCCAGCCCGGTCAAGGTGCCAGCGGCCCCGTGGGACAGCCTGGTCTCGCGTCCGGCACTCCCGACTTCGCCCTGGTCGGCAGCGACTACCTGCAGGGCTCCGGTGGTGGTGGCGGCGGAGGTGGCGGTGGCGTCCTCGGCGTCGGCGGCGCCGGCGGGAACGGCGGCGGCTTCGTGCACATCTCGGCCGACCGCATCGTCGTCAACGGCACGGTCGTCGCGACGGGTCGCGACGGCGGAACCGCCGGGACGAACTCCGCCGGTGGCGGCGGTGGTGGCGGTGGCGGCATCTGGCTCACCGCCTCCGGCGTCGAGCTCTCGGCGCCCACGGCGATCAACGTCGACGGCGGCGCCGGAGGCTCCGGGCAGAACAACCGCCTCGGCGGAGCCGGAGCTCCGGGCCGGATCCGGATCGACGCCGACAGCCTGACCAACGCGCCGAGCGGCGCCGACCTGACCCGGACGGGTGCGGTCACGGCCATCTCGTACGACACGGCGAACCGCCCCCTCGACACCCTCGAGGGCGCTCAGACCCGCCAGGCCGACCCAGTGCTGGACCACTCGGCGGCCGCGGCTCCGGACCCCCGAGGACTCGCCAACACCCGAACCCGGGCGGTCTACAACGCGGACGGCCAGGTCGTCGCCGTCCTGCCGCCCCAGGCCTTCACCAACGCGGCGTCCCTCACCGCGCCCAACGCCAACACGGCTCGGCGGGTCGACTACGACCTGGACGGCAACGCGGTCCGTACCTACGCGCCGCGCTACGACAACACGTCAGGCAGCAGCACCAGCTCTCTCGGGGGCGGCAACGACGGCAGCGCGAGCATCAACCAACAGGTCGACCAGTGCCCGTCGGGCCTCGTCACCGACCGGGTGACCGGGCTGGCCGAGTACGGCGCCAACGTGGGCGTGTGCTCGGTGCGGGCGACGTACGACCCGGTGGGGAAGGTCAAGCGGCAGTACCTGCCGACCTCGAACAGCTCGGGCACGGCATCCGACAACGGCTACCTGGAGTACGCCTACACGGGCGATGGTCTCGTCGAGTCCGTGACCGGGCCGAACCCGAGCTCTTCGGACAGCGTCTCGAGCGCCAACCGGACCACGGTCGCGTCGAACGTGTACGACGGCGCCGGCAGGCTGCGCTCCGCAACGGATGCGCTGGGGCACAGCAGTCAGACGACGTACACCGCCGACGGACTCTTCGACCAGACCGCGACCACGGCCTACGTCGACGAGCAGAGCCAGAAGAACGTGACCGAGGTCAACACGTTCCGCTACGACGCGGGCGGCAACCAGGTGGAGCTGGAGAACCCGAAGGCCGATGTCACCAGCCAGACATGGACGACGGACGGACTGCTGGCGCGGGTCGCGGTCCCGGGGCCGAGCGCGGCCGACCCGGGCAAGAAGTCGGTCACCCGCTACACCTATGACAACGTCGGCAACCCGGTCGAGGTCCTCAACCCGAATGCCGAGGCGTTGCCGGGCGGATCGAACGACCGCAAGCCGGTGGTCAACGAGTTCACGTGGGACAACCTGATCCTGGCCAGCCACACACCGGTGACGGCTGGCAGGTACCAGTCGGTCCGCTACAAGTACACGCCGGCCGGACTGAAGTCCTCGACAGAAGCGGCGCGCTGCGAGTCGGGGACGGTGGCCAGCTGCGTCCCCGGTGACGCCGCCATCTGGAAGTCGGGTGGCTCGCTCAAGCTGGGCTACGGCGCGAACGGTCGCGTGGCGACCCAGACCGGCCGCGAGAACGGCGCGACCCGGTCGATCGTGACGACGTACGCGCAGCACGGCGGGGTCACCCAGGTCACCGATCCGATCAGTGACATCACCACCACGGCGGGGTACTACCTCGACGGCCGGGTGCGGACGGTGGACGAGACGGGTGCTGGCGGTGGGGGGAACCAGAACACCTACGCCTATGACGCCATGGGTGCGCTCAGCATGCGCAGCGACCAGACCAACGGTGGGGTGACGGCGGGCCAGAAGAAGACGACCAGCTATGCGTACAACCAGGCGGGTCTGGTCAAGGCGATGACGTCGGAGGTGATGGGTGCGACCACGGCGTACACCTACGACAAGGGTGGCCGGCTGTCGCAGGAGGCGACGGGCACGCACCTCACCCAGTGGTCGTGGCACCCGAACGACTCGTTGGCGGGGGTGACGACGAAGGACGACTCGGCGACGATCAGTGAGTACGAGTACGACTACGACAACAACCGCAACATCATCAAGCAGGCGGCGTCGGGTCAAGTGGGGTCGCTGACCTCGTCGTACAAGTACGCGCCGGGGCAGCAGCTGCTGGAGTGGACGACGGGCGGTGGGCCGCTGAGCAAGTACGAGTGGACCTACGACCTCAACAGCAACCGCACGAAGGAGACGACCACCGGCACCGGTGGTGGGGTCACCGACTTCGTCTACAACCTCGACAACTCGATCAAGAGCGTCGACGATCCGCTGCGGCCGTTGGTGAACTACACCTACACGGATGAGGGTCTGCTCCGGTTCGATGGGTGTGCGACGAACTCCTATGACGTGTTCGACCGGGTCAGGACGGTCAAGCTGGACGGCTCGACCGCTTGTGGTGGTGATGCGCGGGAGTCGACGTACACCTATGACGGGTTGGATCGGCAGCGGTCGATCTCGGTCGATGAGCTGGGTGATGGGAACGGCTCGGGTCCTGGTCAGGTCGATGACGCGGGTGTGACCAAGAGCGTCTATGACGGTCTGTCGACGTCGTTGGTGGGTCAGGTCGATTCGGTCAACGGTGCTCGGTCGAAGCCGGAGGTGCTGTACCAGCTCGATGCGGTGGGGAACGCGGTCGGTTATGACCAGACCAATGTGTCGGCGGGCAAGGCGTTCTTGGACACCGATGGCAACGGCAACATCACTGCGGTCACGACGCGTCCGGGTAGTGGTGCGGGTGTGTTGGCGTGTGGGGTGGTCTACAACCCGTACGGGACGCCGTACGAGGCCTCGACGGGTGGGGGCAACCCCAACGGGGTGTGCAAGAACGGTTCGCAGATCGGCACCACGGGCAACAGTCAGTGGTATCGGGGGATGACTCGTGATGGGTCGACGGGGACGTATCAGATGGGTACGCGGACCTACGACCCGAGGACGGGTGCGTTCACGGCGCCGGACGCTTACCGGGTCGCGAGCCCCTCGACGGATCTGTCGGTCGGGACCGATCCGTTGACGGCGAACACCTACACCTACGTCAACGGCAACCCGCTGAACATGATGGACAGTGATGGGCACGCGCCTGTTGGTGTGCTGGAGGGAACCCAGAAGCCCGTTTCGAACCCGAGGGGTGGTGCGCCCGGGGTCAACAGTGGATCGGGGATGCTGCAGGACCGGCGTACGCCCTCGGGCACGGTTCAGATCGGGTCGATGGGTGAGTTCGACGCGGCTCGGCCTGGTGTGGCTGGGTTGAAGTCCGCGTGGGAGCGGGCCGCGGCCGCCAGCGGCTTCGACGGCCAGTTCCCGGGCAGTTGGGGGCCGGGCGCGCGGGCGTTCTTCGAGGCCGAGATCTGGGCGCAGGTGTGCAACCAGCAGCAGGTGTGTGATTCCCAGCTGACCGAGACCGTTGGGATGTGGCGCACGTTCGTCCATGACCGCAAGGCCGGGTTGATGAGCGACGGTGATGGCGCTCAGCTGAATCTCCCCAGTTCTGCTCACTGAAATTCCCCACCCCGTGGCTCCACCAGAAGCGGGTGGGGCTCCTTCGAAGATGGCGGTCTCTGACCACCAGCCATCTCACGAAGGAGCCCTCGCTTCCCATGCTGACACGGGAGGAAGACATCGACGCTCACGCGTTGCGCCGGCAGGGCTGGACGATCTCTGCGATCGCCCGGCACCTGGGCCGGGACCGCAAGACCATCCGCGCCTACCTCGACGGCGAGCGGGTCGCCGGGGAACGGAAGCCCGCCGACGACGACCCGTTCGAGCCGTACCTCGACTACGTCCGCGCACGTCTGACCGAGGACCCGCACCTGTGGGCGGTGACGTTGTTCGACGAGGTCACCGCGCTGGGCTACGACCGGTCGTATCCGACGTTCACCCGCCAGATCCGCACCCGGGATCTGCGGCCGCACTGCGAGCCCTGCAGCGCGACGAAGGGCCGGGCGAACGCGCCGATCGAGCATCCGCCGGGTGAGGAGACCCAGTGGGACTGGCTCGAGCTCCCCAACCCGCCAGCGGCCTGGGGATGGGGCAAGAACGCGCACCTGCTCGTCGGCGCGCTGGCCCACTCCGGCAAGTGGCGCGGCCAACTGGCTCCGACCGAGCAGCAGCCGCACCTGATCGCCGGACTCGACGCCGTCGCCCGCAAGCTGGGTGGACTGACGAAGAAGTGGCGCTTCGACCGGATGACCACGGTGTGCCACCCGGAGTCGGGCAAGGTGACCGCGACGTTCGCCGCGGTGGCCAAGCACTACGGCGTCCAGATCGCGATCTGCCCGCCGCGACGCGGGAACCGCAAGGGCGTGGTCGAGAAGTCCAATCACACCGCCGCGCAACGCTGGTGGCGCACCCTGCCCGACGACGTCACCATCGAGGAAGCCCAAGCCTCCTTGGACCGTTTCTGCGAGCTGCGTGGTGATGCCCGGCTGCGTCCATCCGCCGTCGACGGCCGAGCCAGCGTGCTCACGGTCGCCGAACGCGAACCACTGGCGCCGGTGCCGGCCACGCCGTTCCCCGCCACGATCCGCGAGGACCGGACGGTGTCGGCGCAGGCACTGGTCGCCTGGCGCGGGAACTTCTACTCCGTCCCGCCCGAGCTGGCCCGAGCCCAGGTCGTCGTGTCCCAGCGCCTCGGCGACCCGCACGTCGACATCGCCACCAGCAGCGGGATCGTGATCGCCCGCCACGAGCTCGCACCCGACGGCGCCGGGGTGATGGTCCGCGACCACGGCCACGTGATCGCGCTCGAGCAGCTCGTCCTGGCAGGCCACGACACCTCCCGCCCGCACCGCCGCAAGGAACGCATCCCACCCGGCCCCGCGGCCCTGGCGGCCGCCGACGTCCTGCGCGCTCGCCAGCAACCCGACGACCTCACCGCCACCGCCGCTTCCAGCGACGACGTGGTGATCGACCTGTCCAAGTACGACCGAGCAGCAACCGGAAGGAACACCCTCACATGACCGACTCCCTGACCGTGCCGATGAACGGTACGCAGGCCAGCCTCTACCAGCAGCTGCGCGGCCACCTCGCCGCCTTGAAGCTAACCGCGGCCGCCGAACACCTCCCCGGCGTGCTCGCCCAAGCAGAAGCCGAAGAGTGGTCGATGACCGCGACGCTCGAGCACCTGCTCGCCCGTGAGGTCGAAGCCACCGAAGCCCGCAGGCTCGCCGGCCGACTCCGGTTCGCATCCCTGCCGACCCCGGCCACGTTGGCCGACTTCGACTTCGACGCCGCCCCCGGCGTCGACAAAAAGCTCGTCGAGGAGCTCGCGACCTGCCGCTACCTCGACACCGCGACCAACGTCTTGTTGATCGGACCGCCAGGTGTCGGGAAGACCCATCTCGCCGTCGGGCTCGGCAGGGCTGCGGCCGAAGCCGGCTACCGCACCTACTTCACCACCGCCGCCGACCTTGCCGCCCGCTGCCACCGCGCCGCCATCGAAGGACGCTGGGCCACCACGATGCGGTTCTTCGCCGGCCCCACCCTCCTCGTCATCGACGAGCTCGGCTACCTGCCGCTGCCCGGCGAAGCCGCCTCCGCGCTGTTCCAGGTCGTGTCCCAGCGCTACCTCAAGACCAGCATCGTGCTGACCACCAACCGCGGCGTCGCAGGCTGGGGCGAAGTGCTCGGCGACACCACCGTCGCCGCCGCCATGCTCGACCGGCTGCTGCACCGCTCTGTGGTGCTCAACCTGGACGGCGACTCCTACCGACTCCGCGACCACCACGCCAAGAACGAAGCACTCCGTCACGCCGCGACCGGCACCCGCCGACCGCTACAGTGACACCGCCCAGGGTGGGGAACTTAGATGAGCGACCCTGGGGAATTTCGGCGAGCGCCATCAACGGTGCGAGTTGGGACAAGATCAACGGTGGGAATCCTGTCGAGCTGATGCTCAACGGTACCTGGGTCGATCGGTACGCCGAGGTCACGGCGGAGTCCTCGGCCACCGCTGAGGCGATGCTGGGCGATGCGGCGGTCGGGTTGCGTGCCTTGTCGGCGCTCCGTCGTGCGAGTGGTTTGTCGAAGCGGCCCCAGCAGCGGCCCCAGCAAGGCGGGCCGTGCTCGTTCGCGGGTTCGACAGAGGTGTTGATGGCGGACGGCTCTCTCAAGCCGATCGATGAGGTCGTGGTCGGTGACGAGGTCGTGGCCACTGATCCTGAGACAGGGGAGCAGGCTGCGAAGAGGGTTTCGCGGGTGTGGGTCCATCGTGACGACCTCATCGCGCTTGCGCTCAACGCCGATGTTGATGGTGATGGTCGTCCGGACAGGCTGGTCACCACCGAGGACCATCCGTTCTGGAACGCGACCGATGGTGTGTGGGAAGGGCCGCAGGACCTAGACGTTGGTGACGAGCTTGTAGACGACCACGGTCGCCGGGTAGGGGTCCTCGGGTTGGAGCCCGGGAGTACTCGTGTGGGTTGGGCGTACAACCTCACGGTCGAGGATCTTCACACCTACCACGTCGGTGCCTCGCGTATCCTCGTCCACAACACGAACGGAGAAGCCTGCGGAACCGGTGCCGCAAATACCGGTGTGAACCTTGGCCCGGGCGTCGTAACCCGCAAGATCAACTGGCGGCCGAACGCCGCTGACCCGAACTGGGGCCTCACCGGCACCCACATGAACAAGCACTTATTCGGCAACAGCAATTACTCGCTCAGCAAGATCGACTCGGGCGGGAACGCCGACATCTGGCGCGGCTACATGCAGGACTTGGCGAGTCGGCCGCGCACCGGAACGACGACCAACGGGATGATCGACATCGTCGGCACCTTCCCCCGCGCGGGAGGCGGCGGAAACTTCCAGTTCGGCATCCGGCTGTCCCCGAACTCCAACGGCTCGTTCGACCTCATCACCCTCCTAACGAAGCAGTGATGCCGATGTTCACCTGCCCCGTCTGTTCGTTCCCCGGACTCTCCTCGGCTCCCTATGCCACCTGGCCGCCGCCTGACGGGGTCGAACTGACGCCTCCATATGAAAACCATCTTGGGTTGCCGTCGTATGAGGTGTGTCCGAGGTGCGGATTCGAGTTCGGAAACGACGACAATCCCGGGACTGCCGAGCCGTCCAGCTTCGAGCAGTATCGGCTGGAGTGGATAGCCGATGGGCGCCCATGGTTCGACGAGCGGTCGGACGTCACGGATGAATAGCCGCCTGATCGCGACCCTCGTCTCCTGGCTCGTCGCCTCGCTCGTCGGGTTGCTCGGTGTTGCCTCACCTGCCGCGGCTGCGTCGTTGGACGCGCCGATCGCCACGTACGCCCACAACGCCCCAGCATCCTCTGCCGAGATCACCGGTGTTGCGACCGAGCGCGGGCCACCGGCGATCGCTTACGACTACACCGCGCCGCATCTGGCCGTTGACGCTGCGTCGTTCGGCCATTCGGTGCGCCCGCAACTCGCGACCACGCTGACCTACACCGCCTACAAGCACACCCGCCAGCTCGCACAGGGCACCGGCGGTCCGGGTACGACACGGACGGCATCGGTCGGACGCGAGGTTGACACACGCGTCGTTCAGGGCGCTCGATGTGCCGCAAAGTCCACAGCCGAGGTCGCTGACATCGGTCATGCAGGGCAGCGTCACCAGTTCCCGAACACTCTCAAGGGCAAGAGTCAGTTCTACGACGACGTCGACCTCGGGGGTCTGGCGTCGAGGACCAAGGGCATGGACGGCTTCCTGCAAACCAACGGCAACACCCGGTACGTTCTCCGCAACCCGGGAGGCGTAGGCGTCGACCGAACAACCGGCCTACCGACAGATGTGTTCACTGTGATCAGGCGTCCCGACGGAGCGGTCGTCACGATGTTCCCGGGCACGAGCCCGAAGGGTTGATCTATGGCCATCACCATCGAACTCTGGACAGGCAACGGGCTGATCGACGGCGCCGAGCACTGGTGGGATGTCGTCGAAGCCACCTTGCAATCATTGGATCCGACCCACGAGTTGTATCCACTGCTGTCACAGGTCGATCCGTACGGAGACGCCACTTTCACTCATTCTCAGCTAAAGGCGCTTGGCGAGGAACTTCGACAGCTTGCGGGGTCGACGTCACGGGCGTCGATTGTGGCGATCACGCGGGAGCTCACGAACCTCTGTGCCAGGGGCCTCAGGGATGACTCCTCCGAGCTCAGATTCGTGGGTGACTGAGGATCCTCCTGCGCGTCCTGGTGGCGATCCTCGTTGCGTGGCTCAGCCTCGGCTCACTCGCCGAAGCTTCGCCGTTGCCGGATGTTCCGGTGGCCGCCTACACCTAGGACGCGCCGGTCTGCAACCCACCCGGTACCCCGAGCGGGAGCGTGCGTGGCCCGCCCGCGTTCGCCTATGCCGACACCGTCTATGACGCCGTCGACCGAACGAGGGTCTGCTCCGGTTCGATGGGTGTGCGACGAACTCCTATGACGTGTTCGACCGGGTCAGGACGGTCAAGCTGGACGGCTCGACCGCTTGTGGTGGTGATGCGCGGGAGTCGACGTACACCTATGACGGGTTGGATCGGCAGCGGTCGATCTCGGTTGATGAGCTGGGTGATGGGAACGGCTCGGGTCCTGGTCAGGTCGATGACGCGGGTGTGACCAAGAGCGTCTATGACGGTCTGTCGACGTCGTTGGTGGGTCAGGTCGATTCGGTCAACGGTGCTCGGTCGAAGCCGGAGGTGCTGTACCAGCTCGATGCGGTGGGGAACGCGGTCGGTTATGACCAGACCAATGTGTCGGCGGGCAAGGCGTTCTTGGACACCGATGGCAACGGCAACATCACTGCGGTCACGACGCGTCCGGGTAGTGGTGCGGGTGTGTTGGCGTGTGGGGTGGTCTACAACCCGTACGGGACGCCGTACGAGGCCTCGACGGGTGGGGGCAACCCCAACGGGGTGTGCAAGAACGGTTCGCAGATCGGCACCACGGGCAACAGTCAGTGGTATCGGGGGATGACTCGTGATGGGTCGACGGGGACGTATCAGATGGGTACGCGGACCTACGACCCGAGGACGGGTGCGTTCACGGCGCCGGACGCTTACCGGGTCGCGAGCCCCTCGACGGATCTGTCGGTCGGGACCGATCCGTTGACGGCGAACACCTACACCTACGTCAACGGCAACCCGCTGAACTACTCCGACCCCGACGGGCACCGGCCGATCTGCGGCGGGGAGGAGTGTTCGTACGACGTCGATGCCAAGGGACGATTCACCAACATCAAGGCGCCCCCGGTCCAGAAGGCAACAGCGATGGATCGGTACCGACAGTTCACTCGCACCATCTTCTCCGGGAGCGATGACGGTGGGTTCTGGGGCCACGGCTTCGGGAAGATGCTGAAGGACGCCGGCACCGGGGTTGTGGGCGGTGCCCTGGAGTTCGAGGCCATCCTCCCGCGCACGACGACGACCGATGTCCAGGTCGCCCCGGGCTTGGTGGTTCCGTTCCCGGGGATGGAGTTCACCGGTGAGACCACGCTCAAGGACAAGTTCTATGTGTGGGCCGGCACTGATGACGGCTCGTTTGCCAACAATGCGTGCGAGTGGGTGTGTGCGTGGGGTGCGGGCATCGTTGCGGGAATCGCGAGACGCGCCACCGCCCACACGATCGAGAAGCTCGCTGTTGAGACCGTCGAAGAGACCGGCCGCAAGACAACCACCGACGCCGCAGAGAAGGTGGGAGACAAGGCAGTGTCCGGCGGGGCAAGTTCTGGAGCGGTGATCTCGTCATCAAGCCTTCTGGACGACGCGGCGCGAATCGAGAGCCACCTGACTCGGCTGGATCACTCGCCCGCGAATGACGCCATGCTGGCACGGATTCGCGGAGCGGCCACCGACGGGCGACCTTTGACTGAAGGCGAGAAGAACTTCATGACGCACGAACTCGCCGAAGCCGGCCTGATGGATGGTGGAATGAGTTACGTGCGTGCCCACGAGCTTGCCGGAAAGACCCATCCAACATTCGCGAACTATGATCCTGACGTGATCAAGCAGTTCCCCCAGCTCTTCAACCAAAACTGGCGCAACTATTGGGGAATCGAATGATCATCTCGGTGAACACGCGCCAGGCCTCAGTCGTACGGGACGAGCCGACTGCCGTGGTGGAGAGCCTTGCGACTCGCGTACGGAGAGTTGATGTCCCTACGAGCAGTCTGCCTACTCGGAGCGTCCGGGCGACGGTCGAGATCCTCAGAAGCGCCGGGGGGCTCATGCCCCGTGCACTTGTCGGCGGCACCTTCGCTTCCGACACCGGTTCGCAACTCGTGGTCGAAGTCGCGACCACTGGCCCTGCTGTCAGCGGTGAACCGACTTGCGCGAGCCGCCTAGCGAAGCCGCTGGTTGCCGGACTGCCAGACGAGTTCGCCTCATCGGTCCTGGACGGCCTCAGTCGGCGAGCACCGCGAGGTGGACGACTCGTCGTGGATCGGGCAGGTTTCGATCCTGTCGAATCCTCATCCTTGGCGTTCGAACTGGCTGCCGAGCTTCTGGCGGTCGTTCTCGGCGCCGAAGATGCCGGTACTGATGTGATGAGGGCCGCACGTGCCGCGCTCGAGGCATGGCCGTGAGACCCATTGAGGCTGTTGTGGCTGGGGCGATGCGTGGCCCTGCATCCGCTGTCGATCCCGGCAAGTACGTTGTTCCTAGGGGGAGGACCGTCGGCACAGAAGGTGAAACCAGCATCACGATCATTGTCCGCCCTGGCACTAGCCAGATCATTACAGCGTTTCCGTCGCCGTGAGTCTCTACATCGAGTGCCCACGCTGCGGTCAGGGCCGGGTGAGCATGTACCGAATCATCGTGACCGACGAGACTCTTCAAGTCTGCGACGAGTGCGAGGCGGTTTGGATTCCTGGTGTCGAACCGACCCCGACTGGATTCACGAACCTTGAGGACGAGCTTGCTCGCCGAGGCCTGCCCGCAGAGTGGAAGCAGCTCGAGGACCTTGAGTGGCTCTGACCCACCGCCCCTTGCTCGGGCGATCTGGGTGCTATCGGCAACAAACGCTGCCGAGATCGGTTTTCGCGATGCACAAGCAACCGGAGGACGAGGTGCACCAACTCGTCAGCGGATCGGGGCGCTACAAGCGGTTCGGCCCCGTGCCCAAACGGCTGCCGAGGAGGCATTCGGATCGTCGGACCTTCTCGTTCGTCCAGGCGCCTATTCGGAGATAGCGCCATGAGTACACCGACAGCCGAGAACTCGCTGAGCTGCCTGACTACATCGCGCACGCCGCGGAGCAATCAGTCGGTGTCGACACGTACGAACACCTGCTCGCTGACCTACGTTCATTGCTCGAATCGGATCGAGTTGCACATACGGTCGCGGTCGCTGAGTTGGAACGGCTGGCAACCGATTGGCCATGGGATCCGTAGAGAGCCTCGAGTTCACGATGCGTCGGCTTCGCTGGCCCGAGATTCGAGAAGCTCTCGAATCTCACCTTGCGCATGGCGTGGCCTTCCGGACCCGCAACCTCGCGCGGCTCGGGTATTGAGGTGTACGAGGATGACTGGCCGGCTGCTGAGATCTATGAAGCTCCTCGCCGGAGCGGTTCGAACGACCAACGGGACACCTGAGATCAAGAATGGAGTGGTGGCGTGAAGCGTCGGATGCAGGGTCTGCTCCTTGTCGGAGCCGCGATGATGCTCACCGCGTGCGGTGGCGCCGACCCCGCCGAGGTCACGGCCGCGGCCTCAGAGCTGACGGCTTCGGACGGCCCGCTGGGCGTCCCAGTGGAGAAGAAGCAGGCGGAGTGCCGGGTCCGTGTCCTGCTGGAGTCCGATCTGTCGGATGCGGCCAAGGACGCGATCAAGCGCGGTGAGGCGCCGGCGCCCCATGCTGAGGGGGACGCCGAGGCGCTGCGTGAGGCGGCCGACCAGATCGCGACGGAGTGCGCTTCCTAGACGCCGGCTGCGCCGAGCCCGAGGACTTCGCAGCCCCCTAGGCTGGGACCATTCCGCGCGCACGCGTGATTGCCTCCGCCACCGATGAAGGTCGAGACCATGGTCAACCGCCTGGCGAACGCCACGTCCCCCTACCTCCTCCAGCACGCCGACAACCCCGTCGGCTGGTGGGAGTGGGGCCCGGAGGCCTTCGCCGAGGCCCGGCGCCGCAACGTCCCGATCCTGCTGAGCGTCGGGTACGCCGCCTGCCACTGGTGCCACGTCATGGCCCACGAGTCGTTCGAGGACGAGGCGACGGCGGCCTACCTCAACGAGCACTACGTGAGCGTCAAGGTGGACCGTGAGGAGCGGCCGGACGTCGATGCGGTCTACATGCAGGCGACGACGGCGATGACCGGTCAGGGTGGGTGGCCGATGACGGTGGTGATGGATCACGAGGGGGCGCCGTTCTTCGCGGCGACGTACCTGCCGGACCAGCCGCGGCACGGATCGCCGTCGTTCACGCAGGTGCTGCGGGCGTTGAGCGATGCGTGGGTGACCAAGGGGGACGACGTGCGGGCGACGGCGGGCAAGGTGGCCGCGCACCTGCGGGACGAGGCGGCACTGCCGGCGTACGCGTTGACGGGGGACCGGATCGACGGGGCGGTCGCCACCCTCGCCCAGGAGTACGACGCGATGGCCGGCGGCTTCGGCAACGCCCCCAAGTTCCCGCCGACGATGGTCCTCGAGTTCCTCCGCCGGTACGACGGTCAGGCCCGCCAGGCGGCCCGGCACATGCTCGCGCGGACGGTCGCGGCGATGGCCGGCAGCGGCATGTACGACCAGGTGGGCGGCGGGTTCGCGCGCTACGCGGTGGACCGGGCGTGGGTGGTGCCGCACTTCGAGAAGATGCTCTACGACAACGCCCAGCTGCTGGGCCTCTACGCGCGGCTCGGGACCGAGCAGGGGGACCGGGTGGCGGGGGAGACGGCGGACTTCCTGCTCCGCGAGCTGCGCACGGCCGAGGGTGGGTTCGCCTCGGCGCTCGACGCGGACAGCCCGGCCGATCCGGGCGGGCACGCCGAGGAGGGGCTGTTCTACGCCTGGACGCCGGACCAGCTCGTCGCGGTCCTCGGGCCGGACGACGGCGCGTGGGCGGCGGAGCTCTTCCAGGTCACCAGCGAGGGCACGTTCGAGGACGGCATGTCGACCCTCCAGCTGCGCCACTTCCCGGACGACCCCGCCGAGCGGGCGCGGCTCGCGACGATCCGGACCCGGCTCCGCGAGGCCCGTGAGGCCCGTCCGCGGCCGGCCCGCGACGACAAGGTCGTCGCCGCCTGGAACGGCCTGGCGATCAGCGGGCTGCTCGACGCGGCACGGCGGCTAGGGCGCGAGGACCTGCGGCAGGCGGCGGTCGAGGCGGGCGAGCTGCTCGTCCGGCTCCACCTGCGCGACGACGGCCGGCTGCTCCGGGTCTCGCGCGACGGTGTCGCGGGCGCCCATGCCGGGGTGCTGGAGGACTACGGGTGCGTCGCGTCGGGCTTCTTGGCGCTCGCCCAGGCGACGGCCGACCCGCGCTGGTTGCGGCACGCGACGGCGCTGATCGACAGCGCCCTGGCGGGGTTCGCCGCGCCCGACGGCGGCTTCTACGACACCCGGGACGATGCCGAGGTGCTGGTGACCCGGCCGCGCGATCCCGGCGACAACGCGTCGCCGAGCGGGTTCAGCGCGCTCGTGCACGCGCTGGTCGAAGCGCACGCGCTGACCGGCGAGGGCCGCTACCGCGATGCGGCGGAGCGGGCGCTCGCGACGGCGGCCGTGCTGGCCGACAAGGCGCCGCGGTTCGCCGGGTGGTCGCTGGCCGCCGCGACGACGATGCTCGACGGACCGCTCGAGGTCGCCGTCGTCGGACCGGCCGGACCGGCGCGCGACGCCCTGGAGCGCCGTGCACTCGCGCTGCCCGGCGCTGTCGTCGTGGCCACCACCGAGGCCACCGCCGCGAGCGGCCGGATCCCCCTCCTCGCCGGCCGTACGACGCTCGACGGCCTCCCCGCGGCCTACGTCTGCCGCGGCTTCGTCTGCGAGCGCCCGGTCACCGACCCCGCGGGCATCGGATGAGCGAGCGCTGGCGCTCCGGCGCCGTCCTCCTGCTGAGCGCGGTGATCTTCGTCGTGATCCTGCTGCTCGGCCCGGGCAGCGAGCTCGACGCGCTGCGCCGTGTGGTCGGGATCGGCGGCGATCGGCTCGGCGACCCGGCGGACGTCGAGAAGGGCGGCACGTACGCCTTCCTCCAGCACCAGCGCGGCAGCAAGGACGAGCCGGTCACCTGGGACCCGTGCCGCGAGATCCGCTACGAGATCAACCCCGACCAGGCCCCCGGCAGCGACGACGACGCGGTCGCGTTCGTCAAGGAGGGCATCGCCGAGGTCGCCGGCATCACCGGCCTCCGGTTCACGTACGACGGCACGACCGACCGCCGTCCCGACACCGAGGGCAGCGTCCGGTTCGGCCGCCACGAGCCGGTCCTCATCGCCTGGGCGACCGACGACGAGGTCGACGAGCTGTCCGGCGACGTGGCCGGTGTCGGCGGGGCGACGGCCCAGTCGGGCGACGGCACCGAGTGGCGCTGGTACGTCACCGGCGGGGTCACCCTCGACGCGGACTCCTTCGACGACCTGGAGGACCGCCGCGACGGCGAGGACTTCCAGCGCGCGATCCTGCTCCACGAGCTCGGTCACCTGGTCGGCCTCGACCACGTCGACTCCGACCGCGAGCTGATGAACCCCGACGGCAGCGGGCTGCGCGACTTCGCGACCGGCGACCTCAACGGGCTGGTCCGGCTGGGGCAGGGCGACTGCCGGTGAGCCCCTGGTCGGCGCTCACCCCGGAACCCGAGCGGTTCCACGACGAGGGGTCCGCCGATCCGCCGCGGGTGGTGCTGGAGCGGGTCGAGTCCGGGGACGTGCACCGGCGCACCGAGAGCTTCCGGATGCTGCACCGGATCGCCTACCGCGACCGCGAGTACGGCGACCTGCTGGTCCCCGCCGACCCCGGCACGTTCGAGACCGACCTGACCTCGGTCCCGACGATCTTCACCTGGCTGGTGCCCCGGACCGGGCGGCACCTGCCGCCCGCGCTGCTCCACGACGGTCTCGTGCACGGCCGGCACGAGCCGCCGACGTACCTCTCGGTCGAGGGCCACGCGCTCGACCGGGTCGCGGCGGACCGGGTGTTCCGGGCGGCGATGCGCGACACCGACACCGGGCCGGTGCGCAGCTGGCTGGTCTGGTCCGCGGTCACCCTCGGCACGATCTGGTCCGGCTCCGCGGCGTGGTCGACCGCGCGGCACCTCCGCTACCGCGCCGCGGCTGGCGCGAGCCTGCTGGTGGTCGCGGTGCTGGGGGTGCTGGCCACGCTCGACCTGTTCGACGTGGTCGACGTCGTGCCGTGGATGGGGGACCGGCCGTTCGCGACCGAGCTGGTCGGCGGCCTGGCCGGCGCGGTCGTCGTACCGCTGCTGCTGGGGCTGACCTGGGGCCGGTTCGCGATCGCGGGCGTGGTCGGCGGGATCGCGCTGGCGGTCCTGCTCCACGTCACGGCGGCGCTGGCGCTCATCACGCTGGCCTACCAGGGCGCCGAGTGGGTCGCCCGGCGCCGCCCGGTGGCGGCCGTCGCGATCGCCGCCGTTGTGGTGAGTGCCCACGTGGTGCTCGTCATCTTGTTCGTCGGCCCATTCCGCTGAAGGTGACCGACGAGTAAGTTCGAGGCGTGACCAGCACCGACGCCGCGCCGGCCGCTCCCGCCGCGCAGACCTTCACCTCGCTCGACCCGGCCACCGGTGCCGTGGTCGGCACCCACCCGATCCACGACGCGGAGGCCGTCCGGGCCGCCGTCGCCCGCGCCCGCGCCGAGGCGCCCCGCTGGCAGGCCCTCGGGTACGACGGCCGCAAGCAGGCGCTCGTGCGCTGGCGCAAGCTCATCGCCCGCCGCATGGACGAGCTCGCCGCGCTCATGTCCCGCGAGACCGGCAAGCCCACCGGCGACGCGCTCCTCGAGACCGCGCTCGCCGTCGACCACCTGGCCTGGGCCGCCAGCCATGCCGAGAAGGTGCTCAAGCGGCGCAGCGTCGCGCCGGGCCTGCTCATGGTCAACCAGGCCGCGAGCGTGGAGTACCGCCCGCTCGGTGTCGTCGGCGTGATCGGCCCCTGGAACTACCCCGTGTTCACCCCGATGGGCTCCATCGCCTACGCCCTCGCGGCCGGCAACACCGTCGTCTTCAAGCCCTCGGAGTACACCCCCGGCGTCGGCGAGTGGCTGGCCCGCACCTTCCAGGAGGCCGTGGGCAGCCCGGTCTTCCAGGTCGTCACCGGGTACGGCGAGACGGGCGCCGCGCTGACCGCGGCCGGCGTCGACAAGGTCGCCTTCACCGGCTCCACCGCGACCGGCAAGCGCGTGATGGCGGCCTGCGCCGAGACGCTCACCCCGGTCGTCATCGAGGCGGGCGGCAAGGACGCGCTCATCGTCGCCGAGGACGCCGACGTGGCCGAGGCCGCCGAGGCCGCGCTGTGGGGCGCCGCCGCCAACGCCGGCCAGACCTGCGCCGGCGTCGAGCGGGTCTACGTCCATGACCGCGTCTACGACGAGTTCCTCGACCACCTGGTCCGCCAGGCCCAAGAGCTGGAGGCCAAGCCCGGCGGCCAGGTCGGCCCGATCACGATGCCCTCGCAGGTCGACATCATCCGCCGCCACGTCGACGACGCGCTGGCCCGCGGCGGCCGTGCGCTGGTCGGCGGTCCGGTGCCCGAGGGCGCCCGCTTCGTCCAGCCGACCGTGCTGGTCGACGTCCCCGAGGACTCCTCGGCGGTCCAGGAGGAGACCTTCGGGCCCACCGTCACCGTGACCCGGGTCAAGGACATGGACGAGGCCGTCGCGCGGGCCAACGGCACCCGCTACGCGCTCGGCTCGACGGTCTTCTCCAAGGACCACGGCATGGAGATCGCCGAGCGGCTGCGCGCCGGGATGACCGCGATCAACGGCGTCATCTCGTTCGCGGGCATTCCGACGCTGCCCTTCGGCGGGGTGGGCGACTCCGGCTTCGGGCGGATCCACGGCCCCGACGGCCTGCGCGAGTTCACCTACCCCCACGCCATCGCCCGCCAGCGGTTCAAGCCGGCGATCGCGCTGACGACCTTCCGCCGCACGGCCAAGGAGGAGAAGCAGCTCACGAAGGTCGTGCGGGGACTCTACGGCCGCGGGAAGAAGTAGCCCGCCCGGCGCAGGCGATCACCGTCAGCCCGCCGGCGACGGTGAGCCAGGTGATCGTCTCGCCGAGGAGCAGGCCGGCCCAGGTGATGCTGAGCACCGGCTGGACGAGCTGGACCTGGCTGACCTGCGCCATCGGCCCGAGCGCGAGCCCGCGGTACCAGGCGATGAAGCCGAGGAACATGCTGATCGCCGCGAGGTAGCCGAAGCACAGCCAGGCCACCGGCGGTGCCGACGGCGGCTGGCGGACGACGCTGACCGTGGTCAGCAGCGCCATCACCGGCGCCGACAGCACGAGCGCCCACGAGATCGTCTGCCACGAGCCGAGCTCGCGGGACAGCACGCCGCCCTCGGCGTACCCGGTGGCGCAGGCGATCACGCCGGTGAACAGCAGCAGGTCCGCGCGGTGCAGGTGGCTCACGCCGCCGCTCTGGGCGACGGCGAAGCCGACGGCGGCGGCCGAGCCGAGGCCGGCGTACAGCCAGAAGGCGGGGACGGGCCGCTCCCGCGTCCGCAGCACCGCGATCACCGCGGTCGCGGCCGGCAGGACGGCGATCACCACGGCGCCGTGGCTGGCCGGCACCTCCGTCAGCGCGTACGACGTGAGGAGGGGGAACCCCGCGACGACGCCGGCCCCGACGACGGCGAGCCGGCCCCACTGGGCGCCGCGGGGGAGCCGCTGGCGGCTGAGCGCGAGCGCGGTCCCGGCGAGCGCCGCGGCGACCACCGCGCGGCCCGCGCCGATGAAGAGCGGGTCGAGGTCGCGCAGCGCGACCCGGGTGAGCGGGACGGTGAACGAAAAGGCCAGCACCCCGAGGAGCCCCCAGGCGAGACCGGCCGGGACCGTCGATAGCAGGTGCCGACGGGAGACGATAGCGCTACTCTGTGCTGACATGAACAACGATAGCAGTGCGCGGATCATCGCCGCGCTGCGCGCCTGGATCCGGGACGCGCCCGAAGGTGCCCAGCTGCCGTCGACCCGCGCGCTGGTCCAGCAGCACGAGGCGAGCCCGGTCACCGTGCAGAAGGCGCTGCGCCGCCTGGTCGCCGAGGGCCTCGTGGAGAGCCGACCGGGGGTGGGCACCTTCGTCCGCGCGGTCCGGCCCACCCGGGGGCCCGACTTCGGCTGGCAGACCGCCGCGCTGCGCACCCCGCGCGCGAACCTGCCGCGGATCGCCGGTCCGCTGCTCACCGCGCCGCCGGACGCCCAGGTGCTCCACGCGGGCTACCCGGGACCCGAGCTGCTGCCGGAGCGGCTCGTGCGCACCGCGCTGGGCCGGGCCGCCCGCGGCGCCGCCGCGACGGCCCGACCGCCGGCCCCGGGCATGAGCGAGCTGCGGGCGTGGTTCGCCGCCGAGCTGGCCGACGCGACCCCCGCCCACCTCGGCGCGGTGACCCCGGCCGATGTCGTCATCGCGCCGGGCAGCCAGAGCGCGCTCTCGTCGATCTTCCGCGCGCTGGTCGCGCCGGGCCAGTCGCTGCTGGTGGAGTCCCCGACCTACTGGGGCGCGATCCAGGCGGCCCGCCAGGCGGGCGTCGAGCTGGTGCCGGTCCCCGTCTCCGACGACGGCGCCGGCCCCGATCCGGCCGAGGTCGACCGGTCGTTCCGCGAGACCGGCGCCCGCGCCTTCTACGCCCAGCCCAACTACGCCAACCCCACCGGCGCCCAGTGGAGCGTCGAGCGCGCCGACGAGGTGCTCGCCGTCGTCCGCGCCCACGGGGCCTTCCTCGTCGACGACGACTGGGCCCACGACTTCGGCATCGACACCACCTCGCGCCCGGTCGCCGCCCGCGACGACGCGGGCCACGTCGTCTACCTGCGCTCGCTGACCAAGAGCGTCTCGCCGGCCCTGCGGGTCGCCGCCGTCATCGCCCGCGGCCCCGCCCGCGACCGGATCCTCGGCGACCGCTCGGCCGAGTCGATGTACGTCAGCGGACTGCTCCAGCAGGCCGCCCTCGAGGTGGTCAGCGACCCCGCCTGGCGCACCCACCTGCGCCGGCTGCGCGCCCAGCTGCGGGAGCGCCGCGACCTGCTGGTCGAGAGCCTGCACGAGCACGCCCCGTCGGTCGCGCTGGACGTCGTACCGCCGGGCGGGCTGCACCTGTGGGCACGGCTGCCCGGCGGCACCGACGTCGAGCGGCTGGTCCGCGACTGCGCGGCCGACGGGGTGTGGGTGGCCGGCGGTGACGAGTGGTTCCCGGCGGAGCCGTCGGCGCCGTACCTGCGGCTGTCGTACATCGGGCCGGACCCGGGGGGCTACCCGGCCGCCGTACGGGTGCTGGAGGGGGCGCTCGGACGGCAACGGGGCTAGCCGGGTCGCTGCCGCCGCAGGTTTGCCCTCGCGCGCCGGCGGGCAGGTGGCGGAGCGCCGTCAACGAACCTGGGAGGTTCTCGTGCTCCGCCGCTTCGCGACTCTCGCCGTCACCCTGACCGCCGCCGCCGGTCTCGCTCTCGCCCCGTCGGGGGCGCCGATCCCCACCGCCGGCGCCGCGCCGGCTCCCCTGGGAGAGCGTGTCGCCGCCAGCGGCAACACGACCGTCGGCACCACGACGTTGTACAAGACCGTGCGCGGCGTCCGCGTCGCGGCGTGCCGCTACCGCCACGACGGGAACGGCTTCAAGACCGTCCGGTTCGACCTCGACCTGAGCCGCGCCGACCGGCTCCTCAGCCAGGCGCGGTTCCAGGTCAACGTGAAGACCGCGCGCAGCTATCGCAACCCGTGGAGCCCCTGGATGGCCAACGGACCGACGTACTACTACTACAACGGGCAGGGCCGCGGGTCCGCGTGGAGCGCCTACGTCCCCCTCGAGAACGCGATGTCGGTGCAGGCCCGCACGGACACCCGCTACGGCACCAGCCAGTGGGGCAAGCTCGTCCGCTGGACCGACCTCGCCTGGTGTCGCTGAGCCCTGGCTAGCTCTCCGGCGCCGCCGCCTCGCGCACGTGGTTGAGCACCGCGATCTTCTGCCAGATCTTGCGCTCCAGCGACACCGTCAGCGTCTCGACGGTGCTCACCGTGTCGAGCACCACCGGGTCGCGCGAGGCCTCCGCGCACAGCGCCGCGGCCTTGCCGATCAGGCTGAGCAGCTCCGAGCAGTAGTCGAGGTAGTTCTCCAGCTGGTCGGGCGCGAGGTCCACCGGCACGCTCGCCGGCGTCGGGCTGAACGACGAGCGCAGCCGCTCGGGGTCCTTGGTGAGCTGGTGCATGTCGACGATGTGGGCCAGCGAGCGCAGCCGGTGGAGCAGCTCGAGCAGTCCCGCGCGCTGCAGCCGCTCGGGCACGGAGTACAGGAACCAGATCGCCAGCGCCGCGAACACCAGGTCGTTGACGGCGCTCTCGAGCAGCGGGATCCACTCCAGGCCGGTGTCGGGGGCGTCGATGGCCGCCGAGCGCACGGCCAGCACCATCACGGTCGTGGTCACCGCGATCACCGCGACGATCCCGAACCGCGACAGCGGCCGCAGCCACGACCGCCGGCCCCGGACCGACGCCGTCGAGGACGCCACCGTCTCGACCAGGGCGGCCAGCTCGCCCGCGACCCGGTGCAGCCCGCGACCGGGGAAGCGCGCCTCGACCCGCTCCTCCAGGCGCCGTACCGTCGCGAGGACGGGGGCGGCCTGCACCTTCTCGAACGAGGACGACGTCACGGGCACACCCTAGGGCTGTTCGCGGTGCCCGGATCGGTCACCAGCGGAGCACGGTGAGGCCGGGCGCGGTGTCGAAGGCAGCGTCGGCCGTGACCAGGGTGAGTCCCTCGAGGATCGCCTGGGCGGCCAGGAGGCGATCGAAGGGGTCCCGGTGCTCCCAGGCGAGCGACCCGGCGAGCAGGGCGTGGGAGGTCGACATCGGGAGTGCGATCGCCGGCAGCGTCGCGAGCGCCTCGGTCCACCGGTCGCGCAGGGCGGTGGCCGTGGGGAACTTGCCGAGGCGGACCTTGAGCGCGACCTCGTAGGCCGAGACGTCCGAGACGAACCGGCGCGGCGCCTCGTGGAGCGCTGCGCGCACGTGGTCCGGGAGGCGGCTCTCGCGGCGCACGGTCCAGTAGAAGGCGTGCGTGTCGAGCAGCAGCGTCACAGGCCCCACTCCGTGAGCTCGTCGTCGTCGAGGGGAGCGAAGAAGTCGTCGGGGATCTCGGGGAGGTCGAGGAAGCCCACGGTGACCGCCGGTCGGGTGAACGGCTCGAGCCGGGCGACCGGCTTGCCGCCACGGGCGATCACGATCTCCTCGCCGGCCTCGACGCGGGCGAGGAGTCGGGAGAGGTTGGTCTTCGCCTCGTGCACGTTGACGACCACGGCAGCGCTCATGGACTAAGGCTATCAGCCTAAGTCCGGGAATGGCGCTCGTGGCGCTCTCGTCGCCCTACGATGGAGGCATGGGTCTCGCCGTGCTCGACTGCGCCCACTTCACGGCGGGGGAGTGCCGCTCCTGCACCTGGCTCGGCCGCCCGTACGACGACCAGCTGGCCGCCAAGGAGGCCACCACCCGCGCCCTCGTCGGCGCCCCCGGCGAGGTCTGGCTGCCGCCGGTCGTGAGCCCGCCCTCGGGCTTTCGCAACAAGGCCAAGATGGTCGTCACCGGGACGGCGGCCGCGCCGACCCTCGGCATCCTCGACCCGGCCGATCCCAGCCGCGGCTACGACCTGCGCGACTGCGCGCTCCACACGCCGGGGATCGTGGCGGCGCTGCCGGTGCTGGCCGAGCTCGTGAGCGCCACCGCCCTCACGCCGTACGACGTGGGCTCGGGGCGCCCGGTCGCCCAGCGCGGCGAGCTCAAGCACGTCCTGGTCACCGAGTCGCCCGACGGTGAGCTGATGGTGCGGCTGGTGCTGCG
Source organism: Pimelobacter simplex (assembly GCF_024662235.1). Lineage (GTDB taxonomy): Bacteria > Actinomycetota > Actinomycetes > Propionibacteriales > Nocardioidaceae > Nocardioides. The sequence goes on from NZ_CP096276.1 coordinate 414,664, forward strand.
CTCCACGGCCGCCGAGGCCCGGGTCCGCAAGCACCTGCCCTGGCTGCGGGAGCGGCTGCCGCAGGTCCGGGTGCTCACGATCAACGTCCAGCCCGAGCACCGCGCGGTGCTGGAGGGGGAGCGCGAGATCGTGCTCACCGAGGACGACACGCTGCCCATGCGGATGGAGGCGGTGACGCTGCACCTGCGCCCGCGCAGCTTCTTCCAGACCAACACGACCGTGGCGGCGGCGCTCTACCGCGAGGCGGCCGCGTGGGTGCGCGACCTGGCTCCCGCGCGAGTGGTCGACCTCTACTGCGGGGTGGGCGGCTTCGCGCTCCACCTGGCCGCGCCGGGGCGCCGGGTCGACGGGATCGAGATCAGCGCCGACGCGATCGCCAGCGCCGAGCGCTCCCGGGACGAGGCCGGGCTGCCGGGCAGTCTCGCGTTCGCGGTGGGCGATGCGACCGCGCCTGAGCACGCCGCGCTGCTGACCGGCGCCGACCTGGTGGTCGTCAACCCGCCCCGGCGCGGGCTCGGGCACGACCTGGCCCGCCGGCTGGAGGGCTCGGGGGCCCGGCACGTGCTCTACTCCAGCTGCAACCCCGAGACGCTGGCGCGCGACCTGGCCGACCTGGCGTCGTACCGGGTGGTGCGGGGGCGGCTGCTCGACATGTTCCCGCAGACCCCGCACGCGGAGGTGCTGGTGCTGCTGGAGCGGCTGGGTCAGCGCAGCGAGTAGGTCGCCAGCGAGACGCCGACGTAGTGCGCGGCGAACGCGGCGATGGTGAAGCCGTGGAAGATCTCGTGGAAGCCGAACACGCGCGGCGAGGGGTTCGGCCACTGGAAGCCGTAGACCAGACCGCCCATCGTGTAGAGCGCGCCGCCGACGATGATCAGCACGAAGATCGCGATCCCGATGCCGAGGCCGAGCGCCGTCGCGCCCTCGAAGAACGCCGGGATGAAGAAGATCGCCGCCCAGCCGAGCGCGATGTAGATCGGCGCGGACAGCCAGCGCGGCGCGGTCGGCCAGAACAGCTTGAACGCGATGCCGAGCAGGGCGCCGGACCACACGACCGAGAGCATGACCACCCGCGCGGGGCCCTCGAGCAGGATCACCGCGAAGGGCGTGTAGGAGCCCGCGATGAACAAGAAGATGTTGGAGTGGTCGAACCGGTTGAGGATCTGCCACACCTTGGGCGACCACGTGCCGCGGTGGTAGAGCGCGGAGATGCCGAAGAGCAGCAGCGCGGACGTCGCGTAGAGCGCCGAGCCGACCTTGGTCGCCGCGGTGGGCGAGAGGGTGATCAGCACGATGCCGGCGGCGAGGACCAGCGGCGTCGAGGCCAGGTGGATCCAGCCCCGCAGCTTCGGCTTGATGTCCGCGACCTTCTCGCTGATCTGGTCACCGAGGGTGTCCAAGCGCGCGCGGACCTTCTCACCGGTGTGGGGGAGGGCCTGGTTCATGAGGAGAGACTAGCCGTCGTACCCAGGGACGACGACGGCCGAGCGAGCGTGATCTCACGCTCACCCGGCCGTCGTCGACACCTCAGGCCGTGGTGACCGGCGGGCCCTCGGAGGGCTGCACGATGACGAAGCCCGGACCCTGGAACGAGACCTGGAAGGCCTCGCCCGAGCCGCGGCCGATCAGCGCGCCGGCCGAGACCGTGGAGCGCAGCGAGGTCTGGAGCTGGACCGACCAGGCGACGAGGGCCTGGGCGTCGGCGAAGGTCGGCGCCTCGGCGGCGTTGAGCACCACCGGCATGCCCTCGGTCGTGATCGCGACCCAGCCGGTGCCGCGCAGGGTCGTGTTGAACAGCCCGCCGGCGGCGATGCTGCCGCCCTTGACCCGCTCGACGTTCCAGTCGAGGGAGGCCGAGAAGGCGAGCACGTTGCGGCCGTTGACCGACAGCCCGCTGTTGTTGAGGTGCAGGATGTGGACGTCGTGCGCGAGGTCGGCGAGGAAGACGTCGCCCTGGCCCTCGACGCGCATGAGCGAGAGGCCCTCGCCGGTGAACGCCTTCTTGAGGAACTTGGCCGCGCCGCCGCCCTGGTAGGCGAAGTTGACGTTGCCCTGGTAGGCCACCATCGAGCCCTGCTTGGCCATGAACGGCTCGGTGATCCGCACCCGGAGCAGCTTCTTGTTCTGGAGCATCGCGCCGGCCCCGTCGACCTCGCTGAAGCGACCGTCGATGAGCTCGCCGCTGATCCCGGCGAAGGCGTCGCCCAGGGCACCCTGGGGCTGAGCGCCGCCCATCGGCTGCGGCTGGTACGACGGCACGGCCGGGGCGGCCTGGGCCTGGAAGGGCTGCGCCTCGGGCTGGGCCTGGTACGGCTGGACCGGCTCCGCCTGCTGGGCCGGCTGCCACGCGGGCGGCTCGGACTGGGCGGGAACCTCGGCCGGGACCTCGGCCTGGGGCTCGGCCGCGGGCACCTCGCCGGACTGGACGCCGAGCGGCGCGAACGCGGTGACCGCGTCGGGCGCGACCGACGGCGTACCGGTCGGGGCGTCGACCGCGGCCTCGGCCTGGGCGTCGACGACCGACGAGCCGACCCACGGGTCGGCGTCGGCGCCGCCCGTGCTGCTCGCGGCGGCCTGGTCGGCGCCACCGGTCTCGACGCTCTGCTGGGCGGCGGCCTCGGTGGGCGGGTAGAGCGGCGAGGTCGCCTGCACGCCCTGGTCGGACACGTGGTCGGTCCACTGGGCGCCGTCCCAGTAGCGGAGCTCGTGGCGGCCGGTGGGGTCCGGGTGCCAGGCGGCAGCGGTCATGGTCGTCGTACCTCTTTCGGAAAGGTGGTGCGGAGTGGTGCCCATCGTGTCAGCCACGTGGGCGCCCTGGAAGGTGCCCTGCCCGATCATCCGTGCCGCACGGCCGATGTGTCCTACGATCGACTCGTGGCGGATTGGAAGCGCGGTGTGCGCAAGGTGCTCTACCCCGCCTACGAGGCACGCATGCTTCGCAGGATGCCCGGGAACCTGCCCAAGCACATCGGCGTCATGCTCGACGGCAACCGACGCTGGGCCAAGGCGGTCGGCCGGGACACCGCGCACGGCCACCAGGCCGGCGCGGCCAACATCGAGCCGCTCCTGGGCTGGTGCGACGAGGTCGGCATCGAGGTGGTCACCCTGTGGCTGCTCTCCACCGACAACCTCAACCGCCCCGCCCGCGAGCTCGAGCCCCTGCTCGAGATCATCGCCGACGCCGTCGACTCCCTCGCCGACCAGCGTCGCTGGCGCCTGCACCCCGTCGGCGCCCTCGACCTGCTCCCCGACGAGACCGCCAAGCGCCTCAAGGCCGCCGCCGAGGCCACCGCCGACGTCGACGGCATGATCGTCAACGTCGCCGTCGCCTACGGCGGGCGCCGCGAGATCGCGGACGCCGTCCGCTCCCTGCTCACCGAGCACGCCGCCCTCGGTACCCCGCTCGAGATGCTCGCCCAGCAGATCGACATCGAGCACATCGAGGAGCACCTCTACACCAAGGGCCAGCCCGACCCCGACCTCGTCATCCGGACGTCGGGGGAGCAGCGGCTCGGCGGCTTCCTGCTGTGGCAGAGCGCCAAGTCGGAGTTCTACTTCTGCGAGGCCTACTGGCCCGACTTCCGCCGAGTCGACTTCCTGCGCGCGATCCGGGCCTACGCGCAGCGCGAGCGCCGCTTCGGGTCCTAGGCGCCCGGTGAAGGGCGGGTTCTTCGTCGCCGGCGACGCGGGCCTCTACCAGCGTGCTGAGGCCGTTCTCCTCGGCCTCGGCGCCGTGAAGGGCCAGGACTCCGACGGTGCCGTGGTCCAGCTGGCCGACCCGGAGGGCCGCCTCCTGACCCTGTTCGAGCGCGCCCCGGCAGGCACCGAGTGGGAGTACGACATCGCGCTCCCCGGCGGGCCGACCGTGGTCGCGTGCCCCTTCGAGTGCCGCTGGGTCGACCTGGTGGTCCGGATAGCTGGACGGGTGGCGGACCGGTCTGCGCTCCCGACCTGGGTGCTCGACGGCGACGGAGTGCTCTGGGAGGCCGGACGGATCGACCCCCGGGCGATCGTCTTGTGACCAACGCGACGCCGCGTCCGGCGGTTCGTCTCGGTACTCTCGAAGCCGTGACCACCCCCACCCGCCTGTTCCGCACCGTCGCGATCGCCGAGGCGATCACCTGGACGGGTCTGCTGGTCGGCATGTTCCTCAAGTACGGCACCGAGACCACCGAGGTCGGGGTGCGGATCTTCGGCATGCTGCACGGCGTCGTCTTCGTGGCGTACGTCGTCACGACCGTCGTGGTCTGGGTCGACCGCCGCTGGTCGGCCGGTCGCGGACTGCTCGCGCTCGTCGCCGCGGTGCCGCCGCTGGCGACGCTGCCGCTGGAGTGGTGGGCGATCCGCAAGGGCTGGCTCGGCGAGACGTGGCGGCTGCCGGCCGGCGCGAGCCGCTCGCTGCCCGACCGGGTCGTGGCGTGGCTGCTGGTCAACCCGCTGCGCGGGCTCGGGGTGGGTCTGGTGGCCGTCGCGGCGCTGACCGGTCTCGCGCTCGTGGTCGGGCCGCCGACCTCCTGACCTGACGGGGCTGGGGGAACCCGGCGCCCCGCCGGTACGTCGGACGGGCATGTCCCTCGCGCTCGACCGCCGTACCACCGTCCAGCTCGGCCTCGCCGCCCTCGGCGCCTCCTTCCTGACCGCCTGCAGCGGCAGCGGCAGCGACGGCGGCGAGCCGCAGGCCGAGCCGACCGCTCCGGGCGGCGACGACGTGATCGAGCTCGTCTCCTCCGGCGTCCGCCGCGCCGCCGGCGACCCCGCTCTCGTCCCGGACGTCGTCGCCGGCCTGCACACCTTCGCCGGCCGCCTGTACGACGCCCTGGCCCGCGAGCACCGCGGCGACAACCTCGTCCTGTCCCCGTCCTCGGTCCTCGTCGCGCTCGGCATGACGCTCACCGGAGCCGCGGGCCGGACCGCGACCGAGATGCGCGAGGTGCTCGGCGTCGGTGACCTGGGGGAGCGCTGGCACCAGGGGGTCAACGCGCTGACCCGGTCGCTCGAGGGGCTCGCGGGGGAGCAGAAGCGGCTGGACGGATCGACCGCCGAGCTGGCGCTCGCGACGGCCGACCAGCTGTTCGGGCAGAAGGGGGTGGCCTGGGAGCGGGAGTTCGTCGACCTCCTCGCCAAGGAGTACGGCGCCCCGGTGCGCGCCGTCGACTTCGTCGAGCACACCGAGCAGTCCCGGCGCCTGATCAACGACTGGGTCGAGGAGCAGACCGCCGACCGGATCGTCGACCTCGTCCCCGAGGGCGTCCTGGACCCGGCGACCCGGCTCGTGCTCGTCAACGCGATCTACCTCAAGGCGCCGTGGGAGTCGCCGTTCGAGAAGACGCTCACCGCGCGCGGTGCCTTCCGCCGGGGCGACGGCAGCGTCGTCCAGGCCGACCTCATGCGGGTCCCCGACCTCGCCGCGCGGCTCACCAGCGGGACGGGCTGGCGTGCCGTCGCCGTCCCGTACGCCGGGCGCCGGCTCGCGATGACGATCGTGCTCCCGGACGAGCCCGGCGGCCTGGCCGGCGTCGAGCACCAGGTGGCGTCCGGTGGCCTCGCCGCGTTCACCCCGGCCGGAGGGAGTGGTGAGACGACGGGGGTCGACCTGACCCTGCCGCGGTGGACCTTCCGGACCGCCGCGCCGCTGCGCGAGGTCCTCATCGGGCTGGGGATGCCGGCCGCCTTCGGCGACGGCGCCGACTTCACGCCGATGACCGAGGAGGACCTCGACCTGGTGGTCAGCGAGGTGCTGCACCAGGCGTTCGTCGCGGTGGACGAGGAGGGAACGGAGGCCGCGGCGGCCACCGCGGTCGTGATGACCGAGACCAGCGCGCCCCTCACCGAGCCCTTCGTGGTCGACCGTCCGTTCCTCTTCGTGGTGCACGACGTGGCGCACGGCACGCCTCTCTTCGTCGGCCGGGTGACCGATCCCACGGCCTGAAACCCTCAGCTCCGGCGGGGGCTGTTGATTTCAGCAAAGTCGGCCCGTTCGTTCCCGTTCCGTTCACCGTCGTCACCCCCACTGGTCGAGAACCACCGTCAACGTTCCCGGTGGCAGCGCAGTTCCGCGTTGCCGTCAGAGGCCTGCTCGGGTGGCCACGATCGAGGACGACGTGTGACGAGCCTGCCCCTAGCCGACCCCAGCGCGCCGGAAGCGCAGCCGCGGCGGATCTCGCGCAGGCCCACCGGCAGCGACGCGATCTTCGTGAACGTCGCTCGCGCGATCGGTGCGTCGGTGCTCGTGATCACCGGTGGCGTCGGCGTCTTCCTGGCCTGGCAGGCCGTGCCGACCCTGCGCCGCTACGGGTTCTCGTTCCTCACCGAGCAGCGCTGGCAGCCCGAGGCCGACATCATCGGCATCGCCGGCGTCCTCGTCGGCACGGTGTCGATCGCGCTGGTCGCGATGTTCTTCGCCTTCCCACTGGCACTGCTGAGCGCGCTCTACATCAGCGAGTACGCCCCCGCGAAGATCAAGGGGCTGCTGGTCTCGGCGGTCGACCTGATGGCGGCGATCCCGTCGATCGTCTACGGCCTGTGGGGCTTCTTCCTGATGATGCCGCACGCCGCCGAGCTCGCCTGGTGGTTGCAGCGGCACTTCGGCTGGGTGCCGTTCTTCAAGATCCGCGGTACCGACCCGGACAGCCCGGTCTGGGACACCAGCCGCTACGTCTCCAGCGCGTTCTGCGCCGGCATCGCGGTCGCCATGATGGTGCTGCCGATGGCGTGCGCGGTGATGCGCCAGGTCTTCTCGCAGACCCCGCCGGGGGAGCGGGAGGCGGCGCTCGCGCTCGGCGCCACCAAGTGGGGCGTCATCCGCTCCGTCGTGCTGCCCTTCGGCCGCGGCGGCATCATCGGCGGCACGATGCTCGGCCTGGGCCGCGCGCTCGGCGAGACCATCGCCGTCGTCCTCATCATCTCGCCGGCCTTCGAGATCAAGTGGAACGTGCTCGAGACCGGCGCCAACTCGGTCAGCGCGCTCATCGCCGTCCAGTTCGGTGACGCCACCCCGGCCCAGCTCTCGGCCCTGCTCGCCGCCGGCTTCGTGCTCTTCCTGATCACGCTCGCCGTCAACACCTTCGCCGCGGTCATCGTGAACCGCAGCCGTTCCGGAGCGGACGCCGACGCATGACCGCCATCGAGACCCGCCCCGACGACCTCGACGGCCGCGCCGACGGCCCGGAGGCGCCCACGGAGCCGCGGACCTTCCTGCCCACCCGCGACCGGGACCAGGACGACGACGCCCCGCCGCCGGTCCCGCGCCGCGCGATCGGCGCGCCCAACGCCGACGAGCTGTTCGCCCGCGGCGGCGCCTGGGTCGCCGCGCTGGGCATGGCCTGGCTGATCACCCAGCGCTTCCTGCCCCTGGGCGGGCTGGCCTGGTTCCTCATCGTGCTGCTCGTGGCCGGCATCTTCATGACCGGCCTGCTCTCCTCGATGAGCACCACCTTCGTCGAGGTGCGCGACCGGGTCGCGGGCATCGTCGTGACCGCGGGAGCGGTCGTCGTCGGTGCCGCGCTGATCTCGGCCGTCGTGTTCGTCTTCGTGCGCGGCTGGCGCCCGCTGACCCACCTCAACTTCTTCACCGACGACATGGCCGGAGTCGAGCCCAAGGCGCCGTTCAGCCAGGGCGGCGTGCTCCACGCGATCATCGGCACCGGCATCCAGCTCGGCATCGGCCTGGCCGTCGCGCTGCCGCTCGGCGTGGGCACCGCGGTGTTCATGACCGAGGTCGGCGGCCGCTTCGCCCGCATCGTGCGGACCGTCGTCGAGGCGATGACCGCGCTGCCCTCGATCGTGGCCGGCCTGTTCATCTACACCACGGTCATCCTCACCCTCGGCGTCCCGCGCTCGGGCCTGGCCGCGGGCCTCGCGCTCGGCGTGATGATGCTGCCGATCATCGCCCGCGCCGCGGACGTCGTCCTGCGCGTGGTGCCCGGCAACCTGCGCGAGGCCAGCCTCGCGCTCGGCGCCAGCCGGTGGCGCACCACCTGGAACGTCGTGCTGCCCACGGCCCGTCCCGGCCTGGCCACCGCCGTGATCCTCGGCGTCGCCCGCGGCGTCGGCGAGACCAGCCCGGTGCTGCTCACCTCGGGTGCGGCGAACTTCGTCCAGGGCAACCCGTTCGACGGCGCGATGAACTCGCTCCCGCTCTTCATCTACACCCAGGTCCGCAGCGGCGAGCCGCACTCGATCGGCCGCGCCTTCGGCGCCGCGGTGGTGCTGATGACGCTCGTGCTGGCGCTCTTCGTGCTCGCCCGCCTCGTCGCCCGCCCGCGCAAGTACAAGAACCGCCCGTCGCTGCGCAGCCGCCTCGGCCGCCTGCGACCCGCCCGCACCCGCACCACCCGCAACGGAGAACCCGCATGAGCGCCCCCGTCCGCCGATCACTCGTCGCCCTCCTCGCCGGCGCGGCCCTGCTGCTGGGCTGGGTGGGCACCGCGACCGCCCAGGGCGCGGTGGGCCGCGCGGCGCCGTACACGACGATCGAGGGCACCGGCTCGACCTGGTCGGAGCTGATCGTCCAGAAGTGGATCGCCGACGTCGACGCCAACGGCATGAAGGTCGTCTACACCGGTGGCGGCTCGAGCAAGGGCCGCAAGGACTTCGCCCAGAGCACCAACGACTTCGCCATCTCCGAGATCCCCTACCAGGGCGTCGACGAGAAGGGGAACGCCGACAAGTCCGACCGGCCCTACGCCTACCTGCCGATCGTCGCCGGTGGCACCGCCTTCACCTACCAGCTCAAGATCGGCAACCAGCAGGTGCGCAACCTGCGGCTGTCCGGCGAGACCATCGCCAAGATCTTCACCGGCCAGATCACCAACTGGGACGACGCGGCGATCGCCAAGGACAACAACGGCCGCAAGTTCCCGTCGCTGCCGATCACGCCGGTGGTCCGCTCCGACGGCTCCGGTACGACGGCCCAGTTCACGACCTGGATGGACAGCCAGTACCCGAGCATCTGGCGCGGCTACTTCGGGCGCTCGGGCCTCACGTCGTACTTCCCGGTCAAGAGCGGCTCGCGGATGACCGCGCAGTCCGGCTCGGACCAGGTGATGAACACGGTCAAGGGCTTCGCGGGCAACGGCTCGATCGGGTACGTCGAGTACTCCTACCCGGTCAACGCGAACTACCCCGTGGTCAAGGTGCTCAACAAGTCGGGCTTCTTCGTGGAGCCGACGCAGTACAACACCGCGGTCGCGCTGACCAAGGCCAAGATCAACCCGACGACGCTGACCCAGGACCTGCGGGGCGTCTACGTCAACGCGGACCCGCGCGCGTACCCGATCTCGTCGTACTCCTACATGATCATCCCGACGGCCGCGAACGACAGCCGGATGACGACCTCGAAGCGCCAGACGCTCGCCGACTTCATCTACTACTCGCTGTGCACGGGCCAGACGAGCGCCGGCAAGTACGGCTACTCGCCGCTGACGCTCAACCTGGTCAAGGCGGGCTTCGCCCAGGTCGCCAAGCTCAAGAAGGCCGACAGCAACGTCAACCTGACCAACCGCGACGTCCGCAGCTGCAACAACCCGACGTTCGACGGCAAGAACGAGAACCACAATGTGCTCGCCGACAAGGCGCCCCAGCCGGCCGCCTGCGACAAGCAGGGCGCCGGGCCGTGCGGCACCGAGACCGGCACCAACAAGCCCTCCACCGACGGCAAGACCCCCGACGCCGGCTCCGGCGACGGCGGGACCGGCCCCTCGGGCGAGCCCGGCAAGGTCGATCCCGAGACAGGGGCGCCGGCCGGCGGCCCGGACACCGCCACCGACGGCGGCACCGGGGGCGGCAACGAGGCGGTGTACGCCAACCCGACCCTGGTCGCGGACCGCACCGGCGACCAGCGCCCCTTCGGCGTGCTCGCCGTGCTCCAGCTGGTCGTGCTCGTCCTCATCCCCGGCGTGACCAGCACCGTGCTGCGCCGCCGCCGCCAGGCCAGGAGCCGTGCATGAACCGCCGCCGCAGCACCCTCGTCGGAGCCGCCGTCGCCGGCGTGCTCTCGCTCGCCCTGCTCACCCCGGGCGGCGGCCCGGCGCTCGCCCAGACCGCCGACGCCGTCCCTGCCCGGACGACGACGGCCGCGACCGCGGCGTCCGCGGCCCCGGCCAAGGACGGCTTCCGCACCACCAAGACCGTCGACCGCACCTTCGTCGACGACGCCCAGGGGACGCCGGTCACCCGCGGCAGCTACGACTTCACCGTCTCCGCCGACCACACCACCGACCTGCGCGGCCGGGAGCGGGTCAACGTCAGCTGGAGCGGCGCGCCGCCGAGCGGCGGCCGGGCGAGCAACCCGTTCGGCGAGAACGGCATGTTCCAGGAGTACCCCGTCGTCGTCATGCAGTGCCGCGGCACCGACGACCCGGCCCTGCCCGCCGCCAAGCGCCTGCGGCCCGAGACCTGCTGGACCTCGACCTACGGCCAGCGCTCGCAGATCGCCGAGTCGCCCAACAGCGCGCTCTGGACCGCCGACCGCTACGCCACGGCGGCCGACAAGGAGCAGCTCTCGGGCGTCGACAAGATCCCGGCCGACATCTGCAAGAACGCGGTGCAGGACGGCCTGATGACCCACGTGACGCCGTTCGTCACCGGTGCCGGCAAGACCTACTACGGGTGCGATGCGAGCTCCATGCCGCCCGAGGCGGCCGTGGGCGCGGCGTTCCCGCCCTCGGAGATCGCCGCCTTCACCGACGAGGACGGCAACGGCTCGGTCGACTTCGAGGTCCGCTCCTCGACCGAGAACGAGTCGCTGGGCTGCAAGCGCGGCGTGGCCTGCTCGATCGTCGTCATCCCGATCACCGGGCTCAGCTGCGGCGCTCCCGCGGACGGCACGATGACCCCGCTCGACAAGGCCTGCCGCAAGTTCGGCGTGTTCCCGTCGGGCAGCAGCAACTTCGCCCGTGACGGCGTCGACGCCGCGGTGGCCCCGAGCCTGTGGTGGTCGCCGTCCAACTGGCGCAACCGGGTCTCGATCCCGATCTCCTTCGGCCTCCCGCCGGGTGCGTGCGACGTGCTCGACCCCCGCGCCCCGGTCGGCTTCTCCGGCTCCGAGCTGATGGCCCAGGCCGCGCTGCAGTGGGCGCCGGCGTACTGCCTGGACAAGAAGCGCTTCAAGTTCCAGCTCAACCAGATGCCCGACCAGACCGGCTGGAACCTCATGCAGACCGGTGAGTCGCCGGCCGCGTTCGTCTCGGCACCGCACGAGGCCAACGGGCCCGACCCGGTCGGCTACGCGCCGACCGCGGTGACCGGCTTCTCGATCGGGTACGTCGTCGACCGGCCCGACAACGCCGGCGAGGCGACCAACCTCAAGCTCAACGCCCGGCTCATCGCCAAGCTGCTCAGCCAGAGCTATGCGGGATCCTCGCTGGGGGCCGGGCACGAGGGCATGGAGAAGAATCCCTGGAGCATCCAGGCCGACCCGGAGTTCATCAAGCTCAACCCGGGCCTGAGCCAGCGCGCGACCGAGGCAGGCGCGACGCTGCTGTCGCTGTCGAACTCCTCCGACATCATCGGCCAGCTCACGGAGTACCTCGCCCAGGACGCCGACGCCACGGCCTTCCTGGCCGGCAAGGCCGACCCCTGGGGGATGAAGGTCAACCCGTCGTACAAGGGGATCAGCATCCCGGCCGCGGAGTGGCCGCTGCTCGACACCTTCGAGCCCAAGACCTCCGACCCGTGCCGCAACGCCAACCCGGGCGTCTACCTCAGCCAGATCGCCGCGCCGGTCACCACGCTGCGCAAGGTCGCGGACGCGCTCATCGACTCCTGGCCCAACGTGCAGACCCGCTGCGAGGGCGACCTGTCCTCGGTGACGGGCTGGAAGGTCGGTCGCGTCGAGCGCCAGTCCTACGGCGCCCGCTTCATGCTCGGTCTCGTCAGCCTCGGCGACGCCGACCGGTTCGGCCTGCGCTCGGCGGCGCTGCGCACCAACGGCAACAGCTACGTGGCGCCCACCGGGACCTCGCTGGCCAAGGCCGTCGGCGTCGCGCGCCAGAAGAAGGGCGACAAGCTCGGCCCGTTCGTGATGTCGCAGAAGGCGCTCGTCGCGGCCAAGGGTGCCTACCCGGGCACCCAGGTCGTCTACACGGTGGCCCGCACCCACGGCATGGACAAGAGCGAGGCCAAGACGGTCGGCTCGTTCATCCGGATCGCGACCACCGAGGGCCAGCGGATCGGCCGCGGCAACGGCGAGCTCCCCGAGGGCTACCTGCCGCTGCGCAAGACCGGCGCCACCGCGGCGCTGTGGCGTGCGGCCCAGGACGCGGCCACCGCGATCGAGGCGCAGAAGGCCGTCGGCGACAAGGGCCCGGGCGGCGGCACCGACAAGGTTCCCGACTCGTCGTCCGGCTCGCCGGGGGACACGCCCGAGACGGACGGCGCCGGCAAGGGCGCGCCGGGGGCCGAGCCGCCGGCGGACGGTGACGTGGTCACCGCCCAGACCGAGGCCGCGAGCTCCACGACGGCGCTGTCGATGCTGCCGGCGCTGCTCATCATCGGCCTGGTCGCCGCGGTCGCCTCGCTCGTCACCCGGCTGATGGCGCTCTACCGCAGGACGGCCCGATGACCACGGCCGTCGCCGAGGAGACCGGCCGCCGGCGACGTACGCCGCCGCCTCCGCCGCCGCCCAAGGAGTCCGGCCTGGTGGTGAGCAGCGCGCTCACCGTCATCGCGCTGATCTGCCTGTGGCTGGTCGTGCACCTGCTGCTCTTCGGCACGATCTCCCACGACCGGGCGCAGTCCCTGCTGCGCGGTGAGCTGCGCCAGCAGCTGGCCGCGGCCACGGCGCCGGTCGGGCCGACCATCGAGCCGGGTGCTCCCGTCGCGATGATGTCGATCCCGGCCCTGGGCGTCGACGAGGTCGTCGTCGAGGGGACCGCTGCCGGTGACCTGTTCGCCGGCCCCGGCCACCGCCGCGACACGGTGCTGCCCGGTCAGGTGGGCGCCTCCACGGTCTACGGCCGCTCGACGACCTACGGTGCGCCCTTCCGGCACCTCGCGGACCTCGGGGTCGGCGACCTGGTCAAGGTGACGATGGCCCAGGGCGAGATCACCTTCCGCGTGATCGCCGTACGGCGCGACGGCGACCGGCTCCCGCAGCCCCGCCCCGAGGGTGCCGCCCGGCTGACCCTCGTCACCGCCGACGGCCAGGGCCGGCTCGGCAACCTGATGCCCGGCGACACCGTGTACGTCGACGCCGAGGCCGCCCAGGGCTTCCCCTCGCCCGGCGGGTTCTCGCCGGTCGTGCCGGAGTCCGAGGAGGCGATGAAGTCCGGTACCTCGGCGCTGCCCCTGCTCACGCTCTGGCTCGCCCTGCTGATCGTGCTCGTCGTCGCCACCATTCTCGCCCGGCAGCGGTGGACCCGCGGCCAGGTGTGGGTCGTCGCGGTCGCTCCGCTGCTCGCGATGTCCTGGCTCGTCACGGACACCGCCATGCGGCTGCTCCCGAACCTGATCTGACCGGCCGAACCCATGCGTTTCACCCCAACCCGAGAAGAAGATCCAGAGAAGAGGAAGTTGATGTCTGCACGCAAGACGCTCGGGGGAGTCCTCGTTGCGACTCTCGCGACCGCCTCGGTCATCGCCGGCAACGCGCCGGCTCACGCGGCCTACACCGCCGACCCCGACGACACCACGTTCACCCCGGTCTCCGGCGACCTGATCGGCGCCGGCTCGGACACCAGCCAGCACGCGCTCAAGCTGCTGGCCGAGACCTGGAACAACCAGACCCCCGCGCCCGGCTTCAAGGTCGCGACCTACGCCGCGACCAGCGGCGGCGACCTCAACCTGCCGGGCGGCGCGACCATCGTGCGCCCCAACGGCTCGGGTGCCGGCAAGGGCCGCCTCTACGGCGCCAACAACGCCCCCGAGATCGACTTCGCCCGGGCGTCGTCGTCCCTCAACACCGCCGAGTCCGACGCCGGCCTCAAGCAGATCCCGTTCGCCGTCGACACGCTCAAGACCGCGGTCTCCGGCCTGGTCACCTCGAACGCGCCGGCGACGATCGCGGTCGAGGACCTGGTCAAGATCTACAACGGCACCTACACCAAGTGGAACCAGGTCCCGGGCGGCACCTCGACGGCCGACATCGTCCCGATGCTGCCGCAGGACGGCTCGGGCACGCTGAGCTTCTTCCTCGACCAGCTCAAGGCCGCCAACGGCGGTACGGCGGTCGCGCTGGCCGGCACCGTGGTGCGGGTCCAGGAGCACGACGACACCCAGATCAAGAGCAACGCCAACGCCATCGCGCCGTTCTCGGTGGGCCGGGCCGGCCTGCTGGGCAACACCCTGCGGGTCGAGGGCGGCTTCTCCAAGCAGCGCGCGCTCTACAACGTCGTCCGCGGCGCCGACGTGGCCAACGCCAAGGTCACCTCGGTCTTCGGCTCCGACGGCTTCCTCTGCTCCGAGCAGGCCGAGCAGCTCATCAAGCAGGCCGGCTTCGACCAGCTCGCCCGCCCCGACAAGAGCGGCGTGTGCGGTGAGCCCACCTCGGCCCCGACCACGAACTTCACCACCAGCGCCCCGGCGCTGCCGATCGTCACCAGCTCGTCGGTGACCGGCACCAGCACGGCGGCCCGCAAGGTCACCGTCAAGGCGAAGATCACCGGCTCGAAGACGCCCACCGGCACCGTGACGTTCAGCGAGGGCGGCACCGTCGTCGCCGCCGACGTCCCGGTCATCGGCGGTACCGCCACGCTCAACCTGAGCAACGTCACCCCGGGCGCGCACCGCTACCTGGCGCTGTACGCCCCCACGGTCGGCACCGTGTTCCAGGCCTCCGAGGGTGCCGTCACGGTCACCGCGAAGACCTCGGCCAAGCTGACCGAGACCTTCCCGGCGTCGGTCAAGAAGGGCAAGAAGGCCAAGGGCACCGTCGTCGTCACGCTCGCCGGCACCAGCACCAAGGCCACCGGCAAGGTCACCGTCAAGGTCGGCAGCAAGGTCGTCGGCTCGGGCACCGTGGTCAACGGCAAGGCGACCATCACCCTCAAGAAGCTCAAGAAGGGCAAGAACAAGCTCGTCGCGAGCTGGGGCGGCGACGCCCTCGCGCCGGCCTCGAGCCTCGCGTTCACGATCAAGCAGAAGTGATCGCGGCATAACGCAGCAGTCCCTGTGAGGGGCCCGGGTGGTCGTCGACGACGGCCACCCGGGTCTCCTCCGTTCTCCGAAGGAACCACCGATGAGCACCCCTCCCGCCGACGCCGAGACCGTCACCATCCCGGCCGTCCAGGCGCCCCTGCCGCCGCCCCCGCCCGCGCCGCTCGCGCCGCCGGGGCCCGCGGCGCCGGCGGTTCCCGCGACCGACGTACCGCGGCTCGGCCCGGCGACCTCGGTCGACGCCGGCCTCCCCGAGCGCCTCGCCGAGATCGAGGCGCGCGACATCACCGCCTGGTTCGGCGACCACAAGGTGCTCGACCGGGTCTCGCTGACCATGCCCGCCGGCGGCATCACCGCACTGATCGGCCCCTCCGGCTGCGGCAAGTCCACCTTCCTGCGCATCCTCAACCGGATGCACGAGCTGGTGCCCTCGGCCAAGCTGGCCGGCGAGGTGCTGCTCGACGGCGAGGACATCTACGACCCGGGCAAGCGCCTCATCGACGCCCGCCGCTCGATCGGCATGGTGTTCCAGAAGCCCAACCCGTTCCCGGCGATGTCGATCCGGGAGAACGTGCTGGCCGGCCTCAAGCTCACCGGCACCCGCATGCGCCGTCCCGACAAGGACGCGCTCGTCGAGTCCTGCCTGACCAAGGGCGGGCTGTGGAACGAGGTCAAGGACCGCCTCGACGCGCCCGGCGGCGGCCTCTCCGGCGGCCAGCAGCAGCGCCTCTGCATCGCCCGCTCGCTCGCGATCCGTCCGCGCGTCCTGCTCATGGACGAGCCCTGCTCGGCCCTCGACCCGACCTCGACCCGGGTGATCGAGGAGACCATGCTCGAGCTGGCCCAGGAGGTGACGATCGTGATCGTCACCCACAACATGCAGCAGGCGGCGCGGGTCTCGGACCAGTGCGCGTTCTTCCTCGCCTCGCAGGGCCAGCCCGGCCTGATCGTCGAGCACGGCGACACGACCGCCATGTTCCAGAGCCCGCAGGACTCGCGGACCTACGACTACGTCAACGGCCGGTTCGGCTGAGCACGTCGAGCTCGGCGGGCGTCAGCCCCCGTCCGCCGAGCAGCATCCGGAAGTAGACCGGGCCGAAGACCCGCTCGAGGAACAGCCGCGGCTCGGTGCCCACGGGCAGCTCGTCACGTGCCACGGCGCGGGTCACGACGACCGCGGCGTCGGCCAGCTGGGCATCCCAGAAGGAGCGCCGCAGGTCGTCGACCTCGGTGTCGTCGTCGGCCAGCGTGACCACCGCGCGGAGCACCGCGCGCACCGCCCGGTCCTCCAGCAGCGCGGTCACCGCGGCGAGCATCGCGGCCAGGTCGCCGCACAGCGTGCCGGTGTCGGGCGTCGGCACCCGCTCGTCGGCCAGGTCGGTCACCAGGGCGGCGACCAGGCGCGGCTTCGTCGCCCAGCGGCGGTAGACGGTCGCCTTGTTCACCCCGGCGC
The DNA here is from genome assembly GCF_024662235.1 of Pimelobacter simplex. Lineage (GTDB taxonomy): Bacteria > Actinomycetota > Actinomycetes > Propionibacteriales > Nocardioidaceae > Nocardioides. Next base: position 431,211 of record NZ_CP096276.1, read on the forward strand.
GGACGGCGACCTCGCTCAGCTGGAGCGCCTCGTAGCCCTGCTCGGCCAGCAGCGCGAGCGTCGCCTCGCGCACCCGCGCTCCCACCTCGGCGGAGCGTCCGCCCGGGCGTCGTCGTACCTGGCTCACGGCGTCAGTCTGGCGCACGCCCTTGACGTCCGGGAGTGCGCGTCCCACTCTTAATGCAACAATGGTTGCTTTAAGGAGGATCCATGGTGACGCGACGGACCTTGCTGACCACCGTGCCGGCCCTCGCCGCGAGCCTGGGCGTCGTCGCCCCGGCCGCGGCGGCGCCGGGGCGGCTGGGCGCGCCCGCGCCCACGGCGTACGTCGGAGGGCGGGTGGTGCCGCGCGCGGCCGTGCGGCAGTGGGAGGCGCGCCGGGTGCGGGTCGCCGCGCAGCGGCTGAGCAACCACCTGCCGACCGCGCTGCTGGCCGACCTCGACGCGCTGCTGCGCCGCCCGGCCCGGGACACCTCCACCCTCGACCGGGACCGGGAGCTGCTCGCCGCGGTCAAGCTGGAGATGGGGGCGGCGCGCCTGCGCCGGCTCCTGGCGCCGGACCTGGCGCTGTCGACCCCGGCCGGCCGGGTCGCCGCCCGGCTCGGCACCTGGGCGGTCAGCCGGGCCGCGGTCGTGGCGCCGTGGGGGAGTGCCCAGGGCTTCGCCGACTGGTTCACCGCGCGCGGAACCGTCGGGGACGAGCGGGCGCTGCTGGTCGCCTGCCCCGACCACTACCTGATCCGCGACCTGCGTCCCGGGCTGCAGGAGGTCGTCGAGGTGACCGGCGGCGCCGTCCTCGCGGCCCGCTTCGTCATCGACTACGCCGACCACGCCGGCCTGCCCGTCGCCGAGGACCCGCTCCTGCCGGTCCGCCTCGCGGGCTGGGCGCGGGCCGAGGGCGGGGACCGGATCGGCGGGGTGCGCCACCAGCTGCGCGACGAGCCGGGGGGCGGGTTCCGGGCCGAGCTGGCCGTCGCGTTCCCGGCGGCGCTGCCGCGCTGGATGATCACCGAGCACCGCTGGCACCTGGCCTGCGAGTTCTCGGGCTGGGCCACGGCCTACGGGGCGACGCTCGGGGGAGGCGCTGTCGGAGGTACGCCGTAGGCTGGGCGCGTACCCCCGGTCCCCGACTGACCGGGGGCGCTCGTCGTGTTCCTCGACCCGAAGGTGTGCCCCGTGAGCCTCGCCGGCCTCGCCGACGCCGTCCTCGCCGACCCGACCCTGTCCGCCGCGCTCGCGGCGGCCTCCGGGGACGCCCAGCCGACCGGTGAGCTCACCGGTCCCGAGGCGCTGCGCCCGTTCCTGGTCGCGGGCCTGGCCCGCTCCGCGCGGCCGGTCCTCGTGGTCACCGCGACCACGCGCGAGGCCGAGCAGCTGGTCGCCGAGCTGGGCGACCTGCTCGACCCGACGAGCATCGCCTACTACCCGAGCTGGGAGACGCTGCCGCACGAGCGGCTCAGCCCGCGCAGCGACACGGTCGGGCGCCGGCTCGCCGTCCTGCGCCGGCTCTGCCACCCGGGGACCGATGCCGCGACCGGACCGGTCCAGGTGGTCGTGGCGCCGGTGCGCAGCATGCTGCAGCCCCAGGTCAAGGGTCTGGGTGACCTGATCCCCGTCGAGCTGGCGACCGGCGACAGCGCCGACATCGACGACGTCGTCGCGGGGCTCGTGGGCGCGGCCTACACCCGGGTCGACCTGGTCGAGAAGCGCGGCGAGTTCGCGGTGCGCGGTGGCATCGTCGACGTCTTCCCGCCGACCGAGGAGCACCCGCTGCGCGTGGAGTTCTTCGGCGACGACGTCGACGAGATCCGTACGTTCGCCGTGGCCGACCAGCGCACCATCGAGAAGGTCGAGCGGCTCTGGGCGCCGCCGTGCCGCGAGCTGCTGCTGACCGACGCCGTCCGGGAGCGGGCCGCCGAGCTCGGCCGGACCCACCCCCAGCTGCTCGAGATCACCGACAAGCTCGCCCAGGGCATCGCGGTCGAGGGCATGGAGGCGCTCATCCCGGCGCTCGTCGACGACCTCGAGCTGCTCGTCGACCTCATGCCCGACGACACCCGCGTCCTCGTGCTCGACCCCGAGCGGGCCCGGGCCCGGGCGCACGACCTGGTCGCGACGAGCGAGGAGTTCCTCGCCGCGTCCTGGGCGACCGCCGCGAGCGGTGGGCAGGCGCCCATCGACCTGCAGGCGGCGTCGTACCACGCGCTGGGCGACGTCCGCACCCACGCGCGCGAGCGCGGCCAGAGCTGGTGGACGTTCAGCCCGTTCGGCCTCGACGACGAGACCCCGAGCGTCGCGCAGCCCGCGCCGACCTACCGCGGCGAGGTCGACAAGGCGTTCACCGACATCGCCCGGTGGCGTGCCGAAGGCACCCGCGTGGTCGTCGTCCACGTCGGCCACGGACCGGCCCAGCGGATGGTCGAGGCGCTCGCCGAGCGCGACGTCCCGGCCCGGCTCGTCGAGGACCTGCCGGCCGGCCACGAGCTCGACCCGGCGGTCGTCACCATCACCTGCGGCAACCTGGGCCACGGTCTCCTCGACGCCGAGCGCGGGCTCGCCGTCCTCACCGGCGAGGACATCGTCGGCGCCAAGGCCTCGACCCGCGACAAGGGCGCGATGCCGGTGCGCCGCAAGCGCCAGATCGACCCGCTCGAGCTCAAGGCCGGCGACTACGTCGTCCACGAGCAGCACGGGGTCGGCCGCTTCGTCGAGATGAAGCAGCGCGAGGTCCAGGGCGCGGTGCGCGAGTACCTCGTCCTCGAGTACGGCCCCTCCAAGCGCGGCGGCCCGGCCGACCGGCTGTTCGTCCCGGCCGACACCCTCGACCAGGTCACCCGCTACGTCGGTGGCGAGCAGCCCAGCCTCGACCGGCTCGGCGGCGGCGACTGGACCAAGCGCAAGAACAAGGCCCGCAAGGCCGTCCGCGAGATCGCGGCCGAGCTGATCAAGCTCTACGCCGCCCGCCAGGCCACCCAGGGCCACGCCTTCGGCCCCGACAGCCCGTGGCAGCGCGAGCTCGAGGACGCCTTCCCGTTCCACGAGACGCCCGACCAGCTGACCACGGTCGACGAGGTCAAGGCCGACATGGAGCGCACCGTGCCCATGGACCGCCTCATCTGCGGCGACGTCGGCTACGGCAAGACCGAGATCGCCGTCCGGGCGGCGTTCAAGGCGGTCCAGGACGGCAAGCAGGTCGCCGTCCTGGTGCCGACGACGCTCCTGGTCAACCAGCACCTCGCGACGTTCAGCGAGCGGATGAGCGGCTTCCCGGTCAACCTCAAGCCGCTGAGCCGGTTCCAGACCGACAAGGAGGCCGCCGAGACCGTCGCCGGTCTCGCCGACGGCACGGTCGACGTCGTGGTCGGCACCCACCGGCTCTTCAACGCCGAGACCCGGTTCAAGGACCTCGGGCTGATCATCGTCGACGAGGAGCAGCGCTTCGGTGTCGAGCACAAGGAGGCGATGAAGCGGCTGCGCACCTCGGTCGACGTCCTCTCCATGTCCGCCACGCCGATCCCGCGCACGCTCGAGATGGCGATCACCGGCATCCGCGAGATGTCGACGATCACCACCCCGCCCGAGGAGCGGCACCCGGTGCTGACCTACGTCGGCGGCTACGAGGACCGCCAGGTCGTCGCCGCCGTACGACGCGAGCTGCTCCGCGACGGTCAGGTCTTCTACATCCACAACCGGGTGAGCTCGATCGAGAAGGCCGCGGCCAAGATCCGCGAGCTGGTCCCCGAGGCCCGGGTCGCCACGGCGCACGGCCAGATGGGGGAGCACCAGCTCGAGCAGGTGATGGTCGACTTCTGGGAGAAGAACTTCGACGTCCTGGTCTGCACGACCATCGTCGAGTCCGGCATCGACGTCTCCAACGCCAACACGATGATCATCGAGCGCTCCGACACGCTCGGCCTCTCCCAGCTCCACCAGCTGCGCGGCCGGGTGGGTCGCTCGCGCGAGCGGGCCTACGCCTACTTCCTCTACCCGACCGAGAAGCCGCTCACCGAGACCGCGCACGAGCGTCTCGCGACGCTCGCCCAGCACTCCGACCTCGGCGGCGGGATGGCGATCGCGATGAAGGACCTCGAGATCCGCGGCGCCGGCAACCTGCTCGGCGGCGAGCAGTCCGGACACATCGCCGACGTCGGCTTCGACCTCTACGTCCGCCTGGTCGGCGAGGCGGTGCGCGACTTCCGCGACGACGGCGGCGCTCCGGAGCAGCTCGAGGAGGTCCGCATCGAGCTGCCGGTCGAGGCGCACCTGCCCCACGACTACATCCCGAGCGAGCGGCTGCGGCTCGAGATCTACAAGCGCCTGGCCGAGGTCCGTACCGACGCCGACGTCGACGAGATCATCGCCGAGCTCGAGGACCGCTACGGCGAGCCGCCCCAGCAGGTCGCGGCGCTGCTGCTCGTGGCGCGCTTCCGGGCCCGGGCCCGCAAGGCCGGGATCAAGGAGATCACCTCGGTCGGCAAGAACGTCCGCTTCCACCCGGTGGTGCTGCCGGAGTCGCGCACGATCCGGCTCAACCGGCTCTACCCGAAGTCGATCGTCAAGCACCAGCTCGAGTCGATCCTGGTGCCGCGTCCGGGCATCCCGGGGCGTACGGGAACCCCCATCGAGGGCGTGGCCCTGCTTGAATGGGCGCGGCTGGTGATCGACTCGGTCATCGACCCCACGGAGTAGCGTGCTCAACAGCCTGGAGTAGGAGTCCCCTGTGCGTCGTCGTCCCTTGCTCGTCCCCGTCGTGGCCGCGGTCGCCGCAGCCCTGCTGACCGCCGGGTGCGGCATCACCGACAACGCCGCGAAGCCGGGCCTGGCCGCCGAGGTCGACGGCCAGACGCTCCAGCTCGACAAGGTCGACCGGGCCGTCGCCGACTTCTGCGCGCTGCGGGCCGCCAACCCGGAGGCCCCGGCGATGTCGACCGCGCTCGTCCGGGCCCAGTTCGTCACCGGCTGGACCCAGGCCGTCGCCGTCGACGTGCTCGGCGCCGAGCACGGCGTGGCGCTGCCGCAGGGCGAGATCGACCGGGTCGCGGTCGACCAGGCCTGGGGCCGGCTCGGCACGATCAACGACGACAACTTCGACTCGTTCGCCTGGCTGACCTGGATCAGCCTCCGGCTGGCCGAGCCGGTGGCCGAGCTCGGCAGCAAGCTCGCCCTGGCCGAGTCCGGCCAGCAGCTGACCGGCGACGCGGCGGCCAACCGCGGCGTCGAGGCGGTCACCGCGTGGCTCGACGACGAGCACGTCGTGCTCAACCCCGTCTTCGGCCAGTACGACGACCGCACGGTCTCCTTCAGCGGCGACCCCCTCTCGATCCCGGTCAGCGGCGAGGCGCGCGCGGCCGACAAGACCGCCGAGCTCACCCCCGAGCAGGTCGCGAAGCTGCCCGCCGGTCAGGTCTGCGGCAAGGCGGCGCCCGTCCCGGCCGCTCCCGTCGGGGGCTGAGCATGGGCGAGGCGCCCGAGGGCGCCGTCGCCGAGCTCGTCGCGGTGATGCGGCGGCTGCGCGCGGAGTGCCCGTGGAAGCAGGAGCAGACCCACCGCTCGCTGGTGCGCTACCTGCTCGAGGAGACCTACGAGACGGTCGACGCGATCGACGCCGGTGAGCTCTCGGGCGACTGGTCCCACCTGGCCGAGGAGCTCGGCGACGTCCTGCTCCAGGTGGTCTTCCACGCGGCGATCGCCGAGGAGCGCGGCGAGTTCGACCTCGACGACGTCGCGCGCGGGATCACCGCCAAGATGCGCCGGCGCAACCCCCACGTCTTCGGCGCCGCCGAGGGAGGCGCCGACGCCGACGCCGGTACCGAGGGGCTCAGCGCGGCGGAGGTCGACGCCCTCTGGCAGCGGATGAAGGCCGCCGAGAAGCCGGGCGCCATGGCGTCCCCGCTCCCGTCGGGACTGCCGGCCCTGCTCTACGCCGACAAGGCGCTCGCCCGCCGCGAGCGCGCCGGCTCCGCGCTCCCGGACGCCGGTCCGGGCATCGGGGAGCGCCTGCTCGCGCTGGTCGCCGAGGCGCGGGCGGCGGGGGTCGATCCCGAGGAGGCCCTGCGCGACGTCGTCCGCGGGCTCGACTAGGGCCCGGCTGGGACTCGGCCGGGCTCAGCGGCGCAGCGCGTCGTGGGGCAGCGCCGGCGTGCGGTGACCGGCGCGGCCGACCATCTCGTCGTTGACGACCAGCGCGTTGAGGACCGACTCCTCGACGGCCTCGACGACGGCGGTGAGGAACGGGTCGATCGCGCCCCACGGCACGAGCTGCTGGGTGGCGAGCTCGGTCGGCGTGGGGGACATCGTGCTGCGCAGCCCGGGGGCGGGCGCGGTCGAGAAGGCCAGGAAGATGTCGCCGGAGAAGTGCCCGCCCGCCGTACCGGTGCGGGCGAGGCCGAGCGGGACCCGCCGGGCGAGCGCCTTGCACTGGTGGGGGAGCAGCGGGGCGTCGGTCGCCACGACGACGATCACCGAGCCGGCGCCGGCCGGCACCCGGTCGCCGCCGGCGCCGAGGTCGCGCTCGAACCAGGGGGTGGTCTCCATCGGGTTGTCGTCGCGCAGGCTGCGCCCGACCGGTACGCCGGCCACGACGAGCTCCTCGCGGGAGCCGAAGTTGGCCTGGACCAGCGCGCCGACCGTGTAGGTGGCCTCGCCGAACCGGACCCGGCGCGAGGCGGTGCCCGTCCCGCCCTTGAAGGCGTAGCAGTTCATGCCGGTGCCGCCGCCGACCGAGCCCTCGGGGACCGGACCGCCGGTGGCGGCGTCGAGCGCCGCGCGGGCGTGCTCGGGCCGGACGTGGCCACCGTTGATGTCGTTGAGGTAGCCGTCCCAGGTCTCGCCGCAGACCGGGAGCAGCCACGCCGCGGCGAGCCGGGGGTGGACCTCGTTGACCCACGCGACGACGCCGGTGTGGCAGGCGCCGACGGCGTGGGTGTTGGACAGGGTGACGGGCATCGTGAGGGCGCCGGACTCCTCGATCCAGGTGGTGCCGGTGAGCTCGCCGTTGCCGTTGAGGGAGTACCAGCCGGCCGCGCACGGCTCGCCGACGCCCTCGCGGCCGCGGGGCAGGATCGCGGTGACGCCGGTCCGGACGTCGTCCCCCTGGACGAGGGTCTCGACGCCGACGGTCACGCCGGGCACGTCGGTGATCGCGTTGTGCGGGCCCGGCTCGCCGGGCAGGTCGACGAGGTCGCGGGCACGGGGGCGGTGGGCGTCACGGGGCATGGGGGACCTCCCGGTCGGGGACGATGTCGGCGCAGCGGGTCGCGAGCCGGGCGTAGCCGCAGAGCAGCTCGACCACGCGCTCGTAGTGCAGGGAGCGGACGCCGACGACGATGTGCTCGCCGTAGGCGTCCTCGAGGGCGACCAGGTTCTGGGCCAGGTCGGTCGGGTCGGCGGCGAGCTCGAAGTGGCCCTGGGCCACGCCGACCTCGAGGATGCCGACGTAGATCGCGACCTGGGTGTCGTAGAGCGCGGTGTAGAGCTCGGAGTTGGGCTCGCGGAACCTCATCTGGCCGTCGAGGTGGTAGAGCGCGGCGACGAGGTCGTCGTCGGTCGAGGTGGGCAGCCCGCCGCGGATGGCGGCGACCAGCTTGTCCCGGGCGTCGGGGAGCTGGGTGAGCCGGGAGAGCCGGTCGTCGTAGAAGCGCTTGCGGGCGCGGGCGTGCACCTCGGCGAGCAGCCCCTGGACGTCGTCGAAGTAGTAGTGCACGGTGCCGGTCGAGACGCCGGCCCGGGCCGCCACGTCGCGCAGCCGCAGGGCCGCCGAACCGGACTCGCGCAGCACCTGGAGGGTCGCCGCCACGATCTCGTCGCGCCGCCGCTCCTGGTCCTTGAAGCGTGCCACTCCCGCTGCTCCTCCCGCCTCTCCTGACGGACAGTCAAAGTTTTGTCAGGGTACAAACGAGCGTTGACACGGGAATCCAAGCAGTTCTTTGATCGGGAGTCAAAGAAAGGGGTTCCCATGGCCGAGCTCGACCCGCACGAAACTCCCGCCGCCGGAATGATCGAGGACAACCCGTCTCCGGAGGGTCCGGCCCGCTACGAGCAGCAGCTCGCACGGTCGCTGACGATGCGCGAGAACATCATGATCACGCTGTCCTCGGTGACCCCGGCGTCGAGCGTCTTCATCATCGTCCCGGCGATCCTGCTGGGCGTGGGCGGTGCCTCGGTGCTCACCCTGGCGCTGGCCGCGGTCGCGGCCGTCCTGGTCGGGGTCTGCTACGCCGAGCTGTCGGCGACGTACCCGGTGACCGGGGGCGAGTACACCTGGGCCGCCCGGCTGCTCGGGCGCCCCGCGGGCTTCGCGACCTTCCTGCTCACGCTGGTCAGCGGGATCCTCATCATCGCGGTGATCGCGCTCGGCACCGGCGACTACCTCGGGGCCGCGTGGTCCGGGCTCAGCGGCAGCTGGGTCGGGGTCGCCGTGATCGTCGTGACGACCGCGGTGGCGGCGCTCGACATCCGCACCAACGCCTGGGTCACCGGTCTCTTCCTCGCCACCGAGGTGCTCGCGCTCATCGTCCTGGCGGTGCTCGGGTTCCTGCACCCCGAGCGCGGCATCGCCACCTTCTTCTCCGCCCAGACCATGGGTGCGCACGGCCTCGAAGGCGTCGGCGTCGCCGCGGTCGTCGCGCTGCTGCCGGTGGCGCTCTTCGCGTTCAACGGCTACGGCGCCGCCGTCTACTACGTCGAGGAGACCAAGGACGCCAACCGCACGATCGGCCGGGTCATCCTGGTCGCGCTCGCCGTGACGGCGCTCGTCGAGATCGTGCCGCTCGCCGCCGTCGTCGTCGGTGCGCCCAGCATGGAGGCCCTGCTCGCCAGCGACGCCCCGATGAACTACTTCCTCCTCGAGCGGGGCGGCTCGGCCCTCAACGTCGTGATTAGCGTCGGCATCGCCCTGGCCATCGTCAACGCGGTGATCGCGATCATCATCCAGATCGCCCGCCTGGTCTACGCCTCGGCGCGCGACCGCTCCTGGCCGGGCCCGGTCGACGATGTCCTGGGCCGGATCCACCCGCGCTTCAAGTCGCCGGTCAACGCGACCCTGCTCGTCGGCGGCGTCGCCGCCCTGGCCGCGGCGCTCATCCCGCTGTCGTGGCTGATCACGGCGACCGGTGCGTCCGTGGCCGTCGTCTACCTCGTGGTCGGCACGAGCGCCCTGCGGCTGCGCCGCCCGGGGCTCGCCCGCTCGCGCGGCTACCGGATGCCGTGGTGGCCGCTGCCGCCGCTGCTCCTCATCGCCGGGATGGTCTACGTGTGCGTCCAGGTCGCCCGGGACACGCCCTCGCAGCTCGCGATCAGCCTGACCACGATGGTGCTGGGTCTCGTCTACTACCTGGGCTTCATCCACCCGCGGCGCGGCGAGCGCTGGACGCTGCCGGACCCGGTCGAGGAGGAGGGTACGGCCTGACCGGGCCGTCGTCCGGGCTCAGGGCTCAGGGAGCGAAGAACGGCGGCTTCGGGTCGCACCGGCAGGCGTAGAACGGCCACCCGTAGGTGCGGACCGCGCGGTAGTAGGCGAAGGCCCACGACTGGCACCACAGGTTCAACGGCCCGCAAGCCTTCTTCATGTCGGTGTAGAACTGCTCGTCGCAGCCTGCCTGGCTGGACGCGTGGAAGTGGTAGCAGCCGTCGTGGCGGTCGCACGCCGCCTTGAAGCTCACTCCTGACGGAGAGCTCCCGAACGGCGAGGTGCACCCGTTCGGCGCCCAGCCGGCGAGTGCCGCGCCGGCCGGGGCCGCTGCGGCGGCTGGTGCTGGAGGAGCAGCCCGAGCCGGCGAGGTCGTCGCGAGCGAGAGGCCCACGACGACCAGGAGCGCGGCCGCGAGGGCGAGCAATCGGCTGAGGGCGATCCCGAGAGGGACGCTGGGGGCAGAGCGCATGTCCGAGTCCTTTCGCCGGGCCAGCCTGTGCTGGCCTCCTCAGGGTCACACCGCCCTTCGAACGGCGATACCCACGGAAACCGCGGGGAGGGCGAGCCGGTCAGTGCGGCGCGTCGAGGCCGGTGACCCGGATGCCGGAGTGCGTCTTGTACTTGCGGTTGATCGAGATCAGGACCGCGGTGAACGGCTCCAGCACCCGCGCCAGGCGCAGCTTGCCGCCGTCGATCCCGGGGCGGCCGGTGACCGAGGCGGCCAGGTCGATCGCGACCTGCTTGCCCTCGACGGAGTCGCCGACGACGATGACGTCCTCGTCGAGGAAGTCATCGGCGCCCCACAGGGCGGGGGCGGCGACGTTGTGGAAGGCGCCGACCACGGTGGCCTCGGGTGCGATGCGGGCCGCGGACTCCGCGGCGGAGCCCTCGCCGGCGTCGATGACCTGACCGTGCGCGCCGCGCTTGTCGAAGGCCAGCGGGTTCACGCACGAGATCACGGTCTTGCCCGCGAGCGCCTCGGCCAGGGAGGTGACGAGGTCGTCGTGGCCGTCGTAGGGCACCGCGAGCAGGACGACGTCCGCGGCGGCGATGGCGTCGGCGTTGGCCGCGCCGCGGGCGGTCCCGGCACCGGGCAGGCCGGTGAGCCGCTCGCTGACCTCGGCGGCGACGGTCTCGGCCTTCTCGGCGGCCCGGGAGCCGAGCACGATGTCGTGGCCGTGGCGGGCGAAGCGGTAGCCCAGGCCCTTGCCCTGCGGGCCGGTCCCGCCGATCACGGCGACGGTGTAGCGGTGGGTGCTGCTCATGGGGATTCTCCTGGTGAGACGGGGTGTGGGGGACTGGAAGGATGCAGGCCATGGAGCGACGTGCGCCCGCCGCGGCCCAGGCGCTCGACGTGCTGCGGGTGATCTCGGGGAGCGTCGAGCCGGTCTCGGCCAGCCACATCGCCCGGGAGCTGGGGCTGGCCCGGTCGACGACGTACTACCTGCTCGACGTGCTCATCGAGCACGGCTACGTGCGCCACCACGTGGAGCGCCGCCGCTACGGACTGGGGATCGCCGCGCACGAGCTCGGTTCGGCGTACCAGCGCCAGGCGCCGTTGCGCCGGATCGCCCAGCCGATCATCAACCGGCTCGTCGACGAGGCCGGCCACAACGGGCACTTCACGATCCTGCACGGCAGCCACGTGGTCTACCTGATCGAGGAGCGGGCGCCCGGGCGGCCGGTGCTGATCAGCGAGGTGGGCGTGCGGCTGCCCGCCCACCTCACCGCCAGCGGACTCGCCCTGCTGGCCCGGCTCCCGGTGCCGCAGGTACGGGCGCTGTTCCCGTCGAAGGAGGCGTTCTTCACCCGGCGCGGGCTCGGGCCGCAGTCGCCGACCGAGCTGCGCCGCGCCCTGACGACCGTACGACGCGACGGCTACGCCTTCGAGCAGGGCTGGATCATGCCCGACCTGGCCTCGGTCTCGGCCGCCGCGGTCGACGACAACGGCCTGCCGCTGGGGTCGTTCACGCTGACCTTCGCCGAGGAGCACGTCGACACGCTGCCCGCGCTGGCCGCACTCGTCGTCCAGGCCGCCGAGCGGCTGAGCGAGCGAGTGCGGCACTGACGCGTGCTCAGTGCTGCCGGTAGATCCTGCGGGCGAGCACCACGCCGATCACCGACAGCGGCGCGATCATCATGAAGTAGTACGCCGGCGCGCGCAGCGTCACGTCGCTCCACGCGGTCAGCAGCAGCGGCCCGAGGCTGCCCATGAAGATCATGCCCACGTTGTACGACAGCGCGATGCCGGTCGTGCGCACCTCGGTGTCGAACAGGTCGACCAGCAGCCCGGTCAGGGTGCCGAAGTAGGCCGCGATGATCACGCCGAGGAAGACCTCGACCGCGATGAGCGCGCCCGTGGTGCGGTGCGTGAGCAGGAACGACAGCAGCGGGTAGATGCTGACGAACCCGACGACGGCCGCCGTCAGCAGGATCGGTACGGCGCCCGTGCGGTCGGCGAGCCGCCCGAACACGGGGGCGAGCACGGCGACGACGGTGCCGGCGCCGGCCGCGGCGGCGTACCCGGACCAGGGGGCGAGGTCGAGGCGGATCGCGTAGGCGGCGAGGAAGGTGATCAGGTAGACGCCCATGCCGGCCATGCCGACGCACAGGGTCCCGACGAGGACCCGGCCCCAGTGCTCACGCAGCGTGGTGCGCAGGGGGTTGGCGATCGGCTCGGTCGCGCGGAACTCCTCGGTGTCGGGGATCCGGTTGCGGATCCAGAGCCCGATCGGGCCGATCAGGATGCCGAAGATGAACGGCAGCCGCCACGCCCACGCGTGCAGCGTCTCGGTGTCGACGGTCGTGAAGAGCAGCCACCCGGAGACGCCGGCGAGGATCATCGCCATGCCCTGCGTGGCCGCCTGCCAGCTGGCCAGGAACCGGCGCCCGGCCTGGGCGCTCTCGGCCATGAAGGTGGTCGCGGCGCCGAACTCACCACCGGCGGAGAAGCCCTGGATCAGCCGGGAGACCATGAGGATCGCGGGTGCGGCCAGGCCGATGCTGGCGTACGTCGGCGTCACCGCGATGATCGCGACGCCCAGGGTCATCAGCCCGATGGTGAGCGTCAGCGCGGTCTTGCGGCCGTGCTTGTCGGCCAGGTTGCCGATCACCATCGCGCCGACGGGGCGGATGAGGTAGCTGATGAGCAGGCCGGCGTAGGTGCTGATCAGGGCCGCCGTGGGATCGGACTTCGGGAAGAAGAGGACGGCCAGCACCGGCGCCATGTAGGCGTAGATGATGACGTCGTACCACTCCATGACGTTGCCGAGCCCGGCCGCGACGACGGAGCGCCAGGCGGAGCGGGGCGCCGCGCGGCGCGGCCCGGAGGCGGTGGTGGGTGCTGTGGTCATGACGGGTGGACCTCGCTCGTGAAGGGGAGAGCTGCGGGACGGAGCGCGGGGATGACCTCCGCGCCCAGGAGCGCGGCGCTGTCCAGCAGGTCCTGCCGGCGTGCGTCGCGAGAATGACCGGCCACGATCACGAAGTCCAGCCCGAGGTCGATGAGGGGCTGGATCCGCTCGACGCAGTGGTCGGGGTCGCCGACGATGGCGAACCGTTCCCGCAGGATCCGGTCCTCCTCGCTCAGCGTCGTGCGGAGGTTCGCGTGGGTGTCGATCCGGTAGTCGCCGTGGAGCTTCGAGCGCTGGTCGCGATCCGCGAACCTGGCGAGGACGCTGAGGCTTCCCGAGATGAGCTGGTTGGCGACGTCGAGGTCGCGGTGGGTGGCGACGTTGAGGTACGCGCCGTACTGGATGCCGTCGGGGTCGAGTCCCGCGTCGGCGCGGGCCTTGCGCGCGGTGTCCAGTGCCTCCGCGATCGGCTCCGGCTCGACGCCGACGGTGAGCACGAGGCGGTCGGCCAGGCAGGCGCCGAGCCGGATCACCCGGGGACCGGACGCCGCGACCTCGATCGGCACGGGCGGCAGGCCGGTCTCGGCGACCCAGTCCATCCGGCTCTCGAACTCGTCGATCTGCGTGCGGCCGTCGTTGAGGTAGCCGCGCAGCCGGGTCAGCACCTCCTCGAACTCGCGCACCGGCGCGGGTCCGCGGCCGATGTGGGAGAGCGAGGAGTCGCCGCGGCCGATGCCGAGCACCATCCGCCCGTCGGAGAAGGCGTGGGCCGTCGCGGCCGCCGAGGCGAGCGCGGCGACGTGACGGGTGACCGGGTTGGTGACGCCGGTGCCGAGCCGGATCCGCTCGGTCCGGGTCGCGGCGACCGAGATCGCGGCGAACGGGTCGCCGGTGAGGTTCTGGCTGTCGGCGGCCAGGAGCCCGTGCCAGCCGGACTTCTCGTAGTGGACGGCCAGGTCGGGGAACTCGGTGGCGGGGACGAAGCTGAGGGCGAAGACCTCCACCTCGCGACGGTCGGGGTTCATCGGGCGTCTCCCATCGGGATCTCGAGCCCGGTGCGCTCGGCGCACTCCCGGGCGATCGGGTAGCCCGCGTCGGCGTGCCGCAGCACCGCCGTCGCGGAGTCGTTGCGGAACACGCGGGACAGCCGCGCGGCGGCCAGGTCGGTGCCGTCGGCGACGCAGACCTGACCGGAGTGGATCGACTTGCCCATGCCGACGCCGCCGCCGTGGTGGATCGAGACCCACGAGGCGCCGGAGGCGACGTTGACCAGGGCGTTGAGCAGCGGCCAGTCCGCGATCGCGTCGGAGCCGTCGAGCATCCCCTCGGTCTCGCGGTACGGCGACGCGACCGAGCCGCCGTCGAAGTGGTCGCGGCCGACCACGATGGGCGCGGCCACCTCGCCGCGCCGGACCAGGTCGTTGAAGGCGAGCGCGGCCAGGTCGCGCTGCCCGTGGCCCAGCCAGCAGATCCGTGCGGGCAGGCCCTGCTGGGGGACCCGGTCACCGGCCAGGCGCAGCCAGCGCTGGAGCCCGTCGTCGTCGGGGAAGAGCTCGGCGACGGCCCGGTCGGTACGGGCGATGTCGGCCCGGTCGCCGGAGAGCGCGACCCAGCGGAACGGGCCGCGGCCCTCGCTGAAGAGCGGGCGGACGTACTCCTGCACGAAGCCGGGGATCTCGAAGGCGTCGGTGCAGCCGCCCTGGGCGGCGAACGCGCGCAGCGAGTTGCCGTAGTCGAAGACCACCGCGCCGCCGCGCCGGAACCCGAGCATCGCCTCGACGTGAGCGGCCATGGACGCCAGCGCCTGCTCGTGGCAGCCGGCCGGGTCCCGGCGTACCTTCTCGGCCCAGACGTCGAGGTCCTCGCCGGCGGGCAGGTAGGTCAACGGCTCGTGCGCCGAGGTCTGGTCGGTGACGATGTCGATGCGCGCCCCGCTGCGCAGGTACGCCGGCAGCACCTCCGCGGCGTTGGCGCACACCCCGATCGAGAGGGGACGCCGGGCCGCGGCGGCCTCCTCGGCCATCCGCAGCGCCGCCTCCGGGCTGTCGGCCACGGTGTCGAGGTAGCCGAGCTCGACCCGGCGGGCGACCTTGGCCGGGTCGACGTCGAGGCAGATCGCGACGCCGCCGTTCATGGTCACGGCCAGCGGCTGCGCGCCGCCCATGCCGCCGAGCCCCGCGGTCACGGTGATCGTGCCGCCGAGGTCGCCGCCGAAGCGCTGCCGGGCGACCGCCGCGAACGTCTCGTAGGTGCCCTGCACGATGCCCTGGCTGCCGATGTAGAGCCACGATCCGGCGGTCATCTGGCCGAACATGATCAGCCCGAGCTCGTCGAGGCGGCGGAACTCGTCCCAGTTGGCCCAGTCGCCGACGAGGTTGCCGTTGGCGATGAGCACGCGCGGCGCCTCGGGGGTGGTGTCGAGGACACCGACCGGCTTGCCCGACTGGACGAGCAGCGTCTGGTCGGAGCGCAGCGTGGTGAGCCGCCGGGCGATCGCGTCGAAGGACGCCCAGTCGCGGGCGGCCTTGCCCGAGCCGCCGTACACGACGAGGTCGGCGGGGTTCTCCGCGACCTCGGGATCGAGGTTGTTGTGGAGCATCCGGTACACCGCCTCCTGCTCCCACCCGAGGGTGGAGAGCCCGCTGCCGTGCGGGGATCGGAGGGTGCGGACGGGGGACACGGCTGTCATGCGGAACTCCTGCTCTCGACGCTTCTTGCCCGTCATCCTGGGCGCGCGGAGCAGGTGTGCGGGAGGTCACAACAGGCATTTGTGTCCCGCTGGTGGGACAAAAGGCGAGGTGCCTCAGCGAGTGGGCAGGGCGGCCGCGGGCAGCGTCACGCGGTCCATCTCCTGGCCGCCGTCGCAGGTGAGCAGGGCGACGGTCGCCGTGCCCTCGCGCTCGCCGACGACCTCCCAGTGCCCACCGGAGGTGATCCAGCGCTCGAGCGCGGTGCGCCCGTCAGACGACACCGGAGGCCGCCCAGGCGACGCCGGTGACGGTGAACGGGCCGTCGCCGAGGTCGGCGCGCAGTGCTGCCGCGAGCCGCTCGCGCGCGTCCGGGTCGAGCCCGGCGACATAGCCTCCGGCCGGCCCGACGCCGAAGGTGTAGGGCTCCCACCAGTCCGCGAAGCGGGCGAACTCGACCTCGACGGTCAGCTCGACCTCGTCGACCTCGCGCAGCCCCGCCGCGTCGAGCAGGCTCGCCAGGTCACCGCCGTGGGAGCCCGGCAGGGCGCCCTCGCCGCCCACGCTCGGATCGAGGGCGGCCGCCACGTGCCACAGCGGCGACAGCGGTCCCCGCCCGCCGCCGTGGTCCCAGACGCAGGCGCTCACCCGGCCGCCCGGCCGGGTCACCCGGACCATCTCGCCGACCCCGGCGGCGGGGTCGGCCATGAAGTTGACGACGAGCTGGGCCAGGGCGGCCCCAAAGGCGGCGTCGGCGAAGGGGAGGGTCTCCGCCGACGCCGCACGTACGTCGGCGCCCGGGTGGGCCGCCGCGGTCGCCGTCACGAACGACGCGACGGGGTCGATCGCCGCGACCCGGTCCGCGCCGTGGCGCCGGACGAGCTCGGCGGTGAGCATGCCGGGCCCGCAGCCGACGTCGAGCACCGCCGCCGACGGATCGACGCCGGCCAGGCCGACGTCGGCGAACAGGCCGGCAAGAGGACCCGAGAAGGTCCCCATGAAGCGGACGTAGGCGTCGGCCGCGACCTCGAACATGGCCACCGGGCCGATCATTCTCCGGTCGGCGGCCGCTGTCCATGGTCACTCGAAGTCGTTAGGATCAAAACGATCTGTTCGGAACGCCGGAAGGACCCCCTATGCCCCGCCCGCTCATCGCCGTCCCGGCCCGCTTCTCGGCGTCCGCCTCGGCCCTGCGGTACGGCGCGGACGTGACGGCGCGCGCCCTCCTCGACGCCGTGCATGCCGCCGGCGGCGAGCCGCTCGTCGTCCACCCGGTCGCGCCCGGTGCCCGGGTCGACCCCGACGAGGTCGCCGAGCGTCTCTGGTACGCCGACGGCGTGCTCCTGCCCGGCGGCGGCGACCTGGCCGCGCACTGGTCCGGGCAGCGCCCGCACGCGACGCAGTACGACGTCGACGAGGAGCAGGACGCCTTCGACCTCGCGGTGGCCCGCCACGCGCTCGCCGCGGGCCTCCCGCTGCTCGCCGTGTGCCGTGGCAACCAGGTGGTCAACGTCGCGCGCGGGGGAGACCTGGTCCAGGACCTGGGGGAGCGCACGCACCGCCACGTCGTCCAGGCGATCGAGGTGGCGCCGGACTCGCTGTTGGCGGGCGTGGTCGGCACCGCTCCGACGATCTCCTGCTACCACCACCAGGGCATCGGCCGGCTCGGCACCGGGCTGCGCCCGGTCGCGCTCGCGCCCGACGGCGTGATCGAGGCGGTCGAGCTCGACGACGCCCGCTCCTGGTACGTCGGCGTCCAGTGGCACCCCGAGGACACGGCGGCCACCGATCCCGCCCAGGCGGCGCTGTTCGCGGCGCTGGTCGAGGCCGCGGCGGCGTACCGCGGCGTCACGCCCTAGGAGTAGCCGAGGACGCTGCCGATCCGGCGGGCGAGGGCGTACTGCCCGCGGGCCATCGGATTCCCTGCCTGCGCGTTGGTGGCGGGCTTGATCGGGTAGACCCACGACGCCCCGCCGGTGCAGGCCTCGTGCCCGCTGAGCGTGTCGAGCACGTCGACGAAGGTCGCGCCGTTGCGGGTAGCGGTCGCCCGAATGACGTTGTCGAGCTCGACGGCGAGGCCGTTGAGCGCCTTGCGCACCTGCGGCACCAGCCAGCCGCACTTGCGGACGGCCTTGCCCCGGAGCGGGAACAGTCGCGGGTACCCGACCACCACCAGCCGGGCGTCCTTCGGCGCCTGCGCCCGGATCGCCTGGTAGCTCGCGCCGAGCCGGCTCGCCAGCGGGCCCCGGACGAGCTTCTTGGCCTGCCCGTAGGGCTTGCCCTTCTGGACGCAGTTCTTCTGGTGGAGCTTCCACCGCAGGAAGCAGCTCGTCAGGACGTCGCTGAAGCCGGTGTCGTTGCCGCCGATGGTCACCGTGACGACCTCGGTGAACGGGTGGATCCGGGACACCTGCGGCCCCTCGCCCTTGAAGGTGCCGGTGAGGTTCGGCATCTCGGCGCCGGAGCAGGCGAGGAACGACTCGACGCGCCACCGGGTGGGGTTGCGGGCCTCCAGGTACTTCGTCCAGGCGTAGGGGCTGCGGTGGCAGCCACGGCTCGCCGGGTCGTAGCCGCCGGCGCCCTCGCCCGCGCTGTAGGAGTCGCCGAGCGAGGCGACCGCGGTCGGCCGCTTCGAGGCCCGGTAGCACTGGCGCCAGCCGTCGTTCGGGGGAGTGCTGCAGACCTCCAGCGACTGGCCGTCGCGGGACACGGTGAACGAGGCCTGGGTGTCGTCGCCGATGGGCTGGCCGGGCGCCAGGTGATGCACTCGTCGAGCCCCGACCCCCACAGGCCCAGGTGGGTCGCCGCGACCGCGGTGATGGTGCCGCCGCGGGCGGTGACCTTGACGGTGCCCCCGGTGTACGACCAGTAGCCGGCCAGGGGACGGTGCCCGCGGCCGCCGCGGCCGCCGCGGCCGCCGCGCCCGCCGCGCGCGCCGGGCTCGCCGCGACGAGCGTGGTCGTCGCGGCACGGGAGCGTGCGGGACGAGGGGCGTGCGGCATCGGGGCTCCCGTTCGTCGGGCACGTCGTGCTCCGGGGGGTGCGCCCAGCCCAGGGCACGACGGCCTCGGCGGCCAGGTGCCCGAACGATCCCGAACGTCAGGCGGTCTCGTCCTCGCCCTCGACCGCGTTGACGACCTCGCGCAGGGTCTTGGTGAAGGTGCTGACCTTGCGGTCGGAGAGCTTGCCGATGATCTCGGCCTCGACGGCGTTGAACTCCGGGTAGAGGCGCTCCATGAGGGTGATCCCCTCGGGGGTCAGTCGCAGCCGGACCAGGCGGCGGTCGCTCTCGTCGCCTTCGCGGGCGATGAGGCCGCGGGTCTCGAGGGTCTTGACGACGCCGGTGAGGGTCGCCTTGGAGATGTCGGCCGACTCGGCGACGTGGCGGGTCTCCATGCCGTCCCAGATCCAGACCACCCACATCACGACGAACCCGGTCCAGGTCATGTCGTGCTGGCGCAGCACCCGGTTGGTCAGCTCGCTGCGGACCGCATTGGCGGCGCGGAAGAGGTTCGAGAGCGCGTTGGCGGCGGCGAAGTCGAGCGGCAGTGCGCCCACGTGGTCCTTCATCGCACGCTCGGTCTCGGCGAGCGTGTGGCGGTCCGGCATGCGGTCAGCGTAGTCAGCGCCGCCGTGCGAGCTCGGTAGCAGGGCGCCGAGGGTCAGGTGTCGCCAATTCGTTCGGGAACAAACATTTTCGGAAAACATCGGCTTCGGGGATGGTGTCCTGGGTCACATCCCATTATCGTACGGATCCGAACGATCCGGTGAACAGGTTCGCCGGGCACCAGCGGCCACGTCGCTGCGGACACTAAGGAGTCCCGATGTCGGACACCGTCAACACCACCCTGCGCAAGAACGCGCTCGGCGTCGGCGCGATCGTCTTCCTCGTCCTCGCCGCGGTCGCACCGCTCACCGGCATGGTCGTGGTCGCCTCGCTCGCGATCGCGCTCGGCAACGGCGGTGGGTCGCCGTTCGCGTTCTTCGCGGTGGCCGTCGTGCTCCTGCTCTTCGCCATCGGCTACGGCAAGATGTCGAGCGAGCTGGTCAACGCGGGCGGCTTCTACGCCTTCGTGGTCAAGGGCCTCGGCCGGCCGGCGGGGCTCGCGGCGGGGTTCATCGCGATGCTCGGCTACAACTTCTTCGTCGTCGGCACGATCGGCACGAGCGGCTTCTTCATGAAGATCGTCATCGCCGACAAGACCGGCCTCGACATGCCGTGGCTCTTCTGGGGGCTCGCCTCGATCACGGTCTGCTACCTGATGGCGCTGCGCGGGGTCGACTTCAGCTCCAAGATCCTCGGCATCTCGCTCATCCTGGAGACCTCGATCCTGATCGTCTTCGACCTCGCCGTGCTGTTCAAGGACGGCTTCTCGTTCTCGGCGTTCTCGTTCGACTCGATCACCTCCGGCTCCCTGTCCATCGGCCTGCTGCTCGCCGCGACCGGCTTCCTCGGCTTCGAGGCGACCTCGCTGTTCAGCGAGGAGGCGAAGAACCCGCTCAAGACCGTGCCCCGGGCGACGTACGTCGCGATCACGCTGATCGGCGTCATCCTCGGGGTCAGTACCTGGGCCGTGGTCAGCGCGACCGGTGTCGCCCAGGCCCAGGACACCGCCCTCGCGCACCTGCCCACCGGTGACCTCGTCTTCAGCCTGGCCGACAGCTACATCGGCGGCTTCCTGACCGATGTGATGCAGTGGCTGCTGCTGGTCAGCCTGTTCGCCGCGATGCTCGCCTTCCACAACTCGTCGAGCCGCTACCTGTTCTCGCTCGGCCGGGCCCGGGTACTGCCCCAGGCCCTGGCGCGGACCGCGCGCAGCGGAGCGCCGTACGTCGCCAGCACCGTGCAGGCGGGCTTCGCGGTCACCGTCGCGGTGATCTTCGCGATCGCCGGTGCCGACCCGATCCTGACCGTCGTGCCCAGCATGCTCGGCTTCGGCACGCTCGCCATCCTGGTCCTCCAGGCCCTCGCGGCGCTGTCGATCGTCGTCCACTTCCGTCGTGCCAATGACCCGCGGATCGGCACCACCCTGGTGGCGCCCGGCCTGGGCTTCCTCGGGCTGTGCTTCGCGGTCACCCTGGCGTTCAAGCACTTCGAGATCGTCGCCGGCTCCGAGTCCCGTGCGGTCAACTCGCTGCCGTGGCTGCTGGTCGCGGCGCTCGTCGGCGGCATCGGCTACGCCTTCTACCTGCGCACCTCCCGACCCGCCGTGTACAGCGCCCTGTCCAGCGACCTGGAGCGGTTCGACGATGAGCACCCCGTGACCGCCCCCGTCGCCTGATGATGGATCACTGAGAGACCAACGAGGAGAACCGACTGTGGAGCACATCGACGAGAACGCCCTGCGCGCGGCTGTCCAGCAGTTCGCGGAGGACGGGATCGACGTCGTCCGGCTCGGCTACAGCGACCTGATCGGCACCGAGCGAGGCCGGGACATCCTGGCCGACCGGTTCGACCGGACCGTCGGCGACGGCGTCGCCTTCTGCCGCTCGGTCTACGCCACCTCGCCGCTCGGGGACGTCGTCGACATCGCCGGCGGGCTCTCCGCCGGCCTGCCCGACATCGTCGCGGTCCCCGACCTCGCCACGGTGAAGCCGGTCCCGTGGGAGCCGGGCGTCGCGCACGTCATCGCCGACGTCTACAACCCCGACGGCACGCCGTCCGAGGAGAGCCCGCGCCAGGTGCTCAAGCGCGTCGTCGACCGCTTCGCCGAGCTCGGCATGCGTCCGGTCGTCGGACCGGAGCTGGAGTTCTACGTCCTCGAGCCCGACGAGACGAAGACCCACGGCTGGCGCCGGTACGGCGAGGCCACCGGCAACGTCTACGTCTCCGGTCTCAAGGGCGACCCCGAGAACACCCTGCTGTCCTCGCTGCGCGAGCTGGCGGCGTACGGCCTCGACGTGGTCGCGGCCAACCACGAGTTCTCCAGCGGCCAGTTCGAGATCAACCTCTGGCACTCCGAGGCGCTCGACGCGGCCGACCGGGCGTTCCGGTTCAAGACCGCGGTCCAGGAGCTCTCCCGGCGCCGCGGCAAGATGGCGACCTTCATGGCCAAGCCGTTCAACGACGAGGGCGGCTCGGGCTTCCACGTGCACTTCAGCACTCTCGACGCCGAGGGACGGCCGCTCTTCGACGACCCCGCGAGCGAGGACGGCCTCTCCACCGTGGCCCGCTCCGCGATCGCCGGCATCCTCGCGCACGCCCCGGCGCTCGCCGCGATCAGCAACCCGACGATCAACTCCTACAAGCGCTTCGGCCCCGACACGCTCGCGCCCTGGCTCGTCGACTGGGGCCTCGACAACCGCAGCGCGATGGTCCGGATCCCGCCCGAGCGCGGCCGCGCGTCCCGGCTCGAGCTGCGCCTCGGCGACGCCTCGGCCAACCCGTACCTGGCGATCGCCGGGCTGCTCGCGGCGGCGTACCTGGGCATCCGCGACGGGCTCACCCCGCCCGCCAAGCTGGAGGGCTACGGCTACGACCCGGCCAAGGCCGACCGGCTCCCCGGCGACCTCGGCTCCGCCATCGACGCGTTCGAGGACGACAAGGACCTCGCCGACCTGCTCGGCCCGTCGTTCGTCGCGTCCTTCGTCGCCTACAAGCGCAACGAGCTCGAGCGGTTCAGCCAGTTCGTGACCGACTGGGAGTTCCGGGAGTACGCCTACCACCTCTGAGGTGGCCGGCGCGGAGGGAGGATCCCCATGACGACACAACCCATCGTCCGCGAGTACGAGGCGGACCTGACGGTGGTCTCCGCCGTCGAGGCCGCGGCCGACGTGATGACGCTGACGCTCGCCGCGGCCGACGGCTCGGCGCTGCCCCCGTGGACGCCCGGCGCCCACATCGACCTCGTCCTCGGCGACGACCTGGTGCGCCAGTACTCGCTCTGCGGCAGCCCCGCCGACAGCACCACCTGGCGGATCGGCGTCCTGCGGGCGCCCGACAGCCGCGGCGGCTCCAAGGCCGTGCACGCCGAGCTGTCCGCCGGTACGACGGTCCGGGTGCGCGGTCCGCGCAACCACTTCCCGATGGTCGCCTCGCCCCGCTACCTCTTCGTCGCCGGCGGCATCGGGATCACCCCGATGCTGCCGATGATCGCCGAGGCCGAGGCGTCCGGTGCCGACTGGCGCCTCGTGTACGGCGGCCGCTCGCGCGCCTCGATGGCGTTCACCGACGAGCTCGCCCCCTACGGCGACAAGGTGACCCTGCTGCCGCAGGACGAGGCCGGCCTGCCCGATCTCGACGCCCTGCTCGGCGTACCGGCGCCGGACACGCTCGTCTACACCTGCGGCCCGACCGGCCTGCTCGACGCCGTCGAGGCGCGCTGTGGCGCGTCCTGGCCGGCCGGGAGCCTGCACCTGGAGCGGTTCGCGGCCAAGGCCGCGGTCTCCGAGGGGGAGGACGAGGCGTTCGAGCTGGTCCTGCAGCGCTCGGGGCTCACCCTGGAGGTGCCCGCCGGCCAGTCCGTGTTCGAGGTCTGCCGGGCCGCCGGCGTCAGCGTCGTCGGCTCCTGCCTCGAGGGCGTCTGCGGCACCTGCGAGACCGAGGTGGTCGACGGCGACGTCGACCACCGCGACTCCATCCTCAACGAGGAGGAGAAGGAGTCCAACGAGTTCATGATGATCTGCGTGTCCCGGTGCCGCTCGGGCCGGCTGACACTGGACCTGTGACGGGAGCCCGGAGATGAGAGACCGCAGCACCCCCGGCTACCCCCGCAACGCGTGGTACGCCCTCGCCGCCTCGTCCGACGTCGGCGCCGCCACCCCGGTCGGCACCCGCGCCCTCGACACCCCCGTCGTCCTGTTCCGCACCGGCGACGGCTCGGTCGTCGCCCTCGGCGACCGCGACGCCCACCGCCCGTACCCGCTCAGCCTCGGCCACGTCGACGGCGACACCATCGTGTCCGGCTACTCCGGCTTCGCCTACGACCGCACCGGCACCTGCGTGCACGTGCCCTCGCAGGCGCAGGTGCCCTACGGCGCCCGGGTGCCGTCGTACCCGGTGCGCGAGGAGGGCGGCCTGGTCTGGGGCTGGCTCGGCGAGCCCTCCCTGGCCTCGCTGCGCCCACCCGTCGCGACCCCCTGGCTGACCGATCCCGGCTGGGAGACCTTCGGCGGAGCCTGGGAGACCGCGGCCAACGTTGCCCTGCTCCACGACAACTTCGCCGACATCACCCACGTCGCCGTCATCGACCCGGTCATCTCCCCGCCCGCCCTGGCCGGCATCGCGCCCGCCCTCCAGGTCGAGCTGACCGAGACCACCGTGCAGTTCCACCGCGACTGGCCGCCCGCCCCCATGCCGGAGTGGCAGGCCGAGGTGTCCGGGGCATCGGCCACGTCGTCGTACGGGCAGCGGGAGGAGGGCGCCTTCCTCGCCCCCGGCCTGTGGGCCGACCGCTGGGACGTCCTCCTGCCCGCCGCCGAGGGCGGCCCCCAGACCTTCCGCTTCACCCACGCGGTGACCCCGGTCGACGAGCGTCGTACCCGGCACGTGTGGCGGGTCAGCCGCAACTTCGCCCCGGGCGCGGAGGCGAGCGACGTGCTGCGGCCGATCTTCGAGTCGTACTACCTCAAGGTCCGCGAGATCCTCGAGACCATGCAGCAGGTCATCGACCGCGACGGGTACGGCGACGACGTCAACGTCGCCGCGGACCTCGCGGCGCTGCAGGTGCGCAAGATCCTGCGGCGGTTGGTGGCGGACGAGGGCTGAGCGCCGCCCGCCGGGCTCCCGCCCACCCCACGAAGTGTGGCGGTTGCGGCGACGAGGTGCGGAGCTTGCTGGCACGAGGTAGGGCGGCGGGCTACAACCGACGCACCTCGTGGCCGCAACCCCCGCACCTCGTCCCAGCAACCGCCACACTTCGCGGAGGGGGAGGGGACGGGTCAGCGGGTGGTCACCTTCACCGGCAGCGTCTTGATCCCGTTGACGAAGTTGCTCCGCACCCGCCGTACGTCGCCCGCCAGCTCGATCGACCCGAGCCGGGGGATGAGCTCCTCGAACATCAGCCGGATCTCCATCCGAGCCAGGTTGTTGCCCATGCACAGGTGGGGGCTGCCCTTGCCGAAGGTGACGTGGTCGATGTTGCGCCGGGTCACGTCGAACGCATAGGGCTCGTCGAAGACGTCGGCGTCGCGGTTGCCCGAGGCGAACCACATGACGACCTTGTCGCCCTCCTTGACCTGCTGGCCGCCGAGCTCGACGTCGCGGGTGGCGGTGCGGCGGAAGTGGTAGACGGGGGAGGCCCAGCGGAGGAACTCCTCGACGGCGTCGGGGATGAGTGACGGGTCGGCCTGGAGCTTGGCGAGCTGCTCGGGGTGCTCGATCAGGGCGAGCATCGAGTGCGTGATGGTGTGGCGGGTGGTCTCGTTGCCGGCGACGACGAGGAGCAGGAAGTACGAGTCGTACTCGGAGGCCGACATGGCCTGGCCGTCCTCGGGGATCTTGTTGACGAGCTGGCTGACCAGGTCGGTGCCTTCGCCGCCCTTGCGGTCGGCGGCGAGCACGCGGCCGTAGTCGAAGACCTCCTGCGAGACGGGGGAGCGGAAGGGCAGGTGCTTGTACTGCTCGCTCTCGGCGTCGGAGATGAGGATCTTGGCGTGCTCGGGGTCGGAGAAGCCGATGATCTCGTTGCCCCAGTCGATGAGCTGCCCCGTCTTCTCCTGGGGTACGTCGAGCAGCCGGGCCAGCACCTGGATCGGGAAGTCGGCGCTGACGTCGGCGACGAAGTCGAACTCGCCCTTGGCGAGCGCCGCGTCGACGGTGGTGCGCGTGATGTCGCGCAGGAGCGCCTCGTAGTTGCGCATCAGGTTGGGCCGGCTGAACTCGCGGGAGATGAGCTTGCGCAGTGCGCGGTGGCGCAGGCCGTCCATCTCCAGGATGGAGCGGCGGGCCTCCTGCAGCTCGGGGTCGACCTCCTCGAGGTTGACGAAGTTGGTCGAGGTGAACGTCTCGGGGTCCTTGTCGACCTCGCAGATGTCGGCGTGCCGGGTGACGGCCCAGAAGCCGCTGCCGCCGTCGGTCTCGCGCTGCCAGAACACCGGTGCCTCCGTGCGGAGGGTGTCGAGCATGCCCCAGGCCTCGGGCCCGGCGAAGCGGTCCAGGTCGACGAGGTCGACGTCGGCCAGGGGGACGTACGGCGGCTTGTCCACGGCGGGTTCTCCGTCCATTCGGTGAGGGTGTCGCGCAGATCGTTCGGATCCGAACAATATCTGCCGAGAAGTTTGCTCGCAAGGGTGGTCTTTCGGCCGGCCGGTGGTTATCGTACGGATCCGAACGATCTTCGTGCCGCCGACTGAATGAGGCCTGATGAACGACATGGCTGGGTTCTTCTACCCCCGCACCGCGACCGGCCGGTCGTCCCTGATCCCGTCGCCGCCGTGGTACTACTCCGGCGACCTGCTGACCGTCGAGTACCGCACCGACCCGGCGCGCGTCGCCGAGCTGCTGCCGGCCCCGCTCGAGGTCGCGCCGGAGGACCCGGGCGCGGTCGCGCTCATCTGGGCCGACTGGCAGTCGTGCTCGGGCACCCGGGAGGAGCTGCTCGACCCGGTCCGCTCGCAGTACAAGGAGGCGTTCGTCGTCGTGCGTTGCGCGTACGAGGGCGTGACCTACTCCCGCTGCGTCTACATCTGGGTCGACAAGGACTTCGCGATCGCCCGCGGCATGCACCAGGGCTATCCCAAGAAGCTCGGCTCGATGTGGCAGACCCGTCCGCACCCGTTCGCGCACGCGGCCCCGCAGGTCGCGCCCGGGGGAGTCTTCGGCGCCACCCTCGCGGCCGGCGACCGGCGGCTCGCCCAGGCGGTGCTCACGCTGCGCGAGGAGTCGCCCACCAACGGCTTCGTCAACGGTCACCCGATGGCGCACCACCGGGTCTACCCGGGCATCGCCAAGGGCTCGCCCGACGCCTACGCCGAGCTCATCGCGTCGGGGGCCAGCTCGTTCGAGGCCGGTCCGGCGTACGCCGGCGACGTCGAGCTCGAGCTCTTCGAGTCGCCCACCGAGGAGCTGCACCGGTTGCCGGTGCACGAGATCATCGGCGGCTACTACCGCCAGGTCGGCGTCGTCTGGGACGGCGGTACGTCGCTCGCGCGCCTCACCCCCCAGCAGGAGGCCGCCCGATGAGCAGCGAGCACCTCGCACTGGTCGAGGGCGTCGCGGTCGACACCCGCCACTGGATCGGTGGCGAGCGGGTCGCGTCCGCGACGACCTTCACCGACATCTCGCCGATCGACGAGACGCCGATCGCCCAGGTCCACGCCGGTACGGCGACCGAGGTCGACGCCGCCGTCGCCGCCGCCCGTGCGGCGTTCCCGGCGTGGGCGGCGCTGTCGGTCAAGGAGCGCGGCGACATCCTGCGCGCCGTCGCGGACGGCATCGAGGCGCGCGTCGAGGACCTCTCGCGCGTCGAGACCCGCGACAACGGCTCGCTCATCCGCAGCCACCGGCGCGGTGTGATGCCCCGGGTCGCCATGAACTTCCGGGCCTTCGCCGACTTCGCCGAGCACCAGCTCGGGCACCCCGACATGGAGGTGCCGGGCCGCGGCCACCGCGAGCGGATCACCTACGACCCGGCGGGCGTCGTCGCGATCATCACGCCGTGGAACGCCCCGCTGATGCTCGCCTCCTGGCGGATCGGCCCGGCGCTGGCCGCCGGCAACACGGTCGTGGTCAAGCCGCCGGAGTGGGCACCGCTCACCGCGAGCCTGCTCGCCGACATCATGGCCGAGGCCGGCGTACCGGCGGGCGTGTTCAACGTCGTCCAGGGCACCGGGCTCGATGCAGGCGCCCCGCTCACCGCGCACCCCGGCATCAACCGGCTCGCCTTCACCGGCTCGGTCCCGACCGCGGGCGTGATCTCGAAGGCCGCGGCAGCCAACATCGTCCCGCTGTCGTACGAGCTGGGCGGCAAGTCGCCCCTCCTCGTCTTCGAGGACGCCGACCTCGACCTCGCCGTCGAGCTGGCCGTCGAGCAGTTCGACAACGCCGGCCAGGTCTGCCTCAAGGCGGCCCGGATGATCGTGCACTCCTCGCTCGCCGACGCGTTCACCGAGCGCGTCGTCGCGAAGGCGCGGACCCTGGTCCAGGGCGACCCGCGCGACGAGGCGACCGACGTGTCGGCGCTCGTCTCGCGGCGCCACTTCGAGCAGATCTCCGGCTTCGTCGAGCGGGCCCTCGCCGACGGCGCCCGGCCGCTGCTCGGCGGTGGGCCCAACACCGAGCTCGGCGGGCTGTACTTCAACCCCACCGTCCTCGTGGACGCCGCGCCCGACGCGGAGATCATGACCGAGGAGGTCTTCGGCCCGGTCGTCACGATCGAGACGTTCGAGACCGAGGCCGAGGCGGTCGCCCGAGCGAACGACACCCCGTTCGGGCTGGCCGCAACGCTCGCCACCGGCGACCCCGACCGCGCGGAGCGGGTCTCGAAGCAGCTGCGGGCCGGCACGGTCTGGGTCAACTGCTTCTTCGTCCGCGACCTCAACGCCCCCTTCGGCGGCAGCGGCCGGTCCGGCATCGGCCGCGAGGGCGGGATCTGGTCGTTCGACTTCTACACCGACATCAAGAACAGCGTGTTCTCGCCCACCGGCTGGGCGGAGCAGGGAGGTGGGTCCGATGGGTGAGGTCGTCGGCGCGGGACTGATCGCGCACGTTCCCACGATCGTGCTGCCCGAGGAGGTGCGCCGCGAGCTCAACGGCGGCCGGGACTCCACCCTGGTCGCGGGGCTCCAGCAGCTGCGGCGCGAGGTGTTCGACGTCCTCGACTACGACACCGTCGTCGTCCTGGACTCGCACTGGGCGACGACCGTGGAGTTCGTCGTCACCGCGCAGCAGCGGCGCAGCGGCCTGTTCACGTCCGAGGAGCTGCCGCGAGGCATGAGCCAGCGGCCGTACGACTTCGCCGGCGACCCCGAGCTGGCGCACCTGATCGCGAGCAAGGCCGCCGAGCACTCGACGTGGATCACCCCGATCGAGGACGACGCGCTGCCGATCTTCTACGCGACCACCAACGTGTGGGAGTACCTCGGCCAGGGACTGCCCGACAAGAAGTGGATCTCGATCGGGGTCTGCCAGACCGCCGACGGCGAGGACGCGCTGCGGCTGGGCCGGGCGCTCGGCCAGGCGATCGCCGCGTCCGACCGCAAGGTCCTGCTCATCGCGAGCGGCGCGATGTCCCACACGTTCTGGCCGCTGCGCCGGCTGCGCGACCACGAGGCCGCCGGCGTCGAGCACATCTTCACGCCCGAGGCCGCAGCCGCCGACGCCGAGCGGATCGACTGGTTCAAGCGCGGCGAGCACGCCCGGGTCGTCGACACGATGGACGAGTTCTACCGGTTCAAGCCGGAGGCGCGGTTCCAGCACTACCTGATGATGATCGGAGCCCTCGGCGAGGGCGACTGCACCGCACCCGGCCGCCAGTACGGCGAGTACGAGAACTCCGTGGGCACCGGCCAGGTGCACCTGTGGTTCGACCGTCCCGACGCGGGCTTCCCGGCCGCGCGGGCGACCCCGACCGACCCCGACTACGTCCGCCAGATGAGCGCGCCCGGTGCCGACGTACCGGCCGCGGGCTGAGAGGAACACGCATGACCACCGAGTACCGCCGGATCCTGCTCGACGGCAACGCGGTCGACGTACGACGCGACGGCGAGCTGCTCGTCGCGGGCGACGGCCGCACGGTCGCGATCGCCGACGCGACGCACCTGCCGCCGGTCACGCCGAGCAAGATCGTCTGCGTCCACCTCAACTACGCCTCGCGCGTCGCGGAGATGCTGACCACACTGCCGCCGGCGCCGACGTACTTCCACAAGCCGGTGTCGGCGCTCAACGCGCACGAGTCGGCCGTCGTCCGGCCGCAGGGGTGCAAGTGGCTCAACTACGAGGGCGAGATCGCCATCGTGATCGGCCGCACGGCGCGCAACATCGCGCCGGAGGAGGCGGGGGAGTACATCCGCGGCTACTCGATCGGCAACGACTACGGCCTGCACGACTTCCGCGACACCGACTCCGGCTCGATGCTGCGGGTCAAGGGCGCCGACACGCTCTGCCCGATCGGGCCGGGCATCGTCGAGGGCTGGGACTTCCGGGACAAGCGGATCCGCACGCTCGTCAACGGTGAGGTCCGCCAGGACGGCAGCACCAGCGAGATGAAGTGGGACATGCACTACCTCGTCGCCGACATCGCGCGCACGATCACGCTCCAGCCCGGTGACATCCTGCTGTCCGGTACGCCGGCGATCTCGCGCACCGTCTATCCCGGCGACGTCGTCGAGGTCGAGGTCGAGGGCCTCGGCACGCTGCGCAACCACATCGTCGAGGGCCCGACGCCGGTCCGCAGAGACGTCGGTGCGCAGCCGACCGAGAGCGAGGAGGTCCTCTCGACCGCCCAGGGCGGCGACTGGGAGTTCCGCGGCATCCGCAAGCCCGACCTGTCGAACACCCACTGATCCGGAGGATCGCGCCGTGCCCGCACCCCGCATGCTGATGATCCTCAGCGAGAACTGGACCCTCACCGACGGCCGCAGTCTCGGCGACCTCGTCACCTGGGCCCGGACCGCCGAGGACGCCGGCTTCGACTCGGTGATGATCTCCGAGCACGTCGTGCTCGGCCCGGACGCCAGCGACAAGGGCGTGATGGGCAACCCGCGCGACTACGCGATGCCCGGCAACCAGGACCCGCTGATGCCCTGGCCGCACTCGCTGACGCTGTTCTCGGCGATCGCCGCGGTCACGTCGCGGATCCGGCTCGTCGGTGCCGCTGTGCTCGCGCCGCTGCGCCACCCGCTGATGCTCGCCCGCGAGCTCGGCACCCTCGACCTGCTCTCCGAGGGCCGGCTCGTCGTCCAGCCCAGCGTGAGCTGGAGCAAGGACGAGTACGCCGCGCTCGGCGTCCCGTTCCGCGAGCGTGGCCGGATCCTCGACGAGCAGCTCGAGGTGATGAACCTGGTCTTCACGCAGTCGCCGGCCACCCACCACGGGCGCTACTTCGACTTCGAGGACATCTACCTGGAGCCGAAGGCGTTCCGCCCCGAGGGGCCGCGGATGTGGTTCGGCGGGCAGAAGGCGCACGGCGCCGTCGTCGACCGCCTCGCGCGGTACGGCCACGGCTTCCACCCGCTGGGCAGGCCGACCGAAGAGGACCTGCGCGTCGTCCGCGAGGCGATGGCCGCGGCCGGGCGCGACGCTGCCGACCTGGAGATGGTGGGCGGCGTCCGGTACCGGTTCCCCGACGACCGCTCCCTGGCCGACCTGGGGGAGTCGATGGACTCGATCCCGGCACAGCTCGACCAGGGTTTCACGACCTTCTGCATCAAGCCGTCGATGTACATCGACGATGCTTCGGGGATGGAGAACTTCTGCAGGGACGTCATGAAGCGCGCCGAGGCGATGGGCCGATGAGCGCCGGGACCAAGCGGCTGCTGGTGATCGGGCACGACTACCTGGCGACGTCCGGGGCGATCGAGGGCCGCTTCGCCGAGCGCGGGTACGAGGTGGAGAGCATCCGCGTGGTGCCCTCCGACCGCTTCGACGACCCCGGTGTGGACGTCGACTTCCCGGACCCGCGCGACTACGACGCCGTCCTCGTGCTCGGTGCCCGGTGGGGTGTCGACGGCGACGAGGTCGCGTCGTGGGTCAAGCCCGAGCTCGAGCTGCTGCACACCGCGGACGAGGCCGAGGTCCCCGTCCTCGGTATCTGCTTCGGCGGCCAGATGCTCGCCCAGGCCCACGGCGGGTCGGTCGGCCGGTCGCCCGTGCCCGAGATCGGCCCCCACGTGGTGTCGGGAGAGCCGGCCGTGGCCGGGATCTGGACGCAGTGGCACTACGACCGGTTCGTCCCGCCGGCGGACGCGACGGTGATCGGCGTCAACGCCGCGGCACCCCAGGCCTTCGTGCTGCGGCGCAACCTGGCGGTGCAGTTCCACCCCGAGGTCGACGCCGACAGCGTCGCCGCGTGGATGGCGGACGGCGGCGCCGCGGACGCCCGCGACCAGGGCCTCGACCCGGACGTGCTGCTCAACCACATCCGCTCGCTCGACGACGACATCCGGGTCCGGGCCGCGGCGCTCGCCGACTACTTCCTCGACGTGGTCGCCGTGGGCCGATGAGCCGGGTCGTCCTCGTCACCGGCGGCGGTACCGGCATCGGTGCCGCGGTCGCCCGGCTGCTCACCGCGGGCGGCGACCAGGTCGTCGTCTGCGGCCGCCGCGAGGAGCCGCTGCGCGACGTGGCGGCCGGGACCGGGGCCCGCGCCGTCGTCGCCGACGTCAGCGAGCCGGCCGGCATCGCCCGGGTCGTCGACGAGACGATCGCCGCGCACGGCCGGCTCGACGGACTCGTCCTCAACCACGGGATCATCCACGTCGGCCGCGTGGACGAGGTCACCCCCGAGCAGTGGGAGGAGACCCTCCGGGTCAACCTCACCTCGCCCTTCCTGCTGGTCCGGGCCGCCCTCCCGCACCTGCTGGCCGCGCGCGGCGCGGTCGTCGCGGTGTCGTCGGTCGCCGCGCTGCGCGCCGCCGACGGCATGGCCGCCTACTCCGCCAGCAAGGCCGGCCTCCAGATGCTCGTGCAGTCGCTGGCGGTCGACCACGGCCGTGACGGGCTGCGCGCCAACGCGGTCTGCCCCGGCTGGACCGCCACCGAGATGGGCGACGCCGAGATGGCCGAGCTGGGCGCGGCCCGCGGGCTCTCGGTCGCGGACGCCTACCGGCTCGCCCACGGCGGTCGTGCCGCAGCGGCGGGCGGCCCGGCCCGAGGAGGTCGCGGCGGCCGTCGGCTGGCTGCTGTCGGGGGCGGCGTCGTACGTGAACGGGGTGGTGCTGCCCGTCGACGGCGGCTCGTGCGTCGTCGATCCCGGCACGCTCGCGCTCGACCCGCGGGTCACCGTCGACCTGACGGGCGGCTGAGCCCGCACCAGCAGCCCCGCGCCGGCCTCAGCAGGCCTCGAGCACGAAGAAGAGGAAGCTGAGGAAGCGCCGGCGCTGCCCCAGGTCCGGCGGGATCAGGGCGGCCGGGGTGTCGGTCGCGATCGACGGCTCGCTGATCACCGCGATCCGGAAGCCGGCGGCGGTGAAGGCGTCGGTCATCGCCTGCAGCGGTCGGTGCCAGTTGGTGTAGGTGACCGTGCGACCGGCGTGCTCGGCGTCGTAGGAGAACTCCGTGACGTCGAAGTAGGAGCCCTCGGGACGGAGGAGCGGGTAGAGGACCGGGTGGTTCACCGACGCCACGAGCCGTCCGCCGGGGCGCAGCACCCGCCGCAGCTCCGCGAGGGGACCGGTCCAGTCCTCGAGGTAGTGCAGGACGAGCGAGGCGACGACGTCGTCGAACGCCGCGTCGGGGTAGGGGAGCGGGTCGGCGAGGTCGGCGACCCGCAGGTCTGCGTCCTCGCCCAGCCGCCGCCGGGCCAGCGCGATCATCGCGGCACTCAGGTCGAAGCCGGTGATCGTCGCCCCCCGGTCGCGCAGCGCCGCGGACAGCGGCCCGGCGCCGCAGCCGGCGTCGAGCACGCGGCGCCCGGCGACCTCGCCGAGGAGGTCGAGCACCGCCGGGCGCTCGTAGTGGCCGTTGAGGAGGTTGACCTCGTTGTCCGCCGCGTAGGCCTCGGCGAACTCGTCGTAGTCGGTGGTCGGCACGGTGGCGGCCGGCTCAGTCGAGCACGCCGGGTGCGGCTCCCTCGTCGTCCAGCCAGTCCTGGCCGTCGTCGAACAGGTCGCGCTCCTGGCCCTTCTCGTCGTCGCGCTTGCGCTCGCCGCGCCGGCCCCCGCCGGCTGCACCGGCGGCTCCGGACCGGCCCCGGGCGCCCTGGTTGCCGCGGCCGCCGGCCCCGCCCGCGGCGCCACCGCCCCGGCCGCCGCCCGCGCCGCGGCCGGCGGCCCGGTTGACCTGGCTGCCGGGCGTGCCGGTCCCGTTACCGGTACCGGCGCCCACGCCGCCGCGGGTCAGCGAGCCCGGGCCGCCGGTGCGGGTGGTGCCACCGATGGTGCCGCCCGAGCCGCTCAGGCCGCGGCCGTTGAGCAGGCCGCGCAGGCCGTTGACCAGGCCCGGCCCGCCGAAGACACCGGCGCCGACCGCGCCGCCGAGGACCGCGGGTCCGACGCCGCCGCCACCGCCGCCGCCCGGGCCTCCGGGCACGTGCGGACCACCGGGGTCGACCGGCGGGAAGCCGGTCGGGACCTCGGGCGGGTGGACGGGGCCGACCGGCGGGACCGGCGGGTGCTCGATCGTGGGCGGCGGGTGCTCGATGATCGGCGGCGGCGTGACCGGGATGGTCGGGTGCAGCGGCGGCGGCACGTACGGCGTGCCGGGCCGCCCGATCGGCGGGACCCCGCCGCCGGTGCCCGGGTCGGCTCGCCCGGGCTTGTTGGGGGTGCGCTCCTCGGGCTCGCCGTGGATGCGCTGGAAGACGTCGCCGGCCTCGCGGTAGCGGGCCCGGAGGTTCTCGAGCTTGACCCGGGCGTCCTCGTCGGCCCCGGCGTACGCGCTGACCTGGTTGTTGTAGGTCTCCATCTGGCGCGCGTGCTTCTTGAGCGCCTGGATCTCGGCCGCGTCGTCGGTGCCGGTCGGCGTCGGGAAGGGCGGCGGGCTGCCGGGGGAGGTGCTGGGGGCGCCGGCGGCCGCGGTCCGGGCCGCCTGCATGGCCGGGAGCACCTTGAGCAGCACGTCCTGGGCGTCCGCGAGGTCGGTCTGGCGCTCGCCGATCCGGGTGGCCGCCTGGACGAAGGCGTCGTGGGCGTCGGTGCCGATCGTGGAGCCGGCCCCGAAGCCCTCGAGGATCTTGGGCGCGGCCTGGGTGAGCGCGCCGGCGATCTTCTCGAACGCCGTCGCGTTGTTGTTCCACGCACTGCGGGAGGTGGCGACGTCGTCCATCGCGCCCTCGTCGATCCCCGTCGTGACGTGCTTGAGCTCCGCGATGTGCTGCCCGGTCATGAGGGGTCCTCTCCGGTCTCGTCCTCGGTGCCCGCGGGGGTCTCGTTGCTGGGCAGGTCGTTGGTGTGGTCGTTCTGGGCGTCGACGTGGCCCTGCTGGCCCAGGTCGATGTTCTCGGTCCGGGCCACGATCTGGGTCAGGTCCGCCTGGGCCTGCTCGTCGGTACGGGTGATCAGCGCCTGGGCGTCGAGGACGGCGGCGTGGAACTTCTCCAGGTCGGCCTTCATGCCCTTGAGCGTGTCGACCACGACGCCGTGGGCGCGGGTGTGGTGGTACGACAGCCGCGTGGCCTCGGTGCCCATCCCGAAGGACGCGGCGCGGATGAAGCCGTCGACGGGGAACTTGTTGGTCTCCAGGTCGGTGATGCCCTCGTCGAGGGCGGTCAGGACGAGCTGGATCTGCTCCTCGACCAGGTCGAGGCCCTGGGCGGGGGCACCGTCGGGTTTGAGGTCGCCGATCGAGAGAGCGCCGGCGAGCCGTGTGCCGAGTTCAGCGAACATGGTGCGTATGTCCTTCGGATCCGAGAGGGGAGGGCCATCGGCCGACTACCCACCCCGGTCCGCGGTGAAACCGGCCCGTCGTCCTCCGTTGCTAGGGTGGCCGCTCCACTGCCCCCGGAAGGATGGGTCGGATGTCGTCTCGGGTCCCTCGTGCCGCGCTCGCGGCCCTCGCCGCCGGTGCGCTGGTCGCGGCTCTCGCGGCGTGCGACGACGAGCCGGGCAAGGCCGGGGGTGACGGCCCCAGCGGGACGCCGACCGCGGCGTCGACGGCCACCTCCGGCAGCACCGGTACGCCCTCGGCCACCGTCGAGCCCGCCACCGGCGAGGTGCTCGAGGTCGCCGCGCTGAGCCTGCACCTGACCGAGGGGCCGCGGTGGCTCAAGCCGCCGGCGGGCGCCCTGACGGTCTCGGCGACCTACGTGAGCGACAGCGGCCTGCCCGTGACGATCACGCTCAGCGACATCAGCGCCGTGCAGACCGACCTCGAGGCGGACGCCGAGGCGTTCCTCCAGGTCTCCAAGAACGACCCGCCCCCGCGCCGGATCGACAACCGCACGGTCAACGGGGTCGAGGTCTGGGCCGCCGAGGGCAGCAACGCCGAGCTGCGCTCCTCGTGGATCGGCGGGATCCACGACGGCCGCCAGTGGACCCTCCAGGTGGAGACCCCGGTCGACCTCCCGGATGCCGACCGGCTGCGCGAGCAGGTCATCGCCAGCATCGCCTGGAAGTAGCCGGCGCCCGGGCCCTCAGCCCGCCGCGCCCACCAGGCGCAGCGCGAGATCGGCGTAGTAGTCGCCGATCTGGGTCGGGGTCCACTCGCCGTCCTCGCGGTACCACCGCGCGATGTCGACGCCCATCGAGGCGAGCGCCGTCGCGGCCAGGGCCGGGTCGGGGGCGTCGAAGACGCCGGCCGCGACACCGTCGCGCACCAGGGTGCGCAGCTCCTGGTCGATGCCGGTGCGGAGCTCGTCGATGCTCGCCCGGTGCTCCTCGCTGAGCGCGGCGAGCTCGTAGTTGAGGATCCGCGCGACCGTGTGGTGGTGGGCGTGGAACTCCGCGAACGCGCGGGCCACGGCCGCCAGCTGCGCGACCGGGTCGGCCGTGGTGGCGCGGGCCGCGCGGATGATGTCGAGCGCGGACTGGTGGCCCTCGCGCGAGATGAGGAAGAGCAGCTCCTCCTTGGACTTGTGGTGCACGTAGACCGCCGCCGGGCTCATCCCCGCCGCGCCCGCGATGTCGCGGGTGGTGGTGCCGTGGAAGCCCTTCTCGGAGAAGGCCGTGACGGCGGCCTCGAGCAGCCGGGCCCGGGTGGCCTCGGCACGCGACGAGCCGGTCATCGGCGTCCCTCCTCGGGTTCTTGACGGGGCGCGGTGCCCGCGTGCAGAGTAGAGGCTAGCGCGCTAAGCAAGCGCTTAGTAACCACCTGACGGAGTGAGGCAGACGGTGAGCACCAGATTCGAGGGCAGGACGGCGATCGTCACCGGCGCGAGCCGGGGGATCGGACTCGCGATCGCCGAGCGGCTCGTCGCCGACGGCGCGCGGGTGGTCATCACCGGGCGCGGCCAGGAGGCGCTGGACGAGGCCGTCGCGACGCTCGGCGGCCCCGCGCACGCGCTCGGCGTGGCCGGCAAGGCCGACGACGCCGCGCACCGCGCGGACACGGTGCGCCAGGCGATCGCGACCTTCGGCAGTGCCGACCTCCTCGTCAACAACACCGGCATCAACCCCACCTACGGCCCGATGATCGAGCTCGACCTCGACGTCGCCCGCAAGGTCGTCGAGGTCAACTGCATCGCCGCCCTGGCCTGGGCCCAGGAGGTGCACGCCGCCTGGACCAAGGAGCACGGCGGCGCGATCGTCAACGTCTCCTCGGTGGCCGGGGTCAAGCCGGCGCCCGGCATCGGGATCTACGGCGCCAGCAAGGCCATGCTCATCTCCATCACCGAGCTCCTGGCCGTCGAGCTCGGCCCCGGCGTCCGCGTCAACGCGGTCGCCCCGGCCGTGGTCAAGACCAAGTTCGCCACGGCGCTCTACGAGGGTCGCGAGGCCGAGGTCTCCGCGCAGTACCCCCTCAAGCGGCTCGGCGAGCCCGACGACATCGGCAGCGTCGTGTCCTTCCTGCTCTCCGGCGACGCCGCCTGGATGACCGGCCAGACCCTCGTCGTCGACGGCGGCGTCACCCTCACCGGAGGCGTCGAGTGAACCCCCCGGGCCTCGACCTCGACCGCCTCGGCGCCTGGCTGTCCGCCGAGGTGCTCGGCGCTGGCGCACAGCTGAGCGCCGAGCTCGTCGCGGGCGGCAAGTCCAACCTGACCTTCGTCGTCTCCGACGGCACCCAGGACTGGATCGTGCGCCGCCCGCCGCTGGGTCACGTGCTGGCGACCGCGCACGACATGGGGCGCGAGTACCGCGTGATGTCGGCGCTGCAGGACACCGGCGTCCCGGTGCCGCGCACGTTCGCGTTCTGCTCCGACCCCGAGGTGATCGGCGCGGACTTCTACGTCATGGAGCGGTGCGCCGGGGTGCCCTACCGCCGCGCCTTCGAGCTCGAGCCGCTCGGCGCGGAGCGCACCCGCGGCATCTCCGAGCGTCTCGTCGACACCCTGCTCGCGCTCCACGCGGTCGACCCGGCGGACGTCGGGCTCGGCGACTTCGGCCGCCCCGAGGGCTTCCTCGGGCGCCAGGTCGGACGCTGGCGCAAGCAGCTCGACGCGTCGTACACGCGGGACCTGCCGGCCGCCGACGAGCTGCACCGCCGGCTTGCTGCCAGCGTGCCGCCCGAGTCGCCGACCGGGATCGTGCACGGCGACTACCGCCTCGACAACGTGCTCGTCGACAGCACCGACGGGCGCGACCGTGCGACCGCCGTCCTGGACTGGGAGATGGCCACGCTCGGAGATCCCCTCACCGACCTCGCGCTGATGCTGACCTACCACCAGCTCGCCACCGAGATCGGCGAGGCCGTCGCCGACGCCTCCGAGGCGCCGGGCTTCCTGGGCGAGGACGAGATCGTCGCCCGGTACGCCGCCGGCAGCGACCGCGACCTGTCCCGCTTCGGCTGGTACCGCGGCCTCGCGGCGTTCAAGCTCGCCGCGATCCTCGAAGGCATCCACTACCGCTTCCTCGCCGGCCAGACCGTCGGCGAGGGCTTCGCCGGGATCGGCGAGGCCATCCACCCCCTGCTCGATGCCGGCCTGGCCGCACTGAAGGAGAACGACTGATGGACTTCGGATTCGACGCCCGTACCGAGGAGCTCCGGGCCACGCTGCTCGACTTCATGGACTCCCACGTGCACCCGGCCGAGGCGGTCTTCCACGACCAGCTCGCCGCGCTCGACGACCGCTGGGCCTGGGACTCGACGCCCGTCATGGTCGAGCTGCGCGCCGAGGCGCGCCGCCGCGGCCTGTGGAACCTCTTCCACCCGGGCGAGGAGGGCGCCGGCCTGACCAACCTCCAGTACGCCGTGATGGCCGAGATCTCGGGCCGCAGCATCCACCTGGCCCCGGCCGCGATGAACTGCGCCGCCCCCGACACCGGCAACATGGAGGTGCTCTCGCAGTTCGGCACCCCGGAGCAGAAGGCGCAGTGGCTCGAGCCCCTGCTCGCCGGCGAGATCCGCTCGGCGTTCGCGATGACCGAGCCCGACGTGGCGTCCTCCGACGCGACCAACATCGAGATGTCGATCGTGCGCGACGGCGACGAGTACGTCCTCAACGGCCGCAAGTGGTGGATCACCGGCGCGATGAACCCCAACTGCACGATCTTCATCGTCATGGGCAAGACCGACCCGGTCGCCGAGCGGCACCGCCAGCAGTCGATGGTCCTCGTCCCGCGCGACACCCCGGGGCTCGAGGTCGTGCGCGGCATGGAGGTCTACGGGTACGACGACCACGAGCACGGCGGCCACGCCGAGCTGCGGTTCACCGACGTCCGGATCCCGGTCAGCAACCTGATCGGCGAGGAGGGGGGCGGCTTCGGCATCGCCCAGGCCCGCCTCGGTCCCGGCCGGATCCACCACTGCATGCGGTCGATCGGCATCGCCGAGCGCGCCATCGAGATGATGTGCGAGCGGGCCGACGCGCGGGTCGCCTTCGGCAAGCCGCTTGCCGACCAGGGCGTCGTCCGCGGCTGGATCGCGGAGTCGCGGGTGCGCCTGGAGCAGCTGCGCCTGCTCGTGCTCAAGACCGCGTGGCTGATGGACACCGTCGGCAACAAGGGCGCGCACACCGAGATCCAGGCGATCAAGATCGCCACCCCCGAGACCGTCCAGTGGATCCTCGACAAGGCGATCCAGCTGCACGGCGCCGGCGGTCTCTCGCAGGACCTCCCGCTCGCCAACATGTACGCCGGCATCCGCACCCTGCGCTTCGCCGACGGCCCCGACGAGGTGCACAAGAACGCCCTCGCGCGCACCGAGCTGCGCCGCCAGGCGGCGGCCCGCGAGGCGCGCTGAGCGCGGCGGAGAGCTGCGGGGAGGGCCACTACGATCGTCCTCATGAGCGCGACCCTCGTCACCAAGGACCTTGCCGGGGGCCACGCTCACCGCACCCTCTTCGAGTCCCTCGACCTGACGGTCGCGCCGGGCGACGTGGTGGGGGTGGTCGGCGCCAACGGCGCCGGCAAGACCACCCTGCTGCGGATCCTCGCCGGTGACCTGGCGCCGCTCGACGGCGTCGTCTCGACCGCGCCCTCCGACGCCTTCGTCGGCTGGCTCCCGCAGGAGCACGAACGCATCGCGGGGGAGAGCGTCGGCCAGTACGTCGCCCGCCGCACGGGCGCCACGGCCGCGACCGAGGCGATGGAGCAGGCCGCGGCGGAGCTGGGCACCGGCGAGGATCCCAGGACCGCCGACGCCTACGCCCACAGCCTCGACCACTGGCTGGCCAGTGGCGCGCCCGACCTCGACGAGCGGCTTCCGCCGGTGCTGGCGGACCTCGGGCTGGACGTCGGTCCCGACGCCCTGATGACCTCGCTGTCCGGCGGTCAGGCCGCGCGCACCGCGCTGGCGGTGCTGATGCTGAGCCGCTTCGACCTGGTGCTCCTCGACGAGCCGACCAACGACCTCGACCTCGCCGGGCTCGACCGCCTCGAGGACTTCGTGCGGGGACTCCGCGCGGGCGTCGTCCTGGTCTCCCACGACCGCGAGTTCCTCTCCCGGGTGGTGACCCGCGTCGTCGAGCTCGACCTCGCCCAGCACCAGGTCGCCGTGTACGACGGCGGCTACGACGCGTTCCTCGAGGAGCGGGCCATCGCGCGGCGCCACGCGCGGGAGGCCTACGAGGAGTTCGCGGACAAGAAGGCCGACCTGGTCCGGCGCGCCCGGGTCCAGCGGGAGTGGAGCTCCCAGGGCGTGCGCAACGCGATGCGGAAGTCGCCCGACAACGACAAGGTCCGGCGCCGGGCGCAGTCGGAGTCGTCGGAGAAGCAGGCCCAGAAGGTCCGCCAGATGGAGTCGCGGATCGCGCGCCTGGAGGAGGTCGAGGAGCCGCGCAAGGAGTGGGAGCTGCGCTTCTCGATCGCCGCCGCGCCGCGGTCGAGCTCCGTGGTCGCCACCCTCGACGAGGTCACCGCACAGCTCGGCTCCTTCGCCTTCGGCCCGGTGTCGCTCCAGGTCAGCGCCGGCGACCGGATCGGCATCGTCGGGCCCAACGGCGCGGGCAAGACGACGCTGCTGCGGCTCCTCCTGGGCCGGCTGGCTCCGGACACGGGCCGGGCCGCCCTGGGCGCGTCGGTCGCGGTTGGTGAGATCGACCAGGCACGCACCGGACTCGACGACGACCTGCCCCTCGGGACGGCGTTCGAGACGGCCATGCCGGACCTCGCGCCGGCCGACGTACGCACGCTGCTGGCGAAGTTCGGGCTCAAGGCAGACCAGGTCACGAGCCTCGTCGGCCGGCTCTCGCCCGGCGAGCGGACCCGTGCGGCGATGGCGCTCCTGCAGGCCCGCGGGGTCAACCTCCTCGTCCTCGACGAGCCCACCAACCACCTCGACCTGCCGGCGATCGAGCAGCTCGAGGAGGCCCTCGACTCCTACGACGGCGCGCTGCTGCTGGTCACCCACGACCGCAGGCTGCTCGACAACGTGCGCCTCGACCAGCGCTGGCAGGTCGACGAGGGTCGCGTCGCCGCGGTCCAGCCGGCCTGACCCTTGACCAGGGTCAGGTGAGCGCCCGCGCCGCCGCGGTCACCCGCCGCGTCCCGGCCTTCGTCTGACGCGAGGCCGCCCACCGGATCGGGCTGTTCGGGTCGGTGCCCTTGTCGACGAGGAACCAGTCCGCCTGCACCCGGTCGCTGGCGAACTCGACGACGAGGCAGCCGGTCCGGAAGCCCTCGGACCAGCGGATCCACGGGTTCGCGAGCGCCGCGTTGGTGTTGAGGACGGTGTCGAGCAGGTTGCCGACCCCGGGCGCGACCTGGTTGACCATCGTCTGCAGCGACGGCGAGGCCACGCCCGGCGTGACGTACTCGACGGCGACGGACCTGCGGTCGAGCAGGTAGCGGTTGGGGCGGGCCGGGATCTCGCTGGCGAAGCTCTGGTGCACGTCGCCGGTGAGGATCACGACGTCCTCGATGCCGGCCATGCCGTCGACGAGGCGCTGGCGCTGGGCGAGGAAGCCGTTCCAGTCCTCGACGTAGAGCTGCAGCAGCGGCTCCTCCAGCTTCTTCGACAGCGCCGGGCCGAGCAGGTCGGTGATCTGACCGGGGAGCTGGGGGAGCAGCACCTGCGGGAAGAACGGCACCTGGTTGCCGAGCACCTTCCAGCGCGCGGTGCTGGCGGCCAGGCCCTGGACCAGCCAGTGCTCCTGGTCGTCGCCGATCATCGACGCGTCGGGGTCGCTGGACGACGAGCCCAGGGCGACGTACCCGAGGAGGGCGCTCTTGGGCGGCTGGGTGCGGAACCGTCGCTCGTCGAGCATCCAGAGGTCGACCTGGTCGCCGAACGCGAGGCGGCGGTTGATCCGCTGCCAGTCGTCGGGGTCGGTGTGCCGGATCGGCAGCCACTCGAGGAACGCGCGGCGTCCCGCGGTGGCCCGGGTCGCCCAGTCGCCCTCGGTGGCGGGATCGTGGTTCTCCGCGCCGTTCTGCCAGGTGTCGTTGGCGATCTCGTGGTCGTCCCACACCGCGACCATGGGGTGCGCGGCGTGCAGGTCCTGGAGGTTCGGCTCGAGCTTGTAGCAGCCGTGCCGCACGCGGTAGTCGGCCAGCGTCGTGCACTCGTGGAGCGGGTCGGCGTTGCGCGGGTTCTTGGGGTAGCCGCCGAGGACGCCGCCCGGGGCGTACTCGTAGACGTAGTCACCGAGGTGCAGGATCGCGTGCAGGTCCGTGCGCTGGGCGAGGAACTTGTAGGGGACGAAGTAGCCCCAGTCGTAGTTGGCGCACGAGACCACGCCGAACCGCACCGGCGCCGACGAGCCGGGCGCGGCCGCCGTACGGGTGCGGCCGGTGCGGGAGGTCGCGCCCAGCGCGGTGAACCGGTAGAAGTACGCCGTCGCGGGCTGCAGCCCGCTGACGTCGACGTGCACGGTGTGGTCGCGCTCGGCGGAGGCGACGGCGCTGCCCTGCTGGACGACGAGGCTGAAGCCGGCGTCGCGCGCGATCTCCCACGTGACGTCGACGTCCGGGCCGACGCCGGAGCCCGGCGCCGCCTCGACCGACGGCGTGACCCGGGTCCACAGCACGATGCCGCCGGGCAGGGGATCGCCGGACGCGACGCCGTGCACGAACGGCGCGCCCGCGGCGACCGCGTCGGGCCACGAGGCGAGGGCGAGCGCCGCACCGCCTCCGATGGCGCCGGCGATGAGGGTGCGCCGGGACAGGGCGCGCTGCGGAAGGGACGAGTCGGACACGGGGGGCCTCCTGCTGGACTGACCTCGCAACGACCCGGATGTGACCTGCGTTACGTCCCGGTCTGGTCCGGCCGTTCTTGCTTATCTTTGTAAGTCGTACTTATTGTTCTCAGCATGACCACGCTGACACCCCGCGAGCGCCAGATCGTGGAGCTGCTGCGGACGCAGCCCCTCCTCGACGCGCAGGCCATCGCGGAACGGCTCGGCAGCACCCGCGCCTCGGTCGCGATGGCGCTCTCGTCCCTCACCCGCAAGGGCGCCATCGCGGGCCGCGGCTACATCGTGCGCGACGAGCCGCACGTCGTCGTGCTCGGCGGCGCGGTGATGGACATCAAGGCCCGCACCGTCGCGGCCGCCGGGCTGCACACCAGCAACCCGGCGACGATCCACACCTCGCCCGGAGGGGTCGGCCGCAACATCGCCGAGGGGCTGGCGCGACTCGGTCGTCGTACCTCGTTGATCGCGGCGGTCGGCGACGACGTGTTCGGGCGCGAGCTGATCGCGCACACCGCCGACGCCGGCGTGTACGTCGACCACGTCGTCCGCGGCGCGCTCGCGACCGGCACCTACCTCGCCACGCTCGACCGCGACGGCGAGCTCCTCGTCGGCGCCTCCGACATGCGCGCGACCGACTCCCTGACCGTCGAGCAGATCGGCCGCGGGCGCGACGTCCTCGCCCGCGCCGACTTCGTCGTGATCGACGGCAACATCCCCGCCGACGTCGTGCGGTGGGCGCTCCAGACCTGCGCCCAGCACGGCGTACCGGTGTTG
The DNA here is from genome assembly GCF_024662235.1 of Pimelobacter simplex. GTDB lineage: Bacteria > Actinomycetota > Actinomycetes > Propionibacteriales > Nocardioidaceae > Nocardioides. Next base: position 474,700 of record NZ_CP096276.1, read on the forward strand.
CTCGACCCGGTCAGCGTCGCCAAGGCCGCGCGCCTCGCGCCGCTCCTCGACGGCGTCGCCGTCGACACCGTCACCCCCAACATCGCCGAGCTCGGCGCCTTCGCCGGCGCCCCCGTCGCCGACAACCGGCCCGCGATCACCCGCGCCGCGGCGGCTCTCCACGAGCGCGGCGTACGCCGGGTGTGGGTGCGCCGCGGCAAGCGCGGCAGCCTGCTCAGCGACGACGGCGAGGTCACCCTCCTCGCCTCGCGCCCGGCCGACGTCGTCGACGTCACCGGCGCCGGTGACGCCATGACCGCCGCCTACGTCGACGCCCGCAGCGGCGGCGACACCCCCGTCGACGCGGCCGACCTCGGCCACGTCGCCGCCGCCCTCACCGTCGCCCACCCCGACAACGTCCGCCCCGACCTCGACGCCGCGGCCATCCGCACCGCCCGAACGGAGACCCCCTCGTGACCAGCATCAACCCCGTCCTGTCCGTCGCCCCCGAGGTCCGCACGGCCCTCGAGTCCGGCGGCCCGGTCGTGGCCCTCGAGTCGACGATCATCAGCCACGGCATGCCCTACCCGCGCAACGTCGAGATGGCCCGCGAGGTCGAGCAGATCGTCCGCGACCACGGCGCCACCCCCGCCACCATCGCCATCCTCGACGGGGTCCCGCGCATCGGCCTGTCCGCCGACGAGCTCGACGTCCTCGCCTCCGACGAGTCCGTCGCCAAGGTCAGCATCCGCGACATCGGCTACGTCGCCGCCCGCCGCGCCCACGGCGCCACCACCGTCGCCGCCACCATGCGCCTCGCGGCCCTCGCCGGCATCCGCGTGTTCGTCACCGGCGGCCTCGGCGGCGTCCACCGCGGCGGCGAGACCTCGATGGACGTCTCCGCCGACCTCACCGAGATGAGCCGCACCGACGTCGCCATCGTCAGCGCCGGCGTGAAGTCCCTCCTCGACATCGGCCGCACCCTCGAGGTCCTCGAGACCCTCGGCGTCCCCGTCGTCGTCCACGGCGCCGACGAGTTCCCGTCGTTCTTCTCCCGCTCCAGCGGCTTCGCCGCCCCCATGCGCCTCGACTCACCCGCCGAGCTCGCCGCCATGATGCGCGCCAAGTGGTCCCTCGGCCTCGAGGGCGCCGTCTCCATCGCCAACCCCGTCCCCGCCGCCGACGAGATCCCCCAGCCCGAGATCGAGGCCACCATCCGCCAGGCCCTGGCCGACGCGGACGAGCGGGGGATCCGCGGCAAGGACATCACGCCGTACCTGCTGGGGCGGATCGTGGAGCTGTCCGACGGGGCCTCGCTGGAGACCAACATCGCGCTGGTGCGGAACAACGCGCGGCTCGGGGCGGCGGTCGCGGTGGCGTACGCGGGGCTCGGCGCCTAGAGGCTCTGGGCGCGGCCTCAGCCGGAGCCGCTGGCCTCAGCGGTGAGCGAGTGGAACGTCAGCTCAGGACCGTAGTCACCGTCAGGATCGGTGAGCACCCGGAACGTCCGCGTCGGGAAGGCTGCTCGCAGCGCCGCACCCCACGACGTCGCCAACGGGGCCAACAAGAGCTCCGTCTCGGCCTCGAAGGCGGTGCTCGGCGCGAAGACGTCCCAGAGGTGGATGTGGTTCATGACCAGCTCGACGGCGACGGCGTCGCCGTCGAGCTGTTGGAACCAGGCCTCCACGGCCTCCTCGTCGTATGCGCTCTCGAGGAGGACTGCTCCGCGGTGCTCGACGAACCTCGGGAAGGCGAACGTCAGGGCCAGCGCCATCATCGAGGGCTTGAGCATGATGCTCAGGTAGGTCCGGGGGTCGTACTCGGCTCGGGGACCGAGCAGCTCGGTCACGTCGGAGAACCCGGCCAGGTCGATCTCGACGTGCTCGGGATGCACCTGCCCGTCTGCGGTCACGGTCGCGAGCGTAGGCCCTGGGGAGCGAGCCGGGCCACGAGTTATCCGCAGTTTGCGAACAGCCCTTCCGGAGCCCGCAGACCCCGACCTAGGTTGCTGGTCAGCCAGCCGTCCTATCTCGGGGAGTCGTCATGGCGCTGCTCCAGCCACCCGTCGTGTCCGACGACCTCGTCGCGCGTCTCGACGACCACCTCCGCGCCGCCGTACGGCGTGAGGCGATCGACCCGCAGCGCGATCCCGCCGCCGTACGACGCCTCGCGGTCGCCCTCGTCCGCGACCACGACGAGCGCAGCCTGACCGGTGTGGTGCCACCCGTCGGTGACCACGAGGCGGTGCTCACCGAGCTGATGGCGCGGGTGGCGGGGTTCGGGCCGCTGCAGCGCTATCTCGACGACCCGACGGTCGAGGAGCTGTGGATCAACGCGCCCGACCGGGTGTTCGTGGCCCGGGCGGGGCGGCACGAGCTGACCAACGTGGTGCTCACCGAGGCCCAGGTGGGTGAGCTGGTCGAGCGGATGCTCAAGTCGACCGGGCGGCGGGTCGACCTGAGCCGGCCGTTCGTCGATGCGGTGCTGCCGGACGGTCATCGGCTGCACGTGGTGCTCCACGGGATCGCGCGGGGGTTCTCGGCGGTCAAGACCGCAGTGAAGAAAACCACTGCTAGGCTCGCTTCGCATGGGACAGCCGCGCGGAGCTCCTCAAGCCCCGGCAATCTATGCGCGAATCAGCCTCGACCGCACAGGTCAGGCACTCGGCGTGCAGCGGCAGGTTGACGAGTGCCGCGAACGATGTCGATCGCTCGGATGGCCCGAGCCCAAGATCTACTCCGACAACGACATCTCGGCACGCTCCGGCAAGCGACGACCGAGCTTCGAGCAGCTTCTGCTAGACGTCGAGTCCGGGTTCGTAGATGGCATCGTCGCTTGGCACCTCGACCGCGTCCTACGACGAGTAGTGGACCTTGAACGAGTGCTCGACGCGATCGAGTCCCAGAGGTCTGCGGTTCCGGTGGTCTTTCTTCAAGCCGGTGAGATCGACTTGATGACCCCCTCCGGGCGCCTCTTGGCTCGAATCCTGGCTGCAGTTGCCGCCAATGAAGGTGACGTGAAGTCTGCTCGTCTGTCTGCGCAACGGGCGCAGGCTGCACAGTCAGGCCAGGCCCACGGGCCTCTTGGCTACGGTTACGACGACCAGCAGCGAATCATCCCTGAGGAAGCAGAGGTCATTCGAGAGGTTGCGCAGCGGGTTGTCGACGGTGACTCGCTGTACTCGATCGCCTCTGACCTCAATGCTCGAGGGGTCCCGACGCCCGGGAGTGGACGATGGGACGCGAGGCGCGTCGACCGGGCAGTTGGACTCAATCAGCGCCCCGAGGTCACCGCAGTCATCACTGCCGTGCGGGGCAACTCCGCGGTTGCACCTGCCGCGCTCGCGCGGCTGTTGCGAGCTGCGGGGGGAACGCCCGGGCTTTGTACGGCGTCCTGGGTGCGCGACCAGCCGTGGGCGGACCATGTCCTCTCTGGTGATCATGGTTTAGACGATTCCACCATTGCGCGCCTACTCGCGTCGGCTGGCGTTGAAGCGGATCGGTCCTACTGGCGAGCTGCGAATGTCCGAGCGATGGTTCGTCGAGGATCGCTTTGCGGGTGGCGTGAGTTAGTGGAGTCCAGCAGAGTGGTGTACGACGGACCTGAGTGAGCGCGTGCCTCCAACGTAGGCGCGGCCACCGGGTGGATCCTTCGAGTGATCTGCGAAAACCGACTCGAAGAAGGACCACGACGATGACCGCTGGACCCAGTATCGACCCTGCACAGTTCCTGAACGAGCAGCTGTCCCAGGCCAGTCCTGATCTGATGCGGGACCTGCTCACCACGTTCGTCAATGCGCTGCTCTCGGCGCAGGCCGACGCGGTGTGCGGCGCCGGCTACGGCGAACGCAGCATGGAGCGCGTCAACTCCCGCAACGGCTACCGGCACCGCGACCTCGACACCCGCGTCGGCACTCTGGACGTCGCGGTTCCCAAGCTGCGCACCGGTTCGCTGTACCCCGAGTGGCTGCTGGAGCGCCGCAAGCGAGCAGAGCGGGCACTGACCAGTGTGGTCGCGACCTGTTACCTGCTCGGCGTCTCGACGCGGCGGATGGACAAGCTGGTGCAGACCCTCGGCATCACCGGCCTGTCCAAGAGCCAGGTCTCGGTGATGGCCAAGGAACTCGACGAGCACGTCGAGCAGTTCCGCACCCGACGGCTGGAGGAGGCCGGGCCGTTCACCTTCGTGGCCGCCGACGCGTTGGTGCTCAAGGTCCGCGAAGGTGGCCGGGTGGTGCCGGTCCACGTGCTGGTCGCCACCGGCGTCAACGCCGACGGGCACCGCGAGATCCTCGGCGTGCAGGTCACCAGCAGCGAGGACGGCGCCGGGTGGCTGGCCTTCTGGAGGGATCTGACCGCCCGCGGCCTGGCCGGGGTCAAGCTCGTCACCAGCGACGCCCACGCCGGGCTGGTGGCCGCGATCGGCGCCACGTTGCCCGGCGCCTCGTGGCAGCGCTGCCGAACCCACTACGCGGCGAACCTGATGTCGGCGACGCCGAAGTCCTCGTGGGGCTGGGTCAAGGCGCTGCTGCACTCGATCTACGACCAGCCCGACGCCGACGCTGTCCACGCCCAGTTCGACCGGGTCGTCGACGCCCTGGCCGAGAAGCTCCCCAAGGTGGCCGAGCATCTGGAGGACGCTCGTGCCGACATCCTCGCCTTCACCGCGTTCCCGAAGGAGATCTGGCGCCAGATCTGGTCCAACAACCCCAACGAGCGCCTCAACCGCGAGATCCGCAGGCGAACCGACGTGGTCGGGATCTTTCCCGACCGGGCCAGCATCATCCGGCTCGTCGGCGCCGTCCTGGCCGAGCAGCACGACGAGTGGGCCGAAGGCCGCCGCTACCTCGGACTCGACGTCCTCGCCCGCGCCCAGGCCGTCGACACCTGCGTCGTCGAGGAGGTGACCGAACCCGAACTCCAGGCCCTCACAGCCTGACCGACACGCCCAACCGAGGGATCAACCTCGTACACCACCCCAGCGGACTTGACCCGTGAGTTCAGCCCCGGCCAGCGCGGTGGGTACGGGGAACTCGTTTCCCAGGGGGATTGGACGCCGATCCTGCCGAAGGAACTGATCGAGGAAATCAGACAGGTCACCGACCGGCCGTCGATCAAGAGAGGACGTGAGCCAAAGTACCTGCTTGCGGGCATCTTGAAGTGTGGGAAGTGCGGCTCGAGTCTGGGTGGTTCGCCGACACAGGACGGTGCCTTCCGCTATGCCTGCTCGAAGCAGCCGGGACGAGCCCATACATGCGGCGGCCTGACAGTTGCGGGGGCTCAGACTGACTTGGTCGTTTCCATGGCGATCATCGACGCCGTGGCGGAGGCCAAGGTTCGGTCAGGTGCCATTCGGCGCCGCAGCAGCGCGGGTGCTGCCGCTGCAGAGCGTGAGATCGTGGAGATTGGTCGGTTGCGGAAGCACTACGGCCTTGAGTTTGCAGCGAATCGACTCCACCAAGATGAGTGGGACGCCATGAGGGAAGGCTGGGCGGCTCGACAGCGCGAGGCGGAGCGGGTGCTTGGGCAGTGGGCTCCGAGCCTGCAGGCTGTGCTGACGGACGTGCCGAAGAAGCGAGGCGACATCGAGAAGTGGTGGGATGCAGCGCCCGTGCGGCGGCGGCGGGAGATCGTTCGGGCGCTGGTCGAGAGGATTGAGATCGCGCCCAGGGGGAAGTCGGGCAATCGCTTCGATGACTCGCGAATCGGCGAGCCCGTGTGGCGGGCCTAGGCAGCGGGGCGACCCTCAGGGCAGGCAGGAGGGACTTCTGCGGCCATGATCTCGGCGATTCGGTTGAGCACATTGGCGCCTGAGATTACTGGAGGTTTGCCCTGCTTGACGCGGGCTTCGCGGGCTCGTAGTGAGTACGCGTCGGCCATCTCGCGAAGGGAGCGCTGCCGAGGCGCTTGAGTACGATCCATGGCGGTCCTCCTTTCTTACCGGCCGTAGCTCTTGGCGTCGAGGGCGCGTGTGGCGGGGAAGGGGGACGGCGGCCGCGGCGCGGTCGGCGTCATGTCGAGGGTCTGGCGCAGAGCGGCGCGTTGGAGGGGATTGCTGAACTGCGTGGTAGGCGACTTGGGCGCTGGCATGTTGACCAGGTCGGTGAGAGTGGCCTCCAGCCGGGAGCTTCTGCCGACTCGGACGGGCCCTCCCGCGTGACGAGGGCTGCCATTAAGGATGTTGGTGTTGGAGCGGAGCAGTTCCCGGCGCAGCGACCTGCCAAGGTTGTAGGTGACCTCGTGGGTGGCGTTGGCCAGGGTGAGCATCTGATGGGGCTGCAATGTCAGCTCGACGCCTCGTTCTTGCATCCGGTTGATGGCCGCGGTTAGTTCGCCTTGCTGCCAGAACCTGCGCATGTTCGGTTCCCGTGCGGTTACGTCGATCAAGTGGGTGACTTGCGGTTGGAGTGCCTCGAGCACCTCGGTGCGTTCGTTGAAGAAGGGCACGAACACGACGGTCTTGGCAGAGCGGGCCGCCATGTTCGCGAACACTCGGCACAGGTGGAGCTGGCTGGCGATTACCTGTCGTGCGGAGTCGGCGCTGATCTCGGGTTCGCCGATGTAGAAGGCATTGTTGGCATTCAGCGGTCGCAGGAATGCCGCGAGCCGCTGCTGGGCGGCCGCGAGGTCTTCGGGCACCGAAACCAGCGACACCGGGTGCATCACGTTCGCGGCGGCTCGCGGCGTGCGGGGCGTGGCCAGGTCGGGCGCGTCGCTGGTGGCGTACCATGTGGCGACGCGGGCGGCCTGCGAGGTGATGAGCCGCTTCTCTTCCAGACCCATCGGGTATGCAGGCTGCTGGTGGCCGTTGAACAGCCCGACCTCGGCGAGCCGGTCGTCGAGTACGAGTACCGCCTCGATGGCAACGGCGGCGTCGCGAAGTACATACCACCCGGCGCCGTGATCCCGAACCCACGATTTGTCATCGGCAGAGTCCAGGGCATGGGTCGCGGCCAGCAGTTCGGTCGCGGCCTCCCGCCAGGTCTCGACCACCGGATCGGTGCTTGCCGTACCGAGCACCTCCAGCGGGGAGAGTCGCTCATCGTTCGGGAGGGTGGGCATCGAGGACGCGATGTTGTGCAGCAGGGTCGCCAGCTTGTTGTCGATGCCCTCCAGGTTCAGTCCGGGCGCCGGCGCCGGCAGGTTCCTTGCTGGATAGGCGGTGTTGAGCCCAACACCGTAGAGCCGCTGCCGCAGTGCGTCGACCACGGCCTGGCGGCAGGGCAGCAACTGGTCGACAGCGGCCGTCTCGGCCGGGATCGAGTCGTCGCAAAGGAGACGGTTCAGCGCCCAGGCTGCGTTCTCGGCGTGCTCGCCGTATGTCTCGACGGTCATGACCGCAGCTCCCCCGGAAGCGCCGGGAGCAGCGGGAGCACGCCGTGCCAGCTCGCTGAGAGTGTCTGTGGTGCCATGTCGGGGAGAAGCAACCCCGCCGTCGCCGGATCGGACACGAGATCGCGAGCAATCCGCGACACAGGCGTGGTTAGTTAGTAGGCGGTTCCGACACCGGCCGCGGCGATGCCGCACCGCAACAGCCGGCGCGCCGCCTCGAGGCGCAGGCTGTGCCGGAGGACCTGGGAGGTCGCCAGCATCGCGGTCAGCCGCCCCTCGAGTTCGGCTAGCCCTGTGCGGAAGTCATCGACGTTGACGTTGACGTAGTGGGTGGGGCACCGCTGCCCGTAGTCGACGAGCTCGGCCCGTGCCATACCGAGGTACGGCAGCGCGACGCGATGTCCTTCCTGGCCGACGGCGCCCTCGATAGCGGCGAGGAGTGAGACCGTGTAGACGAAGGCGGGGGTCCCGTCGTAGACGTCGCCGGCGAGCCCGGCATGACGCGCAATCATCAAGCTTGGTCCTTCCGCGAGACCGGCCACGGTCGGCGAGGTTACCGACCATGCGGGTCTAGCAAGAATCGAATGGAGGGAGGAACACCTCCAGCCGCTGGCTGTGGACAAGCCGCGCGGGGAGTGCCTGTGGACGCCAACTGGACGTGCCGCGAGCCTGGGCCCTGGGCGGCGCCCCACTGAGCGGATGCGCGCGGATCGGCGTCGCCGCCGCCTGATCATGGACCTGATCGAGGACAGCTCACCCATGACCCGCGCCGAAGGGTCGGGCCTCGCTTGGCTTCGGGTATGGCGCCGCCGTGCAGCACATGCGCGACGATCTGCGCCGGTTCGACGACGAAAGCACCACATTCACTCTCACGGGGGTCGCTGAGCGCCTGTCCGGCAAAGGCCGGGGCGGAGATCGGGCGACGCAGGATGTCCGAACCGCGAAACCGCGCGTTGCCTTTCCCCGCATGCCAGTCGTGCCCGCACCACGCGAGCACCCAGCCCAAGGAGAAAGGCAGCACGCCATGCTCAACTCAACACCGGGGCCGAACGAGAACGCCCGGCCGCCCTTCGTCCCCTCCGAGGACGACCGGACGCGCGGCATCCTCACCGAACAGCAGCGGTACGTCCTCTGGCAGGCGACGGGCGTCCTCATCGACGACACCTTCGCTACGGCTGCGGGCGCGGCGCCGGACCACATGTGGTTCCCGCCCTGCACCCACCAGATGCGACCCCAATGGTGGGCGAAGATGCGAAGTGCAGGTGACCGCATCGCGGAGGCATTTCGTACTGGAAAGGACCTCGCCTGTCAGAACTTCGCCGAAGAGGTCGTCGTCGCGACCGTCCTCGGCTCAGAAGCCATCGACCAGATCCTCGACTACGTCGACGACGACCCCGATGAGTACGCCTCCCTCTCGGGAGGGGCCGAGTTCGACTTCACCGAGACCCTCGGCGACCTTGCCGATGATATGGACGCGGCCCTCTTGTTCCCGTCCAGCTTCGAGGTTGATAGGGACGGCAGTGTCGTCGATGCGCAGTGGCCCGTTCCCGTGGCGGTAGTCGCAGCAGTGTGCGGTGATCCCGAGCGTTGGTTCGACCCCTACCCCCTCACTCTGCCGGGCGCCTGAGCCGGCCCGCCCCCGGTCGCTCGCGAGGAACGCAGGATGAACTCCGCAGCCCCGCAGCCAACGGAACAAACACGGTCTGCCGGCGCAGAGAGTGGTGAGCGACAGAGGTTCTGGCTCTACGGCCGCCACATCACTCTCGCCACGAACTCCGAAGTCCAGAAGCTCCTCGCCACTGCACATGCCGATCGGGTCCGGCCGCTGTGCCTGTGCCGGCCCGGGGGAGTGGCGATGTACGTTGCGAGGATCGGCACCGGCCGGTACGTCGTCAAGCGGATGCCCGACAGCGGGCTCGCCCATGCGCACCACTGCCCCTCCTACCTGCCGCCCGAGGCGCTCTCAGGGCTCGGCCAGGTTCTCGGCAGCGCGATCACCGAGGAAGCCGACAGCGGACTCACCGCGATCAGGCTCGGCTTCCGGATGTCCAAGACCGAGCGAGCATCGTCGGCTGACGCCGGTAGCGGGAGCGGGGCCGATTCGGTTGCTGCCGACCCGAACCGGCTTACCCTGCGCGCGGTCCTGCACTACCTGTGGCAGGAAGCCGACCTCGCGACCTGGTCGCCGGGCATGGCGGGCAAGCGCAACTGGCGCGTGGTGTCGTGGCATCTGCGCGAGGCCGCTCGTGGGAAGTACACCTTGGGCAAGCCGCTGGCCGTCCGCCTCTATGTCCCGGAACCGTTCACCGCCGAGAAGAAGAGGGAGATCGCTGCCCGGCGGCTGTCTACGTGGGCGCCGCTGCAGCAGCGTGGCTCCGCTCAGCAGTTCATGATGCTTATCGGTGAACTCAAAGCAATCGAGTCCGCCCGGTTTGGTCACAAGCTGGTCGTCAAGCACTTGCCCGACGCGCCGCTGATGGTCGACGACGCGCTCTGGGCCCGTCTCGACAAGCGGTTCCGCGACGAGGTTGAACTCTGGCGGGCCGACGAAAAGGGACACCTGATGGTCATCGCCACCTTCTCTGTCGGCCGCGCTGGGCTCGCGACTGCAGAGGAGATCTCGTTGGTCATGACCGACCGCAACTGGCTGCCGTATGATTCCGTCGCCGACAAGCTGCTCCTGGATACCGCGGTCGAGCACCGCCGCCGGTTTACCAAGTCGCTGCGCTACAACCTCGCACCCAACAGGCCGATGGCCACCCTGGTGTTCACCGACACCGAGACCCCCACCGCCGCCTTCTTGCTCAGCAGCGAGGAGGGCCGCGAAGCCGTCGCCGAGATCGCCACCCAGACCGAGACCGAGGTCTGGACGTGGGTCCTCGGCGAGGACATGCCAACCCTGCCGCCCCGGGCCGACACGTCGCGACCCGCGAACAACAACTATCCCGCCGAGTAGCCGCCCGCGGCGGCGGGTCACGTCTGGTTCCAGGGCATCGACTCCTGTCCGTCGGCTACGCCTTGGCTGATGATGTGGGCGGTCGCGTTCCGCGCATTGTTGAGGTGCTTGTAGAGGTCCACGGCGAGTCCGCGGGTCTCCTCGAGGTGGAGGCGGGCGAGCCCGATGGCCATCGACGGATCGGACTCGTCGGTCATCTCGTCCATGCTGAGCACCTGGTCGGCCAGCGCCTGCTCCAGCACGGTGGACAGTTGGGAGCACGCCTGGGGGAGCGCGCCCGCAAGGTCGGCGAACTCGGCGAGCTGGTCGGAGGTGTCGGACGGAAGCTGGTTGCGGGCCCACATGGTGGCGCGGTTGAAGCCGTCGACGTGTTCGCGGGCAGCGGTGGCGTGGCCGCTTGCTCCAAGGTCATCGCTGTGGTCCATGTGTGGCGCTCCGTTCGGCCGAGATCCGGGTGATGGTGTCACTGGTGCACAGCTGGTGGGTGGACCAGGACCTGGCGACCGCCCGGGGGCCCCACCTTCGCCATGTTCGTTGGCGCGGCCGAGGCGGGATCTGTCTTCGGTTCCGCGGCGGCCGAGCGGATCCGGTGAACCCGCCCGAGCGACGCGGGCCCGTAGCGCCACTGGACGAAGTTGATGAGCGAGTTTGCGAGCCCGACGCGGGCCATGATCCGGTCGGCATCCCTCTCCACCACCGAGCGCCACGCTCGATCGGCAGCCGGGGCGAGGTAGCTGATGGCGACCAGGACCGCGGTCGCGACCCCGAGTCCGGGATCACCTTCCGGCTCGAAGCCCTGCACCAGTGCGACGACGCCGAGCACGATTCTCAGGTGCCACGCCAGGTCGCCGGCCGGCACCCATGAGAACAGGCGCGCGATCTGGCGGATGACGACGAACAGCAGCGTCCAGGGGAACGCCCACAGGCGCGCCGCGAAATCGAGGCGCGCCGGCCCGACCCGCTGGCGGGCGACGGCGTGTCCGATCGCGGTCGCGGCGTCCGCAGTCGTGAGCCGCCTCTCGTACAGGCTCCGCAACAGCCACGGCTCGACGATCACGGTGCGGCGCCCGATCTGAGTCGCCGGCGGTCCCTCGAGGTCGGTCAGCCGTACCAGCACCTGCCCGGGCGCGAGGCCGAGGTTCGCGGTCAGGCGCAGCGTCGGCTCCAGCAGGGCGCGCTCACCGGGGCGCAGTCCGCGCGCGAAGCCGAAGATCCGTGCTACCGGCGGCTCCCACCAACCGCACCCCAGCACGATCGACACGACAAGGGTGCCCAGGAACGCGAACACCAGCCCCGCTTCGGGGAGGAACCCCAGGCCCATGATCGCGACGAAACTCCCCGCGACGCCGGCAGGCACGACCGCACAGAGCCGGATCAGCTTCGTCGACGTCCGCATGCCCTTACCTCCCCGTTAGACGGGACCGACCTTCCACGGCTCGCGGCCCGGCCCTCCCGGACGAGCCGGCACTTCCCCTGAGTGTGCGCCGACGGACCGACGGCGCAACCCAGTCGTCTCGAGGCTGTGGACGACGCCGCGTCATGCACAGGAGGTGGGCTCAACCCTTGACATGCAAAGGGGCTGGGACTAGTCGAGCAGCCTGTCGAGGCGGTTCTGGTCCTCACCGGAGAGGTAGACGAGGTCCAGCTTGGCGATCGGCGTCGTAGCCGGAACCGCGAGTGGGGGTGGGGCGAGGAGGAGGCGGGCGAGCCGCGCCTCGAGGCGTGAGTGCATGTTCGTCACCGGGTTCTCCTTCATGGTCAGTGGCCCACGGCCGGGCCGCGAGGGTCCGGGTCGATGGATCCGCGACGGTGGGCCTCGGCCTCGGCCGCGGCCTGGTCGTTCGTCCGTCGTCCCGGGGCGAAGGTGTCGCGCAGCGCTGCCTGCTGCATGAGGGTGCCGGCAGTCGCAGGCAGGGCCTTGTCCCACTCGCGAGGGTCGACCGCCTGGGTGAGGGCGGCGGCGACCAGGTCGCCGAGCCGGTTGTTCTTCGAGAGCTGGTCGAGCGCGACCCATGCCTGGGCGCCGCGACCCTCGAGGAACGAGCTCAGCGCCAGCAGGGTTGCCGGGGTGTCGCGCACCTCCACCGGCGCCCGGCGGACCAGGTCCTGCCAGAGCTCGGAGAAGACCGCAGCATCCTCGCGGCTCATCGTGAACACGGCCGCGTCGCGGATCCGCGTGTCGCTGATCGCGACCAGGACCCGTGCCGCGTCGACGTCGGAGAGGTACTCCCGATCGCGGTGGAAGCGGTCCAGCACGGCACCGAACCACTTGACCTCACCTCGCCGCCCCCGGTCGTCGAGGTCGCCGAACCGCTCCCACGCTGCGGGCAGGCACTCGGCCACGCCGCTGGAGTCGCCCTTCATCACCGCGGCCAGATCGTCGCGACCGGCGGCCGGCATCACGCGGCCGCGGATCGCGAACTCGGCGTCGATGCGGGCGCGGGCGCTCGGGTCCACGGTGCCGTGGGTGCCTTCGAGCAGATCGGTCCACTGGTTGCCGTTGACCCACAGCACCGGTCCCACGTCGGGGCCGACGACACCGTCGGTGAGGAGAGCGTCACCCAGCGCAGCAAGCGCCTCGACGCAGCGGCGCCCGTCCTCGCCGTAGGCCACCAGCGCAACACGTTGCGGATGGTGCCGGTTGAGGTATACATCGGTGAGCTGCTGGAGCCACGCGCCCGTGTCCTCGTGCGAGTCGGGAAGGTCGATGCGGGCGGTAGGACCATCACCGAAACTGAGGCACACCATGCTTTCGGAGGGCGCAAATCCAAGGGCATGGGGGATGGATGCGATCAGCTCGTCGCGCGAGGTGATCTTGAGAATGCCGGTCATCGACGACACCTACTTCGGGTTGGAAGGGACGGTTCTTCTCCCGCGGAGAAGCAACCGGCCGCGGCGAGGATCGGACAGCGCTCTACCGGTCGGCTGCCACGGTCGACCCGGGTCTGGGCAGGTGCTTCGGGCGGGTCCAGCGCGACGGCCCGGAGGCGAACCTGTTGAGGGTGAGGCTTGCGACAGTACTGACGCCGCGGCGGCGTCGCGTTGGAGCACGATCCCGTGATTCGCCTCGTTTTAATGCTCGACGCCGTCCGCGACCGCCAGCCGGTCGGTGGCCAAGATGTACGCAATTTGCGCGTCCGGGCAACCATCGTCGTCGCTCTCCGAGGTGGTGAGCCCCGGGCGCGCGGGGGTGTCACCCTCCCGGCGGGCGCTCCCAGCTCTGGGTGGTTTACGAGCAAGTTGCCGAGGTGCACGTACCGGCCGCTCGGCTGCACACCCTCTACGCCGCCGCTGGCTCCTACTCGTCCTCAGCGGAGTCGTGGGAGTTGCGGCCGGTGACGTAGTCGACCCAGCGTCGGCCAACTTCCTCGGCTCGCTGGTGGTTTGTCTTCCAGAGCACGAAGCGCCCGCGGCCGGGGCCTCGGTCATCTTGCGGTCGGTCCGCGTTGACTAACCCGAGCTCCTCGAGGATGGCGAGGTGTCGGCGGATGGTGGTGACGTCCCCGCCAGTGGCTTCGGCGAGGTCGCTGGCGGTCATTGCTGTGTCCGCGATCAGGCTGAGGATCTCTGTGCGCAGGCGGTTGCCGATCGCGTCGATGATGGCCGCCACCTCCCGTGACATTCGCGGTGGTGATGGGAGGCTTGGCATGGCCGCATTTTGCCCCACGCCACGACCCACTAAATGATGGTGTTACTGCACGTTTTCGGTCATACTCAGCTAACGTCCGGCAACGCTTCGAAAGCGGGAACAGCAAGGCGCGCCGGCGGCGGACGGGCTTGACGGCGCCCGGACAATGAGTTGCCTCCCCCGATCGGGCGGGAGGGGAAGGACGCGGTCGTGGCGATGCGTCAGCAGTTCAAAGCACCAGGGGCCGGGATGCCCCTGGCGGTTCACGATGTGCTCAGGATTCCTCTCCCCGGGGCCTCGCGTGCTGCTGTCCTGCCCCTGCGCCGGACTCCGCTCTCGACACCCAGCTCGGGGCGCAGATCCGTAACCCCGATCGCTGCGCCGTCCGCGCCGAGTGACGCACCCCTAGCCACCAGTCGTGCGGACTTTCCGCGGCCGGATGTCCGATTTCCGGCGTCCGTTGTTGCCTTCACCTGTTGGAGCGCATGCGGAAGGAGGCGACCCATGGACCGGAGTCGGTGTGACATGAACTCGGACGCGACGCGCGGCATGAGGAGGGATCGATCTGAGCGACCGGCATCAACGCCCGGCGAGCACGGGCGGAGCGGGACCACTTGCGCGCCGACGACCTGGATTCCGCATGCTGCGACCGCGACGCCGAGCGAATTTGCCACAACGACACGACGTGCGGCGCGCCATCCGCGGGCCATACACCCCTCGCCGGCGTCTGTGTCCGCCAGTCTGGCGCGGGCCGTCGGGCAACCAGAGCAGGATCCGGTGGCGCTCGCATCGTTGAGAAGTTGTGCCGGGCGGAAGCACTACGCTCTGGCAAGCACAAGATCTCACTCGGGGAGGCCTTGCCCGTGATTCGTCGTCCGCTCGTCACAGCCACCATCTTGGCCGCCCTCACACTCGGCCTCACCGCATGCGGTGACGACGACGCTCCCGACCCGATCCCCAGAGCCGAGCCGAGCAGTACCTCCAGTGCGCCGACCGAGCCGACCAAGCCAACGGAGACTGCAACGACGCCGGCCTGGGAAGCCGACTACACACCCAAGCAGATCCGTGCGTACGAGGCCGCGCTCCAGCGGTTCGAATCCTATGAGCAGAGGTCCGAACCAATCTGGGCCGACGGCGCGGCAACGCCGGCGGCCGAAGCCGTCTTCAAGGACTACTTCCCTAGCCCCCAGTGGCAGTTCCTTCTCCGGCGACTCGAGGACTACGAGCAAGTCGAGGTGAGAAGCGAGGGAACGGCCCACGTCTATTGGACGCGCGCCAAGTCGATCACCGGTGACGGTCTCAACGTCGAGATCGAGCAGTGCGTCGACTACACGTCGATCACGAACACCCAACGCGGGAAAACGATCGAACCCGATCCTTGGGCTACGCACCCCCGGCTCCGCGTGATCAGGTTGTCCAAGCCCGAGGGATACGACTGGCTGATCTACCAACTCAGCGATGCGACGAGTGAGCCGAGGCCTCAACGATGCGATCGCTGAGAACAGCCCTTGCCTGTGCCGTGACTTCCGCATGCCTGGCGTTCCTACCGATCCAATCCGCCGACGCCGACGGCAGCGGATGCCCCGACGGCGAAACGCCGGCTCCAGGCCCAGGCGGCGGCACCATCTGTGTCCCGGCACAGGACCCGGGAAGCCCGGCGGATCCGGGTGGCCCCGGTGACAACAACGGCGGCGCCAGCACGTGCCCTTCCGCTCCTGACAGCCAATGCACAGACGGGAACGGCGGGGTTTGGATGAATCCGCCCGGCGCCTACTGCTACGGACCCACCGAACCTCCGCCGCCCGCGAGCGATCCTGCTTGGGGAAACCACGACCCAACGGCGGGAAGCATCTACCAGTGCCCCGGCCCTCCGATCACCTATATCTTCGTCGGCAACGGCCAGGCGCCACTGCCGGATCCGCGCGTGCTAGCGCAGCGGGCATTGGATCAGCTGGACCTAGCGGTGCCGGCGATTCACATCGCGCCGGATCCGCCGCTGGCGACGTACGTCGGGCTCGAGACCTGGCTGTGGCTGCCCGAAGCACAATGGGACTCGCTGTCGCTGACGGTGACCGCCGGCGCTACGTCGGTGACGGTAACTGCGGCTCCCGTGCGTGTGGACTGGGGCCTGACTGAGGGCTCAACGTCGTGCAGTTCAGTTGGACGGCCCTGGGTTCGTGGGATGTCGTCGAACGCGCAGACCGACTGTTCTTACACGTTCTCGACGCTGTCGGACGGGCAGCCCGATGGGAAGTACGACGTGAGCGCGACCATCACCTACTCCGCGACTTGGACCTGCTCTGGTGCATGCCTCATCGACAACGGGGATCTCGGAGAGGTGCCGAGTCTGACAAGCAACGACGCGATCGAGGTCGACGAGCGACAGTCGGTCGTCGTCCAGTAGTAGCCGTACGGGAGGGAACTCGGGTGACCACCACGACGAACAGCGACAGCCGCAGCGAAAGCGGGCGTCAGCAGCAGGCGCAGAGCTTGCTGTCAGGTCAGCGCAAGGCAGCGACCGGGCCGCTGCGACCTCGCGAGCGGTCGATGGGCCTGGTGATCCTGGGGGCGCTGTTGGTGATTGGCTGCGGCCTGGGTGTTGCTGCTTGGGGCCTGAGGGCCGGTGACAAGACCTCGGTGCTCGCGGTCGGGGCGCCGATCGCGAAGGGTCACGTACTCGAGCGTGGAGATCTGGTGTCGGTGTCGGTCTCCGGGGTCGACGATGCGATCCCTGTCGAGAACGTCGACCAGGTCGTCGGGAAGGCGGCCACTGTCGACATAGTCGAGGGCGAGGTGCTCACCGAGGCGATGGTCACCAGCTCTCCGGTGCCGGGGGAGGGGAAGGCGGTGATCGGGCTTGCTCTCGAACCGACCCGGGTCCCCGGTGCAGGTCTGCAGCCGGGTGACCACGTCGATGTCATCGCGGTCCCTTCCGGTGACGGCGCTCCAGTCGGTGGCAAGGATGCCGACGCTGCGCTCGACGCGCCGGAGGTGTTGGCGACCGCAGCCGAGGTCTATGAGGTTGGCGGTGACGCGGTGGCCGGGTCGCAGGTGCTGCTGACGCTGATCGTCGACGAGGGCGATGCCAGTCGCGTTGCGGCGTACTCGACGCAGAACCGGGTCGCGGTCGTCGAGATCGCTCTCACCCCCGACTGGACGGGGGGAGTGACCTCGTCGTGTTGATCGCAATCGCTTCTATGAAGGGCTCGCCCGGGGTTACCTCCACGGCGCTCGCGCTGGCCGCGGTGTGGCCGCGCCAGGTGGTGCTGCTCGAGGCTGATCCGGCCGGTGGCGATCTGGCGTACCGGTGCAAGGCCGCGTACGGCGGTCTCCTGTACACCGACCGGGGGGTCCTGACGCTGGCCGCGGCGATGCGTGACGGGCTGGCGGACCCGGACGCGATCGCGGCGCAGGCCCAGTTGCTCGCCTGCGGGGTGAACGTGATCCCGGGCGTGGCGTCGGTTGCTCAGGCCCGCGGTGTTGGCCAGCTGTGGTCGACGATCGCTGAGGCATGTCAGGCCGCCGACGTCGACGTGATCGCCGACCTCGGACGACTCGACCGGGCCAGCACCGTGATGCCGCTCGCGAAGGCCGCTGAGGTGTTCCTGCCGGTCGTGGCCACGACCTTCGATTCGGTCATGCACCTCAACGAGGGGCTGCAGGACCTCGTTTCGGCACTCGTCACCGACGGGCGTGCGCGGATCGTGCCGCTGCTGGTCGGTCGCGACGAATACGCAGGCAGCGACCTGGCCGAGCTCGACCGCGTCCTCGGGACTCACGGGCTGCCGATCTCGCCGGCGATGCCGATCCCCGCCGACCCGCGCACCCTCGACCGCGTCCAGGAGGGCGAGAAGGCCACCGGTCGTCTCTCGCGCACCCTGCTGCTACGTGGCGCGCGTGCGGTCGCCCAGACCATCCTCCAGCCGGCAGGAGTGCTGTGATGCGCGTCGATCCCGCACTGCTTCGCCAGGTCCACAAGGAAGTAGGCGAGAGACTCCAGCGCACGCAACGTGAGCGCCGCCAAACCGGCCAGCCGCCACTGAGCGGCCAGCACGAGCAGCAGTACGCGCGCAAGCTGATAGCCGACGTCGTCCGCGAGCAAGCCGAGAAGCGCCTCGCGCTGGGCGAGTCGCCGCTCGATACCGACGTCGAGCAGGAACTCGTCGACGGCGTCCACGCCCGCATGTACGGCGCCGGTCGCCTCCAGGCCCTCCTGAACGACGAATCGATCGAGAACATCGACATCAACGCCTGCGACGAGGTCTGGATCACCCGGGCCAACAGCGCGAGGCACGAACCGGGCGACCCGATCGCCAGCAGCGACGAGGAGCTCATCGAGCTCATCCAGACCCTGGCGTCCTACGCCGGTCTCAACTCCCGACCCTGGGATGCCGCCAACCCGCAACTGGACCTCAAGCTCCCCGACGGCTCCCGCCTCTCCGCGGTCATGGGCGTCGCCACGCGGCCCTCGATCAGCATCCGACGGCAACGCTACGACAAGCCGACACTGGAGGACCTCCTCGGCAACGACACCCTGACCGAGGAGCACGTCGACTTCCTCCGAGCCCTGGTCAAGGCCCGCTTCAACGTGATGATCGCCGGTGGCACCCGCGCCGGGAAGACCACCCTGCTCAAGGCCATGGCCTCCGAGATCGACCCCGAAGAGCGGATCATCACCATCGAGAAGACCCTCGAGCTGGCGCTGCGCGCGGACCGAGCGCGGCACCCCAACTGCGTGGAGTTCGAGGAGCGCGTCGCCAACTCCGAAGGCCAGGGCGGGGTCACCATGTCCGACCTCGTGCGCCGGACCCTGCGGCAGAACCCCGACCGGGTCATCGTCGGGGAGACCCTCGGCCCGGAGATCATCGACCTGCTCAACGCGATGGGCCAGGGCAACGACGGCTCGTTCTCCACGATCCACGCCCGGACCGCCCGCGAGGTCTTCACCAGGATCGCGACCTACGCCATCGAGTCCGAGGCCAAGCTGCCCACCGAGGCCTCCTACCGGCTCATCGCCGGCGGCCTCGACTTCGTCGTCTACATCAGCCGCCACCCGGTGACCGGGAAGCGGCGACTCGACTCGATCCTCGAGGTGAACGGGTACGACGAGGGCGTTGCGCTCGCCTCGGAGATCTTCCAGATCGGCGAGAGCGAGAAGGCCGACTTCACCGGCAGCCTGCCGCAGCGGCTCCCACAGCTCAAGGCGGCCGGCTGGGCGCCCCCGGGGAGCTGGTGACGGTATGTCCCCGACCACACTGACCGGACTGTTCCTCGGGCTCGCCTTCGGCGGGAGCCTCGTGTTCCTGGGGGCGGCCTGGATGGGGTGGCGGCCTACCCTGTCGACCACGCCGTCGGGCCGGCCGCGCCGCGGCGCGATGTTGTGGGGCACCGCCGCACGTCGGCGCGCGGCGATCGGGATTGGCGTCGGCCTGGTGGTGGCGATCGCGACCAGGTGGCCGGTGGCAGCGATCGCGGCCGCGGCACTGATCTACCTGTGGCCGACAATGTTCGGCGGCCACAAGACCGCTGTCGGGCACGTCGAGCGGCTCGAGGCGCTGGCGGTGTGGACCGAATCGCTGCGGGACACGATCGCGGGCGCGATCGGGCTCGAGCAGGCGATCCGGTCGACCACCGCGACCGCGCCGCCGATCCTGCGCCCGGCATTGGAGCGGCTCGAGGGTCGGATGAACGTGCAGACCCCGCTACCGGAAGCGCTTGCAGAGTTCGCCGAGGAGTTCGAGGACGCCTCGGCCGACCTGGTCGTCGCCGCGCTCATCCTGAACTCGCGGCTGCGCGGGAAGGGGCTCGGCAAGACGTTGAGCGAGCTCGCGACCTCGGCCCGCGAGGAGATCGAAATGCGCCGCCGGGTCGAGGAGAACCGCAAGGCACTGCGCCGGGTGGCCACCATCATCCTGATCTCCACCGGCGCGTTCGCACTCGGTGTCGCCGTCCTCTCCCGCGAGTACGTCGCGCCCTACTCCACCGTGCTCGGCCAGTTCGTGCTGGCCCTGGTGCTCGCCATCTTCGCAGCCGGCCTCGTGTGGATCCGCGCCGCGGCACAGGCCCGCCCGCCCGCCAGATTTTTGGTCGGGGTCGGCGAGGTCGGCGATGCGCTGCAGGTGCCGATGTCGATCGGAGGCGCTCGGCGATGACGACCGGTCTGGTGCTCGGCTGCCTGTTCGGCGCCGCGGTGTGCCTGCTGATCTACGCCCTGGTGCCACCGCGGCCGCAACTCGCCACTTCGCTTCGTCGTTGGGAGCGGCAGCGCGCCCAGCGAGCCGCCGGCGGCCAGGTCGAGGCTGTGGGGTTCGACCTGGGGTCCCAGCAGCGTCGGCTCGGACGGTGGCTGGTCACCCAGCTGATCCGGCATGGGATCACGATGACCAAGCTGCGCGGCAACCTCGAGCTCACCGAGACCAGTCTCGAGGCCCACCTGGTTCGCAAGTGCGGCTACGGGCTGTTCGGACTGCTGTTCCCGACGGTCGTCGTGACGCTGCTCTACGCGACGGCTGGGATCACGCTCGGGTTCACCGTCCCCGCGGTGGCTGGGATTGTGTTCGGCGCCATCTTGTTCTGGCTGCCCGACCTGTCCGCGGCCCAAGCTGCCGAAGGGCGACGGCACGATCTGCGGCGGGCGCTGGCGTGCTACCTAGACCTGGTGTCGATGTCGCTGGCCGGCGGCCGTGGCATTCCCGAGGCGCTCCCGACGTGTGCGCGGATTGGGTCGGGGTGGGCGTTCGAGCTGATCCGCGACACGATCGACGAGGCCCGCTATGTCGGCGCGACGCCGTGGCGGGCTCTCGGCGAGCTGGGGGAGCGCACCGGGCTGCAGGAGCTCGCGGACCTAGGGGCCGCGCTCACGCTGGTGGCCGACGATGGCTCCAAGGTTCAGGCCTCGCTCTCGGCGCGTGCCGCGACCCAGCGGCGTCGACAGCTCGCCGAGGACGAGGGTTCGGCCGGCAAGTCCGATCAGACCATCCAGCTCGCCCAGGTCGTGCTCGCGATCGGGTTCTTCATCTTCATCGGATTTCCGGCGCTGTACGCGGTGCTGGCGATCTGACGCAACCACCAACACAAAGAGAGGAGTGGTTCGGATGTTGTTTCTCGAGATTCTCGTGGTTCGTGCCTGGATGGGATCGGCGATCACGCAGGTCAAGGCGACCCGCGCCGAGCGAGGTGCTGTCGAGCTGGGCACCGTGGTGGTGCTCGGCGCGATCATCGTCGGCGGCGCGATCGTGATCGGCGGGATCCTGATCAACAAGTTCAAGGGATCCGCCGAGGGCATCCCCACCCCCTGAGCCCATGGATTGGGTCATGTCGCGGAGTCGAGACGATCGAGGCGCGGTCTCGCTCGGCCAGATGGTCGTGATCGCGCCCGCGCTGCTGTTCGGCCTGATGCTCATCGTACAGGCCGGGCTGTACTTCCATGCCCGCAACGTCGCCGAGCAGGCAGCCCAGGAAGGCGCGGCCGAGGCCCGTGCCTTCGACGGCGACGAGGCGAGCGCCAAACAACGGGCAATGACCTTCCTCGGTGCGCTCGGAGATCGGGCACTGACCGACCGCAACGTCGAGGTCGACCGCGGCGCAGAGACCGCGACCGTGACCGTCTCGGGTGACGTGATCTCGCTGGTGCCGGGGGTGTCCTGGAGCGTTTCGGAGTCGGCCTCCGGGCCCGTTGAACGGTATGTGCCACCCACGGGTGGTCAGTGATGATCCCGCGGATCAGCCGGCTGACTGCGCCTCGTGGGGAGCGGGGGACAGCGGCCTTAGAGATGGTCGTGGTCGCGCCGGTGCTGATCGTGATCCTGCTGTTCGTCGTCGGACTCGGCCGCATGGCCCACGCCGACCAACAGGTCCAGGCCGGCGCCGCGGACGCCGCCCGGGCCGCCTCGCTCGAGCGGAACACCGGCGCGTCAGATGCGGCCGCGCGGCAGGCCGCCCGCGACTCGCTCGGCCAGGCCGGTATCAGCTGCACGAACCTAGACGTCTCGGTCAACCTCGGCGGCTACGAGCCCGGCGGCCAGCTGAGTGTGACCGTGAGATGCACTGCGGACCTCAGCTCGGTCGCTCTGGCGGGCTTCCCAGGCAGCAGGGTCTTCACCGCAACCTCCACTGTCCCGATCGAGACGTGGAGAGCCGAGTGAGCGCGAAGATGCTGGTGGCCACCAGGTTCGCGTTGGCCGCTGTCGCAGCGGTCTTGAAGGGGCGACGGTGCAAAGCACGTGGTCAGCGTGGTGCGGCGTCAACCGGGATGGTGGTCATCCTCGGCGTCGCCCTGCTGGTCGTCGGCGGGCTGGTTATCGACGGCGGCTACACCCTCGGCGCTCGACGGGAGGCGATGAACCAGGCCGAGCAGGCCGCCCGGGCCGGTTCGGATGCATTGAATGAGGGGTCGCTGCGGGACGGCGTGGTGCGCGTCGACCCGGGCCGGGCGATCTCGGCCGCAAACGCCTACCTGGCGCGGGTGGATGCTCACGGGAGCGTGTCGGTGAACGGCGACGAGGTCACGGTCACGGTGACCTCGAGGCAGGACACCAAGATCCTCTCGATCGTCGGCGTGGGGTCCCTGCCCGTCGAGGCGACCGCCTCAGCAGTCTCGATCGCCGAGAACGACTAACCGAAGGCCGTCACACATCGCGCGATTGGTGGACTTCCCCAAGTAGAGGTCCTGGCGCGCGAAGAAGGGAAGACATATGAAGGTGATCAAGGCGCTGGCCGCCGTCGTGGTGCTTCTGGCGGTGGTCGTCGGGCCACCGTGGGCGCTGATCACGTTCATCGGGAACCCCTGGCCGACCGAGGGTGTCTCGCTCACCGCGCCTCTCACCGACGGTGCCATCGTCGGCCTGCTCGCCGTCGTGGTGTGGGTGCTGTGGCTGCAGCTGCTCGCGTGCATCGCGACCGAGGCGATCGCAGCCGTCACCGACGACCGGGTCCAGCTGCGGGCGCCGTTGACGCTGGGTGTGCAGCAGCAGTTCGCGCGGCGTCTGGTGACGGCGGTGGTCGTGGCCGCGATCCCGGCGTCGGTCGCGGTGGGCGGCGTGGCCGCGATGACCGCCCCGGGGCCCTCGGCGGCCGGTCAGGTGGTGCAGGCTGCTGAGCAGAATGGGCACGACCTTCCTGCGCAGCCGGTGGTGACGACGGAGAAGAAGGACAGGCCGGTCAAGACCATCACCGTTCCGGTGAAGCGGCTCGACACGCTGTGGGACATCGCGGATCGGGTGCTGGGCGATGGGGACCGGTGGCCGGAGATCGCGGTCCTGAACGAGGGCCGCGAGATGAACGACGGCGCGGTGTTCACCTCGGCCGATCAGATCCGACCCGGGTGGGAACTCGTGGTGCCCGCCCAGGGCCGCGAGACATCCCAGATAGTCGCGGAGATCGTGACGGTCGACCCCGGCGACACCCTGTCGGAGATCGCTCTCGAGCAGCTGGGCGATGCGGATCGATACCCCGAGATCTACGAGGCCTCGACAGCTATCACGCAACCCGGGGGCCAGCACCTGGTCGACCCCGACGTGATCGACGTCGGCTGGAGGCTCAACATTCCCGCCGAAACGCCGGCACGCGTCGATCATCAACAGCACAAAGTGCCACACACCGCTCCGCGCGAAGTTCGACCCGACCCAGTTGTGAACGAGGCACACGACGACAACGCGAGCCTGGACCTCGTGCCGTCCGAACGGCACGACCCACCACCCACGCCCACGTCACCGCCAGTCGGCGCCGACTCAGACGGCGAGAGGGCCGGGGGCACCGCAGTCGATGCACAAGACGACGAGGACGGCGTGACGGCACCCAGCGCGTTGCTGGCCACCGCGACCTGCCTGTCCTTCGGTGCGCTCGGCCTGTTGGCGCTCAACCGTCGCCGCCAGTTCCGCAACCGCCGGATCGGCCGGACGATCGCTGCCACCCCCGCCGAGCTCACCGATGTCGAGCAGGCGATCGTCGAACACGGCCATGCGGCCCAGAAGGATGTCGAGTTCCTCGACCGCGCACTGCGGCATGTCGCCGCGTCCTGCAGGATGCAGCGAAGCTCGCTGCCTCAGCTTGGCGCCGCAATGATGGGTGAGGACGACCTGACGCTGCTGTTCACCCAGCCCGCTGTCGGCGAGGTTCCGGAGGGCTGGACGGCCACTGACGATGCTCGGGCGTGGATGTTGCCGCGCGAGGTGCTCCTCGAGCCCGACCTGGGGGCCCAGCCGGCGCCCTATCCGGCGCTGGTGAGCATCGGGGACGACGAGGGCGGCCGCACCTGGCACATCGACCTCGAGGCTCTGGGAGTGTGCGGGATCGGGGGACCGCCGGAGCAGGTCGCTGGCCTGGCCCGTTTCTGGGTGGCAGAGCTCGCCGTGAACGCCTGGGCGCAGGGTTGCGAGGTGCTCTTGGCCGGACAGTTCGGCGCCGAGATGATCGGTCTCAACCCGGCCCGGCTGCGGCAGGTCGAGCGTGGCGAGGCGCTGGCCCGCGCCGCGGCCGTGGCTGCCACGATGGAGGAGGTCGCGGAGAACCTCGATGCCGACGTCCTGACCCGTCGCCGCGACGGGTTGGTGCTGGACAGCACCAACCCGGTGGTGGTCGTGGTGGATTCCCGGCCCGGCGCCGAGGTCGTCGCCGGCCACCAGGACCGGGAGCGGTCCCGAGTGGTGGTCGTGCACGGCGAGGAGGAGGCGCCGACCATCGAGCTGCGAGGCGATGGGACCGCCTACCTGCCGATGTGGGGGATCAGCCTCAAGGCGTTCTCGATGGCGGCTGAACAGGCCGCCCCGATCGCGGAGGTGCTGGCGGCAACCCGCAACCTCGCCGACGAGCCGATGCCGAACACGGCCTCCGACGGGGGGCCGCTGGGCGGATACGCCCGGGCCGACGGGTCGCTGCGTGAGGAATACACCGAGCCGCGCCACACCGAGGGGGGTGACCGGTCCTCGATCCTGCCCGCGGCCGACGAGGTATACCTGACGGTCGCGGCGACCACGGCCGACGACCTCGCAGCCTCCGCACGGAGCGTCCCGGAGACGACCCGAGCCGAAGTCGCCGCACTCGACCCGACGCTGGATCAGGACCTCGCCGACTGGTTCGACGACTCCTCGCCGCGGCCGAAGATCCACCTGCTCGGCCCGGTCGAGCTGCGGGCGTTGAACGGCGGCGACCCCAAGGCGATCGCCAGCACCGGCGTCACGGTCTCCTTCATCGCCTACCTGGCCGTCCAGGACCGCGGGGTCACCGGCGAGCGGGCCATGGCGGCGTTCGGATGGAAGACGACCGGGACCGTGCAGAACCGCGCTACCGACGCCCGCTTCCTGCTCGGTACCCGCCCCGACGGCACCGACTGGCTGCCAGAGGCCGGTACGAGCGATGCGGCCCGCCGGGGGACCACCCCGACCTACGACCTGGTTCGTGGACCCGGCGGGGTGCTGAACAACGCAGACCTGTTCCTGCGGCTGCGACACCGAGCCGAGCGGCGCGGTGACACCGGCGGGTGCGAGGAGGACCTGGCGGCCGCGCTGTCACTGGTCACGGGCGCGCCCTTCGAGGGCGCGACCGACCGGCGGTTCCGGTGGCTCTTCCAGGGTCAGCGACACGACCATGTCCTGGCCGCGGCGATCGAGGACACCGCCCACCTGCTCGCCACCCGGGCGGTGACCAGCGGGCGCACTGACCTGGTCCGGTTGGCCTGTGAGGCGGCTCGGAAGGCCAGCCCGCACAGTGACGTCGCTTGGCTCGATCTGGCTGCTGCCGCCGAGGCTGAGTCGGGTCGTGCCGCCGCCGACGAGCTGCTCCGCGACCATGTGGTCGACCGGTTCGACGAGGATCTTCCGCCCCGCACCGAGACCGTCCTCGATCAGCGGGACTGGGCAGCCGGGTAACGCCGACCAGCGGGTCCCCAGAGCGCGGGTTCGGCCGATCAGTTTCAGGTTTCTCTGCAGCGGTCTGGTGAGCGGCGCACCCCCTGTGACCTGGGGGTTTGTATTCTTGGTGAGCGGTTTGGTGAGCGGCGGCCGACCCGTGTGAGCCGGTGGTGACCGGTTTGGTGAGCGAGGTGGTGAGGGGGCGGTTCTGCCATGGGCGCGTCCTGATCGCGTCTGCTCTCGGAGGACCGCCATGTCGGCCAGTCACCCCACCCATCAAGTCACCACCCACCAAGTCGCCATCCGCGCCGCGTCCCACATCCCGGGGCCTGGCCAGTCCTGGCGGGAGGGCCAGCATCAGCGGCGCCAGGCTCAAAGCGCCTTGGCCACCTCGGTCACCAGCAGTCTGGAACGGTCGGGGAGGTGGGCGCAGTGGCAGCAGATGGAGTCCCGGCTGGCCGGTTTCGCCGACCTCGAGGCGGCGCGCGAAGGATGGCGTCGCCGCGACGAGCGGTGCTACCAGGTGGTCGCCGGACTAACCGCCCTTGGGTCTCGCCGCGGGGGCGATGACGACGACGCCGCCCTCGCCGTGGCCGTACTGCTCGAGGACGGCGTGAACCGGGTAGCGCGGATGCTGAGCGACGTGTGCGTGATCGACGACGTCACCGCAACGGTGTGGGAGGAGGTCAAAGGAGCCGAGCCGCAACTGGGCCGCCACGCAGCCACCTACCTGTTGCGGCGCGCCCGGCAGCGTCTCAGCCGCCCGGCCGCCGGCATGGTCTCCCGGATAGACACGACCTCCCTTGACGCATGGCTCGACAACGGCTGGGCCTCTACTCCAAGACCCCGAGAACGTGCATCAGACAGCCAGACGGACCGCAACCTCCTCATCGCAGTCCCCGAGATCGAGGACCCTGTCGAAGATCTGGCCGACTTGCTGACTTGGGCGCGCGAGGTCGGCGTGATCGCCACCGAAGAGGTCGACCTGCTTGTCGAGCTTGTCACTGCGGAAGGCGACGGCATGGCGCAAGAAGAAGCGCAGCGAGTCGTGGGTGAGCGCCATGGCCTCGCGATGCGGACGATCCGACGTCGTCGCGACCGCATCGCCGCGCGGCTGCGCGACGCTGTCCCGAAGTACTTGGCGGCGATCGCCTGAACATCTCGGCCAGCATTCTGGACGGACTTTGCCGCGCCCTGTCCGATCCGGGCTGGGCACGGTTGCTGTTCCTAGGCATGGACGATCAGGCACCCATCGGAGTCAGGTTCTGTGAGCCGACCCCCGACGTCGTCGCACAGCTGCTGGACGTGGTGGCCGCCCACAGCGTCGACCACGCGCTGTGCGACATCGAGCAGATGCTCGCCCGCCTGCGCGCCGACGCCGAACACGCCGCGCAGGCACGAGAGGTGCTCCGCAACACCCCCGCCGCGGTCTTGCGTGAAGCGCTGCGGCTCCGGGCCGCACGGATCGGGGCAGCCCGATGAGCACCCGCACCCCGCCGCGCTACTCCACCCGCGAACTGCAGGCCGCGGCCGCCGCCCTGGCCGCCGGTCGGTTCACCACCGCGACCGCGCGGGCCGAGGCCACGGCGCCAATCGACGACCTGCACGCGCGCCCGATCAGCGACTCCGTCGACAGCACCACCGCCACCGCCGCCTCCGCCCCTGCATCTGCCGGCGGCGGTCACGGAGTCGGCGCCGCCGGCGCGCACCGTCCGATCGACACGGCGACCGTGCCGAGCATGGGAGCGCCGCTGGTGCGCGTGCGGCCCGCCAACGCGGGCGCAGGCGCCTCGACGATCGCCCTCGCTCTCGCCGACGTCGCCGACGTCGCCGGCATCCGCACGAGGGTGCTCGATGCCGCCGCCCCGGCCTGGTCAGGACTGCTCGGCGCCACCGTCACCGAACTCGGCGCCGCCCAGGGCTGGCGCCGCGGCCGCCGCGGCGACGGCGTGCTGATCGACCGCGTCGCAAACGCTGTCCGTGTCCCCGCCGAGGTGCCCACCCCGCGGCCGGTCGACGGCGTCGACCTGACCGTCCTGGACGCCGGCTGGTCGATGCGCGAGCTCCTCGCCTGCCCGGCCAGTGCCTGGGTCGCCACGACACCAGCCGACGCGGAGATCCTGGTCACCCGGCCGCACGGTCTCGCGCTAAGCCAGACCGAGGCTTCACTGGCGGACCTCGAGCACCAGCTCGCCGCCGACCAGGTCGTGGTCGTCGTGGTCGGTGCCGGCCGCTGGAGCGACCGCGAGTTCTCGACCGCCGGCCGGCTGCTGCGCACCGCCCACCGGCAGGAAGCCGTGCTGTTCGCGCCGCTGCTGCCCACCAAGGCCCTACGGGGCCTGGGTCCCGGCCCGCTGCCCAAGCAGCTCACCAACCCCTCCCACCGCCTGCTGGATCGAATCACCACCATCACCGGCCCGCTGGCGACGAACCGCACTTGAAGAAGGAGAGACAGATGATCATCCACGCGATCGCCGAGGTCGCCACGCAGATGCTGGCGGCTTCGGGCAATGTCGGGGCGGAGGGCGTCGGCGACGTCTGCGCCCAGGCACCGACTGGCGTCGCGCCGTACGTCAACGACGTGCTCGGCTGGGTCAAGTACGGCGTCATCGCCATCATCATCGGCGCCGGTTTCGCCTCGACCGGAGCGCTGATCGTGGGCAAGTTCGGCCAGATGAGCCGTGCCGCACAAATGGGCGCCTCGGGACTGCTCTGGACCGTGATCGGCGCGATCGCGTTCGTCACCATCTACGCGATCCTCAACGGCATCGTCGGGGACGGCTGCTGACATGTTCGGCCGGCCCCGCCACCTGTACCTGACCCGGTTGGCCGACCCCTACACGGACTGGACCCGGATGCGGCTTCAGGTCCTGCTGGGGGCCGCCGTGGTCGTCGTTCTCGCCCTGGTGGCGGGCGGAGTGTGGTCGGTGGTCAGCATCTTCACCGGCTCCTCCTCGCCAGGAAACGCCGGTTCCGAGCCAGCACAGTCCGCCGAAGACCAGCTCGCCAACGAAGCGCTGCCGACGGCGCCGTTGGAGGCCGCACAGCCCGGCACCCTGTCGTCGGGCGAGACGGGGACACTCGAGATCCCGGCACCGAGGGAGGTGGGGAAGGTCGGTGTGGCGACCGGGTTCCCGCACACGCCCGAGGGCGCCCTGGCGCAGCTGGCCGCGATCGACAGCACGGCACTCAGTTCCGCCTCGGTGCGAGTCGCCCAAGGCGTCATCACCCGGTGGGCAGTGCCCGGCGGTCCGACGGCCGAGAGCTGGTCGGGCGTCCAGGGGCTGGCCGGACTCCTGGAGTCGGCCGGCCTGTCCTCGGAGGCGCAGAACACGATCACGATCGGCGTCGAACCGAAGATGGGGTTCATCAAGGGCACGGTCGGCGACGACTTCGTCATCCCGTGCATCGACTTCATCATCACCGCCACCACGACCACGACTGCGGCGGCGGGTCAGTCGCAGCAGGTCGCGGCCGCCGACTGCCAACGCATGGTGTGGCAGGACGGCCGGTGGCTGATCGGCGCGGGTGAGGAGCCCGCACCGGCGCCGTCGCTGTGGCCCGGGTCCCAGGCCTCCTTCGACGCTGGCTACCAGTGGCTGGAGGTCCCCCAGCAATGAGCACAGTCATGAATACACACACGATCGCGGGCACCGTCCCCATGGTCGATCTCAACCCCTTGCACTGGCTGGGGGACCAGGCCCAGGAAACCCTGGCCGACGGGTTCACCTCGATGATGATGGCGATCTGGTCCGGTGCCATGTGGCTGCTCACGACCTCGTTCGGACTGATCGACGGGTTCACCCCAAACGTCGCCGACCCCGACCTGGCCACGCTGTACTCGGTCACCTTGTGGATCGCCCTGGTGATCGCCCTGGTGATGGCGTTCGGCCAGATCGGGCTCGCGGTCATCCGCCAAGATGGCCGCGGCTTCGGCACGCTGGCTGCCGGGGTGGTCCAGTACGGCGTCGTCCTGTCCTGCTGGATCACCGTGAGCGCAGGCCTCATCGCCGGCGCCTCAGGACTGACCAAAGGCATCTTGGACACCCTGCTCGGCGTCGACAGCTTCTCCGGCTACGCGGCCGGCGACGGGTTCGTCGACACCGTCTCCGGCACAACGCAAGCAGCCACCCTCGGGCTCTGCGCGCTGTTCATCCTGATCCCGGCCGCCTTCGGTCACATGGTGATCATGCTGGTGCGCTCGGCGGCCCTGCTGATCCTGACCGCCACCATGCCGATCGCCGCAGCAGGTGCGCTGTCGGAGGGCACGAAGTCGTGGATGTGGAAGTCCATCCGCTGGTTCCTGGCCTGTGTGCTGATCGAGCCACTCCTGGCCCTGGTGATCGGTATGGGAACCCAGTTCGCCTGGGCCGGCATGCCCGACAACCAGACCGGTGACGGCTCCTTCATCCGGGACATCACCTCGAGCGCGAACAACGTCGGCCTGTCGGTCGTCGGAGCGGTCATCATGCTGGTGGCCTGCTTCATGCCACTGGTGCTGTTCCGGCTGCTCGCCTTCGTCGACCCCGGCACCGCTTCGGGCGCCTCGTTCCGCTCCACGATGGACGCCAACGGCGGCGTCGCCGGACTGGTGAAAGGCCAGCGCGCTGGCGGCAGTGGCCTGACGTCCGGGTCTGGTGCCGCCAGCGAGACCGCGTCGGACGGGCGCACGACCTCGGAGAACGGCGCTGAGGCTGAGACCGCAAACCGCTTCCAGTCCTCGGGGTTGAAGAAGTTCGGCGGCGGTGTCGGCGGCAAGGTCGGCGGCCTCGTCGGCGGTGCGATGGAGAAGACCGGGAAGGTCGCCCAGACCGGCGCCGCGATGAGCGTTGACGTGCTCGGCCAGACCGGCGTCGGCAACCAGGGCTACTACCCCACCGACCACACCCCCGAGCAGAAGCGGCACGGCCAGCACAGGGAGGGGCAGCACGGGCAGAAGTTCCGACCGGTCAACGACGCCAACGGCGCCGGCGTCGCCAACGACATTCCCCCCGAGGCCCAGGCCGCCGTTGAGGACGGAGCGTTCCTCGTATGAGCGTCTACGGGGTATCCGCGACCCGTGACCGGGAGGCCTGGCTCTTCGGGCTCACCGGCCCGCAGTTCTTCCTGGTTCTGGCCGCCGGGTTGCCGACCTGGATGGCGATCGCTATCGGGCAGTGGCTCGCGCTGCTCGGCACGATCCCCGCCTGGGCCGCGGTCGGACTGCTGATCTGCCTGCCGATCCGAGGCCACTCGGCCTTCGAGTGGATCGGCGTCGTGTTCCGGCACCTGGCCGGACAAGCGTTCGGCTGGTCCCGGTTCCAGTCCAAGGCCGCCGCGGGCGACCTCGACCTCGGCGACGATGAGGACGACGGCGACGCTGGCGAGGCGGACCTCCCAGGCATCCTGTCCGGCATCCAGATCCACGACGGTCCGCCGATGACCGGGCAGACCGCACGCCCGGCAATCATCCAGAACCACGCGGCCCGCACCTGGGCGGCCACCGCACGGGTCGTCCACCCCGGCATCGGGATGAGCGACGACGCCGACCGGTTCCGCATGGGCGCTGGGCTGACGGAGATGATGGAGGCCGCCACCGCCGGCAACCAGATCGACCTGATCGTGGTGCAGGTCCGCACCATCCCCGACGACGGCACCGAGCGCGAGGAGTGGGTGCGCCGTAACGCGCGCCCCGGCGAGCCGGAGGTATCGGCGAGGGTGAACGCCCAGTTGGAGGCGATGACCTCCGGCGCGGCGGTGCGCCGGGAGGCGTTCGTGACCGTGGTGGTTCGGGAGGAGGTCATCAACAAGGACGCCAAGCGCGCCGGGCGCGGTGTGATCGGCCGGGCGCGCATCTTGTACTCGGTGCTGGCCGAGGTCGAGGCCCGGCTGACCGGCTCGATCGGCTGCACGCGGGTGACCTGGCTCGACAGCTCCGAGCTCGCCGTGGCGATCCGCACCGGGTTCGAGCCCGGCGATGCGTCCGCGCTCGCGGACGCGGCGATCCACCACCGTGAGGACCCGTCGATCGCGGCCGGGGTGCCGCTGGGCGCAGCCGGTCCGACCACCGCGTCGACCGCGCTGCGGTCCTACCGGCACGGGGAGTGGGAGTCGATCTCCTCCACGATCCTGCTGCCCCGCAAGGGTGCCCGGATGGGTGCGCTGGCGCGCGTGCTGGTTCCCTCCCAGCCAGGCGAGCGGCGCGCCCTGACGGTGTTCTACCGGCCGGTCTCCCAGCAGGCAGCCGACCGGGCCACCGGCCGGGCGCAGATGTCGGCGGTGATGGCTGGCACGGTTCGTGAGAAGGCCGGCAAGGTCGAGCGGGCCAAGGACCGCCAGTCGGTCGGCAAGCTGCACGAGCGAGACGAGAAGCTCGAGATGGGCCGGTCGCTGGTCAAGGTGTCCTCCGCGGTCTCGATCACAGTTCCGGCC
Organism: Pimelobacter simplex; assembly: GCF_024662235.1. Taxonomy (GTDB): domain Bacteria; phylum Actinomycetota; class Actinomycetes; order Propionibacteriales; family Nocardioidaceae; genus Nocardioides. Next base: position 506,851 of record NZ_CP096276.1, read on the forward strand.
GGCTGGAACGCCCAAGACTTCGGCCGCCGCCTCGACGCCTCGATCCGCATCAGCGGCTTCACCCCACTCCCTCTGGACGGGGCCCACGACGCGGCCTTCGCCGTGTCCGCGATCCCGCTGGGGGCAGGCCTGTCGAAGAAGCGCCGCTAACCCGAGAAGCGCGCAGACCGGCCAGGCCTGAGACAGCCCGGTCGTCAGATGTCCGAACTGGCGGCCGGGCTGTTGCTTCTCCGGACATGGAGCATCAACCCGACCCGATGAAGGAACCGCCTGCGACGCGATCGAGGAACTGCTCGGGCCGCAGCCAACAGCCGCCGCTGGTCAGCCGCCCGCGCGAACTGGCGACCACACCGACAGCGCCCTCACCGAGGCCGTCGAGCACCACCGCGGGGGAGTGGTGAGCATGGCGGCGACGAAGACCCGTTCCCGGGGTGCGGCCAAGAACGTGCGGCCCGCGTCGCGGACGATCGACGATCTGTTGGCGGATTTCGGAACCACGATGCCGCGCAAGCCAGCACCACCCGCGGAGCCTCCTGCGGAGAAGCTGTTCCCCGGTTCGGCCAAACACAACGGCATACGGCGGAGGGGACACGGCTGGACCGCCACGATGCCGCCGCTGGCCGGCTATCAGATGACCTCGGAGGAAACCCCGGTCCTGTGGCCGCTGATCTGCGGGGACGGGCTCCCGCCGTGGGGGGCGGAGATGGGCTACGACGTGCTCTCGGGCGGCAAGTTCTACTGCGACCCGATGGGCTGGGTGCTCGACGACACGATCCCGGTCACCAATCCCAACATCTTCATCTTCGGCAAGCCGGGCCGCGGGAAGTCAGCGACCGTCAAGGCGTTCATGCTCCGGATGGTCCGCTATGGCTACCGGTCCCTGGTGCTCGGTGACGTCAAGGACGAGTACGAGGACCTCGCCCGGTTCCTGGGCGTCGACCCGTTCCGCATCGGGCCCGGCCTGGCGGGCCGGATCAACCCGCTCGACCTCGGCCCGCTCGGCATGGACTGGGAGAAGCAGACCCGCGAAGAGCAGCACCGTCGCGCGAACGTGATCTTCAACCGCTGGCTGTTCCTGATCCGGGGCCTGGTCGGATCCCAGGGCGTGAGATTCACCCCGACCGAGGAGCGGGTCATCAACAAGGTGCTGCGACACCTGACCGGTTGGTCCGTGGGTGCCTCCCGGCTCAAGCCGGTCACCATTCCCCAGGTGTGGGCGGCACTGGACTCGCCCACCAACGATCTGGTCACCGATTGCCGCTACTCCTCCGAGCAGGACTTCTACGACGGAACCCGGCCGCTGCGCGACGCGCTCGGTGCCCTGTGCGAGGGATCGCTGCAGGGGATGTTCGACACCGAGTCGACCTTCCGTCCCGACTGGCGTGCACCGATCCAGACGCTGTCACTGCGGTCGCTGCACGAGACCGGCAACAAGGTCGCCGTCGGGATCGCGCTGATGTGCCTCAACTCCTGGGGCCAGGGCATGCGCGAGACCGCATCGCCGGGCGATCGGCGGATCGTGCTCCGCGACGAGGCGTGGCTCCAGACCCGGCTCTCGCTCGACGCGGTGATGGCGCTGGACGCCAACCTGCGGCTCTCCCGAGCCGAGGGTGACATCCAGCTGGTGACCTACCACAAGCCGTCCGACCCGCTCTCTGCCGGCGACGAGGGCAGCCAGGCCGCGCAGATCGCCAAGGACCTGCTCAACCTCTCCGACGTCCGGATCCTGATGGGCCAAGACGAGTCGGTCGCCGACGAGCTCGGCCGACTGATGGGGCTCTCGGCGATGCAGCAGAGCGTGATCACCCACTGGGCGATGCAAGAGAAGGGCCGCGCCCTGTGGATGGTCGGCGACCAGCGGTACAAAGTGCAGACGCTGCTCACGCCTCTCGAACGGCGGCTCACCTACACCAACGACGCGCTCGACACAGCTCTGTGACTGTTCGTCGGATTTCTGACGGTTGCGCGTCGAACATGCGCATGCGCGGCGTCCGCCTGAGGTGGTCGTCGTGAAGAAGGGCATCCTGCTCGGCCTGCCGCTGGTGCTGATCGCTCCGCTGATGCTGCTCTTGCTAGGCACGGGGAACGCGAGCATCGAGGCGGTCCGGGCTGCCTGCGCGACGGGGGCTTCGGGCTCCGGGTCGGGGTCGTTCGGTATCGGCACGCTCAACTGGCGGGGCGCATCGCACTACACGAAGAACCCCCATCCCGGGGAGAGGCCCTACGGCGAGCGGGTGCCGAACATGGTGTCCAAGATCGGCGCCTCCGGTGCGTCGATCATCGGGTTCCAGGAGTTCGAGCCACCGCAGGCGCAGGCATTCCTCAGGGCCACCAACGGAACCTGGCGGATCGTGGCCGGCCAGCGTCAGGGGCACCGATCCACCGCGGACGCGATCGCCTATCAACCCGGCGTCTGGACGGTGGATGAGGTCCGCCACGTGTCGATAAGGTACGGCGGCCCGATGATCCAGGTCCCTCTGGTGCGGTTCACCTCGACCGTCGGCGGATCCGTGTGGGTGCTCAACGCCCACAACCCCGCCAACGCGGTAGGCGGCACGAAGGTGATGCGCGATGCCGCGGTCCGCGCCGAAGCGACCGCACTGCGACAGTTGCAGGCCAGCGATCACGACACAGCCCTGTTCCTGGTCGGCGACATGAACGACAAGGCCCGGTTCAAACGCCTGTTCCTGTCGGTGGCCGGTCCGGGCTGGTCGAGCGCCAACCCCACCGACCAGCAGATCGACTGGATCCTGGGCGGCCCTGCCGTCACCTTCTCCGGGACCGTCGTGGACCGGAGCACCAACGACCGCGCGCACAACTACACCGACCACCCGTTCGTCCACACCACCGCTCACCTGACCGGACCAGGGCCCGATCGACCAGAGCCCACCGGCACCCAGCCCGGCGGCACGACGTCGACCGGTTGCCCGCCGTGCCCGCCCCTCGGCAACTTCGGCGTGGACCTGCTCCAGAACGTCTCAGCGCCAAGCGACCTCGACGCCGCCAAAGTCGCGGCCATGGCCGCCTACCAGGCGGGGTTCCGCGGCGAGGACCTCATCACCGCGGTGGCCATCGCCCGCGTGGAGTCGACCTGGAACCCGAGGGCCACCAACGGGACCCACTTCGGACTGTGGCAGATCTCCGTGCAGCACCGGGGCACGGTGCCCGGCTGGAACACGCAGGCCGCCATCTTCGACCCGCTCCTCAACGCCAAGTACGCCTTCGCGCTCTACTCCGCCCGATCCGGATCGGGGGAGGCCAAGTTCGCCGACTGGACCCCGTTCCAGAACACCGACTACCACCGGTACCTCGACGCCGCCCGGCGGGCGGTCGCCGCGATAGAGCGCGGCACCACGAACATCGCGGACACCGGCTGCACCGCCTCGCCGATCCAGGTCGCCCAAGAGCTCTCAGCCGCGCTCTCGGCCCGCGTCAACACCATGATGCGGACCGACAGCGGCTTGTGCAGCCTGTCCTGGACCAGCGGCGCACCCTGCACCTACAAGAACCAGTGCCCCAAGATCGTCGACGCCGTCTACGGCGGCCCCGGCGTCGGCCGCGGCTACGGCAACGGTGAAGACGTCGCCCAAGGCATCATCAACGCCGGACTGGCACAGTCCCACGGCACCGGACTCGACCCGCTCCCGCCCGTGGGCGCCGTGGTCTCCTACAACCGCGGCGACGGCATCGGTCACGTCGCGATCTACGTCGGCGGCGGCAAGATCTTCGGCAACGACTACGGCTGTGCCGCCAACGGCCTCTACGGCTGCGTCGGATTCGCCGACGTCCACACCCCGAGCGGCTCGGTCACCTGGGCACTGCCCAAGCAGGCGTTCGACCTCGGCGGAATGCCGGCCGCGGCCGCGTAAACCGCACGCGGAGACCTGCAGGCCCTGTGGAAGGACGAGCCGCGGAGGACGACACGAGATCGCGCGTGAAGACTGAGATCGCCCACGCTCGCGTGTCCGATCGGCGTCGCTCCGGGTTGCCTTTCCCAGCATGGACGTACGCATCGGCACCACCGCTGACGGCCATGCCGCCGGTTTCGACACCAGTAGCACCCGACCGCTGGTGCTGGTCGGCGACGTCGGCCGCGGCAAGACCACCACCGCGCGCTACCTCACCCGGTGGTGGCTGGCGAACACCCGGCGCCATGCACACGTGTTCGCCCCAGCCCCCAGCGAGTGGGCAGACCTGCGCTGCGAACCCGAACACCCCGACCAGCTGCAGTGGCCAGTCGGACATGAATGTCCCGCCGGAACCTGTCTGGTGGTAGTCGACGACATCGACCTGGCCGACGACCACCACATCTACTTCCTGCCGCTGGGGCGGGCGCGAACGATCTTGACCTCAAACGGCGCCCACGACCTGGCCGACCGCCCGCTCCCTGGCGACGACGTCGTCTGCCTGGGCCTGGTCCAACACGACTACCCGGACCCGGCCGAAGCCGCGGTCTTGGAGGGACAAGGACGTCTGGACTGGCCGATCGGCACGGTCGCGGTCATCCCCGATCAGCGGGGGCCGAAGGACTTCCCTTGCCACCGCTGGCAGGCGCCCGAGAGTAGCTGGATGGCGGTCGCCCGATGAGCATGGAACGTTCCCGACGCGCCCGGTTCACCAACGTCTCCCCGAGGACGGGCGAGTTCACGGTGGCGGTCCTCGCCGCCGGCGGCTTCTTCGTCCTGATCACCCCGCTCGTCGTCCAGGGCGTCGCCGCGTGGGCCACCTCGGGGGACTTCGCGCTGCCGAAGGGCCGTCTGCTGGACGCCTACGGCGGGCTGCTGCACGGTCGCTTCGGCACGGGCTTGCGCCGTGACGCCTCCAATGCTCTGCCGCCGGATGCGCTGATGTGGGCGCTCACGGTGCTCGGCGAGGTGCTGGTGCTCGCAGCCGCGGTCGTGGCCGGCATGTGGATGCGCGACCTGACCGGCACAAGCTCCCGACACGGCCTGGCCACCCCGACGCACGCCGCGGAGGCCCTCGGAGTGCCGCGGCTGCGCAACAGCGCCGCGGTGATCCGACCCGACCTCTACACCCGCTCCGGCCGACGAACGACCGCCGGAAGCAAGTAGCCCGAGCCACAGACAGGCGGAAAGGAACCCCGACGTGACAACAGCGCTCAAGCACGTCAACCTCCACGAGGTGGGCTGGCGGCTCGGCACGGCCGGGCGCACGGGCCCCGAGCTGTGGGTGCCCTTCGATCGGACGACCTGCGTGATCGGCCCCCAGGGTTCGGGCAAGACCCTGGACCTGCTGGTGCCCGCATTGCTGGATGCGCCCGGCGGCGCGCTCGTGACTCTGACCAAGCCCGAGGACCTGTTCCTGACCCTGGAAGCCCGCGGGAGTCGCGGTGGAGGGGGCGGCCGCCCGGTCGCGGTCCTCGACCCGTTCAACGCCGCCCCCGGCACCCCGGAGCTGGTGTGGGACCCGATCAAGGGATGTGAGGACGCGATGCTCGCCGAACGGCGGGCGAAAGCGTTCGCGAACGGAACGATCAAGGGCGCCACCTCTCAGTCCTCCGACCAGGCCGCCCGGTTCTACGCCGGCGAGTGCGCGAAGGTCCTCCAGGCCTACTTCCACGCCGCCGCGATCGCCGGCATCGGCCTGGAGGAGGTGCTGATGTGGGTCTCCAGCCCCCGGCAGTACCCGCAGGCCGAGGAGATCCTGCGCACCCACCCGGCCGCAGAGCCGCTATGGGACGGCCTGCTGCGCGGCGCCCTGAACGGCGACGAGCGAACCGCCGGCAACACCATCACCACCGTCCAGCAGTCCATGGCGCTGTTCTTCCAACGCTCGATCCGGGAACGCTGCGTCCCCTCCCCGACCCGGCCTCCCACCGACCTCGAGGCCCTGATCCGGGCAGGCGGCACGATCTACCTGCTGGGCCGCGACGACCCTTACGCCAGCGCGTCGCCGCTGATGACGGCGGTCACCGAACAGATCCTGGACACCGCCAAGCGGCTGGGGGAGACCTCCCCGCACGGGCGACTGTGCCCGCCGTTCCTCGCCTGCCTGGACGAGCTCCCGTCGACCGCGCCGATCCCGACGCTGTCGACCAGGATGGCCAACGAGCGTGCACTGGGACTCTCCTTCATCCTCGCTGCCCAGACATGGCGACAGGTCGTGGTCTGCTACGGCGAGGACGAGGCCCGCACCATCTACGGGCTCTCCAACAACCTGGTGGTCTTCGGCGGCGGAAAAGACATCCGCTTCTACCAGGAGCTCTCCGACCTCATCGGGTCCACCAGCCACACCGAGACTCGATACTCCTCACGCTGCCACCAGCTGTTCGGCGTAATGGACCGGTCCTACGACCAGCGGCGGGTACCGATCCTCGAACCGGCCGAGCTGCGCCGCATCGAGCAGCGCAAGGCCCTGGTCCTGGCGGAGATGAACGACCCGATCATCGCGAACCTGCACCGCTGCATCGACGGCAAGCGCGGCAAGGAACTGCTCGCCGCTCAGCAGCGTGCCCGGCTCGCGGCTCGCGGCCACGAGCCGGACGCGCCGCCCAACCTCCCAGTGGCCACCGAGCCCACGCCGCCGACCGAGCCTGTGTCACGATCCCAGCAGCGGCTCGGGATGCCGAAGTAGACGAGGAGCAGCCGATGACGACGCTGCACCCCTCCGAGATCGGCTCTCAGGCAGCACGCCCGTCTGGTGCACCGGCCCGCAACGGGATGATGCCCCTGGCCGGGCTGATGGTGCGCACCTTCCCCGAGCCCGGTCCCACGATCCGCACGGCAATGGAGCAACTGCAGCAGGCCACGGTCGAGCCTCCCGCTGATGAGGAGGCGCTGCGCGAGCTCACGCAGATGCCGCGACCCTGGGACCCGGCCACGTGCGCCGGGCTGTTGCGCTCCGAACTGTGGGCATGGCTAGACCTGGTCGCGATATGGGTCAACGAGCAGCACCTCTGGAACGTCACCCGCCCCGGAATCCCCGAGTGCTGGCCCGCGCACCCCCACCTGGTGCACGACCTTGCTGTGCTGGCCTGCAGCCGCTACTCCACCAACTTCGCCGTCACCCCTGCCGCCCTGGAGGACTGGCACCGCTGCGGGCTGCCCCTGTTCCTCGACCGGCTCCGTGACCGTCTCGGCGACGGCTGCCAGCCAGGCAAGCACCAGCCCCGGCCCCGGCGCGAACGCGACGAGAGCCACGCCTCCACGCCGGTGCGCCGCGGCCGAAAGCAGCGCTACCGCGACGACATCGAACGCGCCGGCGAGCCGGCAGCGATCACGAGCGAGCCCGACGATGCCAAGCCCGGCCACGACGCCCTTCACCGAAGGTGGTAACCGCGATGGCCACCGCAGACAACAGCAGCCGGCGGCCTCATCGACCACCAGCAAGACAAGCCCGCCGAGGCGAGTCAACAGGCCGGGAACTCACCCGCAAGCACGCAACGGCGTCCGCGCGTGCTGATCGCCAACGCGAATCTTGCTTGGGCGTCCGACAGGCGGCTCTTCGGGGTGTTGGCCAAGATCGCCTACGACGGTCTGGCCGCACGGCGTGACCGAAGGGCGCAACGGCTTGATCGATTCGCCGACGAACGCCGGGTCACCTACGACGACTTTTTGAGCACCGTCGAGAAGCAGCGAGCGTATGACCAGTCTCTACATCGCCTGCTCGATCGCGTTCGAGCAGGCGAGACCGAGATGACGGAATTGGAGCGTGAGGCTTTCCCCGAACCTCCAATGACGGATCTTGTCGCGGCACTCGAGCGGGTTCGCCGCCTCGCGCGAAGCTACGCCGTCATCACATCGGCCGAGGCCATCGTCCACCTGTTCGCTGACATGGCGAGCGCCCTGCGCGCGGCATTAGCGGAGCCGGGTCCGAACGACGAAATCACGTGGTTCCTGCTGCAACGCTTCCTTGAAGATCGGGTGAGCGAGTTCGTCCACGGCTACAGGGACGATCTGGGGCTGGGCGCGCCATCGGGAGCGCCGAAGCGGTGGCCCGTTGTAGAACGGGAACGGCCGTTCTCACTGGAAGATTCGGAGCGCATCCTGAGCGCCCACATCCCGCAGACGAAGCAGGCCAGGAGACCGGATAACGGTCGGTGACGGCTGACACCGTGTCCACCTTGCGGCTATGACCTAGGTTGTGTCGTTGTCGGTCTAGGTCGCTCCAGGCAGCGACGTCCATGAGGCAGGACCACGCGCTTTGCGCCAAACTTCGCGAATCGAAGTAAAGAGTCGGTCCTTCGACCTATGGTCGGCGCGTGACTCAGCATCCTGCCGGTTGGTACCCAGATCCACATGGCGCCGATGGCGTGCGGTACTGGGACGGTTCGCAGTGGACAGATCACTTCGCCCCACGGAGTGCTTCAGCGCCACCGCCCGTGCCTCAGGCGCCCGCGTCGCCCACTGACTCACCGCCTACTTCGCCAGCGGCCGCCGCGCCCGCCCAGTCGCGGTCGGCGCCTAACCCGACCAAGGTTCCGGTCTTCGGTGCACGGAACGTTGCGCGTCAGCAGGCTGAGGAGTTGGAGTTCCTCAAAGCTGAGTTGTCGCGGCTTGGCTCTCTCGACGTCATAGACCTGGAGCGTCATCGCCAAGGGCTTCAGAGCGAGATCGACGGACTGCGACACCATGCCGATTCGGTGAAGTCAGAGATCGCGCTGCTGCGCCAGCAAGTGGTCGCGACCCAGGAGGAGCAGATCCTTCAGGAAGCCGGCATCTACAACTACCAGCATCCACTCGACAGTTCGATGGCATACAAGGACGCCATCGACCAGCTCCGAACGCAGATCAAGGCAGCCACCCGCGCCGACGGTGGAGCTGTCGAAGCCGCCAACGCCTGGACCGTCAACGGCTCGCAGACGGAGGGCCGAAAGATGGTCCGCGACTTCTCCAAGCTCATGCTCCGCGCCTATAACGCCGAGGCGGACAACCTCGTCCGCGGCATGAAGCCCTACCGGCTCGACGCGGCAAAGGACCGGCTCGAGAAGGTCGCCTTCGCAATCGAGAAGCTCGGCAAGACCATGTCGATCCGGGTGGCGCCCCACTACCACCGCCTGCGGATCAAGGAACTCGAACTCACCGCCGATTACCAGGACAAGCTGGCCCATGAGAAGGAGCTCGAGCGAGAAGAACGCGAACGACTCCGCGAAGAGCGCAAGGCGCAACAAGAGATGGAACGCGAGCGCCAACGCTTGGAGAAGGAACAGGCGCACTACGCGAATGCCCTCGCAGCACTCGAAGCCAAGGGCGACATCGAGGCTGCCGACCGGCTACGGGCTCAGCTGGCCGACATCGAGAAGGCCATCGCGGACGTCGACTACCGCGCTGCGAATGTCCGCGCCGGGTACGTGTACGTGATCTCGAACATCGGCTCCCTGGGCGAAGGCATGGTCAAGGTCGGCATGACCCGCAGGTTGGAGCCGATGGATCGAGTGCGCGAGCTCGGCGATGCGTCGGTGCCGTTCACATACGACGTCCACGCGTTATTCTTCGCCGAGGACGCCGTGACGATCGAGAGCGAGATGCACCGACGACTCGCCGACAAGAGGGTCAACCGCGTGAACCTCAGACGCGAGTTCTTCTACGCCACGCCAGGCGAAGCACGCGACCTTCTAGCCGAGCTCGCCGGCGACATCCTAACCTTCAACGAGGTTCCCGAGGCCCTCGAGTACCGCCAAAGCCAGGCGCCAGGCGAGGCGGTTTGACACGTCATTTCACCCGGTCGCGCGGAGGCGCGATCGCCGTGGCGTCCGGGAGTAGGCGGTCAGGCAACTCCCGGGTGGCGCGTGAAACGAGCCGCACGAAGGTAAAGGTTTCGCCTGCATTGGCGACCAAGGGGTCCTAGCCTGCGAACATGACACGTGCAATTGCTGCCGCTGCGTTGCTAACTCTGGGCGTGCTCGCTGGGTGCGGAGGCGATGACGGCGGGGATTCTGACGCGAAAGCCGTTGAGACCGTCACGGCCACCGCGACCGTGACAGTGACACCGGAGACGTTCGAGTCAGCGCCCGATGATTCGACCTCGTCGGCCGAGGAGGACCCGTACGCCCCCAACGTCGGGGATCGCGCCTTGAAGGTTGGAGAGACCCGAGTCGGTCAGAGCATCGAGACGACGCTCGAAGAGATGAAGATTCCGTACCCGCCTGGCCAGTATCGGGAGCCTGGTCCGAACAACGTGTTTCTTGGGCTTCGCATCGAGCAGTGCCTAGCTGCCGATGCGCCGACGGACATCTACTCCACGTATGCACACGATTGGTCGGCTGTCGCGCCGAGCGGCAGTGAGTACAAAGACAGCGGCTCTTCCTGGAACGACTGGCCCACTCCGCGCTTCTCTGAGTACGTGACCATGATTCCTGGTCGATGCATCAAGGGTTGGATCGCTTACGAGGTGCCACAGGGGGCCAAGATCGCAAGCGTGCTGTGGCGCCCCGACGGGGTGACAACTGCCGAGTGGCTCCCACGGTAGGTCGCCTGGCACTCGTGGCCCCGAGTATGGGCCGGAGAGCTAGCTCGAGACTCTGACGGAGCCGCGCTCGGCGCCGCCCACCGATGAGGGGCGTTCCTGTCGGTGCGTCGCATTACCGTGATGTCATGCACATGAGGAGCCAAAAGTTCATCGACGGCGTCGAGGTTGTGCCTGGCGCTCGGGTTTCGCATTAGCCACCTCGGCCATTGACCTTCCAGGTGTGGTCGGTGTGTGACCAGGTCGATCCAGAGCGTTGGCATGGAGAAGTCCGAATCGGCGGTAGTGGAGTCCAGCAGAGTGGTGTACGACGGACCTGAGTGAGCGCGTGCCTCCAACGTAGGCGCGGCCACCGGGTGGATCCTTCGAGTGATCTGCGAAAACCGACTCGAAGAAGGACCACGACGATGACCGCTGGACCCAGTATCGACCCTGCACAGTTCCTGAACGAGCAGCTGTCCCAGGCCAGTCCTGATCTGATGCGGGACCTGCTCACCACGTTCGTCAATGCGCTGCTCTCGGCGCAGGCCGACGCGGTGTGCGGCGCCGGCTACGGCGAACGCAGCATGGAGCGCGTCAACTCCCGCAACGGCTACCGGCACCGCGACCTCGACACCCGCGTCGGCACTCTGGACGTCGCGGTTCCCAAGCTGCGCACCGGTTCGCTGTACCCCGAGTGGCTGCTGGAGCGCCGCAAGCGAGCAGAGCGGGCACTGACCAGTGTGGTCGCGACCTGTTACCTGCTCGGCGTCTCGACGCGGCGGATGGACAAGCTGGTGCAGACCCTCGGCATCACCGGCCTGTCCAAGAGCCAGGTCTCGGTGATGGCCAAGGAACTCGACGAGCACGTCGAGCAGTTCCGCACCCGACGGCTGGAGGAGGCCGGGCCGTTCACCTTCGTGGCCGCCGACGCGTTGGTGCTCAAGGTCCGCGAAGGTGGCCGGGTGGTGCCGGTCCACGTGCTGGTCGCCACCGGCGTCAACGCCGACGGGCACCGCGAGATCCTCGGCGTGCAGGTCACCAGCAGCGAGGACGGCGCCGGGTGGCTGGCCTTCTGGAGGGATCTGACCGCCCGCGGCCTGGCCGGGGTCAAGCTCGTCACCAGCGACGCCCACGCCGGGCTGGTGGCCGCGATCGGCGCCACGTTGCCCGGCGCCTCGTGGCAGCGCTGCCGAACCCACTACGCGGCGAACCTGATGTCGGCGACGCCGAAGTCCTCGTGGGGCTGGGTCAAGGCGCTGCTGCACTCGATCTACGACCAGCCCGACGCCGACGCTGTCCACGCCCAGTTCGACCGGGTCGTCGACGCCCTGGCCGAGAAGCTCCCCAAGGTGGCCGAGCATCTGGAGGACGCTCGTGCCGACATCCTCGCCTTCACCGCGTTCCCGAAGGAGATCTGGCGCCAGATCTGGTCCAACAACCCCAACGAGCGCCTCAACCGCGAGATCCGCAGGCGAACCGACGTGGTCGGGATCTTTCCCGACCGGGCCAGCATCATCCGGCTCGTCGGCGCCGTCCTGGCCGAGCAGCACGACGAGTGGGCCGAAGGCCGCCGCTACCTCGGACTCGACGTCCTCGCCCGCGCCCAGGCCGTCGACACCTGCGTCGTCGAGGAGGTGACCGAACCCGAACTCCAGGCCCTCACAGCCTGACCGACACGCCCAACCGAGGGATCAACCTCGTACACCACCCCAGCGGACTTGACCTCGGCGGTACGACGGTGTTGAGCACTGAAGCGGTCAACGACCACGGACAAGCTGCCCGTCTGGCGGAGCAAGCTATCGCTGCCCGCGTCGTGGAGTTCTTCACCAAGTGACCGTTTCGATGATTTGCAAGGCTAGGTCGACCCGCGGGCCACGTACCCGCGCCATGCTCGAATGAATGAGTATCCGGGTCACCACGAAGGTCGGCACTTCACCGAATGGGTCGGCGAGGTGTCGAGGCTTCGGCGCGAGAATCTGCACGATGAGGCGCTGACCTTGTTAGGCCATTTGATGAATGCGACGGAGTCCGAGGCGAGCGCAACCGCTGGGGCGTCGCGCCGTGGTACTACGAGCAGGCTGCGAACATCCATCGCGCCCTCAGGAACAAGGCTGCTGAGATCGCCGTGCTCGAGCGGTATCAACGCCAGCCAAAGGCGCCAGGGGTGAAACCCGCAAAGCTTGCTGCGAGGTTGGCGCGTTGCCGGCAATAGATGCGGCTCTCTTGCTTGCACGCACTGGCTGAGCGGTGGACCTGCTGTCGCGGCGGTTTGACGCACGTCGGGCACGGCCCGGTCGGTCTCCTCGTGAAGGGCTGCGCACGATGTGGGCCGGCCCGCATGCGGTTCCGACGCACGGGCGCCCTGGAAGGTCACAGATCCGGAAGCCAACGACGTCGGCGACGTCCATCATCAGGGGGACCCCGCGCACCGCCGGCCCTCCGGAACCCCTCGTCCATACCGTGCCGGACCCCTCGTCAAGCAATTCCAGCGGGCGTGTCGTCCACAGATCTGTCGGGAACATCTGCGCACTAGTGAGGTAGAAAACGTCGCGTGGGACAGGTGTGGCATCTCTGCGACCTTATCCACAGGCCGCTGTGGATAACGAACGACATCGATGACATTCTCGTTCGATACGATGGCCTCTGAAGCCGCGAAGACCCCGGTCGAGCACAAGGCTTCGGGCCGGGGTCCAGCGTGGTCATTGGAGTGACACGCTAGACCTTACTCAGGCACCGCTCGGAGGCAAGAACCGGCGGGCGTGTTGGTCCGAATGTCTTGGGTCACACCAGGGACGGAGCGGGACCTACTACTCCAACAGGAGTGCCCGTGAGTACCAACGACCCGCAGAACCCCGAGAACGTCGACAACTTCGCGCGGCTGCTCGACAACCGTGAGCAGATCGCCGACTTCGTCAACTCCTTCACGTCCGAGCGTGTGCAGCGTCAGGCCTTTGAGGCTGTCGTCTGCTCTCTCGGTCTGGCTGAGACCAACGTTGCGGACGCGCCGAACGTCCAGCGTCTCCGCGTGGTCCAGCAGCAGCCGGAGTCCGAGCCGGACCTGCCTGGCGACGAGCCCTCCGCGGAAGCCGAGTCGACCCCGCGTCGTCGGCGGGGCAAGAACGGTGCGAGGAAGAACTTCACCGTGCCCCGTGGCCTCAACTTCGCACCCGAGGGGCACCCGTCCCTCGAGCAGTTCGTGGCGGAGAAGCGACCGGCGAACCTCGACGAGAAGAACCTCGTCGCCTGCTACTACCTCAGCAACATGATGGGGATGCAGGACGTCGGGATCGGCCAGATCCTGGCCGCCTACCAGGCGGCGGAGTGGAGCGCGCCCGCCCACCCCGACACGGCGCTCCGCAAGACCGCCAGCAGCACGGGCTGGATCGACACGGCCAACAGCAAGTCGATCAAGGTCGTCTGGAAGGGCGAGAACTACCTGGCGACCAAGATGCCCGCCCAGCCAAAGAAGACCGGCTGAGGTGACGCTCGACGCCAAGCAGGCCCTGGGGCACCTGCCCCAGGGCCTGCGCTACGAACTGATGCAGGCGTACGACGAGATCGTGCGCAACTACCGCGAAGGCCGGTGGAAGGCGTCCGAACTCGACGCCGGATGGTTCTGCGAGATCGTCTTCACGATCCTGGAAGGCCACCTCGACGGCGACAACTACCGGGGCCGGGCGTACAAGCCCTCGCGCTTCAACGACGCGTGCAAGAAGTTGGAGAGCGCAGCGACCAGCTACTCCGACTCGGCTCGCATGACCATCCCGCGGGTCCTGGTTGGGCTGTACGACGTGCGCAACCGGCGGGGGGTCGGCCACGTCGGAGGGGAGATCAGCGCCAACCACATGGACGCCACCTTCCTCCTCTCCTCCTGCCAGTGGGTGATGGCGGAGCTGGTCCGGATGTTCCACAACACCAATGTGGCTTCAGCGACGGCCATCGTCGACGCGCTCGTGGATCGCACGCTGCCCGTGGTCTGGGAGGTGGGCGAGGTCCGACGCCTGCTCGACACCTCGCTATCCATCAGGGACTCCGTCTTGCTCCTCCTGTACGCCGATGCCGACGGTGCAACCGACTACCGCCTCGCCGATGATCTTGAGAAGCGCCCGGACAACCTTCGGACCGTGCTGAGGAAGATGCACACCGAGCGGTTGATCGAGTTCACAACGGCGGGTGGCACGGCGCGCATCTCTCCCAACGGGATCAAGCACGTCGAGGGAGCGCTGCTGCCGAAGCAGTAGCGTCTCTCGAGATCCGCCGTTACATCTTGGAAACCTATTCGAGGATGTCGATCCAGACTTCCTCGTACGCAGGCCGTTCCGGCACAACCGGCTGCGACTTTCTGGGCCGATAGGACGTACCCCGAGCCGAAAGCCGGGCGGCCGAACCTGGCGTCACCGTGCCGGGCCGGCCGGATCGGGTCCCGCAGCCGGTATGTCTTGGCCGAGACGAGGGGTGACGGCCGCGGGCGCGAGCCGCCGCTCGGCGGCGCGGCGACGGGACTGAGGATCGCGCCTCGCGGTGTTCCTGCGGGCTTCGTCGTTGATCTCGTCGATGCGCTCCTGGGCGTAGGCCGGGCCGTTGCGGTCCCGCTGGATGCTTTCGGTGAGGGTCTGGTGTTCAAGGATTCCGGGGGCGAGGTGGAGCTGGTTGCGGAGTCGTTCGCTGGCCTCCCGCCAGGTGTCGGCTCCGCGGGCGGCGAGGATTCGGGCGGTCTGGTGGATCAGCTTCTGACGCACGGCGGTGTCGGACCAGTGGCCGGCGGTGCGGAGCAAGTGGTCGATCATCGCGTCGCCGAGCGGCGCTAGGTTTTCGATCGCGGCGGTGATCGCTGCGGCGCCCTGGGTCTCGAAGAGTCTGGCGGGGTCCAGCCCGTCGGGCAGGTCGAGATGGGTGGGGTCGAGGTCGGCGGCGGTCAGGTGCCAGAACGCCTTCTGGGCGGACTTCCGGCCGGCGGGGTCGGAGTCGGTGGCCACGGCGATGCGGTCGCGCCCGTTGACCATGTCGATGTGGGTACGGAGCAGCTTGATTTGGCTGACGGTGAGCGCGGTTCCCATCGGGGCGATGCCGACGGCGGTGCCGTTGCTGCCCAGGGTGATGGCCAGCGCGTCCATGGGGCCCTCGACGAGGACCGGGAGCGCCCCGTCGGCGAGCCGTTCGCGAGCTTCGGCGTACCCGAAGAGTGCCTCACCCTTGGTGAAGACCGGCGTGGTGCGGGTGTTGAGGTACTTCGCTCCGGCGAAGTCGTCGTCGGTCTTGGTTGGGTTGCGGCGTCCGACGAACCCGAGGATCGCCTCAGCGTTGGGGTCATTGGGGTCGCGGATGGGCATGACGAGCCGGTCGCGAAAGAAGTCGCGATAGTAGGTCGTGCCGTCGTCGCGTTCACGCCGGGAGACGAGGCCAGCCTGTTCGAGCTCGTCGATGGTGGCGCCCTGGGCGGTGAGGTGGCGCATCAGGCTGTGTCCGCTGCCGGGCGCGTAGCCAACTCCGTAGTTGGGGTGCTCGGTGAGATCGGTTCCCAGACGCTCACGTAGATAGCCCGGCGCCCACGAGCGCGGGTAGCAGGACTCGAAGTAGGCCAGCGCCTGCTGGTTGAGCTCGTGGATCCGCTCGGCCGGGATCTGGTTCGGGTCGGGAAAGGCGTTCTCGGCGGTGACCTCGGCGGCCCGCTCCCACGGCAGAGGGGGCGCATACGGGTCCTCGACGTACGGGTAGTGGCCAGTTGCGCCATCGTCGTACGAAGGCTGGTCGGGTTCTTCGAGCGACGGCACCCAATCGACCGGCTCTGCTGCAAGAGCTTCGTACTCGTCCGGGGTGGGGGAGTGGACGACGGGGACGTTTGCGTCGTCGGGCTGGTCGCGGTACAAGGCGGCCATGAACTCGTCTGCGTCCTCGGGGGGCAGCAGGTCGGGGTCCGCGAGGACGACGTCGGCGCCGGCGTACGGCGCCTCGTCGTTATCGGGCGTCGGCGCTTCTGTCGGCCGGTCGGTGAGCATGGCGATGCGCAGCACGAGGGCGTCGGCGACCTCGACGCCAGTCAGGCTGCCGTCCTGTGGGACGCCCGCCAAGGCACTGGAGAGGATCTCGGTTGGGTTCCAGCCGTGGTGCACGCAGGCTTCGTCGACCGCCGCGACGAATGCGGGCCACGCGGGCGTCTTCTGCAGGTAGTCGGCCTTGGTGGGTCCGACGAGTTCGGCCAGCGCGGTGCGCCAGGTGGGCTGCAGCAGGTTCGCGGAGTGCTCGTCGGCACCGAGCGCGGCGGGACCGAGGTGGGGAACGAGGCGCCACCACAGCGCGGCGGCCTGCTGCTCATCGGGCAGTGGTCGTGCGGTTGCGGCGGTGTCGGTGTGGGTGCCGGAGTGGCTGCCGGGCGGGGAGGGGTCGGTGGCGAGTGCCTGCTTTATGTAGTCGGTGACGGGCAGTCCGGCGCGTTCGAGGCGGGCGAGTCGCTGGCACAGTGGGGTGATCCACGGGTCCGCGCGGACGGTCTCGGGCAGTTCCTGGTACCAGGTGCGTTCGGAGAAGGGGTAGCTCGGGCGCGCCTGGCGGACGGCCCGGTTGAGGTTGGCCTGGTGGGCGCCGGGGGAGCCGATGGTGCGGTCGCCGGTGGGGCGCAGGTCGTTCTCGTCGGCCCGGGTCACTGCCCGCCACACGGCGAGATCGGCGCGCAGATCGGTGTCCTCGTCCTCGAGGAACGGCTGTGCCCAAACAGGCGCGGTGGCGCCGGTCCATCCACGGGCCTCCTCGCAGACGGCGTCTATATGCTCACCCACAAGCTGGTGGTAGGTGGCCGTGAACGGTCCCCAGTCGAGGTTGTCGGCCAGTCGGGCGGGGATGCCGGGCAGCCAGGGGAGCGGACCCTGGGTGGGCGGGGGAGTGTCCGGGTCGTGTGGGCGGGCGGCGTTGAGTTCGGCGACGAGGTTGTCGATGCGGGCGTCGAGGACGGCGGCGGGGTCGCGTGCGTCGGCGAGCGAGCCGACGCCCACGGCTGCGGTGAGCAGCTTCAGGGGGTTGTGTTCGTCGAGCGCGGTGAGCGCGAGGTGGGAGCGCAGCGTCGGCCAGGCGGGGGCGTCGGTCAGCCCGGTGAGGAGTACTTCGGCATGCACGTCGATCTTGTCCATGCCGACGGGGCCGATGAGGTTCTCGGCGCCGGCCGTGACCGCGTCGTGGTAGCGCGCGGCCATGTCCCCGAGGAGCTGGTGCGGGTTGGTCTGCTCGCGCAGCGTGGTGGTCGCAGAGACCGGGGAGCCGTCGCGGCGCAGCATCTGGGCGATGCGGTCGAGCGCGGTCGGTGGGATCAGGGCTTCGGGTCGGATCAGGTTGTGCGGGTCGCCGTCGGAGGCGACGTTGAGGTAGAGGTGGTTGGCGAACTTGCCGCGCGAGAGCGCGACGTAGAGCAGGTTGCGGTCTTCGTCACCGGTGAGGACGACGTGGCAGGTGCCGGTGGTGATGCCCTGGGCGCCGTGCACGGTGGTTGCATAGCCGAGCTGCACGAACTCGGCAACGTAGCCGGCCGGGAGGGTGACGGTCTTGCCGAGCTGGTCGTGGACCACGGTCAAGGAGCCGTCGGCGTTGACGCCTCTGACGTGCCAGCGGTCGCCGTTCTTGACCCAGTTGGTGCGGCTGATGCGAAGGCGACGGTCGTTCTCACGGGTGATGATCCGATCCCCTTGGGACACTTTCGTGCCGTCGGCCAGCGTCAGTCCGCGCCCGATCTCCACCTCGTCGCGTCCGGCGAGGCGGTCGTTGCGGGCGCGGGTGTTGAGCTCGGCGACCAGATCGCGGGTCGGTGCGATCAAGATCGAGTCGGCGTCCCCGGTGCTACGGGCGCGGTCGGCGGCCCAGGCGGCGTAGGCCTGGTCCGCGCAGGCGCCGAGGTCGCCGACGTGGATGCGGCCCCGGTCGGCGTAGTACGCGATCGCCGACGGGTCGCCCTCACGCAACGCGAGGGTGGCGGCGGCTTCGGCGTGATTGAGACTGCCGTCGGGGTTGCGGAAGCGGTGCACTTCGCTCAGGGTGACCGCGCCGACCTGGTGGGCGATGTCGCGCAGCACGCCGCCGGCGGCGACCGAGGCGAGCTGCCGGTCATCACCAATCAGCCGCACCTGGCCGCCACGGGAGGTGATGTAGTCGACCGCGGCCGCCAGATCGGTGGTCGCGGCCATACCTGCCTCGTCGATCAGGACCAGGGTTTTGGCGTTGATCCTCTCCATCCACGCAGGCGCCGCACCGTGCTCGTCTGGATGCTGGGCGTGCCACACGAGCTTGGCCAGGGTGTCGGCGCGAACATCCTCCCGGCCCGCATCGCTGGTGTCGGGGTTGATGGCGGCGCCGAGTTCTTGGGCGGCAACCGCGGAGGGTGCGAGGCCGATGACGGTGCCGCCGGAGTCCTGCCAGGCGCGGGCGAGGACGGCCATGGCGGTGGTCTTACCGGTGCCGGCGGGTGCGAGGGCGAGCTGGACTGCGCGGCCGCTGGTGGCCATCTCGCGGACCAGGGACTGCTGCGCGGCGTTCAGTTGGAGCCCGGTGGTGTCGCTGTTGGCGGCGGCTTCGGCGATCGCGATGCTGATGCGGACCTCGCTGATGGTGCGGCCGCCGGAGCGGCGGGCGGAGGCGATGATGCGCCGCTCGGCGTCGACCACGGCCTGGGAGGTGTACTGGCGGGCGCCGGCGAGGCTGTAGACACTGACCACCTCCTGGCCCCCGACAACGCCAGCGACGCCGCGCTCGGTGCGCTGAAGGGGAGCGGGGATCGTCACGTCCCGTTCGGCCGCGGTGGTGGGGTGGGTGAGCGGGTCGGGGTCCTTGAAGGCGAGGCAGTGCTCACCGGTTGCGGTGGCCACGACCCGGTCGACGGCAGCGTCGAGGTCGGCCAGTCGGATGCCGTGGGCGCGGGCCTGGCGCTGTGCCTCGGCGCGCAGGTGCCAGACCTGCCAGGTCGCACGGTCTTCGGCGACCCGCTCGACGACCTGTTTCGCAGTCGCGCCGACCCACTCGTCGGTGACGTCCTGGGCGTCCGGCGTGTGGCCGAGGCATTGCTCGACCATGTCGCGGACGGCCTGCTCGCTGCCGATGATCGCGATCGCCTCGGCCAGCCAGGCGGCTCGCTGGTCGGCCTCGGCGCGGGGTGCGTGCTTTGCCTGGCGGGTCTGCTCCCAGGCCTGCTCGGCGAGGGTGACGGCCTCGCCTTCGGTCGGCGGGCGGCCGTGCTCGGCCTGGAAGGCGGCCGCCAGTTCGCGGCGCCGGGCCTCGATAGCGTGGTGCCGCTTGGACCAGGCCGCCGCGAGACGCTCGTAGACGCCGACGATCTCGCGCACCGGCCGCTTGTCCCTCACCGGCCCGTGGCCCGTGTTCGGGCCGCTGCGGCGGTTCTCGAAACGGACCCCCAGCCGGGCGATGAGCTCGGACTCGATCAGGGTGTTGTACATCTCCGCGAGGGTGACGTTGGCCTTGAACAGGACCCGGCCGTCGACCGCGAGCCAGCGGCCGGTCTCATCCTGGACTTTGTTGCTGACCGCGACGTGAGTGTGGAGGTGCGGGTCGGAGGAGCGGGCGTCGCGGTGGGTGAACATGCCCGCGATCAGCCCCTTGGCCCTTACCTGCTGGAGGCCGCCGCGGCCGCGGCGCGTGAACAGCACCTCCTGCTCCAGCCACGACAGGGTGGCCTCGACCGCGGAGTGGTGGGCGGCCTCGATCTGCTGAGCGACGTCCCGGTCGGCGAGTGCCCACAGCGTCGAGACGGACTTCACTGGAGCGAAGGTGAGGTCGTACCCGGCCACCGCGGTGGTCTGCTGGCGGGTGGCCTTGGCCATGAACGAGCCCCGCTCGCGGTCGTCGATCGGTGCCCGACCGTGCTCACGGAGGAAGTACTCGTTGCCCAGTGCGGTGCGGATCTTCGCCCGTATCTCGGCCGGCACCCGGGTCTTCCAGTGCTCACCGCGGGACAGGTTGTAGGCGGCGTAGCGCTTGGCGGTCTCCTGGAGGAACTCCGGCTGGTTGCCCCGGTAGATCGCGAAGACGCGACCGAGCTGGGAGGCCTTCTTGGCCTGCGCGACGCTCTTCCCGGCGTCCAGAGCGGCGTTCTCCAGGCGCTCGGCGTCCGGGTGGCGACCCTCGCCGAACAGGTTCCGCATCTGCGCCTCGGTGACCTCCGAGCCGACGGCGAGCCCGAGGTCGCCGAGTCCGGCGCCGAACCAACGGCCCGGTGACTCGCCCTTCCCGGCGTAATAGTCGGCCAGTCCCGCGTGGCCGCGGTCGGTCGCATCGTGCACGGCGACCTGACGGGTCAGGTACGTATACCCGTCGCCCGCGGTCAGCTTGTGCACACCCATCACGCCACGGAGAAGCAACCGCAGCGAGCCCGTTTCGGACACCTGCCTGGAAAAAGGACCGGCGGTGCATAGGGTGCGAGGCAGGTGAGCGGGGTCCGCGACGCGGTGGTGAGCGGCAGCGGTGCTCGCCTCGAAATGGAATGCGGGGGTCGGGCTCGGAGTGTCCGATCGATCGGGGACCGCGTTGCTTCTGTCTGGTGAAGGCGTCGCGGCGGGCCGCGACCTCGGATCAAGGAAGCGGTGGTTTGCCAGTGAGCACCACGGCACAAGCGCAGGCAGGTCGTGACCGCGCCCGGGAACGGCGGCTGAAGGTTGCGCGGGAGCGCCGACGTCAGCTGGATCCCCAGCAGCAGGCCAGGGAGCAGCGGATCAGCGGGGCCACGGTCGACGTCGAGCTGGCGTGGGAGGCCAGGGACGAGGCCGAGCGGGCGATGGCGGCGGAGATCGCGGCCGGGACCGCGATTGAGCGGCTCCTGGGGGAGCGACTCTCAGTGACCAACGTGGTCGAACTGACGGGTTGCATCAGCCGACCGCCCGGCGACTCCGCCCGACCGTTCCTCAGTGAGCGCAGCTCAGCGGTGGGGAACCACGCCCTGATGAACGCCCGGCGCACAGCCAACACACTCCCGCCTACACCGAACACTTCGTCGAGTGCGACTTCCCCGGTTGCCATGCACCGCCCGTCCGGGGTCGTCGATGTGGATCGACCACAGCTCGTTCGGGTCTCCGGCTGTGGGTCGTGGGCCGTGTCGGCACGCAGGGGAGGACACGGCTGATGGCGAGGTACAGTCCCGACGTACATCAACGCTCCGCTCCAGCCACAGTGTCGAGAGCGCTCCGAGCATGCACGAGGTGTGTGCCACTGGGCGGTCGCAAGGAATCGGGGGGTCTCCGGCCAAGTCCCGCGGGTTGGTGGGCTTATGAGGTGATCCTCGGTGCCTATTCGCCGCTGTCGATCGCGGCGGTGGGACCATTATCGCGCTCGGGCTAGAGCAGTGCCAATGGATCCCTCGGAGATGTACCGTCGGTCGCCGCGGCTTGCCACTCGTCGTGGATGTCGGCCCAGGACGGCTCCGACGAGCCTGATCTCGGCGGCGGGGATACTCCCAAGCCGCGGATAGCCGACGAATTATGTGCGACAGCAACCCGCCATGCGCACCCTCGGTGCAGGGCCGCAGGTGGCGCCGCATTGACTCGCCCAAATTCGACCGAGACGAGGACTCCCAGCAAGGCGGCTCCGAGCCCGGCTCAAGCTTCCCGCAAGAGCGCGACGTCCGACACCGAGGCGATGTGTAGAGCCATTGCTCGCGAAGCCGCTTCGGGATCACGGGCTCGAATCGCGTCGGCGACCAACTGGTGCCCTTTCAGGGAAGCTTCGGGCCGCCCAGGCTGGGACAGTGACTCTGTGCGTGACTCTCGAATGAGTTCGGAGATCTCCGACATCAAGTCGCCGAGAAGAGCCGAATGGCCCGCGGCGGTCACGGCAGCATGGAACCGCTCGTCTCCTGACATGCCCAATTCGTTGTGCTCGATCTCGTGTTGCATGAAAAGGAGCGCGTCGTCGATCGCAGCCAAGTCGTTGTCGTCTCGGCGCTCTGCGGCGAGTGCCGCAAGTTTTACTTCCATCGCTTCGCGGGCCTCGATCACATCGCGCAACCGTCGCCGGCGTGCACCGAGCGCACTCAGCATCTGTCGGCCCACCGGAATGTCCAAGATGATGGCTCCGTCGCCATGCCTGACGTCGACGATGCCCTGCACCTCAAGCGCGATCAGCGCTTGGCTAACCGACGCTCGGCTCACGCGCAGCTGGCTCGCAAGATCGCGCTCGGCCGGCAAGCGATCTCCGACGCTCAGCCCGGCTTCGACGATATAGGTGACCAGCTGCTCGACGAGTTGCTCGTAGAGGCGAGGCCGAGAGACGGCCTTCAACTCAACCTGGTTCGCCACGTGAACGTCTCCCTCGCCTCGCCGCTGGTACCCGTCTTGACAACGTCTCAAGACTACTACATTCTCATTGAGTAGGTGGCTAGGCCACTGATCCACCGCACCTTGAAGTCCTTGGAGTGCCCGATGTCCGACCCAACTTCGTACCCGATGAACCGCTGGGTGCGCGAGCCCCCGGTGCCAACGACCCTGCACGTGCAGCCCGATGGCCGCGATGCGCGGCCCTGAACTCGTCGCAAGTGCTGAAGTCGGACCCTATGCCCGACTTCACACCATCCGGCTTGCGCAACTAGCAGGGTTCCGGGTCGCCCAGTACGCTGTCCTCGATCTTGGCGACGGGCTGAGGCGGGGTCATACTCGATGGTCGGTCAACTCGATCCCGATCTGCGACCCGAGCGGGAGACCGCGCAGCTGTTCACTGCCGGCGCTGCTCGCATTCAGACGCCTCAAGACCGCGATTGCCGCGATGTCACCTCACGTCGACGTGTCGACTCGCGCGACCGACGACCCGCTCGTTCTGATCGCCGGCGGAATAGGTGTGGCTCCATGATCGCGATCGCGGACGCACTCGCCGGCGCGAGAGACTCCCACCCGGTCCGCAACCTTTACGATGCTGACCCAAAGGCAGCCCTGGTATGCGCCTGTCGTTACTACGGAGTGCCTTGCTGACCTGCACGCGGGCGTTAGTCCGTTCGCGCCGGGACGGACGCGGACTCACTGATCGACATCCGCGATGGAGTCGACGTCGACTGGTCGGCGGAGCAGACCTACCCTGGCAGCGCACCGTGCGATCGGGGACGTCGCACTGCAGCGCCTGAACGAGCTGGGCCGCTTCACTAGACCAGATTCATTATGACAGGGAGCGGCAGAAACTGGACGCCGACGAAGGATTCGACAAGTCCGCCGTACACAGGTCTAGCCGCAGACCCTGTGACGTCGGTCCGCCAGCCGAGCATCGGCAGCCAAGCGCAAGAACGCGTGAGGCCACTTTGAACGGAGAATGAAATGGGATCAGCTCGAATCCACGCCAAGGTCGAGCCAGCACGCGGATTTGCCGCTGTTCTGCACGCCGGAGAGACTCTCCGCATAACGGACATCGAAGGCAGCCAGGTCTCTGACCTGGTCGCATTCTCGGCCGCTGACCGCGCCGAGCGCTTCTCGCCGGGAAATACGCGCAAGCTCAACAACTCTGTGCTGCTCGCCACCGGTGACGTGCTGTACAGCAACAAGTGCGCCCCCTTGCTGAGGCTTGGCAAGGACCTGGTCGGCCGGCATGACGTGACCTCCTCGTGGTGCAGCCCTTACGACTACCCGATCCGGTTCGGTATCCACGATCACCCCAGCTGCTTGGGAATCCTGACCGAGGTCTTGGAACCATACGCGATTCGAGAGACGGACATTCCCGAGCCGTTCAATGTCTTCATGCACACGCAGGTCAACGGTCAGACCGGCGAGTTCACGGTGCACGCGCCGATGTCCAACGCGGGGGACTATCTGGACCTGATCGCCGAACAGGAGGTCCTGATCGCTCTGACCGCCTGCCCACAGGACATGAACGATTGCAACGGCGGCGCCATCACCCCGCTCGAGGTCATGATCAAATGAACTCGCATAACCTACGCGCGGCTCGGGTGATCATGTCCTCCCCCGAGGCCCGATCTTGATGAACCAACGGCGGGACGATCTCTGAAGGAGCGGCGGAATGAATGACACGTCACTGTGTGAACTCGATGCCGTGGAGATGGCGGCTATGCTTAAGCGCGGAGAATTGTCCTCCTCCGAGTTGTTAGACGCACATTTTAAGCGCATTGAGCAGACCAACCCTGCGGTCAACGCTTTGGTTACCCTCAACAAGGAGGAGGCATACGCGTCTGCTGCGGCCGCTGACCGGGCGTTGAAAACTGGGGTCCCGCTTGGGCCGCTGCATGGACTGCCGGTTGCGATCAAGGACAGTCACTCGACCGGCGGGTTGAGAACAACCAACGGGTCATGCCTCTACGCGGACTTTGTGCCTATTGCAGATGAACTCATCGTCGAACGCATCCGCCGAGCCGGCGCCTTGATCGTGGGAAAGACAAATGTTCCAGAGTTTTCGACCGGGTCGCACACCTTCAACGACGTATTCGGGCTCACGCGCAACCCATACGACTTGACGAAATCGGCTGGCGGATCTAGCGGCGGTGCCGCGGCGGCGCTCGCCTGCGGTATGGCGGCCTTGGCAGATGGATCCGACATGGGCGGATCGCTCCGAAACCCCGCGTCGTTCTGCAACGTGGTCGGACTCCGGCCTTCCGTCGGACGAGTTCCCAAGTGGCCATCGCTACTGCCGCATGCGACGTTGTCGGTGCAGGGACCGATGGCACGGACGGTCGCCGACGTCAATCTCTTGTTCGCGACCATCGCGGGACATGACCCTCGTTCACCGATCTCGGTCCTGCAAGACGCCGAATCGCTGGGCGCGGGCATCGGACGCGACGTGCGAGGCCTCCGCATCGCCTGGTCGCCGGACCTCGGCGGCGCAGTCCCGGTTGAGAACGAGGTGGTCGATGCACTGACCTCTCAACTCGCCATCTTCGAGTCCTTGGGCTGTTCCGTCGAGCAGGCGTCCATCGATTTCACCGGCGCGGACGCGGCCTTCCGCGTTCTTCGAGGCTGGCAACTGCATCACGAGCTCGGGGCACTCCTTCGCGAAAACCCCGGAGCAATGAAGGACTCGTTGATCGAGAACATCAGGTTCGGCGCGAGCCTGAGTGGAGCGGACGTCGGCCGAGCTGCTTTCATCCAGGGACAATTGTTCGAACGAACTCGAGAATTCTTCAGCGATTACGACGTCCTGCTTCTACCCGTTTCGCAGGTCGTCCCGTTCGATGCCAGCATAGAGTACCCCTCGACCGTTGCACAGACGGAGCAGAAAGACTATTTGGACTGGATGCAATCCGCCTATCTCGTCACGATGACTGGCAGCCCCGCATTGTCGGTACCAGCTGGTTTTACTGAGGCCGGTCTACCGGTCGGTATTCAAATTGTGGTGCCGCATCTCCGCGAAGATGTTGCGCTTCAAGTCGGTCATGCCTTCGAGGCTGTTACGGGAACTGGCCGCCGTCGCCCGAGTTTGTTGTCGTGCTGAATCCGTCGCCGAGCGGTACTTTGCTTCAAGTCTTGGGAAGTGAACTGTTGCATTCGGTTGGACATGCCCGGTCTGGTGGATCTCTGATTTGATCGCCGCAGTGGGTGGATCCAAGCCCCGGGATCAACGTTCGGCGGTCAAGAATCGGGAAGGGTCATCGCCGGACAGAGCCCCGCGGGGTGGTGGGCTTTGAGGTGACCCTCGGTGCCTACGCGTCGCCGTTGTCGATGGCGGCGACGGGGTGAGTATTGCTGGTCTCGTAGAGCTTGGCCATGGAGCCTTCTGAGAGGTAGCGGCGCTCGCCGGCGATCCATTCGTCGTGCATGTCGATCAGCACGGCTCCGACGAGTCGGATGACGGCGGCGGCGTTGGGGAAGATGCCTACGACCCGGGCCCGGCGCTTGATTTCCTTATTCACGCGCTCCAACGGGTTGGTCGACCAGACCTTGCGCCAGTGCTCGCGCGGGAACGCGGTGAAGGCCAGGACCTCGGCCTTGGCGGCGTCCATCAACGGACCGAGCTTGGGGAACCGGGCGGCGAGCTCCTCGCGGGTCTTGTCCCACGCCGCGTGGACGTCCTCGGGCGTGGGCTGGGCGAAGATCATCCGGAACGCGGTCGCCACGAGCTCGGCCTGCCCCTTGGGCACGTGAGCGAGCAGGTTGCGCGCGAAGTGGACCCGGCACCGCTGGTGCGCGACACCCTGGAACGCCCGGCCCAGCGCCTTGACCAGTCCGGAGTGCTGGTCTGAGATGACCAGCTGCACGCCGGCCAGGCCGCGCTGCTTGAGGCTGAGCAAGAAGGCGCGCCAGAAGACCTCGTCCTCGCTGTCGCCGACATCTAGGCCGAGGATCTCCCGCTCCCCGGTCGCGCTCACGCCGGTCGCGACGACCACCGCCATCGACACCACCTGACCGCCCTTGCCCGGGGCGTTACGGACGTGGAGGTAGGTCGCGTCGAGGTAGATGTAGGGGAACTCGACATGATCCAGACTGCGGGTGCGGAACGCGCCGACCTGCTCATCGAGGTTGGCGCAGATCCGGGAGACCTCGGACTTGGAGACACCGCTGCCGCCCATCGCCTCGACCAGGTCGTCGACCGAGCGGGTGGAGATGCCGTGGACGTAGGCTTCCATGACTACCGCGTACAGCGCCTGGTCGATACGGCGCCGCGGCTCGAGGATGATCGGGAAGAACGAGCCCTTGCGCAGCTTGGGGATGCGCAACTCGACATCGCCGGCCTTGGTGGTCAGCATCCGCGGACGGTGGCCGTTCCGCTCGGCTGTGCGGTCCTCGGTGCGCTCATAGGGCGCCGCGCCGATCTGCTGGGTGGCTTCGAGCTCGATCAGCTCTTGGAGCGCGAGCCGGACCGAATCACGGATGAGATCGACGCCATCACCGGCACGGAACGCCTCGAGGATCTCGGACAGGGCAGACTGGGGCAAGGCCATCGGTGGACCTCTTTCTTCAGTGGGTGCTTGGCCGTACACACCGAAGATCCCGCCGATGGCCGTCTACGTGCTGACGCCCCGCCGCTGCTCCCTCAAACCCCACCACTCCCGGGGACTCTTACCATCGCCGTCATCACGAACGCTTTTCAGGAACGCGTCGGCATAAGTCGCGGGGACTATGGTCGACGGTGGCTGACGGCGATCAGGCGGCATCAGCGTTTTCTCTCTTCCGTTTGAGATTGGCTGCCTTCGACGGTTAGCAGACCGATAGTGGAAGTCGACCAGTCCCGGGAACCCGCCATCTCGGGGCACGGGACATGTTGCCGTGGGCCTCGATCTGTTACCGCAGCGGTTCAATCGACCAAATTCAGGAGCGGCGGTTGCTCCCGCATCCCGCAGGAATCCGCATCCAGACGTGCCAACTAGGCGACCTCGCCGCTGGCGTGGTCAAGCGTGAACCCGGCTGCGGCTAGGGCGCCGAACCCCGGGTCACACAGGACCGCGACGTAGCCGATGCCCTTGAGGACTTCGATGGTGGAGTCGCGGAAACGTATCGTGAGCAGACCACGCCACTGTTCTATTGGCGAAAGACCCGGTGGCGTGCCTCAGACATTTCGGACAGTGGATCAAATAAGGTCCATTCCGAAATGGAGGTAACTAGTTAATGCCGGAAAAGCGTCGAAAGTTCACGCCTGAGTTCAAGGACGAGGCCGTGAAAATGGTGATCGAGTCGTCTCGTTCGATCGCCGAGGTCGCCCGCGAGATCCACGTCAATGAAGGCACGCTGGGAAACTGGTGCGCGAAGTACCGGGAGGCGAACCCCGAGGAAGAGTCGCCACTGTCGATATCGGAGCGTGCCCGACTTCGTGAGCTCGAGAGTGAAGTTCGCGAACTGCGGATGCGTAACGAGTTCTTGGGAAAAGCGGCGGCCTTCTTCGCCCAGGAGTATCGGTGAGCGCGAAATACGAGTTCATCGACGCGCAGAAGGCGCACTATCCGGTGGTCAAGATGTGCGCCTGGGCCGGGGTGTCCCGGTCTGGCTTCTACGACTGGGCCGACCGGCCCGCCTCGGCCACCGCACAGCGTCGCGAGCGACTCAAGGCCGTGATCGAGGCCGTCTTCGACGACTCCGACGCCACCTACGGCTACCGGCGGATCCACGCTTCCCTCGGCCGCATGGGCGAGGACGCCAGCCCGGAGCTGGTGCGGGGGCTGATGCGCGAGCTCGGACTGGTGCCGTGCCAGCCCCGGCCGTCCCGGCCGACCACCACCATCGCCGGCGACGCCGCCGCAGTGCCCGACCTCCTCGGACGCGACTTCACCGCCCACGCGCCGGGAACCAAACTCGTCTCCGATATCACCTACATCGGCACGGATGAGGGCTGGTTGTACCTGGCGACGGTGATCGACTGCGCCACCAAGGCCTGCATCGGCTACGCCATGGCCGACCACATGCGCACCTCTTTGGTAGTCGAGGCATTGGATATGGCCGCACGCAACTACACCCTGGAATCACAATGTGTGATCCACTCGGATCGCGGAACGCAATACATGAGCGACGAATTTGCCCGCGCAGCCTCACGACTCGATCTTCGCCGGTCGGTGGGTAGAACTGGGATCTGTTTCGATAACGCGTTAGCCGAATCGTTCAACGCAGCGGTGAAAGTCGAACGGGTCAATCGCGTGACCTATCCCACCCGCGACGAAGCGAGGAAAGACGTGGCCCGGTACATCGAATTCCGCTATAATCGCCTACGTCTTCATTCAGCACTCGGCTACCGCACCCCACAAGAGGTCCACGACGAGTACTGCAACCAGCAGCAGGCAGCGTAAAAACACAATTAATCACTGTCCGAAATTTGCGCGGCAGCCCACCGGGCGCTGAACTGCACGTGCAGGTGGCGGTGCGGATCCCTGGCACGGGAGGTGCAGTGCCGCACCGCGACGCATCGTGATGCACCACCGACACCTACTATCCACGGACAGTCCACGGGTCCGATCCCGGTAGTGGTGTGCTGGGGCGAGCCAGTCGATGATCGCCTCGGCGACTCGGTCCTGCGCGGCGTCATACGCGGCGGCGACGTCGGGGCGGAGAGCTGCGCCCAGGGACCACCTCGGGCCGTTGACGGTGATTTCGACGAACCGACCGCGTTCCGGCGCAGTCCCGCGCCTGGCTGGAGGCGCGGCCGGCCGCCCACCGCTCGTAGCCGTCCCCGTCGAGCACATCCAGATGCCTCACGCCTTCGGCGGTGCTGCGCCGTAGCGGCGGCGAGCCCACTTGTCGGCGGCCACGAGAAACTGCCCGGAGACGGCCACGAAACTGCCCGCTGGCGGACATGAGAACTGCCCACTGACGGTCATGGTATCTGCCCGACACGACGTTGTCAATGGCCAAGTCGCGGTCCCCACTGGTGGCCAACTGAAAGTCCCCACCCTTCGCTCGGGTTTCAACTGGTCTTGAGTCGGGTTCCTCCCTTCGCTCGAGCTTGTCGCATGCGGTAGGAGTCGCCGTCGGTGACGACGGTGTGGCAGTGGTGCAGGAGCCGGTCGAGCATGCTGACCGCGGTGGTGTGCTCGGGCAGGAATCGTCCCCAGGACTCGAAGGGCCAGTGGGATGCGATGCCGAGCGCCCTGCGTTCGTAGGCGGCCGCGACGAACCGGAACAGCAGTTGTGCTCCGGTGTCGTCCAGGGGTGCGAACCCGAGCTCATCGACCAGGAGCAGGTCGTTGCGCAGCAGGTTGTCGATGACCTTCCCGACGGAGTTGTCGGCCAGCCCTCGGTAGAGGGTCTCGACGAGCTCGGCGGCGGTGAAGTACCGCACCCGGTGCCCGTGCTGGACGGCGGCGATGCCCAACGCGATCAGCCTGTGGGACTTCCCGGTGCCGGCGGGTCCGATCATGCACACGTTCTCGGCCGCCCGGATCCACTCCAGGGATGCGAGGTAGTCGAAGGTGGCGGGCGGGATCGAGGATGCGGCGACGTCGAACTCTTCGAGCGTCTTGGTGACCGGGAAGGCTGCCTGCCTCATCCGGGTGCGGGCGTTCGATGCGTCGCGGGAGGTGATCTCGGCTTCGATGAGGGTGCGCAGGAACTCCTCGGGCTTCCATCTTTGGGTCTTGGCGGTGACCAGCAGTTCTGGTGCCAGGCGGCGCATCGCGGCCATCTTCAACCGCTTCAGCCCCTCGTTCAGGTCGGCCGGCAGCGGCGGTGGAGTGGTCGCGGTCATGCTCCCTCACCGCCCTCGGCATCGAGGTCGATGCGGTAGGCGTCCAGTGATCTGGTCGGCACGGTGGGCAGCGTCATCACCAGCGCCTGCCCCGCGGCTGTGGGGCGGGGTGCGTGGCCGTTGGTGGCCAGGATCGACCGGACGTCATCGGCACGCCAGCGGCCGAACGCGACAGCTCGCTCGAGTGCCCCGGCCAGTGCGTGGTGGCCGTGAGCAGCCCCCAGGGTGAGCAGGGCCCCGATCTCGGTGTTGAGCTTGGTGACACCCGCGGCGGCAGCACCGACCAGGAACTGCTCGGCGGCCGGGCCCAGGGCGAGGAACTCCCGCTCGGCCGCCGTGCGCGGGCGTGCGCCTCGACGTGGGGTGTCGGGACGTGGGCGGTCGTAATGGGCATCGACGATCGATGTCTCTCCCGGCGCCACCAGCTGGTGTTCGGCATGCAGTTCGCCGGTGATCGGCTCGATGACCCGCAGCACCCGGTCGCGTTCGTCGACCAGGACCGTGACCGTGGTGCCGATGAGCCGGTTCGGGACCGAGTAGCGAGCCGATCCGAACCGGATGCAGGACAGCTTGTCGACCTTCCTGGTGATCGGCTTCGGGCCGACCTCCAGCCGCAGCGACGGCAGATCGGCGAGCAACTCCCGTTCCGACTCCAGCCGCTCCGCGGGGATCTCACAGATCTCGCTGTGACGGCCGCTGTTGACCTCCTCGCACCACGCCACAGCACGGATGTTGAGCCCAGCCAGGCCCTCGGCCCACGGGTCGTCGTCGAGCTCGAACGGGACCAGCAGGTCGTCCTTGGCGTAGCCGACCAGGTTCTCCACGATGCCCTTGGACTCCGGATCGGCCCCATGGCAGAAGTCGGGCCGGAACCGGTAGTGGGTGGCGAACCGGACGTAGTCCGGCGCGGGGACGACGACGTTCGCGACCACCCCGCCCTTCAGGCAGCCCATCCGATCAGCGAGCACGACCTTGGGGACACCGCCGAGGACCTCGAAGCACTCCGCGAGCATCGCCAACGTCGTGGCCTGCTGCTCATCGGCAGCGAAGCGGACGAACCGGAACCGCGACCAGGCCAGCACCGCGCAGAACACGTGGACCTTCCGACCGGCGATGACCTCCTCGCCCCAGTCGATGGCCAGCACCTCACCCGGCGACCAGATCGCCGGACGACGGCCACCAGCACGGGCCTGACCCCGACGCCACTCACTCTTCGCCGCAGCGACCAAGCGTCGGAAGTTGCGGTCCGAGCCCTCATAGCCGGCCGTGCGTGCGGCCGGCAGCAGCCGCTTCGCGCTGATCTTGCCTGCGGTCTTCTTCACACTCGCCGCGACCAGTTCAGCGACCTCGTCGAAGTTCTTCGCCCGAGCCACCCGCTCCGGTGGAAACCCACCCTCGCTGATCAGCTCGTGGGCCTCGATGATCCGCTTCACCGTCTTGTGAGTGGTGCCGCAGATCTCCGCGGCCCCTCGATAGGTGCCTACGTCTCGGTAGGCGGCAATCACGTCCATTCGTTCCTTCGCGTTCTTCAATGGAAGCCCCTGCGTGGTGCTCGATGGTCTGGTTGGCACCGCCACCGTCACCACGCAGGGCCCTCAAGGTCGGTTACGACACGACGCGAAGGATGGGGACTTCTATCTGGCCACCAGCGGGGACCTCAACCTGGCCACCAGTGGGGACTTTTTCATGGCCACGGACACGACGTCGTCTGCCTCGCCGCGTTGCGCGGTTGAGGCCCCTTCCTCGGGTGCGATGAGCGGTGCTTGAAGTCGCTATCGCTCCCCGAGGAAGGGATGAGTTGGAGTCTGCCGAGGAGATCATGATTATGCGGGTGATCTGACCGCGTTGCTCCGAGGTGTTCGGGGCCGCCAGCACGAGAGTCCCGGTCATGAACTGGATGCCTTGCCTGATCCCGCCCAAGACCCCAGCCGATGCCCCGTCGTTGGGTCAGCCCGACGTCGACGACTACCTTCGCGTCGTTGCCGCCAGGGCTCGTCCCAACACGCTGTTGGCAACCGCGTATGACCTGAAGGTGTTCTTCACTGTGGTCGGGAAGGAGCCGGCAGAGGTCACCTCCCGTGACGTGCTGGCGTTCCTCGAGCAGCAGCGCGCCCCTCGCCGCGGACCTGGCGTGGTCAGGCTCGAGGACGGCGAAGCCGGGTTGTCCGCGCGGACGGTGAAGCGACGGCTGAGCTCGGTGTCTGGTCTGTTCACCTATCTGATTGCTCGCGGCGATGCCGGCATCAGCGACAGTCCGGTCCCGCGTGGCTTGGCCACCCGCCACTCGGCGCTGCGTGGTCGAGGGGTTCCGCTGATCCGGACGCCCCGGACGTTGCCTCGGGTGCTCGGTCCGGTCGACGTGGACGCGTTCACGGCGGCGCTCCGTACCGCACGTGACCGGGCGATGGGTGCAGGCCATGCTGCTGGGAGCTTTGCGTCGAAGCGAGGTCCTCGGACTGAGCCTGGACGACATCCGCGTCGGCGAGCGGCGGTTGTTCATCGCGTGGGCCGCTCCACCCGCGCGCGACACCAGGAGGCAATCAGTGACCATCACCGGACCAGCCACCAACGGCCGTGGCCATGTCGACCTGATCGATGAGTTCGCGGGCATCGGCGCGGCAATGAACAATGACTCCCGGCGCCGTGCCGCACGGGCATTCTTCGCCCGCTTCGGCGACACCGTCGGCTGGCAGCAGGCATCGCTGGCCGACCAACTGGCCGCCCAGTCGAGTTGCGGCCGGTTCGTGGCCTGGCTGATCCTCACCGGTCGGATGCGTCCCAGCGCGGACTACCTGCTCGCCTGCCGCGGACATCTCGCGTTCCTCGGCGACCACGTGCATCCGCAACTGTCGGCCGAGTACGCCCGCACCGCCGAGCAACTCGGCTTCTCGCACGTAATCGCACGCCGCCAATGGAGTGCCCTGCTGCAGATCGCCGCGCTCACCGCCACGTCGCCGACCCGACTCACAGCCGAGGCGATCGACACGGCGCTCGCCGAGTTCCGGCGCGCTGCTGACCGGTTGGGCCAACCCGGCATCCGCAACATGTCCGCGAACGTGTTCGGCCTGAACGCCGTGCTGTTCCACCTCGGGTGCTGGAGTCGATCCCGGCACGCGACAACGGCCGCAACGGACAACGCGCCGCCGGTTGGGCGCGGATCACCGACCGCACGCCTGAGTTGGCGGCCACGTTCACCACCTACCTGGACCAGATGTCGGTGCGGCTGCGACCGAACTCGATCGCCGCCATCGACTCCTCACTTCGCCCCTTCGCCGGCTACCTGATCGACCACCACGAGGTCCGTCGCGTCGCCGACGTACGCCGTGACCACCTCCAGGGCTACAAGGCCTGGCTGGCCGTCCGGCCAGGCAACCGCGGACCACGTCTCGCGAACCAGACCATCCGTGGCCGCCTCGGCGTGCTGGTCGCGTTCTTCAGCCGTCTCGACGAGCTCGACATCGTTGATCGTCCGGCCCGCTCGCCCATCGTGCGCAGCGACCTGCCGATCAAGGACGACCCGCTGCCCCGCTCCATCGACGACGCCGCATTCACCAAACTGCTCGCAGCTGCACGCGCCCACCCCGACCCGTTCATCCGCACCAGCGTGGAGCTCCTGGCCCGCACCGGCATGCGCCGAGGCGAGCTCCTCGGGCTGACCATCGACGGCATCGTCCAGATCGACTCCTCGTTCTGGCTGCGAGTCCCACTCGGCAAGCTGCACACCGACCGCTACGTACCGCTGCACCCACAACTCAAGGACCTCCTCGATCGTTGGATCGAACACCGTGGCGACGGTGTTCGATCCAAGTTGCTCTTCATCGAGAAGGACCGCCGGATCGCGCCATCTCGCCTCTCAGCCGGCTTGAGCGCCCTGGCATCCGATGCCGGCATCGGACACGTCCATCCCCACCAGCCGAGCGTGTTCGCCGCCCTGGACCAAACGTTCCGCCGGTTGGGTGGTGTGCCGACCTATGTGCTGACCGACAACGAGAAGACCGTCACGACCGAGCACATCGCCGGGATCCCGGTCCGCAATCCGCAGTTGGTCGGGTTCGCCGAGCACTACTCGGTGGTGGTCCATACCTGTGTGCCCGCGGACCCGGCGTCCAAGGGAGGGAACGAGGCTTCGGTGAAGATCAGCAAGGCCGACCTGGTGCCCAAGGACACCAACCAACGGCAGGTCGGGTCGGAGGGCGGCGATGCGCGAGGAGTACGCCACGTTCGCCGAGCTCGAGGAGGCATGTGTGGAGTTCTGTCAGAAGGTCAACACCCGCGCCCATCGGGTCACCAAGCGGCCGCCGGTCGAGATGCTCGCCGAGGAACGGACCCGGTTGCACCCGGTGGCGATGACGCCGCACACGGTCGCGTTCGGTACCACCCGGGTGGTGCCGGCCAACACGCCGATGGTGATGTTCGAGGCCGGGTCGATGAGGTGACGGCGTCGGTCGTCGCGGGCCAGTAGGGCGACCCGAAGGCCGGGCGGACCGCGTTCAAGCGCGACGCCGAGCGGTGGCGCACGCCGCAGGTGTCACCGGCCATCGCCAGCCGCCCATGGCGAAAGGATGGATGCTGCGCAGGCCATGACTATCCGACTTTGGGGGGAGCACCATCGCCACCGCGCCTGCTTGAAGTCCTCGTCTCGATCGCCAATTCACGTCCTCAAAGGCGATGTGGCCGCGGGAGGGGAAGCCCACATCTGCCGGGTGGAGGCAGGGAAGCCGATCGAGCAGGTGGCCGGAGATTTGGGTGCCAACGAAGTCACACTGGGCAACTGGTGCTCCAAGGCGCCGCGATCGGGATCGCGGTGCGCCGTTGAGTGAGTCCGAGCGGGCTGAGTCTGGCTCGGTTGCTGACGGAGAACACCGAGCTGTGGATACGGAGCTGTGGATGCGGAGCGGGCTCCGCAGCCACTGCAAGGCCGAGATGCACGCGGTGCTGGCCAAGTGCCGGGTCCGGGTGTCGATGAGCGACCTGTTCGGCATCGAGGGCACCGTCTTGTTGGACCGGTCCCGACTGCCGGCGCCGTACGCGGCCCGGGTCGCCTCGCTGCGCCGACTGCTGGAGGACCTGGAGATCGAGGTCGACTTGTTCACCAACCTCCTCTGGGGCCGGTTGCGCACCGAGCCGGGCTACACCGCTGCAGCGATCCCCGGAATCGGTCTGGTGTTGGGTGCGGTGTTCCTCGTTGAGGTCGGTGATGTGTCCCGGTTCGCGACCGCGCCGCAGCTGGCCTGCTGGGCCGGGGCTGACACCCGAAGCACCACGCGTCCGACACCGACGTGCGCCGTGGCCCGATCACCAAGCAGGGCGGCTCCCGGCTGGGGCGGTGGGCCGCGGTGGAGTCGATCCAGACCGTCGGGCCACGGACGGACTCGGGTCGGAGCGCTGCGGGACCGGGCCCCGAGCGCCGCAGGAGGAACATCGGCAAGGTCGCCGCCGCCCGGCGACAGGTTGAGTACGTCCCTACGCGCTGCGCGACGGCCACGTCCGGGCCCTTGCAGCACCCATCCCGGGAGTCGGCATGAAGTCGTGTCCCACAACTTATGGTCGGTCGCGAGGTCGTGCAGGTCATGACCCCAACCACGGCGAGGTCGCGCTATCTGATTGACCCCGACCGACCGACCTGGCGCGCCCCATCAACGCCCGGGCAGAGACAGCTGAAAGCGGGCGTCCGGGCTACTTACAGCTACTAGCGAAGAACCTCAGAACGAAGGTTTCTTGTTGCTCACCAATCGCGACGAAGTTCCCGATGCAAGGCGGCTGCTCGTTTCCAGGACCCGGCAGTCGCCTTGCATCGAAGTGTTTCACACCGGAGACATGATGCCTTGCAGCAGCAGGTAGGCGGGCAGCCAGCAGGTGCAGAGACCGACGACGACGGTCAGCACACCTGTGAGCCGGCCGATCTGCTTTCCGAGGCTTAGCAGCGCGAAGAACAGCAACCACAGCACCGCCCACACGATCCAGTTCGTAGAAAGCCAAGTTGACCAGGAACTTGCGTGCCCAGCGTCCGTGGTGAAGCCGCGAACGCCGTTTGCGGCCGCAGTGATCGCAACGAACAGGCAGAACCACCCCAGAGTCTTGCCATCTGCGTTCAGGAATGGGTTCGCCCCCACCCACAAGTACGTGAATGCGAACAATAGAGCGAATGCGCCAAAGGCGATGTTGCCTGATCCGGCTGGCTCGTCGGTCGACTGGATCAGCACGGTGACCGCAAGGATAAACCCGAGTGAGCCAACGAACAGGTTGAACAGACCCACTTCGCGTCCGCCCAGGATTATTGGGGATGTTGCGCCGTCTTCCTCAGTCTGGCCGTTGGCCGCCGCAGCCGCGCCGCCGTAGATCCATATGCCGTTGATGGCTAGGACAGCGCCGACGAACAGCAGAATCGGTGCGATCATGAGATTGCTCCTGTCGATGTTTGACGTGGTGTGTCCGCGTCAGCGACAACGAAGGCCGTGTCGCTGAGCGTCTGTTTGCCGAGGCGAAGGCCTCGGCAGGTCTTGATGGCCTGGCCTCGGTGGGCGGGACAACTCACTGTTCAGTCCGTCACAGAATCAATCTTTGTCACTGATCCGCAGGTGGTGCGGTTCGGCACCGAGGTGTCCGAGGCCGTCGCACCTATCCCCCGGCGAAAGGTGGTAGTACGTCGAACGTTGCGCCGTCGGGGACCTCGATCGCCGGGCCGCGAACGACCAATTCGTTCAACAGGTAGGAGCTGCGCATGAGGACGTCGACCATCGCGGGTCCGTGTTTCGCGGCGACAAGGTCGACGACGTCCCCAGACGTCAGGGGTCCGGCGTACTGCACCTGCTCCTCCGAGACACCAGAAGCCGCCTTTGCGGCCGCGTAGTAGCGAACGTTCACACTCGTCATGCTCATCCACCAATCGCGCTCATCGGGCGGTCCGGTTGCTGGAACCCGTTGTCGTTGATGCCGTGGCCCCAAGCCTTGCCCCACATCGCGTCACGCCAACGCTTCGCGATTTCCTCGTCCGAAGCGCCGCCCCTCAGTGGTCCGCGCAAATCGGTCTCGCTTGTGGCGAACAGGCACGTGCGAACTTGTCCATCTGCGGTGAGTCGGGTGCGGTCGCAGGAGCCGCAGAATGGTGCGCCGACTGAGGCGATGATTCCCACGGTGGTCGTAGTGCCGTTCACGTACCACAGTTCCGCTGGTGCCGAGCCGCGCAGAGCGGAGTGGGCTTCAGCCAGCTCGAACTCGACCCGCAAGTTAGCCAAGATCTCGTCGCGGCCAACCATCGCATCGCGATCCCAACTATGCTGGGCGTCGAGAGGCATCTGCTCGATGAACCGAAGCTCGTACCCCTCGGCGATAGCGAACCGAAGGAGACCGGGACCTTCGTCGTCGTTGATGCCCCGCATCAAAACCGAGTTCAGTTTGATGGGCGTCAGTCCCGCGGCCTTTGCGGCGTCGAGCCCGCTGAGCACATCATCGAGCCGGTCGCGGCGGGTGATCTCGGTGAACGTGTCGCGCCGCACGCTGTCCAACGACACGTTGAGTCGGTTCAGGCCAGCTGATGCCAGTTCCTTGGCGCGATGAACAAGGCCGATCCCGTTCGTTGTCAGCGAGATGTCCGGCCGCGGGCTCAGCCGTGCCGTCGACGCGACGATGCCCTCCAGTCCACGACGTAACAGCGGTTCCCCACCGGTGAACCGCACCTCTCGCACCCCTAGCTGTCCGACCGCGATCGTGATCAGCCGGACGAGCTCCTGGTCAGTCAGAAGTGCTTCAGTCGGGGCCCAGGTCAGACCATCAGCCGGCATGCAGTATGTGCATCGCAAGTTGCACCGGTCGGTAAGCGACACCCGGAGGTCCTGGGCGACGCGGCCGTAGCGGTCGATGAGACGAGTGTTGGCCGGCCGGTCCACAGCCTCAGCGGTTGAGCGCACTTGGGGAAGCGCCAGAAAAACCGGCATTACAGACACGCCACCCACTCGTGGCTACCGTCCGTGAAGATCTGGTACTTCCAGATTGGCAGCTCGGCCTTGACGGTTTCGGTTGCCAGGTGACACAGGTCGAATGCGTCCTTCCGGTGCGGTGAGCTTGCAGCGACGAACAGCGCAACATCGCCGACGGCCAGTCGGCCCACGCGATGGCGGATGGCCAGCCGCGCCTCCGGGGCGACGTCCTCCATCACCTCTGCTGCGAGCCGCTCAAGCACAGCCTGCGCCGTCGGGTGCGCGCTGTATTCGACGACGGACACTGGCTGGCCGTCGTCGTAGAGACGAATCTGGCCCTCGAACGACGCGATCGCGCCTGCGCGTTCGTCGTCGATGAGAGCGCGGACAGCTACCGCGTCGATCGGGTGTTTCTGGACACGCACAGAGACTCTGCAGAGCGTTGTCGATGCCGTGATCGGATCTGCCGATACTGTGATCGGGTCTACGGCCTCGAACTCGATATCGTTCGTGGGCAAGAGACACCTCCTGGTCGCCGGGGCCGAGCGTCTGCGAGAGTTGCGCAGCCTGACTCCGGGGAGGTCGGCCCATTGGACTAGCCACTGAGACACTCGGCGTCTAGTAGAATGAGTCACATGGTGATCCGTGTCAAGGTTTTGGTTCGGGTAAGTTGAGAGGTCTCCAATGACGGTGAAGCCCAGGGGGCTCCAGCCCCAGCCGAGGTCACGGCTTTACGAGCAACTCGTCGAGCAACTTCTGGACTACATGACGAGCGCCGGCCTCGCAGCAGGTGACCGGCTGCCGGCGGAACGCGAACTGGCAAGCAAGCTCCAGGTCAGTCGTGCCTCGGTCAGCCAGGCTCTTGTTTCTCTCGAGGTGCAGGGCATCATCGACGTCCGGCACGGCGATGGCGCTGTCATTCTCGAAGTCCCGCAGAGTCGCCAGGTGCTCAGCGCGCTCGGTGCGCGCAGGCGGCGTTTGCGCGACGTCATTGAGGCGCGGGAGGCGATGGAGGTCAAGCTCGCTTCGCTTGCCGCCATGCGCCGCGATGCCAAGGACCTCGAGGCCATAGAAGCCGCTATTGCCTTTATGAAACAAGAGATCGCTGAGGGGGACCGTGGCATGGGAGGCGACGAAGCGTTTCACGCCGCGGTCACCGCGGCCGCTCACTCATGTCTGTTGGGCGACCTGATGGCGGAAATCTCCGAGCTCGTCCGAGAGACTCGCTTCGAGTCGCTCAGCCAGCCCGGCCGCCCTCAGGAATCGCTGCGCGGCCATGTTGCGGTCGCAAAGGCCATCCGGGCTCAGGACTCTGAAGCTGCCGCCCGCGCAATGGCTCATCATGTCTCTTCAGTATCTGACGTGGGTCTGCTGCGGGATCCTGATTGATTGCACCGGCCGCTAACTCGGCGCGCGCCAGGGCATGCGGCCTCTGCGCGTGGGGCTCAGTCGAGTAGCCAAGCAGAGACGGTCGCCCCAGCCTCCATCCGAGTTGCGTCCTCGGGAACATCAATGAGGCAGTCTGCGCCCGCCAGTGACCCGAGAAAGTGCGAACCCGCCGGTCCGGCAAGGCTGACGGTACCCGACGGAAGGTCCAGGGAGCCCCGGCGGAACTGCCTCTTTTCGGGAGGAGCATCGAGCGGCTCGGCAAGCCGCACAGTGACGCGGTCCCGAAGCGCCTTGCGATAGCCCATCGCGGTTCGCACGGCAGGCCGAACAAACACCTCGAACGAGACGAGTGAACTCACCGGATTCCCGGGGAGGGCGACGACTGGAATTCCCTCATAGGACCCCGCACCTTGAGGCATCCCAGGTTGCATCGCGACCTTCGCAAACTCTACCCCGTGGCCGCTCAATGCATCTTTGACGACCTCGTAGGCGCCGGCACTGACGCCGCCCGAGGTCAGGACCAAGTCGTAGTCGCCGAGCTGGGCGAAGGTCGCATTGAACTGGGCGACATCGTCGGAAACGAAATGGACCGTGTCGGCGTGCGCCCCCGCTCCGCGCAGGGCCGTCGCGAGCATGATGGAGTTCGAGTCATAGATCTGGCCGGACCTCAGTGGCTGACCCGGTCTGACCAGTTCGGTGCCTGTTGACAAGACCGCAACTCGGAGGGGAGGCACAACGCCGACTGTCGTCATCCCGACTGCCGCGAGCAGGCCGATTTGCGGAGCGCCGAGCACAGTGCCAGCACGCAGAATGACATCACCTTTCCGCACGTCGACGCCGGCGCACCTCACAAAATTCCCGGCGGTGGCTCCGTCGTGGATGCGAACGACGGCAGTACCGCCGTCAGTCGACTCCATCGGGATGACCGCGTCTGCCCCTGCAGGCATTGGGGCGCCAGTCATCACTCGGTGCGCGGTACCGGGCGTGAGCACAAGCCCCTCGCCCCGCCCAGCTGGAATGTCTTCTACCACGGGCAATTGGGTAGGCACTCGGACGACGTCAACTGCGCGCACCGCGTAGCCATCCATGGCCGAGTTATCGAACAGAGGCAGGGGGATCGGCGCCGTCACGTCGTCGGCTAGGACGCGGCCGAATGCAGACGCCAGTCCCGCGACAACTGGTGCGCGGCGCCTGATCAGGTCGGCGACGATCCTCTGATGCTGGGACACAGAGCGAAGCTCGGGTTGTTGCCGCATGTCGCGATCTCCTTGCTGACCGGGTTGAGGTGGCGGACGCGGGTACACGTACTCAGCGCACATGCCGTGGGGCGCCACGACGGCGCTGCAGCTGGCCGCCTAGAGCGGGGGGTCAAGCGGTCCGCCGAACGAACTTGAATCTTGGGGTTGACAGCGCATGATGCCCTAGATCATGCTCTTGTTCAGACCTAGTGGCTAGTACACGGGTCCATCGAGGCGAATGGCACCGTATCACCTGGTTGGCGGCCTTCAATACAGGGTCTCTGACCGAATCAAGGCCGACTTTGACGCTCTCGCCTTTTGTACTCTGCACATCGCTCTCCAAGGAGGAAGAAGATGGCTGACAGTTCCGTTTGGACCCTTCCGCGGCCGACACGCGAGGCCGTGGCCGCGGGTGAGGCCAAGAAGGCCGGGTACATCGGCAACGAGGAAGCCGGTCCGATCAAGCAGCCGCCGGGGTCGTTCGCATTTCCTAAGCGACGCTGGCCGTCGATGATGTGGATTGCGCCGGCGGTGATCGACATGCGGGCGTGGAGGTTCGAGACCTACGGCATGGTGGATACGCCATTGAGCCTGACGCGAGAAGAGCTGACGGAGCTTCCTGCGCGCAAGACCGTCGAAGACGACCATTGCACCGCCAACTTTGGGACCCAGGCGCACAACTTCAAGGGTGTCGACTTCAGGACCATCCTCGAGCTGACGAAGCCTGACAAGGACGTTGATTGGGTCATTTTCGAATGCGAGGGGGGGCTGACAATGTCGATGAGCCTCGCAAAGGACATGATGCTCGTGTACGAGCGCAATGGCCAGGTGCTTGAGCCGAATCACGGCTATCCACTTCGGTTGTACTCGCCAGGGGAGTGGGGATTCCGAAACGTCAAGTGGCTCCGCAGAGTGAAGTTCTGCGAAGAGCGTGAGCTCGACTACTGGGCCTCCTATTTCTACCTGCGGGGGATGGACCCAGAAGTCCTCGACGCCGGTTATGACGGTTTCATCAACGACGACGTGGACCCAGAGGCCATGGCGGATTTCGACACATTCGTCGGGAACAAGGTCCGCTATGACCAGCGCCGCGAGATGCACCTCAAGGGCCCCCGTGGCTACGGATTCAGCGAGCGACGCGCACCTCTGTACGTCGGCGACAGTAACTGGAGTCCCGAGAACTGGGGCTATGTCTACGGTCCTGGTTACCACTACGGGACGTGAGCCCGGTCAAATTTCGCTGTCGGAACACTGGTGCAAGCAAAAACACTGTGAGGTGAGGTAAGCGATGGGAAGAACGAGGGAAGAGCGCGACGTCTGGTGGATGCCGAAGGCGAAAGACTTCTACTTCGCCTGCAAGACCCAAGACGTTCCTGAGCGCGGCCTGCTTCGGGTCTATGTGTACGACCAAGAGGTGCTGATCGTCCGCGCAGAGGACGGATACCATGCTATGGAGCCGTGGTGCCCACACATCTTTGCACCCCTTGAGCACGGACAGTTGGATGCCAAGCGAGGCGTCCTCACGTGCCAGGAGCACAAGCTCGACATCAGCATCAAGAGCGGTGAGGTGCTCTGTGGGCCGTATGGATCCCCGTCTGTCTTCGCCGAGCATTGGGTCTATCCGATCAAGCTCGAAGGCGACAAGATCTACGTTCGACTGAAGAAGCCGGAAGAGATCGAGGAGTACTACACCCAACTCGAGACCCCGCTTGAGGTCCCCAGCCAGCAAGATGGTCAGCTCGTCGAGAACTGACGACGTCCGGAGGCCCCAGGCCGCACGGTCCTGGGGCCTCAATAAATTCTAGTTCGACCAGATTCCGGAAGCAGACTCAATCGTCGCACACGACCCAATCTCGCTAAACACTCGGTGACAATTCTCCGTTCCGCGATCGCCATACGGAGGACGATTAGCGCGGCGATCCGAGACTCCGTGACGCTGCCGCCAATCGAATCACCGCGCAAGATCTGCAAATGTCTCGGCGGTTGGCGGCACCCAATTGCAGTCCCTCGAAAGGCAGTTTACGGTGGTTACCTTCCTATGTTCCGTGCGCGATGTTGAGCCGGACTCGGTGAAACAGGTGGAGGCTGGCGGTAGAAAGTTTGCCGTAGTCCGCGTCGGAGAAACCGCCTGGTATGTATTGGACGATCTTTGTTCGCACGCGGAAGCTTCTCTCTCTGAAGGAGAGGTCTTCGCGGACGAGACCTGTATCGAATGTCCCCGCCACGCGGCCGCATTCTCGCTCGAGACTGGCGAACCGCTTGACCTTCCGGCGACTGAGCCGGTCCAGACCTACAAAGTCAAGGTTGAGGGTTCGAGCGTATTCGCGGACCTGGAGATCTGATGTCTCACCAGGTCACCGTCGAGCCCGCGGGCCATGAGTTCGAGGTTGCCGACGGGGAATCCATCCTTAGCGCTGGACGGCGGGCTGGAATCTGGCTGCCGTACGAATGCGGCTGGGGCAGTTGTGGCACCTGCAAGATTGCAGTCCTCGAGGGCGAGACGGCTTCCCTTTACCCGGAGGCGCCAGCCCGGTCTCCCCGTGACGCCAAGCGTGGGAGAGTGCTCGCCTGTCAGACGACGGCGATGTCCGACCTCACTGTTGAAGAGCCTCGGGCTGCGCTGGCGCCCAGCCTGGAGCGGGCGACGGTAGACCATGAGGGCGAAGTCATCGACGTCGTCGAATTGGCACCGGAACTGAAGATGACAATCATTCGCCTTCACATGCAGGCCGAGTTTCGGCCTGGTCAGTATGCCGTGCTCAATCTCGCTGACGGCCTGCGCCGCTGCTACTCGATGGCCGGGTTGCCTGGGAGCGACACCGTCTCGTTCGTGACTCGCCGATACCCTGGCGGCGCGGGGAGTCAGCGTCTGCACTCGCTGACAACTGGGTCCAGGATCACCCTTGAATTACCTTACGGCGACATGTGGCTGCGTCCGACGTCAGACCCGGTAGTGCTCATCGCGGGTGGAACTGGAATTTCGCCAGTTCTTTCCCTTGCCAACGAGCTCGCAGGTACGCCGGAGGACCGGCCCGTTCGAGCCTTCTATGGCGCCGCGCGCCCGGGTGATCTCGTCTGCAGCGAAGAACTTGGTGCCCTTCTCGAGAAGTTGCCGGATTCCGCGCTCCACCTCGGCGCGGCGACAGCGGACCCGCAATGGGCGGGTGCCGTTGGATTCGTGACAGACCTTCTCAGGGACAATCTGGACCTCCCGTGGGAGGTTGCACGCTACTACTTGGCGGGTCCGCCGGCGATGGCTGACGCTGTTCTGGCGCTCCTGAAGGCACGCGGAGTGCCCAATGATCGCATCCATTACGACCGTTTCGGTTAAGCAGGGGCGGCAGTTGTTTTCCCGACACCATCTGCTGGTGAAAAGCCGCAGGCGCCGGTGCAATGGCACCTTCACAACTCGCAAGGAGTCACGATGACCACAGATGAAATTCTGAAGCTTGACCCGGCGACGGGATGGGCTGGGTCGCTCCGCGAAGGCGCGAAACTTCGGATTACAGATATAGAGGGGCAGCAGGTCAGCGATCTCGTCGTATTCTCAGCGGCCCGGCGATCACATCGTGGCGTCGTTCATCCCGTCATGCGGCACCTGTCGCTACTGCGCAACCGGACGTCAGTCGATCTGCGACTGGGGCGCGAACGCGCTCGATGGCTGCCTGCCGACCGGTCG
This sequence comes from Pimelobacter simplex, assembly GCF_024662235.1. Lineage (GTDB taxonomy): Bacteria > Actinomycetota > Actinomycetes > Propionibacteriales > Nocardioidaceae > Nocardioides. The sequence continues at coordinate 551,556 of NZ_CP096276.1, forward strand.
ATACCCGCTAACGGGGCCAGCGGGAGAGTATGGCGCGATGGACATGCTGGGGACGTTCAGCGAGTACGGAGTGCTGCACGAATACAGCTGCATCAAGATCGAGGACTACTACCCGCTCGATAAGGCAGTACTGGTTAGCTGTGGGGTGCCAACTGGGTGGGGTTCTGCAGTAAACACCGCCGATGTCCGTCCGGGTCAGACGGTTGTCATCATCGGTATCGGTGGGATTGGCATCAATGCTGTCCAAGGGGCGGTTATGGCTGGCGCCAAGCATGTCATAGCTGTCGATCTGCTCGAGAGCAAGCGGGACTTCGCGATCAAGTTTGGCGCCACACATGCATTCGCGAGCGTTGCCGAAGCCATGGACACGATCGCACAGGTCACTTGGGGGCAGATGGCCGACGCTGCGATCATCACACCCGGCATCATGACTAAAGAGGTAGTGACGGACGGGTTCGACTCCGTAGGAAAGGGCGGAAAGGTTGTCATGACCGCATTGACGCGGTTCGACACAACCACGATCGAGCTTCCTGGCACCATGCTCACGGTCTATCGCAAGGAGATTCGCGGAAGCCTCTTCGGCGACTGCAATCCGACCACTGACATTCCACGGCTCCTCAACCTTTACGACAGTGGAGACCTGAAGATCGACGAGCTGGTGACTCAGACGTATTCGCTTGAGCAGGTTAACCAGGGCTACGCGGATCTCATCGACGGCAAGAACATGCGAGGGATCATCGCGTTCGATCGATGAGCAAAATGACTCGGGCGAGTGGTCCCGGCGGACTATCCGCCACTGACACACGATGCGATGGACGCAGGTCATTGTTTCTGCGCTGAGGGCGGCGATCTGAGTCCGAACGTTTCGGGGCAAGTGCTGGGGCCAGAATCAGTCCGGACTAACAGCAATGTGGACAAGAGGCGGCTCGGACCTTTCGCAGTACCGCATCGAGGAACTCAAAGACCGAGCACGTCATGAGCAGTGCCCTATGACGGAGCTCCTTCTCGACGCCCAGGTCCCCGGGCCCAGACTGTACGGGATTCTTGGGTCCCGAAGCTGACTGAAGTTCCTAGCAGGAGGAGGTTGGCCTTGGCGAAAGTCGGTCTGACGCATATTGATGCAATGGGCGCTGCTCGAATGGTCGACGTGTCCAGTAAAGGTGTCGGCGCCCGCGTGGCTGCGGCTAGTGGCCGCGTTCGGGTGTCGCCTGCGGTAGTGGCGCTGCTCCGTGGCGGCGGTGGTCCCAAAGGGGACGCTCTTGCTGTCGCCAGGATCGCCGGGATCGTTGCTGCCAAGAGGACCTCTGACCTCATACCCTTGTGTCATCCACTTGCTGTTTCGGGTGTGGAGGTCAAACTCCTCGTCGAAGACGACGGCGTGGTTATCCAGGCGACTGTTCGTACCGTCGACCGCACTGGCGTCGAGATGGAAGCGCTCACCGCCGTTTCTGTCGCCGCCCTCGCATTGGTCGATATGATCAAGGCGGTTGATCGGTGCTCTATGATTACCGATGTCCACGTCGACTCTAAGTCTGGGGGCACGAGTGGGGATTGGTCGCGATGAAAGCAACAGTGATTGTTGCCTCGGACCGTGCAGCCGCCGGTACGTACCTTGATGAGACTGGCCCGATCATCGTCGCAGCCCTTCGCTCAAGTGGATTCGACGTGGATTCTCCGGTCGTCGTCCCTGACGGACCGTCGGTGGCTGAAGCAATCAGGTGCGCGATCTCGGACGGCGCACGAATCGTCCTCACGACCGGAGGGACTGGGCTGAGCCCGTCTGACCGGACCCCCGAAGTCACCGGTCCTCTCCTCGACGTCGTGATCCCCGGCATTGCAGAGGCGATCCGTGCCCGGGGTACGGCGAACGGGGTTCCGTCGTCTGTGCTTTCGCGGGGCCTCGCGGGAGTCGCATCCGGCGCAGTAGTTATTAATCTCCCCGGCTCCGAGAGCGGCGCGAAGGACGGGCTCGAGGTCGTACTGCCAGTGCTCCACCACCTGCTGCACCAGCTTGTCGGCGGCGACCATGAACGCGCTTGACTGCGCGATTTTGCCCCGCCGGCACGCGTGAAAATGCTAGGCGGACTTCCGAAGGCTCTCTTCGATCTCCTGCGGATCTGTGGCCTGGCTTCGTCCCGGGGGTGCGGGGTCGGTTTCGTGCCCGGCTAGGCGTGGCCAGATGATGAGGGCGTCGCCCTGTAACCGGAAGACGATGAGGATGATGAGTCGGATCTTACTGTTGACCGACTCGATGTGTCCGTTGGCCAAGCCGCGCTGGATAGCGGCGAAAATGCGTGGGCGGTAGCCGCGGACATTGCGCGCTAGGCGAACGAAGGCGCTGTTCCGCATCGGCCGGCCGAGGCAGTTTGGGCTGGTGACGGGCAGGACGGGCACGCGGATGGCTGGCGCCTCGACATCGGCAATCCGCCGCGATGGGTGCACCCGGCGCTCTGGAACCGCGTCGGGCGAGAAACACGGAACTTTTCTGGAGCACTTCCACTTCCTACGCACTACATCGGCACTTGTGCCGGTCAAGTCCGCTGGGGTGGTGTACGAGGTTGATCCCTCGGTTGGGCGTGTCGGTCAGGCTGTGAGGGCCTGGAGTTCGGGTTCGGTCACCTCCTCGACGACGCAGGTGTCGACGGCCTGGGCGCGGGCGAGGACGTCGAGTCCGAGGTAGCGGCGGCCTTCGGCCCACTCGTCGTGCTGCTCGGCCAGGACGGCGCCGACGAGCCGGATGATGCTGGCCCGGTCGGGAAAGATCCCGACCACGTCGGTTCGCCTGCGGATCTCGCGGTTGAGGCGCTCGTTGGGGTTGTTGGACCAGATCTGGCGCCAGATCTCCTTCGGGAACGCGGTGAAGGCGAGGATGTCGGCACGAGCGTCCTCCAGATGCTCGGCCACCTTGGGGAGCTTCTCGGCCAGGGCGTCGACGACCCGGTCGAACTGGGCGTGGACAGCGTCGGCGTCGGGCTGGTCGTAGATCGAGTGCAGCAGCGCCTTGACCCAGCCCCACGAGGACTTCGGCGTCGCCGACATCAGGTTCGCCGCGTAGTGGGTTCGGCAGCGCTGCCACGAGGCGCCGGGCAACGTGGCGCCGATCGCGGCCACCAGCCCGGCGTGGGCGTCGCTGGTGACGAGCTTGACCCCGGCCAGGCCGCGGGCGGTCAGATCCCTCCAGAAGGCCAGCCACCCGGCGCCGTCCTCGCTGCTGGTGACCTGCACGCCGAGGATCTCGCGGTGCCCGTCGGCGTTGACGCCGGTGGCGACCAGCACGTGGACCGGCACCACCCGGCCACCTTCGCGGACCTTGAGCACCAACGCGTCGGCGGCCACGAAGGTGAACGGCCCGGCCTCCTCCAGCCGTCGGGTGCGGAACTGCTCGACGTGCTCGTCGAGTTCCTTGGCCATCACCGAGACCTGGCTCTTGGACAGGCCGGTGATGCCGAGGGTCTGCACCAGCTTGTCCATCCGCCGCGTCGAGACGCCGAGCAGGTAACAGGTCGCGACCACACTGGTCAGTGCCCGCTCTGCTCGCTTGCGGCGCTCCAGCAGCCACTCGGGGTACAGCGAACCGGTGCGCAGCTTGGGAACCGCGACGTCCAGAGTGCCGACGCGGGTGTCGAGGTCGCGGTGCCGGTAGCCGTTGCGGGAGTTGACGCGCTCCATGCTGCGTTCGCCGTAGCCGGCGCCGCACACCGCGTCGGCCTGCGCCGAGAGCAGCGCATTGACGAACGTGGTGAGCAGGTCCCGCATCAGATCAGGACTGGCCTGGGACAGCTGCTCGTTCAGGAACTGTGCAGGGTCGATACTGGGTCCAGCGGTCATCGTCGTGGTCCTTCTTCGAGTCGGTTTTCGCAGATCACTCGAAGGATCCACCCGGTGGCCGCGCCTACGTTGGAGGCACGCGCTCACTCAGGTCCGTCGTACACCACTCTGCTGGACTCCACTCTTGTGCCGATCGTCACCTGCAAGGGTTCCAGGTTGGCTAGCGCTTGACAGGCACCTCGCCATCAAAGAAACTGGACCGGTGGCTAGGCCACTAGAGCCCTAGTCCTCTCACTCCCGCGGACGCCTTCGAATCCCGTCTCGGGCCGATGCGCCTTCTTGCTCACTCACCGATCGGAGGATGCGATGCCCAGCAGTACTCGCCCCCCTCAGCCGCTCGACGGACTGCTCGTGATCGACCTTTCCAGGGCCCTAGCCGGACCACATGCCGCGATGATGCTTGGCGATCTCGGCGCGCGCGTTCTCAAAATCGAGGCGCCAGCCGGAGGTGACGACACCCGCGGCTGGGGTCCTCCGTTCCTCCATCCGGAGGGTGCAGATCGCGAGTCCACTTACTTCCTTTCGGCGAACCGGAACAAGGAATCCGTCGCCCTGGATCTGAAGGGCGAGGAAGGGCGCGCGATCCTCACTAACATGATCCGCAACGCGGATGTGCTTATCGAGAACTTCCGCACCGGAGTTCTAGAGCGCCTGGGATTCTCAACGACGCACCTCCTCAAGCTGAACCCCCGCCTCGTGGTTCTGTCGATCACCGGTTTCGGCCACGATGGCCCCGAGGGCGGCCGCGCCGGGTACGACCAGATCGCGCAGGGCGAAGCGGGCCTAATGTCCGTCACCGGCGGAAGTCCAAGTGACATGCAGCGCGTCGGGGTCCCAATCGCCGACCTTTTAGCCGGAATGTACGGCGCCTTCGGAATCATGTCGGCCCTGTACGAACGCAGCCAGAGCGGCGAGGGCCAAGTCATCCGAACTTCGTTACTTGCGTCCGTCGTGGGGGTTCACGGCTTCCAAGGCTCCGCCTGGACGGTCGGTGGCGTCATCGGACGTGCCAACGGCAACCATCACCCGTCGATCTCGCCCTATGGCCTCTTCCACTGCCAGGGTGGTTCCGTCCAGATCGCATGCGGAAGCGAGGGCCTCTGGGCCCGGTTGTGCGACGAGTTCAACATCGACCCCGCGGCGGCAGGCATGGCAACCAACGGCGAGCGCGTGCAGCACCCGGAGCTGGTCCGCAAGACCATCGAAGAAGCATTCGCCAGCGATGCCCCGGATGCCCTCCTCACCCGACTGAACCGTGCCGGTGTTCCCGCAGGACGAGTCCGCACGGTCGACGAGGTCTACAATTGGGACCAGACCATCAGCCAGGGCTTGCTGATCGATGTCGAACACAGCGCCCTTGGTCGCATCACGCTGCCGGGCCCGCCACTGCGCTTCTTCGATGCGAACGACTCGGAGTATGACCGGCACCACCACCAAGCGCCGCCCATGCTGGACGAGCATGGCGCCTCGCTCCGCGCCGAGTTCGGCACGGTCCAATGACCGCCACCGACGTTGCTCGGCCGTCACGGTCGAGCGTGGTCGATCTCGTCGGCGGCCTGCTCGATGCACCCCTGGCTTCTTGGGACACTGCCGCCGCGACCCCACCGGCCCACGCAGATACGCTCGGGTACCGAAAGGCCCTTCGGGAAGCAAGCGAACGCGCAGGAACCGATGAATCTGTCGTGACCGGCGAAGGACTCATCCAAGGTCGCCGTATCGCGGTAATTGCCAACGAGTTCACCTTCCTCGCCGGCTCTATCGGCCTTGCGTCGGCAACCCGCATCGTCGAGGCCGTCGAACGAGCGACAGCCGAACAGCTACCGCTAGTGGCGATCGCGTCCTCCGGCGGCACTCGCATGCAGGAGGGCACCATGGCATTCCTGGCGATGCCGGGGATCGCGGCCGCTGTCGCCGAACACAAGGCTGCCGGCCTGCCCTATATCGCCTACTTGAGACATCCGACGACCGGGGGGGTGCTGGCCTCTTGGGGTTCGCTCGGTACCGTCAAGTGGAGTCCAGCAGAGTGGTGTACGACGGACCTGAGTGAGCGCGTGCCTCCAACGTAGGCGCGGCCACCGGGTGGATCCTTCGAGTGATCTGCGAAAACCGACTCGAAGAAGGACCACGACGATGACCGCTGGACCCAGTATCGACCCTGCACAGTTCCTGAACGAGCAGCTGTCCCAGGCCAGTCCTGATCTGATGCGGGACCTGCTCACCACGTTCGTCAATGCGCTGCTCTCGGCGCAGGCCGACGCGGTGTGCGGCGCCGGCTACGGCGAACGCAGCATGGAGCGCGTCAACTCCCGCAACGGCTACCGGCACCGCGACCTCGACACCCGCGTCGGCACTCTGGACGTCGCGGTTCCCAAGCTGCGCACCGGTTCGCTGTACCCCGAGTGGCTGCTGGAGCGCCGCAAGCGAGCAGAGCGGGCACTGACCAGTGTGGTCGCGACCTGTTACCTGCTCGGCGTCTCGACGCGGCGGATGGACAAGCTGGTGCAGACCCTCGGCATCACCGGCCTGTCCAAGAGCCAGGTCTCGGTGATGGCCAAGGAACTCGACGAGCACGTCGAGCAGTTCCGCACCCGACGGCTGGAGGAGGCCGGGCCGTTCACCTTCGTGGCCGCCGACGCGTTGGTGCTCAAGGTCCGCGAAGGTGGCCGGGTGGTGCCGGTCCACGTGCTGGTCGCCACCGGCGTCAACGCCGACGGGCACCGCGAGATCCTCGGCGTGCAGGTCACCAGCAGCGAGGACGGCGCCGGGTGGCTGGCCTTCTGGAGGGATCTGACCGCCCGCGGCCTGGCCGGGGTCAAGCTCGTCACCAGCGACGCCCACGCCGGGCTGGTGGCCGCGATCGGCGCCACGTTGCCCGGCGCCTCGTGGCAGCGCTGCCGAACCCACTACGCGGCGAACCTGATGTCGGCGACGCCGAAGTCCTCGTGGGGCTGGGTCAAGGCGCTGCTGCACTCGATCTACGACCAGCCCGACGCCGACGCTGTCCACGCCCAGTTCGACCGGGTCGTCGACGCCCTGGCCGAGAAGCTCCCCAAGGTGGCCGAGCATCTGGAGGACGCTCGTGCCGACATCCTCGCCTTCACCGCGTTCCCGAAGGAGATCTGGCGCCAGATCTGGTCCAACAACCCCAACGAGCGCCTCAACCGCGAGATCCGCAGGCGAACCGACGTGGTCGGGATCTTTCCCGACCGGGCCAGCATCATCCGGCTCGTCGGCGCCGTCCTGGCCGAGCAGCACGACGAGTGGGCCGAAGGCCGCCGCTACCTCGGACTCGACGTCCTCGCCCGCGCCCAGGCCGTCGACACCTGCGTCGTCGAGGAGGTGACCGAACCCGAACTCCAGGCCCTCACAGCCTGACCGACACGCCCAACCGAGGGATCAACCTCGTACACCACCCCAGCGGACTTGACCTACCGTCACCCTGGCGGAACCGCGCGCTTTGATCGGATTCCTCGGGCCGAAGGTCTATGCAGCGCTCAACGGAACTGAGTTCCCGAAGGGCGTTCAGTTGGCCGAGAATCTTCTAGAACACGGGATCGTCGACGCTGTAGTCCCATCGTGTGAGCTGAGGCCAACCGTCCTCCGGATCTTGGAGCACCTTGACGGCCCGCTTCCCAGCGCCGGCCAGGCCAGAAGTAGCGACCCAATAGCTAACGGACCGGATGCTTGGGAGTGCATTACCACGACCCGAAGCCCGGACCGCCCTGGCCTCCGAGCCCTGCTCAACCGCTGCAGTTCGGCGTTCGTTCTCGGTGGTCCTGACCGCACTCTGGCGACAGACAGCACCCTTCTGGCCATTGCTAGAGTCGGCGGACATGCTTGTGTCGTCTTCGGGCACGACCGCGAAGCGCAACAGCAGGGTTACCCACCCGGACCAACGGCGCTGCGGCGCGCCCAGCGAGCCATGCAGCTCGCTCGCGATCTACGTCTGCCCTTGGTCACGGTCATCGACACCTCGGGCACCGAACTGTCAGTGGATGCCGAACAGCATGGCACTGCACGAGAGATCGCGAATTGTCTCGCGGCGATGGCGACGCTCGATACGCCAACGGTCTCGGTCGTCCTTGGGCAGGGCTGCGGCGGCGGAGCACTGGCATTGTTGCCGGCCGATCGCACAGTTGCTGCTAACCACGGTTGGATTACACCCTTGCCGCCTGAGGGTGCCAGCGTGATCCTGCACGGTGACCCTGACCTCGCCCCCGCCGTTGCTCGTCAGCAGCGAATCACGGCGATGGACTTGTGTGACAACGGCATTGTCGATTGTCTGGTCGACGACTCCGGCAGCCAGGCGGAGTTCGTTGCGCGAACGCTCTCATCGATTGAGGACCAGATCCAGATTGTTAGCTCCATGGGGAGCGACGCCAGAAGAACCGCCCGCCGCCGTCGCTGGCGAATCGTCACCCCCTAGGCACCGGCGAGCAGGCAAAGAGGACGGAGCCACCGTTGAGCAACCGGATCGGTCCGACGAGCCCAGCCGGCGCTCCGCCCAAGCGACGTGTGGCCTGAGCGCGCTCCCCGAGCCGCAACTCAAGCGCCCCGGCCCGTCGGCTACGGGGCTAGCCAACGCGAGCGGTGGGGCGGAGCCACAAAGTTGAAATGTCATGCCATTTTCTCGAACAGGACAACCGAAGGGAGCCGAATGCCGTGCAGCACATCCTCGACGCCATCCTTGCCGATGGGACCTCTTCGGAGGACTTCGCCAGTCTCGACCTGCCCGCCTCCTATCGCGCGGCGACGGTCCGCAAGGACGAGGTCGACATGTTCGAGGGGATCCCGTCTCGGGACAAGGACCCGCGCAAGTCGCTGCACGTGGAGGAGGTGGCGCTGCCCGAGCTGGGTCCGGGTGAGGCGTTCGTGGCGGTGATGGCCTCGGCGATCAACTACAACACGGTGTGGACCTCGATCTTCGAGCCGGTCTCCACGTTCGGGTTCTTGGAGCGCTACGGCCGGGAGTCCGACCTGGCCAAGCGGCACGACCTGCCCTACCACGTGGTGGGCTCGGACCTGTCCGGGGTGGTGCTCAAGGTAGGCGCCGGGGTGACCCGCTGGAAGCCGGGCGACCGGGTGGTCGCGCACTGCCTCTCGGTGGAGCTGGAGGCCCCCGACGGCCACAACGACACGATGCTGGACACCTCCCAGCGGATCTGGGGCTTTGAGACCAACTTCGGTGGCCTGGCCGACGTCGCGATGGTCAAGGCCAACCAGCTGATGCCCAAGCCCGAGCACCTGACCTGGGAGGAGGCCGCCTCCCCGGGCCTGGTCAACTGCACCGCCTACCGCCAGCTCGTGAGCGCCAACGGCGGGAACATGAAGCAGGGCGACAACGTGCTGATCTGGGGCGCCTCCGGTGGGCTGGGCGGGTTCGCCACCCAGTACGCCCTCAACGGCGGCGCCAACCCGGTCTGCGTGGTCTCGAATGAGGACAAGGCCCAGATCGTGCGGAACATGGGTGCGGAGATGGTGATCAACCGCTCCGAGATGGACTTCAGGTTCTGGAACGCCGACGGCACCGCCCAGAACCCCAAGGAGTGGCTGCGGCTGGGCAAGGCGATCCGGGAGCTGACCGGCGGTGAGGACATCGACATCGTCTTCGAGCACCCCGGCCGGGAGACCTTCGGCGCATCTGTGTTCGTGACCCGCAAGGGCGGGGTGATCACCACCTGCGCCTCCACCAGCGGCTACATGCACGAGTACGACAACCGCTACCTGTGGATGAACCTCAAACGGATCATCTCCAGCCACTTCGCCAACTACCGCTGGCGTGCCTCAGACATTTCGGACAGTGGATCAAATAAGGTCCATTCCGAAATGGAGGTAACTAGTTAATGCCGGAAAAGCGTCGAAAGTTCACGCCTGAGTTCAAGGACGAGGCCGTGAAAATGGTGATCGAGTCGTCTCGTTCGATCGCCGAGGTCGCCCGCGAGATCCACGTCAATGAAGGCACGCTGGGAAACTGGTGCGCGAAGTACCGGGAGGCGAACCCCGAGGAAGAGTCGCCACTGTCGATATCGGAGCGTGCCCGACTTCGTGAGCTCGAGAGTGAAGTTCGCGAACTGCGGATGCGTAACGAGTTCTTGGGAAAAGCGGCGGCCTTCTTCGCCCAGGAGTATCGGTGAGCGCGAAATACGAGTTCATCGACGCGCAGAAGGCGCACTATCCGGTGGTCAAGATGTGCGCCTGGGCCGGGGTGTCCCGGTCTGGCTTCTACGACTGGGCCGACCGGCCCGCCTCGGCCACCGCACAGCGTCGCGAGCGACTCAAGGCCGTGATCGAGGCCGTCTTCGACGACTCCGACGCCACCTACGGCTACCGGCGGATCCACGCTTCCCTCGGCCGCATGGGCGAGGACGCCAGCCCGGAGCTGGTGCGGGGGCTGATGCGCGAGCTCGGACTGGTGCCGTGCCAGCCCCGGCCGTCCCGGCCGACCACCACCATCGCCGGCGACGCCGCCGCAGTGCCCGACCTCCTCGGACGCGACTTCACCGCCCACGCGCCGGGAACCAAACTCGTCTCCGATATCACCTACATCGGCACGGATGAGGGCTGGTTGTACCTGGCGACGGTGATCGACTGCGCCACCAAGGCCTGCATCGGCTACGCCATGGCCGACCACATGCGCACCTCTTTGGTAGTCGAGGCATTGGATATGGCCGCACGCAACTACACCCTGGAATCACAATGTGTGATCCACTCGGATCGCGGAACGCAATACATGAGCGACGAATTTGCCCGCGCAGCCTCACGACTCGATCTTCGCCGGTCGGTGGGTAGAACTGGGATCTGTTTCGATAACGCGTTAGCCGAATCGTTCAACGCAGCGGTGAAAGTCGAACGGGTCAATCGCGTGACCTATCCCACCCGCGACGAAGCGAGGAAAGACGTGGCCCGGTACATCGAATTCCGCTATAATCGCCTACGTCTTCATTCAGCACTCGGCTACCGCACCCCACAAGAGGTCCACGACGAGTACTGCAACCAGCAGCAGGCAGCGTAAAAACACAATTAATCACTGTCCGAAATTTGCGCGGCAGCCCACGCGAGTCCTGGGAGGCCAACCGGCTCATCGCCCAGGCCAAGATCCACCCCACCCTCTCGCGCACCTACCGCCTCGAGGACGTCGGCCAGGCCGCCCTCGACGTCCACCACAACAAGCACCAGGGCAAGGTCGGCGTCCTGTGCCTGGCCCCCGAGGAAGGCCTCGGCGTCCTCAACCCGGACCTCCGCGACAAGCACCTCGACAAGATCAACCTCTTCCGCGGCGTCTGAGCCATGTACAACGCTCCTTCGGCCGGAAGGCCAACCCTAGCCACGTTCGCAACCCAGGACGGATGGTTCGGCCGTTTCGGCGGCCGTTTCATGCCAGAAGCATTGATGACTGCGCACGAGCAACTCACCAGTTGCTGGGAACACGCCATGAACGACGTCACGTTCGGCCAGCAGCTCGACCAACTGCTCCGCGAATACGCGGGCATACCCTCGACTCTGTTCGAAGCAAAGAACCTCAGTCGCGAACTGGCAACTCGGATCCTGTTGAAGCGCGAAGACCTCAACCACACGGGTGCGCACAAGATACGCAATGTGCTGGGCCAGGCCCTCCTCGCCAAGCGCATGTCCAAGACGAGGGTCATCGCCGAGACCGGCGCGGGCCAACATGGCGTCGCGACGGCAACGGCCAGTGCATACCTTGGCCTGGAATGCGTCATCTACATGGGCGCGACCGACGTCGAACGCCAAGCCGTCAACGTAGCGCGAATGGAACTATTAGGTGCCACGGTGGTGCCCGTCGCGACTGGCTCTGGGACACTTAAGGACGCTATCAACGAGGCCCTGCGAGATTGGGTGTCGACGTGCGATACAACCCACTACCTGATGGGCACCGCAGCTGGTCCGCACCCGTACCCCTCAATGGTGCGTGACTTCGTGCGAGGGATCGGGGACGAGGCCAGAATCCAATGCCTCAACCTAACCGGACACCTGCCCGACGTGGCGATCGCCTGTGTCGGCGGTGGCTCCAACGCGATCGGCCTCTTTTCCGGATTCGTCGACGACTCCATGGTTAGACTCGTAGGGATCGAAGCTGGGGGAGAGGGCTTCGCTACAGGCCGTCATTCGGCTGCGATCACGGCAGGACGAGTAGGGGTTCTCCACGGAGCGCGAACGTTCTTTCTTCAAGACGATGATGGACAAACGATCGAATCCCACTCCATCTCGGCCGGCCTCGACTACCCAGGCGTCGGGCCGGAGCATGCTTGGCTGGCCGAGACTGGACGCGCAGAGTACAGAACCGTCACCGACGCTGCAGCGATGGCGGCCCTGGCGAAACTGGCCCGGACCGAAGGCATAATCGCGGCAATCGAGTCGGCGCACGCAGTCGCTGGAGCCTTCGAACTCGCTCGCGAGATGTCGGGCCAGACGATCCTCGTCTGCCTTTCGGGTCGTGGCGACAAGGACATGGCAACCGTCGCGGCGTGGCTTAAGAGCGGATTGGGCCGATGAGCACATCAGATGCCTTCGCGTCCGCGAGTCGCGATGATCGTGCCGCTCTGATCGGCTACCTTCCGGCCGGATTCCCAAGCGTGGAGGGATCAATCACCGCACTTCGTGTAATGGCCGAATCTGGTTGCGACGTGATCGAGGTTGGGCTTCCCTACTCCGATCCAGTAATGGACGGGTCGGCCGTCGAAGCCGCTGCCCGCCTAGCGCTTCAAAGGGGCTTCCGGACGAGGGACGTGTTCCACGTCGTTGAGGAAGTGTCGAAATCGGGTGTCGACGTTGTTGTGATGAGTTACTGGAACCTCATTGAACGCTATGGCTCAGGCAGGTTCGCACGGGACCTTTCAGCCGCTGGTGGTGCCGGCGTCGTCACCCCCGACCTCCCATTCGAGAACGCCTCTGCATGGGTGACTGAAACGGATCAGCGCAGCCTCGACCACATCTTCCTCGTCGCGCCGTCGTCTGCCGACCACCGGCTGAAGGCCACGGCCCTGCACTGTAGCGGGTTTGTCTACGCGACCGCCGTTATGGGCGTGACGGGAGTCCGTGCAGGGAAGAGCGATCTTGCGGAACCCCTCGTCAAACGCGCGCGTGCCGTTACCAACCTGCCCATTGCGGTTGGCATCGGAGTCTCCAACGGTGAGCAAGCTGCGGAGATCGCCACCTTCGCCGACGGTGTGATCGTTGGATCAGCGTTCGTGCGGGCCATAGAGACGGGCCGAGGCAACCCAGCCGTATCCATCGCTGACCTTCGAACGGTGTCCCAACTCGCCGCAGGCCTGGCAACGGCAGCTCGCCGTCCTGCCCGCGGCGCCCGCCGCCAAGCTCCGATCAAGGGAAAGGCTCAATGCGTCGCTGACGGCCCGACGGAAAGAACTCAGCGCCCCTCTGAAGACCATTGACAGAGGGCAACACGGATCCTCATACTGAGAGACTCAGTGACTAGTCCTCTACGTCGCTGATCGCCTTGGCCCCACTGAATGCTGACGCGCGAGATCAAGCGGCCGCCCGGCACCTGCTCTCGCGCGGGGTCGCCCCAGACCAGTCAGCACAACCCACCAGAGACTCGGTGCGAGTCGAAAGGAAACCCTCATGCAGTTGCGTCAGTTCCGAAACTTTATCGGCGGCAAGGCGGCCGACTCCGCTTCCGGCCAGACCTCAGAAGTCATCGACCCGTCCACCGGCCAAGCCTTCGCCACCGCTCCAGTGTCGGGTGCCGAGGACGTCGACCGGGCCATGGCGGCCGCTGAAGCCGCGTTCGAGAAGTGGAGCCGCGTCACACCCTACGAGCGCCAGCTTGGACTGATGCGAATGGCCGACGCTCTTGAAGCTCGCGCGGAGGAGTTCGTCGCGCTGGAGGTCCAGAACACCGGCAAGCCGGTGTGGATGGCCGAGACCGACGACATCCCGCTCAGCATCGATCAGATCCGCTTCTTCGCTGGTGCCGCCAGGATGCTCGAAGGTCGCTCCTCCGGGGAGTACTGGGAGAACACCACCTCCTGGACCCGTCGTGAGCCGGTCGGTGTCGTGGCCCAGGTGACGCCCTGGAACTATCCACTGATGATGGCTGTGTGGAAGTTCGCTCCCGCGCTAGCCGCCGGAAACACCGTCGTCTTGAAGCCGTCCGACACGACGCCGGCAACCACCGCGCTCTTGGCCGAGGTTGCCGGCGAGTTTCTCCCGCCGGGCGTCTTCAACGTGATCTGCGGCGACCGCGACAGCGGGCGCGCAATGTTTGAGCACCGGACCCCGCAGATGGTCGCCCTGACAGGATCCGTGCGAGCCGGCATGGAGGTCGCGGCCTCCGCAGCGCGAGATCTGAAGAAGGTTCACCTCGAGCTCGGGGGCAAGGCGCCGGTCATCGTCTTCGATGACGTCGACGTCGAATCCGCAGCGGAGCAAATCGCAGAGTTTGGCTACTACAACTCGGGTCAGGACTGCACGGCTGCGTGCCGCGTCCTTGTCGGTGCACGAGTGCACGACGAATTTGTTGCCGCGCTCACCAAGGCCGCTGCAAGCACCAAGACCGGCATGCCGGATGGCGACGGTGTGTACTTCGGCCCGCTCAACAACCGGAGCCAGCTCGAGTTGGTCTCGGGCTTCGTGGACCGGCTTCCCGGTCATGCCGAGGTGACGACCGGAGGCAACCGGGTCGGGGACAGTGGCTACTTCTACGCCCCGACAGTCGTCACCGGGATGCGCCAGGATGACGAGGCCGTACAGAAGGAGATCTTCGGCCCGCTCATCACGGTTCAGAAGTTCATCGACGAGGCTGAAGCAGTCCGGTTTGCCAATGACGTGCCCTATGGTCTCGCAGCCAGTGTGTGGACGACCAACCACGCCCGAGCGATGCGCGTGGTGAACGCCCTCGACTTCGGAACCGTTTGGATCAACACCCACCTGAGGTTCGTTGCGGAGATGCCGCAGAGCGGATTCAAGCATTCCGGGTACGGTTCGGATCTCTCGTTGTACAGCCTGGAGGACTACACGCGGATCAAGCATGTCATGAGCAACCTCGAAGGCTGAGCGACGTACTCGGCCTTCGAGCCAGTTCCGTGCTCCAGCATGTGGACGCTTCCTGAGCAGTTGGCGCTATGGCAGATCCGCACGACGGAGGTTGACGCGGCGCGCGGGAGTCGCTCGATCGCGCGCCGGCCGTGGGCCGTGGTCCTAAAGGATTCTGACGGACATGGCTAGACGAGGTGCCTGCCCCCACAAGGGGCGGGCGCCTTGGCCGTGGTCCCCGAGGTCTCGGCGGCCACTGTGACCGCTGACGTGTTCGTGCAGACCTCCGCCTTCTCGCACCACCCGGGTCCAGTTCCAGCAGGGGTGTGTGCAGATGGCTGACCCTTGTGGGCGTGCTCCTCGCCGATCGACCGAGTGGAGTCCAGCAGAGTGGTGTACGACGGACCTGAGTGAGCGCGTGCCTCCAACGTAGGCGCGGCCACCGGGTGGATCCTTCGAGTGATCTGCGAAAACCGACTCGAAGAAGGACCACGACGATGACCGCTGGACCCAGTATCGACCCTGCACAGTTCCTGAACGAGCAGCTGTCCCAGGCCAGTCCTGATCTGATGCGGGACCTGCTCACCACGTTCGTCAATGCGCTGCTCTCGGCGCAGGCCGACGCGGTGTGCGGCGCCGGCTACGGCGAACGCAGCATGGAGCGCGTCAACTCCCGCAACGGCTACCGGCACCGCGACCTCGACACCCGCGTCGGCACTCTGGACGTCGCGGTTCCCAAGCTGCGCACCGGTTCGCTGTACCCCGAGTGGCTGCTGGAGCGCCGCAAGCGAGCAGAGCGGGCACTGACCAGTGTGGTCGCGACCTGTTACCTGCTCGGCGTCTCGACGCGGCGGATGGACAAGCTGGTGCAGACCCTCGGCATCACCGGCCTGTCCAAGAGCCAGGTCTCGGTGATGGCCAAGGAACTCGACGAGCACGTCGAGCAGTTCCGCACCCGACGGCTGGAGGAGGCCGGGCCGTTCACCTTCGTGGCCGCCGACGCGTTGGTGCTCAAGGTCCGCGAAGGTGGCCGGGTGGTGCCGGTCCACGTGCTGGTCGCCACCGGCGTCAACGCCGACGGGCACCGCGAGATCCTCGGCGTGCAGGTCACCAGCAGCGAGGACGGCGCCGGGTGGCTGGCCTTCTGGAGGGATCTGACCGCCCGCGGCCTGGCCGGGGTCAAGCTCGTCACCAGCGACGCCCACGCCGGGCTGGTGGCCGCGATCGGCGCCACGTTGCCCGGCGCCTCGTGGCAGCGCTGCCGAACCCACTACGCGGCGAACCTGATGTCGGCGACGCCGAAGTCCTCGTGGGGCTGGGTCAAGGCGCTGCTGCACTCGATCTACGACCAGCCCGACGCCGACGCTGTCCACGCCCAGTTCGACCGGGTCGTCGACGCCCTGGCCGAGAAGCTCCCCAAGGTGGCCGAGCATCTGGAGGACGCTCGTGCCGACATCCTCGCCTTCACCGCGTTCCCGAAGGAGATCTGGCGCCAGATCTGGTCCAACAACCCCAACGAGCGCCTCAACCGCGAGATCCGCAGGCGAACCGACGTGGTCGGGATCTTTCCCGACCGGGCCAGCATCATCCGGCTCGTCGGCGCCGTCCTGGCCGAGCAGCACGACGAGTGGGCCGAAGGCCGCCGCTACCTCGGACTCGACGTCCTCGCCCGCGCCCAGGCCGTCGACACCTGCGTCGTCGAGGAGGTGACCGAACCCGAACTCCAGGCCCTCACAGCCTGACCGACACGCCCAACCGAGGGATCAACCTCGTACACCACCCCAGCGGACTTGACCATCGACCGGCGTCGGTCGACGAGAAGTCGCAACACCGGAGAGGTGGTAAGAGTCCCCGGGAGTGGTGGGGTTTGAGGGAGCAGCGGCGGGGCGTCAGCACGTAGACGGCCATCGGCGGGATCTTCGGTGTGTACGGCCAAGCACCCACTGAAGAAAGAGGTCCACCGATGGCCTTGCCCCAGTCTGCCCTGTCCGAGATCCTCGAGGCGTTCCGTGCCGGTGATGGCGTCGATCTCATCCGTGATTCGGTCCGGCTCGCGCTCCAAGAGCTGATCGAGCTCGAAGCCACCCAGCAGATCGGCGCGGCGCCCTATGAGCGCACCGAGGACCGCACAGCCGAGCGGAACGGCCACCGTCCGCGGATGCTGACCACCAAGGCCGGCGATGTCGAGTTGCGCATCCCCAAGCTGCGCAAGGGCTCGTTCTTCCCGATCATCCTCGAGCCGCGGCGCCGTATCGACCAGGCGCTGTACGCGGTAGTCATGGAAGCCTACGTCCACGGCATCTCCACCCGCTCGGTCGACGACCTGGTCGAGGCGATGGGCGGCAGCGGTGTCTCCAAGTCCGAGGTCTCCCGGATCTGCGCCAACCTCGATGAGCAGGTCGGCGCGTTCCGCACCCGCAGTCTGGATCATGTCGAGTTCCCCTACATCTACCTCGACGCGACCTACCTCCACGTCCGTAACGCCCCGGGCAAGGGCGGTCAGGTGGTGTCGATGGCGGTGGTCGTCGCGACCGGCGTGAGCGCGACCGGGGAGCGGGAGATCCTCGGCCTAGATGTCGGCGACAGCGAGGACGAGGTCTTCTGGCGCGCCTTCTTGCTCAGCCTCAAGCAGCGCGGCCTGGCCGGCGTGCAGCTGGTCATCTCAGACCAGCACTCCGGACTGGTCAAGGCGCTGGGCCGGGCGTTCCAGGGTGTCGCGCACCAGCGGTGCCGGGTCCACTTCGCGCGCAACCTGCTCGCTCACGTGCCCAAGGGGCAGGCCGAGCTCGTGGCGACCGCGTTCCGGATGATCTTCGCCCAGCCCACGCCCGAGGACGTCCACGCGGCGTGGGACAAGACCCGCGAGGAGCTCGCCGCCCGGTTCCCCAAGCTCGGTCCGTTGATGGACGCCGCCAAGGCCGAGGTCCTGGCCTTCACCGCGTTCCCGCGCGAGCACTGGCGCAAGGTCTGGTCGACCAACCCGTTGGAGCGCGTGAATAAGGAAATCAAGCGCCGGGCCCGGGTCGTAGGCATCTTCCCCAACGCCGCCGCCGTCATCCGACTCGTCGGAGCCGTGCTGATCGACATGCACGACGAATGGATCGCCGGCGAGCGCCGCTACCTCTCAGAAGGCTCCATGGCCAAGCTCTACGAGACCAGCAATACTCACCCCGTCGCCGCCATCGACAACGGCGACGCGTAGGCACCGAGGGTCACCTCAAAGCCCACCACCCCGCGGGGCTCTGTCCCGGAGGTGGGTAGCCGAGTTGAGAGCGACACCCCCGAGCACCGCGACCGAGCCTCATCAACTCCGGCCGTGCGGTCAATGAAGCAAGCAGCAGTCGATGACCGGCCTGCTCACATGTGCGCTTAGGGCAATGTTTACGGTCCGTTGTGGAGCTGACGTGGTAGCTCTTGGGTGCCGCCAAGAACTAGCACACTGGCTTCAACGGGAGCCACACGACCGCACACTCAGGAGAACCGCAGGGGCCTGACCCCGGTTCTTGGACACGCTGAATCCAGCATCTGCTGGGGAAGCGAGATGATCCAGGAACCATGGCCAGGAAGAACTACTCCGAGGAGTTCCGTCGTCAGGCCGTCGACTTGTACGAGTCCACCCCGGGCGCCACAGTCCGCGGCATCGCCGAGGACCTCGGCATCGTGCGCGGCACCCTGCGGCACTGGCTCGAGGTCTACGGGACCGGCAAGAAGACCGCCGCTGACGGGACACTGACCTCCAGCCCACTGCAAGCCACGCCGTCGAAGTCGAGCCAGTCCGGGCCGGCCGATGAGACGCCGGAGCAGAAGATCGCCCGGCTCGAGGCCGAGAATGCGGCGCTGCGGGCAGAGACAACGAAGCTGACGACCGAGCGGGAGATCCTCCAGCGGGCGGCCAAGTATTTCGCCGGGGAGACGCGCTGGTGAGTCGCTTCCAGTTCGTCGCCGACAACTCCGCCACCTCCCGCCCTGGCTGGACGGTGAAGCGACTGTGTGAGCTCGTCGAGATCGAGCGCTCCTCCTACTACGCGTGGAAGGCCGGGGCACCAGCGCGGGCCGAGCGGGCCGCCGCGGACGCCGCGCTGGTCGAGCGGATCCGCAAGGTCCACGAGGCTGACAACACCCAAGGCGCGCCTCGGATCACCGCCGACCTCAACGACGGCGCACCGCCTGAGCAGCGGGTCAACCACAAGCGCGTCGCCCGCGTGATGCGTGCGGCCGGTATCTGCGGCTACGTCAAGAAGCGACGCGTGCGGACCACGATCCCCGAGCCATCGGGACAGAAGGTGCCCGATCTACTCAAGCGGGACTTCACCGCCCCGGCGCCGAACCAGCGCTACGTCGGCGACATCACCTACCTGCCGATCGCAGACGGCACCAACCTGTACCTGGCCACCGTGATCGACTGCTACAGCCGTCGGCTCGCGGGCTGGGCGATCGCGGATCACATGCGCACCGAGCTCGTTGAGGACGCGCTCAAGGCCGCGGCCGCGACCCGCGGATCACTGGCCGGGGCGATCTTCCACAGCGACCACGGGTCGGTCTACTGCTCGAAGGACTACGCCAAGCTCTGCGCGAAGCTCGGCGTGACCCAGTCGATGGGTGCCGTCGGGTCCTCGGCCGACAACGCGTTGGCGGAGTCATTCAACGCCGCGCTGAAGCGGGAGGTCCTCCAAGACGAGCGGACCTGGTCCGACGAGCTCGCCTGCCGTCGCCAGGTCTTCAAGTGGCTGACCCGCTACAACACCCGGCGGCGCCATTCGTGGTGTCGCTACCTGTCGCCGATCGCCTACGAGACCGGCCACGCCGCTACGCTGCAGCCCGCCGCGTAATCACACCCCGTGTCCAAGATCCGGGGGTAGGGCCCGCATGACTGACTACACGACCCTGCCCGCCGATCTGCCCGTCCCTCAGGACGACGGTGCCGCCGACCACCTTCCCGGCATGCGAATGCCAGACCTAGACCTGCTTGCAACGACCGGCGAAACGATCAACGTTGCGGACCTCGGGGCTGGCCGCACCGTCATCTACCTCTACCCCCTCACTGGTCAACCAGGAGTCGACCTTCCCGAGGACTGGAACTCGATTCCCGGGGCGCGCGGCTGCTCGACCGAAGCGTGCGACTTCCGTGACCACTTCGAGGACCTTCGCGGCGCGGGCGTCACGTTGGTCTACGGGCTGTCCAGTCAGACCAGCGCCCGCCAGGCCGAGGTCGTCGAACGGCTACGCCTTCCGTTCGCGATGCTGTCGGATGAGGACTTCCGGCTGGCCGAGGCCCTGCGACTGCCAACGTTCGGCGCAGAGGGCCAGGACCGCTTCTACAAGCGGCTCACACTCGTCGTGACTGACGGTGTCATCGAGCACGCCTTCTACCCGATCTTCCCGCCCAACACGCACGCCCAGGAAGTGCTCGACTGGGCTCGTTCGTAGCCGACGAGGAAGAGCGTCCGCAAATGGCGCCCCTCTGTGTCAAGAGCCGGTCGGCGGTGGGGTTCTAGGGTGGGTCTGGCGGGTCCGGGAAGTGACTTGTCCGAAGAGCCGGTCAGTTGTGATCCGGTCGGCTGGAGTCAGAGTCGTTGCCCAATTGCCCACCCGGGCCCGTCCCCTGGGTCGTGACGAGGTTGTTGAACATGTTTTGTAGACCAGGTCAGACAGGCGTCGTTTCAGGCAGCGCATCGCTTCCATGTTGGCCTTGTTGGCGGCTGTCTTGCGGTTGAAGTAGAAGCGGCCTTTCGCCGGGTCTGCGCAACTAGACGGTGGCCCTGATGTGGAGCGTGCGGGTTGATCTGCCGGCTGCCTTGGCGCGAGAGCCTGTGGCGGATGTGGTCGCGGAGGAGGCGTTGATCGGTGCGGTCCCGTTCCGGGAGGCGAAGTGCCCGCGGTTGGGAACCGGGTGGTGATGTCGCCGGTCGACCACCAGACGAGCGGCACCAATGGGCCCGATGCCGTGTAACTATCATCAGGCTGCCGCCGGTGGCACGGATGAGCTCGGTGAGCTCCTTTTCCGCGGCCTTTCTCCGCAGGTCGATCCGCTCCAAGGCGGCGATGAGCGCGGCGGCCATTCGGCGATGGGTCTTGCCCGCGGCGTCATGCCGGCGCACCTTGACCAGCAGCGGCTTGGCCTGGGCGGTGGAGAGGTAGGTCCTTCTTCGCCCCGCCCGGGGATCAGCTCGAGCAGCAGGTGGTGCAGCTGGGCGATCTTGCGGGTGTGTTCCTCACCCAGCCACCGCGGCCGACCAGCACCCTCAGCCTCGTCGCGCTGCTCGTGGTTGACCACGGGTCGCAGTCCCGCTTATCCGGGTTCCGACCAGGGCCCTGCACGCTTTCTGCGCTGCTGCTTCGAAGCGCACAGTTGTCTGTCTGGCCTTCTTCCGCATTATCGTCAAAATTCTCTAGAATGATCCGCTGTTGCGATACTAAAATGGATAGACTGCCGCAGATGAGGATTCGTGAAGCCGCCTTCTACCTTGGTGTCAGCGACGACACCGTGCGCCGCTGGATCGACAACGGTGTATTGGAGTGCGCCGTCGACGGCTCGGGACGAAAGGTCGTTGACGGCTTCGAGGTCGCCCAGGTCGCCCGACGGCACGCCTCACCTCCGCCGCTGCCGGGCGGGGTGGCCAGCTCGGCGCGGAACCGGTTCGTCGGCCTGGTGACCGACATCCAGACGGACGCCGTGATGGCGCAGGTCGAGCTTCAGTGCGGTCCGTTCCGGGTGGTCTCGCTGATGTCGAGCGAAGCGGTGCGTGACCTTGGGCTGGAGCTCGGTTCGGTGGCGGTGGCGTCCATCAAGTCAACCAACGTGGTCGTCGAGACCGCAGAAGGAGAATCATGAAGCGCTTGTTCACAACTCTGGCCGCACTGGCGCTGGTGGCCGGAACCGCTGCTTGCGGAGACGATGGCGACTCGGGTGACGGTGGCGGCGACGGAGGAGACACCACTCTCACGGTGTACGCCGCCGCCTCGTTGACATCGACCTTCGAGCAGCTTGGCGAGAGCTTCGAGGAGTCCCACGACGGCGTGTCTGTGGAGTTCAACTTCGCCGGATCCTCCAATCTGGTCGCGCAGATCCAGCAGGGTGCTCCGGCGGACGTGTTCGCCTCCGCCGATGAGGCCAACATGGAGAAGCTGACTGCCGACGGGCTCGAGGGGAGCGACCCGGAGCTGTTCGCCACGAACATCCTCGAGATCGCGATCCCGCCGGACAACCCGGCCGGTATCCAGTCGTTCCAGGACCTGGCGAACCCCGACATCAACCTCGTCATCTGCGCTCCAGAGGTTCCGTGCGGTGCCGCCGCGCAGTCCGTCGCCGACAATGCGGGTGTAGAGCTGCAGCCCGACAGCGAGGAGCAGTCGGTGACCGACGTCCTGGCCAAGGTCGTCTCCGGTGAGGCCGACGCCGGGCTGGTGTACGTCACTGATGTCATCGCTGCCGGTGAGGACGTGCAGGGCATCGAGTTCCCCGAGTCTGAGTCGGTGGTCAACAACTACCCGATCGCGACTGTGGCCGAGAGCGAGAACGCCGACCTGGCGCAGGAGTTCGTCGACCTGGTCCTCAGCGACGAGGGCCAGCAGGTTCTGGCAGACGCCGGCTTCGGCCAGCCCTGACCCACTGTCGATATGGCCCGCGTTCGTCGGGAGGTCGGTGTACCTGGTTGGATCTACATCCCGGCCGCGGCGGGAGCAGCGTTCGTGCTGCTCCCGCTGGTCGCCGTGGTGTCTCGGGTTGAGTGGGGTGATTTCCTCGAGCTGATCACCTCCGAGGCCTCTCGGGCGGCACTGCTGCTCAGCCTGAAGACGTCGACCGCAAGCACGCTGGCCTGCATCATCATTGGCGTGCCGATGGCAGTCGTGCTGGCGCGGACCGAGTTCCCCGGGCAGTCCCTGATGCGGTCGTTCGTGCTCCTGCCGCTGGTGTTGCCACCGGTCGTCGGTGGCATCGCGCTGCTGTACACGTTCGGTCGGCGCGGGCTGCTCGGCGAGACGATCGACGTCCTGGGCTTCCAGATCGCGTTCTCCACCACTGCGGTCGTGATGGCGCAGACCTTCGTCGCCCTCCCGTTCCTGGTCGTGAGCCTCGAGGGTGCGCTGCGCACCGCTGGTCAGCAGTACGAGGTGGTCGCGGCTTCGCTCGGGGCGCGGCCGACCACCGTGTTCCGCCGGGTGACACTACCGTTGGTGCTGCCGGGCCTGGTCTCCGGCGCGGTCCTCTCCTTCGCCCGCTCGCTCGGCGAGTTCGGCGCCACCATCACATTTGCCGGCAGCCTCCAGGGCGTCACCCGCACCCTGCCGCTGGAGATCTACCTGCGGCGTGAGACCGACGCCGACGCCGCGGTCGCGCTCTCACTAGTCCTGGTGATCGTCGCGATCCTCGTCATCGGGTTCGCACGCCAAGGTCGGTCCGCCCTATGACGTTCGATTTCTCGGCTGTCGTCGAGGAGCGCCGCGTCGAGGTCACGTTCACAGTCGAACCGGGCGAGACGCTCGCCGTGCTCGGCCCCAATGGAGCCGGGAAGTCCACCCTGCTCGCCGTTGCGGCCGGGCACCTTCGTCCCGGCCAGGGCCGCGTCGTCCTCGACGGTCGCCCACTGACCGTCGTCGGGAACGGCGCCCGGCCTGCCTGGGTGGCACCCCACGACCGGCAGATCGCTCTCCTCGCCCAGGACCCGTTGCTCTTCCCGCACATGAGTGTGCGCGACAACGTCGAGTTCGCTCCACGTAGCCGAGGTGTCCGCCGCTCAGAAGCCCACGACGTAGCGCGGCACTGGCTCGAACAGGTCGGCGTTCCCGACCTCGCTGATCGCAAACCGTCACAGATCTCAGGCGGACAAGCCCAGCGGGTCGCTGTCGCCCGCGCCCTCGCCGCCGATCCCCGGCTGTTGCTCCTCGACGAGCCAATGGCCGCACTGGACGTCGCGGTCGCCCCCGCTCTGCGACAGACCCTGCGCAGAGTGCTCGCCGATCGCAGCGTTGTCCTGGTCACCCACGACGCGCTCGACGCTCTGCTCCTGGCCGACACCGTGATCATCTTGGATAGCGGCAGGATCGTCGAACAGGGACCGGCCACTGAAGTCTTCGCGCGCCCGCGCAGCGCGTTCGCCGCCCGCATCGCCGGACTGAACATGCTGATCGGAACGTGGCACACCGACGGCGTCCGCACCAGCGCAGGAACAGACGTCCATGGTGTCGTCGCCGGCCCACGACCTGCAGACGGCGAAGCAGCGGTGGCCATCTTCCCGCCGGCCGCGGTCGCCATCTTCCGCGAGCCCCCCGGTGGCAGCCCGCGGAATGCATTGGCCGCGACCATCACCGAGATCGAACCCCTGGGCGACCGCATCCGGGTGCGAGCCGCCGAGCTCAGTGCCGACGTCACGGCCCAGGCTGTCGCGGAGCTCGACCTCGTGCCCGGCTCCGAGGTGACCTTCACAGTGAAGGCGAACGAGGTCTCGGTCTACCGAATCTGAACACGCGGCCATCCCGCGGTGCTGGGGTACACACAGCGAGCAAGACGACTGGAGCGAGCGATGCGCAGTCAGTCGATAAGGACGCGGAGGCGGGAGCTGTGACCGGCGAGGACAAGAATGCAACGGCGAGGTGGCCGTCGAACCATCGGCCTCCGTGGGTGGAGTCCCTGCCAAGGGCGACTCGGCCATGGGGACCAAGATGCCCTGGATTAAGTCGGCTCTCCTGACTGATCCGTGGGTCATCGGCGGCCGGGGAGGGTCGGGCGGTGGCCGCCGAGGTTGAGCATCGCGAGGGCGATGAGGGCGTCGGGGCTAGCGAAGCCGAAGGCCATGCGGCGGATGAGTCTGATCTTGGTGTTGACCGACTCGATGATGCCGTTGGACAGGTCGTGCTCGATCGAGGCCAGGATCGCGGCCTTGTGCTCCACGATGGTGCGCTGGAGCTTTTACGAATCGCTCGATCCGGGATCGGCGTGCCCAGTCGATCCACGCGTCGAGCGCGGCGACGGCCTGGTCATAGGGCAGCTGGAACACAAGTCGCAACGCTTCATTGAGGAGGTAGGCGCGGTTCAGGGTCGGTTCGGCCTTCGCGATCCAGGCTATCTTCGCTTGTTGGCGAGTGGTCAGGTTCTCGGGGTTCTTCCACACCGCGAACCTGGAGTTCTTCAGCGCCTGGGCGTGCCCGCTCGACCGGTTGAGCTTCCCGGCAGCTCGACGGGCGCGCGAAGGGTGCGGGTGTCGGTGCGGGCGGGGTTCCAGGCTTGACGTCTGACTTCGTCCAGCGCGGCACTCGCCCACTTCACGACGTGGAAAGGGTTATTCCGACGTCGGAATAATCCGTTTTATGCCGAGGTCCGGGTTATGCCGATGTCGTGGGGCTACGCCTTGTGGCAGCCGGGTTGCGCCGTGGCGAGGTCGGCATAATCAAAGCGCTTCGAGGAAGGCGAGGAGCGCGTCGGTGGTGACCTGGTAGCGGCCCGGTTTCGTCCCTGTGGGTTTGGTTCTGGCGAGGGCGTCCTCCTTGGCTTTCATGTCGGCGTGGAGGCAGATCTGGGTGGTTTCGGTGCTCTCGTGACCGAGCCAGAGCGCGATGACGCTGGTGTCGACCCCGGCGGCCAGGAGCCGCAGCGCGGCGGTGTGCCTCAACACGTGCGGGGTCACGTTCTTGGATGCCAGGGTCGGGCAGCTCTGGGCGGCCGCGGCTGTGTGGAGTGCCAGCCGGGCAGCGACCGCGTCGTGGCTCATCCGTCTTCCTTCCCGCGCGGGGAACACGAACGCCTCTGAGTCGGGGTTCTTGGCGGTGAGCACCGCCGACACGTAGGCCAATCCCCATACTTGCCCCGGGAGCAGCTCAGGGATGGAGTCAGCGCTGGTCGCATCAGCGCGTCCGCAGGACTGTAGGTCACATCCCACGTAGTGGTGACGTAACGCCTCGGGGAAGTCGACAACCCTCCGAGCCCTGATGGGTCTGCTTCTGCTGGTTGACGGGCGCCTCGACGGCACTGTCCTGGAGGACCCGGCTCAGGACCTCAGGGTGCCAGTCGAGAAGCGATCCATTGGCCTGATGTCCCAGGAGAAGTTGCACAAGCGGCTTACGCCGTCTATCAGGTGCCGCTTGGGGACGAGACGACGGCCGACCTGTTCACGGGCGCCACGGTGATTCCCCTGGCCAACACCGGGGACTTCGACGAGGACGGCGGCCAGGTCCGGATCGACGGCACGATCTACTCCGACAGCGAGGTCGAAGAGGGCGGGGACGACGACACCCCAGACCCGTCGATCACGCTCGACTGTCGGTTTGTCGACGTCCTCCTTTAGCGCTCCTCGGTCGACGTGTGGAATCCGTTGCTGAATGACGGCGCCAGAAGTGTGGTGGTCGAGTGGATGACCGACGTCACCGAGGACACCGACGGGTTCCCGGCGACCGCCTACCTACATCACAGCCTGATTCCGCTGCTGCTTGAAGGGCTGTCCGCAGGTGTCGGTGACTCGGTGACGGTCGAGGTTGACCAGTACGGCGACTGGCGCGTGACCGACGTGTGCGGACGGACGGCCGCGGTAGTACCGCTTGACCTCGATTTCAGGAACTCTGCCCAGCTCGCTCATGTGCGGAGCCCTCCCGCCCCTCTGAGGCGCATCTGCGGCGCTCGTTTGGCATCGGCGAATTTTGGTCCCGGCTGCGCATCGAAAGGCCTTCGAACTCCCCTATGTTGAGGTGACGAAAGGAGTCCACATGCCCCAGACAACCTTCGACCTCGAACAACTCCTCATGCAGCGCTCGCTCAGCGACTCGGAGCTGGTGGCCGCCGCCGAGGAGGCTTCCGACTTCCGGATCCTTCCCGACGCGACCGTGATCAAGGTTGGCGGCCAGAGCTTCATAGACCGCGGTCGCGCTGCTGTGTATCCACTGGTGGAGGAGATCCTGGCTGCCCGCACGGAACACAAGCTGCTGATCGGCACCGGTGCGGGCACGCGAGCACGCCACGTGTACTCGATCGCCGCCGGGCTCAACCTGCCCGCAGGCGTACTCGCGCAGCTGGGCGCCGCGGTGGCCGACCAGAACGCCGAGATCCTCGGCCAGTTGCTGGCCCAGCACGGAATCCCGGTGGTCAGCGGTGCCGGGCTGTCGGCCGTGCCGCTTCGCCTGTCCGAGGTCAACGCTGTCATCTTCGGGGGCATGCCGCCCTACGGCCTGTGGATCCGCCCCGCTGCTGGGGGCTCGATCCCGCCGTATCGCACCGACGCCGGCTGCTACCTAGTGGCAGAGCAGTTCGGGTGCAGGGCGATGATCTACGTCAAGGACGAAGACGGGCTCTACACCGCCAACCCCAAGACGGACAACAACGCCAAGCTGATCCCGCGGACCACGGTCGAGGAGATGAAGGCGGCGGGCCTCCAGGACTCGATCATCGAGTTCCCCGTACTCGATCTCCTCACGCAGGCAAAGCACGTCCGTGAGGTGCAGGTCATCAACGGCCTGGTCCCCGGCAACCTGACCCGGGCCCTGGCGGGAGAGCACGTCGGCACGATCATCACCACGAACTGAGGCGAAAAGTCATGTCCACATCGGATCAACACACCAAGCATGTCTCATCGCCGTTGGCACGCCAGACCCTCCTCGACAACAGCCTCACCAGTCCCGTCGCAGGCGGCGAACAGATCCGGCTGCTGCCCTGGCTGCAGGTCGTCAAGATCGGCGGGAGATCTATCATGGATCGCGGCAGCGAGGCGATCCTCCCCCTCGTCGAGGAGATCCGGCAACTGCTGCCCGAGCACCGGCTCCTGATCCTCGTCGGTGCCGGCCTCCGTGCGCGGCACATCTATAGCGTGGGCCTCGACCTCGGCCTCCCCGTGGGCTCGCTGGCGCCGCTGGCGGCAACAGAGGCCGGCCAGAACGGACGAATCCTGGCCTCGCTGCTCTCGCGCGAGGGTGTCTCGTACGTCGACCACCCGACCCTCGCGACCCAGTTGGCCATCCACCTGGAGGCCGCACGCGCAGTGGTCGGCAGCGCCTTCCCGCCCTACCACCACCACGAGTTCACTGGTCCCCGCATTCCCCAGCACCGAGCCGATGCGGGCGCGTTCCTCCTGGCCGACGCCTTGGGCGCTGCCGGCCTCACCATCGTCGAGGACGTGGACGGCATCTACCCCGTCGATCCTCGTGGCGAGGGCGGCCACGAGGCAGACCTGATACACGAGACCACGGCGTCCGACCTGGCAACCCACCACGGCACGCTGCCGATCGACCGAGCGATGCTGGAGATCATGGCCAATGCGCGTCATCTCGGCAGCGTGCAGGTGGTCAACGGTCTCGTTCCCGGCCGCCTGACGGCCGCACTACGTGGAGACCACGTCGGCACGATCATTCGCACTGGTGATGCAGCGAGCTGAGGGGCCTGTCGATCGTTCGTACCTGATGCGCGCCCACCCATCTCAGGTCCTCGGATTGCGCCCGGCCCACCGGTCAGCTACGGGGCCATGCCGATGAGGTCGCAGGACGACGAGCGCGAGGCGGATGATGCGCTGACGACCTGCTTCTCTCGCGCGCCCTCATCGACTCGTCCTGAAGTTGCCGCCGCGCGAGCGGCCGCACCGACTCGGGGCCGTGGGATGATCACTGGAGACCATCATTAGCCCCGTCGCGATCAGGTCTGGGTTGACGAGGCCGCCATCGAGGAGAGCAGCAACGAAGTTGCGATTCTTCTCGCGGAGCGCGATCAGCATCGCGACGCGGGACATCTCCCGGTAGGTAGGCACCAGCCGTGAAGCGTGGCTTGCCCGCAGGAGCTGCCGTGTTGGCGTTCTGCACCTTGACCAGACGGTCGCGCCAGCCGTCGGCGAGGACGGCGGTGTCCAGGTCGGCGCGTCGATGCTCAACCCGTGGAGCTCTTCGAACGGCGAGAACTCGCCGGCGACACCCTCGGTCAGATCCGCCAGTCGAGCGGCCTCGTGGTTGCTCGCGGCGATCGGCGGGATGTCCACCTCGATCGACATCGTTGCTGCAGCGGAGAGCTGCGACTCGTCGTACGTGCCGAGGATGGCCTGCGAGCCGAGCGGGCTGACCTCGTGCCGTGGGATGATCTGGCACGGTGCGGATCGAGAGCTCCAGCTGGTCGCGCCGCATCAGCACGCCGCCTTCAAGACTTCCCGGCGCTGCTCGTCGGGAAGCAGTCCGGACATGGGGGAGACCTCCCGCGTATCGATCGTTTCGCGTGGAGGCCGGGTCAAGAAGCGGTGTAGGCCGGAGAGGTGGCCGTGGTCGACCAACTGCCGCCACCGGTCGAGATTCCGTTCGTGCGGCTGACCGGTGACCCGGTCGCGGACGCGGTCCAGGTTGCGCTCGTTCGTCGGTCGCCAGTCCTCGAAGCTCTGCCGGTTCAGGAGAGTCGAGAGTTGCCGGTCGAGCTGCCAGGAGCGGCGCGGAGCGGGTCAGCTTGGGGACGACGGGCCGTCGTAGGACCTCAGGCGGAAGCCCATGCACGACAATAGGCGGTCGAGCTGGTCGTCGCTGAGTTCGACCCTGCCGGACAGGAACCCGCTGATGCTCGCTGGCGCACGCCGCTGAGTCGAGACAGGTCGGATTGGGTGGTGCCAGTCTCGAGCATCATCTGGCGCAGCACTTCACTCCGACTGGTCATGACCAGCAACCTATAGCAGTTTCTGTTATCGCCGCGCGGAGTCGATTCCGACGCTCGGGCAGCACTGGGGCAACACGAGGTCCGAAAAGAGCGCGAATCGACCAACGACGAGCCCCATGACACTGACCGGGCACCTCAAAGGTCCACAAAGCCCGGTCTGCCGACACTTGGCAGCCACCTACCGACGTTGAGCAGGTCGGGTTCGCGAACACCACGATTCCTCCGGCGACGATCACGATCAACGGATCGCCCCGCCCGCTGACCTCGGTCGAGAGGTTCGCGCCCGGAGACCCGACGGTTGCCGCGCGCGACCCAGGAGGGGGGCGAGGCTACGACTGGGAGCAGCAGGCACTGCCTTCGACTATCGCGTCCGGCTCCTCCCGGCCCCACAGGACCCGGACCACTTCGCTGCCGCGGCGGGGGCTCGGAACCTCGCTCGTCGTTGGAAACGTCCCCGACTCGCCGCGTGGGACCAGTTCGTCGACGCCCTCAGGGAACTCACGGCGTACAGGGGCGGCTCGAGGCATGTGCGGGCGGAACCGGAGGTTGCCCGGATGTGCGGGCTCTTGGCCCTCTCTACGAGCATCTCTACCGGGCGCCGGAGATTTACCTTGGCTATCTCCCGCTCCGTCTAGTCGGACCCGACGCCACTTTGGGCGACCATCTCGCGCTGGTTGACGAGCGCCTCGTCGCGGACGTCGCAGCCCTGACGACCCTGTTCACGGGCATCCGGCCGGCTCCGTTCGCGAATGCGCAGCGCGTCATCTCCGACCCCTCCTTCGATCGTAGCGGCGACCTTGGCGGCGCCGACGCCGACCTGGTCGTCGACGACGTGCTGCTGGAACTGAAGACCGTCAAGACCGCTGAGTGTCACGGAAGATCGTGTGGCAGCTCCTCGGATACGTCCTGGCCGACACAAGTGACCGGCTGGGCATCCGGGAGGTGGGCTGGTATTTCTCACGGCACGGCTATCTGTGGCGGCTTCCCGCCGCCGAACTGCTGGCCCGACTGCACGGCGGCCCTATGGACCTGCAGGCCGCCCGCGCCGATTTCGCAGTCGTCGTCGAGGGCGACGCCAACCCCAGACCCGGCTGACCCTCGTCGAAGACATGTCCACAACGTCAGAGCCCTTGCCACACGCGGAAGACCGAGAGCCAGATCAACAGAAGGGCGCCGTTGTGACGCTGTCGTACAGGTACCATGAGCGCCAGGAAGGCGGCGCCGTCGGAGGCTTGCGTCGGGGCTGCCCGTTGCACTCTCCCTTTGCCATGTTGGCGGGCGACCTCTAGAGGGGCGCTTTGAGCCTGAAAGTGCACACTGCCCATGTTGGCGCTGTTGCGTTTTCCTCTGCGGTGGAGTGCGGGTGAAAGCAAGGGGAGCGTGGTCCCACAGAGCACCTAATCGAGGCTGGCCACGCTAAGGAGCGGAGCACCGACCCGCCTTCACGGCTTGACAGTCATAGGCGGCGAAGTGACCAGCCTATGGCGACGAAGTCAAGGGGCTTGGTTTTGTTGAGTTGTGCAGGGCTGATCGGCTCGCCGGCTTGTGCCAGCGGGCATTGGCTTTCGGGTGTTGGGGTTTCGTCGTTGGCGTGGGCGGGGGCCTCGCGCCCGTCTCCTGCCCTACGTAGCGTGCAAGCGGGTTCGTTCCCGACAGCCTTCATCCGGGCTTTGCTGGAGACGGGCGGGGCTGCCCATGGTCACATTGCGGGATGTGATCCCGACGCACGTGCGGGCTCGCCCCGTCCGGTCGTCGTACGACGAGCGAGGTCAAGCGGCAGCGGCGGCCGCCTTTGCGTCGACACGGGATTGGGGTGTGAGGCCGCTGGCGATGGCGGGGTCCCAGGCGGTGCCGGTGGTGATCACAGCATGCAGCTGGCGCAGCAGGCTGCCCGAGACCGCGACGCGGGCCTGGGTCTTGGTG
Source organism: Pimelobacter simplex (assembly GCF_024662235.1). Classification (GTDB taxonomy): domain Bacteria; phylum Actinomycetota; class Actinomycetes; order Propionibacteriales; family Nocardioidaceae; genus Nocardioides. The sequence continues at coordinate 582,922 of NZ_CP096276.1, forward strand.
AGCTTGTTGTCGGCGCGGCCGGTCAGGTGCGCGTACCTGGTGGCGAGCACCGGGTTGTTCCGCAACGCAGCCCACACCGCCCGCCACGCCGCGAGCCGGAGCTGGGGACGGCCGCGGCCACTGATGCCGGTCTTGCCCTGGAAGGCGCCCGAGGCGTTGTCGCGGGGACACAGCCCGGCGTGCTTGACCAGCGCCCGGGCGCTGGAGAACCGGGTGGGGTCGCCGGTCTCGGCGAGGATGGCTGCCGCGCCGACCGCCGACAGGCCGGGGATGCTGGTCACCAGGTCGGTCAGGCCGAGGTCGTCGAGCACTTCGACCATCCGGGCCTCCACCACGGCGATCTCGGCGCGGGCATGAGCCAGATCAGCCAACGCGAACCGGACCCGCTCCATCGCGCCGGCACGCTGGTCGGCCACACCGGCCCCGGCACGGGCCGGGTCCGCGGCGGCGTCGAAGACGCCCCGCACGATCGCTGAGTACCAGCGGGCGGCGCCGTGGCGGGGAATCTCGCGGCGGACCGCCGCAGCGAACCGGGTCCAGCCCCAACGGCGGATCACCGACAGGTCTCCGCCGGTCCCGACCCGGTCCAAGGCAACCGTCATGGCAGCTAACCAGCTCTTGGACCTCATCGGCTTGCCGGAGGCCTCCAGCGCCGCCGGCCAGGCGCACTCCAGCAGGTCCAGGATCTGCAGGCGAGCAGCAGTCGCGTCGGTAATCAGGGCGGCACGACGGGCGCCCAGGTGCCGCAGCCGAGCCCACTCAGGGTCGGCGCGTTCGGGCAGGTAGCAGCGCAGCTCGGTGACCAGTCGGGCGATGATCATCGCATCGGTCTCGTCGCTCTTGTTGCGGGTGAAGTCCTCACTCTCTCGAGCACGGTGCACCAACAGCGGCTGCACGCAGACCAGCCGGACGCCGGCTTCCTCAGCGATCTGATCCAGCACCCGCCACCGGTGACCGGTCGGCTCGCAGGCCACCACCACCGAGGAGAACCCCGCCGCCCCCGCCCGGTCCAGCCCCCACCGGACCACCTCGGTGAGCTGCCATGCCTTGGCCGCCACCGTGCGACGGGCCAACACCCGGGAGTCCTGATCGGTCAACGCACACACCTGCTTGTCAGCAGCGAGATCGAAGGCGAGCACCGCGGTTTCGCGAGAGACGACAGCACGCAGCCGGCCGAGCCTGTCGTTGCGGCGGCGGTCTCCTCGCGAGAGACGACTACGGTTGGACATGCATCCTCCTGATGAGTGGTCTGGGACACCAAGCCCGTCAAACCCCATCAGGGGGATGCCTTGTCTCCCGGAACCAACACGCTTCAGGTAGTTACTACGCAGTAGTGTTCCCATGTCGGCGGCTTCCTCGCGCGCACCTGATGAGCCATCGATGAGATCGAAGCGGGGCCTCCGCCGCGGGTATCGAGCCGCGCCGGCAGAATTCTCGCAGTTCAACCTGCAGTGGGTTTCTTAACCGCGGTCAACACCGTAAGTAACCTCGGCAGTCCGGGCGACGGGCGTCGAGTGGTGAGCGCGAAACAGACCTAGATCTGACTCGATTGCGGTTCATCTCGAGGTCGATCTAGGCGGCGCCCGGCTCGGGCGCCCGGCAGCCGGAGACGTCAGGAAGTCGGATCGAGCGCGTAATCGTGGTGGATGCCGAACCCCCGGCAGACACCACTCGACCCGGACGCCATTCTCGGGCTGCTTTGAACGAGGTATGGGGCGGTCGACGATGTCGACCACGACGATCCGTTCATCGCACCCGACGAGACTTCGGCGGGCGGCACACACTTAGATCGGCGGCCGACCGCCTCGCCGCCCCTGCCGTCGTTCGACGCTGCCTGACCGGCGATATGGCGACTTGCAAGGAAGCAGCCGAAAACCTCGGACACAACCTCCCCTGCCCCACTAGCCTCACCAGTGCGGTCCGCTCGGCCCGCGAGCCCGGCAGGGGAGGGCTATGCGCCTGTCACGATTCGAGATCGCCAACCACGCCGTCCTGGATGACATGACGGTCGACGTCCGCGACCATCTGTGCATTGTGGGCGCCAACGACGTCGGCAAGTCCTCCCTGCTGCGGCTGCTCAACCTGCTCCTTGGCGCGACCGTTCAGCAGCTCTACTCGGCCCTGTCACCGGCAGAACTGAGCGACCCAGGAGCGCCGCTGCGAGTCACAGTCGAGCTGGGTGACCTGACTCTGGAGGAGGCAGGATCCTTCCCTCACGAGGTTCACTTCGAGGAAGAGGAGCCGACCCGACTCACCATCGAGCTCGAGGTCCGTGTCTCCGAGGAGGACGATAGTGAGGTCGTCATCGACAGGTTCTTCCCGGACGCGGGCACTCGACGCGCACCGTCACGAGACCAGCTCGACGTCATCGCATGGCGCTATCTCCCAGCCAACCGATCGACCGCCGTCGACTTCATGGACGGCAAGAACAGTCCGCTGCGCGCCATGCTCAACGCGGTCGACCTCGGTGACGGCTCTACGTCGCTCGTGACGCTCATGGACTCCTTCCACGCAGACCTCGAGGCCAACCCCGCCCTGACCCAGCTGCGAGAAGACATCGCCCAGCACCTGTCGCGCTCCTTGCCGCGCAAGCTGGAGAAGGACGCACTCGCACTGCGCACCGCCGTCGACACCGCAGAAGACCCCCTGCAGGACGTCACCTTGTTCCTCAAAGAACAAGAAGCTCTGAAGTCCCTGGAAGAGCAAAGTGATGGGCTTCGGCAACTGATGGCACTGACGTTCTTCGACCTCGCACAACAGAACGCCAACGTGGTCGCAGTCGACGAGCCAGAGATGCACCTGCACGCCAGCAGCCAACGCACAGTCGCCGGTCTTCTCGCCGACTCCGCACAACAGCGTCTGGTCGTCACCCACTCGCCTTACGTCATCCAGAAGTTCGAGCCGAAGCACGTCCTCGTGGTCAACCACGAGAGACGCGCCAAGCAGATCGCAGCCCACAACTTCACTGCCGTGGAGAAGGAGCAGGTCGCCTGGTGGACGCCACAGCTGCTCGAAGCGCTCACAGCCCGCCGAGTCCTTCTCGTTGAGGGTCTGGCTGACCGCATCATCATCGAAGCGGCCGCCGCAGCCAAGGGCATCAGCCTCGACCGGGAGGGAGTTTCGGTCTTCGCCCTCGACGGCGCTGACAAGTTCAAGCATGTCACGAAGATCCTCGGCACGACGGGGTTCGACATCGACCTGTGCGGGCTGTGCGACGAAGACCGTGAAGACTCCTGGGCGAACATCTTGAATTCGAAGCCGAAGAACCTTCCCAAGGTCGGCTTCTTCATTGCACGTAAAGACCTAGAACACGAGTATGCGGCCGCGATCGGTGCGCCCACGCTGACCGAGGTGCTCCTCAGGGAGGGTGTGGCGCGGGAGCAGGGCCTGTGCCAAGCCGCCGGCGTGAGTTATGTCGACGACCTCGCCGACGAGCAGGTCGCCAACTTCATCACGACCGGCGACACCCGAAAGACATCGTCGGCACGTGCGGTGGCCACCATCCTCACCGCCGACCACGTCGATGCCAGCGACTCGCTGTCGGGGCTGCTTGACTTCGTAGCTGGGTCTGGGCCGTGAGCAACGCCCCTGTCGGCGCGCAGGAAGCGGCGGTCGTCAGCGAGGAAGGCCATCTGCTCGTTCTTGCCCCACCCGGATGCGGGAAGACCGAAGTCCTGGCCATGCGAGCCGCCCACTTGCTCGCAACAGGTTTGGTACGGCCGCGACGCAAGATCCTCACCCTCACCTTCACCAACCGAGCTCGCGACAACATCAGGGCACGTCTCGACACCCAGCTGGGCGAGTCGCGTGCGCGTCGAACCATCGACGTCGTCAACTTTCACGAGTTCGCCGTCCGACTCGTCCAAGCTCACGGCAATGTCGTCGGTCTCAACGGCGAGGTCACCTACCCGAACAAGACCTGGATGAAGACGATTCTCGCCAGCCACACGAGTAACTGGCGCGAGCAGCGGAACGCCGGAGAGGCCCTTGAGGAGGCCAAGCGAAATCCGCTCAACGATGAGCAGTTGCTCGAGCGCCTTGAGGCTTCGGGCAACGAACTTGCCGTCTCAGCCGAACGTGAACGGCAATCGGCCGGCTACCTCGACTATGGAGATTTGCTGAGACACGCACAGTTGATTCTTCGCAACGAGCGCGTATCAGAGGTGTTCTGCGAACACTACGACTCGGTGCTGGTGGACGAGTTCCAAGACCTCACCATGCAGGAGTTCGAGATTTCGCGAGCCGTTACCTCAGCGAACTCCATGTATGTCGGTGACCCATACCAAGGCATCTTCGGCTGGGTCGGCGCAGCGCCGATGGAGGTCCTGAGCGCGCTCAAGGACGACGGCTACCACTGCATCGACCTCGACATCTCCTTTCGCTCATCGCCAGCCGTGCTCTCGGTCGTCAACGCGCTCTCAGTAGACCTCGGTGCCACCGCCCTTCGCGCCGCAGAACCGGACAGATGGAAGGACGGAGGCGTCGCCTACGCCCTCGCGTTCGACACCGACACAACTGAAGCCGCGGGCGTGGTGGCGCTCAGCGACTACCTGGCTGGGAGATACCCCGACGACCGCATCGGAGTCATCTGCCGCGCCGAGTATCGACGTGCCGCACTGGAACGAGCCTTCGCCGGTGCTCGACACAAGCCGCAGTACTGGGACATCGCCCTGGACACTCCCCAAGTCGCGAGCATGTTGAAACGGCAGGCACGCCACGTTCGCACAGAGCTCACCTACCCAGATCAGGTCGAAGACTTGCTCAGGCGAGTCTCCGGTGCGCTGCGAAGCTCCGACATCGAAACACTCGACGACGTCCAGAGCGCGTGTGACCAACTGCTGGGAATGGAATCGATGGGCGAAGATCTCCGGGAGGTCCTGTCGCGAATTCGTGACGTTCGCGGCACCTCCGCCAGCGAGCCCGGCGTGCACGTGCTGAACGCGCACACCGGTAAGGGCCAACAGTTCGACTGGGTCTTCGTCGTCGGACTCGAAGAAGGTCACGTGCCGAGCACCTACAGCAAGACCGCGGAGGAGCTCCTCGAGGAGCAGCGAGTGCTCATGGTGATGATCTCGCGAGCCAGACGGGGGATCTTCCTCTCCCACGCCCGGGAGACCTCAAACAGGTACGGGCGAACGTTTCGCGAGGGCCCATCGAGGTGGTGGCCGGCGATCGCCGGCGCCTGCCAGCCAGTCCCGAACTCCGTCCGCAGACTCACCGGATGCAGCTGAGGCCGGGACACAATCAGAGGTCACCGCCGTTCATCGCGCCGTCCGTTTCGCAGCCGCATCTCCTGGCGCCGCTTGTCGCCGTTCTCGCCTGTCCGAGGAGAGTCCCGTGGAGTGGTGGGGTTTGAGGGTCAGCGGCGGGGCTGCGTGAAGTAGGCGGCCATCGGCGGGATCTTCGGTGTGAAACGACCAAGTCACGCACTGAAGGAGAACCACCGATGGCCTTGTCCCAGTCTGCCCTGTCTGAGTTGCTCGAGGCGTTCCGCACCGGCGATGGCGTCGACATGATCCGCGAGTCGGTCCGCACTGTGCTCCAAGAGCTCGTCGAGTTCGAAGCTGCGGGCGCGATCGGCGCCGAGCGCTACGAGCGCACCGAGGACCGCGTCACCGAACGCAACGGCACCCGTCCCAAGCTGCTGGCTACCAAGGCCGGCGACGTCGAGCTGCGGATCCCCAAGCTCCGCAAGGGATCGTTCTTCCCTTCGATCCTGGAGCCGCGGCGCCGGATCGACCAAGCGCTGTACGCGGTGGTGATGGAGGCCTACGTCCACGGCATCTCGACCAGGAGCGTGGACGACCTGGTCGTCGCCCTCGGCGCCGACTCCGGGATCAGCAAGTCCGAGGTCTCCCGGATCTGTGAGCAGCTCGATGAGTCGGTCGGCGCGTTCCGCACCCGGCCGCTGGACCACACGCCCTTCCCGTACGTCTACCTCGACGCGACCTACCTCCACGTCCGGAACAAGCCCGGCAAGGGCGGCCAGGTCGTATCCATGGCGGTCGTGGTCGCCACCGGGATCGCCGCCGACGGCAGCAGGGAGGTCCTCGGACTCGACGTCGGCGACAGCGAGGACGAGACGTTCTGGCGAAGCTTCCTGCTCAGCCTCAAGCAGCGCGGCCTGTCCGGAGTGCAGCTGGTCATCAGCGATCAGCACTCCGGGCTCGTGAAGGCGTTGAAGCGGTCCTTCCAAGGCTCCGCGCACCAGCGCTGCCGGGTCCACTTCGCCCGCAACCTGCTCGCGCACGTGCCCAAGAGCCACGCCGACATGGTCGCCGCGGTGTTCCGCACGATCTTCGCCCAGCCCGATCCCGAGGCCGTCGCCGCCGCGTGGGACGAGGTCCGCGACCAGCTCGCCAAGTCGTTCCCCAAGGTCGCTCCGCTGATGGACGAGGCCAAGGCCGAGGTCCTCGCGTTCACCGCGTTCCCCAAGGCCCACTGGCGCAAGATCTGGTCCACCAACCCGCTCGAGCGGGTCAACAAGGAGATCAAGCGCCGCAGCCGAGTGGTCGGGATCTTCCCGAACGCGGCCGCCGTGATCAGACTGGTCGGCGCGGTCCTCATCGACATGCACGACGAGTGGATCGCCGGCGATCGCCGCTACCTCTCAGAGGAGTCCATGGCGCTGCTCAACGACCCGATGGATACTGGTGACCACGCCGCCATCGACAGCGGCGAGTAGGACACCGAGGATCCCCTCAAAGCCCACCACCCCGCGGGGCTCTGTCCCTGTCCGCTCGGGCGCCCGGTTGCATCCGGGGTTGCCGCGTAAGCCGTTCGGGTCTGCTGCACGATCCGGTGACAGGATTAATGTGAGGCTCGAGGGTCACGCGCCATCGAACTGTCGGCCGCGCAGCGAGTGTGCCCGCCGGATCGGCAGTGGTTCTATTTATCGCGGTCAACACGGCAAGTACCCACTCGACATCGGAGCAAAACTCACTGCGGAACCCGCGTCAGACGCGGGTTGGCGGCATCAAACCTGGGCCGCTTCAGCGTTCCTACGACGTAGCGGTAGGGACGCCGAAATGGACGAGAGCCCGTTCGTTGATTGTGATGGTGCTGTCGGGAGTGAGCCGTCTGGTCGGCAGCTTCTCCGTGGGCAACAGAGTCTTGGTTCGGTAGAAGGACCGGACGACGAACTCGATGAAATAGAAGGGTGTGATCGGTCCCGTCGCAGCGATCCGACAGTGCGGATACTGGCCGAACGTGACATGGGCCCTACCCCCGGATCTTGGACACGGGGTGTGATTACGCGGCGGGCTGCAGCGTAGCGGCGTGGCCGGTCTCGTAGGCGATCGGCGACAGGTAGCGACACCACGAATGGCGCCGCCGGGTGTTGTAGCGGGTCAGCCACTTGAAGACCTGGCGACGGCAGGCGAGCTCGTCGGACCAGGTCCGCTCGTCTTGGAGGACCTCCCGCTTCAGCGCGGCGTTGAATGACTCCGCCAACGCGTTGTCGGCCGAGGACCCGACGGCACCCATCGACTGGGTCACGCCGAGCTTCGCGCAGAGCTTGGCGTAGTCCTTCGAGCAGTAGACCGACCCGTGGTCGCTGTGGAAGATCGCCCCGGCCAGTGATCCGCGGGTCGCGGCCGCGGCCTTGAGCGCGTCCTCAACGAGCTCGGTGCGCATGTGATCCGCGATCGCCCAGCCCGCGAGCCGACGGCTGTAGCAGTCGATCACGGTGGCCAGGTACAGGTTGGTGCCGTCTGCGATCGGCAGGTAGGTGATGTCGCCGACGTAGCGCTGGTTCGGCGCCGGGGCGGTGAAGTCCCGCTTGAGTAGATCGGGCACCTTCTGTCCCGATGGCTCGGGGATCGTGGTCCGCACGCGTCGCTTCTTGACGTAGCCGCAGATACCGGCCGCACGCATCACGCGGGCGACGCGCTTGTGGTTGACCCGCTGCTCAGGCGGTGCGCCGTCGTTGAGGTCGGCGGTGATCCGAGGCGCGCCTTGGGTGTTGTCAGCCTCGTGGACCTTGCGGATCCGCTCGACCAGCGCGGCGTCCGCGGCGGCCCGCTCGGCCCGCGCTGGTGCCCCGGCCTTCCACGCGTAGTAGGAGGAGCGCTCGATCTCGACGAGCTCACACAGTCGCTTCACCGTCCAGCCAGGGCGGGAGGTGGCGGAGTTGTCGGCGACGAACTGGAAGCGACTCACCAGCGCGTCTCCCCGGCGAAATACTTGGCCGCCCGCTGGAGGATCTCCCGCTCGGTCGTCAGCTTCGTTGTCTCTGCCCGCAGCGCCGCATTCTCGGCCTCGAGCCGGGCGATCTTCTGCTCCGGCGTCTCATCGGCCGGCCCGGACTGGCTCGACTTCGACGGCGTGGCTTGCAGTGGGCTGGAGGTCAGTGTCCCGTCAGCGGCGGTCTTCTTGCCGGTCCCGTAGACCTCGAGCCAGTGCCGCAGGGTGCCGCGCACGATGCCGAGGTCCTCGGCGATGCCGCGGACTGTGGCGCCCGGGGTGGACTCGTACAAGTCGACGGCCTGACGACGGAACTCCTCGGAGTAGTTCTTCCTGGCCATGGTTCCTGGATCATCTCGCTTCCCCAGCAGATGCTGGATTCAGCGTGTCCAAGAACCGGGGTCAGGCCCCCATGGGCGATCGGATGGTGCACGTCGGCCACCGCATCGTCTCGGGTGTCGTAATCAAACCTCAGCGGCGTGGTGACCGCGCGTAGGTCGACCACGTCGCCAAACACCTCGTCCTCGAGATAGATCTCGGGGTCTTGCTGAAACGGGGTCAGGTCTGGTGAGGGCAGGTAGGCCAGCCGGGAGCGGCGCAGATCCCCTGGCGCGGCAGACTCGAACTCGAACCGAACCTGCACGATACCGCCGTCGAGGAAGCGCAGGTCGTACGCCCTTCGTTCGGTGAGTTGGGCATGGAGTTCGCTGTAAGGGATCGATGCCATCACGTTGACGTCCGGATCCGACCAGTACGCCGCTTCTAGCGTGATGACTTGAGTTCCGTCGCCGCTATTGCCGATGGTTCTGCGGTGGACGAAGTTCTGGTCGTCGACCAGCCCGCTCTCGAGGAGCGCCGCGGTGAGCTCGTGAACCTCGCGCTCGAACTCCGCGACGGGTTCAGTCCTGGGCATCGGTGAAGAGGTCGCGCAGATTCGCGACGGTCTCGGCGTCGAGGTCTTCAAGCATGACCTCGCCCGACGCGAGGTCGGCGGCCAGACCAGCGATCGACTTGTCGTAGCTCTTGACCCGCTTCTCTGTGGCTCGGGACATGTCGCGGTGGAGGACCTGCATGGTCGCCCGCTCCTCCTCAGTCGGATAGCGGAAACTGAGGGCGAAGTCGTGTTCCTTGACCTGGTCGTACTCCTCGATCAGGGCATCCATTTCCTCCCCGATACCGCACACGCGTACCCATGCCTTGCTGCGGGTGATCGCCGTGAACAGGCGGTTCCGCACGCGCGCGAGGTTGGCAGTTGCTGTCATCGAGTCGTCGGCGTTGATGATGTAGACCATTGCTGCCTCGTTGCCCTTCGCCCGATGGATCCCGGTGAAGGTCACGCTCTGCTCGTCGTTCTTGAAGAAGACGTCCGCGCCCGTGTCGACGCCAGCGAGGTGGGATTGGATCTTCATGTCGTATAGCCGCTTGCGCACGATGCCGACGGCGTTTCGGGTCCTGATCGGGTCAGGGTTGATGACGATGATGTCGTTGGGCGCCAGCTCGTCGTGCTCGAGGTTGATCTTGATCTGCTCAGCGACCCACTCAGCTTGCTGACGGGCGGTGGGGAACGACCGGAACTCCAGGAGGTCCTCGATGGGTGAGTGCTCCTCCAGGAAGCGTGGGCTGGATCCTTCGTCGCGGACGAGGGCGACCTGCTTGCCTTCCTCGAGCTGGCCGCTGCGGACTCGATAGCCGATGTCGTCCCACAGGCTCTTCTGCTCAAAGATCTGCACCAGACCAGTGGTCGACTTTGCGGGCTTGACCCGATAAATACCGAAGCCGAGGGCGTGTGCGGTCACCAGCAGGGGACGCGAGTTCCGATAGCATTTCTCCAAGATGATGTCGCGGCGGCCGCCTTCGTTGTCGACATCGAACCTGACGCGGGGCTCGCCACGGTCGTTGAGACCAAAGATCTCTTCGGGCGGTGCTAGTCCGGCTCCGTTGAGGGTCTGGAGTTCGTCGTAGGCGTAGACCAGGAGTTTCTCGTCGCCGAGCATCTCGTAGCACATGCGGAGGAAGTCGGCGGGCAGGTCCTGGGCCTCGTCGACCAGTAGCACGTCGAACGACTGTCGGATCGAAGTGGCGTCCTTGAGCGCCGCGGCGCACGCCCAACCCAAGGGATCGATGCTGCCGAACTCAGTCTTGGCGCGCCCGAAGTCGCGGTATGCGACGCCGTTGTCGGCACAGAATCGGTGGTACACGCCGTCGCGTGCGGGCCCGCCCGGGGCACCCCACGCGGTCAGCACGTGAATCTTCGACCAGTCGGGCTCGTCGCCGGTCTGTTCGATCGTGAAGGTGTTGATCAATCGGCGGAACTGCGCGCTGAGTGAGCGGGTGTTGAACGTGACACCGATGCGCCACCCCGGGTGCTGGGCGTGCAGATAGGCGGCCTTCAACGCGAGGACGACGGTCTTGCCGGAGCCAGCGAGACCGCGGATGCGTTGCACGTCGTGTGCGGTTTCGATGACGGCGCGACTCTGCTGGGCGTCCAGTGTCGCGATCGAGCTCTCCAAGCGCTTCAGCTTCGCTCCGCGAGAGTTGACGGTCTCCACTGTCCGCGTGGTCCCGGTCCGTCGGATCCCGGAGATGCTCTGCAATGCCGACACAGTGCGCCGGTAGAGGTCGTCGTTGCCGCCATCCCATTCGAAGTCCTCGAGCGCGCCCGCCAAGCTGGACTGGTTGACGACGGGGTATTCGGATCCGTCCTCCACGGCGAGGTGGGCGTCGCCCAGTGCCGGGGCGAACGTGATCGCCTGAACCTCGACCTTCAGGCTACGGCGGCGGACGAGATCGGCGTGCTGCAGCAGTCTGATCTCGATCAGCCGCGCCGAGTTGGCGTGCCTCAGACATTTCGGACAGTGGATCAAATAAGGTCCATTCCGAAATGGAGGTAACTAGTTAATGCCGGAAAAGCGTCGAAAGTTCACGCCTGAGTTCAAGGACGAGGCCGTGAAAATGGTGATCGAGTCGTCTCGTTCGATCGCCGAGGTCGCCCGCGAGATCCACGTCAATGAAGGCACGCTGGGAAACTGGTGCGCGAAGTACCGGGAGGCGAACCCCGAGGAAGAGTCGCCACTGTCGATATCGGAGCGTGCCCGACTTCGTGAGCTCGAGAGTGAAGTTCGCGAACTGCGGATGCGTAACGAGTTCTTGGGAAAAGCGGCGGCCTTCTTCGCCCAGGAGTATCGGTGAGCGCGAAATACGAGTTCATCGACGCGCAGAAGGCGCACTATCCGGTGGTCAAGATGTGCGCCTGGGCCGGGGTGTCCCGGTCTGGCTTCTACGACTGGGCCGACCGGCCCGCCTCGGCCACCGCACAGCGTCGCGAGCGACTCAAGGCCGTGATCGAGGCCGTCTTCGACGACTCCGACGCCACCTACGGCTACCGGCGGATCCACGCTTCCCTCGGCCGCATGGGCGAGGACGCCAGCCCGGAGCTGGTGCGGGGGCTGATGCGCGAGCTCGGACTGGTGCCGTGCCAGCCCCGGCCGTCCCGGCCGACCACCACCATCGCCGGCGACGCCGCCGCAGTGCCCGACCTCCTCGGACGCGACTTCACCGCCCACGCGCCGGGAACCAAACTCGTCTCCGATATCACCTACATCGGCACGGATGAGGGCTGGTTGTACCTGGCGACGGTGATCGACTGCGCCACCAAGGCCTGCATCGGCTACGCCATGGCCGACCACATGCGCACCTCTTTGGTAGTCGAGGCATTGGATATGGCCGCACGCAACTACACCCTGGAATCACAATGTGTGATCCACTCGGATCGCGGAACGCAATACATGAGCGACGAATTTGCCCGCGCAGCCTCACGACTCGATCTTCGCCGGTCGGTGGGTAGAACTGGGATCTGTTTCGATAACGCGTTAGCCGAATCGTTCAACGCAGCGGTGAAAGTCGAACGGGTCAATCGCGTGACCTATCCCACCCGCGACGAAGCGAGGAAAGACGTGGCCCGGTACATCGAATTCCGCTATAATCGCCTACGTCTTCATTCAGCACTCGGCTACCGCACCCCACAAGAGGTCCACGACGAGTACTGCAACCAGCAGCAGGCAGCGTAAAAACACAATTAATCACTGTCCGAAATTTGCGCGGCAGCCCAAGTCATCCTGTCGGTCCTGATACTGGCCGAGTTCGCTGCCCTCGACGATGTCGAACACGATTACGCCCAGCTCCGGTGACACGTAGACCGCGTCGACCGGTCGGCTTCCGTCGGGAGTGGTGGTCACCGGGAATCCGACGAACAACTCGCCGCCCGATGGTGCTGCCGGATCCGACTCGAAGAACGAGGCAAGGGCCTCGCTGGCCGCAGGCTTCGCGTTCGTGCCCCGCACCACGACGTTACGATCAGCCATCAATCCGCCCCTCACTCGACCGGGGGGAACGATAGCCCGTCGCGCTGACGTTCGGCGGCCAGGCGTCGAGGTGCTTGGTGGATCGTGACTTCGCGGCGGGCCAAGGAGCCTGACTTCGGGCACCGCCCCCGAGGGCGCTGGCGCTGTAGCCTTCAGTCGAGGCGGCTCGCAGGATGGAATGGCGCCGCGTGCAGTAGTTTTCTTTACTGCGGTCAACACCGTAAGTACCTACGCCAACGCCATTCGGTCTCGACCGACCCCGCTCCGGACCTAGCGCCGACGCGAGGGGTAAGGCACCTGTCACCTGCTCGTGCAGCAGACCCCCTCGATTGGGATGAGCCCTCTATCGTCGGTTCATGATCACTCGACTGAACCCCTACCTCAGCTTCGCGGGTGATGCCTCGGCCGCCCTGGCGTTCTACCAGGACATCTTCGGCGGCGATCTCACGATCAACCACTTCGGCGACTTCGGCACCGACGACCACGGCATGGGCGACCAGGTCATGCACGGCCAGCTGTCAACAGCGTCTGGCCTCACGCTGATGGCCGCCGACATGCTGCCGGGCGAGACGTTGCGGCCCGGGAACAACCTCGCGGTCAGCCTCGGCGGGGACGACACCGAGGAACTGCGCGGCTACTGGCAGGCGCTGTCGGACGGAGGGACCGTGACGGTCGAGCTGGCCACCCAGCCGTGGGGCGACGAGTTCGGGATGTGCGTCGACCGGTACGGGACCTCGTGGCTGGTCAACATCATCGGGGGCGGCTGACCTACCCGATCCGCGCTGCGCCCGGTCGATCAGGCTGTCCGTCGGTACCGCAGGTCGGCGATGCCGCGGCCGGCGGCAGTCCCCTTGCGCTCGAACCTCGTCACCGGCCGCTCGGCCCAGCGATCGACCACGCCACCCTCGAGGCCCGGCTCGGCATCGAGCACCCGCACCATCTGCTCGGCGTAGTCGGCCCAGTCGGTGGCCAGCCGCCACACGTCCCCGGACGGAGGCGACTCGCCGCGAGGGCCGCGAAGGGTGGGGTGACCAGCCGGCGCTTGTGGTGCCGGGGTCTGCTGCACGATCCGGTGACAGGATGGCGCAGTGCCCGAGTCGGCCAGCGCCGGCGACCTGAGCGCTCGCATCGCAAGCAAACCTCGTTTGGCCAGGTCAGCATGCAGTGGTTTTCTTTACTGCGGTCAACGTCCGCAAGTTCGTGGTGCGGGCGGCGCGGCTGGCCGAGCTGGTCGAGCTCGGGACGCTGACGCCCGAGGCGGCGCGGTTCCTGGAGGCGTCGGTGCGGGCCGGGCTCAACATCCTGGTCACCGGCGGCACCCAGGCCGGCAAGACCACCCTGCTCAACTGCCTGGCGGCCGCGATCCCCGGTGGGGAGCGGGTGATCTCGGCCGAGGAGGTCTTCGAGATCCGCTTCCCGCACCCCGACTGGGTCGCGCTCCAGACCCGCCAGGAGGGTCTCGAGGGCACCGGCGAGGTGCGTCTGCGCGACCTGGTCAAGGAGTCGCTGCGGATGCGGCCCAGCCGGATCATCGTCGGCGAGGTGCGCGCCGAGGAGTGCCTCGACCTGCTGATCGCGCTCAACGCCGGGGTGCCGGGCATGTGCACGCTCCACGCCAACAGTGCCCGCGAGGCGCTGACCAAGGCCTGCACGCTGCCGCTGCTGGCGGGCGAGAACATCTCGGCGCGGTTCGTCGTACCGACGGTGGCGGCGTCGGTCGACCTCGTCGTGCACCTCGCCCTCGATCCCTCGGGCGTACGCCGGGTGAGCGAGGTCGTCGCGGTGCCCGGACGGATGGAGGGCGACGTGATCGAGACCGAGACGATCTTCGAGTGGCGCGAGGGCGCGCTGCGCCGGGGGATCGGCCTGCCGCCGCGGATCGAGCGGTACGAGCGGGCCGGGGTCGACGTCGTCCGGCTGCTGCGCGAGGCCCGGTGACGACATGGGTGCGCTCGTCGGTCTGGGGTTCGGGCTCGGCTGCCTGCTGATCGCCCGGGCGCTCACCCAGCCTGCGCCCGTTGACGCCACAGTGTCGCCGTCGCCGCGAAAGCACGTCGACCGCGAACTCGTCGCCCTGTGCCTGACCAGCGGGCTGGTCGGTGCCGTGCTCGCGCTGGGGCTCACCCACGTGCTGCCGATCGCGGTGGTGCTCGGTGCGCTCGCCGGCTACCTCCCGCTCGCGCTCGCGCAAGGTCGGGCACGGCGCCGGCAGCGTGAGCTCGCGGAGGTGTGGCCCGAGGCGGTCGACGACCTCGCTTCCGCCGTACGGGCGGGGATGTCGCTGCCCGACGCCGTCGCCGCGCTCGAGGTACGCGGCCCGGGCCCGTTGCGGCCGGCGTTCGCGGCGTTCGCGCTCGACTACCAGGTCTCCGGCCGGTTCGGTGACTGCCTCGACCGGCTGGGGGAGCGGCTGGCCGACCCCGTCGGCGACCGCGTGGTCGAGGGACTGCGGATCGCGCGCGAGGTCGGCGGGGGTGACCTCGGACGGCTGCTGCGCAACCTGTCCGGCTACCTGCGCGACGACCTGCGCACCCGCTCCGAGCTCGAGGCGCGCCAGTCGTGGGCGGTCAACGGCGCCCGGGTCGCGGTCGCGGCGCCGTGGCTGGTGCTGCTGGTGATGTCGACCCAGCCGACCGTGCTCGCGCGCTACCAGTCGGCCGGCGGGGTCGTCGTCCTGGCGGCCGGTGCGGCGCTGTGCGTGGCCGCCTACCGGCTGATGATCCGGCTTGGCCGGCTGCCCGCCGAACGGCGGATCCTGCGATGAGCGCCGCACTCGCCGGCGGCCTCGTCGGACTCGGTACGGCGCTCGGCCTGCTTCTCGTCGTCGTCCGGGTGGCTGCGATCCGCCGGCCGCCGCTCGAGGCGCGGGTGCTGCCCTACGTCCGGGACCTCCTGCCCGCCGCCACCGCGGCGACGCCGGCGCGGACCGCGACCGGCCGTGGCCCGGGCGCGGGTCTCGGCGTCCTCGCGGGGCTCGGCGACCTGGTCGACCGGGTGGTCGGCGGTGCGGCGTCGGTACGCCGACGGCTCGACCGGGCCGGCCTCGACCTCACGGTGCGCGAGTTCCGTACCCAGCAGGTGCTCTGGGGACTGGCCGGGTTCGCCCTCGCGGTGGCGCTCGCGCTGCTCCGCTCCTGGGAACGGCCCACCGCGAGCGCGCCGCTGCCCCTGCTGCTGGCCTGCGTGGGGGCGTTCGGCTGCGGAGTGCTGCTGCGCGACCAACGGCTGACGACCCAGGTCCGGCGTCGCGAAGCCGCGATGCTCGCCGAGTTCCCCACCGTCGCCGAGCTCCTCGCGCTCAGCGTCGCCGCGGGCGAGTCACCCGTCGCCGCGCTCGACCGGGTCGTGCGCCGCAGCCGGGGCGAGCTCTCCCGCGAGCTGGGCGAGGTCCTCGCCCGGATCCGCACCGGCGAGCCCGTCGCCGACGCCTTTGACCGACTGGCCGCCGCCAGCGGACTCGGCGTGGTCGCCCGGTTCGCCCACGGCATCGCGGTCGCGGTCGAGCGCGGGACGCCCCTCGCCGACGTCCTCCACGCCCAAGCCGCCGACGTCCGCGAAGCCGGACGCCGCGCGCTGATCGAGCAGGCCGCCCGCAAGGAGATCGCGATGCTCGTGCCGGTCGTGCTGCTGGTGCTGCCGACGACCGTGGTCTTCGCCTTCTGGCCGGGCTTCGTCGGCCTGACCCTGAGTCACTGAACCGAGAGGAACCACCGATGATCCACCGCTCCCTCCACCGTCACCGTCATCGCCACCGACCACGGCACCGCCGCGGCCGCGCCGACCAGCGCGGCGACGTACCGGGCTGGGTCCTGGTGACCCTGATGACCGTCTCGGTCGGCGTGGCATTGTGGGGGATCGCCGAGCCGCGCTTGGTCGGCCTGCTCCAGTCCGCGCTCGACTCGGTGAAGTGACCCGGCCCGGTCGAGCGACCCGGCTCGGTCGGGCGGGGAGCCAGCGCGGTACCGCCCTGGTCGACCTGACCCTGGTCACGCTCGTGCTGCTGCCGGTGGTGCTCGGGATCGTCCAGGTCGCCCTCGTCCTCCACGTCCGTACGACGCTCGCCGCCGCCGCGTCGGAGGGAGCCCGGCTCGCGGCGACCGCCGACCGCGACCCGGCCGACGGCGTCGCCCGGACCCGCGAGGTCGTCGCGACCTCGCTCTCGGGCCGCTACGCCCGCGACGTCACCGCCCGCCGAGTCCTCGTCGACGGGGCGCCGGGGGTGGAGATCACCGTCCGCGCCGTGGTCCCGGCGCTCGGCCTCGGCGGACCCGGTGTCGAGCTCGCCGTGACCGGCCGCGCAGTGTCCGAGGTCTTCGAGGCGGCGCCGCCGTGAGCCGGGCCGGGAGGGACCAGCGGGGGAGCGGCCTGGTCGAGCTCGTCTGGCTCAGCCTGGTCCTGCTGCTCCCACTGCTGTGGATCGTGCTGGCGGTGTTCGAGGTGCAGCGCGGCTCCTTCGGGGTCAGCGGGGCGACCCGGGCCGCGGCGCGTGCGTACGCGCTGGCTCCCGACGACCGCACCGGCCAGGACCGCGCCGAGCGGGTCGCCCGCCAGGTCCTCGCCGACCAGGGACTCGTCGACGTGCCGCTGCGGGTGCGGATCACCTGCACGCCGTACCCGGGGAGCTGCCACCGGGGGACCTCGGTGATCACCGTTCGGATCGACAGCGCGGTCACGCTCCCGCTGCTGCCGGACGTGCTCGGCTCGGGGGCGCCGACCTTCCGGCTGAGCTCGGCGGAGAGCGTGCCGATCGGCCGCTACCGCGAGTCCGCCGGCGCCCCATGACCCGCCACCCCACGACCAGCCACCCCACGACCGGCCACCCGGCGACCGGCCACCCGGCGACCGGTGCCTCGGCAACCCGCGGCTCGACCACCCCGCTGGTGGCCGGCTTCGCCGCGGTGATCCTGCTCCTCGTCGCGGTCGTCGTCGACGCCAGCGCCGCCCAGCTCACCCGCCAGCGCCTGGACGCGGTCGCCGACGGCGCCGCGCTCCAGGGCGCGGACCTCGGTGCTCAGGGCCGTGACGCCTACGAGGGCGGCCTGGCCGGTCACGACCTCGCGCTGAGCCGGGCCGCGGCGGAGCGGGCGGTGGCGGACTACCTGCGCGCGAGCGGCGCGCTGCGCGAGCACCCGGGGCTACGCGCGACCGTACGGGTCGAGGGGGAGCGGGTGGTCGTGGTCCTGGTGGTGGGGGTGGAGCTGCCGTTCCGGGTGCCGGGCGGACCGGGCTACGCGACGGTGCGGGCGGTCGGTTCCGCGGTGGTCAGGCCGGCTCGGCGTCCCATGACTGCGCCGGTACGCCCAGCTCGTCCATCCGCTCGGCGTAGCGCCGGTACGCCAGCCGGGCCTCGCCGTAGCGCCCGGCCGCGCGCAGGGCGCCCACGAGCGTGAGGTGGTCGGGCTCGTCGTAGGGGTCGGCCCGCAGCAGGCGGGTCAGCCAGGGGACGGCGGCGTCGGGGGCGCCCTGGCGCAGGTGGCGCCCGGCCAGGGCGCGGTGGACCTGGCGCGCGAGCCGGGCGAGCTCCTCGCGGATGTCGTCGGCCCAGTCGGCGTCCTCGCCGTCGGCGAACGGGCCGGTGTAGAGCGACGCGGCCGTCTCGAGGGCGGCGAGGACGCGGCGGGCGTGCTCGGCGTCGCCGGGTGGGGTCCGGGCGTCGTCCTCGGCGAGTGCCGTGCGGGCTGCCTGGCGGAACTCGTCGACGTCGTGCTCGACGTGCTCGGGGGCGAGGGAGAGGAGGCCGCCGGAGGTACGGAGGAAGTGGTTGCTCGGGTGCGTGCGGGTCGGGTCGAGGGTGACCCGGAGGTGGGACAGGGCGACCGAGAGACGGTTGCTGACCTCGCGCGTGCCGGGCCACAGCAGCTCCGCGAGCCGCGCTCGGGTGAGGCCGGCGGGACCGTGCGCGGCGATCAACCGCAGCGCCTCGTGCGCCTTACGGGAGGGCCACTCGTCGACGGGGACCGGCTGGTTGTCGCGCAGGACCGCGAACCGGCCCAGGGAGTGGATCCGGACGGGCGCGGTGGTCGCTCCGACGCCGATCGCGTGGAGCTGTCCGGCGATCTGGCCGACGTCGGCGACGACACCGTGGCTGCGGAGCTCGGCGACGGCCAGCCGGCGCTCGACCGGGTCCGCGCCGAGGTGGGCGGCGACCAGCCGGTGGATCGCGATCCGGATCGGGTCGCCGATGCGGCGGCGGAGCTGGTCGGCCTCACGCAGGCGGGGATCGTCGGCACCGGTCCGGTCGAGCAGGCACAGGATCTCCAGGGACTCCGCCATCCGGGTCAGGTCGTTGACCTTGCCGGACTCGACGACGGCGAGCTCGGCCTGCGCGCGGGCCCGTTCGGGGTCGCCCGTGCACAGGTGCACCCAGGCGGCCGCGGTGAGGACGCTGGCGCTGCGGACCGCGATCGGCTCGCGCTCGATGCGGGCCAGCAGCGCGGTCGCGGCGGCCGGCTCGCGCGGAGCCGTGACCAGGGCCAGCCCGGCGAGCGAGGGGACGAGCGTCTGGGCGTCGCCCTCGACCTGGGCGGCCTCGATCGCGTGCCGGAAGGACGCCGCCGCCTGCGTGGCGAGCCCGAGGACAGCCTGGATGTCGCCGGCCAGCTGCCAGGAGCCGCCGGCGTTGGGCGAGCCGGCCGAGACGTAGAAGGTGCGGGCCTGGTTGGCCGCGGTGAGCGCTTCGTCCAGCCGGCCGAGGGTCATCAGCGCCTCGGCGAGGTTGTGCCTCAGGAGCGCGAGCCCGGACTGGTGACCTGTACGGAGGTTGACCTGCTGGCCGGCGATCGCGGCGGCGACCGCTGCCTCGGGATCGCCCTCCTCGAGGGCTCGCGACGACAGGTTGTTGAGCACCCGCTCCAGGGTCAGGTCGTCCCCCGTCCGCTCGGCCCAGGCGCGGGCCCGGTCGTAGTAGCGCTGGTTCGCGTCGCGGTCGCCCTCGGCGGCCGAGAGCAGGGCGAGCGCCACGTCCACGACGCCCTGGGCCGCGCCTGCAGCGATCCGGTCGAGCTCGGTGGCCCGGTCCGCATGCCTGCGTGCGGCGTCCTGGTCGCCCCGGTTCCAGGCAACGGCGGCGCGGACGGCGTGGAGCCGGGCGAGGTCGGCCGGCGCCGAGGCCGGGTCGACGCGCTCGGCGACCAGCTCGGCGTCGCGGAGGTGCCCGAGGTGGTGCAGGCCGTAGGCGGCGCGCCACACGAGCCAGCCGGGGACCGGGGCCGGCAGCCGGTCGAGCAGGGCCAGCCACTGGTCGCGCAGGAGCAGCGCCGTCAGCTCCGGGGCTCGCGCCCGCGCCCGCTCGAGCGGCTCGGTCGCCTGCAGGACATCGGCCAGCAGCGCATCCGCGGCCTCGTGGGGCGCCGGCTCGGTCACGCGCACATCGTAGAGGCGGGACGCCTCCCGAAAGACGACTTTAAGGTCGTCCGCTCACCCTGGTGCGGGCCGCACGGCCCCGGCATGCCCGCACACACCTAGGGAGACAGATGCGTTCCAAGATCATGACGGCCCTGACCGTCCTCGGCGCGGTCACCGTTCTGGTCCTCGCCGCCAACACCGCAGCCCTCGCCGCCACCGGCAAGGGCTTCCTGCTCGGCAAGGTCAACAGCACGAGCAAGGTGAGCACCCTGGCCCGTACGAAGCCCGGCCCGGCGCTCTCCGTCAAGACGAAGACGGGCAACGACGCCCCCTTCGCCGTCAACGGCAAGGGCAAGGTCACCAACCTCAACGCCGACACGGTCGACGGCAAGGACGCGAGCGCCCTCGGCACGCGCGCCTGGGTCTGGTCGTACTCCGGCTCGTCGTCCGCGTCGAGCGCGCACACCTACACGCTGCCCAACCTGCCCGCGGGCACCTACCTCTTCAACTACGAGGCGTGGCTGCGGCCCAGCACCTACAACGGTGCCGGGATCCTCGACTGCTACCTCAGCCGCGGTTCCCTGTACGGCGCTGAGTCGGGCGCCCCCGGCAACGCCAGCTTCGGCACCGGGGTCACCGGCTCGGCCACCATGACGCTGCCGGTCCCGGCCAGCGTGAGCCTGAACTGCCGGGTCAGCACCGGCACGTCCACCTGGACCTTCGACCAGAGCCAGCCCCTCCGGATCAGCGCCATCCCGATCAGCGAGCTGACGCTGAAGGGCTTCCCGAACGCTCGGGTGCTCCCGCGGAGCAAGTGACCGAGCGGCGCTGACCTCGGACGCCCGACCCGTGGGGAGGTCGGGCGTCCGTGCGTCCGTGGACCGGGCCATTTCCGCCCCGCCGACCGCTCCGGCCCGCTAACGTCCCGGGTAACTACGTCCCGGGCCACCCGGGCGACGACGATGGGGAGTCGACGAATGCGTGTGCAGATGCTGAGCCGTGCCCGGCGGCGCTGGGTCGGAGCCGCCCTGGCGGCCGCGACGGCCGCGGCGGGAGCGGGCCTCGGGACGATGGCGAGCGCCGAGGCCGCCGAGCCGGTCCCGGTCGGGGCGATCTCGGGCACGGTGACCGCTCAGGTGGGCGGTGCGCCGGTCAAGGACGTCACGGTGATCGGCTACCAGCTGACCAGCGAGGCCGACGGCCCGGTGCGGACGTGGGTGCCGGTGCGGTTCGCGAAGACGAACGCGGCCGGGGCGTACACGCTCTACGGCTCCCCGGGCGAGTACCGGGTCCAGTTCTCGGCCTGCCCGGCGCAGGACTGCGCGGCGCCGACCTACGCGCCCGAGTTCTACAACGACGTGACGACGGTCGACGCCGCAACCACGCTCAGCATCACCGACAACGCCGACCGCACCGGCGTCAACGCGTCGCTGGCGCCCGGCCACCTGCTCGCGGGCACGGTCACCGGCCCTCAGGCAGCGGCGGTCGGCGACGGCCTGGTCACGGCGTACACCAAGACCGGCGACACCTGGAACGCCACCTACTTCTCGAAGATCGAGTCCGACGGCACCTACTCGTTCGTGGTGCCCGACGGCAGCTACAAGGTCGGGTACGCCGGCAAGGGCGCCAACTACGCGCGGGAGTACTACAACGACAGCGCCGACCTCGCCGGGGCGCAGGCGCTCGCGGTCGCGGGTGCGCCGCGGACCGGGATCGACGCCCAGCTCGCGCTGATCAAGGTGCAGCCCACGGCCAAGCCCTACATCAGCGGCGTGCCGCGGGTCGGTGACACGCTCGCGGTGACGGTGGGCTCGTGGCTGCCGCAGTCCGACGACTACCAGTTCACCTCCACGTGGTTCCGCTCCGGCTCGCCGGACCCGATCGGGACCGGCGACAGCATCGTCGTCCCGGCCGCCGCG
This sequence comes from Pimelobacter simplex, assembly GCF_024662235.1. GTDB lineage: Bacteria > Actinomycetota > Actinomycetes > Propionibacteriales > Nocardioidaceae > Nocardioides. The sequence continues at coordinate 604,730 of NZ_CP096276.1, forward strand.
CTGGGGGAGAAGATCACGGTGCGCGTCTCCGGCACCCTCGCCGGGTACGACGCCAACGCGATCGCGTCCGAGCCGACCCCCACGGTGGCTCCCGAGCCGACCTCGCTCGCGTCGGTCGTCCCGCCGCGCGTGCTGGGCACCGCCCAGGTCGGCCGCACGCTGACGGTCGACCCCGGCACCTGGGAGGCGACGCCCAACGCCTACGGCTACCTCTGGCTGGCCGACGGCACGCAGATCCCCGGTGCGACCGCGAGGACCTTCACCCTGACCCCCGCCCAGCTCGGCAAGGACATCACGGTGCTCGTCACCGCGATCGCGCCCGGCTACCTGGCCGGCTACGGCCAGGCGCGTGCGGCGACCGAGGTCAAGCCGGGTGCGCTGAGCGTGCGCACCGCGCCGCGGATCAAGGGCAAGGCGAAGGTCGGCTCCCGGCTCACGGTCACGTACGCCGCCGCGAGCCCGGCCGCGACCGTCCGGATCCAGTGGACCGTCGGCGGCAAGCCCGTCGCGGGCGCCACCCGGGCGACGTACAAGCCGGGCAAGGCGGCCAAGGGCAAGAAGGTCCGCGCCGTGGTGACCTACACCGCGCCGGGCTACGACCGGCGGAGCGTGGGTTCGGCGGCCGTTCGGGTGCGATAGCCCTGGGATTCACCTGTCGTTGGCCGGGTGTCGTGATCGTGCGAGCGTGCGATCAACCCCCCGGCTCACCGGCCTGCTCGCGGCAGCGACGCTCCTGGTGCCCGTCCCGCTCGTCCTGTCCACCACGGCGCCCGCCCAGGCGGCCGCCTCCGACGTCCAGATCACCGAGTGGGCCTACAACGGCTCGGAGTTCGTCGAGATCACCAACACCGGGTCCGACCCGGTGGACCTGACCGGCTGGTCGTTCGACGACAGCAGCCGGACCGCGGGTGCCTTCCCGATCGGGAGCCTGGGCACGCTGCGGGCGGGGGAGTCGGCGATCATCAGCGAGGCGAGCGCGGCGGCCTTCCGGGCCGAGTGGGACCTGCCGGTCGGCGTGAAGGTGGTCGGCGACAACGACCAGAACCTCGGTCGCTCCGACGAGATGAACATCTACGACGCGGGCGGCACGCTGGTCGACCGGCTGACGTACGACGACCAGACCGGCCTCGGCCCGCGCACCGACATGTCGAGCGCCTGGGTGCCCGACGCGGCGGCGCTCGCCCACCCGGACGCGACCGGGTGGACGCTCTCGACCGCCGGCGACGCCGAGGGCTCCTGGACGTCGGCCGGCAACCACGTCGGATCGCCGGGGGTCTCGACCCACGGCGGCGCGAGCACCGTGCGGATCACCGAGTGGGAGTACAACGGCTCGGAGTTCTTCGAGATCACCAACCTCGGCGCCGGACCGGCCGACCTGACCGGGTGGTCCTACAACGACAGCGCGCGGACCCCGAACGCCGTCAGCCTCAGCCCGCTCGGCACGCTGGCGCGCGGTGAGTCCGCGGTCGTCAGCGAGGCCACCGCCGAGGCCTTCCGCACCGAGTGGGACCTGCCCGCGACGGTCAAGGTGCTCGGCAGCAACCCGGTCAACCTCGGGCGCAGCGACGAGATCAACATCCACGACGCCGCGGGTGCGCTGGTGGACCGGCTCACCTACAACGACCAGGGCGCCGGCGACGTCGCCGGTCCGCGCACCGACACCGCCAGCGCGTGGGTGCCGGAGGCCGCGCTCGGTGCCAACCGGGCCAGCGCCTGGACCCGGTCGACCGCCGGTGACGCCGAGGGCTCCTGGACCTCGACCTCGGCCGGGGCGTTCGTCGCCTCGCCGGGCACCAGCACGCTCGGCAACAACCCTCCGGGCAAGCCCGGCGGCGGTGGCACCGGACCCGACCCGAGCACGATCAAGCTCAACGAGGTCGAGTCCAACGGCGACGCCGTCGGCGACTGGGTCGAGATCACCAACACCGGAACCGCGCCGGTCGACGTCTCGGGCTGGAAGGTCCGCGACGCCGACGCCGGGCACCCGTTCGCCGTCGTCCCCAGCGGTACGACGCTCGCGCCCGGCGCCTTCTTCGCGCTCTACACCGAGTTCCCCCCGCCCGGCTTCGGCCTCGGCGTCGACGACTCGGTCACGCTCTACCAGGCCGACGGCACCTCGGTGGTCGACACCTACGCGTGGTCCGGCGGGCACGCCGCGACGACGTACGGCCGCTGCCCCGACGGCACCGGCACCTGGGAGGTGACCACGGTCCCGACGCGCGGGGCGGCCAACGCGTGCAGCCCGATCCGGATCAACGAGATCGAGTCGAACGACGCGGCGGCAGGCCCGGACTGGGTCGAGCTGGTCAACCTCTCCGACGCCCCGGTCGACCTGGCCGGCTGGGTGCTCAAGGACAGCGGCGAGGCCGACCCGACCACGCTGCCCACGCCGAGCGTCGTCCCGGCGCACGGCCACCTCGTGGTGAACACCCTGGCCGCGGGTCTGGGCGGCGCGGACAGCGTCCGCCTGCTCGACCCGGCCGCCAAGCTCATCGACTCGTTCTCCTGGACCGCGCACGCCACCCAGACCTACGGCCGCTGCAAGGACGGCGTCGGCGCCTTCGTCGACAACGTCGCCCCGACGCCGGGTGCGGTCAACAGCTGCCCGGGCCTCGACACCCAGGCCTGGCCGGGCTCCCAGACGGTCCGCACCGTCGACCAGGCGGGCACGTTCAACCAGGACGCCAGCGGCCTGGTCTTCGACCCCGAGGACCCGAGCACGCTGTGGGTCGCGCAGAACAAGGCGGGCACGCTGACCAAGCTGGTCAAGGACGGCGACGGCTACGTCCCGGCCGCCGGCTGGTCACCCGGCAAGAACCCGCGCTACGCCGACGGCACCGGCGCCCCCGACACCGAGGGCATCACGATCGGTCCGGACCACGCGATCTACCTGGCCGCCGAGCGCAACAACGACGTCAGCGGCGTCAGCAAGAACGTCGTGCTCCGCTACGAGCCCGGCACGTCGATGAACGCCACCGACGAGTGGGCGCTCAACGGCCTGCTCCCGGCGGTCGGCGCCAACCTCGGCCTCGAGGGCATCACCTGGGTGCCGGACTCCTACCTCACCGGGGGCGGGCTGATCGACGAGACGACCAACCAGCCCTACAACCCGGCGTCCTACCCCGCGCACGGCACCGGCCTGTACGTCGTCGCGGTCGAGGGCACCGGCCGGCTCTACGTGCTCGCGCTCGACCAGACCGCCGCCGTCCAGGAGAGCGCGCACCTGGTCGCCACGATCGACCCGCAGCTCAAGACCAACGCCGGTCCTCCGGGCGTCATGGACGTCGTGTGGGACCCCGAGGCCGAGCGGCTCTGAGCGGTCTGCGACGACAGCTGCGACGGCGTCTCGGTGACGCTGAAGCTCCAGCAGAGCGGCCGGTTCGGGATCACCGCGGCCTACCAGCGCCCGGTCGGCATGCCGAACCTCAACAACGAGGGCTTCGCGCTCGCGCCGCAGTCGACCTGCGCCGCGGGGGAGAAGGCGGTGCTGTGGTCGGACGACGGCGACACCGGCGGCTTCTCGCTGCGCCAGGGCACGTTCCCGTGCACGGAGGTCTCGACCCCGCCGACGCCGGTGGTCAACACGGCCGCACCGGTGGTCACGGGCCGCGCCCAGGTGGGCGCGACCCTGACCGGCACGGCCGGGACCTGGACGCCGGCGCCGGGGACCACGGCGTACCAGTGGCTGGCGAACGGTACGCCGATCGCCGGCGCCACCACCGCGCGCCTCGTCGTCGCGCCGGCCCTGGCCGGCAAGCGGATCAGCCTGCGGGTCACGGTCACCGCCGACGGCTTCCTCGAGGCCGCGAAGACGTCGAGCGCCACCGCACCCGTCGCGGCGGGCACGCTGGCGCTCGCGGGCCGGCCGAAGATCACCGGCAAGGCGCGCGTCGGCACGAAGGTCGCGGTCCGGCTCGGGCGGGTCAGCCCGGCCGCGAAGGTCGGCTACGCCTGGTACGTCGACGGCCGGAGGATCGCCGGTGCCAAGGGCGCGAAGCTCCGTCTGGAGCGGAAGTGGGCCGGGCACCGGATCACCGTCAAGGCGACGTACACCGCTCCCGGCTACGCGCCGGCGACGGTGACCTCGCCCGCGGTGAAGGTCCGCCGCCGCTGACCCACGAAGTGCGCGGGTTGCTGGCACGAAGTTAGGGGGTTGCTGCCTCGAGATCCTGATCTCGAGGCAGCAACCCCCGCACTTCGTGGAGGGGTCAGCCCCGCCCGCCGCCGTGGTCGGTGGTCGGGAGGTAGCTGGCGTTGCCGGCGAACGTCACGTCGAAGCCCTCGGCGTTGACGTAGGCCGGGATCCCGCCGGGCACCCGGCACGACGCCGTACCGGCGCTGTCGGTGACCGCGTCGCAGATGAACAGGTAGCCGCCCGCCAGCGAGCTGGTCGTGGAGAAGACCAGACGCTGGCCCGCGAGCGGGGCCCCGCCGACGCCGCGCAGCGTCGCCTTGACCGTGCGGACGGTCCACAGCTGCGAGTTGATCACCGCCATGTCGGTGATCGTCGCCCGCGCCCGGTCGACGACCTGGAGCAGCTCGGGCGAGGCGCTGCCTGCCCGGCTCAGGTCACCGGAGTAGGTCGCGGTCAGCCGGTGGCTGCCCGCGGCGAACCCGTCGACCTGCAGGGTCGCCCGCTGCTGGCCCTCGACCGTCGCCAGCGGCGCGGTGCCGAGCACCGCGTTGCCGGAGCGGAAGGTGACCGAGCCGGTGGGCTTGCCCGGGGTCGGGACGGCGTCGGAGACGATCGCGGTGAGCGTCACCCGGCCGCCGTACGTCGCCGGGTTGGCGCTCGACGTGATGCCGGTGACGGTCTCGACCGCGCCGACGCTCACGCCGGCGGCGGACTCGCTGCCGGTGTAGTTGAAGCTGCCGCCGTAGACCGCACGGACCTGGTGGGCGCCGGGCGTGAGCCCCGTGGTCGTGAACGACGCGGTGCTGGTCCGCTCGGCCGGCGCGGGAGCGAGGTTGGCCGCCCCGAGCAGGGTGTCGCCGTCCCAGAACTGGACCGGACCGGTGGCCCGGCCGGTGGCCGGCGAGACGACCTGGACCGTCGCGGTGAAGGTCACCGGCTGGCCCTGGTCGGCGGTCTCGGCGTCCGCCTCGAGGTCGAGCGCGGTGCCGCCCTTGCCGATGGTCTGGCCGTTGCCCTGGTCGAGCAGGCCGGTGCTCCCGACGAACCGGGGGTCGCCGCTGAAGACCGCGGAGATCCGGTAGGTGCCGGGTGCTGCCGAGCTGAAGGCGCTGCTCTGGGCGACGCCGCCGACGAGGGCCACCGGGCCGCCGAGGTTGGCGCCGTTGATCTTGAACTGGACGGTGCCCGAGGGCGAGCCGGCGCCGGGGGCGACCGGGCTGACCGTCGCGGTGAAGGTCACCGAGCCGCCCGACGGCGTCGGGTTGGCCGACGAGGTCAGGAGCGTCGAGGTCTGCGCCCGCTGCACCTTCTGCGCCACCGAGCCGTTGCTGCCGGTGAAGCTGTCGTCGCCGTCGTACGTCGCGACGATCGCGTGCTGGCCGACGCCGAGGTCGTCGAGCGTGACCGAGGCGATGCCGCCGGTCGCGGAGGAGACCGGGACGGTGTCGAGCACGGTGCTGCCGTCGGTGAAGGTCACCGTGCCCGAGGGCGAGCCGGCACCGGGGGCGACGACGCCGACGGTGGCCGTGAAGGTGACCGGCTGGCCCGAGACCGCGGTGGGCGCGGAGCTGACCACGGTCGTCCTCGTCGCCGCCTTGTTGACCGTGTGGGTGGTGGTCGTGGAGACGCTGGTGACGAAGTTCGGGTCCGCGCTGAGGTAGCGGGCCTTGACCTGGTGGGTGCCGCGGGCGAGCGTGCTGGTGCTCATCGTGGCAGTGCCGTCCTCGAGCGCGACGTAAGGGCCGGGCTGGCCGTCGATCTCGAACTGGACGGCGCCCTGCGGGTCGCCGGTCGCCGGGGCGTCCGGGGTGACCGTCGCGGTGATGGTCACGTTCTGGCCGACCACCGACGGGTTGGGGGCCGAGCTGACCGAGGTCGTCGTGGTGGCCGCGAAGACCTTCTGGGTCAGCGTGGCCGAGCCGCCGGCGAAGCGGTCGTCACCCTCGTAGTTGGCCGTGATGACGTGGTTGCCCGCGTCGAGGCCGACCGGCGGGGAGACCGCCGTCCCGCCGTTGAGGGCGACCGGGGCGCCGATCGGCTCGCCGTCGGCGGCGAACTGGACGGTGCCGGTCGGCTCGCCCGCGCCGGGACCGGTGACCGTGACGTCGGCGGTGAAGCGCAGCGGCTCACCGGCCACGGCCTGGGCGTTGGACGTCGAGACCTCGACCGTGGTGTCGGCCCGGTTGACGCCGTGGGTGAGCTCGGCCGAGCTGCTGCTCGCGAAGTCGCCGTTGCCGTTGTACGTCGCCTGCACGGCGTGGTTGCCGGGACGCAGGTTGCTGACGGTCAGGGTCGCGGTGTCGCCGGTGAGCGGGATCGCGGTGCCGTACGGGTCGCCGTCGATGTTGAACTGCACGGCGCCACCGGGCTGGCCGACGCCGGGGGCGACCACGTCGACCTCGGCGGTGAAGGTGACCGCCTGGCCGCTCACCGTGGGGGAGCCGGTGCTGGTGAGCACCGTCGCGGTGGGCGCCTTGCCGACCGTGAGCTCCTTGGTGGCGGCCGTGCTGCCGATCAGGTTGCCGTCCCCGCTGTAGGAGGCGCCGATGGTGTGGGCGCCCGTGCTCAGCGAGTCCGTCGACGGCGAGGTCGCGGTGCCGGCGACGACCGGGACCGGGGCCCCGAGGTCGTTGCCGTCGACCGTGAACTGCACGGTGCCGGTGGGCTCGCTGGTGCCGTTGACCCGGGCCACCTGAGCGGTGAACGAGACGGCCTCACCGTGGACCACGGACGCCGGCGGCGCCAGCGTCGTGGTCGACGGGTTCTTGCCGACCGCGAACGGGCTCGAGGCGCTCGACGGCTTGTAGTAGGCGGTCTGCGCAAACGACGCCGTCACGGTGGCGTTGCGCGGGGGACCGGACAGCGGCAGCGTCGCGGTGGCGACGCCGTTGGCATCGGTGGTCGCGTTGACCGACGTACCGCCGCTCAGCGCGAAGGTGACCGTCCGGCCCGGCAGCACCGAGGTGCCGAGGTTCGGGTCGGTCAGCGTCGCCTTGACGGTCGCCGAGGTGTTCTGCGCGCCGTCCGTGGCACCGGAGTAGGCGAGCTGGGTGATGTTGTCGATCGTCACCGACCGGTTGGTGGTCTTGGTGTTGTTGGAGCAGTAGAGGAAGCCCGAGCGGTTCCGCTCGATGGCCCGGGCCGTGTAGGCCCCGTTGGGGTAGTTGTGGGTGTCGATGCCGGCGCTCTTGCCGCCGGTACCGCCCTGGACGCTCTCGAACACGACCCCGCCGGTGCTGTTGATCAGCTGCAGCGTGGTCTGCGGTCCACTGGCGTTGAGGCAGCCGGTGCCGTCGGAGGCACCGCTGTTGGACAGGGTCGCATTGCCCCGGAGGGTGGCCCCGTCGGCGGGCCCGTTGATGTCCGCGGACGCCGAGGAGGCGAGCAGGACGGGCGTGCCGAGGGTCAGGGCGAAGGCCGCGAGAGCGGCGATGGATCGGCGCACAGCGGGTCTTCCTTTCACTTGAGGATGGCGCCGCGCGCCGTCGAGGACAGGTGGTTGGCGTCGCCCTGGAAGGTCGCGACGTAGCCGCCGTTGAGGGTGAGCTGGAGCAGGTAGGCCGCCGCGCTGCACACGGCCATGCCCGACTCGTTGGTGGTGGAGGTGCACACGACCTTGGCGCCGACCTTGAACTCCACCGGCACACCGGCCAGCGGGGTCGAGCCCGCGGTGACCGTCGCCCGGAGCACGCCGAGCGGGACCGCCAGCGGGGTCAGGGACAGCACGGCGGGAGCGGTGCTCACGCTGGTCGCGCGCTTGGCCACGGCCACCGGCTTGTTGCCGGAGGTGCTGCCCTCGAACTTCGGGCCGCCCGCGAACACCGCACGCACCGTGTGGTTGCCCGCCCCCGGCGAGGCCAGGGTCACCGTGGCGACGGAGGTGCCGCCGCTGCCGGCGACGAGGGTGCCGGTCGCGACCGGCTGCCCGTCGACGGTGAAGGTGACCGTGCCGGTCGGCGCACCGAGGTGGTCGTCGGCCGCGGTGACCGTGGCGGTGGCCGTGACCGGGTCGCCGTAGGTGGTCTGGGCGCGGTCGAGGGCCAGCGTGGTCGTCGTACCCAGGCGCAGGACGCGCTGGGTCAGCTCGGCGGTGGCCGCGCCGTAGCGCAGGTCGCCGGAGTAAACGGCCGTGACGGTGTGCTCACCCGGGGTCAGGTTCGCCAGCGCCGGGCTGGTCGCGGTGCCGTCCTCGAGGGTGAGGGCGGGACCGGACGGGCGCCCGTCGATGACGATCTGGACCGAGCCGGTCGGGGTCAGGCCCGCGCCCGGAGCGGAGACCGTGACGGTGAACCGGACGTCGTCGCCGACGCCCGCGTCGGTGTCGGACGAGGTCAGGTCGACCTCGACGCTGCCGGTCTCGACCGTCTGGGTCAGGATCGCGCCGCTGCCGGAGAAGCCCGGAGCGCCGACGAAGCTGGCGATGACGGTGTGGTCGCCCGGCTCGGCGGAGGTGACCGCCTCGCTGCGGGCGACCCCGTCGCCGTCGACCGGCACCGGGGCGCCGACGTCCTGGCCGTCCACGGAGAACTGCACCGTGCCGGACGGGACGCCGTCGGTCGAGGTGACCTCGGCCCGGAAGCGCACCGCCTGCCCGTACGTCGCCGGGTTGGCGTTCGAGGTGAGCTCGGTCGTGGTGGCCGCGACCGCGGTCCCGGCGATCACCGTGTGGCTGGTCGGGGCCGACTCCGCGCCGCGGTAGTCCGCGTCGCCGTCGTAGGTCGCGACGAGCTGGTGGGTGCCCGGCGGCAGGTCGTCCAGGTCGAGGACGGCGGTGCTGCCGGACGCCGAGGCCTCCAGCGGCGCCGAGCCGATCGGGTCACCGCCGGAGAGGAAGGTGACCGTGCCGGTGGGGGAGCCCGAGCCGGGCGCGGTGGCGACGACGCTGGCGGTGAGCCGGACGTTCTCGTCCTGCACCGACGGCGACGGGTTGGCCACGAGCGCGACGGTCGTGTCGGCCGGAGCCACGTCCTGGGTGCGCTGGTCGGTGCCGGCGGCGTACCGCCCGCTGCCCGAGTACGACGCCCGCAGGGTGTGGGTGCCCGCCGTCAGCGAGGTCAGCGGCGGGAAGGCCGCGGTGCCGTTGACGACGTCGACCGGCGCGCCGACGGGGCTGCCGTCGACGAGCAGCTGCACGGTGCCGTCGGGGGCACCGCCGCCCGGGGACCGGACCGCGACGGTCGCGGTCAGGCCGACGGCCTCACCGGTGACGGTCGAGGAGTCCGTGGCGTCGAGGGTGACGTCGACGGCGGCCTTGTTGACGGTCACGGTGCGCGGCGAGGCGGCGCTGACGCCGAAGACGTCGTCACCGCGGTAGGTCGCCACGACCGGGTTGCTGCCGACCGGGAGGTCGCTGACCGTGGTGGTCGCGGTGCCGTCGGGGGCGACGCCCGCGCGGCCGACCTCGTGACCCTCGACGGTGAAGACGACCTCACCGGTGGGGGTCCCGACGGCCGTCGTGACGGTCGCGCCGAGGGTGACCTGCTCGCCGTACACGGCGGTGCCGGGGGTGACGGTCGAGGTGGTCGTGGTCGGCTTGAGCGGCTCGCGCACCCGGAAGGTGACCGCGGCGGAGGTGCTGCCGGTGTGGTCGGCGCTGCCGTTGTAGACCGCGGTGACCGTGTGGTCGCCGAGGGCCAGCGTGGACAGCGGCGGGCTCGTGGCCGAGGACCCGGACAGGGCGACGGCCGCGCCGAAGTCGGCGTTGTCGACGCGGAACTGCACGGTGCCGGACGGGTTGCCGCCGTGCGACGGGGTGACGTTCGCGGTGAACCGGACCGGCTCGCCCAGCGGGACGACGGCCGGGTCGGCCGCGACGGTCGTGGTGGTCGCGATGGTGCCGACGGTGAAGGCCGACGAGGTGCTGGCGGGCTCGAGGCCCGCGTTGCCGTCGTACGACGCGGTGACGGTGGTGGTGCGCGGCGGACCGGCGACCGGGACCGTCGTCTGGGCGACACCCGCGTTGTCGGTGGTGGCGGTCGCGGTGGCGCCGCCGGCGAGCGCGAAGGTGATCGTCCGGCCGCTGACGTCGCCGCCGGTGCGGTCGGTGAGGACCGCGCGGAGGGTGGCGGTGCTGCCCTGGGCCGCGGAGGTGTCACCGGTGTAGACCAGCGTGCTGCAGCTGCGCGGGGTGACGACGAGGGTGCCGGCCGCGGAGGCGCCGCCGGCCGTCACGACGACGCCCCAGCTGGCGCGGGCGCCGGTCTTGCTCAGCCCGTCGGCCTCGGCGGGCGCGGCGATCGTGGCGGTGTAGTTGCCGCCCGCGGTGGTCGTCGCGCTCGCGGTGACCGCGCCGCCCGGGTCGACCGGGGACTTGTCGAGCGCGATCGCGACCGGGACGCCGGCCGCGCCGCTGCTGAGCCGGCCGGCGACGGTGACGTCGCCCCCGGCGCAGGAGAGCGAGGGGGTGATCGTGCCGGTCAGCGTGGTGCCGGGCGCCGGGGTGGACGCCGAGGAGAGCTTGCGGTCGAGGGTCAGCGAGCCGCCGTCCAGGGGCAGCCGGAGCAGCTCCTGGGCGTCGTTGCGGTGCGTGGCCGACCACCAGTGGGTGTTGACGGTCTGGCCGTCGGCGCTCTGCGCGTGCACCCGGCGGGTGGTGACCGAGCCGATCGGGACGGCGCTGGTGGCGTTGGAGACCGAGGAGGGGTCCTTGAAGGAGAAGATCCCGTCGAAGGTCGACGAGCCGCTCGCCAGCGAGCCGGCGTTGTAGCTGAACCCGCCGTTGTAGGCGACGTCCACGTCGTTGTTCCACGACTGGCCCGCGTCGAGCGGGAACGCCAGGGCGCGCCAGCCGCGCTGCGGCGTCATCACCAGGTCGATGGTCGCGGTGATGTTCTGGGTGATGATGCTGACCTTGGCCCGGCCGGTGAGGTTCTGGTGCTGGGTCTCCTGCAGGAGGGCCAGGTCGGAGCGCCGGACGAACTTGGTGCCCGTGACCGAGCCGGCGAAGTTGCTCAGCTCGGCGTTGCCGACCCCGTCGACGGCCGCGCTGCCGCTGCCGCCGGTGATCGTGCCGGTGATGTTGAGCTTGTACGCCTGCTGGCCTTGGAAGGTCTCCACACCGGCGACGGTGTAGGTGACGTTCTCGTTGAGGGAGACGTCGGTCCCCGCGGCGAGGTAGCGGAAGTTCGACTGGTAGGTCCACGACCAGCCGGTGCTCCAGGCCGGGACGTCGTCCCCGGAGGCCTGGGCGGCGCCGGCGGGCGCGGCTCCGGCGGTGGCCACCATCGTCGCGACGACGGTCGCGAGGACGCTGAGCCAGGCGAGCCGGCGTCGGAAGGCCCGGGCCGCGCGCTGGCGGCCTCGGGTGGGCAGGTTGCTGTCGATCGGCGCAGGGAGCATGCGTCACCGTCCCGTGGGTCGGGGGGATGCCACCCGAGAGGGACGGGCACGGGAGCCCATGTGGCGGAGGGAGTGGCCGGATTCAAGCAGGTTTGTGACCCGTCGCACAGTGTTTTCTGAAAAGGGTTCACGTTTTCTTTGCCTGAGTGACCGCGGTTCGCCGCCACGCGCCTGCGCGCCGTAACCTTGGGCCTTGTGGCTGGCCCTGACTACGACTCCGAGATCAAGCAGCTGACTGCGACGATGCGCACCATCGAGCAGGTCCTCGACCTGCCCGCGATGGAGCAGGAGATCGCGGACCTCGGCGTCCAGGTCGCCGCACCCGACCTGTGGGACGACCAGGCCAACGCCACCCGCGTCACCGGCCGGCTCTCCGCGCTCCAGGGTCAGGTCGAGCGCTTCCGCACGCTGCAGCAGCGCATCGACGACCTCGCGGTCCTCGCCGAGCTCGCCGCCGAGGAGGCCGACGCCGACACCCTCGCCGAGGCCGACGCCGAGCTCGACAAGGTCAAGAAGGCCGTCGAGGGCCTCGAGGTCCGCACCCTCCTCTCCGGCGAGTACGACGAGCGCGAGGCCATCGTCACCATCCGCTCCGGCGCCGGCGGCGTCGACGCGGCCGACTTCGCCGAGATGCTCATGCGGATGTACACCCGCTGGGCCGAGCGCAACAAGTACCCCGTCGAGGTCTACGACATCTCCTACGCCGAGGAGGCGGGCATCAAGTCCGCCGAGTTCGCGATCCACGCGCCCTACGCCTACGGCACCCTCTCCGTCGAGGTCGGCACCCACCGCCTGGTCCGGATCAGCCCGTTCGACAACCAGGGCCGGCGCCAGACCTCCTTCGCCGCGGTCGAGGTCGTGCCCCAGCTGGAGCAGACCGACGAGATCGAGATCGACGAGAACGAGATCCGTACCGACGTCTTCCGCTCCGGCGGCCCCGGCGGTCAGTCGGTCAACACGACCGACTCCGCGGTCCGCCTCACGCACATCCCCACCGGCATCGTGGTCTCGTGCCAGAACGAGAAGTCGCAGCTGCAGAACAAGGCCGCCGCGATGATCGTGCTCAAGGCCAAGCTCCTCGCGAAGAAGAAGGCCGAGGAGGCCGCGCTCAAGAAGGACCTCAAGGGCGACGTCGCCGCGAGCTGGGGCGACCAGATGCGCAACTACGTCCTCAACCCGTACCAGATCGTCAAGGACCTGCGCACCGGCTACGAGACCGGCAACCCGCAGCCGGTGTTCGACGGCGACATCGACGGCTTCCTCGAGGCCGGCATCCGCTGGCGCCGCGGCGCCGAGAAGGCCGCCGACAACTGATCGTCAGCGCGCCTTGGCCGCGGCCGAGCGCGGGCTGAACCCGCTCCACCCCAGCTTGTTGCGCGCCTTGACCCGGACCGCCCAGCGGCCCTTGGGCAGCAGCAGCTGGACTGCGGTCGAGCCGGGCGGCAGCACCGCCGTGCTGCGGGTGCCGATGACGCGCCCGCCGGCGGAGATCTTGAACGCCTTGATCACGTAGCCGGTGATCGCCGCGCCGCCGGTGGCGGGCGGCGTCCAGCGCACGCCCACCGAGAGGCGACCACCTCGCGCCCCCGGCCGGACGGCGGCCGCGCGCGGCGTACCGGGTCGGGTGGCGGGTCCAGTGGCCGGCGGCTTGCCCGAGCCCACCGGGGGCGGATCGGTCGGGTCGGTGCCCGGTCCGGGGCCCGGCGTGCCGGAGCAGCCGGTGACGGACAGGTGGTAGCTGCCGGCGCTGCCGTAGCTGTCGTAGCCGCCCGAGCCCCAGCCGCTGCCCCCGCCGGAGAGCGAGCCCGCACCCGCGACGACGACGTGGAAGGGGCCGCCGTTCAGGGTGCCGGTGACGCTCGCGCCGAGGCCGGTGACACCGGAGGAGGTCCGGGCGGTGGCGGGGGCGGCGGCCTGGAGGAGGGCGCCGGTGCTGTCGCGCAGCTCGACGCGCAGGTCGAGGTTCGGGCCGACCGGCGCGGGGGTGGCGGTCGCGGTGACCGGACCCGTGCAGTCGGTGACGCTGAACCAGTCCCGGTCGTCGCGACCGGTGATCACGCCGTCGCCGCCGGGCAGGGACGACAGCGGGACGGCGGTGGCCGGGGTGCTCCCGGCCTCGTCGGGGCGCAGGCTCGCGCCGTTGGCGCCCAGCACCGCGAAGTCGTCCTCGCGGTTGTTCGCCGAGGGGTAGTCGCCGCGCGACCATTGGGTCACGCCCGCGGAGTAGGGGCTGCCCATGAGCGGACCCCACAGGGCGGTGCCCGCGTAGTAGCCGCTGCTGGTGGTGCCGTCGTGCCCGAGCCCGAGCGTGTGCCCGGCCTCGTGGGAGGCCGCTTCGGCCATGTTCTTGGCCTTGTTGCTCAGCGACGAGGGGAACACCCAGGCGGGGCTGCGGGTCTCGCCGTTGGTGATCGAGTCGAAGGTGCCGATCCAGGCGATGCCGCCGCAGGCGCCGCCGCACAGCTGGGTCTGGATCGAGCTGCCCGAGCTGAACGCCACCCGGGCGCCGTAGACCTGGTCGGCGGCCGAGCTGCGCCACAGCCCGCCGGCCGGGGGCTCCTCGGTCGTGACGTCGACGTCGAAGGGGGCGTAGTCCTCGGCGACCCGCGCCCACACCTCCTGGATCATCGAGCGCTCGGTGTCGGAGAATGCCGACGAGCCGTCGAGCGACCAGCCGGGAAAGAGCAGCGTGCTCAGGCCGTTGAGCAGCCAGGAGTTGCTCGAGAGCAGCGAGCCCCCGTTGAAGTCGAGGTAGATCGTCCGGTTCGCGCCGGGGCGGCTGTGCAGCGTGAACGTGTCGGCCAGCGTCGCCGAGGCCAGCGCCTCGCCCTGGTCGAGCCGGGTGCCGTCGCCGGCCGCGCTCTGCGCCGTCGCGACCGGCGGGTGCCACTCGTCGACCGCGAAGAGCGTCCCGTCGGGGGCCACGTCGACCGCGGGGTCCGTGGCCAGCATCCTCGCCTCGTGGGCGCTCAGGCCCGGGACGTCGTCCCCGTCGGTCCGGTCCGGTTCGGTGGCGGAGGCGGGGATCGCGAGACCTGCCACCGTGAGGGCGAGCCCGGCGACGCCGAGACCCCCCGCACGCACGAGATGCAGCATGACGACACCGTTCGGTCGCCACGGGGCGCGCTTGAGGGGTCCGGGACCGTCGTCCCGGGAAGTCCGGGACGGGGTCCCAGGGGGTGTTCCGGGGGCTCAGCCGACGGGGACGGCGGCGGCCTGGGCGACCGCCACGCACCAGCGTCCGGCGCGGTCGACGAGCTGGTCCTGGGGGAGCCCGGCGGGCAGGCTCAGGCTGCACGCGAGCCAGGCGTCGCCGTACAGGCCGCGGAAGGTGATGCTGCGCTGGTCGCCGTTGGTGCAGACCAGGCCGACCGAGGGGGCGCCGTACGCGGGGGTGCCGGGGAGCGGCGCGCAGCCCGGAGTGCGCCCGGCCGCGGCGACCAGGCGCTGGGCCCAGTCCGCGGTGACCGGGGGAGCGAAGACCCACGCCTCGGCCAGTCCGGGCGTGGCGCCCTCGGTGGCGCTCGCCCGGCAGCCGTACTCGTGGGCGACACAACCTCCGGCGATCGCCTCGGTCTGCTCGCCGTTGTCGTAGCCCGCCGCCGACGCCTCGGTGCCGAGCGCGGCCTTGACCGCCTCGGCGGGCACGAGCTCGCAGAAGGGCGCACGTCGTACGACGGCCTTGGTGCTGTCGAACTCGCTCAGCGGCGTGCCCGTGTAGGCGGCGGGCTTGCGGGCCGGCGGGGGCGCGGTCTCGTCGGAGACGACCACCCCGATCGCGACGGGGATGAGCGTGAGCAGCGCGGAGAGCAGCAGCGCACGCAGGACCGTCGGCACGCAGGTCACCCTAGAGGACGCACCTGAGAGGCCGACGCACCGGCGCACGCGTCCACCGTGCGGCCTTGTCCGTGGCGTACCGTCTTGCCAGTGATTCGCTTCGAAAAGGTCACCAAGCGCTACCCCGGGCCCGGGAAGCCGGCGCTCGACCAGGTCACCCTCGACATCGACAAGGGCGAGTTCGTCTACCTCGTCGGTACGTCGGGCTCCGGCAAGTCGACCGCCCTGCGGCTGGTCCTGCGCGAGCTCCGTCCGACCACCGGCCGGGTGCACGTCGCCGGCAAGGAGATCAACCGGATGGCCGGGTGGAAGGTGCCCCGGCTGCGCCGCCAGATCGGCACCGTCTTCCAGGACTTCCGGCTGCTGCCCAACAAGACCGTCAGCGAGAACGTCGCCTTCGCCCAGCAGGTGATCGGCAAGTCCCGCCGCGAGATCGCCAAGGTCGTCCCCGAGACCCTCGAGCTGGTCGGCCTCAAGGACAAGGGCGACCGGATGCCCGACGAGCTCTCCGGCGGCGAGCAGCAGCGGGTGGCGATCGCTCGCGCGTTCGTCAACCGACCGATGATCCTCATCGCCGACGAGCCGACCGGCAACCTCGACCCCGCGACCTCCGTGGGGATCATGAACCTCCTGGGTGACATCAACGCCACCGGGACGACCGTGCTGATGGCCACCCACGACCACGGCATCGTCGACCAGTTCACCAAGCGGGTGATCGAGCTCGAGCACGGCCGGGTCGTCCGCGACGAGGCTTCCGGCAGCTACGGCTTCCAGCACTGATCCAGGAGAGCGTCCCTTCCCATGCAGCTGCGCTACGTCTTCACCGAGCTCCGCACCGGTCTGCGGCGGAACCTGTCGATGCACCTCGCGGTCATCGTCACCCTTTTCGTCTCGCTGTCCCTGGCGGGCATCGGCATCCTGCTCCAGCAGGAGGCCAAGATCGCCCGCTCCACCTTGGGCGACGAGCTCAAGATCCTGGTCAACCTCTGCACCCAGGACGACCCCTCCAACAGCCCCAACTGCGGCAGCGGTGAGGTCACCGAGGAGCAGAAGCAGCGGATCGAGCAGGAGATCAAGGACAACCCCGAGGTCCGCTCCTTCCGCTACGTCTCCAAGGAGGAGGGCTTCGACAACGCCCGCAAGTCCGGCCAGATCCCCGACAGCGCCATCACCGGGCCCAACCCGGTCGTGACCGTCGAGCAGTGGCCCCAGGGCTACTGGGTGACCCTCAAGGACCCCAACGAGGCCGACGGCATCACCAGTGCCCTCGTGGGCCTCGACGGCGTCTCGGGCATCAAGGACCAGCGCAAGGCGCTCGGCCAGATCTTCGGGATCATGAAGGTCCTCAAGTACGGCTCCTGGATCGGTTCGGCGTTCCTGATCTTCGCCGCGCTCCTCCAGGTCACCAACACGATCCGGCTGGCCGCCCTCGCCCGGCGCCGCGAGATCGCGATCATGCGCCTGGTCGGCGCCTCCACGCTCTACATCGCGCTGCCCTTCCTCCTCGAGGCGCTGGTCACCGCGATCGTCGGTGTCGGACTCGCCGCGGGCGCGCTGGCGGCGTTCCAGTACTGGGGCGTCGAGAAGGGTCTCGCCGAGCACGTGCAGTTCCTGCCGTGGGTCGACTGGGGCGACTACTTCCAGTCGCTGGTCGGGTTCTTCCCGGGCATTCCCGGCATCGTGATCCTCGGTCCGGTGCTCACGCTGCTCCCGACACTCCTGCTGACCCGCAAATACGTCAAAGTGTGAGTCCGGGCGGTTACGGTCGAGAGGTTCACTTCCCCGAACACTGATTGGTCTGACCCGTGCGCTTCTTCCCCAGCGCCCCCTGGCTCCGCCGTGCCTTCGATCGGCTGCCGGGATGGGCTCACCCGCAATGGCTCGTCGTCATCGGCGCGACCCTGGCTGCCGTCATCGGTCTGGCGATGCCGCTGGCCAACGCCGACGACCGCAACGACCTCAAGCACCAGCAGGACAAGGTGCGCGGCGAGATCTCCAGCGTCAAGGGAGACATCCACGAGGCCAGCCAGAAGGTCGCCCGGATCGCCGGCCGGCTCGAGACCGCCAAGGCGCAGCTGAGCACCGCACGCACCAAGCTCGCCTCGGTCCGCAGCGACCTCGGCAAGGCGCAGGCGGCCGCGGCGACGCTGGCCACCAAGCTCGCCGACGCCGAGCAGAAGCTCGTGGTCGCCAAGGAGGCGCTCGTCCAGGCCCGCGCCGATGTCGTCGTCCAGCGGGGGGAGAGCCGCCGCGCCGTCGTGTCGATGGCCACCGGTGACGACGCCCGGATCGCGCTCATGGAGTCCTACCTCACCAGCGGCACCATCGAGGACGTCCTCACCGGCCAGACGGCGTACGAGGTGGTGACGGGGCGGCAGAACCAGGCCCTGGTCAAGCTCGAGGAGGCCGAGGACGCGATGCAGGAGCAGCGCGACGCGGTCCGCTCGGCGCGCGACGAGGTCGCCACCGCCAAGAAGGCCGCCGACGACAACGTGCTCACCGTCCAGCGCCTCGTCGACCGCGCCGCGGCCACCGAGGCCGAGGTCTCCGCCCTGGTCACGAGCACCGAGAGCGCCCGCGCGGCCGTCGTCCGCGCCCGGGCCGAGGACCAGGCGGCCCTGCGCCGCCTCGAGAAGCGCGAGGCCCGCATCCGCGCCCGCATCCTGGAGCTGTCGAAGAAGCAGGGCGGCTCCTACAACGGCGACACCGGCGGCCTCCTCGCCAAGCCCGGCCCCGGCCCCGTGACCTCGCCCTTCGGCTGGCGGATCCACCCGATCTACGGCTACTACGGCCTGCACAACGGCACCGACTTCGGCACCGGCTGCGGCGCCGCCCTGTGGGCCGGCGAGTCCGGCACCGTGATCAGCGAGTACTACGACGAGGTCTACGGCAACCGCCTCTACCTCGCCATCGGCAAGGTCAACGGCGCCAACATCACGCTCGTCTACAACCACCTGAGCCGCTACGCCGTCAGCCAGGGCGCCCGGGTCAAGCGCGGCCAGGTCGTCGGCTACTCCGGCACCACGGGCTGGTCCACCGGCTGCCACCTGCACTTCACGGTGCTGCGCAACGGCGAGGCCGTGAACCCGATGCAGTACCTCTAGGACTGCCGCCAAACCGGTTGCGGGCTCCTGAGAGAATCGTCGGTATGGCCAAGAAGTCGGGTGCGACGAAGAAGGAGGACGCGAGCGGGCGCACGCTCGTCGCGTCCAACAAGAAGGCGCGCCACGACTACCACATCGAGGACACCTTCGAGGCCGGCCTCGTGCTCCAGGGCACCGAGGTGAAGTCGCTGCGGATGGGCCGGGCCAGCCTCGTCGACGGCTTCGTCGACATCGACGGCGGCGAGGCCTGGCTGCACGGGGTGCACATCCCCGAGTACGCCCAGGGCACCTGGACCAACCACGCCGCGCGCCGCAAGCGCAAGCTCCTGCTGCACCGCCTCGAGATCGACAAGATCGAGCGCAAGGTCAGCGAGAAGGGGCACACCGTGGTCCCGCTGGCGCTCTACTTCGTCAAGGGCCGCGCCAAGATCGAGATCGGCCTGGCCAAGGGCAAGAAGTCCTGGGACAAGCGCCAGGCGATCGCCGAGCGCACCGCGGACCGCGAGAAGGAAGAGGCCATCGGCCGCCGGCTCAAGGGCATGCGTGACTGAGGCCGAGGTCGCCGACATCGCGGAGGTCGCCGAGGTCCGCGCGTTCTGGGGGCGGCTCGGGCTGCCGGGCCTGATGGACCTGCACGTGCACTTCCTGCCGCCGCCCATCGAGCGCGCGGTGTGGCGCGAGTTCGACAACGGGGGAGAGCTGATCGGGCGCGAGTGGCCCATCCGCTACCGCTTCGGCGCCGACGAGCGCCTCGCCCTGCTGCGCGCCTTCGGCGTGCGCCGCTTCCCGACCCTGCCCTACGCGCACAAGCCCGGCGTGGCCGGCTTCCTCAACGACTGGAGCCGCACGTTCGCCGCCGAGGTGCCCGAGGTGCTGTGGACGGCGACCTTCTACCCGGAGCCCGAGGCGCCGTCGTACGTGGAGGGGTTGGTGCGCGACGGCGTCGCGCTGTTCAAGCTCCACTCCCAGGTCGGCGGCTTCCACGTCGACGACCCCCTGCTCGACGGGGTCTGGGAGGTCCTCGCCGACAGTGGGACGCCCGTCGTCGCGCACGTCGGCTCGGGGCCCGTCGGGACGCCGTACACGGGGCCGGAGGCGATGACCCGTCTGCTGCGCCGCTTCCCGCACCTCCAGGTGCTCATCGCCCACCTGGGCGCCCCGGAGACCGCCGACTTCATCGCCCTCGCCGAGCAGTACGACGGCGTCCACCTCGACACCTCCATGGCCCTCGCCCCCTTCTTCACCGACCCCCACGGCGGACGCGGCGAGCTCGGACGCGACCTCGTCCCCCGCCTGGGCGACCTGCAGCACAAGGTGGTCTACGGCTCGGACTTCCCGACGCTGCCGTTCGGCTACGCCGAGCAGCTCGGCTGGCTCGCCGACCTCGACCTGGGCGACGACTGGCTGCGCGACGTGTGCTGGCACAACGCCGTACGGCTGGTGGGGGAGCCGGTCCCGGCCGCTGAGGGATAACCAGTGCCGCCCTCGCCGTACGGGTCGCTAGACTGGACCCGACGGCGCGGCGACGCGTGGTCGGTTGACAACTCAAGAGGGGCTGATCGGTTTCGACTTGGGACGTTTGTCCCAGGGGAAGCGGGTCGAGAAGCCAGCGTCATCTCGTAAACGATCGCTGGAAACCAATAACTGCCAACGCTAAGCGCAGTTCCTTCGCTCTCGCTGCCTGAGCAGTGATCGAAGCGTCTGACCGGGCATCCGTCTCCGTCCCGGACCCAGACGTCATCTAGGAGACTTGCTGCGTCACTCTCGCCGGGAGGGTGACGCGGGACTCAAACCCGGCTGGGCCTGTCGGCGACGTGTCAGTGCGAGCGCCGGGGCCGAGTAAAACGACACCACTGACTGCACCCGGAGAAGACCTGGCTCGGCGCTCGAGGACCGGGGTTCGATTCCCCGCAGCTCCACTGATGGCGGAAGCCTCAGCCTTCGGGCTGGGGCTTCTTGCTTTTTTGCCAGGGCTATCGACCTGTCTGGTCGGACCGGCGGCACCACCCGTGCGAAGATCACGTTTCGTCGACAAGCAGGCCGGCTGGATCTGTGGAACCCATGGTGACCCGGGCGCGACCCCGAGGACTCTCCTTGCCCGTACGAACCGCCCTTCCTAGCCGAGCAGCACGCGAGGGCGCCCTGATCGTCGGCTCCCTCGCACTTCTCGCTGCGTGCTCCGGAAGCTCCTCGGCAGACCACGCACCCAAGGTGGGCGGGCCGATCGCGTCCAGTCCCGATAGCGGCACGGTCTGTTTGCAGGCGCGTCCCGGAGGACCCCGTGACTTCACGCTGGGGTTCAACATCGTCACCAACACCGGTTCGGACCCGGCCGAGATCGGCCGGGTCGAGCTCGTGGGTGCGAAGGACCTCGCGATCGAGGAGGCGTGGCTGGTTGCGACGAGCGCGGCGCTCGGGGACCACAGCCGATTCCCGCCGACCCGCGAGGCCTTGGCCGCGTCCGAGGTCGTTTGGGACCAGCGGGTCGCCGTCCCTGGTGCTTCGGCCGACCCCGGCGTGCGCTACAACCTCGTGCTCCATGTCGCCGCGACCAGTCGCTTCCCCGAGGCGTCGGGGATCCGGTTCACCTACACCGTTGCTGGTGAGGAGCACCGCTGGCAGACCGACATCGGGTTCGCGGTCAAGGACCCCTGCTAGGCGGATGGTCGAGACTGACCTGGTCGGTGGCTTCCGGTCGCGCAGCGCGGCTCGCTGGATCAGAGGTCCTTCCGGAAGTGCACGTCCGCCTCACCCGCGACCGGTACGCCGTCCCAGCGCATGATCTCGTCGTACCCCTGGCGTACGTAGAACCCCGGCGCCTGGAACGTGAACGACGTGACGAACACCCGTCGTGCGCCCCGCTCCGCCGCGGCCTCCTCGAACGCCGCGAGCAGCCGCGCGCCGAGCCCGGTGCCCCGCTGGTCCTCGCGCACCCAGGTCATGGCGATGCCCGCCGCCTCCTGCCAGGTCCAACCGGTGACGCCGCCGAGCAGGACGCCGTCGTCGGTGCAGCGCACGGTCAGCTCGACCGCCCCGGGCCCCGGTACGGCGGCCGCGTTGTGGGCGTCGAGGTGGTCGGAGAGCTGCTGGTCGAGGATGGGATCGGCTTTGCCGATGCTCAGGTGGTGGGGCATCGGCCGATCATGTCGTCAGCCGGGCGGCCAGGAAGGCCACCCACGCCGACTCGTCGTCAGGTCTGTAGGTGCCGTGCCGGCCGTCGCGGGCCCGGAGGGTCGTGTCCGCCGAGCCGAGAGCGTCGTAGAGGGCGAGCTGTCCGGCGAACGGGAAGATCTCGTCCTGGCGCTCGGCGTGGAAGAGGGTGGGGGCCTGGACCGCTCGCGCCGCGGCGAGCGTGAGATCGGGGATGTCGAGGCCGGGGTGGAGGAGGCCGCTGTGGCGGGTGCCGATCTTGCCGAGCACAGCGGCGTCGAGGTCCCGGCCCATGCGGGCGGCGAGGTGCAGGCCGATCCGGGCGCCCATCGACATCCCGAGGTAGCCGACCCGCGCAGGCTGGAGCTCTGCGATCACGGCCAGCCACTCATCCCCGCACCGGTCCAGAACCACGTCGACGCCCTCGGCGACCATCAGCTCCTGGTAGTCGGCGCCGGCCACGGGAGCCCGGTCGCCGTGGAAGGGGCCATCGAGGGCGACGACGGTCAGACCGTGGCGGACGAGCAGCGGGGCGATGCGCGCATTGCGCTCGCCGGTCTTGTGGCTGCGTCCGCCGTGCCCGAGGAGGACGACGGATGCCTCGCCGTCGCGCGGCGGGGCCGCGGGGTGCCAGACGGCCCGCGGTGCGGGCATCAGCCGGCGGCGATCGCCGCGCTGACCGCCTCGGCGACCGGCACGTCCCCACCGACCAGGTTCCACTGCCGCCCGACCGTACGAGCGTCCCCGACCACCGCGGCGACCGCCGCCGCGACATCGGCCCGGGTGACGTCCCCGCGCGCGACGGCCGGCCCCAGCGCCACCCGGCCGGTGGGTGGGTCGTCGGTGAGGCGGCCGGGGCGGAGGATGGTCCAGTCGAGGGGGCTGTCGCGCAGGGCGGTGTCGGCGTCGCGCTTGGCGGCGACGTAGGCGGCCCAGACGGCGGGGGCGTCGGGGGAGACGGGGTGGTCGACGTCGATGGCGGAGACCTGGACGAAGCGTTGGATGCCGAGGCTCTGGGCGGCGGCGGAGGACTTGAGGGAGCCTTCGAGGTCGACGGTGCGCTTGCGGTCGATATTGCCGTCGGGGCCGCCGCCGGCGCTGAAGACGACGGCGGCGCAGCCGGCGAAGGCGGTGGCGAAGCCGGCGACGTCGCTGTTCTCGATGTCGAGCAGGCGGACCTCGGCGCCGAGGGCCTCGAGGGCGGTGCGCTGGGACTCGCTGCGGACCAGGGCGACCGGTTGGTGCCCGGCGGCGACGAGCAGGGGGTGCAGCAGGCGGGCGATCTGACCGCTTCCTCCGACGACGGCGATACGCATGCCCCCACCGTACGCCGGGCGCCCACCCGGTCCGCGCCGCCCGGCAGCGCCGCTCGGCGGCGGCCACGCCCTAGGCGTCGACCAGGCCCAGCCCGATCGCGACGGCGACGGCCTCGACCCGGGTGGTGACGCCCATCTTGGTCAGGATGTGCTCGACGTGGGTGCCGACGGTGCTGCGGGAGAGCACGAGCTCGGCGCCGATCTGGGGGTTGGTGCGGCCGCGGGCGAGGAGGGCGAGGATCTCGCGCTCGCGCGGGGTGAGGCCGAGGGCGGAGGCGTGGGCGGTCGTGGCGGCGAGGTCGGTGAGGGCCTGGGCGAGGCTGGTGAGGACGGCGCGGGCGTTGGGCGGGACGTAGGGCTCGGGGAGGCTGAGGTGGGCGATCCCGACGGCCTGGCCGTCGGTGCCGCGCAGTGCCATCGAGGTGCCCTCGGCGAAGCCGCACGGGCGGAGCACCTCGCGGGCGACGGTGTCCTCGGCGAAGCCGGTGATGTCCTCCCAGAAGTACGCCTTGCCGGGCTGGGTCAGCAGCCGCCGGACGAGGGGGTGGGCGGCGAAGTCGCCGAAGATGAAGTCGACCACCTCGGGCCGGTAGCCGGTCTGGACGAGGGGGCGCATCCGTCCGGTGTGCGCGTCGCGGTAGCCCAGCACCCACGCGGTGAACGGCACGGCCGCGCTCGCCAGCTCGAGGAGCTGGCGGGCGCGGCGCGACGTCGACGGGTAGGCGTCGACCGGCACGGCTGAGGTCACCGCACCAGTATCGGTCAGCGGCAGGCGGGCGGACAGTGCTGCGCCCACGGCGCCCGCTCCTCCAGTACGGCGGCCGCGCGCAGCAGCAGCGCGTCCTGGTGCAGCCCGGTGGCGAGCTGGAGCCCGACCGGGCAGCCGTCGGGGGTGAACCCGGCGGGCACCGACATCGCCGGGGTGGTCAGCAGGTTGAAGGGGTAGGTCAGGAACCAGCCGAGCAGCTGCTCGCGCAGCGGGCGCCCGGCGAGGTGGTCGGGCGCGAACTGGCCGTGGGGGAACGCCGGGGTCGCCACCGTCGGGGAGACGAGGACGTCGTAGCGCCCGAGGAAGCGGGCGAAGGCGTCCCACATGACGCCGCGGGCGGCGTCCGCACGGCCGATGTCGACGCCGGTCAGCCGCTCGCCCTCGGCGATGAGCTCGATCAGCTCGTCGTCGACCTCGCCGCGCAGCGAGGCCCAGTCGAGCAGGTCGTGCTCGGAGGCGAAGCCCGGCACCCAGATCCCGTTCCACATGGCCGTCTGCGGGTCGGCGCCGCCCCAGTCGGGGGTGGCCTCCTCGACGATCGCGCCCGCGGCGGCGAGCGCCTCGACCGCGGTGCGGCAGAGCTTCTCGATCTCGGGGTCCACGGCGATGCCGAGGCCGAGGTCGCTCGACCACGCGACGCGGACGCCGGTGAGGTCGCGGTCCGCGATGGCGGCGGTGAAGTCGACCCGGTCCGGAAGGCTCAGCGGGTCGCGCGGGTCGGGTCCGCTGACCACGTCGAGCATGAGCGCGGCGTCGGCGACGGTGCGCGTGATCGGGCCGTGGTAGGCCCAGGAGTAGAAGCGTCCCGGGAGGATCGTCTGGGGGATCCGGCCGGTCGAGGGCTTCACCCCGACGACGCCGCACAGCGAGGCCGGGATGCGGACCGAGCCGCCGCCGTCGCTGGCCTCCGCGAGCGGCCCGAGGCCGGCCGCGACGGCCGCACCGGCGCCGCCCGACGAGCCGCCGGCGGTGTGCCCGGGACGCCACGGGTTGTGGGTCGCGCCGAACAGGTGGTTGTCGGTCGCGCCCTTGTAGCCCGACTCCGGGGTGTTGGTCTTGCCGAGGAACAGCCCGCCCGCGGCGGTCAGCCGCTCGACGATCACTGCGTCGTGGTCGGCGATGTTGTCGCGCAGGGGCTTCATGCCGAAGGTCAGCGGGACGCCGGCGACCGCGGTGAGGTCCTTGATCGTGAACGGTACGCCGTGCAGCGGGCCGGTCGCCGCGCCCGCGTCCTGGGCCGCGTCGAGGGCCGCCGCGTCCCGGCGTACCTGCTCCGGGTCGAACCACACCAGCGCGTTGACGGCGGGGTTGATCCGCTCCACGCGCTCGATCATCGCCTCCGCGATGTCGGCGACGCGCAGCCGCCGGCTGCGGACCGCCGCGGCGATCTCGGTCGCGCTCAGCCACCCGATCTCGTCGGTGGGGGTGGGCGTCAGGTCGGTCATCTCGGCTCCTCTGCTCGGTGGGTTCCGCGCACCGTAGGGCGGCGGGAGGAGCGAGCGGATCGGGCAGATGACCGACTTCGGCCCGGGAGTGCCCGGCGCTAGGGGCGCACCGTCAGCGTCTGCGCGATCGTGCCGAGGGGGCCGGTCTCGTCGTGCATCTTCGAGCTGGTGACCCCGATCCCGCCGGGGCCGTAGGACTGGGTGGTGTCGAGCCCGAGCCAGCCCTCGGCGGGGGTGCGCAGGAAGTGCGCGGTGAGGTCGAGGTTGGGGAAGGCCACCTTGGCCGGGTCGGTGCGGACCGCGATGCCGTTGGTGACGTCGACCAGCCCGGCGACCGCGGCGAGCCGGCTGACCGGCTCGTCGGCGACGAGCGGGTGGGCGGTGCGCACCCAGACCATCGAGCGGCCGGGGCCGAGCTCCTTGCGGCGGACCTCGATCGAGGCGATGAACCCGCCGGCCCACAGCCCCGCCATGTCCCACGGCTGCAGCTCGTCGGGGCCGGGGATCGAGGGCAGGTCGGTGCCGGCGAGCGGGGAGGTGTCGTAGGGCTCCACCAGCCACGCCCGCAGGACGACGACCGCGCGGCCGCCGTGGCGGGCGGTCGCCTGGACCAGCTCGATCGTGCGGCCCGGGCGCAGCACCTCGACCTCGACCTCGATCGCCTCGATCGGGACGGTGCCGAGGATGTCGTAGGAGAGCCGGCTGACCACGAGGCCGTCGGAGCGCCGTGCGTCGCGGTCGCGCTCGATCTCGTGGGCCAGGACGCCGAGCGCCGGCGCGATGTGCTGGGTCGCGAGGTCCCAGGCGCCGCCGACGTGCTCGGTGGGGGTGAAGGTGTGCGGGGCGGTGCGCTGCCAGTAGGCCATCACTCCATTGTCCCGCGCGGCCGGGGACGCGGCGTACCCCCTATCGGAGGGGAGCCGGTCGACCCGGCTTCACCTGCGCCTCGGCCGGACGCCACCTGGGGCTGATCGGCTGCGGGCATGACCTCTCGGAACCACCCCCTGCTCGGGCGCGCCCTCCTGGCCGCCACCGCCACCGCCGCCGTCGCCGCGCTCGCGCTCGGTACGGCGGCCGTCCCGGCCCACGCGGACCGGGACCGGCCCGACCGGCCCGGCCGCCCCGACCGGCACCCGACCGCCGAGCCGCTCGTGATCGCCCACCGGGGCGCCTCCGGCTACCGCCCCGAGCACACGCTCGCGGCGTACCGGCTCGCCATCGCCCAGGGCGCCGACTACGTCGAGCCCGACCTGGTCTCCACCAAGGACGGCGTCCTCGTCGCCCGCCACGAGAACGAGATCAGCGGCACCACCGACGTCGCCGCGCACGCCGAGTTCGCCGGGCGCCGGACCACCAAGGTGATCGACGGCGTCCGGGTCACCGGCTGGTTCACCGAGGACTTCACCCTCGCCGAGCTCAAGACCCTGCGCGCCAAGGAGCGGCTGCCGCAGGTGCGCCCGGGCAACACCCGCTACGACGGCCGCTTCGAGATCCCCACGCTCGACGAGGTGATTCGCCTGGTCAAGCGCGCGTCCGGCCGGTCTGGGCGCGCGATCGGGATCGCGCCGGAGACCAAGCACCCGACGTACTTCGCCTCGATCGGGCTCGCGCTCGAGGAGCCGCTCGTGCGCACCCTGCGCCGCAGCGGCCTGGACCGCCCGAACGCGAAGGTCGTCATCCAGTCCTTCGAGACCGGCAACCTGCGCCGGCTCGACCGGATGACGCGGGTGCCGCTGGCCCAGCTCGTCGACGCCTCCGGGCCGCTTGCGCTGGTGACCCCCGCGGGCCTGGCCGACATCGCGACGTACGCCGACTGGGTGGCGCCGGCCAAGAACCTGATCCTGCCGCCCGACAGCACCGGCGCCATCGGCACGCCGAGCCCGCTGGTCCGCGACGCGCACCGGGCCGGGCTCAAGGTGGTCACCTGGACGATGCGCCGGGAGAACCAGTTCCTGCCGGCCAACCACCGGATCGGCACCGACCCGACCGCCCCCGGCGACCTGGCGGGGGAGATCCGCCGGTTCCTCGATGCGGGCGTCGACGCGCTGTTCTCCGACCAGCCCGACATCGCGGTCGACACCCGGGACGCCTGGGTGGGGGAGCGGCGCCCGCTCGCCGGGTGAGTCGTCGCCCCGTCAATCGACGATTCGCGCACGCTTCCCCGGTCTGCCTTGACCCCTCATCTGCAGATGGGCATTCTTGAATGGTGATCTCTTAGGGGGGATTACCGGCGGCCTCGGCCGCCAAACGGGGGTTCCCGGCCGGCTCGCCGGATCGGCGTTCCCGACGGCCCTCCGGGGCGGGCTCGCTCCCGCTCCGGAGAGCACGATCCGGACGCCCGCTGGGTTTCCTGGACGGGGCCGGTTCCGACAGCGTCGGGGCCGGCCCCGTCACCCGTACGCTCTGGCCATGGCCGACTGCGTCTTCTGCACGATCATCGCGGGTGGGGCGGAGGCGGATGTCGTCCTCGACGAGCCCGATCTGCTCGCCTTCCTCGACCGGCGACCGGTGTTCAAGGGACACGTCCTGCTCGTCCCGCGCGAGCACGTCCCGACCCTGCCGGACCTGCCGGCCGCCCAGCGCGACGGCTTCCTCGCGGCCGCGCAGCGCCTCGCCACGGCCGTCGTCGCGGGCCTGGGCGCCCAGGGCAGCTTCGTGGCGATGAACAACGTCGTGAGCCAGTCCGTGCCGCACCTGCACCTGCACGTGGTGCCGCGGACCAAGGGCGACGGCCTGCGCGGCTTCTTCTGGCCCCGCACGAAGTACGCCGCCGGCGAGTCCGCGGACTACGCCGCCCGCCTGCGCACCGCGCTGGAGGCCTCGTGAGCACCCACTTCGTCGGCATCGACCTGGCCTGGGGCGAGCGCCGGCCGAGCGGCCTCGCGGTGCTCGACACCGAGGGCACCCTGGTCGCGGTCGCCGCGGTGCGCACCGACGACGAGATCGTCGCCGCCCTGGCGCCGTACGTCGAGGGGGACTGCCTGGTCGCGATCGACGCGCCCATCGTGGTGCCGAACGCCACCGGGAACCGGCCCGCGGAGGCCGCGCTCAACAAGGACTTCGCGCGCTTCGACGCCGGCGCCCACCCGTCCAACACCGGCCAGCCGGAGTTCCGCGACCAGCCCCGCGCCGCGCGGGTGGCGGCCCGGCTCGGGCTCGACATCAACCCGCGCTCGCGGCGCCCGCGGCGGGCGATCGAGGTCTACCCCCATCCGGCGACCGTCGCGCTCTTCCGGCTCGGCCGCACCCTGAAGTACAAGGACAAGCCCGGCCGCGACCTGGAGCAGCTGCGCGCCCAGCTGCTCGTCCTGCTCGGCCTGGTCGAGGGGCTCGAGCACGCCGAGCTCCCGCTGCACGTCACCGGGCTCGCGGCCTGGCAGGGGCTGCGCACCGCGGCCGAGACCGCCGAGCGCAAGAGCGAGCTGCGCGTCGTCGAGGACCAGGTCGACGCGGTGGTGTGCGCCTACATCGGGCTGTTCGCCGAGCGTCGTCCCGAGCGCACCACGACCTACGGCGACCTGGCGACCGGCTACATCATCACGCCCACGCTGCCCGACGACCTCGAGCCGACCCCGCGACCGCGGCGCGGCTCGGAGGCGCCGCTCGACGTGGGCTCCGCGGTCCGCCGCTACGCCGAGATGCAGCCCGGCCTGCTCGCCGTGACCGACGGCTTCGTCCGGCTGGTGACCTCGATCCTCGACGAGGCGGGCATCAACTACCTGACCGTCACCGGGCGCACCAAGTCGGTCTCCTCGTTCGCGCTCAAGGCCGCCAAGACCGTCGACGGCCTGCCGATGTTCGCCGACCCGCTGCACGAGATCACCGACCAGATCGGCGTGCGCGTGATCACCTACGTCCACAGCGACGTCCAGGCCGTCGTCGACCTGCTCGACGACCAGGTCGTCGTCCACGACGACCGGGACCTGGGCCAGGAGACCGCCAGCGAGGGCCGCTTCGGCTACGCCAGCCGGCACTTGCTCGTCGGTCTCGACCCCACCCGCGAGGGCGAGGGCGGGCTGCTCCAGGGACACCGCGCGGCGCTCCAGATCCGCACCGTGCTGCAGCACGCGTGGGCCGAGTTCGAGCACGACGTCCGCTACAAGGGCGCCGTGCCGCCCGAGCACGCCCACGAGCTCGACCGCCGCTTCACCCTGGCGGCGGGGCTCCTCGAGCTCGCCGACCGTGAGTTCTCGACGATCCGCGACCTCCTGCGCGACGCCCCGGCCGAGCCGGTGGTGGCGGCCGAGGCCGGCGAGGACGACCCGCGGATCAGCCCGCGCGAGCTCGCCGCCTACCTCGCCGGCCAGTACGCCGACGCCGGCTGGTCGCGCACCGAGCACTACGGCTGGATCTCGGCCCTCCTGCTCGAGCTCGGCATCACCTCGCTCGGCGCCCTCGGCGCGACCCTGCGCTCGGTCGACGACGACGCCCTGCGCGAGCGGATGGACTACCGCTACCCGCCGGGCGCCGTACGGCGGCTCGACGACGCGCTGCTGTGGGTCCACGGCGACCGGTACGTCGAGCTGCGCGGCAACGAGCACCGCGCTCCCGCGCTGCGGGCCCGGCTGGCCAAGATGCGCGACGAGGACTGAGCACGCGCTTAGCGCTGCGGATGGACGCCGTAGGCTGCGACCGATCGAACTTGGACCGAGCCGAAAGAGCTGAGGTAAGCAGATGGGTCGTTTCGACGGGCGGGTCGCCGTCATCACCGGTGCCGCGCGGGGGATCGGGTTCGGTACCGCCACGCGCTATGCGGAGGAGGGTGCCTCGGTCGCGATCGTGGACCTCGACGAGGCCGCTGCGGCCGAGGCGGCGGCGAGGCTGCCGCTGGTCGGGGGCGCGAAGGCCGTGGGGATCGGTGCGAACGTCGCCGACGGTGCGTCGGTCGAGGCTGCTGTCGAGCGGGTGGTGGCCGAGCTGGGTGGGATCCACGTGCTGGTCAACAACGCCGGGATCACCCGCGACAACCTGTTGTTCAAGATGACCGAGGACGACTGGGACCTGGTGATGGGGGTGCACCTGAAGGGTGCGTTCTTGATGACCAAGGCCGCTCAGAAGCACTTCGTGGAGCAGAAGTACGGCAAGGTCGTGAACATCTCCTCGATCTCGGCGCTGGGCAACCGTGGCCAGGCCAACTACTCGGCCGCGAAGATGGGGATCCAGGGATTCACCCGGACCCTGGGTATCGAGCTGGGCCCGTTCGGGATCAACGTCAACGCGGTCGCGCCCGGTTTCATCGCGACCGAGATGACCGATGCCACCGCGGCTCGTCTGAAGATGGACGTCGAGGAGTTCCGGCGGCTCAACGCGGAGGCGAACCCGGTGCGCCGGGTGGGTCATCCTGAGGACATCGCGGCGGCGGTGACGTTCTTGTCCAGTGACGAGGCGTCCTACATCACCGGCCAGACCGTCTATGTCGACGGCGGCATCTCGCTCGGCACCTGAGCCGCGCGCACCCCGCAAGGCAACGCCTGAGGAGCCGCTCCCGCGACACGCGGGGGCGGCTCCGTCGTCCCGGCCGCGGGTGAGGAACACTTGCCGGGTGCGCCTTTCCACCCTCCGTACCGCCCGTACCGCCGTGCCCGCCACCCTCGTCGCGCTGAGCCTCGTGCTCGCCGGCTGCGGGGGAGACGACAGCAAGAAGCCCGAGGCGGACAAGTCGTCGGTCGCCCCCGTGCCGGAGGAGCCGGCCACCTGGCCGCTGACCGGCCTGGAGGCCAAGGAGGGCCAGTCGGTCGAGCTCGACCACCCGGTCGTGGTCACCAAGATCGACAACTCCACCGCCAGCTCGCCGCAGATCGGCCTGAGCAAGGCCGACCTCGTCGTCGAGGAGCTGGTCGAGGGCGGGATCACCCGCCTCGCGGCGTTCTACTACTCCCAGCTGCCGGCCAACATCGGCCCGGTCCGCTCGATGCGGGCCAGCGACATCGGCATCGTCTCCCCGGCCAAGGGCGTGATCGCGACCAGCGGTGCGGCCGGCCAGACGATCAGCCGGGTCCAGGGCGCCAAGATCAAGTTCTTCCAGGAGGGCGGCCCCGGCTTCTACCGCGACAACAGCCGCCGCGCGCCGTACAACCTGTTCACCGACCTCAAGAAGGTCGCCAAGGCGGCCGAGGACGGCAAGGCCGAGCGTCCGGCCGACTATCTGCCGTGGGGCACCGAGGCCGACTTCACCAACGGTCAGCCGGCCGGCACGATCCAGGCCGACTTCGGCAGCCACACCACGAGCTGGCAGTTCCAGGGCGGCAAGTACGTCAACAGCAACTCCAACGCCGCCCAGGGCGACCGCTTCCAGCCCGACACCGTCCTGGTGATCCGGGTCAAGATCACCGACGCGGGCTACACCGACCCGGCCGGCAACTTCGTGCCGGAGAGCCACTTCGTGGGCAAGGGCAAGGCCCAGCTCTTCCACAACGGCCAGGTCGTCGAGGGCACCTGGGCCAAGGACAAGCTCGCCTCCGCGGTGACGCTCGCCGCCGCCGACGGTACGCCGCTCAAGGTCCCGGCCGGCAAGGTCTGGATCGAGCTCGTCCCGGTCGACGCCAACAACGGATCGGTCACGTTCGGCAAGTGACCTGCTGACGGCTGACGCCGCCGGGCCCTACTCGGGCTCGGCGGCGTCGTCGTTCTCGGCGTCCGCGTCAGCGGACTCCTCGAAGGCGCTGGGCATCTCGATGCCCTGCTCGACCAGGCTCTGCACGCCGGCGAGCAGGAAGCCGATCGCGTGCTCGACCCGGCGGGCCGCGGCCTCGGGGTCGGTCGCGGTGGCGACGGACTCACCGGCCGAGGACATCGCGCCGAAGAAGATCCGGGAGAAGGTCTGCAGCATCTCCTCGTCGAGCTGCCACGAGCCGGCGTCGAGCGTGGCGCGGACGATCTCGACGATATTGGCGAACGTCGAGCGCTCCTCCTGCTCGCGGTAGCGCTCGTAGCCGAGCACCGCCGGACCGTCCTGGATCACGATGCGCCGGTAGCGCGACTCCTGGACGACGTCGAGGAACGAGCGCAGGCCGCGCAGCGCCTTGAGCCAGGGGTCCTTCTCGGCGCGCAGCGCCTTCTGGATCCGCTTGGACGACTCCTGCTCGACCCGCTCGAAGACCGACTCGAAGAGCGCCTGCTTGCCCGAGAAGTGGTGGTAGAGCGCGCCCTTGGTCACCCGCGCGCCGGAGACGATGGCGTCGAGGGAGGTCGCGGCGTAGCCCTTCTCGGCGAAGAGGCCCTCGGCGACGTCGACCAGGGCCCGCTTGGTCGAGGCCGAGTACGCCGCACGGCGCGACGCCCCCGGCACCCCGGGGACCTTGGGGACGAGTTTCGAGACCGATGCCTTCGCCACCGGGCCAGCATAGGTGTGGCGCCGCGTCGCGAGTGACACCGGTCACGGGCGACGGTCACGACCGGGGTGGGCGGGATCACGGTGTCGTGCCGTTTGGCATACCCCTGGTCTGCGCCATACTCGTAGTACGTACCAGCGGTATGTCGGATACCCCGAGTTCCGGAGCCGCCGCACGAGAAGCAAGGAGCTGACCATGACCTGGAAGGCCTTTCACAGCCGGGGCGAGACCCTCCGCTCCGTCATCGCGACCTCGGCCGTCCGTCGGGACGGCCTGCTGCCCATGGACGTCGACGGCGTCTCCGTGGGCTTCCGCGACGAGCTCGACCTGCTCGCCGCCCTCACGCTGAAGTGGCACACCCGCCTCTCCGGCCAGATCGAGCGGATGCTCGCGCACCAGCCGATGGACCTCGACGAGGCCGTCGCCATCGCGTGGAGCAACACCGCCCACGAGCTGCCCGGCGTGCGGATGATCATCGACCACTACCGCGCCCAGCCCGTCGACGCGGCGATGGCCACGGCCATGGCCGCCGCACGGTTCAAGGAGCACCACCTGCTCGCCGTCATGGCCGGCCGGACCAGCCTCGGCGACGAGGCGTCCGACCGGATCGGCGGCGAGATCGAGGAGCGGGCCCGCCTGCTGCACCGGGGCACCCCGATGATCACGCCCGACGCGGCGTACGCCGAGCCCGAGGTGCGCGGGTCGCTGCTCGAGCGGCTGCGCGCGGTCGTCGCCGCCTGACATCCTCCCTAGAGTGCGGCCCCGGGCCCGACGCGAGCTCCCTCCCATCGCTCGCGCGGGTCCGGGGTCGCCTGCTTCGCGCCCCCGGTCGCTGGGGGATGATGGAGCCATGTCGAGTGACCTCGCCGCCGGGCAGCTGCTGCTCGCCGCGCCCGAGCTGCTCGACCCGAACTTCGCCGACACCGTCGTGCTGCTGCTCGACGTGAACGACGACGGCGCGCTCGGCGTCGTCCTCAACCGGCCGACCGCGCTGCCCGTCTCCGAGGTGCTGGGCGACTGGGGTGACGTCGTCGAGGAGCCTGAGGTGCTCTTCCAGGGCGGACCCGTCGCGACCGACGGCGCGCTCGCCGTCGCCCTGGCTGTGCCGGGCGGGGAGCAGGCGGCCGGCTTCCAGCCGCTGTGGGAGCGGATCGGCCTGCTCGACCTCGACACCCCGCGCGAGCTCGTCGAGGGCACGGTCGACCGGCTCCGCATCTTCGCCGGGTACGCCGGCTGGGGCGCCGGTCAGCTCCAGGCCGAGATCGCCGAGGGCAGCTGGTACGTCGTCCCCGGCCTCGCCGACGACGTCTTCCTCGGCGACACCCGCGACCTGCGCCGCCGGGTGCTGCGCCGCCAGCCCGGCGACCTCGCGCTGCACGCGACCCGGCCGGCCGACCCCGAGCTCAACTGAGCGGGCCGGCGCCGGTGACGGACGTCGCATGCCAAGAAGTTGAGACATTGATGTCTCACGTGAGACTCTTGTGTCTCAACCTCAGGAGGAACCATGTCCACCCGCGACACGGTGCTGGTCGCCGCCCAGCGCCTGCTCACGACCGACCCGACCGCGTCGATGGCCCAGATCGCCACCGCGGCCGGGGTCGGGCGCGCGACCGTGCACCGGCACTTCGCCAGCCGTGAGGACCTGCTGCACGAGATCGGGCTCCGCTCGCTCGACCGCTGGGAGGAGAGCCAGCGCGAGGCCGGCCTGGCCGAGGTCGTCGCCGGGGGAGACCCGGACCGGATCCGGGCCTGCCTGGAGGACCTCCTCGACCGCTTCGTGGTCGATGCCGACGAGATCGGCATCGCCCTGACCGACACCACGGTGCTCAACGCGCCGGACCTGCGCGAGCGGGCCGACACGCTGTTCGCCCAGGAGGTCACCCTCTACGCCGCCGCGCAGGCCGCCGGCGTGCTGCGCGCCGACGTCCCCGCGCGCTGGCTGGGGCACTCCGTCTACGGCCTGCTCATCGCCGTGCGCGACGCACTCGTCAGCGGCGACATCGCCCGGCGCGACGCCGAGGCGCTCGTCCGGTCCACGTTCCTCGAGGGAGGTGCGGCGCGATGACCCCGCCGATCCCGGCCGACGCCACGGCCGCGACGCTCACCGAGCGCCAGAGCCGCCTGCGGTGGGGCGGCCTGGCCGTCCTCGCCGCGAGCCTGCTCGTCGTCGTGATGGACATGACCGTCCTCAACGTCGCGCTGCCCGACCTGACCGAGGACCTCCACGCGGGCGGGCTCGCCCAGCTGTGGATCGTCGACGTCTACTCGCTGGTCCTGGCCGGCCTGCTCGTGCCGCTCGCGGCCGTGGCCGACCGCTGGGGCCGGCGCCGGATGCTGCTCACCGGCTTCGTGATCTTCGCCCTCGCCTCGCTCGGCGCGCTCGTCGCGCAGAGCCCGGGCGACGTCATCGTCGTGCGCGCCGTGCTCGGCATCGGCGGCGCGATGATCATGCCGGCCACGCTGTCGCTGATCCGCGCGCTCTTCCCCGACGCCCGTGAGCGGGCCTTCGCGCTCGGCCTGTGGGCGGCCACCGCCGCCGTCGGCGGCGCGGTCGGCCCGATCGTCGGCGGCGCGCTGCTGAGCGCGTTCAGCTGGCACGCGGCCTTCCTGGTCAACGTGCCGCTCATGGTCGTGGCGTTCGTCGCCGGCCTCCTGCTGCTCCCCGAGAGCCGCTCCGAGCGGCCCGGCCGGGTCGACGCGATCGGCGTCCTGCTCTCGGTCGGCGGCATGGTCGGTGCGGTCTACGGCATCAAGCACCTCGGCAAGGGCGACGTGGACGCCGTGACGATCCTCGTCCTCGTGGCCGGCGCCGCGCTGCTCGCCACCTTCGTGCGGCGCTGCCTGGGCCAGGACCAGCCGATGCTCGCCGTCCGGCTCTTCGCCAACCCGGTCTTCCGGGCCGGCGTGGTGACCGCGCTGGTGAGCAGCACCGTCACCATGGCGCTGCTGTTCGTCGGCTCGCAGTGGCTGCAGCTGGTCCAGGGCTGGACCCCGCTCGTCGCGGGCGTCGCGCTGCTCCCGATGGCGCTCGGCGGCCTGGTCGGCCCGCCGCTTGCCCCGGCGCTCGCCGCCCGGATCGGTGCCCGCACCGTGATCGTGGCCGGCCTGGTGGTGCTCGCCGGCGGCCTGCTCACGCTGTGGCTGCTGCCCCGCCCGATGCCGTACGCCGGCGTCGCCGTGGCGCTGCTCCTCGTCGGCTTCGGCTCGGCCGCCCTCGGTCTGGCCTCCGCGCTCATCATGGGCGCCGCGCCGGCCCACCAGGCCGGTTCGGCCGCCGCGGTCGAGGAGATGTCCTACGAGGTCGGCGGCGTGCTCGGCATCGCCGTGCTCGGCAGCATCGCGGGTCTCGTCTACCGCCAGGGGCTCCCGTCCGGGGCGGGCCACGAGGCGCAGGAGTCGCTCACCGGCGCGCTCGGCACCGCGGTCGAGCCGGCGGCCCTGGCGTCGTACACCGACGCCTTCGGGGCGGTGGGTCTGGTCGGCGGCGTGGTCACCCTGGTGATCGCGTTCCTGGTCTGGCGCCAGCTCCCGAAGGACGTCGATGTCTCCGGAGGGCACTGACGGCCATTAGACTGCGGGCGTGACCACGATCGGCTTCTCGACAGAAACGGATGTCCGCGAGGACCGCCGTACCGTCCCGACCGACGAGGGCGACCACGAGCGTTTCTCTCACTACGTCGACAAGGACAAGCTGACCGAGGCCATGGTCATGGGCACGCCCGTGGTCGCGCTCTGCGGCAAGGTCTGGGTGCCGAGCCGGGCGCCGGAGAAGTTCCCGGTGTGCCCGGATTGCAAGGAGATCTGGGAGAGCATCCCGCACGGCGACGACGGGTCCGGTTCCGACGAATGAGCTCGCTCGGTCCGGCTTGGCCGGAGCGGGCAGCCTGGGGCACGGCGCCGTCGCTGCGTGCCTGGCAGTCTGCCGCTCTCGACGACTACCTCTCGCGCAACCCGCGTGACTTCCTCGCCGTGGCGACCCCCGGCGCGGGCAAGACGACGTTCGCGCTCACCGTGGCCGCCGAGCTGCTGGGGCGCCGCGTCGTCGACCGGCTGATCATCGTCGCGCCCACCGAGCACCTCAAGATGCAGTGGGCCGAGGCGGCGGCGCGGGCGGGCATCCCGATCGACCCGACCTACTCGGCCGGCTCGGGCAAGATCTCCAGCGACTACGTCGGCGTCGCGGTCACCTACGCAGGTGTCGGGGTCAACCCGCTGGCGCTGCGGATCCGCACCGAGCGGTTCCGCACCCTGGTCATCCTCGACGAGATCCACCACGCGGGCGACTCGCTCAACTGGGGCGAGGGCGTGCGCGAGGCCTTCGAGCCGGCCGCGCGCCGCCTGGCGCTGACCGGTACGCCGTTCCGCTCCGACATCAACCCGATCCCGTTCGTCAGCTACGCCCCCGGCGAGGGCGGCTTCCCGACGTCGGTCGCCGACTACACCTACGGCTACGCCGAGGCGCTGGCCGACCACGTGGTCCGGCCGGTGCTCTTCCTGGCCTACTCCGGCCAGATGAGCTGGCGCACCCGCGCGGGCGACGAGGTCGCCGCGTCGCTGGGCGAGCCGCTCACCAAGGACATGACCTCCCAGGCGCTGCGCACCGCGCTCGACCCCCAGGGCTCGTGGATGCCCTCGGTGCTCGAGGCGGCCGACAAGCGGCTCTCCGAGGTACGCCGGCACATCCCCGACGCGGGCGGCCTGGTGATCGCCTCCGACCAGGACAGCGCCCGCGCCTACGCCAAGCTGCTCAAGTCGATCAGCGGCGAGTCGGCGACCGTCGTGCTCTCCGACGAGAAGGCGTCGTCGAAGAAGATCTCCGCGTTCAGCGAGGCCGACTCGCGCTGGATGGTCGCGGTCCGGATGGTCTCCGAGGGCGTCGACGTCCCGCGCCTCGCGGTCGGCGTGTGGGCCACCACGACCTCGACCCCGCTGTTCTTCGCCCAGGCCGTCGGCCGGTTCGTGCGCGCGCGCAAGCGCGGCGAGATCGCCTCGGTGTTCCTGCCGTCGGTGCCGAACCTGCTCTCGTTCGCCTCCGAGCTCGAGGCCCAGCGCGACCACGTCCTCAAGCGCAAGGTCAGCGACGACGGCGACATCTTCGCCGCCGAGGACGACCTGCTGGCCCAGGCCAATGCGGCCGAGGGTGCCTCCGAGGAGCTCGAGCTGGGGCCCTTCGAGGCGCTCGGCTCCGAGGCCCGCTTCGACCACGCGCTCTACGACGGCGCGCAGTTCGGCCACGAGGGCGAGGTGCACGTCGGCTCCGAGGAGGAGATGGACTTCCTCGGCATCCCCGGCCTGCTCGAGCCCGACCAGGTCAGCGCCCTGCTCCAGCAGCGCCAGGCCGACCGCCGTCGTACGCGTTCGGGGCCGGCGGCCGAGGAGCGCCCGGCCGACACCGTCGCCGAGGTGACCACCCACGAGCAGCTCGGGCTGCTGCGCCGCGAGCTCAACGGCCTGGTCGGCTCGTGGAACCACCGGACCGGCCAGGCGCACGGCATCACCCACGCCGCGCTGCGCAAGGAGTGCGGGGGCCCGGCGGCCGCGGTCGCCAATGCCGAGCAGCTCCAGAAGCGGATCGACCGGATCCGGGAGTGGTCGGTCCGCAAGACCTCCTAGGCCCCGGCGGGGCTCAGCCCTCGAACGGGCGTACGCCCGGCCCCGGCCGGGTCGCGACCTGGCGCGGGTCGGCGAGGTGGTGGCCGGCCGCGCAGCGGACCTCGACGTGCACCTCCTCGGCGCACTCCTCGTCGCGGTGCACGAAGACCGTCGGCGGGCCGCCGGGGTCGGCCAGGTGCCGGTCGCCCCAGTGGCTGATCGCGAGCAGGACGGGCTGGAGCTCGAGGCCCATCGCGGTGAGCCGGTACTCGTGCCGGGTGCGCGCGCCGTCGGCGCGGTAGGGGACCTTGCGCAGGATGCCCTGGTCCACCAGTGCCGCGAGCCGGTTGGTGAGCACCTGGCGGGGGATGCCCGCGTGCCGGCGGATGTCGTCGAAGCGGCGTACGCCGAGGAAGACCTCGCGCAGCACGACCACGGTCCACCGCTCGCCGAGGATCGCCATCGCCCGGCCGAGGGTGCAGTTGTCGACCGACCACGCCATCGCGGCCGGGGCGCTCGGCTCGGTCCCGGTGGTGCTCATCGGGCCAGCATAGAGCGATCTAGGTCTCGTTGACAGACCCAGCATCGGACTGATCTGATGGCGCCATGACTGAGTCCGTGATCCAGACCCAGGTGAACCCCGCCGAGCTCGACGGGCTCGCCCAGCTCCAGGCCATGCGCGACGGGCTGATCCCCGCGGCTCCGATCGCCGAGACGCTCGGCTTCGCCGGCTTCGACGTCCCCGAGCGGGGGACCGCGATCTTCGAGCTCGACCCCGAGCTGCGCCACTACAACCCCATCGGCAGCGTCCACGGCGGCGTCTACGCCACGCTGCTCGACTCCGCCTGCGGGTGCGCGGTGCACTCCACGCTCGCGGTGGGCGAGGGCTACACCTCGCTCGACCTGACCGTGAAGTTCCTGCGCGCCGTCACTGTCGACTCGGGCCGGCTGCGGGCCGTGGGGACCGTGCTCCAGCGCGGCCGCCGTACGGCGCTCGCCGAGGCCAAGCTGTACGACGGGAGCGGCAAGCTCGTCGCCTACGCGTCCAGCAGCTGCATGATCTTCAGCTGAGCGGCCAGGTCGGGTCGACCTGGCGGACGACCGAGGCGCCCGGCTCGTCCGGCCGCTCGGCGAAGTAGCGGGTGCCGAGCTCGGCCATCCGCAGGAAGAGCGGGTCCTCCACCATCGTCGCCATCTCGTCGGCGGTGAGGCCGACCTCCGCGTCCGGGCCGACCGCCTGCAGGCCCCACTCGAGGAAGAAGTTGTCGCCGACCACGAGCACGCCGGCGCCGTGGCTGCCCTGGCCCGGGGTGTCGGACTGGTCGCCCCCGACCGTGTACTCCCGGTCGGCGAGGTAGTCGAGCTCGCTCGCGATGGTGCCGTCGACGCAGTCGGTGACGTCCCAGCGGAAGTCGGCCTCGGCTGCGACCTGGCGCAACCCGGCGCAACCGCTCGTGCCGGGCTGGTCGGCGCGCGGCCCCTCGTAGCCGCCGATGGACAGCCAGGAGTCGAACCGCGGCGTGCCCGCGGTCGTGCGCAGCAACGGGGCCGAGCCGGGCTCGCGGGTCAGGGTGACCCCGCCGAAGCGACGCGGCAGCAGAGCGTCCCAGGTCGCCGCGAAGGCGTCGAGCCAGGCCTGCTCCGTGATCCGCGGGCTCGCCATCGCTCGCGCGACGGCCTCCTCGGCAGTGGCACGCCGCGGGTCGCCGCCGGGGTGCTCGCTCCGGGGAGCGGGATCGGCCGCGGCGTCCGGCGCGGCGGAGGGCTCCCGGGCGACGGCGGCGTACCCGACCCCGGCCACGACGGCGACGGCCGCCGTCACCGCGGCGACGCGAAGCGTGCGGCGGCGACGCACCCGCCGTTGCCCGGCGGCGCGGGCGCGGCCCACGCCATCGGTTATCGGGGCGAGCGTGGACAGCTCCTCGTCGATCGCGGAGCGGAGCTCCTCGGTGGTCGGGCTCATGGTGCGTCCTCCTGGCTGGTGGGTACGACGGCGACCCGCTCGGCGAAGCTGTCGCCGAGTGCGTCCCGCAGCTTGGCGAGTCCCCGGCTGGCGCTGGACTTCACGTTGCCGGTGCTGGTGCCGAGCAGGGCTGCGGTCTGCTCGACGCTGAGGTCCTCCCAGTAGCGGAGCACGACCACGGCGCGCATCCGCGCCGGCAGCGTGCCGAGCGCCTCGACCACGGTCAGCGTGCGGGCCGGGTCGTGGTCCGGCCCGGCGCCGTCGCCGAGCCGGTGCAGGGCCCGCTCGCGGTCCCGGCGCCGTGCGGTGCGCCAGTGCTCGCGGAGCATCGTGCGCCGGGCGTACGGCGCCGGGTCCTCGACGCGCGGCCACGCGACGTACAGGGCGGTCAGCGTCGTCTGGACCAGGTCCTCGGCGGCGGCGCGGTCACCGCACAGCAGGTAGGCCTGGCGGAACAGGCGTTGCTGGTCCGTGCCCGCGAACGCGGTGAAGCCGTCGCGATCGTTCCTGCCGAGCATGGGTCTCCTTGTCGCCGTCGGTTCTCATCATGGTCTGAGCCACGAGCGGCGCACGAGGTTGCTCGGCGGGGCGAAGCAGGATCAGGCGAGGTCGCCGAGCGCCTCGGCCTCCGCCTCCTCGGGCGAGTGCGCCGCCGGGGCGGCGTCCCCGTGCAGGGCGGTGTGGACCGTGCGCGCTCCGGCGACCATGACCACCACGCCGACGGCGACGGCGATCCCGCCGAACCAGAACGGCGCGGCCGAGCCCTGGTGCTCGGCGAGCTTGAGGGCGACGTAGGGGCCGACGGCGCCGCCGGTGAACCGCACGAACGAGTACGCCGCGGAGGCGACCGGGCGCTCGACGGGAGCGGCGCCCATGACGGCCTCGGTGACGAGGGTGTTGATCACGCCGAGGAAGGCGCCGGCGACGATGATGCCGACGGTGACGACGCCGGCGTGCGCGGCGCCGAGGGCCATGACGAGCAGGTCGGCGGCGAACAGGGTCAGGGCGCCGATGAGGGCGGGGACGGTGCCGATCCGGCGCTGGATCCACGGGGCGAGGGCGACGGAGGCGACGGCCAGCAGGATGCCCCAGCCGAAGAAGATCCAGCCGATCTGCATGATCCCGGCCTCGGGCAGCGCGAACGGGCCGGCCGCCAGGAGCGAGAAGAAGCCCAGGTTGTAGCAGACCGCGACCGCGGCGATGACGGCCAGCGCGGGGTAGGCGAGGGCGCGGAACGGGTCCGCCAGCGTCGTCCGACGCGGGGCCGGCGGGGTCGCGGGCAGGAAGATCGCGGTGGCCACCAGGGCGATGGTCATGAGCACCGAGACGCCGAAGAAGGGCCCGCGCCAGGAGTGCTCGCCGAGCAGGCCGCCGACGAGGGGGCCGGACGCGATGCCGAGGCCGAGCGCGGCCTCGAACAGGATGATCGCCTGGGCCAGCGAGCCCTTCGAGGCGCTGACGATCGTGGAGAGCGCGGTCGCGATGAAGAGCGCGTTGCCCAGGCCCCAGCCCGCGCGGAAGCCGATCACGGCGCCGACCGAGCCGGACATGCCGGCCAGCCCGGCGAAGACGATGATGAGGACCAGGCCGGTGAGCAGGGTCTTCTTGGCGCCGATCCGGGTGGAGACGACGCCGGTGACGAGCATCGCGACGCCCATCACGGCCATGTAGCTGGTGAAGAGCAGCGACACCTGGCTGGGCGTGGCCTCGAGCCTGGCCGCGATCTCCTTGAGGATCGGGTCGACCAGGCCGATGCCCATGAAGGCGATGACGCAGGCGAAGGCGACCGCCCACACCGCACGCGGCTGGCGCAGGAACGAGCCGGAGGTGGTGTCGGGGTCGGCGTGGAGGGTGGTCACGAGATTCCTTCCGAGGAGGGTTCGACGACGGCCTGGAGCACGGCCACGGCGGTCGCGAGGTCGTCGAGGGAGAGGTCGGTACGCCGCGCGAGGCGCTCGGTGACGAGTGCGGCGCTGAGTCGGCGGATGCGCCGCAGCTCGGCGCGGCCGGCGTCGGTGAGGTCGACCAGGCTGCTGCGGGCGTCGGTGGGGTGGGGCGTCTTGGTCACCCAGTCGGTCTCGACGAGCTGGCGGACCTGGCCGGTCATCGTCGGCTGGGAGCAGCGGTCGACCTGGGCCAGCGCGGTGATCCCGAGCGGGCCGAGCTCGTCGAGGATCGAGAGCACCCGGGAGCCGGCGCTGGGCGCGTGCTCGCGCCGGACCAGGCGGACCAGGCGGGCGGCGTAGACGGAGAGGTCGCTGCTGAGGCCGTCGGTGTCGGGGTTGCTCACGTCCAGCCAATTTACATTGGAAACCTATGCATGTCACGTGTCGGTGGCGCACGCCACACTGGTGCCCATGCCGACCTACGTCGCCTTCCTGCGCGCCATCAACCTCGGACCGAACCGCAAGTTCGCCAAGGCCGACATCGTCGCGGCCACCGAGGCGGCCGGCGGGACCGGCGTGCTGACCCACATCAACACCGGCAACGTCCGGCTCACGACGTCGCTGCGCTCGCGGGCCAAGGTCGAGGCGGCGCTCGAGGCGGCGTACGCCGAGCGCCAGGGCTTCGAGGTCCCCACCATCGTCTACACGCCCGCCGAGCTCGTCGCGATCGCCGACGACGCGCGCGAGCTGACGGCGGCGCGCACCGACCTCGAGCGCCACTACGTCTACCTGCTCAAGGACGAGCCGGACCCCGCGCTCGTCGCCGAGATCGAGGCGCGCAGCGACGACGTCAACGCGGTCGTGGTCCGCGGCCGCGCGGCACACCTGCTGCTGGGCCCGGGCTACGAGGCCGGCGGCGTCGACCCCTACAAGACCGAGAAGGCGCTGCGCGTGGTGGCGACCAACCGCAACTTCAACGTGGTCACCACGCTGGCCGACAAGTGGTGCTCCTAGGGCGTGGCTCTCCCCTCAGCGTCTGCTGCGCGGCGTTTGCGACTCGATCTGGCTGCGTTGTCGAACACTCGACGGGCCTCCGGCCCGCCTTCGGTCCTCCGCCTTGCCAGATCGGCCGCAAATGCCGCTCGAACAACGCTGAGGGGAGAGCCACGCCCTAGCCGCGCCGACGCCCTGTGCGACGATGGGGCCGTGACGACCGCGAGCCCGGAGAAGGTCGATCCGGGAGTCCAGAAGGACCTCGCCCCGGACGACATCACGCTCGCCGACACCCCCTGGGTGACGGTGGTGTGGAACGACCCCGTGAACCTGATGTCCTACGTGACGTTCGTCTTCCAGAAGCACTTCGGCTACGGCAAGAAGAAGGCCGAGAAGCTCATGATGGAGGTGCACGAGGACGGCAAGTCCGTCGTCAGCAGCGGCACCCGCGAGGAGATGGAGCGCGACGTGCAGGCGATGCACGAGTACGGCCTGTGGGCGACGTTGTCGAAGGCGGAGTGAGCGCGGCGTGACCTCTGGATTCGTCCGGCACCGCCGGAGCAAGCGCGTCATCGCGACGTTCTCGGCGTTCGAGGCCGACCTGCTGCGCTCGCTGGCCGCCCAGCTCGTCGAG
The DNA here is from genome assembly GCF_024662235.1 of Pimelobacter simplex. GTDB lineage: Bacteria > Actinomycetota > Actinomycetes > Propionibacteriales > Nocardioidaceae > Nocardioides. Next base: position 648,223 of record NZ_CP096276.1, read on the forward strand.
CTCCTCCACGACGAGTCGGCCGTCGCGCCCGTCGAGCGCGACCCGCTGGAGCAGCTGCTCGACTTCTCCGGCCCGACGACCGAGCCCGAGGACCCGGTGCTGCGCCGGCTGTTCCCCAACGCCTACCGCGGCGACGACGACGCGGCGGCCGAGTTCCGCCGGTTCACCGAGGGCGATCTGCGCAACGGCAAGGCGCGTGCCGCGGGCAGCATCATCGACGTCCTCGACGAGGCCGGCCTGCCGCCGGAGCCCACCGACGAGGACCTGACCATCGACGTCGAGCTCGACCAGGAGACCGCGCTGGTCTGGATGCGGTCGTTCACCGACCTGCGCCTGGCGCTGGGCACGCGGCTCCAGGTCGAGGACGGCGACGAGGACTACTGGTACGCGCTGCCCGACGACGACCCGCGCGCTCAGGCGCACCACATCTACGAGTGGTTGGGCTTCCTGCAGGAGACGCTGGTCGGCTCGCTGTCCTGAGCCGCGGCCCGTGCCGTCCTGCGCGCTACTCCGCGGCCGGCTTCACGGCCAGCACGGGGCAGTGCGCCTCCAGGATGATCCGCTGCGCCACGCTGCCCAGCAGCAGCTTGCCGACCGGGGTGCGGTGCCGGATGCCGACGACGATCAACGTCGCCTGCTCCTCCTCGGCGGCCGCGACCACGGCGTCGGCGACGTCCGGCACCACCTCGTGCCGGACGACGACCGCCAGTCCCTCGGCGACCAGCCCGTCGCGCACGGCCTCGATGTCCGCGTCGTGCGCGAAGCGGCGGTCGACGAGGCTGCCGCCCTGGGTGGCGTTGACGATCACCAGGCGGGTGCCGTCCTTGCGGGCCAGGCCCGTGGCGTGCTCGAGCGCGGCCTCGCCGTAGCGATCGGCGCTGTAGGCGACGACGATGCTCATCGGTTCACCAGCTCCTCGGTCTCGTCGGTGTCGTCGTTCTCGTCGGTCGCGGTGGGGGTGGTCGCGGCGGGGTTGCGGCGACCACGCACCGCGCCGACGGCCATGGCGAGGAGCATCAGCGCGATCACGGCGTACACCGCGACGGCGACGGGCTCGCTCCACAGGGTGCCGAGGTCGCCGTCGGAGATCTGCAGCGCGGTGGTCAGCTGGAGCTCCATGGCGGGGCCGAGGATGACGCCCACGATGAGCGGCAGCACCGGGAGGCCGAAGCGGCGCATCGCCAGGCCGAGCAGGCCGAGCGCGACCAGCAGGGCGAGGTCGAAGGGCTCGAAGTTGGCCGTGTAGGCGCCGAGCGTGGCGAAGAACAGGATGCCGGCGTAGAGCTGCGGCCGCGGGATCTGCAGCAGCTTGGCCCACAGCGGCGCCATCGGCAGGTTGATGACGAGGAGCAGTGCGTTGGCGATGACCAGGCTGGCGAGCAGGCCCCACACGAGCGCCGGCTCGTTGGTGAGCAGCTGCGGGCCGGGCTGGATGCCGTAGCTCTGGAGCGCCAGCAGCATGATCGTGGCGGTCGCGGTCGTCGGCAGACCGAGCGTCAGCAGGGGGAGCATGGTGCCGGCGGCGGAGGCGTTGTTGGCGGCCTCCGGTCCGGCGACACCCTCGATCGCGCCCCGGCCGAACTCCTCGGGGTGCTTCGAGAGCTTCTTCTCGGTGGCGTACGACAGGAACGTGGGGACCTCGGCACCACCGGCCGGCACGGCGCCGAACGGGAAGCCGAACGCGGTGCCGCGCAGCCACGGCTTCCAGGAGCGCCTCCAGTCGTCCTTGCTCATCCAGGGCTGGCCGACGGGGATGATCTCCAGCGGCTTGCGGCGCAGGTGGGCGGCGACCCAGAGCGCCTCGCCGATCGCGAAGATGCCGACCGCGACCACCACGACGTCGATGCCGTCGGCGAGCTGGGCGTTGCCGAAGGTCAGCCGCGCCTGGCCGGTGGCCGTGCCGACCAGGGCGATGCCCAGGCCGAGGAAGAGCGAGATGAAGCCGCGCAGCTTGGACGAGCCGAGCACCATCGTGACCGCGAAGAACGCCAGCACCATGACCGCGAAGTACGACGGCGCACCCAGCGTCACCACGATGTCGGCGACCCGGGGGACCAGCAGCCACAGCAGCACCGTGCCGATCGTGCCGGCCACGAAGGAGCCGATCGCCGCGGTGGCGAGCGCCTGCGCGGCGCGCCCCGACTTGGCCATCTTGTTGCCCTCGATGGCGGTGATCACCGACGAGGACTCACCGGGGGTGTTGAGCAGGATCGAGGTGGTCGAGCCGCCGTACATGCCGCCGTAGTAGATGCCGGCGAACATGATGATCGCGCTGTCCACGCCGACGCTGTAGGTCATCGGCAGGAGCAGGGCCAGCGCCATCGCGGGCCCGATGCCGGGCAGTACGCCGACGGCGGTGCCGAGCATCACGCCGATGAGCGCGAAGAGCAGGTTCTCGGGGGTCAGGGCCGTCTGGAAGCCTTCGAGCAGCAGGTCCATCAGAGCACTCCGTCCAGGATGCCGGCCGGGATGGGCAGGCCCAGCAGGACGTAGAAGCCGTACCAGCTGCCGAACGACAGCGCGGCGCCGATCGCGAGGTTGCGGACCCAGGTCCGGCTCCCGAGCACGTACGTCGTACCGGCGAACAGCAGCGCGCCCGTGATCGCCCAGCCCAGCCAGTCGATGAGCAGCAGGTTGGCGACGAGCACGCCGACCAGCAGGCCGATCGTGCGCACGTCGGTGCCCTGGCTGAGGTCGACGTCCTCGCCCTCCTCGGCCTCGGGACGGTCGCCGCGCGCGGTCGCGACGGCGAGCAGCACGCCGAGCAGGACGAGGGCGGCGCCGACGACGTATGGCAGCGCGTAGGGCTGCACGGGCTGGTCGGCGAACGCCCGGTCGAGGGTGGAGGCGTCGTAGAGGACGTAGCCGCCGGCGAGCAGGAGGAAGCCCGCCAGGCCGTACTGCGCCTTGTCGATCACCGGGCGGGTCGGCCAGGTGGTGTCGGTGGTGGTCATGCGAGTCCCAGCTCCTTCAGGGTGTCGGCCACGCGGGCGTCCTGCTCGACGAGGAAGTCCTCGAACTCCTTGCCGGTGGCGAAGTTGTCGCTCCAGCCGTTGTCGGCGAGGGACTCCTTCCACTCCTCGGTGTCGTGCATCTCGGTGAGGAGGTCGGTGAGGTAGGCGCGCTGGTCGTCGGAGATGTCCGGCGGGGCGAGGACGCCGCGCCAGTTGGTGAACACCAGGTCGACGCCGGCCTCGGTCAGCGTCGGCGCGTCGATGCCGTCGAGACGCTCGGCGCCGGAGACCGCGAGGACGCGGAGCTTGCCCTCCTCGATCTGGGCCTCAAACTCGCCGAGACCGGACATGCCGATGTCGATCTTCTCGCCGAGGAGCGCGGTCGTGAGGGGGCCGCCGCCGTCGTACGGGATGTAGCGGACGTCGCGGGGCGAGATGCCGATCGTGTCGGCGAGCTGCATCGGGAACAGGTGGTCGGGGCCGCCGCTGCTGGAGCCGCCGCCGACGGTGATGCCGCCGGGGTCCTTCTTCCAGGCCTCGACCAGGTCGCCGACGGTCCGGAACGGGGAGTCGGCGGGCACGAGGATGCCCTCCTGCTCCTCGACCAGGCGGGCGATCGGGGTCATCTTGAGCGGCGTGGCCTTGGACTTGTTGGTGTAGACCGCGCCGACCACGCCGAGCCCCATCACCATCATGAGGTCGTCGGAGCCCTTCTCGTTGAGCAGCCGCTGCATGGCGACGGTGCCGCTGGCGCCCTGGATGTTGCGGATCTCGAAGCGTCCGGTCAGCTCGTTGTCCTGCATCGCGCGGGCCGCGGCCCGTCCGGTCAGGTCGTAGCCGCCGCCGGGGCTGTTGGGGATGAACATCCGCAGCCGCCGGTTGTCCGGGTCGTCCGCGCCGCGGGTGACCCCGCAGCCGGCGGCCAGCACGGTGAGCGCCAGCACGGTGAGGAGCGCCAGTAGGCGATGCATGGAACCTCCGGGTCGGGTCGTGACCGCCGTCACGTGCGATCCGTGCCAGCATGGCGGTGGGCTGTGGCGGTCGTCACGCTTGCGGACGTAGAGGAGGTTGTGGTCGTTGTGGTCGCCGTTGCGCCGAGGTGAGCTGACCCTCGCGGCCAAGGTGCTGCTCCTGCAGCTCGCCGTCATCGCGACCCTGCTCGTCGCGGTCGGCGTGCTGAGCATCCGGCAGTCCAATGCGGACTTCGCCGAGGAGCGCGGTGCCGTGATGCGCAACGCCGCCGAGTACGTCGCCGGGCTCCCCATCGTGCGCGGCGAGCTCGAGCGGGTGCGCAGCGGCGAGGCCGAGGCCAGCGACACCCCGCGGGCGCTCGCCCCCTACCTCGACTGGGGCGTCACCGCGCGCGGCGCGCAGACGGTGACCCTGGTCTCGGTCGGCGGCGAGGTGCTCGCGGCGACCGACCCGAGCCGGGTGGGCGACCGGGCCGCGCTGGGCAGCAGCGACGCGCTGGAGGGGCGCGGGTGGTCCGGCGACGTCGAGCCCGACGGTCATCGCGCCGTGGCCGGGCACGCGCCGGTCATCTCCGAGGTCGACGGCGCCCTGCTGGCGATCGTGACGGCCGAGGTGGAGTACCCGACCCTGGCCGACCAGGTCGGCACCGCCGCGCCGGACCTCGGGCTCTTCCTGGGCCTCGGCGCGCTGCTCGGGCTGATCGGCACCTGGTTCGTCTCGCGCGTCGTGCGCCGCTCCACCCGCGGCCTGGGCACGACCGAGCTGGCCAACCTCGCCGACCACCGCGAGGCGCTGCTCCACGCGATCCGCGAGGGCGTGGTCGGCGTCGGGACCGACGGCCGGGTGACCGCGATGAACGACGCCGCCCGCAGCACCCTCGGGCTGGACGCCGGACCGGACCCGGTCGGGCGCCCCGCCGACGAGCTCGGCCTGGACCCCCAGGTCGTCGCGCTGCTGACCGGCGAGGGCGCCGACGTCCGCGACGCGCTGGCGCTCGTGGGCACCCGGGTCGTCGTCTTCAACCGCGGGCGGGCGTCGTCCGGCGGGCGGGGGATCGGCACGGTGACGACGCTGCGCGACCGGACCGAGCTGGTCTCGCTGCAGAGCCAGCTGAGCTCGAACCTGTCGCTCACCGACACGCTCCGCGCCCAGACCCACGAGTTCGACAACCGGCTGCACACGATCTCCGGCCTGGTCCAGCTCGGCGAGTACGACGAGGTGGCCGCCCTCGTCGGCACCCTCACCCGGCACCGCGCCGAGATCGAGGACTACGTCGCCCAGCGGCTCGCCGACCCCGCCCTCGCCGCCCTCGTGCTGGCCAAGCACGCGGTCGCCGAGGAGCGCGGGGTCACGCTCGAGCTCGACCCCGGCTCCCGGCTGCCCGTCCTCGCCCCCGACCTCGGCGCCGACCTGACCACCGTGGTCGGCAACCTCGTCGACAACGCGGTCGACGCGTGCGCGGGGCGCCACGAGGCGACCGTCGAGGTCTGGCTGCACGCCGACGACGAGGCGGTCCACCTCCGGGTGCGTGACAACGGGCCGGGCATCCCGGCCGAGCTGCGCGAGGCGGTCCTGGTCCGCGGCTACTCCACCAAGGAGGTCGTGGGGGAGGAGCCGGTGGCCGGCGGACGCGGGATCGGGCTGGCCCTGGTCCGGCTGATCTGCACCCAGCGCGGCGGCGACGTGGTCGTCGACGACGCCGACCCGGCCGGTGGTGGAGGCGGCGCCGAGCTCCGCGTGGTGCTGCCGCTCGGACCGGTCCTGGTCCAAGATGGTGCACCGTGACGGCTGTGCTCCGGGTGCTCGTGGTCGACGACGACTTCATGGTCGCGCGCATCCACGGCCGTTTCGTGGAGCAGACCGACGGCTTCGAGGTGGTCGGCACCGCCCGCACCGGCGAGGAGGCGCTCGCGCTGACCGCCGAGCTGCGCCCCGACCTGCTGCTGCTCGACGTGCACCTGCCGGACCTGTCCGGGCTCGAGGTGCTCGAGCAGCTGCGCGGGCGCGGGGACGACGTCGCGGTGGTGATGGTGACCGCCGAGCGCGGCGCCGCCGCCGTCCGTGCCGCGCTCCACGGCGGCGCGCTGCAGTACCTCGTCAAGCCCTTCGAGTACGACGACCTCGCCGACCGCCTGCACCGGGTGGCCGCCACGCTCGCCACCCTCGGTGCCGCCGAGGTCGACCAGGCGACGATCGACCGGGCGTTCGGGACGGCGCGGGCGGGCGGCGGTGCCGACGTACCGGCGGTGCTGCCCAAGGGCCTCAGCGCCGAGACGGCCGACCTGGTGCTCGCCGCCGCCCGCCGCGCGGGCGAGATCTCGGCGTCCGAGACCGCCGAGCAGCTGGGCCTGTCCCGGGTCACGGCACGGCGCTACCTGGAGCACTTCGTCGACGCCGGCACCGCCGAGGTGCGGCTGCGGTACGGCGGTACTGGACGCCCCGAGCGTCGCTACACGGTCACGCCGTAACCTGTTCCCAGCGAGTCCGCCGACCCAGCTGGAGCCCTCATGACCGCGATCGACGACCGCCCCGAGCCCCCGGTCCTCCGGGCCACCATGGGTGCCGACACCCAAGGCCCGTGGGAACGCCTCGCCCTGGCGCTGTTCATCGCCGTGCCCTTCCTCGCCATCGTCGCCGCGATCCCGATCGCGTGGGGCGGCTGGCTGGGGTGGAGCGACATCGCGATCACCTTCGTGATGTACGGCCTGACCCTGCACGGCATCACCGTCGGCTTCCACCGGCTCTTCACGCACAAGTCGTTCAAGCCCAACCGCGCGGTCAAGATCACCCTCGCGATCGCCGGCTCGATGGCGATCGAGGGACCGGTCATCCGCTGGGTCGCCGACCACCGCAAGCACCACAAGTTCTCCGACAAGGACGGCGACCCGCACTCGCCGTGGCGCTACGGCAACAGCCTGCGCGGCCTGACCAAGGGCTTCGTGTGGGCCCACGTCGGCTGGCTGTTCGACCCCGAGCAGACCTCGATCGACAAGTACGCCCCCGACCTGGCCAAGGACCGCGACCTGGTCCGGATCTCGCGCACCTTCTGGGTGTGGGTGCTGACCTCGATCTTCCTGCCGCCGGTCCTCGGCTTCCTGCTCACCTGGTCCTGGCAGGGCGCGCTGACCGCCTTCTTCTGGGGCACCGTGGTCCGGATCGGCCTGATCCACCACGTCACCTGGTCCATCAACTCCATCTGCCACACGCTGGGGGAGCGGCCCTTCGCCTCGCGCGACTTCTCCGGCAACGTGTGGTGGCTGGCCATCCCCTCGGGCGGGGAGTCGTGGCACAACCTGCACCACGCCGACCCGACGTCCGCGCGGCACGGGGTCAAGCGCTTCCAGCTCGACACCTCGGCCCGGATCATCTGGGTGCTCGAGAAGCTCGGCTGGGTGCGCGACGTGCGCTGGCCGACGCCCGAGCGGATCCGGGCCAAGTCGGTCGCCTGACGTCCGGGGCGTGAGCCCGGTTCGGCTGCGCTCGCCCCGACGCAATACCCTGGACCGGTGCTGCAGATCGACCGGACCACGTACGACGCGATCGTCGCGCACGCCAAGCGCGACCACCCGGTCGAGGCGTGCGGGATGGTCGCCGGACCCCTCGGCAGCGACCGCCCGGAGCGGTTCATCGAGATGGTGAACGCCGCGGGGAGCCCCACGTTCTACGAGTACGACTCGACGGACCTGCTCAAGCTCTACCGCGACCTCGACGACCGCGACGAGGAGCCGGTGGTGATCTACCACTCGCACTCGGAGACCGAGGCGTACCCCAGCGTGACCGACATCAACCTGGCCAGCGAGCCCGGCGCCCACTACGTGCTCGTCAGCACGCGGGAGCACGGGAATAACGAGGGCCCCGTGGAGTTCAGGTCCTACAGAATCATCGACGGCGTCGTGACCGAGGAAGAGGTCCGCGTCATCCCTGCAGAGGAGAGCAGCTGACATGGCCATCGAGGTCCGGATCCCGACCATCCTGCGCACCTACACCGGTGGTGAGAAGGCGGTCAACGCCGACGGCGCCAACCTGAGCGCGCTCATCGACTCCCTCGAGGCGAACCACCCCGGCATCAAGGACCGCCTCATCGAGGGCGGCGACCTGCGCCGGTTCGTCAACATCTACATCAACGACGAGGACGTCCGCTTCATCGGCAGCCTCGAGGCCGCGCTCTCCGACGGCGACCAGGTCGTCATCCTGCCGGCCGTGGCCGGCGGCGCGCGCTGATCGTCCGCTGATCCGATGACGCGCTACGACAGCCTGCTCGCCTCCGTCGGCAGTACGCCGCTCGTGGGGCTCCCGCGGCTGTCGGCGCCGTTCAACACCGCGGGTGCGCCCGAGGTGCGGATCTGGGCCAAGCTCGAGGACCGCAACCCGACCGGCTCCATCAAGGACCGGCCGGCGCTGCGGATGATCGAGGAGGCCGAGAAGGACGGCACGCTGCGTCCGGGCTGCACGATCCTGGAGCCGACGTCGGGCAACACCGGCATCTCCATCGCGATGGCGGCCAAGCTCAAGGGCTACCGCTGCGTCTTCGTGATGCCCGAGAACACCTCCGAGGAGCGGCGCCAGCTGCTGCGGATGTGGGGCGCCGAGATCGTCTCCTCGCCCGCCGCGGGCGGTTCCAACGAGGCGGTCCGGGTGGCCAAGCAGATCGCCGCCGAGCACCCCGACTGGGTGATGCTCTACCAGTACGGCAACGCCGCCAACGCCCTCGCGCACGAGGAGGGCACCGGTCCCGAGCTGCTCGCCGACCTGCCCTCGATCACCCACTTCGTCGCCGGCCTCGGTACGACGGGCACGCTCATGGGCGTCTCCCGGTTCTTCCGCCGGGCCCAGCCCGAGGTCAAGATCGTGGCCGCCGAGCCGCGCTACGGCGAGCTCGTCTACGGCCTGCGCAACCTCGACGAGGGCTTCGTGCCCGAGCTCTACGACGCCGAGCTGATCGACAGCCGGTTCTCGGTCGGCCCGCGCGACGCCGTACGACGGGTGCGCGAGCTGCTCGAGCTCGAGGGCATCTTCGCCGGCATCTCCACCGGCGCCATCCTGCACGCCGCGCTCGGCCAGGCCGCCAAGGCGGCCAAGGCGGGCGAGGGCGCCGACATCGCCTTCGTCGTGGCCGACGGCGGCTGGAAGTACCTCTCCACCGGCGCCTACGAGGGCACGATCGACGAGGCCGAGGACCGGCTCGAGGGTCAGCTCTGGGCGTGACGGCTCCGGCCGCGAGCGAGCCGGAGGTCATCGACTCGCTCGGTCACTACACGCTGTGGTGGCGCGGGCTGATCGGTCCGGCGGCCGCGGACCGCACGGTGCTCATCGCGACCAACTGGATCCGGACGCCGCGGCTGCCGGTGTCCTGGGGTGAGCACGTCCACCCCGACCACGAGATGCTCTGGGGCTCCGACGGCAAGGTCGGGGTCCAGGTCGCCGGGCGCGAGTACTGGGTGCCGGCCAGCTACGGGCTGTGGATCCCGGCGGGGGTGCCGCACTCGGCGTGCGCCGTCTCGGGCACCGGCTTCAACTGCACCTGGGTCGACCGCGAGCGCTCGCCGGTGCGCGCCACCGAGCCGGTGCTGCTGCCGATGTCGCCGCTGCTGGTCGACCTGCTCGACCACCTCCGCATCGACACCACGACCCCCGAGCGCCGGCGCCGGGCCGAGGAGTTCGCGCTCGACCTGCTCGAGCCGGACGCCCGCGGTCCGCTCTCGGTGCCCCGGCCCACCAGCGCCGCCGCGCGCCGGGTCGCCGACGCGGTGCTCGCCGAGCTGACCGTCCCGCGCACCGCGGAGGAGTGGGCGGGGGAGTTCGGGATGAGCGCGCGCAGCCTCAACCGCGCCTTCGTCGCCGAGACCGGGCTGGCCTTCGGGCAGTGGCGCGTCCGGGCCCGGATGGCGATGGCCGCGACCCTGCTCGACCAGGGCCGCACCGTCGCCTCGGTCGCCCGCCAGGTCGGCTACCGCAACTCCAGCGCGTTCATCGCGGCCTACCGCCGCACGACCGGGGCCAGCCCGGCCCAGCACCGGCAGCACATGACCCACGTCACCTGATGTCGAGTTCGCGACACCACTTGTCCGTTTCGCGCACCAACCGGCCCGTGTAGGCGTTGCCAGCGCGGCCCACGATCTCCACTCTTGGTCAGGTAAGCCTAACCAAAGAAGGAGTGGACCATCGTGGTGCGCACGCCCCGTTATCTCGGCCGTCTCGGAGTGGCCCTCACCCTGGCGGCGGCCCTCGCGCTGTCCGCCTGCGGCAGCGAGGACGACGACCCGGGCACGTCCGGCGCGGACACGCGCACCGTCGCGTCGGCGTACGGCGACGTGGAGGTCCCGGTGAAGCCCGAGCGGGTCGTCGCGGTCAGCTACGACACGCCCTGGCAGCTGCAGTCGCTGGACGTGAAGCCGGTCGCCACCCAGGACTACGGCAAGTGGGTCGACACCTTCAGTGCCGACCAGCAGGCGTTCGTGAAGGGAGTCGCGACGATCGGCTCCTTCGGCGAGACCAACTACGACGCCATCGTCAAGGCCGCTCCCGACCTGATCGTCGGTGACGCCTACGAGGTCGACGAGAAGGCGTACAAGCGGCTCTCCGAGATCGCCCCCACGGTCGTCGTGAAGGGCAGCTTCCGCGGCGACTGGAAGGCCATCGTGTCCGGGCTCGCCGACGCGACCGGCGCCGGCAAGGCGCTCGGCGAGCGGGAGAAGGCCTACACGGCCAAGGTGGCCGAGCTCAAGGAGAAGTACGCCGACCAGCTCGCCCTGAAGTGGGCCACGGTCTCGATCGGCGACGCCGAGGCGGAGTTCTCGGTGCTCTACCCGACCGGCATCGTCGGCGCCCTCCTCGACGAGCTGGGCGTGACGCCCGCGCCGGGCATCCCCGAGGCCTCGCCCGAGCCGGGCTACGCGAGCTACTCGTTCGAGCGGCTCGACGAGATCCTCGCCACCGCCGACGTGATCGTCACCCCGGCCAACGCGGACGGGACGCCGTGGGAGCCGTTCGCCGCGATCAAGAGCAACTCGCTGTTCACCTCGCTGCCCGCGGCGAAGTCCGGCTCCGTGTTCGACCTGCCCTACGGCGTCACGGACTACGACACCGCGCTGGCGTTCCTCGACGTCGTGGAGACCAAGGTCCTGGAACCCCTCGCCGCACGTTCGTGACCACGGGTCGCACCCTCGGGGCCCTGCTGGCCGCCGTCGCCCTCGCGACGGTGGCCAGCCTGTGCCTGGGCGGCCGCGTCTTCGGCCCGGTCGAGATCGTGCAGGCGCTGTGGTCGGGGGACGGCTCCGCGCACGACCAGGTGATCCGCGACCTGCGGGTCCCGCGGACCGTGGTCGGCCTCCTGGTCGGCGCCGCGCTGGGGCTCTCGGGCGCGCTGATGCAGGGACTGACCCGCAACCCGCTCGCCGATCCGGGCATCCTCGGCGTCAACGCCGGAGCGGCCCTCGGTGTCGCGCTCGCGATCACCCAGTGGGGGATCGTCCACCCCGGCGGGCAGGTGTGGTTCGCCCTTGCCGGCGCTGCACTCACCACGCTCGTCGTCGCCGCGATCGGCCGCCCGCGCCGGGGCGGCGACGTCGTCACGCTGACCCTCTCCGGCGTCGCGGTCGGCGCGGTCCTGACCGGTATCACCTCCGGACTGGTGCTGCTGCACCCGCGCGCCTTCGACAGCATGCGCAGCTGGAACGCCGGGTCGATCACCGTGGTCGGCTACGACCGGGTGCTCGCCGTGCTGCCCTTCATCGTGGCGGGCGTCGTGATCGCGCTCGCCCTCGGCCGCAGCATCAACGCCCTCGCGCTGGGCGACGACACCGCGCAGGCGCTCGGCGTACGCCTGCTGCGGACCCGGGTCCTCGCCCTGGTTGCCGTCACCCTGCTGTGCGGTGCCGCGACCGCCGCAGCCGGCCCGATCGTCTTCGTCGGCCTGATGGTGCCGCACATCGTCGCCGCCCTGATCGGCCCCGACCACCGCCGCGTGATGACCTGCTCGCTGCTCGCCGGCCCGGTGCTCGTGCTCGGCTGCGACCTCCTCGGCCGGTATGTCGCCCAGCCCCGCGAGCTGCCCGTCGGGGTGGTCGCCGCCGCCATCGGCGCCGTCCTGCTCGCCGTCGTCATCCGGAGGCGCTCGTGAACCGCGTCGTGCCCGTGCGCCTGCTCGGCGGGCGGATCAGTGGCCGGGTCCGGGTCCGCGGCGTGCTCGGTGTCGCGCTGCTCGTGCTGGTCGCGGCCGCGATCGGCGTGGCCTCGCTGCCCAGCCCCGACGCCGGGGTGTCGCTCGGCGAGACGATCGACGTGCTGCGCGGCCGGGGCACCCGGGTCACCGAGCTCGTCGTCCTCGACTGGCGGCTGCCGCGGGTCCTCGCCGCGCTGCTCTTCGGCGCGATGATGGGGCTCAGCGGCGCGATCTTCCAGGTGGTGACCCGCAACCCACTCGGCTCGCCGGACGTCATCGGCTTCTCCAGCGGCGCCTACACCGGCGCCATCGTGGCCATGCTCGTGCTCGGCCTCAGCGGCACCGCGGTCCCGCTGGCCGCGACCCTCGGCGGACTGCTCACCGCGGCCCTCGTGCTCGGCCTGGCCGGGCACGAGGGACTGCGCGGCGCGCGCTTCGTCATCCTCGGCATCGCCGCGGCCGCGCTGCTCTCGTCGGTCAACACCTGGCTGGTGCTGCGGGTCACCGCGGAGGAGGGCCTGCAGGCCTCCCAGTGGGGGGTCGGCACGCTCAACGAGATCACCGGGAGCGACCTCCGGCTCGCCGCCCTGTGCGGGCTGGTGCTGCTGCCCGGCTGCCTGCTCCTGGCGCGGCCGCTCGCGCTGCACGAGCTGGGGGACGACGTGGCGGTGGCGCTCGGCGTACCGATGCGGTCGCGGCGGCTGCTCGCCATCGGCGTCGGGGTCGCGCTCACCGCGGTCACCACGGCCGCCGCCGGCCCGATCGCCTTCGTCGCGCTCGCCGCGCCCCAGCTCGCCCGGCGGGTCGTCGGCGGCACCCCGCCGGCGCTGCTCGGCTCGGCCGCGATGGGCGCGGCCCTGCTGGCCGCCTCCGACCTGCTCGCCCAGCGCGTCTTCGCCCCGACCCCGGTGCCGGTCGGGATGGTGACCGTCGTCCTCGGTGGCTGCTACCTCGCGTGGTTGCTCTCCCGGCGCCGGTGATGCCTACGGTGGGGGAGTGCGCCACCTCCTGCTCACCCCCGTCCTCGCCCTGCTCCTCGCGCTCGGCCTGAGCGCCGCGCCCGCGCCGGCGGGGGCGGCCGCGTCCGACGAGCCGCCACCGTTGGTGTCGGTCACCGCGCCCTCGGTCGACGGCGTCGCCCGCTACGGCCGCACGCTCGTCGCGGACCCGGGCGGCTGGGCGCCGGGGCCGGCCCGGGTGCGCTACGAGTGGCGGCGCGGCGACCAGGTCGTCGGCACCGCCCGCCGCTACCCCCTGCAGCCGGCCGACGTCGGGCAGCGGCTCACGCTGGTGGTCACTGCGTCGGCACCCGGCTACGCCGACACCCCCGCCCGGGCGGTCACCGCGAAGGTCAAGCACCGCGTCGACGTGCGCCGTACGGTCCGCTACAGCGTGCGGGTCAAGGGCCGGCTCGGCCCCGGCGTCGACGTCGCGGCCTTCCGCCGCCTCGCCCAGGAGACCTACGACGACCCGCGCGGCTGGCGGGCCCGGGGCGTCCGCTTCGTCCAGGTACGCCGCGGCGGCGCGTTCACCCTCTGGCTCTCCGAGGCCGCGCGCGTGCCCGGCTTCTCGTCGGTGTGCAGCCCCCAGTGGTCGTGCCGGGTCGGCCGCAACGTGGTGATCAACGTGCAGCGCTGGCAGCACGCCTCACCCGCGTGGCACCGGCTCGGCCGCTCGCTGCGCGACTACCGGCACATGGTGGTCAACCACGAGACCGGGCACTGGCTGGGCCGTGGGCACGCCTCGTGCCCGCGTCCGGGGGCGCTGGCACCGGTGATGATGCAGCAGTCCAAGGGGCTCCACGGCTGCCGCGCGAACCCCTGGCCGACGCCCCGCGAGCTGCGCCGCTGACCTCAGCCGCGGAGCTCAGCCGTGGAGCTCAGCGCCAGCGCAGGTCCTGGGCGCGGTCCCACAGGCTGCCCGGTACCGGCCCGAGGCCGAGGATCGAGAGGCTGACGTTGGCCAGCTCGCCGTTGCGGATCGGCTGGCGCGCGGCGCCGAAGCCCGGCCGGGTCCGGCCGGGGTTGGCCCGCGTGGTCCGGTTGAGCTGGTAGAGGTCGGCACGGGTGATCCCGGCGCCCCAGACCGCGAACGGGACCCGGTAGTTCTCCCGGTTGTGGATGTCGCTGTGCCGGGTCGCGCCGGGGATGCCGCCGTGGTCGGCGGTGAGCACGACCACCGTCGAGCTCTTGAGCGACGGCGTGCTGCGGATCTGGTTGAGCACCGTGCCGATGAGCCGGTCGACGGTGGCGACGGCGTCGAGGTAGCGCGGGCTCAGCCAGCCGTGGTCGTGGCCCATCTGGTCGGGCTTGCCGAGGTGCAGGAACGCGAAGGACGGCGCCTTGCGGGCCAGGTCCTGGCGCAGCGCGCGGACCACGGCGGCGTTCTTCTCGACCTTGATCACGTTCTTGTCGACCGCGGCCGGCCAGGAGCGCTCGAAGAGCAGGAACTTCGACTTCGTCGCGTAGACCGCGGTCGAGCCGCCGCCCGCGTGGACCACCTCGAAGACCGACGAGACCGGGTGTCCCGCCGCCTGCTGGACCGACTTGGTCACCGTGTCGTCGTTCCAGGTGACGCCGTGCCCGCCGCGGCTCGCCTTGATCCGGCGCCCGGTCACCATGCTCGTGTGGTTAGGCAGGGTCACCGTCATCTCGAGCTGGGAGCGCGCGTTGAGCGTGCCCGCGCCCTGCTCCGAGATCAGCTGGTGCAGGTACGGCGTCCGGGCCCGCCCGAGCTTGTTGAGGGCCCGCGGGTTGAGCCCGTCGACGGAGATCGCGATCACGTGCTTGCCGTTGACCGCCCGCGGCGCGAGGTCGGTGCCCGCGGGCCCGACCGGGGTGGGCGCGACGGCGTGGCCGGGGGCGGTCGCCGCCCCGGTCACCAGCGCCGAGAGCGTCGCGAGCAGGACGAGCGCGGACCGGGTCCGAGACAGCGAGGTCACCGGCCCAGGGTACGCCCGGCGTGACGTGATCTGCGTCCCGGAATGCCGACTGCGGACACCCCGACGCCGTAGTCTGGCCGGGTGCGGCACCTGGACGACCCCCGAGCGCGTGGCGAGATCGACGCCCCGATCGGGATCTTCGACTCCGGTTTCGGCGGCCTCACGGTCGCTCGCTCGGTCATCGACCAGCTGCCCCACGAGTCGATCACCTACGTCGGCGACACCGCCCGCCAGCCCTACGGCCCCAAGCCGATCGGCGAGGTCCGCGAGTACGCCCTCGAGTGCCTCGACCACCTCGTCGACAAGGGCGTCAAGGCCCTCGTCATCGCCTGCAACTCCGCCTCGGCCGCCATGCTGCGCGACGCCCGGGAGCGCTACGACGTCCCCGTGGTCGAGGTGATCTACCCGGCCACCCGCCGCGCCGTCGCGGCCACCCGCAACGGGCGCATCGGCGTCATCTCCACCCGCGCCACCGCCGAGTCGATGGCCTACGACGACGCCTTCGCGGCCGCCCCCCAGATCTCCCTCACCACGCGGGCGTGCCCGCGCTTCGTCGACTTCGTGGAGGCGGGGGTGACCGGCGGCGACGAGCTCATCGCGGTCGCCCGCGAGTACCTCGACCCGCTCACCGAGCTCGGCATCGACACCCTGATCCTCGGCTGCACCCACTACCCGCTGCTGACCGGCGTCATCTCCTACGTGATGGGCGACGACGTCACGCTGGTGAGCAGCGCGGAGGAGTGCGCCAAGGACGTCTACCGGATGCTGGCCGACACCGGCCTCATGCGGCCGTCGGGCGACCCGTCGTACATCTTCACGACGACGGGCTCACCGGCGGAGTTCGAGACGATCGGGCGCCGGTTCCTCGGCCCCGAGCTGGTGGCGGCCGGACAGTTCGCAGGGGGTCTTGCATGAGTGACGACGTGGTGGCACCGGAGACGACCCGGCTGCGGGTACCGCCGGACGGAGCCGACCACGCGGTCACGGTGACGATCGTCGGCTGCTCGGGCTCCTACCCGGGCCCCGAGTCCCCGGCGAGCTGCTACCTCGTCCAGGCCACCGACGCGCTGCGCACCTGGAGCCTCGTGCTCGACATGGGCAACGGCGCGCTCGGCGTCCTCCAGCGCTACGTCGACCCGCTCAAGGTCGACGCCGTCTTCATCAGCCACCTGCACGCCGACCACTGCGTCGACATGACCAGCTACTACGTGCTGCGCAAGTACCACCCGACCGGCACCCAGCCCAAGATCCCCGTCTGGGGCCCCAAGGGCACCGCCAAGCGTCTCGCCAAGGCCTACGACCTGCCGCGCAAGCCCGGCATGCGCGAGGAGTTCTCGTTCCGGGTCTACGGCGACCCGATCGAGATCGGCCCCTTCACGATCGAGTCCTACGAGGTCGACCACCCCGTGCCGGCCTACGGCCTGCGCGTCTCGGCCTTCGGCAAGGTCCTCGCCTACAGCGGCGACACCGGCCCCACCGACGCGCTCTACGACATCGCGGCCGACGCCGACCTCTTCCTGTGCGAGGCCTCGTTCCGCGAGTGCGACGAGAACCCGCCCAACCTGCACCTGACCGGGCTCGAGGCCGGCGAGGTCGCCACCAAGGCCCGGGCCAAGCGGCTCGTCGTGACCCACGTGCCGCCGTGGCACGACGCCCAGACGATGCTCGCCGAGGCGCAGTCGTCGTACGAGGGGCCGCTCGAGCTCGCCGTCCAGGGCGCGGTCTACGAGCTCTAGGCACAGGTGACCAGCAGCGAGGTCTGGGACGCCGCCACCGCGGCGGCGTACGACGCCGACGCCGCTGCGCAGTTCGCCCCCGGTGTGCTGGGGCCGACCGTCGACCTGCTCCACGAGCTCGCCGCGGGCGGACCCGTCCTCGAGCTCGCGATCGGGACCGGGCGGGTCGCCGTACCGCTGGCGGAGCGGGGGCTCGACGTCACCGGGATCGAGCTCTCCGAGGCGATGGTCGCGCAGCTGCGGCACAAGGTCCCCGCGACCGAGATCCCCGTCGTGGTGGGCGACATGGCGACGGCGACCGCGCCCGGCGTGGGCGACTACGCCCTCGTCGCGCTGGTCTGGAACACCCTGTCGAACCTGCGCACCCAGGACGAGCAGGTCGCCTGCTTCGCCAACGCGGCCCGGCACCTGCGCCCGGGCGGGCGGTTCGTGATCGAGCTGTGGGTGCCGCCGATCCAGCGGCTCGCGCCGGGGGAGGACGCCGTACCGATGACGGTGAGCGCGGAGCACGTCGTCATCGACACCTACGACCTGCTCACCCAGTCCTGCGCCTCGCACCACTACCACCACGACCCGGACGGCACGGTGCGCTCCGGGGTCGGGCGCTTCCGCTACGCCTGGCCGTCCGAGTGCGACCTGATGGCCCGGCTCGCGGGCCTGGAGCCGGAGGCGCGCTGGGCCGACTGGGACCGTACGCCGTTCACCGCGACCAGCCCGAGCCACGTCTCGGTCTGGCGCAAGCCCTAGTCGACGGGGTGCCCGGCGTCCCGGATGGTCAGCGCGATCTGCACCCGGTTGGTGGTCTCGAGCTTCTCGAACAGCCGCGAGACGTGTCCCTTGACCGTCGGCACCGACAGGTGCAGCTCACGCGCGATCTCGGCGTTGGAGAGCCCGCGGCCGACCGCGCAGGCGACCTCGAGCTCGCGCTCGGTGAGCCGGTCGAGACGGCGCTGGGCGTCGGCGGTCCGGCTGTCGCCGGACTCGGTGCGGACCCGGTCGATCAGGGTGCGCGTCACCGAGGGCGAGAGCATCGGGTCGCCGTCGGCGACCTTGCGCAGCGCGGCGACGATCTCGGCCGGCGGGGTGTCCTTGAGCAGGAAGCCGTCGGCGCCCGCGGCCAGCGCGCCCACGACGTAGTCGTCGGCGTCGAAGGTGGTCAGCACGATCACGCGCGGCGGCTGGGGGTCGGCGTGGAGGACCCGGGTCGCGGCGAGGCCGTCGAGCACCGGCATCCGGATGTCCATGAGGACGACGTCCGGGTTGAGCTCGCGTGCCAGCGCGACGCCGGCGCGGCCGTCGGGCGCCTCGCCGACGACCGCCAGGTCGGCCTGCCCGCCGAGCATCAGCGAGAGCGCCGAGCGCACCAGCGGGTCGTCGTCGACGATGATGACGCGGATCTGCTCGCTCATGACGGGATCTCCTCCTGCTCGGCGGCCCACGGTAGCCAGGCGTGCAGCACGAACGCATCCGGGGCCGTCGCGTCCGCGGTGTGCTCCACCCCGTGGGTCAGCCAGCCGCCGCGCAGCTCGGCCCGCTCGGTCAGCCCGACCAGGCCCAGCCCGGCGCCCGGGGTCCGGGTCGGCCCGAAGCCGAGGGCGTTGCGCAGCACCACGTCGACACCGTCGGCGGGGGAGCCGCTGAGCGTGATCCGCACCGTCGCCGCCCGGGCGTGCTTGGTGGCGTTGGTGATGCCCTCCTGGACGATCCGGTAGACGGTGCGGCCGACCGCGTCGGGCAGCTCGCCGGCGTCGGGCGCCAAGCGGTCGTCGTACTCGATGGCGGTGCCGGCCTCGCGCGCGTCGTCGATGAGCGCGTCGAGGTCGCGGTACGTCGGCTGGGGCCCGGTGAGCGGCCCGCCGCCCTCGGCCTCGCGCAGCACGCCCAGCACCTCGCGCAGGTCGCGCAGCGCCTCGTGCGCCTTGGCCTGGATGACCGTGACGCTGCTGCGCATCTCGTCGGCGCTCAGGTCCTCGCGATAGGTCAGCGCTCCCGCGTGCATGGAGATCTGCGAGATCCGGTGGGCCAGCACGTCGTGCATCTCCCGCGCGATCCGGGCCCGCTCGTTGGAACGGGCCTGCGTCGCCCGGAGGTCGCGCTCGGCCTCCGCCGTCTCGGCCCGCTGGCGCAGCGTCCAGATCAGCTCGCGCCGCGAGCCGATGAACATGCCCCAGGCCAGGATCGCGGCGCACACCGCGACACTCACCGTGGCGGTCAACCACCACGGGTCGCTGTCGTGCATCGGCTGCACCCAGTAATAGGCCCAGCCCCCGAGCAGGTTGAGCACGCCCACCGCGATCACCTGCCACCAGCGCCGCCGGGTGGCCAGCGAGACCGTCGCCAGGGTCGCCGGTCCGGCCGCGAGCGAGCTGAACGGCGTCATCACGATGGTGGCGACCGCGATCGGCACCGGCCAGCGCCGCCGATAGGCGACGACGACATAGGCGATGAGGCCGACGACGATGTCGATCCAGAACAGAATCGGCATCTCGTCGACCTGCTCGTCGATGGCCGGTGCCCACACCAGGAGGCTGATCACCAGCATCAGCAGGTAGCGCCACAGATGGCCGTACCAGCGCAGCCGTGGCTGGTAGTCGTCCGGGCTCGGCTCATCCACGACAGCGACCCTAGGGCCTCAGGGCGGGGTGGGGGCAGCATCCCCGGGCCGGAGCGGTACCTACTTTGGTCGGGGCGACTCGCGACGCCGGTTCGATGTGCGCGGGGCCGGGCTGGGGCAGGCTGGTGCCATGATCACAGTCGAACGACTCACCAAGACCTACGGTGCGTACACCGCCGTGGACGACGTCAGTTTCGCCTGCCAGCCCGGCCGGGTGACCGGCTTCCTCGGCCCGAACGGCGCAGGCAAGACCACCACGATGCGGGTCATGGTCGGCCTCACGCTGCCGACCCGCGGCCAGGTCACCATCGGTGGCTACAAGTACCACGACATCCCCAACCCCGGCCGCCACGTCGGCACGCTGCTGGACGCCTCGGCCCAGCACGTCGGCCGGACGGGACGCGAGATCCTCACGATCGCGGCCAAGACGATGGGCCTACCGGCCAGCCGGGTCGACGATATGCTCGCCCTGGTGGGTCTCAACGACTCCGAGTCGCAGCGCCGCCTGCGCAACTACTCGCTCGGCATGAAGCAGCGCCTCGGCATCGCCCACGCGCTGCTCGGCGACCCGTCGGTGCTCATCCTCGACGAGCCCGCCAACGGCCTCGACCCGGCCGGCATCCGCTGGATGCGCGGACTCCTCAAGGGGTACGCCGACCGCGGCGGCACGGTGCTGCTCTCCAGCCACCTGCTGCACGAGGTGGAGATGATCGCCGACGAGATGATCCTCATCGGCCACGGCCGGATCGTCGCCCAGGGCGACAAGAAGTCGCTGCTGGCCGGTGCCAACGGCGCGGCGACGACGCTGGTGACCTCGCTCGACAACGCCGCGCTCGGCGCCGCGCTCTCGCGGGGCGGCCACGGCGTCGAGCCGGTCGGCGAAGGCCTCAAGGTGCAGGCGACCCCGGAGCAGGTCGGCCGTGCCGCCCTGTCCGCCGGCATCGTCCTCACCGACCTCCGGTCCGGCGGCGCCGGCCTGGAGGACCTGTTCCTCGAGCTGACCTCGGAGACGGCCCGCGAGGCCGTTCCCGGTGTCGGTGCACCGACCACCGGAGGTACCCCCGCATGAGCGCCACGACTCCCGCCCCGACCCTCGACATCTCCGGGACGCCGCGGACCCCGATCACCCGGCTCGCCAGCGTCGAGTTCCGCAAGGCCATCGACACCCGCGCCGGCTTCTGGCTCGCGACGTCGATCCTGGCCCTGGTCATGATCGTCCTGTTGATCTTCGTCCTCGCGGTCGACGGCCAGAAGGACTTCGGCGACCTGCTCAGCGTGGCCGGCGGCGTGCTCGGCTACTTCATGCCGATCCTGATCATCATGCTGGTGACGAGCGAGCAGTCCCAGCGCAACGGTCTGGTGACCTTCACCCTGGAGCCGCAGCGCTCCCGGGTGGTCATCGCCAAGTTCCTCGCCGGCCTGCTCCTCGCGGGCACCGTGATGATTCTCGCCGCGGTCCTCGCCGCAGGCTTCACCGTGCTCGGCGCGATCACCGGCAGCTCGCCGTCCTGGTCGCTCGACGCGAACCTGCTGTTCAACGGCTTCGTGCTCTCCAACGTCATCGGGATCCTGGTCGGCTTCGCGATCTCGATGCTGGTCATGAACACCCCGGCCGGCATCGTCGCCTACTTCGCCTACAGCCTGATCCTCCCGACCGCGGCCGGCATCCTCAGCGCGCTGAGCTCGGGCTTCGAGAAGATCGCCCCGTGGATCGAGTTCAACACCGCGCAGACGCCGCTGTTCACCGGCGACTACCAGCCCTCGGGCGAGCAGTGGGCGCAGATCGCGACTTCCGGCTTCATCTGGCTGATCGTGCCGCTGGCACTGGGCCTGTGGCGCCTGATGCGCATCGAGTTCAAGTGATCGGGTAGCACCCACCCCGGCGCTTCACCGAAGATTGCCGGACACGTCACCGTGGCGGAGCCTGCTGGTAGCGGGCTCCGCCACGGTTGTCTTCCGTGGGCAACGGATACCTGCGGTTCGCCGCCCTCGGCGACAGCACCACCGTCGGGCTCGGCGACCCGGTCCCCGGGGGTGGTTGGCGGGGGTGGGCACGGATCCTCGCGGAGTCCCTCCGCACGTCGTACGACGTCTCGTTCTGCAATGTCGCCGTGTCGGGGGCGACCGCCGGGGTCGTCCGCGAGCGCCAGCTCGACCAGGCGCTCGCGCACCGGCCCGACCTGGCCTCGCTGCTGGTCGGGGTCAACGACACGCTGCGCTCGACGTGGGACCCGGCGCGGCTGCGGGCGGACCTCTTCGCCACCGCGGCGGCGCTGACCGGCGGGGGCGCGACGCTGATGACGGTGCGCTGGCACGACCACGGGGCGCTGCTGGGGCTGCCGCGGGTGCTGACCCGGCCGATGGGGGAGCGGATCGACGTGGTCAACGCGGTCTACGACGACCTCCACGCGGCGTACGGCGGCCTGCGGCTCGACCTGGCCCTGATGCCGGAGGTGCTCGACCGCTCGTGCTGGTCGATCGACCGCTTCCACCCCTCCGAGCTCGGCCACCGCGCGCTCGCCCGGGCCTGGGCCGAGCGGCTGCGGGCGGCGGGCTACGACTTCCCGCTTCCCGGCCTGGAGCCGTACGGCGGCTGCCCGCCGAGCTGGCGTCGCGACGTGGCCTGGATGGTGACCGAGGGAGCCCCCTGGTTCGGCCGGCGGGCGCGCGACCTCGGCCCCTGGGCGGTACGACGGGCGCTCGCCGCCGCCCGCTGAGCCCCCGCTAGGTTGGGGGACATGAGCACCCGCGAGGACGGCCGCGCCGACGACGAGCTGCGCCCGATCAAGATCACCCGCAACTGGCTCGACCACCCGGCAGGGTCGGTGCTGATCGAGTTCGGCAAGACCCGCGTGCTGTGCGCGGCGTCCGCGTCCGAGGGCGTGCCGCGCTGGCGCAAGGGATCCGGCCTGGGCTGGGTCACCGCCGAGTACGCGATGCTCCCCGCCTCCACCAACACCCGCTCGGACCGCGAGTCGGTCAAGGGCCGGATCGGTGGCCGTACCCACGAGATCAGCCGCCTGATCGGCCGCTCGCTGCGCGCGATCATCGACGACAAGGCGCTGGGCGAGAACACCATCCAGATCGACTGCGACGTCCTCCAGGCCGACGGCGGCACCCGCACCGCCGCGATCACCGGCGCCTACGTCGCCCTCGCCGACGCGTGCGCCAAGCTCGGCGTGCCCGGCGCCCTCACCGGCTCGGTCGCCGCGGTCAGCGTCGGCATCATCGACGGCGTCCCGCGCCTCGACCTGCCCTACGTCGAGGACGTGCGCGCCGAGACCGACATGAACGTCGTGATGACCGGCGCCGGCTCCTTCGTCGAGGTCCAGGGCACCGCCGAGGGCGCGCCCTTCGACCGCGCCGAGCTCGACGCCCTGCTCAACCTCGCCGAGAAGGGCTGCGTCGACCTCACCCGCCTCCAGCAGGAGGCGCTGTCGTCGTGAAGGTGCTCGTCGCCTCGCGCAACGCCAAGAAGCTCGAGGAGATGCGCCGCATCCTCGCCGAGCACATGACCACCGTCGAGGTGGTCGGCCTCGACGACGTCACGCCGTACGACGAGCCGGTCGAGGACCAGCCCACCTTCGAGGGCAACGCCCTGGTCAAGGCCCGCGCCGGCGTCGCCGCGACCGGCCTGCCCACCCTCGCCGACGACTCGGGCATCTGCGTCGACGCCCTCAACGGCATGCCCGGGGTGCTCTCGGCGCGCTGGTCCGGCCCGCCCAAGTCCGACGAGCGCAACAACACGCTCCTCCTCGCCCAGCTGGCCGACGTCCCCGACGAGCGTCGTACGGGGCACTTCGCGTGCGCCGTCGCCCTCGCCCACCCCGACGGCCGCGAGCTCGTCGTCGAGGGCCGGATGGACGGCATCGTGATCCGCGAGGTGCGCGGCGCCGGCGGCTTCGGCTACGACGTGCTCTTCGTCGCCGAGGACCGGCCCGGCGTGACCACCGCCGAGCTCACCCGCGAGGACAAGGACGCGATCTCGCACCGCGGCAAGGCGCTGCGCGAGATCGCGCCGCTGGTCGCCGACCTGCTGGGCTAGTGATCAGCCGATGTGGTCGAGTGCCACGCTGAGGTCCCACGCGTCGTAGGCGTTGGTGGACCACGGCCCGGTTCCTGGCGAGAACACCAACCGAAGGTCGCCGCGCTCGGGCTGCCATGCGATCAGCGCTTCCGGAGTGAGAGCGAGGAAGTAGCCTCGCTGCCCGAACCCGAGGTACCTCACGAAGAACGTCCCTTTGCCCGGTCGCAGCACCGCCTCTACCCGCTGCCCGTCCGCGCTCACCCGCCCCAGCCGTTGCCCGGTCTCCCCGAGTGTCGCGACGAACGGACCCTCGCCCTCGCGGGGAAAGTACGCCGAACCGAATGTCCGCCCCTCGACGATCTCTCTGGCCGCCGTACTGATCTCGGGGTCGCCGCCCGGCGGCAGCTCTCTCCAGCGCCGCAGCTTCGCGGTGCCGTCACTCGCGGCGGTGACGTGGACGATGCCTTGTCCGCGGAAGGCTGAGCCGAGCAGGCGGAAGGGGAGTCGCTGGGCGTCGCGCGTCGTCCCTTGCCGGGGAAGGAAGTAGGTGCGATGGGTCTGGGGCGAGTCGACCAGCAGGCTTCGGCTGTCCGGCGCCCACGAGATCGCTGCCACCCCGCCCCGGATCCGCGTCGTCCGCGCCTTGCCGGTCGCCAGGTCCAGGACCACCACGCCGAGCGCCGACGGCCCCGCCCACCGCTTACCGTCGGGTGAGAGGTGGCCGGCGCCGTACGTGTCCGGGCCGGGCCATCCGTCCGGATCGAGCCCTAGGTCGGCCAGGTTCAGCCGCAACCACCCCTGCTCCGGCACATGGAAGTAGATCGTCTCCGACCCCCACCCGCTCCCGTCCCTAGGGGATTCCAGCGGTCGGTACGCCATCGTCGCCACCTCCGGCTGCACGCTCAGCAGGTCGCGCAGCCCGCCGTCCGGCGGTGCAGCGGCCGGGGCACCCAGGCGGGCTCGGTCGAGCCTGGCCAGGTCGGCAGGAAGGCGGAGCGTCGCAGGCCGTGGGCTGCTCGTCTCGGCGGGAGTCGCGCCGGTTGGGCCGCTGGGCTCGCGCCTCGGTGTGGGGTCGGCCGAGCACGCGGCGAGCGCTACGCCGACGGCGAGAGCGACCGACGGCGCCCGTCGGAGTCGCCGCCGGTCAGGCATGGTCAGGTGTCACCGGCGATCCCGTGATCGGCAACAGCTTCTCGCACACGGAGAATCGCCACGACCCGACGCTGCCGCCGACCTCGTGTCGGTACTTGCCGTCGGAGCAGCGACGGTCTCGCTTGTTGGGAATTCCCGGGTTGTTGCTGATTCGCCACACCCAGGCGTTGCGGTTCTTGCACGAGTTGGGGCGCCGCTCGTAGTTGCGCCACACCCATTCACCGTTCTGGAGGCCGAGACGCTCCTCGTCGTTGCGGTGGTAGTCGTCCGCGTTGCAATAGCTGGAGCCGATCGGGATGTGGGTGTGCGGGTCGGTGTCGACGCCGTCGTTGGCGGCAGGGTTGCACTCGGGCCAGAGGCCGTTGTCCCAGTCTGAGTAGTCGGCGCACTTGCCCCAGGTCGGCGGCAGCGCGAAGCCCGGAGCGAGCTTGAGGATCCCGTCGAGGGAGACCAGAGCCGTTGCGCTGGCAGAGACGAGCGCGCCCTTGATGAAGGCGCGCCGGCCGAAGGCGGCGACGATCAGCGAGCGACGTGCGTGGCTCCGGCTGGCGCCCGCGGGCTTGACGTCGGCGCTCGGGATGTCGTCCAGGAGCAAGGTGGGCATCGAGGTCATCCGTTCTTGGGTGTGTGGGCGAGTCTGGCGATGCCGTCGAGCAGTGCGGCGCACTTCTCCTCGAACTCCCGCTCGTGGACGCGAGGGGTGAGGACGGCGACGGCGCTCGGTGAGGAGATGACGAAGAAGGTGCTGGCCGGGTCCTCGGGGAAGGTCGAACGCCAGACCTCGCCGAGGCGTGCCTTGGCGCCGCTCCACGACGGCACCATGGGCAGTCCGACCTCCGGGGAGTAGACGTCGAGCGTGCCCACCTCGGGGAAGAAGGTGAAGCTCTCCTTGACGCGGATCGTTTCTCCGACCTCCGAGGTCACGACCAGGCCGTCGGGCTCATCATGGAAGCGCAGACCGGACAGCCGGTCGAGAGCCGGGGTGACGTCGAGCGCCTCCGAGTTGGCGACGTAGGTCGCAACCTCGTGGTGCGGCCCTCGCCAGAGAGCAAGACCGCGAGTGCGTCCCTTGACGTTGCTGGCGGCGACGAGGAACTCACCGCCGTCGTAGGAGAGACGCTGGAGCGGCTCCGACTCCATGTCGAAGGACATGTACGAGTCGTAGTTGCCTCGCGGCGCGACGTGGAACGTGCGGGTCCGGGACGCGTCCGGCGCCGTCCCGTCGAGCCTGCCGACCAGGTCGATCTGCGAGTTCCATGCATCGAACGGGCCGACATCGCGCATCTCGAGGTCGATCCGGCTGCCGTCTGCTTGCAGGTAGGTGGTCTTCACGCGCGCTCCATTCGTTTGGTCCCGCCACGGCGGAGGGTCTGGCGGATCACGTCCTCGATCGCTTCGGGGGCGCCGGCCGGGTCGACGCTCACGATGCTTCCGTCGGCGTCGATGGCGATCAGCGCTGGTGTCCATCCCGGCAGCAGCCGGCGCCAGAGCGCCAGATTGACCTCGACCCGCACGTCGTTGTCAGCGTCGGCGCCGGTGGGGAGGTAGTCGAGGTCGGCATCCGCCACGACGAGTGCGCCGATCGCGTCGTCGACCTCGCGCATCGTGCGCCGGAAGATCGGCAGGACCTCCTGGCAGGAGGCGCATCCTCGGGCGACGAGGAGGACGAGAAGAACCTCGCGGCCCGGTGGCGGCCGGAGCAGCTCGGGGAAGGCTTCGCTGACGGACAGCCCGCCTCCATGTCCGCGCAGCTCCCGGACCTGCCCCTGAAGCATCCTGAGCTCGCGCAGTAGCCCCAGGAGGGCCAGCAGGATGAATCCGACGAGCAGCGCCAAGATGACCACGGCTGCGTTGAGTGCGCTCATCCCCGAGACTCCTCACTACGATAGGCGGTCATGGTAAGCACCGGTGTCGCGTTCTGGCTAGAAGTGCGCTTCATGACTTGACTGGAAGTTCCGGATCTGACCTAGCATCGGCCCATGGTCACCGTCGTCGTCTGTGCCACCGTCGTGGCGGCCGGCGTCCTTCTGACGGTGGCCGGCACCGCCCACATCCGGGACCGCAAAACGTTGCTGGCGCACCTTCTCGCTCACGACGTCCTGGGCTACCGGTGGTCGCGGCGGGCGGCCCAGCTGCTCGGCCCGGTCGAGCTGCTCCTCGGAATCGTTCTCCTGCTCAGCCCGGGCGCGGTCCTGGTGAGTGGCCACCCGCTGCCGCTCGTGGTCGCCGCGGCCTCGGCGGCTGCCCTGCTGCTGGTCATGACCGGGTACGTCCTTCAAGCGCTGCGCAGGGGAGGCGACCTGTTCTGCGCCTGCTTCGGAACCGAGGAACGGCTCGGTGCGCGCACCCTGCTCCGGGTCTTGCTGCTCGGTCTTGCCATGGTGACGGCGACCGTCCGGCCGGCGTTCCCGCTGGCCTGGGCAGACTTGGCACTCGCGCTC
This sequence comes from Pimelobacter simplex, assembly GCF_024662235.1. Lineage (GTDB taxonomy): Bacteria > Actinomycetota > Actinomycetes > Propionibacteriales > Nocardioidaceae > Nocardioides. The sequence goes on from NZ_CP096276.1 coordinate 675,221, forward strand.
GTCATCGGGGCGGTCGTTGCCGGCCTGCTGGGGCCTGCTCAGTGGGCTGCGCGCCGGACATCGGAGGCGGGCTGATGGCGGTACCCAGCCGAGCCTCGGCAGCGGGTGCAGCACTGCACCCGCTGGCGTTGACGGTCGCGATCGGCGTCCTGGTGATCATCGCGGGTGCGCTTACACGTCAGCACGAGGTCCTGCCCTTCTGGCTGGTCGCCGCTCTCGCCGCGGGGTTCGCCATCTCCGGGTCGGTTTGAAGCCACAACTCAGCAATGCTGATCGCGTCGGTCTGGCGCGGCTGGGCTCGTGGCACCTTCATCGCCGGTCTCCTCCTGGGCGGTCTCTTGGCGACCTCGATCGCCGTCGCCGTGGGGTCACTGGTCCTGCGGAGCTGGATTCCCGAAGGGACGACCCGCCGTGCCGTCGTGGGCGTCGTTGTCGTCATCGCATGGGCGCGCGACGCGGGTGTGGTGCGATTCAAGATCCCGCAGAACGCACGGCAGGTCCCTGAGGCGATCGCGCTCCAGGGGCAGCGCCTAGGTGCCTTTCAGTTCGGGGTCGAGATGGGCACGGGCATGCGCACCTTCATGACCAGCATGCTGCCGCATGTCGTCGTGGCAGCAGCGCTGCTTCTCTGCTCGTGGCCGGAGGGCGCGTTCATGGGCATCTGCTTCGGCTTCGGTCGAGCGATCGTGCCATTGGCCCGGACGTTCGCGGACAACGAGGACCGTTGGTCGGACGCCTTCAGCAAGAGGGAGCGCACGATCCAGGTATCGCTCGGCCTGGCCGTCGCCGTAGGCGGGCTGCTGGCGGGCGCCTTCTTCTAGCGTGGAGTCAATCCTCCCGGGAGCAGTCCGGGAGGCGGCCACGTCGGAGAAGCGGGCCTCCGTGCCGGAGGCGGGACTCGAACCCGCACACCCGAAGGCACAGGTACCTAAAACCTGCGTGTCTGCCAGTTCCACCACTCCGGCGATGAGCGCCACGAGTCTAGGGGCCGTTGCCCGCGCCCGCCCCGCCGGGAAGGATGCGAGCATGCCGTCCACCCCCGAAGCCCTGATCGCGATCTACGAGGACCTGCACCGCCACCCCGAGCTGGGTGGTCAGGAGCACCGGACCGCGGGCATCGTCGCCGACCACCTCCGCACCCTCGGGTACGACGTCACGACCGGCGTGGGCGGGACGGGTGTCGTCGCGACGCTCGAGCGGGGTGCCGGCCCGACGGTCCTGCTGCGCGCCGACATGGACGGCCTGCCGGTCCGCGAGGACACCGGTCTGCCCTACGCGAGCACCGCCACGGCCACCACCGCCGACGGCGAGGAGCACCCGGTGATGCACGCGTGCGGGCACGACGTCCACGTGACGTGCCTGCTGGGGGCGGCGGCTCGGCTGGTCGAGGACCGGGAGTGGCAGGGCCGGGTGCTGCTGGTGTTCCAGCCGGACGAGGAGACGGGCAACGGGGCCCGGGCGATGGTCGCGGACGGGCTCTACGAGCGGTTCGGCAAGCCGGACGTGGTGCTGGGCCAGCACGTGGCGCCGCTGCCGGTGGGTGTGCTGGGCGTGACCGCGGGGCCGGCGTTCGCGGCCTCGGACAGCCTGCGGGTCGTGCTGCACGGCAGCGGCGGGCACGGGTCGCGGCCGGAGGCGACGGTCGACCCGGTGGTGCTGGGGGCGGCGACGGTGCTGCGGCTCCAGACGGTGGTCGCGCGCGAGATCGCGGGCAGCGACATGGCGGTGGTCACCGTGGGCTCGTTCCACGCGGGGACGGCGCCCAACATCATCCCGGACGAGGCGGTGCTGCAGCTGTCGATCCGGACCACCGACGAGCACGTGCGGGCCCGGGTGCTGGCCGCGGTCGAGCGCATCGTCCGGGGCGAGGCGGCGGCCGCGGGTGCGCCCCGCGAGCCGGAGGTCGTGACGATCGACGGGACGCCCACGGTGGTCAACGACGCCGGCGCGTGCGCGCGGGTCACCGCGGCGTTCCAGGCGGCGGGCGGGCACCTGGTGGTCGACCCGGGGACGGTGACCGGCAGCGAGGACGTGGGCATCCTGGCCGACGAGGCGGGGGTGCCGTGCGCCTACTGGCTGCTCGGGGGAGCGGACCCGGCGCTGTTCGCGGGCGCGACCACGGTCGAGGAGCTCAAGCGCGTGGTCGGCGAGCTGCCCTCGAACCACTCGCCCCGCTTCGCGCCGCTGGCCGCGCCCACGCTGGAGTCCGGCGTCGCCGCCCTGGTCACCGCGGCCCGGTCCTTCCTGGGCTGAACGCCCTCAGGTGCCGGCGTCCTCGGGGGCGCCGGTGAGCCCGAGGGCGGCGGCCCGGCTCAGCACCTCCTGGCGTGTGGAGACCTCGAGCTTGGTGCGCAACGAGTTCATCTGGGACTTCACGGTCTCGCGCGAGACGAACCACTTCTCGGCGATCTGCCCGAGCGTGAGCGGTCCGGCCAGCTCGTGGAGCAGCTCGCGCTCGCGGCGGGTGAGCTGGACCGAGACCACCTGGTCGGGGTAGATCTCCCCGATCCGGCGCTCCTCGAGCCGGGCGAGCACGTCGCGCAGGCCGGGCACCCGCGGCTCGACCGCCTCGAGGACCGCGCGGGGCACGGTCGCGAACACCCGCAGGATGCCGTGCGGCTCCGCGAGACGCACCGCCGTGGCGAGGCGCTCCGCCGCCGGCTCCGGCTGGTCGCGGGCCACGTCGGCGGCCGCGCCCGCCAGCAGCAGCTCCAGCCGGCCGCGGAGGCTGACCGTCTCGTCGTGCCCGGCGGCGTCGGCGAGCGCGGCGGTGCGGTCGGGATCGCCCTCGAGGAGGGCGAGCCGGGCGAGCGTCGGTACGGCGGCCGGGTCGTCCTCCAGGCCGCGCAGGGCACTGCGCGCCACGGTGCCGCGCCCCTGGGTGAGCGCGAGGTCGGCGCGGGCCAGGGCGAGGCCGGTCCGGCCCAGCCCGGTCTCGCCGGTCCAGCGCTCGTGCGACTCCTCGAGCTGGGCGACGAAGGCGACCGCTCCGGCGATGTCGCCGAGGACCAGCTCGATGCTCGTGTAGGCGAACAGGACGCCGGCCCAGTGCTCGTCGTGGTCCGCCGAGGTCGCGGCGCGCTCCAGGAAGCGCAGGCAGCCCTCGCGGTCGAGCCGGTCCGCGGCGGCGATGCCGGCCGCGACGTCGATGGGCACCTGGACCAGCGGTCCGACCCAGGTCGGCCGGTGGGTCTCCGAGAGCGCCCGGGCCAGCCAGGCGTCGGCCTCGACCAGGCGTCCCGACAGGGCCTCGATCATCGCCATGTTGCCAGCCGCGTCGCGCCCGACGATGTCGTAGGCCGAGGCCTCCCGGCTCCGGTACGCCGCCCGGTGCAGCCGGCGCGCGATGCCCAGCTCGCCGGCCAGGTGGGCGGTGATGCCGGCCTGGAGCTGCCAGAACGGCAGCAGCCGCCGGACCTCGCGGAACATCACGAACTCGGCGGCGTCGGCGACGACGGTGCCGCGGGCGACGTACTCCATGGCGCTGGTGTGCAGGCCGCGGCGGCGGCGCGCGGCCATGCCCGCCAGGGTGCGGCTCAGCACCCGGTGCGCGGCCGGGGAGCGTCCCAGCGCGCGCAGCGTGCCGTGGTCGGCGGGCACCTGGGCGTTGACCGAGCCGGGTGGGAGCCGCCCGACGTTCTCGGCGACCAGGCCCGCGGTCGGCGGCTCGTGGAGGAACTGCTCGGGGAGCGTGGCGACGACCTGGCCGACCGCGTCGAGGTGACCGGTCATCGTCAGCTCGATCCAGGCCTCGTCGATGATCGTGGAGGCCTGGGCCCAGTCCTGCCCGCGGACCGCCCCCAGGAGTCGGTCCGCGACGGCGGTGCTCCCGTCGCCGCTCATCGCGCGCGTCGCTCCTCGGGCCGGTCCAGGTCCAGGTCCATGGGGTGAATAGTGCCGAACATCAGCGGTGGGGGAGAGCGTGTTTCACGAACCGGGGACCAAGGTGCCCGGTGCCCCGCCCGCGCGCTGCTTCCTGGGCTGCGCGGCGGCCTCGGCCGAGCGGGTGGCCGCGCTGCCGTAGGCGTAGACGCACATCAGCGCCACGAACGGCCAGACCAGGCCGAGCACCACCGACGGCACCGCGTTGAGCACCACGAACGGCAGCGGCACGACGATGAACAGCAGCGCCGCGACGACCGCGCCGATGGTGGTGAGCAGCAGCAGCCCGAGCAGCAGCACGGGCAGCAACGTCGTCACCGAGTGCCGGATCAGCCGGATGCTGCGGGGCAGTCCACCGAACCCGGCCCGTCGCTCCAGCACCACGACCGGCACGAGCAGCACGCCCGCGGTGAGGACGACGAGCGCGAGCGGCGCGAGCACGACCGAGGTGGTCAGCAGCACCACGAGGACCGCGGTGACCACCATGGCCGGCAGGCCCGCGCCGAGCCGGCGCAGGCTCTCGCCGTAGGCCGCGCGGAGGTGGACGCGCGCCTCGATCCCCTCGTCGTCGAGGGTCCGTACGACGACGGCCAGGGCGCCCGCCGAGACCGGCAGGGTGAGCAGCCCGAGCAGCAGCGCGGCACCGCCGACCCAGCTCGGCACGAAGCGCGCGATCGTGACTCCCTGCAGCACCGCGGCGAGCACGTTGAGCAGCGCCGGTGGCAGCAGGCTGAGGAAGAACAGCACCGGCCGCTCGCGCAGCACCCCCAGCGAGGCGGCGACGACCTGGCCGCTGGAGCGCCGTGCGCGCAGGGGGAGCGCACTCGTCGCCCACGACGTACGCCGCAGCAGCCAGCCGAGCCCCAGCAGCGCGGCGACCAGGATCACCAGACCGCGCCACGGGTCGTCGACGTAGCCGCGGAACAGGTCGCTGCCCTTGCCGACCAGGTCGCAGTAGGTCTGCGCGACCGCGGCATTGCTGGACCCGCCGGCGGGCACCTCGATGGAGGAGCTGCGGGCCTTGGCCGACCAGGCGAACGGCCGGCTCCAGGCCTGCTTGCGGTTGGGGCCGGTCGGCCCGGCGTAGAAGCGCTTGGGCCCGACCTCGCCGTAGTGACCCTCGTAGGTGATCCACGGGAACGCGCGCTGCCCGAGCACCGGGTCGGACGGGATCGTCTTGACCAGCGCCTCGATCGCCTCGTGCTCGCCGGCGGTGGTGTCGCAGCCGAACCCGGTGTTGGCGGTGTTGCCCATGAAGATGCCGGACGAGAACTGGTTGGCGTGCGACCCGGCCGAGACGTAGACGACCGGGTGGGTCTCGTCGCGGATCTCGAGCTTGTCCTCGCCCCAGGTGGCCTTCTCGGAGCCGTAGTGCTGTGAGTAGACGGCGAGCTCGGGTTCGAGCTCCTCGGCCAGCGCGGTCGCGGCGTCGGGCGCGGCGAACTCGAGCTGGATGCGCTCCCAGTCGGTCTCGTGCTTGTTGTTGTAGTCGTTGAACGCGTAGAAGAAGAAGTACTGCAGCGCGAACCGGTCCTCGACGCCCTTCTGGGTGGCGAGGTGGGCATAGATCGTCGGCTCGCTGCCGGCCCACTGGGAGCGGGCCCAGCTCTCGTAGTCGCAGCCGGGCGTGAGGGGGTTGCCGGGCAGGTCGAGCTCGTAGCCGGGCAGGCCGGGCGAGACGTCCTCGGCCGAGGGCCCGACCTGGACCAGGTCGCGCCCCGTCCACGGCCCGCGCAGCGCGATCGTGGGGTTGTCGAAGAGGACGTCGACGTCGCTGGGCAGGTAGGGCTCACCGGGTCCGCAGGCCTGGCGCTGGCGCACGAGCATGAGCACCGGCGCGAACTTCTCGGCCAGCGCGGCCTCGGCGGCGGCCGCCTCCTCGGCACCGGGGGCCGGCTCGGTGCCGACGTCGGGGTCGTCGGGAGAGCCGGGGACGACGTCCGGGTCGGTGTCGATGATCGAGGTGCCGGGCTCGTCCTCGTCGGTCGGCTCGTCGGTCGGCTCGTCCTCGGGCTGCTCCGACGGCTCGCCGTCGGGCGTGAGCGTCGGGGGCGTCGGGGACGGCGTCGGGGCGGAGACGGCGAACCCCGCCCCGGCCGAGGCCGGAGCGGGGTGCAGCGCGGGGAACGCCGGCAGGAACAGCGCGACGAGCAGGAGCAGCAGGCGGCGCATGGTTCGGCTCAGCTCACTCGGTCCACGTCCAGGTGTCGAGGATCTCGTCGAACTTGTCGAAGACCGAGGTGTCGCCCTTCTTGAGCGAGACGGTGATCGAGTAGCCCTTGTCGCCGCTGACGACCAGGTAGGCGCGCTGCGCCACCTCGACGCCGTTGTCGTTGGTACGGGCGATGTCGACGCCGATCGCCGACTCGCCGTCGATGGTCTTGGCGTCGATGTCGGTCACCTCGACGCTGGGGTCGCCCGAGCTGAGCGCCGTCTTCCAGGTGCTCTCGAGGTCGGCCGGGTCGGTGCTGCCGTAGGCCGACTGGGTCTCGACGATCACGTTGGCGCGGGCGGTGTTGAAGGTGCTGCCCCAGATCGCGACCTTGTCGAGCGTGGTCACCCCGGGGTTCTGGGCGAGGAAGTCCTCGGTCGCGTCCTTCCAGCCGGCGGGCAGCGTGAAGAAGTAGCCCAGGCCCTGGAGGGCGTCCGCGGGCGGGGTCTTCGGCTCGTCGGGCTTGTCGGTCGAGCCGGTGTCGTCGGTGGTGGCGGTGGTCTCGGGGTCGTCGGCCTTCTTGTCGTCGCCGCCGCCGTTGGCGAGCGCGACGATGCCGATGACACCGCCGACGATGAGGACGAGGGCGACCACGATCGCGGTGACGATGAAGCCGGTGTTGCTCTTCTTCTTCGGCGGGGGCGGCTGCTGCGACCAGCCGCCCGCGGCGTACGACGGGGCGCCGTAGCCGGCGCCGCCGCCCTGCTGGACCGGGTGCGGCGGGGACACCATCGGCTGGTGCGGGGGCGAGACGATCGGCTGCTGGGGCGGCGCGACGGGCGAGGTCATCGGGGCCGGCGGCGGAGGCGTGGGGGCGACGGGCGCCGTCCCCCCGGGCCCGTACGACGGCGGCGCGGCCGTCCCGGCGTCGGGGTCGAGGCCGGCGACGAGCGTCTCGGGCACCTTGCCGAGCGCGAAGCCGAGCACCGCGACGGCCCACTGGCAGCCGCGGACGTCGGCGCTGCCGCGGTCGCGGGCCAGGCGCTGACCGGCCGACTCGACCGCGTCGGCGGGGTTGGCCCCGCTGTCGAGCATGGTCACCATGCCGTCGAGGGCACCCAGGCGCACCGCGTCGGTGAGCAGGTTGATCGTGCCGCTCGAAGCCTGGCCCTCGTCGAGGTAGTCGTCGAGCGAGCCACGGAAGGCCGTGGCGTCACGGAACAGGTCGTGTCCGTGGTCGCGGGCGAGGTCGGCGAGCGCCTGGTGCAGCTTCATGGGAGTCCTTCTCTAGCGGGATTCGGGTCAGGCGGGCGCGGCGAGCCCGAGGTCCTTGCGGAGCTTCGCCACGTGACCGGTCGCCTTGACGTTGTACTGCGCGAGCTCGATCGCCCCGTCGGTGCCGACGACGAACGTCGAGCGGATGACGCCCTCGACGAGCTTGCCGTAGAGCTTCTTCTCGCCGTAGGCGCCGTAGGCGCGGTGCACGGTCAGCTCGGGGTCGGAGAGCAGGGTGATGGTGAGCCCGTCGCGCTCGCGGAACTTGGCGAGCTTGGCGGGGGTGTCCTTCGAGACGCCGACCACGGTGTAGCCCGCGGCCTGGAGGGCGTCGAGGGAGTCGGTGAAGTCGCACGCCTGCTTGGTGCAGCCCGGCGTCATCGCGGCGGGGTAGAAGTAGACGATCACCTTGCGCCCCTCCTTGCGGAGGTCGGCGAGGGAGACCTCACGCTCGTCGTCGGTGACGAGGGTGAAGTCGGGAGCGCTGTCGCCGGGGGCGAGGCGGACGGGGTCGCTCATGTGTTCCAGCTCCTGACAAGGTTGCGTTGTTGCAAAGCAAGTGCAATAAAGTGGGTCGTGCTCGTGACCATCTAACTACCCCGGTGGCGCGCTTCCGAACACTGGACCGAGTACAGGAGCAACGATGCACGTCCCCGACGGCTTCCTCGACGCCCCGACGTCGATCGCGACCGGCGTCGTCGCGGCCGCGGGCGTGGGCCTGGCGCTCCGCAAGGCGCGCACCGAGCTGGACGACCGGACCGCTCCGATGGCCGGCCTGGTCGCGGCCTTCGTCTTCGCCGGCCAGATGATCAACTTCCCGGTCGGCGCCGGTACCAGCGGCCACCTGCTCGGCGGCGCGCTCGCCGCCGTCCTGGTCGGTCCGTGGACCGCGATGCTCTGCATCAGCGTGGTGCTGCTGGTCCAAGGTCTCTTCATGGCCGACGGCGGGCTGACCGCGCTCGGCACCAACATCACGCTGATGGCGATCGTCGGGGTCGTCGTCGGCTACGGCGTCTTCCGGCTCGTGCTCGGCGTGCTGCCCCGCAAGGTCGGCTCGGTGCCCGTGGCCGCCGCGGCCGGCGCGCTGGTCTCGGTCCCCGCGGCCGCGACCGTCTTCAGCCTGCTCTTCGCGATCGGCGGCACCGCCGACATCGCCACCGGCAAGGTGCTCGCCGCGATGGTGGGCTGGCACGTCGTCATCGGCATCGGCGAGGCCCTCATCACCGGCCTCGTGGTCAGCGCCGTGGTCACCTCCCGCCCCGACCTCGTGCGCGGCGCGCGCGGGATCGCCGGGCGACGAAGCCGCCTCCGGACCGAGGAGGTGGGCGCGTGAAGAACCGCCGCTTCCTCCTCGCGGGCCTGCTCGTGGCCCTGCTTGTCGCGGGCATCGGCAGCTACTACGCCAGCAGCCACCCCGACGGCCTCGAGTACGTCGCCGGCAAGACCGGCTTCAGCGACTCCGCCGACGACCCGGTCGACACCGGGAGCCCGTTCGCGGACTACAGCACCAAGGGCGTCGACGACGAACGGCTGAGCGGAGGGATCGCGGGCGTGGCCGGCGTCCTCCTGACGCTGGTGATCGGCGGGGGACTCTTCTGGGTCCTCCGGCGTCGCGATGGCTCCGCCGGCGATGTGGCGCCGGCGGAGCCACCGGTGCCGGCCGACGCGGACTGACCCGGACGGCGACGCGATGGGCGCGGGGCACGGGCACCGGCTGCACTTCCACGGGCACTCCGTGGTGCACCGGGCTCCGGCACACCTCAAGATCCTCGTGCTGCTCGGCTTCGTGCTGGGCGTCGTCGCCACCCCGCGCGAGTGGTACCCGGTCTTCGGCGGCTACCTGGTGCTCGTCCTCGGCGTGGTCGTGCTGGCCCGGGTGCCGCTGCGCTACCTGCTGCCGCGGATGGTCATCGAGGTGCCCTTCCTCGTCTTCGCCGCGCTCGTGCCGTTCGTGGCCGAGGGGGAGCGGGTCGCCGTCCACCTGGTCGGCGGCTGGGAGCTCTCGCTCTCGGAGTCCGGCCTGCTCGCCGCCTGGGGACTGGTCGCCAAGGGCACGCTCGGCGTGCTCGCGTCGCTGACGCTCGCCGCGACCACCGAGCCGGCCGAGGTGCTGCGCGGCCTCCAGCGGCTGCGGTTCCCCGACCTGCTCGTGCAGATCATGGGCTTCATGATCCGCTACCTCGACGTGGTCACCAGCGACCTCGGGCGGATGCTCACCGCGATGCGCTCGCGCGGCGTCGACCCCCGGTCCCCGCGGCACTGGCCGGCGCTGGCGCGTACGCTCGGAGCCCTGTTCGTGCGGTCGTACGAGAGGGGAGAGCGCGTGCACCTGGCGATGCTCTCGCGCGGCTACGACGGCCGCCTCCCCGAGGAGGCCCGGTGACCACGCCCGTCCTCGACGTCCGCTCCCTGGCCTTCGCCTACCCCGACGGGCATCAGGCGCTCTTCGGCGTCGACCTCCACGTCCACGCGGGGGAGCGGGTCGCCCTGCTCGGCCCCAACGGCGCCGGCAAGACCACCCTCGTGCTCCACCTCAACGGCATCCTGTCCGGCGAGAGCGGCGACGGCGCGGGCAGCGTGGCGGTCAGCGGCCTGCCGGTGACCAAGAAGAACCTGCTCGAGATCCGGCGCCGGGTCGGCATCGTCTTCCAGGACCCCGACGACCAGCTCTTCATGGGCTCGGTCCGCGCCGACGTCGCCTTCGGCCCGGCCAACCTCGGCCTCAAGGGCGCCGCGCTCGACGAGCGGGTGATGACCGCGCTCGACCAGGTCGGCATGGCCGACTTCGCCGACCGGCCGCCGCACCACCTCTCCTTCGGCCAGCGGCGCCGGGTCGCGGTCGCGACGGTGCTGGCCATGGAGCCCGAGATCCTCGTTCTCGACGAGCCCAGCTCGAACCTCGACCCCGCCTCGCGCCGCGAGCTCGCCGACATCCTGCGCGGGCTCGACGTGACGCTGCTGATGGTCACCCACGACCTGCCCTACGCCCTGGAGCTCTGCCCCCGGTCCGTGGTGCTCAGCGACGGCAAGGTCGTGGCCGACGGATCGACGTACGACGTGCTCACCGACGAGGCCCTCATGCGTGCCCACCGGTTGGAACTGCCCTGGGGTTTCGACCCGCGCACCATCGCGGTTGATAGCCTGCCCCGGTGAGTGAGACTCCCTCTGACATCGAGCGTGAGATCGAGGAGGCGCGCGAGCGCCTCGCAGGCACGATCGACCAGCTCCTCTACCGCTCGCACCCCAAGACGATCGTCAGTCGCGAGGTGGCGCAGGTGAAGGCCCACTACGTCGACGTCCAGACGGGCGAGCCCCGCACGGACAACATCCTCAAGACCGTGGGGATCGTCGTCGGGGTGATCGCCCTCGGCGTCGTGCTGCGCAAGATCACCCACTGAGGTCCGGCGCGCCCGTGACCGACAAGACCCCCATCAAGATGCTGCACGACCGCATCCTGTGCGAGACCGACACCGAGGCCGGCGAGCGCCGCTCCTCGGGCGGCATCGTCATCCCCGCCACCGCCGCGATGGGTGCCCGCCGGCTGGCCTGGTCGCGCGTGGTCGCGGTCGGTCCCCACTGCCGTGCGGTGGTGACCGGCGACAAGGTGCTCTACGACCCCGACGACAAGGCCGAGGTCGAGGTCTCCGGCGACGTCTACGTCGTGATGCGCGAGCGCGACATCCACGCGGTCGCCGCCGACCGGCTCGGCGACGAGGCGGCCGGGCTCTACCTCTGAGCCTCCCGCCGCGCCCGGTGTGACGTAACGCACATCGGGTGCAACTCGTTGCACCCTCGTGCGCTCCCCCCGACTGCTGACGCTGCTCGCCGCCGCCCTCGTGGTGCCCGTCCTGGCCGCGGCCGGGCCCGGGCCCACCGACGCGGCACCGGCACCGGCGCCCGCGTCGGCTCCCGCGCCGTCGTACCAGGTGACGGTCAAGATCACCGCCCACGGCATCCCGCACATCACCGCGCGCGACTGGGGCTCGCTCGGCTACGGCAGCGGCTACGCCACGGCGCGCTCGTCGATCTGCAACCTGGCCGACACGGTGCTCACCGCGCGCGGTCAGCGCTCGCGCTACCTGGGGCCGGACGCGCGCTACCGCGACGGCGTCTCGATGGAGGCCAGCAACCTCCAGGTCGACGCCTTCGTCACCGACCTGCGCAACCGCAAGGTGGTCGAGGGCCTGCTCACCTCGCCGGCCGGCCCGACCCCGCGGGCCCGCGAGATGGTCAAGGGCTACGCGGCCGGGGTCAACCGGTGGCTGCGCGAGAACCGGATCACCGACCCGGCCTGCCGCGGCCAGGCCTGGATCAAGCCCGACGCCACCGAGCTCGACCTCTGGTACGGCGTCTACCTGGCCAACCTGATCGGCTCGTCGGGGGTCTTCGTCAAGGAGATCGTCGAGGCGGACCCGCCGACCCTCCAGGACCCGGGCCTGCCCGACCTCGGCATCGGCCTGCAGCTGCCCACGACCAAGGCCGAGGTCCCGGCGTACGCCGCGCAGGTCGACCGCGAGGCGCTCCTGCGCTCGCTGGGGCAAGAGAGCGACTTCGGCTCCAACGCGACCGCCATCGGCGGCGACAAGAGCTCCACCGGGCGCGGGCTGCTGCTCGGCAACCCGCACTTCCCGTGGGTCGGGCGCTACAAGTTCACCCAGCAGCACCTCACCCTCCCGGGCCAGTACGACGCCGCGGGCGGCTCGCTGATGGGCTCGCCCGTCGTCAACATCGGCTGGAACAAGGACGTCGCGTGGAGCCACACGGTCTCCACCGCCTACCGCTTCACGCCCTACGAGTACCTCACCGTCGGCCCCGGCCCGCTCTACCTCAGCGCCAACGGCCTGCTCAAGAAGGCCGAGCGGCGCTGGGTCGAGATCGCGGCCAAGCAGCCCGACGGCTCCATCAAGACCGTGCGCGAGGACCTGTGGCGCACGCCCCAGGGCTACGTGATCGACAGCCCCTCGCAGTTCATGGGCTGGTCGCCGATCAGCCTCTGGGCGATCCGTGACGCCAACGCCGAGCACCTGCGCACCATCGACACGTTCCTCTCGATGGGCCAGGCCACGAGCAGCCGCGACCTCCTGCGCCGCCAGGACGCCGGGGGCGGCATGCCGTGGGTCAACACGATCGCCGCCGACCGCGGTGGCGACGTGCTCTACGCCGACCACAGCGTCGTCCCCAACGTCCCCGACGCGCTCGTCACCCGCTGCCTGACGCCGGTGGGCCTGCTCCTCAAGACCGTGGCCGGGCTGCCCGGCCTCAACGGCCTGCTCGCCGACAGCGCCTGCGCGTGGGGCACCGACGCCGACGCGCAGCGCCCCGGCATCCTCGGGCCCGCGAAGCTGCCCGCCGTCGTGCGCCGCGACTGGGTGATCAACGCCAACGACTCCTACTGGACGCCCAACGACCAGGTCCGGCTCGAGGGCTACGCCTCGATCATCGGCTGCGAGAAGTGCGCGCGGACGATGCGGACCCGGATGGTCGCGCAGTACGTCATCGACCGGCTGAAGGTGGGCAAGGAGACCCCGGAGACCCTGCGCGGGCACGAGTACGAGAACCGGGTGCGCGCCGCCGAGGTGATGCGCGAGGGCGGCCGGCTCGACGAGGTGTGCGCCAAGACGGGCGAGACCCGTGCCTGCGCGGTGCTGAAGGCCTGGGACGGGCACTCCGACGTGACCTCGGTCGGCACCCACCTGTTCGAGGCCTTCGTCGAGCGCGCGCCGACCGGGACGAACCTGTGGACGGTCCCGTTCGACGCCAAGAACCCGTTCACCACCCCGCGCGGGCTCAAGACCACCGCGCCCGTGGTCAAGGCGATGCAGGCCGCGATCGATGCCGTCCGCAAGGCCGGCGTCGCCTTCGACGCCCCGTGGGGGAGCCTGCAGGTGGCCGGCGACCGCGGCGCGCCGGCGTACCCGCTCGGGGGCGGGGAGGGCGACCTCGCGGGCAACGCCAACGCGCTCGCATCGATCGCCCCGGCAGGCAACACCGACCGCTACAAGCCGGTCAGCTACGGCTCCTCGCACGTGCAGGCGGTGTCCTACCTCGCCGACGGCAGCGTCGACGCGCGCACGATCCTCACCTACAGCCAGGACGAGGACCCGGCCTCGCCGTGGTCCGCCGACCAGACCCGGCTCTACTCCCAGGAGCAGTGGGTGCGCTTCCCGTGGACGCCCGCCCAGGTGCAGGCCGCACTGGTGCGGACGATCACCCTGCAGGGGAGCTGACCCGGCCACCGATACGCTCGACGCGTTCGACCGAGCGCGGAGAGGCAGGACCACGGTGGCGAAGGGGCCAGGACGCGACCAGCGCGCGCCCATGGAGCGGCTGGTACGCATCGCGGCGGTGCTGCGCGCGGCCGGCGCGGCCGGGGTGCCGCGCGACCGGCTGCTCGAGGTGGCCGGCTTCGACGGAGCCGACGCCCCGACCCAGCTCAGCCGCGAGCTGCGCAACCTCAACCGGCTCGGCTGGCTGATCGACAACGTCGCCGAGGCCGGCGACGACGCGCGCTACCGGATGACCACCGTCGACAACCGGCTGCGCGTCCGGCTCACCCCGGAGCAGCAGACCGCGCTGCGCCGCGCGGTGCTCCTCGCCGACCGCGACGACCTGGTCGAGCGGCTCGGCCTGCCCGCCGACGCCCGGCCGGTCGAGGTCGCCGCGCCCGCGCCCGCCCTCGACGGCACGACGAGCGGCGCGCTCTCCGAGGTCGTCCGCGCGGTCCGCGACCGCTGCGTGCTGCGCTTCGGCTACAAGGGCGTCGCGCGCGTCGTGCACCCCGAGTCGCTCCAGACCCGCAACGGCGCCTGGTACCTGCGCGGCGTCGAGGACGCCGCGGTCGCCGACGCAGGCCCGGTCAAGACGTTCGTCGTCGACCGGATGGCCGAGCCCGAGGCCGGTCCCGCCGGCTCGGCGGCCCTGGTCCCGCCCGTGCGCCATGCCGGGCTGCACCCGATGACCTGGCAGCTCGACCCGCCCGTCGACGTCGTGCTGCGCACCCCGGCCCGCTTCGAGCCCGACGTACGACGCTGGCTGGGCGAGCCGCACGAGGTCGTCCCCGAGGGCGCCGGCAGCGACGACGTGCTGCTGACCTACCGGGTGACCAACCGTGAGGCGCTGCGGGCCCGGATCTACGAGCTCGGCACCCGGGTCCGGGTGGTCGGCCCGCCCGAGGTCCGCGAGGACCTCGTCGCCGCCCTCGCCGCGGCCGCCGGGATGGAGTACCCCGCATGAGCCAGGTCCCTCTCTACGCCGCCCGGATCGCCCGCCTGCCGCGGGCCTTCGAGCGCCTCGCCGCCCACCCCGACGGCCTCCCGCTCGCCGACCTCGCCGCCGAGCTCGGCGTACCGGCCGCCGAGCTGCGCGACGACCTCCTGGCGTTCTACACCGCCGACGTCTCCGCGGACTGGCTGCTGGGCCTGACCCGCCCCGACGTGCTGGAGTTCCTCGGTCCCGACGGCTCCGACGTCGACCCGGCCGAGGCCGAGATCGTCCGCTTCGTCGAGGAGACCGGCGAGCTCGGCGTCGAGTACGTCGACGCGGCCGAGCTCGCCCTCGTCCACACCGCCGCCCTCGCCCTGCTCGACCTGGAGCCCGACAACGCCGACCTGGCCGGTGCCCTGGAGGTGCTCACCGAGACCCTGCTCGGCACCCCGGGCGACGTGCCGCGGCTCGCCGACCGCAACCGCTCCCTGCCGCTGCTGCAAGAGGCGCGCGAGTCGCGCCGGGCCGCGCGGATCGTCTACTCCCGGGCCTGGCAGCCGGGCGTCTCCGAGCGCGAGATCGACCCCTACCGGCTCGTCCAGACCCGGCGCGGCTGGGAGGTCGACGCCGGGCCGCCCGACGAGCACGGCCGGCTGCGCACCTACCTGCTCTCGAACATCCGCGAGGTCACGCTCCTGGACCGGGAGTTCGTCGTACCGGAGGAGCTGGGGGAGGTCCTCGCCGCCCAGCGCGCCACCACGACCGTGCGCGTGCTGCTGCCCCAGGAGGCCCGCTGGGCCGCGGACTTCTACGCCGAGCAGGTCACCCTGGTCCAGGACGACGAGGAGTCGGTCGTCGTCGACGTCGACCTCCTGCCGCCCCTCGAGCGCCGGGTCGGCCAGCTGCTGCTCGCCGCCGGGCCGACCGCCTTCGTGATCGAGCCGCCCGCGCTCGAGAACGCCGGCGTCGTCCTGGCCGAGGAGCTGCTGCTCCACCACTCGGCGTGATGCCCGCGCGGGCCGCCGTGGTCTAGGCTCGGCGCGAGCGGCTCAGGACGGGGGCTGCGCCCGGGTCCGCGCGACCCCGCTGCCAGGAGGTCCCCGTGCCCCCGCTCTCCCACGTCCTCGTCGAGCTCGCCGAGGGCAGCGTCCCCGGTCTGGTGCTCAAGACCGCCCCGGACGGCCGCTCCGTCCTCGTCACCTACGAGCTGGACGGGCACGTGGCGACGGCCTGGCTGCCCGTGGAGAAGGTGTCCCTCACGCCCGGCCCTCGTTGACGAACCGCTCCGCCGTCGAGTCGACGATCTCCTGCGCGATGGCGCGCAGCTTGATGTTGCTGGTGGACGAGGCGCGGACCAGGAACTGGAACGCGCGGTCCTCGGGGATCCGGTAGCGCTCCATGATGATCCCGACCGCCGTCCCGATCGCCTGGCGCGAGGCGACCGACTCGTTGAGCTGGTGCTCGTGGCGGGCGCGGCCCAGGGCGATCGCGGCGTGCGCGGCGAAGAGCTCGGCGAGCTGGATCGCGTCGGGGTCGACGCCGGGGGCGCGGGAGTAGAGGTTCAGGCCGCCGAGGGCGCCGTCGTCGGTGTAGAGCTGCAGGCCCATCTGGGCGCGCAGGCCGAGGCGTCGTACCTCGTCGACGTAGCGGGGCCAGCGCTCCTCCTGGTCGATGTCGTCCATGACGGTGACGCCGCCGTGCCGGATGGCGTCGTAGCAGGGTCCCTCGGCGAGCTTGTACTGCAGCTCGTCGACCTCCCAGACGAGCTGGCCGGTGCCGGCCCGGGTCTCGATGGTGCCGTTGCTGTGGGTGATCGAGATGCCGACGTGCTCGAAGGCCGGCACGGTCTGCTGGGCGGCCCGGACGATGGCGTCCAGGGTGTCGTCGAGCGAGCGGTGGCGGTGGATCTCCTGCGCCGCCTCGGTGAGGGCGGACGCGATCTCGTTGCGGTCAGGGTTCACGACGGACCTCCTCGGTGCTCCGGGGCGGTACCCGGAACCGGCCGGATCAGTCGGTCGCCCGGTAGAGGCAGGCGAACCAGCGCTGCCCCTGGATGTAGGCCGTGGTGCTCGGCGGGAGCACGAAGACGTCGAAGGTGCCCCGCTGGGCCCGCCCCTTGTCCCCGAGGTAGGTCCGCAGGTTCGCCTCGGTGCAGGTCGCGTCGACCGTGGGATCGGCGCCGACGGCGTCGGTCGTGACGTCCGTGGTGGCCTCGTCGAACCGGCCGACCTCGAAGACCTCCCACGGGCCGTCGGTGCAGGGGCCGGACGTCGCGCTCAGTGCCTGGCCGATCTGCTGGACGCCGCTGTAGCAGGCGCCGAGCTTCGGCGCCCCCGACAGCGGGTCGGCCGAGGGACCCGCCCCGGGGTCGCCGGTGCGGTCGGTCGCGGTGGGGGTGTCGCGGTCGTCGCCGCTGTCGCCCGCGGCGCCGTCGGGCGCGAGCAGGACGCCGCCCAGTCCTCCGAGCGCGAGCCCGGCGACGGCACCGGCGACGGCCAGCGGCCAGCGCCGGCGCGGGGGAGCGGGCGCGGTGGTGCTCCGCGGCGAGGGCGGTACGGTGCCGCGCAGCTGGGTGAAGCTCGCCTCGGGCCCGCCCACGACCAGGCCGCCGCTGCCGACCCCGGGCCGGATGGCGCGCAGGGCGTCGTGGAGCTGGCGCGCGGTCGGGTAGCGGTCCGCGGCGTCGTACGCCGTCGCGGTGCGGATGACGTGCATCAGCCCCGCGCCGTCGGGCAGTCCCGGATCGGGCAGCTCGCTGCGCAGCCCCGCGAGGATCTCCTCGACCGACGCGGGCCGCCCGTCGGTGCTGCGCCGCGGCGAGGCACCGGTGATCATCGCGTGCAGCGTCGCGCCCATCGAGAAGACGTCGGACTGCGTGGTCGGTGGCGCCGCGGCGAACGCCTCGGGCGAGGCGTACGCCGGCGTCAGGGCCTCCAGGCTCACCGACAGGTCCTGCCCCGGCTGGGGCAGCGCGGCGAGGCCGAAGTCGGACAGCCGCGGTGTCCCCCACGCGTCGATGAGGACGTTGCCCGGCTTGAGGTCGCGGTGCAGGATCCCGGCCTCGTGGGCAGCCGCCAGCGCACTCGTCACGGCCAGCCCGACCTCGATGGCCTCGTCGACCCGCAGCGGCCCGTGCGCGTCGAGGTAGGAGGCCAGGCTGCCGTTGGCGCAGAGCTCCATCACGAGGTAGGGCCGGTTGTCGTTGGTGACGCCCACGTCGATCAGCGACACCACGTGCGGGTGCCCGCTGATCCGGCTCACCGCCGTCGCCTCGCGGACGAACCGGCGCCGGTTGGTGTCGTCGTCGACCACCCGGTTGTCGATCTTGACGGCCACCTCGCGGTCGACCGCCACCTGGCGCGCCCGCCAGACCTTGGCGAAGCCGCCGCGGCCGATCTCCTCGACCAGGTCCACGCCCGGGACGATCAGGGTGTGCTGGGTGGGCGGGCCGTCGTACCCGGCGGGCGGGGGCGGCGGCGGAGGGGGCGTGGCCGGGGGAGGCGGCGGAAGCGGTGGCTGGGGGTCCACCGGGGGATCGTAGTGGAGCACGCGGGGAGACGACGAAGGCCGGGTGACCTCGTGGTCACCCGGCCTTCGTCTTCGTCTGGTACGCCATCAGGGACTCGAACCCCGAACCCGCTGATTCAGAGCAAAGCGCCCCTGACCTGGGCGTTCTCGGGGTGGTTGTCGAGCTGGACGCCTGGCGCGGTCGGGTGGTGGCGTCGTGATCCACCTCCTGGGAGTCGAGCTGCTCCCGCCGTGCATCGACCCGCTGCTCGACGCGCCGGACTCCGCGCTCGTCGACTATGTCCCTGGCCCGTGGTCGCCGGTCCTCGCGGACGTGGATTGCCCCGAGTGCTTGCAGTGGATCCACGCATGATCGCGCGGACGTTGGCGTTCGTGGCGGTCATCGCTGCGGTGATCGCCGCCGGCCTGATCCTGGCGACCCGCGACGTCCCGGAGCCGGCGCCGGCGCCCCCGAAGTGGGACGAGATACCGGTGTGCCTCTACGAGTGTGGCGGCTCGGTGCCGGCCTAGCGCGACCCCACGATTATCTACGTAGATGAGTAGTAGTTGGGAGCGGCTACTCGGGGGATGGGAAGACCACATGCGCTTGCGCCACCTGTCGCCCGAGACGATCGCCTTACGCCTGTACCACGTACGACGCGCCGCGAGCGCCCTCGGGACGCCGCCAGCGGCCGTCACCGTCGAGCAGCTCACCAAGTGGCTGGTCTCGCACGATTGGAAGCCGAACACGACCGCGTCCTACCGGGCGTCGCTGCGCGCGTTCTACAAGTGGGCCGTCTTCGCCCGCGGGACCGGGATCAGTCACTCGCCGGCGCACGAGCTGCCCGAGGTCCGGGTGCCGCGCGGCAAGCCGCGTCCGACGCCGGAGCCGGCCTACCGCTGGGCGTTGAGGATCGCGGACGAGCGGGCGCGGCTCGCGGTGCTGCTCGGGGGCGTCTGTGGCCTACGGCGGGGCGAGATTGCCCGCTCGCGTAGCGACTGGCTAGAGCCCGGCATCGGTGGCCACGTGCTGCGCGTGCTCGGGAAGGGCGGGCACGAGCGGGTGTTCCCCGTGCCCGACACGATCGCGCGTCTGATCCTGAGCCGGCCCGAGGGCTACCTGTTCCCGTCGAGCCAGGGCGGTCACCTCACGCCGGCGCATCTCGGGAAGCTCGTCAAGGCAGCGCTCAGCGGCCCGACGACGCACACGCTGCGCCATCGGGCCGGCACGAAGTCCTACAACGAGGGCGGCAAGGATCTGCGCGCCACGCAGGAGTTCCTCGGGCACGCGAAGCCGGAGACGACGGCGATCTACGTTGGCGCCGACCTCTCCGACATTCGCTCGTGGATGGAGCGCGACGTCAGCTGACCGAGCCGGCCGGGCCTGCCTCACGGTGCGCCCGGTCGGCGGCGATCTGCTCGGCGGCCTTGGGGTCGAGCAGCTCGGAGCGGATCACGTCGGCGACGCCGGCGCGGACCTTGGCGTCGGTGCCGCCGTTGGCGAGGTACTCGACCTTGCTGCTGACGTCGTCGAGCTGGCGGCGCTGCTCATCCTGCTTGCGGCCCACGGACGCGAGGCCGGCGATGACGGCGAAGGTCGTGCCGGCGAACGTCAGCAGGGGCGTGACGAACTCGGTTGCGGCGTCGGGCTCGACGACGAACACGACGGCGGCCGCGGCCACGATGGTTACGAAGCCGGCCGCGATCGCGAGCACAACGGCGTTGGTGGTCTTCACTTGCTCTCCTTGGGGGTGGGCCATAGGACGACGTCCAAGGCCAGGTGGTCGCTGTCGACGTCGACGACGCCGGCGCGCTTGCTGGGAATCCATCGCGGCACTGCGATGTGGAGTACGCCGGCGCTGTAGACGCGGCGGCCGGTGAGCCGAGCGGCCCACCTGTGGCCGATGTTGAGGTCCCCGACGTGGATCGCGCCGGGGGTGGCGAAGAACCGGCGCAGGTAGTCGAGCCGGGCGAGCGGGGCGCGGCCGGGGTGGGCGTGGCCGAGCACGAACCCGCGCGCCCACCGGGCCGCGGTGCCGGCGGCGAACACGATGCTGGTGTGCAGGATCGGGCGGGCGCGGATGCCGCCACCCTCGCGGGTGGCGGGCACGCCGGCGTCGAGGCCGGGCTGACTGAGCTTGGCGCGGCCGCGGCGGACTGCGATGCCGAGCGCGGAGTCGGGGGCGCCGACCGGGCCGCGCTGAAAGACCTGCATGCCCGCGGCCGCTCCCTCGGCCTTGGCGTCCACGTCGGCCAGCTCGACGGCGAGCACGACGTCGGGCGTGCCGGCCTTGCCGGGCTTGTCGATGGACTTGCGCCAGACGCCGGCGGCCCGCTCGGGGCGGTAGCTGACCGAAGCGGCGTTCGTGGCCCGTACGACCACCGGGCGCGGGCGCACCTTGCCGGCACGCTGGCGCTCGTCGAGCCAGCGCCGGCGCCGCCGTCGCGGCGTGGGCGTGCGCCTCATCGGGGCCTGATCTTCCGGAGCTCGGCGTCAGCCCGGTCGAGCTTGCGGCGCTGGACCGGGCCGGCGGCCTTGCGGGCCAGGGCGATCGCCTTGCGTGCTGCACGGACGTACGCCGGGCGACGCTTGGCCGGCGCGGCCGGCTGCGGGTCGGTCGGGATGGTCACGCCGCCGAGGTCCTCGGACCAGCCGAGGTAGGTCAGACCCCAGTGGCGCTCAAACCAGTCGAGCGGCACCGTGCCGACCGACCCGAAGCCAGTCGGGCCGACGTCGATCGAGCGCACACCGCCGGGGACCGTGATCGCCGCGTGGCCGTGGCCGGCGCTGCCGCCCGACCAGAACACGGGGACGCCGGCCGGGGGCTTGCGGTCGAGCAGGTGCCAGCGCTTGGCCGCCTTCCACCCGTCGACGGCGTCGGCATCGCCGTCGCGGTCGACGTCGCCGACCGCGGGCAGGCCGAACATCTCGCGGGTCCAGCGGTAGCACATGCCGCGCGGGTAGCTGCGGGAGGCGAGGGCGCGGGCGATCGCCTGCGAACGGGTGGCGCTCATGCCTCGATCGCCAGCCAGTAGACGGTGTTGGTCGACGTGACGGAGCTGCCGTCGCCGGTGAAACAGAACACGGTCCCCGAGTTGACGTTGGACGCCGTCGCGCGGGGGATCACCTTGGCCGAGGACGCCGAGCCGAGCGAGACGTAGATCCGGGGCGCGGTGGTGAACTTGCCTGCGGGGAAGGCGATTGCAACCGATCCGCTGGTGGCCGCGGTCATGGTGACCGTGGCGGTGCCGACCGCGGCGGCCTTGAACCCGAGGGCGACGAACAGCGCCTCGACGCGGCTCGCGGCGGAGGTGTCGACGGCGGGATAGCTCGCGACGGGGTCGGCCTCTTCGAGGTAGGGGATCTTCTTGACGGCGGTCTCAAGCACCATGAGCGGTGTCCTTTCGGCGGTGGGGGTGGGTGAGCAGTGGTTAGGGGCGGTCGGTCAGCCACAGGTCGTAGGCGGTGAGCGAGCCGAAGTGGGCCGCGCGGCGGGCGCCGTAGCCGGCGGCGTTCAGGTCGGCGAACGTCACGGCACCGCGGTTCGGGTAGGGCACGGAGTGCCGGAGGGTCACGCTGCAGGTGACCTTGCCGCCGGCGCCGATCTCGACGGCAGCGCCGGAGAGCCGGGCGGGGACGTCGCCGCCGTCGAGGTCGTCGGTGGTGATGTTCCACTCGGGCTTGATCCCGGTCACCAGCACGAGCCGGCCGAGGGCGTGGGCGTTGCGCTGCCAGGTCTCGCCGGCGGGCAGGGCGGCTGGGGTGAACATGCGCGGCCACGGCCGGCCGGCGGGAAGCCGTGTGGGGTCGAAGGTGACGACGTCGAATGACCACCTGGGCACCGCGTCGAACTCGTTGCCGAGCAGCGCGAACGCAACGTCTCGTGCGTACTCGGCCGAGTAGACCGGGAGCGATTCGGCTCGGGCGACGGCGCCGCCGCGGGCTTGCTCCTGATCGGGTCGGTACAGGGTGTACGACGGGATGAGCGGCGTGGTGGCCTCGTCGGCTGCGGTCGCCGGGTAGCTGGCGAACATCTCCGACTCGATGCGAACGCGCGTGGGGTGCGCGGCCTTGTCCTGTCGCCACCTGATCGGCTTGTCGACGGCCGAGGCCGGCAGCTCGAAACCGACACGAGGTGCCGCCCACGCGGCCGGGTCGCGGCGGGTGCGGGTGAGTAGCGGCGGCGCAGGTGATGCGAGGACGTAGGGCAGCTCGTCGTCGTCGGCGAACGGGCTTGACAGCGTCATTGCCTGCCGGAACTGGTCGAGCACAAGGCGCGTCGTGCCGGGCGCGTGCGTCAGCTCTTGGACCAGACACGGGACCTGGGTGGCGCGCGGCAGCTTGCCGGTCACGCTGGGCGGGTTGTCGCGGCGAGAGCCGGCCATCATCGTGGCGTCGACCAGCTCGGCGGTCGAGGTCGGCGAGGCCGGGGTCGCGGCGAAGTAGCTGAACGAAGAGAAGTCCTCGGCCACGAGGTAGGTGAACGGCAGGTCTGACGACGCGAACACTCGCGCTAGCCGACCCCAGAGCAGCGGGGACTCCCACGGCGCGGCGCCCCATCGCGGCGGGTCCTGTTCGCCGGGCTGGGTGCCGGAGACGACCGGCACGCCGCGGATCACGTCGACGTCGAGGCCGTGGAATGGCTCGCGGCCGGGCAGGTCGACCTCGATGGTTTCCTCGGCGGCGAGGGCGCGATAGTCGATGGCGGCCAGCGTGTAGAGCAGGCCGTCGAGGTACGGGTCGGCGTCGGCGTCGGTGATCTGCCCGCCGAACTCGACGAACGGCGGGGTGCCGGTGGCCGGCGTCCAACCGGGATCGGTCATGGTGACGCTGACGGTCTGGCCCTGATACACGGCCGGCTTGGTGGTCGAGCTGCCCGGCACGTAGAGCGACATCGTGAGCTGCGCGGGCGGCTCGCCGGCCGGGAACCGGGCGGGGTCGACCTCCCACGAGACCCGCATGCCGGCCAGGGCGAGCGCGCCGTCGTCGAGCAGGTCGTCGGCCTCGTCGCCTTGGTCGATGACCGTGTGCCACTCGCCGATCCACAGGTCGACGGTGTAGCCGGTGGCGCTCATCGGCGGCCGACCCAACGGCTGATGAGGCTGGCGATGCTGCCCGGCCGGCGGCGCTCCAGGCGGCGCAGAATCTCGAGGATCTGGTCACCCACGGCGACCGGGTCGAGCGCTCCGTCGACCTTGATGACCGTACGGGCGTCGACCTGCACGACCGGGCGGCCGATGCCGCCGGCCGCGGACACGCCGGCGAACAGTCGATCGAAGTTGGGCAGCCCGAGAGCGGCCGTCGCGATCCCGCTGCGGCGGTCGAACGAACCGACGCCGCCGGCGAGCTGGGGCGCACCGACCGTGACGGGCGCAGCGCCGCCGATCAGGCCACCGATGGCGCCGCCGATCTTGCTCAGCGCGTCGGGGACCTTGATCTTGCCGAGCCAGTCAATGACCTTCTTGATCCAGTCGTACATGACCCGGAACGGCTCGACCGCGGCGTCGACCATGCCGGCGAAGGTGTCGCGCAGCCAGCGTCCTACGGCGCCGGCGCCCTCGCGGAAGTCGCGCAGGCGCGGGCCGAGCTTGTCGGCGAGCCACCCGCCGAGCTCGCGGACCTTGCCGGTCACCTGGCCGAAGTTGTCGCGCACAAGCCTGATCGCGATCCCGAGGGGCGACCACTTCAGCATGAAGCCGCCGACCTTCTTACCCATGTCGACGATCCACCCGCCGGCCGACTTCAGCGCCCCGCCGACCGCGTCGACGATCTTGCGGACCGTCTCCGAGCGCTTGTAGAGCAGCACGAAGCCGGCCACGAGTCCGGCCACCGCCAGGATGACCAGACCGATGGGGTTGGCCGTCATGGCGGCGTTGAGCAGCCACTGACCGGCCGTCATCGCCTTGGTGGCCACCGTGGCGGCCTTCTCGCTGGCGGCCTTGGCGATCGTGGCGGCACGGGCGCGGACCGTGGCGATGACGTTGCTGTTCATCGCCAGCGACGCGAGGTCCATAGCGCCGGTCACGCCCATGATGAGCGGCGCTGCGGACTCCATGCCGGTGCCGAGCTGCCCGAGTGGGCCGGGCATCCCCGACAGGGCGCCGCCGAGGTCACCGAGACCGCCGGCGAGCTGGGCGCTCGATGAGCCGAGGTTGTCGGCGGACTCGGCCAGGTCGCGGGTGCCGCGCTCGGCCTGCTCGGTCGAGCGCTCGACATCATCGCCCATCGCGCGGGCGGCGCGGCCGAGGTCGGCGAAGCCGTCGACGCCCTTGTGAACGTCGACGTCGACGTCAATGCCGAGCTTGCGGCGAATGTCGCCCATCGGTCACTCCTGTCCGGGGTTGCTCTGGTCGGGGTCGTCGGGCTGGTCGGGGTCGTCGGGGAGTAGGTCGACGGCGGTCGCGATCAGCCGCTCGTCGAGGTCGGGATCGAGCCAGTAGGCCGGCCCGCCGCCGAAGTAGTGCGCCAGGGTCAGAGCGAGTCGCTCGGCGCCGACGTAGGGTCCACGGCCACCAGCTCGGGGTTGCCGTTCCCGTCGTCGACGGGCTCCATAGCGAGCACGGTGTCGATCCACTCGCCGTAGGGCTTGTCGGTGATCTGCTGCCGCTTCATGGCGCAGTAGACGTAGATCGAGCCGCGGTCGATGTGGGCGTCAGCGGGGAGCTTGCGCCCGCGGGCGGCCTGCTCGCCGCGGATCATGTCGCCGTGGATGACGACGACGCGGTGCTCGACGCCGTCCTCGGTGCCGTCGTCGAGCAGGACGTCGTACTGCATGCGCTTGAGCTTGGCCATTGGTCAGGGTCCTTTCAGGGTGTCGAGCGCGTCGTCGACGTGCCCGAGGTACAGGTCAGTGACGGCGGCCTCGGTGGCGGCCAGCGCGTCGGTGAGGAAGGGGTGTGCGGGAATCCCGCGGCTGGGCACGCCCTGGTGGACGGGCCACACGTACTCGATGCCGGGACCGCCGGCGGCGACGGAGACGCCTTGCTCGCCGACCTCGGCCGCGACGCTGCCCACGAGCCGGCGGGTAGCGCCGCGGGGAACGCGGGGTTCGACGTCGCGCTCGATCAGCTCGCCGGCGGCGCGGTTGACGCCGTTGAGGTCGACGAGCTGCTCGGCGGCGCGGTCGAGGTCGCGCGCGAGGTCGGCGGCGGGGTCGCTCACGTCGTCGGCCGATCAGGGAGCGGGGTAGGTGGTGGTGTAGTCGCCGATCACCGGCCAGCTCGTGTCCGACTGGTTGCGGGCCGCGACGACGCCGCCGATCTTGACCGCCCGCACGCGCACGCTGCCGGTGTAGGTCGGGGCGCCGGTCTGGTTGGGCTCCCAACTGAACGAGACGATCTGACCGGCGTTGGCGCGGGCGAACTCGACGAAGCCGGCGGGGTCGTCGAAGTCCTGGATGGCGTTGATGTCGAGGGTCCAGCTCGTGACTTCCTCGGGCTCGATCACGGCGCCCGAGAGCACCTCGGTGCGCTCGCCTTCCTCGGCGACGGACGGCGTCAGCGCGCACTCGGTGGTCTGCTTGGCGAACGGCACGGAGTCGAGAACGAGCGTGCCGCCCTTGAGCCGGCTGTCTTCGATGGTCCCTACGGTCATGGGCTGTCTCCTGTCGGGTGGGGCGGTCAGGGGTGGGTGATGGTGACGATGTAGGCGGGGCGCGGCTTCTCGCCGGCGGTGAGGGCGTAGGCGGAGGGCTCGGCGCGCTCGGGGTAGACGTGCTCGTGGTCGCGGAGCTGCTGCACGAGGCCGTCGAGGTCGACCAGCGCGGCCAGGCTGCCGATCGGCTTGTCGCTCAGGCAGGCGAGCCGGTAGACGTTGCTGCTCGTCGTGTAGTCGATGACCGGCGGCGGCACGAGCACGCACACCCCGAGCGCCATCGCGCGGCTGGGGTCGTGGGTGGCGGGGATGCCGGCGGCGTCGAGCAGCTCGGCCAACGCCTTGGCGTCGGCCACGATGCTCCCGGTCGCCACGTCAGCCGATCCGGGGCGGGGCGTAGACGCCGATGCCGAGCAGCCGCGCGACGTCGGGGTCGAGCCTGAGCACGTCACCGGCGCCAAGCTCGGCGTAGGCCGGGAGGCCGGCGCCGCTGCCCTTGCGGATGTAGAGCCGGGCGGCGGCCATCACGCCGGCCTGCACGATCGCGTCGGAGACGCTGAACACTCCGGTGTCGGCGTCGATGAGGTCGGGACGCTGGGTCTCACACCACGCGGCCGCGGCGCGGCGGCAGTCCTCGGCGATCGCGGCGGCCTCGTCGGAGTCGGTGAGGCCGAGCCAGCGCAGCACGCGCGCGGGCGGCAGCCACGGGAACAGGGGCTCGGCGGGGGTGGTCGTCATGACGTCCTCTCGGGGGTCAGCGGTGGCGAGGGGGCCGCTGACGGGCCGGCCGGGAGAGTGGCCGACCCGTCAGCGGAGTCGGGTCACGGCGTCGGGTCGGCGCCGGCCTTGAGGATGCGGACGTCCGCGGTGTCGAGCAGCGCGGTGCCGTTGTAGGCCCACAGGGCGAACTTGATGACGCCGGGACCGAGCACCTCGTCGAAGCGGAACTGCGCGACGCTGGACTCGCAGAACAGGATCGACTCGGAGCGAGCCATGACGCCGGAGCCGGCGCCGAGGTTGGCGCCGCCGGTGTCGAGGCGGGCGGACCGGAACGCCTCGACGCCGTCGATGCTGAACCCGGTGCCGCCGGGCTTGAGGGTGCCGGTGGTGTTGCTCGGCGCGACGAACGGCAGCTGGGGCCGGTTGACGTCGTCGACGTCGAGGCCGAGCGTGACCAGCAGACCCTTGGACACGGCGAGCAGGTCGGCGGGCTCCTCGTCGTCGTTGACGAAGTTGAGCAGCGCGGCGCGGACCTTGAGCGTCGTGGCGACGTCGTAGACGTTGTTGGCCTCGGTGGCCGCGAACGCGTTGAACAGGGTGATCAGCTTGCCCTCGCTCTTGCGGGCGTAGTCACGGGCCATCGCGCGGATGGCGACGCGGTCCAGCGCGGGGTTGCCGGCGTCGAGCAGCTCGCGCGACGCCTCCCACGCACCGGACACCGCGACCGGCTGCACGACGTCGCCGGAGAGCGAGAACGTGCCGGCCGGGCGGTGCGGGGTGCCCTCGGTGTGGTCGCCGACGCCGTCGAACTCGCCCACCTTGGGGATGGCGAACGGCTGGGCGTTGGTGATCGGGATGCGGTTCAGCCGGCTGGCGAACGGGCGGCGGACGTCCACCATCGCCTTCATGAGGTCGGGCCGGTTGGTGGGCTGCGCGCCCCACGACGGCGGCAGGTCACCGCCGACGCCGTCGACGTCGCCGCGGGTCGAGGCGGCAGTCATGAGCGCCGCGACGGTGGCGGGGTTCTCGTCGGCCAGCTGCGCGTTGAACTGCTCGACGCGCTGGGCGGCGTCGGCGTCGCGCTGCATGCTGCCGGCGTACAGGTCACGGATCAGGCTCGGGCCGTCGCCGCTGAAGGTGTAGGTGCTGGGCTCGGCGACGACGACAGCAGCGCCGGCCACGGCCGGGACCACGGCGGGGCCGCCGAGCTGGGCGCCGGCCTGCGCGGAGCCGCTGGCGGACGCGCCGGCGTCGCCGTCGCCGCTCTCGCCGTCGCCGGCGTCGTCGACCTCGACGTCGCCGGTGATGGTGGCGCCGGTGATCGTGATGCCGGCCGCGGTGGCCAGCTGGGTCAGCTGGCCAAGCTCGGTCTGCTCGGCGTTGGCCAGGGCGCTGCCCTTGGCGAGCAGCTGCGACATGCGCCGGCGCTTGGCCTCGGTGAACTTCATGCTTCCTCCTGCGGATGCGGTGGTGGTGCCAGCGCCGGCGGCGCTGGGGTCGGTGGGGGTGCTGGGGGACCAGCTGGACACGACGAGGTCGGCGCCGGCGGCGGCCGCGACGCGGGCGTCGTCGAACGCGGGGACGGAGACCTGCGAGACCTCGCGCAGTGCGCCGGCGGCGTCGACGGTGCCGCCGGGCTGCGTACGGCGAAGGCGCTGCAGCGTGGCGTCGTTGAGCTGCACGCCGACGCTGAACGCGTCGCGCAGACCGTTGGCGGCCTCGGCGAGCGCGCGGTCGCCGTCGTCGCCCTCGGGCACGTGGAACGTGGCGTACAGGCCGGGACCCTGCGAGCCGTCCTCGCGCTCGACCAGCTCGGTGGCGTAGCCGAGCACGTCGCGTTGGTCGTGCTCGCGCAGCAGCTTGACGCGGCGCGGGTCGCTGAACGTGAGGCTGCCGGCCTTGAACCGGAGCCGGCCGCCGGACGTCTCGCCGGCCGGGCCGAACGGCACGACCAGCCCGCTGATCGTGCGCTTGTTGGTGTCGACGGCCTGCTGGCCGGGCGCGGCGAGCACCAGCGAGCTGCCGGCGTTCGCCGTGACGGCCGGGAAGTTGATGCCGCGGCGGCGGCGACGGTTGCTCATGCGTCCTCACTCGGGGTGGTGGTGTCGGTGATCTGGGGGGCGGGCGGCAGGCCGAGCCAGCGGGTGCGGACCTCGGCGCGACTGACCAGGCGCCCGGCCACGGCGGCGTTACCGGCGTTGACCAGCTCGGTGGTGGTGCCGCGCAGGTAGGCAGTCAGGTCGAATGCGACAGCGGTGCCGGCTGGGGTGACGTCCGGCATCGAGAGACGCTGGGCCACGGCCGTCAGGAACGGCGACAGCGTGGTGTCGACGAGGTCGCGGCGGTCGCTCTCGGTGTTGGTGTAGGTCATGCCGCTGCCCTGCGGGGCGCCGATGCGCGAGGCCGGCAGGTTCAGCAGCCGGGCGATCTCGGACGCGACGAGCTGGCTCAGCTCGTTGAGCTGGCGCTCAGCGGCGCCAACGCTGATCTTCTCGGGGTTGATCGCGCGGTTCAGGTAGGCCGTCGAGCGCTCGGCGCGGGCGCGGTCCCACTCGTCGAGCAGCGCGGTGATCTGCTCGGGGTCCAGCTCGTTGGCGCCCTCGGCGAGCCGCAAGATGAGGCCAGACCAATCGTCATCCGCCTGTCGCTTCGCGGCGTGCAGCAGCGCGATCGCGAGCCGCACCACGTCGCCGGCTCCGTCGTCGACCAGCAGGCCGTCGAGGGGCGAGTCGAAGCGGATGAGGTCGGCGTCCTCGGCCTTCTGCCCGTCGACGAGGACCGCGTCGCCGACGATCTGCACGCGCCCGGGGGCGAGCCGCTCGACGGTGACCGGGTAACGGGTCGAGTCGCGAGCGGTCTTCCGCCACCAGCTGACCTGTGAGAACAGCAGGTCATCAAACGTCATGGCCAGCGTGTAGGCGACCGTGGTGCGCGGGTCGAGTGTGCGCAGCAGCCGCGCGGTCGAGCTGTTGGCGTCGACGCCGGCACCGTCGCTCTTGACGCCGACCAGCGGCAGGCCCGACGCGGTGCCACAGATGAGGTTGCGGCCGCGCCGGATGCTGGGCACCTTCATGGCCTGTTTGCGGGTGACGCGGCCGCCGGCGGCGCCGATGCCGAACGCGGCGCGGGCCACCTCGTCGAGGTCGTCAATCCCGGCGGCGCCCTCGGACGTGGCCGCGGTTCCGACCGGGACGTCGACGACAGCCTCGGCGGTCACCAGCTGGTGCGCTTTCCTGATCCCGAACACGGGCGAAACTGTGGTGCTGGGAAAGTCAAGAACCTCGGACGCGGCGCGGCGGCGGCGTGGCAAATGGTCCAGCGTCGTGCGAAGTCGCAACGCGTCGTCAGCGGGTCATGGTGCCGCCGCGCCGGCGCGCGACGATCACCGGCGCGACCGCGGGCGCCGGCTTGTGGTGTAGCTGCCAGCGGGCGATCGTGGCGCCGTTGACGGCGGCGATCGGGCCGGCGCTGTTGCGGCGGGACCACAGGAATCCGCCGTCGCCGACGTCGCGGGTCGCGGCGTTCGCGACGGCCTCGTCGAGGGCGGTCGTACCGCGGTGGATCAGGGCGCCGGCGTTGATCGTGGCGAGGATGCCGGCGCACGCGGCGCGCATGTCGGTGCCGGCGACGCCGACCGGGATGACCTTCCCGCGGCGCGCCAGCTCGTCGGCCAGGTCGAGGCCCGGTCCCTGCTTGTCGTACCCGACCTGCTTGACGCCGTAGGTCTGCGCGAGCTGCTCGATCCGGGCCACTGCCTCGGCGCGCGGTACGACGTCGAGGACGTCGACGGCGTCGAGCGGGCCGTAACGCCACGCGCCGGCGATGGCGACGCGGTCCTCGGCGTCGACGTCGAACGCGAGGCCGTCGAGCTTGTCGGGCTTGGGCAGCTCAGCGTCGTCGAGCTGGTCGCGGTCGCGGCACGCGCGCCAGGCGTGGCCGGGGATCGCGCCGTCGCTGGTGGCGGTCCAGTGGTTGCCGTACGCCCGGAGGAACTCCAGCGGCGGCATCTTGAGCGCGGAGTCGGCGACCGCGTCGCGCTGCGCGTACTCGCCGGGGTGCGCGGCGAGCGTGAGGTCGAGCGCGCGGTCGAGCTGGGCGCGGACCTCGGGCTGCTCGATCGCGGCCATGCCGCCGGCCTTGCGGACCTCGGTCAGCAACAGCTCGATCTCGGCCGCGGCGACCTCGTCGACCGACCACTCGAAATAGGCGATGCGCTCGGTCACGCCGGCCTCGACGGCCTTGCGGCCCATGTCGACGTACCCGCGGAACCACGTCGACTTGGCGGTGCCGGCCGTCGAGGTGAGCCACATCTGTCCGCCGGTGGTGGTGAACGTCGGGAGGATGGCCTGCTCCAACGAGACGCCCGCGAGGCCGTCGAATGCCCACACCTCGTCAACCGTGACCAGCTCGTTGGCCTTACCGTGCAGGCCGTCCTCGGTGGGCGCGAACACGCGGAACGTCGACCCGAGCGGCGATGTGAGTGCCTCGCTGCCGTTGCTCTTGCGGTCTTCGATGATCTGTCCGAGCGGGGATCGGCTGACCAGTTCGGCGACGTCGAGCCAGGTGTCGCGGGCGTCCTGGCGCGACTGCGCGGTGAGCCAGCACTTGCACCGCCGGGTCAGGGTGCGGTGCAGGTTGACCGGCCCGACCAGCGTCGTCTTTCCGGCCTGTCGCTGCACGTGGATTACCACCGTGCGATAGGCCCACGAGCCGTCGTCGAGAACCTCGGTTGCGACGTCGACGACCTGCTGCTGCCACGCCTGTAGCGGCTTGCCCATCGCCGCGGCGACCTTGCCGATCGCAGCGCCAAACGACCGCCGGGACGGGGTCCGGGCGGTCGCGTAGCGCGGTGCGACGGCGGTGCGGGTCATGGGTCAGGTCGCGCCCAGGCCGGCCAGGAACTCGGCGACCTCGCCGGCGTCGCCGCCGAGCCGGCTCGCGGGGTCGAGGCGAAGGCGGGTCAGCACCTGCGCCAGCTCGCGCCCGGCCGCGGCGACGGCGTACGGGTCGCGCCGGACGCGGCTCGCGACGTCGACGGCGCGCGCCATCTGCGCGGCCAGCTCGGCGGTGCCGTGGTCGCGGTCGTCGAGCGCCGCGGCCGTCAGTGCCTTGCGGACTGCCTTCTCGGTCGGGCCGATGATCGCATCGGCTACCTCGTCGGCGCCGAACAGGGCGTCCTCGCCGGCGCTCACTGCGCCGCCACCCGAGCGACCTCGACCGCGACCTGCGCGGAGATGACCGCGGAGGTCGCGTCGGCGAGCAGCGATCGGATCAGGGTCAGCGACTCGGCGACGTCGCGCCGGGTCGACCAGTCGACGGCCGGCGCGATCGCAACGAGTGTGCGGGCCGCGTCGACCTCGCGCGCCAGCGAGTCGAGGACGGTCTGCACGCCGCGCGTGTCGGCGGCGCAGGTCGGGCAGTTCGGGGCGTCGTGCGAGGCAAGGCGTGCCTCTCGGCACTCGGGGTTCTGCATGGTCACCACTCCCATCGGGTTGTGCGGCGGGCGATCCAGGCCGGCCGGGTGCCGGAGCCGTCGCCACGCTGCGAGTTGTGCCGCGCGCAGGCCGCGCGCAGGTTGGTCGGATCGTTCGGGTCAGCCGGGACCGGCGCGAGCGCTGCGACGGTGTCGGCGTCGAGGTCGTAGTCGCCGGCGGCGTCGACGGGCAGCTGACACACGTGGCCGTCGCGGGTCAGCACGAACGCGCGGACGCGGCGCCAACGCCAGGTCGAGCCGTTGGCCCATCCGCCCCAACGCGCCAGCGGCACGATGTGGTCGACCGCGGTCGCGTGAGCACCGCACAGGCGGGTCACGATCGGGCTCGCTTGGAACGGCTCGGCGCTGCTCGGCGGTCATCGGCAGGGCTCGGCTCGGCTCGACCCCCACCCCCCTCCCGAGGGAGGGAGACGCCAGATTGCTGGCGGCGGTCGACGTGGCTCGATCCAAAAGCCGGAGCGGCGTCGACGACGTCGTCGGCGTGATCGATGCACGGGCAGCACGACCAGCCGTCAGCGCAGACGGCGCACGGGCGGATCGCCGAGACGTCGACGGCGCAGCCCGGGCAGACGCTGGCGATCATGACGCCACCGCCGGCGTGAACGCGTGGCCGTTCGTCGCGGTGCGCTGCTCGCAGTCGAAGCGATCGAGCGAGCAGACCGAGCAGCGCTCGCGCGCGTCCTGTGGATAAGGCAGAACACCAACCCCTGAGTTAGCGGGTGGTTCTAAGGACGGTTCGGGTGTCGCTACCGACACCCCCCGGGGTGTCGAATCCGACACCCCCCGGGTGTCGCTACCGACACCGGGTGTCGAATCCGACACCCCCTTTATCCACAGCTCGGCCTGAGCCTTGGGCAGCTCGCGGAGACGGTGCGACGCGGTGCGATCGCAGGTCGCCGGACACGCGAGCAGGACGTCGTACCGATTCGGCCGCTCGTGGTCCTTGGTCCGGTGGGTGCCGCCGGCCTGGACATGCACGGCGACCTCACCGAGCGCGACGAGCTGACCGATGGCCTTCTGCGCGTTGCGCTCGGTCACGTTGGCGTAGCGAGCCAGGGTCTCGATCGACGGCCATGCGCCGCCGTCGCCGGCGTGGTTGGCGATGCCGAGCAGCACGAGCTTGGCGGTGCCCTTGGCCTTGCTGTGGTGTAGCACCACGGCCATGGTCTCGACGCTCAACGCCCGCTGCTCTCGACGACGGGAGGCAGGGCGACCGGGGCGAACACCTCGGGGTCGGTGTAGGGCAGCACCACGCGGATAGCGGCGTCGTCGTAGCGCAGCTCGACGCCGACGATCACCGGGTGGACGGCGTCGGAGTCGTCGGCGTCCTCGACCACCACGCCGTAGTAGCCGGGCAGGTCCGCCAGCAGCGTGCGCAGCTCTTCAACGGTCACGGCAGGACCCCCCACGCGAAGCCGAGACCGTACGCGATCACCGCGAGGACCACGGCGGCGAGGAACAGCTCGGCGTTGGCGCTCATCGCGGCACCGGGACGACGAGCGGCGTGGTGGTGCGGAGCTGGGCGACGAGGGCGTCGAAGTCCTTGCGCTCGACGCGGTAGTTGGTCGGGCCGAGGCGGACGGCCGGCAGCTTGCCGGCGTTGATCCAGCGCCGGACGGTCTCGGGGTTGACCCGCAGCTCGGCCGCGACCTCGGCTGTGGTCAAGAAGCGTTCCTGGGTGTTGGTCATGACGCACGTTTTAGGCGCTCAATGCCTAAGCGTTGTGGCGACACGCCGGAGGTCTAGGGATTCATTGCCTAGGTCATCCCACTTTCGACTACAGTTCGCGACATGACAGAACAGCCGTTGGAGCCGATCGAGGACGAGCTGCGCGCCGTGCGCGAATACATCCACACGCTCATGTGGCGGAAGGGCATCAGTCAGGCCGTCATGGCGCAGGCGGTGGGTGTCGACCAGTCGACGCTGTCCAAGAAGTTGCGCGGTCGCGTGGGACTCCGGCTTGACGAGCTATACGCAATCGGCCGGGTCCTCGGTGAGGACCCGGCCGATCTGTTGCGGTACGCCATCAGGGACTCGAACCCCGAACCCGCTGATTAAGAGTCAGCTGCTCTGCCAATTGAGCTAATGGCGCTTGTGTTCCGCGTCCGTTGAACGCGAGAAGAAACATTACCAGCGTACGTCGGCAGCGACGAAATCGGGACCCACGTCAGCGCGATTCGAGGACCGCCTGGGCCGCGTTGTGACCGCCCAGACCGGACACCGCGCCGCCGCGGCGGGCGCCGGACCCGCAGAGCAGGACGGCGGGGTGGTCGGTCTGCACTCCCCACCGCTCGGCGGGGGTCGCGAGCCGGGCGCGGTGCGGGGCCCAGGGCCAATCCAGGTCGCCGTGGAAGATGTGGCCGCCGGGCATCGCGAGGTCCGCCTCGAGCTCCTGGGGGATCTTGGCCTCGATGCACGGGGTGCCGTCGGCGTCGCGCAGGAGGACGGACTCGATCGGCTCCTCCAGGACGGCGTCGAGCGCGGCCAGCGCGCGGCGTACGGCCTCGGCCTTGGTCGCCTCGGGGTCCTTCTCGAAGAGGTGCGCCGGGGTGTGCAGCCCGAAGTAGGTGAGCGTGTGGGTCCCCGGCGCCACGTCGCCGAGGATCGACGGGTCGGTCAGGGAGTGGCAGTAGACCTCGCCGGGCAGCGGGTTCGGCAGCTCGCCGCGGCGCGCCGCTGCCCAGGCGACCTCGAGGTCGGAGGCGGCCTCGGCCAGGTGCAGCGTGCCCGCGAAGGCGACCTCGGGGTCGACGCCCGAGCGCAGCCGCGGCAGCCGGGAGAGCAGCAGGTTGATCTTCAGCTGCGCGCCCTGCGGCTTGGTGGTGGGGTCCTCGTCCTCGCCGAGGAGGATGCGGAGCACCCACGGCGCGACATTGGCCAGCACGGTCGACGTCGCGACGGTGTGCTCGGTGCTGCCGTCGTGCCAGGTGACCTCGGCGCCGTCGGCGCCGGGCCGGACGGCGCTGACGCCCGCGCCGGTCACGATGGTCGCGCCGGCCTCGACCGCGGCCCGGGCGAGCGCGTCGGTGACCGCGCCCATCCCGCCCACCGGCACCCGCCACTCACCGGTCCCGTTGCCGATGAGGTGGTAGAGGAAGCACCGGTTCTGGACCAGGCTCGGGTCGTGGATCGACGCGAACGTGCCGATCAGCGCGTCGGTCGCGACCACGCCGCGGACCAGGTCGTCGCGGAAGCGCCGCACGATCGCGGTGCCGATCGGCTGCTCGACGACATCGCGCCAGATCTCCGGGGCGACCTGGGCGCGCAGGTCGGCGTCGGTGGCCAGCGGACGGGTCAGGGTCGGCGCGACCGCGTGGGCCAGACCGGAGACGCCGGCGTAGAAGGCCCGCCACGCGTCGTACTCGTCGTCGGAGCCGGTCAGCGCCCGGAACGACGCCCGGGTGGCCGCGCCCTCGTCCCGCTCGACCAGGAGCCCGCCGGGGTGCCCGCCCCGCATCGTCGGCGAGTACGACGCGGTGGTGCGGCTGACGAGCGCGAGGTCGAGCCCGAGGTCGTCCTGGACCTGCTGGGGGAGCAGCGAGACCAGGTAGGAGTAGCGCGAGAGCCGGGTCGGGAAGCCCGGGAACGCCTGCGCCGAGACGGCGGCGCCGCCGACGTGGCCGAGCCGTTCGAGGACCAGGACCGACAGCCCGGCCCGGGCCAGGTAGGCGGCGGCGGTCAGGCCGTTGTGGCCGGCGCCGACGACCACGACGTCGTAGCGGTTCATGGCCCGACCCTAGGGCGTCTCTCCCGAGTCCCCGCCTGCTGCGCGGCGTTTGCGACTCGATCTGGCGGCGTTGTCGGGCACTCGACGGGCCTCCGGCCCGCCCTCGGCCCTCCGCCTTGCCAGATCGGCCGCAAACACCGCTCGCTACGGCGCGGACTCGAGAGACCCGCCCTAGGCGTGCCGCACTCCTGCGGGAATGCGCCACGCGGTGTTATGGTTGACACGGCAACCAATCCGATCGACCGCCACGGAGGTGGATGTCATGCCCGCGATCACCGTTGACGACCTCACCGTCCTGCCCCGCGTCAAGACGCCGGGCCTGGGCGACCAGCCCCGCCCCGTCTGGCAGGTGAGCACCGCGCCCCAGGGCTACGAGGGGGAGGGCTTCCCGGTCCGCCGGGCGTTCGCCGGCATCGACATGCGCCACCTCGACCCGTTCATCATGATGGACCAGATGGGCGAGGTGGAGTACGCGCCCGGTGAGCCCAAGGGCACGCCCTGGCACCCGCACCGCGGCTTCGAGACCGTCACCTACATCATCGACGGCACCTTCGACCACCAGGACAGCCACGGGGGCGGCGGCACCATCACCAACGGCGACACCCAGTGGATGACGGCCGGCAGCGGCCTGCTCCACATCGAGGCGCCGCCGGAGTGGCTCGTCCAGCAGGGCGGTCTGTTCCACGGCATCCAGCTCTGGGTGAACCTGCCGCGCGACTCCAAGATGAACGACCCGCGCTACCAGGACATCCGCTCGGGCCAGGTCGCGCTGCTCACCTCGGACGACGCGGGCGCGCTCGTCCGGGTCATCGCGGGCAGCGTCGACGGGCACGAGGGTCCCGGGTCGACGTACACGCCGATGTCGCTGGTGCACGCCACCCTCGAGCCCGGCGCCCGGCTCGACCTGCCGTGGCAGGTCGACTACAACGCGCTGGTCTACGTCCTCAACGGCTCCGGCACCGTCGGTACGACGGACGCCCAGCCGATCCACACGGGCCAGTCCGCGGTCCTCGGCGCCGGCGACTTCCTCACGATCAGCGCGGACGAGAAGCAGGAGAGCCGCTCGCCCCAGCTCGACGTCATCGTCGTCGGCGGCCGCCCGATCAAGGAGCCCATCGCCTGGGCCGGGCCGTTCGTGATGAACACCAAGGCCGAGGTGATGGCGGCCTACGAGGACTTCCAGAAGGGCCGGTTCGGGCTGCCGATCGGCGGCTGACCTCAGAGGCTCTTCTCGAAGAACGCCTCGGCGTAGGGGTTGTCGTTGTAGCGCTCGATCCGGGTGTACCCGGAGCGCTCGTACATCGCGATCGCCTCGACCAGGGTGCCGTTGGTGTCGAGCACGACCCGGCGGTACCCCTGGTCGGCGGCGAGCGCCTCCAGGTGCCGCAGCATCCGCGACCCGAGTCCGGCTCCGCGCCAGTCGCCGTGCACCCACATCCGCTTGATCTCGGCGGTCTCGTCGTCGATCACCGGCCGCACCCCGCCGTACGCCACGGGCTCACCGTCGGAGGTCGCGACGACATACGTCGCTCCGGGCTCGGGTGCATCCGGCCCACCCGGGTCGAACCCGTCGGGAAAGCGCGCGTCGAGCTCGTCGAAGTAGCGCTGCGTCGCGACCCGCGCCACCGGGTCGTCCGAGGTGACCTCGCGCAGCCGCACCGTCGCCGCCCGCACCAGCAGGTCGGCGGTGGCCAGCGCCTCCGCGAGCCGCTCCTGCTGGCGCGCGGTGAGGGGAGCGACCAGCGTCACGGCCCGCTCCTCGGAGCGGCGCTCCAGGTCGTCGTACGCGTGGCGGCCGGCGGTCGTCAGCCGCACCACCCGCCGCCTCCGGTCGCCCTCGTCCGCCGCCGTCGCCACGAGCCCCTCGCCCTCGAGCAGGCGCAGCAACCGCGACAGGTGCCCCGAGTCGAGCTCGAGCCGGTCCCGCAGCGCCCGCACGCTCACCCCCTCGTCGTTGCCCACCTCGAACAGCAGCCGCGACGCCGCCAACGGCCGCCCGGTCCCGAGGAACGACTCGTCGAGCACGCCGATGCGCTGGGTGTAGGTGCGGTTGAAGCGGCGCAGGACGTCCGTGAGCATTCTCTGACTTTAGTCAGAGAAAGTCGCCGATGTCGATCTGTGGCCGGCTGCCCGGGCCTGCCTCGCGGACGGCGTACGCTGTTGCTCCGGGTCCCGCCCGGAGAGAGTGAGGCCCCTGATGAACTGGTTCACCTGGCTCGTGATCGTCCTGGGCGGCGGGTCCGTCGCCTACACCCTCTTCCTGCTGGTCCGTCCGCGCCGATCGAAGGTCGACGAGACCGCGAGACTGCGCGAGAAGTACCAGGGCGAGGACTTCTACCGCGGTGGCACCCCCGGTGTCGGCGGCTTCAACGGCGCCGGCGATCCGTTCAACCGGCGCTAGGCCGGCTGCCGGACCCGGTTGTTGAGAAGGGTCCGTAAATCTAGCGCGGACGGACGAGGCCACCCCTAGTCTCGCCCCGTGATGACTCGAACGACCCTCGCGGCCCTCGCGCTCCTCGGCGGAGCCGCGCTCACGGGCTGCGGTGACGGCGACGACGGGCCGGAGGCGGCGCCGACGGCGACGGTCACGATGACCGAGACCGCGACCGCCGGCGCTTCCGACCCGACGGCGCCGACCGATCCGACCGATTCCGCGGACCCGACCGCCGGGCGCGAGCCGAACGTCGGCGACCTGGCCCTCCGCGTCGGTCAGTGGCGCGAGGGACTCGGGCTGCGCACGCGCGTGATCGAGGTGCGCCAGCCGACCGCCGCGGGGCTGCCCGACTACCTGCGCGACCTGCCCGATGCGTCCGGCGCCGCGGTTCTCGTCAGGTCGTGCGTGCGCAAGGGCGAGGAGGCGACGTGGGTGGCCACCTCGGACTTCACGGCACGCGACAAGTCCGGGGGCGTCTACGAGTCGTCCGGCTCGTCGTGGGACGAGTGGCCGCCGCGGCCGCAGTACCCGTTCGAGCGTGAGGTCCGCGCCGGGCAGTGCCTGCAGGGCTGGATCCTGCTCTCGGCGCCCAACGGGACCCGGATCACCGCCATCGAGCTCTCGGACAGCGACGGCAGCACCGTCGCGGAGTGGCGGGTCTGAGCGAGAAGCGAATCGGCCTCCGACCTGGGTCCAGGTCGGAGGCCGATCACTATTTCCTGGGGTGAGTAACGGGACTCGAACCCGCGACATCCGCCACCACAAGGCGGCGCTCTACCAGCTGAGCTATACCCACCATCGACTCTCCGACGAGCGAAGAGCCGGGAACGAGTGTAGAGGTAACCGGCCCGGAACTAGGAATCGATACCGGTTCCAGGCGTGCCGAGCCCGGTGATCGAGCCGCCGTGGCGGGCGGCGGCGGCCTTGGCGGTGTCGCCGTCGGGGCCCGGGAGGGGCACGAAGACGGTGTCGCGGTAGTAGCGCAGCTCCTCGATGCTCTCCTGGATGTCGGCGAGCGCGCGGTGGTTGCCCCGCTTGGTCGGGGCGTTGAAGTACGCGCGGGGGAACCAGCGCTTCGAGAGCTCCTTGATGGAGGAGACGTCGACGATCCGGTAGTGCAGGAAGGCGTCGAGCTCGGACATGTCGCGGGCGACGAAGCCGCGGTCGGTGGCCACGGAGTTGCCGGCGAGCGGGGGCCGGCTGTCGGGGCCGCAGTGCTCGCGGAGGTAGGCCATGACCTGGTCCTCGGCCTCCTGGAGGGTCACGCCGTTCTCGAGCTCGGCGAGGAGGCCGGAGGACTCGTGCATGTTCCGGACGAAGTCGATCATCTGGTCCAGCGCCTCGGCCGGGGGCTTGATGATGACGTCGACGCCGTCGCCGAGGACGTTGAGGTCGAAGTCGGTCACCAGGGCGGCGACCTCGATCAGGGCGTCGTTCACCAGGTCGAGCCCGGTCATCTCGCAGTCGATCCAGACGAGTCGTTCATTCACGAAGGTGCACCCTACGCCGTATCCGGGCGGGGCATCGGTTCTCAGCAGCCGCTCAGCGGGGCCCGTTAGCCTCGTCGGCGTGAACGGAGCACTGGCCTGGGCAGGTCTGGTCGCCCGGTTGGTGACCGGTGGCGTCTGGATCGTTGCCGGCGCGCTCAAGATCACCGAGCCGGACGCCAGCATCGCCGCGGTGCGCGCCTACCAGCTGCTGCCGTCGTCGGTGGCCGAGACGGTGGGGATCGCGCTGCCGGCGATCGAGCTGGTGATCGGGCTGGCGCTGGTGCTCGGGGTGCTCACCCGGGGTGCGGCGCTGCTCTCGGCGCTGCTGTTCGTCGCGTTCATCGTCGGGATCGCCTCCGTGTGGGCCCGCGGCATCGAGATCGACTGCGGCTGCTTCGGCGGTGGCGGGTCGAAGGCCGGTGCCGCGTCGGCGTACCCGTGGGAGATCGCGCGGGACGCGGCGCTGCTCGCCGCCTCCCTCTTCGTCGCGTGGCTCGGCCGTACGCGACTTTCCCTGGATTCCCTGTTGTTCGACCGGCGCTCGGAGAGCGCCCCTGAAGGAGCTGTTTAGCCGATGTCCTCCAACTCGAAGGCCACTGCCCGCTCGCAGAAGGCCGCCGAGATGCGTGCCGCCCAGAAGAAGCGGGAGGCGCGCCGCCGCATCCTCACCATCACCGGTGTGGTCGCGGTGATGGCGCTGATCATCGGCGGATCGATCCTGGTCAGCGTCCTGAACAAGAAGGAGGTCAAGGCCGCCGCCGCCGGCTCCAGCGCGTACGGCGTGACCATCGGCAAGAAGGACGCCCCCCACTCGATCGTCATCTACGAGGACTTCCTCTGCCCGTTCTGCCGCCAGCTCGAGTCGGCCACGCGCAGCAAGCTCGAGGGCCTCGCGGCCGACGGCAAGGTCTTCGTCGAGTACCGCCCGTTCAACCTCCTCGGCGGTGAGGGCCGGACCTACCCGATCCGCGCGGCCGGTGCCTTCTCCATCGTGCTGGAGAAGTCCGGGCCCGAGGTCGCCAAGAAGTTCCACGACCTCCTTTTCGAGCACCAGCCCTCCGAGCAGAACGCCGACGCCGAGGGCCCCGACTCCGACCTCGTGAAGTACGCCGTCGAGGCCGGCGCGAACGAGGCCGACGTCAAGGCCGCCATCGAGGCCGGCGAGGGTGCTGACTGGGTGACCAAGGCGACCAAGGAGGCCCAGGACAGCGGCGTCAGCAGCACGCCGACGGTGCTCCTGGACGGCCAGGTCTTCCAGGACGGCCGGACCATCGACGACATCGCGAAGAACCTGGTCGCCGCGGTCGACTGACCGCGGCGGGGGCCGGCTGGCAGGATCGTCTCGTGCTGAACGACTTCATCGCGGGCCTGCCCAAGGCCGAGCTCCACGTCCACCACGTCGGGTCCGCCTCGCCGCGGATCGTCTCCGAGCTGGCCGCGCGCCATCCGGGCACGGTCCCGGCGGACCCGGAGCGGTTGCGCGAGTTCTTCGCGTTCCGCGACTTCGCGCACTTCATCGAGGTCTACCTCGCGGTCGTCGACCTGGTCCGCACGCCCGAGGACGTCCGCTACCTCACCTACGAGATCGGCCGTGAGCTCGCCACCGGTCAGGCCGTGCGGTACGCCGAGCTGACCTGCACGCCGTACACCTCGGTGCTTCCCGACGACCCCGAGCGGGGCATGGCGATCGAGGCCTACACCGAGGCGATCGAGGACGCGCGGGTCGCGGCCGAGCGCGACTTCGGGCTGGTGCTGCGCTGGATCTACGACATCCCGGGGGAGTCGGGCATCCCGGCCGCCGACGCGACGCTGCGGTTCGCGCTCGACCACGCGCCCGAGGGTCTGCTCGGCTTCGGTCTGGGCGGTCCCGAGATCGGTGTGCCGCGCGCGCAGTTCGCGCCGCACTTCTCGGCCGCGCGGGCCGCCGGCCTGCGCTCGGTACCCCACGCGGGCGAGACCACCGGTCCGGAGACGATCTGGACGTCGCTGCGCGACCTCGGTGCCGAGCGGATCGGGCACGGCACGTCCGCGGCGGCCGACCCCGCGCTGCTGGCCTACCTCGCCGAGCACCGGATCCCGCTCGAGGTGTGCCCGTCGTCCAACGTCGCCACGCGCGCGGTCGCCTCGCTCGACGAGCACCCGCTGCCGCGCTTCGTCGAGGCCGGCGTCCTGGTGACGATCAACTCCGACGACCCGCCGATGTTCGGGACCACGCTCAACCGCGAGTACGAGATCGCGGCCGACCTCCTCGACCTCGACGCCGCCGGGGTGGCCGACCTGGCCCGGGCCGGCGTCGCGGCCTCCTTCGCGCCGGACGACGTCCGGGCCCGGCTCAGCGCCGAGATCGACGCCTACGCCGCCCGGGGAGCCTGAGCCCGTGGCCACCACCCAGCCCGGCCCGCTCGGCCTGTTCGCCATCGACGGCCTGCTGTCGGACGAGGAGCGGGCGATGCGCGACACCGTGCGCGCCTTCGTCGACGCGCGGGTCCGCCCCCACCTCGCCGACTGGTACGACGCGGGCACGCTCCCCGCCCGCGACCTGGCCCGCGAGCTCGGCGGACTGGGCGTGCTCGGCATGCACCTGGAGGGCTACGGCTGCGCCGGGACCAGCGCCACCGCCTACGGACTGGCCTGCCTCGAGCTCGAGGCCGCCGACTCCGGCCTGCGCTCCCTGGTCTCGGTCCAGGGCTCCCTGGCGATGTTCGCGATCTGGAAATGGGGCACCGAGGAGCACAAGCAGGCCTGGCTGCCCCGCATGGCCACCGGC
Organism: Pimelobacter simplex; assembly: GCF_024662235.1. Lineage (GTDB taxonomy): Bacteria > Actinomycetota > Actinomycetes > Propionibacteriales > Nocardioidaceae > Nocardioides. The sequence goes on from NZ_CP096276.1 coordinate 717,466, forward strand.
GAGGCCATCGGCTGCTTCGGCCTGACCGAGCCCGACTTCGGCTCCAACCCCGCCGGCCTGCGCACCCGCGCGGTCCGCGACGGCGACGCCTGGGTCCTGACCGGCACCAAGATGTGGATCACCAACGGCTCCATCGCCGACGTCGCCGTCGTCTGGGCCCAGACCGACGAGGGCATCCGCGGATTCGTCGTGCCCACCGACGCCCCCGGCTTCACCGCCCCCGAGATCAAGCGCAAGCTCTCCCTGCGCGCCTCGGTGACCAGCGAGCTCGTCCTCGACGGCGTCCGCCTGCCCGCCGACGCGGTCTTCCCCGAGGTCCGCGGCCTGCGCGGCCCGCTCTCGTGCCTGGACGAGGCCCGCTTCGGCATCGTCTTCGGCTCGCTCGGCGCCGCCCGCGACTGCCTCGAGACCACCATCGCCTACGCCCAGCAGCGCGAGATCTTCGACAAGCCCCTCGCCGCCTACCAGCTCACCCAGGCCAAGCTCGCCGACATGAGCCTCGAGCTCGGCTAGGGCATGCTCCTGGCCCTCCACCTCGGCCGGCTCAAGGACGCCGGGCACCTCGCCACCGAGCAGGTCAGCCTCGGCAAGCTCAACAACGTCCGCGAGGCCATCGCCATCGCCCGCGAGTGCCGCACCATCCTCGGCGCCGCGGGCATCACCCTGGAGTACCCGGTCCTGCGCCACGCCAACAACCTCGAGTCGGTCCTCACCTACGAGGGCACCAGCGAGGTCCACCAGCTCGTCATCGGCCGCGCCCTCACCGGCGAGGCCGCCTTCCGCTGAGCCGCGGCGGAAAAAGCATCAGCCCCACGGGGCTCATACCTCCCGCGGGGCTGTCACTTTTGTACGACATCCGGGCCACGCGCCGGGGGAGGCGCGCCGGGCTCGGGTGGGGTGCCTAGGCGCTGTGCAGCCGGGTCGGCGGCAGCGCCCGCGCGCGCCAGCGGCCGCCGTCCCGGTCGACCTCGATGGGGTGCTCGAAGGTCCGGCTGATCGTGTCGGTGGTGACCGCCTCGGCGACCGGGCCGGCGACGACGACGTCGCCGTGCGAGATGAGCAGCGCGTGCGTCGTGGTGGTCGGCAGCTCCTCGAGGTGGTGGGTGACGAGCACCGAGGCCACCTCGGGCGCGCTGTGCGCGAGCCGGTCGAGCACGCTGAGCAGCTGCTCGCGGGCGGCCACGTCGAGGCCGGTCGTCGGCTCGTCGAGCAGCAGCAGGCGCGGCTGGGCGGCCAGCGCGCGGGCGATGAGGGCGCGGCCGCGCTCGCCCTGGGAGAGGGTGGGCCAGTGCGCGTCGCGGCGGGCGCTGAGGCCGACCTCGGCGATCAGCTCGTCCGCGCGGACGACGTCCTCGGGGGTGGGCGTCCAGCGCATCGGCAGCTCGATCGTGCCGGTGATCCCGGTGAGCACGACCTGGTGCACGCTCAGCCGGGACTCCAGCGGGTGGCGCGGGTTGACGTGGCCGATGTCGCGGCGCAGCTCCTGGAGGTCGACCCGGCCGAGCCGGCGGCCGAGCACGTCGACGGTGCCCGACGTCGGGTGCACCTGGGCGCCGCAGAAGCTCAGCACGGTGCTCTTGCCGGCGCCGTTGGGCCCGAGCAGCGCCCAGTGCTCGCCGGCCCGGACGGTGAGGTCGACGCCGTGCAGGATCTGGTTGCCGTTGCGGCGGAAGGTCACCTCGCGCAGGTCGAGGACGGTCGGGTTCACGTCAGGGTCTCCTTCAGGGACGTCAGGTGGGTCCGGCTGAGCCGGGCGGCCAGGTCGGCGTCGCGATCGGCGATCGCGCGGTGCAGCAGGTCGTGGGCCTCGTGGTCGCTGGCGTGGTCGGCGGCGGTGCCGAGGCGGAGCATCTCCACCATCGCCACCCGGCTGCGCGGCACGAAGCTGTCGAACAGGTCCACCAGGACCGGGTTGTGGGCCGCCACCACGACGGCCCGGTGGAACGCCATGTCGGCGTCCACCCGCTCCTCGACATCGGTACGACGCGCGCGCTCGGCCAGCGCCCGCCCGATCGCGCGCAGCTCGGTCGGCGTCCGCCGCTGCGCCGCGAGCGCCGCGGCCTCGGCCTCGATCGCCGTGCGCGCCTCGATCACCGAGACGATGTCGGCCCGGCGCAGCACGAGGTCCCAGTCCTCGGGGACGTCGAGCGCGGTGACGAACACGCCCGCACCCTGGCGCGAGGCCAGCACGCCGCGCCCGGCGAGCTGCCGGATCGCCTCGCGCAGCGTCGAGCGGCCCACGCCCAGCTGGGGGGCGAGCGTGGTCTCGCCCGGCAGCTTGGCGCCGAGGGTCCACTCGCCGGCCCGGATCCGGGTGAGCAGCAGGTCCGCGGCCTGGTCGGCGAGCGGCTCGCGGCGTACCTGGGGGCTGGGCATGGAGGCAGGGCCTTGTCTACTTGTCTGAGGAGTTGGGCTAGAGTCTAGGACATGCAGACGACCGCGCTCCTCCTTGCCCGCCGCGGCGGGGCCTGGTGCGGTCGGCTCCTCGTCGCGGAGTGAGACGTGCGCCGGCCCCACCACGACCGGCAAGGAGCCTCCGCATGACCACCTACGACTGGAACCGCCAGCGTCCCTCGGGGATGCCGTCCCACCGCTACCGCGACGTCCACGACCGCGTCGACGTACCCCTGACCGAGCGGGACTGGCCCACGCGCCGGCTGACCGAGGCGCCCCTGTGGGTGCCGGTCGACCTGCGCGACGGCAACCAGGCCCTGGCCGAGCCGATGGATCCCGAGCGCAAGCGCCGCTTCTTCGCGCTGCTCGTCGCGATGGGCTACAAGGAGATCGAGGTCGGCTACCCGTCGGCCTCGCAGACCGACTTCGACTTCGTCCGGCTGCTCGCGGCCTCCGACCTGGCGCCGCCGGACGTGACGATCGTGGTGTTCACCGCGGCCCGCCGCGACCTGGTCGAGCGGACCGTGGAGTCCGTGCGGGGGCTGCGCAACCCCGTCGTCATCCATCTGTACACCGCGACCGCGCCGACCTGGCGCGATGTCGTCCTGGGGCACTCGCGCGAGGCGCTCAAGGACCTGGTCCTGGCCGGGGCGCGCGACGTCCTCGAGCTGAGCGAGGGACTGCCCGACGTCCGCTTCGAGTTCTCGCCCGAGGTCTTCAACCTGACCGAGCCCGACTACGTCCTCGACGTGTGCGACGCGGTCACCGCGCTGTGGGAGGCGACCCCGGAGCGCCCGGTGATCCTCAACCTGCCCGCCACGGTGGAGATCGCGACCCCCAACGTGTACGCCGACCAGATCGAGCACATGCACAAGAACCTCGCGCGCCGCGACAGCGTGATCCTCTCGGTGCACCCGCACAACGACCGCGGCACCGGCGTGGCCTGCGCCGAGCTCGCCGTCCTGGCCGGGGCGCAGCGGGTCGAGGGATGTGTGTTCGGCAACGGCGAGCGGACCGGCAACGTCGACATCGCCACCCTCGCGCTCAACCTGCACGCCCAGGGCGTCGACCCGATGATCGACTTCTCCGACATCGACGAGGTACGCCGCACGGTCGAGCACTGCACGCGGATCGAGGTGCACCCGCGGCACCCCTACGTCGGCACGCTGGTCCACACCGCCTTCAGCGGCACCCACCAGGACGCCATCCGCAAGGGCTTCGCCGAGCACCGCGCCCGTGCCGCCGCGCAGGGCCGGGCCGCGTCCGAGATCGACTGGCGGGTGCCGTACCTGCCGGTGGACCCGGCCGACCTCGGCCGCACCTACGACGAGGTGATCCGGGTCAACTCCCAGTCGGGCAAGGGCGGCATCGGCTACGTGCTGGAGCGCGAGCACGGCGTCGTGCTCTCGCGGGAGCGCGAGATCGCGTTCGGCCGGACGGTCCAGCGCCACGCCGACGCGACCGGCACGGAGGTCAGCGCCGCCGAGCTCGGCACGCTGTGGGAGCGCTTCGCGCAGGGGGAGTCCGGCGAGGGGTGACACACTCGGGCCGGTGGCGGACAGGTACGGGGCATGAGTCCACCCCGCGCCCCTGATCCACGCCACCGGTTCGCCGAGCTCTATCGGGCGCTCTACGGCGACCTGGTCCGGTTCGTGCAGCGCCGGACCGGGGCGGAGCCCGGGTCCGCCGAGGATGTCGTCGCCGAGATCTTCCTGGTCGTGTGGCGCCGCGTCGCCGACCTGCCCGCGGACGACGACGCCGCCCGTGCCTGGGTGTACGGCGTCGCGCGCGGTCACCTGCTCAACACCCGCCGCGGCGACCGGCGCCGGCAGGCGCTCGCGGTCCGGCTCGCCGAGGCGGCGCCGGCACCACCGGCGAGCGGCGACGACGACCGCACCGCCGACGCCGCCGCCCGGCGGGTGGACCTCGCCCGCGCCTGGAAGCGCCTCTCGGCGGGACACCAGGAGGTCATCACGCTGACCGCGCTCGACGGTCTGTCCGCGCCGCGGGCCGCGGAGGTGCTCGGCATCTCGCCGGTGGCCTACCGGCTGCGGCTCAGCCGGGCCCGCCGGGCGCTGCGCCTCCACCTCGACCACCTCCCGCGGACCGCGCCCGCGGCACCCGAAAGGACCTCCACGCCATGACCGACGACCTGATGACCCTCGTGCGCTCGCTCGACCCTGCGGACCCGGCGGCCGCCGTACCGACGGGGGAGGGGGTGCGCGCCCGGGCCGACCTCGCCCGGATCCTCGCCACCGACCCGCTCCCGGCGCCTCGCCGTCGTCCGGCCCGGGTGCTCGTCGCCGCCGCGGCGGCCGTCGCCGTGGTCGCGACGGGCGTCGTCCTCACGCCGTCCGTGATCGGCGGCGACGCCGCCTTCGCCACCTGGCGCCCGCTGCCCCAGAAGGTCGTCGGCACCGCCCGGACCGAGGCCGCCGACCGGTGCCGCGACGAGCTGGGCGACACCGGCGCGACCGACGCCCTCGACCGGGCCCGGCCCGCGGTGGCCGAGCAGCGGGGCGCCTGGACGCTGGTGCTCCTCAGCGGGACCGGCGGGTTCTCCGGGCTGTGCATCACCGACGACAGCCGCCGGCTGTTCGGCGACATGATCGGCTCGGTCGGCACGGCCGACGTACCGGTGCCCGGGCCGCGCGGGCTCACCGCGACCGACCTCGGCACCGGCTCCCTGGACGCCGGCGACCTCTCGCTCGTCGCGGGCCTGGCCGGCGACGACGTGGTCGCGGTCGCCTACGCCAGCGCCGAGCACGGACGGGTCGAGGCGAGTCTCGGCGAGGGCCGGTTCGCGCTGTGGTTCCCCGGCGACGAGCTGGTCGGCGGGGGCGTGGTGCCCCTGGAGGTCACCTACGCCGACGGCAGCCGGGCGCGCGTCGACGTCGCGCTCTGAGCCCGCAACGCAGCGACCGCCGGCCGGCGTCCTCACGGACGTCGGCCGGCGGTCGTGCTGATGGCGCCCCCGGCAGGAGTCGAACCCGCAACCAGCCGGGTAGAAACCGGCGGCTCTATCCAATTGAGCTACGGAGGCCCGGGCGTCAGGGTATCGCCCCGCGGGCCCGGATCCGCTAGCGAGCGGACGAGCCCGCGATCGCCGCGGCGACCGCGTGGTGCACCTCGGGGTGGAACACCGACGGCATGATGAAGCTCGCGTTGAGCTCGTCGTCGCGCACCACGAGCGCGATCGCCTCGGCCGCGCGGAGCATCATCTCCACGGTCACCTCGGCGGCCCGCGCGTCGAGCAGGCCCCGGAAGACACCGGGGAACGCGAGCACGTTGTTGATCTGGTTCGGGAAGTCCGAGCGGCCCGAGGCGACGACGGCGGCGTACTTCGCGGCCTGCGCGGGGTCGACCTCGGGGTCGGGGTTGGCGAGCGCGAAGACGACCGGGTCGGCGGCCATCGTGGCGATCCACTCGGGCTTGAGGATGTTGGGGGCGCTGACGCCGATGAACACGTCGGCACCCTCGAGCACCTGCTGCAGCCCACCGGTACGACGCTCGCGGTTGGTCAGCGAGGCGAGCTCCTGGTGCGCGGGGGACAGGCCCGCGTCGTCGGCGCACAGCGCACCGGTGCGGTCGACCACGACGACGTCCTGGACACCGGCGGCCAGGAGCAGCTTGACGATCGCGGTGCCCGCGGCGCCGCCACCGGAGACGACCACGCGCGCGACGCCGACGTCCTTCTTGACCACGCGCAGCGCGTTGGTGAGCGCGGCGAGCACGACGATCGCCGTCCCGTGCTGGTCGTCGTGGAAGACGGGGATGTCGAGCCGCTCGCGCAGCCGGGCCTCGATCTCGAAGCAGCGCGGCGCGGCGATGTCCTCGAGGTTGATGCCGCCGAAGCCGGGAGCGATCAGCTCGACCGCACGCACGATCTCGTCGGTGTCCTGGGTGTCGAGGCAGATCGGCCAGGCGTCGATCTCGCCGAACCGCTTGAACAGCGCGGCCTTGCCCTCCATCACCGGCAGCGCGGCGCCGGGGCCGATGTTGCCCAGGCCGAGCACCGCGGAGCCGTCGGTGACGACCGCGACCGCGTTGCCCTTGATGGTGAGCCGGCGCACGTCCTCGGGGTTCTCGGCGATCGCCATCGAGACCCGCCCCACGCCGGGCGTGTAGGCCAGCGACATGTCGTCGCGGGTCTTGAGCGGGACCTTCGAGGCGACCTCGATCTTGCCGCCGAGGTGGATCAGGAACGTCCGGTCGGAGACCTTGTGCACCTCGACGCCCTCGACCGCGGCGACCGCGGTCTGCAGCTCGAGGGCGTGCTCGGCGTCCGCGGCCGAGCAGGTGACGTCGACGGTGAGCCGGTGCGCGCTGGACTCCGCGACGTCGATCGCGGTGACCATGCCACCCGCGCTCGCGATCGCGGTGGCGACCTCACCCACGACACCGTGGTCGACGGTGGTGTGCAGGCGCATGGTGATCGAGTACGACGAGGCGGTGGCAGTCCTTTTAGGCACGATCCAAGTCTCGTCCCGAGACGGGGTTACTCGGAAGTCGGCGCGGTGTTCGATTTCGCCGCGGGTGCGGCGCGAGGCTCAGCCGCGGTCGTGGGTGTGGGCCACGTAGACGTCGCACGAGGCGTGCGCGGCGACATCGCGCGCGATGCTGCCGAGGACCCGTCCGGCGATGCCCTGGACCCGCTTGTTGCCCACGACGATGAGCTCGGCGCCCAGCGCCTCGGCGGTGCTGACGAGCGCCTCGCCCGGCTTGCCCTCGGCGGCGGCCGTGGTGATCGTGAGGCCCGGGTACGCCGTACGGAGCAGGCCCGCCGCCTTGGTGGCGACCTTCTCGGCCTCGGTCTCGTTGCTGAGCATCAGGGTGTCGCTGCCGATCCGCACCGTCTCGGACTCGAACTTGCCGAACGCCGAGATCAGGTGGAGGCGCGCGTCGAGCGCCTGGGCGAGCACGGCGGCCCGCTCCGCGGCCGCTGCCGCCGTCGCACTGCCGTCGACCCCTGCGACGATGATCTTGTCCGCCACTGCTGCTCCTCACGCCGTTGTGACCTGCGGCCCCAACGTAGCGCTCAACCGCGCAGCGTGGCCATCCAGTCCTCGATCGCCTCGGGGGTGCGCGGCAGCGCGGCCGAGAGGTTGCGGACGCCGTCGGCGGTGACCACCACGTCGTCCTCGATCCGGATGCCGATCCCGCGCAGCTCCTCGGGGACGAGCAGGTCGTCGGCCTGGAAGTAGAGGCCCGGCTCGACGGTCAGCACCATGCCCTCGACGAGGTCCGCCTCGCGGTAGGCCTCGGGGGCCGCCTTGCCGCAGTCGTGGACGTCCATGCCGAGCATGTGGCTCACGCCGTGCAGGGTCCAGCGGGCGTAGACCTTGGAGTCGGGGGAGAGGGCCTCCTCGACCGGGACCGGCAGCAGGCCGAGGTCGTCGAGGCCGTGGGCGAGCACGTCCATCGCGGCGTCGTGGCCGGCCAGGAACTTCGCGCCCGGCCGGAGCGCGGCGATCGCGGCTTCCTGGGAGCGCAGCACCAGCGTGTAGAGGTCGCGCTGCAGGGGGGAGAACGTGCCGGAGACCGGCAGGGTGCGGGTCACGTCGGCGGTGTAGAGGTTGGCGCCCTCGACGCCCATGTCGCACAGGATCAGCTCGCCGGGGACGATCGCGCCCGAGTTCTCGATCCAGTGCAGCGTCGTCGCGTGGGAGCCGTTGGCGACGATCGAGTCGTAGCCGAGGTCGTTGCCCATCGTGCGCGCCCGGCGGAAGAACGTGCCCTCGAGCCAGCGCTCGCCGTGCTCGACGACGCGGTCCCACTCGCGCACGCAGTCCTCGAAGCCGAGCGTGGTCGCGTCGACCGCGGCCTGCAGCTCGCCGATCTCCCAGGCGTCCTTGACCAGGCGCATCTCGGAGGCGACCCGCTCGAGCTCGCCGTCGCGCCCCTCGTCGCCGGGGACGAGCGCGTCGACCGGGGCCGAGACGCCGCGCAGGACGCGGGTCTTGGCGCTGCGGGCGAGGTCGGCCTCGAGCTCGTCGACGTGCTTGACGGTCAGGCCGAGGGCGGCCTCGAGCTCGCCGGCGGACGGGCGCTTGCCGGCCCACAGGGCGCCGTACTGGCGGTCGCGGAAGAACTCGTCGCTGTCCCGCGTCGAGCGCGGGCGGGCGTAGAGCACCGCGGAGCCGTCGGGCTCGACGACCAGCGTCGCGTCGGAGGTCTGGTTGCCGCTGAAGTAGGCGTGGGCCGTGTCGGCGCGGAAGCGGTAGTCGGTGTCGTAGGCGCGGACCTTGTAGCCGCCGCCGGGCAGCACCAGGCGCTCGCCGGGGAACGCCTCGGCCAGCCGGGTACGACGAACGGCCGCGTGGTCGGCGAGCGGATGGCGCTCGACGTCGTCCTCGCGCTCGTCCCAGCCCGTCCGCATGAAGGCCGCATAGGCCTCCGGGACGGCCGGGTCGTGCTGCTCGGTCTTCGGTCCGTTCTGCGGGGTCTCGGCGCTCACCCCCCTACTGTACGCACGCGCGCACGCCCGTGAAGACGCGGCGATCTCAGGCGCGCGGCACGCTGCGGATAGGCTGCGGCCCATGCCAGCAGTCCGTCGCAACAGTGTTGCCTTCACGGTCGTCGTGGCCGTGGCGGTGGCGCTCGGAGCGCTGCTGACACTGCTCGTGCTCGCGCTCTCCGGCGCGCCGACGATCACGCTGCTGGCGACCGCGCTCGCCGCGCTGCCCGTCGGGCCCGTCCTGGCGGCGTACCTGTGGCTCGACCGCTACGAGCCCGAGCCGCGGATCCTCCTCGCCTCGGGCCTGGCCTGGGGCGCCTTCGTCGCCACGATGGCCGCCATCGTCATCCAGGGCCTCGGCGGGCTCATCGTCGGGTTCACCGACGACGCCTCGCTCGCGATCGCCGCGCCGGTCATCGAGGAGGCGAGCAAGGGCCTGTTCCTGGTCCTGCTGCTGTGGTGGCGCCGGGCCGAGATCGACGGGGTCCTCGACGGCATCGTCTACGCCGGCATGGTCGGCGTGGGCTTCGCGTTCACCGAGAACATCCTCTACCTCGCCGCGGCCTACGACGGCACCGACGGCATGGGGCCGGGCGGGATCGAGGCGGTGACCGGGACCTTCGTCGTCCGGTGCATCTTCAGCCCGTTCGCGCACCCGCTCTTCACTGCCTTCACCGGCGTCGGGGTCGGCCTCGCGGTCGCCTCGCGGCGCCGCTCCGTGCGCTGGCTCGCGCCGCTGGGCGGCTACGCCCTCGCCGTGCTCGCCCACGGCGTCTGGAACGCCTCCACGATCTTCGGCTTCGGCAGCTTCGCCGTGGTCTACGTCGTGATCATGGCGCCGGCGTTCATCGGCATGATCGCGCTGGCGTGGTGGTCGCGCGAGACCGAGGCGCACGTCCTCCGGGTCTCGCTCACCGACGCCGCCCAGCGCGGCCTGCTGCCGGCGACCGACATCGGCTGGGTGGTCAACCTCCGTGCGCGCCGCCAGGCCCGGCAGTTCGCGCGCCGGATGGGCGGACCCGACGCCGAGCGCGCGATGCGCGACTACCAGCAGGCCGCGATCGAGCTGGGCTACCTCCATCACCGGCTCCTGCGCGGCACCGCGCCGGCCGACTGGCAGGTGCGCGGACAGGACTTCCTCGGGCGGATCCAGGCAGCCCGGCCGCAGATCGCATTTCCCGGACAGGTGGTACCTCAGCGATGACTCCCGGACACCAGGCCTCGACGGGCGCCGGCCTCACCGACGACGTCGACGGCCGGATGCTCACCGAGGTGGTGCGTCTCCACGGCTCGCTCAACAACGCGCCGCTGCCGCTCGACCTGCCCAGCGTCGACGCGCTGCGCGTCGGTCGCGAGCACATCATCGAGCAGCTCGAGGACTACATCATCCCGCGGCTGACCGAGATCGAGGCGCCGCTGCTCGTCGTGGTCGGCGGCTCCACCGGCGCCGGCAAGTCGACCCTGGTCAACACCCTCGTCGGCACCAAGGTGACCACGCCCGGTCTGCTCCGGCCGACCACGCGCTCGCCCGTGCTGGTCCACCACCCCGACGACGGCCGCTGGTTCGGCGCCGACCGGCTGCTCCCCGAGCTCGCCCGGGTCGCCCAGCCGACCACCGACCAGGACGCCATCCAGCTCGTCCCGAGCCTGGAGGTCCCGCGCGGGCTGGCGATCCTCGACGCACCCGACGTCGACTCGGTCGACGAGCGCAACCGCGAGCTCGCCGGTCAGCTGCTCGCCGCGGCAGACCTGTGGCTGTTCGTCACCTCGGCGGCGCGCTACTCCGACCAGGTGCCCTGGGACCACCTCAAGCAGGCGGTCGACCGCAACACGGCCGTGGCGCTCGTGCTCAGCCGGACCTCGGCCGACGACGTCTCGACGGTCTCGGTCCACCTCGCCCGGATGATGGCGGCCCGTGGGCTCAAGGACAGCCCGCTGTTCGCCGTACCTCAGGGGCCGGTGAGTGACGAGGGGCTGCTGCCCGCGTCGTACGGTGCCGAGATCAAGGGCTGGCTCGACGCGCTGGCCGCCGACACCGCCGCCAAGCGCGACGTCGTCAACCAGACCGTCGCCGGTGCCGTGCGCACGGTGACCCGCAAGGCGTTCCCGATCGCCGACGCCGTCGACCTCCAGGTCGGGGCCGTCGCCGACCTCCTCGCCCGCGCCGACCGTGTCTACGACGAGGCCCAGACGGCGCTGGTGAGCGCCGGCACCGACGGCACGCTCCTGCGTGGCGACCTGCTCGCCCGTTGGCAGGAGTTCGTCGGCAGCGGCGAGCTGGTCCGCACGCTGGAGGCCAAGGTCGGCTTCGTGCGCGAGCGGCTGGTCAATGCGATCAAGGGCAAGCCCCAGCAGGCCGAGCGGGTCGGGCTCGCCATCGAGATGGCGCTCGAGACGCTCGTCGCCGACCACGCCGAGCGGGCCGCCTCGACCGCGGCCGCCGCGTGGCGCGAGAAGTCCTACGGCGAGGCGCTGCTCCGATCGACCACCGACGACCTGTCCCGCGCCGGCCGGGGGCTGCGTGCCCAGGCCGAGCAGGAGGTCCGCACCTGGCACGACGGGCTCCAGGACCTCGTCCGCACCGAGGCCGGCGACGCGCGCCACAGCGCGCGCTTCCTCGCGCTCGGCGTCCGCGGGCTCGCGGTGACGCTCGGCGTCGTGGCGCTCGCCGGAGCCCAGCCCCAGGGCGACGCGGCCGAGGCCGTCCGGCTCGGCGAGGGTCTCCTCGCCACCACGCTCGGACAGGCCGGCGCCGACCGACTCGTCGACCAGGCGCGCGGCGACCTCGCGCGCCGGCTGACGACGCTGATGGGCGCCGAGCGCGCCCGCTACCTCGCGCCGGCCGCACAGTGGCAGCTCAAGCCCGACGCGCCGGACCAGCTCCGCCAGGCCGCTCGCCGGGTGGACGACCTGCGGTTCGCCGCGGCTAAGAAGGGAACGGGTGGACACCTGTGACGCAAGGTCTCGACGACGCGACGAAGGTCCCTGCCGACCTCGCCACGCGGGGATCGGCCATCGGCGCCAAGGTCGCCGGGCTCGACGCGGCGGCCCAGGCCGCGCGCGGCCGGCTCGATGACGCGGTGCTCGACGAGGTCGCGGCGGCGGTGGACAAGTCGACCGGCCGGCTGCGGCTCTCGGCGCGCCACACGGTCGTCGCCATCGCCGGAGCGACGGGCTCGGGCAAGTCGTCGACGTACAACTCGCTGACCGGGCTCGAGCTCTCCTCCGTCGGCATCCGCCGGCCCACCACCTCGTGGGCCACGGCCGTGGTGTGGGGGAGCCAGGGCGCCGGCGAGCTGCTGGAGTGGCTCGGCATCCCGCCGCGGCACCAGACGATGCGCGACTCGATGCTCGACACCCCGCGCGGTGACGAGGACTTCGACGGCGTCGTCCTGCTCGACCTGCCCGACCACGACTCCACCGAGGTCTCCCACCACCTCGAGGTCGACCGGCTGGTCGCCACCGCCGACCTCATGGTGTGGATCCTCGACCCCCAGAAGTACGCCGACGCCGCCGTGCACGACCGCTACTTCAAGCCGATGAGCACCCACCAGGACGTCATCCTGGTCGCGCTCAACCACATCGACACCGTGCCGCTCGACCGCCGCCAGTCGATGATCGACGACGTCCGCCGCCTGCTGGCCGCCGACGGCCTGCCCGACGTCCCCGTGCTGCCGATCTCGGCGCGCGAGGGCATCGGCATGCCCGAGCTGCGCCAGGAGATCCTGCGCCGGGTCCACGACAAGCGGAGCACGTCGCTGCGTGTCGAGGCCGACATCGCCGCCGCCGCCGGACGCCTCGAGCAGGCCGGTGGCAGCACGCCCGCCGCCGACCTCGCGCCCAGCCGGATCGAGGACGTCGAGGACCGCGTCGCCGACGCGGCCGGCGTCTCGGCCGTCGTCGAGGGCATCGAGCGCACCGTCGGCGAGCGCGCCCGCCGTGCCGTCGCCTGGCCGCCGCTCGCGCTGCTCGGCGGTCGCGGCGACGACGCGACGGCGCTCTCCACCGACCCCAAGGTCGCCCCGCTCGACCGCGCCGCCGTCGATACCACCGTGCGCGGGCTGGCCGACGAGGCCGCCGCGGGCGTCGGACCGGGCTGGACCCGGCACGTGCTCGCCGCGGCCACCGGCCGCCTCGACAGCGCCGGACAGCGCCTCGACCAGGAGCTGCGCCGGGTCGACCTCGGCGGCCGGCTGCCCGCGTGGGTGGGCCTGGTCCGGGTGCTGCACTGGCTGCTCCTGCTGGCCGCCGTCGGCGGCTTCGTCTGGTGGGGCGTCGCCGCGGTCCAGGGCAACGCCGGCGACCTGACCAAGGTCGCCGGGCTCCCGCTGCCGGCCGTGCTCGGCATCGGCGGGCTGGTGCTCGGGCTGCTCCTCGCCGTGGTCGGGGGGATGCTCGTGCGTGGGCTCGCCCGGCAGCGCGCCGAGGCGGCCGACGAGCGGCTGCGCGGGGTCGTGCACCAGGTGCTCGACGCCGACGTGGTCCAGCCGCTCGGCGCCGAGCTCGCGTCGTACGCGGCCTTCCGCCGGGGCATCAACGCCGCGCGTTCCTGACCCCGCTGAACCTCACGCCTCTCCCAGGCGTACCGCCCCGGTCCCTCGGCTCTCCACAGCCGGCGGGCCGGGGCTCTTCTCTCCCCAGCCCGCCCTGACCCGGACCCGCATCCCCGGCCCCCTGCCATGGACTTCTCTCCTGCCCGGTCACCCCGACCGGGCGCCATCGAGAGGAGAACCCCATGTCCAACGCCCCCTTGGTCACCGTCCAGGGCTGGATCGGCAATGAGCCCACCGCCCGCGAGGTCGGCGGCGTCCCGGTGCTCGGCTTCCGGGTGGGCTGCACACCCCGCCACTTCAGCCGCACCGCCGCCGAGTGGGTCGACGGCGAGACCCAGTGGTACGCCGTCAGCGCCTGGCGCCGCCTCGCCTCCCACGCCGCGAGCTCGCTCCACCAGGGCGACCCGGTCATCGTGCACGGCCGGCTCACCCACCGCACCTACGTCAACAAGCACGGGCTCGAAGCCGTCGCCGTCGAGATCGACGCCCTCACCCTCGGCCACGACCTCACCCGCGGGGTGGCCACCTTCGTCAAGGCCGCACCGCTGCCGCCCGACGCCGCCGGGGCCGCCGAGGCCGCCGATGCCGCCGAGGCCGCCGAGGCCGCCTCCGGACTCCCCGCCGCGTCCGCCCGGAGCGCCGCCGCATGACTCTCGCCCCGCCGCTCCCGCGCCCCGCCCCACCGGGTCCGCCGTCCCCCCCCCACCGCCCGCCCGCACCACCTGCGCCCGACGACCCCGGCGCGGAGCGACCCCGACCACCGTGATCCGCCGGATGCTGCGTAGCCTTGGCCCCATGGCGGAATACGTGCTCTCGCTGCGCAACGTGCGAAAGGCCCACGGCGACAAGGTTGTCCTCGACAACGTGACGCTGTCCTTCCTGCACGGCGCCAAGATCGGTGTCGTCGGACCCAACGGCATGGGCAAGTCCTCGCTGCTCAAGCTGATGGCCGGCCTCGACCAGCCCAACAACGGCGACATTGTGCGCGACCCCGACGCGACGGTCGGCATGCTCCAGCAGGAGCCGCCGCTGACCGAGGGCAAGACCGTCCTCGAGAACGTCGAGGAGGCCGTGGCGGACATCAAGTCCAAGATGAAGCGCCTCGAGGACGCCTACATGGAGATGGGCGACCCCGACGCCGACCAGGACGCCCTGATGGCCGAGACGGGCGAGCTGCAGACCGAGCTCGACAACGCCAACGCCTGGGACCTCGACAGCCGGCTCGAGCAGGCGATGGACGCCCTGCGCTGCCCGCCCTCCGACGCCCTCGTCGACAAGCTCTCCGGTGGTGAGCGGCGCCGCGTGGCGCTGTGCAAGCTCCTCCTCCAGCAGCCCGACCTGCTGCTCCTCGACGAGCCCACCAACCACCTCGACGCCGAGTCCGTGCAGTGGCTCGAGGGTCACCTCAAGTCCTACCCGGGCGCCGTCCTGGCGGTCACCCACGACCGGTACTTCCTCGACAACGTCGCCCAGTGGATCGCCGAGGTCGACCGCGGCTCGATCCACGGCTACGAGGGCAACTACTCGACGTACCTGGAGACCAAGAAGGAGCGGCTCAAGGTCGAGGGCGCCAAGGACGCCAAGCGCGCCAAGATGCTCGAGAAGGAGCTGGAGTGGGTCCGCTCCAACGCCAAGGCCCGCCAGACCAAGTCCAAGTCGCGTCTGGCCCGGTACGAGGAGCTCGCGGCCGAGGCTGACAAGGCCCGCAAGATCGACGCGGCCGACATCAACATCCCGCCGGGCCCGCGCCTGGGTGACGTCGTGCTCGAGGCCGAGCACCTCACCAAGGGCTTCGAGGACCGGATCCTGTGGAACGACATCTCCTTCACGCTCCCGCGTGCGGGCATCGTCGGTGTCGTCGGCCCCAACGGCGTCGGCAAGACCACCCTGTTCCGAATGATCACCGGCAACGAGCAGCCCGACTCCGGCAAGC
This sequence comes from Pimelobacter simplex, assembly GCF_024662235.1. GTDB lineage: Bacteria > Actinomycetota > Actinomycetes > Propionibacteriales > Nocardioidaceae > Nocardioides. Next base: position 732,803 of record NZ_CP096276.1, read on the forward strand.
TCAACGTCGGCCAGACGGTCAAGATCTCGTACGTCGACCAGAGCCGCGGCGGCATCGACCACAAGAAGAACGTCTGGGAGGTCGTCTCCGACGGCCTGGACTTCATCAAGGTCGCCAACTTCGAGATGAACAGCCGCGCCTATGTCGCCTCGTTCGGCTTCAAGGGCCCCGACCAGCAGAAGAAGGCCGGCGTCCTCTCCGGTGGTGAGCGCAACCGCCTCAACCTCGCGCTCACCCTCAAGCAGGGCGGCAACATGCTCCTGCTCGACGAGCCGACCAACGACCTCGACGTCGAGACCCTGTCCTCGCTCGAGGACGCCCTGCTCGACTTCCCGGGCTGCGCCGTGGTGACCTCCCACGACCGGTGGTTCCTCGACCGGGTGGCCACCCACATCCTCGCCTGGGAGGGCACCGAGGACGACGAGGGTGCCTGGTTCTGGTTCGAGGGCAACTTCGCCTCCTACGAGGACAACAAGATCGAGCGCCTCGGCGTCGAGGCGGCCCGCCCGCACCGCGTCACGCACCGTCGCCTCACCCGCGACTGACCGCCCAGCGCGCGCACCGAACGGCCTCGTCGGCCCCCTGAGGGGCTCGCCGGGGCCGTTCGCCATGCCGGCGCCGGCCGCTCGCCGGTCCGTGCGCCGTGCTGACGCCGGCGGAGCCGTTCCCGGCTAGCGGATCTCGCGCTCCGGGTGCGCGCAGATCAGCTCGTCGCACACCGCGTCCATGACCCGCCCGAGCGCGTCGAGGTCGCCGGGCGCGACCAGGTCGATGAGCGACTGCCGGACCGTGTCGACGTGCCCGGGGGCGGCGAGGGTGAGCATGGCGTAGCCGGCGTCGGTGAGCCGGCAGTCGACGCCACGGCCGTCCTCGGGGGACTCCTCGCGCTGGACCAGGCCGGCCTTCTCCATCCGCTTGACCGTGTGGGTGACCCGGCTGCGGCTGTGCGCGAGGGCGGCGGCGAGCTGGGCCATCCGGAGCCGGCCCTCGGACTCGGAGAGGCGGACCAGGATCTCGTACTCGACCGCGGACAGGCCGTGCTGGCGGCGCAGGTCCTCGTCGATCCGGTCGAGCAGGAGCGTGGTGCCGAGCAGGAACGAGCGCCAGGTGCGCTGCTGCTCCTCGTCGAGCCACCGCGGCTCGTGGCCGGCTGCGGCGGCCAGGGAGGCGGCGGTCTCGTCAGTCATCCGCGTCAGTCTAGGTCCTGGGCGAGGTCGTGCCGGAGCAGTACGCGCGGGTGTCCGTTGAGCACCGAGGTGGTGTCGGCGGCCCAGCGGAAGCCGGCGGCCTCGAAGTTGGCCCGCAGGCCGGCGTACGCCATGGTCTGGTCGACCCGGGCCTCGCCGTTGTCGAGGGGGTACGCCTCGAGGGCGGGCGCGCCGTGGTCGCGGGCGTAGTCGACCGCTCCCTGGATGAGCGCGTGCGAGATGCCCTGGCCGCGGTGGCCGGGCCGGACCCGGATGCACCACACCGACCACACCGGCAGGTCGTCGACGTGGGGGATCTTGCGGTTGCGGGCGAAGGTCGTGTCCGCGCGCGGAGCCACGGCCGCCCACCCGACGGGAACGTCGTCGCGGTAGGCGAGGACCCCGAGCGGTCCGTCGGCGAGCATCTTCGCGACGAACGCGCCGCGCTCCTGCCCGCGCATGGCGTTGTTGACCTTGGACGGGATCCGGTAGCTCAGGCACCAGCAGACGCTGGCGTCGGCGCGCTGGGGGCCGACCAGCGCCCGGACGTCCTCGAAGACAGTGGCGGGCCGCACCTCGATCTCCGTGCTCATGCACGGCAAGGTACGGCCCGCCACCGACAGTCGCTCAGGAGAGCGTCAGGAGAGGCGCTCCAGGATCATCGCCATGCCCTGGCCGCCACCGACGCACATGGTGATCAGGCCGGTGGACTTGTCGTGCCACTGCAGCGAGTTGAGCAGCGTGTTCTGCAGGCGGGCGCCGGTCATGCCGAAGGGGTGGCCCACGGCGATGGAGCCGCCGTTGACGTTGAGCTTCTCGATCGGGATGCCGAGGTCCTCGGCCGAGGGCAGGACCTGGGCGGCGAAGGCCTCGTTGATCTCGGCGAGGTCGATGTCGTCGATGCTCATCCCGGCGTGCTTGAGGGCGTTGCGGGTGGCCTCGACCGGGCCCAGTCCCATGATCTCGGGGGAGAGGCCCGAGACGCCGGTGGAGACGATCCGGGCGAGCGGGGTGAGCCCGAGCTCGGCGGCCTTGGTGTCGGACATGATCACGACGGCGGCGGCGCCGTCGTTGAGCGGGCAGCAGTTGCCGGCGGTCACGACGCCGTCGGGGCGGAAGACCGGCTGGAGCTGGGAGATCGCGTCGTAGGTGACGCCGGCGCGCGGGCCGTCGTCGGCCGAGACGACGGTGCCGTCGGGCAGCGTGACCGGGGTGATCTCGCGGGCCCAGAAGCCGTCGTTGATGGACTTCTCGGCGAGGTTCTGCGAGCGGACGGCGAAGTGGTCGAGATCCTCGCGCTTGAGGCCGCGCATCCGGGCGACGTTCTCGGCGGTCTGGCCCATGGCGATGTAGACGTCGGGGAGCAGACCGTCCTCGCGCGGGTCGTGCCAGTCCTTGCCGCCCTGGGCGTAGTCCTCGGTGCGCTGCTGGGCGTCGGCGAAGAGCGGGTTCTTGGTGTTCGGGATGTGGTCGGACGTGCCGAACTGGAAGCGCGAGACGGTCTCGACGCCGGCGGAGATGAAGACGTCGCCCTCGCCGGCCTTGATCGCGTGGAAGGCCATCCGGGAGGTCTGCACCGACGAGGAGCAGTACCGGGTGATGGTGGCGCCGGGGATCTCGTAGCCCATCAGGCTGGTGACGATGCGGGCCATGTTGTTGCCGGCCTCACCGCCGGGCAGGCCGCAGCCGAGCAGGAAGTCGTCGACGTCGTTGGGGTCGAGCGCGGGGATCTTGTCGAGCGCGGCCTTCGCGATGAACGCGGTCAGGTCGTCGGGCCGGAAGTCCTTGAGCGAGCCCTTGTTGGCACGGCCGATCGGCGTGCGGGCGGCTGAAACGATGACGGCCTCGGGCATGGAGACTCCTCGGTGCGGTGACAGGCTGAACCCGGACAGCGTAGTGCGGCAGACCTGTAACAGGTTGCAGTCGTGGCAGATCCCACACAGCGGTCCCTGCATGCGGATCCCCACCCCGCGGTGGGGGCCTCCCGTGGAAGCATGCACGCGTGCGGCACCGTTACGACTGCCCCCTGCGCTGGGGGGACATCGACCAGCTCAACCACGTCAACAACGTGAAGTACGTCGACTACCTCCAGGAGGCGCGCGGCGCGCTCCTGCACGCCTGCCGCACCGCTGCCGGGGTGGAGCACCACCACAACGACGCCTACGTCGTGCGCCGGCACGAGGTGACCTTCCGGGCGCCGCTGCGCTTCCGGTTCCAGGCGGTGGCGATCGAGTCCTGGGTCAGCGAGATCCGGACCGCGAGCTTCACCCTCGACCACGAGATCTTCACCGAGGACGCCGACGGCACCCGCGCCGTCTACCTCCGGGCCCGGACCGTGCTGGCGCCGTTCGTCCTCGCCACCGGTACGCCGCGCCGCCTCGACGAGCAGGAGCGCACCGCGCTCGCGCCGTACGCCGAGCTGGGGGAGGTCCGCTCCCGCCCGGTGCTGGTCGACGTGGCGCGCGAGCACGCCTCGCACTACCCGGTGCAGGTGCGCTTCTCCGACCTCGACATCTACCGCCACGTCAACAACGTGAAGTACTTCGAGTTCTTCCAGGAGGCGCGGATCGGCTCGATCCGGCGCCTGCAGCAGGGCCTCCAGGGCTTCCCGCGGGTCGTGAGCGTGCTCGCCCAGGCCGACGTCGAGTACGTCGCGCCGATCGTGCTGCGCCCGCAGCCCTACGACTGCTGGTCGGTGATCTCCCGGATCGGCAACAAGTCGATGGTGATCGAGTCCGAGATCACCGACGGCGTGGGCGGCGCGGACGGCGGCGAGGTGCTGGCCCGCTCCAAGGTCGTGCTGGTCTTCTTCGACACCGAGACCCAGCGCTCGATGACGCCGCCGCCGGGATTCCGCGAGGCGCTGGTCGAGGCGCTCGGGGACATGGTCACAGCCCGCTGAAGTCCGGCTCGCGGCCCTCGGCGAAGGCGGCGAGCGCCTCGAGGTTCGCCGGTCCGCCCATCAGCTCGGCGAAGGTGGCGTTCTCCCGGTCCCGGGCGGCGCGGATGGCGGCGCGGTGCGGCTCGGTCATCGTGTGCTTGACCGCGATCAGCGACGAGATCGGCCGGCGGGCGAGGACCTCGGCCTGGCGCCGGGCGGTCGGGAGCAGGTCGCCGGGCGCGCACACGGTGCGGACCAGGCCCATCTCACGAGCCTCCTCGGCGCTGATCCACTCGGCCGAGAGCAGGGCCCAGGCGGCGTTCTGGCGGCCCACCAACGCCGGGAACAGGTACGACGACGCGGCCTCCGGCGCCACGCCGAGCGAGGTGAAGGGGCACTTGAGCCGGGCCTCGGTGGACATCAGCCCGAGGTCGGCGAACCCCAGGATCGTCGCGCCGATGCCCAGGCCGAGCCCGTTGACGGCCACGACGAGCGGCTTGGGGAAGTCGACCAGGGCGTCGATCAGGCCGATGAACCCGTGCCGGCCGCGCACGAAGGTGGGATCGGTGGCGATCCGGTGCATCTCGAGCAGGTCGGTCCCGGCGCTGAAGGCCCGCCCGGCGCCGGTGAGCAGGACGACGGCGACCGTGGGGTCGGCCGCCGCGGCGAGGAGCGCCTCGGCGGTCGCGTCGTACAGCTCCTCGTTGAAGGCGTTGAGCGCCTCGGGGCGGTCGAGGGTCAGGGTGCGGACCCGGTTCTCGTCGGAGACCTGCAGCGTCATGGCGCCAGGATAGAACGTGTTCTAGGTTCCCGGGTGGTCCAGGACGCCGCGCAGCCGCTTGAGGCCGCGGTGCCGGGCGACCCGGACGGCGACGGCGGACATCCCGAGCGCGGCCGCCGTCGCGGCGACGTCGAGGTCGAGCACCTCGGTGCAGGCGATGACGTCCCGCTCCCGCGGAGGCAGCGAGGCGAGCGCCTCGCGGACCCACTCGTCGGCGATCAGGCGCGGCTCCGGTCCCGGGAGGGTCACGGTCGCGTCGGCGCCGAGCGTCTCCAGGCCGCGCGAGCGGGTCGCCCCGCGCCGCGAGGCGTTGGCCGCGTGGTTGCGGGCGATGCCGAAGAGCCAGCCACCGAAGTCCGACGAGGACCCGGTGAAGTCCGCCACCCGCTCGGCCGCCACCAGCCACGCCGCGGCGGCCAGGTCGTCGGGCGCCTCGCCCCCCGGCTTCGCGCGGGACTCGAGCCAGAGCAGCAGCCGGCCCGCGTGGGCGCGATAGAGCTCGCGCCACGCAGCGGCGTCACCGCGCTTCGCCGCGGCAACCAGCTCGTCGTCGGCTCGCACCAGACGTGTCCCACCCCTATTGGCCTGCACGCCTCCGGAGTCGTCCCGGGGCGTGGGGCTTCATTGTCGCGTGCCCCGGGCCCTCCGGGCGACTTGTCGGCTATCGGTCGGTGCCGTGGCCCTTGGCCTTGCCCTTGCCCTTGCCGTTGTCCTTGCCCTCGTCGCCGGGGTTGCCCTGACCGTGGGACTTGGCCTTGTCCTTGGCCTTGTCCTTGTCGTGCCCCTTGGCCTTGCCCTGGCTCTTGCCGTTGCCCTGGTCGTGGCCCTTGCCGCCGGGCTTGTCCTCGGGCTTGTTCTCGGGCTTGTCGCCGGGCTTGCCGTGGGGCTTGTCGCCGTCGGTGCCCGGGTCGGTCGCGTGCTCCCCGGCCGATCCGGGAGCAGTTCCCGACCCGGTGCCCGACCCCGTGCCCGACCCCGTGCCCGATCCGGCGCCGGAGGGGCCCACCGATGAGCGGGAGGAACCCGGCAGCCCCGGGGACAGGGGGCTGCCGGGCGTGGATACGTCGGAGTGTGGGGTTCCGACGTCTCCGGGGCTCGGGTTCCCGGTGGGCTCCACCTTGGTCGGGGCGTCGGCGGGGGAGAGTGGGATCTCCGCGCCGGTGGGGATGCCCGCTGCCCAGGTCGCCGCCGCGATCGCGGCCACGGAGGCCGTCGCGACGACGAGGCGGAGCCCGGAGGACCGAGCCGTACGTGGGGGTGCCGTCGGCACCGAGGACGCGCTCAGGTGGGTGAGCATGCCGAGGAACGCGGGGTCCGGCTCCAGCGTCGGTACGTCGACGCGGAGCCGCTCCGTGCGGCGATCGGTGCTCATGGCCTGCTGCCTGTCGGTCGTGCTCGGGTCGGGTACCCGGTCAGGCCCCTCCCGAGACGGGGGCTGTCCTCACCGACTTCATGTAGCCGGGAGGTGCGGTTGTTACGTCCAGAGTAGAGAAAGCACACCACAAGCTCACCCGGCCTCCGGCGCGGCGGTCGGTGCGGCGGTCGGACCCGTGGGTCCCGAGGTCTCCGCCGGGTCGGCGTCCAGCCGGCCGCGCAGGCGCTTGAGGGCCCGGTGGTGCGCCACCCGTACGGCGACCGGGCGCAGGCCGAGCGCGGTCGCGGTGGTCGGTACGTCCATGTCGAGCACCTCGCGGCAGGTGACCACGTCGCGCTCGCGCTCGGGCAGCGTGGCGAGCAGCCGGCGGGCCCAGTCGCTGCCGGTCGTCGCCGGTTCGGGACCGGGGTCGAGGCCGGGGGCGGTGGGGGCGAGGACGCTGGCGCGGCGGGCCGAGCGGCGCCGGGCGTTGGCCAGGTGGTGCCGGGCGATGCCGAACAGCCAGGCGGCGAAGGCGTCGCCGTCGCCCTCGAAGCCGGCGATCTTCTCGGCCGCGACCAGCCACGACGCCGCGGCGATGTCCTCGGGCGTCTCGTCGCCGGTACCCCGGGCGCGCAACCAGACGACGAGACGCGTGGCGTGTGCTCGGTAGAGCTCGCGCCACGCCTCGGGGTCGCCGCGCTGGGCCGCGGCGACGATGTCGTCGGAGGTCACTGAGCCGAGGCCACCTGCGCTTCCTGCGGCTGGGGGGAGCGGCGTGCGTCGTGGTCGCCCTGCTGGTCGTCGTCGTTGCCCTGCTGGTCGTGCGCACCCTGGTCGCCCTGGTCGTCCCGGTCGCCGTGCTCGGGGACGGGCACCGGCGGCTTGCCGGGCTTGTCGAAGAGGTCGCCCGGGCCCGGAGCATGACTGAGTCCCGGCGGCAGCGGGGCCGACGGGACGGGTGGGGCGGGCGGGGTGAGCGGGACCGAGGGGAGCGAGGGGAGGGGAAGGCTCGGGGTGGGCAGGCCGAGCGCCGGTGGCGAGCCCGAGCCGCTCGGTACGAGCGCCGGGTCGGTCCCCGCGGTGCCCGGCGAGGCGGGTGCGGTCGACCCCGCATCACCCGCCGAGGTCGGGGATGGGGACTCTCCCTCGGCGGGTGACTCCGGATCATCGGAGTGTGGGGTTCCGACGCCTCCGGGAGAGGGGTCGGCCGGCTGGTGCGTCACGTGCTCCTCGGGGCGGAACGGAGAATCCGTTCCGGGCAGGGCACCCGCAGCCCACGAGGTGGCACCGACGGCGATCGCACCCCCCAGCACAATCGCCCATCGCGCACCAGCCGACCGACTCGGTCGCGTAGCCGGTGCGGCCGAGCCTCGGCTCAGCTCCACCAACTGCGCGAGCAGTGCCGGTTCCGGATCGGCCGGGCGCACGTCCGCGCGCAAGGCCTCGATCCAGTCCGGTCGGGTCATGTTCATCTCTCAACACCTCGGTCCGGAGACCGGAGCGCTCCGGTCACAGGACGAGGGGCCGGGAGCGGCCCCTCGTGGAGTACCTGTCGCGAGAGGGCCCGGGCGTTACATCGCCCGGAAAGTATTTCTCGGGCTCAGCCTGGGGTGTTGACCATGAAGGTCGCCGCGTGGGTCACGTAGTCCCAGAACCGGGCGTCCTGCTCGGGGGTCAGCGCGACGCTGTCGAGGCCGGCCCGGAAGTGGGTCAGCCAGCGGTCACGGGCGTCGGCGTCGACGGCGAAGGGCGCGTGGCGCATCCGCAGCCGCGGGTGCCCGCGGTGCTCGGAGTACGTCGTGGGCCCGCCCCAGTACTGGACCAGGAAGAGCAGGAAGCGCTCCTCGGCCGGGCCGAGGTCGGCCTCGGGGTACATCGGGCGGAGCACCTCGTCGGCCGCCACGCCCTCGTAGAACTTCGCCACGATCCGGCGGAAGGTCTCGAACCCGCCGATCTCGTCGTAGAAGCTCGTCTCGTCACTCACCCGACCATCATCCCTCGTCGCCCGCGGCGGCCGGCGCGGGCCCCTGCTCGCCGCCGGCACGGCGGTCCTCGCGGTGCCAGACGACCCGCTGGGCGAACGGGATCTCGATGCCCTCGTGGTCGAAGCGGGCCTTGATCCGCTGGCGCAGCGCCCGGGCGACCGCCCACTGCTCGAGCGGCGCGGTCTTGACCATCACCCGGATGGTCACCGCGTCGGGCGCCAGCATCTCGACGCCGGTCACCTCGGGCTCCTCGATGATGACGTGGTTGAACTCGTCGTCCTGCCACAGGTCGTGGGCGACGTCGCGCAGCACCCGCTGGACCCGGGCGAGGTCCTCGCTGTAGCCGACGCTGACGTCGACGACCGCGCGCGACCAGTTCTGGCTCTTGTTGCCGACCCGCAGGATCTCGCCGTTGGGGACGTACCAGACGGTGCCGTTGATGTCGCGCAGCCGGGTCATCCGCAGGGTGACCAGCTCGATGGTGCCGTTGGCCTCGCCGAGGTCGACGACGTCGCCGACGCCGTACTGGTCCTCGATGAAGATGAAGATGCCGGCCAGGAAGTCCTTGACCAGCGACTGGGCGCCGAAGCCGAGCGCGATGCCGATGATGCCGGCGCTGGCGATGATGGGCGCGATGTCGACCCCGAGCTCGCTGAGCACCATCGTCCCGGCGATGGCCACCACGACGAAGGTGATGATGCTCTTGAGGACGCCGGCCATGGTCGCGGCGCGCTGCTTGCGCCGGGCGGCGACGGCGTTCTCGACCCGCTCGGGCAGGACGCCGCGCTCGGCGCGCCGGGCGATCCGGTCGACCACGCGGTGCAGCATCCAGCGGGCGACGAGGCCGAGCAGGACCAGGCCGATGATGGCCAGCGGCTTGCCGATCAGGACGTCGGACCACTCGGCCAGGCGGCGGTTGCCGGTCACGTCCCAGGCCAGGTCGCACACGGTCTCGCCGTCGGCGCAGGGGCTGGTCGGAGCAGCGGTCGACAGGGCGGAGACGAGCATCCGCTCAGTGTCCCAAATGGGCGGTGAACGCGCTGGGGTGGCACCACCGCGCCACGCGGGGCGCGGAGCCGATATCCTCAGGCCCGTGACCAGCACTGCCGTACGTCGCCTCCTCACCGCCTGCACCCTCGTCGGAGTGAGTGCCTTCCTCGTCGTCGGCGGCGCGGGTGCCGCCTCGGCCGACACGCCCGTGCCGCGGCCGGGCAGCTGGGAGCCCAAGCCCGACATCGACGTGCTCCACGCGTTCTTGATCCTCGGCGGCATCCCGCTGCTGGTCTTCGTGGTGATCACGCTGCTCTACGTCGCCCCGGCGCTCGCCCGTGGCGAGAACCTCGGCGTCAACGCGCTCGAGCCCGAGAGCCAGTGGCTCGGCGGCCCGCGGAAGGCGGCCGGTGAGCTCGCCGAGCCGGACTCCGAGGACTCCAAGGCCGGCGGCGCCGGCGGCACCTGGTAGTCCGCGCCATGCCCACCACGGCCCTCAGCGCCGCCGAGCGCGCTGCCCTCGACGTCACGATCCGCACCGCCGAGCAGCTGTGCCGGGCCGAGATCTCGGTCTTCGTCGGCGCCGCCTCCGGCGACCCGCGCGACTTCGCGACCAGCCTGCACAACACGCTGGTGCTGCCCACCCGCAGCATCCTGATCATGGTCGACCCCGACCGCCGGGTGGTCGAGATCGTCACCGGCGGGCACACCCGTCAGCTGCTCACCGACGAGGAGTCGGCGCGCGCGGTGACCGCGATGACCGAGCGGTTCGCGACCGGCGACCTGGCCGGCGGGCTGACCCGCGGCATCGAACTCCTCGGCGAGCTCGCCAAGGACTGAGCACCTCCGCACGCAGCACGGCCCGGCACCCCGAGGGGTGCCGGGCCGTGCTGCGTCTGGCCGAGGGTCAGCGGGCGGCGTCGGTGGCCTGGGCGGCCAGCGCCCGGGCCACGTCGGCACGGCCCTCGCGCACGTAGCGCAGCGCGCCCGGGTTGACGCTGTCGCCGGTGCCGGCGAGCCAGGCGTCGACGGCGTCGAGCGTGGCCGGGATGGCGATCAGGCGCGGGAAGATGTGCTCCAGCGCGACCGAGGCCTTGTGCGAGCCGAGCCGGTCCCAGGCGCCGGCGACCTCGTCGAGGTAGCGGGCGACGTAGGGCGCGAGCACCTCGTCCTGGCCGGACTGCCAGAACGCCAGCACGACGCTGCGCTGGGTCTCGTTGGGCACCGACGGGTCGAGGAGGGCCTGGGTCCAGGCGCGCTCCTTGGCCTCGGCGGTGGGCTGCGCGGCGCGCGCGGCGGCGGACTTCTCCTGGCCGGAGATGGTGTTGTCACCGGCCAGCTCGCCGTCGATGCGGGCGTCGTCGGCCTTGCCGACCCGGGCGAGCTGGGTGAGCAGCGCCCAGCGCAGGTCCTGGTCGACGGCGAGGCCCTCGAAGGTCAGCGAGCCGTCGAGGATCGCCTCGAGGTCGGCGATCGCCGCCTCGCTCGACGCGGCCGCGGCGTAGGACCGGGCGAACGTGAGCTGGTGGTCGGTGCCCGGCTCGGCGGCCGCGAGCAGGCCGCGCAGGCCCTGCTCCCACCGCGCCGCGAGCTCGGTACGACGGGCCGGGTCGCTGTAGAGCGCGACGGCCTGGGCGGCGTAGACGGGGATCCGGCTCACGCCCCACGCGTCGGTCTCGCGGCCGATGTTGCCGAGCACCAGCTCGACGAAGTCGGTCGCGGCGAGCTCGGCGTCGCGGGTCATGTCCCACGCCGCGCTCCAGACCAGGGCCCGCGCGAGCGAGTCGTCGAGGTCGGACAGGCGCGCGACGGCCGTCGCCCGGGAGCGCTCGTCGAGGCGGATCTTGGCGAAGGCCAGGTCCTGGTCGTTGAGCAGCAGCAGCTCGGGCTGGGCCTTGCCGACCAGCTCGGCGAGCTCGGTACGGGCGCCCTCGACGTCGACCTCGACGTAGTCGGTGCGCACGAGGCGACCCTCGGGCGAGCTGTTGTAGAAGCCGATGCCGACCCGGTGCCGGCGCAGCGTCGGGTGGTCCTGGGGCGCGCTCTGGTTGACCGCGAACGCGGCGTAGGTGCCGTCGGCGGCCAGCTCGAAGGCGGGGGAGAGGGTGTTGGTGCCCGCGGTCTGGAGCCACTCCTGGGCCCAGCCGGTGAGCTCGCGGCCCGAGGCCTTCTCGAGCGCGGTCAGCAGGTCGGAGAACTCCGTGTTGCCGAACGCGTGGTCGTGGAAGTACTGCTTGAGCCCGGCCAGGAACGGGTCGAGACCGACCCAGGCGACGAGCTGCTTGAGCACCGCCGCGCCCTTGGCGTAGGTGATCATGTCGAAGTTGACCTCGACCGCGTGGAGGTCGACGTTGTCGGCCGCGATCGGGTGCGTCGAGGGCAGCGAGTCGGCGCGGTAGCCGGTCTGCTTGCGGGCGTTGGTGAAGCCGGTCCAGGCGTCGTCGTAGGACGTCGCCATGGCCTCGGCGTGGTAGCAGGCCCACTCGGCGAACGACTCGTTGAGCCAGAGGTCGTCCCACCACTTCATGGTGACCAGGTCGCCGAACCACATGTGCGCCATCTCGTGCAGGATCACCGAGGCGCGGAACTCGTAGAACGAGCGCGGCTGGCGCGAGCGGGGGAGGTACTCGTCGCGCAGGGTCACCGCGCCGGCGTTCTCCATCGCGCCCATGTTGTACTCCGGCACGTAGAGCTGGTCGTACTTGCCGAACGGGTAGGGGTAGCCGAACGCCTCCTCGAAGAAGGCGAAGCCCTGCTTGGTCAGGGTGACGATCTCGTCGCGGTCGCGCTCGAGGTACTCCTTGAGCGACTGCCGGCTGTAGTGGCCGAGCGGGATCGTGCCGTGGGCGCCCTCATAGACGTCCTGGACCTCGTAGTAGTCACCGGCGACGATCGCGGTGATGTAGGTCGACATCGGCTGGGTGGCCGGGAAGCTCCAGAGCGCCACGCCGTCGCGGACCGGGGCCGGCTCGGGGGTGGCCGCGTTGGAGACGACCTTCCAGTGCGCCGGGGCGGTCACGTTGAAGGTGAACGGCGCCTTGAGGTCGGGCTGCTCGAAGGTGGTGAACACGCGGCGGGCGTCGGGGACCTCGAACTGCGAGTAGAGGTAGACATTGCCGTCGGCCGGGTCGACGAAGTGGTGCAGGCCCTCGCCGGTGTGGGAGTACGTGCAGTCGGCCTTGACCACGAGCACGTTCTCGGCCTGCAGGTCGGGCAGCGCGATCCGGCTGTCGGCGTACGCCGTGGCCGGGTCGAGCGCGGTGCCGTTGAGGGTGATCTCGTGGATCGTCGCGTCGACCAGGTCGGCGAAGGTGGCCGATCCGGGCTGGCGCGCGGTGAACGTCAGCGTGGTGGTGGACCCGAAGGTCTCCACGCCGTCCTCCGTCGCACGGGACAGGTCGAGATCGATGACATAGGACGTCACGTCGACGAGCGCAGCGCGGGTAGCCGCCTCGTCGCGGGTGAGGTTGGTGCCGGGCATGACAGCCATCCTTGCACCCGCTCCGAGTTGTCAGACAATCGGGGACAAAAGTGCGAACTACAACGGTGTAATTCACTTTTGTCAACGCGACACGCCTGTGAATGGTGAGATTTCGGGGGTTTTTGTTGCGTTCTGGGGTGCTTGTGCCCGAAGGTGTTCGACATGCGCTTGCGGGGACCTGGGCACAGATCGGTCGCGCGCTGGGGGACCGGAGTCCTGGCCAGCGCGCTCGTGGCGACCTTCGTGGTCCTCGCCGGACCGTCCGCGGAGCACTCCGGACGGGTGGTGCCGAGCGCGGCGACGACCTACCTGTGCACGGGCTACGCGGCCTGCAACAAGGCCGGCTACTCCGACAGCGGCTACGGCGCGGCGAACGGCAAGATGTACTGGAACATGTACTCGGGCCACAACTGCACCAACTACGTGGCCTACCGGATGATCAAGGCCGGGGGACCGGCCACCCGCCCGTGGTCGGGCGGCGGCAACGCCAGTGAATGGGGCAAGTTCCTCTCGAGCATGACCGACCAGGTGCCCAACGTCGGCGCGGTCGCCTGGTGGGGGCGCTACTCCAACGGCAGCGGCTCGGCCGGCCACGTCGCCTACGTCGAGCGGGTCGTCTCGGCGACCGAGATCATCATCTCCGAGGACAGCTGGGGCGGCACCTTCCACTGGCGCTCGATCACCAAGTCGAGCGGCCGCTGGCCGACCGGCTTCATCCACATCGTCGACAAGAAGGTCGGCGCCACCGCGCGCCCCGTCGTCACCGGTACGCCGAAGGTCGGCGTCGCGCTCAAGACCACCGCGGGCACCTGGTCCGGCTCGCCGACCGGCTACGCCTACCAGTGGCTGGCCGACGGCGCCGCGATCGCCGGGGCCACCGCGGCGACCTACACGCCGACGGCGGCCGTGGTCGGCAAGAAGATCACGGCCCGGGTGACCGCCAGCAAGAAGGGCGCCACCAGCGGGGTGCAGGACTCCGTGGCCACCGGTGCGGTCGCCGAGGGCGACTTCGCCCAGCGTGCCGCGCCGGTCGTGACCGGCACGCTGCTGCTCGACAACGTGATCACCGCGAGCGCGGGCACCTGGGCGCCGGTGCCGAGCACCACCGTGTGGCGCTGGTTCGCCGACGGCGTGCGGGTCCCCGACAACACCACGGCCCGGCTGCCGCTGACCGCGGCCCTGGTCGGCAAGAAGATCAGCGTCAAGGTCGTCGCCAAGCAGGCCGGCTACGCCAACATGGTCTCGGCGGCCTACCCGGTGGGCCAGGTGCTGGCCGGCGTCATCCAGCCGACCACGCCCGCAGCCGTCACCGGCCGCCCGGCGCTGGGCCAGGTGCTCACCGTGACGCCCGGGACGCTGACCCCGACCGGCACGGCCGTGACCTACCAGTGGGTGCGCGACGGGGTGCCGATCGCCGGCGCGACCGGCGCGGCGTACCGGCTCACCGCGGCCGACGTCGGGCGCCGGGTCACCGCCGAGATGACCGCCACCCGGGCGCAGTACCTGCCCTTCCACACGACCCTGCCGGCCTCGACCCCGGTGACCTCGCCGGCGATCTTCCGGCTCAAGACCCGCTCCGAGCGCGGCCGCGCGATCGTCCGGGTCCGGGTGCTCGCGACGGGCGTCAGCCCGGTCCCGGGCCAGGCGCTCATCAAGATCGGGCGCTGGTCCCAGACGGTCCGGCTCGACGCCAACGGCGTGGCCCGGGTGGTCGCCAAGCTGCCCAAGGGCACCAAGGCGGTCCGGGTGCGCTACCTCGGCTCGACGGTGGTTCCCGCGGCGCGGGTGACCGGGTCGGTCCAGGTCCGCTGAGGAATGTTCACCTCCGCGCGGGAATGCGCGGAGGGGAGCCGGAGGTTTGGTGGAGCATGGCTGACACTTCCGAGCGCAACCGCGCCGACGTCTGGTTCGACCCGCTGTGCCCCTTCGCCTGGATCACCTCGCGGTGGATCCTCGAGGTCGAGAAGGTCCGCCCGGTCGAGGTCTCCTGGCACGTGATGAGCCTGGCCTACCTCAACCAGGACAAGGACATCCCCCAGGAGTACCGCGACCTCCTCGCGCCTGCCTGGGGCCCGGTCCGGGTGCTCATCGCCGCCCAGGAGCGCTACGGCGACAAGGTGCTCCGCCCGATGTACGACGCCTTCGGCCAGCGCATCCACCTCGACGGCCGCCGCCTCGACCACGAGCCCGACGGGGGCCTCGGCCTCATCGCCGAGGTGCTCGCCGAGGTCGGTCTCGACGCCGGCCTGATCGAGGCCGCGGGCGACGCGTCGTACGACGAGGCGGTGGCGCGCTCGCACCACGAGGGCATGGACGCGGTCGGCAACGACGTCGGCACGCCGACGATCCACGTCAACGGCACCGCCTTCTTTGGCCCGGTGCTGACCCGGATCCCGCGGGGCGAGGACGCCGGGAAGCTCTGGGACGGCACCGTGGCCGTCGCCGCGTTCCCGTACTTCTCCGAGCTCAAGCGCGCGCGCAACGGCGACCTGGACTTCAGCTGAGCCTGGTACCCCTGTGACTGGTGTGACGGGTGTGATTTAGTCCCGGCGATCGGCGACACGCGGAGCGAGGACTCGCGCAGCGGCCTCCGATGACGCATGCTCGATGGTCATGAGCTTCTCGGACTCGTCCTTCCGCCGTCGTGACCTGGCCGGGCTGGCCGCCGCGGTGGCCGCCGTCCCGGTGGTCGCGCTCGCCTCGGGCGCCGCGCCCGCGGGTGCGGCGCCCGCACCCGCCACCACCGGTCCGCGGGTCCGGCTGCGCGCCGAGGGCACCGACAGCCCGGTCTCCGCGGTCGACGTCCCGCTGGCGATCGGCGCCGGCGGTCTGGCCCGCGCCGGGGGACCGGCGCGCACCGCCGCCCCCTCGACACCGACCGCTTCGCGCTGCTCGGCGTGACCTGGCGCGACGGACGCGGCGCGGTCCGGGTGCGGGCCCGGGTGCGCGCGGCCGGCGGCGCCTGGAGCGCCTGGCGCCGGCTGCCCGTGCTGCACGACCGGCCGGACCCGGCCACCGCCGAGGGCCGGGCCACCCCGTCGGCCACCGAGCCGGTCTGGGTCGGCCCGAGCGACGGCGTCCAGGTCGAGGTCGACGGCGCGATCGTGCAGCCGGTGCTCACCCTGATCGACCCCGGCGTCCGCAGCGCCGACAGCACGGTCACGCCCACCCGGGCACCCGCCGCCTCCGACGCGGCCGTCACCGCCCGCACCGGCGCGAAGCCCAAGAAGAAGGCCCCGAACCGGCAGCCGGCGTTCTACTCCCGCGCCCAGTGGGGCGCCGACCCGACCTGGGCGAGCGGCCGGCCGGTGCAGGTCCGCACGGTCAAGCAGGTCCACGTCCACCACACCGCGACCGGCAACGACTACGCGGCCGCCGACGTGCCGGGCATCCTGCGCGGGATCTACCGCTACCACACCAAGTCCCTGGGCTGGTCCGACGTCGGCTACAACTTCTTCGTCGACCGCTTCGGCCGGATCTGGGCCGGGCGCCGGCGTCCCAAGCACGAGACCCAGGGCGCGCACACCCTCGGGTTCAACCACGTCTCGGTGGGCATCGCGGTGCTCGGCAACCACGAGGTGGTCGCGCCCAGCGACGCCGTGATCGCCGGCGTCACCCGGGTCGCGGCGTGGAAGCTGGCCAAGTACCACCGCAACGCCGCCGGCACCATCAAGGTGACCTCCCGCGGCAGCGACAAGTACCGCAAGGGCCGCGCGGTGGTGCTCCCGGTGATCGACGGTCACCGCGACACCAACGACACCGACTGCCCCGGCCGCTACCTGTACGCCGAGCTGCCGCGGATCCGCGCCCGGACCGCCCGCCGGATCCGCCGCTTCAACGCGTAGGGGTCGACCCTAGGATTCAGGACATGACGCACGTCCTCTCCGCTGTCGCCTGGCCCTATGCCAACGGTCCCCGCCACATCGGCCACGTGGCCGGGTTCGGGGTGCCGTCCGACGTGTTCAGCAGGTACCAGCGGATGGCGGGCAACGACGTCCTCATGGTGTCGGGCTCCGACGAGCACGGCACGCCGATCCTCATCGCCGCCGACGAGGCCGGGCTGACCCCGCAGGAGCTCGCCGACCAGAACCACCGGCTCATCGTCGAGGACCTGGTCGGGCTCGGCGTCAGCTACGACCTCTACACCCGCACCACGACGCGCAACCACCACGCCGTCGTCCAGGAGCTCTTCCTCGGCGTCTACGAGAACGGCTACTTCGTCGAGCAGACGACCTACGGCGCGATCTCGCCGTCGACCGGGCGCACCCTGCCGGACCGCTACATCGAGGGCACCTGCCCCATCTGCGGCTACGACGGCGCCCGCGGCGACCAGTGCGACAACTGCGGCAACCAGCTCGACCCCCACGACCTGATCGACCCGCGCTCCAAGATCAACGGCGAGAAGCCGGAGTTCATCGAGACCCAGCACTTCTTCCTCGACCTGCCGGCGCTGGCCGAGGCGCTCACCGAGTGGCTCGACGGGCGCGAGGCGACCGGCCTGTGGCGGCCCAACGTCATCCGGTTCTCCAAGAACATCCTCAAGGAGATCCGCCCCCGCGCGATGACGCGCGACATCGACTGGGGCATCGCCGTGCCGCTCGACGGCTGGCGCGAGAACCCGACCAAGAAGCTCTACGTCTGGTTCGACGCGGTGATCGGCTACCTCTCGGCGTCCATCGAGTGGGCCCGGCGTACCGGCGACGCCGAGGCGTGGCGCGCGTGGTGGAACGACCCCGAGGCGCTGTCCTACTACTTCATGGGCAAGGACAACATCACCTTCCACTCCCAGATCTGGCCGGCCGAGCTCCTCGCCTACGCCGGCAAGGGCGACAAGGGCGGCGAGCCCCGCGAGTACGGCGTGCTCAACCTGCCGACCGAGGTCGTCTCCTCGGAGTTCCTCACGATGGAGGGCAAGAAGTTCTCCTCGTCCAAGAAGATCGTCATCTACGTGCGCGACCTGCTCGCGCGCTACCAGCCCGACGCCTTCCGCTACTTCGTCGCCTCGGCGGGCCCCGAGAACCAGGACTCCGACTTCACCTGGGCCGAGTTCGTGCGCCGTACCAACGACGAGCTCGTCGCCGGCTGGGGCAACCTGGTCAACCGGACGGCCACGCTGATCGCCAAGAACTTCGGCGAGCTGCCGGCCGCCGGTGAGCTGAGCGCCGCGGACAAGGCCGTGCTCGACACCGTCGAGGGTGCCTTCACCTCGGTCGGCGAGCTGATCGGCAAGCACCGCCAGAAGCAGGCGATCGGCGAGGCGATGCGAGCCGTCGCCGAGGTCAACAAGTACGTCTCGGACTCCGAGCCCTGGAAGCTCAAGGACGAGGCGCAGCGCGAGCGGCTCGGCACGATCCTGCACGTGATGGCCCAGTGCGTCGCCGACCTCAACCTGGTGCTCAGCCCGTTCCTGCCGTTCTCGGCCAACGAGGTCGACAAGGCGCTCGGCGGCTCCGGCGCGATCGCGCCGATGCCGCGGATCGAGGAGGTCAGCGACCTCGACGACACCACGCGCGGCTACCCGATCATCACCGGCGACTACACCGGCTTCCCGGCCTGGCGCCGCCGGCCGATCGAGGTCGGCCGTGCGGTCGCCAAGCCGAGCCCGGTCTTCGTCAAGCTCGACCCGTCGGTGATCGACGAGGAGCTCGCCCGCCTGGGCGCCTGATCCGGTCGTGCTCGTGACGCCGCTGGTCGACCTCGGCACGCGCAAGTTCTGGCGCGCGCTCGGGCGGCCGATCGACGTGGCCGGCGAGCACGCCTGGCTGCGGGCCCCGACCAGCGACTCGGCCGTGGTCCGCGACGGCTGGTTGGCGGCCGAGGCGGCCCTACACGGCGGCACGGTCGACGACGCGACGCCCGGTGCGGGCCTGCTCGCCTCGCTCGACGAGCTCGGCGGACCCGGCTTCCGCGCGCGCGACGTGGCGCCGCAGGTGCGCGACTTCTACGAGCACACCTCCGACTGGCGGGTCGAGGTGTGGAGCGGCTGGTCGCCGTGGGCCTGGCCGGGCGGTGAGCTGGTCTCGCGCGTCTTCGGCAAACGCATCGAGCAGCTCGCGCTGCCCATGCGCCCGCTCGACGTGGCCCAGGGGATGGACAGCCGGGTGTCGGTGATCCGGGATGCCGCCGGGCACCAGGTCGGCGCCGGCTGGCTGCGCACCCTGCGGGCCACGGGGGACTACGTGTTCAGCGGGTGCTACGCGACGCGGCGGCTGCCGGACGCCGTACGGGCGTCGGTGCACGTGGCCTTCCCGCTGGAGTCGGGCAACCTCCAGGTCTTCCTGCGCCCCGAGGTGCTGCCCGACGGCTCCTTCCGGCTCGTCTCGCCCTCGGGCCGGTTCGGCGACGACGGCGCTTATGTCGTGGCGGCCGACGGCGGCGCGACCTACGCTGCCCGGGTGCCGGTGCACGAGACCTTCCACCTCTACGTCGACGACCGCGATGTGCTGCGGACCGACCACGTGCTGCGGCTGTGGGGAGCGACGGCGATGAGGCTGCACTACAAGCTGGAGCGCGACCGATGACCGAGTCCCACGACGTCTGGTTCACCGACGACCCCGCCGCCTTCCTCGCGGTCGCCGGCGATCGGCTGGCCGAGGACCCGGTGACCGCGACGGTGGTCACCTCCACCGCCGACCGCTTCGCCGCGCACGGGCCGCCGGCCGGCGTACCGCACGCGTGGTTCGCGGTCGTGCGCGACGGTGCGGGGGAGATCGCCGGGCTGGCGATGCGGACCGCACCGTTCGCGCCCTACCCGGTCTACCTGCTGGCGATGCCCGACGACGCGGTCCGCGCGCTCGCCGCCGCGGTGCTCGCGCGCGGCGAGGAGGTCGGCGGGGTGACCGGGCTGCGGCCGGCCGCCGACGTGTTCGCGGCGGCGGTCGCCGAGGCGACCGGAGGCGCTGTCGAGGTGCACGTGCACTTCCGGCTGTTCGAGCTCGGCACGCTCGTCGAGCCGCGCGCCGTCGCCGGCCGCCTGCGCCCGGTGCGCGCCGACGAGGCCGAGCTCGCGCTGGCCTGGATCCACCGGTTCTTCGCCGACGCCGACGAGCAGGCCGGCCGCCCGGCCGGGCACCTCGAGGAGGCGAGTGCCTTCGGGATGGCCGACGTGGAGCGCAAGCTCGCTGAGGGCGTGCTGTGGTTCTGGGTCGACGAGGAGGACCGCCCGGTGCACCTGACCGGCGCCAACCCGGCGTCGTACGGCGTCGCGCGGGTCGGTCCCGTCTACACGCCCGCCGAGCTGCGCGGTCGCGGCTGGGCCGGCGCCGCGGTGGCCGAGGTGTCCCGCCTGCTGCGCTCGGGCGGGGACCGGGTCACGCTGTTCACCGACCAGGCCAACCCGACCTCCAACGCGCTCTACCTGGCGCTGGGCTACGAGCCGGTGGCCGACACCGTCCAGCTCGTCGTCCGCTGAGCGGGGCTCAGCCGGGACCGTCGAGCCACGAGCGCATGTAGGCGCGGTCGGCCTCGGGTGCCCCGGCGACGAGCTCCTCGGCGGCGCCGCGGTGGATCGTCGCGGCCGCGTGGTCGCCCCGGGCCGCGGCCGTGTCCGCCAGTCCGCGCAGCGCCCGGACCTGCTCGGGCAGCAGCCCGGCCCGGGTCGCCAGGCCGACGGCGGTCTCGAAGCGGGCCCGGGCCGCGTCGTGCTCACCGAGCGCGAGCCGGGTGCCGCCGAGCCCGCAGTGGGCCGAGGCCTCGAGCACCGGGTCGGCGACCTGGCGGGCGATGGTGAGCGCGGCCTCGTGGTGCTCCTGGCTCTCCTCCGCCCGGCCGAGCGCGGTGAGCGCCCGCCCCCAGGCGGTCAGGCCGTAGCCGCGGACCGGGGTGAGGCCGAGCTCGCCGGCCAGGCCGACGCCCTCCTCGGCGGAGCCGAGCGCGGCGGCCGGGTCGCCGAGGGTGAGCTGGAGGACGGCGGAGTTGACCAGGCTCTGCGCCCGCGGCGCCGTGGCGCCGGCCCGGACGGCGACCTCCTGGGCCCGCTGGTGGTAGGTCAGTGCCTCGGCGAGGTGACCGAGCCGGTGCTCGACGATGGCGACGTTGTCGAGCGAGAGTGCCTGGCCGACGAGATCGCCGGTCTGCGCGGCGAGGTCGGCGCAGCGCCGGAAGCGGGCGGCCGCCTCGTCCGGGCGGCCCTGCTGGGCGGCGACGATGGCGAGGGCGTTGAGCGCCTCGCGCGCCTCGGTCGGGAAGCCGGCCTCCTCGAGCCCGGCATGGACCGCGCCCAGGTGCTCGCCGGCGGCGTCCAGGTCGCCCAGCCGGACCAGCGTCCGGCCCAGGTCGAGCCGGGCGCGGAGCACGGCGTCCGGGCGCTCGGCGGCGCGGGCCACGGCCCAGGCGCGCTCGTGCAGGATCCGGGCGTCGCCGTACCGGCCCCACTGGTCGAGGCGCGACGCCACCGCGCGGGCCAGGTCGGGCAGCGCATCGGTCAGCGGGCCGTCGGCGAGACCGGCGAGCAGGACGAGCGTGTCGGCCTCGCGCTCCACCCGCCGGCGGGCCTCGTCGGCGTCGAGATGGGGCAGCGCGAGCCCGGCCGGCGGCGGGCGGCCGTTGCCCGAGCGCAGGTGCACGTGGTCGGCCCAGGCCAGGGCGAGCAGGTGGTGGGCGAGGCGGTGCTGGGCGTCGGCGCGCTCGACCGGGCGGTCCTCGTCCTGGGAGCGGTCGAGCGCGAACGTGCGCACCAGCGGGTGCATCCGCAGCCGGTACGGCGCCGCGCGCTGGAGCAGGTGGTGGCGCCACAGCTCGGCGAGCGCGGCGGCGCTCTGGTCCGGCGGCGCGTCGGCGACGGCCGCGACCGCGGTCTCGTCGAGGTGCTCGACGGGCGGCGCCGAGAGCAGCCGCAGGAGGCGCTGGGCGGCGGGGCTCAGCACGCCGTAGGTCGCCGCGAGGGTCGTGGCGACGGCGTCGTCGACGCGCAGGCTGCGCCGGCGGGCGTCGGCGACCGCGACCAGGTCGGCCAGCGACCAGTCGCTGCGGGCGGCGACCCGGGTGGCGACCAGCGAGACCGCGAGCGGGAGGTGGCCGGTCGCCTCGGCGAGCGCGGCCGCGGCCGCGGGCTCGGCGGCGACCCGGTCGGTCCCGGCGATCGCTCCCAGCAGCCGGACCGACTCGGCCGCCGAGAACGAGCCGACCGTGACCGCCGCGGCACCGTCGAGGCGCAGCGCGCGCCGGCTGGTCACCAGGAGGACGCTCGGCCCGGACCGCACCAGGAGCGGGCGCACCTGGTCCTCGCTCGCCGCGTCGTCGAGGACGACGACCCGGGGCAGCTCGCGCAGCAGCGTCGCGTAGCGCTGGCGACGGGCGGCGACCGCGGCCGGGGCGTTGCCGTCGTCCGCCGCGCGGACCGCGGCGCTCAGGGCCGCCTCGGCCTCGACCGGCGGCAAGGTGTCGTGGAAGCCGCGCAGGTCGACCTCGAGCCGCTCGCTCACCCGCCCCAGCGCGAGGAGCCGCTCCGTGGCCCGGCGGGCAAGCTGGGTCTTGCCGCTGCCGGCCAGGCCGTCGATGACCACGACCCGTGCCCCCGCGGCCACCGCGGCGAGGACGGCGGCGAGCTCGGACCGCTCGATCGAGGGCTCGTCCGGGGGCGGCGGGGTCGCGGTCGCGGTCCCGACCATGCCGGCGTCGCGCCGGTGCTGGGCCGCCCGCGCCCGGCCCCGCCAGTGATCGGCGGTCGCGTCGTCGTACGCGAGGGCGAGGACGATCTCGGCGACCAGGTCGGCGTCGACCCGGCGCCGGCCCGCGCGGAAGCAGTCGTAGACGGTGATCCGGCCGACGTGGCTCTCGGCCTCGGGCACCCCGCGCGAGCGGCGGGCCGCGACGACCCGCTCCGCGACCCGGGCGTACGAGGGGCTGCCGGCGGCGGAGCGGAGGGCGCGCAGCCCGGCCGCGACGTCGTCCAGGCTCTCCGGCACGGGTACGGGCACGGGTCACCAGGTCCAGTGCGCGCCGACGGAGCCCGGACCGAACCCGCGCACGGCGTGGTGCACGCTGGTCACGTCGCTGAGGTCGATCCGGACCGTGCTCGCCGGCCCGCCGAGCTCGGCGCTGTGCAGGGTGCACGCGGCCGGCACCCGGGCGCGGTCGAACCGGACCCACAGCTCGATCTCGCTGGTCCGGCGCGGCGGGCTCAGCACGAACTCGGTGTCGACGGCGGCACCGTCCCCCGGAGCGCGCGGCACCTCGAAGGTCGCCTCCACCACGGTCGCCTCGCCCGGGCCGAGAGGCCGCTCGAGCAGCACCTCCTGGACCGCGAGACCGGCCGCGAGGTCGTCGACCCGCCGGGCCGGGACGGCGCCGTGGAGGCCGGACAGCCGCAGCGGCTCCGGTACCGGCCGGTCGACCAGGAACCACAGCGGGACCCGGGCGACGCCCTCGTCCAGCGCGCGGATGCGCAGTCGCGAGCGGATCGACGCGAAGCAGCCGCGGTCGTCGAGGTCGACGGTGAACGACGCCGCCTCGTCGAGGGTCCGCGAGGGCGCGTCCGCGAGGTCCAGCGCGTCGAGGGCCCGGGCGAGGGCGTCGGTACCGCTGCTGTCGACGATCTCGCCCACCTGGGCGGTGCGTGCCGGGACCCCGGGCCGGCGGGAGGGACCGATCCGGTCGCCCAGCGTCCCCGGCGCCAGGGCGAGCAGCTCCTCGATCACACCGATCGCCTCGGCCGAGGCCGCGCCCTCGGGCCGCCGCTCGCCGGAGCGCCAGTAGCTCAGCGCGGACAGGCTGACCCGGACCCCGCGGTCGTGCAGCCGCTCGCGCAGCCAGGTCAGCGAGCGTCCCTGGTCGCGCAGGGCCGCGGCGAGCAGGTCGGCCATCTCGTCACCGGGAGCGACCCGGGACCGTGGCCGGTGGGACGTCATACCGCCCATGACTACCACGTGCTCCGAGCGGTCCACCGGTTCACGGTTCTCGTCCTGCGGTGTGTGGAGGCGCGCCGACTAGCGTCGCCGAGGACGTGTTCGGGAACCGTCGGGATCGCGGTGCCCGGTGCCGCGCCGGGGTCAGGCTCGGGCCGAGCCACCGGTGCCGTGCCGGGCGGCCGCGGAGGACGAGGAGTGGTGGCAGGTGCGCAGGAGCGTGGGAGCGATGGCGGCCGGGGTGCTGCTGGCCGGGGTGCTGACCGGGGCGGACCCGGCGGGCGCGGCGGGCGCGGACGGGCCGAGCGCGGGTGGGCCCGCCGAGCGGGCCGCCGTACCGACCCGGGGGCCGAGCATCGCCACCTACCCCGTGCCGACGGCCGGCGCCGGTCTCGACTCGATCGTGCGCGGCCCGGACGGCAACCTGTGGGTGAGCGAGGCGAAGGGCTGGAAGCTGGCCCGGGTCACCGCGCGCGGCGCGATCACCGAGTTCCCGGTGCCGGTCACGAGCTCGGGCAGCGGCCCGACCGGGCTCGCCTCCGGGGCCGACGGCTACCTGTGGTTCCTCTCCGACAGCCGGGCCAAGGTCCAGCGCGCGACCACCTCCGGCGCGGTCGAGAGCATGGGCACCAACGCCAGCGGCCGGATCTTCGACGAGATCGTCGCGGGCCGGACCCGGGGCGTGTGGATGACCGAGACCGGTGGCGCCGGCGGCGACAAGGTCTACCGGCTGCTGGGCAAGACGCCCGACGGCAGCGCGCTCGAGGGCTGGAGCGCCCCGGGGTCCTACCTCGCGCCGTCGCCGGTGGCGCTCGCCCCCGACGGTGCGCTCTGGCACGGTGACGCCGGCGGCTACCTGCGCCGCATCGACGAGGCCGGCAGTGCGACGTCCTTCCCGGTGCGCTGGCCCAACCCGAACATCGACGCCACCTCGCTGGCCTTCGCCCGCGACGGCGGGCTGTGGGCGACGGCCTTCGCGCCGGGCTCACCGATCAGCAGCGCCGAGGGCGGCATGGTCGGCCGCTTCTCCCAGGGCCGGCTGACCTCCTGGACCTTGCCCCAGCTGGCCCGCAACGTGCACCCGATCCCCAGCTCGATGACGCTCGGCCCCGACGGCGCGCTGTGGTGGGCCGAGAAGGAGGGCATCGGCCGGATCACCACCTCCGGCACGATCTCCCGGGTCCGGATCGCGCCCTGGCGCCCGCGCGACATCGCCTTCGGCGCCGACGGCCGGCTGTGGTTCATCGACCAGGGCGCCAACCGGGTCGGCGCGATCACGATCAACGGCAGCCTCTTCCCGCCCCGCAACGTCGCCCGCGCGGTCAAGCTCAGCAGCGCCGGCAAGCGGGTCAAGGGCCGGGTCACCTCGTCGGTCGCCGCCTGCCGTCCGGGCAAGGTCCTCGCCTTCCAGAAGAAGGGCCGCAAGGCCCGCAAGATCGGGGCCGGCCGGGCCAACGCCGCGGGCAAGTTCGCCTTCGGTGTGCGCAAGCGCGGCAGCGGCAAGGTGTACGTCGTGGTCAAGGCCTCCGCACCGTCGAGCTCGGTGCGCTGCCTGGCCGCGCGGTCGCGCCTGCGCTGACCGCGGCCCGGCCGGTGCTGGCTAGGGTGCCGCCCATGGCTCTGCACCCCCAGGCCCGCCGCGCGATCGAGAACGCGGCGGGCGAGGTCCCCGTCACCGACCCCGCCTTCGACATCGCCGCGGCCCGGGCGCAGGCGCGCGCGGGCGTGCGCGACCAGCCCCGGCTGCCACTGGCCGAGGTGCGCGAGGTCGACGCGGGCGGCGTACCGGCGCGGCTCTACCTCCCCGCGCAGTACGACGCCGTGGTGCTCCACGCCCACGGCGGCGGCTTCGTGCTCAACGACGTCGAGGTGCACGACGCCGCGGTCCGGCGGTTCGCCCGGCTGGCCGGCGTCGCCGTGCTCAGCGTCGACTACCGGCGCCCGCCCGAGCACCGCTTCCCGGCGGCGCCCGACGACCTGAGCGCCGCGCTGGCCTGGGTGGGGGAGCAGCCCGAGCTGGCCGGCCTCCCGGCGTTCGCCCACGGCGACAGCGCGGGCGGCAACCTCGCGCTGGTCACCGCGCTGCGCCACCCGGGCCGGTTCGCGGGCGTCGTGCTGATCTACCCGTTCCTCGACCCGAGCGCCGGGTTCGACTCCTACCGGACCGCCGCCGACGGCTTCGACCCGACCGAGGCCGCCTGGTACTGGCAGCAGTACGCCGCCACCCCCGCCGACCTCACCGATCCCGACCTCGCGCCCCTGCTCGCACCGCACCTGGGCACGCTCCCGCCGACCTTGGTCACCACCGCCGAGCACGACCCGCTGCGCGACGAGGGCGAGCACCTGGCGCACCTGCTCGCCGAGGCCGGCGTCGAGGTCGTCGGCACCCGGTACGTCGGGCAGATCCACGGGTTCTGGCGCCACACGGACGTCTTCGACGCGGCCGAGCCGATGATGGCGCAGGTCGCCGGGTGGATCCGGCTGCAGGTGGCGCGCCGGGAGAGCCCGGAGCGCTAGGGGCGCCGGGGACGCTCGGTGAGCACGACGACGTCGCCGTGGCCGCCGTACCCGAGGGTGTCGGCGAACCGGTCGGTGCCGTCGAAGGTGACGATCAGCCAGGTCCCGTCGGCGCGCACGATCGCCTGCGGGTGCGGGATGTTGGTGCCGTAGGGCGCATCGATCCGGCCGACCCGGCGCAGGGACAGGTCGTAGGCGGGGTACTGCCGGGCGTCGCCGTCGCTGGCCAGCACCAGCCAGCGGTCGGTGTCGCGGACCAGCAGGGTGCCCTCGGTCTGGTGCCGGGTGCGGTCGGCACCGACGGCGCGCAGGCGCCGGAACGGATCGGCGCCGTCCGCGCGGGCCAGCGCCGGGTGGAAGTCGAAGGGCGACTGCGACGGGCTCGCGACGTACGCCCAGGTCCAGGTGCCGTCGATGCGGGTCAGCGACGGGTCCCAGGCGTCGAGATCGGTCGGCAGCGCCAGCGGCTCGGTCTCCAGCACGTGCACGCCGTGCAGCAGGTCGGCGGTGCTCGTCGCGTGGCGCACGTGCACACCGGAGCCGTCGAAGTCGCCCCACGACGAGCTCGCCACGAGCCAGCGCTCGCCGTCTCGGACCAGCTGGCCGGCGTGGTCGCCGAGGAGCAGGCCGTCTCGCCGTACGTAGATCTGGGCGACCTGCTCCATCGCCACCGGGTTCTCCGGGTCGAGCGCGAACACGCCCCAGTGCGCCTGCTGGAAGAAGCCGGTGCCCGCGCACGTCCAGGTCAGGAACACCCGCCCGCCCTCGGTGTACGGCGTCCCGTCGGCGTGCTGCACCAGGTGGGGGTCGCGCAGCCCGGTCATCCCGAACAGGCCGCCGCGCGCGGAGCGCACCGCCCGCCCGCCCCACACGAACCCGAGCCCCGCGAGCGTGGCCGGTACCCGGAAGTCGATCCGCGCGGCGACCTCGTCCCGCGCGGTGAGCAGCGCCCGCCAGGCACCCCGGCGCGGACGGACGAGCACGGTCGCCCGGTTCTCGCACAGCGCCAGCCCGAGCGTGAACGGTCCGTCCGGGAGGCGGACCCCGCTCCGGCCGAGCACGACCGGCCGGTCGCCGCTGCCGCTGCCGCCGGCGACGAGCTCGAGGCTTACCTCACCGGCGTCGAGGTCGAGCCGGGCCCGGAGCGCGGTCCTGCCGTCGGCCGACGCGAGGCCCACGGTGACCTCGCCGCTGCCGCTGCCGCTGCCATTGCCGGCCTCGACCTCGGCCTCGACGCCGACGAACGGCGCGGGCAGGTCGGCCGGGTGCCGCTCCTCGGCCGCGCCGACCCGGGTGGCCGAGGCGAGGACGAAGCCCGGCGCGACCACCTCGACGGGATGGAAGCGTCCGGTCTCGGCGAACGTGGTCTCCAGCAGCGAGCGCCGGGGCCGCACCACCGCGGGAGCAGTGGTGGGCGGGTCGCTCGGCGCGGCCCGTGGGCCCGGCGTCGGCGCCGGGCCCGGGTCGGGGCCGGTCCGGTCGTCGCACGCCGCGGCGGCGAGCCCGGCCGCGAGCGCGGCCAGGACGGTCCGCCGGCCGGCAGCGGGGACGGGGGCGGCGGGGCGCGCGGGGGTCAGCAGGCCCGCGCCTTGAGCGCGCGCCACGTCGCGGCGTCCATCGCGCCGGTCCGGTCGAGCCCGTTGTCGCCCTGGAGTGCCGAGACGAAGCCCGCCGTCTGGCTGCCGAACTTGCCCGGCACCAGCCGCTGCGGGTTGTAGCCCGCCTCCCAGAGCATGTACTGGAGCTCCAGCGTCCAGAACCGGTTGTCCCCGCGCGGTGCGGAGTCGTCGACGCGGTTGAGCAGGGGGAGCGCCGCGTCGTCGTACGAGCAGGCGCAGAAGGTCGCCGTGGTCGCGTCCTGCGCCACCTCGATCACGTACGTCGTCGTGTCGGCCACCGCCATCCGGGCCTGGCACGCGGCGACCGCGTCCGGGTAGGGCCCGATGTAGGGCACCCGGGCCAGGTTGACCTTGTAGGTCAGGTGGCTCAGGTTGCGGCAGGAGCGCGCCGGGTCCAGGTACGCCCGGCCCTCGGCCCGCGGGAACCGGTCGAGCGCGTCCTGCACCGTCGCCGCCGGGCTGGCGCCCTCGGCCGAGGCGAGGACGACGATGAAGCCGTCCGAGCAGGGCTGGTTGCGCAGCGGGTAGCCCACGCCCAGCGGGTCGGGTGCGGTCCCGCCCGACTCGGCTCCCGCCGGGTCGGTGGAGCCCGTCGGACCGGAGCCCTGCGTCGGGTCGGTGCTCTCCGTGCTGCCCGTCCGGGGGGCGGAGCCGGTCGGCGCGGAGGTGCCGTCCGAGGCCGAGGCCGCGGTGGGAGCGTCCTTGTCCTTGTCGCGACCGCTCAGCAGCACGCCGACGCCGACCCCGCCGCCCAGCAGGGCCAGCACGACCAGGACGACGAGCGCCAGCCGGCCGCGCCCTGAGCGGGCCGCGGGTGCCGCGGGTGCCGCGGGTGCCACAGGTGCCACCGGGGTCACGGGGGCCACCGGGGCGGCCGGAGACGGCGGGGGCGGGGGGCGGCGGCGCAGGGGGGCCTCGGTCGGCAGCGTGGGCAGCGTCGGCGCGGGCCCGAGCTCGGTGGCCGGCGCCGGCGCCGGCGCGGGCGGGGGAGCGGGCGCCGGGACGCTCGGCGGGCGCGGCACCGTCCCGGCCGCGGTCATCTCCGCGTGCCGGGCCCGGACCTCGGCGTCACCGACCCGTCCCAGCGCGAAGCCCAGCGCGGCCAGCGCCCACCGCGCGCCGCCGGCCTCCGTCGTCCCGCGGTCGCGGGCGAGCTGGTCGCCGTGCAGGTCGATCGCGGCGGTGGGGTCGGCGTCGCGGTCGAGCATCTCGACCAGGCGGCCCAGGGCCCGCATCCGGATCGCGTCGACCAGCAGGTTGAGCTCGCCGGTCGTGATGCTGCCCTCGGGCACGAAGTCGTCGACCGCGGCCCGGAAGGAGTCCGCGTCCTCGAGGACCTGGGCACCGGCGGAGCGGGCGAGGTCGGCGAGCTCGTCGTGTACTGCCACGCGCGCAGTGTCGCGCAAGCGGACCCCGGTCGCGGCCGCAATGGACTGTTGAACTAAATTCGTTGTTGCAATGAACATGCAACAGGGCGGAGTGCGCCGGGCTCGCCGGTGGACCCTCGGTCTCCTCCTCGCCCTGGTGCTGTCCGTGGTCGCCGGGATCGCGCTCGGCGCGGTCTACGTGCCCTTCGACAGCGTCGTGAAGGTGCTCGGCCACCACCTCTTCCTGGTGCCGGGCGAGCAGACCTGGAGCGCCCCGCGCGACTCGATCATCTGGGACGTCCGGCTTCCGCGGGTGCTGCTCGCGGCGCTGGTCGGCGCGGGCCTCGCGGTCTGCGGCATCGCGCTCCAGGCAATGGTGCGCAACCTGCTCGCCGACCCCTACCTGCTCGGCGTCAGCTCCGGCGCGTCGGCCGGCGCGGCCGCGGCGATCCTGTTCGGCATCACGCTCGGGCTCGGTGAGCACGTGCTGTCGGGCAGCGCCTTCGTCGGGGCCCTCGCCGCCTCCGTCCTCGTGTACGCCGTCGCCCGCTCCGCCGGCCGGGTGACCTCCACGCGGCTGCTGCTCGCCGGGGTCGCGGTCGGCTACGCGCTCCAGGCGGTGACGAGCTTCCTCATCTTCGCCTCCGACTCCGCCGAGGGTGCCCGCTCGGTGATGTTCTGGCTGCTCGGGTCACTGGCGCTGGCCGGCTGGGGCCAGCCGCTGGCCGTCGCGGTCGTCGTCGTGCTGCTCACCGTCGCCGTGCTCACCGTGCTCGGCCGCCAGCTCGACGCGCTCGCGGTCGGCGACGAGACGGCGCTGGCGCTCGGCGTACCCCCGGAGCGGCTGCGCACCGCGCTGCTCGTCCTGGTCTCGCTGTGCGTGGCGGTCGTGGTCTCAGCGGCCGGCAGCGTCGGCTTCGTCGGGCTCGTCGTCCCGCACCTGGCCCGTCGCGCCGTCGGCGCCGCCCACGTCCGTGCCGTCCCGGTCGCCGCCCTGATGGGCGCGATCCTCCTGATCTGGGCCGACATCGTCGCCCGGGTGCTGCTCGCCCCGCAGGAGATCCCGATCGGGATCATCACCGCGGTCGTCGGCGCACCGTTCCTGCTCGTCCTCGTCCGCCGTCTCCAGGCCACTGCCGCCTGATCCCCCCAGGAGCACATCCCCCATGCGCCGCGCCCTGATCGCCCTGACCGCCTCGGCCTCCGTCCTCGCCCTCAGCTCGTGCGGGCTCTCCTCCGACGGCGGCCGCTCCGCCACCGGCGGGTCCGGCGGCCCCTACCCGCTGACGATCGAGAACTGCGGTGCCGACGTCACCCTCGACGCCGCTCCCGAGAAGGTCGTCCTCCTCAAGAGCGCGGCCGTGCCCTACCTGGCCGAGCTCGGGGTCCTCGACAAGGTGACCGCCCGGGCGGGGGAGTACCCCCGCGACTACTACGACGACGCGACCTTCGCCGCGCTGGAGAAGATCCCCGCGCTCACCGGCAAGACCGACACCTCCGGCCACCTGCTGATCTCCAAGGAGGTCGTCATCGGCAAGGAGCCCGACCTCGTGCTCGGCGAGATCGACAACCTCAGCCGGGCCACCCTCGACCAGGTCGGCATCCCGCTCATCGAGGAGCCGGCGATGTGCCCGCAGGGCCTCGACGACCCGGGCTTCGACGACATCTACGCGCAGATGGAGACCTACGGCAAGGTCTTCGACCGCACCGACGAGGCCGCCGCGGCCAACGCCGTGCTGAAGAAGCGCGTCGCCGAGCTGACGGCCGACCCGGCCGGCGAGCGCCGTACGGCGGCCGTGCTCTACCCGACCGTGGGCGGCGGCGTGACCTACGCCTACGGCACCCGCAGCATGGCGCACCCGATCCTCGAGGCCGCCGGCCTCGAGAACGTCTTCGCCGACACCGACGAGCGGGTCTTCGAGGTGACGCCCGAGGAGCTCATCGGCCGCAACCCCGACGTACTGATCCTGCTGCACAGCGCGGGCGAGCCGGCCAAGGTCGCCGACGCGATCACCAGCCTGCCGGGCGCCAGGAGCATCGCCGCGGTCCGCGACGACAACGTGCTGTCGCTCCTCTTCAACTACGTCGAGCCGCCGACGCCGCTGGCCCTCGACGGCCTGGCCAAGATCGAGGAGAGGTTCGGCGAGAAGTCGTGATCGTCGCCGAGGCCCTCGAGTTCGGGTACGGCGCCGCGCCGGTCCTGCGCGGCGTCGGGCTCACCGCGCGGCCGGGCCGGGTGCTCGGCCTGCTCGGCCCCAACGGCAGCGGCAAGACCACCGCCCTGCGGATGCTCTACGGCTCGCTGCGCCCCGCCGCCGGCCGGGTGACCCTCGACGGGCGGCCCCTGGCGACGCTGTCGCCGCGCGAGGTCTCCCAGCAGGTCGCCGTCGTGGTGCAGGAGTCCGACGCCGAGTCGATGCTCACCGTGCACGAGATGGTCTCGCTGGGCCGGCTCCCGCGGCTCAAGACGTTCCAGCGCGCCGGCGCCGAGGACCACCGGGCCGTGGCCGAGTCCCTGGACGCGGTCGGTGCCGGGCACCTGGCGCGCCGCCGCTTCGCCGAGCTCTCCGGCGGCGAGCGGCAGCGCGTGCTGGTCGCGCGGGCGCTGGCCCAGGAGGGGGAGTTCCTGCTCCTCGACGAGCCGACCAACCACCTCGACATCCGCTACCAGCACGAGGTGCTCCACCTGGTCCGGACCGTGGCGACCAGCGCGGTCGTCGTCCTCCACGACCTCAACCTCGCCGCCCGCTACTGCGACGACCTGGTCCTCCTCGACGGCGGCCGCGTCGTCCGGTCGGGCTCGCCCGACGAGGTCCTCGACCCGGACCTGATCGCCGAGGTCTACGGCATCGGCGCCACCCGGGCCGACGCCGGCGGCCACCCGCAGCTCCTCTTCCACCCCCTGAACACCGACGAGAGGCTTCCCGCATGAGCGCCATCCAGGACAACGTCGACGCCTACTGGACCGGCCGCGCGCCGTCGTACGACGACTACCAGCAGCGTCCCGAGCGCCTCGCCCTCGACCAGGCGGCCTGGTCCGCCGTGCTCGCCGCGGCCCTGCCCGCCGCACCGGCCGACGTCCTCGACCTCGGTACCGGCAGCGGGTACGTCGCGCTCCTGCTCGCCGCCCTCGGCCACGACGTCACCGCCACCGACCTGTCCGAGGGCATGCTCGAACGAGCCCGCGCCCACGCCGCGAGCGCCGAGCGGGCCCCCGACTTCCGCCGCGGCGACGCGGTCGCCCCCGACTTCGCCGACGCCTCGTTCGACGCGATCACCAACCGCTACCTGATGTGGACCCTGCGCGAGCCGGAGCGCGCACTGGCGGCCTGGCACCGGTTGCTGCGTCCCGGCGGCGTGCTCGCCGTGGTCGACTCCACCTGGTTCCCCGACGGGCTCGACCGCGACACCACCGAGGACTTCGTCCGGCTCTACGACGCCGGCGTGCGCGACGCCCTCCCGCTCGCCGCCGCGGAGTCCATCGATGCCACCCGCGAGCTCGTCGTGGCGGCCGGCTTCCGCGACGTCACGGTGACCCCGCTCACGAGCATCCTCGAGCTCGACCGGGCCCACGGCGTCGCCCCCGACCACGAGGTGCGCCTGCAGTTCCTCGTCCGGGGCCTGCGTCCGTAGACTCAGCGCGCCATGACTGAGCCCGTAGCGCGCCCCGCAGAGACCTTCGCCGAGGCCGAGGACGCCCTGCTGTCCCGGTGGCCCGAGACCCGGCTCGAGCCCTCGCTCGACCGGATCCAGGCGTTCACCGAGATCCTGGGTGACCCGCAGCGGGCCTACCGGTCGATCCACCTGACCGGAACCAACGGCAAGACGTCGACCTCGCGGATGATCGACGCCCTGCTCCGCGCCCTCGACCTGCGCACGGGCCGGTTCACCAGCCCGCACGTCGAGAAGATGAGCGAGCGGATCAGCATCGACGGCGAGCCCCTCGACGACGAGACGTTCGTCCGGGCGTTCAACGACATCGCGCCCTACACGCACCTGGTCGACCAGGCCGAGGAGCACCCGCTCAGCTTCTTCGAGACCGTCGTCGGCATGGCCTACGCCGCCTTCGCCGACGCACCGGTCGACGTCGCGGTCGTCGAGGTCGGCATGGGTGGCTCGTGGGACGCCACCAACGTCATCGACGCCGACGTCGCGGTGGTCACGCCGATCGCCGTCGACCACGCCGACTACCTCGGCGGTACGCCGGTCGAGATCGCGCGCGAGAAGGCCGGGATCATCAAGCCCGGCGCGACCGCCGTCCTGGCCCAGCAGAGCGCCGACGTGGCCGTGGTCCTCCTCGAGCGCGCGGCCGAGGTCGGTGCCACCGTCGCCCGCGAGGGTCTCGAGTTCGCCGTCGTGTCCCGCACCGCCGCGGTCGGCGGCCAGGTCGTCACCCTCCAGGGCCTCCGCGGCCGGTACGACGACCTCTTCCTCCCGCTCTACGGAGCCCACCAGGCCCAGAACGCCGTCACCGCCCTCGCCGCCGTCGAGGCCTTCGTCGGGGGAGAGGAGCCGCTCGGCGACGACATCGTCCGCGGCGCCTTCGCCGAGATCACCTCGCCGGGCCGGCTCGAGGTCGTCCGGCGCAGCCCCACGATCGTGCTCGACGCCGCCCACAACCCCCACGGCGCCGCGGCCACCGCGGCCGCGCTCGACGACTCCTTCCAGTTCGACCCGATCGTCGGCGTGATCGGCGTGATGGGCGACAAGGACGCCGAGGGTCTCCTCGCCGCCTTCGAGCCGCTGCTGTCCCACGTCGTGATCACCCAGAACTCCACCGACCGCGCGATGCCGGCCGAGCGCCTGGCCGTCGTGGCGCGCGAGGTCTTCGGCGAGGACCGGGTCAGCGTCGTACCGCTGCTGGCGGACGCGATCGACGCCGCCGCGGCCGTCGCCGAGGACGAGGGCCACGACGCGCTCTCCTCCGGCGCGGTCCTGGTCACCGGCTCGGTGGTCACCGTCGGTGAGGCCCGGGTGCTGCTCGGAGGCCGCAAGTGAGCGACGAGCGCGACAAGTCCCCCCGGCGCGCGATGTGCGCCGCGGTCCTGACCCTCGAGGCGATCGCGGTGGCCCTGTCGGTGCCGGTGATGATCGGGATCTCCGACATCCGGCCGGCCGTCGCGCTGCCCGTCGGGCTGGGCGTGGCGCTCGCCTGCCTGCTGGTCGCCGGGATGCTGCGCCGCGAGTCGGGCTACACCTTGGGCCACGTGCTCCAGGTCGCCGCGATCGCGTTGGGCGTCCTCGCGCCGCTCATGTACTTCCTCGGCGCGATCTTCGCGCTGCTCTGGGGCACGGCCTACGGCCTGGGCCGCAAGATCGAGCGGGAGCGGGCCGCGGCCTTCGCCGAGTACGACCAGAACCAGGCGTCCTAGGTTCTTCCGCGCCCACCGGACACCGTCGGCTCTCGCCCTTGGTGACTGCTGGGTAGAGTGGCCGCGTGCCAGTGATCATCGACAAGCTCCTCCGCATCGGAGAGGGCAAGATCCTTCGTCAGCTCGAAGGCGTCGCCAAGGCGGTCAACGCCATCGAGGACGACTTCAAGGCGATGTCGGACGACGAGCTGCGGGGCATGACCGACGAGTTCCGCAAGCGCATCGCCGACGGGGAGTCCCTCGACGACCTCATGCCCGAGGCCTTCGCCACGGTGCGCGAGGCAGCGCGCCGGGTCCTCGGTCAGCGCCACTTCGACGTCCAGATCATGGGCGGCGCGGCGCTGCACATGGGCAATATCGCCGAGATGAAGACCGGTGAGGGCAAGACCCTCGTCTCGACGCTGCCGGCCTACCTCAACGCCCTCGAGGGCAAGGGCGTCCACGTCGTCACGGTCAACGACTACCTGGCCAAGTTCCAGTCCGAGATGATGGGCCGGGTCCACCACTTCCTCGGCCTCACCGTCGGCGTGATCCTGCCGAGCATGCGCCCCGACGAGCGGCGCGAGGCCTACGGCTGCGACATCACCTACGGCACCAACAACGAGCTCGGCTTCGACTACCTGCGCGACAACATGGCCTCCTCGCTCGAGGAGTGCGTCCAGCGCGGCCACAACTTCGCCGTCGTCGACGAGGTCGACTCGATCCTCATCGACGAGGCGCGGACCCCGCTGATCATCAGCGGTCCGACCCAGGACGAGGTCAAGTGGTACGGCGAGTTCGCCAAGATCGCCCAGCAGCTGACCAAGGACGTCGACTACGAGGTCGACGAGAAGAAGCGCACGATCTCGGTCCTCGAGGACGGCATCACCAAGGTCGAGGACCACCTCGGCATCGACAACCTCTACGAGTCGGCCAACACCCCGCTCATCTCGTTCCTGCACAACTCCATCAAGGCCAAGGAGCTGTTCCGCAACGA
Source organism: Pimelobacter simplex (assembly GCF_024662235.1). Classification (GTDB taxonomy): domain Bacteria; phylum Actinomycetota; class Actinomycetes; order Propionibacteriales; family Nocardioidaceae; genus Nocardioides. The sequence goes on from NZ_CP096276.1 coordinate 768,160, forward strand.
CAAGGAGTACGTCGTCATGGAGGGCGAGGTGCTCATCGTCGACGAGCACACCGGCCGCATGCTCGCGGGCCGGCGCTACAACGACGGTCTGCACCAGGCCATCGAGGCCAAGGAGGGCGTCAAGGTCCGCGAGGAGTACCAGACCCTCGCCACCGTGACCCTCCAGAACTACTTCCGCCTCTACGACAAGCTCTCCGGCATGACCGGTACGGCGCTCACCGAGGCCTCCGAGTTCGACAAGATCTACAAGCTCGGCGTGGTCCCGATCCCGACCAACAAGCCGATGCAGCGCAAGGACCAGCCCGACCTCGTCTACCGGACCGAGGAGGCCAAGTACGACGCGGTCGTCGACGACATCGTCGAGCGCCACGAGAAGGGCCAGCCGGTCCTCGTCGGCACCGTCTCGGTCGAGAAGTCGGAGTACCTCCACCAGCAGCTGACCAAGCGCGGTGTGGCCCACTCGGTCCTCAACGCCAAGGTCCACGCCGAGGAGGCCAAGATCGTGGCCCTCGCCGGCCACAAGGGCGCGGTCACCGTCGCGACCAACATGGCCGGTCGTGGTACCGACATCATGCTCGGCGGCTCGGTCGAGTTCCTCGCCGACGAGGAGCTGCGCAAGCAGGGCCTCGAGCCCGGCGGCGAGACCGCCGACGAGTACGACGCCGCCTGGCCCGCGATGATCGAGAAGATCAAGGCCCAGGTCGAGGCCGAGCACGACGCGGTCAAGGACCTCGGCGGCCTCTACGTGATCGGCACCGAGCGCCACGAGTCGCGCCGGATCGACAACCAGCTCCGCGGTCGTTCCGGCCGTCAGGGCGACCCCGGCGAGAGCCGCTTCTACCTGTCCCTCCAGGACGAGCTGATGCGGCTGTTCAAGTCCGACTGGGTCGACCGCGTCCTGCTCATGCTCAAGATCCCGGACGACGTCCCGATCGAGAACAAGCGGGTCACCAACGCCATCGCCAACGCGCAGGGCCAGGTGGAGTCCCAGAACTTCGAGTCGCGCAAGAACGTCCTCAAGTACGACGACGTGATGGACCGCCAGCGCAAGGTCATCTACGGCGAGCGCCGTGAGGTGCTCGAGGGAGTCGACCTCGAGGACCAGGTCCGCACCTTCATCGACGACGTCGTCACCGGCTTCGTCAACGGCTCGCTCGACGAGTTCTCCGAGCAGTGGGACCTCGACCAGCTCTGGACCGACCTCAAGCAGTTCTGGCCGGTCTCGATCTCCTGGAAGGACCTCGTCGAGGACGAGGGCACCCAGGCTTCGCTCGAGAAGCCCTTCCTCGTCGAGAAGCTCAAGGAGGACGCCCACGCGGCGTACGACCGCCGCGAGGAGGAGGTCGGCGAGGAGGTCGCCCGCGAGCTCGAGCGTCGCGTGCTGCTCTCCGTGCTCGACCGCAAGTGGCGCGAGCACCTCTACGAGATGGACTACCTGCGCGAGGGCATCTACCTGCGGGCCTACTCGCAGCGCGACCCGCTGGTCGAGTACCAGCGCGAGGGCTTCGACATGTTCGCCGCGATGATGGACGGCATCAAGGAAGAGACCGTCGGCTTCCTCTTCAACCTGGAGGTCCAGGTCGAGGAGGACGAGGAGATCCACTACCACGCCGACGGCTCCGCCCACGCGGGCCCGATGCACGAGGGTGCCTTCGCCGAGCCGCCGGTCGGCCTCGGGGTCGGCGCCGGTGGTGGCGAGATCGACCTCGAGTCGATCTCGGCCGAGCTCAAGGCGAGCACCCCCAAGGTGACCGCCAAGGGTCTCGACACCCCCAAGCAGCCGCAGAACCTCACCTACTCCGCGCCCGACGAGACCGGTCACGAGGAGGTCCGCGGCAGCGGCGCCGCCTCCAATGCCGACGACGAGTTCGGCGACATCGGCCGCAACTCGCTGTGCCCCTGCGGCTCGGGCAAGAAGTACAAGCGCTGCCACGGTGCCCCCGGCGGTCCCACCGGGACCACCGCGCGGGTCTCGTAAACGTCCTAACGTCCGATGATTGATGCGGTTTGGGACCAAACCGCATCAATCCGGCGTCGAAACGTGCAGTCTCTGCCCAATCGGCGACCTACTGCAGCGTCATCCGCGGCTCACCGTTGACCAGCCCGGTGCCGCTGCGCACGCACGCGCCGCCGCGCGCCGTACCGCCGTTGTTGTAGGCCTGGCGCACGCACGAGCGCACCGCGAGCTGACCCCAGTAGTTCGGGTGCAGCGACTCCTGGATGTAGTACGGCGAGTCGCCCGCCGTGGTGACCGTGCGGATCTGGTTGACCCACTCGGTGCGGTCGACCGCGCCGGCCGTCGTCCAGCTCGCGAGCCCGACCTCCTCGTACAGCCCGACGCCCGACTCGCACAGCCGGCGGCCGTTGAAGGTGGCGGCCAGGTTGAGGACCTTGGCGTTGCTGATGCCGGCCTGGGTGATGGCGCCGGTGACGGCGTTGTTGATGGTGGGCAGCGCGGTGTTGTTGGCCCAGTCGGCGTCGGCGTTCCAGAACCCGCAGCCGCCGGTGTTCTGCCGGCCGTAGCCGCTCTGGCCGTAGCGGAACCCGGAGCCCCCGGGGATCGGTGAGGGATAGGTCTGCACGAGCATCGTCCACTGGCCGTCGGCGTACCCGGCGTTGCGCAGGGCGGTGCGGACGTTGGTCAGCGCCCCGGCGATCCGGCTCTTCACGGCCGCGACGTTGGCGCTGGTGAAGTTGCGGGTGACGCTGCTGTCGTCGTTGCAGTAGTCCTTCCACCACGACGGCGAGAGCAGGAAGTCCTGCACGCACTGCTGCACGACGCCGGCGAACCCGAAGTCGTTGCCGCCGATCGAGACGACGACCATCCGCACGTTGTGCCCGGAGGCGAAGTCCTGGAGCGCCCGGGCCTGCCCGACGCCCTGGCTGCCGCTGTAGAAGTCCAGGCCCGGCTTGAAGCTGTCGCCCGTGGTGGTCCCCGTCGTCGCCCCGGAGCAGGCCAGGTTGAGGCTGCTCACCCCGCCACCGACGTGGATCTCCGCGCTGCGCGAGCGGTGGCAGCGCGTGATCGCCTCGCCGGTACCCGCCGCGTTGTCGTGGTAGGCCGAGGGCCCGAGCGCGTCGGCCCGGGCGCTGCTGCTGTTGGACGAGCCGGCCCAGCGGCCGGCCTCGCCGGAGATGTAGGAGTCGCCCACCGAGACCACCCACGGACCGCCCACCCCGGGGCCGTCGGCGTGGGCTGCGGGAGCGGGAGCGGAGAGGGGGACGACGAGGGAGGCGCTGACGGCGGCGAGGGTGGCCGCGAGGGCACGGATCATGATCGCAACGTAGTGACCCAGGTCACATCTGGCCAGCATCCGGGTCCGGGGCGCGCCGTCCGCGGTGGGTCAGGAGAAGTCCAGCGCGGTGCAGATCCAGCGCTGGCCCAGCCGCTCGAACCGCGCCGCCACCGCCCGCGAGCGGGCCCCGTGGCGTACGTGCACCCCGCACTCGACGACCGTGTCGCTGATGAAGCAGGCGTGGACGCTGCGTACCCGCGGCCGTACCGCCTGGACCCGGGCCAGCCCGGGCTGGTGACCGCCCGCGCGGGCCACGAGGAGCGCGCGGCGGTGGAGGTCGCCGTACACCTCGGGGGCGGTCCAGCGCACCAGCTGGGAGACCGGACGATCGCCGCCGACGATCTCGACCGCGGCCTGCACGAACCGGTGCGTCCACTCCTCGATCGTGCGCCGCAGCCGTTGGTCGATCGGGACCACGACGCCGCCGGGGCGCGGGCCGGGCGGGGGACTGGGTGGCGGACCGAGGTCCGGGTGGTGCCTGCGGGCGGGTGGGTCCTGGCGGGGGAGCAGGGCGAGCGCGAGCGTGCCCTGGGTGGAGGTGACCGGGACGGTCGGGCGGTCGTGGTCGTGCTTGTGGTCGTGGTCGCGGGAGCTGGGCATGGTGCCTCCTGGCGGGCAGCGGGTCAGTGGGTCTCAGGGGAGGTGGACGACCTGGCCGGGCAGGATCCGGTCCGGGTCGGGGCCGATCACGGGGGCGTTGCGCGCATGGATCCGCCGCCAGTACGCCGTCACGTCGGCCGCGCTCGCCTCCGGCCCCAGCGCCCGGACCGCGATCGCCCAGAGCGTGTCGCCCGGCCGGACCTGGACGGTCCGGGACCGGGCCGGCGCAGGCCCGTCCACCGGACGCTCGGGGAGCGGCAGCCCGGCGAGCGCATCGGCGTCCACGTCCAGGGCAGCCGGTGGCGGCGCCGGCTCGGGGGTGCCTGCGCTGACGGGGGCGGCGAAGGCGGTGACGCCGCAGAGCGCGAGCAGCCCCGCCCGGACCGGTCCCACCCGTCGGGCGCGGAGCCGGGTTCGGAGCCGGGCCGGCCGCAGTACCGTCCACGCGACATCGCTCGCCGCGAGCCACAGCCCGCCCAGCGCGACCAGCGCGACGACCGCGCAGCACCCGACGAGGAGGTCGGTGAAGGTGACCGCCGCCCCTGAAGGCCGGACGAGCGCCACCGCGGCCGGCCCGGCGAGCATCCCGCCCAGGACCGCGCCGGCGGTCACGCCGACCCACAGGAGCAGGCCGCGTCGGCACGCAGCAACAGGCGAGGCAAGCACGTGTTCCATCCCGAGAGAACCTTTGCGTTTGCTTGTGTTTGCCTCAGGATGTGTTCGCTCACGGGCCTGGTCAACGAATGGTTCGTGACTGGCCGCAAAGCGTCGATTTCGATCCGTCGCCCACAGCCGGCCGACCCCGTACCGTGACCGCGTGGACCTGCGCGCCGCCGGCGAGTTCCGGCGTACCCCGCTCGAGCGGGCCGACCAGATGGTCTCCTGGGCGCGCGAGGACCAGGCGTTCTTCGCCTCGGGCGCCTGCCACCTCCTCGCCTGGACCGTCCGCGAGGCCCATCCCGGCCACGCGCTCGCCGTCGTAGGTCTGCGCCGGCCGGGTGAGGCGGCGATCTGCCACGTCTACGCGGTGCGCGCCGACGGGTGGGCGTTCGACCACGCGGGCTGGCATCCCGAGGCGGACCTGCGCGCGGTCAACGAGGCCTACGAGGGGACCGTCCTGGAGCGGGTCCCGGTCCCCGAGGCGACCACCCTGGCCGCGTTCTGCGCCGCCCACCGGCACCGGATGCCGGCCCAGTACGCCGGCGACCCGTGGCCCCGCGCCCGCGCGTACGTCGACCGGTACCCACCGCCCGCGACCTGATCATCCCGTGCGAGGCTGGCTCCCATGGGCTGGGAGGACGAGCTGTTCGCGCTGTTCGACGACCTGGAGGACCAGGCGACCGTCCTCTACGCGGCCGAGCGGGACGTCGAGGTGGCCGACCGGAGCCGGGCGGAGTACCAGCAGGTCACCCTCGCCGGGCAGCTGATGGCGACCGTGGGGTCGAGCGCGGTCGTGGGCGTCGAGGGAGTCGGTCCGGTCGCGGGGGTCGTCGAGCGGGTGGCGTCCGGATGGCTGCTCGTCGCGGCCGGTGACCAGGACTGGGTCGTCAACCAGGACGCCGTGACGACGGTCGAGGGTGCCTCGGTCCGAGCGGTGCCCGAGGTGGCGTGGTCGCCGCTGACCCGGTTGGGGCTGGCCTCGGCGCTGCGCCGGATCTCCGAGGCCGGCGAGGCGTGCGTGCTGCACCTGCGCGACGGGAGCCGGCACGAGGGGCACCTGCGTCGGGTCGGCGCGGACTTCTGCGAGCTGAGCACGGGGGAGGAGCGCCGGACCGTGCTCGTCACCTTCGCCGCGCTGGCCGCGGCGCAGTCGCGGGGCTGAGGATCAGGTCGCGTCGAAGTCGTACGGCGGCCGCTCGCCCGGGGCGAGCGGGAGCGAGGAGGGCAGGTCGTCCTCGCCGGCGTTGCGGACCGCGTCGTCGAGCTCGTCGAGCTCGGCCATCGCCTCGGCGAGGTGCTTGCGGACGATGGCGCGCGGGTCGAGGTCGCTGAGCTCGAGGTCGGCGTACTCGGGGCCGAGCTCGGTGCGCAGCTCGTCGCGCGCGTTGTTGGCGAACTGGCGCATCTGCCGGACCAGCTTGCCGGCCTGGCGCGCCACCTCCGGCAGCCGGTCGGGACCGAAGACGAGCACGGCGATGAAGGCGATGACGATGATCTCGCCGAACCCGATACCGAACACCCGCCAGCTCCTGTCGCCCTACCCGCGTGCTGTGCTGGTCAGAACTTACTGGTCGGCGTGAGGCCGAGCTGCATACCGGCGAGTCCCCGGCCGCGTCCGTCGAGCCGATCGGCCACCGCGCGCAGCGCCTGGGCGGCCGCGGAGGTGGGGTCGGAGTCGACGATCGGCTTGCCGGCGTCGCCGCCCTCGCGCAGCGAGACGTCGAGCGGGACCTGGCCGAGCAGCGGCACGTCGTACCCGAAGCGCTCGGACAGCGTGGCCGCCACCCGCTCGCCGCCACCGGAGCCGAAGATCTCGAGCCGGTGGTCCTCGCCCTCGGGGGTGCAGTGCGGGCAGGGGAGGTAGCTCATGTTCTCGACGACGCCCACCACGCGCTGGTGCATCATCGAGGCCATCGTGCCGGCCCGCTCGGCGACCTCGGCGGCCGCCTCCTGGGGGGTGGTCACCACGACCACCTCGGCGCCGGGGAGGTGCTGGCCGAGCGAGATGGCGATGTCGCCGGTGCCCGGGGGCAGGTCGAGCAGGAGGACGTCGAGGTCGCCCCAGTAGACGTCGGCGAGCATCTGCACGAGCGCCCGGTCGAGCATCGGTCCGCGCCAGGCGACGACCTGGTCGCGGCGCGGCTTGAGCATGCCGATCGAGATCACCGAGACGCCCGAGGCGGTGGGCACCGGCATGATCAGGTCGTCGACCTGGGTGGGCCGGGAGTCGGCGACGCCGAGCATCGCCGGGATCGAGTGGCCGTAGATGTCGGCGTCGACCACGCCGACCTTGCGCCCGGCCGCGGCCAGCGCGAGGGCGAGGTTGACCGTCACCGAGGACTTGCCGACGCCGCCCTTGCCGGAGGCGATCGCGAAGACCTTGGTCAGCGAGCCGGGCTGGGCGAAGGAGATCTCGCGCTGGGCCTGGCCGCCGCGCAGGGTCTCGTGCAGGCCCGAGCGCTGCTCGGCCGTCATCACCCCGAGCTCGACCTCGACGCCGGTGACGCCGGGGAGCGCGGTGACCGCGGCGGTCACGTCGCGGGTGATGGTGTCCTTGAGCGGGCAGCCCGCCACGGTGAGCAGCGCCTTGACGGTCACGACCGACCCGCCGTCCCCTGCCGCGATGTCGACGCTGTCGACCATGCCGAGCTCGGTGATCGGCCGCTTGATCTCGGGGTCGTTGACCTTGGCCAGCGCGGCCATGACCTGCTCGAGCGAGGGGGAGTGCTGCGGGGTGCTCACAACCACGGAGTCTAGTGACCGCTCGGTCGCCCGGACCGGTCGCCCCGCACCCTGGGCACGCACCTCGCTACGTCGGCGACACTCGCCGGGCACCCGGCACGCCCACGCGCCGCCGCCTTGCGATGCACGCACCCAGCGCACGGCTCGACCACCCCGGCCGGCCGAGCGGTCCCTACGGAGCCCCCGCAGCGTCCTCGTCGGCGCCGTCCTCCTGAGACGGCACGCGCTCCTCGGCCCGCTCGTCGAGGTCGGCCAGCAGGCCGCGCAGCTCGGAGCGCAGGAAGTCGCGGGTGGCGACCTCGCCGACCGCCATCCGCAGCGAGGCGACCTCGCGGGCGAGGAACTCCATGTCCGCGTGCGCCCGGGCGTCGGCCTGCCGGTCCTGCTCGGCGATGACCCGGTCGCGGGCCTCCTGGCGGTTCTGCGCGAGCAGGATCAGCGGCGCGGCGTACGACGCCTGGAGGCTCAGCATGAGCGTCAGGAAGATGAAGGGGTAGTTGTCGAAGCGCAGGTCGTCGGGCGCCATCAGGTTCCAGCCGACCCAGAACAGGACGAACAGCGTCATGTAGATCAGGAACGTCGCGGTCCCCATGAACCGCGCGAACTGCTCGGCGAAGACCCCGAACGTGTCCGCGTTGTACGACGGGCGCCGGACCAGCTGGCGCCGTTCCTCGCGCGGGGTGTCGAGCCGCTCGCGCATCCGCCGGGTGTCGCTCATCGGCTGCCCGCCTCTCGCTCGCGGGCCCGGTCGCGCCAGTTGGCGGGGAGCATGTGGTCGAGCAGGTCGTCGACGGTGACCGCGCCGAGGAGCCGGCCGTTCTCGTCGATGACCGGTGCGGCGACGAGGTTGTAGGTGGCCAGGTGAGCGGCGACCTCGTCGATGCCGGCCTCGGGGCGCAGCCACTCCATCGAGTCGTCGAGCGCGCCCGCGACCAGGGTCGAGGGCGGCTCGCGCAGCAGGCGCTGGATGTGGGCGACGCCGAGGAGCTTGCCGGTGGGGGTCTCCAGGGGCGGGCGGCAGACGTAGACCAGGGCGGCCAGGGCCGGGGTCAGCTCGGGGTTGCGGACGTGGGCCAGGGCGTCGGCGATCGTCGCGTCCGGGCCGAGGATGACCGGCTCCGGGGTCATCATCGCGCCGGCGGTGTTCTCGACGTAGGAGAGCAGCCGGCGCACGTCCTCGGCCTCGTCGGGCTCCATCAGCTCGAGCAGGATCTCGGCGGTCTCGGGCGGCAGGTCGCGGACCAGGTCCGCGGCGTCGTCGGGCGACATCTCCTCGAGGACGTCGGCCGCGCGCTCGGAGTCGAGGCCCTTGAGGATCTCGACCTGGTCGTCCTCGGGCAGCTCCTCGAGGACGTCGGCGAGGCGCTCGTCGTCCAGCGCCAGCGCCACGGCGGTACGCCGCTCGGGCGGCAGGTCGTGCAGGATGCTCGCCGCGTCGGCGGGCCGCATCTCGTTGAGCGCGGCGACCAGGTGGGTGGCGCCCTGGCGGTCGTCGCTGCGGGTCAGCCCGGTCACGTCGCGCCATTCGACGACGTGGGACTGGCCGCGGCGCCGGAAGCCCTTGGAGGGCTCGCGCACGGCGACCCGGCTGAGCACCCAGTCGCGCGTGCGTGCGGGCTCCATCGCGACGTCGTACACGGTGCCGGTGATGCCGCTGTCGGTGATCGTCACGGTGCGGTCGAGCATCTGCCCGATCACCAGGGTCTCGGTGGAGCGCTGCTCGAAGCGGCGCATGTTGAGCAGGCCGGTGGTGTAGACGTGGCCGGCGTCGATGTTGGTCACCCGGGTCATCGGCACGAAGATCCGGCGCCGGCCGAACACCTCGGCGACCATGCCCAGCACCCGCGGCTGGGTGCCCTCCGTGCGCATGGTGACGACCAGGTCCCGGACCTTCCCGACCTGGTCGCCCTGGGGGTCGAAGATCGGGAGCCCGACCAACCGGGCCGCGAACACGCGCGACGGTGTGGTGCTCACGCTCGAACGGTACCGGTCACCGGCGCCGGCGCCGTGCTGGCGCGCTCGCGGGGGACGCTCGCGGGGGATTGGTGTGACTCAGGACGCAAGGTAGAGTCCGTGACTCCGATCAGCCGTCCCCTTGCCGATGGGACGTCGGGAGGTAGTTGAGGGTGACCGAGGACCGGAAGCGCAAGCGCGTCAAGCGCGCCATCTCGCGCACGGAGCTCGTCGTGGTCGTCCTGGCCGCCGTCGCTGGTCTCGCGGCGATCGTGGTCGGCACGGTGGTCGACACGTCCGTGACGCCGATGGGGGCCGACGTGGCCGCCGCCGGACCGTCGTCCTCCCGCTCGCCCGAGGCGAGCGAGGGCTCGGGCACCCGGGTGCCGGCGTCGAGCAGCGACGAGGCGAGCGGCGCGCCCACCGAGACCGGCTCCGCGACGCCGGACGGCGCCACGGGCGAGGTCGGCGAGGGCCGCTCCGCCGAGGCGCCCTCGCGCAACCAGGAGCGCAAGGTCAACCCGCTCGTCGAGCAGGTCGAGGCGATCGCCCGCAAGAGCCAGCCCTCGACCACGAGCTTCCGGATCGCCACGCTCAACATCCTCGGCAGCAACCACGCCGGCAACGGGCTCAACCGCGCCGCGCGCGAGGCCGCCCTGCTCCGCGACCGGGGGGTGTCGATCGTCGGGCTCCAGGAGGTCCAGCGCGACCAGCGCCCGGTCTTCATGAACAACCTCTCCGCGATGCAGATGTGGCCCCAGGACGCGCTGGGCCGCGACGGCTACCGGGTCCAGATCATGTGGCGCACCGACCGCTTCGAGATGGTCGACAACGGCGGCTCCTCGCACACCTTCAACGGCATCGGCAGCGTTCCGATCCCCTACGTGCTGCTGCGCGACAAGAAGACGGGCGCCCAGTTCTGGGTGATCGTCACCCACAACTCCCCGCAGGGCCGCCAGGCCGAGCGCAACGCCTCGGCCGAGATCCAGATCGACCTGGTCAACCAGCTGCGCCAGACCGGGCACCCGGTGCTGCTCATGGGCGACCTCAACGAGAAGACCACCGTCTTCTGCAAGTTCGCCACCCGCGCCGGGATGACCTCGGCCAACGGCGGCTCCGGTGGCGGCGGCTGCAACCCGCCGGGCGGCCCGCAGCGGATCGACTGGATCCTCGGCTCCGCCGACGCCATCGACTTCTCCGGCTACGTCCAGGACAACACCACGGTCTCCCAGGGCCTCAGCGACCACCACATGATCTACGCCGACGCCAAGGTCGCCGACAAGGCGTCCTGATCGCCACGGTGCGGAGCCCGCGGACCCCTACGATGGTCCGCATGCATTCGTTCCTGCCGCCCCGGCTCGGGGTCCTGGTCGCGGCGCTCACCTGCACGCTGGCGCTCGCCGGCTGCGGTGACGACGACAAGTCACCCGACGCGGACGCCTCGACGCCGGGCTCCTCCGCGCCCGCCTCCACGCCCGCGACCGACACCCCGGCGGCCACGCCGAGCAAGAAGCCGGTCCAGCTGCCCGCGTGCGAGAAGCTCTGGGTCGAGGGCAAGATCCTGCCCGCGTCGTACCGGGGGTGCGAGGACCAGTACGGCCAGGTCTCCAAGAGCATCCGCGGCTGCGTCAACCGCAAGCTCGCCCAGCACGGCGACCAGTTCTACGCGATCGTCGGGCGCGAGGTCGTCCGGGCCACCCCGGACCGCGAGCACGACGCCGACTACATGTCGTTGCTGGAAGCCTGCTCGGGCTGAGCCCGGCACCGGGTGACGGTGTTCACGTTCCTGCTAGTACCTGCGACACCGTGGGATACGATGTCGGCTGATTTTGCGCCGGGGTTGTCCCCGCCGTCCTTCTCGGGCATGGCCGGGGGTGACGAGGCCCAGACTGAGGAGTGCTTGTGATGCGTCGTGCCGGAACCGGCGTCGTGATCTGGGTGACGGCGATCGCCGTCGGTCTGGGGCTCGGGGCACTCCCCGGCGCCCACGCCGCCGTCCCGTCGTCCGCCGTGGTCGCCGCCCAGGCCGCCGTCGACGCGTCCGCGCCCGCGACGGTCGACCGCAAGAAGAAGAAGGCCAAGCGCGACCACTACAACCCCAACCCGGGGCTGCGGTTCAACGAGCCCTACAGCCGGGGTGGCAATAAGGCGACCAACATCCGCCGCCACATCCTGCGCAGCATCGACAGCACCCGCAAGGGCGACGTCATCCAGATGGCCGCGTGGAACGTCCGCGGCCGGTCCTGGTCCAACGCGCTGATCCGCGCCCACAAGCGCGGCGTCGCCGTCCAGATCATCATGGACAAGGTCAACTGGAGCCGCGAGCACCCCAACCCCGAGGCCGCGGCCGTCGCCAAGGTCCTCAAGGGCAAGGAGAAGGCCCGCGCGGTCCAGAGCTGGCTGCGCCTGTGCGCCGGCTCCTGCCGCGGTGCGCGGGGCATCCCGCACTCGAAGTTCTACCTGTTCAGCCGGGTCCAGGACCGCAAGTACGTGACGATGTTCGGCTCGAACAACGCCACCGACGTCGCGGCCAAGGACCAGTGGAACGACCTCTACACCTGGGTCAACAACAAGACCATCTACGACACCTTCCAGCGGGTGTTCAACGAGATGCGGCTCGACAAGAACCAGGGCAGCAAGGGCTACGTCGCCGCGCAGTTCAGCCCCACCCAGAGCGTCTTCTTCTACCCCTACAAGGGCGCGGTCCCGAACCAGGTCGGTGACCCCGACATGGCGCGGCTCAACAAGATCAAGTGCACCGGCGCGACCGGTGGCGCGGGCTACAACGGCCGGACCAAGATCCGGATCATGCAGACCGCGATCCACGGCGACCGCGGTATCCGCCTGGCCCAGAAGCTCGTCCAGCTCAAGAAGGCCGGCTGCGACATCCGCATCGTCTACGCGCTCATGGGCAACAACGTCCACGACCTGCTCTCCAAGAACAAGGTCCAGAAGCTCCAGCTCGCCTACGACCGCGACCGCAACGGTGTCTACGACATCTACCTGCACCTCAAGTCGCTCGCCATCAGCGGCAACTACGACGGCAACACCGCCGCGCGCGTGGTCTACAACGGCAGCGCCAACTGGAGCTCGGTCCCGCTGGCCAGCGACGACGTCGTGGGCGAGTTCAAGGACGTCGCGATGACCAAGGCCTACATCGACTGGACCGACTTCCTCTACAAGCACCGCCCCGGCTCCTGGGGCCCGGTCAACCTGGCGCCGATCACCTCCTCGGTGGTCGAGGGCCGGATCGCGCCGGTCGACCCGTACGCGTTGATGAAGGAGAACGGCCTCTGACGGCCGCAGACGCCGGGGTCCTCGTCGACGGCGAGGGCATCCATCTCCCCGCCTCCTTCACGGGCTCCGGCGACGTCTACTTCGGCGAGCACCGCGGGTGGTCGTTCTCGGTCGACGCGCCGGGCAAGACGCTCGTGCCGTGGCCCAAGCGGCTGCGGGCGTTCCTGGTCGGCTGGTCCGACGTCCGCGTCGTGGCCGAGGAGCGCACGCTGTTCACCGGCCGGGTCGCCTTCACCGAGGACGACGCCGCGGTCGACATGCGCGACCGGCACGGCCTGCCGGTCATCGTCGACAAGTGGGGCCTGCTGCAGCGGCCCTTCGACACCCGGGGCGAGGGCCTGCTCGGTCTGCTCGCGGACGAGTCGCAGCGGATCATCGACGTCCTCGAGAACACCTGCGACGTCCGCTCCTGGATCTCGTTCGGCACGCTGCTGGGCGCCGCCCGCAGCGGCAAGGCGATCGGTCACGACTCCGACGTCGACCTGTGCTACCTCTCCGAGAAGGCCACCCCGGCCGAGATGCAGCGTGAGCTGTGGGACATCGCCCGCGCGCTGCGCGCCGAGGGGATGAGCCTGCAGATCCGGGCCGGCTGCTTCCTGACCGTGCAGGTTCCCACGCCCGACGGCGCGGGGGCGGGCATCGACGTCTACACGACGTTCTTCTTCGACGGGAACCTCTACGAGACCGCGACCGTGCGCACCCCGGTGCCGCGCGAGGCGCTGCTCCCGCTGAAGCCGATCGAGTTCGAGGGCCGGATGCTGCCGGCCCCGGCCGACCCCGCCAAGATCCTGGAGATCTCCTACGGGCCGAACTGGAAGGTGCCGGACCCGTCCTTCCAGCACCAGCCCGGACCCGAGATCGAGCAGCGCTTCGACGGCTGGTTCGGCAAGCTCTGGCGCCAGCGCCGCGAGTGGAACGCGTTCAACCGCACTGCCGCCAAGGCCGCGCCCGGACCGTCGGCGTTCGCCCAGGACGTGCTGCCCCGGCTGCCCGAGGGGGTCCGCGTCCTCGACGTGGGCGCCGGCACGGGCGCCGACGCGGCCTACTTCGCCCGCGCGGGCGTGCCGACCGTCGCGCTCGACTACGCCCTGCCGCGGCGCCGGATCTGGCCCGAGGCCGAGGGCCTGTCCCGCAACGAGGTCAACCTGTACGACGTCCGCGACGTGCTGACCCGCGCGGTGCTGCTCGCCCGGCACCGCGGGCCCCAGGTGGTCTACGCCCGCGGCCTGCTGGAGTCGCTGGCCCCCGACGGCCGCGAGCAGTTCTGGCAGCTCGTCGCGACCGCCCTGCGCCGCGGCGGCGAGGTCCACCTCGAGTCGCAGGCATGGTCGCGCCCGGCCCTGGCCGAGCGCACCGAGGCGCTGGGCGGCCGGTTCTGGCCGACCGGCCCCGCCGAGACCCGCCGGGCCGCCGAGGCGATCGGCGCCGAGGTGCGCGCCGAGTCCGGGGTGAGCGCGGCCGAGGCGGCCCTGACCGCCACCACCTCCGTGCCGCCGGCGACCTGGCGGATGACCATCCACGTCCCGCCCCGAGGGGGGAGCTCCGCATGACCCGCACCGTCTACCTGCACGTCGGCTCGCCGAAGTCGGGCACGACGTACCTCCAGCGCGTGCTCGACGGCAACCGCACGGTCCTCGCCGACCAGGGCGTGCTCGTCGTGGGACGCGACCAGGGCACCCGGGTGCAGGCCGCGCTCCAGGTCCGCGAGGACCCGCGCTGGGAGAAGCTCCCCGCCGACCGGCGCGACCAGTGGGGCCGCCTGGTCAAGGAGATCCGCGACTGGAGCGGTCCGAGCGCGATCTTGAGCTACGAGCTGTTCTCGGCCGCCTCGGCCGAGCAGGCCGCGCGCGCGATCGGCGACCTCGCCGGACTCGACGTCCACGTCGTCATCACCGCCCGCGACCTGGCCCGCTCGGTGCCCTCGGCCTGGCAGGAGCGGCTCAAGTTCGGCCTCACCACGCCTCTGGAGGACTGGAAGCCGCCCAAGGCCGAGGCGCCGCGCAGCGAGTGGGGCTGGCGCACCACCGACCCGACCAGCGTCGCCGAGCGCTGGGGAGCCGGCCTCGCGGCCGACCACGTGCACGTGGTCACGGTGCCGCGCAGCCCGGCCGACCCGACCGAGCTGTGGCGCCGGTTCGGGGCCGCCTGCGGCATCGCCGACGCCCCGGTCGACCTCGACCTGCCCCGCGTCAACGAGTCGCTGGGCGCCGTCGGCGCCGAGCTGCTGCGCCGGGTCAACGAGCGGCTCGGTGCGCCCCTCGACAACAGCCGCGAGAAGGCGCGCTGGCTGCGCGACACCCTGGCCCACCGGGTGATCGCCCCGCGCCAGGACCAGCCGCTGGCCATGACCGACCGCCAGTACGACGAGGCGCAGGCCCGCGCCGAGCAGGCGATCGCCACCCTCGCTGCCTCCGGGCACGTCGTCCACGGCGACCTCGACGACCTGCGCGCCACGCGGCCCTCCGGACGCCTGTCCGGCGAGGTGAGCGACGCCGAGGTGCTCGACGCCGCCCTCGACGCGCTGCGCGACCTGCTGCTGCTCTGGCGGGCTGACACGACCGGCGAGGCGGGGGAGGGGAGCGCCTCCGCAGGTGCGGCCACCGCCCCGGCCGGCGGCCGGCTGCGCCGGATCGCCCAGCGGGTCGCGGCTCCGGCCGTCGACCGCTCCGAGGAGCAGCTACGCCGCCGGATCACCGAGCTCGAGGCCGAGGTGGCCAAGAGCCGCGCGCTGCACCAGCGCGTCGCGATGCTCCAGGACGTCGTCACCGAGCTGCTGCTGCCCGCCGACCTCGCCGACGGCGACGTGACCGGCGCGGCCCTGCGCACCTACCGCGCGGACTCGCTGTGAGCGCCGCGGACCGGCTCCGCGGCCGGGCCGTCGCGGCCGCCGAGGTGACCGGCCTGCTGCGGGTCCGGCGTCAGCGCGCCCGGGTCGCGGAGGCCGAGGTTGCGGTGCGCGAGAACGCGCTTCTCGACGCCGAGCTGGCGCGCGTCGTACGGCAGATGGAGCAGGCGCTGGTGCCGCTCCTCGAGGCCCGCGCGCGCCGCTGACGAACTACACCGTTGTGGTTCAGCGGGGGCCGGAAACCCCCGTGAGAACTACACATTTGTAGTTCCTACGCGGGACTTGCCGTGGTGTCGATGTGACTGGTGTGATCCCTGTGCACCAGTGTTTCGAGACCCCACGGAGTGCTCTCATGTCTTTCCTCCGATCCGTCGCGCGGACGCCTCGTACGGCCGTCGTCGCGGTCGTCGCTGCCCTCGCCGTCAGCCTGCTCTGGCTGCCCGGGAACGGTGGTGGCGTCCGACTCGCTGCGGACACCCCCGGTACGCCCGGCACGCCGGGCACCGACCCGGTCTCGGCACCGCTGCGCATCGTCCAGGCCAACATCAAGTCGAACATGTCGACGGCCAAGACCAAGGCGGACATCGCCGCGGTCTACGCCCAGCGTCCCGACTTCGTCACCTTCAACGAGGTGACCTACCGGCCCGACTCGTGGCTGGCGCCCGCGGGCTACCAGCTGTGGCGCACCCCCGGTGCCTACACCGGCGAGACGCCGGTCGCCTGGAACACCGCGCGCTGGAATGTCGTCGCCCAGGGCACCTGGATGATCAGCAACAAGCTGCGCAAGCAGCCGAGCAAGGCCTTCGAGCTCGGCAAGCGCCACGCCAACTGGGTCTCGCTGCAGAGCAACATCGGTGAGCGCATCTCGATCGTCTCGGCCCACTTCGCGCCGCGCGCCGGCTACACCAAGGACCTCACGATCCCGTCGTTCCAGCGCCTCGGCCTGCTCGTCGACCAGCTCCGCGCGCACGGCCCGGTCCTCGTCGGTGGCGACCTCAACGTCAACTATCGCGCCGTCGCGGAGTACCCCCGCACCACGGTGACCGCCCTCGGCCTCACCCCCGTGTACGACGTCACGGGCACCGCGCTGCCCACCGGCATGTACCGCAACGCGACCATCGACTACGTGCTGCTCGCCTCGGCCGGCCAGTACACCGTCCGCAGCCAGTCCGTGCGCGTCACCAACTCCGACCACCGCCAGCTCACCGCCGACCTGGCCCTCACCGGCTCCAGCGCCTCGGCGTTCTCACCGGGCGTGGTGATGACCGACCCGCGCACCTCGCCGCGTGCGGTCACCAGCCTGATGGTGCGCTCGATCAACCTCGCGCCCAAGGGCGCCGTGGTCCACCTGGTCAGCCGCGACCTCAAGATGCCGGTCGTGGTCAAGGCGATCCAGCAGGCGCGCAAGCGCGGCGTCCACGTCCAGCTGCTCACCTCCGGCAAGAAGGTCACCACCGGCGAGCGCACGCTGATCAAGCTCCTGGGCACCAACGTCCGCAAGAAGTCCTGGGTCGCCCACCAGCGCAACTGGACCCGCTACCGCCTCCCGGCCGCCAGCTCGCTGGTCAGCGCCAGCGGCGGCACCCGGGCCCTGCGGATCGACTCGAACCGGCCCCTGGTCAAGGACACCCACAAGGTCGCGACCCGGGCCGTGGTGACCATCGACAAGACGAGCTACGACAACCTGTTCGTGCCGTTCTTCCAGGCGGCCGGCCGGCCGCTCTGAGGCACCGGTCTCGCGGTGGCTAGGGGCGCGCGCCCTTGGCCGCCGCGACGCCCTTCTTGACCGCTGCCGAGGCGACCTGCCCGGCGAGCGCGCCGGCCACCTTGAGCTGGTCGCCGACCTGCTGGGTGGCGGCGAGCGGGGCGAGGAGCTTGTCCGCGCGGGCGAGCAGCCCGTCGGCCTTGTCGACGACGCCGTCGAAGCCGGCGACCGACGTCTTGAACTCCTGCACGGCCGTGGTCAGCTCGGCCAGCACGGTGCCGAGCTGGTCGAGGGTGGCGTCGAGCCGGGCGGCGGTCGCGTCGAGGTCGTTCTGGCTGGTCATGGGCCCCAGGCTAGGTGCGTCGTGACGGCCGGGGGAGCACCCCGGCGACGTGCGATACGTCACGAGCTCAGGGGATCCAGGGCCCCTTACTCGCCGGTACAGTGCGCTGCGGTAGCACCAGCGAAAGGGAACCGATGCCGAAGCTCTGCCAGACCGAGGGACTCACCGAGGACCAGACCGAGATCCTGAAGGCCGTACGGACCTTCGTGGACGAGCAGATCATCCCGGTGGCGCAGGAGCTCGAGCACTCCGACACCTACCCCCAGGAGATCGTCGACGGGCTCAAGGAGCTCGGCGTGTTCGGCCTGACCATCCCCGAGGAGTTCGGCGGCCTGGGCGAGTCCCTGCTGACGTACGCCCTCGTGGTCGAGGAGATCGCCCGCGGCTGGATGAGCGTCTCCGGCGTCATCAACACCCACTTCATCGTGGCCTACCTGCTCATGCAGCACGGCACCGAGGAGCAGAAGCAGAAGTACCTCCCGCGGATGGCCACCGGCGAGGTCCGCGGCGCCTTCTCGATGTCCGAGCCCGGCCTGGGCTCCGACGTCTCGGCCGTCTCGACCAAGGCGACCAAGCAGGACGACGGCTCGTACTCCATCACCGGCCAGAAGATGTGGCTGACCAACGGTGCGTCGTCCACGCTGGTCGCGCTGCTCGTCAAGAGCGACGAGGGCGCCGAGAGCGTCTACAAGAACATGACCACCTTCCTCGTCGAGAAGGAGGCCGGCTTCGGTGAGACCGCCCAGGGCGTCACCGTGCCCGGCAAGATCGACAAGATGGGCTACAAGGGCGTCGAGACGACCGAGCTCATCCTCGAGGGCCACCGCATCGGCGCCGACCAGATCCTCGGCGGCGAGCCCGGCAAGGGCTTCTTCCAGATGATGGACGGCGTCGAGGTCGGCCGGGTCAACGTCGCCGCCCGCGCCTGCGGACTGGCCTGGCGCGGCTTCGAGCTCGGCGTGGCGTACGCCCAGCAGCGCAAGACCTTCGGCAAGCTCATCGCCGAGCACCAGGCCGTGCTCTTCCGGATCGCGGAGATGGCGACCAAGGTCGAGACCGCCCACAACATGATGGTGCGCGCCGCCCGCCTCAAGGACACCGGCAAGCGGATGGACGTCGAGGCCGGCATGGCCAAGATGGTCGCCTCCGAGTACGCCAACGAGGTCGTCGAGGACTCCTTCCGGATCCACGGCGGCTACGGGTACTCCAAGGAGTACGAGATCGAGCGGCTCATGCGCGAGGTGAAGTTCATGCTCATCGGCGAGGGCACCTCCGACATCCAGAAGATGATCATCGGGCGCTCGCTGCTCAAGGACTACGCGCTCAAGGGCTGACCTGGCCCGCCCGGCGCTGCGACGACCGGCGATCACCCTCGGGTGGTCGCCGGTCGTTTCGCGTTCGGCTCAGGCCTCGGTGGGGGCGGCGTGCTTGCCGGGGGTGGCGTCCTGCTCGCGGCGGCGACGGCGGGTGAGCAGGTCGTACCCGCCCAGGGCCAGGGCACCCAGGAAGCCGATGCCGACGCCGAGGTTGGCGATCGCCTTGCCGGGCCGGTCGTAGGTCAGCTCGAGGGTGCCCTCGGCGCCGCGGGGCAGGTCGAGGGTGACCAGGCCGGCCTTGTCGTGCTCGACCTCGATCTCCTTGCCGTCGAGGGTGGCGGTGTAGCCGGGCCACTCGAGGAGGGCGAAGGTGACCTGGCCGCCGCGGGGGGCGGAGAGCTTCACGGTCTCGGACAGGCCGTCGCGGTGCGCGCTGTCGACGCTGACGCCGGGGGAGGCCCAGCTGAGCTCGCTGTCGGGCCAGGGGAGGGCGTCGGTGCGGACCAGGACGATGCGGTCGCCGGTCTCGGCGTACCTCCAGTTGGGCGGCGGGGTGACGCCGACGGTCTGGGCGGGCTGGGCGACGACGGTCTGGAGCTTGAGGAGGTCGGCGAGCGGGGGCTGGTCCTGGCCCTTGGTGAGGGGCTTCCAGACGCGCTTGTAGCCGCAGGGGGTGGTGAAGCCCTCGTAGTGCATGCACAGGCGCTTCTCGAACGGCCGGAAGCCCATGCCGGTGTAGTTGTTGACCGACTCGACGCCGGCGACGTGGTACATGCTGCCGGGCAGGAAGTTCTTCCAGGCGCGGCGCAGCTTGCGGTCGTCGCCGGTCTGCTGGGCCTTCTTCTGCACCTTGCGGAGGTCGGCGAACTGCATCACCCGGCCGTCGAGGTCGCCGAAGCGCTTCTGGAGGGCCGCGACGTCGGTGGGGACGTGGTAGAGGCGGGCGCCGTCGTTCTCCTCGTAGACCTTGGCCTGGAGGCCGAGGGTGACCGCCGTCCCCCCGATCAGTACGACGGCCAGCAGCGAGGTCGCGCCCGCCCGGTAGTGGTGCACCAGCAGGGCCGCCGCGGTCAGGGCGGCGAGGACGAGGGCGCCGGCGAGCGTCGAGGCGAGCCAGGTCGGGTGCTGGGCCCAGGCCTGGAAGGACAGGGCGAGGACGACGGCGGCCGAGCCGGCCACGCGGGCGCGCCGGTGGTCGCGGGCCAGGCCCTTGCTGAGGACGATCGCGAGGGCGACGCCGAGGGCGAGGTAGAAGTACTCGATGAGGCGCAGCGGCCAGCGGAACAGCCACAGGTTCGAGGGGCCGAGCGTGAGGGCCAGGTAGAGGAGCCCGATCATGCCGAGGCCGGTCAGCTCGCGCCAGCGCTCGCGCACGACGCCGTAGCGGAGCCAGGGGAGCAGCGGCAGGATGAACCAGCAGAAGTAGGCGACCGGGACCTGGGTCGGCCCGGTGATCGAGATGATCGACGGGACGAAGGTCGGGTTGCTCATGCCGAGCAGGTCGCCGAGCTCGGGGCGCAGCTTGCCGTTGTTGCCGAAGACCGGGCCGTCCGAGCGCGCGGCGAGCTCGGAGGCGCGCAGCAGCGGGATGTAGATCAGGGGGAGCAGGGCGGCGACGAAGCCACCCGTCAGCACCAGCCGTACGGCGCCCGCCCGGTTGCGCGTGACCAGCCCCTCGATCACGAGCCCGAGGCCGACGACGACCACCGCGAGCGTGCCGTAGGGGTTGCCCTGGGTGACGCCGAGCGCACCGATGAGGAAGGCCCAGAACGGGTTCATCGCGCCGCGCAGGGTGCGCCGGAAGGCCCACCACACCCAGGGGGCGTAGGCGAACGCGGCGAGGCCGGCCGGCCAGGAGCCGGCGTCCCACCAGAGGGTGAAGCCGGAGAAGGGGAGCGCGATGGCGACCGCGGCGGCGGCCCACGGCTGGGCGTCGTACTCGCGGGCGACGAGGTAGGTGCCGAGGGCCAGCGCGACGAGGATCGCGATCTTGACCACGACGACGGCGAACAGCAGGTCGCCGGCGCCGGAGACGAAGAGCCAGATCAGCAGGTTGATCGGGTTCCAGATGCCGAAGAGCGCCTCGGCGGCGAAGTTGCCGCCCGCGAACGAGCTCGGGTCGAGGCCGATCGGCAGGCCGCTGTCGCGCACCGTCTGGCCGAGGTACCACCAGGTGGGGGCGAACTGGGCCGCGGAGTCGCCGCGCAGGTAGACCTCGCGGCTCCCGAGGAGGGGCAGCAGGCCGTAGAGGCCCGTCACCACGACGACTGCGAGGGGCCAGGTCAGCCGTTTGATCACGCGCGATCCTCGTTCAGGTTGATGAACTGCTCGTGCTCCTGGCCGAGCAGGACGGCGACCGGGGTCCGGTCGGGGCCGTCGCTGCTCTCCTTGAGCAGGAAGTGGGGGCGTTGCTTGGTCTCGAGGTAGATCCGGCCGAGGTACTCGCCGATCACGCCGAGCAGGATCATCTGGACGCCGCCGAAGCCGACGACGGTGCAGATGGTCGTGACGTAGCCGGGGGCCTGGTTGCCGTTGATGATCGCGTCGCCGAGCACCCACAGGGCGTAGACGAAGGCGACGAGCGAGATGAACGCGCCGAAGTAGATCGCCAGCCGCAGCGGCCGGGAGTTGAAGGAGACGACGCCGTCGATGCCGTAGTTGACCAGGCTGCGCATGCTCCACTTGGTCTCACCGCCGGCCCGGGCGACGTTCTCGTAGTCGACCACGGCGGTCTCGAAGCCGATCCACGAGAACAGGCCCTTGGAGAACCGGTTGTACTCGCCCACGGCGAGCAGCGCCCGGACCGCGCGGCGGCTGAGCACCCGGAAGTCGCCGGCGCCGTCCTCGAGGGTGACGTCGATGAGCCGGTTGAAGACCCGGTAGTAGGCCTTGGAGAAGAGCGTGCGCAGCGGCTTGTCACCGGTGCGGGTACGCCGCGCGATCACCTGGTCGTTGCCGGCCGCGAGCAGCGGCAGCATCTGGGCGAGCAGTGCGGGCGGGTGCTGGAGGTCGGCGTCGAGGATCGCCACGGCGTCGCCCTTGGCCTGGCTGAGCCCGGCCAGCATCGCCGACTCCTTGCCGAAGTTGCGGCTCAGCGCGAGGTAGCGGAAGCGCTCGTCCTCGGCGTTGATCGCGCGCAGCCGCTCGAGGGTGCGGTCGCTGCTCCCGTCGTCCACGAGGAGCACCTCGAACGAGGCGGCGATCCCGGGCAGCACGTCCTGGAGGACGGCGACCATCGAGTCGACCACGGCCTCTTCGTTGTAGCAGGGGACGACGACGGAGAGCATCCCGGTAAAAGTCTTGCTCGAATCCGCCACGGCCTGCACCCTATCGGGTATTCATGGGCACATGACTCGCCGCGCGCTCGGGCGCCCGAACGACCCGCGCCCGCGCGTCGTCTTCGTGGTTCTCTCCATCCACGGCCGCAGCGGCGTCTCACGCGCGGTCACCAACATCGCGGGC
Organism: Pimelobacter simplex; assembly: GCF_024662235.1. Lineage (GTDB taxonomy): Bacteria > Actinomycetota > Actinomycetes > Propionibacteriales > Nocardioidaceae > Nocardioides. Next base: position 790,379 of record NZ_CP096276.1, read on the forward strand.
GCCCTCGCGGCGACCCACCGCGTCGAGATCATCAGCGTGTACGACGGCGGCTCGCGCGCCTTTGCGATCGACCCCCGCATCGAGGTCACCTACGTGGTCCCGGTCGGCTTCCGCCAGCTCGACACCCTGCCGTGGCGGAGCCGGCGCCAGGCCCACCGGCGCAGCCGGTTCCTCGAGGAGAAGTACTACTCGGCGCTCACCGACGCCGGGCTGAGCGCCGCCCTCGGGCGCTACGGCCCCGGGGACGTCGTGATCACCGCGCGTCCCTCGCTCCACCGGTTCGCCGCCGAGGTGCTCGCCCCGGAGGTGACGCTGGTCGGCTGGGACCACCTCAACTTTCCCGCGCGCAAGCGCCCGGGCGGCGGGCTCAAGGCGATCCGCCAGGCGATGCCGCGGATGGCGGCGTTCGTCGTCCTCACCGAGGCCGACCGGCGCGACTACGCCCGCAAGCACCCCGAGGCGCGGATCGTGGTGATCCGCAACGCGATCCCGTGGTCGGCGCCCGCCGAGCGCGCCGCGCGGGACACCCGGACGGTGGTCGCCGCGGGGCGGCTCGCGCCGGTCAAGGGCTTCGACCGGCTCATCGACGCCTGGGCGGTGCTGGCGCCCGAGGCGCCCGACTGGCGGTGCCGGATCCTGGGCATGGGTCCGCTGCACGACGAGCTCCAGGACCAGATCGTCCGGTTGGGCCTGACCACGATCGAGCTGGCCGGCAACTCCGACGACATGCCCGGCGAGTTGCGCGGGGCCGAGGTCTTCGCGATGTCCTCGCACCACGAGGGGCTGCCGATGACGATCATCGAGGCGCTCAGCCAGGGCACGCCCGTGGTGAGCTTCGACTGCCCGCGCGGTCCCGGCGAGCTGGTGACCGAGACCAACGGCCGGCTGGTGCCCGACGGCGACGTCCCGGCGCTGACCGCGGCGCTGCGCGAGCTGATGGGCAGCAAGGAGCTGCGCGACCGGCTCGGGACGCAGGCCCTGCAGGACTCCCGGCAGTACGACATCGATCACGTGGCGGAGGTCTGGCGGAGGCTCCTGGCCGACCTGGCAGGATGACCGCCCATGAGCAAGACGAACCCGGGCAACTTCTTCGAGGACTTCACGGTCGGCCAGGTCATCCGCCACGCCACGCCGCGCACGGTGACCGAGGGGGACCGGGCCGTCTACGGGTCGCTCTACCCGACGCGCTTCGCGGTGCCGTCGTCGGCGGCCTTCGCCGCGGCGGTCGGGCTCGACCTGCACCCGGTCGAGGAGCTCATCGCCTTCCACATCGCCTTCGGCAAGACCGTCCCGGACGTCTCGCTCAACGCGGTCGCCAACCTCGGGTACGCCGAGTGCCGGTTCCACCTGCCCGTCGTCCCCGGTGACACGCTGAGCACGACGTCCGAGGTGATCGGCCTCAAGCAGAACTCCAACGGCAAGAGCGGCGTCGTCTACGTCCGCTCCACCGCGACCAACCAGCGCGGCGAGGTCGTCCTCGACTGGGCCCGCTGGGTGATGGTCCACAAGCGCGACGCCGACGCGCCCGCGCCCGAGCCCGTGCTCCCGGAGCTGGCGCCCGCCGTGGCCGCCGCCGACCTGGTGGTCCCCGCCGGCCTGGACTTCACCGGCTACGACTTCGCGGCGGCCGGCGAGCCGCACCGCTTCGACGACTACGCGGTGGGCGAGAAGATCGACCACGTCGACGGCGTCACCCTGACCGAGTCCGAGCACCAGCAGGCCACCCGGCTGTGGCAGAACACCGCCAAGGTGCACTTCAACGTCGAGGCCCGTCCCGACGGCAACCGGCTCGTCTACGGCGGTCACGTGATCTCGCTGGCCCGCGCGCTGTCGTTCAACGGCCTGGCCAACGCCCAGCTCGTCGCCGCGATCAACGCCGGCGCCCACACCGCGCCCGCGTTCGCCGGCGACACCGTCTACGCCTGGTCCGAGGTGCTCGACAAGGCCGAGACGTCCGCGCCCGGGGTCGGTGCGCTGCGCCTGCGCCTGGTCGCCACCAAGGGCCGCGACGAGTCCATGACGCTGCGCGGCGACGACGGCAAGTACGCCGCCGGGGTGCTGCTCGACCTCGACTACTGGGTGCTCGTGCCGCGCTGATGGCCGTGCTCCGCCGGGTCCCGTTCACCATCGGCGTCGCCGCCCTGATCCTCGGGCTGGCGATCGCCACCGGGACCCTGTGGTCACCGCTGGAGTCGAAGGACTGGTTCGCCGACGTGGCCTACGGGCCGCAGGCGCTCGCCGACCACCGCTGGTGGACGTTCGCGACCGGGGCGCTGTTCGCGCTCGCGCCGTGGCAGTACCCGGTGGTGATCGGCTTCTTCGTGCTGCTCTCGGGGCTCGCCGAGTGGCGCCTGGGCACCAAGGTCGCCGCGGTCTGCGTCGTGCTCGGCCAGCTGGTCGGCGTGGTCGGCGGCTGCGCGCTCGTGCTGCTGCTCGCCGAGACCGGCTGGGGCTGGGCGGTGCGGATCTCCGACGACCTCGACCTGGGCTTCAGCGCGGGTGGCATGTGCGCCGCGATGATCGCCAGCGCCGGGCTGCGCCGCCGCTGGCGCGGCCGGGTCCGGCTCGCGCTCGTCGGCTACACGCTCACGTCGCTGACCTTCCTCGGCTTCCTGTACGACGTCGAGCACCTCGTCGCCGTGGTCGTCGGCCTGGTCGCGGGCCCGTGGGTGGTGGGCCGGCGCCCGACGCCGCTGCGCACGGTGCTGCAGGCGACGTTCACCCGGCGCGACCTGCGGCTGATCGCGGCCGGCTTCTTCTGGTGGAGCGCCGCGCTGACGCTGATCGCCCAGGTGGTCGACCGCGAGGGGCCGTTCGGGCAGATCGGCGGTGACCCGGAGTCGTGGTGGTGGGTGCTCGTGCAGGTCGCCGCGGACCTCGTCGTCGCCCAGGGGCTGGTCCGCGGGCGTCGTACCTGGTGGTGGGTGGCGGCGGTGATCACCGCGCTGAGCGTGGTGCTGGTCCTCGTCTCGGCCGGCTTCGTGCTGGCCGGCGAGCTCGACAACAGCGGACTGCTCTGGTTGAGCCTCGTGCTCGACGGGCTCGGTCTCGTCGTCCTGCTCTGGGGCCGTCGCGCCTTCCGCAACCCCGGCCGCCGTGGCCTGCGCAAGGCCGGTCCCCAGAGCATCGGGGCGCTGGCCACCGACGCCCACCGGGCCCGGGCGCGGGCCCTGCTCGCCGACCACGGCTCCGGCAACCGGCTCGCCTGGATGACCACCTGGCCGCAGAACTCCTGGTGGTTCGGCCCCGAGGACGGTGCGGTGGCCTACCGGCTGACGTCGGGCGTCGCGATCGGGCTGTGCGACCCCATCGCCGGCGAGCGGCACCCGCACGAGGTTGCCGACGCGTTCGTCGCCGCGGCCCGCGACGGCGGGACGACGCCGTGCCTGTTCAGCGCGAGCCCGGTCCTCGCCGACTGGGCCCGGGAGCGCGGCTGGCTCGCGGTCCAGGTGGCCGAGGAGGCGATCGTCGACCTGGCCGGCCTGGAGTTCCGCGGGAAGAAGTGGCAGGACGTGCGCTCGGCGTTCAACCAGGCCGAGAAGCAGGGCATCGAGGTGCGCCTGCACCGGCTCGCCGAGGCGCCGCGCAGCATCCGGGTCCAGGTCGCCGCGATCTGCGACGAGTGGGTCCACGACAAGAAGCTGCCCGAGATGGGCTTCACCCTCGGCGGGCTCGAGGAGGCGAAGGATCCCGACGTGTGGATCGCCATCGCCGTCGACCAGGACATGACCGTGCACGGCGTGACCAGCTGGATGCCGATCCACGGCGCCAACGGCCAGGTCGAGGGCTGGACCCTCGACCTCATGCGCCGGCTGCCGGGCGGCTTCCGCTACGCGATGGAGCTGCTCATCGCGGGCTCGTGCCAGATCTTCCGCGACGACGGCTACGCGCTCGTCTCGCTCTCCGGCGCGCCCCTGGCCCACGCCCGGGGCGGCGGCGAGGACGAGCGCGGCGTCGTCGACACGATGCTCGACCGGCTCGGCGAGGTGCTCGAGCCCTACTACGGCTTCCGCTCGCTCCAGGCGTTCAAGGCGAAGTTCCAGCCCCGCTACGAGCCGCTCTACCTCCTCGTCGAGGACGAGGCGGTGCTGCCGCTGGCCGGGGTCGCCATCGGGCGCGCCTACCTCGCCGACGCGACCCTGGGCCAGCTGCTCTCGCTGACCGTCAAGGGCTGACCCGGACGTCCTTGATCGCGTAGGTCACCTCGTCGTCGACCGCGTTGGCGATCCGGTCGAGCTGCACCGAGGTCGGGTGGTCCTGGCCGTCGGGCCAGTCCACCTGGACCTTGGCGGCGTCGGGGTCGTTGGCCATGGCGATCACGTCGTTGATGGTCAGCCGGGTGAACTCCGGCGCGGACTGACCCTTGCGCGGCCCACCGGCGATGACGGCCTCGGTGACCGCGCCGTCGGCCACGGTGACCTCGACGGTGCCGACCTGCGGGCAGTAGCAGAGCACCCGGAGCCGATAGACGTAGTCGGCCGGGGCGAACGTGGGGTAGCGCCCGGTACTGCTCGGGCTCTCGCTCGGGCCGGTACTGGTCGGCGCGCTGGTGGGCGCCTCCGAGGCCGGGTCGGCGGCCCGGCCGTCGTTCTCGTTGCTGCACGCGGCCAGGGCGAGCAGCAGCGGGGGGAGGACGGCGAGCAGGCGGAGACGCGACGACATGGCTCTCATGATGCCTGGGACGTCGTGGCGGCCCGGCGCGTTCCCCCCACTCTCGGGAGAAAACTGAAACACGTTGCATTCCGAGCGTGACCCGGGTCACAGCGGCGTCGTTGAGCAACTGAGGTCCCCGGGACCGGGACCTTGCTGTGCTCCCGATGCGAGAGGTCCGCATGCCCATGAGTCTGCGCACACGCCGGTATCTCGGTGTGACCGTCCTGGTGCTCGCGCTGAGCGCCTGCGGATCCCAGCTCGACCCGAGCACCGTGGCCAAGGTCGACGGCTCCGGCGGTTCCGGCGGCGGGTCGGGAGCGGTCGGTGCGCCGGTCTCCGGCGACGGCGGCGGCACCGCGGGTGACCCCGCGGCGGGCGGCTCCGGGGGCGGCACGTCCGGCGACGCCCCCGGTACGCCGGGCGGCGGCTCCGGCGGCAGCGGCGGCTCCGGCGGCGGCACGGCCGGCTCCCCGTCGTCCGGCAAGGGCGGCGCCTCCGGCGGCGTCAAGGCCGGCTCGTGCGACGGGTTCAAGAACCAGAAGGGGATCACCGACAAGACGATCACCCTGGCCAACGTCGCGGACCTGTCCGGCCCGGTGCCCGGCATCTTCGAGGCCTCGCAGCAGGCGGCCCGCGCGTACGTCGAGTACTTCAACTCCCAGGGCACGATCTGCGGGCGCAAGCTCGAGCTGCTCAACCTCGACAGCCGGGCCGACGCTGGCGCCGACCAGCAGGCGTACACCAAGGCCTGCGACCAGGCGTTCGCCGCGATCGGCTCGATGGGCGCCTTCGACTCCGGCGGCGCGGGCGTGGCCCAGTCGTGCGGGCTCCCCGACATCCGGGCGGCGAGCACCACGCCCGAGCGGGCCGCGTGCGGCACCTGCTTCGGCGTCTACTCGATCCGGCCCAACCTGATCGCCGACTCCGGTCCCAAGTGGCTCGCCAAGCAGTACCCCAGCGCGGTCAAGAGCGTCGGCGTCCTCTACATCAACGGTGGCGCGGCCCCGGTCAACGCCAAGAGCCAGGCCGCGGCCTGGGGCAAGATGGGCTGGTCGATCAAGTACACCCAGGGCATCGACGTGGCGGAGTTCAACTTCGCGCCCTACGTCCAGCAGCTCAAGGACAAGGGCATCAAGATGGTGGTCTACACCGGTCCCTACCAGAACACGGTCAAGCTGCAGCAGGCCATGCAGCAGCAGGGCTACAAGCCCGACGTGTTCCTGCAGGACCCGACGATCTACGACCAGCGCTACATCCAGCAGGCGGGTCCGCTGGCCGAGGGCACGATCGTCTACTCGACCACCGACCTGTTCGAGAACAAGAACAACGCCGAGGTCCAGCTCTACCTCTCCTGGCTGCAGCAGGTGAAGCCCGGCGCGATCCCCAACTTCTACGGCCTGTTCGCCTGGTCGGCCGCGCGGCTCTTCGTCGAGCAGGCGGTCGCGCTCGGCGGCAAGCTCAGCCGCGCCTCGCTCGTGGCGGCGGTCAAGAAGGTCACCGCCTGGACCGGCAACGGCGCGCACACCGCCATGCGGGTCGGCACGGCGCAGACGCCGCCGTGCCAGAAGATCATCCAGTACAAGGGTGGTCGCTGGCAGCAGATATCTCCCGGCGCCTGGCTGTGCGGTGGCGTCGTCAACTCCGGTGTGGGGGGCTGACGCCATGAGAGGACACCAGAACCGCTGGCGCCGTACGGCGGGCGTGGCGGTGGTGCTGCTGGCACTGACCGCGTGCGGGTCGCAGCTCGACCCCCAGACCGTCGCCAAGGTCAACGACCAGGGCGGTACGACGGGCGTCAACGGGGACACCGGCGTCGACGGCGGGTCCGGCGGCACCGGTGGGACCGGTGACCCGGGCACCGACGGTGGCGCGAGCGGCGGGGACGCGGGCACCGGCGGCTCCGGCGGCAGCGGGGGCTCCGGCGGCAGCGGTGGCGGCGGCACGGGCGGGTCGGGCGGCGGCGGCACTGGGGGGTCGCCGACGTCCGGGAACGGCTCGGCCTCGGGCGGCGTCAAGGCCGGCTCGTGCACCGGCTTCAAGAACCAGACCGGCATCACCGACAAGACGATCACCCTGGCCAACGTCGCCGACATCTCCGGCCCGGTGCCGGGCATCTTCGAGTCGGCGCAGCAGGCGACCCGTGCCTACATCGAGTACTTCAACTCCCAGGGGAGCATCTGCGGGCGCAAGCTCGAGTTGATGAACCTCGACAGCCGGGCCGACGCGGGCGCGGACCAGCAGGGCTACGTCAAGGCGTGCGGCGCGGCGTTCGCGACGGTCGGCTCGATGTCGGCGTTCGACTCCGGTGGTGCTGCCACCGCGCAGGGCTGCGGTCTCCCGGACCTGCGCTCGGTGACGGTCAACCCGGAGCGCCAGGCGTGCAAGACCTGCTTCGCGGCGTACTCGATCCGGACCAACCTGATCTCCGACCCGGCCGCGAAGTGGCTCGCTCAGAAGTACCCCAGCGCGGTCAAGAACGCCGCGGTGCTCTACATCAACGCGGGCGCGGCGCCGGTCAACTCCAAGAGCCTCGCGGCCGGCTTCGAGAAGGGCGCCGGCTGGAAGGTCAACTACATCCAGGGCATCGACGTCGCGGAGTTCAACTTCGCGCCCTACGTCCAGCAGATGAAGGACAACGGGATCAAGGCCGTCACCTACCAGGGGCCCTACCAGAACACGGTCAAGCTCCAGCAGGCCATGCAGCAGCAGGGCTTCAAGCCGGACTTCTTCCTGCAGGACCCGACGATCTACGACAAGCGCTACATCGACCAGGCGGGCGGGCTCGCCGACGGCGTCTTCATCTACTCCGCCAACGACCTGTTCGAGAACACCAAGAACGCCGAGATCCAGCTCTACCTCTCCTGGTTGCAGCAGGTGAAGCCGGGCGCGACGCCCAACTACTACGGGCTCTACGCCTGGTCGGCGGCCCGGCTCTTCGTCGAGCGGGCGATCGCGCTCGGCGGCAAGCTCACCCGGGCCTCGCTCGTCGACGCGGTACGCCGTACGTCCTCCTGGACTGGCAACGGCGCGCACACGGCGATGAACCTCGGCACCGCCAGCACCCCGCCGTGCCAGAAGGTCATCCAGTACAAGAGCGGGCGCTGGCAGCAGGTCTCGCCGGGCTCCTACATGTGCGGCAAGGTCGTCAACACCGGGATCGGCGGATAGGCGGTCGTCATGGGATCTCTCTTCGCCTTCGTGCTGCTGGGCCTCTTCACCGGCGCGGCCTACGCGATCATGGCCAGCGGCCTGGTGCTCACCTACACCACGACGCGGGTCTTCAACATCGCCCACGGGGCGTTCGGCATGCTCCTGGCGTTCGTCTTCTGGGACTTCACCCAGCGCCAGGGCGTGCCCACCTGGCTCGCACTCGTCCTCGTCCTCGGCGTCGTGGCGCCCGCGATCGGCTGGTTCATCCAGCGCTTCGTCACCCGCGGGCTGGGGGAGGGGCCGGTCTCGGTGGCGCTCGTCGTCACCGTCGGCCTCCTGGTCGGCCTGATCGGCCTCGCGCAGCAGCTGTGGCCCCCGGAGCCGCGGGTGCTGCTGCCGTTCTACTCCGGCACCGGCTGGAAGATCGGCGACACCTACATCACCGCCCACCAGCTGATCACGCTGGTCTGCGCGATCGGCGTCGCGGTCGGCCTCTACCTGCTGCTCAACCGGACCCGGATCGGCACCGCCATGCGGGCCTCGGTCGACAACCCCGAGCTGCTCAAGCTGTTCGGCGGCAAGCCCGACCGGGTGGCCGCGCTCTCGTGGGCGATCGGCATCTCGCTCGCCGCGCTCGGCGGCATCCTGCTCACGCCGGTCGTGCTGCTCGACTACTACGCGCTGACGCTGCTCGTCATCAACGCCTACGCCGCGGCGATGCTCGGCCGGCTCAAGAGCCTGCCGATGACCTTCGCCGGCGCCATGGCGCTGGGCATCCTCGAGTCGCTCGCGGTCGGCTACCTGCCGACCGACGGCTTCCTCAGCTCGTTCCGCCCGGTGATCCCGGCGCTCTTCCTGTTCGCGATCGTCGTGCTCATGCCCCAGGCGCAGCTGCGGATCGGCCAGGTCAAGGGCATCGTCACCGCCCCGGTGCCGACGATGCGCAAGTCGATCGGCTCGGGCGCGGTGCTGCTCGCGGTGGCGTTCGTGCTCCTCAACGTCGTCGCGCCCAACCAGGTGCTGCTCATCGGTGTCGCGGCGACGTACGCGATGGTGATGCTCTCGCTGGTCCTGCTCACCGGGTACGGCGGCCACGTCTCCCTCGCGCAGTTCACGTTCGCCGGCGTCGGTGCGCTGACCTACGCCAAGCTCGACGAGCCCAACCTGTTCGGCCTCGCGATGGCCGCGCTGGTCGCGGCTGGCGTCGGAGCCCTGGTCGCGCTGCCGGTGCTGCGGCTGACCGGGCTCTACCTCGCGCTGTCGACGATGGCGTTCGCGGTGCTCATGGACAAGGTCGTCTTCAACGCCGACTTCGCCTTCAAGTTCAACGGCACGCTCGCCGCCGAGCGGCTCTCGATCCTCGGCGTGCAGATCGGCAAGGACACCTCCTACGTGTGGTTCATGGTCCTGGCCTTCGTGCTCCTGGCGCTCGGCCTGCTCCTGCTGCGTCGCGGCGCGCTCGGCCGGCTGCTCGTCGCCATGCGCGACAGCCCGTCGGCCTGCGGCACGCTCGGCCTCGACATGCGCTGGTTCCGGGTCGGCCTGTTCGCGCTGTCGGCCGGCATCGCCGGTCTCGCGGGCGGTCTGTTCGCCGGACTGCGCGGCACGGTCGGCGCGGCGGACTTCCTCTACTTCCAGTCGCTGCTCGTGCTGCTGCTCGCGGTGGTCTTCGGCGCCACCTCGGTCACCGGCGCCCTGCTCGGCGGTACGGCGCTCATGCTGCTGCCCGAGCTCCAGGCCTCGCAGCCGCAGGCGGCCGGCCTGCTGTTCGTGGTCATCGGCTTCGGCGCGGTGCTGCTCGGCCGCGACCCCAACGGCATCGCGAACCACGTCTTCAAGGTGGGCCGCTGGACCCGGGACCGGGTGGCACCCGGCCTCGACGAACGGCTCCAAGCGCTGCTGCCCCGCGGCGGCAGGGCCGGTGCCGGCGGCGAGGACGGCTCGGTCGACGTACCGCTGGTGGACGTGTCGGGTGTCGAGCCCGACCCGCGCGTGATCGAGAAGGTGGTCTGAGCCATGGCGCTGCTCGAGGTCGACGACGTCGTCGTCCGGTTCGGCGGGGTGACCGCCGTCAACCGGGCCACCTTCACCGCGGACCGCGGCCTGATCACCGGCCTGATCGGCCCCAACGGCGCGGGCAAGACGACCTGCTTCAACGTCATCACCGGACTCCAGCGCCCCACCAAGGGCAAGATCCGCTACCGCGAGCGCGATGTCACCGGCTGGCCCGTGCACAAGCGGGCCCGGCACGGGATCGGCCGCACCTTCCAGCGGCTCGAGGCGTTCGGCTCGCTCAGCGTGCGCGACAACGTCCGTGTCGCGCACGAGATCCACGGCGGCCCGCTGGCCTGGTTCGGGCGCGCGGGCACCAACGTCGAGGCGCTGCTCGACCGGGTCGGCATCCGCGACTACGCCGACGAGCGCGCCGACTCGATCCCGACCGGCACCGCCCGGCTGCTCGAGCTCGCCCGCTGCCTGGCGAGCGACCCGAAGCTCCTGCTCCTCGACGAGCCCTCGTCGGGCCTGGACGAGACCGAGACCGACGCCTTCGGCGAGCTGCTCGTCGAGCTGGCCGCCGAGGGCTGCGCGGTGCTCATGGTCGAGCACGACATGGACCTGGTGATGAACGTGTGCCACGAGATCCACGTCCTCGACTTCGGCGAGATCATCGCCTCCGGAGCCCCGGCCGCGATCCGGTCCGACCCCCAGGTGCAGCGCGCCTACCTGGGCTACTCCGAGCAGGACTCCGAGACCAGCGTGATCGAGGCGGTGACGTCATGAGCGTGCCCATCCTGGAGGTCCTCGACCTGCACGCGGCGTACGGCCGGATCGAGGTGCTGCGCGGCGTCGACCTCGCAGTGCCCCGCGGTGCGGTGATGGCGCTGCTCGGCCCCAACGGCGCCGGCAAGTCCACCCTGGTCAAGGTGATCAGCGGCCAGAAGGAGGCGACGTCCGGCGACATCCACCTGGCCGGCGTCCACGTCCGCAAGGCACGCTCCGACGAGCTCGCCCGGGTCGGCCTCTGCACGATCCCCGAGGGCCGCTCGGTGTTCCCCAACCTCACGGTCGAGGAGAACCTCACCCTGATGTCCTACGCCGGTGTCCCCGCAGGAGCGATCCTCGAGACCGCCTACAGCTACTTCCCGCGGCTCCACGAGCGGCGCCACCAGCTCGCCGGCACCATGTCCGGCGGCGAGCAGCAGATGCTCGCCATGTCGCGGGCCCTCGCCTCCGACCCGGCGCTGCTGCTGCTCGACGAGCTGTCGATGGGCCTCGCGCCGCTGATCGTCGACGAGCTCTACGAGACCGTCGCCCGGATCGCCGAGTCCGGGGTGTCCATCCTCTGCATCGAGCAGTTCGCCCGCACCGCGCTGCGGGTCTCGGACTACGCCGCCGTGATGAGCGGCGGTCGCATCGTGGCCACCGGAGAGCCGGGGGAGATCCTCGACACGATGGCCGACGTCATCCTGGGGGGAGCAGCATGAGCAGCAGGTTCCGACAAGGGCGTAGCTGGACGCTCGCCGCCGTCGCGAGCGGTGTCTCGCGCCGGCCTGGCAAGGCGGCGGAGCGACGGCATGCTGGATCGCACGACGAGCGACGCCAACGCTGCCAGGGCGGATGCGAGGCGCCGCGCAGCAGGCGGGGAGCGTCCAGGTACGCCCTCCTCGTCGCCGGGGGCATCGTCGCCTCGATGGTGCCGATGGCCGCCGGCCCCGGTGTCGCACCGGCCGCGGCCACCACCGCCGCCGCGCCGGCGTACGGCGGCTTCTCGACGACCGCGTGGTCCGCCCCGATCCGGGTGGAGGTCTACGAGCCCAGCCTGCCGATCCCGGCGAGCCCGCAGGTCGAGTTCGAGATGGGCTACAGCAAGGTCAAGGCGGACTCCGGCCAGTCGACCGGACGGGCCAGCCTGTTCTGGCCCGGCGACCCGGTGGGCGAGGGTCTCAAGACCTTCGCCGAGCAGCTCGGGCTGCCGTCGACGCCGCTCACCGAGAACGGCTACCCGGTCCAGGTCAACTCGCAGTTCCCGGGTGACACCCCGACCCAGAGCGACGAGAAGATCCCCGGCACGATCATGCGGACCACCTCGGGCGACAAGACCGCCACGGCCGAGACGGGCTTCTCGCCCGACGGCGCGGTGCTCGGTCCCGACGCCGACGGCGACGGCAAGGCGCCCGCCGGCGGCAACCCGCTGACCAACCTGCTCGACCAGCTCAGCGGAGCGCTCACCGGCGGCCTCGCGGGCACCAAGAAGACCGCCGCGCCGGGGCTCCCGCCCCAGCTCGCCGCGATCGTCGACGTCGACGGCTACGTGTCCAGCAGCAAGATGTCCGCGACCGAGAGCCCGGTCACCGGCGCCTCCCGCTCGACGCTCGGCGAGATCCGGCTGCTGGGCGGGCTGATCACGCTCGGCGGCGTCGAGTCGGTCGCCAAGGTGAGCTCGGACGGCACCAAGGGCAAGGCCACCGGCAAGGCGACCTGGGGCAAGATGGCGATCGCGGGCCAGGAGTTCTCCATCGGCCCCGACGGCGTCACCGCCATGGGCAAGACCACCCCGATCCCCGGCCTCAACAAGCTGCCGGTCGCGGCGCTGGAGAAGCTCGGCGTGAAGTTCGAGATCCCCGAGCCGGTCCGCAAGGTCGAGGGCGACGCCGCGACGAGCCTGTCCGAGGGCCTCAAGATCACCATCGACACCAAGATCCTCTCGCCGGTGCTCAAGGCGATCCCGGCCAACATCCTGGCCCAGCTCATCCCGGCCCAGGCCGGTCCCCTCAAGGGCGTCGTGTCGGGCCTGTCCGGGCTCGCGCCCAAGGTCGTCATCACCCTCGGCGTGGCCTCGGCCACCGTCGACACGGTGCCGCCGATCGCGAGCGTGCCGACGCCCGGCACCGGCACCCCGCCCGCCACCGGTACGCCGCCCGCGGCCTCCGGCGGCAAGCCCGCCGCCGGCTCGGTCGGCGTCCCGCCCGCCGCGGGCCCGGCCCCCGTCGGCGGCGCCCCCACCGGCGGCGCGCCGGTCGGCGACCTGCCCGCCGCGGCCCCGGCCAGCGCCGGACTGCCCGCGCTGTTCTCGATCCCCGGGATGCTCCTGGTCGGCGCGTTCGTCCTCGCCGCCTTCGCCGGCAGCTGGTTCCGCCGGCTCGGCGTCCTCGCCCTCGGCGGCGGTGCCGCCTGCGCCCACGGCCTCGACAGCGGCCTCCCCGACCTCCGAAAGGCATGACCATGACCGCAAGCAGCCTCCCGCGCGTCGGCGAAGCGTCCTCCCGTTCCGGCGTCGCGCCGCTCAAGGACAACTACTACGCCCTGCTCCAGGTGGTGCTCTTCTGGGCGGGCGCGATCATGCTGCCGCTCGGCATCGTGGTCATCATCCTCGGCTGGTACGGCGCCGCGAACACGCCCTACCAGTGGGACCAGCTGTCCTACGTCGTCTCCGGCGGCATGCTCGGCCTCGGTCTGACGTTCGTCGGCGGCTTCCTCTACTTCGGCGCCTGGCTGGCCCGGATCGCCGCCGACGGCCGGGAGTCGTCCAAGCGCCTGGCCGACACGCTGCTCGTGCTCGCCGAGGTCACCGCCACCAACGCGCGCACCGACGAGCAGGGCCTCGACGTGGGTGCGATCCCCGTCGTCGCCGGCGGCGGTACGACGATGCACCGGCGCGACTGCGCCCTCATCGCGCACCGCGACGACCTCACCCCCGTGGGCGAGGACAACGCCCACCTCACGACGTGCCGCGTCTGCCGGCCTACCGCTCGGCGCTGAGCTCCTCGGTCGTCGCCGGCTCGGGCCGGCCGGCGCTGAACCAGCGTGCCAGCGGCAGCAGGGCCAGCACGAGCACCATCGGCACCACGAAGCCGTAGCGCAGCTCGTCCTTGCCCACCACGCCGGTGAGCACCGCGCCGAGCAGTCCTCCGACGTAGTTGAACTGGTTGAACCGGGCGATCACCGCGTCCACCCGTTCGACCGAGCCGCCGGCGATCCGCGCGGCGGCGGAGAAGCTCAGCGGCGCGACCACCGAGATGCCGGCGCCGGTGAGCGTGAAGCCGAGCACGGCCACGCCCCAGGTCGGCGCGGCGGTGACCACGACGAGACCGGCGCACGCGACGACCGCGCCGATGCGCAGGACCGGCGTGGCGCCGTACCGGAGGACGAGGCGGTCGCCCGCCATCCGCACCGCGAGGCTGGCGACCAGGTAGGGGAGCGTGGCCAGGGCGACGAACCGCGAGGGCGCGTCGACGACCTCGTCGAGGTAGACCGCGCCCCAGGTCTGGGCGGCGGTGTCGACCATGTAGAACACGACCATCCCGAGCCCGACCATCAGGATCGGGCGCCACGGCACCGCGATCTCGGTGGCGCCCGCGGCGGTCGCCGACGGTGCCCCGGCCGCGCGCGGCAGGAAGGCCGCGCCGGCCACCAGCAGCGGCAGCACGGCGATCCCCGCGGTCCAGGCCAGGTCGACGTCCGCGGTCGCGAGGGTGACCGCCGCGCCGATCAGGCCGCCGAACGTCCACGCGCCGTGGAAGCTCGGCAGGATCGGGCGCCCGTAGCGCAGCTCGAGCGCCACCGCCTGCATGTTGGTGGTGGCGTCGACCATGCCGAGCCCGACGCCGTAGACCGCGACCCCGGCGAGGTACGCCGCCCAGGCCGGCGCCGCGAGCATCAGCCCCGCGCCGACCGCGACGAGCACCAGCCCGGCGCGCAGCACCGACGCGCTGGCCGTGCGCGCCGCGAGCTTCTCGGCGACGACCGAGCCCGCGCCCGCCAGCAGCACGATGCCGAGCAGCACGCCGGAGATGCCGAGCTCGGAGAGGTCCCAGCGGTCCTTGATCTCCGGCAGCCGTGTGGTGAGGCCGATGAAGACGAAGCCCTGGGTGGCGAACGCGGCCGCGATCGCCAGGCGGTGACGGGACAGGGGCATGCCCGGATCCTGCCACCGCGACGACCTCGCTGGCAGGATGTCCGCATGGCCGATTCCGCCTTTCTCGTCCGGCACGGGGCGACCGAGTGGAGTGTCTCGGGACGGCACACCTCGACCACCGACCTGCCGCTGCTCCCCGAGGGCGAGGAGGTCGCCCGCGGGCTGCCCGCACGGCTCGCCGGGCCGTCTTACTCGCTCGTGCTGACCAGCCCCCTCGAGCGCGCCCGCCGCACGGCCGAGCTCGCCGGCTTCCCCGACGCCGAGGTCGACGACGACCTGCTCGAGTGGGGCTACGGCGACTACGAGGGCCGCACCACCCCCGAGATCCGCGAGGAGGTGCCCGGCTGGACCGTGTGGACCCACCCCTGCCCCGGCGGCGAGAGCGCCGACCAGGTCGCCGCGCGCTGCGACCGCGTGGTCGCCCGGATCCGAGCCGCGCAGGCCACCGGACCGGTGCTGGTGTTCGCGCACGGGCACGTGCTGCGCGCCCTCGCCGCGCGCTGGCTGGGGCAGCCGGTGGCCGAGGGCCGGCTCTTCCGGCTCGACACCGCGACCGTCTCGACGCTCGGCCACGAGCGCGAGACGCCCGTCCTGGTCCGGTGGAACGCCTGATGCTTGACGAACGCGTCATCGCGCAGGACGGTGTCGGTCATGCCGACCGATGAGCCCGCGCCGGGAGAGGGCGCCGGACGCGCCGAGGTGCGGGTGGAGTGCCCGCGCTGCCCGGCTCCCGTGGCCGAGGTCGGCGACGGCCGCTGGTCCTGCCCCGAGCACGGCGTCGTGGTGCCGCTGTGGCGCCCCGCCACGTCGTCGTACGACGGGTTCGCGGGGCACCTGCTGCGGGTGGGCCGGTTCCCGACGTACCTGCCGTGGCCGCTCGGACCCGGCTGGGCGGTCAGCGACTTCGCCGCCGTCGTCACCGAGGGCGACTTCCCGCGCGCCACGATGACCTGCGTGGCCGGCACCAGCCAGCTCGACGGCCCGGTCGACGTCATGGTGATCAGCGAGGAGCCCGGCACCGGCTTCGGCGCCCGGGTGGCCGGCCTCGGCGCCGACGGCGCCGACCCGCTCGACCCCGGCCACGAGATCGGCGACGGACCGGCGCCGGTGCGGGTCCGCGTCGACCAGTACCCCGTCGGCCTCTGGCCGGTCTCGGTCAGCACCTCGCCGGGGGAGTGGGACCGCTCGGTCCTCGCCGGTGAGGCCGGCGGCCGGTGGCTGTGGCTCGTGCTGCGGCCGGCCTCGGCCATCCTGCTGCTGCGCGACGACTGGATCCTGCGCGACGTCTCGGCCACCGGGCCCCAGCTCGTCGCCCTGCCGTTCGGGGGGCCCGCACCGTCCTGGTGAGGCAGTTTCCCGGTTCGGGCCCGCGCGGGCCCCGGGATGCGGGACGATCCTCCGTTGGAGCCGTCGGGCCCGCTGGACCAGGAGGACACCATGGCACGCAATGCGCAGACCCTGCGGCGTCGTACGGCTGAGGCGATCGGTCAGCGGTCCGGGCCGACGGTCCGCTCCGGCCCGCCGGCGGTCGGCCTGCGGGCGCGCCTGCAGTACGCCTTCGACAACACCATGTCCCGCGGTACGCCGGCCCTGGTCGCCTGGCTGTTCGTCGTCACCGTCGCGCTGGTGGTCGTCTTCGCCGTCATCGACATCGTGACCGGGATGCGCGAGCAGCACATCGGCTTCTGGGAGGCTGCCTTCCAGGCGCTGCTCCACGCGCTCGACCCCGGCACGGTCGCCGGGGACACGGGCGCCCGGTGGTCCTTCATCGTCATGATGCTGGTGCTCACCATCGCCGGCCTCTTCATCGTCAGCGCGCTCATCGGTGTCATCGCGGCCGGCATCGACGCCCGCATCGCCGACCTGCGCCGCGGTCGCTCGGTCGTCCTGGAGACCGACCACACCGTCATCCTGGGCTGGTCGGACTCGATCTTCACCGTGATCAGCGAGCTCACCCTCGCCAACGAGAGCCGCCGCCGCCCGGTCGTCGCGGTGCTCGCCGACCGCGACAAGGTCGAGATGGAGGAGGAGATCCGGGCCAAGGTCCCCGCGCTGCGCGGCACCCGCGTCGTGTGCCGGTCCGGCTCGCCCGCCGACCTCGACGACCTGGCGATCGTCAGCCCGCGCGCCGCCCGCTCGGTGGTCCTGCTCTCGCCCGACGCCGGCGGCCGCGACCGGTCGGCGTTCGACCCCGACCGTGAGGTCGTGAAGTCCCTGCTCGCGCTGCGCTCCACGCTCGGCACCGAAGCGGGCCCGCGGGTCGTCGCCCAGCTGCGCGACCCCGCGAACCTCGAGGTCGCCCGGCTCATCGGCCGGGACCGCCCCGGCAGCCTCTCGCTCCTCGACATCCGCGAGACCGTGGCCAAGCTGGTCGTGCAGACCTCGCGCCAGTCCGGCGCGGCGGCCGTCTACCGCGAGCTGTTCGACTACGACGGCGACGAGATCTACTTCGTCGAGGAGCACCCGCTGGCCGCCGAGACCTACGCCGACGCCCAGCTGCACTACGAGACGCTCACCGTGATCGGCGTCGTCGACGGCGGCACCGTGCAGCTCAACCCGCCCGGGGACACCGTCATCGGCAGCCGTGCGCTCGTCGTCGTCGCCGAGGACGACTCGATCCTGGGGACCGCGCCCCGCTCGACGGCGGGCGTCGACCTCGCCGCCCTCGCCGAGCCCCCGGTCGAGGAGCTCCACGCCACCCACGCCGTCGTGCTGGGCTGGAACGAGCGCGCCCCGATCATCCTCAGCGAGCTCGACCGGTACGCCGCGCCCGGCTCCACCCTGACCGTGGTGACCGAGCACGGGACGCCCGTCGTACCGGCGACGCGGAACCTGGCGGTCACCGTCGTCCAGGCCGGCACCACCCGCCGCGCCGTCCTCGACGAGCACGTCCCCGCCGACTGCGACCAGGTGATCGTGCTCTGCTACTCCGACGACCTCGACGCCGAGGCCGCCGACGCGACCACGCTCGTCACGCTGCTCCACGTGCGCGACATCCTCGCCACCTCGGCCAGCAGCACGCCGGTCATCAGCGAGATGATGGACGACCGCAACCGGGTCCTCGCCCAGGTCGCCGACATCGACGACGTCGTCGTCAGCGGCGAGATCGTCAGCCTCATCGTCACCCAGCTCTCCGAGGACGCCCGGATCGAGCCGGTCTTCCAGGACCTGCTCCAAGCCGAGGGCAGCGAGATCTACCTGCGCCCCGCCGAGGGCTACGTCCTCCCGGGCAGCGAGGTCACCTGGGCGACCGTCGTCGCGGCCGCGGCCCGCCGGGGCGAGACCGCCATCGGCTTCTCGTCGGCCTCGCTGGCCGACGAGGGCTCGCGCTTCGGCGTCGTCGTGAACCCGCCCAAGGGGGAGCGGCTGACGATCGGCGACGGCGACCGGGTCGTGGTGCTCGCCGAGCTCTGAGCTCGCCGCACCTCCTCCTGGGGGTAGTGCGCGCACTACCCCCGGTCGGGCCCGTGCGCCACTGACACGGCCGCCGCGCGCGACGAGGCTGGACGCATGCCAGCCACCGAGTCCTCCGCACGCCGCCGGCCGTTCACGGTCGCCGGGCTCCTGCTCCTCGTCGCCGTCGGCATCGTGACCGGCGCCGCCACGGGTGACGTCCTCGACCACGGCTGGGCCCGCGCCCTGGCGTACGGCCCGGACGCGCTCGCCGCCGGCCACTGGTGGACGCTGCTGACCGGCCCGCTGCTGGTGATCTCACCGTGGTGCTACGTTCCGGTGCTGCTCAGCTTCGCGCTGTGCGCCGGGTACGCCGAGCGGCGGCTCGGGACCGTGCGGACGGCGCTGCTGTGGCTGGTGACCCAGGTGGGCAGCGTGGTGGTGGCCGGCCTGCTCGTGCTGGCGCTCGGCCCGGACTCGCTGCAGCACGCCCGCGACGTCGGCCCGTCGGGCGGCGCGCTCGCGCTCGGCGCGGTGATGACCGCCTTCCTCGGTACGACGGCGCGCCGGGTCACCCGCACCGGCCTGGTCGGCTATGCCGTCCTCTCCCTGCTGCTGGTCGGGCACCTGGCGGACGTCGTCCACCTCGTCGCCGTCGCCGCGGGCCTGCTGATCGGCGCGGCGATCGGCCCGCGCCGTCGTACCTTGGTCAACCGGGACCGGGCCGTCGAGCACCTGCGCCGCGACGGTGGCGGCACGCTGTCCTGGATGACGACCTGGCCCGGGGTGCGCTACTTCTACGACCCGCGCGGCCAGGGCTTCATCGCCTACCGCCGCCACCTCGGTGTGGGGCTCGCTCTCGGCGACCCGATCGGTACGCCGGACTGGCAGGCCCGGGCCGCGGGGGAGTTCGCGGCCTTCTGCGCCGGCGAGCACCTCGTGCCCAGCCACTTCGCGGTGACCGCACCCGTGGCCCGCGCGATCGGTGGCCGCAGCCTCCAGATCGGCGAGGACACGCTGCTCGACCTGGCAGGCCTGGAGTTCCGCGGCAAGCGGTGGCAGGACGTGCGTACGGCGCGCAACCGGGCGGCCCGCGACGGGATCCGGTTCGAGCTCGTCGTCCTCGCCGACGCCGACCCGCGCATCGTCGCCCAGGTGCGCGAGATCAGCGCCGGCTGGCTGCGCCGCCAGCGCACGCCCGAGCTCGGCTTCACCCTCGGCGGTGTCGACCACGCCATGGACCCGCGGGTGCGGGTCGCCCTGGCGCTCGACGCCGACGACCGGGTGCACGGCTTCCTCTCGTGGCTGCCGGTCCACGGTGGCGCGGGACGTGTCGACGGGTGGACCCTCGACCTGATGCGCCGCCCGGACGACGGCTTCCGGCCGGTGATCGAGTTCCTCATCGCCGAGTCCTGCCTGGCCTTCCAGGCCGAGGGGGCGCGGGTCGTGTCGCTCTCGGCGGCGCCCCTGGCGCGGAGCGAGGGGGAGCCCGAGGGCTGGCTGCAGCGCGGCCTGGAGCGCTCGGCGCGCCTGCTCGAGCCGCTCTACGGCTTCTCGTCGCTGCACGCATTCAAGGCCAAGTTCTCCCCGCGCTGCGAGCCGCTGCACCTGACCTACCGCTCCCTGGCCGAGCTGCCGCGGATCGGCGCCGCGGTCCTGGTCGCCTACCTGGTCACGCCGAGGACGCAGGACGTCAGCACGCCGACCGGCACGCCGCAGCTCGCCCTGCCGGAGCGGGCCGCCGGCGAGCACCGCGAGCACGCCGAGCGGGAGCGCGTGGCCGCCTGACGGGCGCGCACCGGGTCGGAGCACTAACCTCGTACGGTGACGATCGACCTGCACACCCACTCCAGCGTCAGCGACGGCACCGAGCCGCCCGCCACGCTGGTTCGCGCGGCGGCCGCCGCCGGGCTCGAGGTCGTCGCGCTCACCGATCACGACACCACCGCGGGCTGGGACGAGGCGGTCGTCGCGGCCGAGGAGGCCGGCATCGGCCTGGTCCGCGGCATCGAGGTGAGCACCCACTTCCGCGACGCGGGCGTGCACCTGCTCGTCTACCTCCCCGACGCCACCGACACCGGCCTCCAGGACGAGCTCGCCCGGATCGTCGCCGGCCGGGCCGGCCGGGTGCCCGCCATGCTGGCCCGGCTGCGCGAGCTCGGCATCCCCGCGACCGAGGAGGCCCTCGCCGCCGCCAGCCCCGGCAACCAGGTCACCGGACGCCCCCACGTCGCCGACCTCCTCGTCCGCCTCGGCGTGGTCGCCGACCGGGACGAGGCGTTCGCCCGCTACCTCTCCGACGGCGGCCCGGCGTACGTCGACCGCTACTCAGCCGACCTGCTCGACATGCTCGCCCGGGTCGAGGCGGCCCGGGGCGTCGCCGTCGTCGCGCATCCGTGGGGGCGCGGGTCGGCCGACGTACTCGACGAGGCGGCGTTCGCGACGCTCGCCGACGCGGGCCTGGCCGGGATCGAGGTCGACCACCTCGACCACGACGCCGCGGCCCGCGCGCGCCTGCGCGCCATCGCGCACCGGCTCGACCTCGTCTTCACCGGCTCCAGCGACCACCACGGCGCCGGCAAGACCGGCCACCCCCTCGGCGTCGAGACGACCGCCCCCGACCAGCTGCGCCGGATCCTCGACCGGGCGGCCGCGCTCGGCTCACCCACCACGCTGGCCGGTCCGGCGGGCAAGGAGCTCCGATGATCGAGCACGTCCTGCTGGTCGAGGTCTTCGTGACCCTCTTCGTGATCATGGACCCGGTCGGTACCGTCCCGATCTTCCTCTCGCTCACCGCCGGCCGCAGCCCCGCCACCGCCAAGCGCGCCGCCTGGCAGGCCGTCGCGGTGTCGTTCCTGGTGATCACCCTGTTCGCGCTCTTCGGCCAGCAGGTCCTCGACTACCTGCACATCTCGCTGCCCGCCCTCCAGTGCGCCGGCGGCCTGCTGCTCCTGCTCGTCGCGCTCGAGCTGCTCACCGGCAAGGAGGAGGAGATGACCGCCTCCACCGACGCCAACATCGCCCTCGTCCCCCTCGGCACCCCCTTGCTGGCCGGCCCCGGCGCGATCGTGGCGACCATGCTCTTCGTCCAGCAGGTCGACGACTGGTCCAGCGGCCTGTCCGTCGCCCTCGGCGTGATCGCCGTCCACCTCGCCCTCTGGGCCGCCATGCGCTACTCCCTGCCCATCCTCCGCCTGATCCGCGAGGGCGGCGTCCTCCTCGTCACCCGCATCGCCGGCCTCCTCCTCTCCGCCATCGCCGTCCAGCTCGTCGCCGACGCCGTCCGCGCCTTCATCGCCGGCGAGGGCTGACGAAGGGGCACGTTCCGGCGCGCGAAGGGGCACGTTCCGGCGGTCGAGAGAGCAACCCTCGACCGCCGGTTCCTGCTCCCTCGTGCGCCGGAACGCGCTCCTTCGGGCGGGGGGGCTACTTGCGGCCGAGGGACTGGAGGCGCTGGAGCGCCCCCCGCGGTACGACGCGGCTGCCGGCCACGATCGCCTTGTAGCGCTTGGACGGGATCGACATCGCCCGGCCCTTGTCGAAGTCGGCGAGGGCCTCGCTCACCAGCCGGTCCGCCTCGAGCCACAGCGGCTTGGGGGCGGAGGAGTCGCGGTCGATGCCGAGGCGCTCGTGGAACTCCGTCTTGACGAAGCCCGGGCACAGTGCCATCACGGTGACGCCCTGGGTGGCGTACTCGGCGTGCGCCCAGGCGCTGAACGAGTTCACCCACGCCTTGGCCGCGCTGTAGGTCCCGCGGGGCAGGAACGCCGCCACGCTCGACACGTTGATCACGCCGCCGCGACGGCGCTCGACCATGCCGCCGAGGGCGGCGTGGGTCAGCCGCAGCACCGCGCGCACGAGGACGTCCTGCTGGGCCTGCTCGACGTCGATCGGGTTGTCGAGGAAGCGCTCCTTGAGGCCGAAGCCGGCGTTGTTGACCAGCAGGTCGACCGGGCGCTCCCGGTCGGCGAGCCGGGCCTCGACCGTGGCGAGCTCGTCGAGCGAGGTCAGGTCGGCGGGGAGCACCTCCACCCCCACCCCGTACGACGTCCGGAGGTCCTCGGCGACCCCGGCCAGCCGCCCCCGGTCCCGGGCCACCAGGACGAGGTCGTCGCCGCGGGCGGCGAGCTGGCGGGCGAACTCCAGGCCGATGCCGGCCGTGGCGCCGGTCACGAGTGCGGTGGGCATGTCCGACAGTCAACCAGCCCGGCCCCGGGTGTTGCCCCCGAGACGTGCGTGCGTCCGGCATGATGGACCCCGATGAACAGCGAGCATGCTCCCCCCACCATCCTCGCGGTCGCCAACCAGAAGGGTGGCGTCGCGAAGACGACCAGTGTCGCCTCCATCGGCGCGGCGCTGGCCGAGCGTGGCCAGTCGGTGCTGCTCGTCGACCTCGACCCCCAGGCGTGCCTGACGTTCTCCCTCGGTGTCGACCCCGAGGACCTCGAGCTCTCCGTGCACCACGTGCTCACCAAGGGCACCGACGTCGCCGAGGTCATCATCGCGACCGAGGACGGCGTCGACCTGCTCCCGGCGACCATCGAGCTGGCCCGGGCCGAGGCCGACCTGCTCACCCGGACCGGCCGCGAGCACGTGCTGCGCGGGGTCATGGAGGACCTCCGGGCGGCGGGGACCCACTACGACTGGATCCTGCTCGACTGCCCGCCCTCGCTCGGCGTGCTCACCGTCGCGGCGCTGACCGCCGCTCAGGGCGTCCTCATCCCGCTCCAGTGCGAGACGCTCTCGCACCGTGGGGTGGGTCAGCTGCTCGACACCGTCCACGACGTACGCCGCTTCACCAACCGCGACCTCGCGGTGTGGGGCGTGCTCCCGACGCTGTACGACGGCCGCACCAACCACGCCCGCGCCGTCCTCGACACGATCGCCGAGACCTACGACCTCGAGGTCGTGGAGCCGCCGATCCCCAAGACCATCAAGTTCGCCGAGGCGCCCGCCGCGGGCCGCTCGATCCTCGCGACCAGCCGCACCAGCAAGGGGGCCGAGGCCTACCGCGAGGTGGCCGGCTCCCTGATCGCCCGGGCGGCGCGCTGACGTGAGCCAGCCTCCTGGACGCCGCAGGGCGGAGCCGCCGGCCGGACGCCGTCGCGCCGAGCCGCCGGGTCGTCGCCGGGCCGAGCCGCCCGGCCGTCGCCGCGCTGCCGAGCCCACCGGTCGTCGCCGGGCCGCTGAGCCCGCCGGCCGCCGCCGCGCCGCCGAGGTGCGTCCCCGCTACGGCCGGATCACCGCCTTGGGCGCCGCGCTCGCGGTGACCTCGGTCGCCGTGGCCGGCGGCTTCGGCCTGCTCCCCTCGGACCCCGACGGCTCGCGCGGGATCGACGCCACCGGCGCGTCGAGCGCGATCGCGCCCTCGGTCGATCGCCAGGGCGCCCAGGAGCCGGCCCGCTCCGACGGCCGCCGTACGACGTCCACCCCGGGCCTCCTCGACGCCGCCGGCGGCGAGATCGCCGCGCTCAGCGGGACCTCCGCGCTGCCCGCGGGCTCCGGCACCGGCCGGCGGATCGTGTTCAGCGAGGGCCGCCAGCGGGTCTGGCTGATCGACGGCGCCGACAAGGTGATCCGGACCTACCTGGTCTCGGGCAGCGTCACCGACAACCTCAAGCCCGGCACCTACGCCGTCTACTCCCGCAGCCGCAACGCCATCGGCATCGACGACTCCGGGACCATGGAGTACTTCGTCCGCTTCACCCAGGGGACCCAGGGCGCCGCGATCGGCTTCCACACGATCCCGGTCGACGACGGCAAGCCGGTCCAGACGGTGGCCCAGCTCGGCTCGCCGCGCTCGCACGGGTGCATCCGCCAGGAGCGCACCAACGCCATCGCGCTGTGGGACTTCGCGCCCATCGGTACGACGGTCGTCGTCACCGCCTGAGCCCGCCTCCCGCGCGCGCTGCCCGAAAAGCACCAGAGCCCCCGGCGGACCGGGGGCTCCTGCGTGCTCGGGTGCGGGGGAGCGTCGGCTCAGGCCTCGGCGGCCGGCTTCTCGGCACCGCCACCGCCGCCACCGCTGCGACGACGCCGCCGGCGCCGGGGCGCCTCGGAGCCGCCCTCGGCGGGAGCCGCCGCGCCCTCGGCCGGAGCCGCGGCGTTCTCGACGGGCTGGCCACCGCGGGTGCGGGTGCGCGTCCGGGTCCGGTCGCGGTTGCGGGCCGGGCGCTCGGTGCGCTCGCCCGCGCGCTCGCCACGGTCGCCGCGGTCACCCTTGGGCGCCGGCGGGGCCGGGGGCACGATCCGGCCCTTGGTGCCCGGCGCGATGCCCTGGTCGTGGAAGAGGTGCTCGGAGGTCGAGTAGGTCTCGAGCGGCTCGTCGAAGGGCAGGTCGAGCGCCTTGTTGATCATCTTCCAGCGGTGCACGTCGGTCGCGTCGACCAGCGTGATCGCGATGCCCGAGGCGCCGGCCCGGCCGGTGCGGCCGATCCGGTGGACGTAGGTCTTGTCGTCCTCGGGGCAGGTGTAGTTGACCACGTGGCTCACGCCGGAGACGTCGATGCCGCGGGCGGCGACGTCGGTGGCGACGAGGACCTTGATCTTGTCCTCGCGGAACCGGTTCAGCGCCTTCTCGCGCGCCACCTGGGCCATGTCGCCGTGCAGCGGGCTGGCCTTGAAGCCGCGCTCGACCAGGTCGTCGGCGACCCGCTGCGCCTGGCGCTTGGTGCGGGTGAAGACGATCATCTTGTCGGCGTCCTCGGCCTGGAGCAGGCGGCCGAGGATCTCGGGCTTGTCGAGGTCGTGGGCGAGGTAGATGAACTGCGCGGTGGCCGGCACCGTCGCGTTCTCGTACGACGACTCGGCGCGGATGTTCATCGGGTGCCGCATGTGCATCCGGGCCAGCGAGACGATCGCGGCCGGCATGGTCGCCGAGAACAGCATGGTCTGGCGGGTCTCGGGGGTGAGCCGGAGCAGCTTCTCGACGTCGGGCAGGAAGCCGAGGTCGAGCATCTCGTCGGCCTCGTCCAGCACGAGCGCGTGCACGTGGGACAGGTCGAGGACCTTGCGGTTGGCCAGGTCGATGAGCCGGCCCGGCGTACCGACGACGATGTCGACGCCGGTCTCGAGCGCCTCGATCTGGGGCTCGTAGCCCACGCCGCCGTAGACGGTCAGCACGCGCAGGCCGCGGTCCTTGCCGGCCAGCTCGAGGTCGTTGGAGACCTGGAGGGCGAGCTCGCGGGTCGGCGCCACGATGAGCGCCTGCGGCTTGCCCTGGGGGATCTCGGCGTAGTCGGGGTCGGACGGCGCGACGCTGCGCTGCAGCACCGGGATGCCGAACGCGAGGGTCTTGCCGGTGCCGGTGCGGGCCTGACCGATGAGGTCGGTGCCCAGCAGGGCCACGGAGAGGGTCATCTCCTGGATGGCGAAGGGGTGGGTGATGCCGGCCCGGTCCAGGGCGTCGCAGATCAGGGGCATGACCCCGAGGTCGCGGAAGCTGGGCGTGGTCGTCTCGGTGTTCTGCGTGGAAGTCAGTGTCGTGTCGCTTTCGTGAGTGTCGTCAGCCGGTCGGCGTGGCGCCAGAATCAATGCGGCTGATTCACACTCAGCCGCGCACATACGTGGGCGGGTGCCCGGGCGGGCCTCGCCGCACCCCAGGGGTGCGGACAGGCTCTCGCCGCGACCTATCATACTTGTAGGGTTCAGGCATGGCTGAATCCGCCGATGCGACCGCCACCTCCGCCGACGCGGACCCGCTCTACCGCGAGGCCGTCGTGGACCTGCTCGCGGCGATCGCCTACGGCGAGATCTCGGCGTTCGAGCGGCTGGCCGAGGACGCCAAGCTGGCCCCGAGCCTGGCCGACAAGGTCGACCTGGCCACGATGGCCAGCGGCGAGCTGACCAAGGTCCACGCGCTGCACGACCGGCTGCGCGCCCTCGGCGCCGACCCGTTCGCGGCGATGGCTCCGTTCCGCGAGCCGCTCGACGAGTTCCACCGCCACACCGCGCCCGCCGACTGGTACGAGGGCCTGGTCAAGGCCTACGTCGGCGACGGGCTCGCCAACGACTTCTACCGCGAGATCGCGGCCTACCTCGACCCCGAGACCCGCGACCTCGTCGTGTCGTCGATGGAGGAGGGCAGCCACGCGACGTTCGTCGTCGACCGGGTGCGCGCCGCCATCGCCGAGGACAGCCGGCTCGGCGGCCGGCTCGCTCTGTGGGGCCGCCGGCTGATGGGGGAGGCGCTCACCCAGGCCCAGCGGGTCGCGGCCGACCGCGACGCGCTTACCGCGCTCCTGGCCGGCGGCGTCGACCGCCCCGGACTCGACCTGGCCGCGATGGGCCGGATGTTCACCCGGCTCACCGAGCGGCACATGGCCCGCATGGGTGAGCTCGGCCTCGACGCGTGAGCACCTCCGAGCGCGCGGTCGAGCGGCTGCTCTACCGCTATGCCGACGCGATCGACGCCGGCGACCTCGCCGCGCTCGGCGCGCTCTTCGCCCACGGCCGGATCGCCCAGCACACGTCCGACGGACCGCTCACGCTGGCCGAGGGGAGCGCGGCGGTCGAGGCGTTCTACCGCTCCCTGGTGATCCTGTACGACGACGGCACGCCCCGCACCCGCCACGTCACGACCAACGTGGTGATCGACGTCGACGAGGCTGCGGGCACCGCGCTCGGCGCGGCGACGTACACGGTGCTGCAGGCGACCGAGGGCCTGGCGCTCCAGCCGATCATCGTGGGCCGCTACCGCGACAGCTTCCGCCGCGTCGAGGGGGAGTGGTGGTTCGACACCCGCGCGATGAGCGTCGACCTGACCGGCGACCTCAGTCGGCACCTGCGGAGCTGAGCTCGCGCTCCTTCGGTGCCCACCCCGGCGGGCCGAACACGTAGCCCAGCCGCTCCCGCCAACCCGTCGCGCGACGGACGTTGCGGGCGATGGCCGCGTAGTCGCCGTACTCGAGGGTGAGCAGGTTGAAGGTCTCGACCGGCTTGGTCAGTCCGTACGTCGGCCGCTGTCGCTCGGGCTCGAAGGTCCCGAACATCCGGTCCCAGACGACGAGGATGCCGGCGTAGTTCTTGTCGAGGTACTCCGGGTCCGAGCCGTGGTGCACCCGGTGGTGCGAGGGCGTGTTGAAGACCAGCTCGATCGGCCGGGGCAGCCGCCCGATCGTCTCGGTGTGCACGAAGAACTGGTAGACGAGGTTGATCGAGAAGGCGACGTAGAGCGTCCACGGCGCGAACCCGAGGAACGGCAGCGGCAGCCAGAAGAAGAACTCGAACCACGGGTTCCACTTCTGGCGCAGCGCGGTCGCGAAGTTCATGTACTCGCTGGAGTGGTGCGCCTGGTGGGCCGCCCAGCCGATGTTGACCCGGTGCACGAAGCGGTGGTTGCCGTAGTAGGCGAGGTCGAGGCCGACGATGAGCAGCACCCAGTACCACCAGGTGTCGGTGGGCAGGTGGAACGGCGCGAGGTGGGTCGAGATCGCGGAGTAGACGAAGAACGTCCCGACCTTGAAGACGGTCAGGAAGAAGATCGAGCCGACCCCCATCGCGATCGAGGTGCGCGCGTCCTTGAGGGCGTAGCCGGTGACATTGTCGTCGTGGTCGAGCCAGCGCAGCGCCGCGAGCTCGACGAGGATGCTCAGCACGAAGAACGGGACGGCGTACGTCACCGGGTTCTGCATCGGGTCGAGCAGGTCGTGCATGGCGGCTCCTTGAAGTGACTTGGGGGTAAGTTACTACAGAGTCAATTGATTGGGTAGGGTGATCCGCATGACCACGGCCACTCGTCGTACCGGAACCAAGGGCGTGGCCCGCGCCGAGCGCGAGCAGCAGATCCTCGAGGTCGCCGGCCGGGTCTTCGGCGAGCACGGCTTCGCGGCCACCAACGTCGCCGAGATCGCGCGCGAGGCGGGCATCTCCAAGCCGCTGATCTACAACTACTTCGGCTCCAAGGAGGCGCTCTTCGAGCGCTGCCTGGCGACCGCGTCCGACCTGCTCATCGACGAGATCGAGCGCACCGCCGCCCTCGGCGCGGTCGGCCTGACCCGCGCCCTGGCCACCCTCGACGGCGTCTTCGGCGTCCTCGCCGGGCGGACCTGGGTCTGGCGCGTCGCCAACTACCCCAGCGCCCCGTCGTCGGCCTCCGCCCTCCTCGGCTCCTACCGCGAGCGCCTCGAGGCCCTCGCCCACGACGGCGTCCACGAGCTCCTCGCCCTCGCCGGGGACGACGACCCGCTCGACCTGGCCGCCATGGTCGCGGTGTGGAGCAGCGTCTTCGCCGCGCTCGTCGACTGGTGGTGCGCCCACCCCGGCGTCGCGCCCGCCCAGATGAGCGCGCGCTGCGAGCGGCTGTTCGCCGCGGTGTTCGGCGCCGAGGTCAGTGCCTGAGCAGAGCGCTGCCCAGCGCCACCAGCATCAGCACGCCCACCGCGCCCAGCACGACCATCCCGCCGGTGAACCCGGGGAACGCCCCGCCCGTGCGCATCGCGATCTCGGTCCGCGTCCAGCGGTGCCAGCCCACCCCGAGCGCCACCGCGGCCACGACCACCAGGCCCACCGACAGCACCAGGCGCGCGGTCAACGAGAACTCCAGGGCCGGCGAGCTCACCGCGACGGCGCCGGCGACGAGCGCGAGCGACGTACGGACCCAGGCGAGGAAGGTGCGCTCGTTGGCGAGCGAGTCGCGCGGCTCGGGGTCCTGCCCGACGGAGTACACCCGATACGGGCGGCGGTGGCTCACGACCCCAGCATGCCGCAGTCGGTACGCCGCGCGGTGGGTGCTGCCCGATCCGGCACCCCTCCCGGTCTAGGCTGACCGCGACGACACCCTCGTCGGCATCCTCCCCGACTCCAGGAGCAGTACAACGTGGCAGCGATCGAAGCCGTCGGAGCCCGCGAGATCCTCGACTCGCGCGGCAACCCCACCGTCGAGGTCGAGGTGCTGCTCGACGACGGGTCCTTCGCCCGCGCGGCGGTCCCCAGCGGCGCCTCCACCGGCGCCTTCGAGGCGGTCGAGCTGCGCGACGGCGGTGACCGCTACGTCGGCAAGGGCGTGCACAAGGCCGTCGACGCGGTGATCCAGACGCTCGGCCCGGCCATCGAGGGCCTCGACGCGGCCGACCAGCGGCTGATCGACCAGACCCTGCTCGAGGTCGACGGCACGCCCAACAAGGCCCAGGTCGGCGCCAACGCGATCCTCGGCGTCTCGCTCGCGGTCGCCCGCGCCGCGGCCGACTCGGCCGACCTGCCGCTCTACCGCTACGTCGGCGGCCCCAACGCGCACCTGCTGCCGGTCCCGATGATGAACATCCTCAACGGTGGCGCCCACGCGGACACCAACGTCGACATCCAGGAGTTCATGATCGCGCCGATCGGCGCCCCGACCTTCCGCGAGGCGCTGCGCGTCGGCGCGGAGGTCTACCACGCGCTCAAGTCGGTGCTCAAGGACAAGGGCCTGGCCACCGGCGTCGGCGACGAGGGCGGCTTCGCCCCCGACCTGCCGTCCAACCGGGCCGCGCTCGACCTCATCGCCGAGGCGGTCGCCAAGGCCGGCTACGAGCTCGGCAAGGACGTCGTCCTCGCGCTCGACGTCGCCGCGTCCGAGTTCTACGAGGACGGCGGCTACCAGTTCGAGGGCGCCAAGAAGTCGGCCGCCGAGATGATCGCCTACTACGCCGACCTCGTCGCGAACTACCCGATCGTCAGCATCGAGGACCCGCTCAACGAGGACGACTGGGACGGCTGGAAGGCCATCACCGACGAGCTCGGCACCCAGACCCAGCTCGTCGGCGACGACCTGTTCGTCACCAACGTCGAGCGCCTGCAGCGCGGCATCACCGGCGGCCAGGCCAACGCGATGCTGGTCAAGGTCAACCAGATCGGCTCGCTGACCGAGACCCTCGACGCCGTCGAGCTCGCGCACCGCAGCGGCTTCCGCAACATGATGAGCCACCGCTCGGGCGAGACCGAGGACACCACGATCGCCGACCTCGCGGTGGCGACCAATTGCGGCCAGATCAAGACCGGCGCCCCGGCCCGGTCCGAGCGGGTCGCGAAGTACAACCAGCTCCTCCGCATCGAGGACGAGCTGGGCGACGCCGCCCGCTACGCCGGCGCTGCCGCCTTCCCGCGCTACCAGGGCTGACCCGAGCCCTCAGGAGACCGCCGTGGCTGCGACACCGGGCGACCGCCGTACGTCCCGCAAGCCGGGCCGCCCCGCCGCGGGGCGGTCCGGGCCGCGGTACGCCGAGCGGCTCAAGGCCGAGCGCAAGAAGGCGGCCCGGGAGCGCGAGGCCGCCCTGGTCCGGGCCCGCGAGGAGCACCAGAAGAAGTCCCGGCTGACCAGCCGGGCCGCGATCCTGGTGCTGGTCCTCGCGGTGCTGGCCGTCTCCTACGCCTCGTCGCTGCGGGCCTACCTGCAGCAGCGCGGCAATATCGACCGGCTCGAGGCGCAGATCTCCGAGACCCAGGGCAAGATCGACGACCTCAAGCGCGACAAGGCCCGCTGGGAGGACCCGGCGTTCGTCAAGCAGCAGGCCCGCCTGCGCTTCGGGTACGTCGAGAAGGGCGAGACGCCGTTCGTCGTCGTCGACGAGAACGGCAACCCGCTCGACGCCTCGGCTGACCTGGCCGACCCGTCACGGGTGGCCGACCCCGACAAGGTGACCTGGTACGAGGGCACCTGGGAGTCGGTCAAGATCGCCGGGCACCCGCCCAAGGTGCGCGGCCCCAAGAGTGAGATCCAGGCTCCCAAGGAGGACCTGAAGGAGTGAGCACCGCCAACTTCGAGGCCGCCGACGAGGCCGTCATCACGGCCCAGCTCGGTCGGCCCCCGCGCGGCGTGCACGCCGTCGGGCACCGCTGCCCGTGCGGCAACCCCGACGTCGTCACGACCGAGCCGCGGCTGCCCAACGGCACGCCGTTCCCGACGACGTACTACCTGACCTGCCCGCGGGTGAACTCGCGGATCGGCACCCTCGAGGCCTCCGGGCTGATGAAGGAGATGCAGGAGCGGCTCGGCACCGACTCCGAGCTCGCCGCCGCCTACCGCGGCGCGCACGAGGCCTACCTGGCCGACCGGGCCGCCGTCGGCGTGGCCGGCGGCTTCGACGTCCCCGAGATCGACGGGATCTCCGCAGGCGGCATGCCCGACCGGGTCAAGTGCCTGCACGTCCTGGCCGGGCACGCGCTGGCCGCGGGCCCGGGCGTCAACCCGCTCGGCGACGAGGTCCTCGAGATCCTCGGCGAGTGGTGGGCCAAGGGCCCGTGCGTGAGCGCCGCCGCCGCTGCCGATGAGTGACGCCGCGGTCGCCGCGATCGATTGCGGCACCAACACGATCAAGCTGCTCGTCGGGGACCCCGTGGGCGACCCCGACGGGGTCCGCCGCGAGAGCCGGATGATCCGGCTCGGCCAGGGCGTCGACGCGACCGGCCGGCTCGCGCCCGAGGCGCTGGAGCGCGCCTGGGTGGCGATCGACGAGCTCGCCGCGATCATCACCGAGGCGGGCGTCGGTCCCGACCGGATGCGCTTCTGCGCGACCTCCGCGACCCGGGACGCCGCCAACGCGGCCGAGTTCGCCGCCGGCGTCCGGGCCCGGCTCGGCATCGACCCCGAGGTGCTCTCCGGCGACGAGGAGGCCCGGCTGGCCTTCGCCGGCGCGGTCCGCGGCCTGCCCGACGCCGGCCTCGCCGCGCCCACGCTCGTCGTCGACATCGGCGGCGGCTCGACCGAGCTGATCCTCGGCGACCCGGCGACCGGGCCGAGCGCCGCGCACTCGATGGACATCGGCTCGGTCCGGCTCCACGAGCGCCACGTGCGCACCGACCCGATCAGCACCGACGAGATCGCCGCCATCACCGCGGACGTCGACGCGGCGCTCGACGCCTGCCCGGTCGACCCGGCCACGGCGGCATCCGTCGTGCTCGTGGCCGGCACCAACACGACCGTCGCCGCCGGGACGCTCGGCCTCGCGGTCTACGACCGGGCGCTCATCCACGGGCAGACGCTGCCCGTCGGCGACGTGCTCATCCAGGTCGGGCGGCTGCTCGGCATGAGCGTGGCCCAGCGCCGCGAGCTCGGCTGGATGCACCCCGGTCGCGCCGACGTGATCGACGCCGGCGCCCTCATCGTGTCCCGCGTGCTGCAGCGGCTCTCGGTCTGCTCGGTGCTGGTCGCCGAGACCGACATCCTCGACGGGATCGCCTGGTCGCTGGTGCGCTGATGAGCGGACCCGCGGAGGCGATGGCGCGGCTGGACGACCAGGTCAGCCGGTGCCGCCGCTGCCCGCGGCTGGTCGCCTGGCGCGAGCAGGTCGCGCGGGACAAGCGCGCGGCGTACGCCGACCAGGACTACTGGGGCCGCCCGGTGCCCGGCTTCGGCCCGGCCGACGCCCGGATCCTCCTGGTCGGGCTCGCCCCCGCCGCCCACGGGGCCAACCGCACGGGCCGGATGTTCACCGGCGACCGGGCCGGCGACTGGCTGTTCGCGTCCCTGCACCGGGTCGGCCTGGCCAACCAGGCCGCGAGCGTGGCGCTCGACGACGGCCTGGAGCTGCACGAGGTCCGCATGGCCGCGCCGATCCGCTGCGCGCCGCCGGCCAACAAGCCCACCCCCGAGGAGCGGGCCGCCTGCGCGCCCTGGCTCGACCGCGAGCTGGCGATCCTGCGGCCCTCGCTGCGGGTGGTCGTCGCGCTCGGGGCCATCGGCTGGCAGTCGGCGCTCAGCGCGCTCGGTGGCGCGGGCTGGACCGTGCCCCGGCCGCGGCCACGGTTCGGGCACGGCGCCGAGGCACTGCTGGCTGGGCCGGTCGCGGCGCCGGAGCGGACGTCGTCCTCCTCGGCTGCTTCCACCCCAGCCAGCACAACACGTTCACCGGACGGCTCACCGAGCCGATGACCGACGAGGTGCTGCTGCGGGCGCGAGAGGTCGCTGAGACAATGACCCGGTGAGCACCGACCTCTACGCCGTCACCGTCCTGGGCCACGACCGTCCCGGCATCATCGCCGCCACCACGGCCGGCCTCGCCGAGCTCGGGCTCAACATCGAGGACTCCACCATGACCCTGCTGCGGGGTCACTTCGCGATGATGCTGCTGTGCCGCGGTGCGGCCGACGGCGCTGCCATCGAGCGCGCCCTCGCCCCGCTGGCCGCCGACGGTGACCTCGACGTCGCCGTCCGCCCGGTCACCGACGAGCCCGCCCCCGCCGCCGGCGGTACGTCATGGGTGCTCACCGTCCACGGCGGCGACCGCTCCGGCATCGTCTCGGCCATCATCACCGAGGTCGCCCAGGCCGGCGGCAACATCACCGACCTGACCACTCGCCTGGCCGGCGACCTCTACCTGCTCGTCGCCGAGCTCGCCCTGCCCGTCGGTGCCGACGTCGCGGCCGTCGAGACCGCCATCCGTACGGCGGCCGAGCGGGTCGGCGTCACCGCCACCCTGCGCCCGGCCGAGGCCGACGAGCTGTGACCAGCGAGCGCGTCGCCGCCTGGTCCGAGACCGAGCTGGGCGTCGAGGGGCGCGTGCGCGACGTCGTACGGGCGCCGGAGGGTGTGCTCTCCGCCCGGGGCGCCGACGTCGACCCCACCGACCCCGAGATCGTCCAGCTCGCCGCCGACCTCGTCGCCACCATGCGCGTCAGTCCCGGCTGCGTCGGCCTCGCCGCCAACCAGGTCGGCGTCGGCGTCCGGATGTTCTGCGTCGACGTCGTCGAGCACCCCAAGACCCGCACCCACCACGGCACCTTCGTGCTCTGCAACGCCGAGGTCGTCGAGTCCAGCCGCAACGAGAAGGCCCGCGAGGGCTGCATGAGCGTCCCCGACTTCACCGGCGACGTGAAGCGCGCCTCGCGGCTGACCGTCCGCGGCCAGCTGCCCGCCACCGGCGAGTCCGTCGAGTTCAGCACCGACGCCTTCGAGGCCCGCGCCCTGCAGCACGAGATCGACCACACCGACGGCTTCCTGTTCCTCGACCGGGTCGCCGGGGCGCACGCGATCTATCCCCGCCAGACCTACTTATGAGCCGGGCCGGTCGCGTCCCGCCCCCGTATCCCAACCGGTAGAGGAAGCCGCCTTAAAAGCGGTCCGAGTGTGGGTTCGACTCCCACCGGGGGCACCGAGAGCCGAACCCCCGCGGTGGATCAGGCGTTCTTGATCGCGGAGATGTCGAACTCGAGCTTGATCTTCTCGGAGACGAGGACGCCGCCGGTCTCGAGCGCGGCGTTCCAGGTCAGGCCCCAGTCCTTGCGGTTGACGGTGACGTCGCCCTCGAAGCCGACGCGGATGTTGCCGAAGGGGTCCTTGGCCGAGCCGTTCTCCTCGAACTCGATGGTGACCGGCTTGGTCACGTCCTTGATGGTGAGGTCGCCGGTGATGGACCACTCGTTGCCGTCGCGGGTGACGTCGGTGGAGACGAACTTCCACTCGGGGTAGGTGGCGACGTCGAAGAAGTCGGGGGAGGTGAGGTGGCCGTCGCGGTCGGGGCTGCCGGTGCTGACGCTGGCGGGGTTGATGGTCAGGGTGACCGAGGAGGCGGCGGGGTTGGCGGTGTCGATGTGGGCGGTGGCGGTCCAGTCGGTGAACTGGCCGCGGACCTTGGTGACGACCGCGTGGCGGGCGACGAAGCCGAGGCGGCTGTGGGCGGTGTCGAGGGTGTAGTCGCCGCTGATGTCGGTGAGGGCTGGGGATTCGCTCATCCCTCCACTATCGGCCGGTACGACACCCCGGCCCCCGGCCGCCGCGGAACCGTGCGCAAAACGCCGGAAGTCAGCCGCTCTCGCCCTCGATGCTCTCGCCCTGCCGGCCGCGCCGGGCGAGCCACACGACGGCCCCGGTCGCCGTCCCGCCCCCGCCGAGCAGGAGCACCAGCCACCACGGGAACCCGGCCGGCGCGCGGTCGGCGCCGGGCCCGAGGATCGCCGTCCCGGCGGGTGGCGTGGCGGGGGCATCGACCCGGTGCCCGCGGACGAGCAGGCGGTGGCTGTTGACGCCGATGGGCGTGCACGTGACGAGGGTGAGCAGGTCGGCGCCGGGCTCGATGCGCAGCGACTCGGTCTGGTCGGGCTCGACGGTCTCGACCCCGTCGACCTCGTAGTAGAGGGTCTGGTCGAGGACGTTGACGGCGAACAGATCACCGCGCCGGGCCTCGTGCAGGTCGTCGAAGAGCTTGTGCACGTAGCCCGAGTGCGAGGTCAGCACCGCATGGCTGCCGGCGCCGCCGACCGGGAGGCTGGAGCCGAAGAGGTGGCCGGCGCCCTTGGTCAGCACGGACGGCGCGGTGCCGTGGTAGATCGGCAGCTGGATGCCCAGGCGGGGGTAGGAGATCCGCCCGATCACGCCACCGGCGTCGGCGAGGGCGAGCTGCTGCTCGTAGCTGCCGGGGTCGAGGCCCGGCGCGGTGTCGCGGCTCGTCCACGGGTCCTGGAGCCGGCCGTGGGGGAGCGAGGCGTTGTAGCGGCGGGCGTCCTCGAGCAGGCGCGAGCGCGCTGCGGGCGCGGTCTGCTCGATCTCGCGGGCGTAGCCGGTGACGGCGTCGCGGTGGCCGATGTCGGCGTACCAGGTGGCAGCGGCGGGATAGAGGAGCAGCCCGAGGCCCGCCCACACCATCACCACGACGACGAGCAGGTCCCACCGGACCCGCGCGCGCGGACGGCGCACGCGGGCCGGTGGGGTGCGCAGGGACACGGTCGCTCAGGCCTCCGCGCCGGTACGACGACGGCCGCGGACCACCGCGACCAGCACGCCGCCGCCGAGCAGCAGCAGGCCGAGCAGGGTCACCAGTGCGGTGCCGCCGCCACCGGTGAGGGGCAACGTCCAGCCGGCGTTGTGGGGCACGTTCTCGATCGAGATCGTGACCGTGCTCGGGTCGTCGCTGGTCACGTCGACCTGGACCGGCTCGGCGAGCAGCTCGAAGCCGTCGGGGGCCTTGGTCTCGACCAGCCAGTACGAGCGGTAGTCGGGGTCGCCGATCTCGAGCGCGCGGCCGTCGGCATAGCCGGAGTAGCGCAGGCCGCCGATCACCGCGCGGCCGTCGGCGCCGGTGGTCCAGGTGTCGACGCCGTCGATGACGATCGGGTTGCGCTGGGCGCGGGCGTCGGCCTCGCTGGCGTAGACCTGGAACTCGGCGCCGGCCAGCCGGTCGCCGGCGGCGCGCAGGGCGGAGCCGCTGCTGCCCGGGGTGGCCTCGACCTTCTCGATCACGATGACGCCCCAGCGGCTGTCGACCGGCGGGGTGACGATCGGTCCGCCGGGCTCACCGGGCCGGTGCTCGGTGCTGGCCTCGTTGGGATAGACGATCGCCTCGTTGGTGATCGTGCCGGCCGCGTTGGCCGCCGTGGTGATGACGACCTCGACCTGGGCCTCGGTGGCGTTGGCGGCCAGGATCGCCCGGCCGGCGGCGGTGAACTCGACGGTCACGGTGTTGGTCGCGGCGTCGAAGGCGATGGTGTAGTCGGTGCCCTCGCTCAGCGCGGCGTCGTTGGTGAGCCGGACGGCGGTCGACTTGTGGTCGAGGCGGGTGTCGAGCTTGTCGACGATCCGGTAGAGGTCGATCTCCTCGACCCGCGGGATGTCGGCCTTGATCGTCCAGGTCACGTCGTCGCCGAGCTTGACGCTGGCGCTGTCCTCGACGCTCTTGGTCGCGCTGGTGACGGCGTTCTTGGGATAGACGTGGACGTCGTAGAGCCAGGTGTCGCGCTCGGTCGGGTGGGTCAGCGGGAGCGTCACCAGGAACGGCTTCGACGGCGTCACACCGGCCGGGTAGGCGGTCTCGGTGACCAGGTAGAGCCCGAGCGGCAGCCCGGTGAGGCTGACATCGCCGTCGGCGTCGGTGACGCCGGTGCGCCCGGGCGACTCGGCCCGCGCGGCCGCCTGCTCGGTGCTCAGCGACGCAGCCTCGCGCCAGCCGGCGTTGGTGGTCAGGTCGATGTCGGCGACCCGCTGGACGGTGAACTCGACGCCGGCCAGCGGCTTCTGGCCGGCCGTGTCGGTCTCGAGACCGTCGGCCGGCGGCCCGAAGTCGTCGGGCTGCTCGAGCTTGTGGATGTGCAGGGACGCCGTCGCATCGGGGTCGATGTCGACGACCGGGGCCGCCTGGGCGGCGCCGGCGCCGAGGCCGATCCCCAGCAGCATCATCAGGACGGTGCTCAGCACGCGTCGCAAGGTGGTCGGCACGGAAATTGCTCCTCGGGTTGGGTGGGACGGGTACGTGGGGTCGATCAGGGCGTCAGGCACGGTGGGGTCGGCGGCGGGCCAGCCCGGCCGCGGCGCCGAGCACGAGCAGCGCGCCGCCGAGCACGAGCAGCGCGCCGCCGAGCAGGCGTAGGTGCTCGGAGCCGCTGCCGCCGGTGGCGGGCAGGGTGAGGGTCGGTGCGGACGTCGGGTGCTCGGTCGTGCAGCCGTCGGTGCTGCCGCCGGGCGCGCACCGCTCCGGCGGGCTCGCGCCGTCGCCGGTGACGACATTGCGCAGGGTGCGCGCCCAGGCGTCGTCGTCGACGCGGACCTGGTAGCGCAGGCGCGCGGACTGCCCGGCGCTCAGCTGGAACGGGGCGGTGCGCAGGGTCGTGCCGGTCGGGTCGGGGACCGCGGTCGGCGTACCGCCGTCGATGGTGAGGCTCGCCGATCCGGGTACGAAGGCGGCGCTGTCGAGCACGCCGCTCAGGTCGTCCTCGAGCACCGCGTCCGGTACGACGCCCCGGCGCACCGAGGCGTCCACCAGGTAGGTCACGACCTCGCCGGGTCGCACCTCCGCGCCGCTCGTGGGCTCGGCGCGCTTGCCCATCGTCCAGGCGGCGTCCTCGACGGGGTTCTCGGTGCAGCTCGTGGCCGGCGTGCACGGCGGATCGGTCGGGTTGCCGGGCACGACCAGGTTGCGCAGCACCCGGTCGCCGAGGTCGGCGGACCGGTCGACGCGCACCTGGTAGGTCACCGTGCGGGTCTCGCCGGCCGGCACCGAGCCCCCGATGCGGAGCCGGTCGCCGTCGAGCGCCGCGCGCAGGGGGGCCTGCGCGTCGATCGAGCCGGGTACGAGCGTCGCGTCGTCGAGCACGCCGGTGAGCACGTCGGTGTGGTCGACCGCGGCGGACCGGCGTCCGGCGGTGTTGTCGAAGCCCAGCGTGTAGCGGACGAGCTGCCCCGGCGAGACCGCCGTACCGCTGGCCGGGTCGACGCTCTTGGTGACCACGATCGGCCGTTCCACCGGGGTGTTGACGAAGCGGCAGGTCAGCCGGGTGCTGGCGGGGAAGGACGCGATCCGGATCGTGCTGCCCGTGCCGGTGGCGTACGTCGCCCCGGTGTCGGCGTTCGTGCAGCGCCAGGTGGTCGTGTAGTCGGCCAGCCCGCCGCTGCGGGTCGCGGCCTCGCGCAGCTCGTAGGTGGCGCCGGTGAACGCGGGCGACGGACCGGCGGAGTCGGGCTGGAGGCCGGTCGCCGTACCGGAGGTGGTGGCGGTGGCCGTGGTGCTCTCGCCGCCGTCGGTGATCCGGTGGATGCTCAGCCGGAACTGGTCGTCGGGCAGGTCGCGGCCCACGACCTCCTTCTCCAGGCGCAGCGTGCCGGGGGACTGGCAGGAGGCGAGGTCCGAGCCGAGGTTGAGGTTGGTCTGCACCAGGCGCGAGATGGGCCGCAGCGTGTTGGGGTCGAAGGTGCGGTGGCTGGTGACCGCAGTGCTGGCGTTGGCCGCCTGGACCACGATCGCGCCGGTGGAGTCGAAGGCGATGCCGTTGTAGGACATGCCGGTCGGCGTCTCGATGGTCTCCGAGACCGCCGACGGTGCGATCGGGTCGCCGTTGCGCGGTGCCGCCTCGACGCGCTCGCGGCTGACCGAGAGCAGCTGGGACCTGCCGTCACCGGAGTAGAGGAAGTAGAAGTTGCCCTGGTCGTCGAAGTCGATGTCGCCGTTCATCGAGCCGTTGGCGACCACCGAGCCCGCGGGCATCGCGATCGTCGCCCGCAGCGCGACACCGCTCGCGGGCTTGTACTCGAAGACGTCGATCGCCCAGCCGGCGGGGAAGCGGGCGTCGTTCGGCCGGTCCTGGATGTTCATGAAGTAGTAGGCGCCGTTGATCGGGTGCACCGCGCCGCCGATGGTCTTGAACGTCTTCTGCTCGCCGGTGCTCGTGCGGCGCCCGGAGTCGTACCAGTAGTCGGTCGCGACCCGGGTGCCGCTGGTCGCGCCCGGCGCCATCCGGTAGATGTCGACCAGCCAGCGGTCCTGGGCGGCGTTGGCGGCGCGGACCACGCGCGGCTGCAGCGCGTAGAAGGTGCCGTCGGGCGCCACCCCGAGCGCGTTGGCGGGCCCGTAGGAGCTCGCGGTCGGCGACGCGGGGCCGTTCTCCCAGGGCCGGGTGATGCCGAGGGTGCCGACCTGGGTCAGGGTGCTCGGTGGCGTCGGCGGGGTGCCGCTCATCTGGGCGCGGCCGACGGTGCCGTCGACCGTGACGGCGTAGTAGAGCCCCGGCGTGCAGTACGGCGTCGGTGCGGGCGCCGCTGCCGGCGCTCCCGCCGCTCCGGCCGACGCCGTGGCGCCGGGCAGGGCGAGGAGCCCGGCCCCGGTGAGCAGGGCGAGCACGAAGGCGCGCAGGCGCGCTCGGGAACGCGGTGCGACAACAGGACGGCGCATGCGAAGGAAACCCCCAGGGGACGTCGGCGACAGGTACTGCGGGTCGTCCGTCTGTGCTGAGGTCCACCCGCCCGGGCAGCGGCGCGGCTCGGGTTCCACCACTGTCTTCGGTGGTCGCGGAGAACGAAAGCCAGGACCGGGAGGCGTTCGCATTTCGTAGATGCGGGCCGCTGGATCGACGTTTTGCGAACACGGGCCCGGGTTGCGCTTCCGTGCCGACCCTCCCGTCGTTCTCATGGTCGAGGGGGGACGGATGAGTGACAGTCGTGCGCGCGCAGGGGGGCCCGACGAGGCGGCGCCCGCGCGCTATGTCGAGGTGACCGGGATCGACGCCTGGGCCGACGCGTGCAGTTGCGCCTACGTGCCGTTGGCGGTCGACGTCGCGAGCCCGTACCGGCCACCGGCCACCCCCGGGGTCGACGTCCGCGGAGCGGTGCGCGAGCGGGTCCTGGGGACCGTGGGGATCACCCAGATCGGCTCGACGCCGGCCACGGTGACCCGCACCGAGCGGTCGGTGCGCACCGACCCGCGCGAGGTGTTCATGGTCGCCGTCTTCCTCGGCGGGGGTGGGACGACCGTGCAGGCGGGCCGGGTCGCCCGTTGCGCCCGGCGCAGCGGGTTCCTCATGGACGGCGACCGGCCCTACAGCATGCGCTTCGAGGAAGGCAACGACCTGCTGGCGCTGCGGCTGCCGCGCGAGCGGCTCACCGCCTCCGACCGGACGCTGCGCGGGATCACGAGCACAGCCGTCCCGGGTTCGAGCGACACGCTCAACGTGCTCCGGCGCTACCTGGCCGGGCTGGTCGCGATGCGCCGTCCGATCGCGGCGCCCGCGGTCGCGACCCACCAGGAGATCGCCGTCGAGCTCGCCAACGCGCTCGTCCACGAGATGGTCTACCCGGAGCGCTCGATGCCGGCGCTGAGCGGGGGAGCGCTGGTGGCCAGCGTGCGCTGGTTCATGGACCAGAACTACGCCGACCCGCAGCTGAGCATCGACGAGATCGCGCGCCGGTTCATGATCTCGCGCCGCTACCTGGAGAAGCTCTTCGCCGCGATCGACGACGGTGCCCCCGCCGCCTACCTGCGCCGACAGCGGTTGCGGCGCGCGGCAGCCCTGCTCGCGGCGTACCCGGAGCTGAAGGTCGAACGCATCGCTCGCGACGTCGGCTTCATCGACGTCAACACCTTCGCGCGCGCCTTCCGCCGCGAGTTCGGGGCCAACCCCCGGACGTGGCGCCGCGACCGCGGCCGCACCAGCGCCGCGCTGCTGGCCCCGGGCCCGGGCCGGCCGCTGCTCGCCAGCCTCGACGAGTTCGACTGGACGGCCTGAATCGTCGTTTTGCGAACAGCCCGCCGCGGTTCGTGGCGCGCCCCCGGCCCGGCCGGAATCATCCCGTCCCATCGCGGTGGTGCTCGGTGCTTGCGAACGGGGGGACGCATCAATGTCGATGTCGGGTGTACTGGTCCTGCGAAGGCTGCTCCTGCTCCTCACCTGCCTGCCGCTCCTGCTGGCGGGGCTGGTCGCGCTCAGCGTGACCAGCGCGCCGCGGGCCGTGGCGGCCCCCGCGCTCGACTGCAGCCAGGTCTACGGGCTCCAGATCCCGCACCCCTACACGATCTGGCGGGTCGACACGATGACCGGCACCCAGACCTCGGTGGGCCGGATGAACTGGTCCAACCAGACCTATGCCTTCAACGCGATGGGGATCTCCGGCGACGGTGGCGCGATCTACTCGGTCCTGGCCACCACGAACCCGAACGACGGCGATCAGCGCTACGTCGCCACCTACACGCGCGCGACCGACACCTACCGACTGACGCGCGTGGCCAACGCGTTGGCGTACTCCCACGGGGCCTTCAACGCCGCGACCGGCATCTACTACTACGGAGGCGTCGACTCCTCCAACGTGATGTCGATCTACGGCTACAACCCCGCCACCAACGCTGATCTCGGCCTGGTCGCTCGGGGCCCGGTCCCCGTGGGCCGCAACGGCGACATGGCCTTCGACGCCCAGGGCAACCTCTACCTCTCGACCGGCGACACCAACGGCAACAACGCGGTCTCGGTGATCAAGCAGGACCTGCCGACCGCACGCGTCGGCCGGCCGCTCGCCCTCCAGGCGACCGAGCTGGCCCGGGTCCAGACCACGGCGGGGCAGCCGTTGGTCGGCCTCGCCTTCGCCGGCACCGGATACCTGCACGTGGCGAGCCGGGCCACGATCTTCCAGATCAACCCCACGACCGGTGCGGTGGTCCACAGCGCGCCGATGGTCGACGCCAACCGGCTCGGCGACCTCGCCTCGTGCGCGGCACCCAACACCGTCGAGGTGGCCAAGGACTTCCCGAGCGGGCGCAAGGACCCGGGCGACCAGGTCACCCTCTCCGTCACCGGCGGCGGCATCACCCGGGCCAACACCGCGACCACCGCGGGCAGCGCCGACGGCGTCCAGCCCCAGGTGGCCGGTCCGGTCCTGGCCCTGACCGGGACCCGCTACACGATCACCGAGACCGGCGCAGGTACGGGCTTGCCGGACTACCGCAGTCGCTGGACCTGCGTCGACCAGAACGCCGGCGACGTGGTGATCGCCTCCGGCACGGGCACGACGGGCAGCTTCGTCATGCCCGACGGCGGTACTGACGGCGTGGCCGCGCTGTGCACCTTCGCCAACGACGCGATCCGGCCGGCGCTCACCATCGACAAGACCGCCGACCGGACCGACCTCGTCGCCGGTGAGACGATCACCTACTCCTTCGAGGTCACCAACACCGGCAACGCGCCGCTGCGCGACATCACCGTCGACGAGACCTCCTTCGACGGGGCCGGTGACCTCTCCACGGTGACCTGCCCGGCCGGCGAGCTCGCC
Organism: Pimelobacter simplex; assembly: GCF_024662235.1. Lineage (GTDB taxonomy): Bacteria > Actinomycetota > Actinomycetes > Propionibacteriales > Nocardioidaceae > Nocardioides. The sequence goes on from NZ_CP096276.1 coordinate 832,921, forward strand.
CCGACCGAGAGCACGACCTGCACGGCGACCTATGTCGTCCAGCAGGCCGATGTCGACCGCGGCCGGATCACCAACGCCGCGACCGCCAGCGGTACGCCGACCACCGGCGGCGACCCGGTCACCTCACCGCCCGACGAGATCAGCGTGCCCCAGGAGCCGATCCCCACGCTGCGCCTGGTCAAGACCGCCGACCGGGCCGAGGCCCAGCGCGCCGGACAGACGATCAGCTACTCGTTCCTGGTCACCAACACCGGCAATGTCACCCTGCACTCGGTGAGGATCGACGAGACCGCCTTCAACGGCAGCGGCACGATGTCGGCGGTGACCTGTCCGGCGGGCCCGCTGGCCCCGCGGGCGAGCGTGACCTGCACAGCCACCTACCGGCTGACCCAGACGGATGTCGACGCCGGTGAGCCGCTGGTCAACACGGCCACCGCCGCGGCCACCACGCCCGGTGGCGAGCCGGCCGTCTCGGGGGAGTCCTCCGCGACCGTGCGCGTGCCTGCGGACCCCGAGCTCGACCTCGAGAAGATCGACCGGATCGACCTCGGTCCCGACGGGGTACCGACCGCCGGCGACGTCATCACCTACACCTTCCGGGTCACCAACCGCGGCAACGTCACGGTCGACCAGGTCGCCATCGACGAGCAGGAGTTCACCGGCACCGGCGCCCTCTCGCCGATCGACTGTCCCTCGACCGGCCCACTCGCCCCCGGCGAGCAGCTGAGCTGCACGGCGACCTACGCCCTGACCCAGGCCGACATCGACGCCGGCCAGGTCGACAACACCGCGGTCGCGACCGGCACCGACCCGAGCGGCGACCCGGTCACCTCGCCGCCGTCCACCACCGGTGAGCCGATCGAGAACGCGCCGCGGCTCGAGCTGGTCAAGACCGCGCTCCCGGTGGCGGCCTCCCGGGCGGGCGAGGTGGTGAGCTACCAGTTCAAGATCACCAACACCGGCAATGTCACCGTCCACGACGTCGGCGTCGACGAGCAGGCGTTCTCCGGACTCGGTGCGCGCCCGGACGTCTACTGCCCACCCGCCGCCGCGTCCCTGCGCCCCGGGGCCTCGGTGACCTGCTTCGTGCGCTACACGCTCACCCAGGCCGACGTCGACCGTGGCCAGGACCTGACCAACACCGCCCGGGCGAGCGCGGCCGACCCCCATGGCGACCCGGTGCAGTCCCCGCCGAGCGAGGCGGTCGTCGACCTGGCCGACGAGCCGTCGATCACCCTCGTCAAGTCCGCCGACACCCGCTCCCTCGCGCCGGTCGGCAAGACCGTGCGCTACTCCTTCATCGTCACCAACACCGGCAACCTCACCCTGCGCGAGATCGACGTCACCGAGGGCACGTTCACCGGCGCCGGTCCGATGTCGGCGATCAGCTGCCCGCCGGTCGAGGCGCTGGCCCCGGACGCCTCGATCACCTGCACCGCGACCTATGTCGTCCAGCAGGCCGACGTCGATCGTGGCACGCTCGATAACTCCGCCACCGCCGGCGGTACGCCGCCGCACGGGCCGCCCGTCACCTCCGAGCCGAGCCGGGCCCGGCTCACCGAGGCGCCCGCGCCGCGGCTCAGCATCGACAAGCGCGCCGACCGCCAGGTGGTCACCCGGGCGGGTGAGGTCATCGCCTACTCCTTCGTGGTCACCAACACCGGCAACGTGAGCCTGCGCGAGATCACCGTCGCCGACACCGGGCACAGCGGCAGCGGCGAGCTGTCGGCCGTGGTGTGCCCGGCCGAGCCGGCTGTGCTCATCCCGGGCGCGTCCACGACCTGCACCGCGACCTATGCGGTCACCCAGGCCGACATCGACGCCCAGGCGCCGCTGACCAACGCCGCTACCGCCGGCGGCACGCCGCCGCAGGGCGACTCGATCACGTCCCTGCCCGACCAGGTCGAGGTCGACGTGGTCCAGGACCCGGCGCTCACCCTCACCAAGTCGGTCAGCCCCGACGACACGCTGCGGGCGGGCGAGACGCTGACCTACACCTTCGTGGTCACCAACTCCGGCAACACCACCCTTCACGACGTCGACGTCACCGAGACCCAGTTCACCGGGGCGGGCCGGCTCAGCGAGATCACCTGCCCGACGAGCACCCTGGTGCCCACCGAGCAGATGACCTGCACGGCCAGCTACGTCGTGGAGCAGGCCGACGTCGACGCCGGGCGGGTCTACAACGCGGCCAACGCTTGGGGCCGTGATCCCCAGGGCGGCGAGCACGGCTCTGGGCCGGCGGAGGCCGCCGTACCCCAGGCGCCGGCGCCGCGGCTGAGCCTGGTCAAGTCCGCCGACCGGGACGGGATCACCGCCGCCGGCCAGTCGATCACCTACACCTTCGCGCTCACCAACACCGGCAACGTCACCATCGCCGACTGGCACGTCGACGAGGTCTCCTTCGACGGCTCGGGCACGATGGGCGCGCTCACCTGCCGTCCGGCCGGAGGGCCGCCGGGCGAGCCGGGGCCGCGCCTCGCGCCGGGCGAGACGGTGCTCTGTACGGCGACCTACGTGACGACCCAGGCCGACGTCGACCGCGGCGGCCGGCTGACCAACACTGCGGTCGCGGGTGGCACGGCGCCCGGCGGAGCGAGCGTCGCCTCCGACCGCGACAGCGTCTCCGTTCCGGTGACGCCGAGCTCCTCGATCGCGCTGACCAAGTCCGCCGACAAGGCCGAGCTGGTCGCGGGTGAGACCGTCACTTACTCCTTCGTGGTGGCCAACACCGGCACGGTGACCCTGCGCGAGATCGTCGTGCGCGACACCTCGTTCTCGGGGTCGGGCGCGCTCTCGGCCATCAGCTGCCCGGTGACCACGCTGGCGCCCGGTGCCCGGACGACGTGCACGGCGACCTACGAGGTCACCCAGGACGACGTCGACGCCGGCACCCTCGACAACCGGGCCACCGCCGCCGCGACCCCACCGGGCGTCGACGAGCCCGTCGTGTCCGCTCCCTCGCAGGTCACGATCCCCGCCGGCCAGGCGCCGGCGCTCTCCCTCGACAAGTCGGTCGAACCGCGCCGCGACATCGTGGCCGGCACCCGGCTGACCTACTCCTTCCGGGTCACCAACACCGGCAACGTGACGCTGCGCGAGGTCGCGGTCACCGAGGGTGACTTCTCCGGTACCGGCGCGCTGTCCGCGATCACCTGCCCGGCCCGGCCGCTGCGCCCGGGCGACGCGACCACGTGCACGGCGACCTACGAGGTCACCCAGGCCGACGTCGACGCCGGCTCGTTGACCAACACCGCGACCGCCGCTGCGACGCCGCCGCAGGGCGACCGGCTCACCTCGGCGCCCGACACCGAGGTCCTCCCGCTGCCGCCGGCGCCCGCGCTGAGCCTGGTGAAGTCCTCCGACGCGACGGACCTACGGGTCGGTCAGGTGGTCACCTACGCGTTCGCGGTCACCAACACCGGCACCGTGACCCTCACCGACGTCAGCGTCACCGAGGGCGCGTTCTCCGGGTCAGGCGCGTTGTCGCCGATCACCTGCCCGCCGGGCGCCCTCGCCCCCCAGGCGCAGATCACCTGCGTGGCGACCTACACCGTGACCCAGGACGACGTCGACGCCGGCGCGCTCACCAACACCGCAACGGCACACGGCACCCCGCCGACCGGCGACCCGATCGCCTCGCCGCCCTCGTCGGCGACGGTCCAGGCCCCCGGGACCGCCGCCCTCTCGCTGGTCAAGAAGGCCGACCGCACGGTCCTGCGGGCCGGCGAGACGGTGACCTACTCCTTCGAGGTGACCAACACTGGGACCGTACGACTGCGCGAGGTCGCCGTGACCGAGACAGCGTTCTCCGGGTCCGGCACGCTCTCCGCGATCACCTGCCCCGGCACCGCGCTCGCGCCCGGCGAGTCGATGACCTGCACGGCGACCTACGAGCCCACCCAGGCCGACGTCGACGCCGGCGCGCTCACCAATACCGCGACCGCGGGCGCGACGCCGCCGCGCGGGCCGGCGGTGAGCTCACCGCCCGCGCGCGTCGACGTACCGGTGACGCCGGCGCCGTCCCTGAGCCTGGTCAAGCGTGCCGACACCCGTACCGTCGGCGTCGGCGACCGGATCACCTACTCCTTCGTGGTGACCAACACCGGCAACGTGACGCTGCGCCGGCTCGAGGTCCGCGAGGAGCGGTTCTCCGGCTCCGGCCGGCTCGGCACGGTGCGCTGTCCCGCGCTCGGCGCCGGGCTAGCGCCGGGCCAGCGGATCGTCTGCACGGCCGACTACCGGGTGACCGCGGCCGACGTCCGGGCCGGGGGCCTGCACAACGTGGCCTCGGCCCAGGCCGTCGCCGACGGCACGCCCACGGTGATCGTCAGCGGACCCTCGGCCGTCGACCTGCCACCGGCGCCTGCCTCGACCCCTGCCCATGGCGGCGCTCTGCCGGCCACCGGGTCGCCGGTGGGCTGGCCGCTGCTCGCGCTCGGCGTCCTCCTGACCCTGCTCGGTGGGGCGGCGGTCCTCGTCGGCCGGCGCTTCTGCTGAGAGCAGAAGACTCCGCGAGCGCCCCGGACGGGCCGATCCGCCGACCTACGATGAGGCATGGCCGAGGAGCAGAAGGCAGCGGAGCCGCTGTGGCGTGACGTGCTGGGACGACGACTGCGCGACCTGCGCCGCGAGCGCGGCGAGACGCTGACCGAGACCGCGCAGCGCGCAGGCATCTCGCCGCAGTACCTCTCCGAGATCGAGCGCGGCATCAAGGAGCCCAGCAGCGAGATGATCGCCGCAGTGGCCGGCGCGCTCGGGCTCACGCTCCTCGACCTCACCGCGGCGATCACGGGGGACCTTTCCGTCGTCCGGTCCGGCGGCGGGCTCCACTCGGTGCCGGCCGGGACGTCGGCCTCGGTCCTGGCGCTCGCCGCCTAACCCGACAGCGCGAGGGGGTCGCGCTCCTCGATGACGTGGTCGAGCAGCCCGTAGTCGCGGGCCGCGGTCGCGGTGAACACCCGGTCGTGGTCGGTGTCCGCGCGCAGGGTGGCGGTGTCCTGGCCGGTGTGGCGCGACAGGATCCGCTCGATGTCGGCGCGCACCCGGACCACCTCGTCGGCCTGGAGGATGAGGTCGGGGATGGCGCCGCGGCCCTGCGCCGCGGGCTGGTGCAGCACGATCCGGGCGTGGGGAAGTGCGGCCCGCTTGCCGGGCGCGCCGGCCGCGAGGAGTACCGCACCGACCGCGATCGCCTGACCCACGCAGGTCGTCGCGACCTGGGGGCGGATGTACTGCATCGTGTCGTGGACGGCGAGCATCGCGCTCGGGTCGCCGCCCTCGCAGTTGATGTAGAGCTGGATGTCGCGCTCGGGGTTGTCGGCCTCGAGGTAGAGCAGCTGGGCCACGAGGGTGTTTGCGACGCCGGCGTCGATCGCCGTGCCGACGTACACGACGCGTTCGGTGAGCAGGTGCGAGTAGACGTCCATCACCCGTTCGCCGCGCGGGTGCTGGGCGATGACGTTGGGGACCAGGTAGCTGTTCACCGGGCGGCTCCCGTCGCGAAGGTGCCGAGCCCGACCGGGCGCCGGTGCGGTGGTACGACGGCGTCGAAGCTGGTCACGACCTCGTCGATGAAGCCGTAGTCGAGGGCCTGCTGGGCGGTGTACCAGCGGTCGTGCAGGGAGTCCTCGAAGATCCGGTCGAGCGGCTGCCCGGTGTCGGCGGCGATGAGGGCGAGGACCGTGTCGCGGGTGTGGCGCAGGTCCTGGGCCTGGAGCTCGATGTCGACCGCGGTACCGCCGATCCCGGCCGAGCCCTGGTGCATGAGCACCCGGGCATGGGGCAGAGCGCGCCGTCGTCCCGGTTCGCCGGCGGAGAGCAGGAACTGCCCGGCACTGCACGCGATGCCCAGCGCCAGGGTCGAGACCGGACAGGGGACCAGGCGCATCACGTCGCGGATGGCGAGCATGGCGGGCACCGATCCGCCGGGGGAGTGGATCCACAGCGCGATCTCCGCGGTGGGGTTCTCGGCCGCCAGCGCGATCACCTGGGTGGCCAGCAGCATGCCGTTGTCGTCGTCGAGTGCGCCGTCGAGGACCAGGACGCGTTGCTGGTACAGCTCGCGTCGCGCCCGGTCGTCGAAGAGGCGGGGGCCGTTGTCGTTGCTCATGACGCCACCCTCCGCGGAGCCGACCGCCCGGACCAGGCGATTCCGCCCACAGCGGCGGCGCGCTGCTCACAGCAGCGGGGCGGCGACTCACTGCGGCGGGGCGGCGACTCACTGCGGCGGGGCGGCGAACCGTCGCTCCCGGAGCCGCGTGGCGGCGGCGAGCGCGCCGAGCGCGAAGCCCGCTCCGAGCAGGCTGGACGCCACCCAGCCGCCCGCCGCATAGGCGGCGGCCGTGGTCGCGGCGCCGAGCGCCGAGCCGAGCGAGTAGAACACCATGTAGCCGCCGATGACGCTGCTGGACCGCCCCGGGTAGGCCTCGGTGAGCCGGTGCTGGTTGTCGACGTGGACCGCCTGCACGGCGTAGTCCAGGAGCACCACGCCGACGCCGAGCACCCACAACGACCACGGCGCCTGGGCGATCGCGAGCCAGGACCCGACCAGGACGACGAGCGCGGTGCGGACCGCGGTCGTGCTCGCGGTCGTGGTCCGGGCTCGGCCGGTCCGGGCCGCGCCCAGCGCGCCGGCCAGCCCGGCGAGGCCGAACAGCCCGACCTGCGCGGAGGTCAGGTGCCAGGGGTCCGCGGCGAGCGGCAGCGCCAGTCCGCTCCACAGCGTGCCGAACGCGGCGAACAGGAAGAACGCGACCAGTCCGCGCGCGACGAACAGTCGGTCGCGCAGGAGCCCGCCGAGCCCGCCGCGCACCCGCCCGGCCGACCTGTCCCGCGGGTCCGGCGGCAGTACGACGCGGGCGAGTCCGGCCAGTGCGAACGTCGCGAGCGCCAGCGCGGCGTACACGCTGCGCCAGCCGGTCAGGTCGGCGAGGAGCCCGGCGAGCAGCCGTACCCCGAGGATGCCGAGCACGACGCCGCTGGTGACCAGCCCGATCGCGCGACCGCGCTCGGCGGCGGGCGCGAGGTCGGCGGCGTACGCCACCGCGATCTGCACGACCACGGCGAAGAGTCCTGTCGTCGCCAGTCCAGCGAGCACGAGGCCGGTCGAGCCGGCGAGGGCGACGATGGCGGTGCCGGTCCCGGTGAGCAGCAGGTGGCCGACCAGGAGCCGGCGCCGGTCGAGCAGGTCCCCGAGCGGGACCAGGACGACCAGACCGACGAGGTAGCCGAGCTGGCCGGCGGCGACCAGCCAGCCGAGGGTGCCGCCGCCGATCCCCAGGTCCGCGCCCATCGCGACCAGGACCGGCTGGGCGGCGTAGATCGTGGCCACCGCGACGGCTCCCACCGCGGCGAGCAGGAGGGTGCGGGTGCACGCGGGGGTGGTCATCTGGCTCCTTGAGTTTCATATTGCAACTGTCTCGCTTCAGGCTAGGCGAGATATGGTTGCGATCTGAAACCGAAGGGGTGGGCGACGTGGCCGACAAGATCGACGGGATCGACTGGACCGACCCGGAGTGCCCGGTCGCGCGGACGCTCGACCTGGTGGGCGACCGGTGGAGCCTGCTCGTGGTGCGCGACGCGATGGACGGGGCGCAGGCGTTCGGCGACTTCCAGCGCCGCACCGGCATCGCGCGCAACATCCTGTCCGACCGGCTGCGCAAGCTCACCGAGCGCGGCGTGCTCGAACGCCGGCCGGGGCCCACCGGCAAGCGCCCGGTCTATCTGCTCACGCCGGCCGGCCGCGACCTGTTCGCCGCGGTCGTCGCGCTGCGCCAGTGGGGGGAGCGGCACGCCTTCGCGGCGGGCGAGCCGCACTCGACGCTGGTCGACGCCGAGGGGCGTCCCTTGCCCGCACTGGTCCCGCTCGACGTGGGCGGTCAGCCGCTCGCGGCCGACGGGGCGCGCGTCGTACCGGCGGGGGCTTGACTTCAGGTCCACCTGAACCGGGAGCATGATTCCCATGCACCGTCACCACCACGACCACCAGCACGACGAGTCCCCCGAAGCCCTCCGCGAGGCGCTGAGCGCTGCCTTCTGGGACGAGCGGTACGGCGGCACGGACCGGGTCTGGAGCGGCCGGCCCAACCAGCGGCTGGTCGAGCAGGTCGCCGACCTCACGCCCGGTACGGCGCTCGACGTGGCCTGCGGCGAGGGCGGGGACGCCGTCTGGCTGGCCAAGCAGGGCTGGCAGGTGACCGCCGTCGACGTCTCCGAGGTCGCGCTGGCGAAGGTCGCCGCGCACGCCGAGGACGAGGGTGTCGGCGACCGGATCAAGATCGGCTTCTACGACGCCCTGGGCGACCCGCGCCCGGCCGGACGGCACACCTTCGACCTGGTCACGGTGAGCTTCCTGCACGTCCCGCTCCCGGACTTCCCCGCGATCTACCGCGGCATCGCCGACGCGGTCGCGCCCGGCGGACGCCTGGTGGTCACCGCGCACCACCCCGAGGACGTCGCCACCGGCGCCCGGCACGACCACGGTCCCGGCCTGATGTTCGAGCCGGACCGGGTGCTGGCCACGCTCGGCGCCGACGACCCGGACGGTCCGTGGGAGGTCGAGGTCGCCGCCACGCCGACCCGCGAGCAGGCCACCGAGGACGGTCCGCTCGCCGTGCGCGACACCGTCGTCCGGCTGCGCCGGATCGGCTGAGCTTTGGGGAACCTTCTTACGCGCCCGCGCGTTCCCCCGGTAACACGCCTAGACTGAAGGCGGAGGGGCAGCCATCGTGGCCGCCCAAGCAGACTCACGACAGCCTGCGGAGGAGACCATGCAGAGCAACAACCCGGTGTTCCGGCGTTCCGAGGAGTTCAACCGGAGCGGAGCAGCCGCCTACCAGGGCTTCGGCCAGGCGCCGCAGAACGGCTACGACGCCTACGGCCAGCCCGGCACGATCACCCCCGAGGCCCCCACCCGCCAGGGCCGGATGACCATCGACTCGGTCGTCCAGTCCACCGCGATCACCCTCGGCATCACCGTCATCGCCGCCGCGATCACCTGGTTCGTCACCCCCAGCGTCGCCGACGACCCGAAGGCCGCCCTCCCGGCGCTCTCCGGCGCGGCGATGGTCGGTGCCGGCCTGGCGTTCGTCCTCTCGCTGGTCAACTCGTTCAAGCGGGTCGTCAGCCCGGCGCTGGTGATGGCGTTCGCGGTCGCCGAGGGCGTCGCGCTCGGCGCGATCAGCAAGCTCTACGACGCCGCCTTCGGCGCCGACTCGGGCAGCTACGGCGGCATCGTCATGCAGGCCGTCGTCGGTACGTTCGCTGCCTTCGCGGGCACGCTCGCGGCGTACAAGTTCTTCGACATCAAGGTCGGCCAGAAGTTCCGCACCTTCGTCGTCGCCGCGATGTTCGGCATGGTCGCGCTCGGCCTGATGGAGCTCGTCCTCAGCCTGTTCCACTCCCAGCTCGGCCTCTTCGGCTTCGGTGGCCTCGGCCTCGTGTTCTCGGTCGTCGGCCTGGTGCTCGGTGTGTTCATGCTGATCCTGGACTTCGACTTCATCGAGCAGGGCATCGCCAACGGCATCCCGGAGCGCGAGTCGTGGCGGGCCTCGTTCGGCCTGCTCGTCAGCCTGGTCTGGATCTACACCAACCTGCTCCGGATCCTCGCGATCCTCCAGCAGGACTGAACCAGTCGCGGTCGGGGCCGCTCGGTGCAACGCACCGGGCGGCCTTCGCCGTTTTCGGTCGCGGGAGTTTCGCCGGTCGACCGGCGAAACTCACGCTTGACCGACGAAGTATCAGCGGTCAAGCGTGAGTTTCATCGGTCAAGTCCCCGCCGGAACCGCCGGAACCGCCGTGCGCGCCGGCCCGACCCCGCGGGCGCCCGACCGCCGATCAGCTGTGCTCAGGAGCGGTGGTGCTGTCCGGGGCGGGGGCCTCGTGCCCCTCGTGCTCGTCGGGCGCCTCGCCCGGCACGTGCCGGCGGCTGCGGCGGTGGCGCAGCTCGACCCAGAGGCCGCGGACGCCGGCCCGGCGCCCGCCGATCTCGGTGCCGTCGAGCTCGGTACCGGGCTCGTTGACGGCCTGGACGGCCGCGCGGGTCACCGGCAGCACGCCCTCGCCGCGGAAGGCCTCGAGCATCGTCTCCTCGTCGGGGACCTGCTCGAGCGCGGCGAGCACCGACGGCACCAGGACGCCGGCCAGGGCGCGGTAGCCGGCCACGGACGGGTGGAACTGGTCGGGGCCGAAGAGCAGGGCCGGGGCGGCGGCGAACTCGGGGCCGAGGATGTCGCCGAGCGAGACGGTCCGGCCGCCCTCCTCGATGACCGCGATGGTCTGGGCGGCGGCCAAGCGGCGGGACCAGGCGCGCGCGACCTGGCGCAGCGGCGGGGCGATCGGCTGGACCGTGCCCAGGTCGGGGCAGGTGCCGACGACGACCTTGCCGCCCGGCGCGATGAGGCGGCGTACGCCGTCGGCGAGGTAGCGCACCGAGTGCGAGGGCCGCACGGTGTGGGTGACGTCGTTGCCGCCGACGAGGATGACGGTGACGTCAGGTTCGATGGGCAGCGCCCGGTCGACCTGGGCGGCGAGGTCGGAGGACTTGGCCCCGACCACGCAGAACTCGCGCAGGTAGACGCGGCGGTCGGCGTGCTCGGCGACCGCGCTCGCGATGAGGGCGCCGGGGGTCTGCTCGACCCGCTCGGCGCCGTAGCCGGCAGCACTGGAGTCGCCGAGGACGGCGATCTTGATCGCGGGACCGGGCCGGCCGCGGCCGTACCAGCCGGTGGCGTCCGGCGGCGGCTCCTCGCGGGCGGGGCCGATCGTCTTGCGGGCCAGCTTGGCCTCGGCGCTCAGGACGCCGTAGAGGCCGGCGCCGAGGGCGGACAGCCCACCCCCGCCGTAGAGCGCGGCGGCGGCGAGCTTGCGGGCGGCGGACGCTTTGCTCACGCGGGCCATGCTACGGAGGGCCCGATACGGTGATCCCATGGAGTACGTCGAGTCCTTGCTGCAGCTGATCGGCAACACCCCGCTGGTCCGGCTCAATCGTTCCCTCGACCTTCCCGCCGACGGACCGTTGGTGCTGGCGAAGGTGGAGTACCTCAACCCCGGCGGTTCGGTGAAGGACCGGATCGCCACGCGCATGATCGAGGCCGCCGAGGCCTCCGGCGCGCTCAAGCCCGGCGGCACGATCGTCGAGCCGACGTCCGGCAACACCGGCGTCGGGCTGGCGATGGTGGCCCAGCAGAAGGGCTACAAGTGCATCTTCGTGTGCCCCGACAAGGTCAGCGAGGACAAGCGCAACGTCCTCAAGGCCTACGGCGCCGAGGTCGTGGTCTGCCCGACCGCCGTCGCGCCCGAGCACCCCGACTCCTACTACAACGTCTCCGACCGGCTCGCCAGCCAGCCCGGTGCCTGGAAGCCCGACCAGTACTCGAACCCGCACAACCCGCGCTCCCACTACGAGGAGACCGGTCCCGAGCTGTGGCGCCAGACCGAGGGGAAGATCACCCACTTCGTCGCGGGCGTGGGCACCGGCGGCACGATCTCCGGCATCGGCCGCTACCTCAAGGAGCAGAACGCGGCCGTCGAGGTGATCGGCGCCGACCCCGCCGGGTCGGTCTACTCCGGTGGCACCGGGCGCCCCTACCTGGTCGAGGGTGTCGGTGAGGACTTCTGGCCCGAGACCTACGACCGCGGCGTGGCCGACCGGATCATCGAGGTCTCCGACGCCGACTCGTTCGCCTTCACCCGCCGCCTGGCCCGCGAGGAGCAGATGCTCGTCGGCGGCTCCTCCGGCATGGCCGCGTTCGCCGCGCGCCAGCTGGCCCAGGAGCTCGCGGCCGCGGGCCGCAACGACGCCGTCATCGTGGTCCTGCTGCCCGACTCGGGACGTGGCTACCTGAGCAAGGTCTTCAACGACGACTGGCTCGCGCAGTACGGCTTCAGCACCGGCCAGCCCCAGCCGGCCCGCACCGTCGGCGAGATCCTCAGCTCCAAGACCGGCGGCCTGCCGGCGCTGGTGCACACCCACCCCAACGAGACCATCGCCGAGGCGGTCCAGATCCTCCAGGAGTACGCCGTCTCGCAGATGCCCGTCGTGCGCGCCGAGCCGCCGATCGTGGCGGCCGAGGTGGCCGGCTCGGTCTCCGAGCGCGCGCTGCTCGACGCGGTGTTCACCGGCAAGGCCAAGCTCACCGACCCGGTCGAGCAGCACATGTCGCCGGCGCTGCCGACGATCGGCTCGACCGAGGACGCCACGGCCGCCGTACCGCTGCTCGAGTCGGCCGACGCGGTGCTCGTGCACGAGGACGGCAAGCCGGTCGGGGTGCTCACCCGGCACGACCTGCTGCAGTTCCTGGCCCGCGGCTGACCGAGAGCGACCCGAGCGGGCACGCCGGGCCCCGGGAAACCCCGGGCGCCCGGCGTCTCGATCACGTAGCGTCGCGCGCGTGGTGGAGAGCGCGAACTTCCAGGTCGACCTACGCGGCGTCGTCGACCTCCTGAGCCATCACCTCTACTCGAGCGAGCGGGTCTACGTCCGCGAGCTCCTGCAGAACGCCGTCGACGCGATCAACGCGCGCAGGCTGGCCGATCCGGCCGCGCCCGCGCGGATCGCGATCGAGGCCGACGGCACCGGCCTGACGATCACCGACACCGGGGTGGGCCTGGCGCCCGGCCAGGTGGGGGAGTTCCTCGCCACGATCGGGCGCAGCTCGAAGCGCGACGAGTGGGGCTTCCAGCGCGAGGGCTTCCTCGGCCAGTTCGGTATCGGGCTGCTCTCGGCGTTCATGGTCGCCGACGAGGTCCGAGTGCTCACTCAGCCGGTCGGCGAGGTGGCGACCGCCTGGACCGGCTCCGCCGACGGCACCTACCGGCAGCAGCCGGCGCCCGACCGTCCCGAGGTCGGTACGTCGGTCACCCTGGCTCCGATCCGCGGTGCCGAGCACTGGTTCGACCCCGTGACGGTGCGCGACCTGGTCGAGCTGTACGGCGCGATGCTGCCCTACGAGATCACCGTCAACGGCGAGCCCGTCGCCGGCCGGGCGCTGCCCTGGGACCGCAGCGCCGGTCCGGACCATCGCGCCGCCGAGATCGCCGGCTTCGCCCAGGACGTGCTCGGCTACACGCCGTTCGACGTGATCGATCTCCACGTCCCCGAGGCCGGGCTCGAGGGCGTCGCCCTGGTGCTGCCGTTCGCGGCCAACCCGGCGCAGCGGGCGACCCACCGGGTCTACCTCAAGCGGATGCTGCTCTCCGAGCACGCCGAGGGGCTGGTCCCGGACTGGGCGTTCTTCGTGCGCTGCATCGTCGACACCGAGCGGCTGCGCCCGACCGCCAACCGTGAGGCGCTCTTCGACGACGGCCTGCTCGAGGAGACCCGGCAGGCGATCGCGACCCAGCTGCGCGGCTGGATGGTGCGGCTGAGCACGACCCACCCCGAGCGGCTGCGCCGCTTCCTCGCGATCCACCACCTCGGCGTGCTGGCGCTTGCGCTCCACGACGACGACATGCTGCGGCTGGTCGACCGCTGGGTCGCGTTCGAGACCAACCGGGGCCGGATGAGCCTGGCAACGCTGCGCGAGCAGCACGGCGCGATCCGCTACGTGCGCAGCACCGAGGAGTTCCGCGCGCTCGCCGCCGTGGCCGCGGCCCAGGACGTCACCCTGCTCAACGGCGGCTACACCTACGCGACCGACATCGTCGAGCGGTTGCCCCAGGTCGACCCGTCGGCCGAGGTCGCGCCGTTCGAGCCGAGCGAGCTGGCGACCAGCTTCGAGCCGCTGGGGCCGGACGCCGAGCGGGCGCTGCGCGACTTCGTCGTCCTGGCGCAGGAGGCGATGGAGCCGGTGGGCTGCGACATCGTCGTCCGCTCCTTCGCGCCGAGCACGCTGCCGGCGCTCTACCTCGTCGACAGCGACACGGCGTTCGGCGCAGAGCTGCGCCGTACTCGCGACCAGGTGGACGGCCTGTGGGCCGACGTCCTCGGCGCGCTCGACGACACACCCGCCCAGGAGACCCGGCCCCAGCTGGTGCTCAACCACCGCAGCCCGCTCGTCCGACGGCTCAGCGCGATCACCGCGCCCGACATCGTCCGGCTCACCGTCGAGGGGCTCTACGGCCAGGCGCTGGTCCAGGGCAACCACCCGGTCCGGCCGGCCGACTCGGCCCTGATGAACCGCTCCTTCCTCGGCCTGCTCGAGCAGGCCGTGCCCCGTGACCGCGACCCGTCCGAGGAGGACCTGGCCCGATGAGCGACGACCTGCAGACCGCGCTGTGGCAGGCCGGTGACTTGCCCAACGGCAAGACTCGGAGCCGGGCCTTCGAGGCGGTCGCCCAGCGTGCCGACGGCGTCGACCTCGACGTTGCGTTCGAGGCACGGGTGAACCTGGCGCACTCCTACGTGATGGGTGGCGAGCGGCGCCGGATGATGGTGCCGTTCGCGTGGTGCCTGGCCGAGAGCGACAAGGACCCGGCCCGGTTCGAGGAGCACACCCACATGCTGCTGTGGGCCTTCAAGTACGTGCCGTCCACGCTCGTGCGCTTCCCCGAGGTGCCGCTCGCGATGACCCTGTCGACGCTCGACGACATGGAGCGGCGCTACCGCCTCGCCGGGCAGTCGATGCACGCCGTGCACATGAGCCGGCACAGCGTGGCCCGTCACGTCGGCGACCTCGAGACCGCCGCCGAGGAGTTCCGGCTGTGGCGCGCGGCGCCGCGCGACGACCTGTCCGACTGCCTCGGCTGCGACCCCAGCAACCAGGTCGAGTACCTCACCCAGCACGGCCGGTACGCCGAGGCGGTCGGCCTCGCCCGGCCGGTCCTGGCCGGCAGCCTCACCTGCTCCGAGCAGCCCCAGGAGATGCAGGCGATCGCGCTCGAGTCGTTCGTCGCCGAGGGCCTGCTCGACGACGCGGTCCAGGCCCACCGCGCGGGCTACCGCGCCCACCGCGGGCGGGCTCGGCACCTGGGCAATATCGCCCACCACCTGCGGTTCTGCGCCAGCACCGGCAACGACCTGCGCGCGCTCGAGATCCTCGACGCCCACCTGCCGCTCATCGACGACGCCGACTCCACGGCCAGCCGGATGGAGGTCGCCGTCGCGGCCGCCCACGCGCTGCGCCGGCTCGCGGTCCTGGACGGCGGCCTCACCGTGCGCACCACCGCGGGTCAGGTCCCGGTCGGCCAGGCCGCTGACGAGCTGGCCACCCTCGCCACCGACCTGGCGGCGCTCTTCGACGAGCGCAACGGCACCGGCCGGCAGGGCGAGCTGGTCCAGCAGCGGCTGGCCGAGGAGCCCTGGCTCGACTACCTGCCGCTGTCCGCGACGGCCGAGCGGGCGCACCGGGCCCGGCAGCGGATGCGCGCCGCCGCCGTCGTACCGGACGAAACGGCTGCCGAGCCGCTGGACGGCGACGTCTCCGTGGTCGCCGTCGACGAGCTGCTCGACGTGGCCGAGGCCGCCTGGTGGGACCAGGCGGTCGCCCGGGCGGGCGCGGCCTGGGCGGCCTTCGAAGAGGCCGTCGCCCCCGACCGCCGTACGGCGCTCGACGGGGCGCGCCTCACCGAGGGCGCCGCCCTGCGCGCCTGGGCCGACGGTGACCTCGACGGCGCGCTCGAGGGACTGCGCACCGCCCTGCTCGGGTACGACGGCGTCGCCGCCGAGGAACGCGCACTGCGCACCCGTGCCCGGATCGCCGGCCTGCTCATCGCCCGCGGCGAGATCGACGAGGCCGTGGCCACCGGCGAGGGGCCGATCCGGGCTCTGCTCGCGTCCTCCGACGACGAACGGCGGACGACCTGGATCATCCGCCTGGCCCGGCTGCTGGTCGAGTCCGGCCGGGCCGACGAGGCCGAGGAGACGCTCGGCCAGGCCGACCTGACCGCGCTGTCGCGCGACGACCGGATGGCCGGCGGCTTCCTGGCCGGCGAGATCGCCACCGCGCGCGAGCAGCACGAGCTCGCCATCGAGCGGTTCACCGACGTCGTCGAGCTCGCCGCCGACGGACCCGAGCTGGTCATGCCGCTGTGGCGCCGGGGCCGCGCCCACCTGGCGCTCGGCTCGGCGGCCGGCGCGGTCGACGACCTGGGGGAGGCGGTCGCCGTGCTGTCGGTGATCGACCAGCGCAACCCGATGCTCCAGGCCGACCTGGCCGAGGCCTACCTCCAGGCGGGCGACCCCGACTCCGCCGCCCAGGCGGCCGAGGAGATGCTCGTCCTCATCGGCCGCGCCGACCGGCAGCCGCTGACCGCCCACCTGCACGACCTCGCGATGCGCGCCAGCGAGGCGCTGGCCGACTGGACCGATGCGCTCGAGCGGGCCCGGCTGCTGCAGGAGCACGCGATCGAGCGCGACGAGCCGGGCTGGCTGCTGCACCTGATCGACCGCGAGGCGACCTTCCTCGAGGGCCTCGAGCTGCCCGCCGAGTCCGCCGGACGCTGGGCGGCCGGCGCCGACCTCGCCCTGGGGCAGGGGTGGGACCTCGACGCGGTCCGCTTCCTGCGCTGCGCGGCCGGCGCCGCGCACTGGGCCGGGGACGACGAGCGCGCGGCCGGCGGCCTCGAGACCGCGACCGCCCGCCTGGCCGGGCTCGACCCGGCCGAGCCGGAAGTCCGCTTCCACGGGGCCGGTGTCCTGGTCCAGCGTGCCGAGCTCGCGCTCGCCGCGGGCGACCCGGCCGGGGCCGGGCGGCTGGCCCGCGAGGGGCAGGCGGCCCACCTGGCGATCGGCGCGACGGAGGCCGCCGTGGGCGCGCTGCTGCTGCGGCTCGACGCGGGGGACGACGTACCGGTCGCCGAGCTGCGGGCGCTGTGGGACGAGCTCGATCCCGAGCGGCCGCGCTGGTACCGCCTGGGCTACTGCCTCGCCGACGCGTTGCGCGACGCGGGGGACGCCGTGGCGGCCGACGAGGTCACCGCCCGGCTCGACTCCTAGCCCGCCGGGGGCGCGTAGTAGCGGCACCCGTGATGGAAGGCGAAGCCCAGTGTCTCCCAGAACGCCTGCCCGCCGGGGTTGTCGGCCTCGACGTGCAGCCACGCGGTGAGCGCGCCCTGCTCGGCCGACCAGCTCAGCAGGCGTGCGACCACGGCCGCGCCCATCCCACGCCGCCGGTACGACGGGTCCACGGTGACGCCGTGCAGCCCGACCCAGTCGCCGTCGACCGCCGCGTGCCCCTCGGCCACCGGGTCGCAGCCGGTGCCCGCGCTGACGACCGCGCGGGGGCCGGTGACGGACAGCTCGACCGGTGTAGCCGGTGCCGTCGCGGACGGCGGGAGCGCGCGGCGTACCCGGGAGACGGAGGCGAGCCACAGCTCGGAGTCGCCGACCGGCAGGGGGAGCCAGCCCGCGGCGCGCACGGCCGCCTCGACGTCGGAGCCGGTCTCGACCTGGACCAGCGGGTCGCGGCCGCGCTCGGCGTAGAAGGCGGCGACGGCGGCGAGCGCCTCGTCGACCGGGCGGTCGGGGTCGCCCATCGCCAGGCACGAGTTGGCGCGCTTGAGCAGCCGGCCGGTGGGCGCGGTCTCGGTCCGCAGGGTCCAGGCGCCCAGCGGCGTGGTCGCGACCGTGGGCCACAGGGCGGCGGTGTGCGCCTCGGCGTCACGCGAGCTCACCCGCATCCGCACCGGCGGACGCGGCGGGACCGGCTTGCCGGAGACGACGTCGGCGAGCACGATCCGTACCTTCTCGCCGTCGGCCCGCTCGACCAGGCAGGTCTCCTCGTCCCAGGCCAGGCAGGTGCCGAGCACGTCGGTGAAGGCGGGGCCACCGCTCGGTCCGGTCTGTCCGCGCAGCACCCGCCGCACGACGATCCGCTGCCCCACGACGTGGGGTCCGAGGAGATGACGTCCAGAATCCGGGGGTCTGCGCGCATCGGGCACGCCGGGGATACTAGGCTGACCCCGATACGAAACACATTCGTGTCTGACTTTTGCCGCTAGTCCTGGTCCAGGAGGAACCGATGACCTACATCATCTCGCAGCCGTGCGTCGATGTTAAGGACCGTGCTTGCGTCGATGAGTGTCCGGTCGACTGCATCTACGAGGGCAAGCGGATGCTCTACATCCACCCCGACGAGTGCGTCGACTGCGGTGCCTGCGAGCCGGTCTGCCCGGTCGAGGCGATCTTCTACGAGGACGACGTCCCGGAGGAGTGGAAGGACTACTACGACGCCAACGTGAAGTTCTTCGACGACCTCGGTTCGCCCGGCGGTGCCGCCAAGATGGGCGAGATCGACAAGGACGCCGAGTTCATCGCTGCGCTCGACCCGCAGAACCAGGACCACTGAACACCGCGGTCTCGGGCCGCCTGCCCGACTTCCCCTGGGACAAGCTCACCGGGTACGCTGAGCAGGCGCGCGCGCACGCCGGCGGGATCGTCGACCTCTCGATCGGTACGCCGGTCGACCCGACGCCCGCCGTCGCCCGCCAGGCCCTGATCGACGCCGCCGACGCTCCGGGCTACCCGCTGACGGTGGGTGTCCCGGAGGTCCGGCAGGCCGTCGTCGACTGGCTCTCCGGCACCCACGGGGTGACCGGTCTCGGCGTCGACCAGGTGCTGCCGCTGATCGGCTCCAAGGAGTTCATCGCCTCGCTGCCGACGTACCTCGGGATCGGCGCGGGCGACCTGATCGGCTACCCGGCGCTGGCATACCCGACCTACGAGGTCGGCGCGGCCCTCGTCGGCGCGCGGGCGATCGCCACCGACGCGCTCACCACGTTCGGGCCCGAGACGCCGAAGCTGCTCTGGCTCAACTCGCCGTCGAACCCGTCGGGTCGGGTGCTGCCCAAGGAGCACCTCAAGAAGGTCGTCGACTGGTGCCGTGAGCGCGGCGTGCTGCTCGTCTCCGACGAGTGCTACCTCGACTGCGTGTGGGAGGGCGAGGCCTACTCGGCCCTGCACCCCGACATCTGCGGCGGCTCCGCCGACGGCATCCTCGTGGTCCACTCGCTCTCGAAGCGCTCCAACCTGGCCGGCTACCGCTGCGCGTTCGTCGCCGGCGACCGGTCGGTGATCGCCGAGCTGCTCGCGGTGCGCAAGAACCTCGGGATGATGATGCCCGCGCCCCAGCAGCACGCGATGGCGGCCGTCCTCGGCGACGAGGCGCACGTCGCGGAGCAGCACGAGCGCTACCGCGCGCGTCGTACCCGGCTGCGGGCGGCGCTCGAGGCGGCTGGCTACACGATCGACCACTCCGAGGCCTCGCTCTACCTGTGGACCACCCGCGGCCCCGACGGCCCGGACTGCTGGCAGCTCGTGGCCGACCTCGCCGCCCAGGGCATCCTGGTCGCGCCGGGCGCGTTCTACGGCGCCGCCGGCTCGCACCACGTCCGGATCGCGCTCACCGCGAGCGACGAGCGGATCGACGCGGCGGTGGAACGGCTCACACGCGGCTGACGGTCGCCGTTCGGCCGAGCACGCCGAGCAGGTGGTCGAGGTCGGTCGGGTCCGAGGTCAGCACGACCGCCTCGGGAGTGCAGAGCGTCGCGACGTGCGCATCCACGATGTCGCTCGTCCCGGCGCTGGCGAGGAGCCGCCCGATCCGGCGGGAGGCGCTCGCATCGATGGGCTGCTCATCGATGCCCCGGAGGGCGCGGGCCAGCCGGGCTTGTCGCGCACCGTTGCGCCAGGTCTGGGCGACCGCTCCGCTGCTCGTGCGCACCGGGATGCCCTCGTCGTGGGCCGCGCGGATCGCCGAGACCACCGCTCGGTTGCGCCACTCGACGGCGAGGAGCGCTCCGGTGTCCAGGACCAGGGTCATGACGTCGGCCCCTCGGACCAGCGCGCGGGCTTGCGGCGGAACAGTGCCCTGGCCTCGGCGAGCTCCTCCTCGGTGAAGGCGCCGTTCTCGGCCTCGAACTCGTCGAGGAACTGGCCGAGGTAGTGGTTGCGCAGCCGAGCGCCGGCGGCGTCCGCCATCCAGGCGCTGACGGAGAGCCCGGCCTCGGCGGCGGCCTCGCGCACGGCGGTGCCGACCTCGTCGTCCAAGGTGATCGTGATCCGGTCCATGCTTCGACGCTAGGCGCATATAATCGTATGCGCAACGGCGATGCCGGGGTCTGTGGAGAACCTCAGCGGAAAACGTCGATGTGGACGTGGTCGCGGTGCTCGAGGACCTTGCGGTCGCCCGCGGAGGACGACGGGGTGTAGTCGCGCCAGCCCTGGCGCCCGGCGGTCCAGATCTTCGCGTCGAAGATGACCGTGCGGATGTCGAGGCGGGCCGCGTTGGCGACCGCCCAGTGGGCCAGGGCCCAGCCCTTGGCGTTGTTGGCCTCGGTGATCGGGCGGACGAAGACGTCGATCGCGCGGCCGTCGTAGTGCGCCGAGCCCTCCATGTGCCCGGTGCGCACCCCGCCCGGGGCGTAGCCGCCGAGCGAGAGCCGGCCGAAGTGCCGCAACAGGTCCTCCCGTACGGCGTCCGCGCGCGGCGTCAGCCCGCTCGCGGTCAGCGCGGTGTCGGCCGAGGGTGCCCCGCCGTCGAGGTCGCAGCTGAAGCTCGCGGGGGAGTGGCCGGTCAGCGCCGAGGCCAGCGCCCGGCCGTCGGCCTCGTGGTCGGCGTACGCGTCGGGGTAGGCCGAGCGCTGCACGGCCTGGGCCGCGACCGTGATCTCCATGCCCTCGTAGCCGTCGACCTCGACCAGCGCGTCGAAGAACGCGTTGGCGGAGTAGGTCGGGTCGAGGATCTGCTTGCGCGTGCCCCAGCCCTGAGAGGGGCGCTGCTGGAAGAGCCCGATCGAGTCGCGGTCGCCGTAGTCGATATTGCGGAGCTTGGACTCCTGGTAGGCCGTGGCCAGCGCGATCGAGGTCGCCCGGGCGGGCAGCCCGCGGCGGACCGCGATCGCCGCGATGAGCGAGGCGTTCTCGGCCTGCTCGCCGCTCAGGTCGACGGTGTGGTCGGCGACGGTGACGGTGCAGTCACCGTCGGGACCGCCGACCAGGTCGTCGGTCACCCGCAGCACGACGACGCCGACGGTGACGATCGCCGCGAGGGCGACGACACCCGTCACCACCGCAGCGACCGCACTCGTCTTCACGGCTCCCAGTGTCCGGAGTGGGAAAAACGCGCGTCGTGCGAAGCGTCAGTTGGCGTGCAGCGCCGCGTTGAGCGCGATGCCCTCGCCCTGCCACGGAACGGCCTCGATGGCGCCCGTGACCGAGTTGCGGCGGAAGAGGACGTTGCTGGCGCCGGAGAGCTCGCGGGCCTTGACGACGCGGGCCTCGCGGCCGGGCTCGAGGACGGTGACCTTGGTGCCGGCGGTGACGTAGCAGCCGGCCTCGACGACGCAGTCGTCGCCGAGCGAGATGCCGACGCCGGCGTTGGCGCCGAGCAGGCAGCGCCGGCCGATCGCGATGGTCTCCTTGCCGCCGCCGGACAGGGTGCCCATGATCGACGCGCCGCCGCCCACGTCGGAGCCGTCGCCGACCACGACGCCGGCCGAGATCCGGCCCTCGACCATCGAGGTGCCGAGCGTGCCGGCGTTGAAGTTCACGAAGCCCTCGTGCATGACGGTGGTGCCCTCGGCCAGGTGGGCGCCGAGGCGGACCCGGTCGGCGTCGGCGATCCGGACGCCCGAGGGGATGACGTAGTCGACCAGGCGCGGGAACTTGTCGATGCCGTGGACGGTGACGTGCTGGCCGGCGGCCTGGAGCCGGGCGCGGGTGAGCTCGAAGCCCTCGATCGCGCAGGGGCCGGCGGAGGTCCACACGACGTTGGTGAGCAGGCCGAAGATGCCGTCGAGGTTCTGCCCGTGCGGCGCGACCAGCCGGGACGAGAGCAGGTGCAGGCGCAGCCACACCTCGGCGGTGCCGGCCGGGGCGACGGCCAGATCGGCGATCTCGACGAGCGTGACCTTGCGGGTGACGCCGCGCGCCTCGTCCGCGCCCTCGAGCGCGAGCAGGTCGGCGGGCGCCTGCGCGTCGGCGGGCTTGGTGCCCAGGGCCGGCGCGGGGAACCAGGTGTCGAGGACGGTCGAGCCGTCGGCGGCGTACGTGGTCAGGCCGAAGCCCCATGCGGAGGTCACGTGAGGAGAGTCTAGGGGGCCGGGGAACCGGCGCGGACCCCGCGTCGTCGGACGGACATGGCACGCGGATCCCGGCTCCTCCTCGCCCTCCTGGCGCTCCCGGGCGCGCTCGCGCTGACCGGCTGCGGGGACGACGGCCCGGTCGAGCTCGAGGTGACCGTCCAGGACTGGAGCGGGTGGCAGCGCGAGCAGCCCGAGCCCGAGCGGTTCACCCGGACCCTGGCGGAGGGCGACACGTTCACCGTCGACGTCCTGGGCGAGGACGACCTCGAGGTGACGCTCGTCGAGGTCGGCGGCGGCGAGATCGCCGTCGAGACGAGCGCCCGGCTGGCCGTGGACGGCGGCCTGCGCGACCTCGCGACGTCGTTCTCGTTCGAGCGCGGGGGCAGCATCGAGCTCGAGACCCCGACCCTCGACGCCGGGACGAGGGTCACGCTCGCCGAGCGGTGAGGGGAGCGGGTTCAGCCGTCGGCCAGGATCGCCAGCTGCCGGCTCTGGGCGAGCAGCCGGCCCTGGTCGTCCCACAGCTCGACGTCCTCGTCGTGGTAGCCGGCGAGGACGTGGCG
Organism: Pimelobacter simplex; assembly: GCF_024662235.1. GTDB lineage: Bacteria > Actinomycetota > Actinomycetes > Propionibacteriales > Nocardioidaceae > Nocardioides. The sequence goes on from NZ_CP096276.1 coordinate 855,447, forward strand.
CGAGGTGACGTGCCCGAGCGCCCACACGGTGCCGGGGGCGACCCGGCGCCGGAAGTGCACGGTCAGCTGGATCGTCGCGGACGCGAGGTGCCCGATCTCGGCGGTCACCGGCGGGAAGGCGTCGACCATGGCGCCGGCGAGCAGCGCGTCGACCGGGCGCTCGTCGGCGGCGCGGATCCAGCACAGCGACTCGGTCACGCCGGAGGGCTGTCCGGAGAGCCAGCCGGGCGCGGCCGGGGCGCGGTAGGTGTAGCGGTCGAGGATCGGCACCATGCCCTCGGGCACGAGGGCGCTGACGTCGGCGCACTCCTCGGGCCGCGGTACGGCGGGCGCGGAGTGCGGGGTGTGCTCGAAGGTGCCGGCGGCGTCCCAGTCGTGCGTGCTCACGACCGCGTGGGCGATCTCCTTGTCGTCCTGGACCAGCACCGCGTCGTACGTCGAGACGCGGCGCCCCGCGCGGACCTCGCGCACGGTGATGTCGGCCTCGCCGGTCGTGGCCGGGCGGAAGTAGGTGATCGCGATCGCCAGCGCGTCGGGGTGCTTCGACTCCTGGAGCGCGGCGTGGAGCAGCAGCGCCAGGATGTAGCCGCCGTTGGGCGTCTGGTTCGCGGTGTGCCAGTCGGCGGTGATCCGGACCCGGTGCCGGCCCTCGCCCAGCGGGGCGGAGGCGATGGCGTCGTCGAGGAGGTAGCTCACGCCCCCATCCTCCCGGAGCACTCCGACAGCCCCGCCATCACTCCCCGGTGGTGCCGTCGATGCACTCGCGGAGCAGGTCGGCGTGCCCGCAGTGGCGGGCGTACTCCTCGATCATGTGCACGAGGATGTCGCGCACGCTCGCGGTCTCGGTGCCGTCGCGGAAGGTGACGACCTCGCCGAGCGTGGCGTCCGTCTGGAGGTCGAGCCAGGCGTCGGCGAGCGCGACCTGCTCGCGCCAAGCAGCGTCGGCCTCGTCGACGGCGGCCTGGGTCGCCTCGACCTGCGCGAACCCGGCGTCGCCGTCGTCGTCGTGGAGCCGCGGACCGGGACGGCCCTGGAGCGCCATCTGGAACCAGAAGTGCTCGACCCGCGCCATGTGCCGCACCATCCCGAGCAGGCTGAGCCGGCTCGGCGGCACCGAGCGGCGGGCGAGGTCGGCCGGCGCGAGACCGGCGCACTTGCGGGCCAGCGTCTTGCGGTACTCGCCCAGGTAGTCGCGGTAGTTCGCGAGCTCGTCGCTCGGCGGCGCCGGCAGCGGGCGGACCGGGGGAGCGGGCGCCACGATGTAGCCGTCCTCCCACTCCGGCAGGCTCGGGTAGACCTGGAGCGTCCCGGGCCGCTCGTGCCACAGCCAGGCCAGGTGCGCGCAGAGGACGCCGTCGAGCTCGTCCTCGACCGCGTTGAGGTCGCCCTGCGTCCCCGCGTCCCGTACGGCGCCCGCGAGTGCCGCCCAGCCCGCGTGCCCCGCGAGGGCGAGCTCGGCGATGCCCTCCAGGTGGCCGACCAGCTCGGCGAAGGCGGCCCGGCGCACGTCGTACGGGAACTTGGACTTGTAGGTCAGCCGCTCCGGCAGCGCGAACAGCGCCACCATCGCCGGGTGCGGGTAGACCTCGATGCACACCGGCCACCCCGCGCTGCCGCGGTGGGTCGGCGCCACGCTCCACCCGAAGCGGTCGGCGAGCACCTTGGCCCGCGGCTCGGCCATCCCGGGGCGGCCCTGGTTGGCGGTGTGGGCGCCGATCTTGAAGGTCCCGTAGGCCCGGCTGATCGCGGTCTCCGCAGCCCGCTGGCCCGTCTCGTTGGGCACCAGCAGCGGCGCGTCGACCGCGGCCACGACCACGGTCCCGGGCAGGGCCTCGACCCACGCCGCGATCTCGTCGTCGGAGGACACGGTCGCGCTGGCGACGAGGGCGCCGGCGGCGTCCACGGCCGCCAGGCCGGTCCGGCCGTTGACCCAGGCGAGGTCGATCCCGACGAACAGCTTCTGCTCCGAGGCGCTCACCTGCCCCACCCTAGGGAGGCCCGGGGACAAACCGGTTTCCGGATCGGGTGCCCCACGCCCTACGCTGGGGGCAAGGCGTTCGAGCCGTCATCAGCGGCGAGCCCCGGGAAGAACGGCTCCGGCCCAGTAGAACCCGGCGGGTAGGCCCGTCACAGCCTGCAACGAGCGGTCGTCCCCGTCACCGGCGGGAGCGGCAAGCGAGGTGGTACCGCGGCAGACGTCGTCCTCGTGCAGACCACGCACGAGACGCAGGAGACCAGCCGATGACCTACCCCAAGGTCACCACCGACCCGACCGCCGGCCAGGGTGCCGTCCCGAGCTCGCCGCGGTTCCCCGCGATCGAGGAGCGGATCCTCGCCTACTGGGCCGAGGACGACACCTTCCGTGCGTCGGTCGCGCAGCGCGACCCCGGCGCCGACGGCGCGAACGAGTTCGTCTTCTACGACGGCCCGCCGTTCGCCAACGGCCTGCCCCACTACGGCCACCTGCTCACCGGCTACGTCAAGGACATCGTGCCGCGCTACCAGACCATGCGCGGCAAGCGCGTGGAGCGCCGGTTCGGCTGGGACACCCACGGCCTGCCCGCCGAGCTCGAGGCGATGCGCCTCAACGGCATCAAGACCACCGACGAGATCGTCGAGATGGGCATCGACAACTTCAACGACGCCTGCCGGGCGTCGGTGCTCAAGTACACCGGTGAGTGGCGCGACTACGTCACCCGCCAGGCGCGTTGGGTCGACTTCGACAACGACTACCGGACCATGAACCCCGAGTTCATGGAGTCGGTGCTGTGGGCGTTCAAGAGCCTGTTCGACAAGGGCCTGGTCTACGAGGGCTTCCGCGTGCTGCCCTACTGCTGGAACGACGAGACGCCGCTGTCGAACCACGAGCTGCGGATGGACGACGACGTCTACCAGATGCGCCAGGACCCCGCGGTCACCGTCGGGTTCGCCATCACCACGCCGGGTGACCTCGCCGGCGCCAAGCTGCTGGTCTGGACGACGACCCCGTGGACGCTGCCCAGCAACCTCGCGGTGATGGTCGGCTCCGACATCGACTACGTCGTGGTCGAGCACGAGGGCGACCGGCTCGTCCTCGCCGAGGCCCGCCTCGCGGCGTACGCCCGTGAGCTGGGCGAGGAGCCCACGATCACCTGGCGGGGCAAGGGATCGGACCTGCTCGGCCTCGTCTACGCCCCGCCGTTCTCCTACTTCGCCGACCACGAGAACGCCTTCCGCGTCGTGGCCGCCGACGAGGCCGTGACGACCACCGACGGTACGGGCCTCGTGCACAGCGCCGGCGCCTTCGGTGAGGTCGACAAGGAGGTCACCGACCGCGAGGGCATCGAGCCGGTCATGCCGGTCGGCAAGGACGGCCGGTTCACCGTGCCCGTCGACGACTACGCCGGCATGCTGGTCTTCGACGCCAACGCGCACATCATCGACGACCTCAAGAGCACGGGCGGTGCCGTCACGCCCGGAACGCTGCTGCTGCGTCGCGAGACCTACGACCACTCGTACCCGCACTGCTGGCGCTGCCGCGAGCCCCTGATCTACAAGGGTGTGAGCAGCTGGTTCGTCGAGGTGACGGCGTTCAAGGCGCGCATGGCTGAGCTCAACCAGGAGATCCGCTGGGTCCCCGAGCACATCAAGGACGGCCAGTTCGGCAAGTGGGTCGACAACGCCCGCGACTGGTCGATCACCCGCAACCGGTTCTGGGGATCGCCCGTCCCGGTCTGGAAGTCGGACGACCCGGCGTACCCGCGGATCGACGTCTACGGCTCCTTCGAGGAGATCGAGCGCGACTTCGGCCGCCTGCCCCGCAACGCCCAGGGCGAGCGCGACCTGCACCGCCCGTGGGTCGACGAGCTGACCCGGCCCAACCCGGACGACCCGACCGGGAAGTCGACGATGCGCCGCGTCACCGACGTCCTCGACGTGTGGTTCGACTCGGGCTCGATGAGCTTCGGCCAGGTGCACTACCCGTTCGAGAACAAGGAGTGGTTCGAGAACCACTTCCCGGCGGACTTCATCGTCGAGTACATCGGCCAGACCCGCGGCTGGTTCTACACGCTGCACATCCTGGCCACCGCGCTCTTCGACAAGCCGGCGTTCTCGTCGTGCATCAGCCACGGCATCGTGCTCGGCTCCGACGGCAACAAGATGTCGAAGTCGCTGCGCAACTACCCCGACGTCTCCGAGGTCTTCGACCGCGACGGCGCCGACGCGATGCGCTGGTTCCTGATGGCCTCGCCGATCCTGCGCGGCGGCAACCTCGTCGTCACCGAGCAGGGCATCCGCGACGCCGTGCGCCAGGTGATGATCCCGCTCTGGAACACGTGGTACTTCTTCGCGCTCTACGCCAACGCCGAGCAGTACGACGCCACCGGCCGCACCGACTCGACCGACCCCCTCGACCGCTACCTGCTCGCCAAGACGCGCCAGTACGTCGAGAAGCTCAGCGCCGAGATGGACGCCTACGCCATCGCCGACGCCTGCGAGACCACGCGGACCTTCCTCGACGTGCTGACCAACTGGTACGTCCGCCGCTCGCGGGAGCGCTTCTGGGAGGGCAAGCCGGAGGCCTTCGAGACCCTCGCCGCCGTCCTCGACGTGGTCTGCCGCGCCGTGGCGCCGCTACTGCCGCTGACCACCGAGGAGATCTGGCGCGGCCTGACCGGCGGCCGCTCGGTGCACCTGGCCGACTGGCCCGACGTCTCCGCGCTGCCCGCCGACGACGCCCTCGTCGCGGCCATGGACCAGGTCCGCGAGGTCTGCTCGGCGACGTCCGCGCTGCGCAAGGCCGCCAAGCTGCGCAACCGCCTGCCGCTCTCGGGCCTGACCGTCGTGGTCGAGGACCCGGTCGCGCTGGAGCCCTTCGCGGCGATCGTCGCCGACGAGGTCAACGTCCGCGCCGTGCGCCTCCTCGCCGCCGAGTCGCCCGAGGCGGCGAGCTTCGGCGTCGAGCAGAAGCTCACCGTCAACGCCCGCGCCGCCGGTCCGCGCCTCGGCAAGGACGTCCAGCTCGCCATCAAGGGCTCGAAGTCCGGCGACTGGTCCGTCGCGGCCGACGGCACCGTCACCTCCGGCGGCCTGGCCCTGGTCGAGGGCGAGTACTCGCTCGAGACGGCCGTCGGCGACGCCGCCGAGGGCACCGCCACCGGCATGCTTCCCAGCGGCGGCTTCGTCGTCCTCGACACCCTCGTCACCGCCGAGCTCGCCGAGGAGGGCCTGGCCCGCGACCTCGTCCGCGCCGTGCAGCAGCTGCGCCGCGACAGCGGCCTGGACGTCACCGACCGGATCGAGCTGGTGGTCTCCGGCGCGGCGCCGGTCCTCGCCGCGGCCCGCACGCACGAGGCGCTCATCGCGGGCGAGACCCTGGCGACGTCGTACACGGTGGGGGAGGCAGGCGCGCCCGGCGCGACCGAGGTCGTCGTCGGTGACGGCGACAAGGCGACGCTCAGCCTCGAGCGGGCCTAGGGCCACGCCCTAGGCCGGGAGGGGCTTGCGCCAGTCCCCGATCGCGACCTCGATGCGCGAGGTGGTCTCGCCGTTCCAGGTGACGGCGAGCCCCTCGGCCCGCAGCCGCTCGACGACCGCGCCCGCGATCGCCTCCTCGGCGACCTCGGGCCCGAAGGCGCCGTACGCCAGGTACAACTGGCCGTCGGCGATCCGCTCGGTGTCCTGCTGGTGGAAGAACGTGTAGCCGCGCTCCTCCCGCGCCGGCCCCCGCTCGTCGTCGATCTCGGCGTGCCCGCAGGTCTGGCAGCAGGTGAAGTCCATCCGCCCCACGATCCCGTCGTCGGCCAGCGCCGCGAACGCGCTCGCCAGGCGGGCGTGGTCGTCGATGCCGCTGCCGGCGCCGACCGCGACGGCCCGCGCGGCCCAGGCGGCGCGGACGATCTGCTCGATCCGCGCGGTCGGCGGGGCCTCCTCGTCGAAGTACTCGGTGACCTGCTCGACGGCGTCCGCGAGGTCCAGGAAGCCGGCGTACACCGCCGCCTCGGCGTGCTCGCGCACCTCGTCCTCGGTCGTCGCCGGTACGACGGGCCGCTCGGCGGGAGGCCGCCGCTTCCAGAAGGCACGCATGTGCCGACCCTAGGACGTGTCCCCCAAGCCCGCGCCTGCTGTGCGGCGCCGGCGGCCGATCTGGCGGCGTTCTCGCCGACTCGACCCACCCTCGGCCCCGCCTGCGGCCCGCCTTCGCGACTCGGCCTTGCCAGATCGGCCGCCGACACCGCTCGCGACGGCGCGGGCTCGGAGGACCCGCCCTAGATGTGCGGTGTCTGAACCCCGTGCTGGTTGACTGTCACCCGTGCCTGCGATCGACCTGTCCACCGACGTCGTCACCCTGACCCGCCAGCTGGTCGACATCGAGTCCGTCAGCCGCGACGAGCAGGAGATCGCCGACGCCGTCGAGACCGCCCTGCGCGCGCTGACCCACCTCGAGGTGACCCGGCGCGGCCACACGGTGGTCGCCCGGACCGACCTCGGCCGTCCCTCGCGAGTGGTGATCGCGGGTCACCTCGACACGGTGCCGGTCAACGCCAACCTCCCCAGCCGGTACGACGAGGCGGCGGGCATCCTGCACGGCCTCGGCACCTGCGACATGAAGGGGGGCGACGCGGTCATCCTCAAGCTCGCGGCGACGGTCGCCGAGCCGGTGCACGACGTCACCTACGTCCTCTACGAGGCCGAGGAGATCGAGTCGGCCTACAACGGCCTGCGGCTGCTCGGTGAGTCCGACCCGGAGCTGCTGGAGGCGGACTTCGCGATCCTCATGGAGCCGTCGAACGCGGGGGTCGAGGCGGGCTGCCAGGGGACCTTGCGCGTCGAGGTCCGGACCCGCGGCGAGCGGGCCCACTCGGCGCGCAGCTGGCGCGGGGTCAACGCGATCCACGGGGCCGGCGAGGTGCTGGCCCGGCTCAACGCGTACGAGGCCCGGCGGCCGGTCATCGACGGGCTGGAGTACCACGAGGGGCTCAACGCGGTCGGCATCAGCGGCGGGGTCGCCGGCAACGTGATCCCCGACGAGTGCGTGGTGACCGTCAACCACCGGTTCGCGCCCGACCGCTCCGAGGCGGAGGCGCTGGCCTTCGTCGAGGAGTTCTTCGCCGGCTTCGAGATCACCCTGACCGACACCGCGCCCGGCGCCCTGCCGGGCCTGGACCGGCCCGCGGCGCGGGCGTTCATCGAGGCCGTCGGGGGAGTGGTGAACCCCAAGTTCGGGTGGACCGACGTCGCCCGCTTCACCGCGCTCGGCGTGCCTGCGGTCAACTACGGTCCCGGTGACCCGATGCTGGCCCACAAGCAGGACGAGCACGTCGAGACCGCACAGATCGAGCGGTGCGAGCAGCAGCTGCGCGCATGGCTCACCCCCCAGAGCACCCCCGGCAACCAGGAGAACGCATGACCAGGCGCAGCGGCCCCGGCCCCCGTCCCAGCGCGGGGCGTCCCGAGGGATCCACCACCGACCAGCGGCTGCTCGACAGCCGCGGCGACGGCGGGTGGGTGCACACCGACACCTGGCGGGTGCTCAAGATCCAGGCGGAGTTCGTCGAGGGCTTCAACGACCTCGCCGAGGTCGGCCCGGCCATCTCCGTGTTCGGCTCCGCGCGGATCCCGGACACGCACCCGGCGTACGACATCGGGGTGCGGGTCGGTGCGGCGCTCGCCAAGGCCGGCTTCGCGGTCATCACCGGCGGTGGCCCGGGCGCCATGGAGGCGGCCAACCGGGGCGCGATGGAGGCCGGCGGCGAGAGCATCGGCCTCGGCATCGAGCTGCCCTGGGAGGCCAAGCTCAACGACTACGTCGGCTTCGGGCTCAACTTCCGCTACTTCTTCGTGCGCAAGATGATGTTCGTCAAGTACAGCCAGGGCTACGTCGTCCTGCCGGGTGGGCTCGGCACGCTCGACGAGCTGTTCGAGGCGATGACGCTGGCTCAGACGCTCAAGATCACGCAGTTCCCGATCGTCCTCATGGGCGTCGAGCACTGGCGCGGCCTGATCGACTGGATGCAGGGCTCGATGCTCGAGGACGCCCGCATCAAGCAGAGCGACATCGACATGCTCACCCTGACCGACGACGTCGACGAGGCCGTCGCGCTCATGGTCGCCGCGCGCGACAGGCACGCCTGAGGAGGCGGGGATGTCGCACCCCATGATGTGGGTCTTCGCCGTGCTCATCGTGCTCGCGATGGGCGGCGTCGCCCTCCTCGCGGCCGGTCACGGCGAGCCGATGCGCACCGCGTACGACGACCGCCCCGACGCGCTGGTCCCCGCGGACCGGCCGATCGGGGCCGGGGACCTGCGCACCGTGCGGTTCTCGCTGGCCTTCCGCGGCTACCGGATGTCCGAGGTCGACGCCCTCCTGCAGCGCCTCGCCGGCGAGATGGACCGCGCCGCCGCGCCACCTCGCGACGACGCCGAGTAGGTTCGCGCCATGCGCGCCGCACTCGGGACCATCGCCGCCCTGACCCTGCTCGCCGCGACGGCCTGCTCGGGCGGGGACGACGAGCCGGAGTCCAGTCCCGGGACCCCGTCGTCGGGCACCACCACGACGACCGAGCAGCCGGCCGACGTCTGCGCCGTCGTCACCGACGAGCAGGCCGCGGCCTGGGCCGGAGCCCCGCGCGGGGTCAAGGAGCAGAGCGAGCTCTCCGGCGCTCTGCACTGCGCGGTGGACACCGAGCTTGGCGACCCGATCAGCATCGAGTGGGACCTGCACCCGAGCGCGGCGACGTTCGACCGCGTGCTCGGCACCGAGCTGCAGCCGGGCCTGGCGACCGCGAAGGTCGACCTCGACGGCACCGAGATCACCGAGGCGACGGGGAAGTTCGCCGCGTGGACCTACGCCCAGGAGTTCGTGCCCCTCGACGACGGCACGCTCGTGGTCGAGGTGTTCGCGCACCGCGACCACGTCGAGGCCGGTACGCCGCGGCGGCTGCGCACGATCGCGCGCGAGCTCGCGTCGTCGTACCTGAAGGCTCCCGGTTTGTCGATCGACCTGCCCGGGTAGGCGGTCCGCGGCAGCGACCGTACCGGGACGGAGAGCGATGACCATCGACCTGCAGATCGACTGGGGCAACCTCGAGCAGCTGCTCACGGTGTTCGACGACGTGGGCGGGGACTCGGAGAAGATCCGCGACTACGCGAACACCTGGGTGTGCAGCAAGGAGGGCTTCGACTACGACCTCTGCGCGCTCAAGCCGATCGCCGACGTGATGCCCACGCTCCAGGGCTACTTCACCGACATGCAGACGTTCTTCGCCGGGCGCTGGTCCGGCGTGCGCGACGCGGTCGTGCTCTCGGCCAAGGACATCGACCTCACCGACGGCGCGGTCAACCACGCCTTCCTCAACCTCGCCGCCGGCATCGCCGAGGACGGCGGCGCGCCCGACGTCGCGGCCGCGATCGAGGCGCTCAAGCTCGACCCGGTCCCGATCGACCTCAGCGAGCCCGACAAGGGCGGCGAGCAGCTCGCGGGCCAGCACGACGACCGGTTCGAGGTCGCGAGCGACACCTGGGACGGGCTGCGCGACACGATCAACAGCGGCATCGACGGCATCAACTGGGCGATCGGCGTCGCGCGCGACGCGGGCGTCGACATCGGCGACGTGCCCAAGCTGCCCGGCGAGAGCCTGCGGGAGATGATCGTCTACCCGCTCTCCGGCAACTACGAGGTCATCCAGCGCAACGGCAACGCCTGCACGATCATGGGCAAGGCGATGCGCGACTGGGGCACCAACTTCAGCCTCCTGTCCGGCAAGACCACCCTCGCGCTCCAGGGACAGGCCTCGCTCGGGCTGGTCGCCCAGCTCAACGCCTACAACCTCGTCCTCAAGGCCGTCGGCACCGGCGTCGGTCAGGGCGAGCACGTCTACGCATGGGTCGCGAAGGTCTCCGAGGAGATCGCGATCGTGGTCGAGAAGGTCATGGTCAAGATGAGCCTCAAGCTGGCCAAGGTGGCCTCGCGGATCGGCTCCAAGGCGGTGCCGATCATCGGCTGGGTCTCGCTCGCCTGGGACATCATCGACAAGGGCTTCGCGGCGATCACCGACATCTGGAACGACATCCAAGAGCTCATCCAGATGATCGAGGACTGCAAGAACCTCGTCGACGAGATCGACGCCTGGGCGCAGGTCGCGGCCGACCGGCTCAAGGTCTTCGAGCAGATCCTCGACCTGGTCAAGGAGCTGCCCGGCGTCAACGCCGGCGGCGGCATCGACGCGCTCCAGGCCAACCTCGACCAGATCACCAAGAACCTCGAGGACGTGCCGAGCTTCGACGAGTCCGTCAGCGGCGCCCAGACCGAGCTCGACGAGGCGATCGCGGACCTCGCGGGTCAGCGCCCCGAGGAGTCCGGCGACTTCGACGACGACGGCGATGACGACGACACCGTGATCCTGGCGCCCGGGCCGTTCGAGGGCACCTATCCCGGCTCGGGCTCCGGCTCGTCCGACGGCGGCTACGTGTGAGCGGCCCGGCGGCGTACGACGCGAGCGAGGGGGCCGCGGAGCACCCCAGCCTCGCCGCGCTCGAGACCCGCGCCGCCGAGGACGCGCTGCGCGCCGCGCTCGACCGGGTCCGCGAGGACCTCGACGCGATGGCCGAGCGCGAGCGCGACGAGCCCCTCGATCCCGGCGTCGCGGCGGTGCTGGAGCGGATCGCCGGAGCCCCCGACGCGCCGCTGGAGTACCGCTCGATCCACGCCCGGGTCGGCCGCGGAACCCTCACCTGGGCGGGCCTGTGGCACGACCCGGACCACGAGGGGAGTGCCGGTCGCCGGCTGGTCCTGGACGCCGTCCGGGTGCTCGCCGCCGAGGTCGTCATGCCCGCGCCCGAAGGCACTGCGGAGCGTTGAGGTACGCCCAAGGGCGAGTCTCGGCTGCGCGCCTTGTGGGGCATAGGCGATAATGGTCACGCGCACAGTCGGGTGCACAGGGTGCTCGACAGCTCGCAGAGGTAGTGGAAGAGGGGTGCCGCATGGCGGCGATGAAGCCTCGGACCGGTGACGGTCCGCTCGAGGTCACCAAGGAGGGTCGCGGCATCGTGATGCGCGTCCCGCTCGAGGGCGGCGGCCGACTGGTGGTCGAGCTCAATGCCGAGGAGGCTTCCGCGCTCGGCGATGCGCTCAAGAACGTGGTCGGGTGACCTCCCCGGTCACCACCCGCACGTCCGGCCCGGTGCTCCCGGGCCAGGTCTCACCCCCCGAGTTCGCAGCCAGCGAGCTGCTGCCCGGTGCGATCACCGGCGTCGACGTCGTCGCGCTGCCGGTGCTCCCGGGGGATGACGGCGGCATCCTGCTCGGGCTCGGTGCGGCCGAGCTCGCCGACGAGCTCGCGCTCGACCTCGTCGGGATCGCCGAGGTGCACGGGCTGACCGGCGCGACCGGCGAGGTGGCGACCGTTCCGGTGCCCGAGGGGTCCGCGAGCAATCCCGCGCTGCGCCTGGTGCTGCTGGTCGGTGTCGGCGCCGCGCGGCCGATCGACCTGCGCCGGGCCGGTGCCACGATGGCCAAGGCCGCGCGCGACCGCGCCGCCGTGGTCACCTCGATCCCGGCCGTCGCCGAGGACGCCACGCCCGACGACCCGGTCGCCCTCGAAGCGTTCGTGGCCGGCACCATGCTCGGCTCGTTCGTCTTCCACTGGCGCTCGACCGGCCCCGAGCACACGCCCGTACGACGGGTGGTGCTCGCCGGCGCCCCGGCCGCCACCGACCGCTCGGCACTCGAGCGCGCGGTCGCCCTGGGCGGTGCGGGCTGGCGCTCGCGGCTGCTCGCGACCGTGCCCTCCAACCTCAAGAACCCCGCGTGGCTGGCCGCGCAGGCCGAGGAGGTCGCCGCGGCCGCGGGTCTCGACGTCCGGGTCTGGGACGAGCAGCAGCTCGCCAAGGAGGGCTTCGGCGGCATCCTCGCCGTCGGTGCCGCCTCCGCGACCCCGCCGCGCCTGATCCGGCTCGACTACACGCCGGGCGGCGTCTCGGCGCGGGCCGCCAAGAAGCTGCCGGTCGTGGTGCTCGTCGGCAAGGGCATCACCTTCGACTCCGGCGGTCTCTCGATCAAGCCGAGCGCATCGATGGGCTCGATGAAGCGCGACATGACCGGCGGCGCGGTCGTCCTGGCCACGATGGCCGCGCTCGCCGACGTCGACTGCCCGGTCCGCGTGATCGGGCTGATCGCCGCCGCCGAGAACGCCATCTCCGGCAGCGCCCTGCGCCCCGGCGACGTCCTCACCCACTGGGGCGGGCGCACCACCGAGGTCGGCAACACCGACGCCGAGGGCCGCCTGGTCCTCGCCGACGCCCTCGCCTACGCGGTCAGTGAGCTCGACCCGGCGCTCGTCGTCGACGTCGCCACCCTCACCGGCGCGGTCAAGGTCGCGCTCGGCCAGCAGGTCGGCGGCCTCTTCGCCACCGACGACGCCCTCGCCGCCGCGCTCAGCGCCGCCGGCGAGCGCGCCGGCGAGCCGCTGTGGCGCTTCCCGCTCTACCGCGGCTACGACGACAAGCTGGCCTCCAAGGTCGCCGACGCGAGCAACGACCCCGGCGGGGCCGGCGCGATCACCGCGGCGCTCTTCCTGCGCCCGTTCGTCGGCGACGTCCCGTGGGCGCACCTCGACATCGCCTCGGTCGGCGACGTCGAGAAGGACTCCTACGAGTGGACTGTCGGTCCCTCGGGCTTCGGCTCGCGCCTGCTGCTGTCGTGGCTGGGCTCGGTCGACCCGCTGGCCGGGGTCGCTGGCCGGGACTGACCCGGCCGGCGACCGGTCAGTCGGCCTCGGGGACCCACTCCTTCTTGGCGACGAGCAGGCCGTCGCCCACGGGCAGCAGCGCGGGCACCAGACCCTCGGTCGCGGCGACCTGCTGGACCAGGTCGCGGATGGCGACCGTCTGCTCGTCGCGCTGGGCGGGGTCGGCGACCCGGTCGTGCCACAGCGCGTTGTCGAAGGCCACCACGCCGCCGGGGCGCAGCAGGCGCAGCGCCTCGGAGAGGTAGGCGCCGTACTCGTGCTTGTCGCCGTCGGCGAAGACGATGTCGTAGTGGCCGTCGGTCAGCCGGGGGAGGACGTCGAGTGCGGAGCCGGCGATGGTGCGCACCCGCTGGGGCGCGATGCCGGCGTCCTTGAACGACTCGCGGGCCAGGCGCTGGTGCTCGGCCTCGACGTCGACGGTCGTGAGTACGCCGTCGGGGCGCATGCCGCGCAGCAGCCAGACGCCGGAGACGCCCGTGCCGGTGCCGATCTCGACGATCGCGCGGGCCTCGAGCACGGAGGCGAGGAAGCGCAGCGTGGCGCCGGTGCCGGCGCCGATGGGCACCACGCCGACCTCCTCGGCACGCGCGCGGGCGGCGACGAGGACGTCGTCCTCGTCGACGTAGGTGTCGGCGAAGGTCCAGCTGGTCGCGTTGATCGGTGTCGGAGCCACGGGCTCACCCTATTGCTTCGCGCGCCCGGCGGGTCGGAGCCGACGCCGGGGGAACACCCGATCGTTGCCGATCGTTGGGGTATTTCACAGGGAACCCTCAGTTCCCGCCCCTACGGTGAGAGGAGCCAGGAGACCTTGGCACTGATCCAGCGGAAGAAGGCCACGATGAAGGAGCCCGTCGATCCCCACCCCCAGCCCGGCGGGCAGGGGCAGTCCGACCTGGACTGGGGCACCATCGTCGAGCAGCACTCCGACCGTGTCTACCGCCTGGCGCTGCGCCTGACGGGCAACCGTCACGACGCCGAGGACCTCACCCAGGAGGTCTTCGTCCGGGTCTTCCGCTCGCTGCACACCTACACCCCCGGCACGTTCGAGGGCTGGCTGCACCGGATCACCACCAACCTCTTCCTCGACCAGGCCCGCCGCAAGCAGCGGATCCGCTTCGACGCGCTCTCCGACGAGCGTGCGGCGCGGCTCGCCAGCGCCGAGCTCGCGCCCGAGACGGCGTACGCCGACCAGACCTTCGACGACGACGTCGCCGCCGCGCTGGCCGACCTGCCGCCGGACTTCCGCGCCGCGGTCGTGCTGTGCGACATCGAGGGCCTCAGCTACGAGGAGATCGCCGAGATCCTCGGTGCCAAGCTCGGCACCGTCCGCTCGCGCATCCACCGTGGCCGGGCCCTGCTCCGCGCGGCCCTCGCGCACCGCGCCCCGACCGCGGGCCGGACCCGGTTCGCCGGCCCGGCCCCGATGCCGGTCGGCGGAGCAGCCTCGTGATCGGCCACCTCGGCAACCGGGTGAGTGCCCTGCTCGACGGGCAGCTCACCGCACGGGAGACCGAGGAGGCCTGGGCCCACGTCTACCACTGCCACGCCTGCCGTGACCTCGTCGAGCGCGAGGGCTGGGTCAAGACCCGGCTGGCCGGCCTGTGCGCCTCCGGCACCGCCGAGCGCGGCGCGCCGTCGGGGCTCAAGGGCTCGCTGCTGAGCATGCCCCCGGGCGAGGCGATCCTCGCCGACGCGGGCGCCTCCGGCGCGGGCCGCCGGGCCACCGGCGCGGTGATGCTGGGCGGGGGTGCCGTCGGCGCCGCCATGCTCGGCGTCCTGGCGCTGGGCTTCGGCGTCGGCTCCTCGCCGCCGGCCGACCGCCGTCCGCCGGCCACCCAGATCAACACCACCGTGCCGAGCGCGCCGGCCACCCCGGCCGCGCCGGTCACCGGTACGACCCCGTCGCCCAACGGCTTCCCGGGCAACCTGCCCGTGCCGGTGCGCCGGATGCTGCCCTGAGCCTCGGGTCCACCTGCGGGACCGGTGATTCGGGCCCATCGGACATGATGGTCCCGTGAACGACGCGCACGAGTCCGACCGGGAGCCCACCGAGCCGCTCGAGGCTCCCGCCGAGGACCCGGCCGCGGCGGCCGACCCCGCTCCGGCCCCCTCGCCGTGGGCGCCGCCAGGACCGGGCGACGTACCGCTGGCCGAGAGCGTGCCGTCGGCCCCGAGCGCCCCGCTCACCCCGCCCTCGCACCCGGTGCCCGAGCCGGTCGCCGTACCGGAGCCGACCATGCCGCTGGCGATGGCGCCCTCGCTGCTCCCGCCGCCCCCGCCGGTGCCGCCCACCGCCGCCGACCTCACGGTCCGGCTGCCCGGTGGCCCTCCGGCGCCCGGCAGCCACCGCACGGGCCGGACTGGCTCGGGACGCCCCGCCGGCTGGGTGTGGCCCGCCGTCGCCGCGCTCGCTCTCGTCGTCGGCCTCGGCGGCGGCGTGCTGGGCGCGCTCGTCTACGACCGGGTCGCCGACGACTCGCCGTCGGGTCCGGCCTACTCCGACCAGGGCCTGGGCGGCGTCGACCTCGAGCCGGACGCCCCGCTCGCCGCGCCCGGCTCGGTCGCCGCCGTGGCCAAGGCCGTGCTGCCGAGCACCGTGCAGATCGTCGCCGACTACAAGGGCCAGTCCGCGGGCGCCAGCGGCTCGGGCTGGGTGCTCGACAAGAACGGCCACATCGTCACCAACAACCACGTCGTCGCCGACGCCGCCGCCAACGGCGGCGAGATCACGGTCGTCGACCACGAGCGCAACCAGTACCGGGCCAAGGTCGTCGGGCGCAGCTCGGTCTACGACCTCGCGATCCTCTACGTCGACGACAAGGACAAGCTCACCCCGGCCAAGCTCGGCTACTCCAGCAAGCTCCAGGTCGGGGAGCCGGTCGTCGCGATCGGCTCGCCCCTCAACCTGCCCGACACGGTGACCTCGGGCATCGTCAGCTACCTGCACCGCCCGGTCACGACGGGCTCGTCGGCCGACGAGTCGTCGTACATCGACGCGGTGCAGACCGACGCCGCGATCAACCCCGGCAACTCCGGCGGCCCGCTGGTCAACCAGAAGGGCGAGGTGATCGGCGTCAACTCCGCCATCGCCACCGCCGGCGGCGGCTCCATCGACTCCGAGGCCGGCAACATCGGCGTCGGCTTCGCGATCCCCGTCGAGCAGGTCCGGGTGACCGCCGACCAGATCCTCAAGAGCGGCAAGGCGCAGTACCCCGTGATCGGGGCCCAGGTCGCGACCGGGGGCCAGGCGCGCGGGGACGGCGCCGAGCTCGACGAGATCCTGCCGCGCACGCCCGCCGCCGAGGCCGGCCTGCGCAAGGGCGACATCATCACCCACGTCAACGGCGACCGGGTCACCGACGGCATCGCGCTCATCGTCGCGATCCGGACCCACCAGCCGGGCGAGACGATCGAGTTCACGATCCTGCGCGGCTCGGCGGAGAAGAAGGTCAAGGTCACCCTCGACGGCAAGAACGGCTAGCCGCCGGCCGGCCGGCCGGGTCAGACCTCGGCGTCGGACTCGCTGAACGGGTGGTCGGCGACGTAGCGCGCCGCGGCGCGGTACTGCTGCTGGATGTAGTCCTCGAGCCGGCTGGCCTCGACCCGCCACTGGCCTCGGCCGCCGATCTTGATCGCGGGCAGCTCGCCCCGGCGCACCAGCGCGTAGACCTGGGCGCTGGAGGTGTTGAGCACCTCGGCCACGTCGGCGAGCGTGAGGAACCGAGGGCCGTCCGAGGGGAGTCCCATGGGCCCATCGTCGCACCCGCGCGCGCCGGCCGCAGCCGGCGTGGCGGGGCCTGTGGATAGCCGGATGACGAGACGGCCGCCGGCCTGCATGATGAGCGCGTGTCCAGAGATCTCGGGAACGCGACGGGCACGCCTGCTCCACCACCCGCCCAACGGGTGGTGCGTCCGGCATGGCGTGACCCGCGGTTGTGGCTCGGCGTGCTGCTCGTGGCGGGCTCGGTGGTGGTGGGTGCGCGGCTGCTCGCCGCGGCCGACGACACGGTCGCGGTGTGGGCGGTCCGGGCCGAGCGCGGCGCCGGTACGCCGCTGCGCACCGACGACCTCGTCGTCGAGCGCGTCCGGTTCACCGACGCCGCCGCGCAGGAGCGCTACTTCACCGCCGAGCGGCCGGTGCCGGCCGACCTCGTGCTGGTCCGGCCGGTCGGGGCGGGGGAGCTGCTGGCCCGCTCCGCGGTCGGCCCGGCCGCCGCGGAGCCGGTGCTCCGGGTGCCGCTCGAGGTCGACCCGAACCGGGTGCCGCCGGACGTCGGTGCGGGCTCCGTGGTCGACGTCTGGGTCAGCGACGGGCCTGGGCGGAGCGCCGGGGCGGGACCGGGCGGCGGGGGACCGGCGCTCAGCGAGGTGACGGTGGTGGCCGCGCCGTCGTACGAGGACACGTTCGGCGTCACCGGCGCCCGCCAGCTCGTCGTGGCCGTGGACGACGACCGGGCGGTGGCGTTCGAGCGGCTGCTGGGCGGGCTGCAGGACCCGGTCATCCGGATCCTCCAGCGCTCGTGAGGCGGCGGTCGTGAGCGTGATCGTCGTCCTCCTCGTCTCGACCGGCGCGGCCTGGGAGTCGCGCGCGCTCGCCGCGCTCGCCGACCACCCCGGCACCGTGCTCCTCAAGCGCTGCGTCGACGTCGCCGACCTGCTCGCCGCCGCGCGGACCGGCCAGGCCGAGGCCGCCGTCCTCGGCGTCGACC
The DNA here is from genome assembly GCF_024662235.1 of Pimelobacter simplex. Classification (GTDB taxonomy): domain Bacteria; phylum Actinomycetota; class Actinomycetes; order Propionibacteriales; family Nocardioidaceae; genus Nocardioides. The sequence goes on from NZ_CP096276.1 coordinate 872,884, forward strand.
TGCCCGGGCTGGACCAGGGCGTCGTCGACGACCTGCGCCGCCAAGGGGTCCGGATGGTCGGCGTGGCCACCGACCCCGGTCACAGCACGGAGCGGGCGGCGCGGCTCGGGATCGCGACGGTCCTGGCCGCCGAGCGCGTCGACGAGCTCGGCGCGGTGCTGGTCGCGCTGCCGTCCACGGACCTCCCGCCGCCACTGTCTCCGCCGCCGCCTCCGCCCGCACCGGCGACGGCCGCGCCCCGGGCCGCTGCCGGACGCCAGGGCCGCGTGATCGTGGTCTGGGGCCCCGCCGGCGCTCCCGGCCGGACCACCCTCGCCGCCGGCCTGGCCGGCGAGCTGGCCCGCCGCGGCCTGGGCACGCTCCTGGTCGACGCCGATCCGTACGGCGGCACGCTCGCCCAGCAGCTCGGCGTCCTCGACGAGGTCTCCGGCCTGCTCGCGGCGACCCGCCTGGCCGCCTCCGGGGTCCTCGACGAGCGCTTCACCGCGACCCAGCGCCGCCTCTCCGCCCACCTCCGGCTGCTGTCCGGGCTGCCCCGACCCGACCGCTGGCCCGAGGTCCGCCCGGGTGCGCTCACCGCGCTCCTCGACCGCGCGCGGAGCGAGGGCCAGGTGGTCGTCGACACCGGCTTCGCGATCGCACCGGACCCGTTCGGGGATCCCGGCGGCACCGGCCGGCCCGAGCGCGACGGGCTCACCCGCGAGGCGCTGGAGGCGGCCGACGACATCCTCCTGGTCGGTACGGCGGACCCGGTCGGCCTGGCCCGCCTGGCCCGCGCGCTCGGCGAGCTGCGCGGGCTCGTGCCCACCACGCGGGTGCGCGTCGTGGTCAACCGGATGCGGCCCACGCTCGGCTGGCGCGAGCCCGACGTGCGCGCCCTGCTCGCCGGCTTCGGGGCGCACGACGGCGTCCACGTCCTGCCCGACGACCAGGCCGCGGTCGACCGTGCCCTGGTCGCCGGCCGGATGCTGGTCGAGTCCGGCGACTCTGCGCTGCGGCGGGCGCTCGCGCGGCTCGTCGACGCGCTGGCCGGCGTACCGGCGCGGGCGCCCGGAGCCCGGGCTAGGCGCTGAACAGCAGGTAGAGCCCGCCCGCCGTGAACCCGACCATCACCACGAGCAGCGGCAGCTGCCCGAGCACCTGGTCCCGCTTGGGCAGCAGCGTCAGCGCCCGGTCGTGCGCGGCGACCGCACCGACCACGTGACCCACGACGACCGCGAGCACCTTGATCGTGGCCAGGAGCGTCGGGTGGTACGAGAACCAGTACGACGGCTCGAGCCCCGCCGTCCCGAGGATGTCCCAGCCCTTGCCGAACGGGTCGCTGGCGCGGGCGAGCGTCTGGGTGCCGACGTCGACGAACAGCGTCAGGTAGTGGGCCAGGATGTAGGCCAGGATGATCGGGATGATCGAGTGCGCGTAGCGGCGGGGCAGCTGGGAGCGCGGGTAGTGCGCGGCCGACGTGGTCAGCGCGCAGGCACCGGCCAGCAGCACGCCCGCGATCACGCAGAACCCGACCAGTGCGATGTTGTCGATGATCGACTTGCTGACCGAGGCGTTCTGGTAGAACTTCACCCAGAACGAGGACTCGCCGAAGGAGTCGAAGGCGGTGCTGCCGAAGAGCACGGCGACGACCGCGACGAGACCCGGCTTGGCCGGCACGGTCGCGAGGTTCGCCAGCGGGCTGCGCAGGCGCAGCCGGCCGTCGACGCGGGCCCAGGGCGAGAGCTTGCCGATGAGCGAGGAGTAGACCTCGAACGGGTCGGCGTTCTCGTAGAAGCGGTTGCCGAAGATCGCGCCGCCGACCAGCATCACGCCGACGTAGAGCGCGCACCAGAGCCGGACCGTGCCGAGCTCGGTCGGGTGGGTCGAGGCGAGCTCGAGCCAGACGAAGGCGAACAGCCCGATCGCGGCCGGCCAGTAGCCGAGCCGCTCGGGGTACTCGCGCAGCCCGGTCTCGGGGTCACCGCCGGAGATCTTGGCGAGTGCGGCGTTGATGGTGCGGACCGGGCTGATCGCCTTCCACACCGGGCCGAGCAGGGCCGAGGCGAAGACCAGGCCCACCCACCACCAGACGTAGACCATCCCGAAGAACGGGTTGGTCAGCGAGTCCTGGCCGAAGACCGCGGTGGCGACGGCGAACAGCGCGACGACCATGCCGATCGTGCGCAGCACGACGTGGAACGCCGGGGCGGCCGTGACCCGGTCGAGGAAGGCCCAGGCGGAGCGCCCGGCCCGCGGTACGTCGTACCGGGGCTGGCGCCAGGCGACGATGAGGACGGTGAACGACACGACGAGGGCCGCCACGGCGCCGGAGACCGCGAGCTCCAACGGGATGGGCAGGTCGGCCTGCCCACCGATGCCGTGGGCCTGGAGGTCCCCGGTCAACGGACTTCGAGCTGGACGATGATCTGGGGCGGGTCGTGCGACTCCACCTCGATCACTCCGGGCCGGTCGATCGAGATCGGGAACGTCTTGGTGCCCTTGTCGTAGGCGAACTCCTGCTCGGGGTCGGAGTGCATGTGCAGCGAGCCCGCGGTGTCCGCGGTGACGACGAGGTCGACCGGCTGGCCGGTGCCGACCTTGACCCGGTCGCCGCTCGGGGTGATCTTGCCGTCCTTGACGGTGATGTCGATCACGACTGTCTTGTCGGTGCTCGCCTTGTCGTCGGTGCCGCACGCGGAGACGGCCCCCAGCAGAGTGACGGTGGCGAGCGCCGCGCCGATGGTGCGCAGCCGCTGCATGCATTCCTCCTCGTCAGGACACCCCTGGACGTACCCACGGATGCTCGGGTTCTCTGTCAGAATCTCACGGTGATCCCAACGGCGGCGGGATGGGGCCGCCGACGATCCTGAGGGATCGGCCCAGAGGCTGGAGGACGACGTGGTGGACCGGGTGCGACCGCGTGACCTGACGTTCCTCGAGGAGGAGTCCCCCGAGACCCCCCAGCACAACGCGACCATCGAGATCTTCGAGCCCGGCGAGGGCGCCGACGCGTTCGACCACGCCCGCCTGGTGGCGCTGATCCGGGACCGGATCGCGTTCGTGCCGCGCTACCGCCAGCGGCTCCAGGCCGTGCCCGGCCACCTGGCCAACCCGGTGTGGGTCGACGACGAGAAGTTCGACCTCGGCTTCCACGTACGACGCTCCGCGCTGCCGCGCCCCGGCACCTCCGCCCAGCTGCTCGAGCTCGTCTCCCGGATCGTCTCGCGCCCCCTCGACCGGACCCGCCCCCTGTGGGAGATCTACTTCGTCGAGGGCCTCGAGGACGGCCGGGTGGCGGTGCTGTCCAAGACCCACCAGGCCCTCGTCGACGGCGTGCACACCGTCGACCTCGGCCAGCTGCTCCTCGACCTGCAGCCCGAGGCCCGCGAGCTCGACCCCGACGACTGGGCCCCGCGCCGCTCGCCCAACCCGGCCACGCTGCTCGGCGGTGCGGTCCGCGAGAACCTCACCGACCTGGGCGTCCTGCTCGACACCGTCCGCACCGGCTCCCGGGCGCTGGCCCGCACCGCCGACCAGCGCAGCGAGCGGGCGCGCTCCTTCCTCTCCGCCGCCGCCGGACGCCGGCCCAAGTCGCGCGGGGTCATCAACGGCCCGCTGTCCCAGCAGCGCCGCGTGGTCACCGTCGAGACCCGGCTCTCCGACTACCGCCGGATCCGCGAGGCCCACGGCGGCACCATCAACGACGTCGTCCTGGCGACCATCACCGGGGCGCTGCGGGCCTGGCTCATGACCCGCGCGGAGTCGCTCGGCGGGCTGCGGCAGGTCCGGGCCGTCGTACCGGTGTCGGTGATCGACGAGGAGCTCGAGGCCACCTCGCTCGGCAGCCAGATCGCCGCCCACTTCGTCGACCTCCCGGTGGGGGAGCCGAGCCCGATCGTGCGCCTGCACCAGGTGTCGTACTCCTTCCAGGCGCACAAGGACACCGGCCGCAGCGTCGCCGCCAACCGCCTCGCCGGCATCGCCGGCTTCGCCCCCACGACCTTCCACGCGATCGGCTCGCGGGTCGCGGCGGCCGAGCTGCGCAAGGGCTACCAGATCTCGGTCACCAACGTGCCCGGCCCGCAGGCCCCCCTCTACGCCTCCGGCGCCCGGATGCTCGCGAGCTATCCCGTCCCGCCGCTCACCCCCGGGCACCCGCTCGCGATCGGCGTGACGTCGTACGACGGCGGGGTCTACTACGGCATCACCGCCGACCGCGACTGGATCCCCGACGCCGACGTCCTCGCCTCCTGCGTGCGCGAGGCCCTCGACGAGCTCATCGACGTCTCCTCACCGACCCGGCAGCGCGCGCCCCGCGGGCGTCGTACCACCAAGGGGACGCCGAAGCGCGGCTCCTGAGCCACGGTGCGACGATGGACCTCGTGATCCCCCTCCACCTCGGTGCGCTGCACCCGGCTGAGCAGATCGCCACGATGGTGCTGGCGTTCGGGCCGTTCGTGGTGCTCGGGATCGTCATCTTCTTCCGCCGGCGCGCGGACGCGCGTGAAGAGGTCGACCCGAGGTCCGGGCCCGATCGCTGAGGTCGTCAGTCGAGGAGCGGCTCGACGCGGCGCGCGGTGAACGGGTATCCGTCGAGATCCAGGGCATCGAACTCGAACCGGACCCGCTGACCTGCGCGCAGCTGCTTGAACCCTGGCACCTCGACCACGGCGAAGCTGGCCCAGCAGCCGCCGGGCACCGCCGGGGAGTCGATGACTCCCCAGCCCTCACCCACGTCCCACGAGCGGACGGTGCCGTCGGCTACCTGCGGTCGATCCTGCATCCTGCGGGCTCCTGATCGCGCAACCCCTCGGCCTAGCGGCTCAGCCAGGCCTTCCCGGTCCGCTCCTCGGCCCGCAGCGCGCTGCCCAGCAGCTTGGCGAGCAGCTCCTCGATCTTGCCGCCCACCAGCGGGATCTTGACCTTGATCTCCAGCTCGACCGTCTCGGTGGTGACGTCGTCGACCTCGGCCAGGATCGCGGTGCCGCGCATCTCGCCCGGCTTGCCGGGGATGCCGACCACGATGGTCGCCTGGTAGGCGTCGGCCCAGGTCTCGGTCTGGACGATGGTGGTCGTGGCGCCGACGAACTTCTTGGCGAACGACGGCACCTTGTCGGTGGGCTGCTCCATCTCGATCCGCACGGCCTTGGCGTCGATCCCGCCCTCGATCGTGACGGCGAAGGACGTCGCGCGCTGGTTGCGGCACACCTCCTCCCGGAAGAGGGGGTCGGAGAGCATCGCGGCGACCTCGCTCGCCGGGGCGTCGTACACCATCTTGTGGACCAGGCGCGTGGCCATCGTCAGCGGTCTCCCTTCAACCAGGCCACGCCCACGGAGTGCTCCACGGACAGGCCGGCGTCGATGTTGTCGGTCATCAGCTTCTCCAGCTTGCCGCCGACCAGGGGCACCTTGACGGTGACCTCGAGGTCGACGACATGCTTCGTCGAGGCGCCGTCGGCCACCAGGGTGACCGTGCCGGCGGCTCGGGTCGGCTTGCCCGGAGCAGTGATCTCGATCGTCCCAGATGCGGGGCCGGACCACTCCTCCCGGACCACTGCCTGGGTGGTGTCGCCGGCGATCTTCTTGGCGATGGCGGGCAGGCCGGCAGTGTTCTGGACCTGGTCGATGACCAGGTGGAGGCCGGTTCCTGCGGGGGTCGCCGTGACCGCGACCGAGACCACCTGCTGGGCGGCGGCGACCTTCTCGCGGAAGGCGGGGTCGGCGAGCATCGCGAAGACCTCGTCGGGCGCGGCGTCGTAGGCCAGCTCACGGCTGTATCGCATACGAGACATCATGTCCTACCCGCGTGTTGTGGCCCGGAACTTCGAGGTCCTACTGTCGAGGTGTGTCAATGACGACGCTGCCTTCCTCTGCTGCCCATTCCGACCGAGACCGCATCTTCGAGCAGGCCGCTGCCGCGGCCGCGCCGGCCAAGGGGAGCGGAGGGCCGCCACGCGAGGCGTTGCCCGCGCTGCTCCCGGCGTACTACCGCCACGTGGCCACCGAAGAGCTCGAGAGCCGTACGGACGTCGACGTCTACGGTGCCCTCGCCTCCCACCACCACCTCGCGCTCGAGCGCGAGCCCGGTGCCGCCAAGGTGCGGGTGTTCACGCCGACGGTCGCCGAGCACGGCTGGTCCGCGGCGGGCCACTCCGTGGTCGAGGTCGTCGTCGACGACATGCCGTTCCTGGTCGACTCGCTGACCATGGAGCTCTCCCGCCAGCTCCACGACGTGCGCGCGGTCATCCACCCCACCTTCGACGTACGACGCGACGAGCGCGGCCGCCTCGTCGAGGCCGAGCCGGTCGCCTCGGGCTCGACCGCCCCGGTCGAGGGCACGATCCGCGAGTCCTGGATGCACATCGAGATCCCGCGGCTCAGCGGTGAGGGCGCCGACGCCCCCGAGCGCGTCGCCGACGCGTGCCGCCGGGTGCTGGGCGACGTCCGGGCGTCGGTGGTCGACTGGCCGCAGATGCAGGAGCGGGTCGCCGAGACCGTCGCCTCCCTGGCCTCCGACCCGCCGCCGCTGCCGCCCGAGGAGGTCCGCCAGGCTGGTGAGCTGCTGGCCTGGCTGGCCGACGAGCACTTCACCTTCCTCGGCTACCGCGAGTACGTCCTCGATCGGGTCGCCCTCGACGGCGAGCCCGAGGACGACGTGCTGCGCCCCGTCCCGGGCACCGGCCTGGGCATCCTGCGCGAGCACCCGGCCGAGAAGGACACCTCGATCGCCTTCAGCCGGCTGCCCGACGCGGTCAAGGCCAAGGCGCGCGAGAAGACCGTGCTGGTGCTGGCCAAGGCCAACTCCCGCTCCACCGTGCACCGCCCGGCGTACCTCGACTACGTGGGCGTCAAGACGTTCGGCCCCGACGGCGAGGTGGTCGGCGAGCGCCGCTTCCTCGGCCTGCTCTCCAGCGCCGCCTACACCGAGTCGCTGCTCCGCATCCCGCTGCTGCGCGAGAAGGCCGACGAGGTCCTCCTCCGCAGCGGGTACGACGCCCGCAGCCACGACGGCGCCGCGCTGCTCGACACCCTCGAGACCTATCCGCGCGACGAGCTGTTCCACACGCCGGTCGACGAGCTCGGCCCGATCGTCGAGGCCGCCATGCAGGCCCGCGAGCGCCGCGCGGTGCGGCTGTTCATCCGCCGCGACACCTACGCGCGCTACCTCTCGGTGCTCGTCTACCTGCCGCGCGACCGCTACAACACGGGGATCCGGCACAAGTTCGTGCAGATCCTGACCGAGCAGATCGGCAAGGGCCGGATCGGTCCCGACTCGGTCGAGTTCAACGTCAGTATCAACGAGTCGACGACGGCGCGCGTGCACTTCGTCGTCCACCTGCCCAAGGGCGAGCTGATCCCCGACGACATCGACACCGCCGACCTCGAGCGGCGCCTGATCGACGCCTCGCGCTCCTGGCAGGAGGACTTCGTCCAGGCCGTCATCGCCGAGTACGGCGAGGAGTCCGGCGCCCTGCTCGGCCGGCGCTACCTCGATGCCTTCCCCGAGGCCTACAAGGAGGACTTCAGCGCCCGCACGGCCGCGGTCGACCTCGCCCGGATCGAGGGCATCCCCGGCGACGACGGGCGCGACCAGTCGCTCTACGCCGAGGTCGACGCGGCCGACGGCGAGGCCCGGCTCAAGATGTTCCGCGTCGGTGAGCCGCTCTCGCTGAGCGCGGTGCTGCCGATGCTGGCCTCGATGGGGGTCGAGGTCGTCGACGAGCGTCCCTACACGCTCAACGGCCTGGGCCGGCTGACCCACATCTACGACTTCGGCCTGCGCTACGACGGCCCGCTGCCCGACCACGCCCGCGAGCTGTTCGCCGACACGCTCCGCGCGATGTGGGACGGCTTCACCGAGACCGACGGCTTCAACCGCCTCGTCCTCGCGGCGCGGCTGACCTGGCGCCAGGCGATGCTGCTGCGCGCCTACGCGCGCTACATGAAGCAGGGCAACAGCCCGTTCGCGGTCGACTCCATCGAGCAGGCGCTGGTCGACAACGTCGACCTGGCCCGGCTGCTCGTCGAGCTCTTCGAGACCCGCTTCGACCCGGCCGTCGGTGCCGACCGCGAGGGGCGCGAGAGCGTCCTCGTCGACCAGGTCCGTACGGCGCTCGACGGCGTGGTCAGCCTCGACCACGACCGGATCCTGCGCTCCTACCTCACCCACATCCAGGCGACGCTGCGCACGAACTACTTCCAGCACACGGGCGAGCCGGCCACCCCCAAGCCGTACCTCTCGCTCAAGCTCGAGCCCTCGGCGATCCCCGACCTGCCCGAGCCGCGGCCGAAGTACGAGATCTTCGTCTACTCGCCGCGGGTCGAGGGGGTGCACCTGCGCTTCGGCAGCGTCGCGCGCGGCGGCCTGCGCTGGTCCGACCGGCGCGACGACTTCCGTACCGAGGTGCTCGGCCTGGTCAAGGCCCAGATGGTCAAGAACACCGTGATCGTCCCGGTCGGCGCCAAGGGTGGCTTCTACGCCAAGCAGCTGCCCGACTCCTCCGACCGCGAGGCGTGGCTGGCCGAGGGCGTGGCCTGCTACCAGACGTTCATCCGCGGGCTGCTCGACGTCACCGACAACCTGGTCGCGGGCGCGACGGTGCCGCCGGCGGACGTCGTCCGCCACGACGGGGACGACTCCTACCTCGTGGTCGCCGCCGACAAGGGCACCGCGACGTTCTCCGACATCGCCAACGGCGTCGCGGCGGACTACGGCTTCTGGCTGGGCGACGCGTTCGCCAGCGGCGGCTCGGTCGGCTACGACCACAAGGCGATGGGCATCACCGCCAAGGGCGCCTGGGTCTCGGTACGACGGCACTTCCGCGAGATGGGCGTCGACTGCCAGAACGAGGACTTCACCGTCGTCGGCATCGGCGACATGTCGGGCGACGTCTTCGGCAACGGCATGCTCTGCTCCGAGCACACCAGGCTGGTGGCGGCCTTCGACCACCGCGACATCTTCATCGACCCCGAGCCCGACGCGGCGGCGTCCTTCGCCGAGCGGCAGCGGCTCTTCGCGCTGCCCCGGTCGAGCTGGCAGGACTACGACAAGAGCCTGATCTCGGCGGGCGGCGGCATCTTCTCGCGCCGCGCGAAGTCGATCCCGCTCAACGCCGAGATCCGCGCCGCGCTAGGGATCGCCGGCCACGTCGAGCACATGACGCCGGCCGAGCTGATGCGGGCGATCCTGCTGGCGCCGGTCGACCTGCTCTGGAACGGCGGTATCGGCACCTACGTCAAGGCCTCCACCGAGACCCACGCCGAGGCGGGGGACAAGTCCAACGACACGATCCGCGTCGACGGAGGTCAGCTGCGGGTGCGCTGCGTGGGCGAGGGCGGCAACCTGGGCTTCACCCAGCGTGGCCGGATCGAGTACGCCCGTGACGGCGGCCGGATCAACACCGACTTCATCGACAACTCCGCCGGTGTGGACACCTCCGACCACGAGGTCAACCTCAAGGTGCTCCTCGACCGGGTGGTGGCCGACGGCGACCTGACCGGCAAGCAGCGCAACGAGCTGCTCGCCTCGATGACCGACGAGGTCGCCGAGCTCGTGCTGCGCGACAACTACGAGCAGAACCTGGCGCTGGCCAACGCGGCCAAGAACGCCGTCTCGCTGCTCCACGTCCACGAGCAGTGGATGCGCGACCTGGAGTCCCAGGGCCTGCTCGACCGCGAGCTCGAGGCGCTGCCGCCGACCCGCGAGGTGAAGCGGCGCATCGAGGCCGGCGACACCCTCAGCCAGCCCGAGCTGGCGGTGCTCATGGCCTACACCAAGATCGTGCTGGCCGAGGAGCTGCTCGCCTCCGACCTGCCCGAGGATCCCTACCTGACGCTCGACCTGCAGTCGTACTTCCCGGCGCCGGTCCAGAACGGCTTCCTCGACCAGATCGGCGAGCACCCGCTGCGGCGCGAGATCATCGTGACCCAGGTCGTCAACGACCTGGTCAACGGGGCCGGCATGACCTACTGGCCGCGCCTGGCCGGCGAGACCGGGGCGAGCGCCGCCGAGCTGACCCGGGCCAACTTCGTCGCCCGCGAGATCTTCGGCTCGCTCGACCTGCGCCAGGAGCTGGAGCAGTACGACAACGTGCTCGACGCGGCGGTGCAGACCCGGATGCGGGTCGAGATGCGCACGCTCGTCGAGCGGGCCTCGCGCTGGCTGGTGACCAACCGGCGGCCCCCGCTCGACAGCCAGGGCAATGTCGAGTTCTTCGCCGCCCACGTGCAGGAGGCGATGCTCGAGCTGCCGCGGCTGCTCACCGGCGCCGAGCTGGCGGCGTACGAGAACCGGCGCCGGTCGCTGGAGAGCCAGCAGGTGCCCGAGGACCTCGCCGCCCGGGTGGCGTCGTTCGACGTCGCCTACACGCTGCTCAACATCGTCGAGATCGCCGACCAGGCCGAGCTCGAGCCGGCCGAGGTGGCGCGCGTCCACTTCGCGCTGGGGGAGCGGCTCGGCCTGTCGGTGCTGCAGCAGCGGATCGTGGCGCTCCCGCGCGACGACCAGTGGCAGACGATGGCGCGGGCCGCCCTGCGCGACGACCTCTACGCCGTCCACGCCCAGCTCACCGCCGAGGTCCTCGCCGCCACGAGCGCGGTCGAGGACGACGACCCGCTCGCCGCCGCGGCCCGCCGGGTGGCGGCGTGGGAGGCCGAGGCCGGCGGGGTCGTCGACAAGGCGATCGGTGCCCTCACGGCGGTCTGCGGCGACGAGCCGGCCGACCTCGCGAAGGTGTCGGTGGGCCTGCGGGTCGTGCGAGGTCTGCTCACCTGAGTTGTCTAGGGTCGGTGCGGTGAACGCCATTCGGGTGAGCGGACTGACCAAGCGGTACGGCGAGCTGACGGCCGTCGACGACGTGACCCTCACCGTCGAGGAGGGCGAGTTCGTCGGGGTCCTCGGCCCCAACGGAGCGGGCAAGACGACGCTCCTGGAGATGGTCGAGGGCCTGCGCCGTCCCGACGCCGGTCAGGTCGAGGTGCTCGGCGAGCCGGTGTGGCCGCGCAACCCGCGGCTGCAGCCGCGGGTCGGCGTGCAGCTCCAGGCGTCGTCGTTCTTCGAGCGGCTCACCGCGCGCGAGCAGATCCGCACCTTCGCCAGCCTGTACGGCGTGGGCGGGTCCGTCGCCGACGAGTGGCTCGAGCGCGTGGGGCTCACCGACAAGGCCGACGCCCGCGTGGAGGACCTGTCCGGCGGCCAGGCGCAGCGGCTCTCCATCGCCTGCGCGCTGGTGCACGACCCCGAGGTGGTCTTCCTCGACGAGCCGACCTCCGCGCTCGACCCCCAGGCCCGCCGCAACCTGTGGGACCTGCTGTCCTCGCTCAACGACACCGGGCGCACCGTCGTCCTGACCACGCACTACATGGACGAGGCCGAGGTGCTCTGCGACCGGGTCGCGGTGATGGACCACGGCCGGATCCTCCAGGTCGACAGCCCCGCCGCGCTGGTACGGGGACTCGACGCCCCTGCCCGGATCACCGTCGCCCCGGGGACGCTCAGCGCCGCCGAGGCGGCCGAGATCCCCGGGGTGGCCGAGGCCTCCGAGGGCATCGACGGCCTGGTGCTGGTGACCCGCGAACCGGGACCGGTGCTCGGCGTCCTCGCCGCGGGCGACCACCTCGACGGGGTGAGCGTCCAGACCGGCACGCTCGAGGACGTCTTCCTCGCCCTGACCGGACGGGAGTACCGGGCATGAGCAGCCGCAGCCAGGCCCGATCGCCCTTCTGGGCGCTGTCGCTCGCGATCCTGCGCGGCTTTTTGCGCGACAAGGCGTCGGTGTTCTTCGCGCTGATCTTCCCGCTGATGTTCCTGGTGCTCTTCGGCGGCCTGCTCGGCAGCCAGGACCAGTCCAAGGTCGACATGATCCAGGTCGGCGCGGTGCCCTTCGTCGACGACCTGCCCGACGACGTGGCCGAGGCGTTCAAGCAGACCTTCGACGTGACCGAGGAGAAGAGCCTCGCCGCCGCCCTCGACGAGGTGCGCAAGGGCGACGCCGACGTCGCGATCGAGCAGCGCGGCGACCAGCTCATCGCCCACTACACCCAGACCGACCAGGTCAAGGCCGCCGTCACCCAGGGCACGCTGCGCTCCTTCGTCGACGGCATGAACGTCGTGGCGACCGGCCAGCCGCCGGCGTACCAGCTGGTGACGGAGCGGGTCGAGGACGACTCGCTCACCACGATCCAGTTCGTCACGCCGGGCCTGCTGGGCTGGGCGGTCGCGATGAGCGCGGCCTTCGGCGCCGCCGCGACCCTCCAGGGCTGGCGCCAGTCCAAGCTGCTGCGCCGGCTCCAGCTCGCGCCGGTCAAGACGGGCACCGTCGTCGGTGCGCGCGTCGCGGTGACGCTCACCGTCGCGCTCGCCCAGCTCGCGATCTTCCTCGGCCTGGGCGCGGCGGCGTTCGGGCTGACCCTCACCGGATCGTGGTGGATGTCTATACCGCTGATCGTCGTGGGCACCCTGTGCTTCATGGCGATCGGGCTGCTCGCCGGGGCCCTCGCCAAGACCACCGAAGGGGCGGTCAACCTGGCCAACTTCCTGGTGCTGCCGATGGCCTTCCTCAGCGGCTCGTTCTTCCCGCTCGACGTCGCTCCGACCTGGATCCAGCGCCTGTCCGACCTGTTGCCGCTCAAGCACCTCAACACCGGGATGCTCGACGTGATGGTGCGCGGGCAGGGGCCGGGGTCGGCCGTCGTACCGCTGCTGATCCTGGCCGGGTTCGCGATCGTGGTGACCGCGCTCGCGGCTCGGCTCTTCCGGTGGGAGACCACCTGAGGCTTCCCGAGCCGGGGACGCGGAGGGGCGTGAGCACCTAAGGTCTCTGCCATGCTCGACTTCGCGGTCATCCTCGGACAGCTGGCCCTGATCATCGTCGTCGCCCGGATCGCCGGCACCCTCGTCGCCAAGATCGGCATCCCGCCGGTCGTCGGCGAGATCGCCGCCGGCGTGCTCCTCGGCCCGAGCCTGCTGGGCATGGAGCTCAGCGGCGAGCTGTTCCCCATGGACCAGCGCGCGTTCCTCGACGTGCTCGCGCGCGTCGGTCTGGTGCTCTTCATGTTCGTGGTCGGCCTCGAGCTCGACATCAAGCTGATCAAGGGCCGCGAGAAGGTCGCCGGAGCGGTCTCGATCTGCTCGATCGTGCTGCCCTTCACGCTCGGTATCGGGCTGGCCAAGCTCTTCGTCGACACCGACGCCACCGCGGCGCTCAAGCCCGCAGGTGCGGACTTCTGGCCGTTCGCGCTGTTCATGGGCGCGGCCATGTCGATCACCGCGTTCCCGGTGCTCGCCCGGATCCTCACCGACCGCCGGATGCACCGCACCGAGACGGGCGGACTGGCCCTCGCCTGCGCCGCGACCGACGACATCATCGCCTGGACGCTGCTCGCCGTCGTCCTCGCGCTGGCCGGTGTCGACGCCGGGCACGGGCACCTGCCGAGCTGGGCGATCTACCTGGCGATCCCGTTCGTGCTGGTCGCGATCTTCGTGATCCGGCCGGCGCTGACCTGGCTCACCCGGGCCTACCACAAGGCCGGCGAGCTGACGCCGACCATCATGTCCGTCGTCCTGGTGGGGATGCTGCTGTTCGCGGCCACCACCGAGGTCATCGGCATCCACTACATCTTCGGCGCCTTCCTCTTCGGCGCGATCATCCCGCACGAGCAGGCCGCGGCCCTGCGCCACGAGATCCTGGTCCGGCTGGAGCAGATCTCGGTGCTCCTGCTGCTGCCGGTCTTCTTCCTCATCTCAGGCCTCAAGGTCAACATCCAGGGCCTCGGCACGGAGCACATCGTGCCGATGCTCGCGATCCTCGCCGTCGCCATCATCGGCAAGTACGTCGGCGCCTACGTCGGCGCCCGCCTCCAGAAGGTCCCGCACTGGCAGGCCAGCGCGCTCGGGCTGCTGATGAACACCCGCGGCCTGACCGAGCTGATCATCCTCAACGTCGGTCTCGAGAAGGGCCTGCTCAGCCAGGAGCTGTTCACCCTCATGGTGATCATGGCGCTGGTGACCACGGTGATGACCGGGCCGCTGCTCGGGTTCGTCTACCCCCAGCGCCGGGTCGCTCGCGACATCGCCGAGGCCGAGCGCGCCGCGCTCGGCGAGGAGGCCGTCGACCGGATGCTCGTGCTGGCCCACGCCGGCCAGGACGACCGCCTCCTCGTCGATCTCGCCGTCGGTGCCCTCGGCGGGGCGAGGCCAGCCGAGATCGTCATCGCCGACCTCACCCCCCAGGGACGCCCTCTCGAGGTCGGCAGCGGGCTCTCGCTCGACCTGGCCGAGATGGCCGCGGCGATGGAGCGCCAGCAGGGACTGGTCCACCACGGCGAGCGGCTCGGCGTGCCGATCCGGGTGATCGCCCACCCCAGTGCGGACGTCGAGCAGGACCTCGTCGAGCTGATCGGCGTGCTGCGCCCGCAGGGGCTCCTCGCCTGGTCCGACGACCCGTCGCTCGCGACCGTCGTGGCCGCCAACGAGTCGGTGGTGCTCGTCGCCACCGCCGGGACCCCGGCGCCCGACGCGGACGCCCCCGTGGTCGTGCACTGGAACGCCGACAGCGACAGCGAGGCCGCCACCGTCCTGGGCGCGCGGCTCGCGCTCCAGCGCGGCGTCGCGCTCGACCTGCGCGGGGAGGGCGGGCGCCGGCTCACCGCCGCCCGCACGGCGCTGGAGGAGCGCGGGGTGCGCCTCGAGGCGGCCGCCGCGGACGGACCGCTGGCTGCCGCGCCGATCGAGCTGTCGTCGTACGGGGTGGGGGGTGCGGCGGGCGCCCGGGTGCGCGCCGAGCTCGACCCCGCCCCGGTCGACTTCACGACCGTCTCGTTGGGCGAGGTCGCCGCCCCGGCCTGATCAGGAAGCCCGCGCGGGCCGGCTCAGCTGGAGCTGCCGGCGTGGGTGTTGAACGCCAGCGTCCGGTGCCCGATCCGGACCCGGGTGCCCTGGGTGAGGATCTGCTCCGCGCCCTGCGGCATCCGGATCCAGTCGGGCGTCTTGGGGACGTGGACGTAGGTGCCGTTGGTCGAGTTGTTGTCGACCAGCACGACGTCCCACCCGCGCATCTCGAGCCGCGCGTGGACCCGGGAGACCTGGTTGGACTGGTCGATGATCGGCAGCGGCCGGAACGTACCTCCGGTGACCCGCTCGTCCCCGCTCGGGTCGCGCCCCAGCAGGTAGGGCGTGTCGAGCTGGAACACCGATCCGTCGTCGAGCACGATCACGCCCAGCGGCGGCCGCGGGCCGTTCACCAGCACCGGCGTCTGCTGGACCATGTTGATCCCGCAGATCCCGCAGAACAGCACCCGCGGGTCGTTGAAGTGCCGGTTCTTGCAGTAGACCCCGCGCACCTGCTCGTGGGCGTGCTCCTCGTGGACCTGGGCGGCGTTCTCGACGATCGGCAGCGGCTCGAAGTCGTCGAGGTCGTCCTCGACCTCGCTGATGAGCACCGACTGGAAGCTGATCTGCTCGTCGGCCTGGACCGGCGGCAGTGGACGGCCCGCGACCGGCGGCACCGGCTCCGGCTCCGGCTCGGGGACCGGCTCGGGCTCCGGGACCGGTTCGGGCTCGGGGACCGGCACGGGCTCGGGCTCGGGCACCGGGGGAGCCGGGGGCGGCGGCGGTACGGGCGGGGCCGGCGGCGGCAGCACCGGCTCGGGCTCCGGCACCGGGACCGACCCGACGACGACGCCGGTGCCGGCGCTGGTGCCCGCGCCGAGCGCCAGCGACCCGGCGGGCACGACCCCGCCGTCGAGCCGGTACGACGACCCGTCGGCCGGCGCGCTCGCCCCGGGCAGCGTCACCGTGACGTCCTCGATGGGCCACGGGATGAGCCGCTCGACCCAGGCCAGCGACTCCGCGCCCGAGATCGCCTGCCCGTCGACGGTGACCGTGACGTCGCCGTCGACGAACACCGCGAGCCCGGTGGTGTGCGGCGCGAGCGCCGCGAAGCCGGGGGACTGCTCGACCGTGGTCGAGAGCATGAGGGCGTAGCCGCGCACGAGCTGGCGGCCCTGGCCGCCGTTGGCGGCGACCATCTCGGCGTGCTCCAGGTAGGGCTTGACGACCTCGGGGTCGTCGGAGCCGACCAGGAGCACGACCGGCCCGATCCGGGCCAGGGTGCCGGCGCCGGGGCCGGGCACGACCCGGGCCCGGCTCCAGTCGTCTGCTGAGGTGTGGGTCATCGGGGTCACACGATCCTTCCGCCGAAGAAGCGCCAGCGGATGAAAGGCACCCGCATCGGGCCGTTGGTCCAGATCCAGACGACGATCCAGATCACGGAGAAGTCGATGAAGAACGCCCAGAAGGGCACGGTGTCCCCGTCGATGCCCGGCACCGCGCCGAGGTCGACGAGCAGCCACACCAGCGCGCCCTCGTTGAGCGCGGTGATGAGCCCGAACAGGGTGGGCCAGTCCTTCTCCCAGCGCAGCTGCTGGATCAGGTGGTAGATCAGCTCCCACACGATGCCGAGCACCAGCACGGTCGCCAGGATCAGGTACGTCGTCTTGTAGTCGGGGTCGCCGGGCAGGATCGGCGTCAGCACGAGCGTGATCAGCCCGCCGAAGACGACGAGCATGAAGACCCGGGTCTGGATCCGGCCGTTGAGGGTGGGCAGCATCAGTCCCGCGCTCCTTCGATCATCGGGGCGGCCGGGGTCACGGGGTGCTCCCCGCCAGCCACTTCCACCACTGCCGGGTCGAGCGCACCGGCCCGATCCGCTTGCAGAAGCCGCGCTTCTGGAGGTCGCCGTAGATCTCCTGGGCCGCGACCTGCAGGCCCAGGAAGGTGTCGACACCGGGGAAGTAGCCGCCCAGCGTGGTCGCGCCCGAGGCGTAGACCGCGCCGCCGCCGGACTGGGTGCCGATCAGCTCGAAGTTGCGGTCGACGTTGAGCCGGCCGACCGGGTTGCGGCTCGCGCCGCCGTGCTCGAGGAGGTCCTTGAGCAGCCGGTGCTCGGCGATGTCGGCCTCAAGGCCGGTGCAGTCGATGACGAAGTCGACCTCGACGGGCACGACGCCCTGAGCGGTGCGGACCTGGTTGACGATCCGCTCCCCGCTGGGCTGCATGGCGTCGACGGTGCCCACCACACAGGTGTACCAGCCTTCGGCCCGGCCCTGGTTCATCTGGCGCTGCCAGCTCTTGCGCCAGGGGGTGTTGGTGCCGCCCATCCGCTTGTAGAGCTCGGCGCGCTGCTCGCCGTCGAGCTTGCGGACCTGGGCCTTGAGCTGGCCGCCCCACACCGACTTCGGGTAGTTGAAGCCCTGGTAGGCCCACCCGTTGCCGCCGCGCCGGCGCATCGTCACCCGGGTCTTGCCGCCGCCGGGACGCGGGTCGCCCTCGTTGCCGTAGCCGTCGTTGGTGCCGTTGATGTAGGTCCGGAACAGGTGGACGATGTTGGTCTGCGCGCCGTGCTTCTCGCGGTCGTCCATCAGCCGCTGCAGGATGCGCGAGGCGACGATGCCGCCGCCGCGCACCAGCACGGTGCTGGGGGTCTGGACCAGGCGCTCGTAGACGTGCTCGTGCGCCTCGTAGGCGTTGACGATGTGGCGGTAGTCGTTGTTCTCGGTGCGGTAGGTCTGGAGCTCGGGCAGGAACTTCAGGCCCGGGTAGCCCACCGCGATGTGCACGTACTGCGACCGGAAGGCCACGCGCTTGGTGGCCGAGGCGCCCTCGGGCGGGGTGAGGATCGTGAAGTAGCCGCCGCCGTAGCGGCGCCGCACGATGCGCACCAGGCCCTTGACCAGCATCTCGTCGTACCCGATGCGCTTGGACTCGCGCTCGAGCTGCTCGAAGACGTTGCCGGCCTTGGGCGTGTAGTAGTCGGCGAAGATCGGCTCGGTGAACAGGCCCCAGAGCACCTTGAGGTCGAACTTCTTCATGCCCTCGGCGAAGCCGTAGGACGGGAAGCCCCAGATGTTGTCGGGCCGCGAGGCCGAGTCGGAGCGGATCCGCTCGGGGCGCGGCACCTGGGAGACCCGGGTCAGGTACTCGTAGGTCTGCCACGGGAAGTCGAGCGTGCTGAGCACCCGCATCTGCGAGGTGGGCACGCCAGCGATCCGCAGGTAGTCGACCGTGACGAACGAGCCGATGCCGCCACCGACGGTGACGAACGGGATGTCGACGATCGGGATGCCGGCCGCTGCGACGAGCTCGTCGGTCCAGAAGTCCGTCTGCAGCATCTGGTCGGTGAGGTCACCCGTGATCGCCTGCGCGGGCAGGTACGTCGACGGGTCGGTGGTGGGCACCACGGATGCTGCAGAGGGGTCGATCAACGTTCCTCCTAAGTCGTGGAATGCGTCCGAGACGCTACACCGCGTACCCCCTGGTCCGCTGCCCGAATCCCGGAGATCGCTGCTGGTCGAGACCGGTGAAATTGCCTGGTTTCGGGGTTCCCGCCCGGTGGCACCGTGACATGCTGGAGGTCGCGCCACACCACCCGGAGGATCACGTGCAGGGAATCGCTGACTACGAGTTCGTGCGCCCGCTGGGCGAGTCGAACTACGGCACCAACTACCTTGCCAAGGCCCCTGCCCGGTTGGGGATCCCGGCTGCCGAGGTCGTGGTCAAGGTGATCGCCGGGCCGACCTCCGACGACGCCTTCCGCCGCGCCACGCGCGAGCTCAAGCACTTCAGCGTCGCCGACTCCGACCGTCTCGTCGCCGTCTACGACGCCGGGCGCCACGGCGGAGCGTTCTACTACGCGATGGAATTCCTGCCCCAGGGATCGCTGGAGCGGCCGCAGGTCCAGCTCGGCACCGGTGCCCGGGTGGCCGCCGTGCGCGACGCGGCGCTGGCGGCCCACGCGCTGCACGAGCGCGGCATCGCGCACCGCGACATCAAGCCCGCCAACATCCTGCTCGCCGAGGACGGCGGCCGGCTCGCCGACCTCGGCCTGTCCCAGCTGCTCTCCCCGGGCATGGTGACCACAGGTCTAGGCCAGATCGGCCTGGAGTTCACCGATCCCGCGATCATGCTGGGCGCCCAGGCCTCGCGGGCCAGCGACATCTGGTCGCTCGGCGCCTCGCTCCACTTCGCGATCACCGGCAAGGGCGTCTACGGCGAGCTGCGCGGCACCGAGCCGCTGCTGCTGGTGCGCTCGATCCTGGCCTCCCAGCCGACCCTGTCCACCGACCTGCCGGCCTCGGCGACCGCCCTGATCGCGGCCTGCCTCGATGCCGACGTCGCCGCGCGACCGCGGACCGCGGCCGAGGTCGCCGACCGGGCCTCCGGCCTGGTCACCGAGCTCGGCGCGGCCGTCTGACGATGCCGATGGAGCTCCACGACGCGCTGCGCGAGCTGGTCACCGTCCACGGCCGCTCGATCTTCGACGACGCCTCCGGCTTCCGCGGCGTCCTCGACGACGTGCTCGCCGAGGACCAGGCCAGCACCGGCGACATCAACCTGCTCGTCGACGCGGTCCGCTTCGACACCCTCGCCCCGCTGGTCGCGATGATCGACGGCGGTGCCGACGCGGCCCGCGCCGTCGAGGAGGCCGGTCTCCGGCTGGCCCGCAACCGCGGGGGCGCCGACCAGGCCGCCGCGAGCTGGGCGTCGGCCGTGCTGGGCTACGCCGTCGGCAAGGTGCCCGAGGCCGTCGTGCAGCGCTACCGCTCGGGCCGGCCCGCCTCGCCCGAGCTGCCGCCGCCGACCGCCCCGCCCGTCCGGCCCCCGGTCGCCTCGCCGGCGGCTCCGCCGCTGCCGCCGACCGCCTGGCCGCAGCCGGCCGCGCCCCCGCAGCAGCAGTACGCCGTGCCGTCGTACCAGCCGCCCGCCGCCTTCAGCGCCCCGCCCGCCCCGCGCAAGAGCCGGACCGGCGTGTGGATCGCGGCCGCCGTGGCCGGGGTGGTCCTGGTCGCCGGCGGCGTCACGGCCGTCGTCCTCGCCGCGGGCGGCGACGACGGGCCCAGCGCCAAGAAGGACCCGACGGGCAGCACGTCCGACGACGGGCCCAAGGTCGACGTCGCGCCGGCCGCCATCGACGGTCGTTACAACGCGCTCTCGGCCAAGATGACCGAGGGGGCCTCGGGCTGCAAGGCCGAGGAGCCCGGCGCCGGTCAGGCCGAGGTCGTCCAGTGCGCGATCAGCACCGGCACCCTGCGTCTCGTCACCTATGCCGACGACAGTGCCCTCACCGCGGCGCGCAGCACCCGCCTCGACTACAGCGCCGGCACGCTGACCGCCGACAACGGCGCGACCGCCCTCTACGAGCTGGACCCCGAGCGGGCGGGCACCAGCGACCCGGCCGTCGTCTACTGGGACAGCAAGGGCAGCCTGCAGTCGGCGACCCTGACCGGTGCCTCCGGCGCGGGCGTCGACGACCTCGTCAAGCACTACACCGCCACGGTGCCGCGGGTCTCGGAGCCGACGAGCCCCGCCGACGCGACGCTGCGCGAGTTCATCGCCATCAACATGGACGTCGCCACCTGCGCTCGCCAGCGCACGTTCTTCACCGGCGAGACCGAGGAGAGCAAGTGCGAGTCCGGCGTCGACGGCGTCGCCGTCAACGTCGGGCGCTTCGAGACCCGCAAGGACCTGCGCGAGGACCGCAAGTACTACAAGAAGAAGTACGACGAGGCGGCCAAGAAGGGCAACGGCGGCACCTGGCGCTTCGGCAAGGGCGACGCCGAGGGCGCCTACTACGCCTATGTCGAGGACGGCACCGCGACGCTCTACTGGGACTGGAACAAGGACGAGTGCAACTGCTACGGCATCGCCTGGCACTTCCAGGGCGACCTGGCCAAGCTCGAGAAGTGGTGGCCCAGCGACGACTGAGCCGCCGCGGGCCGCTCAGGCCTCGGGAGCGCGGGGCAGCTCGACGGTCTCGTCCGGGACCGGCATCGTGTCGGCGAGGTCGGGCCGGCTGATCCCGGCGACGTCCGAGCGCACCAGCAGCGCCATCGTCGTGTCGTCCCCGCCGATCTCGGCGGGCTCGGCCAGCCACACCGGCAGCTGCTCGCGCACCCAGCCCAGACCGCGGTCGCGGATGAACTCGACGAGCTGCTCGCCCGTCTGGCGCCACCACCCGTCGGCGTCGACGCGGGAGCGGCCGAAGCCGTCGGTGCACAAGAAGACCAGCGCGACCGCGTCGCCGCCGGCCGCGCTCACCGCGACGCGCAGCGCGTCGAGGGGATGCGGTTGGCACAGCGAGGTGGTGTGCAGCCCGTCGAGGTCGGGGTCCTCGGGCAGCGGCCGCGAGGCTACGCCGTCGGCCGAGACGAGCACCGAGTCGCCGTCGCCGATCTGGACGAACGCGACCAGGTCGGGCGTCGCGGCGGCCGCGAGGATCGTCGAGCCGTAGGCGCGCAGCGGGTCGGCCGCGGCCCCGAGCTCCTCCTCGGCGGGGGAGTAGGGGTTGGCCGCGAGGTGGTGCTCGACCTTCGCGGTCCAGGTGGCGACCAGCGCCGCCCCCGCCCGTCGTACGGCGTCGCGGGCGGCGTCGTGGTCGGCGGCCCGCAGCTCGGGGAGGATCCGGCGCAGCTCCTCGACCGCGCTGATCACGGCCAGCGCGGCGCCGGTGTCGCTGCGGAAGTGCAGCCGGTGCCCGTGCCCGTCGGCGACCGCGACGACCGCGTGGCCCAGCGCGTGGTCGTTCCAGGTCAGCACCGCGTCCTGGATCGGCAGCTGGTCGCGCACGTGCACCGACCCGATGTGGGTGTCGGCGAGCGTGGTCCAGGTGGGCCCGACGTCGGCCGGCCGGTCGATCTCGGGGCGCCGCCCGTCGAACGGGGGCTGGGTCATCCGAGGGTGCTCCAGATCGGGTCACCGATCGGGCTCGGGGGCGCGGCGCTCACCCCGGTGGTCGGGCCGACCACGGGGCGTGAGGCGACCTTGCTGGCCGCCTTGGAGGCCCAGACGATGTACTCGACGAGCTGCTCGGGGTTGTCCGCGCGCAGCAGCGGCACGTCCTCGTCGCCGACGAAGCGGCGCATCGAGTGCATGTCGGCGTCGCGGCCGACGCCGAGCGCCAGCCGGACCGCGGTCGCGCCCCACCGGTTGTTGAGCAGGGCCTGGAGGCCCTCGGCGAAGGTGACGCCGCTGCTCTGGGTGGGCCGGCCGTCGGAGACCAGGATGATCGCGGGCGGGAAGGCGCTCTTGGTCTCGTCGAGGTGGTCGAGCGCACCGGCGAGCGTCTGGAGCGCGCTGCCGAGCTCGGTGAAGCCGCGCGGCACCGCCTCGAGGCGCTTCCAGTGGATCTGGTCGACGGGGGTCGGCTCCTCGATGATCCACTGCGGCTCGTTGGCGAAGGCCAGCACCCGGATGAGCAGCTCGGCGTGCGGGTTGGCGCGCGCCTCGTCCTTGAGGTGGGGGAGGACCTCGGTGATGGCGTTGTTGAGCGCCTGGATGCGCCCGCCGCGCAGCATCGAGCCCGAGACGTCGAGCACGAAGATGAAGTGCAGGGGCTTGCGCGCCAGGGCGCCACCGAGCCGATCGCTCATCACGGCCCTCTCTCTCGTCGCAGTGGGAGTCGTCAGGTTTCAACTATCCCCGTTCTGACGAGGTTATAGCCTGTCACGCAGGTTCGGAGTCCAGAAGACGGAGGTCAGGCAGCCCCATGGTGCTGGCAGAGGGTGTCGAGGTGGACCTCGGACCGTTGGGACGCGCCCGGGTGACGTCGCTCCTGGGGCAGGGCGGGCAGGGCTACGTCTTCGAGGTACGCCGCGAGTCCGGGGAGCCGCTGGCACTGAAGTGGTACAAGCCGGAGAGCGCCACCGCCCAGCAGTACGACGAGATGCAGCAGCTCGTCGAGATCGGCTCGCCGCACGAGCGCTTCCTCTGGCCGCTGAGCATGGCGCGGGTCGGCACCGAGCCGAGCTTCGGCTACGTGATGCACCTGCGCCACCAGCGCTTCCTCGAGCTGAGCTTCCTGCTCCTCAACGCCGACCGCGAGGGCCGTCCGCTCGACGTCTCGTTCGCCTCGATCATCGAGCTGTGCCGCCAGCTGAGCTACAGCTTCCTGCGGCTCCACGCCCGCGGCCTGTGCTACCGCGACATCTCCTTCGGCAACGTGTTCTTCGACCCGGCCAACGGCGACGTCCTCATCTGCGACAACGACAACGTCGGCATCGACAACGGCACCGGCCGGGTGCTCGGCACGCCCTACTTCATGGCGCCCGAGGTCGTGCGCGACACGACCTACCGCACGCTGCCCAACACCGACACCGACCGGCACTCGCTGGCGGTGCTGCTGTTCTACGCGCTCTTCCTCGGCCACCCCCTCGAGGGCGCGCGCACCGACACCGGGATGCGCGACGCCCACTGGCTGATGACCCACTTCGGCACCGAGCCGCGGTTCTGCATGCACCCGGCCCATGCCGACAACCGGCCGGCCCAGATCGTCCAGCAGTACTGGAACATCTATCCCCAGTTCCTGCGCGACCTGTTCGTCCAGGCGTTCGGTGACGGCCTCGACAACCCGGGTGCCCGGGTCACCGAGGGTCAGTGGATCAAGGCCATGGACCGGCTCCGCGACGGCATGCTCGCCTGCCCGACCTGCGGCACGACCAACTTCTGGAGCCCCGGTGAGGACGCCGTGACCTGCTGGCAGGACCGCACGCAGGTGCGGCCGCCGTACCTGCTCTCGATCGGGCGGCGCACGCTGGCGGTCGGTCCCCAGACCACGATCCGCTCCGACCACCTGACCTCCGGCATCGACCACCCCACGGTCCTGGCCGACGTACGCCGGCACCCGTCGGCGCCCGACCGCTGGGGCCTGCACAACGCCTCCGACTTCTCCTGGCCGGTCGCCTACCCCGGCGGGCAGAACTTCCTGCTCGAGCCCGACCGCACGATCGAGCTGGTCGAGGGTGCCCGGATCCAGATCCGCGACGCGACGGTGCAGGTGCGCCGTCCGGCGGCGCCGGCTCCGGGCCTAGGGTGAACCGCATGGCAGGTCTGGTGGTCGAGGTCGAGGGTCGCGTCCTCCGCCTCGAGGGGAAGCCCGTCTACCGAATCGGACGCGCGATCGAGGCCGACGTCGTGCTCACCGCCGGCTCGGTCTCGCGCCAGCACGCCGAGCTGCACGCCTCCGACTTCGGCTGGGTGCTCGTCGACCAGGGCAGCCAGTTCGGCACCTACGTCGAGGGCGAGCGGATCACCGAGTACCCCGTCGAGACCCGGATCGAGGTCCGCTGCGGCCCGCCCGCGGCCGGCGCCAGCCTGGTGATCGTCCCGGCGGCCGAGTACGACATCGCCGCCGCCACGCCGCGCACGCCGGCCGAGGTGCCGGTCGAGGTGCCGGTCGAGCCGCCCGTGCTCCGCGACGAGCCGACCCGCCCGCCGGCCTTCGCGCCGCCTCCGCCGCCGCCCCCAACGCGCCCCCGCCGCCCCCGGGCGCCCGTCCTGCCGCGGCCCCGGGCCTCCCGCCGGCCATCGCGGGCAACGACGCCACCCAGGTCCTGGCGATGCCCCAGCGCCCCGCCGGCGCCCCCGGCCCGGCCGGACCGGTGCCCCCGCGCAGCGGCCCCGACCTGCTCGTCGTCGCCGAGGGCCGCGAGCACCGCTTCCGGCACCCGATGCAGATCACCGTCGGGCGCCGCAGCGACTGCACGGTCGTCATCGGCGACCCCGCCTGCTCGCGCGTGCACGGCCGGATCGACCCGGTCCCCGGCGGCTGGACCTACACCAACCTGTCCAACGAGGGCACCTTCGACGACGGCCGCCGGGTCACCACGCGCGCCTTCGACGAGCGGCTCGCCCTGCGCCTGGGCCACCCGGTGGCGGGCCCCGAGCTCGCGCTCGTCCCGATCCTGTCCGCGGCCGAGGAGGAGCGCCGGATCGCCCGGCGCCGCCTGGGCAAGCGCCTGGTGATCATCGGCGCGATCGCCGCCGCCCTCGCCCTCGTCCTCGTCGCCGGCATCGGTACGACGGCCTGGCTGCTCGGTCGCGACGACCCGGCCGGCGGCGGCGGCCGCGCCGACCGCGGCGCGGCGCTCGACGCGGCCAAGGCCGCCACGGTCAAGATCACCGCCGACAGCCACCTGCTCGACGACCCGAGCCGGATCGGCACCTACCACGGCTCCGGCTCGATCATCCGCTCCGACGGCCTGATCCTGACCAACGCCCACGTCGCCGCGCCCGAGGCGCCCGGCCTGACCGACAAGTACGGCTCGGCCGAGCGGATCGCGAACCCCGACTACCTGCTCATCTCGCTCACCGACGGCATGACCGACACCAACGCCCCCGCGGCCTACCGCGCCCGCGTGGTCGAGGCCGACGGCAACCTCGACGTCGCCGTCGTCCAGATCTACGCCGACGCCCAGGGCAACGACCTGACCGGCAAGCTCGACCTGCCCACGGTCCCGATCGGCAGCTCCGGCGACCTGCGCGCCGGCGACAGCGTCACCGTGCTCGGCTTCCCGGCCGTGGCCGGCTCGGGCGAGTCGATCACCGTGACCACCGGCGTCATCTCGACCGTGCTCAACGATCCCGAGCTGGGCCCGCGCTCCGAGCTCGACACCGACGCCCGGATCGCGCCCGGCAACTCCGGCGGCATGGCGATCAACAGCGAGGGCGAGCTGATCGGCATCCCGACCTCGCTCTTCGCCGACCAGGGCTCGACCGTCACCAGCGGCCGGATCCGCTCGATCGACGTCGTCAAGGACCTGATCGCCAAGGCCGAGGACGAGACCCGCTAGCTCGCCTTCTTGGCGGTCTTCTTGGCCGCGGCCTTCTTCGTCGTCGTCTTCTTGGCGGCCGCCTTCTTCGCCGGAGCCTTCTTCGCGGCGGTCTTCTTCGCGGGGGCCTTCTTGGCGGCCGGCTTCTCGTCGGACTCGCCACGCGAGGTCTTGGCCGCCTCGACCGAGCGCTGCAGCGCGGCCAGCAGGTCGACCACCTCGCCCCCGGTCTTGGTGGAGGTCTCGGTGCGCTGCACCTCGCCGCCGTCGATCTTGGCCTTGACCACCGCCTGCACGGCCTCGGCGTAGTCGTCCTCGAACTCGTCGGGGTCGAAGTCACCCGACAGCGTCTCGACGAGCATCTGGGCCATCTTGACCTCGGCGTCCTTGACCTCGCCGGCCTCGACGCTGAAGTCGGGCGTGCGGATCTCGTCGGGCCACATCATCGTCTGGAGCACGATCACGTCGTCGCGCACCCGCAGCACCGCCGTGGTCACCCGCTGGCGCAGCGCGACGGTCACGACAGCCATCCGGTCGGCCTCGAGCAGCGCCTGGCGCAGCAGCGCGTAGGGCTTGGCGCCGGTCTTCTCCGGCTCCAGGTAGTAGGACTTCTCGAACAGCAGCGGGTCGATCTGGTCGCTCGGCACGAACTTCTCGACCGCGATCTCGCGCGAGGACGTCATCGGCAGGTTC
Source organism: Pimelobacter simplex (assembly GCF_024662235.1). Lineage (GTDB taxonomy): Bacteria > Actinomycetota > Actinomycetes > Propionibacteriales > Nocardioidaceae > Nocardioides. The sequence goes on from NZ_CP096276.1 coordinate 899,161, forward strand.
GCCATGTCGTCCTCGGTGAGGACGACCATCTCGCCGTCCTCGGTCTCGTAGCCCTTGGCGATGTCGGAGTAGGGGACCTCCTCGCCGTCGATCGCGCAGACCCGCTGGTACTTGATCCGGCCGCCGTCCTTGGCGTGGACCTGCCGGAACGAGACGTCGTGGCTCTCGGTCGCGCTGTAGAGCTTGACCGGGACGCTGACGAGGCCGAACGAGACGGCACCCTTCCAGATCGCACGCATGGGGCTCAGCCTACGCTGCGCGGCCGACAGCGCGTCCTGACACGATGGACCCGTGGAGCAGCGCATCGGCATCGTCGGCGGCGGGATCGTGGGCCTGGCGGTCGCCCGGGAGCTGCTCCGCCGCCGCCCGGGAGCCGAGGTGACGGTCCTCGAGAAGGAGGACCGCGTCGGCGCCCACCAGACCGGACACAACTCCGGCGTGGTCCACGCCGGCATCTACTACCGCCCCGGGAGCCTCAAGGCCGAGCTGTGCACCCGCGGGCGCGACCTGCTCCGCGACTACTGCGCCGAGCACGCCCTCCCGTACGACGAGTGCGGCAAGGTCGTCGTCGCCGTCGCGGCCGCCGAGCTCGGCCGCTTCGACGCGCTCGAGCGCACCGCCCGCGACAACGGCGTCCCCGGCCTGCGCCGGCTCGACCCGGCCGCGCTGCGCGAGGTCGAGCCGTACGCCGCCGGGCTCGCCGCGCTCCACTCGCCCCGGACCGCGATCACCGACTACGTCGCGGTCGCCGAGCAGCTCGCCCGCGAGATCACCGCGGCCGGCGGCCGGGTGCTGCTGAGCACCCCGGTCACCGCGATCGACCGGGTCACCGGGGGAGTCCGCCTCCGCGCGGGTGCCGGCTCGCACCACGTCGACCGCGTCGTGCTCTGCGGCGGCCTCCAGTCCGACCGTCTCGGCCGGCTCGCCGGTGGCGGTGCGGAGCCGCGGATCCTGCCCTTCCGCGGGGAGTACCTCGCCGTCGTACCGGCGAAGCAGGAGCTCGTGCGCGGCATGGTCTATCCCGTCCCCGACCCGCGCTACCCCTTCCTCGGCGTCCACTTCACCCGCCGCGTCGACGGCTCGCTCGAGGTCGGCCCCAACGCCGTCCTCGCCCCGCACCGCGACGCCTACCGCCGCTCGTCGGTGAGCGCGCGCGACCTCGCCGACACCGTCGCCTGGCCGGGCTTCTGGCACCTCGCGGCCCGGCACTGGCGCACCGGCGTGCGCGAGGTCCGCGGCTCGCTGTCGGTGCGCGCCTACCTGCGCGACGCCCAGCGCTACGTCCCGGCGATCGGCGTCGCCGACGTGCACCGCCGCGGCTTCGGCATCCGCGCCCAGGCCGTGGAGCGCGACGGCACCCTGGTCGACGACTTCCGCATCGAGCACGCCGACGGCGTCACCAGCGTCCGCAACGCGCCGTCGCCCGCGGCGACGTCGAGCCTGGCCATCGCCGAGCACGTCGTCGACCGGATCCCGGCATGATGGGTGCCGTGCCCGACCTGCTGCCCATGCTCGCGACGCCGGGCACGCACGTGCCGCTCGGCGAGGAGTGGTGCCACGAGGTCAAGTGGGACGGCGTCCGCGCGCTCGGCTTCGTCGAGGGCGGCACCGTCACCCTGACCAGCCGCAACGGCAACCGGATCACCCCCGCCTGGCCCGAGCTGCAGACCCCGCCGCCCGGCGTGCGCGACCTGGTCGTCGACGGCGAGATCATCGCCCTCAACGAGCGCGGAGTCCCCGACTTCCGGGTGATCGCCGACCGGATGCACGTCCGCAAGCCCGCCACCGTGGCCCGGCTCGCCGCGAGCATCCCGGCCACCTACATGGTCTTCGACCTGCTCCGCCTCGACGGCGAGGACCTCTGCCCGCTGCCGCTCCACGAGCGCCGCCGGCGGCTGGCCGGGCTCGACCTGGCGGTCGCCGGCTGGCAGGTCCCCGCCGAGTACGACGACGGCCCGATGCTCCACGACGCCACCCGGGCCCAGGGGCTCGAGGGCATCGTGAGCAAGCGCCGCGACTCGGCGTACCGGCCGGGGGAGCGGAGCCACCACTGGCTCAAGCTCGCCCACCGGCACCGCGGCTCCTACGTGATCGGCGGCTGGCGTCCCCAGGTCGGCACGAGCGAGCGGCTCGCCGCCGTCCTCGTGGGGGAGCCGACCGCCGACGGGCTGCACTACCGCGGCCGGGTCGGCAGCGGCATCGGTCCCAAGCAGTCCCGGGCGCTCGCCGAGCTGCTCGCCCCGCTCACCCGCACGGCCAACCCGTTCGTCGGCGAGGTGCCCCGCGAGGACGCCGCCGGCACGACCTGGGTCGAGCCGGTCGTCGTGATCGACGTCGACACCCACGGCGTCGGCTACGAGCGGCTCCGGCAGCCGTCGTACCAGGGCGTGCGCACCGACCTCACCGCCGAGGACCTCTGATGCCCAAGAAGAGCGACCACCCCCAGAGCGAGGTCCACGTCGACGTCGAGGGCCGCACGATGCGGCTGACCAACCTCGAGAAGGTCCTCTACCCGAGCACCGGCACCACCAAGGGCGAGGTGCTCGACTACTACGTCCGGGTCGCGCCCGTCCTGCTCCCGCACCTGGCCGGGCGCCCGGTGACCCGGATCCGCTGGCCGCACGGCGTCGGCGACATGAGCTTCTTCGAGAAGAACGCGCCCGCCGGCACCCCGAGCTGGGTGCGCACCGCCGAGGTGCCGACCACCGGCAGCCGCGGGCCGAGCCGGCACGGCGACACCCTGGTGTTCCCGATCATCGACCAGCTGCCGACCCTGGTCTGGGCGGTCAACCTGGCCGCGCTCGAGCTGCACGTGCACCAGTGGACCGTCGACGACGACGGCGACCCGGTCGGCGCCGACCGGATCGTGATCGACCTCGACCCCGGCGAGCCCGCCGGCCTGCACGAGTGCTGCCAGGTCGCGCTACTCGTGCGCGACGCCCTCGCCGAGCGCGGTTACGACGCCCTGCCGGTCACCAGCGGCAGCAAGGGCCTGCACCTCTACGCCCCGCTCGCCGAGCCGCTGGCGTCCTCCGAGACCAGCGAGATCGCCCGGGAGATCGCCGAGGAGCTCGCCGCGGCCCACCCCCAGCAGCTCACCGCGACGATGACCAAGGCGCGGCGCCGGGGCAAGGTCTTCCTCGACTGGTCCCAGAACGCCGGCTCCAAGACCACCGTGGCGCCGTACTCGCTGCGGGGCACGACGCGCCCTCAGGTCGCCACCCCGATCGACTGGGACGAGGTGGCCGCCGGCGCCGAGGACCCGCTCGGGCTCGACCAGTTCAGCCCGGCCCAGGTGCTCGCCCGCGTCGAGGAGTACGGCGACCTGTTCAGCTGATCCGGCGGCGCATGGCGTAGACGTCGAACTCGGTGACGACCCCCGCCGGGTCGCCGCCGGTGCCGACCGCGTGCGCGACCTCGTCGGGCGCGACCGCGTGGTCGGCCTCGTCGAGCGTGGCGTCGATGAGCAGCTGGAACTCCGGGGAGGGGTGGCTGACCCGCTGCCCGGTGGCCTCGATCCGCCAGCCCGCCCGGCCCATCTCGTTGAACAGGCCCATCAGCGTCGTGTTCTTCTCGGCCGCGAATCCCTCGAAGCCCTCACCGGACTCGACCAGGTAGACGGGCCGGGTGACCGTGAGCGCGGCGGCGTCGTACAGCGGCACCCACAGGCGCGCGTACTCGTAGCTCCGCTCGGCGCTCACCCAGCCAGTGTAGGACTCCGGGCCGACCTCGGGTGCGCTACGCCGAGCGCAGCGGCCGCACGGCGGAGGGATCGACCACGTTGTCGAGGTCGATCCCGGCGCCCAGGACCTGTCCGTTGGCCACGATCCCGGGCGCGTCGACGACGTCGGCGACGATCACCGTGACGTTGTCGCGGCTGCCGGCGTCGAGCGCCGCGCGGACGATCCGGTCGGTGGCCATGCTGCGGGCGTCGAGCCCGAGCAGCATCTGGAGCGCGGCCGCCGAGAGCACGTCGGTGACGCCGTCGCTGCACAGCAGGAGCCGGTCGCCGGGCTGGAGCGCGAGCATCAGGATGTCGGGCTCGGGGACCTCGTCGGCGTCGATCGCGTGCATCACCACGTGGCGGTACGGCGACGCGGCCGCCTCCGCCTCGGTGATCCGGCCGGCGTCGAGCATCTCCTGGACCAGCGTCTGGTCGTGGCTGAGCTGGGTGAGCTCGCCCGCGCGCAGGAGGTAGGCCCGCGAGTCGCCGACCTGGGCCAGGGCGCTGTGCACCCCGTCGGTCAGGACGGCGGTCAGGGTGGTCGCCATGCCCGTGCGGTGCGGGTCGGCGGCGACCCCCGCGACGAGCTGGGCGTGCGCCTCGCGGGCCGCCAGGGCGAGCAGCCGGCCGGGCTCGTGGCCGGGATGGGCGAGCGCCCGCGCGCTCACGACGTACGTCGTCGTGGCCGACGCGATCTCACCGGCCGCCGCGCCGCCGACGCCGTCGGCCACGCAGAGCAGGTAGGGCCCGGCGAAGCCGGAGTCCTCATTGTTCGTCCGCACGCGGCCGGTGTCGCTGCGTGCGTCGAAGCGGAATTGGAGCACGACGCTCACCTCCCTGGTCCTGCTTGTTCAACGCCGGGGAGGGGCGTCGTAGTTCCCTCAGCTGCGGAAGCCGACCTGCCCCGCGGTGCTCCGGCCGATCTCGACGTAGGCGAGCTTGGCGGCGGCGACGACGGTGACCTTGCCCTTGGTGTCGGTCAGCGTGAGCACGCCGTCACCGGAGGAGAGGGCCTCCTTGACCTGCGCGGCGATCGACTCGTTGGACTCGTCGGTCTCGATGACGAGCTCGCGGGCGGTCTGCTGGACACCGATCTTGACCTCGACGGTCATGGTCACACTCCTGGTTCGTGGGGACGGCGCAAGCCAAGCCTAGTCATTGAGCGGGTAGCCGCGGATGCCGCGCCAGGCCAGTCCCGCCACCAGTGCCGTGGCCTGGTCACGGGTCAGGTCCGCGAGACCGCTCTCGGCCTCGGTGAGCCAGAACCGCGCGCTGACCTGGGCCATTCCCACCAGCGAGACGGCGAGCAGCTGCGAGGCCGACGAGGGCAGCCCGGTGTCGTCCTTGATCACCGAGGCGATCATCGCGGCGCACTCGGTGGTGACCCGGTCGACGTGGCCGCGCACCGCGGGCTCGTTGGTGAGGTCGGACTCGAAGACCAGGCGGAAGGCGCCGGTGTCGTGGCCGACGTAGGCGTAGAAGGCGTCGATCGCGGCCGCCACGCGCTGCTTGTTGTCCTGGGTGGACTCGAGCGCCTCGCGGCAGTTGGCGATGATCGAGTCGCACGCGGCGTCGAGGATCGCCAGGTAGAGCTCGAGCTTGCCGGGGAAGTGCTGGTAGAGCACCGGCTTGGACACACCCGCGCGCTCGGCGATGTCGTCCATCGCCGCCGCGTGGTAGCCCTGTGCGACGAAGACCTCGAGCGCGGCGGCCAGCAGCTGCGCACGTCGCTCGCGGCGGGGCAGGCGCACACCGCGCGGTCGCGTCTCGTCCAGGTCGAACTGCTCGGTCACCACGTCCGTGAGCCTACTCGCTGGTAGGGCGTCGGCCACGCACCGGGCGCCGGTCCAATGGGCGGGACGTGGTGACCGAGCCTTGGACGGCCCAGGGACCATGGAGGGACCAGGGAACATCCGGCCGCGTCCGCAGCGTTGGCCCTGGACCGACCCGCATCCCGAACATCAGTACGAGGAGTACGCCGTGAGCTTTCCCGCGCTCGTCGAGCCGGCCGCTGAGCTGACCATCGACGAGGTCCGCCGCTACAGCCGTCACCTGATCATCCCCGACGTCGCGATGGACGGCCAGAAGCGCCTCAAGAACGCCAAGGTCCTCGTCATCGGCGCCGGCGGTCTCGGCAGCCCGGCGCTGCTCTACCTGGCCGCCGCGGGCGTCGGCACGCTCGGCATCGCCGAGTTCGACGAGGTCGACGAGTCCAACCTGCAGCGCCAGGTCATCCACGGGATGTCCGACCTCGGCAAGTCCAAGGGCCTCTCGGCCAAGGAGTCGATCCTCGAGATCAACCCCCTGGTCAACGTGATCCTCCACGAGACCCGCCTCGACAACGACAACGTGCTCGAGGTCTTCAAGGGCTACGACCTCATCGTCGACGGCACCGACAACTTCGCCACGCGCTACATGGTCAACGACGCGGCGTACTTCCTCGGGATCCCCTACGTGTGGGGCTCGATCTACCGCTTCGACGGCCAGGCGTCGGTCTTCGCGCCCACCATGGCCGACGACGCCCCCTGCTACCGCTGCCTCTACCCCGAGCCCCCGCCGCCGGGCATGGTCCCCTCGTGCGCCGAGGGCGGCGTGCTGGGTGTCCTGTGCGCGTCCATCGGCTCGATCCAGGTCAACGAGGCCATCAAGCTGCTCATCGGCGCCGGCGAGCCCGCCATCGGCAAGCTCGTCATCTACGACGCCCTCGAGCTCGAGTGGCGCAAGCTCAAGGTCCGCAAGGACCCCAACTGCGCGCTGTGCGGCGAGAACCCGACCGTCACCGGCCTGATCGACTACGACGCCTTCTGCGGCGCGATCTCCGAGGAGGCCGCCGACGCCGCCGTCGACGCCACCATCTCGGTGACCCAGCTCGCCTCCATGATCAAGGAGAAGGAGGAGGGCAGCCGCGACTTCGTCCTCGTCGACGTGCGCGAGCCCGCCGAGGCCGAGATCAACCACATCCCCGGCGCGGTCCTCATCCCCAAGGGCGACTTCCTCAACGGCACCGCCCTCGGTCAGCTGCCGCCGGTCGACTCCGGCAAGCAGGTCGTCCTGCACTGCAAGAGCGGCGTGCGGTCCGCGGAGTGCCTGGCGATCGTCAAGGGTGCCGGCTACGACGACGCGGTCCACGTGGGCGGCGGCGTGGTGGCCTGGGTCAACCAGATCGACCCCAGCCAGCCGTCGTACTGAGCCGACGGAGCGACCCCTTGCCGTAACCGCGACGCCACGTCGTCGTTGGTCCTGGCAACGCGGCTTCGGCCGCTCGCACCGATCGGAACCATGCGTTCACCGCACCGAGGGAGCACCTGAGAGCCCCGTCCTCACGGATGGGGCTCTCGGCGTCTCCGGGCCCGGCCTGGCACGATCGCGCCATGGACGAGGGGTACGTCGAGCGGGTGCTCGACCTGGTCGAGCAGATCCCGCCCGGGCGGGTGACGACCTACGGCGCGATCGCGGAGGTCGCCGGAGGAGGACCCCGTCAGGTGGGGTCGGTGATGGCGCGCTACGGCGCTCCGGTGCCGTGGTGGCGCGTCGTGCGTGCCGACGGCACGCTCCCACCCAGCCACGACGACCAGGCGCGCGCGGAGTACCTCGCCGAGGGGACGCCGCTGCGCAACGGCAGCGGCGCCCTCGACATGCGCCGGGCCTTCTGGGACCCGGCGACGGGGGACTAGCTCAGCTCAGATCAGCTCAGCGCCGCGATGGCGGCGTCGTAGTCCGGCTCGGTCGCGATCTCGGGGACCAGCTCGGAGTGCAGCACGGTGCCGTCGGCGTCGACCACGACGACCGAGCGGGCGAACAGGCCGGCGAGCTTTCCGTCGGCCATCTTGACGCCGTAGTCCTCACCGAAGGACGAGCGGAAGCCCGACGCGGTCTGGACGTTGTCGATGCCCTCGGCGCCGCAGAACCGGCCCAGCGCGGGCGGCAGGTCCTGGGAGACGTTGATGACGGTGGTGTTGTCGAGGCCGGCGGCGAGCTCGTTGAACTTGCGCACGCTGGCCGCGCAGACGCCGGTGTCGATGCTCGGGAAGATGTTGAGGACCGCGCGCTGGCCCTCGGGCAGGGCGATCGCGCTGAAGTCGGCGCCGGCCAGCTCGAAGGTCGGGGCGGACGTGCCGACGGCGGGGAGGTCGCCGACGGTCTGGACGGGGTTCCCCCCGAGTGCAGTGGTAGCCATGCCTCTTTGTCTAGCAGGTCGCCCGAGGGCGCCCGTCACCGGAGCCGCCCCAAGAACCCGACGGCCTGGCGCACCTCCAGCAGCCGGCGCTCCCAGGTGATGCCGACGACGGTGAGCAGCGCGCCGGCCAGGCCGATCCAGACCCACTTGGGGAAGTCGCCCGCGTAGGGCCCGATCTCGCGCAGGACGACGATCGCGCCGACGGTCGCGCCGGTGACCAGCGGGGCGCTCCAGCGCAGGGCGGCACCCGCCACGGTGAGCGCCAGGCAGGCCGCGCCGAGGACGAGCGCGCGCAGCGAGACCGGGTCGCCCAGCACCCACAGCAGCGACGGGACGGTGCCGACGAGCAGCCCGGGGAGCAGTGCCTCGGCGGTGCCGACGGAGGGGGAGCGCTGCATCCGCCACAGCCCGAGGGCGACCAGGCCCGCGGCGAGCGGCAGCGTGTACGGCTCCGGCGCGTGCACGTCGAGGTCGGCGAGCCGGACCCACGAGGCGAGCACCAGCAGGACGACGCCGCCGATCGCGCACCAGCGGCGCGACTCGTGGAGCAGCGCGGTCGCGCACACGATGAAGCCGGCGACGGTCAGCCACAGCGAGGTGTAGCCGCCCGGGTCCGCGGTCGCGACCAGCGAGACCGGGAAGGTGACGATCGCGGCGCCGATCGCGGCCGCCTCGACCTCGACCCGGGGGAGCGCGAGCGCCAGCCGGCCGACCGCGAGCAGGACCGGGATGGCGACCCAGGCGGTGCCGCCACCGGCGACGTGGACGCCGGCCGCGGTGGCGAGCGCCAGGAGCGGGACGGCGGCGAGGCCGCCGACCAGACGGCGGCCGGCGTCGCGGCCGAGGACCGCGAGGGCGAGCATCGCGGCGCTGAGCGCGCCGGCGAGGGCGAGCGTGAGGGTCGCGCTGGGGGTGGCGGTCAGGGCGGCCCCGCCGGCCACTGTCGCGGCGGCCGCGGCGAGGACACCGGCCCGGGGGCCGCTGGCGCTCAGCGCGAGGCCGGCCGCCCCGATCGCGGTCAGCGCGAGGACGCCGGCGGGCAGGGCCAGCGCGACGTCGTACGACGCGAGGGTGGTGGCCGCGCCCAGGCCGACGGTGAGACCGGCGACCTCGGCCCACACCCGCGGCGCGTTGCGGCCGCGGTCGGGGGTGAGCAGCACGAGGCAGGCGAGCACGACGAGCAGCGAGGGGACGAGCAGGAGCGGCTCGGTGAACGGCTCCGGGCCGTCCAGCCGGACGCCCACCGGGTGCTCGAAGCCCTGCGCGATCCGGCTCCAGCGGTCCAGCGCGGTGCCCGAGGTGCCCGCGGCGAGCCCGGCGAGGATCAGCGCACCCATGCCCGCCGGAGCGATCGCGACGACCCGGAAGGATCGGGGGAGCAGGGCGAGCGCGAGCACCCACACCGTGGTCGCCGCGAGGGCGATCAGCCCGACGGTCCGGGCGCCGTCGTCGGCCCAGGGGAGCGTCACGATCCCGGTCACGACCAGCGCGGCGCCGCTGGCCCCGGCGAGGAGCGTCTCGTGGTGGCGGGCGACCAGACCGGGGACGAGCAGCAGCCCGGCGGTGACGAGCAGCGACCAGCCGGTGCCCTCGATCCACAGCTCGCGCAGGGTCGGCTCGTCGAGTGCGAGGAGCAGGCCGCCGGTCCCGGTGCTCAGCCAGACCAGGCCGCTCGCGGCGGCCGCCGACCACAGCAGCGCGGGCGTGCGCTGAAGCCGGCCGACGAGGACCGCGCCGATGCCGACGGCGGTGAGCGCGTGGCCGGTGACGAGGTGGTGGTCGGTGGCGACCATCGCGCCGCCGTAGGCGACGACGAGGGCGATGCCCGCGATCACCTGCGGGGCGACCAGTCGCGGCTGTGCGCCGACGCGCAGCAGGCCGAGGGCGATGCCCGCGACGAGCGTCACCAGACCGGCCACGCACGCGACGGTGCCGTCGGCGGTGTCGCCGAACCACCCGGCGGCACCGGCGCCGACGACGTCGAGGGCGAGCATGCCGAGTGCGACGACGACCAGGGACTCCCCGGCGATGCGCAGCCCGATCCGGTGCAGGAGCAGGGCCGACGTACCGGCGGCGAGGGTGAAGCCGGCCAGGACCGCCGTACGGCCGCCGACGCCGAGCGTGGACCAGGAGACCGCGAGGAAGATGATCGCCGCGACCAGCAGGCAGAAGGCGCCGAGGCCGAGCAGGATCTTCGGCACCGACGCGAACGCGACGCCGCTGTGCGCTGCCGCCGGGGGCGGCGGGGGCGTGGCCGCGGCGCCCGGTCCGGCCGGGTACGGCGGGAGCGGCGGCGGAGGCGCCGGGATCGAGGTCGACCGCTTCGGCTCGACCGGCTGTCCCGGCGGCACCAGCGGTCCGCCGAGGGCGGACACGGCGACCGGCCGGGCGCCAGTGGTGGCCGCGCGGTGGGTGTCGCTCGCGCGGCGCAGCTCGGCCAGCAGGGTGTCGGCCCGGCCCAGCGTGCCGAAGAGGTCGACCGCCAGGGAATGGCGGACCAGCAGGTCGCAGGTCGGGCAGACGCGGACGCCGACCGGCAGGTCGGCGCGGCAGTCGGGACAGAGCGTCGGGTCGGCGTAGCGCATGGATCCATCTCCTCACGCGCCGCGGGGCCCCGGCATCGCGCGGGAACTCAGGTCCCCTGAGTACCCGCACTCAGGTCGGGAAGGTTCTCCACAGGCCGTCCCCAATTTTGGGGAGGAGGTCGGCGTTCCTGTGGACGACCTCCCGCGTGTCTGTGGACGACACGCCGAAGATCGGTGGATGACGAGAAACCCCCGAAAAACTTGGTGGAAACCCCTTGCGACAGGGTCGTGGACGGGCGTAGAACTTCTCCCACGCACTCCTCCGGGAGAGCGGGATCAGCCGGAAGGCGACGATCCAGCCGGCCAGGCCGAGACCTTCGGGTCGAGGCGAGGCGGCCCCTCACGGGGACGCCGGCCGCGCGAGCCGGGTGACGAGGCTCGTGGGATCTGTGCAGCCGGGTGATCGACCGGGAGCGTCACCAGTACCGGTCACCTTGAAGGGCCCTTGTGACTCATACTCACGAGGGCCCTTCGCCTTTTTCGCCTCCGCCCGCGGACCGTCCGGGCGCCGGGCACACTGGCCCCATGGAGCAGCCCGACCGTCCGCCGCTCGCCGTCCGGCTCGACCTGTCCCCGCACCCCGAGGGCGGGTGGTACCGCCGGACCTGGGCCTCGCCGGTCACCGTGACCCTGCCCGACGGACGGGTCCGGCCGACGGCCACGCTCATCTACTTCCTGCTGCCGGCGGGGGAGAGCTCGGCCTGGCACCGGGTCTCCTCCGACGAGATCTGGCTGGCGCACACCGGGACGGTGACCGTCGAGCTCGGCGGCGACGGTGCGGCACCCGACGCGGCCGGCGCGACCCGGCTGTCGATCGGGGGTACGACGGCGCAGGGACTCGTCCCGGCCGGCGTCTGGCAGCGCACGCTGGTCGCCGAGGCCGACGCGCTGGTCAGCTGCCTGGTCTCGCCGGGCTTCGACTTCGCCGACTTCGAGCTCGCGTGAGCGGTTCGTCCACAGGCGCCGGTGACCCGTTGCGGTTCCGTCGGACCCGGGTGGTTGAGTGACGTCCGTGGAGCCCACGACCGCCCAGCCGACCTACCGCTTCGCGCCCGCCCCGCCGGCGGCCGCGGTGCCGGTGCTCGACGCCTACCAGCGTCAGGTGGTCGATCACCCGGGCGGCCCGCTGCTGGTGCTCGCGGGCCCGGGCACGGGCAAGACGACCACGCTGGTCGAGGCGATCGTCGAGCGCATCGAGGGGCGCGGCGCGCGGCCCGACCAAGTGCTGGCGCTGACCTTCTCGCGCAAGGCCGCCGACCAGCTGCGCGACCGGGTCACCGCGCGGCTGGGCCGCACGACCGGCACCCAGCTGAGCTCGACCTTCCACTCCTTCGCCTACGCGCTGGTCCGGCGCTACGCCCCGGCCGGTCTCTACGAGGCGCCGCTGCGGCTGCTGTCCGCGCCCGAGCAGGACGTCGTGCTCCGCGAGCTGCTCGCCGACCACCCCGAGTCGGTGCGCTGGCCCGAGCGGTTCCGGCAGGCGATGGCGACCCGCGGTTTCGCGCGCGAGGTCCACGCCGTGCTCGGCCGCGCCCGGGAAAAGGGGCTCGACGGCGAGGCCCTGCGCCAGCTCGGCGAGACCGAGGGCATCGACGAGTACGTCGCCGCGGGGCTCTTCCTCGAGCAGTACCTCGACTCGCTCGACTCCCTCGGTGCCACCGACTACGCCGACCTCATCCGGCGGGCCTGCATCGAGGCCGAGGACCACCGCGACGAGCTGCGCGAGGAGTTCCGGCACGTCTTCGTCGACGAGTACCAGGACACCGACCCCGGTCAGGTCGCCCTGCTCCGTGCGCTCGCCGGCGACGGCCTCGACCTGGTCGCGGTGGGCGATCCGCACCAGTCGATCTACGGCTTCCGCGGGGCCGAGGTGCGCGGCATCCTCGAGTTCCCCACCGAGTTCCCCCAGGCCGACGGCTCGCCGGCCGATGTGGTCGCGCTGCGGACCGTGCGCAGGTTCGGCCCGGGCATCCTCGCCCCGGCCCAGCGGGTCGCGGGGCGGATCGGCCTGCGCGGCACGCTGCCGGCCCAGGCCCGCGAGCAGTTCCTGGCGCCCCAGGCCGAGAGCGCCGTTCGCGGCCAGGTCCAGGTCCGCACCTTCGACACCGAGCGGGCCGAGGCCGAGCACCTCGCCGACCTGCTGCGCCGCGCCCACCTCGAGGACGGTGTCCCCTGGGACGAGATGGCCGTGCTGGTGCGCTCGGGGCGGGCGAGCATCGCGCCGCTGCGCCGGGCGCTCGGCGCGGCCGGCGTACCGGTCGAGGTGGCGCGCGACGAGGTGCCGCTGGTCCGCGACCCCGCGGTGATGCCGCTGCTCGACGCGCTCCGCGCCGTGGTCAACCTCGACAACGACGATCCCGAACACGTCGAGCACGTCGATGCCGCCCGGGCCGAGGCGCTGCTCACCGGCCCGCTCGGCGGTCTCGACGCCGGTGATGTCCGGCGGCTGGCCCGGCTGCTGCGCCACCGCGAGAAGGACCACTGCCAAGAGTCCGGCGGGACGCCGCGCAGCTCGCGCGAGCTGGTCCGCCTCGCCGTCGTCGACCCGACCCTGCTGGCCGGCATCGACGCTCCCGAGATCGAGCGGGCGCGGGCGCTGGCCGCGCTGCTCGGTCAGGCCCGGGCCGACCTCGAGGCGGGCGCGAGCGCCGAGGACCTGCTCTGGACGCTGTGGTCCGGCACCAGCTGGCCCCACCGGCTGCGCCGCTCGGTCGAGTCCGGTGGCGGCGCCGCGCGCCGCGCGCACCGCGACCTCGACTCGATCTGCGCGCTCTTCGACGTCGCGGTCCGGGCGGGGGAGCGGCGCGAGCACCTCGCCGTCGCCCCCTTCCTCGAGGGCCTGGTCCAGCAGGAGATCCCGGCCGACACCCTCGCCGACCGCGGCGGGCGGGGCGCGGCCGTCCGGCTGCTCACCGCCCACCGCAGCAAGGGCCTGGAGTGGCGCCTCGTCGTGGCCGCCCACGTCCAGGCCGAGGGCTGGCCCGACCTGCGCCGGCGCTCGACCCTGCTCCAGGCCGACCGGATCGGCCCGTCCTCGGCCGGCGGCCTGGTCGGCTCGGTGGTGCCGCCGCTGACCGCACGCGAGCTGCTGATGGAGGAGCGCCGGCTGTTCTACGTCGCGTGCACCCGCGCGCGCGAGCGCCTGGTGGTGACCGCCGTCCGGTCCAGCGACGACGAGGGCGAGCAGCCCTCGCGCTTCCTCGACGAGCTCGGCTCCACCGTCGAGCACGTCGTCGGCCGGCCCCCGCGGCCGCTCTCGCTCGACGGGCTCGTGGCCGAGCTGCGCCGTACGGTCGCCGACCCCCGCTCCGACCCCGGCCTGCGCGATGCCGCCGCCCGGCGCCTGGCCCGGCTCGCCCGCGAGCGGGTGGGCCGGCGCGCAGCGGTCCCGGCCGCCGATCCGGCGACCTGGTGGGGCACCCGCGCCGCCAGCCGCTCGCCCGCCCCGATCCGCGACGAGGACCGCCCGGTCCCGGTCTCGGCGAGCATGCTCGACGCCCTGGCCGTCTGCCCGACCCAGTGGTTCCTCACCCGCGAGGCCGGCGGCATCGGCCGCGCCCACCAGTCGGCCAACCTCGGCGAGCTCGTCCACGCGCTCGCCGAGCGGGTCGCCTCCGGTGACGCCCCGCCCGACCCCGATGCGCTGATGGCCTACGTCGACGAGGTCTGGGACCGGCTCGACTTCCGCACCCCGTGGTCCAAGCAGCGCGAGCACGACCGGGTCCGCGCGGCGCTCGAGCGCTTCGTCGACTGGCACGAGGCCAATCCCCGCGCGCTCGTCGGCCGCGAGGAACGGTTCTCGACGGTGGTCGAGGTCGACGGCGAGCAGGTCCAGGTGACCGGCTACGCCGACCGCGTCGAGCTCGACGCCGACGGCCGGGTGGTCGTGGTCGACCTCAAGACCGGGCGTACCAAGCCGTCCGACACCTCGGTGCGCACCCACGTCCAGCTCGCGCTCTACCAGTACGCGGTCGACCACGGCGCGCTCGACGTCGAGCCCGACGAGGCGCCCTACCGGGCCGGCGGCGCCGAGCTGGTCCAGCTCGGGCTGCTCGACGGCGGTGAGCGCGCCACGGTCCAGCCCCAGGCGGTCCACGCCGAGGACGGTCCCGAGCGCGACGAGCTGCGCTCCCGGCTGGCCCATGCGGCCCACCTGATCCGCGAGGAGCACTTCCCGGCGGTGTCCGGCCAGCAGTGCCGGACCTGCTCCTTCCTGTCCCTGTGTCCGGCCAAGAGCGCGGGAGCGGTGGTGGCCCAGTGAGCACGACGACGATCCCCATGACGATCGCCACGCCTGCCGACCTCCAGCGGGCGATGCAGGCGAAGTTCCCACCCAGCGACGAGCAGTGGGCGGCGATCAGCGCGCCGCTGCGCCCGGCGGTGGTCATCGCCGGCGCCGGGTCCGGCAAGACCACGCTGATGGCGGCCCGGGTGGTCTACCTGGTGCTGACCGGCCAGGTGCGGCCCGAGGAGGTCCTCGGCCTCACCTTCACCACCAAGGCCGCGGCCGAGCTGCGCCAGCGGATCCGCACCGCCCTGCGCGACGCCGGCGCCCTCGACCTCACCCCCGCGCCCGGAGCGGGCGACGACGAGGCCGACGAGGTCCTCGAGCCGACGGTGGCCACCTACAACGCCTACGCCTCCGGTCTGCTCACCGACCACGGTCTGCGGATCGGCCACGAGCCCGACACCCGGGTGATCACCGACGCCGCCCGCTACCAGCTCGGAGCCCGGGCGGTCGACCGGTTCACCGGCGAGATCTCGCTGCTGACCGATCACCCCGAGACCGCGATCCAGAACCTCCTCGCGCTCG
The DNA here is from genome assembly GCF_024662235.1 of Pimelobacter simplex. Classification (GTDB taxonomy): domain Bacteria; phylum Actinomycetota; class Actinomycetes; order Propionibacteriales; family Nocardioidaceae; genus Nocardioides. The sequence continues at coordinate 914,460 of NZ_CP096276.1, forward strand.
ACTCCGCGATGAGCGAGCACCTGGTCGGCCCCGACGACGTGCTCGGCCACGACGCGGCGGCCCGGCGCGGCTTCGAGCGTGCCCGCGACGAGGAGCTCGCCGGCAAGGCCCGCAAGACCTACGTCGACGCGATCGACAAGGCGATCTCCGCGATCGACCGCCGGGCCGAGCTGCTCCAGCTCGTGGCGTCCTACCGGGGGCTCAAGCGCGACCTGGGCCTGATGGACTTCTCCGACCAGATCGAGCTCGGCGCCCGGCTGGCGGCCGAGCGCCCCGAGGTCGGCGAGATCGAGCGCGGCCGGTTCAAGGTGGTGCTGCTCGACGAGTACCAGGACACCTCGGTCGCCCAGGCGATCATGCTGTCCCGGCTGTTCTCCGCGCCCGAGCCGGGCCACGGGCTGGGCCACGCGGTGACCGCGGTCGGCGACCCCAACCAGGCGATCTACGGCTGGCGCGGGGCGTCGGTGGCCAACATCCTCAACTTCGCCGAGACCTTCCCGGCGGCCGACGGCACACCGACGACCTACGCGCTGACCGTCAACCGGCGCTCCGACCGGCGGATCCTCGACGTGGCCAGCCACCTGGCCGAGCCGCTCTACGACGCGCTCGAGACCCGCGGCGCGGGCGTCGCCCGGCTGCGGGCGCCCGAGGGGGCGGTCGACGGCACCGTCGAAGCCCACACGTTCGAGACCCAGCGTGACGAGCTGGCCTGGCTGGCGGCCGCGGTCCGCGCGGCCCACGGCGGCGATCCCGGCGACTGGGCCGGCATCGGCGTGCTGACCCGCGACAACGCCCACGCCGAGCTGGTCTTCGACGCGCTGACCGCGGCCGGCGTACCGGTCGAGATCGTCGGTCTCTCCGGCCTGCTCCGGCTACCCGAGATCGCCGAGATCGTCGCGGTGCTGCGGCTGCTCCACGACGTCACCGACAACGCCGCCCTGCTGACCCTGCTCGCCGGACCGCGCTGGGCGATCGGCCCCCGCGACCTGCGCCTGCTCGGCCAGCGGGCCGGCGAGCTGGCCGGCCGACGCGGACGCTCGGCCGACGTCGTCACCGTCTCCGAGCAGCTCGTGGCGATCGCCGACGGCATCGACCCGGCCGAGGTGCCGTGCCTCGACGACGCCCTGGCCGACCCCGGCGAGGGCGACTTCTCCACCGAGGCGCGCGAGCGGTTCTCGCTGCTGCGCGACGAGCTGCGGCTCCTGCGCGTAGCCGTCGGCGAGCCGCTGCTCGACCTGGTCCGGCGGATCATCGACGTCACCGGCGTCGACGTCGAGCTCGCCTCGGCGGTGAGCCCGGCCGCTGCCGCCCGGCGCGACAACCTCGACCTGTTCGTCAAGGCGGTCGCCGACTTCCAGGCCGTCGACGGCGACGTGACGCTGCCCGCCCTCCTGGCCTACCTCACCGCCGAGGACGACCAGGGCAACGGCCTCGACATCGCCACCCCGACCGAGGCCGACTCGGTCAAGCTCCTCACCGTGCACCGCTCCAAGGGGCTCGAGTGGGCTACGGTCTTCTGCGTCGGCGTCTGCGAGTCGCGGTTCCCGTCGGCCCAGGGGCGCACGCTGTGGGTGTCCTCGCCCGCGGTGCTGCCCGCCGCGCTGCGCGGCGACGCGGCCGACCTGCCCCAGCTCGAGGGCTACGACAAGGCCGCGCTCGACGACTACCGGCGCCGGTCCAAGGCCCACGAGGCCGACGAGGAGCTGCGCCTGGGCTATGTCGCCTTCACCCGCGCCGCCCACCGGCTCGCCGTGAGCTCGTTCCAGTGGGGCCCGCGCAAGACGCCCTACGGTCCCTCCGCCTACCAGGAGGCCGTCCGCGAGGTGCTCACCTCCTGGGACCTCGCCCCCGAGCCGTGGCTGACCCGGCCCGACAAGGGCGCGGCCAACCCCTACGACGCCGAGGACCCGGCCCGGCCCTGGCCGGTCGACGGCACCGGCGACGAGGCCCGGCTGCGACTGGCCGCCGCGGCGCTGGTCGGCGCGACCGACCCCGACGGTGCCGATCCCGAGCTCGACATCGTCACCGCGGCCCAGGTCGCCGACTGGGACGCCGAGATCGAGCAGCTCCTCACCGAGGCGCGACTGGCCTCGGGCGCGGGGGCCGAGGTCGTCGTACCGATGCCGGGGGCGTTGTCGGCCACCGCCCTCAGCCGCCTGCGCGACGATCCCCAGGCGTTCGCCCGCGAGCTGGTCCGCCCGATGCCGCGACCCCCGGCCCCGGCCGCCCGGTTCGGTACCCGCTTCCACGCCTGGGTCGAGGCCCGCTTCGGCCAGCAGGGCCTGTTCGACCCCGACGAGCTCTCCGGCCGGGCCGACGCCGGGATCGACGACGAGGCCGACCTCAAGGAGCTCGTCGCCGCCTTCGAGGACGGTCCGTTCGGCAGCCGGGTGCCCTACGCCGTCGAGGCGCCCTTCTCCCTGGTCCTCCAGGGCGCCGAGGGACGCCGCCAGGTGATCCGCGGCCGGATCGACGCCGTCTACGCCGAGCCCGACGGCTCCTTCCTCGTCGTCGACTGGAAGACGAGCGCCCGCCAGGAGGCCGACCCCCTCCAGCTCGCGCTCTACCGGCTCGCCTGGGCCGAGCTCCGGGGGCTGCCGCCCGAGCGGGTCCGCGCCGGCTTCTACTACGTACGCCGCGGCGAGCTCGTCGTGCACGACGAGCTCGCGGGCCGCGAGGAGGTCCTGGCCCTCCTGGAGTGAGGTGGCGAGCCGGCGGGCGCTGGCGGGCGCCGGTGCGAGCCGGTCAATCGGTCAGTCGGTCAGGCCCGGACCACCCGGATCTGCGGCGGCTGGGCGAGTGTGCGGCCCACGACGCAGTAGCGCTCGGTGGCGGTCGCCAGCCGGGCGAGCGTGGCGTCGTCGGCGTCGGTGTCGACGCTCAGGGTGAGCACGATGTCCTGGACGCCGACCGGTGCCTCCCGGTCGATGCCGAGGGTGCCGCGGGCGTCCCACCAGGCGTCGGCGCGGAGCGTGGCGGAGCGGAGGTCCACGCTCATCGCGGTCGCGACGGCGCGCAGGGTGACCCCGGCGCAGGCGAGCACGGCCTGGAGCAGGAGGTCGGCCGAGCAGGCGTCCGTACCGTCACCGCCGGTGGCGGGGTGCAGGCCGGCGCGGACGGGTCCGGCGAAGCCGTCGATGGTCGCGGTGACGTCCGGCGCGCGGTAGTCGCCGGTGGCCGTCGTCGCGGTCCGAGCAGTGCCCGGATCACTGCGGTAGCGCTCCTTGAGCGGCGCCTGGGCGGCGCGGAGGGTGGTCGCGTCCATGTCTCACGGTAGCCCTAGGCTCGGTGGTGTGACGTTCCCGCACGTGACCCTGGTCCAGGACCCGCACGACCGGCTCGGGCTGCTGCGCACCGACGACGCGTGGCTCGCGGAGCGGTGGGCCGATCCGGCCAGCCGGGTGCTGGTGATCGCCGGGACGCGCGTCCGGCCGGGACCGGACGGACTCGTGTGGGTACCGGCGGCCGAGGCACCCGAGGGCGTACGCCTGCTGCTGGGCGAGCGCGACGGCGCGACCTGGTGGGGCGTGATCGTCCCGGGCGAGGTCGCGAAGGAAGAGCCGGAGCGCTGGCTGCCCCTGCGCGGTCTGCTGCCGTTCCTCGCCGGCGAAGCGGTCCGCCAGGCCCCGCTGGTGTTCCACGCGCTCGGCCTGGCCGAGTGGCACTGGGTCCACCGCTTCTGCCCGCGCTGCGGCGGCACCCTGGTCCCGCGCGCGGCCGGCCACGAGCTGGTGTGCGCCGACTGCGCCAAGCCCCAGTTCCCCCGCTCGGACCCGGCCGTGATCATGCTCATCGCCGCCGGCGAACCGGGCAGCCCCGACGAGCGCTGCCTCCTCGGCCGGCACCCGGCCTGGCCGGCCGGCCGCTACTCCACGCTCGCCGGCTTCTGCGAGCCGGGGGAGAGCCTCGAGGACGCCGTGCGCCGCGAGGTGCACGAGGAGACCGGCGTCCACGTCGGCGACGTGACCTACTTCGGCAACCAGCCCTGGCCGCTGCCCTCGAGCCTCATGCTCGGGTTCCACGGCCGGGCGACCAGCGAGAGCATCGTCCTCGACGACGCCGACGTCGAGGACGCCCAGTGGCTCACCCGCGAGGACATGCGCCGGCGCGCCGAGGACGGCTCGCTCGTCCTCCCCGGCGGCGTCTCGATCAGCCGCTCGCTCGTCGAGGACTGGTACGGCGGCGCTCTGCCCGGCAGCTGGTAGCCGGCAGCTGCCGGCTGGTCCTGGCCCGGCTGGTCCTGGGCCGGCCTGAGCTCAGGCGCTGAGCTCGGCGAGCTCGGTCAGCTTGGCCTTGACCTGGATGACGCTCGGGTTGGTCTGCGCGCTGCCGTCGGAGTACACCAGCGTCGGCACCGTCTGGTTGCCGTTGTTGGCCTTCTCGACGATGGCCGCGGCCTCGGGCTGCTGCTCGATGTCGACGATGTCGTACGTGATCCCCTCGCGGTCGAGCTGGCCCTTGAGCCGCACGCAGTAGCCGCACCACGGGGTGGTGTACATCGTGAACGTCATCGCGGATCGCCTTCTGGGTCGGGGGTGGGCCGGGGCAGCTCGGTGTTGCTGCGCCCACTCAACCATGGTGGCGGTCGCGTTGTTCCCGCCCGCCGGCCCGCCCGGAGCCCGGGCGGCTCGGGACCGGATCCGGGACACCTGCCCTGTCCGCCGGGACGCGCGGCCCGTGAGGGTCACGGGTACCGGCGCCGACCACGGGGCGCCGTTCCGTCCCGACCTGTCTCCAGAGGAGCTCTCCCGATGTCCCGTCCCCGGAAGGTCGCGCTGCTCTCCGCGACCACCGCCCTCGCCGCCGCCTCGCTGCTGTGCGTCCCACCGCCCGCCCCTGCGGCCCCAACGGCCCCAACGGCCGAGACCGCCGCCCCCAGTGCGGCCGCGGTCGGCGGCTCGATCGTCTACATCCGCGCCTCCAACGTCTGGCTGACCCGTCCCGACGGCACCGGCCAGCGCCAGGTGACCCGCGACGGCACCGCGGCATCGCCGTACGAGCACCCGACCATGGCCGACGACGGCGTCATCGCGGTGATGAAGGGCGAGACGATCGTCCGGATGCGCCAGGACGGCGTGGTGCTCAACCGGATCACGCCGGAGGACCTGTTCGTCCCCGACTCCGGGACGGTCACGATCAGCCCGATCCAGGGCGCGGAGATCTCGCCGGACGGCACCAAGATCGCCTACAGCCAGCTCCGCCTCGAGCGGTACGGCGGCGCGGGCGGCTACCTGGAGGCCGAGGCGGTGACGAGCTTCACCGACGCGACCCGGTGGTCGGGGCCCGACAAGTACGGGATCGTGCTCGGCTACCAGCCGGGGTGGGTGAGCAACAGCCGGGTCGCGCTCTACCGCAACGGCGACGTCCACCTCGCCGACCTGGGGCAGACGGCGCAGCCCTGGTTCCGCTCGCCCGACATCTTCGACAGCTTCGTCGAGCTGCTGGAGCCGGAGGTGTCCCGTGACGGCAAGCGGGTGCTGTTCGGGGTCGAGGGGGCCGGCTTCGCGATGAAGACGACCGTGGGCGACCCGCGCAGCGGGAGCCGGACGCCGGCCAAGCCGACCGCGAACCCGGAGTGCTACGTCACGCCCGACCCCGGCCGGCCCTCGCCGGTGGACGCGGCGTTCGGGCCGGACAGCGACTCGGCCGTCTACAGCGAGGGCGGCGAGCTGTGGGTCGTGCTCGGGCTGGCCGCGTGCTCGGCCGAGGGGACGACGGTGACCCGGATCGCCACCGCCGGCACCGAGCCCGACTGGTCGCCGGCGCCGCTGTCGGCTCCGCCGGCGGCCGCCCACGCGTTCGCGCTGACCAAGGCGCCGGTGGTGAGCGGCAAGGCCAAGGCCGGCAAGAGGCTCCGGGCGACGAGCGGCATCTGGTCCCCGGCACCGTCCGGGGTGAGCTACGCCTGGCTCCGCAACGGCCGGGTGGTGCCCGGCCGTACCGGCGCCACGTACGCCGTCACGCGGGCTGACCGGGGCAAGCGGATCCAGGTCCGGGTGACCGTGCGGCGCACCGGCTACGCCACCCGTACGGCGCTCTCCGGCGCGGTGACCGTGCGTCGCTGACCGCTCATCCACAGGCCCCGACGGCGGGTCCGGTTCTGTCGGCCCCGCCGTCTAGGGTCGGTGCCATGTCCGAGTCCATCGAACGCCTGCTCTCCGCGCTCGACCCCGAGCAGCGCAAGGTCGCCGAGACCCTGCGCGGTCCGGTGCGGGTGCTGGCGGGCGCGGGCACGGGCAAGACGCGGGCGATCACCCACCGGATCGCGCACGGCGTCCAGTCCGGGGTCTACGCGCCGACCGAGGTGCTGGCGGTGACCTTCACGACGCGCGCGGCGGGCGAGCTGCGCCAGCGGCTGCGGGCGCTCGGCGCGCCCGGGGTGCAGGCGCGGACCTTCCACAGCGCGGCGCTGCGCCAGCTGCGCTACTTCTGGCCCCACGTGCACGGCACCGAGCTGCCGGTGCTGACCGAGTCCAAGATCCCGATGCTCGCCGCGGCCTGCCGCACGCTCGGCATCCGCGCCGAGCAGGCGCTGCTGCGCGACCTCGCCTCCGAGGTCGAGTGGGCCAAGGTGAGCAATGTCGGCGCCGACGACTACCCCCGGCTCGCGCCGGCCAAGGGCCGCTCGGTCGGCGACCAGACGCCCGAGGCGGTCGGGCGGGTGATGGCCGCCTACGAGCAGGTCAAGCGCGACCAGGGGCGGATGGACATGGAGGACGTGCTCCTCCTCACCGCGGGCGTCCTGGCCAGCGACGAGCGGGTCGCGGCCCAGGTGCGCCGCCAGTACAAGTGGTTCGTCGTCGACGAGTTCCAAGACGTCTCGCCGCTGCAGTCGGCGCTGCTCGACCTGTGGCTGGGCGGGCGCGACGAGCTGTGCGTGGTGGGCGACCCGGCCCAGACGATCTACTCCTTCGCGGGCGCCGACGCGACCTACCTCAAGGACTTCCCGCAGCGCTATCCCGGCACCACCTCGATCGAGCTGGTCCGCAACTACCGCTCCTCGCCCCAGGTGGTCGCGGCCGCCAACACCCTCCTGGCCGGTACGCCGAGCGCCGGGGTCGAGCTGCGCTCCCAGCAGGCGGCGGGCTCGGCGGTGCGCTACGTCGGCGAGCCCGACGAGGTCGCCGAGGCGCGGGGGGTGGCCGACCGGGTCGCCAAGCTCCAGCGGGCCGGCACGCCCTACGGCGAGATGGCGGTGCTCTTCCGGATCAACGCGCAGTCCGAGACCTTCGAGGACGCGCTCACCGACCGCGGCATCCCCTACGTCGTGCGCGGCGCGGCGCGCTTCTTCGACCGCCGCGAGGTCCGCGAGGCGGTCACCCGGCTGCGCGGCGCCGCGCGCTCGGGCGAGGCCGACGACCTGCCGTGGCTCGAGGTGGTCAAGGCGGTCCTGTCCGGCATGGGCTGGACGGCCGAGCCCCCGACCAACCGCGGCCAGGTCCGCGATCGCTGGGAGTCCCTCCAGGCGCTGGCCGACCAGGCCGGTGCCTTCGCCGAGGAGCGCGGCATCGAGTCCTCGGTGGCGGCCTTCGTCGACGAGCTCGACCGCCGCGCCACCGAGCAGCACGCGCCGACCGCCGACGGCGTGACGCTGGCGACCTTCCACGCCGCCAAGGGCCTGGAGTGGGACGCCGTCTTCTGCTGCGGCGTCCAGGACGGCACCGTCCCCATCGTCTACGCCGAGCAGGGGGGAGCCCGCCCCGACGCGGTCGAGGAGGAGCGCCGGCTGCTCTACGTCGGTATGACCCGCGCCCGGCGCGAGCTGATGGTGTCGTGGTCGGCCGCGCGCAACCCGGGCCAGGCCCCGCGACGCCAGCCCTCGCGCTTCCTGGTGCCGATGCTGCCGGCCAGCCAGCAGCCCCAGCCGGCCCGCGGGCGGACCAAGGTCGCGCGCTGCCGTGAGTGCCTCCAGCCGCTCACCTCGGCCGCGGAGAAGAAGCGCGGCCGCTGCGCCCACCACCCGGTCCGCTACGACGAGGGCCTGTTCGAGCGGCTCAAGGCCTGGCGCCTCGAGACCGCGCGCGAGGCGGGTGAGGACGGCAAGCCGCTCCCGGCGTACGTCGTGTTCACCGACGCCACGCTCGAGCTGATCGCCGAGCACAAGCCCGGTTCGATGGCGGCGCTCGCCAAGGTCAACGGGGTCGGTCCCAACAAGATCGAGCGCTATGGCGAGGCGGTCCTCGCACTTGTTTCAGAAAAACCTTGAAAAACCCCGATAAATGATTTGCACGGCCCGAAGACGGGCCGTTACGGTCATCAGACACAACCGCTGCGCACCACAGCCCTGGCACGGCTGGCGCCCAACTGGCACCGAAGGAGGTGGCACCCATGGAGAACTTCGTGATGATCCCGGCAATGACGTCCGCTTGGCAGCGTCCGCTGTCCCCGTCCGCGTTCCTCGGCTGCGCCACCTCTGCCCTCCCGACCTTCGAGGTCCAGGGCATTGCCGCGCGTGCGATCGCTCCGAATGCCGCTTTTGCGCCGTTCGCGACCCTCGCCGCCGCCGTGGCCCTGGATGCCGTCAAGCGGGAGCGCGCACACGCCGGCATGGGACGCCGCGGCACGACGACCGCCTACGTCCCGGGTTCACTCGCCTGGAGTCCACCGATCTGAGATAGCACTCAGCTCGGCACCCTCCAGGCCGCGGAACCCGAATCACCGGGATCCGCGGCCTTCGTACTTCTCCGACCGAGAACCGCGAAGGCGCAGATCCCGCAAGGAATCGACCAACGCGATCAGGTCTGAGTAGAGGAGGTGAAAGCAGAAATGACGACCAGTGTTCTCGAGCCGACGCTGGACGAGCTGCTGCCGTGCCGGCTGAACGATGCCGAGCTGTGGTTCGCCGAGTCCCCGTCGGATGTCGAGGCCGCCAAGGCGCTGTGCGTGGACTGCCCGGTCCAGGCGATGTGCCTCGCCGGCGCGCTGGAGCGGCGCGAGCCGTGGGGCGTCTGGGGCGGCGAGCTGTTCCTGGCCGGCGTGGTGATCCCGCGCAAGCGGCCCCGGGGCCGGCCGCGCAAGGACGCCGCCGCGTAGGCCACGCCGACGCAGCAACTCATCAACGCAGTACCACCGAAGAGCTTTCTCATACCTCCAGAACGGAAATCATCATGAACAACCTCCTCAACGAAGAGATGGCGCGGGCGCAGATGTCCATGCGCCTGGGAGAGGCGCAGCAGCTGCGCGCGGCCAGTCGGATGGCCCGTGCGCGTCGCTTGAGCCGCAAGGCCGAGCGTGCAGCGCAGCAGGCTCGTCTCGCCCTCGCTCGCGCTCTCTGAGTCCGTACCGCGGGGGCTCCCGCACCACGGACAAGCGAGACCGGAATTCTTCGGGACCTCCCTCGAAGGGCACCTGATCGCGGGTGAACAGGAAGGGCCGGTTCGACCGATCGTCGAACCGGCCCTTCCGGCTTTTTGAGCAGCGCCGGCGGGTCGCTCCGGCGCCACTAGGCTGGCGCCGTGACGCTGCACTGCGACTTCTGCGGGCGCCGGGCGGACGGCGACGTCCCGCCGTTGACCTGGTCCACGTCGGTCGAGCGGGGGCGGGTCCGGCACTACTGCGACGAGTGCTCGCGGGCGAACCTGCGCTCGATGGAGGCCAAGCTCGACAGCGAGTGGTGGTAGCCGCCGCTCAGGGCAGCTCGAGGAAGCCGTCCCAGGAGCAGCCGCAGCCGGGGTGGCGGCCCCACGGGGTCCGCACCGGTACGCCGTGCGGGCCGAGGTCGACGGTCGCCGACCAGGTGGTGGGCTCCTCGCCGTCGGCGTAGCGCAGGAGGTCCTGCACGGCCCAGGCGAGCGCGAGCCGGTCGAGCACCGGGTCGCGAGGCGCCGGCTGGGCGGCGCCGCGGGCGGCGGCCTGGGCCAGGAGCAGCGCGCGGCGGGGATCGGTCACCGACGCGTGGGCGTCGACGCAGCGCAGGCAGGCGGTGCGGCCCGGGTCGACGAACGGGCCGACCTGCATCCCGGTGGCGTCCCCGGCGACGACCAGGTGCGGGACCGAGCCGCGCACGAGCGGGTCGAGGCGCTCGCGGGGGAGCGGACCGGGGTGCAGGACCAGGTGCACCGCGCCGGGGTCGTCGGCGGTGGGGGTGGTGGCGAGCCCGGCCTCGGCGAGCAGGCCGGTGAGCAGGTCGGTGAGGGGGCCGGGGGCGGCACGCACGGCGATCCGGGCGGCGGCGCGCGCCTCGTGGCGGCGTACGGCATCGGGGCCGAACTGGGCGAGCAGCGGACCCAGCCCGGGTGGGAGCGGCCACGGGGGAGCGGGATGGACCAGTCCGGCCTCGCGGAGCCGGGCCAGGGCGGTCGCGGCGGACTCGCTCAGCGGCGCGTCAGCCGGGTGCCCGGTGGGCCGGCCGAGCGCGCTCAGCAGCCGCCGGACGGCGGGATCGTCGGGGACCGACGCCCGCGGCGGGTCGAGTCCCACCTGGAGGACGCCCGGTGCGCGGTGGAGCACCGGCGTACCGGGGCGCAGCACCAGGGCGGCCGCCGACGGCGACGCGGTGGTCCCGGCAGCGATCGGCATGCGGGCAGCGTGCCACGGGCGGGCGGGGGCGCGCGGCGCTCATCCACAGGCCCGGCTGGAAAAACGCGCCACGGGCGGCTCCACCGAGGTGGAGCCGCCCGTGACAATCGGCTGAGTGCCTGAGGTTCAGGCCTTGCCGAGGATGCGGTTGAGGTTCGTGCCGCACTCGGGGCAGACGGCCTTGGCCATCCGGGTCCCCTTCTCGTTGACCTTGACCTCGCCCTCGGCCTCGCGCTTGGCCTTGCACTTCACGCAGTAGAACTCGCCGCTCCAGGTCTCCGCCATGACGGCCTCCTTGCTTTTTGTTCGTTCGGTCGTCGCGACGGGGGACATTGGGGGAAGCCCGTCGGGGTTCGGAGCCGCACTCCGAACCTCCCCGACCCTACGGCACAGCCCCACGGAGTCGCAGTACCGTGCCCCGCATGTCTGATTCCGCCGTGAAATCGCCCACGCCCCCCGTGCTGACCCACCTGCGCCTCGAGCGGCCCTCGGCGGGGGTCGCGCTGCTGGTCCTGGACCTGCCGGAGATGCGCAACGCGATGAGCGACGAGATGACCGCCTCCTGGGTCGCGGCGGTCGACCACCTGGCCGCGGACCCCACCGTGCGGGCCGTCGTGGTCACCGGGGAGGGCAAGGGGTTCTGCTCCGGCGGCAACCTGAGCTGGCTGGCCTCGGAGCCCGACGCGACGGTGGACGACCTGCGCACCCGGATGCTGCCGTTCTACCGCGCGTGGCTCTCGATCCGCCGCCTGGAGGTGCCCACGATCGCCGCGATCAACGGCGCCGCGATCGGTGCGGGGCTGTGCCTGGCCCTGGCCTGCGACCTCCGGTACGCCGCGCGCGGCGCCAAGATGGGCGTGCCGTTCACCCGGCTGGGGATCCACCCGGGCATGGCGGGCACCTACCTGCTGCCCGAGGTGGTGGGCCCGGCCGCGGCGCGCGACCTGTTCCTGACCGGGCGGCTGGTCGATGCCGACGAGGCGCTGGGCCTGGGCCTGGTCTCGCGGGTGCTGGAGCCCTCGGCCTTCCTCGACGAGGTGCTGGCGACCGCGGCGGACATCGCCGCCGCCGCGCCGATCGCGACCCGGCTGACCAAGGGCGCGCTCCAGCGCGGGCACGCCGACCTGGAGGCGGCGCTGGCCTGGGAGGCGCTCGCGCAGCCGGTGACGCTGGCCACGGCGGACCTGCAGGAGGGGATCCGGGCCGCGCAGGAGAAGCGCCCGGCGCGCTTCGAGGGGAGATAGCGAGAGACCCCCGGGTCCGCATCTGCCCCTCGCTTGCCTTCCCCTTGCGAGCGAGGTGCTGCGGCCCCAGGGGCCTCTTCTGGGCATGACGCTAGGGATCCCCGGCGGCGCGGTCAATCCGGGAGTCCGACAGCCTGTGGACAGGCTTGTGGAGAACTCTGTGGATGAGCGGCCGGGGCCGTGGATGGAGCGGGCCGGAACGGTGTACGGCCTGTGGACGGGGTGCGCCGGTGGTGGACGCCGGGGGCGGCGTACGGTCGGATGACCAGCGGGGATGGTGCCCACCGGCTCCTCCACCGCCTGTGGACAAACATTTCTGCGAGGACGGGAGACCCGTGACCGAGGAGCAGTACGACGGCACGCCGGTGGCGGCGCTGCGCCGGATCGCCTTCCTGCTGGAGCGCGGGCGCGCGGACAGCTACAAGGTCAAGGCCTACCGCGGCGCGGCCGGCGCGATCCTGGCGCTGCCGCCCGACGAGGTCGGCGCGCGGGCGGCGGCCGGCACGCTCACCGAGCTGCCCGGTGTGGGCGCGAGCACGGCCCGGGTGATCGCCCAGGCGGCCGAGGGGCAGCTGCCCGACAAGCTGGCCGAGGTCGAGGCGCAGTACGGCGGCCCCCAGACCTCCGGCGGCGCCGGTGAGACACTGCGGGCCGCGCTGCGCGGCGACCTGCACTCCCACTCGGACTGGTCCGACGGCGGCTCGCCCATCGAGGAGATGGCGATGACCGCGATGGAGCTCGGCCACGACTACCTCGTGCTCACCGACCACTCGCCGCGGCTCAAGGTCGCCCGCGGGCTCTCCGCGGAGCGGCTGACCCGCCAGCTCGACGTGGTCGCGGCCGTCAACGAGCACCTCGACGGGGCCGGCTTCCGGCTGCTGCGGGGGATCGAGGTCGACATCCTCGACGACGGGCGACTGGACCAGACCGATCAGATGCTGGGGCGCCTCGACGTGCGGGTGGCGAGCGTCCACTCCAAGCTCCAGATGGATGCCGACCAGATGACCAAGCGGATGGTGGCCGCGGTGCGCAACCCGTTCACCAACGTGCTCGGCCACTGCACCGGTCGCCTGGTGACCGGGGCCCGCGGCACCCGGGGCCAGTCCCGCTTCGACGCCCGCGCGGTCTTCGAGGCCTGTGCCGAGGAAGGGGTCGCGGTCGAGATCAACTCCCGGCCCGAGCGGCGCGACCCGCCGACCCGGCTCCTGGAGCTGGCCCGGGACATCGGCTGCGTGTTCTCGATCGACAGCGACGCGCACGCGCCGGGTCAGCTCGACTACCCGGTCCTGGGCTGCGAGCGGGCCGAGGCGGCCGGCATCGAGGCCGACCGGATCGTCAACACCTGGCCGGTCGAGCGGCTGCTCGACTGGGCGCGCCCCGGAGCGGACTGACAGGTCCAGACAATTCGCGGGGGCCGGTTCGCGCCGAGGTCCCACCGCGGGGGCGTCCGGCGCCGTAGGGTCGCCGCATGGGCACTCCTCGGGTGGAGGTACGGCGGTCGGGCCGCCGGCGGCGGACCGTGTCCGCCTACCGTGACGGCGAGAAGATCGTCGTGCTCGTCCCCGACAACCTCACCGGCACCGAGGAGCGTGCCTGGGTCTCCAAGATGGTCGCCCGGGTCGAGCGCCGCGAACGACGCAGCGCCGCGCCGCGCCGGTGGAGCGACGACGCGCTGACCACCCGCGCCCAGGAGCTCAGCGACGCCTACCTCGGCGGCCTGGCGGTGCCGGAGTCGGTGCGCTGGGTCGGCAACCAGCGCGCGCGCTGGGGCTCGTGCACGCCCCGGGACCGCTCGATCCGGCTCTCCGAGCGTTTGCAGCGGATGCCGGAGTGGGTGATCGACTACGTGCTCGTCCACGAGCTCGCCCACCTCATCGAGCCGCACCACGACGAGAAGTTCTGGGGCTGGGTCGCGCACTACCCGGCCGCGGAGAAGGCCAAGGGCTACCTGGCCGGCTGGTCCGACGCCGCCCGGATCGACCGGCCGCCCTCGGAGCAGGTCGTGCCCGGCGAGGACGTCGACTAGCTCAGCGCCGCGCGGGCGCGGGCGCGGGCGATGAGCGTGTGCATGGCCGGCTCGAGCTCGGGCAGGTCGCCGATCGGCCACCAGCGCACGGCGAGGGACTCGTCGCTGACCACGGCCGTGGCGTCCGGGGGAGCCGCGGCGACGTAGCGCACGTCGAGGTGGCGTACCTCCCCGCGATCGCCGCAGAAGGGCACCGTGTGCAGGTCGAGCTGGACCGGCTCGGGGTGGAAGGTGAGCGCGGTCAGGCCGCTCTCCTCGTGCGCCTCGCGGCGGGCGACGTCGGCGAGGGTGGCGTCGCCGTCCTCGCAGTGCCCGCCGAAGTGGAACCAGCGCCCGGCCTTGCGGTGCAGGTTGAGCAGCACCCGGTCGCCGGTGGCGTCGATGACGAGGGTGCCCGCCGTGATGTGGTCCGGGTACGACGAGCGCCACATCCCGTCGGGAGCCGACTCCAGGTGGGTGACGTAGCGCCGGCGCAGGGCCTCCTCGACGGCATCGGGCGCGCGCCAGCCGCGGAGCACGGCCAGCGCGTCGTCGTGCAGCGTCACCCGGCGTCGGGCGCGCCGGGCGCCTCGGGGGAGTCGGGCGCCTCGGGGGAGTCGGGGCCGTCGAGCAGCTTGCGCAGCTCGGCGTCGAACTCGTCCTCGCTCAGCGTCTCGGGCTGGGTCGCCTCGGCCCGGAACGACAGCGGGTCGTCGAGGTCGGCGGCGGTGGGGAGCAGGTCGGGGTGCATCCAGACGCCGTCGCGGGCCTCCTGGCCCGAGCGGCTGCGCAGCCCGCCCCACAGCGTGGAGGCGTCGCGGAGCCGGCGCGGGCGCAGCTCGAGGCCGACCAGCGCGGCGAAGGTCTGCTCGGCGGGGCCGCCGGCGGCGCGGCGGCGGCGGACCGCCTCGCGCAGCTTGGTGGCGGCCGGCATCCGCTCGTGGGTCGCCATGCCGACGACCTCGTCGACCCAGCCCTCGACCAGCGCGAGCGCGATCTCGAGGCGGGAGAGCGCGGCGGTCTGGGCCGGCGTCTGCGGCGGGTCGAAGAGTCCGCCCTCGAGCAGGCTCTGCATAGCCTCGGGGTTGCTGGGGTCGATGCCGCGCAGCTGCTCCTGGACCCGGTCCTGGATCTGCTGGGCGTTGATCTCGAGACCCTGGGCGTAGTCGGTGACCGCACCGATCAGGTGCTCGCGCAGCCACGGCACGTGGGCGAAGAGCCGCTGGTGGGCGGCCTCGCGCAGCGCGAGGTAGAGGATGACGTCGTCCTCGGTGACGTCGAGGCCCTCGGCGAAGGCGCGCACGTTGGCCATCACCAGGGCGGCCTTGCCGGGCGCGCCCAGGGGCAGCCCGATGTCGGAGGCGGACAGCACCTCGCCGGCCAGCGCGCCGAGGCCCTGGCCGATCTGCATCGCCATCATCCCGCCGACGGCCTGGCCGATGATGCCGACGAGCGGACCGGCCGCGGCCTTCATCTCCTCGGGCAGCCCCCCGGCCAGCCCGGTCACCGAGCGCGCGGCGACGGGCTCGACGAGGACCTTCCAGACCGGCTGGGTCTCGACGAGCCACTCGGCGCGGCTCCAGGCGGCGGTCGTGGTGACGCCGGAGGGGAAGCCGGTCGCGGTGTCGAGCCAGTGGTCGGCGAGCTGGACGGCGTCCGAGACCCGGTCCCGGTCGCGCTGGGTCGTGGACGGGTCGGGCTCCTGGGCCGCGGTCTGGCGCGCGATGTCGTTGGCGGCGTTCCAGTTGAGCGGGCCGTCGTGCGGCTGCATCAGGGACTGGAGCTGCTGGAAGAACGCCATGCCGCCGGCCCCACCGGCACCGCCGGCGCCGGGGAAGGCGCCCCCGAGGGCGCCGAAGATCTGCTCGAACGGCGTGCCCTTGAACGGGTTCGGCTGGTCGTCGCCCGGGTTGTCGGTCATGGTCCGAATCTACGCCGGATCGCCAACCGGCGGTGTAGGGGAGACCCCTGGCCGGACCCCGGACCTGCCCCGGTCGCGACCGGCCGGAGTCCTAGAGTGCAGCCATGACCAACCCCGCGGTGCGCCTCGTCGCGATCTCCGACCAGCCGCTGTCGGTGAGCGAGGTCCTCGACAGCCTCGACGACCCGGCCGCGGGCGGGCTCGTGCTCTTCGTCGGACGGGTCCGCGACCACGACCAGGGCCACGGCGTGACCGGCCTGTCGTACTCCGCGCACCCCTCGGCCCTCGACCGGCTGCGCGAGGTCTGCGACCGCGTCGCCGCCGAGCACGACGTCACCGCGCTCGCCGCCGTGCACCGGGTCGGCGACCTCGACATCGGCGACCTCGCCGTCGTCGTCGCCACCACGGCCGGGCACCGGGGCTCCTCGTTCGAGGCGAGCCGGGCGCTCATCGACACCCTCAAGGCCGAGGTGCCGATCTGGAAGCACCAGCGCTTCACCGACGGCAGCGACGAGTGGGTCGGCAGCCCCTGACGGGCGTGTCCTGACCGCCGGGCGTGGAGCACCGACCTAGGCTCGTGGAGTGGAGATCCTGTTCTGGCTGCTGCCGGCCGCCGCGCTCACCGTCGCCTCGATGGCGTGGGTGGCGTGGTGGGGCCGTGAGGGCCGGGGCGAGGTCGACCGCGAGACCGCGGCCCGGCGGATGGGCGAGGCGCTCGCCCGTGAGCAGCGCGTCCGTCCCGGCTACGCCGCGCCGCGCCGGGAGGCCGAGCGGGCCACCGGCATCGCGCTGCGCACCTCGCGCCGCCGTCCCGTCGTGATCCAGGGCGAGACCCCGGCCGCGCCGGTGGCCCAGGCGGCCGAGCAGCCGGGCGTGCAGCCGGACGAGCAGTCCCGCCGCGACGACGCCGCCGGAACCGACCGGCGCGCCTCCTGACACCACCGCGGGACACCATTGGCGGCGTCTGACAAGGTAGGCGCCATGAGCCAGCGCCTGATCGCCGTGTGCATCGCGGCCCCGTTGGTGCTGATCCTCGGCGGCATCGCGGCCTCCGTGCCGCTGCCCTACGCCTCCTACAGCCCGGGTCCGACGTTCAACGTCCTCGGCAAGGACGGCGACAACGCCGAGGTGATCCAGGTCGACGGGCACAAGGCGTACTACGACAAGGGCCAGATCCGGTTCACCACCGTGGTGGCCTCGGCCAACGGCGACAAGCTCTCGCTCGGCGAGGCGCTCAGCCGCTGGGTCGACCCCGACAAGGCGGTCGTGCCCTACGACGTCGTCCACCCCAAGGACCAGTCGGCCGCGCAGGAGAAGGCCGAGGGCGCGGTCCAGATGACGACCTCGCAGGACGTCGCCAAGGCGGTCGCCCTCAACGAGCTCGGGTACGACGTACCCGAGGCGATCCAGGTCGCCCTGGTCGTCGACAAGGGTGCCGCCGAGGGCAAGCTGCTCCTGCGCGACATCATCAAGGAGGTCGACGGCGAGCCGGTCACCAGCAGCGAGCAGGTCGTCAAGGCCGTGCGCAAGCACGACGACGGCTCGCTCGTCGAGCTGCGGATCGTGCGCGACAAGCGCGAGCTGACCGTGCGGATCAAGCCGAAGATCGAGGACGGCCAGCCCAAGATCGGCGTCTCGCTGGGCGTGGGCTACGAGTTCCCGTTCCAGATCAACCTGCGCGTCGACCCGACGGTCGGCGGGCCCAGCGCCGGACTGATGTTCTCGCTGGCCATCTACGACACGCTCACCCCGGGCTCGCTCACCGGTGGTGCGACCGTCGCCGGCACCGGCGAGCTCGCGCCCGACGGCCAGGTCGGCCCGATCGGCGGGATCCAGCAGAAGATCGCCGGTGCCCAGGCGGCCGGCGCGAAGCTGTTCTTCGTCCCCAAGGACAACTGCTCGGACGTCCAGGGGCTCGACCCCGACCTGAGGCTGGTCAAGGCGACCACCATGACCGAGGCGCGCAAGGCCCTCGAGACCTGGGTCGGCGACCACGACGCCCCGCTGCCGCACTGCTGACCCCGAACGAGCGGACCACCGACATGGACTACGACCTGGACGTCGACCCGGCGCTGGCGGCTGCCGTCCTCGAGATCGAGAAGCACCAGGCGCACGTGGGCTGGGACCAGCCCGCGCGCCTCTACGCGCTCGTCGACACCGGCCGCCTGGTCGCCCAGGAGCCCGTGCTCGCGGCCCAGCTCGGTCTCGACACCCCGGCCGAGCAGGGCTCGTTGACGCCGATCGAGCAGGACGAGCTCCCGCTCGGGCAGCAGCTCGAGGAGGTGCTCCCGGGCATCGTGTGGCCCGGCGTCGTGGGCGGCTGTGCGGCCGTCGTCGAGCGCCTGGTGCTGCCCCCGGCCGCTGACGGCCAGGTGCCCGAGGACCCGACCGCGGCGCGCGCGTTCGCACGCGAGCACCCGGACGCCGAAGAGGTGCGCATCGTCGCCGGGGTGACCCGGCACGGCGCCGCCTACTGCGCACTGCGGATGCGCAGCGAGGACCACGACAGCGCCGTGATGGGCGGGACCGACCTGGTACCCGGCCTGATCGAGCTGCTGCGCAACACACTGCTGGACGACGCGGAGGGCGAGCCCCAATGAGTGAACTGTTCGACGAGGAGCCCGAGCGCCCCGCGCCCGAGCGACCCGGCCGCCGTACCCGGGCGCTGGTGATCACCGGCGTCATCCTGGTGCTCGGCTTCTTCCTCCTCAGCGCCTTCGCGGGCATCTACACCGACCGGTTGTGGTACTCCGAGGTCGGCTACGGCCAGGTCTTCAGCACCATGCTGTGGACCCGGGTCGGCCTGTTCGTGGCGTTCGGCGTCCTGATGGGCGGCGTGGTCGCGCTCAACATGTACCTGGCCTACCGCAGCCGCCCGATCTTCGGGCTGCCCGGCAACGACGGCGTCGACCGCTACCGCGACGCGGTCACCCCGATCCGTACCTGGCTGCTCGCCGGCGTCGCGATCGTCGTCGGCATCTTCGCCGGCACCTCGGCGATCGGCCAGTGGCGCACCTTCATGCTGTGGCGCGAGGGGGAGTCCTTCGGCAAGCAGGACCCGTACTTCAAGAAGGACATCTCCTTCTACGTCTTCGACCTGCCGTGGATCAACTTCGTCATCGACTTCGTGATGGCCGTGGCCATCGTGGCGCTGATCGCGACCGCCGTCGTCCACTACCTGTACGGCGGCATCCGGCTCCAGTCCCAGCACGACCGGCTCACGCCGGCCGCCCAGGTGCAGCTCTCGGTGCTGCTCGGCGTCTTCGTGCTGGCCAAGGCCGTCGACTACTACTTCGGCCGCTACGACCTGGTCACCGACGATCATCGGCTCTTCACCGGCATGAACTACACCGGCGAGAACGCCTTGCTCCCGGCACGCAACATCCTCGTCGGCGTCGCGCTCATCTGTGCCGTGCTGTTCTTCCTCAACATCTGGCGCAAGACCTGGCAGCTGCCCTCGGTCGGCCTGGCGCTGCTCGCGCTCTCGGCCGTGCTGCTCGGCATGATCTGGCCCGCCATCGTGCAGAACTTCCAGGTCAAGCCGTCCGAGGCCGACAAGGAGAACTCCTACATCAAGGCCAACATCGACGCCACGCGCGAGGCCTACGGGCTCAGTGACGTCGCGACCGAGGAGTTCCCCGGCGCTGCCTCGGGCACCGTCACCGCCGAGGTCGCCCAGAAGGTCTGGGGTCAGCTCACCGACGCACCGGTCGTCGACCCGCAGCAGGTGCGTGACACCTTCCAGCAGCGCCAGCAGATCCGGTCCTACTACTCGGTGCCCAAGGTGCTGGACGTCGACCACTACAAGATCAACGGCAAGAGCGAGCCGCTCGTCCTCGGCGTGCGTGAGCTCGACCAGTCCGGGATCAACACCTCCGATCAGAACTGGTCCAACCTGCACACCGTCTACACCCACGGTGAGGGCCTGATCGCGGCCTACGCCAACAAGATCGCGACCAGCGACGAGGTCAACGGCCGGATCGTGTGGGCTGAAGGCATCGGCAGCGGCACCAGCGGACGTACGGATCTCACCGACGCCGGCAAGTTCGAGACCCGCGTCTACTACGGCGAGCTCAGCCCGTCGTACTCGATCGTCGGCAAGGCGGGCAAGAACGACGGCAGTGTCGAGCTCGGTCTCGCCGATGCAGGGAACTCGCCGGACGTGCAGCGCACGACCTACGACGGCAAGGGCGGCGTCGGGATCGGCAGCACCTTCAACCAGCTGATGTACGCGATCAAGTTCGGTGAGCCGAACTTCGTGCTCTCCGGGCGCGTCAACGGCAACTCCAAGGTGCTCTACAACCGTACGCCCACCGAGCGGGTCGAGAAGGTCGCGCCCTGGCTCACCGTCGACGGTGACCCCTACCCGGCCGTGGTCGACGGCAAGATCGTGTGGATCATCGATGGCTACACGACCACCGACCGGTACCCGAACTCCCAGCGCGAGTCGTTCGCCGCGATGATCGACGACTCGCTCCAGCAGCAGACCGGGTTGCAGACCATCCCGACCGACGAGATCAACTACATGCGCTCGGCGGTCAAGGCCACGGTGGACGCCTACGACGGCACCGTGACGCTCTACCAGTGGGACGAGACCGACCCGATCCTCAAGACGTGGATGAAGGTCTTCCCCGACGCGGTCAAGCCCAAGAGCGCGATCGGTGGGGAGTTGCTGGCGCACATCCGCTATCCGGAGGACCTTTTCAAGGTCCAGCGCTACCAGCTCGCGCGCTACCACGTGACCAACGCCGGCGATTTCTACCAGGGCAACAACCGCTGGCAGGTGCCTGAGGACCCGAACGCGACACGCGGGGTGTTCCAGCCGCCGTACCGACTGTTCGCCACCGGCGCCGCCGACAGCGTGGACAGTGACTGGTCGCTCACCTCGGTGTTCGTGCCCTACCGCAAGGGCACCTTGGCGTCGTACCTGCAGGTGAACTCGGACGCGACGAAGACCGACAGCTTCGGCAAGCTGCGGCTGCTCGAGATGGCCGACCAGAACTCGCCGGGACCGGGACAGGTCGTCAACGAGATGAAGCAGGATCCCAAGGTCACCTCGACGTTGAAGGACCTCAACGTGCAGAAGGACACGCCACCGCGCTACGGCAACCTGTTGACGCTGCCGGTCGACGGCGGGCTCATCTACGTCGAGCCGATCTACGTCGTGCGGACCGCGGGATCGTCGAGCTACCCGATCCTGCAGTACGTGATCGTCAAGTACGGCGAGAACGTCGGCATCGGCGAGACCCTGCCCTTGGCGCTCGGCGATGCGCTCGGCGTCGACGTCCAGACGGGCGAGCAGAAGCCGGACAAGCCGGGCACCCCGGGCGAGCCGGGCACACCGGCCGAGCCTGTCGGCTCGATCGAGGAGCAGATCGCCGACGCGCTCCGCAAGGCCGACGACGCGTTCCGGGCGGCCGAGGAGGCGCAGCGCGCCAACGACACGGCGACCTGGGCGGAGAAGCTCAAGGTCGCGCAGGACGAGGTCGAGAAGGCGGTCAAGCTGGCCGACCAGCGCGACAAGAAGTAACGACGAACACCCCGAACGGGCCCTCCGGCGACTGGTTGCCGGAGGGCCCGTCGTCGTACGGGATCATGGCGGCATGCTGCTCACCCTCGACCTGGTCGGGATCTTCGTGTTCGCGATCTCGGGCGGGCTGGTCGCCGTACGCAACCAGCTGGACATCGTCGGCGTCGTCGTCCTCGCGATGGCCACCGGCCTCGGCGGCGGTGTCCTGCGTGACGTGGTGATCGGCGCCGTACCGCCGCCGGCGGTCGAGGACTGGCGCTACCTCCTGGTGCCCGTCGTGGCCGGCCTGGTCACCTTCGCCTGGCACCCGGCCTTCGGCCGCCTCGAGCGGGTGATCAACGTCTTCGACGCCTTCGGCCTCGGCCTGTTCTGCGTCGCCGGCGCCCTCAAGGCCCAGGAGTTCGGCCTCGGCCCCGTCCCGTCCGCTGCCCTCGGCATGGCCACCGGCGTCGGCGGCGGCATCGTCCGCGACCTCCTCGTCGGCCGCGTCCCGGTGATCTTCCGCTACGGCGAGCTCTACGCCATCCCCGCCCTCGCCGGCGCCGCCATCGCCGCCACCGGCGCCGAGATCGGCGTCTCGCACGGCGCCATCGCCGCCCCGGCCGCCGTGGTCACCATCGGCTGGCGCCTGCTCGCGGGGTGGCGCGGCTGGCGGGCTCCGTCACCGAAGATGTCACCGCCGTCGTCCTAGGTGGGTCTCGATTTGGTGGTGGTTGGGGCGGTGCCGTAATGTTCTGTTCACCGACGCGGGGTGGAGCAGCTCGGTAGCTCGCTGGGCTCATAACCCAGAGGTCGCAGGTTCAAATCCTGCCCCCGCTACAAAGAAACCGAAGGCCCTTGATCCGAATCCGGATCGAGGGCCTTCGTGCGTCATGGGTGAGCTGTCGCGATCAGGCCGCCCCGCTCCGGTACGTCGCCGGCGCGACTCCGTGCGCCCGCTTTAACGCCGCGCTCAACGCGAACGGACTCGTGTAGCCCACCCGTCCCGCGATGGCTGCGAGCGGCAGGTCGGTGCCGCCGAGCAGGTCGGCGGCGAGCGCGAGGCGCCAGCGGGTGAGGTAGGTCAGTGGGGGCTCGCCGACGTGGTGGGTGAAGCGGCGGGCGAGGGCGGCGCGGGAGAGGCCGACGTGGGCGCCGAGGGTGGCGACGGTCCAGGGGAGGTCGGGGCGGGCCTCGAGGGCGGCGAGGGCGCGGTTGACGGTGGGGTCGGTGGGGCGGGCGGGGGTGTCGGTGAGGAGGGTGCGGACGGCGGTGACGAGGACGAGGTCCAGCAGCCGGTCCAGTACGACGGACTGGCCGGCGTCCTCGCCGTCGAGCTCGGCGGCGAGGAGGGTCGTCAGCGTCGGGTCGGAGTCGTGGAGGACGACGCTCTCGGGAAGGCGGGCGAGCAGGAGGGCGCCGACCGAGGTGGCGCGCTCGTAGGTGCCGATGAGCATCACGGTGGTGTCGTCGGCGCCCGTGTCGCGGGTGTTGCCCCAGGTCCGCACGCCGGTGATCATCTCGTCGGGCAGCACCTGGCCGTGCGGGTCGACGCAGACCTGGCCGGGGAGGATCCGGATGCTGACGGGGCGGTCGCCCCGGTCCCCGAACGTGTACGGCGCCGGCCCGCGCGCGAGCACGACGTCGCCGGGCACCAGGTCGTGGCCGATGCCGTCGGCTCCGGTGAACGTGGCGCTCCCGCGCGCCAGCACGACGACGCTGAGGGGTGCCTCGTCCTCGATGCCGATCGCCCAGGCACCGGCGAAGACCGCCTTGAGCAGGAAGGCGCGTTCGGCGCGGGGGCCGTCGAGGAGCGCGTCGAGAGCGGGCATGGTGAGACGATCACACATGGCGATGCGCGTGACAAGCATTCCAAGCGCTCGTCGGGGCGAGCAGCATGGGGGCCATGGACGAATGGATCTTGTACGGGGCCCGGGTGCTCAACGGCCTGCTCGCCGGCGTGTACGTCGCCTTCCTGGTCGCGGTGATGCCCGCCCTGCACGGCTTGCCCGACGACGTGTTCGCGCGGGTGATGAACCGGATCAACGAGGTCATCGTGAACCCGGCGTTCCTGCTGCTCTTCCTCGGCGCCCCGCTGCTGGCGGGCGTGCTGCTCGTCTGGGACCGCGGGCCGCTCGCGATCGCGGCGGCGGTGTGCGCCGTCGCGGCGCTCGCGATCACGTTCGCGGCCAACCTGCCGCTCAACGACGCGCTCGCGGCGGGCGGGTCGCGCCAGGCCTACGAGACGCCGTGGCTGGTGTGGCACTCGGTGCGGACGCTGGCCGCGACGGCGGCGTTCGTGCTGGTGGGGCTGGCCGGTCGATAGGTTGCGGGGGTGCAGGACGGCGACCCCCGCGACGAGCTCGACGACGTGCTGGCCGCACTGCTGCGGGAGCGCCCCGCCGGTGAGGTCGCGCCGTACGTACGACGCCACGACGCGCTGGCGCCGACGTCGGCCGAGGTGCTGGCCCGGCAGGCGGCGTACGTCGCGCTGCTCGGCGTGGCGCACGGACCGTCGGTGCGGCTGGCGCAGCGCGAGCTCGCCCGGCTCGCCGGGGACCCGGGGCTCGACGCCGGTGAGGTGGTCGCGGCCAGCACGCTGGCGCTCGAGCGGACCGACCGGGTGACGGTGGTCGGTCAGGTACGGCTCCTCGCGGCGCTGGCCCGGGCCGATCCGGCGCTGCCGGTGGCGGACGCGCTGCGGCTCGCGGCCGAGCACCCGCGCGCCGACGTCCGGGCGCTGGTGGCGCGTGAGCTCGGGCGGCTGGGGGAGCCGGTGCCGGCCCGGACCCGGGCCCTGGGCTTCTTCTTCGCGCCCGCTCCGGCTGCTCCGCCGGCCGTCGCGGCCGTCGTCCCGGTCGCGGACGCCGACGAGCTCGTCGCCGTGCTCCTGGAGCTTCTCGACGAGGTCGACCCGCTCGGTCTGGAGCGGGCGATCGACGGACTGCTCCGGTTCGGTGACCAGCGTCCGCCGTCGGCGCGGCCGCTCGCGGAGCGGATCAAGCGGCCGGTGCGACCAGGCGCGGCGTTCCCCGGCGACCCGCGCGAGGCGGTCCGGGTGCTGGCCCGGGCCTGGCTCACCCGGCGCCGGATCGTGCTGGACTGCACCTGGACGGTCGAGCTCGGCCGGGCACTCGTGCCCGATGCGGCGGCCCGGCCCGGCACCCTGATCGGCGCGGCCGGGCAGCGGCTGACCGCCATCGCGCGGGCCCTGCGCGACGGCCTGTGGCCCGCGGTCGCGCTCCCGGCCACGGCCGACGGACTGATCCCGGCCGAGGTGCTGAGCAGCCGGCTGGCCGTGGTGGCCGCGGCCGGCCGCCGGCTGCCGGGGTACGAGCTCGAGGTGGCGCTGCGCCGGGTGCCACCGGAGGACCGCGCCCTGGTCGAGGTCCCCGTGGAGCTGTCGAGGGTGGCGCCGCGGCGGCCACTCCTCGACGCCACCGGCCCGGCCGTCGGGGAGCGCCGCACCGTCGTGCTCCGGCCCGTGCCGTGGGCGCCGGAGGTGCGCGTCGTCCGGTTCGGGGCGGAGGGGACGCTCGCGCAGGAGCTGCAGTACGGCACCCACGAGCCCCGCTTCGAGCAGGCCCTGGCACTCGGCGCGGCGCTGCTCCCGCAGGACCCCGACCGGCTCGCGGCGCTCGCCCATCCGTACCTGGCGCGCGACCTGACCTGGGACCGCTCGTGCACCGTCCCGGTTCACCGCGCGCTCGGAGCGGCCCGGAGCGCCAACGGCGCCGCGGCCTCGTCGGCCCTCGTGCTCGGCCTCGCCGCCAAGGACGCCCGGGCGCGGGGCGCCGCGCAGGACGCCGTCCTCGACCTCGCCCGGTACGGCGCCCTCGACGGCGCCGCGCTGGGGGAGCAGGCCGCGCTCCTCCTGGGCGAGGGTCTGGTCGTCGGGCGGCGACTGAGCACCGGGCTGCGCGAGGTGGCCGGGGCCGGCGACGCCGCGGTCCCGCCGCTGGTCGACGCACTGGCCGCGCTGCCGCCGGTGCTCGTGGGCCGCCACGACAGAGGGCCCTTCATCGAGCTCGCGGCGGAGCTCGGCGAGCTGACCGGCCGGCGGTCCGGCTGACCCTCGGCCACGGTCTCGGTCCCGGGCTCAGCCCAGGGCCGCGAGGACGGCGTCGGCGGTGGCCCGGCCCGAGCGGACCGCGCCCTCCATGTAGCCGCTCCACTCGACGGCGTACTCGGCGCCGGCCCAGTGGATCCGGCCGACGGGCTCGCGCAGGGCGGGGCCGTAGCTGGTCCAGGTGCCGGGGGAGAAGTGCGCTCCGTAGCAGCCGCGGCTGAACTCCTCGGCGCTCCAGTCCTTCTCCAGGTAGGACGTCGGCTCGGCGGCCGCGGCCCCGAAGTAGCCGGTGAAGCAGTCGAGCACGGCCCGGCGCCGCTCGTCCGCGGGCAGGCGCTGCCAGCGGCGTGCCTCGCCGCCCTCGACGAAGCCGAGCAGGATGCCGACCTCGGCGCCGGGCGGGGAGACGTCGAAGGTGATCTTGACCGGGCCGCGCTCGGAGATCGCCTGGCCGTTGAGGCCCTGGTCGCGCCAGAACGGCGTCGGGTACGCCGCGAAGCACTTGATCACCGTGCCGGCCGGGACCCGCTGGGTCAGCTGGTCGCGCCAGGGCGGGAGCACGGGCTCGTAGTCGAGGCGGCCCGCTAGCGTCGGCGGTACGGCGACCACGGCGTGCCGCGCGGTGACCTGCGCGCCGTCGCGGGTGGTCACGGTGACGCCGTCGGCGTCCTGGGCGATCCGGGCGACCGGGGTGCCGAGGCGGACGTCGAGGCCCTCGGCCAGCCGCTGCGCGACCTGGACCGAACCGCCGACGACCCGGTCCTTCTGGGCGCCCCGGTCGGTCGAGGCGAGGGTCTCGAGGTCGCCGTTGCTGACCGTGTAGAAGAGCGTGTGCAGCAGCGAGAGGTCGGTGGAGTCGGCGGAGTAGAGCGCCTCGGCGAGCACCCGGAAGTAGGTGCGGCCGGCGCTCGTGCGCAGGTTGCGGCGGACCCACGACTCGTAGGTCTGGCCGTCGAGGAGCTCGGCCTTGGGGTGCGTCCAGGGCGCGGCGGGGTCGACGCTGCGGGCCAGGCGGGCGAACCGGGCGAGGCCCTGGGCGAGGTCGGCCAGGGCGATCGGGTTGAGCTGGGGAGTGGCGCCCTTGGCCGCGGACATCCGCGACCGCTTGCCACCGAGGTCGAGCAGCAGCGAGCCGGCGTCGTTCCAGGTCGGGAAGGTGGTCAGGCCCAGCTCGTCGACGAGGGCGTACATCGCGCTGTGCCCCTCGCCGAGCCAGGTGCCGCCGAGCTCGACCGGGGCACCCTCGAGGACGCCGCCCTCGGTCCGGCCGCCGACCCGGTCGCGGGCCTCCAGCACGGCCACGCTCCGGCCGGCGGCGACCAGCGCCCGGGCCGCGCTCAGGCCGGCCAGCCCGGCGCCCACCACGACGACGTCGACATCGCTCATCACACGCTCCTCCGATCAAAGTCAGTCGTATGACTGAGTTCTGACGGTAAGCTGGTGACGGCGCCGGGCGCAACCCCCTCGCGGGGAGCACCCACGGGGGAGGGAACGACCGGGACCCGGCGCGGGTCAGCCGGCCGGACGGACGTCGGCGAGCCGGACGATCATCTCGACCACGTCGGCGAGGTCCGTGCCGGAGCGGGCCCGGTCGGGGTCGCAGACGTGCTGGAGGATCAGGCCGTCGAGGGCGGCGACGGTGATCCGCCCGAGCCGGTCGAAGGGGACCGCGCAGGTCTCGCCGGCGTGGTGGGCGGCCCGCTCGAACCACTCGGCGACGATCGCGGTGTAGCGCTCGTACTGCCAGCGGGCGAGCTCCTCCTGGCCGGCGGTGCGCAGGGCGTACATGGTCAGCTCGTACTGCATCATCTGCAGGCTGACGTGCCCGCTGACCAGCTGGTCCCAGAAGGCGGCGAGACCCTGGCGGATCGCGTGCTCGAGGCCGCGGTCGACCTCGGCGGTGCCGCGGAGCACCTCGACGATCTCGTCGACGACGTCCTCGATCACCGCGCGCAGGAGCGCCTCCTTGGAGGGGAAGACGTACTGCATCGTCCCGAGCGGTACGCCGGCCTCGGCGGCCACGGCACGCACCGAGGTGCGGGCGACGCCCTCCTGGGCGAGTGCGGAGCGGGCCGCGGCGACGAGCTGGCGGCGCCGCACGGATGCTTCGACGTAGGCCACCGGCGGGCTCCTTCTCGGTCGGACGTACGAGATGCTAGTCGTCGAACTCGAACCCGTCGGCCTCGGCCCGCGCGATCAGCGCGGTCAGCGCCGCGGCGTCGCCGGCCACGACCGCCATCCGGGTGCCGAGGTCGGCGAGCGCCTCGCGGTCGGTGCCGTAGGCGACGAACATGTCGCCCTCGGGGTCGTAGCGCAGCCGCTCGGCCAGGCCGGAGGCCTGCTCGGCGACGACGCGCTGGGCGACGCCCTCCCAGAAGTAGCCGTTGGGCTCGTGGCCGGCCGCCATCACGGCCTCCTCGGCCGCGGGCGCGGTGCCGGCGGTGAGCAGGAGGGACCAGTTGCCGGGCGTGGTCTCGATCAGGCGCAGCGGTTCCATGGCCCCGAAGGTAGCCCAGCCGCGGGAAGGCGCGCCCCGGCGACAAACCGGGTGAACCCCGAGGAGCCACCGGGCAGGATGGCCCGGTGCTGCTGACGATCTCGACCACCCACCGACCCGCGACGGACCTGGGCTTCCTGCTGCACAAGCACCCGGACCGGGTCCAGGTGTTCGACCAGTCGTTCGGCACCGCCACGGTGTTCTACCCCGAGGCGGGCGAGGAGCGGTGCACGGCGGCGCTGCTGCTGGAGGTCGACCCGGTGCGGCTCGCGCGGCGTGCGGGCCAGGGCGGCAAGGGCGGCAAGGGCGCGAAGGGGTCGCCGGACTTCAGCCTCGCGCAGTACGTCAACGACCGCTCCTACGCGGCGTCCTCGCTGTTCGGGGTCGCGCTCGCCGACGTGTTCAGCACCGCGCGCGGTGGGCGCTGCGCGGCCCGCCCCGAGCTCGCGGAGACCGCGATCCCGCTCGAGCTGGTGATCCCGGCGCTGCCGTGCCGCGGCGGCGTACCGATCGCGCGCCGGCTGTTCGAGCCCTTGGGCTGGACGGTCGGGGCCGAGCCGGTCCCGCTCGATCCGGACTTCCCGGAGTGGGGCGACTCGCGCTACCTCCGGCTCACCCTGACCGGGACCGTTCGGCTGGCCGACGCGCTGAGCCAGCTCCACGTGCTGCTGCCGGTGCTCGACGAGTCGAAGCACTACTGGCAGGGGCCCGACGAGGTCGACAAGCTGCTGCGCTCCGGCGCGGGCTGGCTGGCCGAGCACCCCGACCGTGAGCTCGTCGTACGGCGCTACCTGGGGCGCCGTGGTCACCTGACCCGTGCGGCCCTGGCGCGCCTGGCCGAGCTCGACGACGTCGTCGAGGACGCCGTGGCCGAGGCCGTCGAGCCGGACGCCGCCGAGGAGACGCGGGTGCCGCTCAACCTCCGGCGCCACGAGGCCGTGCTGGCCGCGCTCGCCGAGGTCCGGCCGCGCTCGGTGATCGATCTCGGCTGCGGTCCGGGGCAGCTGCTCGCCCGGCTGCTCGCGACTGAGGGGATCGCCCGGGTCGCGGGCTGCGACGTCTCGGTCCGCTCGCTCCAGAGCGCCGCGCGCCGGCTCCACGTCGACCGGATGACCGAGCGCCAGCAGGAGCGGCTCACCCTCTTCCAGAGCGCCCTGACGTACGACGACCCGCGGCTCGCCGGCTACGACGCGGCCGTGCTGATGGAGGTCGTCGAGCACGTCGACCCGCCGCGCCTGGAGGCGCTGGAGCGCGTGGTGCTCGGCAGCGCCCGCCCGGGCACGGTCGTGGTGACCACGCCCAACCGGGAGCACAACGTGCGCTACGAGGGGCTGACCGGCATGCGCCACCCCGACCACCGCTTCGAGTGGGACCGCGCCGAATTCCGAGCCTGGGCGGAGCGGGTCGCGGCGGCGTACGGCTACACCGTCGAGCTGCGCGGCGTCGGCGACGACGACCCCGAGGTCGGCCCACCCACCCAGATGGCGATCCTGACCCGCGCCGACACCACCACGACCGAGGAGGCCGGCCGATGAGCGAACTCACCGTGCCCGAGCTCGGTCTCGTCGTGCTCGTCGGCGTCTCCGGCAGCGGCAAGTCGACGTTCGCGCGCGAGCACTTCAAGGCGACCGAGGTGATCTCCAGCGACTTCTGCCGCGGGCTCGTCGCCGACGACGAGAACGATCAGGACGCCACTCCCGACGCGTTCGACGTGCTGCACTACATCGCCGGAACCCGCCTGCGGCGCGGTCTGCTGACGGTCGTCGACGCGACCAACGTCCAGCAGTCCGCCCGGGCCGAGCTGGTCCGGCTGGCCCGCAGCCACGACGTCCTCGTCGACGCGATCGTGCTCGACGTACCGGAGCGGGTGGCGCTCGACCGCAACCGCGAGCGCCCCGACCGCGACTTCGGCGACCACGTGGTCAAGCGCCAGGCCCGCGACCTGCGCCGCTCGCTGGGCCGGCTGCGCAAGGAGGGCTTCCGGCGGGTGCACGTGCTGCGCGGCGCGGACGAGATCGCCGCCGCGCGGGTCGTCCGCGAGCCGTCGTGGAACGACCGCCGCGAGGTGACCGGCCCGTTCGACATCGTCGGCGACGTCCACGGGTGCGCGTCCGAGCTGCGCACGCTGCTCGTCGAGCTCGGCTGGGTCCTGGCGTACGACGACGCGGGCGCCGCGGTCGGCGCGCACCACCCCGAGGGCCGCCAGGCCGTCTTCGTCGGCGACCTCGTCGACCGCGGCCCGGACACCCCCGGCGTGCTCCGCCTGGTGATGGGCATGGTCGCGGCGGGCACCGCGCTGTGCGTCTCGGGCAACCACGAGGCCAAGCTGGTCCGCGCGCTCAAGGGCGCCCACGTCCAGGTCACCCACGGGCTGGCCGAGTCGCTGGCCCAACTGGAGGCCGAGACGGAGGACTTCCGGGCGCAGGCGCTGAGCTTCATGGACGGCCTGATCAGTCACTACGTCCTTGACGCGGGCCGGCTCGTCGTCGCGCACGCGGGGCTCAAGGAGGCCTACCACGGCCGGTCCTCCCGGCGGGTGCGCGCATTCGCGCTCTACGGCGACACCACCGGCGAGACCGACGAGCTCGGCCTGCCGGTGCGCTACCCGTGGGCCGACGAGTACCGCGGTGGCGCGATGGTCGTCTACGGCCACACGCCCGTGCCGTCGGCGGAGTGGATCAACAACACCATCTGCCTCGACACCGGTGTCGTGTTCGGCGGCGAGCTGACCGCGCTGCGCTACCCCGAGCGCGAGATCGTCGCGGTCGACGCCGAGGAGCAGTGGTACGAGCCGGTCAGCCCGCTCGTCCCCGCCACGGCGTCCGGCGAGCGCGAGCCCTCGGTGCTGCGGCTCGACGACGTCACCGGCACGCGCTGGATCGACAGTCCCCACGCGGGCAAGGTCAAGGTGCCCGAGGAGAACGCCGCCGCGGCCCTCGAGGTGATGAGCCGGTTCGCGGTCGACCCGCGCTGGCTGGTCTACCTGCCGCCGACGATGTCGCCGGCCGCGACGGCGCACCTCGACGGCTACCTGGAGCACCCGGAGCAGGCCTTCGACGAGTACGCCGGCTGGGGCGTGGGCCGCGTCGTGTGCGAGGAGAAGCACATGGGTTCGCGCGCGATCGCCGTCCTGGCGCGGGACACCGCTGTCGCGGAGCGCCGCTTCGGTGTCACCGACGGCTCGACCGGTGCGATCTACACCCGCACCGGGCGGCCGTTCTTCGCCGCCGCCCGCGGGGACGCGCTCGTCGACCGGCTGCGGACGGCGCTCGCGCCGCTGTTCGCCTCGCTCGACACCGACTGGCTGGCGCTCGACTGCGAGCTGCTGCCGTGGTCGGCCAAGGCCGGCGCGCTCATCCGCGAGCAGTACGCCGCCGTCGGTGCGGCCGCCGGCGCGGCCCTCCCGGCGGTCGAGGCGGTGCTCGCCCAGGCCGCCGCGCGCGGGCTCGACCTGACCGCGACGGCCGAGCGGACGGCGGTCCGGCACCGCAACGCGCGGGCGTTCCGGGACGCCTATGCGGCGTACTGCCGGCCGGTCGAGGGGCTCGACGGCGTCACGGTCGCGCCCTTCCAGGTGCTCGCCGCCGAGGGGCGCGCGCTCGCGGTCACCGAGCCGCACGCGTGGCACCTCGCCGAGCTCGGCCGCCTCGACGACCCGCTGATCACCCCCACCCGCCACCGGTACGTCGACCTCGGCTCGGCCGCCGACCGCGCCGCCGCGACGTCCTGGTGGGAGGAGCTCACCGGCGCCGGCGGCGAGGGCATGGTGGTCAAGCCGGCCGACGCGATCGAGCCGGGCGGGCGCACGGTGCAGCCGGGGCTCAAGGTGCGGGGCCGCGAGTACCTGCGGATCGTCTACGGGCCCGACTACACCGAGTCGCTCGACGTGCTGCGCGAGCGGCACCTCGGCAAGAAGCGCCAGCTGGCCCTGCGCGAGCACGGGCTGGGGCTCGACGCGCTCACCGGCTTCGTCGCGGGGGCGCCGCTGTGGCAGGTGCACCAGGCGGTGTTCGCCGTCCTGGCACTGGAGTCGGAGCCGGTCGACCCGCGGCTCTAGCCGGACCCCCAGGGCGGTGGGGGTCCGGATCACCCGCGCCCGAGGGATGGTCGCGCGGCGCGTCGGCGCGGAGGCTGGGGACCCCCGAGCAGAGGACCGATCGATGCAGAACCGCCGTACCTGGGGCGCCCTGGCCGCCCTCAGCCTGATCACCGTCACCACCGCCGTCGCCGTCCCGGGCGCCATGGAGGCGGTGGCCGCCGCCGCTCGGCCCTCGTGCGGAGGGCTGCGCGCGACGATCGTGGGCACCGCCCGGGCCGACGTGATCCGCGGGACCCGCGGCCGCGACGTGATCGTCGCCAAGGGCGGTGCCGACCGGATCGACGGCCGCGGCGGCAAGGACGTCATCTGCGCGGGTCCGGGCGACGACCGGGTCACCGTGCCCGCGCGAGGCCGCGGGACCCGGGTGCTGGGCGGTCCGGGCGACGACGTGCTCACCGCGCGGGCCGGCGGCGTCGCGCTGGTCGGGGAGGCGGGCGACGACCAGATCTTCGGCGCGGACGTCCCGGGGCGGGCCGACGGTGGCCCCGGCGACGACCTCATCGTGCTCGGGCGCGGCAACGACACGCGGGTGCACGGCGGTCCCGGCAACGACCGGCTCCAGGGCGGTGGCGGCAACGACCGGCTGGACGGCGACGACGGCGTCGACGTGTGCCGCGGCGGTCCGGGCACCGACACCTGTCACGGCGGCGCACCCGGCGGTCCGCAGAACTCCCCGGACGACCCGGACACCTGCCTCGCCGACGTCGAGGTCAAGCTCTCGTGCCACGTCGAGGGGGTGCCGGCCCGGTGGCGGCTGGTGCTGGAGGGCACCTCGGACTACACCAACGGCTCGAACCACCGCACCGAGATCTCCTGGGTGCTGACCGCCTACGTCGAGCAGTACTTCCGGCAGGACGGGAAGACCTGGTACCTCCTGGGCTCGGGGCTCTCCGGGCGCTGGACGGGTACCGGTGCCAACGGCGAGTGCACGATCGAGGGCCGCGGCGAGCTGGCCGACGGCGACCTGTCGGTGACGATGGCGCTGGACGAGGTGAGCGAGACCTACACGTTCGAGTGGGGCGGTCTGGCGACGCGGGCACCGGGGACGATCACGTGCCCGTGGGGGACGTCGTCGTACGCGATGAGCACGCGGGCCACCGACCGGGTCGCCTATGCCGCGTGGAACCCGGCCGACCTGGAGACGCCGCTGACCGGGAGCCGGAGCGTCCAGCCCGACGGGCCGGGCGGCGGCCTGGTCGTCGACTACACCTGGCGGCTGGAGCGCGCCGACCCGTGACCGCCGACCGCTGACCGCTGCTAGCCCACGAGGAGCGCGCCGCCGAGGCCCAGCAGACCGACCCAGCCGGTGGCGAACGCTGCCAGGAGGAAGGGCGCGGCACCGGCGGCGCGCAGGCGACCGAGCCGGACCCCGCAGCCGAGCGCGAACATCGCGGCGGCGAGCAGCAGGGTCTGGGCCGCCGCGGCGGTGTCGAGGACCCAGGCGGGCGGGGTGATCCAGGTGCGGAGCAGCACCAGGGCGAGGAAGCCGAGCACGAAGCCGGGCACGAGCGCGGGGCGTACGCCGCCCGCGGCGTCCGCCGTCGTACGGCGCTGCCAGGAGACCCAGGCGACGACGGGGGCGAGCAGCAGCACCCGCCCGAGCTTGACCACGACCGCGACGGCGAGCGCGCCGCCGCCGACCACGCCGCCGGCGGCGACGACCTGGGCGACCTCGTGCACCGAGGCGCCGGCCCAGATCCCCGCAACGGTGGGGGAGAGGTCGAGGAGCGAGGCGACCAGCGGGACCAGGCCGATCATCGCGGTGCCGAAGACGACGACGAGCGCCACCGCCGACGCGGTCTCGTCCTCGTCGGCCTCGACCACACCGTCCACGGCGGCGACCGCGGCCGCGCCGCAGATCGAGAAGCCGCAGCCGATGAGCAGCCGGTGGGTCCACGACAGGCCGAGCCGGGCGCCGAGCGCCATGGTGAGCGCGACGCCCGACGCGACGACCGCGAGCACCAGCGCGATGACGCCGGGCCCGAGTGCGGCGACCTGGCGCAGCGAGAGCTGCAGCCCCAGCAGGACGACGCCCGCGCGCAGCAGGGTCCGCGCGGAGAAGGCGATCCCCGGCGCCGTCCCCTCACCCAGCGGTACGACGGCCGCCGCGACCATGCCCAGCGCGATCGCGACGAGCAGCGGGCTCGCCGCCGGCACCAGGCGGCCCACGCCGAAGGCGAGGAGGGCGGGTGCCGCGCAGAACGCGACGCCGGGGGCGCGGAGGCGGGTCGTGATCACGTCTTCCAGCGTGGTCGCTCGCAGACCTCCGCAGTAGACGTCGATTGCGCATGAGGATATATCCTCCGGATATGCAGGACTGGCCCGAGCTCACCGCCCTCGAGCTGCTGGTCGCGGTCGCCGACCACGGCAGCGTCAGCGCCGGAGCGCGCGCGATCGACATGGCGCAGCCCAACGCGAGCCGCTCGCTGGCGCGCCTGGAGCGGGCCCTCGGCGTCGGCCTGCTCACCCGCTCGACCGCCGGGGCGCGGCTGACGCCGGCCGGGCTGATCGTCGTGGACTGGGCGCGCGGCGTGCTCGACGCGGCCCGGACGCTGGTCGACGGCACCGCGGCGCTCGCCCACGCGGGCGGGGGAGAGCTGCGGGTGTCGGCGAGCCAGACGGTCGCCGAGCACCTCCTGCCGGCCTGGCTGGCCGCGCTGCGCGCGCAGCACCCGGAGGCGTCGGTGCTGCTCGAGGTGCACAACACGGCCGAGGTGGTCGCCGGTGTGCTGTCCGGGGCCTGCGACCTGGGGTTCGTCGAGGGGCCGCGCGCGCCGCGCGGCGTGCGGACGGCGGTGGTGGCGCGCGACGAGCTGGTGCTGGTCGTCGCTCCGGACCACCCGTGGACCCGGCGGCGCAGCCGGGTCGGTGCCGACGAGCTGGCCGCGACGCCGCTGCTGACGCGGGAGCCGGGCTCGGGGACGCGGGTCCGGCTCGACGACGAGCTGCGGGCCCTGACCGGATCCCCGGCGACGGCGCTGCAGGAGCTCGGCAGCAACGCCGCCGTACGGGTGGCGGTGCAGGCGGGGGCCGGAGCGGCTGTGCTGAGCCGGCTCTCGGTGGCGGACGCGCTGGCGTCCGGTGCGGTGCTGGAGGTGCCGATCGACCTCACGCTCGACCGCGAGCTGCGGGCCGTGTGGACCGGGCCCCGGCGGCTGACCGGCATCGCTGCCGACCTCGTCGCCGTGGCCCGGTCGCACCCGGCCTGAGCCGGTTCGTGCCTCGGATCAGATGTCGTTGGCCAGGATGTTGTCGATATTGCGCTCGGCCAGGGCGGTGATCGTGACGAACGGGTTGACCGTGGTG
Organism: Pimelobacter simplex; assembly: GCF_024662235.1. Classification (GTDB taxonomy): domain Bacteria; phylum Actinomycetota; class Actinomycetes; order Propionibacteriales; family Nocardioidaceae; genus Nocardioides. The sequence continues at coordinate 949,628 of NZ_CP096276.1, forward strand.
TTGCCGGGGATCAGCGAGCCGTCGATGACGTAGAGGCCGTCGTACCCGTGGAGCCGGCCGTAGTTGTCGGTCGCCTTGTTGAGCACGACGCCGCCGAGCGGGTGGTAGGTCAGGCCGTCCTGCCAGACCTTGTAGGCGCCGAAGAGGTCGGTGCGGTAGATCGTCCCCTCCTTGCTGTTGATCTTGTCGAAGATCGTCTTGGCCATGTTGATCGAGTCCTGCTTCCAGGACGTCTGCCAGGACAGGTCGACCTTGTTGGCGGCGGCGTTCCAGGTGAACTCCGCGCGCCGCGTGGTGTTGGTGATCGACAGGTAGAGCGAGGCGTAGGTCTCGATGCCGGTCGGCAGCGGTGCGACCTCGGCGAACGCGCCGCCGGCGTCCCAGTTGTCGATGCCCGAGCACGGGATCGTCGACTGGAGGGAGCCGGTCGGGTCCCACATGTGGTTGGCGCGGCCGCACATGATGTTGCCGTTCTCGCCCCAGGTCTTGCCGACCTCGTTGTTGAGCGCGGGCAGGACGCCGGTCGCCTTGAGCTTGACCAGCAGCTTGCTGGTGCCGACGCTGCCCGCGGCGAAGAAGACCTTCGCGGCGGTGACCGTCTTGGTGGCGACCACGGTGCCGGAGGTGTCGATCTGCTCGATGGTGACGGTGTAGCCGCCCCCGGTCGCGGGGGCCACCGAGGTCGCCCGGTGCAGCGTCGAGACGTTGACCCGCCCGGTGGCCATCGCCTGGGCGAGGTAGGTCTGGACGAGCGACTTCTTGCCGTGGTCGTTGCCGTACATGACCTGGCCGTCGAGGGCCGAGCGGGTGACCGTGCCGGCCTGCTCGGCCTTCATGTAGTTCCAGTCGTAGACGTCCGGCACGAAGGTCCACGCGAAGCCGGAGCGCTGCGCGTGCTTGCGGCCGACGCGGGCGTACTTGTAGCACTCGGCCGTCTCGAACCACGCCGGGTCGATCGAGCCGACGCCCAGACCGGCGTTGGCACGGGGGTAGTAGGTGTTGTACATCTCCGTGGCGTCGACCGAGGGCAGGATCGAGCTGAACCGCGACTGCTTCGGCGTGACCGCCATGCCGCCGTTGACGAGCGAGCCACCGCCGACGCCGCGGCCCTGGTAGACGGTGATGCCCGCGAACTCCTCGGCGTCGAGGATGCCGGTGTACTTGGTGATGTTGGAGTCGATGGGGAAGCCGAAGAAGTTGCTCACCGGCGCCTTGGTCTTGGTGCGCAGCCAGTAGGCGCGCTTGTCCGGCGAGGTGACCTTGGGGAAGATCTTGCCGTCGGAGCCGGGGGTGTCCCACGACATGCCCATCTCGATCATCTCGACCTGGACGCCGGCCTGGGCCAGGCGCAGCGCGGCCACCGCGCCGCCGTACCCGGTGCCGATGACGAGAGCGGGCACCGAGGCGCCGTTGCCGATGTTGGCGGCACGCGCCGGCGAGGCGAACGTCGGCAGGCCGACGGACGCGACTCCGGCGGCGGCGCCGGCTCCGGCGAGGAACCCGCGTCGGGAGAACCGAGAGGCGCTGGGCTGGGGGGTGTGCGACATGTGACCTCCATCACAAGGGGCAGAATCAGAACATGTTCTACCTCTTCTGGTGAGGGGTCGTCACCACCTACTGGAAAGTAGGTACAGGTGTCCAGGCGCTTTCCGGACGGGCGTCAGGCGGCGGGCGTCAGCTGAGCCAGCGCGACCCGGCCGTCACCGGCGAGCAGCACCGGCTCGTCGGTCAGCGCCACGTCGCCGGCGCGCAGGGTCGCGCCGGAGGAGGCGCACACCCGCACGCAGCCGCTGAGCACGACGACGACCAGCGGGGCCGCCGCCGGCAGGGGGAGGGCGGCGTCGCGGGAGTGGAGCCGTCGTACCTGGAGGGTGGCGCTGGCCCGGCCCCGGCGGGTCATCACGTTGAGGTCGCGGGTGGGCCGCTCGACCGCGCAGCGGACCGGGACGCCGCCGTCGAAGGCGAACGGCTCGTCGGGGCGCAGCACGTGGGTGCCCTCGGGGAGGGTCAGCTCCATCGTCTCGCCGTCGATGAGCGTGATGATCCGGTCGATGCCGGGGAACGCCGAGAAGTCGCTGCTGTGCGCGACGTCGGCGATGCTCACCCGCCAGTCGAACGGCTCGGAGCCGTCCGTGGCGATCTCGGAGGTCACGCCCTCGCCGTTGGCCCACGGCTGGCGTCGGTGGTCGCGGTCGCGGCGCACGGTCAGGGACATGCGCCTACTCCAGCCGATCCCGTGGTGGCACGGAACGCCCGCCGCCGGGTTGGTGTCTGGGATCCCAGACGTTGCCCTGAGGACGTCAGGAACGGCGCCCGGCCCGCGCCGCGCCCTCGGCCAGCAGCAGCTGCGCGCCCGTGTAGGTCGCCATCACGACCGACTCCAGCCGCGCCGGAGGGTCGGGCAGCAGGAACGTCCGCGCCCCGAGCACCGCGTCCGAGGCGACGAACAGCGCGCCCCCGGCCGCGCTGAGCACCCGCGCGTCGCGCGGCAGCGCCGGGTCCAGGTGGGACGCCGCGGCCGCCATGCCCGACAGCAGCGCCGAGTAGCCGAGCACCGTCGCTCCCAGCCGCCGGTCGTGGCGCGCCGCCGCCGCGGCGACGACCGGTCCGCTCACCGCCCACGTCGCGGCAAACCCGCGCGCGACCCGCCCCGCCCGCAACGGCGTACGACGGTCGCGGGCGCGGCGGAAGCCCGCCACATAGGCCAGGTGACCTACTCCGAACGAGGTCGCGCCCGCCGCGAACGCCCGGTCGCCCCGGCCCAGCAGCAGCACGTCCCCGCCCCAGCCCCCGGCCTGCGCGGCCAGGGTCGACGTACGCAAGGGGGAGCGGGCGGCCCGCGGGTCCGCGGCCAGCGCGGCGCCGAGCACCGGCAGCAGCAGTGGCTTGGTCACGAAGCGCGCCCGGTGCGCCCACGGCCGCGCCGAGCCGGCGAGCGCAGTGTCGGTCGCGGCGAGGGCGGCGTAGGCGAGCTTGATGCGGGTCGTCGTACGCACCCGCCGACCTTAGGGTCTGCCCGCCTGGCCCGCCGCCAATTGCGCCCGGGTCGGCTCGTAGGGCTGGACCAGCAGCCGCATCCCCGCCTCGGCCGGCGTCCGGTTGGCCTTGCGGCCGTTGCACGGCCCGCACGCGGCGACGGTGTTGAGCCAGGTCCAGGTGCCACCGCGGCTCTGGGGGAGCAGGTGGTCGATGGTCAGCGCGTGCCGGCCGCAGTAGGCGCACCGGTGCCGGTCGCGCTTGAGCACGTTGGTCCGCGAGTACGACGCCGGCCGGTACATCCACTTGGCCGCGACGTAGCGCACCAGCCGGATCACCAGGGGCCACCGGTGCGGCCCGATCATCCGGTCCTCGTGGGCCTCCTCGACGGTGGCGACCTCGCGGAACAGCATCCGCACGGCGTGCTGGAAGGTGACCGTGCCGAGCGGCTCGTAGGAAGCGTTCAGCAGCATCACGGTGGTCATGGGCCGCATCACCTCCTGGTCCTCGTCGCACGGCGCCAGTCGGATTCCTAGTCCGTCAGCATTTCCGTTGGGCCACGAAGGCGTGAAGGGCAGGGGTCCTCTGCGCGAGGTTCCGACACGGTGAATGTACGTCGGCGCGCGCGCCTGCTCCACCCGTTTGTGCTCAGGCGCCCGTCAGGAAGGGCGCCAGCTCGAGGCCCAGGTGCAGCCGCAGGCGGTCCGCGCCGCGGGCGAGGTCGAGCCCGGTGGCCTGCTCGACCTGGCCGAGCCGGTGGTAGACGGTCTGCCGGTGCACGGCGAGCCGGGTGGCGGTGCGTGAGGCGCTGCCGGCCTCGTCGAGCCAGGTGCGCACGGTGGCCAGGACGTCGGGTGGGACGGTGGCGAGGAAGGCGCGCAGCCGGGGGTCGAGGACGGCGTCCGCGAGGTCGTCGTCGCGGGCGACGCCGAGGAGGGCGAGGGGGCCGAGGTCGCTCCAGGCGACGACGGAGCCGGGTGGGCGGGTGCGGGCGACGCGGAGGGCGACGCGGGCGCCGCGGTGGGCGGCGGCGAGGCCGTCGATGCCGGGGACGGTGGGGCCGAGGGCGGCGCGGGTGACCCGGTCGAGGGCGTCGAGGCGGCGGCCGAGGCCGACGGCGGCGAGGAGGTCGTCGAGGCCGGGCGTGGGGGTGACCAGGGTGGCGCGGGCGACGGCGGCCGCCGTACCGGTGCCGGCGCCGGCGCGGACCCAGACGACGCCGGGGCGGGAGGGGCGGCTGGCGACCTGGTCGAGGAGCTCGGGGCGCTCGACGAGGACGCAGGTGACGGGCTCGTCGAGGTCGAGCCCGGCGGCCTGGGCGAGGTCGACGGCGGAGGCGCGGGCGGCGAGCCGGCCGCCCTCGACGAGGTCGCGGAAGAGCGCGTCGCGGTGGGCCTGGCGGCGCTCGGCGACGTCGAGGAGGCGGGCCGCGGACTCCGCGATCCGGACCGCCTCGGGCCAGGTCGCCTCGTCGATGCGCCCGGCCGGGTCGATCAGCCAGAAGTAGCCGTGCACGCGGCCCAGGTGGCGGGCCGGGACGCACAGGCGCCCGACGATGCCGAGCGCGGTGTCGGCGGGCGTGCGGAGCGGGCCGGGGGAGTCCTCGATGCCCTGGGCCCGGAACCAGGCCCGCACCTCGTCGCTGGAGCGCCGCTCCAGGATGGAGCGCTGCCGGATCCAGTCCACGACGTCGTCGCCGCGGTGGTCGGAGAAGCCGATGAGGCGGAAGCCCGGGTCCTCCAGCGTGCACGGCGCGTCGGTGAGCCGGGCCATGTCCTCGACCAGGTCGTCCAGCGTCGTCACCCGACAAGTGTCACACGTTCATCGCGAAAGGATGTGACAGGTGTCCGTTCCGTGTGACCCCGGACGCTCCTAGCGTGGAAGCATGCTCAGCCAGACCCTCAACCGCGCGGCCCGCAGCACGCGGGCCCGGCGCGCCGTCGAGTCGATCCCGCTCACCCGGCGCGTGGTCGACCGCTTCGTGCCCGGCGAGACGACCGCCCAGGCCGTCGCCGCCGCCCAGCGCATGGCCGCCACCGGCCGCGTCGTGACCATCGACGTGCTCGGCGAGGACGTGCTCGACCTGGCCGGTGCGCGTGCCATGCGCGACGCCTACCTCGACCTGCTCGCCGCGCTCGCCGAGGCCGACTGCGCCGCCGGCTCCGACGTCTCGCTCAAGCTCTCCGCGATGGGCCAGGCGCTGCCCGACGGCACCGCGATCGCGACCGAGCACGCGGCCGAGATCTGCGCGGCCGCCGCGGCCGTCGACTGCACGGTCACCCTGGACATGGAGGACCACACGACCGTGGACTCCACGCTCACGATCGGCGCCGACCTCCGTACGGCGTACGGGTTCGTGGGCAACGTGCTCCAGACCAACCTCTTCCGCACCCCGGGCGACATCGCCGCGCTCGACGGCACCGGCGCCCGGATCCGCCTGGTCAAGGGCGCCTACCGCGAGCCCGAGTCGGTCGCGCACCCGCGCAAGGCCGACGTCGACCGCGCGTACGAGCTCGCGATCGACGCCCTGATGGCCTCCGACTGCTACCCGATGATCGCCACGCACGACCCGGCGATGCTCGACCGCGCCGTGCTGCGCGCGACCGCCGCCGGCCGCACCGACCTGCAGTGGGAGACGCAGATGCTCTACGGCGTGCGCCCCGAGCTGGAGCAGACGATCGTCGACGCCAGGCACCGGATGCGCGTGTACCTGCCCTACGGCACCGACTGGTACGGCTACTTCATGCGCCGCCTGGCCGAGCGTCCCGCCAACGTCGCCTTCTTCCTGCGCGCCCTCGCGCACCGCTGACCCGCCGCTTCCCGCCGCACCCGATCGAGAGGACACCTGAGATGGACGCCATCACCACCCCGCCGGCCCCCGTCAACGAGCCGAACCTGACCTACGCCCCGGGCAGCGCCGAGCGCGACGCGCTCGTCGTCCAGCTCGACGCCCTCGGCGGTACGACGCGCCAGCTCGACGCCCACATCGGCGGCGAGAAGGTCGCCGGTGGCGGCGAGGAGATCGCCGTCGTCCAGCCGCACGCGCACCAGAAGGTCCTCGGCGTGCTGCGCAACAGCACCGCGGACGACGCCAAGAACGCCATCGCCGCGGCCCGCGAGGCCGCGCCGGGCTGGCGGGCCCTGCCGTTCGACGAGCGCGCCGCGGTGATCCTGCGTGCGGCCGAGCTGCTCGCCGGCCCCTGGCGCCAGAAGCTCAACGCGGCCACGATGCTCGGCCAGTCCAAGACCTCGTTCCAGGCCGAGATCGACGCCGCCTGCGAGCTCATCGACTTCTGGCGCTTCAACGTCCACTTCGCCCGCCAGGTCCTCGGCGAGCAGCCGATCGCCAACAGCCCGGGCATCTGGAACCGCACCGACCACCGCCCGCTCGAGGGCTTCGTCTACGCGATCACGCCGTTCAACTTCACCGCGATCGCCGGCAACCTGCCGACCGCTCCGGCGCTCATGGGCAACACGGTCCTCTGGAAGCCCTCGCCCACCCAGCAGCTCGCCGCGTCGCTGACGATGGAGCTGCTCGAGGAGGCCGGGATGCCGCCGGGCGTGATCAACATGCTCCCCGGCGACGGTCTCGCGGTCTCCGAGGTCGCCCTGGCGCACCCGGACCTCGCGGGCATCCACTTCACCGGCTCGACCCCGACGTTCCAGAAGCTGTGGTCGACCGTGGGCACCAACCTGCCGTCGTACCGGGGATATCCGCGGCTCGTCGGCGAGACCGGCGGCAAGGACTTCGTCATCGCGCACCCGTCGGCCGACCCCGACGTGCTGCGCACGGCGCTGATCCGCGGCGCGTTCGAGTTCTCCGGCCAGAAGTGCTCGGCCGCCTCGCGCGCCTACGTCCCCGCGTCGCTGTGGGCCCGGATGGGTGCCGACCTCGCCTCCCAGACCGACGCGCTGCCGGTCGGCGACCCGACCGACTTCTCGAACTTCACCGGTGCCGTCATCGACGCCCGCGCGTTCGCCAAGCACAAGGCTGCGATCGAGCGGGCCCAGGCCACGCCCGGTCTCCAGATCGTCGCGGGCGGGACGGTCGACGACAGCGTCGGCTACTTCGTGCGCCCGACCATCGTGGTCGCCGAGGACCCGGCCGACGAGATGTTCGCGACGGAGTACTTCGGGCCCATCCTCGTCGTCCACGTGTACGACGACAGCCGCCCCGGCGCCTTCGAGGAGACCGTGAAGCAGGCCGAGTCCGTGGCGCCGTTCGCGCTCACCGGCTCGGTGCTCGCCACCGACCGCACCGCCATCGACTGGGCCAGCAACGAGCTGCGCTTCGCCGCGGGCAACTTCTACGTCAACGACAAGCCGACCGGCGCCGTCGTCGGCCAGCAGCCCTTCGGCGGCGCTCGCGCGTCCGGCACCAACGACAAGGCCGGCTCGGTGCTCAACCTGCTGCGCTGGACCTCGCCGCGCTCGATCAAGGAGACGCTGGTCCCGCCGACGGACCACCGCTACCCGCACATGGGCTGACGCCATCGCAGGCGGCGCTCAGCCGCCGTAGGGGACGGTGATGATCTCCAGGTTGTGGTCGTCGGGCGCGGGCCAGTAGAGCCCGCGCCCGCCGTCGTCGTGGTTGACCCGGCCCGGCTCGCGCCGGAACGGGTCGGCCCACCAGGGCAGGCCGCGCGCGACGATCCGGGCGTGGATGGCGTCGAACTCGGCGTCGCTCACCAGGAAGGCGTAGTGCTGCGGGGTCACCGGTCCGCGCGCCGTCATCACGTCGAGGCTGACGCCGTTGGCGAGCTCGACGACGCGGAAAGGCCCGTAGGTACGGGCTTCTGGCAGCCCGAGCAGCTCGGTGAGGAAGGTCGCGGTCACGTCGCGGTCGGTCGCGTGGACGATCGTGTGGTTGAGGTCGATGCTCATCGGTCGGCTCCTTCTCGGCGCGGGGTGGGCAGCAGCAGGGCGGGCACGAGCGCGAGCCCGGCGACCGCGAGCGGCCACCAGAAGGTCGCCCCGAAAGCGTCTCCCGGCGCGGTGCTCCCGTCGAGGTGGTGCTGCAGGACGGTCGCGAAGACCGCGGTGGCGACGACACCGCCGGTGCGCTGGGCGATGCTCATCGTCGTGGTGGCGCGGGGGATGGCGGCCCGATCGAGCGCCGCGTACGCCGCCGCGCTGGTCGGCGCGAAGATGCAGCCCGCGCCCAGCCCGATCGCGAGGAGCGCGGTGCCGAGGAAGAGCTGCGACGGGTCGCTGCCGACCGTGGTGTAGCCGAGGAACCCGGTGACCAGCAGCCCGACGCCGCCCAGGACGACGGTGCGGCCGCGGCCGCGATCGACGAGCCGCCCGGTCAGCGCCATCGCGAGCGCCGCGCCGACTCCCTGGGGCACGAGCAGCAGCCCGGTCGTCAGCTCGGACTCGCCGCGTGCGACCAGGTGGTAGAGCGGCAGCAGGAAGCCCGCCCCGGTGAGGACCCCGACGGCGAGGAGCTGGACGGCGGTCGCCGTCGCGAAGCCGCGGTTCGCGAGGTGGCGCAGCTCGACGAGCGGCCGCTCCGTGCGCAGGGCGTGCACGACGAAGGCGGCCAGGAGCAGCGCGCCGCCGCCGATCCCGCCGGCCACGGCGAGCCGCGACCCGGACGACGCGGCGAGCGAGGTGACGCCGTAGGCCAGGGCGACGAGGCCGGGGGAGAGCAGGGCCAGGCCGAGCACGTCGAGCCGCTCGCGGCCGGTGCCGCGCTCGTCGGCGAGCGCACGGACCGACCAGGCCAGGCAGGCCAGGCCGACGGGGATGTTGACGAGGAAGATCCAGCGCCAGTCGACGCTGTCGATCAGCACGCCACCGAGGACCGGGCCGAGGATCGGGCCCAGCATCATCGGGATGCCGACCACGGCCATCGCCCGGCCCATCCGCTGGGGGCCGACCGCGCGGGCGACCATGGCGATGCCGACCGGGCTGACCAGCCCGGCGCCGGCGCCCTGGAGCACCCGGAAGCCGATGAGCGACGGGGCCGACCAGGCCAGGCCGCACAGCAGCGAGCCCGCGGTGAAGACGCCGACGGCGACGAGCCAGACCCGGCGGGCGCCGTACCGGTCCATGGCCCAGCCGCTGAGCGGGATGGCCGCGGTGAAGGCCAGCAGGTAGCCGGTCATCACCCACTGGATCGTGGTGAGGCCGACGGAGAACTCGCCGGCGAGGCGGTCGGTGGCGACGTTGACGATGGTCGCGTCGAGGACGGTGGTGATCATGCCGAGCACGACCACGGCGATGACGGTGCGCGCGGTCCGGTCCAGCGGTACGACGGCCGGGCGGGTGGCGGTCTGGCTCATGGCCGGCTCCTTTCTGGGTTCGGTCTAACTTTATAGTGACTCTAAGTTTGTAGTGACATGAAGTCAAGGTAGGGTGCCGCCATGAACGAGCCGGGGCTGCGCGAGCGCAAGAAGCAGGAGACCCGTCGGCGGATCACCGACGCCGCGATCGAGCTGTTCGCCGCGCGCGGCTTCGAGCAGGTCCCGGTCGCCGACATCGCCGCGGCCGCGGACGTCTCCACCGCCACGGTGTTCAACTACTTCCCGGCCAAGGAGGACCTGATCTACGACGGGATGGCGTCCTTCCACGAGAGCCTCCTAGCCGCGATCCGCGAGCGCGCGGCCGGCGTCGGCGTGGTCGCCGCCTTCCGGGCCCAGGTGCTCCAGCCGCGCGGCGTCCTGGCCGACCCGGGCTCGCCGGTGCTCGCCGGGCTGGCCCGGATCGCCCGGATCGTGCGCGACAGCCCCAGCCTCCAGGCCCGCGAGCGGCTCGAGGCCGACCGCGCGGTGACCGCGCTGCGGGCGCTGCTCGCCGACGAGATCGACGACGACCTGCGCTGCTGGACCGTCGCCTCGGCGCTGGTCGGCACCACCCGTGGGATGACCCGCCAGGTCCAGGAGGCCGCCGCGGCCGGCCGGGTCGACGCCCGGATGGCCGCGCGCCTGCTCGCCGAGGCCGCCGCGGCCCTCGACGTGATCGAGGCCGGGTTGGCCGCCCCGACGAAGGGCCGCACCTGAGCCGGTGCGGTTCGACGAAAGCCGGCGTCCGTCCGCCGCCCTAGGCTGCGCCCATGCAGGGGATCGCGACGTGGCTGGAGGAGCGGCTGCCCAGGCTGCTGGAGGAGCACGGCGTGCCGGCGGCCGCCGTCGCGGTCGGGTACGGCGACGAGGTGGTCGATGCGGCCGCCGGGGTGCTGAGCACGGCGACCGGCGTCGAGGCGACGACCGACGCGATCTTCCAGGTCGGCTCGGTGACCAAGGTGTTCACCGCGACCCTCGTCCAGCAGCTGGTCGCCGAGGGGCTCGTCGACCTCGACCGCCCCGTCCGGGACTACCTGCCGGGCCTGCGGCTCGCCGACGACGACGCGGCGGCCGGCACCACGGTGCGCCGGCTGCTCACCCACACGGCCGGCTTCGAGGGCGACGTCTTCACCGACACCGGCAAGGGCGACGAGTGCCTGGCGCGCTATGTCAACCTGCTGGCCGGCGTCCCCCAGCTCTTCGCGCCCGGCGCGATGTGGTCCTACAACAACGCCGCGTTCTGCGTGCTCGGCCGCCTGGTCGAGGTGCTCCGCGGCCGGCCGTACGACGCCTGCCTGCGCACCCACCTGCTCGACCCGCTCGGCCTCCAGGCGGCCACCGATCCCTACGAGGCGGTGCTGCACCGGGTCGCCGTCGGTCACGTCGCCACCGCCGCCGACACGACGCTCCACCCGACGCCGACCTGGGCGCTGGCCCGCTCCAACGCCCCGGCGGGATCGATGCTGGCGATGCGCGCCCGCGACCTCGTCGCCTTCGCCCGGCACCACCTGACCGAGCCCGGCCTGGCCGGCATGCGCGCGCCGCAGGTGGCGCTGCCGGCGCTGGGCCAGGGCGCGGCCTGGGGTCTGGGCTGGGAGCTGTTCCGGCTCGCGCCGGACCTCGTGGTCGGTCACGACGGCAACACCATCGGGCAGTCCGCCTTCCTGCGCGTGCTCCCCGAGCACGGCCTGGCCGTCGCGGTCCTGACCAACGGGGGCGACGGCAAGGCGTTGCACCGGGCGGTCGCCGGGCACGTCCTGCGCGAGCTGGCGGGCACCGACCTGCCCGCCGTACCGGCGCCGGTGCCCGGCGCGACGCTGCCCGCCGACCTGAGCCGGTACGCCGGCACCTACGCCTCCGTGGTGGGCGAGACCGTCGTGCGCGCCGACGAGCACGGCCGGCTGTGGCTCGACCGCCGGCCGCTGGGCGAGCTCGCCGAGATCGACGAGCCGCCGTACGCGACCGAGCTCGTGGGCTGGCAGGGCGACACCTTCTGGCCGGTGACGCCCGACGGCGGGGCGCACCAGCCGGTCGCCTTCGTCGGGGACGACGGCACCGGGCGGGCGGCGTACCTGCACACCGGACGCGCCGACCGGAGGGTCCGGTGAACGAGCTGCACCGCCGCGCCGTCGTCGCGGACACCCACAACGACCTGCTCTGCGCCGTGGTGGCGCGCCCGGTCGAGCGGTGGGCCGGCTACTTCCGCGACCGGTGGCTGCCGCAGCTGCGCGCGGGCGGGGTGGACCTGCAGACGCTGCCGGTGTTCGTCGAGGACGCCTACCGGCCCGAGGGCGCACTGCGCCGGACTCTCCGGATGGTCGAGGCCGCGCACCGGATCGCCGAGGGCAGTGCCGACGAGGTCGCCCTGTGCCGTGACGGCGCCGAGATCGACGCCGCCCTCGCGAGCGGCCGGATCGCGCTGGTGCTCGCGCTCGAGAGCGCGCCCGGCGTGGGCGAGGACGTCGAGCTGCTGCACACGCTCTTCCGGCTCGGCGTGCGCGTCGCCTCGCTCGCGCACTTCGGCCGCACCGCCCTGGCCGACGGCAGCGGCGAGGACCAGACCGGCGGCCGGCTGACCAAGCCCGGCGCCGCCGCCCTCGCGGAGATGGAGCGCCTCGGCCTGCTCTACGACGTCAGCCACCTCGGCATCGCCGGGGTGGAGCACGTCCTCGAGCTCGCCACCCGTCCGGTGATCGCGACCCACTCGTCGGCCCGCGCGCTCTTCGACCACCACCGCAACCTCAGCGACGTCCAGCTGCGCGGGATCGCCGCCGGCGGCGGGGTCGTGTGCGCCAACTTCTTCGCGCCCTTCCTGCACGCCACGGACTACTCGATCGACCGGCTCGTCGACCACCTGGAGCACCTCGTGGGCGTCATGGGCGTCGCGCACGTCGGGCTCGGCCCGGACTTCCTCAAGGAGGTCCTCGCCGACACCACGCCGCCCTGCTGCGAGGTCGACACGGTCGAGGGCGTGCCCGCGGACGCCTACCTGCCCGGGCTGGAGGGACCGGCCGGGCTGCCCCTGCTCACCGAGGCGCTGCTGGGCCGCGGCTGGGCGGAGGCCGACGTGGTCGCCGTCCTCGGGGGCAACGTCCGCCGGCTCTACGCCGCCGAGCTCGGTCGCCCCGCATGAGCGCCTTCGTCCCCGCCGACGAACCGCACCCCCCAGGTCGGGCGGGCTGCACCAACATCGAGCGTGACGCCCGTCGCACCATCGTGCCGTGGCCTTCGAGAGCAGCGTGAGCGGCGTGAGCGGCGCCGGCAACGCGGTGAGCACCGCCCCGGCGCCCGCGACCGAGCGGGTGCTGACCGTGCGGGACCTGTCGGTCGAGATCCGCCGCGGCGACCGCGTCGTGCGGCCGGTGTCCGGGATGGACCTCGTGCTGCACCGCGGCGAGACCCTCGGCATCGTCGGCGAGACCGGCTCGGGCAAGTCGATGACGGGCCTGGCGATCATGGGCATGCTGCCCTCCGGCGGCCGGATCACGAGCGGCTCGATCGACTTCGGCGGCACCGAGCTGGTCGGCCTCCCGGCCGCGCGCTACCGCGGGATCCGTGGCAACGACATCGCCATGGTCTTCCAGGACTCGCTCACCTCGCTCAACCCGACCCGGCGCATCGGCGACCAGGTCGCCGAGCCGGTCCGGCTGCACGAGGGCCTGTCCCGGCGCGAGGCCGGCAAGCGCGCCGAGGAGATGCTCGCCCTGGTCGGCATCCCGCGTCCCGCCGAGCGGATGGACGACTACCCCCACCAGCTCTCCGGAGGCATGCGGCAGCGGGTGATGATCGCGATGGCGCTGGTCTGCCAGCCCCAGGTGGTCATCGCCGACGAGCCGACCACCGCGCTCGACGTCACCATCCAGGCCGAGATCCTCGACCTGCTCGACGGGCTGCGCGCCCGGCTCGGCATGGCGATGATCCTGGTCACCCACGACATGGGCGTCATCGCCCGGCACGCCGACCGCGTCGGCGTCATGTACGCCGGCCGGCTGGCCGAGACAGGTCCCACCCCGGCGCTGTTCGAGCGGACCCGGCACCGCTACACCCAGGCCCTGCTCGCCTCGATCCCGTCGTTGACCCAGGACCGCGGCGCGGAGCTCTACAGCATCGGCGGGGCCCCGCCCGACCTCAGCGTGCACGACGTCGGCTGCGGGTTCGCGCCGCGCTGCGCCGCGGCGAGCGACCGCTGCCGCGCCGAGCAGCCGCCGCTCGTCGAGGACGAGCGGCCCGGGCACGCCTTCGCCTGCTGGCACCCTGCCGACGGCCCGGTCGAGCGGACGCCGGTCCGGCTCGCCGAGCGGCCCGCGTCCGCGGGCGCCGAGCCCGGGGGAGCGCCGCGGCTCCAGGTCCTCGACCTGCGCCGCGAGTACCCCGCCGGCAGCGACGGCTGGTTCGGCGGGCGGCGTACGGTCAAGGCGGTCTCGGGCGTCAGCTTCGAGGTCGCCGCCGGCGAGACCTTCGGCCTGGTGGGGGAGTCCGGCTGCGGCAAGTCCACCCTGGGCCGGATGCTCGTCGCCCTCGACCGCCCGACCTCGGGCGAGGTCGTCTTCGAGGGCGTCGCGGTGAGCGCCGTGCGCGGGCGCGAGCTGGGCGAGCACCGGGCCCAGCTGCAGATGATGTTCCAGGACTCCAGCGCCGCGCTCGACCCGCGGATGCGCATCGGCGCGATCCTGCGCGAGCCGTTCGCCATCCACGGCGTTGGCACCCGCGCCGAGCGCACGTCCCGCGCCCGTGACCTCCTCGACGACGTCGGCCTGCCGGGCACCGTCCTCGAGCGCTTCCCCCACGAGCTCTCCGGAGGCCAGCGCCAGCGGATCGCACTCGCCCGCGCGCTCGCCCTCGACCCGACCGTCCTCGTCGCCGACGAGCCGGTGAGCGCGCTCGACGTGTCGATCCGCTCGCAGGTGCTCAACCTGATGCGCCGCCTCCAGCGCGAGCGCGGCCTGAGCAGCGTGGTCATCTCGCACGACCTCGCCGTCGTGCGCTACCTGTCCGACCGGGTCGGGGTGATGTACCTCGGCAAGCTGGTCGAGTCCGGCAGCGCCGAGGAGGTGTACGCCGCACCGGCGCACCCCTACACGATCGGTCTCCTGGCCGCCGTCCCCGGCGAAGGGGCGTCGCACGACGGCACCAGCCGGATCCACGGCGAGCTGCCCAGCCCGATCGATCCGCCGAGCGGCTGCCGGTTCCGCACCCGCTGCCCGCTCGCCACCGAGATCTGCGCCGAGGTCGAGCCCGAGACCCGCGCCCTCACCCCCACGCACAGCGTGGCCTGCCACCACGCGAACGGAGGCGTCTGACCATGGCCTGGTACGTCATCCGGAGGCTCGCGGTCTCCGTCCTGGTGCTCCTCGGCATCTCCGCCGTCGTCTTCTTCCTGCTGCACATGGTCTCCGACAGCCCGGGCCGCGTGGTCCTCGGCCAGCGCGCCTCGCCCGAGGCGGTCGCCGACTTCAATCAGAAGAACGGCTTCGACCGCCCCGTGGTGGTGCAGTACTTCAGCTACCTGGGCCAGCTGCTCCAGGGCGACCTCGGCCGCTCGTACAAGCTCAACGAGAACGTCGGCACGCTGCTCCAGCAGAACGCCGGGCGCAGCGCGATGCTCTCGCTGGCCGGCCTCGTCGTCGCCCTGCTCATCGCGATCCCGCTGGGCGTCCTCCAGGCGGTGCGGCGCAACAGCGTCGTCGACCGGGTCGCGACCGGCCTGGCGTACGTCCTCTACGCGACGCCGGCGTTCCTGCTCGGGCTCGTCCTGATCGCGGTGTTCAGCCAGCAGCTCGACCTGTTCCCGGCCGAGGCGTCGCAGTCGCACTCGCCGTGGGTGGTGTTCACCGATCCGCGCTCGATGGCGCTGCCGGTGATCACGATCGCCGCGACGAGCATCGCGATCTTCAGCCAGTACCAGCGTTCCTCGGCGCTCGACCAGCTCGGCCAGGACTACATCCGGGTCGCCCGGGCCAAGGGTCTGCCGGAGCGGCTCGTCGTCACCCGGCACCTGCTGCGCAACGCGTGCCTGCCGGTGATCACCCTCGTGGGCACGATGATCCCGGTGCTGCTGGCGGGCAACCTGATCGTGGAGTCGCTCTTCAACTACTCGGGGCTGGGGCTGCTGTTCCTCAACAGCCTCCAGCGCGAGGACTATCCCGTGCTGCTGGCCTACACGCTGATCGGCGGGGTGCTCACCGTGGTCGGCAACTTCATCGCCGACATCGCGGTGGCGCTGGCCGACCGCAGGATCGAGCTCGCGTCATGACCGCCGCCGACCGCACCGCCCCCGCCGACCGCGCCGACCGCGCCGACGAGCCCGTCGTGATCCCCGAGCCCACCTCGGCCCGCGCCGCGCTGCGCCGGCTCAAGCACCACCCGCTGGGCCTGGTCGGCTTCGGGATGCTGCTGCTCATCGTGGCGTTCTGCTACCTCGGGCCGCTGTTCTGGAAGACCAACCAGACCGACGTCAACCTGCTCGACGCCGCGCTGCCGCCCGGTCCCGGGCACCCCCTGGGTACCGACACCAACGGCTTCGACGTGCTCGGCCGGTTGATGGAGGGCGGCCAGGTCTCGCTCCAGATCGGCCTCCTGGCCGCGCTCTTCGCCACCACCATCGGCACCCTGTACGGCGCCGTGGCCGGTCTCGCGGGCGGCGTGGTCGACGGCTTCATGATGCGCCTGGTCGACGTCCTGCTGTCGGTGCCGTTCCTGTTCTTCGTGCTCATCCTCTCCGCGCGCTTCCATGCCAACGCCTGGACGCTCGCCCTCGTGATCGGCGCCTTCTCGTGGCTGATCTCGGCCCGGCTGGTGCGCGGTGAGGTGCTCACGCTGCGGGTGCGCGAGTACGTCCTCGCCGCCAAGGTGATGGGCGCCTCGCGCCGGCGGATCATCCTGACCCACCTGATCCCCAACGCGATGGGCGTCATCATCGTCAACATCACCTTCCAGGTGGCCGATGCCGTCCTGGTCGTGGCCGCACTGGGCTTCCTCGGCTTCGGGCTGACCTACCCGACGACCGACTGGGGGAGCCAGCTCGCCAGCGGCGTCACGTACATCTCCGCCGACTACTGGTGGCTGATCTATCCCGTGGGCGGCTGCATCATCCTCACCGTCCTCGCCCTCAACCTGCTCGCCGACGCCCTGCGCGACGCCGTCGGGCGCAAGGCGGACTAGGTCAGGATCCGCCCGTGGCCGACTACTACGCGACGCCATCCGGGCGTGCTCGCGGCGTTGCGGACGCTCGACGGTGCAACCAGACCGCCGTCGCGATCCGCGCCTTGCGATCACACCCGGCTGACGCCGCTCGCTACGCCGCCCACGGACGGATCCTGCCCCCCTTCAGCACCGGCTGTCGGCCCGGACCGACGTACCCGCGAGGAATCGTCGGGCCGGACGAACCAGCCGCACGACGCCTGCAGCATCTTCGATGCACAACCCACCAGCACTAGGAGCCAGACAATGAACCACCTGCCTGGACAGCGACGTAGCCGCCTCGGAGTGGCCCTCGTCGCGGTGGTCGCCCTCCTCGTCTCGGGATGCTCCGGAGGCGGAGCACCGACGAAGGACGTCGCCAAGAAGTACAGCGCGATCCCCGACGAGACGGGCAACCCCAAGGACGGCGGGACGGTCACCGTCGCGCTCACCCCGGGGCTCAGCCCGAACTACATCTACCCGTACCCGCCGGCCTCGGCCAACGGCACGGTCATCGCGCGCGGCCTCCTGTGGCGCGCGCTCTACCGCCCCAGCGGTGCCGGCGACCAGGTCGTCGACCAGGAGCTCAGCATGGCCGAGCTGCCGCAGGTCAGCGCCGACCGCACGAGCGTCACCATCAGGCTCAAGGACTACCAGTGGTCCAACGGCAACCCGGTGACCGCCGACGACGTCGTCTTCTCGCTCGACCTGCTCAAGGCCGCGCTGGCCGAGAGCCCCGGCAACTGGAGCTTCTACACGCCCGGGCAGTTCCCCGACGGCGTGAGCGCCGAGGCCACCGCGGCCGACACGGTGACGCTGCGGCTGGAGAAGGCCTACAACGAGTCCTACCTGCTCTCGATGCTCGCGCTGCTCTACGTGATGCCCTCGCAGGACTGGGCGATCGCCAAGGAGGGCGGCCCGAAGCTCGACTTCACGGACCCGAAGAACGCCACGGCGATCTACAAGTTCCTCACCAAGCAGTCCGAGGACCAGTCGAGCTTCGCCACCAACCCGCTGTGGCAGGTCGTCAACGGCCCCTACCGGCTCAAGAGCTTCGACTCGACGACCGGCTCGTTCTCGCTGGTGCCCAACCGCGACTACAGCGGGCCCGGTGACTCCCGGCTCGACCAGGTGGACTTCAAGGCGTTCACCTCCGCGGCCGCCGTGCTCAACCAGTACAAGGCCGGCACGCTGACCGTCGGCACGCTCGACTCGAGCTTCGTCACCGAGATCGACAAGCTCAAGAAGGACGGCTACCACGTCTACGGCGCGCCCGCCCCGGCCCGCTTCGACGCGCTGACCATCAACTTCGAGAACACCGTCGACGGCTTCGACAAGGTCATCGCCCAGCCCTACGTGCGCCAGGCGCTCCAGCACCTCATCGACCAGAAGGGGTACGTCGAGAGCCGCGGCATCTACAACGGCGCCGCGTCCGAGAACTACAGCACCGGCGGCGCGGACTCGCCGTACCCGCCGGCCTTCGGCGACAAGGCGCCCTACTCGTACGACCCGGAGGCGGCCGAGAAGCTGCTGACCGACCACGGCTGGAAGGTCGACCAGGGCGGCCGGACGACCTGCGAGAACCCGGGGACGGCGGACGACCAGTGCGGTGCCGGCATCACCCAGGGACAGGCGATCAGCTTCACGCTCGCCTCGGCCAACACCCCGGCGTACGTCGGCGCCCGGGACGTCGCCTTCGTCTCCGAGGCCAAGAAGGTCGGCATCGAGGTCAAGGTCGTCACGAAGTCGCTCAACTACATGTACTCGAACTACGGCAACTCCTTCGCCCCGGCGAAGAAGAACGAGTGGGCGATGCAGGACTACGGCCCGCTCTACCTGGCCGCGGGCTACCCGAGCAGCAACACCGTCTTCAACACCACGGGCAGCTTCAACCTCGGCTCCTACAGCAACAAGGACGTCGACAAGCTGATCGAGGAGTCCACCTTCGGGAAGGACCCGGCGGTGCTGGCCGACGAGGTCACCACGATCTCGGAGGACCTGCCGGTGCTCTTCTTCCCGACGCCGCACACGCTGGTGGTCTGGAAGGACACGCTCTCGGGACCGCCGTCGTCGTTCCAGTCGCTGCTGAGCTTCCTGTACACGCCGGAGCTGTGGTACTTCCACGAGTGATGAGGACCGTCGACCTGAGCGCGCTGCGCACGCTCTCCGAGGGAGCGCGCGTGGTCGCGCTCGGCGAGGCGGCCCACCACGTCGCCGAGCTCCACGAGCTCCGGGACCACGTGTTCCGGATGCTCGTGGAGCAGCACGCCTTCACCGCGCTGGTGCTGGAGTCCGGCTTCGCCGAGGGGCTCGACCTCGACGCGTGGGTCGCCGGACGCTCCGGCGAGCCGGTCGAGACCGCGGCCGTGGGGATCTCCTACGGCTTCGGTGACGCCGTCGAGGTGCACCGCCAGCTCACCTGGATGCGCGAGCACGGAGGGCTCCGCGTCTACGGCATGGACCTCGCCGGAGGCTCGACCTCGCCGGGACCGGCGGTCCGCGCCCTGCTGCGTCGGATCGCCGCGGAGCCGGGGGACGCGGACCTGCTGGCCCGCAGCGACCTCGGCGGCCGGGTCGAGGCCGCGGTCCGCTTCGCCGGGCTGGACGACGGCGCGCGCGAGCGGCTGCGTGCGGACCTGCGGGCGCTGGCCGCCCGCGGGCTCGCCACGGGCGACCCGGTCGCGGAGCGGTTGGCCGCCTCGGTGCGGGCCTTCGCCGACGACGAGGACCGCGACGCCTTCATGGCCGACACGGTGCGCTGGGTGCTGGAGCGCGAGGAGCGGGTGCTCGTCAGCGCGCACGACGGGCACGTGCAGCGGGCGCCCTTCGACGGCGTACCGACGCTCGGCGGGCTGCTGGCGGCCGGGCTCGACGACGACCGCGACCTCGTCGT
Source organism: Pimelobacter simplex (assembly GCF_024662235.1). Classification (GTDB taxonomy): domain Bacteria; phylum Actinomycetota; class Actinomycetes; order Propionibacteriales; family Nocardioidaceae; genus Nocardioides. Next base: position 968,963 of record NZ_CP096276.1, read on the forward strand.
GGTCGGCACGACCTTCACCTCCGGGCCCGCAGTCCGGATCACCGACCGCTCGCCGCGCCCGTTCGACTGGGCGGTCGCGCTCGGCGAGGGGGTCGCGTCGCCGCCGGTCGACGCGGCACGGAGCGGCTTCGACCTGGTCCTCGACCTCGGTGAGGTGCACCGGGTGCCGGGCGCGTTCGAGCGGCTGGAGCGCGACCTCGCGGCGCCGTACCCGCCGACGCGGATCGTCGACGTCATCGCCACCCAGGCGGGGGTCTCGGTGCCCGACCCCTATCGCTGGCTGGAGGCCGAGGACGACGAGGTCCACACCTGGCAGCGGCGCCAGGCCGAGATCGCGACCGGGACGATCCTCGGCGGCCAGGACCGCGCGGCGCTCACCGCCCTCGTCGAGAGGTACGACGCCGGCGCCCGCCCCGACCTGCCGAAGCACGCCGCGGGCCGGTGGTTCCGCGCCGACGGCGCCGCGGTCGTCGTCGCCGACGAGCCGTTCGGCCCCGGCCGACCGGTGCTCGCGCTCGCCGAGGGCGAGGTGCTCTCGTGGCTGGCGCCCGCCCCGGACGGGCGGATCCTCGCGATCGGTGTGTGCACCGACGGCAGCGAGCACAACACCATCCGGCTCGTCGACGTCGCGTCGGGGGAGCGGCTGCCCGCGCCGCCGCAGGTGCTGCACAGCGCCTGGGCCGGCGGCGCCTCGTGGCAGGCCGACAGCGGCGGCTTCTGGTTCTTCGCGCTGACCGGGACGCCGGAGGAGTTCGCCCAGGCGACCTTCCACCACACGCTCGCCACCGCGGAGACCGTCGTCGAGCCGGTGCCCGTGCCGGACGGCTCGCGCGAGTACACGCTCGTCCAGCCCTCGGCCGACGGGCGCTGGCTGGTCGCGAGCCACCGCGTCGGCAGCCCGGTCCCGGTCGCGGTGCGAGACCTGACCGCGCCCGGCGCCGGGGCGTGGCGGCCGTTCGTCACCGGCTGCACTGGCACCGTCGCCGGTCACGTCATCGGCGACCGCTACGTCGCCGTCACCGACGTCGGGGCCGCCCGGGGGCGGGTGGTCGCGATCCCGCTCGACTCCGCGACGCCCGCGGACCCGGCGACCTGGACCGAGCTCGTGCCCGAGGGGCCGACCGTGCTGCGCTCGCTGACGCCCGTGGGGGAGCACCTCTACCTCGGCGAGCTCGACCGGACGTTCGCCCGCATCCGGGTCCTCGACCGCGCCGGTGCGCCGGTCGGTGAGGTTCCGCTGCCGGGCCGCGGCGCGGTCGCGGCGCCGTTCTTCGCGCTCACCGGACTCGCCACTGGGGCGCCCGCTCCGGAGCACCTCTTCGCGTTCTCGACGCTGACCACCTCGTGGAGCGTGCACCGGCACCGGCCGGGCGCCCCGACCGCCGAGACCCTGGTCGCGCCGGCCGTGACGCTCGACGCCACGGTCGAGGCCGGGGAGGCGCCGGCCGCCGACGGGACGCTCGTGCCGTTCCACGTCGTCCGGCCCGCGGGCGCGGACGCCGGGCTCCCGGCGCCGACGCTGATCACCGCCTACGGGGCGGCCAACGTGCCCACGCTGCCGTCGTACCAGCCGGACCTGGCGGCCTACGTCGCCGCGGGCGGCACGCTCGTCCAGGCCTACCTGCGCGGGGGCGGCGAGCTCGGCCGCGACTGGTACCTCGCCGCCCACCGCGCGACCAAGCACGTGCGCGACGACGACCTCGTCGCCGTCGCCGAGCACCTCCTCGCCACCGGCCGTACGACGACCGACCGGCTCGCCGTCACCGGCGGCTCCGACGGCGGCCTGATGTGCGGGGTCGCCCTCACCACGCGGCCCGACCTGTGGCGGGCGGTGCTGCCGCGCGCGCCCCTGCTCGACCTCGTCGCGGGCATGCGCGACCCCTACCTGGACTTCGTGATCCGCAAGGCGTGGGGCGATCCGGACGACCCGGCCGACGTGCGCCGGATGATTGGGCGCTCGCCGTACGAGCTGGTGCGACCGGGCGTGCTGCCGGCGGTCTACGTCCAGGCCGGCGCCAACGACCCGCGCTGCCGCCCGTGGCACGCGCGCAAGCTCGTCGCGCGGCTCCAGGCCGCCCAGCGGGGGACCGCGCCGGTGCTGGTGCACGTCTTCGAGAACGCCGGGCACGGCGCGGCCACCGGGCACGACGTGGTGGTCGCCCAGGACGTGGAGTGGCTCGGCTTCCTGGTCCGCGAGCTCGGGCTCGGCGCTACTCCGCCGACGTCGCGCTGAGGTCCATCAGCCGCAGCTGGAGCATCGCCGCGAGCCGCGCGTTGGGGTCGGCCAGGTCGAGGCCGCCGACCTCGGCCGCGCGGCGCAGCCGGTAGCGGAACGTGTTGGCGTGGACGTACATCGCCGCCGAGGCGATCGCCACGTCGCCGAACGCGTCGAGCCAGGCCCGCAGCGTGTCGACCAGGCTGCTCTGGTGCGCGCGGTCGTAGGCGACGAGCCGGGCGACCGGGCCGCTCGGCAGGTCGCCCTGGGGCACCCGGTCGGCGAGCTCGAGCAGCAGCGCCTCCAGGTGGACGTCGTCGAGCCGGGCGACCTGGCGCCCGGTGACCCGCGAGCGCAGCACCCGCAGCGCGCGGTCGGCCCCGGAGCGCGACCGCTTGAGCGCGGCGCTGCCCGGCGCGAGCGGGCCCACGCCGACCAGCGGCCGCAGCCGCGAGTCGACCCGGGCCAGGAAGTCCGCCGCGATCTCCGCGGCCCGCTCCTCGCCGCCGCGGGTGACCGGCAGGATGCCGTAGGCGACGTCACCGACCAGACCGGCGGCGCTGCGCGGGTGCACGGCGGTGAGGTGCAGCGCGAAGGCGTCGGCCAGCCGCTTGCGCTCGACCGCGAGCTGGGCCGGCAGCGGCAGCTCGGTGCCGGAGCCGACGACGGTGAGCGCGAGCACCACCGAGGGCTCGTCCTTGAGGCCGAGCCGGCGGATCGTCTCGGGCGTGCGCGGACCGCTGTCGAGTGCGGTGCTGATCAGCTCGGCGCGCAGCCGGCGCTCGACGTCGGCGTCGGCGCGCTGCCAGACCATGTGCATCGCGACGAGCTTGGCGGCGTCGTAGAGGGCCTGGCCGCGCTCCTCGTCGAAGGGCTCGGCCGCGACCGCCCAGATCGTCCCGAGGATCTCGTCGCCGGCCCGGACGGCGATCGCGGCGCGCCCCTGCTCACCGTCGGCGATCGGGCCCACCCAGACCGGCCGGTCGCTGCGGTAGATCTCCTGGAAGACGCCGCGCTCCTCGAGCGTGCGTGTGTAGTCCTCGGGCACCTGCCGGCGCAGGATCGTCTGCACCCGCCAGGTGTCGACCTCCTCCTGGCGGCTGGAGAACGCGAGCAGCCGCGAGTTGCGGTCCTCGATGGTCACCGGCGCGTCGACCAGCGCGGCGATCGCGTTGGCGACGGCGAAGAGGTCGTCCATCCCCGACTGGTAGCCGACGACCTGGCGCAGCCCGGCGCCCGCACGGCCCAGCGTCCCCGCCGGCACGACGGGATCGCCCGCGTCGGGCGCGGGCTCGTCGGCGGTGAGGGTGCGCAGCATGCCGGCGAGCTGGGTCCACGACGCGCCGCGGGCGAACGCGAGGACCGGCACCCCCGCCCGTCGTACGGCGGCGCGGAGGTGGTCGTCGGCCTCGACCGGCCCGCGCACGACCAGCCCGATCGCACCCTGCGCACCGAGCTGACCGACCACGTCGGCGATCTCGCGCGTCTCGTGCAGGCCGACCCCCAGCACCAGCGCACGCTCGGGCAGCTCGGGCTCGTCGAGCGGGTCGTGGATGACGATCCCGCCGATGCCCGCGGCCCCACCGTCCCCGCCCGCCTCGTCGGCGCGCTGCACGTCGCCGCACACCACGTCGAGCAGCGTCGTACCGAGCTCGGCGAGGACGCGCGCCAACCCGGCACGGGGGAGGTCGGAGGCGCTCACGTCGCCGACGTTAACCGACAGGGATCCACTCCCGTGCGATCGTCACCTCGTCGAGGACGTGGGGCAGCGGGGTGACGCCGAGCCCCGGCCCGGTCGGTACGGCGAGGTGCCCGTCCTCCAGCACGAACGGCTCGGTCAGGTCGGTCGCGTAGTAGCGCTCCGATGCGGAGGTGTCGCCCGGCAGCGCGAAGCCCGGCAGCGCCGCGAGCGCGACGTTGGCGGCCCGGCCCAGGCCGGTCTCCAGCATCCCGCCGCACCACACCGGGACGTCGTGCGCGATGCAGACGTCGTGGATCCGGCGGGCCTCCAGGTAGCCGCCGACCCGGCCGGGCTTGATGTTGACGATCGAGCAGGCGCCGAGCGCGATGGCGTCGGCTGCTGCGCGGGCCGAGACGATCGACTCGTCCAGGCAGATCGGGGTGGTGAGCTGCCGGGCGAGCTCGGCGTGCCCGAGCAGGTCCTCCTCGTCGAGCGGCTGCTCCAGGAGGAGCAGGTCGAAGGCGTCGAGCTGTGCCAGGTGCCGCACGTCGCCGCGGCGGTACGCCGTGTTGGCGTCCACCTGGAGGGGGATGTCCCCGAAGCGCTCCCGCACCGCGCGCACCGGCTCGACGTCCCAGCCGGGCTCGATCTTGAGCTTGATCCGCAGGTAGCCGTCGGCCAGGTAGCCCGCCACCACGTCGAGCAGCGCGGGGATCGACTCGGTGATCCCGACCGAGACCCCGCACGGGACCGTCGTGCGGACCGCGCCGAGGGCGTGCGCGAACGACTCGCCGCGCTCGCGCAGGTCGGCGTCGAGGATCGCGGTCTCCAGGGCGGCCTTGGCCATCCGGTGGCCCTTGACGTGCGCCAGCGCCGGGGCGACCCGGTGCGCGTCGAGCTCGCCCGAGGCGGACAGCCCGGCGAGCGCCGGCACCAGGTGCCGGGTCAGGACGTCGGCCGCGCCGTGGGTGTACTCGGAGGAGTAGAACGGTCCCGTCCCCGCGCCGCTCTCGCCCCAGCCCTCGGCGTCCTCGGTCACAGCACGGACGAGCAGCGCCTCGCGGACGGTCTCGGTCCCGAACGACGTCCGGAAGGGCGCCACCAACGGCACCGCCACGGTCCGGATCTCCACCCCGGTCAGCCTCACAGCGTCTCCTGCCTCTCCACGACGTACCAGCCCTCTCGGTCGAATCCCGTCACGCGCGCGCCGCCGGCGAGCAGCCCGCCGAGCACCTCGCGCAGCGCACCGCGCCACTGCGCGGCGAGCGAGGCGTCGTGCTCGCGCAGCGCCTCGATGTCGGCAGGGACGCCGACCAGCACCGTCCGCCCGTACGACGGCCGCACGATCGGCCCGCCCGCGGCCGAGGTCTCCAGCGCCACGACCGCCCCCGCGGTCCGCAGCGCGGCAGCGTCGAGCGTGCGCGGCGTCCCGGAGCAGGCGTCGGCCACGGCCGGCGCGAGCAGCGGCCAGCGCACGAGCAGCCGGTCGGTCGGGTCGGCGCGGTTGATGTCGTCGTCCATCGGGCCGTAGAAGTCGGGGAGGTACTCCACCGCGTCGGCGGCGAGCTTGCCCAGGTTGAACCAGGAGTTCCGCCGGATCAGCGGGTCGTAGGTCCAGGTGACGGCACTCGCGCCGTGCTCCAGCGCCCAGGCGCGCTGGTGCAGCTTGAGCGCGAAGCCGACCTTGCGCGCCCGCACCTGCGGCAGCACGCCGGCGATGTGGCTGTGCAGCGCGTCGGTCCCGGGCGCGGCGAAGAACCCGAAGCACGCGCCGACCAGCTCGTCGCCGTCGTACGCGCCGCTGACGTAGCTGCCGGCCTTGGCCAGCGCGCGGAGCAGGTCCGCGGTGACCGGCGGGTTGCTCGCGCCGGTGCGCCAGATGTGCTCGTAGAGGCGGCGGACCGCCTCCAGGTCGGCGATGTCGTCGAGCGTGCGGATCTCCACGCCGGAGGCGGCGATCGCCTCGGCCGCCACGTCGGCGGCCCGGCCGGCCGCGCTCAGCGTGCTCATCGGAGCAGGTCCGTGACGAGCGCGGTCAGCAGCCGGGTACGCCGCTCCAGCTCGGCGACCAGCACGTGCTCGTCGTCGGCGTGGGCGCCCCCACCCACCGCGCCCAGCCCGTCGAGGGTCGGGGTGCCGACGCCCGCGGTGTAGTTGCCGTCCGAGGCGCCGCCCACCGCGAGCGCGGTCAGCGGGTCGAGGCCGAGCCCGAGGGCGATCGTGGCCGCCCGGTCGAAGAGGTCCTGCGTGGCGCTCGGGGTCAGCGGCGGCCGGTTCGGTCCGCCGACCACCTCGACGTCCGCGCCCGGCAGCACCGGTCGCAGCGCCTGGAGCGCGGCGTGGACCCGGTCCTGCTCCGCCTCGTCGCGCACCCGTACGTCGACCCCGAAGCCCGCCGCCGCAGGGACCGTGTTGATCGTGGTGCCCGCGTCGAGCCGGGTCGGTGTCACCGTCGTCCCGCGTGCGGGGTCGGCGAGCGCCGCCACGGCGTGCACCTGGTGGGCGACCTCGATCGTCGCGTTGACGCCGCGCTCGGGCTCCAGGCCGGCGTGGGCCGCGCGGCCGGTGACCAGCACGTCGTACCGGGAGACGCCCTTGCGCTCGGTCTTGAGCGCCCCGCCGGGGCCGGCGGCCTCCAGCACCAGCGCGGCCGCGCAGCCGCGCGCCTCGCTCTCGATGAGCCCGCGCGAGGAGGGCGAGCCGATCTCCTCGTCGCCGGTGACCAGGATGGTGATCCCGGTGCGCTCGGACTCGGGCAGCGCCGCGACCGCGTGGAACGCCATCACCACGCCCGCCTTCATGTCGAAGCAGCCCGGACCGCGCAGCACGCCGTCGTGCACGCCGACGGGGTGGGTCACGAGCGAGCCGATCGGCCAGACCGTGTCGTGGTGGCCGAGCAGCAGCACCCGCGGGCTCGCCCCGGCCGGCCCGAACCGCCAGCGCAGGTGCGTCCAGCCGTCGAGCACGATCCGCTCCGGCGCGACGCCGAGCAGGCGGGTGCCGAGGGCCGCGACGGCCTCGGCACTGCGGGCGACCGCGGCGAGGTCCTCCGAGGGGGACTCGCAGCGGACGAGTTCCTCGATGTCGGCCACCAGATCGTGCATGGCGACCAGCATCGGGACTTCGGGGTGCCCGCAGGCTGTCGTCCCGGCCAAGACTCGGGGGCCCGGTTGGGGTCCGCGGACGAAGGACGCCGGCCGTCCGGGCGGCCTACGCTGGCGAGGTGGCCACCGCGAAGCCGCCGTCCGCCGTGACGCAGGAGGTGCGGTTCTGCCGCGCCGACGACGGCGTCCGGCTCGCCTGGGCGCGGCACGGAGCCGGTCCGCAGCTGCTCAAGCTCGCGGGCGCTACCTCGTCTGCCCGATCTGCTTCCAGGCCAAGGCGCTCGACCCCGAGCGCCTCCTCGAGAACGCCGAGGTGGGCGGCACCATCCCGATGTGGCAGTGGATCGGCGACGAGGGCGCGACGACGTTCAGCTACTGAGCCATCTCGGGGATGGGCGTGCGCAGCGTCCCGCTCGCCAGCCAGGACGCCAGGTTGTCGAGCGTCAGCGCCCGCATCGCGGCACGGGTCTCGTGGGTCGCCGACCCGACGTGGGGGAGCAGCACCACGTTGTCCATCGTGGTCAGCGCCTCCGGTACGGCGGGCTCGGCGGCGAACACGTCGAGCCCCGCGCCGCCCAGCCGGCCCTCGGCCAGCGCGGCGACGAGCGCGTCCTGGTCGACGACCGAGCCGCGCGCGACGTTGACGAGCACCCCCTGGGGGCCGAGCGCGTCGAGCACCTCGCGGTCGACCAGCGCGGCGGTCGAGGAGCCGCCGGGCACGACGGCGACGAGGTTGTCGACCGAGGCCGCGAGGGCGGCGGGGGACGCGGCGTACGCGTAGGGGACGCCGGGCACCTCGCGCCGGTTGTGGTAGCTCACGGTGCACCCGAACGCGTCGAGGCGCTTCGCGATCGCCAGGCCGATCCGGCCCAGGCCGAGGATGCCCACCCGGCTGCCGGAGACCTCGGTGGTCAGCGGGAACTCGCCGTGCTGCCACTCGCCCGCGCGGACGAACAGGTCGGCCACGACCACCCGGCGCCGTACGGCGAGCAGCAGGGCCAGAGCCGTGTCCGCGACCGCGTCGTCGAGCACGCCGGGGGTGTTGCTGACCGCGATCCCGCGGGAGAGCGCGGCGTCCACGTCGACGTTGTCGTAGCCGACCCCGTGGTTGGCGATCACCCGCAGGTTCGGCAGTGCGCCGATCAGGCCGGCGTCGACCGTGCCGCCGTTGGTGCACACGATCGCGACGACCTCGGCACCGTGCTCGGCCAGGAACTCCGGACGGCCCTCGGCGGGTAGGTCGAGCGCGGCGTACTGCTCGCCGACGGCGTCGTGGAGCTGGGGGCTCAGGGGCGGGACACGGAGGACGGTGGGGCGGCTCACCCCTCCAACATAGAGGCCGCCCGCAGCATCTCCTCGCGGGTGGCGACCTTGACCCGGAGCCGCTCCTGGGCCGCGCCGAGCGCGATCTCGTGGGCGTCCAGGCGCTCCCACCCGGTGTGCGTGACGACGTCCACGTCGCGCTCGGCGAAGTAGGCGTCCACGTCCTCGGGACGGCGCGAGGGCGCGGTCGCCGTGGTGTCGGCCAGGAGGTGGCCGACGGTCTCGGCGGCGTCGCTCTTGGTGTGCCCGATCAGGCCGACGGGACCGCGCTTGATCCAGCCGGTGACGTAGGTGCCGGGGATCGGCTCGCCGTCGAGGTCGAGCACCCGCCCGCCCGCGTTGGGGATGACGGCGGCGCGCTCGTCGAACGGCAGCCCCGGCAGCGGGCTGCGGCGGTAGCCGATCGCGCGGTAGACCTGCTGGACGTCCCAGTCGGTCACCTCGCCGGTGCCCTCGACCCGGCCGTCGGCGTCCGGGGAGTGGGTGCGCTCGGTGCGCAGCGTGGTGACCCGGCCGTCGGCGTCGGTGACGATCTCGGTCGGCGCCTCGGCGAAGTGCAGGTGGATCCGGTGCGGCTTGCCGACCGGGTCCGCGCCGACCCAGCTGGTCAGCGTGTTGAGCACCATCTTCTGCGCCTTGTGCTGGGCGATGTGCTCCATGCCGTGCTCGTCGACGTCGAAGCCCTCGGGGTGCACGACGACCTCGACGTTGGGCGAGTGGTTGAGCTCGCGCAGCTCGACCGGCGAGAACTTCGCGTACGCCGGGCCGCGCCGGGCGAACACGTGCACGTCGGTGATGGTCTTGGCCTTCAGGCCCGCGTGGACGTGCGGCGGGATGTCGGTCACCAGCATCTCGTCGCCGGTCTTGGCCAGCACCCGGGCGACGTCCAGCGCGACGTTGCCGACGCCGAGGACGGCGACGCTGGTCGCGTCGAGGGGCCAGGTCTGCGGCACGTCGGGGTGCGCGTCGTACCAGGAGACGAAGTCGGCCGCGCCGAGCGAGTGCTCCTCGCCGGGGATGCCGAGGTCGCGGTCGGCCATCGCGCCGGTGGAGACGACGACGGCGTCGTAGAACTCGCGCAGGTCCTCGAGCTTGACGTCCACGCCGTACTCGACGTTGCCGAGGAAGCGGACCTCCGGCTTCTCCAGGACCCGGTGGAGCGCCTTGATGATCTCCTTGATCCGCGGGTGGTCCGGCGCGACGCCGTAGCGGACCAGGCCGAAGGGCGCGGGCAGCCGCTCGAGGATGTCGACGGAGACCGGGGTCTCGGACTTGGTGAGGATGTCGGCGGCGTAGATGCCGGCCGGGCCACCGCCCACGATCGCGACGCGAAGAGTCATGCTGACGAGTCTGGGGGCCGCGGGCCGCTCACAGAACGAGGTTGTGGTTGGGTGCTCACAAGGTTAGTTTGTGACTGTGCTCGGTCCCCATGTTCCCGACCTGCGTGCGCTGGAGCTGCTCGTCGTCGTCGCCCGGACCGGCTCCCTGGGGGCCGCCGCGACCGAGCTGGGCATCACCCAGCAGGCCGCGTCCTCGCGGGTGCGGACCATGGAGGCGCTCGTCGGCGAGCCCCTGGTGACACGCAGCAAGCGTGGCTCCGAGCTGACCGCGACCGGTGAGCTCGTCGTGCAGTGGGCCGACCGGGTCCTCGACGCCGCTCAGGAGCTGGACGCCGGTATCGCCGCGCTCCGCGCCGACCGCCGCGGCCACCTCGACATCGCGGCGAGCCTGACCATCGCCGAGCACCTGCTGCCGGGCTGGCTGGTGGGTCTGCGCGCGCACCAGGTCCAGCGGGGACTGCAGCCCACCGAGGTCACCATGACCGCCACCAACACGGCGCGGGTCAGCGAGCTCGTCGCGTCCGGCGAGGTCGCGCTCGGCTTCGTCGAGGGCCCCGAGGCCCCGCGCGGGCTGCGTCGGCGGCTGGTGGGCACCGACGAGCTCGTGGTGATCGTCGGGCCCGGGCACCCGTGGGCGTCGCGATCCCGTCGCCGGGTCAGCGCGGAGACGCTCGCGGCGACGCCGCTCGTCGTACGGGAGCTGGGGTCGGGCACCCGGACCGTGCTGGAGCGCGCCCTGGCCGGGCTGCCCCAGGCGCCGCCCGCCCTCGAGCTGTCCAGCACGGCCTCGGTACGCGCCGCCGTCGCGGCCGGTGCTGGACCGGCCGCCGTCGGTGCCCATGCCGTGCGTGACGACCTGGCCACCGGACGGCTGGTCCGGGTCACCGTGACGGGCCTCGACCTCACCCGCCGCCTGCACGCGGTCTGGAAGGGCGGACCGCAACCGCCCGAGGGGCCGGCCCGCGACCTCGTCGCGTGGGCGGCGCGGGGCGCCAAGCCCTAGCCCGTGCCCTAGCCCGGGCCCTGGCCGCGCCGGTGCTCAGGTGTGCGCCGGGTGGCGCGCCATCATCGCCGCGATCGAGTCGTCGGTGCAGTCGGCCCAGAAGGAGCCGACGACGTCCTCGACCTGGCTGAACGAGTCGGCGACGTAGAGCACGTTCTGGTAGTCGGTGATGTCGTAGGTCATGCTGCCCATCTCGCCGATGTCGAGGGGCCGGATCGTCATGCCGCGGAAGGCCTCGATCTCGCCGGGCGAGGAGAGGATCCCCGCGCCGTAGGCCTTGAGCTCGGAGCGCTCCCAGAGGATGCCGAACTCGAGGGTGAACCAGAAGACCTTGCTCACGAACTCCAGCGCGTCGGCCGAGCGGACCCGGCGCGAGGCCTGGCCGGCGAGCTCGTAGAGCGCGGTGAAGCGCGGGTTCGCGAGGGTGTTGCCGTGGCCGACGACCTCGTGCAGGACGTCGGGCTCGGGGGTGTAGAGCGGCACCGAGTGGTGCCGGACGTACTGCGTGGACCAGAACGCCTTGTCGGCCAGCGAGCCGTAGAACTCCCGCAGCGGCACCAGGCCGGCGGCCGGCTGGTAGCGGTAGCCGGTCAGCGGCGCGAGCCAGTCGCTGACCTCGGCGAGCTGGGGGATGTGGTCGATGGGCAGGGCCAGCGACTCCTTGCCGTCGAGGAACTCCCGGCAGGCGTAGGCGCGGTGCTTGGTCACGAGCGCCTCGCTGACCACGCGCCAGACCTCGTGCTCGTCGGCGGTGTAGTCGGCGTGCGGGGCGGGGGTGCCCGGCGTCCAGGCGTTGGCCAGCGTGGCGAGCGCGTCACGGCGGGCCCGGTAGGCGGGGTCGGCGAAGCCGGGGTGGTCGGCGCCGAGGTGGACCTTGAGGGAGCCGTCCTCGTCGGCGGTCACGGGCGCGAAGTACTGGGCTTCCTCGAACATGCCTGCAGTCTGTGACGCGGTCCACAGAATTGCGAGCGAGGTCAGACGAATGGCTGCCCAAGACGGCAAATCGGTGCCAGGATGTCCGGCATGGACGCCGTCGACCTCGGAATCCTGGACATCCTGCGCGCCGACTCGCGGACCTCGATCCGGGAGGTCGCCGAGCGCCTCGGGATCAGTCGCGCGAGCGCGTACGCCCGGGTCAAGCGGCTCGTCGACGGCGGGGTGATCCGCGGGTTCACCATCGACGTCGACCCGGGCGCGCTGGGCCTGGGACTGCCGGCGTACATCCACGTGCGGATCAAGCAGAACACCTGGAAGTCGTTCCGCAAGAAGGCGTGGGCGCTGGAGGAGGCGGCCCACGTCGCGCTGGTCGCGGGCGACTTCGACTGCGTGATCCTGGTCCGCGCGCGCGATGCGGCGCACCTGCGCGAGCTCGTCCTGGAGCGGATCCAGGCGCTGCCCGAGGTGGTCGCGACCCAGACCGTCCTGGTGTTCGAGGAGCACGTCGGCCAGGCCTGAGCGAGCCCCCCGAAGGTCTATTGACGTTCTCAAACGATCGTGCAAATCTCGTAATATGACGCTGACGCCGAGCGGCTACGAGGACACGTTCGCGCGCGACCACCTGCCGCCCGCCGACCTCTGGCCGGTGCTGGAGTTCACCACCCCCGAGCTGCAGTACCCCGACCGGCTCAACGCCGCCGTCGAGCTGATCGATCGGGCCGTCGAGCGCTTCGGTGCCGACCGGCCCGCGCTGCGCACGCCGGCGGGGGAGACGTGGACCTACGGCGAGCTGCAGGCGCGCACCCACCAGGTGGCCCGGGTGCTGACCGGCGAGCTCGGCCTGCGCAGCGGCAACCGGGTGCTGCTGCGCGCGCCGAACAACCCCTGGACGGTGGCCACCTGGCTCGGCGTCCTCAAGGCCGGGGGCATCCCGGTGACCACGTTCGCCGCCCTGCGCGCCCGCGAGATCGCCCCGCTGGTCGAGCGCACCCGTCCGGTGCTCGCGCTCGTCGACCACCGGTACGCCGACGACGTCGTCGCGGCCGCCCCGGACCTCGCGCTGGTCCCCGTGGGCGGCCCCACCGCCGACGACCTCGTCGCCCGCGCAGCCCGCCAGTCCACCGACGACCCCGGCGCTGTCGCGACCGCCGCCGACGACGTCGCGCTGTTCTGCCCGACCTCCGGCAGCACCGGCGTGCCCAAGGTGACCACCCACTTCCACCGCGACCTGCTCTCCATCGACCACACCTTCGGGCGCCACGTCCTGCAGCTGCGGCCCGACGACGTGGTCGCCTGCTCGGCACCGTTCGCGTTCACGTTCGGGCTCGGCATGCTCGTCGTCTTCCCACTCCGGGCCGGCGCCTGCGCGCTGCTCACCGAGGCGGCGACGCCGCTCGAGCTCGCCGAGATCGTCGCGCGCGAGGGCGTCACCGTGCTCGCGACCGCGCCGACGGCGTACCGGCGGATCCTGGGGGCGGGCCGGATCGGCGACCTGGCCGGGCTGCGGGTCGCGGTGAGTGCGGGGGAGCACCTGCCGGTGCAGACCTGGGAGCACGTGCGCGACGAGCTCGGCCTCGAGATCATCGACGGGATCGGCGGCACGGAGTTCCTGCACATCTACCTCTCCGCGCCGGTCGGCGAGATCCACCCCGGTACGACGGGCCGCGCGGTGCCCGGCTTCCGTGCGACCGTGCTCGGCCCCGACGGCGAGGAGCTGCCGCCGGGGGAGCCCGGCCGGCTGGCGGTCATCGGCCCGGTCGGCTGCCGCTACCTCGACGACGCCCGCCAGGCGGCGTACGTCTGCAACGGGTGGAATGTCACCGGTGACACCTTCGTCCGCGACGCCGAGGGCTACTTCACCTACCAGACGCGCACCGACAACATGATCGTCTCGGCGGGCTACAACATCGGCGGCCCCGAGGTGGAGGCCGCGCTCGACGAGCACCCCGACGTCGCCGAGTCGGCCGTCGTCGCCGCGCCGGACGCCGAGCGAGGCTCGGTCGTGTGCGCGTTCGTCGTGCTGCAGCCCGGCGTGACCGCCGACGACGACACCGCGCGCCGGCTCCAGGACCACGTCAAGCAGACCCTCGCGCCGTACAAGTACCCTCGGCTCATCCGGTTCATCGACGCGCTGCCGCGCAACACGAGCGGCAAGCTCCAGCACTTCCAGCTGCGCCGGACGATCGAGGAGGAGGCACCGGTCTGAAGCCCCGCATCGCCTATGTCTTCGGGGGTTCCGAGGGCATCGGCCTCGCCGTCGCCGAGCGCCTCGTCGCTGCCGGCACCCGGGTCGTGGTGCTGTCCCGGTCGGAGACCAAGCTCGCCGCCGCCCTCGTGCGCCTGGGACCGGACGCCCGCTCCCGCGCGGTCGACGTGACCTCGCCGGACGCCGTGAACGCCGCCGTCGCCGGACTCGTCGCCGAGGTCGGCGTGCCCGACCTGGTGGTGACGACGGCCGGCTACGCCCGGCCCGGCTACCTCGACGAGCTGCCGGACGAGGACGTCACCGGCATGGTCGCCACCAACCTCCTCGGCACCATCAACGTCGTGCGCGCGGTGCTCCCGCACCTGCGTGCGGCGGGCACCGGCACGATCGTCACGACGTCCTCGATGGCCGGACTGGCGGGGGTCTTCGGCTACACGGTCTACAGCGCGACGAAGTTCGGCGTGATCGGGTTCTCCGAGGCGCTGCGCCGCGAGGTCCGCCCCTACGGCATCACGGTCAAGGTGCTCTGCCCGCCCAACACGCTCACGCCCGGCTTCGAGGAGGAGAACCTCCACAAGCCCGCCGAGGTGCTCGCCGCCGAGGAGAGCGTCGCCACGCTGACGCCCGCGCAGGTCGCCGACCCCCTCGTCCGCGCGCTCGGGCGGCGGCGCGGCTTCCTCGTCGTACCGGGGCGGGACAGCCGGCTCGCCGCCGTCGCCATCCGGCACCTGCCGGCCGTCGTCGACCGCGCCCTGCGCCGCCCCGATCCCGCGCGCTAGCGGCCCTTCGCGCGCCTGCGGTCGTGCGCCTCGAGGAACTCGTGCAGCAGCGCCCACGTCGTCTCCGGCGCCTTCGTGCCGGTCAGCACCCCGAGGTGCCCGCCCGGCGCGACCGGGAGCCGGACGTCCGGTGAGGCGGGCAGCAGGCTGCCGACGTGGTGCGCCGCCGCGGCCGGCACGAGGACGTCGGTCCGCCCGGCGACGTTCATCACCGGCACCGTGACGGTCGCCAGGTCGACGAGGTGGTTGGGGCCTTGCACCTTGCCGGTGGCGAGCTCGTTGCGCAGCGCCAGCCGCTGGTAGACCTGCAGCGTCGCCCGCCCCGGATAGGCCAGCATGTTGTTCATGATGTGGTCGACCGCCTGCACCTGACCGAGGAACTCGCGGTCCTCGCGCCGCGACCACAGCGTGCGCGGCTTCTTGAGGTACGTCGGCAGCGCCGTCGCCTTGAACCCCAGACTCACCACCGGCGCCGGCACCGACCCCGCCGCCTTCAGCGCCGAGCCCACGACCCGCCCCCGGGTGACCTTCGCGGCGAGCTGGACCGGCCGCAGCAACGGCTGCTTCGAGAGGTCGAACGGGCTCGCGACCATGCCGACCGACCGGATCGGCAGGTCCTGGTGGACGGCCGTCGTACCGAGGGCGAGGAGACCTCCCATGCACCATCCGACCAGGTGCACGTCGCGCCCACCGTTGTCCTCCGACACCTTCCGGATCGCCGGCGGCAGCACGTCGTTGATGAAGTGCTCGATCCCCACGAGCCGGTCCCGCCCGGTCAACGGCCCGTAGTCCACCAGGTACGTCGGCCGCCCCCGGCCGACCAGGTCCTCGGCCAGCGAGAGCCCCCGACGCAGGTCGAAGCACTTCGCCTGCGACCCGAGCGGAGGCACGAGAAGAACGGGAATCCCCTTGCTGCGCACGCCTTTCGCCTTCTCGTAGCGATGCAGCTCGCGCGTCCGCCCGGTATCGATCACCTCGGACGGAGTCCGCGTCAGGTCGGCGATGCCGCCCTTCACGAGGAAGTCCCAGAGGTTGACGACGGACTGCTTGCTCGGTCCCTGGGGAGCGCGGGGCGGCGTGGTCACCGGCTCAGTGTGGCCCAGGACGCGACCGGTCCGCGGGATTGTTCTCGGATCCACCGAAGCCCCGCAGCCGAATCGCCCGAAGGTTCGGGGTTATCCCCGATGTTGGGGACCGTCATCTCATCGCCGGGTAAAGAAAATCGGATTGCCGTGACGGCGCCCCGAACCGAGTCGTTTCCTGAATGAGGTTGCTCGGGGACTGCTCCTTCTTACCAATCCTTTCTCATCCTCGAAGGACTACTGGCATGCGCCGACTCTCCGATCGCCTCACTGAGGCGCGCCGCGACCAGCGCGGCTTCACTCTCATCGAACTGCTCATCGTCATCGTCATCCTCGGTGTCCTCGCGGGCATCGTGGTGTTCTCTGTTCGCGGTATCACCAAGACCGGCGAGCAGGCTGCCTGCAAGACCGAGTTCCGAACGGTGAACACGGCCATCGAAGCCCGCTACGCCGAGCTCGGCAGCGCCGCGCCGGCGCCGACCCTGGCGCTCCTCGCGAGCGGGGGATTCCTCCACGACACGGACACCAAGTACGTCACCGGCATCAGTGCGGCGGCGCCGTACACCGCCACGGGCACGAGCTGCGCCGGGCTGGCGGAGTAGCGCCAGACGCTCGAGCTGGAGGGCCGCCGGCCGCGCGTCGGCGGTCCTCCACCGAACTCGGACCATCGGAGGGACCCACCGTGTTCCATCACCTGCCTCGCATCGGCGAACGAGTCGACCGCCTCCTCGACGTCCTGTGGGAAGCCCGCGGCACGGACCTGATGCTCACCGTCGGCCTGCCGCCGATGATCCGGGTCGACGGGACGCTCGCGCCTGTGCCGGGTCAGCCGGCGCTGTCGGCCGACGACACCGACGGACTCCTCGCCGAGGTGCTCACGCCCGAGCAGCGCGACGTGTGGTCGTCGAGCCACGAGTACGACTTCTCGTTCTCCTGGCGCGAGCACGCCCGTATCCGCGGCAACGCCTTCACCCAGCGGGGGATGACGGCGGTCGCGCTGCGGATGATCCCGCGGACCGTGCCGACGCCGGACGACCTCGGTCTGCCGACGGTCCTGCGCGACCTGTCGCTGCGCCACCAGGGCCTGATCCTGATGACGGGGCCGACGGGGTCGGGCAAGTCGACCACGCTGGCCTCGCTCGTCGACCTGATCAACAGCAGCCGCGGCTGCCACATCATCACTGTCGAGGACCCGATCGAGTACGTCCACGACCACAAGCTGGCCGCGGTCAACCAGCGCGAGGTCGGCACCGACACGGGCAGCTTCCACGCCGCGCTGCGCTCGGTCCTCCGTGAGGACCCCGACGTCCTGCTGGTCGGCGAGATGCGCGACCTGGAGTCGATCGGGTTCGCGCTGACCGTCGCCGAGACGGGGCACCTCGTCTTCGCGACACTGCACACCAACGACACGGCCCAGTCACTCGGCCGCATGATCGACGTGTTCCCGGCCGAGCAGCAGGCGCAGATCCGCGTCCAGCTCGCCGCGGCGCTCAGCTGCGTCGTCTACCAGCGCCTCGTCCCGCGGGTCGGCGGCGGCATGGTGGCGGCGTACGAGGTGCTCGTCGCGACGCCCGCCGTGCGCAACCTGATCAAGGAGGGAAAGACGCACCAGCTGCGCAACTCCGTCGTCACGGGCGCCCGGGACGGCATGGTCACGCTGGAGCAGTCGCTCTCGCACCTGGTCCAGAGCGGTGTGGTGACCGAGGAGGACGCCGTCGCGCGCAGCCTCTACCCGAAGGACATCGAGCCCCGGCCGCGGTACGCCGTCGGCGCGGGCCGGTGAGGCGGGAGGGCCACCGATGAGGCTCAAGGGCAAGCACAGCAGGACCGAGGCCCCGGTCGCCGTCGCCCGCACCGACGAGGACGACGAGCGGCTCGGCCGCATCCTCGTCGGCGCCGGGCGGGTGCAGCCCTACCAGCTGGACGCCCTGCGCAACCAGGACGGCGGCGGCTCGCTCGCCGCCCGGCTCACCGCGTCCGGGACGATCACCGAGGACGACCTCGCCCGCACCCTCGCGGACCACCACCAGGTCGGCCTCGCGGACTTCCGCCTGCTCACCCCGGCCGCCGACGCGATCGCGCTGCTGACCCGGGACCAGGCCATCACCCTGGACGCCCTGCCGATCACCGTCGACGACGGCACGGTCACCGTGGCCGTCCTCGACCCGGCGCCCGAGCGGGTCGCGGCGCTCGCGGCGGTCCTGGAGCAGCCGCTCCGGCCGCTCGTGACCACGCGGCGCGACCTCGGCCGGGCGATCGAGACGGCGTACCCCGCCACCCGCGAGGTGGTCGGCCACATCCAGGCGTTCGAGGCCCGCGACGGCATCCGCCGCGAGACCGAGCAGCTCGACACCATCAGCGTCAACGACGACGCCCCTGTCGTCCAGGTGGTCCAGAAGGTCATCACCCAGGCACTGCGGGACCGAGCGTCCGACATCCACATCGAGCCGTCGGGCGAGCGGGTCCGGGTCCGCTACCGCATCGACGGGGCGCTGACCGACGTGCTCGACCTGCCCGGCTCGATCGGGCCGGCCCTGGTGAGCCGCGTGAAGATCCTCGGCGGCATGAACATCGTCGAGCGGCGCCGCCCGCAGGACGGCCAGATCACGATGGACATCGACAGCCGCGAGGTCGACATCCGGGTCGCCACCACGGCGGTGATCGGTGGCGAGAAGGTCGTCATGCGGCTCCTCGACAAGAGCCGGCCGCTGTTCCGCCTCGAGCAGCTCGGCATGCCCGCCGAGACGGCGGAGCGCTACTCGCAGCTCATCCGGTCGCCGTTCGGCATGGTCATCTGCGCCGGCCCGACCGGGGGAGGCAAGACGACGACGCTCTACGCGTCGCTGGGGGAGCTGAACAGCCCCGAGAAGAACCTGATGACGATCGAGGACCCGGTCGAGTACACCTTCGACTCGATCAACCAGATCCAGATCAACGAGTCGGCGGGGATCACGTTCGCCGGCGGTCTCAAGTCCATCCTCCGCCAGGACCCGGACGTGATCCTCGTCGGTGAGATCCGGGACGTCGACACGGCCCGGATCGCCGTCCAGTCCGCACTGACGGGCCACTTCGTGCTCTCGTCGCTGCACGCTACCGAGGCGGTCTCCGCCCTCTACCGCCTGCTGGACATGGGGATCGAGGCGTTCCTCATCGCCTCGTCGGTGACCGCGGTCGTCGCCCAGCGCCTGGTCCGCCGCAGCTGCACGTCGTGCCTGGCGCCGTACCAGCCGTCGCCGGAAGAGGTCGCCTTCCTCCGCAGCTTCGGCGGAACCGAGCCCGTCGGCGGCTGGCAGCACGGGACCGGCTGCCACTTCTGCGCGCACACCGGCTACCTGGAGCGGATCGGCGTCTACGAGATGCTCGTCGTCACCGACGAGGTGCGCGAGCTGATCGTCGACCGCGCGCCCCACGACCAGATGCGCAAGCTCGCCCGCAGCCAGGGGATGCGCACCCTGCAGGAGCAAGCGGTCCGGCTGGTCGGCGAGGGAACCACCACGGCCGCCGAGGTCATGCGGGCCATCTACGTCGCAGGAGTCTGACCATGCCCAAGTTCGCGTACGTCGGGATCGACCTCGAAGGTCAGCACGTCAAGGGAACCCAGAAGGCCCCGAGCCGCGGTGACGCCGAGGTCGCGCTCTACCAGCGGGACCTCCGCGAGCTCCGGGTGACGGAGAAGAAGAACCTCCTCCAGTACGAGATCTCCGGCCCGCGGATCAAGCGCGAGCACGTCATGCACCTCTCCCGCCAGATCGCGGCCTTCCTCCGTGCGGGCCTGCCGATCCTCGACGCGGTGCACTCGATCGGTGCCGAGAGCGAGAACTCCTCGGTACGCCGGATGATGCACGACATCGAGGACGGACTGCGGACCGGTGAGCGCTTCTCCGACACGCTGGAGCGCTACCCGAAGGTGTTCCCGGAGTTCTACCGCGGCATCGTGCGCTCCGCCGAGCTCACCGGCGAGCTCGACACCGTGCTCAGCCGCCTCGCCATCTACATCGAGCGGGACCTGGAGGCGCGGCGCAAGATCAAGTCCGCGCTGATCTACCCGATCGCGGTGGCGATCATGTCGGTGGTGACGGTCGTGGTGCTCGCGGTCTACGTGCTCCCGAAGTTCGAGGACTTCTTCAACGAGCTCGACGCCACGCTGCCGCTGCCGACGCGGATGCTCATGGGCTTCACCGAGTTCCTCGGCACCTGGTGGTGGGCGATCCTCGCGGGCCTCGGCGCCTGGCTGCTGCTCAGCTGGCTGGTGCTGCGCTTCGAGCGGGGCAAGTACGTCCGCGACGCCTTCCTCCTCAAGGTCCCCGTCCTCGGGACGACCATCCAGTACGCGCTGGTGGAGCGCTTCTGCCGGGTCATGGCGTCGATGGTCGGCGCCGGCGTCAACCTGCCCGAGGCGCTCCACGTCGCGACGGAGTCGCTGCGCAACCGGGTCTTCATCAAGCGGCTCAACGGCGTGACCGAGCAGATGCTGGAGGGCCAGGGCCTCGCCGGGCCGCTCGCCCGCACCCAGCTCTTCCCCGGCACCGCGACGTCCATGCTGCGGGTCGGTGAGGAGACCGGTTCGATGGACACCCAGCTCGAGGTCACCGCGGAGTACTACGAGGACGAGCTCGACTACAAGATCGCCAAGCTGACGGCGCTGTTCGAGCCGATCGTCATCGTCGTGATGGGCGGCATCGTCGGGTTCGTCGCCATCGCGCTGGTCTCGGCGATGTACGGCATCTTCCAGCAGGTGCAGGTCTGATGCGCCGGCCGGGGCCTCTGCGCTCGGCGGTCCGCGCCGACGACGGCGTGACGCTGATCGAGACGCTCGTGGCCCTCTCGATCCTCAGCATCGCCGGAGTGGCGGTGATGGCCGGCCTCCAGCTGACCGTGCAGACCTCGGACATCCACCGCAAGCAGACGACCGGCGGCGCCTACGTGCGCAGCTATGCCGAGGCCATCGAGGCCTACCTCAACACCAGTGGCCACTACGTCTCGTGCGCCGGCGCCACCGCCTATGCCCCCGGTGTGGTGGGCTTCGCCGAGCCCGCCGGCTACACCGCGCAGCAGGAGGGCGCCGCGCAACCGCTCGACGGCAACGGCTCCGTCCTGACTGGCGGATCGTGCCCCGACCGCGGCGTGCAGCGGCTGCGGATCAGCATGCGCAGCGCCGACGGTCGTGCGACCGAGAGGCTGACGATCGTGGTGCGCCGGGCCTGCGGGGAGGCGACGTCATGCGCCTGATCCGCTCGTGGCCGTGGCCGAGACAGCGGCCGCGACCGCGCCGGGAGAGCGGCGACGGAGGCTTCACGCTCATCGAGCTCGTCATCACCGTGGCGATCATGGGCATCATCGTCACCGCGCTGACCGGCGTGGTGATCAGCTACTTCAAGGCGACCGTCGACACCCAGGCACGGATGACGGAGTCGCAGGACGTGCAGTTCGCCGCGGCGTACTGGCAGCGCGACGTCGCCAGCATCGGCGTCCGCACCTACGACGCACCGTCCAAGTCGTTCCCGCTGCAGCAGTCGGTGGACGT
This sequence comes from Pimelobacter simplex, assembly GCF_024662235.1. GTDB lineage: Bacteria > Actinomycetota > Actinomycetes > Propionibacteriales > Nocardioidaceae > Nocardioides. Next base: position 990,156 of record NZ_CP096276.1, read on the forward strand.
CAGCCCCGCGTGCACGCTGCCGTCCGGGACCAACGTGGTCACGCTCGCCTGGAGCGAGTACGCCACCCCGGACTCCACGGCCACGCCGTCACGGATCACCGTGAGCTATGTCGCCCGCGCGTCGGGAGGCGCGTACGAGCTCGTCCGGGTCCGCTGCACCGGCAGCACGATCGACTCCACGGTCCGGGTCGCGCACAGCCTGCGCGCGCCGCCGACCGTCACCTGCGACGTCGCCTGCACGGGCGCCGGCGCCAACGTGCCGTCGGTCGTGCGGCTCGACCTCGCGGTCCTCGACCCCGAGGGTCACGGCACCGTCGCCTACACGGCCACCCTCTCGGGTGAACGGAGACAGTCATGAGACACCTGCGCCGCCTGCTTCCGGCGCGCGACGACCGCGGCGCGCTGCTCATCATCGCGATGGCCATCGTCACGGTGGTCGCGGTCGTGACCGGGTTCGTGCTGACCCGTGGGGACGGCAGCCTGCGGGCGACGGTCGCCCTGCGCGACGTCGCCCGGACGTCGTACGCCGCCGACGGGGCCGCCCAGGTCGCGATCAACGCGCTGCGGACCGGGTACAACGTCGGCAGCGGCGAGCCCGGCGGCTGGTACTACACGAACGAGACCGCGAACAACAGCGGCTGCTTCGGGTACGACGGGAGCGGCGCGACCGCCACCGCGAAGGACACCCTCGTCCTCGACAACCTGATCCCGCAGGCGAGCGGTGAGACGCAGAAGCCGATGTCCGCCCGGGTCGTGTGCACCCCCGACGACGACACCGGCGAGCACGGCTCCGCGGTGCCGATCAACAACGCGAACAAGCCCGGCTACGCGGTCGTCACGCTCGGCGGACCGGTCGACGCAACGGGGTCGAAGAGCCCGGGCCTGCTGGTGCGCGGCGGCATCTACTCCAACGGGGCGGTCAGGGGTCCGGTCAACGTGCTGGCCGGCGGCGTGCGCGCGGTGGGGGCGTGCGACGCGACGGTGACGGCGAGCCCCAAGAGCTGCAACACGGGCTCGCCGATCGCCGACCCGAACTACTCGAGCGAGCTCGGCGGCACGATCCCGCCGCTCCGCACGCCGCCGACGTCGTGCAACGCGGGGGTCGCGGTCTTCGAGCCCGGCTACTACGACAACGCCAGCACGCTGAACACGGCGACCAACCTATGCGCGGTGGCCTGGTTCAAGCCGGGCAACTACTACTTCGACTTCCACAACGACAGCTGCGCCAACGTCTGCCCCAGCAACGTCTACGGGACCAGCGGCAACACCTGGACCATCAACGGCAAGACGGTCATCGGCGGCACCCCCGTCGACGCGAACAACAACACGATCGCGCAGCCGCCCAGCAACGTCTCCGTGCCCGGCGCCTGCCGCAGCCCGATCACCGACGTCAACGCGCAGGGCGTGCAGTTCGTGTTCGGCGGCAACAGCCGGATCTACATCGACCAGAACTCCAAGGTCGAGCTCTGCGCGAGCTACCACGCCGACCGGCCGCCGATCGAGCTCTACGGGCTCAAGTCGGGCAGCACGCCGACCGCGACGAACGCCAACGGTCTGGTCGCGACCGCGGTCCCCACGGCCGGCAGCTTCACGCGGGCGACCACCACCGGGCCTGCCACGGACGCCGACATCGCGGCACCGAACGACGGCAACGCGGCCACCTGGAAGACGACGTCGGCGAACGCGCAGAGCACGACCCTCACCGCACAAGGGTTCCCGCCCGGCAGCGCCGTCCCGCCCGGCTCGATCCTCACCGCCGCCACGCTGCACGTGCGGCACCAGGACGCGGACGGCACCGCGAGCTCCCAGGCGACCGCCAAGGTCACCGTGGGCGCCACCACGACCGCGGCGATCAACATCCCGGTCTCGGCCACGACGACGACCTCAGACATCACGATCACCGGCACGAACCTCAACAACCTGCAGAAGGAGATCCACGACAACGGGTATCCCGGTGCGTCGATCGCCTACACGGCCAACGCCAAGAAGAACGCCGCGACGACCACGCTCGACATGGTCCGGCTGGACCTGACGTACTACGTCCCGGTGCTGCGCGGCCAGGGCGGCACCTGCATCGACGGCACCGGCGGGACCTGCCGGTTCATCGACATGAAGAACGGCAACAACAAGGTCCAGGTCTACTTTCAGGGCACGACCTACGTGCCCTACGGCGACCTGCAGCTCCTGCTGGGCAACTTCGCGAGTGAGATCATGAAGTTCGGGCTCGTGGCGCGGCAGCTGGAGTTCCAGTTCTGGAACGGCGCCTCGGACCAGACCTACCCGGTCATCGAGATCCCCGACAACTCGCCCGGCTTCGGCTTCGAGACGACGCTCGTGCGGCTCGAGGTCTACGTCTGCCCGGGGACCACGTGTGCGACCGGGGGTGAGCTGGCCCTGAGGTCGAAGGTCAGGATCTTCGACGACGGAGGGACGCCGGGGCCGCCGCACCGGCAGATGACCGTCTTGAGCTGGAGCCACAACCGCTGAGCGAGCAGGAAGTCCTCCGCGTCACCGTCCCGGTGCTGGCCGGCCTGCTGGGCCTGGCGGTCGGGTCGTTCCTCAACGTCGTCGCGCACCGGGTGCCGGTGGGGGCGTCGGTGGTCAGCCCGCCGTCGGCGTGCCCGGGGTGCGGGCACCCGATCCGGGCCCGGCACAACGTGCCGGTGGCGGGATGGCTGGTGCTGCGGGGGAGGTGCTTCGACTGCGGCGCGGCGATCAGTGCGCGCTACCCGCTCGTCGAGCTGGGGACCGGCGTGGCGTTCGCGCTGGTGGCGATGCGGCTGGGGGTGGGCTGGGACGACGACGGGGTGCGGCTGCTGCCGGCGTACCTGGCGTTCGCGGGGGTGGGCATCGCGCTGGCGCTGATCGACCTGGACGTGCAGCGGCTGCCGGACCAGATCGTGCTGCCGTCGTACCCGGTGCTGGGGGCGCTGCTGCTCCTGGGCGGGGACGGGAGTGCGCTGCTGCGGGCGGCCGAGGGGACCGTGGCGCTGGCCGCGTTCTTCTTCGTCATCTGGTACGTCGCGCCCGGGGGGATGGGCTTCGGCGACGTGAAGCTGTCCGGGCTGGTGGGCGCGATGACGGCGTACCTGTCCTGGGGGACGTTCCTCGTGGGGGCGTTCCTGGGGTTCCTGCTCGGGGCGGTCGCCGGGATGATGCTGATGGCCGGAGGACGCGCGGGACGGCGGACGGCGCTGCCGTTCGGGCCGTTCATGGTGCTGGGGGCGTGGGCGGCGATCCTGGGGGCGGGGCACCTGGGCGACTTCTACCTGGACAGCATCGGCTTCTGAGGGCGGCCCGTGGTGGGACGCGGGCTCCTAGACCCGCCGGTGGAAGCGGATGTCGCCGCCGGGGCGCCGCTGGTGGTCGAAGGCGCGATCGTGGATCCGGTGGTGGTGGTAGGAGCAGAGCATGACCCCGTCGGCCAGGTCGGTCCGGCCGCCCTGTGACCAGGGCACCAAGTGGTGGGCCTCGCACCAGGTCGAGGGGATCGTGCAGCCCTCGGCGCGGCAGACGCGGTCGCGAAGGCGAAGGGCGCGGCGCTGCGCTGGACGGTAGAGGCGGCTGGCTCGGCCGAGGTCGAGCACCTCACCCGCCGTACCGAGGACTGCGGGGATGATGCGCGCGGTGCAGGCGAGGCGCCGGGCCTGCGCTGCCGAGATCGCCAGGTCGCCCTCGCCCTCGCCGTCGCTGGTCGCGACCGCGGCCGAGGCGAGCTCGGCCCGGAGCTGGTCGAGCCCGAGCGTGACGACGACGGTCGTGGCGTCGCCGCCGTGCTGGGGAAGGTGCTCGGGGTCGAGGTTCTCGAGGAGCGCGGCGAAGGCATGGGCACGCTTGCGGTAGAGCGGGATCCGCTCGGCCTCGCTGGGGGCCGATCCCTCGATGTGGCGGGGCGAGGTGAAGGCGTCGAGGTAGGTTCGCAGCCGGTCGGTCACGCTGGTGGGGAGGACCCCGACGAGACGGGTGCGGCCCCGGCCGAGCGGCTGGAAGCGGAGGGAGGCCCGCTCACGGGCCTGGCGCTCCTCGGCCTCGAGGTGGCGGCCGTCCTCGGCCTCGGCGACCTCGGGCGCGACGACGTCGAGGATCCGGCGGGCGAGCCGGCGCAGCTCGGCCGGACGGTGGTGCGCGGCGTAGCCGACCAGTGTCTTCTCGGCCGACGTCCGCAGCTCGGGGCCGAGGCGCTCGGGGAGATCCGCGACGCCGTCGGCGATGACACGGGCCTGAGCAGGCGTGACCTCGCCGGTGCGCAGTGCGGTGGCTACCAGTGGGCGCTCCTCGAGGGAGGTCGCGAGGCGCCAGTCGGAGCGTGCGGTGGACGGCTCGGCCCGTGTCTCGTGGGAGAGCCAGGCGGCCGCGTTGCGGGCACCGGCCTGTTCGCCGACCTCGCCCGACGAGGCCAAGACGCGCAGGCGCAGCTCGGTGACCTGGGCCTCGGCCTTGGCGAGCTCGACGAGGGCGGTCTGCTTCTCGGCGGTGGTCATGAAGGCGGGATGGATGTCGACGACCTCGGCCAGCGCGCTGCGCAGGGCGCTCGCACAGGCGAGCACCGGGTGCATCGGATGCACCGGATGCACCGGGAGATCCGGGTGAGCCGGCGCCGGGTGCACCGGTGTGAAGGTATTGACCGACATGGACTTCCCCTCTCGAGACATGAACCCGCACAGCAGCGGCAGGATTCTCACGTCTCGGGGCAGGTGCCTGTGAGGGAGGCGACCCACCATAGGGGGCCGCGCCGGAACCATCAGCGACCGAGGGTTATTGCTCCGGCGTGACCTCATTCGAACATGCGTTCGATCACGCTGTCAAGGGGTGCGCCCTCCTGAGAGCTCGGAGCTCAGCGCTCGCCGAAGCAGACCAGGCAGGTGCGCGGGTCGTGCGCGATCCGGCTCGCGTGCAGGCGCGACGCCCGGGCCAGGACGTCGTCGAGCGCGCGCTCGGAGACGGCGATCTCGACGATGGCCTCCTCGAGGTCGGCCGCCAGGTGCGGGACCTCGGGTGCCGGCGTGACGCTGGCTGCTCTCATGGTTTCGAGGATCGTCCCGATGGCCGGGGGCGGCAACGGGTTCGGGCGAGGTCCGGCCGGTCGGCTGCGGCGAGCCGTCCGGACGGGTCATCCCGGCTGGGACCGGGGCCCGGCAGCCGGCAGCCGGCAGCCGGCGCTACTGCAGGGCCGCGGTCAGCCGGGCCACGTTGTCGACGTACTTGCTGCGGGCGGGGCGCTGCTCCCAGTCGGCGAGGGTGAGCTCCTTGGACAGGGCGCGGTAGGTGTCCTCGACCTCGCGCATCTTCGCGACGACGGCGGCGTCCGGCATCATCAGCGAGACCTCGTAGTTGAGCGCGAACGAGCGCATGTCCATGTTGCTCGACCCGACGACGGCGACCTGGTCGTCGATGGTGAAGTGCTTCGAGTGCAGCACGTACGGCGCCGGGTACTGGTAGATCCGCACGCCGGCCTCGAGCAGCGCCCGGTAATACGACGCCTGCGCGTGCCCCACGAGGAACTGGTCGGAGACCTCGCTGACGAACAGCTCGACGTCGACCCCGCGCTCGGCCGCCGTGGTGACCGCGTAGAGCAGCGACTCGTCGGGGACGAAGTAGGGGGAGGTGAGCGAGATCCGCTCGGTGGCGGCGTAGAGCAGCGTGGTGAACATGCGCAGGTTGTTCTCCGCGACGATGCCGGGGCCGCTGGGGACCACCTGGCAGGGCACGTCGAAGACCTCGTCGGGGCGGGCGTCGGGCTCGCCGAAGACCGGGACGAGGTCGACGACCTGGCCGGTCTCGACGTACCAGTCGGAGGCGAAGACGGAGTTGAGCGCGCCGACGACGGGTCCTTCGAGACGGACCATCAGCTCGACCCACTCGCGGCCGAGCCTGTGGTTGGCGGGCTTGTTGTAGCCGGGCTCGGTGAGGTTGAGCGAGCCGGTGAAGCCGACGCTGCCGTCGACGACGAGGATCTTGCGGTGGTTGCGCAGGTCCGGGCGCCGGAACCGGCCCTGGAGCGGCTTGATCGGCAGCATCGGGTGCCAGGAGATGCGGGTGCCGCGCAGCCGCTTGACCATCTTCTTGTAGCCGGGGATCCGGCGCGAGCCGATGTGGTCGAACAGCAGCCGTACGTCGACCCCGCGCTCGGTCGCCCGGATCATCGCCTGGAACACCGGGTCGGTCACCTCGTCCCACGCGGTGATGTAGAACTCGATGTGGACGTGGCTGCGCGCGCGGTCGATCTCGGCGGCCATCTCGGCCATCGTCCCGGCGTAGTCCGGCCAGAGCTGGACCTCGTTGCCGCCGGTCAGGGGGAGCGCGCCGAGGTGCCGGTTGAGGTCGGCGACCCGGGCCATCGGCGCGGACAGGCGGCTGCTGTCGAACGACAGCGGCAGCCGCTCGGACTGCTCGCGGATGGCCGCCAGCGCGGTGCGCTGACGGGTGATCCGGCGGTTGCCCAGGCGGGTCCGGCCGAGCAGCAGGAAGATCGAGAAGCCGATGATCGGCTCGATCATGATGAGGAGCAGCCAGGCCATGCCCGTCGACGGCTTCCGGTTGCCCGGGATGATGCCGAGCGCGACGAAGCGCAGCACCATGTCCAGGCCGAAGATGATCCAGCCGAGAGTCGACGTCGGAACGAGCAAATTCATGGGTGCACCCTATGGAATCCTGACCCCATGACGCCGCCAGAGCCGAGCTTGTTCGGACGTGTCGCGGGCGCGGTCACCGGAAAGGTGGTCGACGTCGTGCCGATCGAGGAGATCATCGAGCAGGTCGACGTGGACGCGCTGCTCGAACGGGTGGACGTCAACCGCCTGCTCGACCGGGTCGACGTGGACCGGCTGCTGGACCGGGTCGACGTGGACCGGCTGCTCGCCCGCGTGGACCTGGAGGAGCTGGTCCAGCGGGCCGGGATCCCCGACGTGGTCGCCGACACGACGGGCCGGCTGGCGGGCCGCACGCTCGACATCGCGCGGCGCCAGGTGGTCGGTCTCGACACGGTCGTCGGCGGCATCGTCGACCGGGTGCTGCGCCGCCGGGCCCCCGCGCCGCTGGGGCCGCCGCTGCTCGCGAGCGAGCGCGCCTCGGCCACCGGGCGGTACGCCGGGCCGGTCGGCCGGGCGGCGGCGGTCGCGATCGACGTGGGCGTGGTGCTGGCGTCGTACTCGATCGGGGTGGGGCTGACCAGCTTCCTGCTCGACGCGCTGTTCAACGTGTCCATCGACGGCGGCTCCGGGACCGTCGCCACGATCGCCCTGCTCACCTGGGCGGCGCTGTACGTCGTCGGGAGCACCGCCGTCACCGGCCGGACCGTCGGCAAGGCGATCGTCGGCCTCAAGGTGGTCGCCCGCAGCGGGCGCCCGCTCAGCGCCTTCGCCGCCCTGGTGCGCGCGCTGGTCCTGCCGCTCAGCCTGTCGCTGTTCGGGCTGGGTCTGGTGCCGGCGGTGCTCCGCCGCGACCACCGGGCGCTGCACGACCTGATCGCGGGCACGGCCGTCGTCTACGACTGGGGGGACCGGCCGGCGCAGATGCCGGGGCCGCTGGCGGCGTACCTGCGGGCGCACGACGCGGCCTGACCGGCGCCGGCGGCGCATCGTCCGGTGGGCACAAGCGGGCGCCGGGTTCTTGTGCCGCGGGGCCGGTCCGGGAGTGCCCGGCTTTTCCTAGCGTGATCGCCATGACCACACCTGTCGCCATCGTCACCGGATCCGCCAAGGGCATCGGCCTCGCCATCGCGCAGGACCTCACCCGGCGCGGCTACCGGGTCGTCGTCTCCGACCTCGAGGCCGAGGCCGCCGAGCAGGCCGCGGCCGGGCTGGACGGCGCGATCGCCGTACCGTGCGACGTGCGGGACGAGGACCAGGTCCGGGCGCTCGTCGCGGCCGCCACCGACCACTACGGCCGGCTCGACCTGATGGTGCCCAACGCCGGGATCGGCGTGGTGGCGCCCATCCTGGAGATGGACCTCGCCGCCTGGCGGGCCGTCACCTCGGTCAACCTGGACGGCGTCTTCACCAGCCTGCGCTGGGCGGCCCCCGCGATCATCGCCTCCGGGGGCGGCGCGATCGTCACGATCGCCTCGGTCACGGGGACGACGGGCTCGCCGCTGATCTCGTCCTACGCCGCGGCCAAGGCGGCGGTCCTCAACCTGACGAAGACCGCCGCCGTGGAGCTGCGGGCGCACGGGGTGCGGGTCAACGCCGTCGCGCCCGGGTTCATCGGGACCGACCTCGTCACCGCGGCGGCGCCGGAGTTCGAGCGGAACCTGGGCCTCGACGAGGGCGGCTTCGGGCCGGTCGTCGAGGCCAAGCAGGGCCGCTTCGGCACGACCGGGGACGTCGCCCGCGCGGTCGGCTTCCTCGCCGACCCGGAGCAGTCGTGGGTGACCGGGAGCGTGCTCACCCTCGACGGCGGGCTCACCTCGTCGTTGCTCTGAGCAACCGGCGCAGCAGACCCGGGCCTGGGCCCGGGGCCGGGCCTCGGTCCGGCCGGTCCCCGGGCTCGTGCCCGCCGCACCACTGGTCGGCGGGCACCCGGGCGCGGACGGCGGCGACGTGCCGGCCGCAGCCGGACCAGGTCGTCCTGCCGCAGGTACGACAGCGGGCGGGGTGGCACATCGCTCAGCCCTCCTGCTGGGCCGCGGGGTCGAGGGCGTCGGCGAACGAGCAGAAGGCGTCGTAGGCACGGGCGCCGTGGATGGTCGCGGGGCCGCCGTGCATGAGGAAGGTGACGCCGATCGCCTCGGCGGCCTCCTGCTTGGTCGCGCCGGCGCGGGCCGCGGCCTGGGCGTGCGAGGCGATGCAGCCGTCGCAGCCCTCGACGACGCCGATGGCGAGGGCGATGAGCTCCTTGGTGCGCGGGTCGAGGGCGCCGTCGGCGAAGGCGGCGGCCGAGAGCGCGCCGAAGCCCTGGTAGACGTCGGGGATCGCGCGGCGCAGCTGCCGGTGCAGCGGCGAGAGCTCGTCGAGGATCGGCTTGGCGTGGGGTGAGCTGGTCATGGTGGTTCCTCTCGCTGGGTGGTGCGGTGGGTGGTGTGGTGGGTGTGCGGTCAGTCGTGGGCGAAGGTGATGCGGGGCAGGATCCGGCGCAGCCAGCCGGGCGTCGCCCAGGCGGCGCGGCCGGAGAGGCGGAGCAGGACGGGGAGCAGCACGAGCCGGACCAGGAAGGCGTCGAGCAGGACGGCGACGCCGAGGATGACGCCCATCTCCTTGGGGGGCAGCGGACCGGAGAGCGCGAAGGTGAAGAACACCGCGACCATCACGCCGCCGGCCGCGAAGATCACCCGGCCCGAGTGGGCGACGGCGCCGACCATGGCCTCGCGGGGGTCGCCGGAGCGCTCCCAGTGCTCCTTGGCCGAGGCCAGCAGGAACACGGTGTAGTCCATCGCGATCGCGAAGATCATCGCGAAGAAGAACACCGGCGCCCACGCGTCGAGGAAGCCCTGGTGCTCGAAGCCGAGCAGGCCGGAGCCGTGGCCGTCCTGGAAGAGCAGCCGGGCGACGCCGAAGGCGGCCGCGGTCGACAGCAGGCTCGCGAGGGTGCCGAGCAGCGCGATCAACGGCGCCTGCAGGGCGATGAGCAGGAGCAGGAAGCCCAGCAGGAGCACGACGCCGATGACGAGCGGCGTCGAGCGGTGGAGCTGGTCGGTGAGGTCGATGTTCTCGATGGCGGCGCCGCCGACGAGGGCGGACGACGGGAGGTCGGCGCGCAGTCGCTCGACGGTCGCGGGCAGGTCCGGGTCGGAGGGGTCGACGGTCGGGACGGCCTGGAGCAGCGCGAGGTCGCTGCCGTCGGACGCCGGCAGCGTGGGCAGCACGCCCTGGATGCCGGGGTCGCCGGCCAGCACCGTGGCCGCCGCGTCGGCGTCCGCGCGGTCGACGACGACCTGCAGCATGCCGGGCGCGCCGGGACCGAAGGCGTCCTTGACCTGCTCGTAGCCGACCCGGGCGCTGGCGTCCTCGGGCAGCACCTTGATCGACGGCATGCCGGTCTTGAGGCCGACGACCGGCGCGGCCAGCACCAGCAGGACGACGGTCGCGCCGACGCCCCAGGCGACCGGCCAGCGCCACAGGTGGGCGCCCCAGCGGGCGAAGACGGGGGAGCGGTGCTCGCCGGCCTTGGCCCAGGGCAGGGCGAGCCGGTTGATCCGGTCGTCGAGTCGGGCGAGCACCAGCGGCAGCAGGGTCAGCGTCGCGGCCAGCACGAAGACGACGGCGATCATGATCCCGCCGGCCATCGAGCGGAAGGACGGCGACGGCACGAGCAGCACGGCCGAGAGCGACACGAGCACGGTCGCTCCGGACAGGAGCACGGCCTTGCCGGCGGTGTCCATGGTCTCCGCGACCGCCCGTGCGACGGCCTCGCGGGAGGCGTCGGGCCGGGCCGCGCGGGCGGCGCGGTAGCGGACCACGAGGAAGAGCGCGTAGTCGATGCCGAGCGCGAGCGCGAACATCATCGCGAAGTTCATCGCCCAGATGGAGACCGGCACCAGCTCGTTGACGAGCACCAGCGACCCGGCGGAGGCGATGAGTCCCGCGAGGGTCAGCAGGAGGGGGAGGCCGGCGGCGACGAGCGCGCCGAACGCGAGCACGAGGATCGCCAGCGTGACCGGCCAGGAGACCATCTCCGAGGTCAGCATCGCCTCGAGGTTGGCCTCGTTGAAGTCCGACCAGAGCAGCGACGAGCCGGTCGGGTTGACCTCGACGGTCGGGGTCGACAGGGCCTGGAGCTCCTCCTTGAGGTCGGAGGCGACCCGGACCATCTCGTTGGTGTCGACCCCGGCGCCGGCCAGGACGACGGCGGTCCGGCCGTCGGGGGAGAGGCTGGCGCCGGGCACGGGCGGCACCACCCCGGCGAGGCGCGGCTCGGACTCCAGCACGCGCGTCACCTGGGCGATCACGCGTGCCCCCTCGGCGCCGGACAGCGGCCCGTCGGTGCTGTGCACGACGACCTGGATCGCGTGGCTGGCGTTGCCGTCGAAGTGCTCCTGGGCGAGGTCGCGCACGGCGACCGACTCCGAGCCGTCGGCCTGCCAGCCCGCGCCGGACAGGTTCTTCTCGACCGACGGCGCGAAGATCCCGAGCCCGACCACGACGGCGATCCAGGCGATCGCGACGAGGCGGCCGTGCTCGGTGACCCGGACGCCGAGGCGGCCGAGCGGACCAGGCCGCGAGGTGTGCTGCGCCACGGTGGCGCCTCCTTTCGATTATCCCCCCGGGGGGTTACGATGAGGACCGTAGCAGATCCCCCCGGGGGGATAACGAATCGACTGAGGAGCACCCATGGACCCCGCCGCCTTCACGATCAGCGCCACCGTCCCGTCGCCGTACGACGCCACGGTCGCCCGCGTGCGCACGCTGCTGGCCGACGCCGGGTTCGGCGTCCTGACCGAGATCGACATCCGCGCGACGCTCAAGGCCAAGCTCGACGAGGACGTCCCGGCCCAGCTGATCCTGGGGGCGTGCCGGCCGCAGCTCGCGCATCGCGCGCTCCAGGCCGAGCCGCGGGTGGCGGCGCTGATGCCGTGCAACGTCGTGGTGGCCGACGCAGGGGAGGGCCGCACCCGGGTCGACGTGATGGACCCCGGTCTCCTCGCCACGCTGGCGCCCCGTCCGGAGCTCGCCGAGGTGGCCGCCGACGCCCGGGCCCGGCTGACCGGGATGATGGAGTCCCTCACCGCAGACAAGGAGCGCGTCGATGAAGCTGGAGCCTGACGAGATCAAGGCGATCATCACCCGCCTCAAGCGGGCCAACGGTCACCTCGCCTCGGTGATCCGGATGCTCGAGGAGGGCGCCGAGTGCGAGGACGCGCTGATGCAGCTCGCCGCGGTCAACAAGGCGGTCGGGCGCGGCGGCTACGCGCTCGTGGCCACCGGCCTGCAGAAGTGCCTGGTCGAGGGCGGCCCCGACAGCGTCGACGCGAAGAAGATGGAGAAGCTCTTCCTCGCGCTCGCCTGAGCGGGCGCCGGGCTCAGCGGGCCAGGATCTCGCGCACGCTCGCGGCCGTGACCGCGTTCCACAGCGGGACCCGGCGCAGCATGTAGTGCCCGATCGGGCCCATGTCGGTGAACTCGGTGTCGGCGACGGCGGCGGCGCGCTCGACGTACTTCCGGGTGGCGCGGGGCGAGGTGATCCGGTCGAGCCGGCCGTGCGCGGCGCGGAGCACCTTGCCGGTCAGCGGCGTGATCGGGTCGTCGGCCGGCAGCCACGGGGCGAGCGCGACGACACCGCGCACCGACGGGTGGTCGGCGACGGCGACGCCGGTGCGCGCGCCCATCGAGTGCCCGACGATCGCCACCGGTACGTCGTGCTCGGCGGTGATCTCGTCGAGCGCCCAGCGCGCGTCCGGGACAGGTGAGGGCAGCTCGTCGACGCCGGCGTTCCAGCCCTTGACGCCGTAGCGCAGCACCACGATACCGATGTCGTCGGCGAGCAGCGTCGGGGCGAGGTGCCGGGCCAGGGCCTGGCTGCGCCGCCAGGCGCCGCTGCGCGGGCCGAGCGGCGCGGTCGACCGGTCGGCGCCGCCGTGGAGCACCAGCACCAGGGCGCGCGGGTCCGCGGGCAGCAGGCGGTCGGTGAGCGCGCGTCCGTCAGGCATGGGTCCTCCGCAGCAGCTGGTAGGCGGCGAGGGCTTCCTCGCGCTGGATCGAGTGGTCGACCATGGGGGCCGGGTAGCCCTCGGGCGGGCCGGCCGTCCAGGGCCGGTGCACGGCCGGTGTGCCGAGGGCGGCGAGCTCGGGCACCCAGCGCCGGATGTAGGCGCCGTCGGGGTCGAACTTCACGCCCTGGGTGATCGGGTTGAACACCCGGAAGTACGGCGCCGCGTCGGTCCCGCAGCCCGCGACCCACTGCCAGTTGTGCTGGTTGCTGGCCAGGTCGCCGTCGACCAGGTGCGCCATGAAGTGCGCGGCGCCGTGGGTCCACTCGACCTGGAGGTCCTTGACCAGGAAGGACGCGACGATCATCCGCACCCGGTTGTGCATCCAGCCCTCGGCGAGGAGCTGGCGCATCCCGGCGTCGACGATCGGGAAGCCGGTCGTCCCGGCCGCCCACGCATCGAGCCGGCGGCGCTGCTCGCGCCCGGTGACGTAGGGCAGAGCCTGGAGCTCGGGCCGGAAGTAGGCCCGCGCGGTGCCCGGCCAGGCATGGAGCACGTGGGCGTAGAACTCGCGCCAGGCCAGCTCGCGGCGGAACACCTGGTCGTGGGTGTGCCGGGCGTCGAGGCCGGCGAGCAGGGTGCGCGGGTGCACCGCGCCCCACCGCAGGTACGTCGACAGGCGCGAGGTCTCGTCGAGGTCGGGGCGGTCGCGGATGTCGTCGTACGGCGTGCCGCGGAAGGCGTCCCAGCGGGTGAGCGCCGCCGCCTCGCCGGCCTCGGGCAGCTCGGCGTCGACGACCGGCTCGTCCGGCAGGTCCGCACGGGGCGCGGTGACCCAGTCGACGGTGGCCGGGTCCGAGCCGGCGGGCGCGCGCCAGCCGTGGTCGGCCCAGGCGCGGTAGAAGGGCGTGAAGACCTTGTAGGGATCGCCGCCCTTGGTGTGGAGCCGGCCCGGCGCCACGGCGTACGGCGACCCGGTGCGGACCAGGGGGACCTCGCCGAGGGCCTGGGCCACGCGCTCGTCGCGGGCGGCGCCGTAGGGGCCGAAGTCGGCGCTCACGTGCACCGCGCCCGCACCGGTCTCGCGCACCAGTGCGGGCAGCACGTCCTCGGGCCGGCCCCGGCGGACGACGAGACCCGGCCCGTGCCGGCGCAGGTCGGCGTCGAGCGCACGCAGGGAGCGCAGCAGGAAGGCCGTCCGGGCGGGGCCTGACGGGCCGAGGAGGTCGTCGTCGAGGACGAACAGCGGCAGCACCGGTCCCTCGCCGGCGGCGGCCAGGAGGGCGGGGTGGTCGCCGAGCCGCAGGTCCCGGCGGAACCACAGGATGCTCGGAGTCACCCCGCCATGCTGGCAGATCGCCGGTCAGGCCCCGTCGCGGAGGAGGTCCGCGGCCTTCTCGCCGATGAGCATGGTGGGGGCGTGGGTGTTGCCGTGGGTCACCCGCGGCATCGCCGACGCGTCCACCACGCGGAGCCCGGCGACGCCGTGCACCCGCAGCTGCGCGTCGAGCACGCCCTCGGTCTCGGTGCCCATCCGTGCGGTGCAGCTGGGGTGGTAGGTGTGCTCGACGCCCCGGCGTACCGCCGCGGTGAGGTCCGCCCGGCCGCTGCCGTACGACGGCCCCGGGTGGATCTCGTGGTTCGCGAACCCGCGCAGGGCTTGGGCGTTCATCACCTCGCGGGCCCGCTCGATGCCGTCGAGCATCGACGTCATGTCGTCGGGGTGGGAGAAGTAGTCGTTGCGGATCCGCGGTGCCCGCTCGGGGTCGGCCGACGCCAGCCGGACCGTGCCCTCGGACTTCGCGCCCACCAGGGACAGCCCGATCGCGATCGCCTTGCCGTCGTACGTCGCGGCGCCGTGCTCCCAGAAGTAGACCGGCGCGCCGATCATCTGCATCGCCGGGGCGTCGTCCGCGACGCTGGTGCGGAAGAACGCGCCGGCCTCGCCGATGTTGGAGGTGAGCATCCCCTTGCGGCGCAGCAGGTAGCTGACGAGCTGTGCGGGCTTCTCGGCGGAGGCGAGGTTGTCGGGGTGGCTGCTGTCCCAGTTGACCAGGTACATCGGGTGGTCCATCAGGTGCGCGCCGACGTGCGGGTTGTCGACCACGGTGGTGATGCCGTGCTCGGCGAGGTGGTCGGCCGGGCCGATGCCGGACAGCATGAGCAGCTGCGGCGTGTTGTAGGCGCCGGCGCTGAGCACGACCTCGCGCCGGGCGCGGAAGGTGCGCGTCTCGCCGCCGACGCGTGCGACGACGCCGGTGGCGCGGCCGTTCTCGAGGACGACCCGGTGGACCAGCGCGTGGGGGGTGATGGTGAGGTTCGGGCGCTTGCGGTGCGGGGCGAGGTAGCCGTCCCAGACCGTCCAGCGCTGGCCGCGGCGGGTGAAGCGCTGGTAGAGGCCGGCGCCCTCCTGCTGCGCGCCGTTGAAGTCGTCGGTGCGGCCGATGCCGACCTCCGCCATCGCGTCGACGAGGCGGCGCGAGCCCTCGCGCGGGTCGGGGGCGTCCTCGACGTACTGGGGGCCGCGGGCGCCGTGGAACTCGCTCGCGCCCCGGCTGTTGGTCTCCATCCGGCGGAACAGGGGGAGCACCTCGTCGTACGACCAGCCGGTGGCGCCGGCCTTGGCCCAGCCGTCGTAGTCGGTGCGGTGGCCGCGGATGTAGATCATCGCGTTCATGCCGCTGGTGCCGCCGAGCATCTTGCCGCGCGGCTGGTAGATCCGGCGGCCGTCGAGGTGCGGCTCGGGCTCGGAGTCGTAGCCCCAGTCGAGCTTGGTCCGGAACTGCTTCGCGAACGCCGCCGGGATCTGCACGTTCATGCTCGGCCGGCTGCGGCCGCCGGCCTCGATCACCAGGACCGAGACGGACGGGTCCGCGCTGAGTCGTCCGGCGAGGACCGCGCCGCCGGAGCCGCTGCCCACCACGATGTAGTCGTACTCGCTCATGGCCTCAGCGTGGGCGCAGGTCGGTGGGAGGCGCTTGTGACCGACCCCACAATGCTCGGCGGCTTTTGTGGCATGCTCCAAGCCCCGGGTGCCGTCCGCCTCGTTGACTGCGTCGAGACGTCGGGGACACCAAAGAGGAGGGCCCATGGGGGTGCGCGAGAACGAGTCGCCCGCGGTGCGTGCGTGGCTCCAGCAGTTCGTCGAGGACGCGCTGCGCCCCGCCGAGGTCGACGAGTTCGTGCGCAGCGTCGACGAGGTGATCGTCGCCGCGATCCCCGAGATCGCGGGCGACCCCACCCTGGTCGAGGAGCTGCACGCCTCGACCCGCGCACACTGGCGCAACTTCCTCGTGGTCGGCCTCTCCGACGAGTACCGGCTCGCGCTGCCGCCCGCCGCGATCGCGCTCAGCCTCTCGATCGCGCGCCGGCACCTGGACATCAGCGTCCTGCTCAAGGTCTACCGGGTGGCCAACAAGAGCACCTTCCGCTACCTGACCGAGCACACCCACGCCGACCTGCTTCCGACCGGGCTCCCGCGGGACGAGGCGCTGCTGACGCTGTGGCAGCGCGCCGAGCAGTGGATCGACGAGTCGATCGAGTCGCTGATCCTGCACTTCACCCAGGAGCGCGCGGCGCTGACCGAGGGCGCGCAGGCCCGTCGTGGCGAGATCATCGAGTCGCTCATCGCCGGTGCCGAGCCGGGCACGATGACCGAGCGGGTCCTCGGGCACAAGCTGGGGCTGTGGCAGACCGCGTTCGTGCTGTCCGCGGCGCCGACCGCCCTCACCGACACGCCCTTCTACGACGTCGCCGTGCGCGTGTGCCACCTGCTCGGCCTGCCGGCGCCGCTGACGCTCCTCGCGGCCAGCCGCGAGCTGTGGGGCTGGGTGGCGACGGCGGAGCCGCCGGTGCTCGACACGGCCGAGGTCGGCGACCTGGTGGACTCCCTCGACCTCCACCTGGCCCTCGGTACGCCGTGCAGCGGGCCCGGAGCGTTCCGGACCAGCCACCTGCAGGCGGTCGCGGCGCAGCGGGTCGGCGTACGGGCGCCCGCGTCGTGCCACGCCTACGGCGACGTCGAGCTGGTCAGCCTGGTCGGCGACTCCGACCTCGCCCGCGACCTCGTGCGCCGCGAGCTCGGCCCGTCGCTGGGCGGCGCGCGCGGCCAGGACGCGCTGCGGGCCACGGCGCTGACCTACCTCCGGGTCGGGCAGAACGTCGACCTCGCCGCCCAGGCGCTCTTCGTCCACCCCAACACCGTGCGCTACCGGGTGGGCCGGGTCGAGGAGCAGCTCGGCCACCGCCTCGCCGACCGGGCGGCGGTGCTGGAGACGAGCCTGCGCTGGCTGGAGGTCTACGGCCCCGATGCGCTCGACTGAGGCTGCGGGTCCCAGGGTCAGCGCAGCCCGAGGTCGCGCAGTGCGAGCTGGGCGGCGCGGTAGCCGGCCATCCCGTGCGCACCCGGTCCCGGCGGTGCGGCCGCCGAGCAGAGGTAGACCCCGGCGGCGCCGGTCCGGTAGGGATTGCGGCCCGGGCGCGGGCCGAGCAGCAGCGCTCCGGGCGACTTGGCGCCGGTGAGGATGTCGCCGCCGACGTAGTTGGCGTTGGCCTCGGTGAACTGCGCGGGCCGGGTGACGTGGACGCCGACGATCCGCTCGCGCAGGCCGGGGGCGAAGCGCTCGACCTGGTCGATGATCGCCTCGGTGGCGTCGCCGTCGTAGCCGGCGGGGACGTGGGCGTAGGTGTAGACGGGGTGGACGTCGCCGCGCGAGCGCGTGGGGTCGGCGAGGTACTGCTGGCCGAGGAGGACGAACGGGCGCTCGGGCATCCGCCCGGAGGCGACCGCCTTCTCGTTGGCGATGATCTCGGCGGGGCCGCCGCCGAGGTGCACGGTGCCGGCCCGGCCGACGTCGGGGTCGCGCCAGGGGACGCCGCCGTGGACGGCGAGGTCGACCTTGTAGGCGCCGGGTCCGTAGCGGTAGCGGCGGTAGGAGCGGCGGGTGGCGGCGGGGATCCGGTCGGCGTAGAGACCGAGCGCGGCCTGCGGGTTGAGGTTGAGCAGGACGGCGTCCGCGCGGGGCAGCTGGGAGACCGAGGTGACCGGGACACCGGTCTCGATCTTGCCGCCGAGCTCGACGAGGGCCGCCGCCATCGCGTCGGTGAGCGCCTGGGTGCCGCCCACCACGACGGGCCAGCCGTCGTGGTGGCCGGCGGTCAGGATGCCCATGCCGATCGCGGACGAGACCACCTCGGTCAGCGGCCGCATGGCGTGGGCGGTGGTGCCGAGCAGCAGCGCGCGGGCGCGCTCGGTGCGCAGGAACCGGGCCAGCAGCGCGGCCGGCAGCACGGTCGGGGCGCCGAAGCGGCCCATCAGCAGGGGATGGCGGGGCACGTGGACGACGGGGCCGAGGATGTCGCCGGCATAGTTCGGGTAGCGCTTCGAGGGGCCGTCGAACAGCATCCTCCAGCGCCGCCCGTCGGCGCCGAGGCCGGCGGCCGTCTCGGCCACGGAGCGGTGCAGGAGCGCGGCCGGGCCGTCGTCGAGGGGGTGCGCGGCGTCGATCTCGGGCCAGGCCCACTGCAGGCCGTGGGCGTCGAGGCCTGCCAGCACGGGCGACTGCAGGGCCATCGGGTGGAAGGCGGCGCAGTGGTCGACGAGGATCCCCTCGCCGAAGGGCTGGACGGTGCGGGTGCCGCCGCCGATCTCGTCCTGGGCCTCGAGCACGGTCACGGCGACGCCGGCCCGGGCCAGGGTCAGGGCGGCGGCGAGGCCGTTGGGCCCGCTGCCGATCACGAGGGCGTCGGTCATGGGACGACCGTAGGGCGCGCGGGGGCGTCGTACCCATGTCCTGCGGGGCCGGACTTCGGCGGCGGGCTTTGGTCCCAGCGCACAACGGCCGCCTCAGGCCACGCCGACGAGGACCGCGCGGCCGAGCCAGTGGCAGGCGGTGAGGGCGAGCTCGATGGCCTGGCGGTCGGAGCTGATCGAGCGCCCGAGCGCCTTCTCGGCGGACGCGATCCGGTACTTCACGGAGTTCTTGTGCATGAGCATCGCCTCGGCGGTGGCGGTGTAGCTGCTGTCGTTCTGGAAGAACAGCAGCAGCGTGTGCCGCAGCCGCTCGTGCTGCTCGTCGTCGCGGGCCAGGTCGCCGAGGGTCTCCTGGACCCAGGTCCGGGCGGTGTCGAGGTCGTGGGCCAGCAGCGCGGCGATCTTGAGGCCGGGCTCGTCGAACCCCGTGACCGTACGACGGGCGTCGTCGCCGACCATCGCGACCTGCTGGGCGTCGAGCGCCTCGCGGTGGGTACGCCGGAAGCCCTCGACCCCGGACGAGGGCCGGCCGAGCGCGACCCGCGGCACCGGCGGTCCGCTGGAGCGGGTGAGGAGCGCGGCGATCTGGTCGAGGTCGGGCACGACGTCGTCGGCGACCGCGAACCACGCCCAGGCGGTGGCCCGGTCGTGGGGGATGATCAGCGGCGCGCGGGTCGAGCCGAGCTGCTCGGCGATCACGCCCGCGGCCCGGGTGAACCGGGCGAGCTGGTCCTGCTGGGTGCCGGCCTCGTGCACCCACAGCACGGCGCCGAGGTGGGGCACGCGGAGCCGGTAGCCGAGCACGGTCTCGGCGGCGTCGACGTCGGCGACGCGACCGGCGATGAGCTCCTGGACCCGGCCCACCCGGGCGTTGCTGCGCTCGGCCAGCCAGCGCTCGCGCTCGTCCTCGTAGACGGTGATGACGCGCTGCGAGATCCAGTCGATGTAGTCGAAGGTGACCGCGACGACCTCCTCGTACGCCGCGGCCCGCGCGGCCGGCTCGGCGTCCATCCGCTCGCACTCGGCGAACATCAGCTCCAGCAGGTGCTGCTGGCCGAGGCGGTAGGCGCGCACCAGCGCGCTCACCGCGACCCCGCGCTGAGCCAGGCGCCGCGCGTACTCGTAGGCGGCCGACGGCGGCTCGATCTTGTCGAGGGTGATGTCGTGGCGCAGCGAGTAGAGGATGTTCTCGATGTTGCCCTCGATGCTGGCGTAGAGCAGCTCGATGATCGCGGCGTCGCCGTCGAGCTCCTCGATCCGGGTCGAGAGCCGGTCGCGCAGGGCGCCGGTGAGATCGGGGAGGCGCTGCTGGAGCGCCGCGGCGACCGTCTCGACCAGGTCGCCGGGAGCCTCACCCATGGCCGCAGTGTGGCAGATCGAGCTCGCGCAGCAATCCCTTGACGAGCTTGCCGACGGAGTTCTTCGGCAGCTCGGCGAGCACCTCGACCCGGGCGGGCACCTTGTAGCGGGCCAGCGACGCCGCGCAGTGGGCGAGCAGCTCGTCGGCGCTCGCCGTCCGGCCGGGGCGGGTGGCGACGTACGCGACGGGGACCTCGCCGAGCACCGGGTCGGGCCGGCCCACGACGGCCGCCTCGAGGACCGCGGGATGGCCGTAGAGGCACTCCTCGATCTCCTTGGGGTAGATGTTCTCGCCGCCACGGATGATGAGGTCCTTGATCCGGTCGACGATGCGCAGGTAGCCGTCCTCGTCGACGATCCCGACGTCCCCGGTGTGCAGCCAGCCGTCGCGCACCGTCCGGGCCGTCTCCTCGGGCCTGCCGAGGTAGCCGCGCATCACGTTGGCGCCGCGGATCACCACCTCGCCGCGCTGGCCCGGCGGCAGCGGGTCGCCGGCCGCGGAGACGACGGCGACCTCCTGGCCGGGCAGCGCGATCCCGACGGTGCCGGGCTTGCGGACACCGTCGACCGGGTTGATCGTCGAGGCGACGCTGCCCTCGGAGAGTCCGTAGCCCTCGACGACCGGGATGCCGAAGCGCTCCTCGAAGCGGGTGATCAGCTCGGCCGGCATGGGCGCCGCGCCGCACACGGCGAAGCGCAGCGACGAGGTGTCGTGGGTCCACGCGGTGCGTGCGTCGAGGACGGCGTAGATCGTCGGCACCGCCGAGAAGTACGTCGGCCGGTGGGTCTCGACGAGCCCCCAGAAGGTGTCGGGCGAGAACCGTGGCGCCACCACGACGTCCCCGCCGGCCCGCAGCGGTGAGAGCACGCTGGCGATCAGGCCGTTGGCGTGGAACAGCGGCAGGACCAGCAGGCTCGTGTCGGCGGGGGAGAGCGCGAAGTGCTCGACGAGGGAGGCACTCATCGCGTCGAGGTTCGCGTGGTCGAGCAGCACGCCCTTGGGACGACCCGTCGTGCCGCTCGTGTAGATGACCAGCGCGAAGTCGCCCGGCTGGGCCACGGGACCGGCCGCGCCGTCGTCGGTGGCGGACGCGGTGGCGGGCGCGTGCACCGTCGCCGCGTCCACCCAGGCGATGCCGAGGGAGGCGGCCAGGTCCCGGGCCCGCTCGTCACCGACGAGGACGGCCGCGGCCGAGTCCTCGAGCTGGTAGCGGGCCTCGTCGTCGGTCAGCACCGGGTTGATCGGCGTGAGCGCGGAACCGCCGTACCAGGCGGCGAACTGGGTGGTGACGATCTCCGCGCAGTTCGGCAGCATCACCGCGACCAGGTCGCCCGGCGCCACGCCCAGGCCGGCGAACCGGTGGGCGAGGCGTCGTACGGCGTCGGCGAAGGCGGCGTTGTCGAGCGAGCGCTCCCCGTCGCGGAGGCAGGCCCCGGTGGGGTCCTGCGCGGCGCGGTCGAAGGGGATCCGGGCGAGCGCGCTCATGCCGTGACCTCGGGGGAGCCGAGCGCGGGGTGGTACTGCGGGTGGCGCCAGGTGACGTCGGTCGGGACCGGGCCGTCGGGCAGCCAGGGCTGGGCGTCCACGCAGTCGCGCACCCGCCAGGTGCCCCGCTCGACGACGCCGAGGGCGGCGTCCATGACGAAGTAGGCTTGGGTGGGCTTGTGGATCGGCTGCGACTCGACCCAGACCACCACGAACTCGCCGGGCTCGAAGCCGATCCGGCGCTGGATCGCGTTGATGAGCTGGTCGTCGTGCAGGTGGCCGTCGCCGAAGTTCCAGCCGATGACCGCGTTGCAGCAGAACTCCGCCTCGCGCAGCGAGTAGGTCTCGTACTCGTCGCCCAGGTAGTTCTGCAGCACCGAGAACAGGCCGCGGCCCTGGCTGTGCATCGAGCGCCAGCTCAGCGTCATCTGCATCGTCATCTCGGCGACGTCGGGGTCGTAGCCCATGCCGTCGACGAGCTGGTCGATCTGGTTCTTCGCGGGCTTCTTGAGCTGGTTGAGCTTGGCCTCGGCACCGGGCTTGAAGGCCCAGGTCGCGGACGCCCAGTTGCCGGCGTACTGCCGCATGGAGGGCAGGAACGAGACCAGGTCGGGGCGCAGGTTGCCGAGCACGGGGAAGAAGAACAGCGCGACGACGAGCACCGGCAGCAGCCACGGCTCGCTGAGGTCGGTGATCGCGTAGCCGTCGCCCGCGAAGTGGCCCGCGAACAGGAACACGGCGATGTAGGCGAAGAGGATGTTCCACTCCAGCGGCACCGCGAGCGGGAACGTCTGGGTGATGAAGAGGTGGAAGAGCACCATCGCGCCCACGGCGAGCAGGGTGAGCGGCCAGCTCGTGCTGAACAGCAGCACCAGCGGCACGACGAGCTCGGCGGTCGTGCCGAGCACGTGCGCCATGAACCACGCGACCTTTGACGGCTTCAGGTCGCCGGGCAGCGAGCGGTAGTGGGCGCGCTTGACCCACTTCGGCGTGAAGGGCGCGTTGGAGACCATCGGCGGGACGACGTTCTCGAAGTGCGGGTTCATCTTGGAGATCGCGGCACCGACCCAGACGATGACGATGATCAGCTTGGCCGCGACGATGAAGTCGGTGAACGTGAGGATCGAGCCCACGGCCGACGAGACCAGCAGGATCGGCAGGTACTGCTCCCCGCGGGCGGCGAGGAAGAGCGTCTTGTCGCGCAGGCCGCAGAGTACGAGCAGCACGGCCGGGACCAGCATCAGGACGGGGTCGACCATCGCGAACGGGATGCCGTCGATCGTCGCGGGGCCGGCGAAGGCGGCGTACAGCAGGCTGCCGAGGCAGGCGAGGTAGAGCAGGACGTCGAACGGCGTGCGGTTGTCACCGGACGTGAGCGGCACCTTGCCGGGCCACGGGGGGAGCCGGATGGTGTCCGGGCGGGCCCAGTAGCTGATGCCACCGGTCATCGGCTTGAAGTGCGCGGCCAGCGGGCCCCAGGTGCCGCCGATCCCGAAGAGCTCGAGGAAGACCGTCCACAGCACGAGCTTCTGGTAGATCACCGGCTGGTCCCACCACTGCCCGACGTCGAGGGGACCGCCGACGTCCGAGGTCAGCGTCGCGAGCGCGACACCGCCACCGATGTAGAGCACGAGCAGCTTCACGATGTAGATCGTGTGCACCATCTTGGGGGTGCCGAAGCCGTACTCGCTCCAGAAGGTGGCGAGCACGCGGATCCGCTCCTGGCGGGGGCGGGTCAGGAACTCCGCCGGCTCGACCGGCGGGACGTCGGGGGTGAGGAATGGCATCGGTCTGGCTCCTTCGTGGGGACGGGTCGCTCGGCGGCCCGCGATGAAGGTAGGTCCGCGGATGTGGCGGGGGTCACGGCCGCGACGACCGAAGATCGCGGCGTCCTTCGTCCGCCGCGGACAAGCGTTGCTACGTTCGCCGCCATGACGGCGAACGAACGGCGGGCGCCCTGGCGCGCCCCGGACGAGCTCGACGCCGGCCGGCGCGCCCTGTACGACGCGATCGTCGGCGGCGACCGGGGCCGGGACCCCGCGTTCGCCCTGACCGACGCGGACGGCCGCCTCGAAGGTCCCTTCGACGCGATGCTGCTCGCCCCGGAGAGCGGGGCCGCGGTCCAGGAGCTCGGGGCCGCGCTGCGCTACCGGACGTCGCTGAGCGGGCGGGAGCGGGAGATCGCGATCCTCGCCGTCGCCCACGCCCACCGCAGCGACTTCGAGGTCTGGGCGCACGAGCGGGTGGCCCGGCGCAGTGGGCTGAGCGAGGCCGAGCTCGCGGACCTCCGGGCGGGCCGGGCGGCCGGTACGTTCGGCGCCGAGGAGGCCCAGGTGCACGCCGTGGTCACGGCCCTCGTCGCCACCCGCGACCTCGACGACGCGACCTTCCGCGCGGGCGAGGCGGCCCTCGGGTCCGCGCGGCTCGCCGAGCTGGTCACGCTCGTCGGGTACTACGAGATGCTCGCGCTCAGCCTGCGCGTCTGGCGGGTCCCGCTGCCGGAGACGCCGGACGTCTAGCGTTGCTCCATGGCGACTCCCACCGTCCCCGTGCCCGCGCTGCGCGACCACGCCACCCGGCTCCGCGCCGCGGCCGGCCTCGACGAGGCGCCGATCGCGTCCGCCGCGGGCCTCTGGCTGCTGCTCGCCTCGGTCGCCGAGGTCGTCGAGCCGCCCGACCGCGCCGTGCTGGAGGACGTGCTCGGGGTGGGTGCCGCCGAGGCGACGGCGCTGGCGACCGCGCTGCTCGCCGACCCGCACCCGGCGGTCGGGGCGGCGCTCGGCGGGTGGCTCAAGCCCGGGCTGACGCTGGCGCGGGCGCTGCCCGGGCCGGTCGCGGTCGAGCCGCTGCCGGGCCAGGACGTGCTCGACGCCTGGGCCGCCGCGCACACCCGGGGCCTGATCGAGAGGTTCCCCGTCGAGGTGGACGAGCGCACGCTCCTGCTGCTCGCCTCGGCCCTGGTCACCGAGCCGCGCTGGCGCCGCCGGCTGGGCACGGACGCCGACGGCCTGCTCCTGCTCGACGGCGAGCTGCAGGCGATCGTGGCGACCGAGGCCGCCGGACCGGTCGCGGTGGCGAGCCCGCCGAGCGGCGACGACATCGACGTGCTGAGTGTGATCGCGGCGCCGGAGGTCCCGGCCGCCGACGTCTGGCAGGCCGTCGACGAGGTCGTCGCGCGCCACCTCGGCGGGACGCTCGCGCACGGCGACTGGCCGGCCGGTGCGCTCGCCGACGGGCACGCCTGGCGGGTCACCGAGGGCACCGAGCGGTTCGAGGCGTGGGGCGCGCCCGAGGACGGCGCCGAGGTGTGGACCGGGCGGCTCCCGGCCTGGAAGGCCGAGGCCGAGCACGACCTGACCGAGGCGCCCGGGGTGGCCGAGACCGGCCGGGGGCTGGGCGCGCTGCTGCCGCCCGAGGCGACCGCGCGCGGCATCGACCTGCAGTGCGTGCAGGCCGCCACCGCGTCGTACGACGCCGACGGGTTCCGGGCCGCGGCGGTCACGGCGATGTCGGTGCGCGCCGCCGGCATGCCGTCGTACGTCGAGCGCCGGGTGGCGCGGGTGACGGTCACCTACGACCGCCCCCACGCGCTCGTCGCGCTCGCCCGCGGCGGGGCCTGGGAGGGCGTCCCGCTCTTCCACGCGTGGGTCCGGCCGTGAGCGGGTGATCAGAGCCGCGCGCCACCTGCGCGCGACGCTCCCGCGCTGCGGGAGCAGGTGACCGGCACGGCCCCGCCGTGCCCTGTGATGTGCCTCACTCCGGCGCCGCCGGAGGTGCGCCGAGCCGTCTGCTCGGCCTCCCGGAAGGAATCTCACGATGGTCACCGCCCACGACAGCGCCCTGCCGCCGTCCGCCGCCCCTGGCGCTCCCGGAGCCCCGGAGCAGTGGACGCCGCGCCTGGTGTTCTCCCTCGTCTCGATCGTGCTCCTGCTGGAGATGCTCACGATCAGCTACCTGATGATCGCCATGGCGCTCCCGACGATCACCACGCACTACCAGACCAGCCAGGGCGCCTGGCTCCTCACGGCGTTCTTGCTGCTCGGGGCCGTCGCGGCGCCCCTGGTCGGCCGGCTGGCGGACCTGCACGGCAAGCGCCGGATGCTGCTCGTCTGCGTCGCCGGCTCGGCGCTCGGCTCGCTGCTCTCTGCGGTGGCGACGAGCTACGGCGTCCTCATCGCGGGCCGCGCCCTGTCCGGCCTGCTGGTCCCGTGCCTGTTCCTGAGCTACTCGCTCATCCGCGACGTCTTCCCGGCCCGTACGGTCGCGCTCGCGGTGAGCGTGGCCACCAGCGGCATGGGTCTCGTCGCGATCCCCGCGCCGTTCCTGACCGGTTGGCTCATCGACGACCACGGCTTCCGCAGCATCTTCTGGTTCTCGCTGATCGGCCTGGTCGTGCTCGGCGCGATGATCGCGGTGTCCACCGACGAGTCGCCGGTCCGCTCCCGGGCGCGCCTCGACCTGCTGGGCGCGGTCCTGCTGGGCGGCGGCATCGCCGGCATCCTGGTCGCGGTGAGCTTCGGTCCCACCTGGGGCTGGACCTCCGGCCGCACGCTCGGCTACCTCGTCGCGGGCGTCGTCCTCGTCGCGGCCTGGCTGCTCTCGGCACGCACCATCACCGAGCCGCTCATCGACATCGACGTGCTGCGCCGCCGCCCGGTCCTGCTGACCACCATCAGCGCCGGCTTCGTCTACGGCTCCAGCGCGCTGTTCACCATGCTGCTGCCGATGATCGCGATGACGCCGGCCGTGCTCGGCCTCGGCTACGGCTTCGGCCTCACCGCCGAGGGATTCGCCGTCTTCCAGGCGCCGATCGGCGCGATGGTCATGGTCGGCGGCCTCGTCGTGGGCCTGCTCGTCGGCCGCCGGATGCGCCCCCAGCCGCTGCTCGTCGCGGGACTGCTCATCATGGCCGCCGGCTTCGCGGCCGTCGGTGTCGCGCACGACGGCAAGGGCCTGCTCATCGTGCTGGCCGGTGTCTTCGGCTTCGGGCAGGGCCTCGGGTACGCCGCCATCCCGAACCTGCTCATCGCCGCGGTGCCGCCGCAGCTGCAGGCCTCGACGGCGAGCATCGTGGGCGTCTTCCAGAGCGCGTTCCCGGCCATCCTCCCGGTCGTGGTGTTCGCGGTCCTGAACAACTCCTACGTCGCGCCGCTGCCGCCCGAGATGACCGGGGGAGCGGTGCTCTACACGAACGACGGCTACCTCGTCGCGTTCTCGATCAGCGCCGGGGCCGCCGTCATCGGCGCGCTCGTCGCGGCCCTGCTGCCGCGCACGATCCGGCAGGTCGACGCGCCCGCCGCCGCGGACGCCGTGGTGCTCACGCACTGACGCGCAGAACCCTCAGGTGCCGTCACCCCGCGCCGATCGGAGCGGGGTGACGGCCGCGCGCCCGTACCCCAAGACCAAGATCCCCGCCCGGGGCACGCTGCACGCCCTGCAGCGGCTCACCGCCGGCTACACGCCGGCGCTGAACCGCCAGGTCGTGGCGGCGGGTGGCTTCGCGCGCTGGTTCGACCGCCAGCTCGCCGGTGCGTACGACGACCGCTGGGCCACCCAGACCGCCGCCTGGTGGCCCTCGATCGACGCCACCCGGCGCAGGTCTGGCAGCGCCACGAGTCCGGCGTCGAGGAGCTGTGGCGTGCGGACGCGAACTACCAGTGCTGGTCCCTGGTCCGCCGGTTCGGCTCGCAGCGCCAGGTGCTGGAGACGATGGCCGACTTCTGGGAGCACCACCTGCACGTGCCGGCCAGCGGCGAGGTCGGGCCGTTCCGGGCGTCGTACGGGCGCACCATCCGGGCCCGGGCGCTGGGCCGCTTCGCCGACCTGCTGCAGGCCGCGGTGACGCACCCGGCGATGGCGGTCTACCTGACCAACGCGAACTCCTCGAAGCGCGCGCCCAACGAGAACCTCGGCCGCGAGCTGCTGGAGCTGCACACCGTCGGCCGCGGCCAGTACGGTGAGGACGACGTCAAGGCGTCCGCCCGGATCCTCACCGGCTGGCGGATCGGCCTGTGGCGCGACTGGGCGGTCTCCTACGACCCCGCGCACCACTGGACCGGGCCGGTCACGGTGATGGGCTTCTCGCACGCCAACGCGGCGGCGGACGGGCGGCCGGTGGTGACGGCGTACCTGAATTACCTGGCCCGGCACCCCGCGACCGCGCGGCGGATCGCGGCCAAGATGGCCCGGCGGTTCGTCTCGGACAACCCGCCGGCGGCCCTGGTGAGCCGGCTGGCCGGTGTCTACCTCAAGAACGACACGGCGATCGTGCCCGTGCTGCGGGCGCTCGTGGCCTCGCCCGAGTTCGCGGCGGCGCGCAACGCCAAGGTGCGCACCCCGGCCGAGGACGTCGTCGCGACCTGGCGGGCGCTCGACGTACGGCTGACGGCGCGACCGCGCAACGGCGACGACGAGGTCGCCGCCAACGTGGTGCTCTGGCAGACCTCGTCGCTGGGGCTCACGCCGTTCGGCTGGCAGCGTCCCGACGGCCGTCCGGACGACGCCGCGGCGTGGTCGTCGACCTCGCGCTTCCTCGCCTCGGTCGACGTGCACTACTCGCTGTCGGGCGGGTGGTGGCCGAAGCGGGGGATGACCTACCGCACGCCCGCGTCGTGGCTGCCGGCCAAGAAGGTCCGCTTCGACCAGCTCGTCGACCACCTCGCCCGCAACCTGCACGGGCAGCGCGCGACGCCGCTGCTGCTGCGCGTGGCGTGCGAGGCGACCGGCTGCCGGCCGGCCGAGGCGATCACCCGCAAGCACCAGCTGGTGCGCTGGGAGATGCCCCGGCTGCTCACCGTCCTGCTCGACAGCCCGACCCACATGACGAGGTGAGCGCGATGACCACCAGCGACCAGGACGGGTGCGCCGAGTTCAGCCGGCTCTCCCGTCGCGGCCTGCTCCGGGGCACCCTCGCGGTGGGCGCCGGGCTCGGCGTCGCGAGCGCCTACGGCAGCGCGTTTGTGCAGACGTCGTACGCCGCCACGCGCTCCGCGCCCGCCGTGCTCGTCGTGCTCTCGCTGCGCGGCGCGGTCGACGGGATGAGCCTCGTGGTGCCCCACGGCGACCCGGTCTACTACGCGGCGCGGCCGCGGATCGCCGTCCCCGCGGCGACCCTGCTGGCCAAGGACGGCTTCTTCGGCCTGCACCCGAACCTCGCGCCCCTGCTGCCGATGTGGAACGCCGGCAAGATGGCCGCGGTCCACGCGACCGGGCTGCCCGCCCCGAACCGCTCGCACTTCGCGGCCATCGAGGAGGTCGAGGACGCCGATCCCGGCTCGGCCGCGCGGGTCGGCTGGCTCAACCGGCTGATCGGCCGCGACGCCGACACCCATCCGCTCCAGGCGATCCAGCTGGGGGAGTCCGTGCCGCCCGTGGCGCTGGCCGGCCCGCAGCCGTCCGTGGCGGTCGAGAGCATCGACGACATGCGGCTCGCCGGCGCCGACCGGTGGGACACCGCCGGACGCCGGCCGCGCTCGATGCGCACCATGTGGGCCGGGGCGCCCGGCCCGCTCGGGGTGGGCGCACGCTCGGCGATGCGCGCGATCGACGACTACGGCCCGGTCCGGGCGACGTCCGGCACGCCGGCGAACGGCGCGCGCTATCCCGGCGGCGACCTCGGCCGGGCACTGGCCGCGACCGCGCGGACGATCCGCGGCGACGTGGGCGCCGAGGTGATCACCGTCGACCACGGCTCGTGGGACCACCACGCCGACCTGGGCACGCTCGAGTGGGGCGACCTGCAGCGGATGACGACCGAGCTGGCCGCGGCCCTGGCGGCGTTCTTCACCGACCTCGGCCCGCTCGCGGACAAGGTGACGCTGGTGACGCTCTCGGAGTTCGGCCGCCGGACCAAGGAGAACGCGAACTACGGGCTCGACCACGGCTTCGGCACCGCGATGCTGCTGCTGGGCGCGGGCGTGCGCGGCGGCTACCACGGCACCTGGCCGGGGCTGACCAATGACGTCAACGCCGACCTGCTCGTCACCACCGACTACCGCAGCGTGCTCTCGGAGGTCGTCGTGAAGCGGATGGGTGCGTCGTCGGCCGCGGTGTTCCCCGGCTTCCGGCCCGAGCCGGTGGGGGCGCTGGCCTAGAGTCCCAGCGCGACCAGCACGACCGCGACCGCCGGGAACGCGAGCTGGGTGATCGCCGCGCGCGCCTTGTCGGGCGAGGACAGCAGCAGCACCAGTGCGGCCGCCACCATCGAGCCGGTCCCGGCCAGGACCAGCGTGGCGCCGACCGTCTCGTCGCCGGCCAGGTGCACGATCGCGCCCCCGCCCGCGAGCAGCGCGAGGAACAGGTTGTAGAAGCCCTGGTTGAAGGCCAGCTCCTTGGTCGCCTCGGCCTCCTCGGCGGAGATGCCGAAGGTGGCGCGGGTGCGCGGGCTGGTCCAGGTCAGCGACTCCATCACCCAGATGTAGACGTGCAGGAGGGCGGCGAGCCCTGCGAACACCAGACCCACAGCGGTCATGAGGCGTCTCCTCGGGGTGCTGGGCGGGCGAGGTAGTCCGCGAGGCCGGTCGCCGCGTGGCCGGTGAGCCGCGCGACGTGGTCGGTGACGCCGGCCAGCTCGCCGGCGGCGACGGCGGTGTAGGTCGAGACCCAGGCGGCGTACTGCCACGGCGGCGCCTCCCAGCGCAGCCGCGAGGCGTAGGCCTCCTCGACGGTCTCGTCGTGGAAGGTGACCGGACGCCGGGTGTGGGCGGCGATGACCGCGGCGATCTCGGTGAACGTCAGCGCCTCGGGCCCGGTCAGGTCGTAGGTCGCGCCGACGTGCTCGCCGGGCGCCAGCAGCACCGCGACCGCGCTCGCGGCGATGTCGTCGCGGGTGACCGCCGCCAGGCGTCCGTCGCCCGCCGGGCCGCGGAGCACGTCGTCCTCACCGACCATGTGCGGCAGGAAGTCGAGGTAGAGGTTGTCGCGCAGGAACGTGAACCTCATCCCCGAGGCGCGCAGGTGCTCCTCGGTGAACCAGTGGTCGCGCGCCAGCGTGAACGTCGCGTCGGGCGCGGCGCCGTAGAACGACGTGTAGACCACGTGCTCGACGCCGGCCCGCGCCGCCGCGTCGACGAACGCGCGGTGCTCGGCCAGGCGGTCGGCGGTCTCGGCGGCCGAGACCATGAGCAGCGTCCGCACGCCCTCCAGGGCGGCCACGGCGGCCGCCTGGTCGTCGTACGTGGTGCGGGCGAGGGTGGCGCCGCTCAGCTCCGGGGCCCGCGCGGGGTCGCGCACGAGCAGCCGCTGGGCGACGCCGCGCGCCGCGAGGGCCCGGGCGACGCGCCCCCCGAGCCCTCCCGTCGCGCCGGTGACCGCGAGGGTCACGACCGGCTCCGTCCGGTCGTCACAGCAGGCCTTCCTTGTCGAGCCAGTCCTTCGCGATGGTGGCCGCGGGGAGCTGCTCGTCGATGCTGCGCGCGTTGAGGTCGACCAGGTCCTCGGTCGACATCGCGGCGCTGACCTTGTTGATGATGCCGGCGGCCTTGTCGTCGACGTTGTCGCTGGCGATCGGCACCAGGTTCGACGCCAGGAAGAGGCCCTTGGTGTCCTGGAGCGTGACGAGGTCGTTCTTCTTGATCGACGGGTCGCCGGTGTAGATGATCGCGAGCTGGATGTCGCCGTCCTTGAGGGCCTTGACGGTGAGCGGGCCGCCGCCGTCCTCGATGGGCGTGAACTTCACGCTGACGCCGTAGGTGTCCTTGAGACCCTTGGGGCCGTTGGGCCGGTTCTCGGCCTCGGAGTTGGCGCCGAAGGTCATCGGCTCGGTGACCTTGGCGAGGTCGTCGATGGTCTCCAGGCCGTACTTCTCGGCGAACGCGCGGGTCACCACGTAGGAGTCCTGGTCGGCCGCGGGGGACTGGTCGAGCACGTTGAGGCCCTTGGCCTCGGCGGCCTTGACCAGCTCGGCGTAGACGTCGTCGGCCAGGCGGGCCTTGGTGTCGGGCTCCCAGACCTGGAGGAGCGGGCCGCTGTACTCGGGGAAGAGGTCGATCTTGCCGGCCTCGATCTCGGGCAGGTACGCCTCGCGCTGGCCGATCTTGAAGGACCGCTCGACCTTGATGTCGGCCGCCTCGAGCGCCTGGGCGTAGGCCTCGGCGACGATCTCGTTGGAGTAGTACTCCTGGGAGCCGATCACGATCGTCTTGCCGTCCTTGTCCCCCGAGCTGAGGGGGTCGGAGTCCCCGCCGCCGCAGGCGGTGAGGGCGAGGGAGGCGAGCGAGATCAGCACCAGGCCGATCCGGGTGCGGGTCATGACGGAACCTTTCCTTGGGTGGGTCGGCTGGCCCGTTGGAGGCCAGCCATGGTGAGGTCGAGGACGAGGGCCAGCGCGGCGACGAGCAAGGCTCCGGCGAGCATCTGCTCGTACTGGCGCGACTTGAGGCCGGAGAAGAGGTAGCGGCCCAGCCCGGTGTCGGAGATGTACGCCGCCAGCGTGGCCGACGCGACGACCTGGAGGACGGCCGCGCGGAGGCCGCCGAGGATGACGTCGGCGCCCAGGGGGATCTCGACGCGGGTGATCAGCTGCCACTCGCTCATCCCGACCGCCCGCGCGGCGTCGACGGCTCCCCTGTCGGCGGCCTCGACGCCGGCGTAGGCCCCGGCGAGGACCGACGGGAAGGCGAGCGCGACGAGGGCCAGCAGCGGCGCCTCGATGCCGATGCCGAGCGCCAGGCCGAGGAGGGTCAGGAGACCGAGCGTCGGTACGGCGCGGACCGCGCCGGCCAGCGCGACCACGACCAGCCGCCCGCGCCCCGTGTGGCCGATGACGATACCGAGGGGCAGCGCGACGACGGCAGCGATCGCGACGGCGGCGAAGGTGACGATCAGGTGCTGCAGGAGTCGGTGCTCGATGCCGCTGGGGCCGCCCCAGTGGGCGCCGTCAGTGATCCAGGACAGGGCGTCGGCGAGCAGGTTCATGTCGTCGCCCCCGCCGATGACGCCCGCTGCCAGGGTGTCGCGATCCGGCCGAGCGCCACGAGCAGCACGTCGAGGGCGACGGCGAGCGCGATGGTGGCGACGACGCCGGTGACGATCTCGGCGCGGATGTCGCGCTGGAAGCCGTCGGTGAGGAGGTTGCCCAGACTGGGGATGCCGACCAGGGCACCGATCGTGGCCAGGCTGACCGTGCTCACGGTGATCACCCGGATGCCGGAGAGCAGCACGGGGACGGCGAGCGGAAGGTCCACCTTCCAGAACAGCCCGGTGCGCGAGTAGCCCATCGCCTCGGCCGCCTCACGCACGCGCGCGTCGACCGAGCGGAAGGCGTCGGCGGCCGTGACGGCGAGCAGCGCGGTGCCGTAGACGGTGAGGGCGGCGACCAGGGTGAGGCCGGACCGCAACGGCGTGCCGAGCAGGATCGGGATCACGATGAGCAGGGGCAGCGCGGGCACGGAGTAGAGCAGGCTCGCCGTGCCGAGGACCACGGTGCCGATGCGTGGCCAGCGCCAGGCGATCCGGCCGAGCAGGACGGCGATCGCGACGCTGAGGACGACGGCAGGCACGCAGAGGCGTACGTGCTGGACGAGCATGTCCAGCACGTAGTCGCGGTTGGCGTCGAGCCAGGTCATGTCAGGACGCCGACCGGCCGTCCGTCGCCGTCGACCACGATGCTGCGTCCGTCGACGTCCACCTCCTGGAGCGTGCGCTCCGCGCGACCGGCGCCGACGAAGTCGCGCACGAAGTCGTCGGCCGGCGCGGCGAGGATCTGCTGCGGCGTACCGGTCTGGGCGACGATCCCGCCCGTGCGGAGGATGACGATCTCGTCGCCGAGCTTGAACGCCTCGTCGATGTCGTGGGTGACCAGCACGATCGTCTTGCCGAGCTCGGCCTGGAGCTGGGCCAGCTGGTCCTGCAGGTCGCGGCGCACGATCGGGTCGACCGCACCGAACGGCTCGTCCATCAGCAGCACGTTGGGGTCGGCCGCGAGCGCCCGCGCCACGGCCACCCGCTGCTGCTGGCCGCCGGAGAGCTGGGCCGGGTAGCGCCGCCCGAGCGCCGGGTCGAGACCGACCAGCTCGAGCAGGCCCAGCGCGGCGGTGCGCGCCGCGCGGCGCGTCGTACCGGTGAGCACGGGGACGGTCGCGACGTTGTCGACGACCCGGCGGTGGGGGAGCAGGCCGCCCGCCTGGGGGACGTAGCCGATCGAGCGGCGCAGCGCGACCTTGTCGAGCTCGTGGACGTCGCGGTCGTCGATGAGCACCGTGCCCGTGGTCGGCTCGACCATCCGGTTGACCATCCGCATCAGCGTGGTCTTGCCCGACCCGGACGTGCCCACCAGGGCGAGCGTGCGGTGCGAGGGGACCGTGCAGGAGAA
Organism: Pimelobacter simplex; assembly: GCF_024662235.1. Classification (GTDB taxonomy): domain Bacteria; phylum Actinomycetota; class Actinomycetes; order Propionibacteriales; family Nocardioidaceae; genus Nocardioides. The sequence continues at coordinate 1,023,643 of NZ_CP096276.1, forward strand.
GCCGGTGACCGCGACCGTGCCGTCGGGATAGGTCTTGCCGACGTCGCGGAACTCGATGCCCATCTGGTCCTCCTCGCTGGGGGTCCCGGACACCCTACGGGGCCGCGGGGACAACGGCGGGGAGTTCGGCGCCAGCAAGCCCGAGGCACCGTGCGAGGCCCGGCGCCGCCCTGATCAGCCCTGGGCGGCCAGCTCCACGATCGCCTCGAACCGCGCGGCCATCGCCTCGGCGAGCGCCTGCGCGGCCTTGAGCGGGCGCACCATCACCATGAATTCGGTGATCAGGCCGTCCTCGTCGAGGACGAGGAAGTCGCAGCCGGTGAGCTCGAGACCGCCGACCGTGGCCTCGAAGACGAGCGCGTGACCGGTGTCGTCGCCGAGCTCGCGGACGTAGCGGAAGTCCTCGAAGACCTCGATGACGTGGGCGAGGATCGCGCCGGTGATCGCCTTGCCGGGGTAGGGCTTGTGGGCGACGGGGCTGCGGAAGACGACGTCCTCGGCCAGGCAGGCGCGCATCGCCTCGACGTCGCGGGCCTCGACGGCCGCACGGAAGGCGCTCACAGCGCGGCCGCCAGCTCGGTGCCCTGCTTGATCGCGCGCTTGGCGTCGAGCTCGGCGGCGACGTCGGCGCCGCCGATCAGGTGGACCTGACCGGGGAACCGCGCGGCGAGGAGGTCGTCGTACAGGGCGCGGACGGACTCCTGGCCGGCGCAGACGACGACGTGGTCGACGTCGAGCACCTGGGGGGATCCGTCGACGGTGACGTGCAGGCCGGCGTCGTCGATGCGGTCGTAGGTGACGCCGCTGAGCTGGTGGACACCGAGGTCCTTGACGGCCGCGCGGTGCACCCAGCCGGAGGTCTTGCCCAGGCCCTTGCCCTGCGCGGACTCCTTGCGCTGGAGCAGCCAGACCTCGCGCTTCGGCGTGCGGGGGGTCTTGTCGGTGACGCCGCCGCGGACGACGGCCGGGTCGGCGACGCCCCAGTGGGCCTTCCACTCCTCGAGCGTCTCGGGGGTGTGGGCCAGCAGCTCGGTCACGTCGAAGCCGATCCCGCCCGCGCCCATCACGGCGACCTTGGCGCCGACCGGCACCCGGCCGGTGATGGCGTCGGGGTAGGAGACGACCTTGGCGTGGTCGATGCCGGGGATCCGCGGGGTGCGCGGCTCGACGCCGGTCGCGACGACCACGTCGTCGTACCCGCTGAGGAGGTCGGGGGTGGCGCGGGTGCCGGTCTTGACGTTGACGCCGAGGACCTCCATCCGGCGGCGGAAGTAGCGCAGCGTCTCGGCGAACTCCTCCTTGCCGGGGATCTGCATGGCCAGGCGGAACTGGCCGCCCAGCTCGTCGCCGGCCTCGAAGAGCGTCACGTCGTGGCCGCGCTCGGCCGCGCTGACCGCGGTCGCGAGACCGGCCGGGCCGCCGCCGACGACGGCGACCCGCTTGGCGCGACGGGTCGGGCTGAGGACGAGCGAGGTCTCGTGGCAGGCGCGCGGGTTGACCAGGCAGGACGCGCGCTTGGCCTGGAAGGTGTGGTCGAGGCAGGCCTGGTTGCAGCCGATGCAGGTGTTGATCTCGTCGGCGCGGCCCGCGCGGGCCTTGGCGACGAGGTCGGCGTCGGCGAGGAACGGCCGTGCCATCGAGACCAGGTCGACGCCCTGCTCCAGCACGGACTCCGCGACGTCGGGGGTGTTGATCCGGTTGCTCGCGCAGACCGGGATCGTCAGCTCCTGCTTGATCCGCAGCGTGCTGTCGACCCAGGCGCCGCGCGGGACGCTGGTGACGATCGTCGGGACGCGCGCCTCGTGCCAGCCGATGCCGGTGTTGACGACGCTCGCGCCGGCCTCTTCGATCCGGTGGGCCAGGTCGACCGTCTCGGCCCAGGTCTGGCCGTCGGGGACGAGGTCGAGCAGGGACATCCGGTACATGATGAAGAAGTCGGGCAGCTCCTGGCGGATCCGGCGCACGACCTCGACGGGGAAGCGCATCCGGTTCTCGGCCGACCCGCCCCACTTGTCCGTACGGCGGTTGGTGCGCGCCGCGAGGAACTGGTTGATGAGGTAGCCCTCGGAGCCCATCACCTCGACGCCGTCGTACCCGGCCTTCTGGGCGAGCCGGGCGCTGGCCACGAAGTCGTCGATCGTCTTGTCGACCGCGCGCGTGGACAGCGCGGACGCCTTGAACGGGGTGATCGGCGACTTGGTCGCGCTCGCCGAGACGCTGAACGGCGTGTAGCCGTAGCGACCGGCGTGGAGCAGCTGGAGCGCGATCTTGCCGCCGTGGGCGTGCACCGCCTCGGTGACCCGCTGGTGCCGGTGGGCGTTGAGGCGGGTGGTCATCTGGGACCCGAACGGCAGCAGCCAGCCGCGCACGTTGGGGGAGTAGCCGCCGGTCACGATGAGGCCGACGCCGCCGGCCGCGCGCTCGGCGAAGTAGGCCGCGAGCTCGTCGATGTGCCAGGGCCGGTCCTCCAGGCCCGTGTGCATCGAGCCCATCACCGCGCGGGACTGGAGCGCGAGGCCGCCGACGGTCGCCGGTCCGGTGAGGAGGGGGTAGGGCGTGGTGGTCACGGGATCTCCTTGGTGTGGGCGTCGAGGTACTCGGTCAGCCAGCGGATCCAGAACTCCTCCATGAGGAGTCCGCCGCGCAGCACGAGGTAGATGTCGAGGTCGGCGTCGCCGAGCGCGCTCGGGTCGGGGAAGTCGCGGGCCGCGAGGAACTCGTAGAGCGAGAGCCGCTTGGTGTGCTCGTCGAGCTGGCGGCGCAGGTCGTCGAGCAGCGCCGCGCGGTCGCCGTACGATGCGCCGCGCATCTTGACGCCGAGCGTGCTGCGGACCGGGTCGGCCACGGTGGGCTCGGCGATCCAGCGGCGCAGCTCGGCATGGCCGGCCGGGGTGACGGCGTAGACCTTCTTGGCGGGGCGGTCGGGCTGGGGCACCACCTCGGCGGTGATCCAGCCGTCGGCCTCCATCCGCCCCAGCACGCGGTAGATCTGCTGGTGCGTCGCGGTCCAGAAGAAGCCGATCGACGCGTCGAAGCGCCGGGTCAGCTCCGCACCGGACGCCGCCCGCTCGCTGAGCGAGACGAGGATCGCGTGCTCGAGGGCCATGGCAGCAGCATGCCCGCGATCGAGCCCCTATGCAACTAGTTGCAGACTTCGTCACACCTGCCGGTGGTAGGTCTTGTTCGCGATCCGCCAGGCGCCGTCCACCCGGAGCAGCACGAACGAGTCGGTGAAGACGTCCGGGCCGTGGTGGAGCGTCATGGTCGCCGTGGCGGTGCTGCCGGTGACGCTGACCTGGTCGATCCGGCGCCGCCGGCGCGCCTCGTCCGGGGCGGGCGCGCCGGTGAAGAGCGCGCAGTACTCGTCGAGCGTCCACGAGGTGAAGGCGCCCGCGCGCAGGCCCTCGACGTGGGCGGTCGGCAGGAACGCCCGCCGGTGGTACGACGGGTCTCCGGTCGCGTGCCCCGCGGCGTAGTCGTGCAGCGGGGCGAGGACGGCCGGGTCCGTCACGAGCCCGGCGACGTCGGCGCCCGGGTGGAGGGCCGCGGCGAGGAGGGCGACGTCCTTGGCGAGCGCGGCGGCGGCGAAGTCGGCCTCCCGGTCGTCCGTCGGGTCGGCTAGCCGGTCGCGCTTGGCGCGGACCAGGCCGCCGAGGGTGGTGTGCTCCAGGAGGTCGAGGGTCAGGGTGGGGTCCAGGCCGAGGGCGGCGGCGCGGGTCCGGGCGGTACGGACGGCGAGCAGCGCGTCGGCGAGCGCGCCGTTGGCGACGAGCTTGGCGGCCGCGGCCTGCGCCGGCGTGCCGCAGGGGAGCGCGGTGCCGAGGTCGGCGAGCGCGGCGGCCGCAGCCGGGCCGGGGGTGCCGCCGACGAGCAGGGTGAGCGTGCCGGCCGCAGCCGGTCCGGTCGAGCCGAGCACGGGGACGTGGACGGTGCCCGGGACGAGTGCGGCGAGCTCGGTCGCCTCCGCGGGGCTCACGGTGGCGGTGTTGACGACGACGGCGCCGGCCGGGAGGGCCGGGCGCACCTCGTCGAGGACGGCGCGGCAGGCGGGGCCGTCGTACAGGCAGAGGAGGACGACCTCCGCGCCGGCGACCGCCTCGACGGCGCTCGCCGCGGTGCCGCCGCCGGAGCGGGTCCAGGTGGTGACGGGGTGGCCGCGCTCGGTGAGCCGGGTGGCGAGGGCGCGGCCCATCCGGCCGAGGCCGAGCAGGGTGACGGGGACGGGCATGCAGCCATGCTGGCGCGCGGCGAGCCTTGCGACCAGCGCAGATCTGGCACCGCTGCCATGCGGGGAACGCATAGGATGCCCGGGTGTCCCTGACCGGCTGGCGTACCTATCTCGCCGTGTGTCGGCTCGGCTCGCTCTCGGCGGCCGCGGCCGAGCTCGGCTACACCCAGTCCGCGGTCTCCCGGCAGCTCGCCACGCTGGAGCGCGAGATCGGCACGCCGCTGGTCGAGCGGCGGGCGCGCGGCGTGGTGCCGACCCCCGCCGGCGAGACCTTCGCGCAGCACGCCCGCCTGGTCGTGACCGCCGCCGACCGGGCGGTGCGGGCCGCCCGCGAGGCCGGCGCCGGTACGCCGGCCCTGCTCGCCGTCGGCGCCACCCCCTCGGCCTCGGCCGGCCTCGTCCCGGCGGCGCTGCGGACGCTCCCGGCCGATTCCTGGACGCTCACGACCGGCCTGTCCGCCGTCCTGGAGGAGCAGGTCGCGGCCGGCGAGCTCGACCTCGCCGTCGTCACCGACGCACCGCCGGGGCTGGCGCCCGACCCGCGCCTGGTCCGGCACCCGCTCGGCGAGGACGTGATGCGGGTCGTCGTCCCGGTCGCTCACCCGGCGGCCGGGACGGCGACGCCCGCCGAGCTCGCCGACTTCGCCACCGCGACGTGGGTCGAGGACAACGAGGGCTCGGCGGCCCTGCTGCGGAGCGCGGCCGCCCGGGCCGGCTTCGAGCCGCGCATCGAGCTCGCCGCGGCCGACCTGGCCGGCAAGACCGCGCTGGTCGCGGCGGGGCACGCGGTGGCGCTCGTCCCCGGGCTCCTGGTCCCGGCGCTGCGCCGCGACGTGGTCGCCGTCGAGGTCCGCGACGCACCCCGCCGCGGGATCTTCGCGACCGTCGCGGCGACCCCGGACCCGCCGGCCGCGGCGGTCCGGCGGCTGCTGGCGGCGCTGGTCAGCGGTTGAGCGCGCGGAACTCCTTCATCCGCGCGACGTAGCGCCGCATCCGGCGGGCCGGCACGGCGCGGGGCCAGTCCTCGGCGCGGAACCACGCGTCGGACCCGCCGTCGACGAAGACCACGCTCCCGCACAGGAAGTCCGCGGCGTCCGAGAGCATGAACACGACCCAGGCGGCGAGCTGTCCGGGATCGCCGAAGCCGCCGATCGGCACCGGGAACGCCTTGATCCGGCGCGCCTCGGCAGGCGTCGCGAGCTGCTGCTCGAGCAGCGGGGTGCGGATCGCGCCGGGTGCGAGCGCGTTGAGCCGGATGCCGGCGCCGGCCCAGTCGCGGGTGACGGCCTCGCGGCGTACCCACCGGCTGACGGCGATCTTGCTGGCTCCGTAGGCGAACGAGGGCGCCATCGACCCGAAGATCCGCAGCGTCGCGAGTGCCTTGGGCACGTCGCGGTCGAGGAGCGCCCGGACCGCGCGGCGCGGGACCATCGGCATCGTCGTGGTGGAGTTGCTGGAGAAGACGACGACCTTCGCCCGCTCGGCGGCGGCGAGCGCCGGGCGCCAGGCGTCGAGGAGCTCGACCACCCCGAGGTAGTTGACCTCGGCGATCAGCCGCGCCCGGTCGCGTCCCGGGGCCGGGCCCAGTCCCGCCGCGAGCACGGCGCCGTCGAGGACGCCGCCCGCGCGGTCGAGCACCTCCCGCGCCGCCGTACGACGGCCGGCCGCGGTCGACAGGTCGGCCACGACGTCGCCGTCCTCGCGGTCGACGCCGATGACGGTGTGCCCCTCGGCGACGAGGCGGGCGACGACGGCCGCGCCCATGCCGGAGGCGGAGCCGGTGACTGCGTAGGTACCCACGGGGCGACTCTAGAACAGGTTCTAGTGGTGCTGCTCCGCATGTCCCGCCGCGGGGTGCGCTAACCTGGAGCCACCACCGGTTGCCGTCCTCTCGACGCACGCCGGTGACGGATCACCCGATCGGCGCTCTCCCGCAGCAGCGCGAGCCGCCGGCGAAACCTTGCAGGGCTGCGCTGTCGGTCCCGCATCGGAAGGACACCTGTGGCTCGAGGAGGCCAGCGGGGAGCGACGCAGCAGCGTCGCGGCTCCGGGTCGGCGCGGACGCGTCGCAACGAAGAGGGCATCATCCCGCAGCTCGCGCGCGCCGTGCGCGAGGTCGAGGCCGCCGTCGCGCGGCGCTCGGCGATGCCGGAGGTGCGCGCGAAGTTCCAGGTCGTCGCGCTGCTGGCGCGCGAGGAGCGGGCTCGGGTCAAGGGGGACACCACCCTCTCGGACGGCCGCCGCGGCGAGGAGCTCAAGCGGCTCGACGGGATCGCGACGATCCTGGCCCAGACCGCCGCTCGCGACAGCACGCTCTTCACGCTGCTCGACGAGAACGCCGAGATCTCCGAGTCGGCCAAGGCGATGCGCCGCGAGCTGCTGCGCAAGGCCGGCGTCGACGAGCCGGAGCCCGAGCCGGAGCCCGTCGTCGAGGACCCCGAGGCGGCCGCGCTGCTGGAGAAGCGGGTCATCCCGCTGTCGGTCCAGGCGCGCCAGCTCGCCAACCCCTTCCTCGTCCCCGACTTCGCCCACGCCCGGGCCAAGGTGCGTCCGCGCCGGCTGGCCGGGTGGGAGCTGCTCGAGCCGCTGTTCCGCTCGTTCGAGCGGGCCGCGCCCGACGCGCCCGCCTGCATGCCGCTGCCGGACGCCGACCAGCTCACCTCGCTGACCGGGCGCCACGCCGCCCCGGCCGGCCGCGAGCTCATGGCCCACCAGGCTCAGCTCATCGCCTCGGCGGCCGCGGGTCACCGCACCTACCTCCTCGCCGACGAGCCCGGCCTGGGCAAGACCGCCCAGGCGCTGCTCGCGGCCGAGGCCGCCGGCGCCTTCCCGCTGCTGGCCGTGGTCCCCAACGTCGTCAAGACCAACTGGGCCCGCGAGGTCGAGATCTGGACGCCCAACCGGCGCGCGACCGTGCTGCACGGCGACGGCGGCGACGCCGACGGGTTCGCCGACGTCTTCGTCGTCAACTACGAGATCCTCGACCGCCACGTCGGCTGGCTCGGCACCCACGGCTTCCGCGGGATGATCGTCGACGAGGCCCACTACATCAAGAACAAGTCCTCGCAGCGCTCCCAGAACGTCCTGGAGCTCTCCGAGCGGATCCGCGCGCGGATCGCCCGGCCGCTGATGATGGCGCTGACCGGCACGCCGCTGATCAACGACATCGAGGACTTCCGCGCCATCTGGCAGTTCCTCGGCTGGATCGACGACGTCGTGCCCCAGGGCGACCTGATGGAGGCGCTCGAGGAGACCGGGCTGACCCCGGCCGACCCCGGCTTCTACCCGGCCGCGCGGCGCGCGGTCGTCGACCAGGGCATCGTGCGGCGCCGCAAGATCGACGTCGCCGCGGACATCCCGGCCCGCCGGATCGCCGACATGCCGGTCGAGCTCGAGGGCGAGGCCGGCCGGTCCATCCGCAAGGCCGAGCGCGAGCTCGCCCGCCGGATGGTCGAGCGGTACGACGCGGCGATCGCGACCCGTCGTACGGGCGCCGAGGTCGAGGGCATCGACCACCGCCTGGTCCGCCAGGTCGCCGGCTGGGAGCGCGAGGACACCTCGACCAAGACCGGCGAGAACGTCTTCGAGATGATGCGCCGGATCGGCCAGGCCAAGGCCGGTCTCGCCGCCGACTACACCGCGCAGCTCGCGCGCAACGTCGGCAAGGTCGTCTTCTTCGCCAAGCACATCGACGTCATGGACCAGGCCGAGAAGACGTTCGCCGAGCGCGGCATCCGCTACAGCTCGGTGCGCGGCGACCAGTCCTCGACGACGCGCCAGCGCGAGATCGACGCCTTCGTCAACGACCCCGACGTCCAGGTGGCCGTCTGCTCGCTCACCGCGGCGGGCGTCGGCCTCAACCTGCAGGTCGCGTCCAACCTGGTGCTCGCCGAGCTCTCCTGGACCGACGCCGAGCAGACCCAGGCGATCGACCGGGTGCACCGCATCGGCCAGGCCGAGCCGGTCACCGCCTGGCGGGTCATCGCGACCCAGACGCTCGACACCCGCATCGCCGAGCTGATCGACAAGAAGGCCGGGCTCGCCGCCCGGGCGCTCGACGGCGCCGGCGACGAGGTCGAGGGCGGCGCGATCGACCTGCAGACCGAGGCGCTCGTGGCCCTCCTCACCGGAGCGCTCGAGGCCCGCGGGGACTGATGTCACACTCCGGCGACCCGTCTCGTCCTCCTGTCATGAGCACCAAGATCGCAGTGGCAGGCGGAACGGGACTGGTCGGCCGGCTGGTCGTCGACGAGGTACGGCGGGCGGGGGCGACCCCGGTCGTCATCGCCCGCTCGGCCGGCGTGGACCTCGTGTCGGGCGAGGGGCTGGCGCCCGCGCTCGACGGGGTCGGCGCCGTGATCGACGTGAGCAACGTCGACACCCTCAGCGCGAAGCGGTCGATCGCCTTCTTCGAGGCGGCGACCGGCAACCTGCTGGCCGCCGAGGCGGCCGCCGGGGTGCGCCACCACGTCGCGCTCTCCATCGTGGGCAGCGACCGCGTCGACCTGCCCTACTACCTCGGCAAGCGCCGCCAGGAGGACCTCGTCGCGGCCGGCCCCGTGCCGTGGACCGTGCTGCGCGCCACCCAGTTCCACGAGTTCGCCGGCCAGCTCATCGACCGCAGCCCCCGCCCGCTCGCGCTGGCCCTGCGGATGCGCTGCCAGCCCGTCGCCGCCCGCGAGGTCGCGGTCGAGCTCGTCGCCGCCGCGGTCGACCGCCCCGCCGGGCTCCTGCCCGACCTCGCCGGACCGCGGCCCGAGGCGATGGACGCGATGGTGCGCCGGGTGCTCGCCGCGCGCGGGGGCGGGCGGCTCGTCGTACGGGCGCCGATGGTGGGGCGCGCCGGACGCCAGAGCAAGGCCGGCGGCCTGCTGCCCGGCGCGGGCGCGACGCTCGGAACCGAGACCTTCGACGACTGGCTCGCCCGTGCCTGACGTTCGGCCCGGCCTCGCCGAGGAGTACGACGCCCTGCGCCCCCGCATGATCCGCGTCGCCTACGCCATCGTCGGCTCGCGCGCCGAGGCCGAGGACGTCGTCGCCGACTGCTGGCTGCGCCTGGTCGACGCCGACGCCCGGGACCCGGTCCGCGACCTGACCGGCTGGCTGACCGTCGCCGTGGCGCGCGCCGCGACCGACGTACTGCGCTCGGCGCGGGTGCGCCGCGAGGAGTACGTCGGCCCCTGGCTCCCCGAGCCCTACGTGGTCGCGGACCCCGCCGACCGGGTCACCCTCGACGAGACCGTCAGCTATGCGCTGGCCGTCGTCCTGGAGTCGCTCTCGCCGGCCGAGCGCACCGCCTGGGTGCTCCACGACGTCTTCGGCCTGGGCTTCCCCGAGGTCGCGGCCGTCGTCGGCCGCACCCCGGCCGCCGTCCGCCAGCTCGCCTCCCGCGCCCGCACCCACCTCGCCGCCCAGTCCCCACGCTTCGCCGTCGACCGCACCGCCCACCAGGCCGTCCTCGACCGCTTCCTCGCCGCCACCGCCGGCGGCGATCTCGACGCCCTCATCGCCACCCTCGACCCCGACGTCGTCGTCACCTCCGACGGCGGCGGCATGGTCGGCGCAGCCCGCCGTCCCGTCCACGGCGCCGACCGCGCCGCCCGCTTCCTGGTCGGCCTGGTCGCCAAGTACGTCGGCGACGTGGAGATCGAGCTGCTCGACGTCAACGGGGCGCCCGCGGTGGGGCTCCGGGAGGACGGGGTGCTGACCTCGCTCGTCGTACTGACGGTGGTGGGGGAGCGGGCGACGCGGGTGGACATCCTGCGGGCGCCCGCGAAGCTGGCAGCGGTGGAGGCTCAGGCGTAGTTGAACCGCAGCCCGTCCGGCACCTGGTCCGCGCTGTCGCTGTAGGCGTTCATCGCCAGGGTCGCCCGCCGGAAGTATGCCGAGATCGCCACCGCCGCCGGCCGCTCGATCCCGACATCGACGAGCGCCTGGTCGAACAGGTCCAGGCACGCCTCGTCGAGGTCGGGGTGCTCGCCGTTGCCGGCGTGCATCCGCTGCATGCCCGACTCGTCGCCGTAGCCGGCGGTGTAGAGCGGCGGGCCGCCCAGCGCCTCGGCGAGGTACGCCGCCAGCCGCTCGTCGTGCTGGGGGTGCATGGCGCGCTCGAAGGGGTGGGCGGCGACGGGGTCGGCGAGGCAGAGAGCGTGCCAGCGGCGGCACAGGTCGAGGAGGGCGTCGAAGCCGCCGGCCTGCTCGTAGAGCGTGCTCATGGTGCGAGTCTCCTGTCGGCGTAGCGGAATCCGGCGATGAGCGCCGCGAACAGAGCTGTGATCCCGACGCACACCACGGCGACGTGCCCCCAGCCCTCGACCCGGAAGTTCAGGAACGGGTACGGCACCCAGCGGGTGGCGCCCGCGACGGCGAGGGTGACGGCGAGCCAGGCGAGGGGCCAGGCGAAGGAGACGGCGACCGCGCGTCCGTCGACGCGGGGGCGGGGGCCGAAGGCGAACCAGCCGACCACGGCGAGGACGGGCACCACCATGTGGAGCAGCTTGTCGGCGGCCCAGCTCGCGCCCTCGAGGTCGAGGAGGGGGCGGAGCAGGAAGAAGTGCACGAGGCCGGTGACGGTGATGCCGACGGTGCCGGCCAGGCGCAGGACGCGGAAGGCGGGACCGTCGCGGAGCGGGTCGCGGGCGAGGAGGACAGTGGCGACGGCGACGAGCAGGTTGCTCTGGATCGTGAAGTAGGCGACGAAGCGGGCCAGGCGCAGGCCGAGTCCGGGCGGGTCCTCGTCGACGAGGACGCTCGAGCCCTCGATGACGAGGGCGAGCTGGAGACCGAGCGCGGTGAGGGTGACGACGGCGGTGAGCAGGTGCCAGCCGCGGGCGGGGGTCACTCGGCGGCCTCGGGGGTGAGCAGGCGCTGGATGGCGTCGCCGTAGATCGCGATCAGGTCCGCGGGATCGGCGGCGGCCAGGATCGGGTCCTCCTGGACGTAGAGCATGGTGAGCAGGCCGCCGATCTGGGCGACGGCGAGCGCGGCGCGCAGCTCGCGGTCGGCTCCGGTCAGGCGCGGGGTCAGGGGAGCGACGTAGGTCTCGGCGGTGTGCCGGACCATCTCCTCGCGGACCTGGTCGCGGTGGGCGGCCTGGGCGAGCGCCACGAACCGCTTCCGTACGACGGGTCGGCCGGGGTCGACAAAGTAGGCGACGAGGCGGCGTCCGACGGTCTCGATCGGGCCTTCGAGGACGCTGCCCAGGCCGAGGGACGTGTCCACGGTGCGCAGGAAGAGCGCCTCCTTGGAGCCGAAGTGGCGGATCACCAGCGCCGGGTCGACGCCAGCCTCGGCGGCGATGGCGCGGACCGAGGCGCGCTCGAAGCCGCGCTCGGCGAAGAGGGTGCGCGCGGCCTCCTCGATGGCGGCCCGGGTCGCCCGGCCGGCGGGCCGCAGGTGGTCCGTGGCGGGAGAGGTCTTCGTCACACCGCAACCGTAGGGCATCGGGGTCTTCGGTCAACGGTGTTGACACTCACACCGTCAACACCGTTGACTCAGCCCTCGTGACCGCGACCTCCTCTGCCCCCGGCGCCCCGGTCGACGCCGGAACCGCCCGGACGGGCTCCCCCCTCGTGACCGTCGTCGTGCTCTGCCTGGGCGGCCTCGTCGCCTCGCTGACGCAGACGATGGTGATCCCCATCCAGGGGCAGCTCGCCGGGCTGCTCCACACCAGCGAGGCCAACGCCTCCTGGGTGATCACCTCGACGCTCGTCGCCGGTGCGATCGCGATGCCGATCTCCGGACGGCTCGGCGACCTGTTCGGCAAGCAGCGGGTGCTGGCGATCAGCGCCGGCGTGCTGCTCGTCGGCTCCCTGGTGTGCGCGCTGAGCAACAGCCTCGTGCCGATGCTCGCCGGCCGCCTGCTCCAGGGCTTCGCGATGGGCTTCATCCCGGTCGGCATCGCGCTCCTGCGCGAGGTCACCCCGCCGCGCCTGACCGCGACCGCGATGGCCGCGATGAGCGCGACGCTCGGCGTGGGCGGCGCGATCGGCCTGCCGCTGTCGGCCTGGATCGTGCAGGACTACAGCTGGCACACGCTCTTCTGGGTCTCCACCGGGCTGGCCGCGGTGGTCGCGCTCGCCGTCGTCCTCCTGGTCCCGCACGTCAAGGACGCCGTCCCCGGCCGTTTCGACGTGGTCGGCGCCATCGGCCTGGCGCTCGGTCTGGTCGCGCTGCTCGTCGCGGTCTCCAAGGGCAACGAGTGGGGCTGGAGCCACGGTCGCACCCTCGGCCTGATCGTCACCGGCGTGCTGGTCCTGCTCGCGTGGGGCAGCTACGAGCTGCGCGTGAGCGACCCGCTCTGCGACCTGCGCGTCTCGGCCCGGCGTCCGGTGCTGCTGACCAACGCCGCCGCCATCGCGATCGGCTTCGGCATGATGGCGCAGGCGATCGTCGTCCCGCGGCTGCTGCAGTCGCCGTCGGCGACCGGCTACGGCCTCGACCAGACGCTGCTCGAGACCGGCCTGTGGATGGCGCCCGGCGGTCTGGTGATGATGGCGTTCTCGCCGATCTCGGGCCGGCTGATCCGGGTCGTCGGCGCCCGCGTCACGCTGATGCTCGGCGGCACCGTGCTGGGCATGGGCTACGTCTTCGCGCTCTTCCTCACCGACGCGCCGTGGCAGCTCATGGTCGCCTCGTGCATCAACTCCGCCGGTGTCGGCATCGGGTACGCCGCCATGCCGACCCTCATCCTCGAGTCGGTCCCGCTCGCCGAGGCCGGCTCCGGCGTCGGCATCAACGGCCTGATGCGCTCGATCGGCACCAGTGTCTCCTCCGCCGTGATGGCCGCGATCCTCACCTCCGCCACGATCGACCTCGGCGGTCACGAGCTGCCCAGCGAGGACGCCTTCGCGATCTGCTTCGGGGTCGGAGCGGCGGCCGCCTTCCTCGGCGTCCTCCTCGCCGCGCTGGTGCCCCGGCGCCGGTTGCCGTGACCCCGCGGCACGGGTAACCGGAACCTCCCCCCGTCCCGCTCGTTGGACCGGCAGGCCCGTCCTCGGAGCTGGCCGAACGTCGTCGTGGCGACTGGGGGGTTCTGCGACGCAGGAGCGGTCCCGGTCCTCGGACCGGGGCCGCTTCGACGTTCCGGGCCCCTCCGTAGGCGAGGATGGTCCGCGTGTCCGGCCCCTTGATCGCCTCCGACCCCACCGCCGACGCGGTACGACGCAGCGCGCTGCGCCGGATGCGCACCGTCGCGGTCGCGCTGCTCCTGCTCGCCGCCGCCGTCTACGTCGTCACCCTCGGCGAGGACGGCTTCTGGGGCTTCGTCAACGCAGGGGCCGAGGCCTCGATGGTCGGTGCCATCGCCGACTGGTTCGCGGTGACCGCGCTGTTCAAGCACCCCCTGGGCCTGCCGATCCCGCACACCGCGCTCATCCCGAAGCGCAAGGACGACCTCGGCAAGGGGCTCGAGGAGTTCGTGGGGGAGAACTTCCTCCAGGAGGACATCATCCGCGAGCGGGTGCTCGGCGTGCAGGTCGCGCAGCGGGTGGGGGACTGGCTCGCCGTACCCGCCAACGCCGAGCGCGTGGTCACCGAGGGCTCCGAGCTCGCCGCGCTCGCGCTGGGCAAGGTGCGCGACGACCACATCGAGGCGCTCGTGACCGAGGCGCTCGTGCCGCGCTTCCGCGAGGAGCCGATCGCGCCGCTGCTCGGCGGCCTGCTCGCCGAGGCGATCCGCGACGACCTGCACCACGGCCTGGTCGACCTGATGCTCGAGGAGATGCACGGCTGGCTGCTGGCCAACCCCGAGACCGTGCACGACGTGCTGGGGGAGCGGGCGCCGTGGTGGGCGCCGGACTCGGTCAACACCTACGTGATCAACCGGCTCCACCTCGAGGTCGTCCGCTGGGTCGGCGAGATCCGCGAGAACCCGGACCACCGGGCCCGCCGCGCCCTCGACTCGATGCTCGTCCAGCTCTCCGACGACCTGCTGGCCAACCCGAGCACCCAGGCCCGCGCCGAGCGGCTCAAGGAGCGGGTGCTCGACCACCCGGCGGTGATCGCGAGCGCGATCTCGCTGTGGCAGGCGCTGCGCAAGGCGCTGCTGTCGTCGCTGGCCGACCCGGCGGGCGCCGTACGGCGTCGGCTGCTGGTGGAGATCGAGGGCGCCTCCGCCCGGCTGCGCTCCGACGCGGCCCTGCGCGAGCGGCTCGACCGGGTCGCCGCGGACGGCGCCGTGTTCGTCGTCGACCGCTACGGCGCCGAGCTCACCGCCGTCATCACCCACACGATCGAGCGCTGGGACGGCAAGGAGGCGGCGCGGCGCATCGAGCTGCACGTCGGGCGCGACCTGCAGTTCATCCGGATCAACGGCACCATCGTGGGCGGCCTGGTGGGGGTCCTGATCCACACGATCTCGGTGGTGCTTCACTGATGCCCATGTTCGGCCGCAAACGCAAGGACCCCGAGCCCGCGGGCCCGGTACCCGTCGACGTCGCGATCCGCGACGAGTCGATCCGGCTCGGTCAGTTCCTCAAGCTCGCCAACCTGGTCGAGTCCGGGGCCGAGGCCAAGCCGGTCATCGCCGACGGGCTGGTCCAGGTCAACGGCGAGGTCGACACCCGCCGGGGGCGCCAGCTCCGGGTCGGGGACGTCGTGGAGCTGAACGGGCAGGCCGCCCGGGTCGCCGACGGCGACGTACCGGACGACCTGCCCTGGTAGGTCGTGCGCTCGAGCTCAGCTCACTTCACGTCGAGCAGGTCGACCACGAAGATCAGCGTCTCGCCCGGCTTGATCACGCCACCGGCGCCACGGTCGCCGTAGCCCAGGTGCGGCGGGATGACGAGCTGGCGGCGGCCGCCGACCTTCATGCCCTGGACGCCGGTGTCCCAGCCCTGGATGACCTGGCCGATGCCGAGGCGGAAGTCCAGCGGCGCGCCGCGGTTGTACGACGCGTCGAACTCCTCGCCGCTGGACAGCGCGACGCCGACGTAGTGGACCGACACGGTGTTGCCGGCCGCGGCCTCGGCGCCGTCGCCGACGGTGAGGTCGGTGATGACGAGGTCGGTGGGCGGGGTGGGGTCGACGAAGTCGATCTCAGGCTTCTGGCTCATCCCGCCAGCCTAGGACCTCGGGTGCGACCCGCGGGATCCGCGGGTCGGTGAAGGGTCGGTAGATCGCGCCGGCACCTTGTAGGCTGCGCGCAGAGCGTCCCACCGCAGGATGGATGGGATCGATGGGGAGGTCTCGGGGGGAACGCCGTGCGGGTCAACGCGACAGGTGCCGAGGCGTGGACGTCGCCGGACAGTGCGTCGCGCCTGGTCTACGCCGCCGGCACGCACCCGGGGCGGGTCCGCGACCTCAACGAGGACTCCTCGCTGGTGGCGCCGCCGGTCTTCCTGGTCGCCGACGGCATGGGCGGCAACGACCGCGGTGACGTCGCGAGCCGGCTGGTCGCGGAGTCGTTCGAGCCGCTGGCCACGCTGCCGCTGGTCGAGGCGGGCGACGTCGAGGCCGCCATCGTGGCCGCGCAGCACCGGGTGGGGGCACTGGCCGATCCGGCCGAGGGGGCGGCGGCGCCGGGGTCGACGCTGGTCGCGGCGGCGCACGTGCTCCAGGACGGGCACGGGTACTGGCTGCTGGCCAACATCGGCGACTCCCGCGCCTACCTGTTCACCGCCGACGGGGTCCTCGACCAGATCTCGAAGGACCACTCCGTCGTCCAGGAGCTCATCGACGCCGGCCGGCTGACCACGGACGAGGCCATCGGGCACCCCGAGCGGCACATCATCACCCGGGCGATCGGCGCCCTCAGCGCCGCCCAGGCCGACTTCTCGCTGGTGCCGGCCGAGCCGGGGGCGCGGCTGCTGCTGTGCTCCGACGGACTCACCTCGGAGCTCTCCGACACCGCCATCGGGCACATCCTCTCCGAGCGGATGCCGGCCGACCGCACCGTGCTGACCCTGGTCGACGCGGCCGTCTCGGCCGGCGGGCACGACAACGTGACCGTCGTGGTGATCGACGTCGTGGCCACCGCCGGACCCGACGAGGACACCAGCCCCGCGCCCTGGGAGCGGCGATGAGCACGGCGTACGTCCCGGGCGAGCTGGCCACGCTGGTCACCGGCGACGCGATCGTCCTCGCCCCGGCCGACCGGCTCGCCGACCTCGTCGCGCTGGCCGGACCAGGCCTGAGCCCCGCCCCCGCGGCCTGGACCGCCGCGCTCGGCGGCCTGCCCGAGCTCGCCGCCGTCGTGCGCGAGGGCGACGTGCTGCGCCTGCTCGCCCGCGGTGGGTACGCCGTGCGCGCGGGCGGGTTGAGCGTCGACGGCCGTGCGGGTGCCCCGGGCACCACCACCGAGACCTCCACCCCGCTGACCGCCGGCGTCGTCGTCGAGCTCGGTCCGCTCGGGGTGGCGCTCACCGGAACCGGACCCGGTCCCGCGCTGCTGCCCATCGGCGCCGGCGTCGTGCGCAGCGGCGGCGTCCGCTGGTGCCCGCTGGGGGAGCCCGCCCCGGCCCCCGCGGCCCCCGCGGCTCCCGAGCACACCGTCGTCCGCGGGGCGGCCCCGGTCGCACCGGCCATCCCGGTCGACCCCGACCACGACGGCCGCACCATCACCCCGGCCCAGCTCCAGGCGCTGCGCGCCACCCCGTCCGCCGCCGTGCCCGCAGCCCCACCCCCGCCCCTGCCGCCGCCCCCGCCGGTCCGCCCGCTGGTCGCGCTGCGCCTCTCGACCGGCCGTGTCGTCCCCGTACGACGCCGGGTGCTCGTCGGCCGCAGCCCCCGGGTGCAGCAGGTCGGCGGCAGTGCCAACCTGCCCGCGCTGGTCACCGTGGACGATCCCTATGTCTCCGGGACCCACCTCGAGGTCTCCTCCGACGGCACCCGGGTCACCGCCACCGACACCTCCACCAACGGCACGCTGCTGACCCGGCCCGGCCAGATCCCGGTCCCGCTCGACCACGGGGTGCCGACCGAGGTGGCGATGGGTGACGTGCTCACGCTGTCCAAGGGCGTCACCGCGACCGTCGTCCCCGCGCACGAGGCGGAGGGCTGAGCATGCACGCGCCGCACATCCCCGGGTTCACCTACGTCGACCTGGTCGGCGAGGGCGGGTTCGCCGACGTCTTCCGCTACCAGCAGGAGCTGCCGACCCGGCAGGTCGCGATCAAGGTGCTGCGCAGCGGCAGCGATCCCGCCTCGCTGGACCTGTTCCGGGCCGAGGCCAACGTGATGGCCCAGCTGTCCAACCACCCCTCGATCGTGCCGATCTACCAGGCCGGGGTGAGCTCCGACGGGCGTGCGTTCCTGGTCATGGAGTTCTGCCCGCCGCCCCACGTGGCCCAGCGCTACCGGGTGCAGCCGCTGGCCGTGGGCGAGGTGCTCGACATCGGCGTCAAGATCGCCAGTGCGGTCGAGACCGCCCACCGGGCCGGGATCCTGCACCGCGACATCAAGCCGCACAACATCCTGACCAGCACCTTCGGGGTGCCGCTCCTGACCGACTTCGGCATCGCCTCGGTGGTCGGCCAGGCGGGGGCGGCCGGCCAGGCGCTGTCGATCCCGTGGTCGCCGCCCGAGACGCTGACCTCCGACAGCCACGACGTGCGCAGCGACGTCTACTCGCTCGCGGCGACCCTCTACTCGCTGCTCATCGGGCACTCGCCCTACGAGCGCCGGGACGCGGCCAACGACAACGCGACGATGATGACCCGGATCGAGCGTGGCCAGCTGACGCCGCTGCGCCGTCCCGACGTGCCGCCCTCGCTGGTCGACGTGCTGCGCCGGGCGATGTCGGTCCAGGTCGAGAAGCGGCCGGTCTCGGCGATGGTGCTGGGCCGCCAGCTCCAGGACGTCCAGATCGAGCTGCGCCAGTCGCCGACCCGGCTCGAGGTGATGGACGCCTCGCCGTCGGCGCTGGTCGAGGAGCACCCCGACGACGCGCGGACCCTGGTCCGCCCGGTCTCGGTGATCATCCCGGCCGAGGTCAGCGCGCGCCCGGCGCCCGTGCGTCCCGCCATCGACGAGTCCACCCGGAACCCGGGCACCGACGTGGTGACCGGGGGCTCGCGCAGCGGACCGGCCCCGCGCCGTACCGAGGAGCGCCGGCTCGGCACCGGCGGCCGGGTCGCCGTCGGCGCGGTCGCGGCCGTGCTCGCCGGCGCGGTCGGGTACGCCGTGCTCGCCGGCGGGGGCGACGAGGGCGACCCGCGCTCGGGCCCGCTGCGCGGCGAAAAGCCCCCCGACGCGGTCCAGGCGCTCGACGCCCCGGCGCCGCCGGTGGTCAGCTCGTCGGGCACCGGCACCCGCTACACCTTCCGCTGGCAGCAGGCCGACCCCGAGCCGGAGGACTCCTTCAAGATCCGCTTCCGCAACGACGGCGTCGCCGGCAAGGCGGAGTACACCGAGGAGACCAGCCGCACGGTGACCGTCGCCCCCAAGGAGTCGGTCTGCCTGCAGGTCTCGCTGCAGCGCCAGGGCCGCCCCATCTCGGCGCCCTCCACCGAGGTCTGCGAGGTGGGCCGGTGATCCGCCGGTGGCGCCGCACGGCGTCCGCGACCGCGCTCGCGCTGCTGCTCGGCACGCTCGTCGTCCTCGCGTTCGAGCACGACGGCAAGCCGTTCACCGAGGTCGACCTCAACGACGGCGGCGTCTGGGTGACCAACCAGAAGGACGGCCTGGTCGCCCGCCTCAACCCACAGATCGAGGAGCTCGACCTCGGCGTCGACTCCGGCAGCGCCGAGTTCGACATCTTCCAGCGCGGCACCAGCCTCTACGTCGACGACGCGTCCGCCGAGCGCGCGGTCAAGCCGGTCGACGTCGCCCGGGCCAGCGTGCTCGACCCGACCGCGCTGCCGACCGGCGCCGTGGTCGCCCACGGAGGGGACACCTTCGCGGTCGTCGACACCGTCAGCGGCAAGGCCTGGGTCCGCTCCGGCGAGGCGCTGCGCGGCTTCTCCGCCAAGACCACCAAGCCCGACCTGACCGGTGCGCTCACCGCGGCGGTCGGTACCGACGGCCGCGCCTACGTGCTCGGCCGCGACGGCGAGGTCACCCCGGTCAGCACCGACGAGACCGGCTTCGCGGTCACCGAGGACAAGATCGACCTCGGCGGCGACGTCGGCCGCGAGGCCGCCGACGTCACCCTCACCGTGGTCGGCGAGACCCCGGTGCTCTACAACCGCAGCACCCTCGAGCTGAGCCGCCCCGACGCCGACCCGGTCGTGGTCGAGGCCGCCGACCCGACCACCGTCGCGCTCCAGCAGCCCTCGGACGCGGCCGACGACGTCTACGTCGCGACCCACGACGGGCTCTACACCGTCCCGCTCGAGGGCGGCGGGCTCGACAAGGTCAGCCGCGGCGAGGTGGCCGGGCGGCCGGCGGCGCCGGTCGTGATGTCCGGTACCCGCTGCGTCTACGCCGCCTGGGCCGACCCGGCCTCGACCAGCAACTACCTGCGCGACTGCGCCGACGACGCCGACGACGACACCGCGCCGGTCCCCGACCTGCAGCCCGGCGCCGAGCTGGAGTTCCGGGTCAACCGCGACGTCGTCGTCCTCAACGACACCCGGACCGGCGACAGCTGGCTGGTCCAGGAGCCGGGCAAGGCCAAGATCGACAACTGGCCGGCCGTCGACCCCCACAACCAGAACCGGTCCAAGCTCAAGGAGACCACCGAGGAGGTCCCGGACCAGGAGAACCGCCCGCCCGAGCCCCAGAACGACTACCTCGGCGCCCGGCCCGGCCGGACCACGGTGCTCCCGGTGGTCGCGCTCAACGACCACGACCCCGACGGCGACATCATCAGCATCGTCAAGACCACGCCGGCCACCAGCGGGCCCGACTTCGAGGTGCGGATCGTCGGTGGCGGCACGCAGCTCCAGGTCACGGTGCCCGCCGACGCCACGGGCACCTCGGTCTTCCGCTACTACGTCACCGACGGCAAGGTCATCGACCAGGTCCCGGCCGAGGTGCACCTGCAGGTCCGCGAGGAGGGCCAGCAGACCAAGCCGCGGCTGATGGACGACCGCGACCCCCAGCTCAACGTCGTGCGCGGGGCGACCGTCGACTTCTACCTCCTGGCCGACTACGTCGACGCCGACGGCGACGACCTCACGCTGCGTGACGCGACCGCGCGCGGTGGCGACGTGGAGTTCCGGCCCGACGGCACGCTCACCTTCACCGACGACGGCACCGGCGCCGACAGCGCCGAGATCCAGTACACGATCGACGACGGCTTCGACACCGTCGGCGGCAAGCTCAAGGTCCAGGTGCTCGACAAGGCCGCGCCACCCGAGCTGGTGCCCGACCTCGCCTCCGGCGTCGCCGGCACCCAGGTCGTCGTCCAGCCGCTGACCAACGACCGCAACCCCGAGGGCACCGACCTGACCCTCAAGGGGGTCAAGGTGGTCGGCGACGACTCGGGCACGAGCATCACCAAGGACCTCGACAACGGCACCTTCACCTTCGAGGCCGCCAAGGCGCGCAGCTACTACCTGGAGTACTCCGCCTACAACTCCTCCGCGACCGGGTCCTCCATCGTCCGCCTCGACATCGAGTCCCCGCCCAAGGACAACCGGCCGCCCATCGCGGTGCGCGACAAGGCGGTCATCACCCCCGGCGGCACGGCCCAGGTCGACCTGCTGCTCAACGACCTCGACCCCGACGGCGACGTCCTCGTGGTCACCCGGGTCGGGCGGCCCTCCAACGACGGCGTCAAGGTCTCGATCGTCGACAAGCGCCTCGCCGTGGTGAGCGCGACGACCGACCTCGCCGGCCAGCCCGCGACGGTCGAGTACTCCGTCTCCGACGGCCGCAGCTCGACCACCGGCCAGCTCGTGATCTCCCAGGCCAACCAGGCCAACCGGCACCCGGTCGCCAACAAGGACCAGGTCACCGTGCGCGCCGGGTCGGTGACCACGATCCCGGTGCTCGACAACGACTCCGACCCCGACGGCGGCAAGCCGCGCCTGTTCCAGTCCGACCTCCTCAACGAGCAGGAGCTCGAGGTCTGGGTGGCCGGCGACGCGCTGCGCCTGCGCGCGCCGGACGAGCCGGGCAGCTACTCGGTGATCTACGGCGTGCGCGACACCGAGGGGCTCAAGGCGACCGCCCAGGTGAGCATCTACGTCATCGCGGACTCGGCCGAGAACAACCACCCGCCGATGCCCCAGCCGATCACCGACCGGGTCATCGCCGGGCGGTCCAAGGTGATCTCGGTCGACCTCGTCGGCGCCGACCCCGACGGCGACTCGGTCGCGTTCAGCAGCATCCTCACCGCGCCCTCGCTCGGCCGGGTGCTCGAGACCGGCGTCGACTGGATCCGCTACGAGGCCTTCGCCGACAAGGCCGGCACCGACTTCTTCCAGGTCTCGGTCCAGGACAAGTACGGCAAGAAGGGCGTCGCCGAGGTACGCGTCGGCGTGGTCCCCGTGGAGGCCGAGAACCAGCCGCCGGTGGCGCTCGACGACAACGTGCTCGTCCAGCCCAACCGGACCATCTCCTACAACGTGCTGACCAACGACGTCGACCCCGACGACGACCCGCTGCGGATCACCGAGATCAACAGCCCGGTCAAGCCCCAGCCCGAGCACCACAACGGCTTCGTCGAGCTCGAGGTGGGCGATGCGCCCGACACCGGGTCCGCCGCGACCAACATCGGCTACACGATCGAGGATGCCGCGGGCGCCCAGGACCACGCCGTGCTCAAGGTCTCGGCGAGCCGGGACGCGCCGTTCTACGCGCCGATCGCGCGCGACGACGTGGCCGACCTGAGCGACATCATCGGCCGCGACCCGGGCGAGTGGGTCGACGTACCGGTGCTCGACAACGACCTCGACTTCGACGGCCCCAAGGCCGACCTGCGGGTCACCAAGTGCATCCCCGGCGCCAAGGGGGAGTGCGAGGTCGGCGAGGGCGAGTCGCAGGTGCGGGTCCGGCTCACCGCCGAGGACCAGGTCGTGCTCTACCGCCTCGACGACGCCGACGACGAGTCGTCGGACACCTTCGGCGTCATCTACGTCACCGGCACCGACAACGTCCCGCCGCAGCTGACCACCGACAAGGACCGGATCCCGGTCAAGGCGGTCGCCGGCGAGAAGGTCGTCTTCGACCTCGACGACCTCGTCGTGACCCGGGCCGGGCGCGAGCCGCGGATCGTCCCCGACCGGTCGCTGTCCGCGGTCAACGGCCAGGTCGACAGCGTCGAGGGCGCCCCGACCTCGCTGTCGTTCCTGCCTGCGCGCGGCCACGCCGGGCCCGCGTCGGTGTCGGTGTGGGTCAGCGACGGCCGGACCACCGGCGAGGACGCCGGTCTCGTCTCGCTGCTGACCATCCCGATCGACGTCAAGCCCGCGGGCAACGTCGCGCCCGAGATGCGCGGCGCCGCGGTCGACGTCGGGGTCGACGGCGAGGCGGCCGAGGTCGACCTGGCCGGGCTGACCCGGGACGCCAACGAGGACGACCTCGACACGATGACCTACACCGTGAAGTCGGCGGCCTCGGGGCTCACCGCGACCATCGCGTCGGGCGAGAGCGTCCTCTCGATCGAGGCCGGCGGCGGCGTCAGCGACGGCGACACGCTGCGGGTCGAGGTCACCGCGGACGACGGCCACGGCGGCACGGCCGAGGCGACCGTCACCGCCCACATCGTCGACAGCGACCGCCCGCTGCTGCAGATCCCGCCGATCACCGTGGCCGCGGACAAGGACGAGGTGCGCTCGGTCGACCTCGCCGACTACGCCGTCAACCCCTACCCGGGCGAGCCGATCAAGGTCAGCAAGGCCCGGATCGAGAGCGGCAAGGGCCTCGACGACCTCGAGACCGCCGGCTCCAGCGTCTCGTTCCGCCCGGTCGGCTTCGGCACCTCCACGATCAAGGTCACCGTCAGCGACGCCTCGGGCGACGAGTCGCGCTCGGTGCCGGGCCGGGTCAACGTGGTGGTCGTCGACGCACCCGCGGCGCCGGCCCGCCCGACCCTGTCGTCGGTCGAGGCCTCCTCGGCCGTGCTGTCGTGGCGCGAGCCGGAGTCCAACGGGGCGCCGATCACCGAGTACGAGGTCCGTGGCTCCCACGGCTTCCAGCAGGTCTGCACGGCCACCACCTGCACCCTCGCCGACCTCACCCCCGGCGAGACCTACACGTTCACGGTCCGCGCCCGGAACAAGGTCGGCTGGGGCGACCCGAGCCCCGCCTCCGAGGGGATCACGCCCAACAAGGCGCCCGACCTGATGACGCCGCCCACGATCGTGGTCGAGCCCCGCCCGACCGGCAGCCGGATGGACCGCCAGCTCACGGTGCGCTGGACCCCGCCCGCCAACGAGGGCTCGGCGATCACCGGCTACGAGATCAAGGAGGCCGGCAGCGGCCGCTCCTGGACTGCCCCGGGCGGCGCGACGTCGTACACGGTGCCGGGGCTCGACAACGGCACGCCCTACGCCTTCGAGATCCGCGCGATCAACGACGTCGAGCCGCGCCGGCAGTTCTCGGGTGCCTCCCAGGCGGTCGCGCCGTTCGGCGTACCGGTCCGCTCGGGCGCGCCGCCCCAGCTCACCGCGAGCGAGGACAGCCCCTACACCAACGAGCCGTGGGTGCGCATCGACTGGTCGCGGTGGTCGGAGTCGCAGAGCAACGGCAACCCCGTCTCCGAGTACGTCATCAGCTGCAGCGGCTGCAGCCGGTCGAGCTACACGGTCGGCGCCACGGCGACGTCCAAGACCTTCGGCGCCGGCGACGGCATCCGCAAGGGCCAGCAGGTCACCCTGACCATCGCCGCGACCAACGACGCCGGCACCAGCGACCGCAGCCCCAGCGTGACCGGGCGGCCGTGGACCAAGGCCGGCCCGGTGCGCAACCTGCGCGAGGTCGGCAGCTCCACGGCCGACCGTACGGCGACCATCGGCTGGGACCCGCCGGCCGACGACGGCGGCCTGCAGATCCGCCACTACGTCGTGCAGACCGGGTCGGGCACCTCCGTCACCGTGCCGTCGGCGCCGGGCGGCGGCGGGCGCGAGATCACCTTCCCCGACAACGGCACCCATGAAGTCCGGGTGTGGGCGGTGACCTTCAACGGCGACCGTGCCGTCGAGGGCCAGGCCGACTCGCTCGGCGGGATCCTCACCTGGGGCAAGCCGTTCCCGCCCGACGACACCTCGCGCACGAGCACCAGCTACTACGGCGTGGACCTGCGGCTCCAGGCCGGCGCGCCCAACGGCAAGCCGGTGACCGGCGTCCAGTTCAGCACCGACAACGGGGCGACCTGGACCGACAAGCGCTCGGGGGAGTACTGGTCGGGCGCGGTCGACCAGGGCGGTGCCACCGCGCGGATCCTGGTCCGGACCCGCTCGTCGGCGACCGGCGACCGCGAGTTCAGCGACCCGGTGGCGATCACGGGCACCTCCAAGGAGAAGTACCTCGCGATCGGCATCTCCTGCAACATCCTCGGCCGGTGCGCGATCAGCGTCGACGGCGACGGCTTCATCCGCGCGCCCCGCGACGCCGTCGTCTCGCTCAACGGGCTCAGCGTCTACAACGACTCGTGCGGCTCGTTCACCCAGTCGGTCAACGGCACGTTCGACTACACCGCCGGCGGCAACGGCTGCCGCGTCACCGGCGACGCCAAGCCCTCGGTCACCGTCGACGGCGTCTCCCGCACCGCCCCCTGATCCGCCCGAAAGGAAATCATGTCGCTCACGACCGAACAGACCGAGTGGTTCGCGCAGACCTTCGCCCAGCTCGTCGCCAACGTCGAGCAGGCCATCGTCGGCAAGACCGAGGTCGTCCGGCTCGCGTTCGTCGCGCTGCTCGCCGAGGGCCACCTGCTGCTCGAGGACTACCCGGGCACCGGCAAGACCTCGCTGGCCCGGGCGATCGCCCAGACGATCCACGGCGACCACCACCGGATCCAGTTCACGCCCGACCTGCTGCCCAGCGACGTCACCGGCGTGACGATCTTCGACCAGCGCAGCCAGGAGTTCGAGTTCCACCAGGGGCCGATCTTCTCCAACATCGTGCTGGCCGACGAGATCAACCGGGCCTCGCCCAAGACCCAGTCGGCGCTGCTCGAGGTGATGGAGGAGAACCAGGTCACCGTCGACGGCATCACCCACCCGGTCGGCCAGCCGTTCATGGTGATCGCGACCCAGAACCCCATCGAGCAGGCGGGCACCTACCGGCTGCCCGAGGCCCAGCTCGACCGGTTCCTGATCAAGACCTCGCTGGGCTACCCCGACCACGAGAGCACCGTCCAGATCCTCACCAACGCCCCCAAGGGCAAGGCCGCGACGGTGCTGCGCCCGATCATCAGCGGCGACAACGTGCTCCACCTGATCGGCCTGGCCCAGCAGGTGCACGTCGAGACGGCCGTCTACGAGTACGTCTCCGGGCTCACCGAGGCGACCCGCGAGTCCTCCGAGGTCGTGCTCGGCACGAGCGTGCGCGCCGGGCTCGCCCTGGTCCGCGCGGCGCGGGCGCTGGCGCTCTCCTACGGCCGCACGTACGTCGTCCCCGACGACGTCAAGACCCTCGCCGTTCCGGTCCTCGCGCACCGGATGGTGCTCGACCCCGAGGAGGACTTCCGCGGCACCACGTGCGAGGACGTCGTGCGCCGGGTCCTCGAGCGCGTGCCCGTCCCGCTGGAGCCCGCTGCTCGATGAGTCCCCGCTCCTGGGTGGCCGGCGTCCGCCGTACGCTCACCGCTGCCTCCCGGCGCCGCGCGGCGCTGGGCGGTGCGCTGCGCGACCGGGTCGCCGAGCGCACCGGGCGGGTGCGGACGGCGCTCGCGCCGGTCACCGACACGGTCACCCCGGCCGGGTGGCTGGTCGGGCTGCTCGCCGTGGTCCTGGTGGTCGCGGGCCCGCTGCTGCACTGGCGCGAGCTGGTCGTCGGCGGGGTCTTCCTGGGGCTGGTGCTGCTCATCGCGATCGGCTTCGTCGTGGGCCGCTCACCGCTGGCCGCGCGGCTCGACCTCGCCCGGGACCGGGTGATCGTGGGGGAGCGGGCCAACGGCTACCTCACCGTGACCAACCCCAGCCAGCGCCGGGCGCGGCCGCTGATCGTGGAGTTCCCCGTGGGCGCGGGCCGGGCGGCCTTCGAGCTGCCCGCCCTGGCACCGGGGGCGCTGCACGAGGAGCTGTTCGCCGTCCCGACCGCGCACCGGGCCGTCCTCGACGTCGGACCGGTCACCGCGGTCCGCGCCGACCCGCTCGGGCTGCTGCGCCGGGTGCGCCACCTGAGCGAGATGGACCGGCTCTACGTGCACCCCAAGACGCTGCGCGTCGACGGCTCCGCGGCCGGGCTGGTGCGCGACCTCGAGGGCCGCACGGTGCCCAAGGTCTCCGACAACGACGTCTCGTTCCACGCGCTGCGCGGCTACGTCGCCGGCGACGACCGGCGCCACATCCACTGGCGCTCGAGCGCCAAGACCGGCACCCTCATGGTCCGCCAGTTCGAGGAGACCCGCCGCTCGCACCTGCTCACCGTGGTGAGCTCGCGGCTCGAGGACTACGGCAGCGACGACGAGTTCGAGCTCGCCATCTCGGTGGCCGGCTCGCTCGGCACCCAGGCGCTCGCCGACGGCCAGCAGCTCAGCGCCGCGGCCTCGCACGGATCGCTGCCCTCCAACGGGGCGCAGCGCTTCCTCGACGGTCTGTCGGGCCTCGCCTACGACTGGCAGGCCCGCCGGATCGTCGACGTCGCGCGCCACCTCGGCAACGACGAGCTCGCCGCGAGCGTGATCGTGCTCTGCCTGGGCTCGGGCGTGAGCATCACCGACCTGCGCCGCGCCCGCCAGCACCTGCCCGTCGACACCCGGGTGATCGCGGTGCGCTGCCTGACCGGCACCGAGCCGTCGGTGCGCTGGCTCGGCGATCTCGCCGTGGCCACGGTCGGGCGGCTCGACGAGCTCGCGGTCGCCGTACGACGGGTCGCGGCATGAGCGCGCCCGCGGTCAGCGGCAGCCAGCCGGTCGTCGTCGTCCCCCAGCGGGGACGGCGGGCCGGAGCGGCGCTGCCGTGGTGGCTCGTCGCGGTCGACGCCGTGCTGGTGCTCGGGCTCGGCGTGCTCTGCGCCTGGCCCCTGGGTGCCGCCTACGCCGGTGACCGCTGGCTGCTCGCGGTCGTGGTCGGGCTGCTGCTCGGCGTGCTCGTCGGGTGGCTCGGCGCGCGCTGGCGATGGGGGCCGTGGACGACGACGCTCGCCGCGGCGGTGGGCTACTTCGCGGTCGGCTCGGCGGTCGTCGTACCGCTGCGGGCGCGGGGTGGCTTCGTCCCGACGGCGGACTCGCTGCGCGACCTCACCGTCGGCCTGGTGCACGGCTGGCGCGAGGCGCTCACCCTGCCGGTGCCGCTCGGCGAGAGCGGCGTGGTGCTGATCGTCCCGCTGGTGACCGGCCTGGTCGGCGCGCTGGTGGCCACCGTGCTGCTGTGGCGCTCGAGCCGGCCGGGGCTGGCCGGCGTCGTCCTCGGTGGGGTGCTCGTGCTGTCCTCGGCGTTCGGCGACATCACCGCCGGCGCCGCCCTGACCCGCGGCCTCGCCGTCGCCGCCGTCGGCCTGGTCTGGCTGCAGTGGCGCGGGCAGCGTCACGTCCGCGGCCGCTGGGGCCGCCGGGTCCTCGCGACCCTGCTCGTCGTCGGCGTGGCCGGCGGTGCCGCCACCGGGCTGGGCGCCCTCGGCGACCCCGAGGCCCACCGCGTCGTCCTGCGCGACCACGTCGACCCGCCGTTCGACCCCCGCGACTACCCGAGCCCCCTGGCCAAGTTCCGCGCCTACAAGAAGGAGCCGATCCGCACCGAGACGTCGCTGTTCACCGTCGACGGCCTCGACAGCGGCACGCTCGTGCGCCTCGCGGTGATGGACACCTACGACGGCGTCGTCTGGAACGTCTCCGGCGGACCCGGCTCACCCCACGACTCGGGCACCTTCCGGCGGCTGCGCAACGACCCCGACGCCAACGCCGAGGCCACCGTGCGCGGCCGGATCACCGTCGGCGCCTACACCGGCGTCTGGGTGCCGAGCGTCGGCGAGACCCTGGCGATGACGCCGATCCGCGACGGCCGCACCGACGACGCCTCGGCCGCCGAGCTCGTGATCAACCCCGAGACCGGCACGGTGGCCCAGATCGGGGGCGTCGCGCCCGGCACCACCTTCGAGGTCGAGGCGATCGCGCCGCCGTCCCTGGTCAACGAGGAGATCGCGGTGCTCCAGGCCGACGCGGGCGTCTCGCTCCCGCCGCCGGCGATCGTCCCCGAGGAGCTCGTCGACCGGGTCCAGCGCTGGAAGAGCCAGGACGGCTTCGGCGGCGGCACGGACGGCGAGCTCGCCCAATACCTGCGCGACGCCTTCCGCGAGCACGGCTTCTACTCCGACGGCATCGACGACGACGTCCCGGCCGGCCACGGCGCGAGCCGCCTCGCCATGCTCACCAAGACCGCGAACCCGGTCGGCAACGCCGAGCAGTACGCCGCCGCGATGGGCGTCATCGGCCAGCGCCTCGGCCTGCCCATCCGGGTGGTCATCGGCTTCAAGGTGCCGCCGGGCGGCGGCGACGTCCGCGGCGAGAACGTGACCGCCTGGACCGAGGTCAAGCTCGAGGGCGCCGGCTGGGTGCCCTTCGAGCCCACCCCGCCCGAGGACCAGAAGCTGCGCCAGCCCAACGACGAGCCCGACGAGGAGCCGCAGCCCCAGGTGCTCCAGCCGCCCCGGGTCCCCGGTGACCCCAAGGAGGCCAGCGACAACCTCCAGCAGGGCGACGGCCAGCGCAAGGACCTCGACATCCTCGAGGTGCTCGGCGCGATCATCGGCGTCGTCCTCGACGTCGCCAAGGTGCTGCTGCTCCTCTCGCCGCTGTGGGGGGTGCTGCTCTACAAGCTGCTGCGCCGGCGCCGGCGCCGCCGGGCCGGTGACCCCACGGTGCGCCTGACCGGCGCCTGGCACGAGCTGGCCGACCGGATGCGCGACCTCGGCGTCCGCTCCGCGCCGGGGGCCACCCGCCGCGAGAGCGCCTACGCCGCCGCGGACCGCTACGACGTCGTACCGGTGGTGACGCTGGCGCACACCGCCGACCGCCACGTGTACGGCGAGGGCGAGCCCAGCCTCGACGAGGCCCAGGCCTACTGGGCCGACGTCGACACCGCGCTCAAGCGGCTGCGCAAGGCGACCCCCTGGTGGCGCCGCGTCCTGGCCCGCGTCTCGCTCGCCTCGGTGCCCTGGCGCCCGGCGTCCGCGCGCGCCCGGGCGGCCCTGGGCCGTCCGTTCCGCCGGGCCGGTGGGACGCTGCGGCGGTGGGCGGGGCGGCTGCGGCCGAGGCGCCGGTAGCCGTTGACAAGTGACAGCACTGTCAACAAGCATGAGGCGGCCGGACGTGACTCCCGTCACGCGGCGCGACATGGGGAGGTCGGCGATGGGCGGCGCGCGCATGCGGAGGGCATGGTTCGGGGGAGCGCTCGCGACGGTCGTCGCGGTGCTCGCGACGCTCGCACCGGCGTCCGCGACAGCGACGGCGAGCCCGGTGACCGCACCGGCGCCCGACCCGTTCTTCACCTACACCGGCGCCACGCCGCTGCGTGACCACCCGCCCGGGACGGTGCTCAAGACCCGGGCGCTGCCCTACCGGGTCGCCGGGGTCCCGCTGCCGCTGCGGGTGGTCCAGATCGTCTTCCGCACCACCGACCAGCAGGGCCGGGCGGTCGCGGGGGTGACCTCGGTGATCAAGCCCCTGACCGGGACGACGAGCCGGGTGATCTCCTACCAGTCCTTCTACGACTCCCTCGACCCCGAGCACGGCCCGTCCCGCGCGATCGCCGGCAGCACCGCGCCGGGCGCGATGGCCGCGCACGTCGAGACCGTGCTGATGTCGGCCTTCCTGCTGCGCGGCTACGCGATCGTCATGGCCGATACCGAGGGCCCGACCGCCGACTTCGCCGCGGGGCCCGAGTACGGGCGGGTCACCCTCGACTCGATCCGGGCCGCGCTGCGCACGCCGGCCACGGGTATCGCACCGGCCGCGAAGGTCGGGATGGTCGGCTACTCCGGGGGCGCTGTCGCGACCAACTGGGCCGCGGTGCTCGCGCCGTCGTACGCCCCGGACGTCAACCGGCGCCTGGTCGGCGCGGCCGAGGGCGGCGTGCTGGTCCGCCCGGCCGCCAACCTGCGCTACGTCGACGGCAGCCTGGTCTGGGCGGGCGTGATGCCGATGGCCGTGGTCGGGGTGGCCCGCGGGTTCGGGGTCGACCTGATGCCCTACCTCAGCGACGAGGGCAGGCGGATCTACGCCCGGCTGGAGAAGGCGCCCATCATCGACGTGCTCGGCCGCTACCCGGGCCTGACCTGGGCCGACCTGACCAAGCCGGCGTACGCCGACCCGGCGAACATCCCGGTGTTCGTGCGCACCGTCAACCAGCTCAACCTCGGCACCCAGCCCGTCCCGACGGTCCCGATGTTCATCGGGCAGGGCACCGGCGGCCAGATCGAGGGCACCCGGGGCGACCGCCCCGGTCTCGGCAAGGGGGACGGCGTGATGCTGGCCGGCGACGTCCGGTCGCTGGCGCGCAAGTACTGCGCGGGCGGGGTCGCGGTGGTGCACCGGGAGTACCCGCTGAGCCACTTCACGTCGGTCCCGTTCTGGCTGCCCGAGGCGATCGCGTGGCTCAGCGCGCGCTTCGCCGGCCAGCCGGCGCCCGACAGCTGCGCGACGATCCCGGCCGGCAACCCGCTGACCCCGCTGGCACCGGCGCGCTAGACAACCTGCTGTGATCTGCGACCCGCTCGCTTGCCGGTGGGGGAGGCCGCGGTCATACTCGTCCCGAAACTAGAACGTGTTCTACATGGGGGACGACGCGTGTACGACTTCGCAGACGAGCAGGTGGCTGCCGCGGCCGGCGGCGCCCCGGCGCGCGCCCTGATGCTCCTGGAGCTGCCTCGCTGGAGCGTCGAGTACGGCGCCTCCCGGATCCTCGACCTCGCCCGCGCCGTCGCGCCGGGCGAGCCCGACCACGGGGAGGGGCGCCCGGTGCTCGTGCTCCCGGGCTTCTCCGCGCACGACCGGCTCACCGGCCGGCTCCGCGGCCACCTCGCCCAGCGCGGCTGGGAGCCCTTCGGCTGGGAGCTGGGCAGCAACCACGGGCTCACCGAGAAGATCGTCGCGGGCCTGCCGCGCCGCTTCGCCCAGATCGCCGGCCAGTACGACGAGCCGGTCAGCATCGTGGGCTGGAGCTTCGGCGGCCTGCTCGCCCGCTGGCTCGCGCACGAGAACCCCGACCGGGTCCGCCAGGTGATCTGCCTCGGCTCCCCGTGGCGCGCCGAGGGCGAGCGGACCCGGGCGACCGCGCTCTTCGAGCGCTCCCGCGAGAAGCACGGCATCGTCGCGAACGCCCGCGAGATCGTCGACCGGCTGCGCGAGCCGCTGCCGGTCCCGCTCACCGCGGTCTGGTCCAAGAGCGACGGGATCGTGCCCTGGCACGGCTGCACCGTCGACGAGAACGACGGCCGCGACGGCCGTCCGCCGGCCGAGAACGTCGAGGTGGTGAGCAGCCACGTCGGCATGGTCGCCAACCCGCTCGTGCTCTCGGTGGTCGCCGACCGGCTCCGCCAGGACCCGGCCGCCTGGGAGCCCTTCTCCTGGAGCCGCCTCGTGCCGGGGGTCGCGTCGTGAGCGCGCTCGCCGGCCGCGACCCGGCGTACGTCGCCGCCGCGCTGCCGGCGCTCAAGCTGGCGATGCGCACCTACTTCCGCTCCCGGGTGAGCGGGATGGACAAGGTCCCCGAGGGCGGCGCGCTCCTGGTCGGCAACCACTCCGGTGGGCTGATGCCGATGGACGTGCCGATCATCGCGGTGGCCTTCGCCGAGGAGTTCGGCGCCGACCGGCCGCTCTACTGCCTGGCCCACGACCTGCTCTTCACCGGCGCCGCCGGCCCGGTGATGCGCCGGTTCGGGTTCGTCAACGCCACCCGCGAGGCCGCGCACGAGATCCTCACCGGCGGCGGCGTCACCATCGTCTTCCCGGGCGGGGACTACGACACCTTCCGGCCCACCCGCAAGGCGACCGTCGTCGACTTCAACGGGCGCACGGGCTACCTGCGCACGGCGCTGAAGGCCGGCGTTCCGATCGTCCCGGTGGTCTCGGTGGGCGGCCAGGAGTCCCAGCTCTTCCTGACCCGGGGCGAGTGGATCGGGCGGCACTCGCCGCTGCGCCGGCTGATGCGCACCGACCTCTTCCCGATCGGCTTCGGCTTCCCGTTCGGGCTGGTCCCGGCGCCGCTCAACCTGCCCCTGCCGACCAAGATCACCACGCAGGTCCTCGACCCGATCGACATCGCCGCCGAGTTCGGCCCCGAGCCGGACCTCGCCGAGGTCGACGCGGTGGTCCGCGGCCGGATGGAGGAGGCGCTGCGCGCGCTCGCCCGCCGCCGGCGCCTCCCGGTGCTGGGGTGAGCGCGGTGCTGCGCCGGATCCGTACCCAGCTCTGGGTGTTCCGGGTGCTCGTCACCAGCCGGATGCTCGTCGCGATGAGCCCGGCCAAGTACGTCCGCCTGGTCCGG
Organism: Pimelobacter simplex; assembly: GCF_024662235.1. Classification (GTDB taxonomy): domain Bacteria; phylum Actinomycetota; class Actinomycetes; order Propionibacteriales; family Nocardioidaceae; genus Nocardioides. The sequence goes on from NZ_CP096276.1 coordinate 1,056,346, forward strand.
GTGCTGCGCCGCCAGGGCACCAACGCGACGACGAGCTTCGCGCTCGCCGCGGTCCGTGACCCGCACGGCGCGGCGCTGGTCGACGAGCGCGGCACGCTCACCTGGCAGGACCTGCAGGACCGCTCCGCGGCGCTCGCCGCCGGGCTGCTCGACGTCACCGGGGGACCGGTCGAGACGGTCGCGATCCTGTGCCGCAACCACCGCGGCTTCGTCGACGCACTGCTCGCGAGCTCGCGGCTGGGCGCGAGCGCGCTGCTGCTCAACACCGGGTTCTCGGGACCGCAGCTCGCCGACGTCATGGAGCGCGAGGGCGCCCGCGTGATCCTGTACGACGAGGAGTTCGCCGGCGTCGTCGCCGACGCCCGGGCCCGGGTGCCCGGCCTGGTCGAGGTGCTCGGCTGGACCGACGCACCGCTCGCCGAGGGCGTCCTCGGCATCGAGGCACTGGTCGCGCGTCATGCCGGCCAGGCGCCGCCGCGCCCGGCCCAGCGGGGCCGGGTCGTCCTGCTCACGTCCGGCACGACCGGGACGCCGAAGGGTGCGCGCCGCAGTGGGGGCGGCGCGGACGAGCTGGCGGGGATGCTGGAGATGATCCCGTGGCGCGGCGGCGAGACGGTGGTCGTGGCGGCGCCGATGTTCCACGCCTGGGGCTTCGGGCAGCTGGTGATCGCGGCGACGATGACCTGCACGGTCGTCACGCGCCGCCGGTTCGACCCCGAGGCGACGCTGGCCCAGGTCGAGGACCACCGGGCGAGCGGGCTGAGCGTCGTCCCGGTGATGCTGGAGCGGATCATGGACCTGCCGGACGCGGTCCTCGACCGCTACCGGCTGACGACGCTGCGGTTCGTCTCGGCCAGCGGCTCGCGGATGCGGCCGCAGTCGGTGACCGCGTTCATGGACCGCTACGGCGACCTGGTCCACAACAGCTACAACGCCACCGAGGCCGGCCAGATCAGCGTCGCCCGGCCGGCCGACCTGCGCCACGCGCCGGACACGGCGGGCCGGCCGGTGCGCGGCACGCTGCTGCGCGTCGTCGACGACGCCGGCCGCGACGTCCCGGCCGGCGTGGTGGGCCGGATCCTGGTCCGCGGGGCCTCGCCGTTCGACGGCTACACCGCCGGTGCGGAGAAGGAGTTCCTCGACGGCTACATGGTCAGCGGGGACGTCGGCCGGCTCGACGCCGAGGGCCGGCTCTTCGTCGTGGGCCGCGACGACGACATGATCGTGTCGGGCGGCGAGAACGTCTACCCGATCGAGGTCGAGAAGGTCCTCGGCGCCCACCCGGCCGTGCGCGAGGTGGTGGTGGTCGGCGTGGCCGACGAGGCGTTCGGCCAGCGCCTGGCGGCGTACGTCGTGCTGGCGGGGCCGGTGAGCGCCGACGAGCTCAAGGCCCACGTCAAGGCCCAGCTCGCCGGCTACAAGGTGCCGCGCGAGGTCGTCGTCCTCGACGCGCTGCCGCGCAACGCCTCCGGCAAGGTGATGGTGCGCGAGCTGCCGGCGGTCGCGCCGTGAACGTCCGGCCCGCGATCGAGCGGATGACCGGGATCGACGCGGGTTTCCTCTACATGGAGACCCCGTCGGTGCACATGCACACCCTCAAGATCGCGATCCTCGAGGCCGACGACGCCCTGTCGTACGACGCCTTCGTGGCCGGGATGCTCGCCCGCCTCAAGCGGCTGCCGCCCCTGCGCCGGCGCGTGGTGGAGGTGCCGTTCGGGCTCAACCACCCGGTGTGGGTGACCCAGCCGCGGATCGACGTCGCCCACCACATCCGGCGGCACCGGGTCGGCGGTGACGGCAGCATGCACGACCTGGAGCAGCTCATCGGGATGATCGCCAGCACGCCGCTGCACCGCGACCGCCCCCTCTGGGAGCTGCACTACTGCGCGGGCCTGGAGGGCGGCCGGGTCGCCGTCGTCGGCAAGATGCACCACGCGCTCGCCGACGGGGCCGCGGCCAACGCGCTCCTCGCCAACGTCACCGACGTGCGCAGCGCGGCCGCGCCCGAGGCGGTCCAGGAGGAGTACGCCTCGACCGAGCGCCTGCCCGGACGGATCGACCTGCTGCGCCACGCCTGGGCCGATGCCGCCGCCCAGGCCGGCACGCTGCCGGGGCTGCTCCTGCGCACCCTGCGCGGCATCCTCGGCGTCCTGCGCGAGCGACGGGCCGGCGCCCGCTCGCCGCTGCCCGTGCTCCACGCGCCGCGGGTCTCGTTCAACGGCGCGCTCACGCCGCTGCGCTCCTTCGCGACGGTGACCCTGCCGCTGGCCGAGCTCAAGCGGGTCCGCGCCGAGCACCGGGCCGCCGGGCTCGACGCGACCCTCAACGACATCGTGCTCGCCACCACGTCGGGCGCGCTGCGGCGCTGGATGGCCGACCACGACGAGCGGCCCGCCTCCTCGCTGCTCGCCGGGGTCCCGGTGAGCGCCGACGAGCGCGATGCCATACCGCGGCTGGGCGGCAACCGCGTCTCGAACCTCTTCACCACCCTCGCCACCGACGTCGAGGACCCGACCGAGCGGCTGCGCACCATCGCGCGCACCACCGCCGACGCCAAGCGGATCCAGGCCCGGCTCGGCACCTCGATCCTCGCCGACTGGTCGCAGTTCACGCCGCCGCGGCCGTTCACCGCGGCGGTGCAGGCGTACTCCCGCCTGCGCGCGGCGTCCTGGCACCCGGCGGCCTTCTCCGCGATCGTCTCCAACGTGCCCGGCCCGCGTGAGCCCGCGACCGTCGGCGGTGCCCGGCTGCGCGACCTGTTCAGCGTCGGCCCGCTCGTCGACGGGATCGGCCTCAACGTGACGGTCTGGTCCTACGTCGACCGGATGAACTTCTCGCTGCTCGCCTGCCCGGACCTGCTGCCGGACGTGCACCACCTGGCGGCGTACTTCCCGGCGGCGCTGGCCGAGCTCGACCTCGCGCCGCCCGCGCCCGCCGACGCCACCACCGACCGGAGGAACCTCGCGTGACCACCCGTGTGATCAGGAAGGTCGGCGCCGGCGTCGGCCGCGCCGCCGTGCTCGGTGTCCGGACCGGCATCCGGCGCACCCAGCGGTTCCCGGCCCTGCCGGACCTCCCGGCCGGGCGCGTGCTCGACCTGTCGGGCCGCGGCGAGGTCTTCGTGATCGACACCGGCGTCCCGGAGGGGCTCACGGACGCGCCCACGCTGCTGCTCTTCCACGGGCTGGCCACGACGTCGTACCTGACCTGGTTCAGCACGGTCGACGAGCTGCGCGCCCGGCACCGCGTCGTCATGCTCGACCAGCGCTGGCACGGCCGGGGGATCGTCTCGGAGCGCTTCTCGCTCGAGGACTGCGTCGACGACGCCGCGGCCACCCTCGACGCCCTCGGGATCGCCTCGGTCGTCGCCGTGGGCTACTCCATGGGCGGTGCCCTCGCTCAGCTGTTCTGGCGCCGGCACCCCGAGCGCACGGCCGGGCTGGTGCTGGCCTCGACCGCCGCGTGCTGGAAGGAGAACCTCGGCGACGCGATGTTCTACCCGGTGCTGGGCGTGGCCAACGACCGCCTCCGTGGGCACTACCGGGCCCGGGTCGCGGAGGTGCGCGCCGGGCTGCCCGTCGTACCGGACCTGGGGGAGGAGATGTCGACCTGGGCCTGGGCGGAGTTCCGCAGCACCAGCGCCTGGGCGATGCCCGAGGTGCTCGGCGCCCTCGGCCGCTTCGATGCCCGGCCCTGGCTGGGCGAGATCGACGTACCGACCTCGGTCGTCGTGACCGGCCGCGACCACGCCATCCCGACCGCCCGGCAGCGCGCGATGGCCGCCGCCATCCCGGGCGCGACCGTGCGCGAGACGCCCGGTGGGCACGCGTCGGTGGTCTTCGACGTGCAGCGCTGGCGCCCGGAGTTCCTCGCCGCGGTGGACGAGGTCGTCGCGCGGCTGGGCTAGCCCGGCGTCCGGATCAGGACTGGTGCACGTAGTTGTCGAGCTGGTCGCGCTCGAACTGCAGCTGGTCGATCTTGTGCTTGACCATGTCGCCGATGCTGACGATCCCGACGACCGCGCCGTCGGCCGAGGCGACGGGGATGTGCCGGAAGCGGCCCTCGGTCATCACCTGCATCACCTCGTCGAGGTCGTCCTCGGGGGAGCAGGTGCGGACCTCGGCGGTCATGATCGCCGAGACGACGTTGTTGATCACCGTGCCGTCGCTGTGCAGGTGCCGTACGACGTCGCGCTCGGAGACGATGCCGTCGAGGGCGGTGCCGTCGGCGCTGACCACGACGGCGCCGATGTTGTGCTCGGCGAGCGTCGCGAGCAGCTCGCGCACGCCGGCGTCGGGACGGATGGTCACCACGTCGCGGAGCGACTTGGACTGCAGGACGTCAGCGATGCGCATGTGACGCAGGTTACTTGCTGTCGTCCTCGTCGTCACTGGTCCGCTGGCGGTGCGAGCGCAGGTCGGAGACGCTGCCGGGCCCCGAACGCGGCCAGTCCGGGTCGTCGCCGGCGTCGGTGACGCTGCCGAGGAAGGACAGCGCGGCCTCGTGCAGGTGGCCGTTGGTGGCGAGCGCGTTGCCGCCCCAGGGGCCGTCGCTGCCGTCGAGCGAGGTGAACCGGCCGCCCGCCTCGCGCACGATGATGTCGAGGGCCGCCATGTCGTAGACCTCGAGCTCGGGCTCGGCGGCGAGGTCGACGGCGCCCTCGGCGAGCAGCATGTAGGACCAGAAGTCGCCGTACGCGCGGGTGCGCCAGACGCGGCGCATCAGGGCGAGCAGGTCCTCGCCGAGGCCGCGGTCCTCCCAGCCGCTGATCGAGGAGTACGACAGCGAGGCGTCCTCGAGTCGTCGTACGTCGGAGACGCGGCACTCGGTGGCCTTCATCAGCGACCGCCCGGTCCAGGCGCCCTGGCCGGCCGAGGCCCACCAGCGGCGCTGGAGGGCCGGGGCCGAGACCACGCCGAGGACGACCTCGTCGTCGACGGCGAGCGAGATGAGGGTGGCCCACACGGGGACACCGCGCACGTAGTTCTTGGTGCCGTCGATCGGGTCGACGATCCAGCGGCGCTGGGAGTGGCCGGAGGTGCCCTGCTCCTCGCCGGTGACGGCGTCGCGGCTGCGCGCCTTGGAGAGCGTACGGCGGATCGACTCCTCGACCGCCTGGTCGGCGTCGGTGACCGGGGTGAGGTCGGGCTTGCTCATGACGTGGAGGTCGAGGGCGCGGAAGCGCGCCTGGGTGAGCGAGTCCGCGTCGTCGGCGAGCAGGTGCGCCAGACGCAGGTCGTCGGTGTAGTCGGGGGCAGCCACAGGGGCACCCTAGCCGTCAGGGCGCGCCGCACCGGCGTGGGTCTGGTTCGGAGCAGGGTGGGTAGTGCACTCTTCAACCATGGAGATCAACGGCGTTCCCCTCCACCCGCTCGTGGTCCACGCCGCCGTGGTGCTCACCCCGGTCGCCGGCCTCGTCGCCGTCGGGTACGCCGTCCCCTCCTGGCGCGACCGGCTCCGCTGGCCGCTGGTGGTGCTCGCGGTGCTCGCCGCCGCGGCCGTCTGGGTCGCCTACCTCTCCGGTGAGAACCTGCGCACGGACCGCTTCGGCGCCGTCACCGGCACCCTCGCCGACCGGATCGCCGACCACGAGACCTGGGCCAAGCGGCTGCGGATCGGGGCCTCGGTGTTCGCGGTGGTGGCGCTGGCCGCGGCCTGGTTCCACAGCCGTACCGGGGCGACCCGGGCGGTGCTGACGCTGCTCACCGTGGTCGCGGGGCTCGTCACGCTGGTGCTCGTCGTGCTGACCGGCGACGCCGGTGCGCAGGCGACCTGGCGCATCGACTGACGGGTCGGTTCAGTAGTCGGTTACGGACCGCGCGGCGAGCAGCCGCCGGAACGACGCGACCCGGACCGGGTCGGCCTCGCCGCGGGCGATGGCCTCGTCGAGCCCGCACTCGGGCTCCTCCTTGCCGTGGGTGCAGCCGCGGGGGCAGTCCTCGGTCATCTCGTCGAGGTCGGGGAAGGCCTCGATGAGGTGCTCGGGCTGGACGTGGGCGAGCCCGAACGAGCGGATGCCGGGGGTGTCGACGATCCAGCCGCCCTGGCCCCAGGTGGGCAGGGGGAGCAGGACGGCGGAGGTGGAGGTGTGCCGGCCGCGGCCGGTGACGGCGTTGACGTGGCCGGTCTCGCGGCGGGCGTCGGGGACCAGGGCGTTGACGAGCGTGGACTTGCCGACGCCGCTGTGGCCGACCAGCACGCTCACCTGGCCCGAGAGCCGCTCCTTGACCTCGTCGAGTCCCTGGATGGTGCGGTCGGGGCCGCGGTGGGTGACCACCCACGGCACCCCCAGCGAGCGGTACGTCGACAGCAGCACCTCGGGGTCGGCGAGGTCGGACTTGGTCAGGCAGAGCAGCGGCGCCAGCCCCGCGTCGTACGCCGCGACGAGGGCGCGGTCGATCAGCCGGGGGCGCGGCTCGGGGTCGGCGAGGGCGGTGACGACGACGAGCTGGGTGGCGTTGGCGACGAGGACGCGCTCGACGGGGTCGTCGTCGTCCGCGGTACGGCGCAGGATGGTCTGGCGCGGGGTGACCTCGACGATCCGGGCGAGGGAGCCGTCGGCGCCGGAGACGTCGCCGACCACGCGGACCCGGTCGCCGACGACGACGCCCTTGCGGCCGAGGGGGCGGGCCTTCATGGCCATCACGACCTGGTCGCCGACGAGCAGCGTGAACCGGCCGCGGTCGACGGTGACGACGACGCCGTCGACGGCGTCCTCGTGGGCGGGGCGTTCCTTGGTGCGGGGACGGGTACGCCGGCGCGGACGGTCGTAGTGCTCGACGTCGTGCTCGTCGTACCGGGGCATCAGAGGAGCCCGGACCAGAAGTCCGCGAAGTCGGGGAAGGTCTTGCTCGTGGTGGCGACGTCCTCGACCAGGACGCCGGGGACGGCGGCGCCGACGATGACGGCGGCGTGGGCCATCCGGTGGTCGGCGTAGGTGTGGAAGACGCCGCCGGTCAGCGCGGCGGGGCGGATCGTGAGGCCGTCGGGGTGCTCGTCGAGGTCGGCGCCGAGGCGGCCGAGCTCGGCGGCGAGGGCGGCGAGCCGGTCGGTCTCGTGCCCGCGGATGTGCGCGATCCCGGTGAGGTGCGAGGGGGTCTGGGCGAGCGCGCAGAGCGCCGCCACGGCGGGGGCGAGCTCACCCACGTCGTGCAGGTCGGCGTCGAGGCCCTGGAGCCCGCGCCACCCGTCGGCGGGTCCGGTGACGCGCAGGCCCTCGGCGGTCCGCTCGACGGTGCAGCCCATCCGGGCCAGCAGGTCGCGCAGCGCGTCGCCGGCCTGGGTGGTCGCCTGCGGCCAGTCGCGCACGGTGACCGAGCCGCCGGACACGGCGGCCAGGGCGAGGAAGGGGGCTGCGTTGGAGAGGTCGGGCTCGATCGCCTCGTCGTGGGCCGCGACCGGCCCCGGGGCGACCGTCCACCGGTCGGCGTCGCTGTCGTCGACCGCGACGCCGCGGTCGCGCAGCATCGCGATCGTCATCTCGATGTGGGGCAGCGAGGGGATCGGCTCGCCCTCGTGGCGTACGTCGACGCCTCCGGCGAACCGCGAGCCCGCGAGCAGCAGCGCCGAGACGAACTGCGAGGACGCCGAGGCGTCGACCACGACGGTCCCGCCGGCGACCGTGCCCGCGCCGTGCACGGTGAAGGGCAGCGCGCCGTCGGCGGAGTCGATCCGCATCCCGAGCCCACCGAGGGCGGTGAGGATCTCGCCGACCGGCCGCTTGCGCATGTGGGCGTCGCCGTCGAACGCGACCTCGCCGCGGACCAGGCCCGCCACGGGCGGGACGAACCTCATCACGGTGCCGGCCAGCCCGCAGTCGACCTCGGCCCGGTCGCCGGGCACGGAGCCGTCGAGCGGCGTCACCGCCCAGTCGTCGCCGGAGGTGTCGACGTGCGCGCCGAGCGCGGTCAGCGCCTGCGCCATGAGGAGGGTGTCGCGCGAGCGCAGCGCCCGGCGTACGACGGACGGTCCGTCGGCCAGCGCGGCCAGCACCAGGGCCCGGTTGGTCAGCGACTTGCTGCCGGGGAGGGTGACGGTCGCCGCGACCGGAGCGGTCACGGTGGGGGCGGGCCAGAGGTCGGCGTGCTGCGCGGGAGTCGTCATCTCCCGCCTGAGTCTAGTGAAGGTGCGCCTTGGCCTTGGCCTTGGCGCCGAGGAGCGCGGCCTCGCGCCGGGCGTCGTGACCGGCGTGCCGGGTGCGCCAGGCCAGGCCGGGCTTCCCGGCGGTGTCGAGCGCCGCGATGAGCAGTCCGCCGGCCAGCGCCGTGTTCTTGAGGAAGTGGGTCAGCTGCTCGCGCCGCTCGTCCTTGTCCGTGGCCTCCCAGAACCGGTGCCGGGCGGCCGTCGACAGCACGAGCGTCGCGCCCAGCACCGCGGACGAGAGGCGGGGGAGCCGTCCGGTGGCCAGCCCGAAGCCGGCGACCACCTGGATCACGCCGCTGGCCCGCACCCACAGCACCGGGTCGCGGGGGACGTTCACGCTGTCGGGCGTCGCGCCGTCGACGACGGGCAGGACCTGCTCGGTCACGGGCGCCGCCTGCTGCGCGAGCGCCGGCGCCTCCTTGAGGTCCTGCACGCCGTTGGCCAGGAAGTACGACGCCAGCAGCGGCCGGGCGATCAGTCTGCTCAGTGCCATGGCCGGTCGGTACCCGGACGCCGTCGGTGCAGACCGCTAGATTGACCGCCATGTGCGGGCGCTATGCCTCCAGCCGGAGCCCCGAGGACCTGGTCGAGGAGTTCGAGGTGCTCGACCCGCGCCTCGAGCAGGCGATCCCCCCGTCGTGGAACGTCGCCCCGACCGATCCGGTCTACGCCGTCCTGGAGCGGCTGGCCAAGGACGGCAGCGAGGAGCCCGTGCGCCAGCTGCGCGCGCTGCGCTGGGGCCTGGTGCCGTCGTGGGCCAAGGACGCGAGCATCGGCAGCCGGATGATCAACGCCCGGATGGAGACGGTCGCCGAGAAGCCCGCCTTCCGCAAGGCGTTCGCGGCCCGGCGCTGCATCCTGCCGGCCGACGGCTACTTCGAGTGGTACGAGACCCAGCAGAAGACGCCCAAGGGGAAACCCAAGAAGCAGCCGTTCTTCATCACCCCCGGCGACGGCTCGGTGCTGGGCATGGCCGGGCTCTACGAGATCTGGCGCGACCCGGCCAAGCCCGAGGACGCCGAGGACCGCTTCCGCTGGACCTGCACGGTGCTGACCACCGAGGCCACCGACGACCTCGGCCGGATCCACGACCGGATGCCGCTGATCGTGACCCGAGAGCGACGCCACGAGTGGCTCGACCCGCGCACCCCCGCCGGTGAGCTGCCCGCGCTGCTGCGCCCGGCGCAGCAGACCGGCCTGACGGCGTACCCGGTGGGGACGGCGGTGGGCAATGTCGCCAACAACGGGCCCGAGCTGGTCCAGCCCGTCCCGCTCGAGGACGCCGGGCCCGAGGACGACGACGGACAGGGGACCCTGCTGTGAGCGACGAGCGCATCGTCGCGACCGACCTGGGCGAGGGCCGGCTCGTCGTACGCCGGGCGCGCAGGCCGATCGCGACGCTCCTGGTCAGCCACGGTGCCGGCGGCGGCATCGAGGCCCGTGACCTCGTCGCCCTCGCCGCCCAGCTGCCCGGCCAGGGGATCACCGTCGCCCGGTTCGAGCAGCCGTGGCGTCGCGCGGGCCGCAAGGTCGCCACCCCGCCGCCGACCCTGGACGTCGGTCTTCGGGCCGCCGCGGCCGCGCTGCGGGTCCGCACCCCGCTGGTCGTCGGCGGTCGCTCCGCCGGAGCCCGCTCCGCCTGCCGGACCGCCGTCGAGCTCGGCGCCGCCGGCTGCCTGGCGATCTCGTTCCCGCTGCACCCGCCGGGCAAGCCCGAGCGCTCCCGGCTCGACGAGCTGGCCGGCGCGGGCGTGCCGACGCTGGTGGTCCAGGGGGAGCGCGACCCGATGGGCCGGCCCGAGGAGTTCCCCGACCCGCTGCCCGGGCGCACCGACCTGGCCGTCGTCCCGGGTGCCGACCACGGGCTCGCCGTGCCCAAGAAGGGGCCGGTCAGCGAGGACGAGGCGATGGGCATCGTCGTCGAGTCGGCCCTGGAGTGGATCGTGCGCGAGGTCGTGGGGAATGAGGGCACCCCCTGAGGCGTTCTGCCTCCATGATCGCGACGCTGGAGCGCCCCACGACGGGAAGCACCGTAGGCTGGGACGCGATGACCGAGACTTCCGATCTTTCGTCCCTCGACACCGACCTCGACGCCACCCCTGAGGGTGCCGACGAGGAGGTCGACGTCGCCACGGAGACCCCCGAGGCGCGCGCGGCCCGGTTCGAGCGCGACGCGCTGCCGTTCCTCGACCAGCTCTACGGCGCCGCGATGCGGATGACCCGCAACCCCGCGGACGCCGAGGACCTGGTCCAGGAGACCTTCGCGAAGGCCTTCTCGGCGTTCCACCAGTTCCGGCCGGGCACCAACCTCAAGGCGTGGCTCTACCGGATCCTGACGAACACCTTCATCAACAACTACCGCAAGAAGCAGCGCCAGCCCCAGCAGGCGCTCGCCGGCGACACCGGCGACGTCGAGGACTGGCAGCTCGCCCGTGCGGAGTCGCACACCTCCACCGGCCTCAAGTCGGCGGAGATGGAGGCGCTCGAGCACCTTCCCGACAGCCAGGTGAAGGACGCCCTGCAGCGCCTGCCCGAGGAGTTCCGGCTGGCGGTCTACCTCGCCGACGTCGAGGGCTTCGCGTACAAGGAGATCGCCGAGATCATGGACACGCCGATCGGGACCGTCATGTCCCGCCTGCACCGCGGCCGTCGTCAGCTGCGCGACATGCTGTCCGACTACGTCCGCACGGGCGGCGACGCCCCCCTCGACGGAGGTCTGTGATGTCCGAGCACCTCGACCACGTGCACGTGAGCGACGACCCCAGCAACGCCGAGTGCGCCGACTTCCTCGAGCGCATCGTGCGGCTGATCGACAACGAGCTCGAGGCCGGTGACTGCGCGGTCGTCCGCGCCCACATCGACTCCTGCAGCCCCTGTCTGGAGCGCTACGACCTCCAGCGCACGGTCAAGGCGGTCGTGGCGCGCTCCTGCGGCGAGACCGCGCCGGCCGAGCTGCGCGAGCGGGTGCGGATCCAGATCCAGCAGATCCAGGTCCGGATCACCGACTCCTGAGCCTCCGGGGGCTCGTGAGGCCCCTCGCCGGGTCTCGTTCTCGGATCTGGTCACGCCGCTGACCCCGGTCCGTGTCCTCCGGGACCGCACCGGGTTGTGCTGGTGCGGCCCGCGCGCGGCCGCACGGGCACCTCGGCCCCGCGGCGCCGGGTACGACACCGGAAGCGGGCCTTGCGGAAGTGACAGCGGTCGATGCGAACCCGGCACCGGCACGCCTCCGGCCCGCCCCTGCTGACCCGGTCGCGCTCGCCACGGCGCTGCGCACCGCCCTGCTGGCGGCGCCGCTGCCCCTCGCGCTGCCGGGCACCTGGGACCTGCGCGGACGGCGTACCCAGCTCCTGGAGCAGCTCGACGACTACCTGCTGCCGCGGCTCAGCGCGCCGGAGCGGCCCATCCTGGTCGTCGTCGGCGGCCCGACCGGGGTCGGCAAGTCGACGCTGGTCAACACCCTCGTCGGCGAGGTGGTCTCGCAGTCGAGCATGATCCGCCCGACCACCCGCTCGCCGGTGCTGGTCCACCACCCCGACGACGCGCGCTGGTTCGGGCGCGACGGCGTGCTGCCGGCCTTCGAGCGGGTCGGCGTACCGACCCACGACCCGGGCTCGGTCCAGCTCGTCGCGACCCCGGCGGTCCCGCCCGGGGTGGCCCTGCTCGACGCTCCCGACTTCGACTCCATCGACCTCACCAACCGGGCCCTGGCGACCCGGCTGCTGGCGGCGGCGGACATGTGGCTCTTCGTCACCTCCGCGGCCCGGTACGCCGACCAGCTGCCCTGGGAGCAGCTCGACATCGCGCGCGACCGCGGCACCCCGCTCCTGGTGGTGATGAACCGGATCCCGGCCGAGGACCTGGCGACCGTGTCGGCCGACCTCACCGCCCAGCTCGACCAGCGGGGGATCGGCCGCGGCAAGCTGGTCTTCGTCCAGCACGGCCCGGTCGAGCAGGGGCTGCTGCGCTCGCCCCAGGTCGGCGAGATCCGGGGTGCGCTCGACGAGCTCTCGGGCTCCCCGGCGACCCGCCGCTCGATCGCCCGGCAGTGCGTGGCGGGCGCGGTGGTCCAGGCCGCGGCGGTGGCGGCCGAGGTGGCCGACGCCGCCGAGCGCCAGGTGGCCGCGATCGGCGCGCTGCTCGGGGCCGTCGACGACGCCTACGCGACCGCGCGGACCGGGCTGCTGACGGCGCTGACCGACGGCACGGTGCTGCGCGGGGACCTCCGCTCGCAGTGGAGCGACCTGGTCGGTACCGACGACGCGCTGCCGATGGCCGAGATGGTCCGCCGGGTGCGCGAGCGCCTGCTCGCGACGCCGGCCGAGCACCAGGAGGCCCGGCTGGTCCGGCTCGAGCTCGCCCTCGACCTGGCCCTGGAGGGACTCGTCGTCGACCACGCCGAGCGCGCCGCGGGCGAGGCGGCCCGCCGGCTGCGGGCCACCGGTCACGGCGACGCCCTGCTCACCTGGAGCGACGAGGACCTCACCCGGCCCGGACGGCGCCTGGCGGCGCGCTCGTACCGACATCGCGACCTGGCGCCGCGGCCTCGGGGCCGGCGACCCGGCCGCCCGCGGCATCGCGGCCGCGCTCGCGGTGTGCGCCGTCGCGGCGCCGGGCGCGGACCAGGGGAGCGGCCCGGTCGCGGCCGCCCGGTCGGGGATCCGGACGACGGTGGCCGACCTGCTCGCCGGTGAGCGCGACCGCTACCTGGCGCCCGTGCGGAGCTGGCGACTGACCCCCGACGCGCCGGGGCGGCTGCGGGCCGCGGGGCACGGGGTGGTCCGGGTCGGCCGAGACGGCTGAGACGGCTGAGGGAGACGCAGCACCATGAGGGAGGGAGTGGGGATGGGAAGCGGAGGACTGGGAGCAGCATTCCGGGAGGCACCGGCCGCGGGAGGTGTGCCGGAGCGACCCGGGGCGCGCGACGGCGCCCTGCGCCGGAGGGTCGACGGGCTCGAACGGGCGGTCGCCGAGGCGCGCGGCCACCTCGACGACGTCCTGCTGGACGACGTCGCGGCGGTCGCGGAGCGCTCGGCGGGCCGGCTGCGGCTGTCGTCGGCGCACACCGTCGTCGCGATCGCGGGCGCCACCGGGTCGGGCAAGTCGACGACCTTCAACGCCCTGGCCGGGGCGGAGCTCTCGACGGCGGGGGCCCAGCGGCCGACCACGTCGGTCGCGACCGCGCTGGTGTGGAGCGACGAGGAGCCCGGGGACGGCGAGGGCGAGGGTGACGACGTCACCGCGCTGCTCGACTGGCTCGGCGTCCCGGCGGCCGGCCGGTTCCACCGCCCGTCCCTGGCGACGAGCACGCCGCGGGCCGCGCTGCCCGAGGGGCTGGTGCTGCTCGACCTGCCCGACCACGACTCGATCCGCACGGCACACCACGACGAGGCCGAGCGCGTCGTCGCGCTCGCCGACGCGCTGATCTGGGTGGTCGACCCCCAGAAGTACGCCGACGCCGCGATCCACCAGCGCTTCCTGCGGCCCCTGGCCGGGCACCGCGACGTGACGATGGTGGTGCTCAACCACCTCGACACGGTGCCCGAGGAGAACCGCCCCGACCTGCTGCGCGACCTGCGCAAGGTGCTGGTCGCCGACGGGATGCGCGACCCGCGGATCCTCGGCGTCAGCGCCCGCCACGGGACGGGCATCGAGGAGCTGCGCGCCGCGATCCGGCGCCGGGTCGAGGACCACCGCGACGCCGAGCGGCGCGCGCTGGCCGACCTGGCGGCCGCGACCGACCGGCTGCGGGCCGCCGCGGGCGAGGCGCCCGGCGCCGTCCCCGACGTGTGGGTGGCCGACCTCGAGCGCCGGGTCGCCCAGGCCAGCGGCACCCGCCGGCGCGGTCCGGTCGACCGCTCGGCGGTCAACGCCGCGGTGCGCGCGCTCGCCGACGAGGCGACCCGCGACCTGACCGACGCCTGGGGCGCACCCGTCCGGGCGGCCGCGACCGCCCACCTGGACCGCACCGCCGACCGGCTCGACGCCGAGCTCGCCGCGCTCCCCGCCCCGGTGGCACCGCGCCCGGCCGGACCCTGGGCCGGTGCCCGGCTCGCGGGACTGGCCGCGGCGGGCCTCGGGCTGCTGCTGCTCGCCGGCTCGCTCAGCGGCCTGCTCGGGCTGCCGGCCGGGGTCGGCATCGGCATCGGCCTGCTCGCGGTGGGCCTCGCGCTCGCCGGCGGTGCCCACCGGGTGGTGACCGCGGCGTCGGCTCGGGCCGGCCTGCCCACGGCGGGCGACGACGACGAGAGCGGCCGGGTGATCGCGCGGGTGCTGCGCGCCCAGGTGCTCGATCCGGTGCGCGCCGAGCTGTCGTCGTACGGCCGGTTCCGGGCAGGTCTGGACACGGCTGCCGCGTCGCGGACCGGCCGGTGATCCGGTGCCGTCCGGCGACATATCAGGTATGAGAACGCCGCGGCCGGTTTCCGTGACAGCCGGTCACGCTTCGCGTTCTGTTGACGAGCGGACTCGGGACCTGCTCGCCCCACCCATCGAGAGGGAGCCACGCGCCGATCGCGCCGGTGCTCCCGCGCCCGAAAGTCGACACCCCACGATGACGTCCCGGTCCTCCGAAGCACTGGCCGCGCCCGGTCCCCGGCGCGCGGCAGACCGGCCGAGCCACCCTTCCTCGGCCACCGTGATCCCGCTGCGCGCACCCCGTGCGCAGACCGCCGAGCCCACCGACGCCGAGCTGCTGGAGCGCTGCCGGCGCCGCGACGGCGAGGCGTGGAACCTCCTGGTCGCCCGCTACGAGCGCCTGGTCTACTCCGTCGCCCGCCGCAACGGCCTCTCCGAGGAGGACGCCGCCGACGTCACCCAGGGCACGTTCGTCGCCCTGCTCGACGCGCTCGGCCGGATCCGCGACGAGGAGCGGCTCGCGTCCTGGCTGATGACGGTCACCCGGCGCCAGTCCTGGCGGGTGCGCAACCTCAGCCGGCGCGACATCCAGCTCGACGAGGCGCCCGAGGCGGTCGACGACTCCTCGGAGGACTGGGCTGCCGTCCTGGCCCTGCACGACGCGCTCGCCGAGCTCGGCGGCACCTGCCGCAGCCTGCTCGAAGCGCTCTACCTCGACCCGGAGAGCCCCAGCTACGCTGAGATCGCGGAGCGGTTCGGCCGGTCGATCGGCGGCATCGGCCCGCTCCGCGGGCGCTGCCTGGAGAAGCTGCGCGCGATCCTCACGGAGGGCGAGGCATGGTGACCCGGCGCCCGACGTTCACCGAGATCGTCGACTGGATCGAGGGCCGGCTGCCCGACGAGCGCGCCGACCAGGTCGCCGCCGAGGTCGCCGCCGACGAGGACTCCGCCGGTGCCGCCGCGTGGATGACGCAGTTCCTCGCCGACGCCCGCCGGCTGCCCCTGGAGACCCCGCCGCCCGAGCTGAGCGCGCGCCTGCGCGGGCTCTTCGACGATGCCGCGAACCTGCCGCCCGAGGTGCGCTGGGCCACCGCGCACCTGCTCTACGACACCCGCGAGGCGATGACCGGCACCCGGTCGGCCGACCTGCTCGACCACACCCACCTGGCGTTCGAGACCGAGCACGGGCGGTTCGTCGTCGAGGTACGACGGGCGGGGGCCGGCGAGGTCGACCTGCACGGGCTGCTGCTCCTCGACGAGGGCGCCGCCGCGGCCGACGTCACGCTGCTCGAGGACGGCACCGTCCGGCGCCGGGCCCGGACCACGGCCGACGGCCGGTTCGAGCTGCTCCAGGTGCCGCAGAGCGTGGACGAGCTGCGCATCGCGGTGCGCGACGCGCGGGTCAGCGCCCCGCTCGACCTCACCCGAGCCTGAGCGACGGTCATGGTCACCGAGGTCGTCGAGCCTCGCGAGCATGCGCTCGCGCGGCTGATCGACGAGGCGGAGGAGCTGCGGCACCGCGACGTCGAGCGCTGCGTCGCGCTCCTGGACGAGGCCGCGGCCCGTGCCGACGGGCCGCACGACCACGAGCACCGGGCCCGGCTCGAGGGCGTCCGCGGCGAGCTCTGCCTGCTGCGCGGCGACCTGCTCGGCGCGATCACCGGCTACCAGCGCTCCCGGATGGCCTGGCTCGCGGCCGGGCGCTCGCTCGAGGCGCGCGGGGCGATGCTCGGCCGGACCGCGACGATGCTCGCCGCGGGGGAGTACGCCGACGTGGTGCTCGTCGTCCAGCGGATCCTCACCGGCATCGAGCAGGGCAGCACCGTCGACGAGGAGCTCGCCACCCGGCTCCACCTCACCGCCCACCGCCAGCTCGGCAGCGCGCACGCGGCGCGCGGCGACCTGGCCGCCGCGGTGCGCCACTTCGACCTGTCCGACGACCTCGCCCGCCGGCTCGGCGACCGCTTCGAGGTGGCCCGGATCGCGCTGCAACGCGGCCAGGTGCTCGTCGCCGACGGGCTCGTGCACCGGGCCATCGAGCTGCTCTGCGACGCGCGCCGCGAGGCGCTGGAGCAGGGGGCGACCCGGCTCGCGGCCGCGGCCGTCGTACCGATCGCGGAGGCGCTGGCCGCAGCCGGCAGCCCGATCGCGGCGATCGAGCTGCTGGAGCGGGTGGGCCCGCTGCTCGCCGAGCTCGGCGCCGGCCTGGCCGAGCGGGACCGGGCACTGGCCGAGGCGCTGCTCAGCGTGGGCCGGGCCGAGGAGGCCTACGACCGGGGCCGCGCGGCCCGCGACGCCTTCTGGGACACCGGGCGGATCGCCGCCTGCGCCCGCGCCGAGCTCGTCTGCGCCGTCGCCGCGCAGCGGGTCGGCCGGGCCGACCTCGCGCACCACGCGCTCACCGCCGCCGAGCAGCTGGCGAGCGAGTGCGGCGACGTCGTGGTCCGGGACGAGGCCCGGATCCTGCTCGCCCGGAGCGCCGCGCCGCGGAGCGCGGCGGTGCTCCAGCTCGTCGGCCTGCTCCAGGACGACACGGCGACCGACACGTCCCGGGTCCGCGCGGCCATCCTGCTGGCCCGCGCGACCCGGGATCCGGACGAGGCCGAGGCGCGCATCGCGGCCGCCTCGGCCGAGGTGGACCGGCTCGGCCGGCCCGAGCTCCGCCTGGAGCTGCGGATGGTCCGGGCCCGGCGGCTCCAGGAGGCGGGCTGCACCAAGCAGGCCGCCGAGGAGCTGCGCGCCGCCTGCGAGATGGGCCATCTGCTCGCCCAGCGCCCACGCCTGGGCGGCGGCCACGGCGGGCTCGTCGCCGAGGCCAGCGACCAGCTCATCGACGTCCTCCTCGAGGACGGCGGCCACGCCGCGCTGATCGAGGCCTGGCAGCGGGTGCGTTCCGCGAAGGCCTCGGCGTTCGCCACCCTGCGCGGGCACGCCCAGGGCTGGCAGGTCGACGAGGCCGCCGGCTCGGCCACCGACATCGACAGCCTCATCGAGAGCGCCCGGCACCGGGTGGCCGTGGGCCGCACCGCGCCGCTGCCGGACCCGGCCCCCGTGCCCGAGGGACCGGCCCTCGAGCTGTGGGTGAGCGGTCCCGACGTGATCGCGTTCGTGGTCCGCGAGGGCCAGGTCCACGTACGCCGGCTCCCCGGCGCCGGGCGCGAGACCGCCCGGCTGGTGGCTGCCTGGCAGCAGGAGTGCCACCTCGTCTCGGCGGTCGGCGCGACCTCGGCCTCGTCGCCGTCGCTCGACGCGCTGTACGGGCAGCTCGTGCTCCCGCTCGAGGACCTCCTCGCCGACATCGGCGCCGAGCCGGTGCCCGTCGCCGGGCACCGGCACCTGCTGGGCATCCCGTTCGACGCGCTCCTCGACGTCGGCGGCCCCTGGCGCCGGCAGCTGACCCACACCCACGAGTCCGACCACGGGTCCGACCACGGGGCCGGCCACGAGTCCGGCACCGAGCCCGCGGAGCGGCCGTGGGCCGGACCGGACGGCGTCCGGGTGCTCGTGCTCGCGGTGCCCGACGACGAGGCACCGGCGATCGCGACCGAGGCGGAGATGATCGCGGCCACGCTGGTCCGCTCGGAGATCCGGGTCGGTGCGGCCGCCACGGCGCGGGCCCTGGCCGGACGGCTGGCCGCGGTCGACCTCGTGCACGTGGCGGCGCACGGCCGCTTCCACCCGGGCAACCCGCTCTTCTCCGCGCTGCGGCTGGGCGACGGCTGGCTCACCGCCGGTGAGCTGGTCGACGGCCGGTTCGACATGCGCGGGCGCGTCGTCGTCCTCAGCGCCTGCGGGTCGGGGCGCGCCGCGCACCACCTGCAGCGCCCGATCGGCCTGGCCTGGGCCTGCCTCAGCGCCGGCGCCGCGGGCGTGGTGGCGTCGCTGTGGCCGGTCGACGACGAGGTCACGGTCACCTTGATGGCCCGCTTCTACGAGCGGATCGCGGCCGGCGACACGCCGCGCACGGCACTCGGCGTGGCCCGCCAGGCCGTGGCGCGGACCCATCCGCACCCCTACTACTGGGCGGCGTTCCGCTACTTCACGCCCGCGTCCTGAGCCGGCCGGAAAAAACTTCGGATCCGGTGGATCAACCGGGCTCCGCCCCCGCACCAGTGCTGTGTGACGCAGCCTGACAGCGACTCGAACCCGGCCCCGGACTGGCCCGCCTTTCTCCCGCACCGGGAGATCGACCGCCTCCTGGAGCGGCTCGAGCACGCCGCCGTGGTCGACCCGGCCGAAGCGGCCCGGCTGCTGCGCCTGGTCACCAAGGAGGTCCAGCGGCTGCGCTCGATGGCGCTGCGGCTGACCACCGAGAAGCTCGCCGAGGCCGATCGCGAGGCGCGCGGCATCGTCACCGAGGCCCTCGGCCACGCCGACTCCCTGCGCCACGCCGGGCTGACCGTGCTCAACGCGCGTCTCGACGAGGCGGACCGGTTGATGGCGACCGTGCGCGAGGCCTACCGGGTCGAGCTGCGGGCCGCGGGACTCGGCGCGACCGGCAGGGCCGAACCGTGAGTGCGCTCCCCGAGCCCGGACCGGTCCTCGCCGAGCGGCCCGCGGCCGTCGTCGAGGTGCTGCCGCACGGCCGGCTGCGCCGGGTGCTCGAGTGCACCGTCGCCGCGAGCGCCCTGCTGGTGCTGGCCCCGGTACTGGTGCTCGTCGCCCTGCTCGTGCTCACGACCAGCCGCGGGCCGGTGCTCTTCCGCCAGGAGCGGGTGGGCCACGGCGGACGCCGGTTCGTCGTCCTCAAGTTCCGCACGATGCGCCGGGACGCCGCCCGGACGGCCGAGGCGCTCTTCGCCGTGGCCAACGACGGCTCCGGCCCCCTGGACAAGCTGCGCCGCGACCCGCGGGTCACCCCGGTCGGGAGCTGGCTGCGGCGCTCGTCGCTCGACGAGCTGCCCCAGCTGTGGAACGTCCTCAACGGGACCATGGCGCTCGTCGGCCCACGGCCGACCACCCCGCGCGAGGTCGCCCGGTTCGCCCGGCGCGAGCACCGGCGCTGCGCCGTACGGCCCGGGGTCACCGGGCTCGCCCAGGTCAGCGGCCGCAGCGACCTGGCGTGGGACGACGCCGTCGACCTGGACCTGCACTACATCGACCACCGCTCGCTCGCGCTGGACCTGCGGATCCTGCTCCGCACGCTCCCAGCGGTGCTCCGCGCGCGCGGCGCCTACTGACCCACCAACCGAGGAGACCCACGATGTTCAACCGACCTCGCCCCGGCGATCGCGCCGCGCAGGAGGCTGCCGCGGCGTTCGACGACGTCCTGGCGGAGCTCCAGGGTGGTGCGGACGCGCCCGAGGCGACCCCGTCCTCGGGGCCGCCCACCTCGCCGCCGCCCAGCTCGCCGCCGCCGTCCGCGCCTCCGGCCGAGGCCCCGGCACCGGCGCCGGCACCGCTGTCGGTCACCGAGCACGCCGCGACCCTGCGGGCGACCCGGGACGCGCAGCAGCAGGCCCAGGAGATGCTCACGATGGCCGCCCAGGCGCGCAACGACGCGACCGAGCAGGCCGAGCAGATCGTGGTCGAGGCCCGCGACGTCGCCGACCGGGTCCGCGCGGAGGCGGACGCCGAGGCCGAGCGCACCCGCCGCGAGGCGATCGACTGGGTCAAGGCCCAGCGCGCCCGGGTCGAGGTCGCCACGGACACCCTGACCAAGGAGGCCGAGCGGGACGCGGAGAACATCCGCACCGAGGCCATGCGCGCCGCGATGGCCGAGGCCGAGCAGACCGCGCGTCTCTACGTCGGCGAGGCGGCCGCCCGCGGCGCCCGCGACGCCGAGGAGATCCGGGGCCGGGCCCGCGAGGTGCTCCACCAGGCCGCCGACCTCGGCGCCGGCGTGCAGACCTCGATGACCGAGGTCGCGCACGCGCTCGACCTCGCCATGGCCGCGGTCAAGGACCAGCTCCGGGCCATCGACGCCCTGCTCGAGGAGACCCGGCGCAACCCGCCGGTCCCGGACGTCGCGGCCGCCGCGGCCGCGGGGGACGCCGAGCCCGAGGCCGAGGCCGAGACCGAGCCGGGGACCGAGGGCGACGAGCCCACGGTGGACGTCGAGGCTGCCGAGCCCGAGCCCGCGACCGAGGCAGCCGAGACCGAGACCGAGGCCGGCCGCAGTGGCCGCCAGCTCGGCGCGATGTTCCGCGGCGCGTCCGACGAGGACTGATCGATCATGCGCGTCGTCCACCTCGTCGAGTCCCTGGGGGGAGGAGTGCTCAGCTCCGTCCTCACCATGGTCGACGCGACCCCGGACATCGAGCACCACCTGGTGACCTGGCCGCGCCGCGACCACGCGGACACCGGCGACGAGCGACGCCCGTTCCACACCACCGGCGCGCTGCCGCGGGGTCCGCTCGCGGCGGCCCGGGCGCTGCGCGCCGAGGTGGGCGAGCTGGCGCCGGACGTGCTCCACGCGCACTCGTCGTACGCCGGGATGCTGGCGCGGGGCGGCGAGCTGGACGTCGACGTGATCTACAGCCCCCACTGCTTCGCCTTCGAGCGGCGCGATATCAGCGCCGTGCACCGGGCCGGCATCCGGCACATCGAGCGCGCCCTCGTACGACGCACCGCCGTCCTCGTCGCCTGCTCGCCCCACGAGGCCGTGCTGGCCCGCAACCTCGGCCACCGCCGCGTGGTGACGGTGCCCAACCGGGCGCTCAACCCGCCCGACGTCCGGGCCCGCTTCGCCACCCCGCTCCGGGTCGTGACCGCCGGCCGGATCAGCTCCCAGAAGGACTGGCGCCACCTGCTGGCGGCCAAGCGCTCCTTCGACGACGCCGGCGTCCGGCCGGCCCAGTGGGAGTGGCTCGGCGGCGGCGACCCCGGTGCCGAGGCGGCCCTGCGCGAGGGCGGCATCGCCGTGTCCGGGTGGCTCTCGCGCGACGAGGTGGTGCGCCGCCTGGCCGCCGCCCAGGTCTACGTGCACACGGCCGCCTGGGAGGGCGCGCCGGTGAGCATCATCGAGGCCGCCACGGTGGGCCTCCCGATCGTCGCCCGGCGGATCCCGACGCTGGAGAGCCTCGGCGTCCCCGGTCTCGCCGCCACGCCGGAGGACCTCGCGCTCCGCGTGGCCGGCCTGCTCGACCCGGGCCAGTGGTCGGCCGAGCAGGTGAGCTCGCTGGCCTTCGCCGCCGACCACTCCGCGTCGGCGCAGCGTCGCCGGCTCGGCACCGCGTACCAGCACACCCCCGCAGCAGCACTGATCCTCAGTTAGGACCGACCACCATGCCCACGACATCCCTGGACCCGATCGAGCACGCCGACGCGCGCTCCCTGACGGTGCGCGGCGGCCTGCGCGCCGCCGGCGCGTTGCTGTGGCGCCGCAAGTGGGTGGTGCTGCTCGTGTTCGCCCTCGTCGCCAATGTCGTCGCCGCCGGCCTCGTGCTCGCCCAGCGCGAGTACACCGCGACCGCCCGGATCGCGGTCACGCCCAAGGCCGAGCTGGCGCCGTCGGCGGTCAGCTACACCGACCTGCTCGGCACCATCGCGGACGTCGCCTCCTCGCGCCCGCTCCTCGACGAGGTGTCCGGCGACGTCGCGGGACGCTCGTCGGCCCGGCTGGCCGACGAGGTGCGCGGCGAGGTCGTCGAGGGCACGGTGATCGTGCAGGTCTCCGTGCGCGACGCCGACCCCAAGAAGGCCGCCGAGATCGCCAACCTGGTCGCCGAGGCGCTGCCGGCCCACGACCCGAGCAACGGGTCCTTCGACTACAAGGTGACCGAGTCGGCGGTCGCCCCCGACACGTTCAGCTCACCCAACATCCCGCTGACCAGCCTGGCCGGCCTGGTCCTGGCGCTGCTGCTCGCCGCGGCCGCCGCGGTCGCGGCGGACCGGATGTTCCGCACCGTCACCGACCCCGACGAGATGGGCGAGGTCTCCGAGACCGCCGTGCTCGGCGTGATCCCCAAGCCGGCCGACCCGGCCGGGGTGCCCGCGCTCGAGCTCGACGCCGAGGAGTTCCAGGCGATCCGCGCGCTGCGCATCGCCGTGGAGTTCGCGAGTGCCGAGGACCCGAGCCGACTGCTCGTCGTCGCCTCCGCCAGCGGCTCGGACCCGTGGGCGGGCTGGACCGAGATCAACCTGGCCACCGCGCTCGCCGAGGTCGGCCACCGCGTGCTCGTGGTCAACGCCGACCGCGACGGCGCCGTCCACCCCGCGCTGGACTCGCCCGGCGAGCCCGGCCTGTACGACGTGATGGCCGGGACCTGCACCTTCGACGAGGCCGTCATGGTCGGCCCGACCCCGCAGGTCCACGTGCTGCCGGTGGGCCACGCCCACCTCGCCGCGCCGAGCCTGCTCGAGATGCGCTTCCACGGGCTGCTCCAGGACACCGAGGACGCCTACGACGTGGTGATCGCGCACGCGCCGCCGGTGTCCGGCTCCGAGGACGCGCGGATCATGGCGATCCACGGCGCGATGCTCCTCACCGTCCCCTCGGGCCGCGTGCACCCGCGTTACGTACGCCGTGCGGCCGAGCACCTGCGCGGCATCCGGCTGCGGATCCTCGGCAGCGTCCTGCTCGGGGTCCGGCCCGCCCGCCGGCGCCGTCGTACCCGCGCGTTCTGAGAGGACCGACCATGTCCCAGCTCCGGGTCTGCGTGGTGCAGGCCGGCGGCGTCCTCGGTGGTGCGGAGCGCTGGCAGCTCCACCTCGCCGACGCCACCGACCGGCTCGACCTGACCGTGGTGGCGCTCGGGGACGGTCCGGCCGCCGCGCAGTGGACCGCCCGCGGTCACGAGGTCCGGGTGCTGCCCGCCGAGCGCTCGGCGGCCGGCATCGCCCGCTCCCAGGCGCGGCTGCTGCCGCACCTGCGCCGGATCGCGCCCGACGTCGTCGTCGCGCACGGCGTCAAGGCGGGCTTGGTCACCGCGCCGGTGGCCCGGCTGCTCGGTGTCCCGGTCGTGTGGGTGCGCCACGACGCGTCGTTCTCGGGGCGCGTCGTGGCGCTGCTCGACGCGCTCACCGACGGGCAGGTCTCGACGAGCTCCTGGCTGACCGAGGGGCGCAGCCCGGGCAACGCCCTGGTCCTGCCGCCGCCGCGGAGGGAGCTCCCGCTGGCCCGGCCCGCGGCCCGCGCCCGGCTCGGCGTGGACCTGGCCGAGGGCCGGCTGCTGCTGGGCATGGGGACCCGGCTCACCGCCTACAAGGGCGTCGAGGACGCCGTCCGCGCGCTGGCCGAGCCCGGCGCGGCCGGCTGGGAGCTCGCCGTCGCGGGCATCGCCGACCCGGCCGAGCCGGGGGAGCGGGACCGGCTCACGGCACTCGCCACGACGCTCGGTGTCGGGGCGCGGGTGCGGTTCCTGGGCGAGGTGCCCGACTTCGGCCGGATCGTGACCGCCTTCGACGCGGTCGCCGTGCTGACCCGGCCGACGCCGGCGGAGCCGTGGGTGCGCGAGGCGTTCGGGATGGCGGCGCTCGAGGCGGTCACCGGCGGCGTGCCGGTGGTCGCCGTACCGCCGGTCGACGAGGTGGCCGGTGACGGCGCCGTCGTCGTCGCGCCGGGTCGCCCCGACGCGGTGGCCGCGGCCCTCGCCCGGCTGGCCGACGACGAGGCCCGGCGTGGGCTGGGCGAGGCCGCGACCCGCCGGGCGGGCGCCTTCGCGGACGCCGCCGAGGCGGCCGGCACGTTCGTGGACTTCCTGGCCGCCCTGGCTCACCGGCCCGGCGCGGGCCGCGACCCCGAGGGTCCGCCGATCAGCATCGTCACGACCGTCCTCGACGACCGCGCCGCGCTCGGCTCGCTGCTCGGCGCGCTGCTGCCGCAGCTGGGACCGGACGACGAGCTCGTCGTCGTCGACGGCGGCTCCACCGACGGCACCGCCGAGCTGCTCGCCGACCTGGCGCTCCGCGACCCGCGCGTGCGGCTGCTCGTCGAGCCCGGCGCGGGGATCTCGCAGGGCCGCAACCTCGGCATCGCCGCCGCGACGCACGACGCGATCGCCTGCACCGACGCGGGATGCGCGCCGGTCCCCGACTGGCTGGGCGCGCTGCGCCGGGCCTTCGACCGGCACCCCGAGATCGGTCTGTGGACCGGCACCTACAGCGTCGAGGCCGACCGGGCCTGGGAGCACGCCCTCGCCGCCGTCGGCTACCCGATGATCGAGGAGCTCGCCCGGCCGACCCCGCTCGTGCGCGTCTACGGACGCTTCCTGGGCCGCAGCTTCGACCCGACCATGCCCACCGGCCGCTCGGTGGCGTTCCGCCGCGAGGCCTGGCGCGCGGCCGGGGGCTTCCCCGAGGACCTCGCGACCGGCGAGGACGTGCTGTTCGGCCGCAGCGTCGTCGCCGCGGGAGCGCGCGCCGCGATGGTGCGCGACGCCGAGGTGGTGTGGGCCCAGCGGCCGACCTTCCGGGCCAACCTGACCATGTACCGCCGCTACGGCGAGGGCAGCGGCTACTCGCTCGACCGCCGGCTGCTCAGCCGCGACCTGGCCCGCGTGGCGGCGTACGGCGTCGCGGCGGTGGTCGCCGTGCGCGGCGGGCGCCGGTCCCGGGGCTCGCCGCCGCCGGTGGTGCCGCCTACCTCTCGCTGCCGGTGGCCCGCGCGCTGCGCGGCCCGGCACCGGTGCGGACCGTGGCCCTGGTGCCCGGCGTCGCGGCGGCCCGCGACCTCGCCAAGGCGTACGGCGCGGTCTCGGCCGCGCTGCGTGGGAGGCCCACGTCGTGAGCCTGCCCACCCTGAGCCCCCTGCCCGGCTACCGCGCCGTCGTCCTCGACCGGGCGCGGCCGCTGGCCGGCGGTGCCGGCGGTGTCGGCGGGCGCCCGCTGGCGCTGGCCGTGGCGCTGGTCATCGTGGTGCTGCCCTTCGGGGACACCGCGGTGCCGGGGGCCGGCCTGAGCCTGACGTACGTCGCGATGGCCGTCCCCGCGCTCCTGGTGCTGCGCCTGCTGGTGCTCGACCGGATCGGGCTCCCGCCGTCCCTGGTCTTCCTGGGCCTGGCGCTCAGCGTCGCCGGCGGCGTCGTGTCGGCCGCGACCGGCGTGGACCCCGACCGGGCGGTGCCCAGCGTCGTGATCTCGCTGCTCACGCTCGGCTACGGCCTGGCGATCGTGGTGGCCTTCCGGCCCGGCAGTGAGGTCGACGCGATCGACCTGCTCGTCGTCGTCGGCGGCGTTGTCGCCGCGATGGCGCTGACCTCGGTGGGCTCGGCCGGGGCGCTCCAGGCCGCGGAGGGGGGCAGCGTCGTCCTGGGCCGGCTGACCGGTCCGTTCGCGCAGCCCAACGAGCTCGGCATCTTCTGCGCGGCACTGCTGCCGCTGACCGTCGTCGCGCTGGTCTCCGCCGGCTCCCGCCGCCGGACCGTCGTGCTCGGTCTGGCCGCGGCCTGCCTGGTCGGGGCCTGGGCGATGAGCATGTCGCGCGGCGCCTGGATCGGCGGTGTCGTCGCCCTCGTCGGCCTCGCGATCTGCGAGCCGGCCACCCGGCGGGCCCTCGCGGGCGTCGGCGCCACGGTGCTCGCGGCGGCCGCTGCTGCGGTGGTGCTGCCGGCCTCGACGCCGGTCCTCGGCGTCGTCGGGGCCCGGCTCCGCTCGCTGGGCGACCCCACCCAGAACCAGTACGACGACCGCCCCCTCATCTGGGCGGAGGCCTGGCGCCAGGCCTCCGAGCACCCGTGGTTCGGCGTCGGCCCGAGCGGCTTCAAGGTCGCCGCGGGCCAGACCGCCAGCGCGATCTCGGCCGAGCCCGCCGACCACCCGCACGACCTGGCGCTGACGATCCTGGCCGACCGCGGCGTGGTCGGGCTGGCGCTCGGCCTCGTGGTCGTGGCCGGCTGCGTCCTCGCCGCCCGGCGCCAGGCGCTCGCCGGCCCCGGACCGGTGCGCCCCGGCGCGCCGTCCCGGGCGCGGAGCCTGGCCGTCCTCGCCGCGCTCAGCGCGGTCGCCGTCCACTGCGTCTTCGACATGCCCCTGCGCAACCCGATCGTCGCCGGCCTGGTCTGGACCCTGCTCGGCATGGCGATGACGGTCGAGGCCCGCGGCGCCCCGGACGACGGCGACGCGCCCCGACCCGTACCGAACCACCCCCCGACAGGAGAGAGACGACCATGGTGAGCACCGAGGGACAGGCCCGGCGCCAGCGCGAGCAGTGGCGCTCGATCGGACTGCTGGTCGGTGGTCTCGCGCTGCTGGTCACCTTCGGCGTCCAGCTGATCGTGCTGATGCCGACCACCTACACGGCGACCAGCGCCATCGCGCTGCGCCCGCTGACGGCCGAGCAGAGCGCCGACAGCATCGAGATGCAGGCCCACGAGTACGCCGTCGCGCTGGGCGCGAAGGAGACCGCGGCCATGGTCGCCGGCACCGCCGACCGCTCGGGCGATCGCCCGGACGTCGACGTGACCACCACGCGCGACCCCGGCACCTCGACGATCCGGATCGCCGCCTCCTCGACCGACAAGGACGCCGCGATCGACGTCGCGAACGGGCTCGCCGCCCGTGCCGAGCAGCTCGGCCAGTCCGACGAGACGGCCAAGGTGGTGGTCGTCGTCCAGGCGGGCGGCGCCGGCGTCACCTCGGACCCACCGCGCCGGCTCTACCTCGCCGCCCTGTTCACCCTGGCCGGCCTGCTGCTGGCCGGCGGGATCTACCAGATCAGGCAGCGGGTCCCGTGAGCACGCCGCGAGTCCGGGTCCTCATGTACCACGGCGTCGACCGGGTCAGCGCCGCGCGTGACCCGCACGGGATGTTCGTGACGCCGCGCGCGTTCCGCGACCAGGTCGAGCACCTCCTCGAGGCGGGCTACGTCCCGATCGACGAGGCGACCTACCTGGCGGCCGGCGCGGGCACCGGCACCGGTGCCGGTGCCGGAACGCCGCTGCCGCGCCGCGCGGTGCTCCTCACCTTCGACGACGGCTACGTCGGCGTGGGCGAGCACGCGGCGCCGGTGCTGGCGTCCTTCGGCGTGCCGAGCGTCCTCTACGTGCCTGCCGGGCTCGTCGGCGGCAGCTCGGACTGGCTGCCGGCCCGCCACCGCCACCCGCTCATGGGAGCGAGCGAGCTCCGCGAGGTCGCCGCCGACGGCATGGCGATCGGCGCGCACGGCTTCGACCATGCCGACCTGACCACGCTCGGCGCCGCCGATCTGCACCGTCACGTGGGCGCGGCTCGCACCGAGCTGGAGCGGGTGGTCGGCCGTCCGGTGCGCTCGTACGCCTTCCCCTACGGCACCCACGACGCCCGGGTGCGCGCGGCGGTGCGCGCCGCCGGCTACGACGGCGCCTTCGCCGTCCACGACGCGGCCGGCCCGTTCGCGACCGGCCGGGTCGACGTCAACGCGACCGACACGCTGCGCTCGTTCCGGATCAAGCTGCACCGGCACTACCCGCGCGCCCGCCGCGCGACCGAGCGGTTCCCGCTGCTGCGCCGCGCGGCGCACGACCTCGTCGGCCGCGCGCCGCGCGAGGAGCTCTCCGCACCCGAGGCCACCGGAGGTGGACGATGAGCACGGTCCTGCGACGCAGCCTGGTGGTGCTCGGCATCATCGGGCTCTGGGCGCTCGGCGCCTCGCTGCCCTGGCAGCTCAACGCCCGCTCCCAGACCGACGCGACCCGGGTCGAGGTCCGGACCGAGGCCGCGGCTCCACCGGCCGCCACGCCCGCCGCCCGTCCCCGGCCGCCGCGGCGTCCGCCCGACGGCGCCCTCGGCTTCCAGCTCTCCGCGCACCACGGCACCGACGCCGCCCGCGCCGTGCGCGTGATGAAGCGGCTGCGCGCCGCCGGCAGCCGC
Organism: Pimelobacter simplex; assembly: GCF_024662235.1. Taxonomy (GTDB): domain Bacteria; phylum Actinomycetota; class Actinomycetes; order Propionibacteriales; family Nocardioidaceae; genus Nocardioides. The sequence goes on from NZ_CP096276.1 coordinate 1,084,573, forward strand.
TGGGTCCGGGTGGACGTCGGCTGGTCGACCCTGGAGCCGGACGGACCCGGTCCGTTCGCCCCCTGGTACGCCGAGCTCATCGACGACGTCCTCGCCGGCGCCCGGGCCAACGGCCTCCAGGTGATCCTGTCGTTCTGGCAGACGCCCGCGTGGGCCAGCGCGTCCGGCAGCCTCTACGCCCCACCGACCGACCCGCAGGACTACGCGCGGGCGCTCGGCCGGGCCGCCGAGCGCTGGCGCGACCAGGTCGCGGCCTGGGAGATCTGGAACGAGCCGAACTTCGACGGGTTCTTCGCCGGCGCCGACCCGGCGACGTACACGCGGATGCTGTGCGCGGCCTATCCCGCCGTCAAGCGGTACGACGACGCGCCGGTCCTCTTCGGCGGGCTGATGTACAACGACGACGCCTGGCTGGGCCGGGCCTACCGGGCCGGTGCCAAGGGCTGCTTCGACGCGCTCGCCACCCACCCCTACGTCGGGCCGAGCGACGCCGCGCCCGACACCCCCTCCGTGGGCGCGGTCTGGCGGCTCACCCACACCCCGGCGATGCGCGCGGTGATGGACGAGTGGGGCGATCGCCGCAAGGCGATCTGGGTGACCGAGCTCGGCTGGTCGACCGGTACCGACAACGAGGGCAACCCGTGGGACCGGCCGGTCACGCCGCGCCAGCAGGCGCGCTACCTGCGCCAGGCCGTGCAGCTGATCCGGGACCGCTACCCGTACGTCGGGCCGATCATCTGGTACCGCGACGTCGACGGCCGCAGTGCGTCGTACCAGGACGGGTTCGGGCTGCTCACCGCCCGCCTCCAGCCGAAGCCCGCGCTGCGGGCCTTCGAGGCCGAGGCGAAGGGACGGTGAGGCCGGTGTTCCCGCGCCGTCAGCGCCCGCCGTGGACGGGGATCGACGACCTGCTCGCCGGCACGCCTGCCGAGCCGGCGGTCCTGGAGCCGACCGTGCCGGCCGTGCCGTCCGAGCCGTCCGAGCCCGTCGAGCCCCGGTCCGCGACCGCGGACGCCCGCCGCCAGGCCGACGAGCTCCTCGCCCTCGCCCGCCGCGAGCACGCCGACGCCGCCGCCCAGGGGGCATCGGTGGTGCACGAGGCGAGCCAGGTCGCCGACCGGATCCGCCGGGCCGCCGAGGCCGAGGCCGCCGAGGTCTCCGCCTCGGCGGACGCCTGGGAGCGGGCGTGGAGCGAGCGGGTCGACCAGCTCATCGGGGAGCTGACCGCGCAGGCCGAGGAGAGCGCCGCGAGCGTCCGGGCCGAGGCCCGGCGTACGGCGGTGCCGGTGGCCGAGTCGGCCGCGCGCCGCCGGGTCGCCGAGCAGTCGGCGGCCGCCGAGATCGCCGCCGAGCGCGCCCGGGCCCAGGCCCGCCAGGAGCTCCGCGACGCCCTCGGCGCCGGGATCGCGCTGCACGAGGCGCTCGCCGCCGCGACCGGTGCGCTGGCCGACGGGCTGGGCGCCCTGCGCGATCGCTGCGCTGCCCTGGAGCAGCTGCTGACCGAGGTCCGCGGGACGGAGTCCTGACCGTGTCCACCGCCACCGCCACCGCCCTCGCCGAGCGTCCCGCCCCGGTCGCCCCGGTCGCCCCGGTCGCCCCGGTCACCCCGGTCACCCCGGTCTCCCCGGCCGCCCCGGTGACCCAGGGCGCGGGCTGGCTCGCGGTGGGCGCGGTGAGCGCCAAGACGGCTCAGACCCTCGTGCTGCTGGTCTTCGCGGCGGTGCTGGACCCCGGCGCGATGGGCCTGGTCGCACTGGCCTCCGTGGTGCTCAACGTGGTCACCGTGCTCGCCGACCTCGGCACCAGCACCGCCCTCGTGCACCTGCGCGGCGATGCCGAGCGGGCCGCGCGGACCGCCGTGACGCTCGCGCTCGCGACGTCGGCCGTCCTGGTCGCGGCGGTCTGGATCACTGCCCCGGCGCTGGCCGCCGGGCTCCGGGTGGGGGACGACGGGACCGCCGTGCTGCGCGGCGTCGTCCTGTGCGCACCGCTCCTGGCGGTCGCCGGGGTCAGCGGCGAGCTGCTGCGCCGCGGCCTGGACTTCCGCCGGCGGGTGCTGCCCGACATCGCCGGCAACCTCGTCGGCGCCGGCGTCACCGTCGCCGGGCTCGCCGCCGGGCTCGGCGCGACCGCGCTCGTCCCCGGTCAGCTCGCCCTGGCCGCCGTCACGCTCGTCGGCTTCTGGGTCGTGCGCCCCCCGGTCCGGCCGGGCTGGGTGCGGCCGGACGCCGCCGCCCTGCTGACCTACGGCCGCAGCCTGGCGGCCGGCAGCCTGCTCACGCTGCTCGTGCTCAACGTCGACTACGTGCTCGTCGCCCACCACCTCGGCAGCGCCGACGTCGGCGTCTACTCGATCGCGTTCCGCCTCGCCTACATGCCCTACCTGCTCGTCGCGATGGTCATCGGGGGAGCGGTGTTCGCGCACCTGTGCCGGCTCCGCGGCCCCGCCATCGGTACGGCGACCGTCGACGCCGCCGTCACCGTGCACACCCTCGTCGTCCCGCTGTACGCCGGGATGCTGGTCCTCGCCCCCCACCTCACCCTGCTGGGCGAGCAGTGGGCGCCGGGCGTCCCGGCGCTGCGCTGGCTGGCCGGGTACGGGCTGCTGCTCAGTGCCCTGGAGCCGGCGCTCGCCGCGCTCAAGGCGGTCGGGCGCACGCCGGACCTGCTCCGGATCGTCGCCCTGCACCTGGTCACCCTGGTCGGGCTGCTCCTGCTCGTCGTCGACCGCGGCGTCACCGCGGTCGCCGCGGCCCAGGCGGTCTCCGGCCTGCTCACCCTCGGCGCGGCCGTCGTCCTGGTCCGGTGGCGGGTGCCCGGCCTCGACGGTGACGCCCTGCGGGACGCGCTGCGCCGGCTCGCGCCGGTCGCGCTCGCGGGCCTGGCGCTGGCCGCGGCGGCCACGACCGCCGACCGGCTGCTGCCCGGTCCCGCGGTCTCCTTCGTCCGGCTCGGCCTCGCCGCGACCTGCGGTCTCGCCGCCTACGCGGGCGTCCTCCTGCTGGCCCGGCGCTCCCGGCCGGTGCGCGTCCGGCCCGGCTGGCTCGCCGTCGTACCGCTGGGGGCGGCGGTGCTGGGCGGCGGTCACCTCGCCGTGTCTGCGCCGGGCACCCTCCTGCTCGCGCTGCTGGTGCTCGTCGCCCTGGCGGTCGCGGTCTGTCGGGTCGAGTGGGCCGCGATCGCCTATGTCGTCGTCGAGCCGTTCGGCGACCTGGCCCGCGAGGTGCACCCCGCCGCCGTCAAGGCGCTCGGCGCGGTGCTGCTGCTGGCCTGGCTGGTCCGGGTGGTCGCCGAGCCGGGCCGCCGTACCCTGCGCGAGCCGGCGGTCGTCGCGCTCGGCTGCCTCGGCCTGCTGCTGCTCGCCTCGTTCGTCGCGGCCGGGGGAGACCTCGCGACCGGGGGCGCGCACGCGCTGACCTATGCGTCGTACCTCGTCGTCGTGGTGGTCCTGGTCGACACGATCTCCCGCGGCCGGCCCGACCCCGCCGCCGCGGTACGACGGCTCGCCACCGCCTTCGCGCTGTCCTGCACTGCCGCCGGACTGGTCGCGCTCCTCGGCTTCCTGCGCGACGGAGGCCGCGCGGCCGGCCCGCTCGCCGACGCCAACGACCTCGCCTTCTTCCTCGTCGCGGCGCTGCCGTTCGTGCTGGTCCGGACCCGCCGCCCGCTGCTGTGGACGCCGCTCCTGGCCGGGTGCGCGGCGATCCTCGTGCTCGCCTCGCTGGCGACGCTCTCGCGCGGAGCGCTCATCGGCCTGGTCGCGATGGTCGTCGTGGCCCTGGCCGTCGGCGCGGTCCGGCCGGTCACCGCGCTGGCCGTGGCCGCCGCGGCGGGCGTCGCGCTCGTCGCGCTGTGGGCCACCCACGCCGACACCGTCGACCGCAGCCTGGTCGAGAAGCGCCACGTGGCCGCGCAGAACGTCGACCAGCGGGTGACCACCTGGACCGTCGCCGCCGAGATGGTCGCGCACCGCCCGCTGCTCGGCCAGGGGCCCGGCGGGTTCGCCGCGGAGTCGGAGCGCTACCTGCCCGCCGGCGTCCCCGCGGTGCGCCAGACCGTCGCCCACCAGATGTACCTCGACGTCGGCGCCGAGCTCGGGCTCCCGGCCCTCGTCGCCTTCCTCGCCGCCCTCGGGTACGGCGTCCGCGGGGCCTGGCGCGCCCGCCGGACACCCGCGCTGCGCCCCCTCGGCGACGCCGTCGTCGTGGCGTTCGCCGGCACGCTCACCGCCGCCTGCTTCCTGAGCGAGCAGTTCTACCTGCCCGTGTGGCTGCTGGTCGCGCTCGGTACGGCGCTCGGCGCCGCGGCCCGCCGGACCGGTCCCGAGGAGGTGCGCCGGTGCGCGTCGTCCAGCTGATCACCCAGGAGCGCGGGGGACCGGTCGACCACGCGGTCGACGTCGCGGTCGAGCTCGCGCGGCGCGGTCACGAGAGCCACCTCGTCGGCCCGGCGGGCGCGGTGCTCGACCGGGTCGCCGGTTCCGGCGTACGCACGCACGCGGCCGCCGTCCGCACCAAGACCGACCTGGCCGGCGCCCGTGCCGTGGCCCGGACCCTGCGCGCGATCGATCCCGACGTCGTCCACCTGCAGGACCGGCGCGCGGGCCTGGTCGGCCGGCTGCTCGGCGGCCGGGCCGCGACGGTCTACACGCTGCACGGCGTCCCCGACGCACTGGCGCCGCTCGTGCCCGGCAACCTGCCGGTGACGACGTCCCGCCGCCGCGACCGCGCGGTCTACCTGGGGCTCGAGCGGCTCCTCGCCGCCCGCCCCCGGACGGCGCTGGCCACGCCCTGCGCGGCCCTCGCGCACTACGCCCGCGAGCACGTCGGGGTCGCGGGCACCCGGGTGCACGTCGTCCCCAACGGGGTCACCGACGCCTGGCTCGGCCCGGCCCCCGCGCCGCGACCGGCGCGGACCGAGGGTCCGGTCCGGGCAGTCTGGGTCGGCCTGATGCAGCCGGTCAAGCGGGTCCCGGACCTGGTCCATGCCGTCGCCGAGGTCCCCGGCCTCGAGCTGGTCCTCGTGGGCGACGGACCCGAGCGCGCGCGGGTCGAGGCGGCCGTCGCCGCGACCGGGACCGGCGACCGGGTGCGGTTCGCCGGCTACCTCGCCGACCCGTCGGCCCTAGTGCGCGAGGCGGACCTCTTCGTGCTCTCGTCGGCGGCCGAGGCCTCGCCGATGGCGCTGCTGCAGGCGATGGCCTGTGGCGTCCCGGCGGTGGCCACGCGCGTCGGCGGCGTCCCCGAGGTGCTGCGCGACGGCGTCGAGGGACTCCTGGTCCGGCCCGGCGACCACGCCCAGTGGGTTGCCGCGCTCGGCGCCCTCACCGACGACCGCGCGCGGCGCGAGGCCATGGGCGCGGCCGCCCGGGCCCGGATCGCCGCGCGGCACCGCGTCGCGCACACCGTCGCCGCGCTGGTCCCGATCTACGAAGGAGTGGCCGGATGAGGCTGCTGAGCATCATCTCCGAGCTGGGCATCGGCGGCGCCGAGGTCGTCGCCGTGCGCCTGGCGCTCGCGGCCGCCGGCGACGGGCACGACGTCCGGGTCGCGAGCACGCCCGGCTTCCGGGTCGCCGAGCTGGAGGCGGCCGGCGTCACCCACGTGCCGCTGCGCCTGGCCGGACGCCGGCTGACCGACCTGGCCGGCTCGCTGCGCCGGCTGCGCGCGGTCGAGACGCCGGACCTGGTCCACGCCCACAACCCGAAGCCGGCCACCCTGGCGCGCCTGGCGTTCGGCCGTCGTACGCCGATCGTCACGACGCTGCACGGCGTCAGCGAGGCCGAGGCCGGCCGCGCCGCGGCCCTCCTGGAGCGGACCAGCGACCGGGTCGTCGTCGTCGCCCCGCACCTGGCGGTGCAGCTGGAGCGGCACGGCTACCCGGCCGCGCGGATCGACGTCGTGGCCAACACCATCGACCCGCTGCCGGACTACCCGCGCGAGCGCGCCCGGCACGAGCTCGGCCTGGCCCCCGACGAGGTCGTCGGGGTCTGCCTGGCCCGGATGGTCGACCAGAAGCGGCACGACCTGCTCCTCGACGCCTGGGCCCGGCTGCCGCGCCCGGCGACCCTCCTGCTGGCCGGCGACGGCCCGCACCGCGCGCACCTCACCGCGCGCACCGGCATGCTCGGCCTGCGCGACCGGGTGCGCTTCCTCGGCGAGCGCACCGACGTACCGCGGCTGCTCGCCGCCGCCGACTTCGCGGTCCTCCCCACGGACTGGGAGGGCCTGCCCATCTCGGTGCTCGAGGCGATCGGTGCCGGTGTGCCGGTGGTCGCCTCGGGCGTACCGGGCGTGGTCGACCACTTCGCCGGCGCCGTCCGGATCGTCCGGCCCGGCTCGGTCCCGGCGCTCGTCGAGGCCCTCGACCAGGTCACCGGTACGCCGTCCGTGCGCCGGGCGCTCGCCGAGCGCGGCCGCGAGGTGGCCGCCCGCCGGTTCGGACCCGAACGGATGGTCGAGCAGTACCGCGCCATCTACGCCCGCGGCGCCACGACAACGGAAGGAATCTCATGAGTCCCTGGAACGAGAAGCGCGGCCCGCGGTGGCCGCTGTTCGTGGGCATCGGCTGCGTGGTGGTGGGGCTGGTCGGCGGGTTCCTGCTGATGACCGGCATCACCGACCGCCGCGGCGACGACCCCGACCCGGCGCCGGGCCCCGAGCGCTCGGCCGCGCCCACGACCTCGGCCCCCGCGCCCACCCCGACGTCCCCGACGACCGCGACGACCGCGCCGCCCAGCACGCCCGGCGGCTCCGGCCTCACCGTCGTCTCGTGGGGCCAGGCGGCCGGTCAGCTCGCCGTGGTCGTGCGCAACGACACCGACGAGGTGGTCGAGCGGGCCCGGGTGCTGCTCACCGCACGGGACTCCTCGGGCGCCGCGCTCCTCAGCACCAGTGGCACCGAGGACGACGTCTGCTGCACCGTCGTCGGCCTCGCCCCCGGCGCCGAGTTCGGCCTGTTCGCCGAGCTGCGCTCCCCGCTGCGCGGGGTCACCGAGGTCGAGGTGCGCCCGGTCGCGGGCGGGTCGAGCACCGCGGACGGCGACGTCCCCCGCGTCGAGGTCCGCGAGCCCCGCCTGCGCCACCTGCCCGGCGACACCGTCGTCACGGCCCGGCTCACCGCGCGCGGCGACCTCAGCGGCTACCTGGCCGCGCAGGCGCTGCTCGTCGACGCCGAGGGCCGCGTGGTCCAGGTCGTCTCGGGTCGCTTCTACTGCTTCGCCTCCGGCCGGCCGGGCGCGGTCCGGCTGCGGCTGTTCCACGAGGTGCCCCGCGGGCTGCGGCTCGGCCGGGTGCTCGCCCAGGCGGTACCCCGTGGTGTGGCGCCCGGCGTCCCGGGGCGGTGCTGACGTGGACGTCCTCGTCACCGGCGGCGCCGGCTACATCGGCAGCACCGTCGTCTCGGCCCTGGCCGACGCCGGCCACCACCCCGTGGTCCTCGACGACCTCTCGACCGGGCGCGCGGAGTTCGTCCGCGGCCGGACGTTCTACCGCGGCGACATCGCCGATGCCGGCCTGGTCCGCCGGATCGTCGCGCGGCACCCGGGCATCCGGACCGCCGTCCACTGCGCGGCCCGCGTGGTCGTGCCGGAGTCGGTGGCCCGGCCGGCGGACTACTACCGGACCAACGTGACCGGCACGCTCGAGCTCGCCGAGGCGCTCTCCGGCTGCGGCGTCCACGACCTCGTGGTCAGCGGCTCGGCCTCCGTCTACGGCGCCGGCCCCGACCTCGCCGTCGACGAGGACGCGCCCTGGGCCCCGGCCAGTCCCTACGCCCGGACCAAGGCGGTGGCCGAGCAGATGCTCGCCGACCTCGCCGCGGCGGGCCGGCTGCGAGTGCTCTCGCTGCGCTACTTCAACCCGGTCGGCGCGGACCCGTGGCTGCGGACCGGTCCGCAGCAGCCCCGGCCCGGGCACGTCCTCGGCGTGCTCGCGGACTGCCGCCGCACGGGCGCGGTGTTCCCGGTCCGCGGCACCGACTACCCGACCCGGGACGGCAGCGCGCTGCGCGACTACGTCCACGTGTGGGACCTCGCCCGCGCCCACGTCGCCGCCGTGGAGCACTTCGAGCGCGCGCTCGACGGCCGCCGCGCCCAGGCGATCAACCTCGGCACCGGCCGCGGTACGACGGTCCGCGAGCTGGTCGCGACCTTCGCCCGGGTCAGCGGCCACCCGGTCACCGTGGCCGACGCGCCGCGGCGCCCCGGTGACACCGCCGGCGCCTTCGCCCGGACCGACCGCGCCGCCCGGCTGCTCGGCTGGCACGCCGAGCGCGACCTCGCCACCGGCGTCGCCGACCTGCTGGGCTGGCTCGACCGGCGCCCGGCCGTGCTCGCCGGCATCTCCGCCGACCCGGTCGGTTCCCCCGGATTCCCTGGATCAACCAGGTGAGCGCCGTGCACCAGAGGGACATGCCCCTGCGTACCGCCGTCGCCGTGACCACCGAGATCGCCCACGGCTCGGCCGCCGAGCTCGCCCTGGCCGACCTCGCGTCGTACGTCGACGGGCGCAGCAACGCGTTCAGCACCGGAGCGGGCTGGCTCCGCGCCGCCGCGCGCCACCTGCCCGGTCAGCCGCTGACGATCGCTCTCCGGGGCGCCGACGGCCGGGTGCTCGCGCTCGCGCCGCTGGTGGTGCAGCGCCGCGCGGGCGTGGTGCGGATCGAGGTGCTGGGCGGCGAGCTCAACGACTACGCCGAGCTCTTCCACGACGACCCGGTCGCCGCCGACCTGCTCGCCGACGCCGTCGCCTCCTGGGTACGACGCCACCGCCGGTGGTCGCTGCGGCTCAGCCAGCTCGCGCCGGGCGACCCGGTCGTGGCCGGTCTCGTGGCGCGCCTGCCCGGCGCGGTCGTCGTACCGGGGCCGCCGATGCCGCGGATCGAGGGCGCGGGCACCGACTACCGCCTGACCCGGCACCGGCGCCGCAAGATCAACACCGACCTCAACCGCCTGGCCGCCGACGGGTACGACGCCGAGCGCCTCGTCGTCGACGATCCGGTCACCCTGGAGCGGTGGCTGCCGCGCCTGGTCGACGTCCGCCGCGGCCGGGACCACGGCAGCGGCCGGCGCAGCCACCTCGACGACGACGGCACCCGGGCCTTCCACGAGGAGGTCGTGCGCGACGCGATGGCCCGGGGCCGGGCCGTGGTCGACCTGCTGGTCGTCGGTGACGAGGTGCTGGGCTTCACCACGACGCTGCGCGACGGTCCGGTCTCGCGGCTCTTCGACGGCCGCGTCGCCCAGGACTGGATGCGCTACCGCGGCGGGATCGTGTGCGAGATGGCGGCCGTGCAGCGCGCGGTGGCGGACCCGGCCGTCGAGACCTTCGACTGGCTGCGCGGGCGGACCGACGCCAAGTTCGGCAACGCCGAGATCCACCGGGTCGAGCTGCAGGCCGCGTCCCATGCCTGGATCGAGCGGATGGACGAGCGCCGGGCGCGAGCCCGGGCCGGGCTCAAGGCGCTGCTCCCGGCCGCGCTGGTGCGCCGGATCGTGCAGCGATGACGGCGGCGGGGCAGCCGGACGACGTCCTGCGCCGCACCGGTGCCGTGGTGCTGTCGCTCGCCGTCGCCGAGCTGCTCGGCAAGATCGCCACGTTCGTGACCTTCCTGCTCCTGGCGCGGATCCTCGGGGTCGCCGAGTTCGGCGTCCTCTCGTTCGGGTGGAGCCTCGGGCTGCTGCTCGCGGTCTTCTCGTCGCTGGGCCTGGAGGCCCGGCTCACCCAGCTCGGCAGCGCCCGTCCCGACCTGCTCGACCGCTGCTACGGCGCGCTGATGGGGATCCGGATGGTGCTGTGCGCCGTGGTGCTGGTGCCGACCACGGGCCTGCTGCTCGGCACGATGAGCACCAGCCACGCGCTCACCGTGAGCCTGCTCGTCGCGGCCGGGCTGGCCGACACGCTGGTCGACGCCTCGCGTGCCGCGTGCGGCGCCCGGCAGCGCCAGCACCTCTCGGCGGTCGTCCTCGTCGTGCAGCGCTTCTCGGCCCTGCTCCTGTCGGTGGGCGTGCTGCTGGTCACCGGGAACGTGGTGTGCGCGGCGCTCGGCTACCTGGTCGCGACGGGGGTCGGCGTGCTCGGCATGCACCTCGCCGCGCGCCGGGCGGGGGCGCGGATGCGGATCCGGGGGAGCGGGGCCGAGGCCCGGATGATCCTCGAGGCGGCGCCCGTGATGGGCCTCGGCGCCGTCGCCGCGATGGGGATGTTCCGCATCGACGCCGCCCTCATCGGCATGATCCTGGGCACCACGGCGGTCGGCGTCTACGGCGCGGGCTACCGCATCTTCGAGACCGTCCTCTTCGTCAGCTGGACCCTGGCCCGCGCGTACGTCCCGGTCATCGCCAGCCGACCCGACGACACCGAGCACGTGCGGCTCTGGGCGCAGCGGAGCCTGGTCGTCGTGGCCGCCGTCTACGTGCCGTACGGCGTCCTGCTCGCGACCCGCGGCGACGACCTGGTCGGCCTGCTGTTCGGACCCGAGTACGTGCACCGCGGCCTGCTCTGGGGGCTGGCCGTGGCGCCGCTGCTCTTCGGCGTCTCCTACCTCGGTTCGACGGTGCTGCTCGCGCTGCGCCCGGACCCGGTGGTGCTCGTCGGGAGCGTCGCGGCGCTGGTCGCGAACGTCGGCCTCAACCTGTGGCTGATCCCCGTCTGGGGCATCACCGCGGCCGCCGTCGCGACCAGCGTCGCCTTCCTCGTGCAGTCGGTGATCGTGGTCCGGGCGCTGGTGCGCACGGTGGGCAGCATCGCCCCGGTCCCCGAGCTGGTGGCCGTGCTGGTGGCCGCGGTCGTGGTCGGCATCGCGCTCGAGGCGATCGGCCCCTTGCTGCCGGCCCTGGCCGTGGCCGGGCTCGGCTACCTCGCCGTCGCCGGGCTCGCCGTGCACCGGCTGGCCCCGGCCGCGCTCGGGCAGGCCCGGGCCGCGCTGCGGCGTCCGGCGGTGGCTCGATCTCGGATCTGATACCGCTTGGCGCCCAGCCCTCGCCAGGCGCGGCGCGCTGGCTCAGGCTGGTCGGTGGCGACGGACGCTACGGCGACCGACGCCCCGGGGGGCCGGCGGAGAGTGGGAACGACATCAGCGTGCGGAGGATCGTCGCCTCGTTCGAGCACCGCGCAGGCGGGGCCGGCGGGGCGAGGAGATGGTGGGAGCGGGCGACGGCCGCGCTCGACAGCACCGGGAGCCGGCCGAAGCCGGCCGCCCGGGCCGTGCTGGCCAACGCGCTCGCGCTGGTGCACTTCCCCGAGCGCGGCGACGTCGACGACCTCGCCGTCCTAGTCGAGGAGCACGGACGGCACGAGGTCGCCGAGCTCCAGGAGGCCGTGCTCGGCGCCGTCGACGGCCGCGACCGGCCGCTGACCACCCGCCTGGTCCGGGTCCTCGCGGGCTACGCCTGGGCACGCCCCGGCGCCCCGCTGCCCGCCGACGGCCGGGCCGGTCCGGCCCAGGTCGCGGGCGAGGCCGTCGTCCGCCTGCTCATGGTCGGCGACGCGACCGGTGAGCGGCCGGCCATCACCGGGACGGGCGACCTGCTCGCCGTCTTCGAGCGCCAGGGCATCCGGGTCTGGCGCGCGCTGGTCGCCGCGACCGTCGACGACCCGTGGACCGGCAGCGCCGAGCGCCACCTCGAGCTGCTCGACCCCGCCGCCCAGCCCTTCGAGGTCGCCAGCATCCGCGCGGTCCTCGACCTCTCCCGCCGCGAGGCCGAGCAGGACGAGCGCCGCGCGGTCGCCGCCCACATCCGCAGCACCATCGACCAGACCGGGCTGACCCAGCGGGAGTTCGCCGCCCTCGTCGGCACCTCGCCCTCGCGGCTCTCCACCTACGTCACGGGCGCGGTCACCCCGTCGGCGGCGATGCTGCTGCGGATCAACCGGGCCGCCCGCCGGGCCCAGCCGGCGGTGGACCCGCAGCCCGAGGAGCCCGAGCCGAGCGTCTAGCTGTACCCGGCCATCAGGTTGGTAGCAGCCGGCTGATCGGCGGCTTACCTCCGAGTGCGCTGTGGCGGCGTTCAGTGTTGTAGTGCTCGAGCCAGGGCGCAAGGGCGGCTACTCGCTCGTCGTTGCTGGCGAAGGCGCGACGGTAGGCCCACTCGGTGGTCAGGGTCCGGTTGAGGCGCTCCACCTTCCCGTTCTGCCAGGGACAGTGCGGCTTGATGAACCTCTGCTTGATGTCGTGCTCGGCGCATACGGCACGTAGCGACCATCGGTAGGCCCAGGCGTTGTCTGTCATCAGACGCTCGATCCGGGTGATGCCATGGGCTGCGAAGTAGTCGATCGCGCGCTCGAGGAACGCGGCGCAGGTCGGGCCCTTCTCGTCAGGCAGCACCTCGCTGTAGGCCAGGCGGGAGTGGTCGTCGACGAGTGAGTGAACGAAGTCGAACCCGACCTTGGTGTTGCGATCGCGCATGATCGACCCGGCTCCGCGGCCGTGAGCCTTCCAGCCGCCGCCGGCGGGGATCTTGCCGAGCTTCTTGACATCCATGTGGACCAGCTCGCCAGGCCGCTCTCGCTCGTAGCGGGTCGCGGTCTGCTTCGAGGATCGGATCACCTCGCCGGTGATCGGATCCAGCTCGCGAAGGTAGGGCACGTGGTGGCGGCGCAGGATCCGCGACACTGTGCGGGCAGGAACGCCGACCTTCGCTCCGAGGACATCGGGTCCGTCGCGATGCTCGGCACGCGCGGTGAGAACCTTCTGCTCGACCTCGTTGCTGGTCTTGGTGGGCATCGAGTGGGGGCGTGAGGAGCGGGTGGCCAGGCCGTCTTCGCCTTCGGCGGTGTAGCGGTCGATCCAGGTCTTCACGCACTTGCGGGACACGCCCATCGCCGCAGCGATGTGGGCTTGTTTCCAGCCTGCTTGGTGGCGTTGGACGATCAGGCGCCGACCGTGAACGGTCAGCCGGGCACTACCGTGGGACACGAGAACCTCCGGGTTGGAGTGGGCCTTAGACAAGCCACATCCCATTCGGAGGTTCTCGTTCGTTCAACCAGGCTCGCCGCTACCAACGTCCTGGCCGGGTACACCTAGCCGGCGGCCAGGTCGCGCTGGTCGACCACCCGTCCCTCGGAGGACAGCGTGACCTCACCGGCCGGGGTGGTGCGCCCCGACGAGAGGTCCAGCGTCCACACGGTCAGCCCGACCGTCGTGGTCGCCGGTCCGCCGCGCCGAGCGGTGCAGGTGATGGTGAGCAGGGCCGGGTCCGGGTTGAGCACGAGCTCCCCGACGTCCCCGAGGACCACGCCGGCCGAGGAGCGGCAGACCCAGCCGTCCGGTGCGTGCCCGACGGCGACGACCTGGGCCTGGCGCAGCCGCAGCACGAGGCGCAACGGGCGCGGCCGGTCATCGCGCAGCCGGGTCGTCACCTCGACCCGCCACGGCTTGACCAGGGAACGCGGTCCGCTCAGCGCGCGGACCAGGGCGGTGGTGAGGCCGACGCACGGCAGTGCGGAGCCCAGGTCGCCGTGGAACTCCGTCGGCGCGCCCGGTGCCAGGAGGTAGCCGGGCTCCGGGCTCGCCTCGACCGTCCAGTCGCCGGTGCGCCCGTCGCCCTCGGTCAGGGCGTAGCGCACGCCGGTCACGTGCGGGAGCACGAGCCGGCCGACAGCGTCGCAGGTACGCCCGACGGCGGCGACCGGAGCGATCGGGCGGACGAGGGGCGCCGTGGGCGGGGTGCCGGTGGTGGGGCCGGTCGCCGTGGGCGGCGCCGTACCGAGGCCCGGCGAGGGCCGCAGGTCGGCGCCGCGGACCCGGCCCGGTCCCGCACCGGACGCGCCGGGGCCACCGGACCGGTCGGGTGCCGCGGGCGCCGGCGCCGTACCGGTCGCCGTGGTCGTGGGCGCGCGGGCGGCCGGGTCGTCGCGGTCCGGCAGCACGCCGGTCACCACGACCGCGGTGACGATCGCCGCCGCGGCGGTGGTCGCCGCGATGCCGGCCAGCGCCGCCGAGCCCGCGTGGGTCGTGCCGGCCAGGGCGCCGCCCGCCGCGCCGCCTCCGGCGGTGACGCCGGTCAGCCACGCGGGTGCGCCCCCGGCCACCGGCAGGGCTCCGAGCAGGATCGCGGGCAGCACCACCGCGGCCAGGCGCCGGTTGGCCTGCTCGAGCTGGAGGGACACGGCGAGGCACTCGGCGCAGGTCTCGAGGTGCCGGTCGATGCGCCGCGCGCTCGACCGCGGGGCCTGGCCGCGGACGTAGCGGCCCAGCCGGGCCCGTACCCACGTGCACTCGGCCGTGGGTCCCTCGGCCGCCACGTGCTGGTCGAGGTACGCCGTGCGCAGGCCCTCCCGCGCGCGGTGGGCGAGCGAGGACACGGCCCGGGCGCGCAGCCCCAGCTCGCCGGCGAGGTCGCGCGGGCGCCGTCCCTCGACCTCGACGTGCCAGAGCACCTCCTGCCAGGCGGGCGGCAGGGTCGCGAAGGCCCGGGCCGCGATCTCGGCCTCGTCGTCGGGCACGGTCGTCACGGCGGGCTCGACCTCGTCGTCCAGCAGCCAGGGCTGGTCCGAGACCGGCAGCTCGCTCGTCCGGCGCCGGCGGTCGCGGTGGCAGTTGCGCAGGGTGACGTGGAGGTAGGCGCGGAAGCTCGTGGTCGGCCCCTGCCCGGCGCGCAGCCGGGTCAGCACCCGGGCGAAGGCCTCGGCGACCAGCTCGTCGGCGTCGTTCGGGCCGGCCAGGACCAGGGCCAGCCGGCGGGCGTCGTCGACGTGCTCGCGCCAGAGGAGGTCGAGCTCCTCCTCGCTCCAGCCGACGACCGGAGGGAACCCGTGGGACGGTCCGTCCGGCGTGACATCCCCAGACATGCGTCACTCCTGTTTCCACGAACGCCGGGCGCATCGATCGCGCCGGCTCGGCGGGACGTGACGCCCCCCACATCCCCGCCGCCGAGATCGTAGCGGTTTCCTAGGCATTTCCGCGTGATGTTTCGACTGCTCGTGCGTCTGGTATATGATCGGAGTCTCGGGCCGGTTCCCCCACGAACCCCCCAACTCCAAGGCGGTCACGTCATGCTTCGCCCGTCCAGCCCCACGCCCGCGCACCACGCTCCGCCGGTGCTGCTCACGCATTACCAGCGTCGCGCAGCCCAGCCGATCGGCGCGGTCAAGGCAGGGATCGTCCGCGACGTGCTCGCCCGGCACGCCCAGGTGGGTGAGCACCACCAGGTGCTGTGGAGCCGGATGCTGGTCGTGCTGGAGCAGCGAGGGAGCGATGGCCGCTCGCTGGCCCTGTGCGCGGTGCTGGCCAACTTCGTCGCCCTCGTGGTGTTCGACGACCCCGACGACCTCGCCGCCGCGGCCCGGCTCGGCGAGCGACTCGACCCGGACCGGGTCGGCCGGCTCCAGCAGCGGGTCTCGCGGATGCTCGACGTCCGCGCCGACCTGCCCCTGACGACCGCCGTGGCCCGGCGCCTCCTCGCGCCCCTGCTCGAGCAGCGCGACCCGTCCGCCGAGGTCCCCGAGGGAGTGGCCGCGGACTGCGTCGAGCTCGGCCGCGAGCTGCTCTTCCAGACCATCGACGTCGTCCCGAGCACGGTGGCCGTCGACGAGGTGATCCCCGTCGACTCCGCCGACGAGCTCGTCCGGATGCTCGACCACGGCTCCGTGGTCGAGTGGCGCCGGCACCTCCAGCGCCTCGCCACCAGCCCGTGGGGTCCCTACGCCGAGAGCATCGCCGAGCTCGCCGCCGTCGCCGGACGTCCGGCCATCGGCACCGTCCTGGCCTGGTGCCGGGCCTGGGGGCACGAGCGCGAGCGCGAGCAGATCGCGCGCCACGTGCAGCACCTCGTCGCGGTCAGCGGCGCGTCCCAGCGCCAGTTCGCCGCGCGGATCGGCACCTCGCCCTCCCGGCTCTCGAGCTACATCCGGGGGTCGGTGACGCCCTCGGCCGCGCTCTTCCTGCGGATCCAGCGGGCCTCCCGGGCGCTCGAGGCGATGACCGGCGCCGAGCCGGAGAGCTCCTCGCGCGGCGCCTGAGCCGAGCGCACGTCAGCGGGCGATCACGTACGGCGCCTCGCGCGGCTGCCCCGCGCCGGAGCCGTCGATCGGGCCCTCGATGATCTCGAGGTGACCGTCGAGGTCCCCGCGGAGCAGCAGCCAGCGGCCCTCGTGCAGGGCGGTGACCAGGAAGTGGCGGGCGTCCTCCCAGGCGACCGGCTCGAGGGCGCTGGTGTCGTGGTCACCGTTGGCGACGATCCTCGCGGCCAGCTCGCCGGTGCGGGCATCGCGGATCTCGATCTCCGCGGGCTCGCCGGCGCCCTGCGACGCCTGCTCCGCGGTGAGGGCGCTGTCGGGGGAGAAGCCGGACGGGTCGCCCTGGCAGCGGTGCAGCTCCTGGTCCGCGCCCAGGTCCCACATCGTGGCGCAGGCGGTCCCGCCCGGTCCTGGGCCGCGGATCCCGGCCGCCAGGTCGCCGTCCGGGGCCACGGCGAGGAGCGTCAGGAAGCCACCGACGAACGGCTCGCTGCCCGCACGGGAGTAGGTCAGGGGACCGCGGTCCGGGTCGTTGACCACCACCCGGCAGTCGCCGTCCGGGCCGGCGCAGGTCCGTGAGCCGAAGACGGCCACGGCGCCGCCGGTCGGGCTGACCCGGCCGGTGCCGGCGAGCGTCTGCTCGCCGTCGCGATCCCACACCTGGACCTTGCCGTCGGGCGTGGTCCAGGCGGCGACCGTCTTGTCCGGCGAGGTCACCACCGAGGCCTGGCCGACGGGGGTGATGAGGCGGGTGCTGGCCACCGCGCCGTCCGGGCCGATCTCGTCGAGGCTGCTGCCGGCGGTGTCGGCGTCCGTCCCGCGGCGTACGGCGAGGTAGGTCTCGCCGCCGACGACGTCGAGCTCCCGGTAGTCGTGCTCGAGCGCGACCGTCGACCCGTCGAGGCGATGCAGCGTGCGCCCCTCGATCCACCCCGTGGTGGGCGGCGCACCTCCGGGCCGGGCCCGCTCGATGCGCATGTCGCGCGGATCCTGCTGCACGGCGTGCACGTTGACCGACGGGCTCTGCGTCGCCGGCCCCGGCGGGGGCGCGGAGTCGGGAGTGCCGCCGGCGAGCAGCGAGACCGGCAGGACGACGGCCACCACCGCCGCGCCGGCCACGACCGCGGCAGCGGTACGCCGGCGCCGCTGGATGCGCTGCGCCCGCCGCTGCACGTCGGGCAGGGTGAGCACGGGCCCGGCCGCGCGGTCGGCGTGCGTGGTCATGACGTCTTCGAGGTTCATCGGTTCATCTCCAGACCAAGGGCGGGAACGCGTTGCCGCAGGGTGGTCAGCGCGCGGCTGGCCTGCGACTTCACGGTGCCGGTGGCGACCCCGAGCGCCTCGGCGATCTCTGCTTCACTCAGCTGCTCGTAGTAGCGCAGCACCAGCACGCAGCGCTGGCGCGGCGGTAGCGTGGCGAGGAGCCGCCACACCGCGGCCGCCGACCCCTCGTCGTGGTCGTCGTGGTGCTCCAGCCAGTCGGGCACCTCGTCGCTGGTCACCTCGCGCCGGCGCCAGGCCCGGCGCCACAGCGAGTTGTTCTCGTTGACCAGGATCCGGCGGGCGTACGCGTCGACGGCCTCATGCCGATCGATGCGGTCCCAGGCGAGGTAGACCTTGGCGAGGGTGGTCGCCACGAGGTCCTCGGCCGTGTGGTGGTCACCGGCCAGCAGGTAGGCGGTGCGTTGCAGTGAGGCCTGGCGCGCGCCCATCCACGCGGCGAAGGCGTCGTCCCGCTGCTGCGGCATGGCCCGTCCCTTCCCGGATCACCGGTGCTGGCGTGTCGGGCACCCGACGGTGCCCTCCACCCCTAGACGCGATCGGGGAGAGGTTGGTTGCAGCGATCTCGGCGGTCCCTGCCCCAGGAACGCAGAACCCCCGCACCGTGGTCGGTCGGGGGTTCAGCGGATGATGCGCAACAGCTCAGCTGTTGGGGCGCTTGCCGTGGTTCGCGCCCTTCTTGCGGCGCGCGCGGCGCTTGCGGCCGGTCTTGCCCATGGTTCCTCCTGAAGTCGAGAATCGAGCCATTCTCTCAGTCCGGGCGCTCAGCCCGAAATCCGGGTCAGGAAGCGCTCCGCGTCGACGATGACGCGGGTGACCTCGCCCGAGCCCACGAGCTTGCCCGGCTGCCCGTCCGCGGTGAGGTTGCGGGCCGCCACGGCGAAGCGGCGCAGCCGGCCGTCGGCGTACACCTCGCGGGCGGTGACCTCGACGCTCCCGCCGACCGCGGTGGCGGCCAGGTGCTCCAGCTCGATCCGGGTGCCGACGCTGGTCTCGCCGGGGCCGAGGGCGTCCTCGACGGCGGCGCAGGTCGCCGCCTCGCACCAGGCGAGCAGGCGCGGCGTCCCGAGCACGGGCAGGCTGCCGGAGCCGACCGCGAGCGCGGTGTCGGCCTCGGTCACGGTGAACCGCACGGCGCTCAGATCCCGAAGGTCGCGCGCGGGTAGGCCGCGTCGACGTCGGTGATCACGTTGACCAGGTACGGCGCGTTCGCGGCGAACGCCCGGTCCAGCGCCGGTCCGATCTGGCGCGGGTCGGTGACCGTCTCGCCGGCGCCGCCGAGCGCGCGCACCACGTCGTCGTACGCCGTGCGGGGCGCGAGGTCCGCGGCGACGTCGTAGCCGTAGAGCATCTGCATGGGCCCCTTCTCCAGCCCCCAGGCGGAGTTGTTGCCCATCACCATCACGACCGGCAGGTCGTGGCGCACGAGCGTGTCGACGTCCATCAGCGAGAAGCCGGCCGCGCCGTCGCCCAGCAGCAGCACCACCTGGGACGAGGGCCGCGCGATGCGCGCGGCGATGGCGGCGCCGAGCCCGGCGCCCAGGCAGCCGTAGGGGCCCGGGTCGAGCCAGCAGCCGGGTCGCTTCGGCTCCACGAACTTGCCGGCGAAGGAGACGAAGTCGCCGCCGTCGCCGATCACCACCGCGTCGTCGGCGAGCCGCGGGACGAGCTCGCCGTAGATCCGCGCCGGGTGCACCGGGTCGGCCTCGGCGCCGAGCAGCTCGGCGTCGCGCGCGGCGGCCGCCGCGACCGTGTCCTGGAGCAGGGTGAGCCAGGTCGAGCGGTCCGGCTGGGCCGCACCCGCGAGCGCGGTGAGCAGCCCGTCGAGGACGGCGCTCAGGTCACCGCTGACCGAGGCGGCGAGGTCGGCGTGCCCGGAGAGCTGGCCGGGGGAGTCCGCGATGTGCACGACGGCCGCGGTCGCGCCGCCGTCCTTGCCGCCGAAGACGCCGTACCCGAGCCGGAAGTCGAGGGGCGTCCCGACCACCACGACCAGGTCGGCCCCGTTGAGCGCGGCACCGCGCGCCTTGGTGACCAGCAGCGGGTGCCCGCCGGGGACCACACCGCGGCCCATGCCGTTGGTGATCGCGGGCAGCCGCATCTCCTCGACCAGCCGCAGCGCAGCCTCCTCGGCCCGGTCGGCCCACACGTCCGTGCCCAGGATCAGCACCGGCCGCTCGGCCTGGGCGATGAGACCCGCGATCCGCGCGACGGCGTCGCTGTCGGGCTCGGCCCCGCGGTAGGCGCCGAGCACCGGGACCGGCCCGGAGCCGACGTTGAAGAACTCGTCCATCGGCACGTCGACGTACGCCGGCCCGCGGTGCGAGCTGCGCGCCTGGGTGAACGCCGTGTCGAACCCGGCCGCGACGTCATCGGCGCTCATCAGCGTCGTGGCGTGCTTGGTGACCGGCCCGACGATCGGCAGGTGGTCGATCTCCTGGAGCGCGCCGGTGCCCCAGCGGTTGTTCGGCGCGCGCCCGCCCACGACCACCATGGGCGAGCCGGCGAACGTCGCCTGGGCCATCGCGCTGACGCCGTTGGTCACCCCGGGCCCGGCGGTCAGCACCGCCAGCCCGGGCACCCGGGTCAGCTTGCCGGTCGCCTCGGCGGCGAACGCCGCCGTCTGCTCGTGGCGTACGTCGAGCAGCCGGACGGGTGGGTCGGACTTGACCGCGCCGTCGTACATCGGGAAGACGTGGGCGCCCGAGAGGGTGAACATCGTCTCGACGCCGTGGGCCTGGGCGACCGCCACGGCGATCTCGCCCGCGTGGCCGGTCAGGGATTCCGGGGGAGTGGTCACCTGGGCACCCTAGCCAGCGAACGGGTGAGGGTCAGCGGATGTCGTCGAGGAAGTACGGGTGCACCCGGCGCAGCGACGCGACCAGCGCGAGCAGCAGGTCCGGGCGGACCCCCGGGTGGCGCGGCGAGATCGAGAGCTGGAGGTAGATCGCGCGCAGCACCGCCTGGGCGTTGCCGGTGGCCCGGTAGGGGTCGCGGCCCGCGCGCGGCTTGGCCCGGGCGCCGCGCTCGAGGCGGACGATCCAGGGCTCCAGGACCGAGAGCGGGACCCGGTCGCGGCGCAGCACCTCGAGGACGGCGTGCGCGATCCGGTCGGGCTCGCCGTGCACGAGCGGCGGGGTGTCCGGGCTGAGCACCCGGTCGGCGATCACGTCGAGGAGCACGGTCAGCTCGGTCATCCCGAAGTGCCGGGAGCGGGCCAGCGCGGCGAGCGCGTCGGCACCGTGGGCCGCGGAGTGGGCCCAGCCCTTGCCGGGCACGAAGCCGCGCAGGTCGCGCTCGCGGACGTACCAGGCCGCGATCCGGTCACCCCAGTGCAGCACCCGGCTCGGGGGGAGCCGGCGGATCCGGGAGTCGCGCTCGATGCACTCGGCCAGGAGCAGCACCGAGAAGCTGCGCCGGAAGACGGTGTCGGTGTCCCGCTCGCCCAGGCCGGTGTTGAGCCCGGCGCACATCCCGTCGCCGAGGCCGGCCAGCAGGTCGTCGTAGACGCCGTGCTCGATCCAGGTCGCCAGGAACGAGTAGGCCAGGCCGTCGCGGACCTGCGGGTCCGGATCGCCCAGCATCTGGGTCAGCTGGGCGGTGAGGTCGCTCAAGGAATGGTCGGACGGCGGGCGTCGCTGCCCGTCGCGGAGGGCCTGCTGGAGGCGCGCCCAATCCACCGACACCATCACCAACCCACACACCCTCCGGACACTGCCGAAATCGTCGAGACCTGATCCCCCGGGCCCATCCTGCCAAACGAGGTGAAGTCCTCCCCAGTCGGGGACGTCTCCACGGGGTGAGATGGCCTAGGTTGGCGCCGTGCCCTCCCTGTCCGCGATCGCCCGGCGTCACACCGACCTCGACGAGGGCGACATCGCCTGGATCCAGCTGATCCAGGCCGACTGGCAGGTCATCGCGGACCTCTCGTTCGCCGACCTGGTGCTCTGGCTGCCCGACCGCGGGGGCGAGGGGTTCTGGGTGGGGGACCAGATGCGGCCCACGACCGGCCCGACGTCGTACGTCGACGACATCGTGGGGACCTTCTCGCCCGCGGGGCGTCGTACGCTCGTCGACGCGGCGTTCGAGCTCGGCCGGATCGCGCGCGAGGGCGACCCCGAGTGGCGCGACGAGGTGCCGGTGCGGGTCGAGGCGATCCCGGTGCGGCGCAACGGCCGGGTGATCGCGGTGATCAGCCGCAACACCAACCTGCTCGGCATCCGTACGCCGAGCCACCTCGAGATCAACTACCTCCAGGCCGCCTCGGACCTGGCCAACATGATCGCCTCCGGCTTCTTCCCGACCGAGGCCCAGCGCAGCGACCACGCCGACTCACCGCGGGTGGGCGACGGCTTCCTGCGGGTCGACGGCGAGGGCCGGGTCATCTACGCCAGCCCCAACGCGCTCTCGGTCTACCGCAAGCTCGGCCTCACCGGCGACCTCACCGGCCACCGGCTCACCGACCTGACCCGCGACCTGGTCCCGCCCAAGAAGCGCCCCGACGAGGAGACCCTCAGCGCCGTCCTCGGCGGCCGGGCGCACCGCGACACCGAGCTCGGCGCCTCCAGCGGCCCCGGCGACGGCGCCGCCCTCATCGTGCGCGCCATCCCGCTGCGCCCCAAGGGCGAGCACATCGGCGCCATCATCCTGCTGCGCGACGTCACCGACCTGCGCCGGCGCGACCGCGAGCTGGTCACCAAGGACGCCACCATCCGCGAGATCCACCACCGGGTGAAGAACAACCTCCAGACCGTCGCCGCCCTGCTCCGCCTCCAGGCGCGCCGGATCGGCTCGCCCGAGGCCGCCTCGGCCCTCGAGGAGGCGGTACGCCGGGTCGGCTCGATCGCCATCGTCCACGAGACCCTCAGCCAGGCCGTCGAGGAGACTGTCGCCTTCGACGACATCGCCGACCGCCTCGCCCGCCTGGTCACCGACGTCGGCGCGACCACGGCCCAGGTCCGGGTCCGCCGCGAGGGCAGCTTCGGCGTCCTCGTCTCCGAGGTCGCCACCCCGCTGGCCATGGTCGTCATGGAGCTCATGCAGAACGCCGCCGAGCACGGCTACGACATCGGCGGCTCGGGCGAGATCGTCGTGCGCGCCGCACGCCGGGGCGCCGTGCTCGAGGTCGCCGTCGAGGACGACGGCCGGGGCCTGCCCGCGGACTTCGACCTCGACGCCGCGACCAGCCTGGGGCTCTCGATCGTGCGCACGCTCGTGGAGTCCGAGCTCGGCGGTCACCTGACGCTCGGCCCGGCGCCCGACGGGGGCACCCGGGCGAGCTTCAGCCTGCCGGTGGAGTAGCGGGCGGGAGTTTCGCCGGTCGACCGGCGAAACTCCCGGCGGACCGACGAAGGTTCGTCGGCCAGGCGTGAGTTTCGTACGCCCAGTCGTGCTCCCGGCAGCGTGCTGCTGCCTGGCGTCACGCCGGAGACGCGCTGGCGCCGAAGATCAGACGGGGGTGCGGACGCGAGCGCGGGCGTTGCGCCGCTTGAGCGCGCGCCGCTCGTCCTCGCTGAGGCCGCCCCAGACACCGTGGTCCTGTCCCGCCTCCAACGCCCACGCGAGACACTGCTCGCGCACGTCGCAGCGTCGGCAGACCGCCTTGGCCTCCTCGATCTGGAGGATGGCAGGGCCGGTGTTGCCGATCGGGAAGAACAGCTCCGGATCCTCGTCGAGGCAGGCGGAGCGGTGTCGCCAATCCATGGGTGGGAATGCCCTCTTTCCAATGTACGCGCAGTGGGTGCCCGCTTCTTTCGGGCACGCGTGAAGCCGCAAAAGTGAAAGGCTTCACGATCGCTCCGGCAAGGTTTCCAAGGATTCGGCCACGAATCAAGCAATTCTCGTGGTCTCTTGGGTCACAAAGATGCAGACCCGGGTCCGGACGAGGCGTCCTCTACGCTGGCGGCCGTGACCGACCGGCCCGCCGCGCGCCCCGCGCCGAACCCGCCTCCGCTCATCGTGGCCGCCTCCGTGGCCGGTGTCCAGGGGGCCGTGCTGCTGCTCCTGGCGATCCTGGAGTTCGCCAGCGTGACCTCGGGACGGCTGGCGTTCGGGCTCTCCACGGCCGGCTTCTTCGCCGCGTACGGCGTCGTGCTGATCGCCGCGGCCGTCGCGCTGTGGCGGCGCCAGGGGTGGTCGCGGGGGCCCGTGCTCATCACCCAGCTGATCTTCCTGGGGATCGCCTGGAACCTGCGCGAGCACGTCCTGCTCGCGATCGTGCTGGCGGTGGTCGCGCTCGTGGTGCTGGCCGGGATGGTCAGCAAGGACACGATGGCCGTGCTCGACGGCACGGCCGACGCCGACGCCGACGACCCGGATCAGCCGTCGGCCTCCAGCGACTGACGCAGCTGGGCCAGCGTCCGGCTGAGCAGCCGGGAGACGTGCATCTGGGAGACGCCGATCTCCTCGGCGATCTGGGACTGCGTCATGTTCTTGAAGAACCGCAGGAGCAGGATCTTCTTCTCGCGCGCCGGGAGGTTCTCGAGCAGCGGCTTGACCGACTCGCGGATCTCGACGTGCTCGAGGCCGGCGTCGTCGACGCCCATGGCGTCGAGCATGCTCTGGCCGGCGCCGCCGTCGGAGTCGTCGTCGGTGGCGTCGAGGGAGAGCGTGGAGTAGGCGTTGCTCGACTCCAGGCCCTCGACGATCTCCTCGACCGAGCAGCCGATCGCCTCGGCCAGCTCGCGCGGCGTGGGGGAGCGGCCCAGGCTCTGGGTGAGCTCGGCGGTGCTGGCGGTGATCTGCATCCGCAGCTCCTGGAGCCGGCGCGGCACCCGGATCGCCCAGCCCTTGTCGCGGAAGTAGCGCTTGATCTCGCCGATGATCGTCGGCGTCGCGTACGTCGAGAACTCCACGCCGCGCTCGGTGTCGAAGCGGTCGACGGACTTGATGAGCCCGATCGTGCCGACCTGGACCAGGTCCTCGTAGGGCTCGCCGCGGTTGCGGAAGCGGCGCGCGCAGTGCTCGACGAGCGGCAGGTGCAGGTGGACCAGGGCGTCGCGGGCGGTGTCGCGCTCGGCGGGGGAGGCATCCTCGTCGCGGAAGACGACGAAGAGCTCGGCGCTGCGGCGCCGGGTCAGCTCGACGCCGGTGGGCGGCGGGGAGCCGCCCTCGGCGCCGTCCCGAGAAGTATCGGCGGTCATGCCGGGAGCGAGGACCGGACGACCAGGCGGACGGCGTAGCGGCCCGGTGCGGCGTCGATGGCGGCCTCGTCGGCGAGCGTCGCCAGCACCTGCCAGCCGAAGCTCTCGTAGTCCGGTGAGGACGGTGCGGCGGCGTCGGCGGCGATGCTCAGCGCGAGCCGGCCGGCGCCGAGCTCGAAGCGGCAGTCGAGGACGGCGCCCGCGTCGGCCTCGTCGAGCACCATCGCGGCGGCCTCGGAGACCGCGATGCGCAGGTCCTCGATGTCGTCCATGGTGAAGTCGACCCGGGCCGCGAGGCCGGCGGTCAGTGTGCGCAGGACCGAGGCGTACGCGCCGTCGGCGGGCAGCCGCAGCGCGACCTCGTCCGGCTCGTCGGTGACGCCACCGGCGGCGAGGGTGCTCGTCTCGGACATGCGGCTCCTCCGGGAAGGGGTGGACCAGGTCGGCTCAGCCTACGACAACGGCCGCGCCCCGAGGGGCACGGCCGCTGGTCCGCGGTACGACGGGCGTGGGACGCCGCCCGTCGTACGGCGGGGTGCTGCGTCGGTGACCAGGGAGGTGGCCACCGGAGGTGGTGCGTGCCGGACGTCAGTCCAGCAGGGCGCCCAGGCCGAGGCCCACGAGGAGCGGGCGCAGGTTGAGCAGGTCGACGACCGTCTTGAGGCCGAGGAGGTCGACCAGTGCGCCGATGCCGAGGCTGTCGAGGATCTCGCCGAGGAAGGCGAGCAGGTTGCCGTCGGTCGGCTCGGTGGGCAGCGTCGGGCCCTCGCCGCGCTCGCAGGCGGCGAACGCGCGGGTGGTGGTGGAGACCGCGGTGGCGGCCTTGGTGCGCACGACCTTGGCCCGGTTGAGCTTCTTGTTGGCCTTCTTGAGGGCCTTCTTGTACTGGACGACCTTGCGCGGGTGGTGGGCGCGCTTGGCCTTCTTGATCTTCTTCTTGAGCTTGGCGACCTTCGCCTTGAGCTTGGTGACATTCGCCTTGGCCGTCGTGTGCGTCGACGTGGCGATCTTGTAGGCCTGGAACTGCACGGTGCAGTTCGGAGCCCGCTCGGCGGTGCGCTCCGCCGTCGGGGCGGGGGCGGCCGAGGCGACCGGGGCGGCGGCCAGGGTGAGGCCGAGTGCGACGGCGATGCCGACGATCATCTTCGAAATGGCACGGAGCATGCCGGGTTCTCCCTCCGGTGAGCCGGGCGCCGTCAGTGTCCCTCCGGACGACGACCGGACATGGTGCCGGGCTCAGGGGGGATGCCCGGCGGGGGTCACCCTAGGGGAACTTTGGCGGGCCGTCACCAGGAAGAACCGGGAAAGTGTCCTGGGTCACACGGGACGATGGTCCCGGACGCGACCGAGCCCCCGGAGCAGGCGGCTCCGGGGGCTCGGCGCGGTTTCGCAGCGGCGCACCTCAGGGGTGCAGCAGGCCGCCCAGCCCGAGCAGGTCGAGCAGGTCGTCGAGCCCGGTGCCGTTGAGCAGGTCGCCCAGCGTGCCGAGGCCGAGGCCGTCCAGCAGGGTGTCGAGCAGGTCACCCAGGCCGAGGGTCACCAGCAGGCCCTCGACGATGTCCAGCAGGTCGGTCGGGTTGGTCGGGAGACCGCCCGCGACCAGGTCGCACAGCGGCTTGGCCTGCGGGAACTGCGCGCACAGCAGTCCAATCGGGTTGGCGGTCGAGCCGCCGGGGATCAGGTTGGCGAGCGCGTCGCACAGCGGCTGGGGCAGACCCGCGGTGCACAGCGCCTGGATCGGGCTCTCCGCGCCGTTGGCCGGCTGGCCGGCCTGGCAGCGCGCCAGCGACCGTGCGGTGTAGGTCCGGGTGACCCCGACCTGGCGGCGGTACTCCGCCTTGGCCCGCAGCGACTTCTTCGCCTTGCGCAGCTTCTTGGTGAGCTTCTTGGCCTGCTTCTTGTGGTGGGCCTTCTTGGCCTTCTTGACCTTCTTGGTCAGCTTCTTGACCTTGGCCTGCGCGGCCTTGGTCGAGCGGTCCGCGGCGCTGTAGGCCGAGTTGGCCCGGTTGTTGGCGGCGATCTGGCGGCTGCAGTCGGGTGCGTTCGCCGCGGCGGACGCGGTCCCCGCGGCTGCCGGCGCGGCGGACGCCACCGGCGCCGAGGCGAGGGTCAGGCCGAGTGCGACGGCGAGGCCGACGAGCATCTTCACAAGGGCGCGATTCATCGCGGGGTGTCTCCCTCCGGTTGGACCAGGACGCCGTCGCAGTTCTCCCTCCGGACGACGACCCGGCAGTTCTCCCGGGCGCTGGGGGCCCGGGATGCGCTGACCGTAGGCGAGGGCACGGCCCGAGCGCCGGAAAAACGGGAAACCGCGCACCGGTACGGTGCGCGGTCTCCACAAAGAGGACGAAGGTCGGGGTCGACCTAGTCCCGATGGGCCAGGAAGGTCAGGCCTTCTTGGTCTGCCGGAGCTGCGCTCCGGCTCGGGCTCACTTCTTCGTCTCCCAGAAGATCTCGGCGATCTCGTCGATCTTGGCGAGGAGCTCGTCGGCCTTGGCCGCGTCGAGGGTGCCCTTGGTGCCGGTCGCGCCGGCCAGCTTGGTGGCCTCGTTGACCAGCGTGTGGAGCTGGGGGTACTTCTCGAAGTGCGGGGGCTTGAAGTAGTCGGTCCACAGCACCCAGAGGTGGTGCTTGACCAGCTCGGAGCGCTGCTCCTTGATGAGGATCGCGCGGGTGCGGAAGTCGGGGTCGTCGCTGTCGTTGGCCTTGGCGATGACGGCCTTGATCGACTCGGCCTCGATGCGGGCCTGGGCGGGGTCGTAGACGCCGCAGGGCAGGTCGCAGTGGGCGGCGACCTCGACGGTGGGCGCGAAGATGCTGGTGAGACGCGAGAACATGTGGGTCCTCTCTCTGGTCTGGCGGGGGAACGGACGTACGGCTGCGACACTACTCGTCATGGATCCGCAGGCAACGGCAGGCCGGGCGCTGGGACGCCGGATCGGCCTCGCGGTCGTCGTGGGTGACTCGATGCTCCCGACCCTGCGTCCCGGCGACCGCCTCCTCGTCACGTACGGCGTCCGGGTGCGCGCCGGGCGGGTGGTGGTCGCCCGGTTCGCGGACGGCACGCTCGTGGTCAAGCGGGCCACCGAGCGCCGGGGGAGCGGCTGGTGGCTGCGCGGGGACAACCCGGACCCGCAGGTGGGGGTCGACTCGCGCCATCGCGGGCCGGTGCCGGACGCGGCCGTCCTGGGCGTGGTCCGGGGCCGTCTCTGGCCGCGGCCCCGGAGGCTCGGCGCGTTCGCGGATGTGAAAGGATGAACGATCGTGGCTGACACTTCCTCTTCGCACCCGTACGCGGGTGAGCCGGTCTTCGATCTGCACCTCGGCGGGAAGATGGCGACCGTACCCACGGCCGACGTCAGCACCAAGGACCAGCTCTCCCTCGCCTACACCCCCGGCGTCGCCGAGGTGTGCGAGGCCATCGCGGCCGACCCGGCGCTGACCCGGCACTACACCTGGGTCCCCAACACGGTCGCCATCGTCACCGACGGCACCGCCGTGCTCGGTCTGGGCGACATCGGCCCGGCCGCCGCGATGCCGGTGATGGAGGGCAAGGCGGTCCTGTTCAAGCAGTTCGGCGGCGTCGACGGCATCCCGATCTGCCTGGCGACCACCGACGTCGAGGAGATCATCGAGACCGTCGTCCGGCTCGCGCCGAGCTTCGGCGGCATCAACCTCGAGGACATCTCGGCCCCGCGTTGCTTCGAGATCGAGGACCGCCTCAAGGAGGCCCTCGACATCCCGGTCTTCCACGACGACCAGCACGGCACCGCCGTGGTCACGTTGGCCGCCCTGGTCAACGCGCTCAAGCTCACCGGCCGCAACGCCGAGTCGACCCGGGTGGTCATCTCCGGCGCCGGTGCTGCGGGCGTGGCGATCGCCAAGATCCTGCTCGCCGCGGGCATCAAGGATATCGCGGTCACCGACCGCAAGGGCGTGGTCAGCTCCGACCGCACCGACCTCACGCCGTCCAAGAAGGCGCTCGCCGAGCTCACCGCCGACCAGTGCGGACGCCGCGGCACGCTCGCCGAGGCCTTCGACGGCGCCGACGTCTACATCGGCGTCTCCGGCGGCACCGTGCCCGAGGAGGTCGTCGCGACGATGGCCGACGACGCGATCATCTTCGCCATGGCCAACCCGAACCCGGAGGTCCACCCCGACGTGGCCCACCGGCACGCGCGGGTCGTGGCGACCGGACGCTCGGACTTCCCGAACCAGATCAACAACGTGCTGGCCTTCCCGGGCATCTTCCGGGGCGCCTTCGACGTCCACGCGAGCGCGATCACCGAGGGCATGAAGGTCGCCGCCGCCGACGCGCTGGCCGCCCTGGTCGGCGACGACCTGTCCGAGGACCTGGTCATCCCGTCGCCCTTCGACCCCCGGGTCGGACCGGCCGTGGCGGCCGCTGTGGCCGACGCCGCACGCCGAGACGGTGTCGCCCGCATCTGATTCGCGGATAGCGTCGGCGTCATGCTCGCCGTCTACGCCGACTCCTTCGCCAGCTCCGCCGACGACCCGCTGACCGGCCTCGTGGTCGGTGAGCGGCCCGACCCGGTCGTCCCCGACGGGTGGACGACCGTGACGGTCAAGGCCGCCTCGCTCAACCACCACGACCTCTGGTCGCTGCGCGGCGTGGGCCTGCGGGCCGAGGCGCTGCCGATGATCCTGGGCTGCGACGCGGCCGGGTACGACGAGGACGGCAACGAGGTCGTCGTCCACGCGGTCGTCTCCGACCCCGACTGGACCGGCGACGAGACCCTCGACCCGCGCCGCTCGCTGCTCTCGGAGCGCTACCAGGGCACGCTCGCAGAGCGGGTCGTCGTCCCGCGGCGCAATGTCGTGCCCAAGCCGGCCTCGCTGTCGTTCGAGGAGGCCGCGTGCCTCCCGACCGCCTGGCTCACGGCGTACCGGATGCTCTTCACCCAGGGCGCGCTCAAGGCCGGCGACACCGTCCTGGTCCAGGGCGCCGGCGGCGGCGTGGCCACCGCGCTCATCGCGCTCGCCCGGGCCGGCGGCCTGCGGGTGCTCGCCACCAGCCGCGACGAGGCCAAGCGCGCCAAGGCGCTCGAGCTCGGCGCCCACGAGGTCTTCGAGTCCGGCGCCCGGCTCCCGATCAAGGTCGACGCGGTCATGGAGACCGTCGGCCGGGCGACCTGGACCCACTCGGTGCGCGCGCTGCGCCCCGGCGGCAAGATCGTCATCTCCGGCACCACCTCGGGGCCGAACCTCGACGACGCCGAGCTGACCCGGATCTTCTTCACCCAGCTCAGCGTGATCGGCTCGACGATGGGCACCCGTGGCGAGCTCGCCTCGCTGGTCAACCTGCTCGACAGCACCGGCCTGCGCCCGGTCATCGACCGCACCCTGCCGCTGGAGCAGGCGCGCGACGGATTCGCCGCGATGGCGGCCGGCGACGTCTTCGGGAAGATCGTCTTCACGCGCTGAAAACCGTTGGCGGGAATCACTGTCGGTGCTTCAGGATTGAATCCTGACAGTGCCCCGGCCGCGAGCGATGAATTCTCTCGGCCGGAACTGTCGAAAAGGTGTCGTCTCGTTCGTGGAACAGATGAAGCGACGGCCACACCGATTCGTCCGGCATCACCTGGTCGGCCACCGCTGGACCATGCCACCCAACCGATAGGACCTGTCATGACCGCGCCCACCGGGCCTACCGAGACCGGCGACATCGCCGAGTTCGAGCAGGAGTTCACCAGCGCACCGCCTGGGCGGACCCCCCTCGTGATCAAGCTCTTGGTCGCGGCGACCTTCGTCGTGATCCTCAACGAGACCATCATGGTCAACGCCGTGCCGCGGCTCATGGCCGACTTCCAGATCACCTCGACCACCGCCCAGTGGGCGCTGACGGTCTTCATGCTGACGATGGCCTCGGTCATCCCGGTGACCGGCTGGTTCCTGCAGCGGGTGACCACCCGCACGGCGTACGCCACGGCGATGACGACGTTCAGCATCGGCACCGTGATCGCGGCGGCCGCGCCGACGTTCGGTGTGCTGCTGGTGGGCCGCGTGGTCCAGGCCGGCGGTACGGCGGTCATGATGCCGCTGCTGATGACCACCCTGATGACGGTCGTCTCCGCCCAGGACCGCGGCCGGGTGATGGGTCAGGTCACGCTGGCCATGTCCTGTGCGCCGGCCCTCGGCCCGGCCGTGTCGGGCATCCTGCTCGAGCTCGGCTCGTGGCGCCTGATCTTCGTCGCGGTGCTGCCGATCGCGGTGCTGGTCGGCTTCTTCGGCCACCGCCAGCTCGTGAACGTCGGTGAGACCACCACCAGCCCGGTCAGCTGGCTGAGCGTGGTGCTCGCGGCCGGCGGTTTCAGCAGCTTCGTCTACGGCCTGAGCAAGGTCGGCAACGCCGAGTGGCCCGAGCCGACCGCCCTGATCGGCGCAGGCGTCGTGCTCATCGCGCTGTTCGCGATCTACCAGGTCCGCCTCCAGCGCGACGAGCGCCCGCTGCTCGACCTGCGCACCCTGCTGCACCGCAACTACGCGGTCTCGCTGGTCCTCATGGCCGCCGGCTTCATGGCCTTCCTGGGCTCGATGATCCT
Source organism: Pimelobacter simplex (assembly GCF_024662235.1). Taxonomy (GTDB): domain Bacteria; phylum Actinomycetota; class Actinomycetes; order Propionibacteriales; family Nocardioidaceae; genus Nocardioides. The sequence continues at coordinate 1,115,515 of NZ_CP096276.1, forward strand.
GCTGCCGCTCTACCTCCAGGACCTGCGCGGGCTCACCGAGCTCCAGACCGGCCTGATGGTGATGCCCGGTGGCCTCGCCATGGGTCTGCTCGGCCCCCAGGTCGGCAAGGTCTACGACCGGATCGGCGCTCGCCCCCTGGTCATCCCGGGCTCGATCGCCATGGTCGCGCTGCTGTTCGGGCTGAGCCGGATCGGCGCCGAGACGCCGTACGCCGTGATCGTGGTGCTGCACGTCGCGCTGATGGCGAGCCTGGCCACGGTGTTCACCCCGGTGTTCACCATCGGCCTGGGCGACCTCTCGCCGCAGCTCTACTCCCACGGCAGCTCGCTGCTGGGCACGCTCCAGCAGGTCGCCGGCGCGATCGGCACGGCGCTGCTCGTAGTGATCATGACCAACCGCACCGAGCACCTCGCCAAGGCCGGCGAGCACCCGGTCGACGCGTTCATGGGCGGCCTGCAGTGGGCCTTCGCGACCGGCGCCGTGATCGGTGTCGTGGTGGTCGCGATGGCGCTGCTGCTGCCGGGCAAGTCCGACCTGCCCGCGGCCGATGGCCACGGCGGTCACTGAGCCGGTACGACGAACGAACGGCCCGGTCCCCTCGCGGGGGCCGGGCCGTTCGGCGTCTCGGGCTAGCGCTGCTCGTCGAGGAAGTCGTCGAGCAGCGGCCAGCTGACCTCCGCGGCCCGGGGCCCGGCGACCAGGCCGAGGTGGCTGAGCCCGTCGGCGGCGGCGTAGCGCGCGGTCGGGACCACGCCCGGTCCGGCAGCGACGGCCGGGCCGTCGGCGATGTTGTCGGTGGCGCTGCCGACGAAGAGCACCGGCGTGCGCACGTCGGCCAGGTGGATCTCGCGGCCCGGGGTGAGCCGCACGGTGCCCGAGGCGAGCTCGTTGCGGACCATCAGCCGGGTGTGGATCTGGTGGTAGGCGCGGCCCGGGTAGCCGGGCATCTCGCCGATGAACCCGTCGATCGCCGAGGTCCGCGCGAGCGCCTCGGTGTCGAGGATGTTGCGGGCCAGGTGCACGGCCTTGGTCAGCTCGCGCTTGGGCGCCATCGCCCGGTAGCTGGCCCGGACCAGGTGCCGGGGTACGCCACCGAGGGCCGCGGTCGGCGCGGTGACGGCGCGGGTGCCGAGCAGCCGGTCGGCGACCACGAGCGGCTGGATCGCGGGGATCCTCGTGTAGTCGATGGGCGTGCCGAAGGCGGTCAGCGAGGCGATCGGCAGGTCCGGGTGCGCAGCGGCGGTGAGCAGGCTCATCGTGCCGCCCAGCGACCACCCGACGAGGTCGACGCCGTCGACCGGGTCACCGGCGGCGGCGTGGTCGTGGAGCACGGCGTGGATCGCGGTCGGCAGGATGTCGTCGATCCAGGCCTCGAAGCCCAGGGCCCGGTCGGCGAAGGTGATCTGCCCGTAGTCGACCAGGTACGTCGCCCGCCCGCTCGCGACCAGGTGCGCGGCCAGGCTCTGGCCCGGGCGCAGGTCGAAGCAGCGCGCGGACACCGCCAGCGGCGGCACCAGCAGCACCGGCCGGGGCGCGGTGGCCGAGGCGGTGCGGTCGTAGCGGACCAGGCGGCGGTGCGGCTCGTCGGAGAGCACGGTGGCCGGCAGGCCGTCGTACTGCTCGATGCCGGCGCCGAGCGGCGAGAGCGCCCACGCGTTGCGGGCGGCGGTGGTCGCGGCGGTGGTCAGGGTGTCGACGGAGGCGGGCACCGCGACATGGTGTCGGTCGCGGTGCACGCCCGTCCACCGAACGTGACGCGTCTGACTACTGGCGAGTAGCCCTCAGAAGCAGGGGACGACGTCCTGGGCGCCGAACACGCCGCGGTAGACCCGCTCCTGGGTGCGGGGGAGCACCGCGGTCTGCGGGCTGGCCCAGGCCAGCGTGGTCAGCGCCGGGCCGCCGTTGCCGGCGATGCGCTGGCGGCGGGCCTCGACGCGGAAGACGACCCGGTCGGCGCGGGTGCCGGCGTAGCAGGCCGAGCCCTGCCGCTTGGTCCGCGCCACGGCGGGCGTGACCTCGGCGCCGGCGGCGACGCCGCGGTAGCGCAGGGTCACGATCGCCTGGAAGCCGGACGGGTGCGGCGTGCTCGCCTCCCAGGTGCCGGTGATGCCGATCGACAGGCCGCGGGTGCGGTGCGAGGGCACCGAGAAGACGACCTTGCCGTCGTGCACGCGCCGGACCCGGCTGCTCCACCACGAGTGGCGCAGGCCCTGCTGGAGGAACACCTCGCAGCCCTCGCAGTCGGCGACCTTGACCACGACCTTGGTCCGGTGCGGAGCGGCGGCAGGGGCGGGGGAGGTGCCGAGGGCGAGCAGCCCGGCGACGAGGGCGAGCAGCGGCACGAGGAGGGCGAGAGGCCGGAGCGGGCGGAGGGTGCGGGACATGGGGGAGGACTCCTGGTGGTCGTGGGTGGGAAGGTGCACCAGGGGAGACGCCGCCGGGCGGCGTTTGGTCTCGGCCGGAGGCCCTCAGTCGCGCGACTTCCAGTTGCGGGCGCCGACGAGCAGCATCCGCAGCTGGGTCCGGGTGGCGTCGGCGATCCGGCGCTCGGCGGCCGAGCCGGGCTCGGCGCCGACCAGGCGCTCGGCGGTGGTCACCATGGCGCCCACGATGAGTGCCGAGAGGGTCTGCAGGTCCGGCTCGGACCAGACGTCGGTCCCGGGCAGGTGGGCCAGGTCGGTGGCGAGCTCGCGCTCGGCCAGCTCGATGCCGTGGGCGATCGCGGAGCGCACCCCAGCCGGACCGGCGAACCGCTCGCGGGCGAGGAAGGCGAAGTGGGCGTGGTGGCGGCGTACCTGCTCGACGAGGACGTCGACCGAGCCGTCGATGATCGTGCCCGCGTCCTCGCCCGCCGTACGGCGCAGCTCGCGCAGCAGCGCGCGCAGCGTGTCGAGCGACTCCTCGACGAGCGCGAGCCCGAGGTCCTCGATCGAGGGGAAGTGCCGGTAGAAGGCGGTCGGCACGATGCCGACCTCCTTGGCCACCTGGCGCAGCGAGAGCGCCACGAGCGTGGTGTCGTCGCAGAGCGCGAGCGCGGCGTCGAGGATCGCGCGGCGGGTCCGCTCCTTGCGCTCCACGCGGCTCTCGGTCATGGGCCCGAGTCTACGTGAGTGAACATGTGTGCACTGTCACGCGGTGGGGTCGTTGACGCCTCCGGCGCCGACGGGTGAAGGTTTGGGTGTACAGACGTACACCGAAACTTCCGCCAACGAAGTCGAAGCCCCGAAGGAGGCGCGCATGTCCGCGCTCATCTCCCCGCCGGCTCCCGGCGGCCCTGTCGGGCGGCTCCTGCGCTCGCGGCTCGCCGCGGCGCTGGCCACCCCGCACAGCGTCGACCGGTACCTCGAGCGGTTCAACCCGATGTGGGCCGCGCACGAGGTGCGGGCCCGCGTCGTGTCCGTCCACCGCGAGACCACCGGGACCGACACGGCCCCGGTCGCCACGCTGACCCTCCAGCCCACCAGCACCTGGCGCGGGCACCGCGCCGGCCAGCACGTCCTGGTCGGTGTCGAGCTCCCGGGCTCGGCCAAGCGGCTGACCCGCGCGTTCTCGATCTCCTCGGCCGCCTCGGCGCCGGGGGAGCAGATCACGCTCACCATCCGCGCGCACGACGAGGGGCAGGTCTCGGCGTACCTGGTGCGCGAGGCGCAGCCGGGCACGATCCTGCACCTGAGCCAGGCGCAGGGGGAGTTCACCCTCCACGAGAGCCCGGCCACCCCGACCACCAACCACCTGCTGCTCATCACCGGCGGCTCCGGGATCACCCCGGCGATGTCGATGGTGCGCACCCTCCTGCGCGACGGGTACGACGGCCACGCCGGGCGCAAGGTGACCTTCCTGCACTTCGCCCGCAGCGCCGAGGACCAGATCTTCGCCGACGAGCTGGCCGCGATCGCGGCCGCCGACAACGGCGTCGACGTCCAGCTGCGCCACGGCGACGCGCTGTTCAGCGCCTTCGAGCTGCGCCGGCTGGTGCCGGCCTACCGCGAGACCGACACCTGGCTGTGCGGTCCCGCGGGTCTGGTCGAGCTGGTCAAGGACGCCTACACCGACGCCGACGGCACCCTGGCGCCGCGGCTGCGGATGGAGTTCTTCAAGCCCGCCGTCGCCCGCGCCGCCCAGCCCGCCGACGGCGCCGAGCTCGCCGGTGAGGTGACCTTCACCCGCTCGGGCGCGAGCGCGCCCGCCTCGGGCACCAGCCTGCTGGAGCAGGCCGAGGAGCTCGGCCTGAAGCCCGAGTTCGGCTGCCGGATGGGCATCTGCTTCTCCTGCACCCGCACCAAGACCGCCGGCACCGTCCGCAACGTCCTCACCGGCGAGGAGTCCTCCCTGCCGGACGAGGAGATCCGCATCTGCGTCACCACCGCCGCCGGTGACTGCCACATCGACCTCTGAGGAGCCCTGATGAGCACCGACACCCTGACCCCCGGCCCCCTGGCCGACGAGAAGTACCACGGCCTCACCGCGGCGCAGATCGACGAGCTCGGCACCGAGCTCGACGCCCTGCGCCAGCGGATCATCGCCGACCTCGGCGAGGCCGACGCGGAGTACCTGCGCAAGGTCGTCACGACCCAGCGCAAGATGGAGATCGCCGGCCGTGCGCTGTTCTACCTGCCGGTGATCGGCTGGCTGCCGGCCGTCGCCTGCCTGAGCGTGTCGAAGATCCTCGACAACATGGAGATCGGGCACAACGTCATGCACGGGCAGTACGACTTCCTGGGCGACCCGGCGTTCAACTCCCGGATGTTCGACTGGGACACCGTGTGCCCCGGCGAGCAGTGGAAGTACAGCCACAACTACATCCACCACACGTTCACGAACATCGTGGGCAAGGACCGCGACGTGGGCTACGGCATCCTGCGGATGGACCCGGACCAGAAGTGGCACCCGTACTACCTGGGCAACCCGCTCTACGCGTTCCTGCTGATGACCTTCTTCGAGTGGGGCGTCGCGCTGCACGACCTCGAGGTCGAGAACATTGTGTCCGGCAAGCGCACGCTCGCCGACAACAAGCCGCTCTACCCGGGCCTGATGCGCAAGATCCGGCGCCAGGCGCTCAAGGACTACGTGCTCTTCCCGGCGCTGACCGGACCGCTGTTCCCGCTCACCTTCGCGGGCAACGCGGTGGCCAACCTGGTGCGCAACGTGTGGGCCTTCAACATCATCTTCTGCGGGCACTTCCCGGCCGGCGTCGCGTCGTTCTCCGAGGAGGAGATCGCGAACGAGACGCGCGGCCACTGGTACCTGCGCCAGATGCTCGGCTCGGCCAACATCAAGGGCAGCAAGCTGATGCACCTGATGAGCGGCAACCTCTCGCACCAGATCGAGCACCACCTCTTCCCGGACCTGCCGGCCCGGCGCTACCCCGAGATCGCGGGCGAGGTGCAGGAGATCTGCGAGCGCTACGGCCTGCCCTACAACACCGGCCGGCTGCACCAGCAGCTGTTCAGCGTGTTCAAGAAGATCGTGCGCTACTCCTTCCCCGGCGGTACGGCGAAGCCCGCTCCCGTGCGCGGCCCCGAGGCCGTGACCGACGACTCGTTGGCAGCCTGAGCCCGCGCGGGGGAGACTGACCGGCATGACCGACGGACGCGACCGCCTGACCCGGGGCGAGATCACCAAGGACGCGCTCCAGGCGGGCGCCGAGGCCGCGGCCCACACCGTCGGCGAGGTCGCGACCATCGTGACCCGCGCCGTCGGTGAGGTGGCCTCGGCGGTCGGCGGCTTCGCCACGGAGATCTTCGAGATCCGCGACTCCTCGCGCCGGGCCCTGGCCGACCAGGTCGAGGAGATCGGCGACGACGAGGCGCCGCCGGCCTCACTCGAAGTGCAGCCGGAAGCCTGACATCCGGAAGGAGCCGAGCTGCCGGGCCCCGCGCAGGAAGCCCAGCGGGCCGTCGGCGGCGAAGCTCCACCGGCCCCGGCACGGCAGCGCCTTGGCGGTGCCCTTCATCACGACGTCGGCGGTCTCCGGGTGCTCGGCGATGCCGGGCTGCTCGACCCGGCCCGAGAAGGGCACCCGCAGCGCGGCCCGGGAGACGTCGGTGAAGCGGGCCTCGACGATCGGCCGCCGCTCCAGCGTCGCGGACCAGTCGGTCGAGGTGACCGGGCCGCGGAACGACGTCTCGAGGTCGAAGTCGCACAGGTCCTTGGGGATCGCCCAGAGCTCGCGGCCGCCGGCCTGGGAGGCGGGGGAGTCGACCCAGATGTCGGTGATGGTCACCGCGCCCTTGCCGGCCCGGTCCTTGACGGTCCGGGCGACCAGGAGCTCGTGGTAGGTCAGCGGGCTCGGCTCCTCGTAGGAGACCAGCGCGACGCCGTACGTGCCGGCGGGGTGGCGCTCGTCGGCGGCCTCGCGGAGCCGGAAGGCCGTGAGCCACATCGAGCCGTGCATGTGCCACGGCGCGGGGGGATAGACGTTCACGACTCGGGTTCCTCCTCGAGCAGGAGCTGGGCGGTCTGCTCCAGCTCGGCTTCCATGGCGGCGGGCAGGGCGTCGGTGAGCTCGTCGGCGATCGGGCTCTCCGCGCGCGGGCCGAGCCCGGCGGCGGCGCGCTCGACGGCGGCGCCGACGTCGATCAGCGTCGCCTGGCGCACGTAGGGCTGGTCGAGCTCGCGGGTGACGTACTTGGCCACGAAGCGGCGCAGCTCGCCCTCGACGTTGGCGGCCCGGCTGGTCAGCGACGCGCGCAGCCCCTGCGCCTTGAGCCGTACGACGACCTCCGCCGGGCTGGGCGGCGTGACGTCGAGCGCGATCGCCAGGTCCGCGCGGGCGTGCGCGGTGATCACGAGCGGCACGGTGATGGCGGCGTCGAAGCGCTGCTTGTCCATGCCGAGGTCGATGGTGAAGACGAGCTCGACGGGCAGGTCGACGTGGAAGGCGACCGGGTCCGCGCCGACGCGCTGGCCGGTCGCGGTGCCGATCCGGCCCTGGGCGGTCACCTTGGCGATCCGGCCCGGGCCCACACCCATCGGGCCGACGTCGATCGGGCGCCCGGCCAGGACGTTGACCCCGCGCAGCACCCGCTCGGCGGTGACCGCGGTCGCGAAGAACCGCTCGCCCCAGGCCGCGTAGTCGATCCGGTCCTCGCTCACGCGGGTGACCCTAGGGCATGGCGCGCGGTCCCGTGGCGAGTCCTCGCGTGACGAGCTCGAGGGTGCGCTCGATCGCGGTCTCGCGCTCGGCGGCGCCGAGGCCCGACAGCGGCCCGTCGATGAGCAGCATCGCCAGCCCGTGCACGGCCGCCCAGGGCCCGGCCTCGGCGTCGGGCCGGTCCTCGGGGGCGAGGTAGCCGACCGCGACCAGCTCGTCGAGCATCTCGCCCAGCAGCACGTACGGCGCCGGGTCGTTCATGCCCTCCTCCTCGTCGCCGAGCCGGCCGGTGAAGCAGGTGCGGAAGACGCCGGGCTCCTCGACCGCGAACCGGATGTAGCCCAGCCCGGTCGAGCGCAGCCGGGCCAGCGCGCGCACGACGGGGTCGCCGTCGGTGGGCACCTGGGCGAGGAACTCGGCCATCGCGGCGACCATGCCGTCCATCGCCAGGGCGCGCGCGGCCTCGAGCAGGTCGGCCTGGTTCTCGAAGTGCCGGTACGCCGCGGTGGGGGTGACCCCGACCTCGCGGGCCGCGCCCCGGATCGTCACCGCGTCGGGGCCGCCGGTCGCGGCCAGCTCGGCGGCGGCGCGGACGAGGGCGTTGCGCAGGTCGCCGTGGTGGTAGCTGCGCTTGGCCGGTGTCGAGGTGCTCACGAGAGACATGTTGACACCCGTACACATCCGTGCCAAGTTAACGGCAGCAAAGTTTACGGCCACACACATTCGAGGAGAGGGCCATGTTCCGCAGGATCGGCACACTCGTCACCACCCGTGCCCGGTGGGTCCTCGGGTTCGGCGTCCTCGCCGTGCTCGTCGCCGCCTGGGTCGGCGTCGGTGCCTTCGGCAAGCTGGAGACCCAGGGCTTCGACGACCCGGCGTCCGACAGCAGCCGGGCCGCCGCGCTGCTCGCGGACCGCTTCGGCGGCTCCGCCGACTACGTCTTCGTCGTCGCGGCCGCCGACGGCGACGTCGACAGCCCCGCCGCGGCGGCCGCGGGCACCGCCCTGACCGAGCGGCTCCGCGCGGACCCGGCGCTGGCCGACGTGGCGTCGTACTACGACGCGCACGCGCCGCCGCTGCGCTCCACCGCGGGCGGGCACGCCCTGATCACCGCCTCGATCGCGCCCGGCGCCGAGGCGGACCCGGGCGCCGTCCTCGACGCGTACGCCGGCACGGACGGCCCGATCGACGTGCAGGTCGGCGGCTCCGAGGTGGTCGGCGAGGAGATCGGCGGCCAGATCGGCAAGGACCTCGGGCTCGCCGAGAGCATCGCGATCCCGCTCATCCTGGTGCTGCTCGTGCTCGCCTTCGGCAATGTCGTCGGCGCGCTGGTCACCCTCGGCATCGGCCTGGTCGCGATCCTCGGCACCTTCGCCGAGCTGTCCGTGCTCGGCTCGATGACCGACGTCTCGATCTACGCGGTCAACCTCACCACCGGCCTCGGCCTGGGCCTGGCCGTCGACTACGGCCTGCTCATGGTGGCCCGGGTCCGCGAGGAACGCGCGGCCGGGCACGGCCACGACGCCGCCGTGCGGCGCGCGGTCGAGACCGCCGGGCGCACCATCGTCTTCAGCGCCACCACGGTCGCGGTGGCGCTCGCCGCGCTGCTCGTCTTCCCGATGTACTTCCTGCGCTCGTTCGCCTACGCCGGCATCGGGGTCATGCTCATCACCGCGTTCAGCGCGGTGCTGATCCTGCCCGCCGGGCTGTTCCTGCTCGGCGACCGGATCGACGCCTGGCGGGTGCCCAAGGTGCGCGGCATCCGTGGCGAGGAGGCCCCGTCGTGGGCCCGCCTGGCCCGGTTCGTCGTACGGCGTCCGGTGCTGAGCGCGCTGCCCGTGCTCGCCGGTCTCGTGGTGCTGGCCCTGCCGCTGGCCGGGATCTCCCTCGGCACGCCCGACGACCGGGTGCTGCCCACGAGCGCGTCGAGCCGCCAGGCCGGCGACGCGCTGCGCGCGGAGTTCGCCGGTGACGGCACCCACCCGATCCAGGTGGTCACCACCGCCTCGCTCGGGGAGGCCGCGCTGGCCGACTACGCCGCCCGGCTCGGCGACCTGCCCGACGTCGTCCGGGTCGACACCACCCCGGGCCGCGACGCCGACCTGCTCTCGGTCGTCACCGACCTCGACCCGCGCTCGGCGGCCGCCCGCGACCTGGTCCAGGACGTGCGCGGCGTGGCGCCGCCCTCCGGTGCCGAGGCGCTCGTCGGCGGCGCGTCGGCCGAGCTGCACGACCAGATGACCGGGATCGGCGATCGGCTCCCGCTGGTCGCGGGCTGGCTGGTGCTGAGCACGCTGGTGATCCTGTTCCTGTTCACCGGCAGCGTGATCCAGCCGATCCGGGCGCTGCTGCTCAACGCGGTCGGCCTGGCCGCCACCCTCGGCGCGATGGTCTGGGTGTTCCAGGACGGCCACCTCTCCGGCGTCCTGGGCTTCACCCCGCAGCCGATGGACTCCTCGATGATGGTGCTGCTGTTCTGCGTCGCCTTCGGCCTGTCGATGGACTACGAGGTGTTCGTGATGGGCCGGATCAAGGAGATGCGCGACCGCGGCCTGGGCAACGAGGAGGCGCTCGTACACGGCCTGGCCCACACCGGCCGGATCGTCAGCACCGCCGCGGCGCTCATCGCGATCAGCTTCTTCGCCTTCCTGGTGAGCTCGGTGAGCTTCATCCAGTTCTTCGGGCTCGGCACCGGGCTGGCGATCCTGATCGACGCGACCCTGATCCGGGGCGTGCTCCTGCCGGCCGCCGTACGGCTGCTGGGGGAGCGGGCCTGGTGGGCCCCGCGCCCGCTGCGTGCCCTGCACCGCCGGGTCGGTCTCTCGGAGACCGCGCCGGCCTGAGCGCAGACGCCGACGGCCCGGAGGACCAGGTCCTCCGGGCCGTCGGCGTACTGCGTCGGGTCAGTCCTCCGGGTCGTCGAGCCGGGCCAGCCAGGTGGCGAAGCGCTCGATCGGCGTCTCGAAGTCGGGGTGCACGTCGACGAACTCCTGGAGCCGCTCGCCGAGCCAGGCCAGGGTGACCTCCTCGTCGCCCCGGCGCTGCTGGAGCTCCTCGATACCGCGGTCGGTGAAGTACATCAGCTGAACGCGCGCTCGATCAGGTCGGCCTGCTCCGCCGCGTGCCGCTTGATGGTGCCGACGGCGGTGGTGGAGGAGGACGCCCGGGTGATCGGCTCGACCGCACGGCCCAGCTCGGGCACCACGTTGAGGTGGTACGACGGCCACGGCCCCTGGTTGAAGGGCTCGTCCTGGACCCACTTGACCTGGGCGTTCGGGTACTTGGCCAGCTCGGCCTTGATCGCCTCGGTCGGCCACGGGTAGAGCTGCTCGACCCGCAGGATCGCGACGTCCTCGCGCTCGCTCTTCTTGCGCTCGACCATGAGGTCCCAGGTGAGCCGGCCCGAGACCAGCAGCACGGTGGAGACCTTGGCCGGGTCGGCGCTCGCGTCGCCGATCACCGGGCGGAAGTCACCGCTGGTGAAGTCGGCCGGCTGCGAGGCCGCCTCCTTGCGCTTGAGCATCGACTTCGGGGTGAAGACGATGAGCGGCTTGTGCTCGCCGCCGAGCGAGTGCCGGCGCAGCAGGTGGAAGTACGACGCGGGCGTCGACGGCTGGGCGACGACCATGGACTCCTCGGCGCACAGGGTGAGGAAGCGCTCGATGCGCGCCGACGAGTGGTCGGCGCCCTGGCCCTCGTAGCCGTGGGGAAGCAGGAGCACCACACCGGAGTCCTGGCCCCACTTGGTCTTGCCCGCGGAGATGTACTCGTCGATGACCGACTGGGCGCCGTTGACGAAGTCGCCGAACTGGGCCTCCCACAGCACCAGCGCGTCGGGACGCGCCACCGAGTAGCCGTACTCGAAGCCGAGGGCGGCGTACTCGGAGAGGAGGCTGTCGTAGACGAAGAACTTCGCCTGCTCCTCGGTGAGGTTGGCCAGCGGGGTCCACTCGTCGGCGTTGTGCCGGTCGATGATCGTCGCGAAGCGCTGCACGAACGTGCCCCGGCGCGAGTCCTGGCCGGCCAGGCGGACCGGGCGGCCCTCCATGAGCAGCGAGCCGAAGGCGAGGATCTCGCCGGTGCCCCAGTCGATCGGGCCGTCGGCGATGGCCGCGGCGCGACGCTGCAGCTGGGGCATCACCTTGGGGTGGACCGTGAAGCCGTCGGGCGGGGTGACGTAGGCGTCGGCGATCCGCTTGAGCACCTCGGCCGAGACGGCGGTCTGGGTCTCGCCCGCGGTCTTGTCCGGGTAGTCGGGGACGGTCGTCCACTCCTTGGGCGCCGACGACGCCTCGCGGACCTCGGTGAAGACGCGCTCCAGCTGCTGCTGGTAGTCGCGCAGGACCTGCTCGGCCTCCTCGATCGTGATGTCACCACGACCGATGAGCGACTCGGTGTAGAGCTTGCGCACCGAGCGCTTCTGCTCGATCAGGTCGTACATCAGCGGCTGCGTGTACGACGGGTCGTCGCCCTCGTTGTGCCCGCGGCGGCGGTAGCAGACGAGGTCGATGACGACATCGCTGTGGAACGTCTGGCGGTACTCGAAGGCCAGCCGCGCGACACGGATGCAGGCCTCCGGGTCGTCGCCGTTGACGTGGAAGATCGGCGCCTGGACCATCCGGGCCACGTCGGTGGCGTAGAGGGTCGAGCGCGACGAGCCCGGCGAGGTGGTGAAGCCGACCTGGTTGTTGATGACCAGGTGGATCGTGCCGCCCGTGCGGTAGCCGCGCAGCTGGGAGAGGTTGAGCGTCTCGGCGACCACGCCCTGGCCGGCGAACGCGGCGTCGCCGTGCAGGAGCAGCGGCAGCACGGGGAACTTCTCGCCCTGGTTGAGCACGTCCTGCTTGGCCCGCGCGATGCCCTCGAGGACCGGGTCGACCGTCTCGAGGTGCGAGGGGTTGGCCGCGACGGAGACCTTGATGGTCTCGCCGGTGCCGGCCACGAAGGCACCCTCGGCGCCGAGGTGGTACTTCACGTCGCCGGAGCCCTGGACCGTGCGCGGGTCGATGTTGCCCTCGAACTCGCGGAAGATCTGGTTGTAGGACTTGCCGACGATATTGGCCAGGATGTTGAGCCGGCCACGGTGGGCCATGCCGATGGTGACCTCGTCGAGGCCGGCCTGGGCGGCCGCCTCGGCGATCTCGTCGACGACCGGGACGGTCGTCTCGCCACCCTCGAGCGAGAACCTCTTCTGACCGACGAACTTGGTCTGCAGGAAGGTCTCGAACGCCTCGGCCTGGTTGAGCTTGAGCAGGATCCGCAGCTGCTCCTCGCGCGGGGGCTTGCTGTGCGGCTGCTCGACGCGCTCCTGGATCCAGCGACGCTGGTCGGGGTCCATGATGTGCATGTACTCGATGCCGGTGGTGCGGCAGTAGGAGTCGCGCAGGATGCCGAGGATGTGGCGCAGCTTCATGAAGCGCCGGTCGCCGCCGCCGAAGGAGCCGGTCGGGAACTCGCGCTCGAGGTCCCACAGCGTCAGGCCGTGCGACTCGATGCGCAGGTCGGGGTGGCTGCGCTGCTTGTACTCGAGCGGGTCGGTGTCGGCCATCAGGTGGCCGCGCACGCGGTAGGCGTGGATCAGCTCGAGGATGCGCGCCTGCTTGTCGATCTCGTCGTCGTGCGAGGTCGCGATGTCGTTGTTCCAGCGGATCGGCTCGTACGGGATGCGCAGCGCGCGGAAGATCTCGTCGTAGAAGCCGTCCTGGCCCAGCAGGTAGCGGTGCACCTGGCCGAGGAACTCACCCGACTGCGCGCCCTGGATGACGCGGTGGTCGTAGGTCGAGGTCATCGTCATGATCCGGGAGATCGCGTTGCGCGCGATGGTCTCCTCGGAGGCGCCCTGGAACTCCGGCGGGAAGTCCATCGAGCCGACGCCGATGATCGCGGCCTGGCCCTGCATGAGGCGCGGCACCGAGTTGTTGGTGCCGAGGCCGCCGACGTTGGTGAGGCTGACCGTCGTGCCGGAGTAGTCCTCCATGGTCAGCTTGTTGTCCTTGGCCTTGCGCACGATCTCCTCGTACGCCGTCCAGAACTGCGCGAAGTCCATCGACTCGCACGCCTTGATGCTCGGCGCCACCAGCTGGCGGGTGCCGTCCTTCTTCTGCTGGTCGATGGCCAGGCCCAGGTTGATGTGGGCCGGCGTGACCATGGTCGGCTTGCCGTCGATCTCGTCGAAGGTGTTGTTCATCGCCGGCAGCGCCTTGATCGCCTTGACGATCGCGTAGCCGATGAGGTGGGTGAACGACACCTTGCCGCCGCGGGCGCGCTTGAGGTGGCTGTTGATGACGATGCGGTTGTCCCACAGGAGCTTGACCGGGATGTTGCGCACCGAGGTCGCCGTCGGGACCGACAGCGAGATGTCCATGTTCTTGGCCGTGGCGGCCGGGATGCCACGCAGCACGGTCAGCGTCGGCTCGTCGCTGGCGGTGACCGGCGCGGGACGCGGGGCGTCCTTGGGGGTCGGCTTGGGGGCGTCGGCCTTGGGCGGCGTCGGCGTCGTCGTGGAGGCAGGGCTGACCTGGGGAGCGGGGGTCGCCTTGGGCGTGGGCGCGGCCTGCGCGGCCGGCGCCGCGGGGCGGCCGGCGCCGCAGGAGCCGCGGCCGCGGCGGGCGCGGCCGGGGCGGCGGTGGTGGCCGTCGTGGTCGTCGTCGCCGTCGCGGTGACGCCGTTGGTCTTGAAGTAGGCGGCCCAAGCAGCATCCACGCTGCCCGGATCGGCCTCGAACCGCTCCTTCATCTCCTCCACGAGCCACTCGTTGGCTCCGAAGTCCGCAGGAACGGGTGATCCGGTGGACTGGTCTGACGACTGCGTCACGACGTGCTTCGCCTCTTCCGATGAGCTGCTCCGACCCGCGTACCGGTAGCGGGTGCTGTCGACCGCCAAGGCTAGTCCCATGCCGAAGCAAATACCGACCCTCGGTCACCCTTTGAGGCAGGGTGTTGCGCATCAGACATTCCGCCCGGGTACCGGGGGTGGAGCGAACGGGGGTGTCGAAGGTGCTACGCAGAGCGGATCGAGCCCGGATCGTGGCCGTCGTCACGGTCGCGGTCCTGGCCCTGGGCGGGTGCTCGGGAGGCGACGACAAGAGCTCCTCGGACGGCCCCGAGCCGTCCGGGCACGCCACCCCGGAGGTGCCGGCCGACGCCCGGCTCGGCAAGGTCCGGGGCCGGCTCGGCCCGGCCAAGGCCGATGCCGTCCTGGCCGCGGTGACCGCGGCCGTCGAGGCCTGGGTCGCGGGGGCCTACGGCGGGGACTACCCGCGCACCGACTTCGACCCGGCCTTCGCGGGCTTCACCCCCGACGCGCGCCGGCTGGCGCTGCGCCAGCCGGACGTGATGAGCAATGCCGCCGTCGGCGCCGGCCTGGAGACGGTCGAGGTCACCGAGCGCCGGATCCGGGTCGACGTCCTCGGCGTCGACGGGCGGGCCGCCGGGGCGACCGCCCGGGTCCGGATCGGGCTGCGGCTGACCGGCGGGTCCGGCGGCTCCGACGGGTCCGGCGGGGGAGAGCGGACCGAGTCGGTGACCGGCCGGCTGCTGCTGACGCCGGTCAAGGGCGGCGGCTGGCAGGTGTTCGGCTTCGACGTGAGCCGTGGCGAGGAGGGGGCGTGATGGTGCGCAGGATCCTGCGGACGCTGGTGCTGGGGCTGGTCCTCGGCGCGACCGCGCTCGTCGTACCGGACAGTGCGCCGGCGCCGACCGTGCTGACCCTGGTCAAGATCGACCGCGCCACCGGCGTCGACGTCGACCCGGACGTCGTGTGGATCCTCGCCGCCGGCGTCGACACCCGCCCCCGCGAGGACCCGCTGCGCAGCCGCGCCGACGCGCTCCAGCTCATCGCCATCGACACCCGCACCGGCGCGGCGAGTGCGGTCGGTATCCCGCGCGACAGCTGGGTGCCCATCCCCGGCCACGGCTCCAACCGGGTCAACGCCGCCCTCTACTACGGCGGCCCCCAGCTGCTCGGGCGCACGGTCGGCGACCTGGTCGGCGTCCAGCCCGACTACGTCATGCTCGCCACGTTCAGCGGCCTGGCCCAGCTCATCCGCGGCATCGGCGGCATCACCGTCGAGAACCCGCGTTCTTCGCCGACTCCCACCTCAACCCCGAGGGCTGGAAGGCCGGCCGGATCAAGATCGACGGCATGCGCGCCGTCGAGTTCGCCCGGGTCCGCAAGTCCCTGCCGCAGGGCGACTTCGACCGCTCGGCCAACCAGCAGCGCGTCATCCGCGGCATCCAGCGCAAGATCGCCGCCAACGCCGACCGCCCCGGCTGGATCGAGTCCGGCGTCCTCAGCGTCCTGCAGCACCTCAAGACCCAGGGTGTCTCGCCCAAGGAGCTGTTCCGGATCGCCCAGGCCATCGCCCAGGTCGACCACCGCAAGGTGACCACCTGCGTGCTGCCCGGCAGCATCGGCAACATCAACGGCGCCAGCGTCGTGCTGCCCTCCGTCGGCACCGCCCGCCGCTACGGCGACGACGCCCGCAAGGACGCCACCATCAAGCGCTGCTGAGCGTCCCGTCCCGCGCCTCCCGGGCCCCCTTGCCCGCCAACCCGTCCGCCTGCTCGTTGCCCGGGTCGCCCGCATGCCCCTTGACCCAGTGCCAGGCCACGTCGTGCTCGGCCGCCGCCACGTCGAGCCGGCGCCACAGGTCGTCGTTCTTGACCGGCGCCTTGGCCGACGTCCGCCACCCGTTGGCCTTCCACTTCGCCACCCAGGACATGATCCCGTTGCGCACGTAGCTGCTGTCGGTGTGCAGGTCGACCTCGGAGCGCCGGGTGAGCGTCTCGAGCGCGCGGATGGCCGCCATGAGCTCCATCCGGTTGTTCGTCGTGGCCGCCTCGCCGCCGTACAGCTCGAGGGTGTGGTCGCCGTAGCGCAGCACGGCGCCCCAGCCGCCCGGACCCGGGTTGCCGAGGCAGGCGCCGTCGGTGTGGATGGTGACGCGGGAGCTGGCTGCGGGCATCCGCACAGCGTAGGTCAGGCGGGCGCGTCGTCGAGCGCCAGGAACCCCGCCGGTACGGCGTCCGCCAGCCACACGCCGTTGCCGGTGCGCCAGAAGGTGTGCCCGGCCGCCGCCATGGCCGCCGCGTCCACCCGCAGCACGACGTACGCGCCGCGCCGGGCGCCGACGCGCTCGGCCGTGGTGCGGTCGGGGGAGAGGTGGACGTGGTGGCGCCGGCGCCGGTCGAGGCCGGTGGCGAGGATCGAGTCGAGGTTGCGCCGGGGCGTCCCGTGGAAGAGGACCGCGGGCGGCGTGGCCGGTGCGAGGTCGAGGTCGACCGGGACCGAGTGCCCCTGGCGAGCCCGGATCAGGTCGGTGGCGGGATCGTGCTCGAAACGCTGCTTGTCGCTGGCCGCGACCACGCGGAGGACGTCGTCGCGGCTCACGGCGCCACCGGAGCCGCGGGCAGGGCCTGCGGCGAGTGCGGCGAGGAGGTCGTCGAGCGGGACCCAGCCGTGGGCGTCGAGGACGAGGCCGATCGAGTCCGGCCGATGGCGCAGGACCAGGGAGAGGCGTTTCGACAGGGATGTGTCGTGGGAGTTCATGCGGCGCCTCCGGCAGGATTCGAACGAGGGAACGCGCGTGCGAAAGATGGTGTTCTGAGCGTGAACCGACGGAAACTCATGGGGTACTGACGACCACCCGCCGAGGGGTCAATGTTGACAGGTCAACACGTCGCCCGGAGGTTCTGTCGGACCCTCGCCCTAGCGTGCCTGGCATGCACGAGAGCTTCTTCCGAGATGAGGACTGGCTGACCAGTTGGGAGCAGCACGCCGCCTGCGCGACCCAGGTGGACCCGAGTGAGTTCCTCGAGGATGTGGCCGGCGCCTTGCTTGTGTGCCTGCGCTGCCCGGTGCTCCGTGAGTGCCATGACCATGCGACGGCCAACGAGGAGCGCTTCGGCGTCTGGGGCGGTCTCGATCGACGGAGGATCAACTGATGCCCGAGCTCACCCCCGACGAGACCGCGATTCTGGTGTTTGAGCGCCAGTGGTGGAAGCACGCCGGCGCGAAGGAGTCGATGGTGCATGAGGTGTTCGGGGTGTCGATGACGCGCTACTACCAGCGGCTCCATGCCCTGCTCGACCGTCCGGAGGCGCTCGCGTTCGACCCGTTGGTGGTGAAGCGGCTGCAACGTCTGCGGTCGGACCGTCAGCGGCAGAGGTCGGCGAGACGACTGGGGTTCGTTGACTGAGCGGCGGCGGGAGTACGACGGGTGACGTGAGGCGGCGTGGCCCCTACGGTGCGTGAGTGTTTCTGGCGCAGAGAGCGAGTCGTTTGCTCTCACGCTCTGCCTGCGCCTTTGTCGTGAAGCCGTGGAAGTCGACGGAGGCGTGCCCCCTGGGCTGGCCTGGTTCATGCTGGTCGTCGATAACTAGAAGTTCAGTCTCGTTGACGAGGAAGGTCCAGGTGCCGAGCGTCTTCCATCCGTCGGCCTTGTGATCCTCGTAGGCTTCCTCTGCGGTGACGACAGAGCCTTGGCGAGTCGAAAGGTATCCGTTGTCCTTCGGGCTGGGGCGGAAGTTGAGACTCATTGGCGTGCCATCTTCTTTGCAGCAATGGACTTGCCGGTGCAACGCCTCATCGTTATCCACGAGCACTGTCACAGCGAGCCACCCTCCAGGAATCGATCAAGCGCCTCCAGGCCCGGCTGATCGGTCATCCCCTCGTACTCTTCGTCTTGCTCGGTGTCACGGTCGTATGCATGCAGATACAGCGAGCCATCCGGTTCGATCTCCGCGGAGCACTCGCGAGCGTTGTCGGACCACTCGACCCTCAGGATTCCTTCCGAGTGCTCAGCGATGCCGAACTTGGGGTAGTGGTTTCCGATGAGTCGCGAGCGCCGGTTGAGGATCTTTAGCGACTCCACCGGCGCCGACTCGGGAACGTCCGCAAGGGCGCGGAAGACCGCGAGCATGCCCTCTACGGGAACTTGGCGAATTGCTACGGGCTCGTCGGGGGAGAACCGCAACACCGCGCCGTCGGTGTTGACGAGAGCAATCCCAGTGACCTCAACGGTCTCGCCGCCGCCTCCGTCGACATCTAGCCACTGGTGTACTGCCTCCGCGTCGGCGGCGGCGTAGCGACCGCCGACGCGGCGATCGTCGGATGTGCGGAGCTGGAAGGTTGCGGCGTCCGTGTCCATCTCAACGATGTGCCCCTGAAGTGTCGTATCGGGGCGTTCGTCGGTGAGTTGCTCAGCAATTTCGCTGAGCGTCCGTGCGATGGAGTCGTTGAGTTCTGCTCGCCGGTCGGCCTGGGTTGGATGCCCGAAGAACACTCGGTCGCCCGGCTTTAGGGCTTGGCCGAGACGGCTCAAGCGGGGTACGCATGCGGGCGGAAAGTCGGACCTGAGCCCGTTGCCCCGTGCGACGTCGCTGACTGTCTGGCTCAGATAGTCACGAGCGTCATCGAACGTGTCACCTACTGGGAGGGTCTGGTCGTTGCGACGCTTGACAATCGGCCTCACGCTTCCGTCGCCGATTTCGGTGAGCCGAAGGTCGAGGAGACCGGCCCAGTTCCGAGGCGCGCGCACTCGCTCGGGGTGGGATCTCTTCCAGAGGGCTCGCGCAATCTCGCTGACTAGGTCTCGATACGTGACCAGCTCGGCGAGAGCCTCGAGCGGCATTCCCTCTTCGCGGTTCTTGAAGCGCTCGCCCGTGAAGCGAAAGTACGCGAACTCCTCCTCGGGCATGCGGGGGACGGTAGCAGTCGTGGTCTCCATGGCGGCAGCACTTTCGTCGATTCGGAATCGACCCTCGATCAAATTCTACGCTGAGGAAGCGCTGTTCTCGCCGCCGTCAGATCAGCGCTCGACCCGCACCCCGAGCAGCACGTGCCCCTCGGGCACGGCGGCCCTGACCTGTTCCATGCCGGCGGCGTAGTCGTCGGTCTCGACGGTCCAGTGGACGGCTTCGGCGGTGGTGTCGTCCTTGGGGCGGCGGGCGGCGTGGATCAGCACCCGCGCAGGCTACTGGTGTGTATAGAATTGGCCCAGCGGCCGCCGTCCGGAGCTTAGAGCGATTCCCTTAGCAAGATTCCTCGCTCCGGCGGCCACCGCGAGTCGTGCAAGCACGGCGAGTCCTCCGCCCCGGAATGGACCCAGAGCTTCGGGCTCAGAGTCGCCGGGGCGGAGTTGCGTTCGAACACGTGTTCTATCCTGCGCTCATGGGACAGCGGCACGTGTGGGTCAAGGAGGAGTTCGGCCCGCGCCACTTCCCGGGCCTCATCCTCGCCTGGCGCAGCAACCAGCACCGCGAGTGGGAGGCGTTCGTGACCTGGGACAACCAGGCGATCGCGGGCGGCCAGCTCCAGACCGACTGGGTGCCCGCGGAGCGGCTGCGTCCGGCGAGCGACGGAGTGCCAAACCTCGGGACGGCCTACGACCCGCCGCGGAGGGCCGCCGGCCAGGAGGAGGGCTAGCGGGATGTGGAGACAGGGTCAGGCAACGCGGGTTAGCCTGCTAGACATGCGATCGCTCCGGGTGCTCATCGCCGTCCTTCTCGCCGGCGTCCTGATTGGCGCCGCGCTGCCCGCGGCCAACGCAGAGTCGCCGCGACCGACCAAGCAGGTCGCGAAGAAGCTGAAGTGCAAGCGGGTCCAGCCGATGCAGATCGGCGCTGGGCCCTCCGCGAGCGACGGCATCCTGTGCGTGGCGAAGGTTCGCCCCGGGGTCCGCCAGGAGTTCCACGTGCTGGAGTACCCCGACATCGTTGCCGCGGTGGCCTTCTGGCGCGACTGGACGTCGGGGTACGAAGGCCCTCCAGGCTGTGTCACCCGGAAGGGGTCGATCATCATCCTGTCCTACGGAAAGCCTGGAGTCGACGACGCTCCGTACACGTCGCGCTGGTGCCGCTACGCCGCTAAGCGCACTGGCGGGCGCGTGATCTTCGGTCACCCCGATCCGCAGGTCCCGAGCTGATGGGCTTCGTGTGGCGCAAGCGCGTGCGGTTGAACAAGAGCACATCGCTGAACCTGTCGAAGACAGGCGCGAGCGTGTCGAAGCGGGCCGGGCGCGCCTCGGTGTCGTCCCGCGGCAACTCGTCGGTCCGGATCGCGAAAGGGCTGAGCTTCCGCAAGAAGCTGTGGTGAGCCGGCCCGGCCGACGTCGTGGATCGAGGAACGCCGAAGGCCGCCCGCCTCCCGGGGGTGGGAGGCGGGCGGCGGTCGGCCTGCGGTAGCGAGGTCAGGCGGGCGTGTTGCGGATCCCGAAGACGGCGCCGACGGCGACGACGGTGGCGGGGATGATGGTGCACCACTCGACGGCCGAGACGTGGCCGTCAGTCAGCGCGGTGCCGAGGCCGGCGCCGAGGGTGACGACGCCAGCGACGACGGCCTTGGCGTAGGGCTTGAGGTTCATGGTGTTGCTCCAATCCTGGGGGTTGCTGGGAGGAACCTTGGAGGTCAGGGCCAGAGGGTGAGGTAGGTGGCGGGGTGGTCGCTGCCGACGTCGCTGTAGGTGAGGCCGGCGGCGGGTAGCCAGTCGCGGAGCGCGAAGCCGTCGATGCCGTGCATGTGGATCCGGCGTCGGGGCATCGCGTCGGCGATGGCGGGCCGGCGGCGGTTCCAGTCGGCGCCGATGTCGTAGACGGCGAGGGTGCGCACGAGGCGCATCCACACCGTCCACCACGGCGACCAGTTCCGCTTCGGCGGGCCATGGGCAGCGGCGACCTTGTGCCGCCACCGGAAGCGGGTGCCGGGGTCGATCTTGAGGACCGCGACCACGACGTACCGGTCGTTCATCTGCCGGGCGCGGCGGCCGCGGAGCCAGGCGGTGACGCCGAGGCGGAGGTGCCAGCGCTTGATGTAGCCGCGGGAGCGGCGGATCGCGACGGCGCATCCGGCCTTGGCCCAGGTCGAGGTGTCCTGGGCGACGTCCCAGCCGGGGCCGAGGAGGTCGGCGACATCGACGTTGGCGACCTCGCACATGGTCACGACGTCGGCGTGCTCGACGGCGGCGAGGACGATCCGCTCAGTCTTCCCGGCCGAGGCGGTCGCACCCTGCCCGTTGACCTGGCCGCGGCGCAGCGGCCGGGGCCGGGAGAGGCCGCGGAGGAAGCGTGCGCGGAGCCAGGCGCGGCGGTCGCGGCTCACGGCCGCTCCTGGGAGGCAGGCGGCCACGCCGGTAGGTCGACGGTCTGTCCGGCGAGAGTGTGCGTGCAGTCGGCCAGGAACTGGATCCGGCGGTCGGTCACGAACGAGTGGCACACGGTGTCCGCGCCGGGCGCGACGCTGGCGTGCTGGGGTCGGTAGTACGAGGGGAACTCGTCGCGCGGCCACTGGTTGCCGCGCACCAGCACGGACGGCGAGAACGTCGGCATGTTGATGGTCCCGTTCCAGGTCCAGGTCCCGACGGTGATCGCGTGACCCTCTTCGCAGCCGGGGCACCAGAACAGGACGCGGCCGCCCTCGGCTTCGGAGCAGCGCGGGGTACTCACGACAGGATGACCTTCCGGGCGCCGGGGTTGGCGGCGAGGATGCGCCGGCCGCGGGGGGTGTCGAGCAGCGCGCGGGCCTTGCGCTCGCAGGCGCCGATGCCGCGGTCGATCTCGAAGTGCATCTCGTCCTTGCGGCGGTGGTAGTCGCCACCCCAGCGGATGCAGCCGCCGTAGAAGCTCTTGACCCGGTCGCGGATGAGGCGCTCCTGGGCGGGGGTGAAGGTGTCCTCGGCGCCGAGCACGTGCTGGGTGGCGTTGAGGTCCATCGCGGTGCCGGAGGCGTGGTTGGACAGCGCGACCCAGCCGCGGACCGGCCGGTAGGCGTAGCCCCACTCGTCCCAGATCCCGGCGTCGATGTCCTCGACCTTCTTGTCGAACCACATGGCGAGGTGGACCAGCAGGAAGCCGGTCGAGCCGTCGCGCAGGGTCAGGGTCCGGTTGGCGCCGGGGATACGCCACACGCGCAGCCGCGGCAGCGGGCCAGTGACGCGGCCGGCGAGGGCGGGGTAGCCGTTCTGGGAGGTGGTCATGACGGGTGCTCCTCGATCTCGGGGGCGGTGGGGTCGGTCTGCCGGGCGACGGCCTCGATCGCGCGGAAGGCGGCGACCGACTCGGCCTTGCCAGCAACGCGTTCGATCGCGGCCTGCTCGAGCGCGTCCACGCGTCGCTCGACGGTGTCGAGGCGCTGGTCCTGCTGCTGCTGGCTCTCGATGAGGGTCGCGATGTGGTTGAGCGCCCTGCTCTGCTCCTGCTGGCCGCGCTCGACGTTGTCCATCCGCACGCCGATCCCGGGCAGGGCGTCGGCGGTCTTGCGTCCGGTGATGGAGTCGCGCTGCTCTTCGCGGCCGATGAGGCTGTCGCGGATCTGGACCCAGACGCCAATCCCGCGGCGGATCCGGGGGCGGACCCAGCGCAGGTAGCCGAGCAGGGCGCCGAGCACCGCGATCACCCCGAGGACGAGGCCGATGATGTCGTTGGTGCGATCGAGCATCAGGCGGCCTCGTAGATGCCGGTCACGATGATCTGACTTCCGTTGGCGAAGGAGCCGGGAGTGGTCGGCGACACGGCCCGATCGGCTGCACCCGCCGTGGTGGGCGAGCAGTAGAGGAAGGCCTTGGTGGTGTCGGCAGTCAGAATCCGGCCTCGGATCACGTAGACACTGCTGCCGATCACCGCTTCGCCGTGCACGAGCTGCGTTCCTGTCACATGCGCGGCAACTGGCAACGAGAGGTAGTACTGACCGGCTCCGAAGGTAGTGGTGGTTCCCATGGCGACAGCGGATCGATACACGATCAGCTTGCCTGCTTGGAGATAGCGGCCAGTTGCGGTGCCGTTGCCGAGGGCCGGCTGCGTGCTGGACGAAGTCCAGGTGGGGGTGTAACTGGTCCAGGCGTCTCCGATGGCCCTGAAGTTGTCGCGGACGTACTGGTTGAGCTCGGCTGCGGTGAGCACAGCGTTCGGGAGCCACGTTTTGGGGTTGTTCCAGGGCACGGTCGGGACTCCGATCTAGAGTGCGAGGACGCGTTGGTCGAGGACGCCCAGCGCTGGGTCGTCGAGGATCAGGACGGAGTCGACGGGCCAGGACGGCGAGAGGTTCAGCGTGATCGTCCACCTGAACGGTTCGAGGCTCTCGGAGTACCCCTCGACGTAGTAGTCGACGCTGGTGGTCGCCGCTTGGCTTGGGGCGTTGGTGATGCGCACACGGGACCCAATATCGAGGGCAAGAAGTGCCGCGAGTTCTGCAGGGGAGCCGAGCCAGTCGTTGACGTCGAGCGTGACCGACGGCGCACGCGGCCGTGGCTCGCGGTTGGCGTTGACCACCCCTGCAGCGAGCATCAGGGGCTCGTCGGGATCGAGGACGGAGGTGTCGATGCTGAATGCCGCGTCGCCGTACTCGTCACGCGAGTCCTCGTCGATGTATGTGACCTCGACACCGGTCTGGGTGTTCTTGGCTGTACCGATATTGGCGAGTCCCTGTCGGTCAGCCTTGGGCGCCCAGTCGCCGCCAACGCGGTGGAGAGCTGCGTCCACGGTGAGCGCGGGCGCCACTCCGTAACGCGCGCCTCTGGGCAGGAGGCGGAGCCGGCCGAGACGATCGTCGCTGAGGACTCCGGCTTCGTCGCGCTCGACGGTCCGGAGGAGGTCGAGCGGGCGCGGAAGCCCGTCGGACGCGTCGGTGCCACCCAGCGCTCGGGAACTGCCGGGCAGCAGCACCTCCGCCGACGGGATGCCTGCCCAAGTGGTTGCGACCCGGGCCATCCGCTGGTCGACGGTCTCACCGGAGTAGCCCGAGATCACGCCGCCGATCGCCGCGAACCCCGCGGCCCCGATGTCTCGGTCCCAGAGTGCGACGCGGCCGATCAGCAGGTTGGGCCCCGACATGTCGGCGGTGAGCCTCAGCAGATCCAGGGCGTAGGCCTCGATCGGCTGAACGCTTGGCGTTGACGCCACGAGCTGCCCGTCGAAGTAGCTCTTGACCGTCACGATGGTGCCGTCGCACACAACGGTGGCCCCCCAGTGGTGGGCGTTCAGGTCCGCCGTCGGTCCCATGATCGTTACCGGCATGCTGGCCGTGGCGTTCCATCCGGCGCCGGTGCCGTCGTTGCTGTACGTCGTTGCCGCATAGGAGGCGCCGAACTGGAAGTGCGGGGAGTTGTCGAGGGCGAGGTCGTCACCGAGTCGCATCAGATTGAGCCATTGGCCGAAGCCGTTGATACTGGTCGCCGTCGCGCGGACGAACACTCCAATGGAGAAGGCGCCCGGGACGCCTGGCCCGAAGGTGATGGGAGTCGGAAGGACAGCCCTGGCGCGCGTGGTCAGTTGCGACTCGGCGTTGTCGTTGTACCGAATCACCTGCGAGCAGGTGCGCCCGTCGACCCTGAACTCAGCGGATTCCGACTCGCGGAGGCCGCCGGCTCCTAGCGTGAAGCCCTCGGACGCCCGCGCCAACGAGGGACCGGAACCGGCGGCCTCGATGCCGGCGGACTCCGTCGCGGCATCTGTGAGTGGCCAGTAGTAGGTCGGCGCCTGGGCGAGGATCTCCGCGTCGAGGAAGTTCGTGGGCGCGGAGGTGAGCCCGAGCCGACTGATCCGGGACGAGCTGGAGATCTTCGCCGTCGCGTAGGAGGTCGACGATCCTGGCCATTCCTGGGGCCACTCGTCGACGTAGCCGGTGAACCGGACAGAGGTGGTTGCGCCCGCGGTGGCGGTGATCCGGATCGGGCGACCAACCTTGACGTTGGGGTAGTACGGCGACGAGGTCTTGCCGAAGGTGAACCGCCCATCCCGGTTGTCGAGGGTGATGTTGGTCAGCCGGTTCGCGTCGGCCGCCGAGAGCTCATCAGCGCGGCCGTAGGTGACGCCGAGCGCACTATCGACGTCAACCCAGGCCGTGACGTCGGTCCACACCCGGTCGACCGCGGGCGTGCGGTAGCCGGCGTTGAACGCGATCTCGACCTTGATGTCGTAGGTCACGAGGCCGCCGTCGCAGCGAACTGGAGGGGCCGGCCGGTCGAGCGCACGTAGCGCAGGAACATCTGCTCGAGCGCCGCGGCGAGCTGACGCTCGTCCCCCACGAACCCATTGCCCATGTGCAGGTGCACCTCGACGGTCCCGCCGCCACCGCCGAGGCGAGCCATGGACGCGCGGTGCGGGGTGACCTTGGATCCGCGGGGCAGGTCGACGACCTCGGGGCCTTCCTCGCCGACCAGAGCCATGCCGCCGGGGGCGAAGTTGGTTCCGCGGGCGAAGGCTGGAATCACGGTGATCGACTTGCCGCCGAGCACCTTCGGGAGGGACACCTTGAGCGGCAGGTTGAGGGTGTTGTTGATGCCGCTCTTGATCTTGCCGACGAGGTCGGCCACGAACCCGCCGGCGTTGCCGGCGGCGTTCTTGATGCCGTCCCAGAGCTTGCCGATGAGGGTCTTGCCGGCGTCGAGGAACTTGCTGCCGAGGGCCTTGATGCTTCCGGGGATGCTGCGGACCCGCTCGACGAGCCAGTTCAGGCCGGCCGACGCGGCCGAGCGGATGCCGTTCCACATGCCGGAGAAGATCGCCTTGATCGCGATGCCCGCAGAGGAGAACGCGAGCCGGATCTTGTTCCACAGCTCGCGCACGATCCCCACCAGCAGAGTGACGGCGCCGCGCAGGATGAGCTTGATGCCCTCCCACACGCCCTTCCAGTCGCCCTTGAGCAGCGACGAGACCGTCTTGAAGATGCCGCGGATGATGGTGAACGCCCCGGAGAGCATCGTCTTGATGTTCTCGAAGGTGGTCTTGAGACTGGCCAGCAGCGTCGGGCCGAACGCGTTCCACAGCGACCGGATGATCGAGACCGTGTCGGAGAAGATCTGCTTGATCCCGGACAGGTTGCCGCCGACGTCGCCCTTCATCGATCCGAGCACCGCGGACACGACGGTCTTGACCCTGTCGAAGATCGGCGGGAGCACCTGGCCGAGGTAGTTCCCGAACGCCTCGACCTTGGGCAGGCCGTCCTTGAGGAACCAGTCGGCAAGCTGGGTCGCGACGGGCAGCAGCTTGGAGCCGATGGTCTCGCCGGTCTCGGACAGGATCAGCTTGAGCCGGCCGATCTTGCCCTGGAGGGTGTTCGCGCTCGTGGCGGCTTGGCCACCGTGGGCCTTGGCGAGGCGCTTCTGGGCCTCGGCGAACGAGATCGTCTTGCCCTCGGCGTCCTTGGTGGAGATGCCGAGCTTGGACAGGCCGGCGACCTGGCCGTTCTGTGCCTTGGCCAGGGCCTTGGAGACGGCCTGGAGTGACATGCCGGTGCCGGCGGCGACGTCCATGCCGAGGGAGGCGAGCTTCTGGGCCTTGCCGACGTCGCCGGTCGCGACGGCGAGCTTCTCCAGCGCGGGGCGCAACTCGTCGTCAGCGACACCGAGAGCGACACCCTGCTTGGAGATCCAGTCCTCGACCGACGCGGTCTGTGCCTTGGTGGCACCGGCGCTGTTCTTCAGGGCCTTGGCGAGGCGGGCCTGGCCGGCGGCGTCCTCGGCGGCGCCCTGGCCGAGCTTGAACAGCGCCACGCCGGCCGCAGCGACACCGCCAGCGACGCCGAGGGCGGCGAGCTTGGCGACCTTGCCGAACTTGGCCATCTTGCCGCCGGAGCGGTTCGCCGAGTCGCCAACCTTGTCGAACGTCGACGAGGCGTGATCGCGACCGATTACGTCAAAGATGACGTCGGTGCTGGCCATCAGGCAGCCGCCTTCCGCTGGGCTCGCAGGGCGCGCTTCCGGTCGCGGTCGTAGGCCCGATGGCAGGGCCGGCAGGCCTGTCGCCCGTTCGGCCGCATGTAGGTGTTCTCGGGCGTGAACTCGTGGCCGCGCTTGCAGTGGGTGTCCGGCTGTCGGCGGATGCCGCGCAGGATGTTCTCTCGCTGGGTCACCGGCTCGAGGTGGTCGGGCCGGACGCAGCCGTGGTTGCGGCACAGGTGGTCGATCACTAGGCCGGCCGGGATCGGGCCCTTCGTGAGCTCGTAGGCGACACGGTGAGCCATGCGGATGTCGCCCTTGGCCCAGCCGAAGCGGCCGTAGCCGTTGGGCTGGCGCGCTGCGGTCCACTCCCAGCAGCCGCTCGGCGAGGTCTTGTCGACCTTGGCCCAGAACCGTTCGATCACGTCGGTGCTCGCCATGGGACGTCTCCTCCCTGGTGTCGAGCCCGACGGGGCTCAGGTCACGAGCTGCCGACCGCGCTGCTGGCGGGGCCGTCGGGGCTCGGGTCGCTATTGAGTTGGTCGAGGTTCTGCTTGATCCAGGCCAGCCGGCCGGCGACCTGCTGGGTGGTGAGGCGGTCGAGGTCCCAGGGCTTGTAGCCGAGGAGGTGCTC
The DNA here is from genome assembly GCF_024662235.1 of Pimelobacter simplex. Classification (GTDB taxonomy): domain Bacteria; phylum Actinomycetota; class Actinomycetes; order Propionibacteriales; family Nocardioidaceae; genus Nocardioides. Next base: position 1,142,891 of record NZ_CP096276.1, read on the forward strand.
GAACCAGGGGCCGTAGGCGTCGACCTCCTGGACGAGCGTCAGGCTTCCCCCGGGGCGTCACCTTCGCCCTGCGGCGTCGCCTCGTCGTCGTCGCGCTCGGGCTCGGCGGGGGCGCAGAGGTGGCTGTCGTCGTCGACCCACTCCTTGCACCGGCCGCACTGGCCCTCGAAGTCGAGCTCGTCCATGTTCGGGCGGACGGAGTCGAGCTGGAGCTTGGGCTCGTCGCGCTTGCGCAGCACCCACAGCAGCGCCTGGAGCGCGATCGCGGACTGGTTCTGGATCCGCTTGACGAACTGCCCCCAGGGCCAGCCGGTGGCCTTCTCGGTGGCGTAGGTGACGTCCCACCCGGGGTTCTGCAGGTCGACCGTCCACTCCCGGCGGGAACCGTTCTCGGGGGTGTAGACGATCTTGATGAGCTGGGACATCAGGCGGTGACCTTTCGTGCGATCTCTTCCAGGACGCGCACGATCGCGCGCTGGATCTCGGGCTTCTGCTCGTCGAACTTGGCCGTGAAGACGGCCGGATCGACCCCGGCTGTCTGGTCGACCCAGGTGTTGCGGTTGCCGAACACGGGGTGGCGCAGGCGTTCCCCGGTCAGGAGGCGGATGTCGTGGCCGCGGGCAGAGAACCGCAGGGACACCCCGGCGTACTTGCCGGACTTCGCGGTGGTCTTCATCGTGGCCCGCGATGCGATGAGGTCGGCCAGCCCACCGCGCTTGGGGAGCGCGGTCGGGATGACCTCGAGCATCGGGCCGCGCAGCTCCTTGGAGAGCCGCGCGAGGCCGGAGTAGAGCTCCTTGCGCAGCGCCTTGGCGTCGGCGTGCTCACGGATCTTGCGGACCAGGGAGTCGATGTCGTCGGCACCGCGGATCCGAACGTCGGTCATGGGACTGGCCGTGCGTCAGATCGCCGTGCTGTCGCCGGAGATGACCTTGACCTGGAACGGGTTGAGTGTGCCGTTGGCGTACACCTCGAACTCGACGGTGGCCTTGACGATGTCGGGGCCCTCGACGGTCGGGGTGGACTTCTTGATCCGGATCTCGGGGGCGATGAACTCGAGCGTGTTCTTGTCGGTGCCCGAGAGCACCGTGCCCTCGAACCGGATCAGCAGCGACGTCGCGGTGCCGGCCTTGAACGGGTCGTAGAACTCGGACTTGGAGTACTCGGCATCGAAGGACCCGGTGATGGTCGGGATGCCGTTCTCGAGCTGCTCCTTCTTGAGCCCGGCGTTGCCCAGGCCGTACCGCTCCGTGGCCAGCGCGTTGTCGCCCTTGATCGTCAGCTTGTTCACGATCGCCGAGACCGGGGTGCCGCCGGTGGCGGTGAACTCGGTCGTGCCGGCGATGGTGGCGCCGAGGGTGAACGCGGTGCACTGGGAGAAGTTGAGCTCCTCGGCATACGGGTACGACGCGACCGCGAGCGCCGTACTCGTGGACTCGTCCCAGCCGTCGAGCTCGAGCTTGAGCTTGGCGACCTCGTTGTCGCCGACCGAGAACTCCCACGAGGTGCACTTGCAGCCGCGGATGGTGTGCGCGCGGACGACCTGGGTCGCGGGCTCGGGCCGGCCGACCTGGAACGTGGCGGACTTGCCGAGCAGGTCGCCGGTCTGGTGGACCTGCTTGTACGCCGACCCGGCGATCAGGGTCGGGGTGGTGACCGTGGAGCCGACCGCGAGCTTCCACAGCCCGCCCATGAGGCGGGTGGCGTAGTTGAGCTCGACCGACCCGGAGACCTGCTTGCGCGACTGCACCAGCCGGGAGCCGCGCTTGAACTTCGTGCCGACGCGCAGGCCCTCGGGCTCGATCCAGGAGGGGTCGAACTCGAAGCCCTCGGAGTTGAACTCCAAGAACTTGTCGACGGTGACCTCGGTGCCGACGGCGGTCTCGGGCTTGTAGCCGAGCTGGGCGTCGAGTCCGGTTCCGGTGACCATGGTCAGTCCTCCTCGTTGTGGCGGTTGCTGTGGTGGGCCGCGATGGCGGCGATGAGGTCGACCTTCTTGGTCGCGGTGGTCTCGACGCCGGCGGCCGCGGCGCGGTCCTTGAGCTCGGCGACGGTCAGGCCGCCGAGCTCCTCGACGAGCGCGGTGTCGAAGTCGGGCTCGGCCAGCTCGGCGTAGAGCCAGGCGTCGTCGCTCGACTGGTCGACGTAGCCGTCCAGCTCGGGCGGCTCGACGAGGTCCCAGGTGGACTTCGGCCAGGCCCGGTCGACGAAGTTCTCGTCCCGGACGGTGACCTCGTCGCCTGCGTCGATCGGCGGGGCGTCGCTGCGGAACAGCGAGAGGGTGTCGCGGGTGATGTTGCGGATGCGAGCCACGGCGGGCCTCCTAGATCTTCGCCTCGAAGGCGATCTCGAATGTGCAGACGGCGACCGAGCCCTCGGCGCTCAGCCACTGCTTGAGGTCGGTACGGGTGCCGTAGCTGGTCCACAGCAGACCGGGGACGATCCCGCCGAGGTTCGGCTCCGCGCGCAGGAGGTTCTCCACCGTGGCCGTCATCGCCTGGACCGCGTCGCGCGCAGCCTTGAGGCCGGCCGGGTCGCCGTTCCACGACAGGGCCAAGCAGGTGATAGATCCGCTCTCGCGGCGCGACTTCGCGCCGAGCCCGTTCCACCCCTGCTGGGCGGTGGCCGAGGTAGCGCGGTCGCTGTCGGGGTCCTCCCAGCCCACGGCGAGGTAGTCCCCGGCATCGCCGGATACGACGTCCCCGTCGACTACGCGGACGCCAGGCAGGCCGGCGGCGAGGACGTCGATCAGGCGGTCGATGAGGGCGAAGGTGATCGAGGTCGGCATCGGCTCAGCCCGCCACGAGCGCGGGCCGGTGGGGCGCGATCAGCTCGGCGACCCGGAAGGGCAACAGATAGGCGGCGCCGGGGATGGTGTTCGAGGTGGCGTCGCTGGTGTTCGACCCGGGGCGCTTGCTGGGGCCGCGCTGGGTGTCCCAGAGGTGGCGGACCATCTCCTTGACCGCGAGCACAAGGTCGGGAGGACAAGGCGAGCGGCCGTAGTCGTAGGTGACGTCGTACCACGACGCGGTGAACGCGCTGCCGTCGCTGCGGGTGATGAGCCCCGCACGCTGGTTGAGGTGCAGGGCGGCGGTATCGAGGGTGGTGCCGACCGAGTCGGTCACTGCTGTCACCTCGACGGCAGGGGACAGCACGACGAGGGTCTTGTAGTTGGGGGCGACCCGGACCGTCCTGGCCTGCGCTTCGAGGGGCCCCACCCGGCCAGCGATCGCCGACTCCGCCGAGGCGATCATCGCCGTGAGCTTGGCCGTGGTGGGGGCCGTCTCGTCGGTGATGTTGAGGTGGGCCCGTGCGTCGGGCAGCGTCAGGACGGTCACGGTCGCCTCCTAGTCGCCAGGCTTGGGCGTGGGCGCCGCGGCCTTCTTCGGCGTGGCCTTGCCCGCCTTGGGGCTGGGCGCGGACGTGCGGATGGTCTCGCCGTCGCGGACGTTGTCGTCCTCGCCGTAGGCCAGGGTGACGGCGTCGGGGTGGCCGTCCTCGACGAGGTCGCCCTTTGCGGTGCGCCACAGGCGCTTCTCGGCGCGCATCAGGTCTGCGCCCCCACGACCGTCCACGTCGCCGTGGTCGTGCCGTTGGTGGCGGTGCAGATGTAGAGCTTGCCGTTGGTCGTGTCGATCGCCTGGCCGCCGACGACCGCCTGGCCCGCGAAGTCGTTGGCCGCCAGAGCGCCGGCCTTCTGGAGCGGGGCGCCGAGCCCGTTTCCGGGCATCACCTGCCCACCGCTGATCACTCCCATGGTTCCTCCTTGGGTTGGCCCGCCCGGCGGCCGATCGCGTGGACCGGCCGCCAGGTGGGGGGTACGTCGGTCAGATGCCGGTGACGGTCGCGAAGGCGGCCGGCCGGTAGATCACCAGCGCAGCGCGCAGGCTCGCGCGGATGGCCTGCTTGCCGTTGACGAAGAAGTCGGCGTGGGCGTTGGTCACCTGGACCTCGACACCACGACGGACGGCGAGCTCGGAGTAGTTGGCGAAGTCGCCGACCAGCCCGGTGTTCTCGGTCAGGGCGGCCTCCTGGACGACCTGGAGGCCCCAGATCCGCTCCGGCCCGACCTCGCTGGGCGAGCCCCAGATGTAGATGCCGTCGGCGGTGCGGAGCAGGCGGACGTCCTGCCAGTCGTTGGGGTGCGCGACGAAGGCGTTCGGCAGCGCCTGGCCGGTGACGCGGACCTTGGTCATCGCCTTGTAGACGGCGTCCGGGACCGGGTCGGTGCCCTTGGCCTGGGTCTGGATGCCGGCGACGTTGAGGATGCCGCGCAGGTTCGGGTCGGTGCCGTTGCCGACGAGCACCTGCGAGCCGAGGCGCTGGCGCACCATGAACGGCAGGCGGTTGTCGATGTAGGCACGGACGCGGGGCTCGTCCTCGAGCTGCTCGTCGGTGACCGGGAGCCACACGCCGATGGACTGGACGACCGACGTGCGCTCGGTCAGGGCCAGCGCGGCCTCGGCGTAGGGGCCGCCCTCCGCCCGCTCGGCGGCGGCGTTGGTGTAGGTCGTCTCCTCCATGTACTTCACCGCGGCCTGGCTGGTCGGCGTGGTCGGGATGAGGTCGAGGATCTGCGGGGCCGGGGTCGCGAAGTCCACGACCCGCGGGCCACGCGTGGTCTCCGGGGCCCAGCCGGCCGAGCGCGACAGGAGCGTCTTGAGCTCCATGTCCAGGTCCGCGGAACGGCCCTTGGTCTTGAAGGCGTCCGACTCGGTGAACATCTCGCCGAGGGACTTGGTCGTCTCGGCGCCGGGGATGCCGGTCTGGCCGGCGCCCGGCTCGACGCCGCCGCCCCGGGTGCCGCGGCCCGCCGAAGACTCGGCGGCCTTGTGGACGGCGGCGAGGTCGTCGACGTCCTTGGCGAGGTCGGTGCACTCGTCGTTGAGCGAGCGGATGTGCTCGGCGACGGCCTTGGTGTCGGCCGCGCCCGGGATGCTCTTGACCTTGGACAGGTCGAGGTCGGGGCCGGCCTCGGCGAAGATCGAGCCGAGCTCGTCCTGCTTGGCGACGAGCTTGCCCCGCGCCTCCTTGAGCGCGGGGAACTCCGGGATCGTTGCGGTCATGGTTCACGCCTCCTTGGCGGGAAGGGAGGAGAACAGCGACTGCCGGAGGTGCGCGGTGTGCGCAGCCTTGACCGCGGCGGTCAGCTCCTCGGGGATGTCCTCGCCGGCGGGTGCCGGGTCGGTGAGCAGGTCGTGCAGCTTGGTGAGGACGTCAGCGAGCTCCTTGACGAGAGCCGTGGACTCCTCGCCCAGCGACGGGCGACCCTTCGCGCCGCGGAGGGCCATGACCTCGCCCGCGCGATCGAGGTAGGACTTGGCCGCGGCCAGGACCGCGTCGCCCTCCTCGGTGAACTTGAGGCCCTTGGCGACCAGCGTCCGGGTGTCGACCCCGGCGCCGATCAGCACGGGGCTGACCTCCTTGATGAGGCCGATGTCCTCGATGACCCAATAGCGGCGCCCGTCCTCCTCGACGCTCTTGCGGGTCACGTTGTGCAGGGAGTAGGACCACTCCTGGAGGTTGGTGTCGCCCTCGCTGAGGGCCTTGACGACCTTGAAGGCGTCGGCGCCGTGGGTGGTGTTCATGAAGAACTCGCCGTCGAGGATGGCCTCGGTCTTCGTGGTCCGGATGACGCCCTTGCCGAGAGGCAGGGCCCCGTAGTGCGACTGGTGGCCGTAGGCCGAGATCACGACCTCGGTGCCGTCCTTGATCGCGCCGGGCAGCGTGAGGTCGCCGTCCTTGTCGACGACGTTGAAGGTCGAGAAGACCGCCGAGATCTGGCCCTTGTCGGCGTCCTTGATCTCGACGTTGCTGATGGTCTTGTGCATCACGCCTCCTCAGGCGACGGCTCGGGCGAGGTCTGGGACGCCGGCGTGCGGGTGCCGGGCGCTTGGAGCTGGACGGAGTAGAGGCCGGAGTGTTCGAGGACGGTGAGGCTGCCTGTGTCGAGGAACTCGACAACTGACTCCGGGGTGAAGCCGCCGTCGAGCAGCGACTTGGCGGTCGCGGCCTGCTTGGACTGGATCTCGGCGACGTCCTTGGTGTTGTCGCTGAGGAACGCGACGTCGCGGTCGTCGTACCAGAGCGAGGCGTCCGGGCCGGGCGACTTGAGGAGCCGCTCGAGCGAGCCCGCGGCGTTGCGCCACAGGGGCCGGATGGTCTTGTCGGCGGTGAACCTGATGGCGGCCTCGAAGTTGCCCGCGTTCAGCGACGAGCCGGCCAGTCCCTCCGAGAGCCCGACCACGACCGGGTGGACCCCGGCGGCCGAGGCGATGCGGGTCTCGCCGGCGCCCTGGGTGGCCTTGAAGTCGAGCTCCTTCATCGAGGAACCCGTGAGGGTGACGTCGGCACCACCGCCGAGGTACAGGGTCTTGTAGGCGTTGTCGACGCCCTCGGTGTTGGCCTTCATCCGCGCGACGAACTCGTCGAACGCCTCGGGGGTGATGTCCTTGTCGAGCGACACGACGGTCGAGATGGTGGCGCCCTGCTCGAAGAACTTGAGCTTGTGCTTCGTGGCGGCCTTGTCGGCCTTGACCTCCCGCAGCACCGGCGTCAGCCAGGACATGCCCCGGAACCGGGCGGCCGGGTCCGGAATCGGGGAGAAGTGCGAGACCTCGTCGGGGAGCAGCAGCACCTTCTCGGCCTCGGGCGGGGCGTAGAGGTAGCCGATGGGTCGGGTGTCGATGTCGCGCAGGTTGCCCGATCGGGAGCCGAGCACGATCGAGGTCCAGTCCGGCCGGAGCCGCGCGATGCGCCGCCCGGAGCCCACCGCAGCGCGGCCGTAGCGGCCCTCGTCGTCGACCGTCGTGTGGTAGGCGTTGCCGGCCATGTCGGCGTCCTGGAGCATCCGGCCGAGCAGGTCGCCGGTAGTGCCGCCCGGCCACGGCCGCTCGAGGAGCGCGAGCTCGCCGGTCGTGAACAGCGACCGAGGCTGGCCATCGCGGAACCGGCGGAAGGCGAACCGGGCCTCGGAGAACAGCATCATCCGCGCCAACATGCAGGAGAACACGACGCCGTTGTCCTTGAAGGCGCCGGCGATGTAGCCCTCGAAGTCGTTGCCGATCTGCTCCTTGTCGCCGAACGGCGCGCCCCACGACGACGTGCCGTTCGACCAGAAGGAGGGCTGGGTGAAGGACTTGCGCTGCACCAGCCGCTCCGACAGCCGCATCAGGCGACCTCGGCCAGGAACAGCAGCGTCAGCGCCGCAACGCCCACGCCGGCGGCGATGAGCGCGGCCCCGCCACCGAGCAGGACATTGACGCCGGCGACGACCAGGGCGAGAGCGGCGAGCATGCCGATGACCAGCAGGATCTCGCGCAGGCTCATTGGGAGCTCCTCTCGGGTCAGGCGTAGGCGGCCATGGGTAGGCGGGGAGCGGGCTTGTGCTGGATGGCCCACAGGGCCAGCGCCGCAGCTTCGAGCATCGAGATGTCGCCGGCCTTGCGGCCGAACACGCGGCGGTCGCCGACGGTGCGCCACCCGGCGGCGTCGATCGCGGCGTTGAGCTCGGTGTAGTCGGCGTGCTCGACGGCCCCGGTCTCGACTGCACCTCGCAGGTCGGCGCACGCCTGGATGAAGTCATCGAGTCCGGCCTCGACCAGCTTCACGCCGGCCGCCCGCAGGTCATCGATCAGGAAGGACGCCGGGCCCTTCTTGTCGATCGCGACGGGGATCCCGCCGTGCTCGGTCTGGATCCGCTTCACCTCGGCGACGAAGTGCTCGGCCTCGGTGTCAGCTCGGCACCGAGGCGTCGACCCGAGGTGGGGCGTCTCGCCCGCCGACGCCACCGCGAGGGAGAGCCACGTCTGGTCGACGTCCGCCGCGATGCCCAGCGCTGCCGGGGCCGTCGGAGCAGGTGGTGCGACGTCGGGATCCTTGCGAGTCGACAGCCGCGCCCACGCCCCGACCGAGAAGACACCGGACGTGCCGGTCGTGTCCCAGATCCCCAGGGCCTCGCGCTCGAACGCGTTCGGTCCCTTGAGGTTCTTCCTCATCCGCAGCATCGCCCGTGCCGACGTGTGGTGCGGGTAGGACGGGTTGGCCTTCGCCCACTGCTCCCGGTCGAGCGGGTCCGCTCCCTCGTCGGCGGAGAACTCGAGGTAGAGGGTGTCTCGCGACTCCCCGCTCAGCGCCTCGGTCCGCAGTGCGAGGAAGTGCTCGCTCGGGTCGCTCGGCTTGGGCGGCGTGCCCATGTAGAAGATCAACGGGTTCGGGTGCCGGTTCGTCGTCGGCACCATGTCGTCAGCCGCGCGCGCTGTGAGGATCTGCGCCTCGTCGAAGACGAGGACCCCGACCTTCTTGAACCCGCGACCGAAGCCGTGCTCGCGGGCACCGAAGACGATCCGCGACCCGTTCGCGAAGATGATCTCCAGCCGAGCACCGGAGTCGTAGATGTGCCGCACGAACGGCGCGACGAGCGGCTGCTTGCAGATCGCCTTGATGTCGCGGAAGGTGTCCGCGGCCGTCGCACCGTGGTGCGCCGTCCACACCGCCAGGGTCTTCGGCTGCGTCAGGCACAGGCCGATGACGATCCAGCCCACGAGGTAGGTCTTGCCGACCTGCCGAGGGATGCTCAGCGTGACCGCGTCGGCCGCGAACAGGCCCGCCTGGTCCTTGCCGAGGATCGCCCGGCTGGCCTGCTCCTGCCACGGCTCGAACGTGGCGCCGAGCTGCTTGATCGTCGCACCGACCGACGGCCACGCCGTCGTCTTGATGCCCTTCGGCAGCACGAAGTGCCGAGCGGCATCCGACAGCCGCTTCGTCGGCGGCGCCCCCGTCGGCTTCCGCGACGCAGGCGACCGCGACGAGCTAGAGCGCTTCCGCGTCGAACTCTTCGTCGGGGGTGGCGATGGCGGCGCCAATGTCGGTCCCCTCGGTCTTCGCCTGCTCGAGCCCCTCGATCTCCTTCGACAGGCTCGCGATCTGCCGGTGCATCGCAGCCAGCGCAGGCCCACCCAACGTCGCCAGCGACTTCACCGCGTCACGACGCTGCGCCCGCAAGATGTCCTCGTAGCTGCCCGACTCGATCGCCTCGACCAGCGACAGCTTCTTCGCCGCCGCCGGCTTCTCCCCCGGGTCAGCGACCCGCAGCGTGGTCCGCTTCGTCCCCACGGCGCTCACCTCCCGGCAAGAAAAAACTCCCGTGTGAGAACCGCCCGGCTGCTCACGGAAGAACGCCACGGCGCGGAACCAGAACGCGGCGCACGTCTCCTTCTTCTCGTCGTCGAGCACTTCGGCGTAGGCCAGTCGGCTGTGGTCGTCGACGGCGGCGTGGATGTAGGCGTACCCGACGCGCTTGTTGGCCTTGCGCTGGGAGGCCCGGCCGCCCTCGGTGTTGCGGCCGTGGATGCGCCAGCCGCCGCCGGTCGGGATGCGTCCGACCTTCTTGATGTCGACGTGAATCATGTCGCCGGGACGTGCGTGCTCGTAGCGGTTGGCGTCGCGCTTGGACTCGCCGGTGGGCATGTCGAGGTCGCGCAGGCGGGACATGCCGTGGCGGACGAGGATGCGGTGCACGGTGGCTCGCGAGGGTGCGATGGACCCGTCGCCGACCGTGCTGAGGTAGGCGCTGATGCGGTCTGCTCCCCACTTCTCGAAAGCACGGAGCTGGAGCACCATGTCGACGATGTCCTCGTCGGTGGCGGTGGGCGAGAAGTCGGGCCGCGAGGTGCGGTCCTCCAGTCCGTCCCTGCCGTAGGCGAGCCACCGCTTGTACCACTTCGTCAGCGACGCACGGCTGATGCCGCCCTCGGCTGCGACGTGGGACAGCGGGCGTCCCGCGTCGATGCGTCGGCAGAGGCGCTCACGGCCCTCAGGGGTGAGTGGTGCGTTGGGGTGGCTCGGTGGCGGCGTCACACAGGTCCCTGTGCCGGCAAAGCGGCCAGAGCGGCAGCCAACCGGGGGTCACAGGGGATGTCCATGCGAGGAGGCTACACGAATGTGTTGACAACTGCCTACACAATTGACATGATGGATGCATGACGCAGACCCTCGCAACCATCGCCGCCGAGTACGGCATCGACACCACGACCGCTCGCCTTCGCTGCGAGGGTCTGTACACCGACCACCTGGGCGACAGCACTGCCCTCAAGGACCGCGAGGCTTCCCTGATTCGTGCGGCGGTGGCCCGATGAGGCCCCGCAAGCCCGAGCACGCCGACAAGATCAGCACTCCGCCGGGCGTCGAGTCGCGGGTTCAGATCCGCCGCCGACTCGTCCAGTACTCGTACCCGCAGAACGGGAACGTGCACAATGCGACTCCCGAGTACTTCTGGGACATTCTGGTTGACGGCCGTTGCGTAGACACGTTCCGCCTCCGCCGCGAGGCCGTGGCGTGGGCGCGTGACCACTCCGCGAAGTGGTTGCTGGAGATGACCGTCGTATGACTACACAGCCGTTGTGTCAATCTGACACAGTTCGCCGTATGGCCAGGCCGAAGATGATCCAGAAGACCTACCGCGTGTCCGAGCGGCTCTACGAAGCCGCCATGGCCAAGGCCGAGGAACGCGAAGAGGCCCTATCGGACATCATCCGAGCGGCCCTGGAGAAGTACGTGCACGACGACAAGTAGCCCAACCGGCCACACCACCGAGAGCCCTGACCCGCCAGTCGCGTCAGGGCTTTCCTATGCCTCGACTTGGGGCGGCGTGGTGACTACAACCTCATGAAGGAACACACCTAGGCGATCTCGCCTCGGATCACGTCGCCCTCGATGACATCTGCTGACGCAGGGCGGGTCGTGAGGAGTGCGGCAAGCCGGGCGGCCACGTCGTCGTTCATGTCGTCGATCAGGCGCCCGTAGGTGTTGATCGTCATCTTGATGTCTTCGTGCCCGATGCGGCGCTGGATCTCGGCGAGGCTCATCCCGGCGGCGTGGCACACGAGAACGTGGCTGTGGCGGAGCCAGTGCGGGGTGGGGCGCCGCTCGCCAACCAGGCCAGCTTCCTTAGCGATCTTCGCGAAGTGGTCGCGCCGGAAACCGGACTCGTCCCACGGGATGCCCCGGGCGGTGGTGAAGACGAGGTCGGCGGGGGAGAGCGCGACAACTCGCCGTCGCAGGACGCCGGCCGCGTCTCCGAGGACACGCAGGCGTCGCATTCCTGCGGTCGACTTGGCGGACTCCACGTAGCCGACCTCGCGCCGCCAGACCCGGCTCATGGTCACGTACACGGCACCGCCGTCGTCCTCGACCTGCCCGGCGGTGAGGGCGATCGATTCGCCGATGCGCCATCCGGTGCCGATGATGAAGTCGATGAGGTCTGCTGCTGGCGGGTTCGTTCGCCGCGCAGCATCGGTCAGGGCTGCCAGCTCGGTCATGCGCAGGCCCTTTGGGAGGGTCTTGACCTTCCTGGGCAGCTTGGTTCCGACGCACGGATTGTGCCCAGCCTTGATGAGTCCGCGGCGGGGGTCTGACGCCCACTTGAAGATGCCATGCAGGATCGCGTGGCGATCACCGATCGACTTGGGGGAGGACTTGGGCAGCACCTTGATCCTGTCGACCCAGTCCTGGACCTGGATCTCAGTGATCGACTCAGCGGGAAGGTGGCCGAGCCCGGGCTTGCCGACGACCTTGCTGATCCAGTTTTCGTAGTCGCGTCGATACCCGGTGAGAACTCGTGGGGTCAGATCGCCTGCCGTGACGTCGGCGGCGCGGGCTTCCAGCCACTTTTCGGCGAGTTCGTCGAGCGTGATGCCAGCGCGCTTGGGCTTGTCCTGTTCGGCGAGCCAAGTGAGGGCTGCGTCGATGCCGTCGAGGTCGATACGGGCGATGAACCGCTTGGCGGCCTTCTCGGTCTTGAAGCTCTTGGCGCTCTGCTTGGAGCCGCGTCTGAACAGCACCTGGTAGGAGGTGACGCCTGCTGACGTGCGTTCGCGGAGACTCGCCATGCGTTCATCCTGACTCACGGATGTTGACGCCATGTTGACGGAAACTCGGGCTGAGTGCTGTAACAGGCGCCTGACCTGCACATACTCTAGCGCCTCCGGCAGGATTCGAACCTGCGACACCTGGTACCGGAAACCAGTGCTCTATCCCCTGAGCTACGGAGGCATGCACCTCATGGAGGTGCGGTCAGGAACCCTACCGGTCGATATCCGTGCAAGAGAAACCGGTGCCCATCGATAGGCTTGCCCGTGTGACTCCGGCCCAGCTCTCCACCACCATCGTCGACGCCCTCCAGGCGCTCGTCGCGCAGGGTTCGCTGACCCTGCCCGACGGCGTCCCTGCCGAGGTGACGGTGGAGCGACCCCGGCAGAAGGGGCACGGCGACTACGCCACCAACGTGGCGCTCCAGCTGGCCAAGAAGGCGGGCACCAACCCGCGGGCGCTGGGCGAGCAGCTCGCCGAGCAGCTGCGGGCCGCTGACGGGATCAGCGGGGTCGAGCTGGCGGGGCCGGGCTTCCTCAACATCTCCGTCGAGGCGGGAGCGCAGGGCAAGGTGGCGGCCGACGTCGTCGCGGCCGGTACGGCGTACGGGCGCACGGACACCCTCGCCGGCCAGCGGATCAACGTCGAGTTCATCTCGGCCAACCCGACCGGTCCGCTCCACCTCGGGCACACCCGGTGGGCGGTGCTCGGCGACGCGATCGCGCGGGTGCTGGGGGCTGCGGGCGCCGAGGTGACCCGGGAGTTCTACATCAACGACCGTGGCGTGCAGATGAACAACTTCGCCGCCTCGATCATCGCGGCGGCGCTGGGGCAGCCCAAGCCCGACGACGGGTACGCCGGCGCCTACGTCGAGGACCTGGCCAAGGCCGTCGGCGAGGCCAGCCCGGGCATCTTCGACCTCGAGGGTGACGAGCGGCTGGCGGCGGTGCGGGCCAAGGGCTACGAGCTGCAGCTCAAGGAGCAGCAGGACCAGCTCGACATGTTCAACACCCACTTCGACGTGTGGTTCTCCGAGCTGTCCCTGCACGAGTCCGGGTCGGTGCCCGAGACGCTGGCCAGCCTCAAGGAGAAGGGCCACGTCTTCGAGGACGGCGGCGCGCTCTGGATGCGCACCACCGACTACGGCGACGACAAGGACCGCGTCCTCATCAAGTCCGACGGCGAGCTGACCTACTTCGCCTCCGACACCGCCTACTACCTCAACAAGCGGGCGCGGGGCTTCGACCGCTGCATCTACCTGCTCGGCGCCGACCACCACGGGTACGTCGGCCGGTTGCGCGCGATGGCGGCCTGCGCCGGCGACGACCCGGCCCAGACGCTCGAGGTGCTGATCGGCCAGCTGGTCAAGATCATGCAGGACGGCGAGGAGCTCAAGCTCTCCAAGCGCAAGGGCACGATCGTCACCCTCGACGAGCTCGCCCAGGAGATCGGCGTCGACGCGCTGCGCTACTCGCTCGCGCGCTACCCGGCCGACTCGCCGCTGGTGCTCGACGTCGCCGAGATCACCAAGGCGACCAACGACAACCCGGTCCACTACGTGCAGTACGCCCACGCCCGTACCTGCCGGATGCTCGCCAACGCCGCCGACCTCGGCATGACGCTGCCCGAGGGCGACGCGTTCGACCCGAGCCTGCTCGACCACGAGCGCGACGGCGAGCTGCTGCGCGCGCTCGCGGAGTTCCCGCGGGTGGTCGCGAGCGCCGCCGAGCTGCGCGAGCCGCACCGGATCGCCCGCTACCTCGAGGACACCGCGTCGGTGTTCAACAAGTGGTACGACACCAAGGAGTGCCGGATGCTGCCCCAGGGCGACGAGCCGGTCGGTCCGGCCAACCTCGCCCGGATGGTGCTCGTCGTGGCGACCCAGACCGTGATCGCCAACGGCCTCGACCTGCTCGGCGTCTCCGCGCCCGAGCGCATGTGACCCCGGGAGAGACGACGCGATGACCCACGAGGCCGGCTGGGCGCACGCGCCCGGCGCCCTGCGCGGACCTGCCTGGCTCCAGGCGCCCGCCGACGTCAACACCCTGGTGCCGCAGCTGTGGTCGGCGACCGCGCACAAGACCGAGAGCGGTGACCTGGTCGTCGGCGGGCTGCCGATCGCGGACCTGGTCGCCGAGCACAACACCCCGGCGTACGTCCTCGACGAGGACGACTTCCGGGGCCGGGCGCGCGCCTTCCGCGACGCCTTCGCCGACTACGACGTCTACTACGCCGGCAAGGCGTTCCTCTCCGTCGCGGTCGCCCGCTGGGTTGCCGAGGAGGGTCTGCACCTCGACGTGTGCTCGGCCGGTGAGCTGACCGTCGCGCTGCGCGCGGGCGTCGAGCCGGCCCGGATCGGCTACCACGGCAACAACAAGACCGTCGCCGAGCTGCGCCGTGCGGTCTCCGCCGGGGTCGGGCGGATCATCGTCGACTCCTTCCAGGAGGTCGAGCGGCTCGCGATGGTCGCCGCCGACACCGGGCTCCCGGCGCGCGCCATGGTCCGGGTGACCGCCGGCGTCGAGGCGCACACCCACGAGTACATCGCGACCGCCCACGAGGACCAGAAGTTCGGCTTCTCGATCACCTCCGGCGACGCCTTCGACGCCGTACGACGCCTCCACGAGGCCCCCGGCGTCGAGCTGCTCGGCCTGCATTCCCACATCGGCAGCCAGATCTTCGACTCCGCCGGCTTCGAGGTCGCGGCCCGCCGCGTCCTCGGCCTGCACGCCCGCGTGGCCACCGAGCTCGGCGCGGTCATGCCCGAGATGGACCTCGGCGGCGGCTTCGGCATCGCCTACACGACCCAGGACGACCCGCGCGAGCCCGCCCAGCTCGCCGCCGAGCTCACCGCGATCGTCGACCACGAGTGCCGCGCCCTCGACGTCGCCCGCCCGCGGCTCTCGATCGAGCCCGGCCGCGCGATCGTCGGCCCGGCGATGTGCACCGTCTACACCGTCGGCACGGTCAAGCAGGTCACCCTCGACGCCGGCGCCGTGCGCACCTACGTCAGCGTCGACGGCGGGATGAGCGACAACATCCGCACCGCGCTCTACGACGCCGACTACTCCTGCACCCTGGCCGGCCGCCGCTCCGAGGCCACCCCGGTGCTCGCCCGCGTCGTCGGCAAGCACTGCGAGGCCGGCGACATCGTCGTGCGCGACGAGTTCCTGCCCGGCGACATCGCCCCCGGCGACCTGCTCGCCGTGCCCGGCACCGGCGCCTACTGCCGCTCGATGGCCTCCAACTACAACCACGCGCTGCGCCCGCCGGTGATCGCGGTCAAGGACGGCGTCGCGCGCGTCATCGTGCGCCGCGAGACCGAGGACGACCTGCTCGCGACCGACCTCGGCTGACCTGTCGGGCCGAGGGGCCTCAGCTGCGCCCGAGCAGCCGGACCGGCCCGTCGCCGTACTTCTCCAGGACGTCGCCAGGGTTGGCCAGCGCGCACGAGCGCATCGACAGGCAGCCGCAGCCGATGCAGTCGTCGAGGGTGTCGCGCAGCTTCTGCAGCTGGGCGATGCGGTCCTCCAGCTCGGTGCGCCAGCCGCGGGAGAGCCGCGCCCAGTCGGCCTTGGTCGGCGTACGTCCCTCGGGGAGCGTGGCGAGGGCGGCGCGGATGTCGGACAGCGAGATCCCGACGCTCTGCGAGACCCGGATGAAGGCGACCCGGCGCAGCACGTCGCGGTGGTAGCGGCGTTGGTTGCCGGCGGTGCGGATGCTCTCGATCAGGCCCTCGCGCTCGTAGAAGTGCAGGGCGGAGATGGCGACGCCGGCGCGCCGGGACACGTCGCCGGGGGTCAGGTCGTGGCTGCGGAGCTCGCGGTTCATCTCGGTCATTGACCTCAACCATACTTGAGGTTGTCGAATGACGTCATGCACGCGATCCGCCACCACGCCTTCGGGCCCGCCGACGTCCTCCGCCTCGAGCAGCTGCCCGACCTCGACCCCGCGCCCGGTCAGGTGCGGATCGCGGTCGAGGCGGCCGGCGTCCACCTGCTCGACACCTCGATCCGGGCGGGGGAGTCGTTCGGTGCGGGGGAGCCGCCGGAGCTGCCCGTCGTACCGGGTCGCGAGGTCGCCGGGTACGTCGACCGGGTCGGTGCCGGCGTCGACCCGGCCTGGATGGGGCAGCGCGTGGTGGCGCACCTCGGCTTCGCCGGCGGTGGGTACGCCGACCAGGCGGTCGTCGCCGCCGACCGCGCCTACGTCCTGCCCGACGCGCTCGACGCCCCGACCGCGGTGGCCGCGATCGGCACCGGCCGCACCGCCGCCGCGATCCTCGAGCTCGCCGACCTCACTCCCAACGACATCGTCGCGGTGACCTCCGCGGCGGGCGGGCTCGGCGTCCTGCTGCTCCAGGGGGTGCGTCATGTGGGTGCGGTCGCGCTCGGGGTCGCGGGCGGCCCGGCCAAGGTCGCGCTCGCCGCCCGGCACGGTGCGGACCCGTCGCTGGACCGGCACGACCCCGACTGGCGCGCGCAGGTGCCCGACCTGACGCTCGTCCTCGACGGGGTGGGCGGCGAGGTCGGTCAGGCGCTCTACGACCGGCTCGCGCCGGGCGGCCGGCTGGTCCGCTACGGGTGGGCGGCCGGCGTCCAGAACGCCTACGACGACCCGGAGCGCCGGGTGGTCGACGTGCTCGGCCCGCCCATCATGAGCCGGCTCGCGGAGTTCGAGAGCGCGGCGCTCGACGCGGCCGCCGACGGGACCCGGGTGCCGTACGTCGGCTCGGTGTTCCCGCTCGCCGACGCCGCGGCCGCCCACCGCGCCCTCGAGACGTCCGCCGTGACCGGCAAGGTCGTCCTGGTGGTCGATCGGCCCGCACGGTGACCGCGGTCGCCCCGGTCCCGGTGGAGTCACCGTGGCGGGGACGGCACGGGCGCACCACGGTCGGCGTCTTCTCGCTCGCCTTCCTCTTCGCCTTCGAGGCGCTCGCCGTCGCCACGGTGATGCCCGACATCGCCGACGAGCTCGACGGCCTGCGCTGGTACGCCGTCGCCTTCGCCGCCCCGCTGGCCGCCGCCGTCGTGGCGCTGCCCGTCACGGGCGCCGCCGTCGACCGGCTCGGACCCGGCCCGGCGCTGCGCCGCGGCCTGGTCGTGTTCTGCGCCGGCGTGGTGCTCGCCGGGCTCGCCCCGAGCATGCCGCTGTTCCTGCTCGGCCGCCTCGTCCACGGGTACGGCGGCGGCGTCCTCGGTGTCGCCCTCTACGTCCTCATCGCCCAGGCCTACCCGGAGCGGCTGCGCCCGCGGGTGTTCGCGGTCCTCACGATGGGCTGGGTGCTGCCCGCGCTGGTCGGCCCGGTGGTCGCGGCGTGGGTGGCCGCCACGGTCGGCTGGCGGTGGGTCTTCCTCGGGGTCCCCGTGCTCGCGGTCGCGGCCTGGCTGCTCGTCGCCGACGCGCCCTCCGCGGCCGGGACCAGCGCCGCCCGGCCGACCCGGCTGCCGTTCGCGCTGTTGGCCGCGGGCGGGGTGCTGCTGGTGAGCGTCGCCGGCCAGCGGTCGCTGCCGCTGTGGCCGGTCCTCGTCGCGGTCGGTGGCGCGGCGATCGTCGCCGGGGGAGGGCGGCTGCTCCCACCACGGGTGTGGACGCTGAGGGCCGGGCTGCCCGCCGTGCTCGGCACCCGCGCGGCCGTGGGGACGGCGTTCGCCGCGGCCGAGGTCTACCTCCCGCTCCTGCTCACGCTCGAGCGCGGCCTCAGCCTCACCCAGGCCGGCTGGGTGCTCACCGTCGGCGCCCTGACCTGGTCCGGTGGCGCGGTGCTCGCCGCCCGGTGGGCCCGGCTCGCCGACCAGCCCGGACGGGTCCGGCTCGGGGCGGCGCTGCTCGCGCTGGGGATCGGCGGCTTCGCGCTCGTGGCGATCCCGGGGGTGCCGCTCGTCGTACCGGTGCTGGCGTGGGGGTGCGCCGGCTTCGGCATCGGCCTGGCGTTCCCGACCCTGTCGGTGCTCGCGCTGGCCACCGCCGGACCGGACCGGGCCGGCGAGGTCTCCTCGTCCCTGCAGCTCAGCGACTACCTCGCCAACAGCGCCGGCGTCGCGCTCGGCGGCGTCCTGTTCGCGGGCTTCGCCGAGACCGCGCCCGTCCCGGCGGCCACCGCACTGGTCGTCGCGGCGGCCGTCCTGGGGGCGCTCGCGCTCGTCCCGGCCCGCCGGCTGGAGGCGTGAACGAGGCCGATCCGGCCGCAAGGTGTCCGCCATACGCAGCGGGTGGCCGGACACTCCACCGGCGCCGATACCCTAGAGCGGTGAACAGTCCTCTCAAGGTTGCCGTGCTCGGCTGCGGATCCGTCGGGTCGCAGGTGGTGCGGCTCCTCGGCGAGCAGGCCGACGACCTGGCGGCGCGGGTCGGGGCCCGGGTGGAGCTGGTCGGCGTCGCCGTACGCCGGCTCGACGCTGCCCGCGAGGTCGACGTCCCGGCCGATCTGCTCACCACCGACGCCGCGGCGCTCGTCGCCCGCGAGGACGTCGACGTCGTGATCGAGGTGATCGGCGGCATCGAGCCGGCCCGCTCGCTCATCCTCTCCGCGCTCGAGAACGGCGCCTCGGTGGTCACCGCCAACAAGGCGCTGCTCGCCGAGGACGGCCCGACGCTCTTCGAGGCCGCCGAGAAGGCCGGTCGCGACCTCTACTACGAGGCCGCCGTGGCCGGTGCCATCCCGATCCTGCGCCCGCTGCGCGAGTCCCTCGCCGGCGACAAGGTGACTCGGGTGCTCGGCATCGTCAACGGCACTACCAACTTCATCCTCGACAAGATGGACACCTCCGGCGCCGGCTTCGCCGACGCGCTCGAGGAGGCCCAGGCGCTCGGCTACGCCGAGGCCGACCCCACCGCCGACGTCGAGGGCTTCGACGCCGCGGCCAAGGCCGCGATCCTGGCCAGCCTGGCGTTCCACTCGCGGGTCACCGCGGCCGACGTCCACCGCGAGGGCATCACCGACGTCTCGGCCGGCGACGTGCGCTCCGCGCGCGAGATGGACAGCGTCGTCAAGCTGCTCGCCATCGCCGAGCTGCGCCCCGGTGCCGACGGCGACGACGCCGTCAGCGTGCGCGTGCACCCGGCGATGATCCCGCGCTCGCACCCGCTGGCCAGCGTCCGCGAGGCCTACAACGCCGTCTTCGTCGAGTCCGAGGCGGCCGGCCAGCTCATGTTCTACGGCCCCGGTGCCGGCGGCTCGCCGACCGCGAGCGCCGTCCTCGGCGACCTCGTCACGGTCGCCCGCAACCACCGTCAGGGCACCCGCGGCGTCGGCGAGTCGGCGTACGCCGACCGGGCCGTGCTGCCCATGGGCGAGACCCGCACCCGCTACCACGTCGCCATCGACGTCGACGACCGCGCGGGCGTGCTGGCGGCGGTGGCCCTGGCCTTCGCCGAGCAGGGTGTCTCGATCCAGACCGTCCGCCAGGAGGGCCGGGGCAACGACGCCCAGCTCGTCGTCGTCTCGCACGAGGCCACGGACGCGGCGCTCGCCGCCACCGTGGAGCACCTGCGAGGCATGGAGATCGTGCGCGAGGTCACCTCGGTGATGCGCGTCGAGGGAGCAGAAGAGTGAGCAGTACCGCCAACGGACAGTGGCGTGGCGTCATCGAGGAGTACCGCGAGCTCCTCGACATCCCCCAGGACACCCCCGCGGTCACGCTGCGTGAGGGCGGTACCCCGCTGGTCCACTCCGGGTGGCTCTCCGGGCTGACCGGCGCCGAGGTGTGGCTCAAGGTCGAGGGCAACAACCCGACCGGGTCGTTCAAGGACCGCGGGATGACGACCGCGCTGTCGGTCGCCGTCCACGAGGGCGCCAAGGCCGTGGTCTGCGCCTCGACCGGCAACACGTCGGCCTCGATGGCCGCCTACGCCGCCAAGGCCGGTGTCACCCCGATCGTGCTCGTGCCCGAGGGCAAGATCTCCGCGGGCAAGATGGCCCAGGCGGTGCTGCACGGCTCCCAGGTCATCCAGGTCCGCGGCAACTTCGACGACTGCCTGCGGATGGCGCGCGAGATGGCGTGGAAGTACCCCGTCGCCCTGGTCAACTCGGTCAACCCGGCCCGGCTCGAGGGCCAGAAGACGGCCGCCTTCGAGATCGTCGACTTCCTCGGCGATGCTCCGGACTTCCACCTGCTGCCGGTCGGCAACGCGGGCAACATCTCGGCCTACTGGCTCGGCTACACGCAGTACGCCGCGCTCGGCCGCGCCACCAAGCGCCCGGTCATGCGCGGGTTCCAGGCCGAGGGGGCCGCGCCGCTGGTGACCGGCGAGCCGTTCCCCGAGCCGGAGACCGCGGCGACCGCGATCCGGATCGGCAACCCGGCCTCCTGGAAGCTCGCCGAGGCCGCGCGCGACGAGTCCGGCGGCCGCTTCGCCGCCGTCTCCGACGCCCAGATCCTCGCCGCCCAGAAGGCGCTCGCCGCCAACGACGGCGTCTTCGTCGAGCCCGCCTCGGCGGCCGGCATCGCCGGGCTGCTCGCCGAGCTGGCCGCGGGGGAGAGCTACGCCGGCGCGACCGTCGCGGTCACCGTCACCGGGCACGGCCTCAAGGACATCGCCACCGCTCTCGACGGCCTGGTCCTCCCGGACACCGTCGTGGACGCCGACGTCGACGCCGCCGCCCACGCGGCCGGACTCTGAGCCCGGGCCAGGCTCGATGACCTTCGTCGCCGGCCCCGTGCGCGTCCGGGTGCCCGCCACGTCGGCGAACCTCGGCCCCGGCTTCGACACCCTCGGGCTCGCGCTCGACCTGCGCGACGAGCTCGAGGCCGAGGTGCTGGCCGACGGCCTCGTCGTCGAGGTCACCGGGCACGGCGCGGGTGCGGTCCCGCTCGACGAGCGGCACCTCGTCGTCCGGGCGATGCGGGCGACCTTCGACCGCCTCGGCAAGCAGCCCACCGGCCTGCGCCTGACCTGCACCAACGTCATCCCGCACGCCCGCGGCCTCGGCTCGTCCTCGGCCGCCATCGTCGGCGGCGTCTGGCTGGCCCGCGAGCTCGTCGCCGGCGGCCGGCTGCTGCTCGACGACGCCGCGCTGCTCGACCTCGCCGCCCAGCTCGAGGGTCACCCCGACAACGTCGCTCCGGCCCTGCTCGGCGGCTTCGTGATCTCCGGCCAGGACGCCGACGGCGGCTTCTGGGCCGTCCCGGCCGGCGTCGACCCGCGGATCAGCGCGGTCGTCTTCGTCCCCGCCGACCCCCTCTCCACCGAGGCCGCCCGCGGCCTGCTGCCCGCCGCGGTCCCGCACGCGGACGCCGCCGCCAACGCCGGCCGCGCCGCCCTCCTCGTCGCCGCCCTCTCCGGCCGGCCCGAGGAGCTGCTGCGCGCCACCGAGGACCGGCTGCACCAGGACTACCGCCGCCCGGCCATGCCCGCGAGCCTCGCGCTGGTCGACGCGCTCCGCGCGGACGGCGTACCGGCGGTCGTGTCGGGCGCCGGCCCCACCGTCCTCGCCTTCGCCGACGGCCTCGGCACCGCCGCCACCGAAGCCCTGCTCGCGCGCTGCCCCGACGGCTGGGACGCGCGCGCCCTGATGCTCAGCAGCACGGGTGCCGTGGTGGTACATTGACGCTGCGCCGCAGTTCTCGGCGCCGGCGAGCGCGGCTCGCCCTCTCCCTCCCGACGCGAAGACCGGCACCGTCCGGACCGGTCGTCGCAGGAGCTCACAGGACTCAGACCAGTGCGCTGGTCCGCTCCGGATTCAGCCGGGCCCGGGCCGCGCGAGATACGTGGGAAGGACTCACGTGACCGAAACTCCCGACTCCACCCCGTCGGCGCCTGCCGCCGCCGAGAAGGCGCCCCGCAAGCGCTCCGGTGGACTCAACTCGATGCTTCTGGCCGACCTCAAGGCGATGGCCAACGGCATGGGTATCGCCGGCGCCGGATCCATGAAGAAGGCCGCCCTCGTCGACGCCATCAAGGCCGCCCAGGCCAGCGGCGGTAGCGGCGGTAGCGGTCCGGCTCGGCCCGCCGAGCGGGCGCCGCAGCAGCCGGCCGCCCCCGAGCAGCCCGCGGCCGCCGAGAAGCCCGCCCCCGCCGAGAAGCCCGCGGCTGAGAAGTCCGCGGCCGACAAGCCCGCGCCGGAGCGGTCCGCGCCCGAGAAGCAGGCCGACCAGCAGTCCGGCGGCAAAGGCAAGGGCGGCAACGGCGGCGGCAAGCAGCAGAAGCAGAAGCAGGGCGGTCAGCAGAACCAGCAGCAGGGCAAGCAGCAGCAGCCCGCCGCCGCCAAGCAGCAGCAACAGCAGCAGCCCGCCAAGCAGCCGCCCCCCGCGGCCCCCGCGGACGCCCCCCACGACGCCCCGAACGACGCCGACCTCGACGACGACGGCGACGGTACCGAGGGCGGCAGCCGCCGCAACCGGCGCCGCCGTGGCCGGGACCGGGACCGGACCACGCGGGCCGGGCGCGAGCCCGACACCGAGGTCCGCGAGGACGACGTCCTGGTGCCGGCCGCCGGCATCCTCGACGTGCTCGACAACTACGCGTTCGTCCGGACCAGCGGCTACCTGCCCGGCACCGACGACGTCTACCTGTCGCTGTCGATGGTGCGCAAGTACGGCCTGCGCCGCGGTGACGCGATCACCGGTCAGGTCCGCCAGCCGCGCGACGGCGAGCGCCGCGAGAAGTTCAACCCGATGGTCCGTATCGACACCGTCAACGGGGTCGACCCGGAGCAGGTCAAGAACCGGGTGGAGTTCACCGAGCTGACCCCGGTCTCGCCGACCGAGCGGCTCCGGCTCGAGACCACCTCGGAGAACCTGGCCGGCCGGCTCATCGACCTGGCCGCGCCCGTGGGCAAGGGCCAGCGCGGGCTCATCGTGTCGCCGGCGCGGGCGGGCAAGACCACCCTGCTCCAGCAGATCGCCGCGGCGATCACGACCAACAACCCCGAGTGCCACCTGATGGTGGTCCTGGTCGACGAGCGTCCCGAGGAGGTCACCGACTTCGAGCGCTCGATCAAGGGCGAGGTCATCGCGAGCACGTTCGACCGCCCCGCGGCCGACCACACGATCCTGGCCGAGCTCGCCATCGAGCGCGCCAAGCGCCTGGTCGAGCTCGGGCACGACGTCGTCGTCCTCCTCGACGGCCTGACCCGCCTGGGCCGGGCCTACAACCTGGCCGCCCCGGCCAGCGGCCGGATCCTGTCCGGCGGGGTCGACGCCTCGGCGCTGTTCCCGCCCAAGCGCTTCTTCGGCGCGGCCCGCAACATCGAGAACGGCGGCTCGCTCACCGTCCTCGCCACCGCCGTGGTCGACTCCGGCTCGCGCGTGGACGAGGTGATCTTCGAGGAGCTGCGCGGCACCGAGAACCTCGAGCTGCGGCTGCGCTCGGACCTCGCCGACAAGCGCGAGTTCCCGGCGATCGACGTGGTCGCCTCCGGCACCCGCCGCGAGGAGCTCCTGCTCGGCAAGGAGGAGCTCGAGATCGTCTGGAAGCTGCGCCGCGAGCTCGCCGACGGCGACCGGGTCGAGGGCCACGGGACGCTGCTCCAGCGGCTGCGCAACAGCAAGTCGAACTACGAGTTCCTCCTGCGCGTCCAGCGCGACTAGATCTGAGGGGCCGAGCGTGTCTCCGCCGCGGGAAGGGCAGCAAGCTGCCGGAGACGCGGCTCCCGACACGCTGCCGGCCGGGCGGCACCGAGGGCCTCGGCAGGCGTCGCCCGGCATTTGGGTGACGCCTGCCCACCTCGTACAATCATCTGTTGGCTCCGGTTCACGTCCGCAACCCGTGTGACGACCCGGTCCCCTTGTGAGAGGACACCCATGAAGAAGGACATCCACCCCGACTACGTCGTGACCCAGGTGACCTGCACCTGCGGCGCCTCGTTCACCACCCGCAGCACCGCGACGTCCGGCTCGATCCACGCCGACGTGTGCTCGCAGTGCCACCCGTTCTACACCGGCAAGCAGAAGATCCTCGACACCGGCGGCCGCGTGGCCCGGTTCGAGGCCCGCTACGCCAAGGCTGCCCAGAAGTAGCTGCCTGACCGCGCCGGTCGTCCCGCCCTCCGGGTGGGCGACCGGCGTTCGTCATTTCATCCGCAGCGACCCAAGGAGTCCAGGTGTTCGAAGCCGTCGAGGGCATGCTCGCCGAGCACGCCGAGCTGGAGACCCGGCTCGCGCTCCCCGAGACCCATGCCGACGCGCGGCTGGCGCGCACCCTCAACCGGCGCTACGCCGAGCTCAACGCGATCATCGCGACCTGGCGCGAGTGGCAGCAGTACGGCGACGACGCCGAGGCCGCCCGCGAGCTCGCCGCCGACGACCCGGCCTTCGCCGACGAGGTCGACGAGCTGCTGGGCCAGCGCGAGGAGGCGGCCGAGCGGCTGCGCCGGCTGCTGGTCCCGCGCGACCCCGCCGACGACAAGGACGTGCTCCTCGAGGTGAAGTCGGGGGAGGGTGGCGAGGAGAGCGCGCTGTTCGCCGGCGACCTGCTGCGGATGTACAGCCGCTACGCCGAGCGCCGCGGCTGGAAGACCGAGATCCTCGACGCCACCGAGTCCGACCTGGGCGGCTACAAGTCGGTCACCGTCGCGGTGAAGTCGCCGGGCAGCACCGAGCCCGGCCAGACCCCCTACGCGCTGCTCAAGTTCGAGGGCGGGGTGCACCGGGTCCAGCGGGTGCCGGTGACCGAGTCGCAGGGCCGGATCCACACCAGCGCGGCCGGCGTCCTGGTGATGCCCGAGGCCGAGCAGGTCGACGTCGAGATCAACGACAACGACCTGCGCATCGACGTCTTCCGCTCGTCGGGCCCGGGCGGGCAGAGCGTCAACACGACCGACTCGGCGGTGCGGATCACCCACCTGCCGACCGGCATCGTGGTCAGCTGCCAGAACGAGAAGTCGCAGCTGCAGAACAAGGAGCAGGCGATGCGCATCCTGCGCGCCCGGCTGCTCCAGGCCGCCCAGGAGGCCGCCGACGCCGAGGCGAGCGACGCGCGCCGCAGCCAGGTCCGCACGGTCGACCGCTCCGAGCGGATCCGCACCTACAACTTCCCGGAGAACCGGATCTCCGACCACCGCACCGGCTACAAGGCCTACAACCTCGACCACGTCCTCGACGGCGACCTGCAGCCGCTGCTCGACTCGTGCGTCGAGACCGACATGGCCGCCCGCCTCGCCGCCCTCGAGGACTGACGTGAGCGCGGCACGAGAGCTCGTCCGGGAGGCCGCCGGCCGGCTGGGCGCGGCCGGCGTGGCCAGCCCGGACCACGACGCCGCCGAGCTGCTCGCCCACGTCCTCGGTACGACGCGCGGCGCGCTCCTGCTCGGCCCCGAGGTCGCCCCCGACCAGGCCCGCCGGTACGACGACCTGGTCGCCCGCCGCGCCGCCCGCGAGCCGCTCCAGCACCTGCTCGGGGTCGCCTGGTTCCGCCACGTCTCGGTCGAGGTGGGCCCCGGTGTGTTCGTCCCGCGCCCCGAGACCGAGCTGCTGGCCGGCTGGGCGATCGAGCACGCCGCGGCCCTCGTCGCGGCGGGGGAGAGCCCCGTGGTCGTCGACCTGTGCACCGGCTCGGGCGTGATCGCCAAGAGCATCGCCGACGAGGTGCCCCAGGCCCGGGTGCACGCGGTCGAGCTCGACCCGCCGGCCCACGCCTGGGCCGAGCGCAACCTGGCCGGCACGGGCGTCGAGCTGCGCCTGGGCGACCTGGCCACGGCCTTCGAGGACCTCGCCGGGCAGGTCGACGTGCTGGTCAGCAACCCGCCGTACGTGCCGCTGGAGGCGTGGGAGTCGGTCGCCGTCGAGGCCCGTGACCACGACCCGCACCTGGCCCTGTTCTCCGGCGCCGACGGCCTCGACGCGATCCGCGTCCTGGACCGCCGCGGTGCCCTGCTGCTCAAGCCCGGGGGAGTGGTCGGCATCGAGCACGCCGACGCCCAGGGAGAGGCGGCGCCGGCCGTGCTCAGCCGCAGCGGACGCTGGGAGGAGGTCCGCGACCACCGGGACCTCGCCGGGCGTCCGCGCTACCTGACGGCACGCCGCCCGCGATGACGACGACCACGGTGGGAGGATGGAGAGCGTGACTGCCGAGCGGTTCCCGACCCAGACCGACGAGGAGCGCGAGGCGGCGCTCGACGCCGCGAGCCGTGCCGTGCGGCGCGGACGCCTCGTCGTCCTCCCCACCGACACCGTCTACGGCGTCGGTGCCGACGCCTTCGACCCCGACGCGGTGGCCCGGCTGCTCGCGGCCAAGGGCCGCGGCCGCGAGATGCCGCCGCCGGTGCTCGTGGGCACCAAGGGCACCCTCGAGGCGCTCGCCGCCCGGGTGCCGGCCTATGTCGCCCCGCTGGTCGAGGCGTTCTGGCCCGGCGCGCTGACCCTGGTCCTGCACCAGCAGCCCTCGCTGCAGTGGGACCTGGGTGACACCCGGGGCACGGTCGCCGTACGGATGCCGGACCACGAGGTGGCCCGCGCCCTGCTCGACCGCACCGGCCCGCTCGCGGTGAGCTCGGCCAACCTCTCCGGCCAGCCCGCGGCGCTCGACGCCGACGCGGCGGCCGAGATGCTGGGGGAGTCGGTCGCGGTCATCGTCGACGGCGGTGCCTCGCCCGGTGGCGTGGCCTCGACCATCGTCGACGCGACCACCGAGCAGCCCCGGCTGCTGCGCCTGGGCGCGATCTCCGTCGCCGAGCTCGACGCCGTCCTGTCCGACCTCGAGCTGCGTGTGGAGACCGAGCCGACCGATGCGTGAGTACCTCGTCGTCTTCCTCGTCGCGGCGATCGTCACCTACCTGCTGACGGTCGTCGCCCGGGAGATCGCGATCCGCACCGGAGCGGTCGCCAAGGTCCGCGACCGCGACGTGCACGCCCAGCCGATCCCGTACCTCGGGGGGCTGGCGATGCTCGGCGGGCTCTGGGCGGCGTACTTCGTGGCCCGCCAGCTGCCCTTCCTCGGCTCCCAGAACCCGTTCTTCGAGGACGCGCTCTCGGTGCTCGTGGCCGGCTCGCTGATCTGTGCGGTCGGCGTGGTCGACGACATCTTCGACCTCGACGCGCTGACCAAGTTCGGCGGTCAGGTGCTCGCCGTGGGCTTCCTGGTCTACTCCGGCATCCAGTTCCGGTACTTCTACCAGGCCGAGGGCCAGGTCCTCACCCTCGACACCGCCCAGGGCGCCCTGCTCACCGCGCTCATCGTGGTGACCACGGTCAACGCCGTGAACTTCATCGACGGCCTCGACGGGCTCGCCGCCGGCGTGATCGGGATCAGCGCCTCCGCGCTCTTCCTCTTCTGCTACTCCCTGACCTACCTCAACGACGTCACCCGGGCGGTGACCGGCGCGCTCCTCGCGGCGGCGCTGGCCGGCGCGTGCGTCGGCTTCCTCGTGCACAACTTCCACCCGGCCCGCCTCTTCATGGGCGACAGCGGCTCGATGCTGCTGGGCCTGGTGCTCTCGGCCAGCGCGATCACGGTGACCACCCAGTTCGCCCCCGGTGACCTGACCCAGGGCGCGGACGGCGCCCGCTCCAGCCTGCTCCCCGTGCTGCTGCCGGTGGCGCTGCCGATCACCATCCTGATCGTGCCCCTGGGTGACCTGGTCCTGGCGGTGGTGCGAAGAACCCGGGCAGGGCGCTCCCCGTTCGCGCCCGACAAGCAGCACCTGCACCACCGGCTGCTCGAGATCGGCCACTCGCACCGCCGTGCGGTCATCATCATGTGGCTGTGGGCCGGGATGATCGCCTTCGGCGTCGTCGTCGCCTCCGTCTTCACCGGACCGGTCGTGTGGTCGGTGCTCGGCGCGGCCGTGGCGCTCACGGTGGCTCTCACGTTCGCGTTGCCGCTCGTGCACAACCCGGCCGACCCCCAGGCCGACCCCGATCCGGCCGTCCAGGGCGAGCCGGGCGAGCCCGGCGACCCCACCGGCCCGGCCGTGAGCCCCGGCGCGCTCGCCGACCTGGCGGACGCCGTACGGGCCACTCCGGTGGCCTCCGCGAGCCCCGAGAACGGCGTCGCGAGCACCCCCGATTCGGAGCCCTCCGGCACTTTGTGATAACTTTCACGAACTCCCGGAGCACGCCTCCGGGGCCCGCCCGAGACGCACCCGAGCAGGACGGCCGCCAATGCTGACGACCGACACCAAGACACCCCCGGTGGTGCTGCGCGCGGCCGCTGTGTCCGCGCTCGCCGCCGGTCTCGTCGTGGCCGTCGCCGC
Organism: Pimelobacter simplex; assembly: GCF_024662235.1. Lineage (GTDB taxonomy): Bacteria > Actinomycetota > Actinomycetes > Propionibacteriales > Nocardioidaceae > Nocardioides. The sequence continues at coordinate 1,170,891 of NZ_CP096276.1, forward strand.
CGTCACCGCCGGCGGCAGCGCCGCTGCCGGAGCCGCTGTCGGGGGAGTTCTCGCGGTCGGCGTGCTGGCCTTCGGGGCCATCGCCGTCGACGCGGTCTCGCGCCTGATGCCGGCGGCCTCACTGCTGTTCGCGCTGGTCACCTACACCTTCCAGGTGGTGCTCATGGCGCTCGTCTTCGTGGCGCTCAGCCGCTCGGGGATGCTCGACCACGAGCTCGACCGGGGCTGGCTCGGCGGCGCCATCATCGCCGGCGTCCTGGTGTGGACGGTCGTGCAGATCCGGCTCGCCACGACGGCCCGGATCCCGGCCTTCGAGAGCCCTGCCGTCGCCCGGCCCGAGGGCGGTGCGCGATGACCTCACGCGACTGCTATTGTCCGGGGCGCAATGAGTCAGCCCGAGGAGAAGCCCAAGGGCGATCCGTGGCATGCGTTCGGCTACATCACCGCCGGGGTCGCGTTCTACGGCCTGCTCGGCTGGCTCGCGGATCGGTGGCTCGGCACCGACTTCATCGTTGCGGTCGGAATCCTGATCGGCGCTGCCCTCGGGATCTACCAGACCGCAGCACGGTTCCGGATCGATCCGCCCGAACCCCCGAACTCATCCGAGCAGGACAAGCTGAAGTGAACGCAGAGGAGACCTGGTGATCGCCGCGACCAGCGCCCCCACCGCCGAGGAGTTCCACGCTCCGGGGCCCGGCAACTTCGACCTTCCCGGCTTCTTCAGCATCGCCGACCAGGCGATCACGAAGCCCATGTTCCAGCTCGTGCTGGCCGCGGTCCTGGTCTTCGGCTTCTTCTACCTGGCGCTGCGCCGCGGGGCCCTGGTGCCCGGCAAGCTGCAGTTCGCCGGCGAGAGCGCCTACGGCATGGTCCGCAACAGCATCGGCCGCGACATCATCGGCGGGCACGACTTCGCCAAGTTCGTGCCGTACCTGGTCACGGTCTTCTTCTTCATCCTGGTCAACAACGCGTTCGCCAGCATCCCGATCATCCAGTTCCCGACCTTCTCGCGGGCCTCGATGGCCTACGCGCTGGCCGGTCTGAGCTGGATCGTCTACAACGCGGTCGGCATCAAGAAGCACGGTCTGGTCGGCTACCTCAAGCTGCAGTGCGTGCCGTCGGGCGTCAGCCCCGTGATGTACCCGCTGCTCGTGCCGCTGGAGTTCTTCTCCAACCTGCTCGTCCGCCCGGTCACGCTGGCCCTGCGTCTGTTCTGCAACATGTTCGCCGGCCACCTCCTGATCATGCTGTTCGCCACCGGCGGCCTGTACCTGATCAAGGACTACGGCGGCGGCATCGGCATCGTCTCCGGCCTGGCCGCCTGGGTCCTCGCGATCGCCATCGGCTTCCTCGAGATCCTGGTCCAGTTCCTGCAGGCCTACGTCTTCACCCTGCTCAACGCGATGTACATCCAGGGCGCGCTCGCCGACGAGCACTGAGCACCCGCTCACCCCGCCTGACCTCCACCACCCCCACAGTTTTCCAACAAGGAAACAACCGAAAGGAACAAGCCGTGCTTCCTATGGCTATCGACGGCTCCGCCAACATGATCGGTTACGGCCTGGCCGCCATCGGCCCCGGCGTCGGCATCGGTCTCATCTTCGCCGCCTACATCTCCGGCGTTGCCCGCCAGCCTGAGGCGCAGAGCCGCCTGCAGTCGATCGCGATCCTCGGCTTCGCGCTCGCTGAGGCGCTCGCGATCATCGGTATCGCGCTCGCCTTCGTGCTCTGACACTCCCACAGTTCGCCACTGAAGGGCTTGGCCACATGCAGACATTTCTGATCTCCGCTGCGGAGGAAGGCGACCACGGTCCGCTCGCCTTCGTGCCTGTCGAGTTCGCGCTCTCGCTCGTGATCTTCGGCATCCTGTTCTTCCTCATCTGGAAGTTCGTCACGCCGAAGTTCGAGGCGACGTTCGCCGAGCGCACGCAGGCGATCGAGGGCGGCATCGCCGCGGCCGAGTCGAAGCAGGCCGAGGCCGACGCCAAGCTCGCCGAGCTCGAGCAGCAGCTCGCGGACGCCCGCCACGAGGCGGCGCGCATCCGTGAGGAGGCGCGTGAGCAGGGCGCGGCGATCGTGGCGGAGATGCGGGAGCAGGCCCAGGCCGAGTCCACGCGCATCCTCGACCACGGCAAGGCGCAGATCGAGGCGGAGCGCCAGCAGGCGGTCACCTCCCTGCGTGCCGAGGTCGGCTCGCTCGCGACGGGTCTCGCCGGTCGCATCGTCGGTGAGTCGCTCGAGGACGACGCGCGCCAGGCGCGGGTCGTGGAGCGCTTCCTCGCCGACCTCGAGGCCTCCGAGACCGCGGCGAAGGACGCCTGATGGTGTCCTTCCGCGGCGCCTCCGCCGAGGCGATGGCCACCCTCACCGACCAGCTCGGTGGGGTGGCTGAGGGATCGGCCGCCCGGGTGGCCGACGACCTCTTCGCCGCGGCGGCCGGCATCCGGTCCGAGGGCACGCTCCGGCGCTTCGTCACCGACCAGTCGGTGCCGGCGCAGGCGCGCGAGGGCGTCGTCCGCGACGTCTTCTCGGGCAAGGTCGACCCGGCCGCGCTGCAGGTCCTCGCGACCGCAGCCGGCCAGCGCTGGACCCGGGCCCGTGACCTCGCCGACGCGCTCGAGCAGCTCGGCGTCGTGGCGTCGGTCCGCTCGGTGGGCCTGCAGGCCTCGACCCTGGTCGACGAGCTGTTCGGGGTGCGCCAGCTGGTCACCGCGAACCACGACCTGCGCAACGCCCTCTCGGACCCGTCCCGCACGGTCGCCGACAAGGCGGGCCTGGTCGAGACGCTCCTGGGTGGTCGCACCCTGCCGGCCACGGTCCAGCTGACCCGCCAGGCGCTCTCCGGCTCCTACCGCACCGTGGTTGCGGCGCTGGAGGACTACGAGCGCACGGCGGCCCAGGTCAACGGCGAAGGGGTCGCGACGGTCCACGCCGCGCGACCGCTGGACCCCGCGGTCCAGCAGCGCCTCGCTGCAGCACTGACCCAGCAGTACGGCCGCCCGGTGCACCTCAACGTCCTCGTCGACGCCACCGTCGTCGGCGGTCTCCGCGTCGAGATCGGCGATGACGTCATCGACGGCACGGTCGCCAGCCGCCTGGACGACGCTCGCCGCAAGATCGCCGGCTGACCCGGCACGGTTCGATCCGCACACCAGACTTCAGCAGCAGAAGAAGAGAGAAGGCACCAGAGATGACGGAACTCTCCATCCGTCCGGACGAGATCCGCGACGCCCTCGCCAAGTACGTCGCGGACTACCAGCCCGCGGCCGCCAGCAAGGAAGAGGTCGGCACCGTCGCCTCCGCCGGTGACGGCATCGCCCGCGTCAGCGGCCTGCCCTCGGCGATGGCCAACGAGCTCCTCGAGTTCGAGGACGGCACCCTCGGCCTCGCGCTGAACCTCGAGGACCGCGAGATCGGCGTCGTCATCCTCGGTGACTTCGACAAGATCGAGGAGGGCCAGACGGTCCGCCGTACCGGCGAGATCCTCTCGGTCCCCGTGGGCGAGGGCTACCTCGGCCGCGTGGTCGACCCGCTCGGCAAGCCGATCGACGGCCTCGGCGAGATCGCCACCGAGGGCCGCCGCGCCCTCGAGCTCCAGGCGCCCGGCGTCATGGCCCGCAAGTCGGTCCACGAGCCCCTCGCCACCGGCATCAAGGCCATCGACTCGATGACCCCGATCGGCCGTGGCCAGCGTCAGCTGATCATCGGCGACCGCGCCACCGGCAAGACCACGGTCGCGATCGACACGATCATCAACCAGAAGCAGAACTGGGAGTCGGGCGACCCGACCAAGCAGGTCCGCTGCATCTACGTCGCCATCGGCCAGAAGGGCTCGACCATCGCCTCCGTGCGTGGCGCCCTCGAGGAGGCCGGCGCGCTGGAGTACACCACCATCGTGGCGGCTCCGGCGTCCGACAGCGCGGGCTTCAAGTACCTGGCTCCCTACACCGGCTCGGCCATCGGCCAGCACTGGATGTACGCCGGCAAGCACGTCCTCATCGTGTTCGACGACCTGACCAAGCAGGCCGAGGCCTACCGCGCCGTGTCGCTGCTGCTGCGTCGTCCGCCGGGCCGCGAGGCCTACCCGGGTGACGTCTTCTACCTGCACTCGCGGCTGCTCGAGCGTTGCGCGAAGCTCTCCGACGAGCTGGGCGCGGGCTCGATGACCGGTCTGCCGATCATCGAGACCAAGGCCAACGACGTCTCGGCGTTCATCCCGACCAACGTCATCTCGATCACCGACGGCCAGATCTTCCTGCAGTCGGACCTGTTCGCGGCCAACCAGCGCCCGGCCATCGACGTCGGTATCTCCGTCTCCCGCGTCGGCGGCGCGGCGATGACCAAGGCGATGAAGGCCGTCACCGGCTCGCTCAAGGTCGACCTCGCGCAGTACCGCGCGATGGAGGCCTTCGCGATGTTCGCCTCCGACCTCGACGCCGCGTCCAAGCAGCAGCTGGCCCGCGGTCAGCGGCTGATGGCGCTCCTCAAGCAGCCGGCCTACTCGCCGTACCCGCTCGAGGAGATGACCGTCTCGCTGTGGCTCGGTACGTCGGGTCGCCTCGACGCCGTCGCCACCGGTGACGTGCTCCGCTTCGAGAGCGAGTTCCTCGACTACCTGCGCCGCTCGCACGAGGGCATCCTCGCCGCGATCCGCGAGACCCAGAAGTTCGAGGACGAGGACGGCCTCGCCGCCGCGTACGACTCCTTCCTGAACCAGTTCGAGACCTCCGAGGGGGGCAGCATCAAGGTCGGGCACGAGCCCGAGGCCGAGGCGCTGGCCGACGACGAGCTCGAGCAGGAGCAGATCGTCAAGCAGAAGCGGGGCTGACACATGGCCGTATCGCTGCGTGAGTACCGCGCGCGGATCAAGTCGACCGAGTCGATGAAGAAGATCACGCGTGCCATGGAGCTCATCGCTGCGTCCCGGATCATCAAGGCGCAGCAGCGGGCACAGGCGGCAGCGCCGTACGCCCGTGAGCTGACCCGCGCGGTGTCGGCGGTGGCGACGTTCTCGAACGTCGACCACCCGCTGACCCGCGAGGAGGAGAACCCGAAGCGGGCCGCGGTCCTGGTCATCACCAGCGACCGGGGTCTGGCGGGTGCCTACTCCTCGAGCGTCATCAAGGAGGTCGAGCGCCTCACCGAGCGCCTGCGCGACGAGGGCAAGGAGATCGACTTCTTCCTGGCCGGTCGCAAGGCCGAGGCGTACTTCAAGTTCCGCGGTCGCCCCTACGTGCAGGCCTGGACGGGCTTCTCCGACCAGCCGACCTACGACAAGGCGGCCGAGATCGGCGCGGCGCTGATCACGGCCTTCCTCAAGGAGCAGGGTGAGGAGGGCGACGTCGACGAGGTCCACGTCGTCTACACCCGCTTCCGCTCGATGCTCACCCAGGAGCCGACCGCGATCCGGCTGCTGCCGCTCGAGGTCGTCGAGGGCGAGGAGGCCCCCGAGGGCGACGAGCTGCTGCCGCTCTACGAGTTCGAGCCGTCCCCGGAGCAGGTGCTCGACGGACTGCTGCCGCAGTACGTCCAGAGCCGGATCTTCTTCAGCCTGCTGCAGGCGGCCGCTTCCGAGCTCGCCGCCCGCCAGAAGGCGATGAAGGCTGCGACGGACAACGCGGAGGAGCTGATCAAGAAGCTCACCCGGATCGCCAACCAGGCGCGCCAGGCGGGCATCACCCAGGAGATCAGCGAGATCGTCGGCGGCGTCAACGCGCTCGCCGATGCCCAGGCCGCCGCGAACGACTGACCCCACCAGAGAAAACACCTAACGGAGTAAGACATGACTGCAACGGTTGAAGAGACCACCGCCAGCGGTGCGGCCTCGGTGGGTCGGATCGCACGGGTCATCGGCCCGGTCGTGGACATCGAGTTCCCGACCGACGCGATGCCCGAGATCTACAACAAGCTCGAGGCTGAGATCACCCTCGACGGCGAGACCTCGGTCCTGCCGCTCGAGGTGGCCCAGCACATCGGCGACGGCATGGTCCGCGCCATCTCCCTCAAGCCCACCGACGGCCTGGTCCGCGGCCAGAGCGTCACCGACACGGGCAACCCCATCTCGGTGCCCGTCGGCGACGTCACCCTCGGCAAGGTCTTCAACGCCACCGGTGACTTCCTCAACCTCGCCGAGGGCGAGACCGTCGAGGTCAACGAGCGCTGGGGTATCCACCGCAAGGCGCCGGCCTTCGACCAGCTGGAGTCGAAGACCCAGATGTTCGAGACGGGCATCAAGGTCATCGACCTGCTCGCGCCGTACGTGACCGGTGGAAAGATCGGTCTGTTCGGTGGTGCCGGCGTCGGCAAGACCGTGCTCATCCAGGAGATGATCGCGCGTGTCGCCAAGAACCACGGTGGTGTGTCGGTGTTCGCCGGTGTCGGCGAGCGCACCCGTGAGGGCAACGACCTGATCGTCGAGATGCAGGAGGCCGGCGTCTTCGACAAGGTCGCCCTGGTCTTCGGCCAGATGGACGAGCCGCCGGGCACGCGTCTTCGCGTCGCCCTGTCCGCGCTGACGATGGCGGAGTACTTCCGCGACGTCCAGGGCCAGGACGTGCTGCTGTTCATCGACAACATCTTCCGGTTCACCCAGGCGGGCTCCGAGGTGTCGACCCTGCTCGGCCGCATGCCGTCCGCCGTGGGCTACCAGCCCAACCTGGCTGACGAGATGGGCACGCTGCAGGAGCGGATCACCTCGACGCGCGGTCGCTCGATCACCTCGATGCAGGCGATCTACGTCCCCGCGGACGACTACACCGACCCGGCCCCGGCCGCGACCTTCGCGCACCTCGACGCGACGACCGAGCTCTCCCGTGAGATCGCGTCGCTGGGTATCTACCCGGCCGTCGACCCGCTGACCTCGACCTCGCGGATCCTCGACCCGCAGTACATCGGTCAGGCGCACTACGACTGCGCGATCCGCATCAAGCAGATCCTGCAGCGCAACAAGGAGCTCCAGGACATCATCGCGATCCTCGGTGTCGACGAGCTCTCCGAGGAAGACAAGATCATCGTCTCCCGCGCGCGTCGTATCCAGCGGTTCCTGTCGCAGAACACCTACGTCGCCAAGCAGTTCACCGGCATCGAGGGCTCGACCGTTCCCGTGGCCGAGACCATCGAGGCGTTCAACAAGATCGCCGACGGTGAGTACGACCACGTGGCCGAGCAGGCGTTCTTCATGTGCGGCGGTCTCGACGACGTCGAGCGCAACTGGGCCGAGATCCAGAAGAGCCTCTGATCATGGCCGAGTCCGCAGTCTCGACCCTGCACGTCGAGCTCGTCGCCGCCGACCGGACCGTGTGGTCCGGTGAGGCGTCGATGGTCATCGCGCGCACGCTCGAGGGAGACATCGGTGTGCTGCGTGGGCACGCGCCGACCCTGTCGCTGCTGTCGGCCTCCGTCGTCGAGGTCCAGGTCGAGGGCACCAACCAGCTGCTGGTGGCTGCCCTCGACGGCGGGTTCCTCTCGGTCGCCAACGACCGGGTGTCGATCCTCGCGGAGCGGATCGAGCGGGGCGAGGACATCGAGGTGTCCCAGGCCCAGGTCGACCTCGAGGAGGCCCGGCGCCTGCTCGACTCCAGCGACGAGGCGGAGCAGCGGGTCCGGCACGTCGAGGCCCGCATCCGCGCGGCGGAGAAGGTAAGCGGGAAGGTCTCGTAGTTCACAGATGACGTGGTGGGAGTGGCTGCTCGACGCGTGTGGCGCGCTCCTGCTCCTGTGTGTGCTGTACGGCGCCGGACTCATCGTCCGGCGCCGTCTGCTCTCCCGCAACGGTGGCACGTTCGAGCTCAGCCACCGCTACCGGATGGACACGCCGGAGCGTGGGTGGGTGCTGGGCCTGGGCCGGTACTCCGGCGAGCGGCTGGAGTGGTTCCGGGTCTTCACGCTGTCGCGCAAGCCCAAGCGTTCGTGGCGCCGTGACGAGATCAAGTACGACGGCCGGCGCGAGCCGCTCGGTGCCGAGCAGGCCTCGCTGTACCCCGATCACCTCGTGATCCGCTGCCAGTCCCCGCAGGGACCGGTCGAGCTGGCCATGAGCGTGTCCTCGCTGACCGGCTTCCAGGCCTGGCTCGAGGCGCGCCCGCCCGGAACCGACTGGAACCGGGTCAAGGGCTCCGGCTCGTCGTAGCCTGGCTGCCGTGGAGCCCACCTGCGCCCAGGTCCAGCTGGCGTCGCGGACCGGACGCATCGTCCTGGCCGCCGCAACGCTCGGCTCCGCGATGGCGCTGCTCGACAGCACCGTCGTCAACGTGGCCCTGCGCCGCATCGGCGAGGACCTCGACGCGAGCCTCGGCGACCTCCAGTGGGTCTCGAACGGCTACCTGCTCAGCCTGGCCTCGCTGACCCTGCTCGGCGGCTCGCTGGGCGACCGCTTCGGCCGGCGCCGGATCTTCGTGCTCGGCGTGATCGGCTTCGCGCTGACCTCCGTGGCCTGCGGCCTGGCCCCGACCGCCCCGGTGCTCATCGCGGCCCGCGTGGCCCAGGGCGCCGCGGCCGCGATGCTCACCCCCGGCAGCCTGGCGATGATCCAGGGCACCTTCGCCCCCGAGGACCGGCCCCGTGCCATCGGTACCTGGTCCGGCCTGGGCAGCGTCGCCACCGCGGTCGGCCCGTTCCTGGGCGGCTGGCTCGTCCAGAGCGCCAGCTGGCGCTGGGTGTTCCTGATCAACCTGCCCCTCGCCGCCCTCACCCTCCTCGCCGCCCGCGCCGTCCCCGAGACCCGCGACCCGAGCGCCGTGCGCGGCTTCGACGTCGGCGGCGCCGTGCTCGGCTCGCTGGCCCTCGGCGGGATCACCTACGCCCTCATCGAGTGGACCGCCCTGCCCGGCGCCGCCCTCGCCGCCCTGGTCATCGGCCTGGCCGCCGCCCTGCTCTTCGGCCTCAACGAACGCCGCAGCCGGCACCCGATGCTGCCGCTCACCCTCTTCGCCTCCCGGCAGTTCTCGGCCGCCAACGCGATGACGCTCCTGACCTACGCGGCCCTGGGCGGGGTGCTCTTCTTCGTCGTGCTCCAGCTCCAGACCGTCTCGGGCTTCAGCCCGCTCGCCGCCGGCGTCGCCACCCTGCCGATCACCATCGTGATGTTCCTGCTGGCCGGCCGTGGTGGCGCGCTCGCCGCCCGGATCGGCCCGCGCCTGCCCATGACCGTCGGGCCGCTGCTCTGCGCCGTGGGCACGCTGCTGCTGGCGCGGGTGGGGGCGGACGTCGTCTATTGGCGCGACCTGGCCGGCCCGCTCACGGTGTTCGGGCTGGGCCTGGCGCTGCTCGTCGCGCCGCTCACGGCCGCCGTACTGGCTGCGGCGCCCGACCACCACGCCGGCGTCGCCTCCGGCATCAACAACGCCGTCGCCCGCGCCGGCTCCCTCCTCGCCGTCGCGGCGCTGCCGCTGCTGGTCGGGCTGTCGGGGGAGGACTACCAGGCGGCCGCGGCCTTCGCCGACGGCTACCGGTCGGCCATGGTGTGGTGTGCGGCGCTGCTCGCGGCGGGCGGGGCGCTGTCGTACGCGCTGATCCGCAACCCGGAGAGTTCTCAGGCGCTCGACGCGTCGAGCTGATCGCCGAGGTCGGGCGCAGGCCGCCACTCGTTGTGCTTGCTCGCCCTGCGCTGCACGAGGTAGCCGCGACGCGCGAGATCGGTGAGGTCCTTGCGGGCGCTCTCGCCCGAGACGTGGTGGGTCGTCGCGTGGTTGTGCACCGTGAAGACCGCGCCGGGGTTGCGGAGGGCGTGCTCGAGTGCGGTGAGCTGGCGATGGTTGAACTCGGCATGCCGCGCGTCCATGGCCGCCTTGACCTGCCTCAGCTCCGCTGACTTGCGCGCCAGATGCTCGTGGAGCGCCTGGATGGCGCGGCGGACGATGCCCAGGTTGTAGATGAAGAAGTGGGTCAGGTCGCCGTCATCGGCTTCGGTCAGCAGGTAGGACCGTGCGTACTGGCTCGGCGCCGCCTGGAGGAGGCGGCTGATGCTGAGGTACTCCGTGAGCCAGAACCCTTCGCGCAGCATGACCCAATAGAAGAGGGCACGTGCGGTTCGTCCGTTGCCGTCCTCGAAGTAGTGGTCGTAGCCGGTCATGAAGTGAACAGTGACTGCCCGCAGGAGCGGCGGCAGGTAGGGCTCTGCGGGCCGAGGGCCGTTCGCGAACCGGCACAGCCGCTCCAGACGCTCCGGTAGCTGGGATGCCGGCGGAGGCGAGTGCAGCAGGTCGCCCTGAGGAGACCAGACGGCGACCCGGTCGTCATCGGGTGCCTGCAGCCGGCCTGCGGCCGCGGGGTCGTCGAGGGTGCCTTCGGTGACGATGCGGTGGATCTCGCGGACCCGGTCGGGGGTGATGGCCTCGTCGCGCCACTCCTGGACCTGTTGCATCGCCCGGTAGTTGTTGACGATCATCCGCTCGTCGCGCGTTCGGGGTGAGCGGCCGCTGGTCAGCATCTCCTTGGCGACCACGCGGCTGGTGGCAGCACCCTCGAGCTGGCTCGAGGTGATCGCCTCCTCGATGAGGGAGCTGACGATGTAGCGGTTGCGGCTGCCCGCGTTGGTGAGCTCGTCGCCGATGGTGATCTCGCCGCTGGCCGAGCCGCGGATGTGATCGATGAGCTGCAGGACCTCGTCGGCCAGCACGTAGCTGAAGGCATGTCCGTGCTCGTCGACCAGTTGAGGCAGCGAACGTGCGGTGCCGCGTCGGCGGAACCGCACCAGCGACCATTGCTGCTCGACCGTCAGCCCGGTCGGCTGACGTCGAAAGCGGAAGTCGTCCCAGGCCAGATAGCGGGTGTCAGCCCCGTCGGTGTCGGCGTCGATGAGGGCGCGCACGAAGTCCTCGGAGCTCTCCCAGACCGAGGAATCGGGCCCGTCGTCGGGCGCGGGTGCCGGTAGGCGCATCTCCCAGCTGTCTCCCAGTTGTTCCAATGATGGGAGCATAGCCGCTTTGTTCCAAGCATTGGAGAAAGTTGGAGCAAGTTGGGAGTGCGCGGGACTACGCGGTGCGCTGAGCGCCTCAGTCGGCGAACAGTCCCCGGATGTCGTCGGCCCCGATCGCGGTGCTCATCGCACCGTCGCCGTCGATCACCTGGGCGAACAGCTCGGCCTTGCGCGCCTTGAGCTCCATGACCTTCTCCTCGATCGTGTCGGTGGCGACGAGGCGGTAGACGTGGACGTGGGCGGTCTGGCCGATCCGGTGGGCGCGGTCGACGGCCTGGGCCTCGGCGGCGGGGTTCCACCACGGGTCGAGGACGAAGACGTAGTCGGCCTCGGTGAGGGTGAGGCCGACGCCGCCGGCCTTGAGGGAGATCAGGAAGACGGGGGCGGCGCCGGAGCGGAACTCGTCGATGACGGCGCCGCGGTCGCGGGTGGACCCGTCGAGGTACGTCGTGACGATGTCGGCCGCGTCGAGGCGGGCGCGGACCCGGCCCAGGAACGAGGTGAACTGGCTGAACACGAGGGCGCGGTGGCCCTCGGCGGTGATCTCGGCGAGGTGGTCGACGAGGACGTCGAGCTTGGCCGAGCCGACCTTGTCGTGCTCGGCGTCGACCAGGGCGGGGTCGAGGGCGAGCTGGCGGAGCTTGGTCAGGGCGCTGAAGATGGCGACCCGGTTGCGGTCGAAGTCCTCGACCAGGCCGAGGATCCGCTGGCGCTCCTTGGCCAGGTGGGTGTCGTAGATCTTGCGGTGCTTGGGGTCGAGGTCGACCTCGAGGACCTGCTCCTGCTTGGGCGGCAGGTCGTCGGCGACGAGCTCCTTGGTACGCCGCAGCAGGAACGGCTTGATCCGGGCCCGGAAGCGGTCGAGGACGGCGGCGTCGGCGTCGCGTTCGACCGGCCGGACGACCTTGTCGGCGAAGGCGCGCGGCCACGGGTAGAGGCCGGGGACGGTGATCGAGAGGAGCGACCACAGCTCCATCAGCCGGTTCTCGAAGGGCGTGCCGGTGACGGCGAGCTTGAACGGCGCCTCGATGGTGCGCACCGCCTGGTAGGTCTTGCTCTGGTGGTTCTTGGCCTGCTGGGCCTCGTCGAGGACGACGCCCGACCACGCGACGCCGGCGTAGCGCTCGTGGGCGAGCCGGAGCAGCGTGTAGGTGGTGACCACGATGTCGTGGTCGCGGGCGAGCGCCGCCACGTCGTCCGTACGGCGTCCGGCGATGCCGACGCGCAGCCCGGGCGCGTGCCGGGCGGCCTCGGAGGCCCAGGCGGTCACCACGCTGGTGGGGGCGACGACGAGGAAGGGCGCGTCGGTGGGCCGTTCGGTGCGGGCGTGGGCGATGAGGGCGAGGACCTGGAGGGTCTTGCCCAGGCCCATGTCGTCGGCGAGGATCCCGCCGAGCCCGTGCTGCCACAGGAACGCCAGCCACCAGAAGCCCTCGCGCTGGTAGCTGCGCAGGTCGGTGACCAGGCCGCGCGGGGTGGGCTGGGGGATGTCGGTGAGGTCGCGCAGCGCGTGGGCGCGGTGGACCCACTCGGCGACCTGGGTGTCGACCAGGCCGGTCTCGGCGAGCTGGGCCCACAGGCCGAGGTCGTGGTGGCCGATGCCGATGTGCTCGCCGTCGCGCTCGCGCAGCTCGGCGGCGGCGTCGACGACCTCGCGCAGCCGGGCGAGCTCGGGGCGGTCGGTGGTGACGTAGAGCCCGCTCGGCAGCACCAGGAACTCCTGGTCGAGGGTGAGCGCGGCGAGCACGTCGGGCAGGGGGATCTGCTCACCGTCGACGCTGACGGTGACCGCGAGGTCGAGCCAGTCGGTGGCGCCGGCCGCGTCGGCGTCGGCGGGCTCGACCAGGTCGAAGCGGATCTCGGGCGCGATGTCGGCCTCGCGGAAGTCGGGCCGCTCCTGCTCGACCACCCGTACCCCGGCCAGCGTGCGCAGGTGCGGCAGACCGTGGATCGCGAGCGCCAGGGCGTCGCCGTCGGCCATCGTGGCGGTGTTGAGCAGGCCGGGGGAGACGGTCTCGAGGATCGCGTGCTCGGCCGCCCGGTCGCGCACGCCGCCGAGCGGGTCGTGGCTGGTCAGCGAGCAGGTGCGCGCCTCCCCGCCGTCGCGGCCGTCGTCGCCGTACTGCCAGTGCCAGGCGAGCCCCGCCTTGGTCGCGCTGTGCCAGGTCACGGTGAGCACCAGCGTGGGCGCGAGCGGCTCGGGCAGCTCGACCGCGGACTCCTCGGCGCGCACCGGCAGGTGGCGCATCAGCCCCGGCAGGGCCGAGCGGAACGCCGCCAGGTCCGCCGGCGGTACGACGATCGGCGGCCCGTCGACGAGGTGGCGCAGCGCGGGCGGCACGGGCGCGGTGGTCGCGGCGAGGACGAGGTGGCGGTCCTCGACCAGGCCGACCACCGACGCCGGCGACCCGATCGGTACGACGGCGTCGCCGCGCCAGGTCCGCTCGCCGAGAGTGACGGCCGCGCGCAGCGTCGTCCCGCCGTCGACGTCGGTGAGCTCGGCGACGACCTCGGCGGGCTCGTCGGCGATGGCGACCGAGCGCAGCGGCCGCGCCGGCAGCAGCGTCACGCCGGCGTCGCGGGCGTGGCGCAGCGCCCGCACCACGTGGTCGCCGAACTCGTCGAGCGAGGGCGCGACCCCCGCGTAGTAGTAGGAGCGGTGACCCGACCACAGCGCGTGCAGCGCGGCGATCGCGTCGGCCTGCTCGGGCGGGAAGCCGGCCGCGCCGGACCCGAGCCCGATGTCGCTCCAGTCGGCGCCGGTCTTGATCCACGGCTTGTTCTTGCCCTGGCGCATCGGCCGGATCCGGATCGCCGGGCCGACCGAGCGATAGCTGATGCGCCCCTCCTCGAGGCTGATCTCGAGCGCGAGCGGCACCTGCTCGACCGGACCGGCCTGCTGCTTGTCGAGCTCGGTCACCAGCCGCTCGAGCGAGCGCCGCCAGGTGGCCTCGCCGGCGGGCTGGGTGAACGTCTGGCGCAGCGTCAGCGCCAGCGCGGCGCCGTGCTTGCAGGTCGAGCGGACCGGGCAGGTGCACACCGTGAACAGCCAGCCGGCGTAGTCGTCGGTGGGCGCCTCGGCGTGCAGCTGGACCTGGTAGGGCAGGTCGCGCGAGCCCTGCACCTCGGCGGTGGCGGTCACCGAGGAGGCGGTCAGCTGACCGATCTCGGGACGCCGTACGGCGCCCGCCGCGGCCACCTCGCGGGCGCGGTCGAGCGTGGCCGGGTCGAAGTGGCGGCCCAGGAACTCGTCGGTCAGCGTGGCGAGGACGTTCACGTGCGCCGCCGCTTCCCGGTGCCGTCGGGGAACGGCCAGGCCAGCGTGATCGAGGCGCCGGGGGCCAGCGCCGTCCAGCGCGCGGCGAAGTCGTCGTAGCGCGCGAAGAGCCGGTCGAGCAGCTCGCCGGAGAGGCCGCTGGCCTCGATGCTGCCCGGCCAGGCCGGGTCGGGCGCGCGCCGCCCGCGGGCGACCTCCCACAGCGCCACGCTGAGCGAGGCGAGTCGCTCGGAGCGCGCCATGTCGGCGGACTCCTGGGACGTCGGCGTCCGCCGGTTCTTGAGCGAGGCCCGGCGGGCCTTGGGGTCGACCGGCCAGAAGAGCCCGTCGTCGCCGTCGGCGGCCGCGAGCCGGCCGTAGACCCCGCCGCGCAGGCCCTCCTCGATCTCGACGAGCAGGTGCGCGACGTCGTGCGGCACCGCGTCGTCGTGACCGGGCCCGTTGCGCGGCGCGAGCGCGGCGCCGGCCGACCGGTCCACCGCGATCTCGTAGCGGCCGGTGAGCTTGGTGAAGGTCACCTGCACGGGGGCCTGCTCACTCGCCGCGCTCCCCGCCCGGCACCCAGAGCACGTCGCCCTCGGCCCGGTTGGCGTGCCGGGCGAGGATGAAGACGAGGTCGGAGAGCCGGTTGAGGTAGGTGATCGCGATCTTGTTCATCGCCTCGCCGTGCACCTCGTAGGCCGCCCACGCGCCCCGCTCGGCGCGGCGGATCACGGTGCGCGCGACGTGGAGGTGCGCGGCGCCGGGGGTGCCGCCGTTGAGGATGAAGGAGCGCAGCTTGGGCAGGTGCTCGTTGTACTCGTCGCACCAGCGCTCGAGCCGGTCGACGTAGTCCTGCTCGATGCGCAGCGGCGGGTACTCCGGGTCGGGCACGACCGGCGTGCACAGGTCGGCGCCCACGTCGAAGAGGTCGTTCTGGACGCGGGTCAGGACGCGCACGACGTCCTCCTCGAGCCCGCCGGTGGCGAGGGCGACGCCGAGGTGGGCGTTGGCCTCGTCGACGTCGGCGTAGGCGAGCAGGCGCAGGTCGGTCTTGGTGGTGACGCTCATGTCGCCGAGCCGGGTCTCTCCGGCGTCGCCGGTACGGGTGTAGATCCGCGTCAGGTTGACCATGTTCGGAGCGTAGTCGCGAGGGCCGACGGAAAAAAGTCGGTCCGGGGTGCAACCGATCGGACTGCTGGCGCGTCATGGTGGGTAACAGGTGGGAGACACGACTGACATCTCGGGAGGGAAACCATGAGAGTGCGACAGTCGACCCCTGTCCGGATCGAGAGCGTCCCGGGGGAGCCGGTCCTGCTCCTCGGCGGCGATCTGGACGTCCGCAGCACCGGTGAGCTGCGCGCCGCCGTCCACGACCACATCCGCCGCTGCGGCATCGACCGGATCAGCCCGGTCATCATCGACGTGAGCGCCGTGCGCTCCGTCGACGCCACCGCGCTCAAGGTGCTCGCCGCGGCGAGCCGCCAGGCCCAGCAGTACGGCGTCCGCGTGGTCCTGCGCGGCGCCCGCCCGGCCGTGCGCCGGATGCTCCACCTCACCCACCTGATCCGGCTGATCGAGCTCGAGCGCGAGCCGGTCCCCGCCTGAGCACCCCCGTCCGGGGGTGGGGGCTGTGCAGTACCCCACACGTCCGTACCGTTACCAAGCGGTAGCAATCGTCCTAGTCTTCGCTCTATGAGCACCACGCCCGAGGCAGCCCGCGGTACCGAGAAGGCCACCCAGCCCAAGGACCGCCCGTGGGTGATGCGGACCTACGCCGGCCACTCGACCGCGGAGGCGTCCAACGCGCTGTACCGGACCAACCTGGCCAAGGGCCAGACCGGTCTGTCGGTCGCCTTCGACCTGGTCACCCAGACCGGCTACGACCCGGACAGCCCGATGGCGCGCGGCGAGGTCGGCAAGGTCGGCGTACCGATCCCGCACCTGGGCGAGATGCGCAAGCTCTTCGACCAGATCCCCGTGATCGAGATGAACACCTCGATGACGATCAACGCCGTCGCGATGTGGATGCTCGCGATGTACCAGGTGGTCGCCGAGGAGCAGAACCCCGAGATGGAGCCGGCCGAGGTCGCCCAGCTCCTCGCGGGCACCACCCAGAACGACATCATCAAGGAGTACCTCTCGCGCGGGACCTACGTGTTCCCGCCGGAGGCGTCCCTGCGGCTGATCGCCGACATGATCGCCTACACGGTCAACTACATCCCGAAGTGGAACCCGATCAACATCTGCAGCTACCACCTGCAGGAGGCTGGGGCGACGCCCACCCAGGAGCTCGCCTACGCGCTGTGCACCTCGATCGCCGTCCTCGACCAGGTCAAGAACTCCGGCCAGGTCAGCGACGAGGACTTCGAGAAGGTCGTCGGCCGGATCTCGTTCTTCGTCAACGCCGGCGTGCGGTTCATCGAAGAGACGTGCAAGATGCGCGCCTTCACCGAGCTCTGGGACGAGATCACCCAGGAGCGCTACGGCGTCCAGGACGCCAAGATGCGCCGCTTCCGCTACGGCGTCCAGGTCAACAGCCTCGGCCTGACCGAGGCGCAGCCCGAGAACAACGTCCAGCGGATCGTGCTGGAGATGCTCGGCGTGACGCTGTCCAAGAAGGCGCGGGCGCGCGCCGTCCAGCTGCCGGCCTGGAACGAGGCGCTCGGCCTGCCCCGTCCGTGGGACCAGCAGTGGTCGCTGCGGCTGCAGCAGGTGCTGGCGTTCGAGTCGGACCTGCTCGAGTACGAGGACATCTTCGACGGCTCGCACGTCATCGAGGCCAAGGTCGCCGAGCTCAAGGCCGGCGCGCGCGCCGAGATGGACCGGGTCCAGGCCATGGGCGGCGCGATGGGCGCGGTCGACTACATGAAGTCCGAGCTGGTCTCCTCCCACGCCCGGCGCCGGGCCCGGATCGAGGACGGCGAGGAGATCATCGTCGGCGTCAACAAGTTCGAGACCACCGAGCCCAGCCCGCTGACCGCCAACCTCGACGACGCGATCATGACCGCGGACCCCAAGGCCGACGAGGCCGCCCGGGCCTCCGTCGCGGCCTGGAAGGCCCAGCGCGACGAGACCGCGGTCACCGAGGCGCTGGCCCACGTCGCCGAGGTCGCCAAGTCCGGTGAGAACCTCATGCAGGCCACGCTCGCCGCGGCCCGCGCGGGCGCCACCACGGGGGAGTGGGCCGGCGTGCTGCGCGAGGTCTTCGGCGAGTTCCGGGCGCCCACGGGCGTGGCCGGTGCCGTCGGCGTGGCCGCCGCGGGCGCCGAGCTGACCGCCGTCCGCGAGGCCGTGCGCGCCACCGGCGAGGAGCTCGGCGGCCGGCTGCGCCTCCTCGTCGGCAAGCCGGGCCTCGACGGGCACTCCAACGGCGCCGAGCAGGTCGCCGTCCGGGCGCGCGACGCGGGCTTCGAGGTCATCTACCAGGGCATCCGGCTCACCCCGGAGCAGATCGTCGCGGCCGCCGTGGCCGAGGACGTCCACTGCGTCGGCCTCTCGATCCTGTCCGGCTCGCACATGGAGCTCGTGCCCGCCGTCCTCGACGGCCTCGAGGCCGCCGGCATGGGCGAGGTCCCCGTCATCGTCGGCGGGATCATCCCCGACTCCGACGGCAAGGCCCTCCTCGACCTCGGCGTCGCCGCGGTCTACACGCCCAAGGACTTCGGGCTCACCGAGATCATGGGCGGCATCGTCGAGGTCATCCGCAAGGCCAACGGGCTCGCGTGAGTTCATGTAACTACGTGTTACATCGCTTTCCTGGGGCCGGTGGGGCTGAAGTGGTGGATAACGCGACGTAACACGTAGTTACATGCCATCGGCCGCGATCACCTGCGCCAACGACGCGGGGTCGCGGCCGACGACCGTCGTACCGTCGGAGGCGGTGAGGATCGGGCGCTGGATGAGCTTCGGGTGCTCCGCCATCAGCGCCAGCCAGGCCCCGCGCTCGGCGCTGTCCTTGGCAGGCAGTACGACCCCCAGCTTGCGGGCGTCGGCGGTGCGCGCGATGTCCCACGGCTCGAGCCCGAGCCGGCCCAGCACGTCCTCGAGCTCCGCGACCGTCGGCGGCTCGTCGAGGTAGCGGCGCACGGTGTAGTCGGCGCCGGCCGCCTTGAGCTCGCTCTCGGCGGTGCGGCACTTGGAGCAGGCGGGGTTGAGCCAGATCTCGATCACGCCCGCACCCTAGCGCCGCCCGTACGAGGGCTGCCGGGCGTGACGCGCGTCCCTGGTGACCCACGTCACGTTGATTAGGTCTGCCTACCCTCAGTCGCCTACCCTGCTGCTCGTGGGCAAGGACAAGAAGAAGTCGAAGGGGAAGGTGCGCAAGCTCCCCAAGACGAAGTGCTGCGTGTCGAAGTCACGCTGCGGTCGCTGCCCCATCCGCATGCTCAAGGAGGGCACCCTCCCCGAGGGCTACACCGTCAAGAAGCGCGTGCTGGTCCGCGCCGACGGCAAGAAGGTCACCAAGAAGAGCCTGCAGAAGGCCGCCTGACCCGACCCGGTCACCCGGGACTCGCGTCCCTGTCCGGGCGGGCGCCCGCTGCTCCATACTCGGCGCATGAGACCGCGCCGGCGCCTGTGGGGTCCGGTGGCCACCGCCGGTCTGCTGCTGTCGTGGGCGGCGATCCTGGGCTCGCTCGTCGGCCTCGTGCTGCGCCCGGTCGGGCGCGGTGAGCCGTTCGCGATCGACGACCTCGTCTACGTGCTCGAAGGCGTGGTGGCGCTCGTCAACGGTGTCGTCGCGGCGCTCGTGCTCAGCCGGCGCCAGCACGTCGTCGGCTGGATCTTCGCGCTCGTCGCGCTCGGCTTCACCCTGGCCCTGGTGACCGGCCAGCTCGCGGTCGCGGGCGTCGGCTCGCCGGCGGTGCACGCGGTGCTCGCGCACGCGCCGTACTGGGTCTGGGTGCCGGGCGCGTACGCCGCCGCGCTGGTGCTGCCGTGGGCGCTGCGGGCCGGGCGCCCGCCGCTGCTGCCGGTCGTCGTCGGTGGGGTCGTCGCCGTGGGGACCACGCTCATCCGGCTCCTGCACCAGCAGCCCGACGCGCCGCCGCACCCGTGGGCGGTGGGGGCTGCGACCGACCGGGTGCTGACCGGCGTCGGACGCGCGCTGCTGGTCGTCACCGTGGTGCTCGCCGCGGCCGCCCTGGCCTCGCTGGTCCGGCGCGCGCTCGCGGGGGACCGGGCCGAGCGGACCGCCTCCGCCTGGGTCGCGGTCGGCCTGGGCCTGCTGGCGGTCGCCTTCGTCGGGCTGCGGCTCACGCCGGTCGACGCCGTCGGGTTCACCGACGTGCTGGAGGCGGCGCTGTTCCTCTTCCTCGGCTCCCAGCTGATGATCCCGGTCGCCGCGCTGACCGTCGTCCTGCGCGGGCGGATGTGGGGCCTGGACGTCGCGGTCTCGCGGGCGACCGTGTGGGCGATGCTGACCGCGCTGGTCGTGGTCGCCTACAGCGCCGTCGTGTGGTTGTGGGGCCGGCTGATGCCCTCCGACGACCGCTTCGGCGGCTATCTCTCCGTGGGCCTGCTCGCCCTCGCCGTCCAGCCCGTACGACGCGGGGTGCAGCGCGAGGTCGACCGGCTCGTCTACGGCCAGGCGCCCGACCCGGCCGCCGTGCTGCGCACCTTCGCCGAGGACGGCGCCGTGCCGCGCACGCCGGGCGAGAGCCTGCAGGCGCTCGCCGAGGCGCTGGCGTCGAGTCTGCGCCTCGGGCACGTCGCCATCGTCTCGGACCCGGCGCTGGCCGGACCCGACGGACCCGACGCGCGGGTCGGCGCTGCGCCGGACGAGGCGCGTGAGGGGCTGCTGGTGCTGCCGCTCCAGGTCGGGGACCGGCGCCGCGGCGAGCTCCGGATCGGCCCGCGCCCGGGGACCCGGCTCGACGAGCGCACCCGGCGTCTGGCCGAGGGGCTGACCGGCCTGGTCGCGATCACGCTTGAGGTGGCCCAGGTCAACGCGGCGCTCGACCGGGCCCGCTCGCGCCTGGTCGAGGTCCGCCACGAGGAGCGCCGGCTGCTGCGCCGCGAGCTGCACGACAGCCTGGGGCCGAGCCTGGCCGGGGTCGGCCTGGGGCTCACCGCGGTCGAGCAGATGGGCGACGACCAGCGGGCCGCCCGCTCCGAGCTCATCGGACGGCTGCGCACCGAGCTGGTCCGTCGTACCGAGGACATGCGGACCATGGCCCGCGCGCTGCTGCCGCCCGCGCTCGACGACGGCGACCTCGTCGGGGCCGTCGGCACGCTCGTCGAGCGCATCGGCGGGCACGGCCTCGCCATCGACACCGACCTGCGCGACGTCGACCGGCTCGCGCCGCGGACCCAGGTCGCGGTCTACCTCATCGTCTCCGAGGCGCTGCTCAACGTGCGCCGGCACGCGGACGCCACCCGGTGCCTGGTCGAGGTGCGCGGCACCGGTCCCACCGTCGTCCGGGTCAGCGACGACGGCGCCGGGCTCGACCCGGCCGCGCGGCCCGGGGTCGGGATCGCGTCGATGCGCGAGCGGGCCGAGGAGCTGGGCGGCGCGCTCGCCCTCGCCGGGGACGGCCCCGGCACGACCATCGAGGTGAGGATCCCGTGACCGACATCCGCATCGTCATCGTCGACGACCACCCGATCTTCCAGCTGGGCCTGGCGGCGGCGCTGGAGTCCCTGGACGGGCTGACGGTCGTGGGCCGGGCGAGCACGGAGGACGAGGCGGTCGCCGTGGTCGCCCGCGAGCGCCCGGACGTCGTCGTGATGGACCTCGACCTCGGCGCCGGCTCGGGCGTCGAGGCGACGCGCGCGATCACCGCCGACCAGCCGGGGGTCGCGGTCCTCGTCGTCACCATGCTCGGCGACGACGACTCGCTGTTCGCCTCGATCCGGGCCGGGGCTCGCGGCTACGTCCTCAAGGGCGCCGACCACGAGGACGTCGAGCGCGCGGTCCGCGCCGTCGCGCGCGGCGAGGTGCTCTTCGGCGCCGATGTCGCGAGCCGCGCGATCGCGCTGGTCAGCGGGACCCAGGCCCGCTCGGTCTCCTCGCCGTTCCCCGAGCTGACCGACCGGGAGAGCGAGGTGCTCGACCTGGTCGCGCGCGGCTACGACAACGCGACCATCGCGCGCCGGCTGGTGCTGAGCAACAAGACGATCCGCAACTACGTCTCGGGCATCCTCGCCAAGCTGCACGCCTCCGACCGCAGCGCGCTCATCGTCCGGGCGCGGGAGGCGGGCATGGGCTCGCCGGATCCCGTGAGCTGAGGACCGTCGTCCCTGTCCGGGCCCCTGCCGGGACCGGCAGCGTCGGTGCCGCCGGTCGCGAGCGCGACCGGGCGGCGTACGCCGCGCAGCAGAAGGACGACACCATGACGACACGTCCCCAGGAGCACGGGGCGAGCACCCTGCCCATCGAACGACCCACCCGGCGCGGGTGGTGGCCGATGTGGGCCACCGCCGCCGGCGCCCTCGGCTTCGCCGCCAGCGCCCTCATCGACGAGCGCCCCGACGTCGGCGGCACCGAGGCGGTCACGCCCGAGCTGGTCGATCGGCTCTCCACCGGCCCCTTCCACCTCGCGCTCGTGTGCGGCTACCTCGCCGTCGCGGCGCTGATCGTGCTGGCCGGGCTGTGGCGGCGCAACGTCGAGCACCGCTTCCCGGGCTCGGCCGGTGCCTCGATCGTCCACGCCGGCCTCGTCGCGTCGGCGGCCGGGCTCTCGCTGGCCTACGGCTGGAAGGGCGCGCTGAGCCGCTACCTCGAAGCGGGACCCGAGCACGCGACCTTCGACGAGCGCGGGACGTTCGTCTACTTCATGCTCACCGACTTCTCGCCGTACGTCGCCTGGCTGGGCGTGACGATCGCCTGCGTGGCGCTGGCCTGGATGGCCTGGCGCGAGGCGCTCGTGAGCCGGTTCCTGGGCACCACCGTGGGGGTGGTGGCCGGCGTCTTCCTGGCCGGATCGCTCGCTACGGGCATCCCGGGTCTGCCGGCGATCGGCTCGCTGCTGCTCGTCGTCCTCGGGCCGTGGCTGACCTTCGGGCGCCACGCGGGCATCGAGCGGGTGGCCCGATGAGCGCCCGCTCGCGCGTGCTCGGCGCGCTCGTGCTGGCCTCGGCCCTCGTCGGGACGGGCACGGTCACCGGCCCGGCGTCGGCGACCGGCGGCGGCGACCCCGGACCAGACGTCAAGCCGCCGACGATCAGCTTCGCGGTGCCGCCCGCGCCCTGGGCGAACTGGTACGGCGGCGACGTGCCGGTCCGGATCTCCGTCGAGGACAACGTCGGCGGCACCGGCGTGGCCGGCTGGGACTGGACGCTCTCCGGCGCGCAGACCGGCAGCGGGTCCTCGACGGGCGTGCCCGCGACGGTCACGGTGACCCAGGAGGGCTCCACGCTGATCGAGGTGGTCGCCACCGACAACGACGGCAACACCGCGACCCGGCAGCTGCGGATCAACGTCGACCGGACGGCGCCGGTGGTGAGCATCTCGACGGTGGTGCCCGAGGGGGCGCGGGTCAACCGCGGGTTCGGCTACACGTTCTCCTACGGCTGCGAGGACCTGCGGACCGCGACCGCGTCCTGCGTCGGTTCGATCCCGTCGGGCGGGGTGCTGCCGACCGCGACCGCCGGGCCGCACGAGATCGTGATCCAGGCGACCGACGCCGTCGGCAACAGCGCGCAGCGGGTGTTCCGCTACACGGTGGTGAACGGCTCGCTGACCCGCGTCGCGCCGCCGACCGTCACCGGGACCGCGAAGGTCGGCTTCCAGCTCGTCGCCTCCGGCGGCGAGTTCGCGCCGCAGCCGGACACGGTCACCTACCGCTGGGAGCGCGACGGCGTCCTGGTCGCCACCGGCCCGTCGTACGTGCTGCGGCCCCAGGACGCCGGCGCCCGGATCCGGGCCGTCGCGGTCGGGCAGAAGGCGGACTGGGACGACACGATGCAGGCCTCCGAGGCGACGCCGGTCGTCGTGGCCGGCGAGCTGCTCGTCACCGGCGTCCCGGAGGTGACGGGGGAGTCTCGTCTCGGCGACCTGCTCTCGGTGCGGGTGCCGGTGATCACGCCGCGGCCCGACACGATCGCCGTCACCTGGCTGCGCGGCGGCACCGTGGTCGGCCAGGGCGCGACCTACCGGCCCGGCCCCGACGACGTCGGGAGCGCCCTGCGCGCACGGCTCACCTACAGCGCCACCGGCTACACGACGCGCACCCAGGAGAGCGCCGCCACCGGACCCGTCACCGGCGCGCTCACCGTGTCCGGTGCGCCCCGCATCGCCGGGACGGCCCGCGTCGGCGCGACCCTCACCTCGACGCCCGGCACCTACGCGCCCGCCGCGACCGGCCTGTCCCGGCAGTGGCTGCGCGACGGCGTACCGATCGCGGGGGCGACGGGGACGACCTACCGGCTGACGGCGGCGGACGCCGGGCACCGGGTCGTCGTACGGGAGACGGGGGCGCGGGCAGGCTGGGACGACGTCACCAGCGCGTCCACCGCGACGGCGCCCGTCGCCCGGGCCGTCGCGACCGGCAGGGTCGGCGCGACCGTCCGCAAGCGCACCGTGCGCCTGCGGGTCGCGCTCACCGCGCCGGGCGTCGTACCGACGGGGGTGGTGACGGTCCGCCGCGGCGGCACGGCGGTGCGCGGCACCTGGACGCTGCGCAACGGCGCCGCCGAGATCGTGCTGCGCAAGCAGCCGCACGGCACGCAGCGCTACGCCCTCGCCTATGCCGGCGATCACGGCGTCGCGGGGCTCCGGCTGGCCGTCGTACGAGTGCGGATCCCCTAGGCTGGCGCCATGGCTGCCCCGCGCTTCACCGACCTCCTCAACGCTCAGATCGGCAACGAGTTCGCCGCCCACAACCAGTACCTCGCCTGCGCGGTGTACTACGACGGGCTGACGATGCCGCAGCTGGCCGGGTTCTTCTACGGCCAGGCCCTCGAGGAGCGCCAGCACGCCTTGATGATGGTCCAGTACCTGCTCGACACCGACGCTCCGGTCGAGATCCCGGGCGTCGACGCCCCGGTCTCCTCGTTCGACGACATCGTCGCCCCGGTCCAGCTCGCGCTGGCCCAGGAGAAGAACGTCACCGAGCAGATCAACGCCCTGCTGCGCACCGCCCGCGAGGAGAACGACTTCGCCTCCGAGCAGTTCATGCAGTGGTTCATCAAGGAGCAGGTCGAGGAGGTCGCCACCATGAACGACCTGCTCGCCGTGGTCACCCGCAGCAAGGACGACATCAACGCCATCGAGGACTGGGTCGCGCGCGAGCAGGGCGGCGCCGACACCGACCCCACCGCGCCCCCGGTCGCCGGTCAGGCCTGAGGTCGCTCCGGCCGGGCGTGACGGCGGCGGTACAGCACCACCGCCGTCGCGATCCCGGCCGCCAGCCCGACCAGCCCCCCGATCCCGGGCGCCTGGTCACCCCCGATCGCGAGGCCCAGCACGAGGCCGAGCGCGCTCGCGGCGATGGCGAGGCTGGCGATGGCGACGTTGAAGAACATCTCGCGGAAGTAGACGCGGGAGAAGCTCTCCTGGGGCTGCTCCGGCGCGGGCCGGGCCGCTGCTGGTGCGGCGGCCGGTGCGGGCGCTGGTGCGGGCGCGCTGGGCGTCGTACCGGGGACGGGGAGGGCCTTGACCACCGCCGTCACCGGGAGCCGCCCGTAGATGTGCGGGAAGGTCTCGCTCACGCCCGGCGCGGGCGCCTCCTCGACCACCGGTACGTCGAGCAGGTCGGTGTCGATGTGCAGCAGCACCAACGGCTCGGTCACGCCGGCGTAGAACCGGTCGCGCACCCCCGTCCACTGGTCCGCACGGCTGGCGTGGATGAACCCCTCCTCGGCGAGCGTGCGGCCCAGCGTCGAGGTCGTGTACGCCCCGGACTGCTGCGCCGCGGCCCACTCCGAGGCGAGGGCGAGGTGGAAGATCGTGGCCATCGCCGCCCATCCTTGCACCGCGGCGCCGTCGACTGACGGACCTACGCGCGGGGTGGGCCCAGATCAGCCGGTCCTCGGCGGCCGACGACCTCTGCCATGATCGACGAGTGACCAACTCGGCCCGAGCTCGCTGGGCGGCGCTCCCGTATCCGCGGGTGAGCAGGCAGTCGTTCGTGGACGCAGAGCTGACGTCTGTCGTCGCGGCAGGGATCTACGACCGCGTGGACTTCAGCCGGGCGGACCTGCGGCTCGCGACCCTTCGGGCGTCCTTCAAGATGTGCACCTTCAGAGGGGCCGACCTTCGCGGCGCGAACCTCGCGGGGGCGTGGTTGGCCGGGTGCGACCTGAGCGGTGCTGACCTCCGTGACGCCGACTTGGCAGGCGTTCGCTTCACGTACGTCAACACAGGTGCCGACAACGGGCGCACGGACCTCACCGGTGCCAGGTTCGAGGGAGCCGACCTCACGGGCGCGTCGTTCGAGCGGGTGATCGGCTACGAGTCGACCGGCGACCACGTGGTCGGCTAGAACAGCCGGTCCTCGGCGTTGTCGATCCCGCGCAGCGCGTCGTAGTCCACGACCGCGCACGCGATCCCGCGGTCCTCGGCCAGCACGCGCGCCTGCGGCTTGATCTCCTGGGCCGCGAACACCCCGCGTACGGCGCCCTTGGTGGTGAGCAGCGGGTCGCGGTTGAGGAGCTCGAGGTAGCGGGTGAGCTGCTCGACCCCGTCGATCTCGCCGCGCCGCTTGATCTCGACCGCGACGCTGAGGCCCGCGT
This sequence comes from Pimelobacter simplex, assembly GCF_024662235.1. Lineage (GTDB taxonomy): Bacteria > Actinomycetota > Actinomycetes > Propionibacteriales > Nocardioidaceae > Nocardioides. Next base: position 1,196,738 of record NZ_CP096276.1, read on the forward strand.
CGTCGCGGCACATCAGGTCGACCGGGCCGATGGCGGTGGGGAACTCGCGGCGTACCAGCGTCAGGCCGGGGGCGAGGGTGGCGGGGTGCTCGGCGAGGAGCTCCTGGAGGTGCTTCTCGACGCCGTCCTTCTGCAGGCCCGGGTCGATGCCGAGGTCGTGCTGGGAGTCGTGGTGGATCTCCTCGATGAGGATCCGCAGGGTGTCGGGGGTGGCGCCCTTCGCGGCCTTGGCCGTCACGGTCCACTCGACCTGGCCCTCGTCGGTGCTGCCCTCGCGGACGGTGCAGGGCGGCGACATCCAGTTGAGGGGCTTGTACGAGCCGCCGTCGGAGTGGACGAGGACCGAGCCGTCGGCCTTGATCATCAGCACCCGGGTGGCCATGGGGAGGTGTGCGGTCAATCGGCCTGCATAGTCCACCTGGCAACGCGCCACGACGAGTCTCACGAGCCAGCAACATACCCTCAGGCCCGTGGAGATCGAGCCGGACCGTCCCTGGTGGCGCCCCGAGCCCGGCAGTACGACGACCTGGTTGCTCGCGGTCCGCGTCCAGCCGGGCGCCTCCCGCACCGGTGCGGTGGGGCCGGCCGGGCCCGGGGGAGACGAGCTCAAGGTGCGGTTGGCGTCGCCGCCGGTGGACGGGCGGGCCAACGACGAGCTGGTGCGGTGGCTGGCCAAGGAGATCGGCGTACCGCGCTCGGCGGTGACGTTGGTGCGCGGGCAGCGGTCGCGCTCGAAGGTGGTGCGGATCGCCGTACCGTGACCGCGGGACTGGGTCTCTGTGATGTCCGTCTCGATCGCGGATCCTTGGTTACCGACGGGTAGTCACGGCCCTCGGTGAGTGTCAGAATCCGGCCCATGACTTCGAGCGAGCAGATCTTCAACACGCTGGTGCTGCCGTACCTCAACCATGCGGTGCGCACCTACGAGTCGGGGTACGCCTCCGTGGCCGACATCGACGCCGCCATGCGCTTCGGCTGCGGCTACCCGAAGGGTCCGCTGACGGTCGTCGACGAGATCGGTGCCGCCCAGGTCCGCGACCTGCTGGCCGCCCGGTACGCCGAGACCGGCGACCACCTGCACGAGCCGGCGGGCCTGCTCGACAAGCTCGTCGCCGAGAACCGCACGTTCGCCGACGAGGCCGCGGCGGCCGGTGGCGGCGCGGCGCCGGAGTTCAAGCACGAGATCAAGGCCGTGGGTGTCGTGGGCACCGGCACGATGGCCTCGGGCATCGTCCAGGTCTTCGCCCAGGCCGGCTACGACGTGATCTACGTCGGCCGCAGCCAGGACAAGCTCGACGGCGTCCTGGGCTACATCACCAAGAACCTCGACCGCGCCATCGCCAAGGGCAAGAGCACCGAGGGCGACAAGGACGCGCTGCTGGGCCGGCTGACCGGCTCGACCGAGCGTGAGGCGCTCGGCGGCGTCGACATCGTCGTCGAGGCGATCGCCGAGGACCTCGAGATCAAGCTCGAGCTGTTCCGCGACCTCGACCGGATCGCCAAGCCGGGCGCGATCCTGGCGACCACGACGTCGTCCCTGCCGATCACCAAGCTGGGCGAGGCCACGAGCCGCCCGCAGGACGTCATCGGCATGCACTTCTTCAACCCGGCCCCGGTCATGAAGCTCGTCGAGATCATCACCACCGCCGACACCTCCGCCGACGTCGACGAGACCGTGCGCGCGCTGACCGCCAACGTGGCCAAGGTCGGCGTCTCCGCCGGCGACCGCGCGGGCTTCATCGTCAACCTGCTGCTGTTCCCCTACCTCAACGACGCGGTCAAGCTGCTCGAGTCGGGCGAGGAGATGGCGACCATCGACGCCGCCATCAAGGAGACCGCCGCCTTCCCGATGGGCCCGTTCGAGCTGCTCGACGTGGTCGGCAACGACGTCTCGCTGGCCATCCAGAAGGAGCTGCACGGCGAGTTCGGCGAGCCGGGCTTCGCGCCGGCCGCGACGCTGGTCGCCAAGGTCGACGCGGGCGAGCTCGGCCGCAAGACCAAGAAGGGCTTCCACGACTACGCCTGACACAATGGCGGCGTGACGCTTCACCACACGGCTCTCGGCACGACCGGGAGCCGTGTGGTCTTTCTGCACGGTCTCTTCGGCCAGGGCAAGAACTGGACCGGCATCGCCAAGCAGCTCGCCGAGCGGCACCGGGTGCTGCTGATCGACCTGCCCCACCACGGCCGCTCGCCGTGGCCGGCGCGCTTCGACTTCGCCGAGGTCGCCGAGCAGGTCGTCGCGACGCTGCCCGACGACGAGCCGGTGACGCTCGTCGGGCACTCGCTCGGCGGCAAGGTCGCGATGGTGCTGGCGCTGCTGCATCCCGAGCGGGTCGCGCGGCTGGTGGTCGCGGACATCTCGCCGGTCGACTACGAGGCGAGCCGGGAGTTCCCGGGCTACATCTCCGCGATGCGCGACCTCGACCTGACCCAGGTGGTGCAGCGAGCGGACGCCGAGCGGCTGCTCGCGCCCGCCGTGCCGGACCCGACGGTGCGCTCGTTCCTGCTCCAGAACCTGCGCCGCGACGCCGCCGCGCCGGCCGGATGGAGCTGGCAGGTCAACCTCGACGTCCTCGACCGGGACCTCCCGGTCATCAGCGCGTGGCCCGCCCACCGCCTCGCCACCGTGCCGCCGTACGACGGGCCGGTGCTCTGGCTGGCGGGCGGGCGCTCCGACTACGTCCGGCCGGAGTACGACGCCGCGATGGACCGCTGGTTCCCCCGCAACCGCAAGGTGACCCTCAAGGACACCGGGCACTGGCTGCACTCCGAGCGTCCTGAGCTCTTCCTCGAGGTCCTCAAGCGGTTCCTGGGGGACTAGGACGGCCCGTCACCAGATCTGCTCGGCGTACTCCGGGTGGTCGATGAACGGGTTCCGGTTGCCCTGGTAGTCGTCGTAGACGAGGTCGTTGCGCGCCCGCTCGGCGTTCGAGACCGGGTCCGCGGCGCTCCACGCGAGCAGCACCGAGATCTTGCCCAGGTACGGCGTGGTGCCGTTGGTCGTGTTGTTGAGCTCGAGGTCGGCGAATCCGTCGCCGCCCTCGTAGCGCACCGCCATGTACATCAGTCCGCGGGCGACGTCGCCCTTGACCGCGTCGCGCGGCTCGAACGAGTCGGCGTCGGTGAAGCAGCCGGAGCACTGGGCGACGGGGGAGCCGCCGTTGTCGAAGTCCTTGTTGCCGCGGGTGGAGTTGACGGTGACGTCCTCGGGGCGCAGGTGGTGCAGGTCGGTGCCCGGGCCGGCCGTCGTACCGAAGTTGCCGTGGCTCTGGGGCCAGGTGTGCTCGCGGTTCCAGTTGCCGGTGCTGCCGCCGTTGCTGGACTTCGGGACCGAGCGGCCGGAGTAGAACTCGATCACGTTGCTGCTGTTGGCCGGGTCCTGGTCGGTGACCTTGAGCGCGTCCCAGACCTGGGCGTAGGTCAGGGTCCGGTTGCCGTCGATGATCCCGTGCAGCGCGGTGGCCAGGGCGGCGCCGGTCTTGCCGGCGGCGGCGTCGTAGTAGCCGGGCGGGATACCGGGGTCGCTCGGCGTACCGGGGTCGGTGCCGCCGCCGGTGACCGTCGTGAAGGCGGTGCCGCCGGTGAGCCCCGGGTGCGAGAAGTAGGCCCCGAGCGTGCCGGTCACGTCGAGCTGCTTGCCGAGCAGGGACGGGTTCGACCTCAGCCCGTACGACGCGCGGAACGCCGCCGGGACCTGCACGTAGAGCATCGAGCCGGTCGCGGTGGTGCCGGGGGAGTCGGCGAGCGCGAGCGCGTAGTCGTTGGGGAACCCGCTGCGGACCACGGTCGAGGTCGCGGTGGGCTGGCCCACGACGTACCCGCGGACGGTGGCGGTCGAGCCGTTCTGGGTGCCGATCGCCTGGGCGACCGTCAGCGGTGCCGCGGCGGCGGCCCCGGCGGGGTCGGGGCGCGGACCGACGAGGAGCAGGGAGGTGGCCAGGAGGGAGAGGAGGACGGCGTGCAGAGCGCGACGTCGCATCCCGAGCATGCGTGTCATGCCCGCGATCCTGACCCGGGGCGGGGTCGCTCCGCTAGCCCCGGGGGCGACTCGTCACGCGGTGCTCACCCGTCGTTGGCCTGGCGGGCGCGGTAGGCCGCAACGGCATTGCGGTTGCCGCAGGCGACCGAGCAGAAGCGCTTGGAGCGGTTGCGGGACAGGTCGAGGACGATCCCCTCGCAGCCGTCGTCGGCGCAGATCGCGAGCCGCGACATCTCGTCGGCCCGGATCACGTCGATCATGGCCATCGCGGTCTCGACGGTGATCCGCTCGGCCAGCGGGCGCTCGGGGTCGACGGCGTGGAGGTGCCAGTCGTAGCCGTCGTGGCGGCGCAGCTGGGGGAGCGCGGACGCCTCGCGCAGCATCGCGTTGACGGTGTCGACGGCGTCGTCGCGGTCGGCGGTCAGCAGCGTGCGCAGCCGCGGGACGACGGCGTGGACGGCGGCGAGCTCGGCCTCGTCGCCGTCGTGGCGACCGGTGTAGCCGTGGTCGGAGAAGAAGGCCTCCAGCTCGTCGGGCGTGGTCAGCGAGACCGGCTCGAGGCGGGAGTTGACGAGCGCGACCGCGGCTTGGAGCGCGAGCGAGGTGTCATGGGCGAAAACCACTTTGACAGGTTACCGCATCCGGGCTTAGTGTCATGGGTCATGAGGACGTTGACTCGTGACGGTGGGGCGGGTGTCGGCGCGGGCTTCGGGTTCGCCCTGGCCTCGGCCGCGTCGTTCGGTCTGTCCGGCGCGCTGGCGCGCCCGCTGCTCGACGACGGCTGGACCGCCGGCAGCGTGGTGCTGCTCCGGATCGTCATCGGCGCGCTCGCGGTGCTGCCGTTCGGCATCGTCGCGCTGCGCGGGCGCTGGCACCTCCTGCGGCGCTCGGCCCCCACCGTCCTGCTGTACGGCGGCCTGGCGGTCGCCGGCGCGCAGTACTGCTACTTCTCCGCGGTCCGCACCCTCGAGGTCGGCCCGGCCCTGCTCATCGAGTACACCGCCCCCGCGGCGGTCGTGGTGTGGATGTGGCTCGCGCACGGCCAGCGCCCGGGCCGGCTGACCGTCCTCGGTGCCGTCGTCGCGGCGCTCGGGCTGCTGCTCGTGCTCGACCTGTTCTCCGGCGCGGACTTCGACCTGCGCGGCGCGGCCTGGGCCCTGGCGGCGATGGTCGGCGCGGCGACGTACTTCGTGATCTCGGCCGACGACCGCAGCGGCCTGCCGCCGCTCGCGCTCGCCACCGGCGGCCTGGTCGTGGGCGGCCTGCTGCTCGGCGTGCTCGGCCTGGTCGGGCTGATGCCGATGGCGGCCGGTTCGAGCCACGTCACCTACGCCGGGATCTCGGCGGCCCCCTGGGTGCCGATCGTGGTCCTCGGCCTGGTCACCGCCGCGCTCGCCTACACGACCGGCATCGAGGCCAGCCGGCGCCTCGGCTCGCGGCTCGCGTCGTTCGTGGCGCTGAGCGAGGTCGTGCTCGCCGTCGTGTGGGCGTGGCTGCTGCTCGACCAGCTGCCCGGTCTGGTCCAGCTTGCCGGTGGCGCGCTCATCGTGGCCGGTGTGGTCGGGGTCAAGCTCGGCGAGCGCAGCGTCAGCGCGGTCAGCATCGCCGTGGGAACCGATCCGCTCCCGGCGCCGTCGTCGGAGCATGAGGTGGTTGCCGGCGATGCTGCTCCTGGTCGCGACGACAGCGGCGTGCCGCGCCGAGGAGCCCCGGCGGCCGGCTGAGCCGGCGGCGGCCCCCACGGCGCCGGCGGCGCCGGCGGACGGCTGGCGCACCGAGACGTGGGCCGGGCTCAGCGTCGACGTCCCGGCCGACTGGACCTACGGCGGTGCGCCGATGCGCCTCGGCGGCGGAGAGCGCGGGGTCTGCCCGCCCGCGGTGATGGGCCCCGACGACGGCGCGACCGGCTGGGTGGGGCGTCCGGTGCTGCTCTCCGACGTGTGTGCCTTCTACCCGTGGATCCCGGGCTCGCGCGAGCTGACGTCGACCACGCCGTTCGTGTGGCTGGGCGCGGCGGTGCGCCCCGGTGTCGTGCGGTACGAGGGCGGGCTGGTCCAGCAGACGATCGCGACGGAGGGGACCACGCTGACCGTGGGCAGTGCCGATGCCGGCCTGCGGCGCCGGATCCTCGCCTCGGCCCGCCCTGCCGAGCTGTGCCGGCCCGGGGGAGCGCCGCCCGCGTGGACCGAGGTGTGCGGCTACCGGCGTACCGACGGCGGGGAGCTGGTGCTCGGCTTCGCCGAGAAGGTAGATCCGGCGGTCATGGCGGAGACGGTGACGGCGGCCCGGGCGGCCGCGGAGGTCCCGGCCGGCCGGCGCTGCCGGGCCGAGCCGGGGGAGGTCGTGGAGCTGCGCGACGCCCGGCGCACGGTGCGCGTCGACCTCGCCTGCGCCACGGTGGACGTCGGCGACGCCGGTGACGCGGACGTCCACCGGCTCACGGTACGAGCGCGCGGGGCGTGGGCGACTCCTGTCGCCCACGCCACGCTCAGCACGCTGATCGGCCCGCAGGGGTGAGCTAGCGCAGGTCCTGCTGCTTGACCACGACCTCGCGCAGGATGAGCAGCACCGCCGCCGCGACCGGGATCGCGAGCAGCGCGCCGACGACGCCGAGGAGGCCGGCGCCGACGAGTGCGGCGATGACGATGACCGCGCCCGGCAGGTCGACGGACTTGCTCATCACCCGCGGGTAGATGACGTAGTTCTCGACCTGCTGGTAGACGACGTAGAAGATCACGCAGGCGATGCCGGTCTTGATGTCGGTCGCGAAGGCGATCGCCGAGACGATCACCGCGCCGATGGTGGCGCCGATCATCGGGATGACGTCGAGCAGGGCCACGACGAAGGCCAGGGCGACGGCGTACTCGCGGATGTCGGTGAACCAGAGGAACACCAGCGAGGACATGCCGGCGCAGAGCGCGACGAGGAAGGCGCCGGAGACGTAGCCGCCGATGTTGGCGATCACCTTGTCGCCGAGCTTGGAGACCCGCTCGCGGCGCGAGGCCGGGGCGAGCTTGTAGATCGCGCCGGTCGTCGTCTTGAGCGAGGCCAGGAAGTAGAGCGTCAGGACGATGATCACGAACAGGTTGAACAGCGCCGAGATGACCTTGAGGCCCACGCCGAGGACGCCGCCGAAGAGGCTGGAGAGGAAGTCGCCGTCCTCGATGAAGGCCTTGGCCTTGTCGATGACGTCGTACTCGCGGTTGAGGTCCTGGATCTGCTTGTTGCGCTGCAGCTCGTCGAGCCAGGCCGGCGCGTTCTTGGTGATCGCGGTGACCTGGTCGGTGATCACCGGGACGATCGCGACCAGGAACAGGCCGAGCGCGACGAAGGCGATGACCAGGACGACGGTGACCGCGAAGGAGCGCCGCAGGCCGCGGCGCTCCAGGGCCTCGACGGCGGGGTTGAGGCCCGCGGCGAGGAAGAACGCCACCACGACCAGCATCAGCACCGAGCTGATGGCGGTCAGGGACTTGAAGAGCAGGAACGCCGTCAGCGCGCCGAGGCCGCCGACGAAGCCGTAGAAGAACGGCGAGCGCCGGTCGAAGGGCCGTCCGGGCGTGCCGTAGGGCGCGAGGTCACCGTCGACCGGTGCGGCCGGGTCGATGCCGCCGTGCTCCTGCACCCCGTCCGCGGCGTCGGCCGCGGACGGGGATGCGGGTGTGCTCAACTGTCGTCCTCGCCGAAGCCGGCGACCAGGTCGGCGAGCGAGGACAGCTGGGCGGTGATGGCCGCCCGGCGCTTGGTGAGGCGGTCGAGTTCGGCCTTGCGGGTCGCGATCTCGCGCTCGAGCTCGGCGTCGCCGCTGGCCGAGACGGCCTCGGCCTGGGTACGGGCCGAGACGATGATCTGCTCGGCCTCGCGGCGGGCGCGGGTCAGCAGGCCCTCGGCCTCGGCCTGCGCCGCGCTGCGGTTGGCGGTGGCCTGCTTGCTGGCCTCGGCCGCGCGGGCCTCGGCGGCGTTGGCGCGCTGCTCGGCCTCCTCGACCAGGCGGCGGGTCTCGGCGACGGCGGTGTTGTGGTGGTCGGTGGCCTCGCGGGCCAGCCGCTCCTTCTCCATCGCCAGCGCGCGGCGGGCCTCCTGGACCTCGCGGTCGACGGCCGCGCGGGCCTGCTCGACCTCGCGCTGGGCCTGGCTGCGCTGCTCGGAGGCCTCCTGCTGCGAGGCCAGCCGGAGCTGGTCGGCCTCGCGGCGCGCGGCGGCGAGGGTGTCCTCGGCCTCGCTCTTGGCCAGGGCCCGCTCCTGCTCGGCGTCGGCGAGCAGGCGGGTGCGGTTCTCCTCGAGCTCGCGCAGCTGGACGGCGCGCATGTCGTCGGCCTCGCGGGCGGCGTCGGCGCGGATCGCCTTGGCGTCGCGGGCGGCCTGGTCGCGGACCTCGACGGCGTCGTTCTCGGCCGTCACCCGGATCTCGGAGGCCTCCTCCTCGGCCAGGCGCAGCATCGCGCTGGCGCGCCCGCCGAGACCGGCGTACGACGGGTTGTCCATCTCGGCGAGCTCGGCCTTGAGCCGGGCGACCTCGCGGTCGAGGTCGATGACCTTCTGCTCGGACTCGGTCAGGCTCGCGCCGAGGGTCGCCTTCTCGCTGGCGAGCTGGCGGATCTGGGTGTCGACCGCGTCGCGGTCGTAGCCGCCCTTGCGCACGATCGGCAGACCGCCGGCCGCACCGCCGGGCGCGGTGAAGCCGACCGGGCGGGCACCGCCGCCCGGAGCACCGGATGCCGGCGGCTGGGCGGGTGCCTGCGCCTGGGGCCGGGCGGCGGGCGCGGGGCGACCGGGCTGGGCCGGGGCCTGCGCCTGGGGGCGCGCGACCGGGGTCTCGGCGGTCTTCACGGCGGGGATCACCTGCGTCGGCTCGTCGTCGGCCTTCGTCGTCACGTTCTTGGGCTCCTCGGTCGGGGTGGGCTCGTCGTCGAAGATGGACAGACCCTCGTCGCTCATGGAACTGAGCCTCCCTGGCTCTCGCGTCGGTGTTTCGGGGGGTGGACTGGGGTGGGACCGCACCCATGATCCCCGATAGGGGAAGGGTTTCCCACCCCGCCTCGCCGGGCGGGACGGCGGCGCGCCCCTGGGCGCGAAAAGCCGAGCGGGCCGAGCGCGTGGTGCGCTCGGCCCGCTCGTCGTACCGGGGGGATCAGATCCCGCGGAACAGGTTGATCTTGTCGAGGTGCTGCTCGCGGAGCTCGGCCTTGCGCACGCCGAGGCCCTCCTCAGGCGAGAGGCACAGGACGCCGACCTTGCCCTGGTGCTTGTTGTGGTGCACGTCGAGCGCGGCCTGGCCGGTCTGCTCGAGCGTGTAGGTGCGCGACAGGGTCGGGTGGATCTTGCCCTGCGCGATGAGGCGGTTGGCCTCCCACGACTCGCGGTAGTTGGCGAAGTGGCTGGAGATGATCTTCTTGAGGTTCATCCACAGGTAGCGGTTGTCGTACTCGTGCATGTAGCCCGAGGTCGACGCGCAGGTGGTGATGGTGCCGCCCTTGCGGGTGACGTAGACCGAGGCACCGAAGGTCTCGCGGCCCGGGTGCTCGAAGACGATGTCGATGTCCTCGCCGCCGGTGAGCTCGCGGATGGCCTTGCCGAAGCGCTGCCATTCCTTCGGGTTCTGCTGGGTGCCCTCCTCGTTCCAGAACTTCGGGGCGAGCTCGGAGCGGTTGATCACCATCTCGGCGCCCATGTTGCGCACGATCTGGGCCTTCTCCTCGTTGGAGACCACGCAGATCGGGTTCGCGCCGCCGTTGAGGGCGTACTGCGTGGCGAAGCCGCCGAGGCCGCCGGAGGCACCCCAGATGAGGACGTTGTCGCCCTGCTTCATGTTGCCGCCGTTGGACGAGACCAGCTGGCGGTACGCCGTGCAGTTGACCAGGCCGGGGGAGGCGGCCTCCTCCCAGGTGAGGTGCTCGGGCTTGGGCATGAGCTGGTTGGCCTTGACCATCGCCACGTCGGCGAGGCCGCCGAAGTTGGTCTCGAAGCCCCAGATGCGCTGCGAGGGGTCCATCATCGTGTCGTTGTGGCCGTCGGGCGCCTCGAGCTCGACGCTCAGGCAGTGGGCCACGACGCGGTCGCCCGGCTTCCACTTGGTCACGCCCGCGCCGACGGCGAGGACGACGCCGGACAGGTCGGAGCCGACGATGTGGTAGTCGAGGTTGTGCCGGGCGCCGAGGTCGGACTCGCGGCCGTAGCGCTCGAGGAAGCCGAAGGTGGAGACCGGCTCGAAGATCGAGGTCCACACGGTGTTGTAGTTGATCGCGGAGGCCATGACCGCGACGAACGCCTCGCCGGGGCCGAGCTCGGGCAGCGGGACCTGGTCGACGTGGAGGGACTTGCGGGGGTCCTTGTCGCGAGAGTCGATGCCCTCGAACATGTCGACCTCGTCCTTGTGGACCGTCACGGCCCGGTAGGACTCCGGGAGCTCGAGGTTGGCGAAGTCCTCCGAGGAGGTCCCTTCGGCGAGGATGGCGTCGAGGATGTGCTGCACGGGCGTCGTCTCCCTTGGAATGCGGTGCGTGACCGGTGGGGCTGGCTGGCAAGTACGGGCCGCCGCGAAGATACCCGTCGGTAACCTCTGCGTGGTGAGTTCGTGACACTCATCTCATCGCGTCCCGCCCGGCGGGCGGGCGTCGGCGGCTCGCGCCGTCCTGGGCTCGGCGGCGCTCCGATGGGCCACCATAGAGCCGTGACGTTGCATTCGGGTGGCCTGTCCACGAAGGAGGGGGTCGTCGACCTCAACGCCGATGTCGGCGAGTCGTTCGGCCGCTGGCAGCTCGGCGACGACGGCGCCCTCGTGCCGCACCTGACCAGCGCCAACGTCGCGTGTGGCTTTCACGCCGGCGACCCGCTCACGCTGCGCCACACCTGCGCGATGGCGGTCTCGGCCGGGGTCACGATCGGGGCCCAGGTCGGCTACCGCGACCTGGCCGGATTCGGGCGCCGGTACGTCGACGTACCGGCCGCGGAGCTCACCGCCGACGTGCTCTACCAACTGGGCGCGCTCGACGCGATCGCCCGCGCGGCGGGCGGTCGGGTCGCCTACCTCAAGCCGCACGGCGCGCTCTACCACGCGGTCAGCCGGCACCCGGCGCAGGCGGAGGCGGTCGTCGAGGCGGTCCGCGCCTTCGGCGGGCTCCCGGTCCTGGGGCTGGCCGGCTCGGCCTTCCTGGAAGCCGTCGAGGCGGCCGGGCTCGAGGCGGTGGGCGAGGGCTTCGCCGACCGGGCCTACCTGCCCGGTGGCGGCCTGGTGCCGCGCACCGAGCCGCACGCGCTGCTCACCGACCCGGTCGCGGTGGCGGGACAGGCCGTCGAGCTCGCCCGGTCGGGCAGCGTGCGCTCGCTCTGCGTCCACGGCGACTCCCCGGGTGCGCCCGAGCTGGCCGCCGCGGTCCGGGCGGGGCTGGTCGAGGCCGGGATCCCGGTCGGCGCCTTCGCATGAACCTGGTGCCCTACGGCGACCGCGGGCTCCTGGTCGAGCTGCCCGGGACCGCCGAGGTCGTCGCCTGCGCCGACGCGCTGCGCGCCGACCCGGCCGCGGCCGGGCTCCTGCTCGACGTCGTGCCCGGCGCCCGGACGGTGCTCCTGGTCGCCCGCCCGGGGGTCGGTGTCGACCGGCTGCGCGCACTGGTCCCCGCGGCCGCCTCGGCTCCGGCGGCCGTCGCCGACGGGCCCGAGCTCACCGTCCCCGTCGTGTACGACGGCCCGGACCTCGCCGCCGTCGCCCGGCTGACCGGCCTGGACGAGGCCGCGGTGGTCGCCGCGCACACCGGGACGCCGTGGCGGGTCGCCTTCGGCGGCTTCGCGCCGGGCTTCGCCTATCTCGTCGGCGGCGACCCGCGGCTGCGGGTGCCGCGCCGGCCCGAGCCGCGGACCCGGGTGCCGGCGGGCGCGGTGGGGCTGGCGGGGGAGTTCAGCGGTGTCTACCCGCGTGCCTCGCCGGGCGGCTGGCAGCTCCTCGGCCGCACCGGCCTCGTGCTGTGGGACCTCGACCGGGACCCGCCGGCGCTGCTCGCCGCGGGGGCCACGGTCCGCTTCGTCGCGGTCGAGGCGGTCGAGGCGGTCGAGGGACGGGAGGGCCGGTGAGCGGCGCGCTGCTCGTGCACGCGGTCGGCGGACCCTGCCTGGTCCAGGACGCCGGGCGGCCGGGACACGCCGCGATCGGCGTGGGGGCGAGCGGGGCGGCCGACCGGGCGTCGTACGGGCTGGGGAACCGGTTGGTCGGCAACGCTCCCGGCGCGGCCGCGCTGGAGGTGGTGCTCGGCGGGCTCGAGGTCGAGGCCACGGCCGCGACCTGGGTCTGCGTGACCGGGGCACCGGTCCCGCTGACGGTGGCCGGGCGGGCCGAGCCGACCGGAGCGGTGCTCGCGCTGCGTCCCGGCGAGCGGCTGCGGATGGGGATGCCGGTCAGCGGCCTGCGCTCCTACCTCGCGGTGCGCGGCGGGATCGCGGTCGCGCCGGTGCTCGGGTCGCGCTCGCGCGACACCCTGGCCGGGATCGGGCCCGCGCCCGTCGCCGCCGGCGACCGCCTGGCGCTGGGGGTGGACGGCACGGGAGAGCTGCTCGTCGACGCGGTGCCCCCGGCGTCGTACGGCGGGGCGGTGGCGGTGCGCCTGCTCCGCGGCCCCCGCGCGGACTGGGTCGTCGACGTCGAGCGCCTGGTCGGCCAGACGTGGCGGGTGGGCGCGGCGAGCGACCGGGTGGGCCTGCGCCTGGACGGCGCGCCGCTGACCCCGGTCACCGAGCGCGGCGAGCTGCCGAGCGAGGGCGCGCTGCGTGGGGCGGTCCAGGTGCCGCCGGGCGGGGGACCGGTCGTGTTCGGACCGGACCACCCGGTCACCGGCGGCTATCCCGTGGTCGGTGTGGTCGTCGACGCCGACACCGACCGGCTGGCCCAGCTGCGCCCCGGTGACCCGCTGCGCTTCGGCTGGGCCTGACCCCCCGCCGAAGGAGCACGTTCCGGCGGGCGAAGGAGCGCAAACCGGCGGTCCAGGTGTGCCTACCCGGGGATCAGCGCTCCCTCGGCCGCCGGAACGTGCTCCTTCGCGCGCCGGAACGTGCTCCTTCGCGGGGCGGCAGACTCAGTGGCCGCCGTCGGCGGCCGGCTCGACGAGCTCGACCAGGACGCCGCCGGCGTCCTTGGGGTGCACGAAGTTGATCCGGCTGTTGGCGGTGCCGCGCTTGGGCTCGGGGTAGAGCAGGCGCACGCCGCGCTCGCGCAGGATCGCCGAGACCTGGTCGAGGTCGGCGACCCGGTAGGCCATCTGCTGCACGCCGGGGCCGCTGCGGTCGAGGAACTTCGCGATGGTCGACTCCTCGTTGAGCGGGGCGAGGAGCTGGATGCAGGAGCCGGAGTCGCCGACGGCGACCATCGCCTCGCGCACGCCCTGCTCCTCGTTGGTCTCCTCGTGCACGGCGACCATGCCGAAGGTGTCGCGGTAGAACGCGATCGCCACGTCGAGGTCGGGCACCGCGATGCCGACGTGGTCGATGGCGGTGAACAGGTGCTGGGGCAGGCCGTCAGTACTCATGCGGGCCATTCTGGACCACGGCCGATCGGTGACGAGTGCCACATCCATGCCCCTCTGAGACCCCTCGCGACCCCAGGTGACCCGCGAGTAGAGTCGAAGGAGTTCACGTTTCGGTACCACCGATGTTTTCTTCCACGGAGGCAGCAATGTCCGACAACCCCAGCGTCATCGTCGCCGGCGCTCGTACGCCGATCGGCCGCCTGCTCGGCGGCCTCAAGACCCTGTCGGCCGCCGACCTCGCGGGCGTCGCGATCAAGGGCGCGCTGGACAAGGCGGGCGTCGCGCCCGAGCAGGTCGACTACCTCATCGTCGGCCAGGTCCTCCAGGCCGGCGCCGGCCAGAACCCGGCCCGCACCGCCGGTCTCGCCGCGGGCCTGCCCGCGAGCGTCCCGTCGATCACGATCAACAAGGTCTGCCTCTCCGGCATCAACGCCATCGCGCAGGCCGACCAGATGATCCGCTCCGGCGAGGCCGAGATCGTGGTCGCCGGTGGCACCGAGTCGATGACCAACGCCCCGCACCTGCTCCCCAAGAGCCGCGACGGCTTCAAGTACGGCGACACCACGCTCGTCGACTCGATGGCCTACGACGCCCTCTACGACCAGGCCACGCAGCAGGCGATGGGCAACCTCACCGAGGCCGTCAACGCCGAGCGCACCAACGCGCTGAGCCGTGAGGAGCAGGACGCCTTCTCCGCCCGCTCGCACCAGCTCGCCGCCGCCGCCCAGAAGAACGGCGTCTTCGACGACGAGATCGTCCCGGTGAGCATCCCGCAGCGCAAGGGCGACCCGGTCGTCATCAGCAAGGACGAGGGCGTGCGCGGCGACACCACCGCCGAGTCCCTCGCCGGCCTGCGCCCGGCGTTCTCCAAGACCGGCACGATCACCGCGGGCTCGGCCTCGCAGATCTCCGACGGCGCGGCCGCCGTGGTCGTCACCAGCAAGAAGAAGGCCGAGGAGCTCGGCCTGCCGATCCTCGCCGAGATCGTCAGCCACGGCCAGGTCGCCGGCCCCGACTCCAGCCTCCAGCTGCAGCCGGCCAACGCCACCCAGAAGGCCCTCGACAAGGCCGGCCTGAGCGCCGCGGACCTCGACCTGGTCGAGTTCAACGAGGCCTTCGCCGCGGTCGGCATCGAGTCGGCCCGCGCCCTCGGCCTCGACGAGGACAAGGTCAACGTCAACGGCGGCGCGATCGCCATCGGTCACCCCCTCGGCGCCTCCGGTGCCCGGATCACGCTGCACCTGGCGCTCGAGCTCAAGCGCCGCGGTGGCGGCGTCGGCGCGGCCGCCCTCTGCGGCGGTGGCGGCCAGGGCGACGCCCTGGTCATCCGGGTTCCCTCTGCCTGATCGTCCGGCTTTGCCTGACCGAAGCACCCAGGGCGGCCGTCGCGGGATCACCGCGGCGGCCGTTCCTGACATCGTGGCCAAGGCGCGCGAGGGCGACCCGCGCTCGGTGGGCCGGCTGGTCTCGCTCGTCGAGGACGAGTCGCCGCTGCTGCCCGACCTCATGCGCACGCTCGCGCCCCACGCCGGCCAGGCCCGCATCGTCGGCCTGACCGGCTCCCCGGGGGTCGGCAAGTCGACCTCGACCAACGCGCTGATCGGCGAGCTGCGCCGGCGCGGCCAACGGGTCGCCGTCCTCGCGGTCGACCCGTCCTCGCCGTTCTCGGGCGGGGCGCTGCTCGGCGACCGGATCCGGATGGGCGACCACGTCCTCGACCCGGGCGTCTTCATCCGCTCGATGGCCGCGCGCGGTCACCTCGGCGGTCTGGCCTGGACGACGCCGCAGGCGCTGCGCGTCCTCGACGCGGCCGGCTTCGACGTCGTCCTGGTCGAGACGGTCGGGGTGGGGCAGAGCGAGGTCGAGGTGGCCGGTCATGCCGACACCACGATCGTGCTGCTCGCGCCCGGGATGGGCGACGGCATCCAGGCGGCCAAGGCCGGGATCCTCGAGATCGGCGACCTCTACGTCGTCAACAAGTCCGACCGCGAGGGCGCCGACCGGGTCCGCCGCGACCTGCGCGCGATGCTCGGTCTCGCCGAGCGCCGTGACGGCGCCTGGCGTCCGCCCGTCCTCAAGACCACCGCCTCGACCGGGGACGGCGTCGTCGACGTCGTCGACGCGCTCGAGGAGCACACCGCCTGGCTGCGCGAGAGCGGCGAGCTGGAGCGCCGCCGGATCCGTCGCGCCCGCGACGAGGTCGAGACCCTCGCGCTCACCGCGCTGCGCCGGCGCTGGGGGAGCGTCGGCTCGGGGGACCGGCTCGACGCGCTGGCCGCGGCGGTCGCGGCCGGCGAGACCGACCCCTACACGGCGGCCGAGACCCTCGTCGAGGGCTAGCCCGCCGCCGTGGGCTCAGAAGGGCCCGCCGCGGCGCAGCAGGATCGGCGGCCCGGGCAGCACGACCCGCCCGGCCGCGGCCGTGTCGGTGATGGTCACCGTCGCGGACCGCTCGGTGCCCAGGCGCAGCCCCTCGGGGGAGCTCAGCCGGACCGTGAAGGTCTCGGCGGGCTCGAGCACGCCGTCGGCGGCGAGCGGGATCCGGAGCTTGGCCGACCGCTTGCCCGCCGGTACGACGAGCCGGGTGCTCAGCCGCGGCAGGTCGGTCCCGACCGTCGCCGTACCGGAGTGGGTCTCGACGACGACCGCGGTGTCGCGCCCGGCCGGCCGGTCCAGCCTGACCCGGACCACGGCCGCGCCACCCTCGACGCCGTCGCGGGTCACGAGCGTGGCGGTCGGGGTCGGGAAGCCGGGGCGGCCCTTCTCGTCGAGCGCGGTGAAGCAGTAGCCGCGGCGCCGCGCGCCCTGGACGACCTGGGCGACCGCGCCGACCGAGATCGGCGAGCGGTTGACGCCGTCGTGCTGGAGCACGATGTTGGCGCCGGGGCGCAGCGAGCCGAGGATGCGGGCGGCGATCTGGTCGGAGGTGCCGCTCTTCCAGTCCAGCGAGTCGGTGGTCCACAGCACGGGGACGAAGCCCGCGTCGCGGATCGCGCGGCGGATCGTCGGGTTCGTCGCGCCGTACGGCGGCCGCATCAGCCGGGTCGGGTGCACCCCGGCCCGCAGCAGCGCGCGGTTCGTGGTGCGCAGGGTCCGCAGCGCCTGGTCGTAGGACAGCGTGCGCATGTCCTGGTGCGCCCAGGTGTGGTTGCCGATGAGGAAGCCGTTGCGCTCGATCTCGCGCACCGCGCCCGGCATCGCCTCGACGCGCTGCCCGACGACGAAGAACGTCGCCGGCACGTGCTTGCTGCGCAGCAGCCGGATCAGCCGGTGCGTCGTACCGCGGGCCGGACCGTCGTCGAAGGTGAGCGCGACCTGTCCCTTGCACCCGCGCGCCTTGGCCGGAGCCGGCGCGGCGGCCTGGGCGGGCAGGACGAGGAGCGAGAGGGCGCAGGACAGGGCCAGGGCGACCAGCAGGAGGGGGGTACGGCGCAGGAGCACGCGGACAGCATGAACCGTCAGGTGCCCGTGCACCGTCATTTCGGCGATTCGGTGCTGTGATGTCGCCCGCTGAGAGGATGGGCGGGTGAAGGACGTCGTCATCCTCGGCTCGACCGGTTCCATCGGCACCCAGGCGCTGGACCTGGTGCGTGCCAACCCCGACCGCTTCCGCCTCGTCGGGCTGACCGCGGGCGGCGGCAACCCCGCGCTGTTCGAGCAGCAGGTCGCCGAGTTCGCCCCTCGGTTCCACGGCCTGGGTGAGGAGGCGAGCGTCGAGGCGGCCCAGCAGGAGTGCGATGTCGTCCTCAACGGGATCACCGGCGCGGTCGGCCTGCGCCCCACGCTCGCGGCCCTCGACGCCGGGACGACGCTCGCGCTGGCCAACAAGGAGTCGCTGGTGATGGGCGGCCCGCTCGTCCTGGAGCGGGCCCGGCCCGGCCAGATCGTGCCGGTCGACTCCGAGCACAGCGCGCTCGCCCAGTGCCTGCGCGCCGGCACCCCCGACGAGGTACGCCGCCTGGTGCTCACCGCGAGCGGCGGCCCGTTCCGCGGCCGGACCCGCGCCGAGCTCGCCGGCGTCACCCCCGAGCAGGCCGGCAACCACCCCACCTGGGACATGGGCCCGGTGATCACCATCAACTCCGCGACCCTGGTCAACAAGGGCCTGGAGGTGATCGAGGCGCACCTGCTCTTCGGCATCCCCTACGACCGGATCGAGGTCGTGGTCCACCCGACGAGCGTCGTGCACTCGATGGTCGAGTTCGTCGACGGCTCGACACTGGTCCAGGCCAGCCCGCCGACGATGCTCATCCCGATCGCGCTCGGCCTGTCCTGGCCCGACCGGGTGCCCGACGCGGCACCGCCGGTCGACTGGACCCGGCCCGAGACCTGGGAGTTCCTCCCGCTCGACGACGAGGCCTTCCCCGCGGTGGCCCTGGCCCGGGCGGCGGGGGAGCGCGGCGCCACCGCGCCGGCGGTCTACAACGCGGCCAACGAGGTCGCGGTCGAGGCCTTCCGCCAGGGCCGGCTGGCCTTCACCGGGATCGTCGACCTGGTCGGCGACGTCCTAGCCGCCCACGACGTACCCTCAGAGGGTCAGCTCTCGCTCGACGACGTCCTCGCGGCCGACGCGTGGGCGCGGGAGAGCGCCACCCAGCTCATCGACCCGAGGACCGCATCCCGCCCATGACCGCTCTGCTCTACCTTCTCGGCGTCGTCGTCTTCGCAGTGGCGATCCTGGCGTCGATCGGCCTGCACGAGCTCGGCCACATGATCCCGGCCAAGGCCTTCGGCGGAAAGGTCACCCAGTACTTCATCGGGTTCGGCCCGACGGTGTGGAGCAAGCAGGTCGGCGAGACCGAGTACGGCGTCAAGGCGATCCCGCTCGGCGGCTACGTCAAGATCGTCGGCATGCTCCCGCCCGGCGCGGAGCAGCTGGCCGACGAGGCCGGCGTCGACGAGCACGGCAACCAGGTGCTCAAGGTCCGCAAGTCCAACACGGGCATGTTCACCCAGCTGATCTCCGACGCCCGCGCCGCGGAGTGGGAGCTGGTCCGTCCCGAGGACACCGACCGGCTCTTCTACAAGATGACCTGGTGGAAGAAGGTCATCGTCATGGGCGGCGGCCCGATGGTGAACATCGCCATCGCCTTCCTGATCTTCGCCGGCGTCTTCGCCACCTACGGCAACCCGAGCGACCAGAAGAGCGAGCTGACGATCAGCGAGGTCCAGGGCTGCGTGATCCCGGTCGACGAGAACGGCCGGACCTGCACCGAGGACGAGATCGCGACCTCGCCGACCCCGGCGTACGCGGCCGGGCTCCAGAAGGGCGACCGCTTCGTCTCCTTCAACGGCACCACGATCACCACCTGGGAGCAGCTCCAGAAGCTCATCCGCTCCAACGACGACGGCGAGGCCACGATCGTCGTCGAGCGCGGCGGCGAGCAGCTCACCCTCGCCACCCGAACCAAGGTCGAGCCGCGCTTCCTCGAGGCCGAGGACCGCGAGAAGAAGAAGACCACCGAGGTCGGCTTCCTCGGCGTCAGTCCGGTCACCCACCCGACCACCGGCGGTGTGTTCTACACCGCGGGCCAGATGGGCCACATGACCGTCGAGGTCGTGAAGTCGCTCGCCACCCTGCCGGTCAAGGTCTGGGACGTCGCCAAGGCCATCGTCGGCGTCGAGAAGCGCGACCCGGCGGGCCCGGTCAGCATCGTCGGCGGCGGCCGCCTGGCCGGCGAGACCGCGTCCCACGACGAGATCAGCAGCCGCGACAAGGTGCTCTCGCTGCTCATGCTGGTCGCGGGCTTCAACTTCTTCATCGGCATGCTCAATCTGGTGCCGCTGCTGCCGCTCGACGGCGGTCACATCGCCAGCGCGCTGTGGGAGGCCGTGCGCCGCGGCCGGGCCCGGCTCTTCCGCCGTCCCGACCCGGGCTACGTCGACGCCGCCAAGCTGCTCCCGATCGCCTACGTCGTGGCGAGCGCGCTGCTCGTCATGGGCCTGGTGCTGATCGTCGCGGACATCGTGGTGCCCGTGCACCTCGAATCCTGATCCCACCCCACCCGCGACTAACCTGGACCCATGACGTCGATCAGCCTGGGCATGCCGGCCGCGCCGCCGCCGGTGCTCGCCCCCCGTCGTACCACCCGCCAGATCCAGGTGGGCAAGGTCGGGGTCGGCAGCGACCACCCGATCTCGGTGCAGTCGATGACCACGACGCTGACCTCCGACGTCAACTCCACGCTCCAGCAGATCGCCGAGCTCACCGCGGCCGGCTGCGACATCGTCCGGGTGGCCTGCCCCAGCCAGGACGACGCCGAGGCGCTTCCCGAGATCGCCCAGCACAGCCAGATCCCGGTCATCGCCGACATCCACTTTCAGCCGAAGTACGTCTTCGCCGCGATCGAGGCCGGCTGCGCCGCCGTCCGGGTCAACCCGGGCAACATCAAGAAGTTCGACGACCAGGTCAAGGAGATCGCCGCGGCCGCCAAGGACCACGGCACCTCGATCCGGATCGGCGTCAACGCGGGCTCGCTCGACAAGCGGCTGCTCGAGAAGTACGGCAAGGCCACCCCCGAGGCGCTCGTCGAGTCGGCGGTCTGGGAGGCGAGCCTCTTCGAGGAGCACGGCTTCCGCGACTTCAAGATCTCGGTCAAGCACAACGACCCCGTCGTCATGGTGCGCGCCTACGAGCTGCTCGCCGAGGCGGGCGACTGGCCGCTGCACCTCGGGGTGACCGAGGCCGGTCCGGCGTTCCAGGGCACCATCAAGTCGGCGACCGCCTTCGGCGCGCTCCTCTCGCGCGGCATCGGCGACACCATCCGGGTCTCGCTCTCGGCGCCGCCGGTCGAGGAGGTCAAGGTCGGCATCCAGATCCTCCAGTCGCTCAACCTGCGCCCGCGCAAGCTCGAGATCGTCTCGTGCCCCTCGTGCGGCCGGGCCCAGGTCGACGTCTACACGCTGGCCGAGCGGGTCACCGCCGGTCTCGACGGGCTCGAGGTCCCGCTGCGCGTGGCCGTCATGGGCTGTGTCGTCAATGGTCCCGGTGAGGCCCGCGAGGCCGACCTGGGTGTCGCCTCCGGCAACGGCAAGGGCCAGATCTTCGTCAAGGGCGAGGTCATCAAGACCGTGCCCGAGGCCGAGATCGTCGAGACCCTGATCGAGGAGGCGATGAAGATCGCCGAGTCGATGGAGCCGGTCGAGGGCGCCGAGCCCACCGTCTCGGTCTCCTAGGCAGGCCCGGGGACGCCCCACATCGCGGCCACGTGCCGCGCATCGGTCCCGCAGCAGCCGCCCAGGACCGTCACCGCCGTGAAGGCGTCGAGCAGCGGTCGCTGGTCGGCGGCGAGCCGATCGGGATCGCCCGCGTCGAGGGTCGGTGCGGCGTCCAGCTCGGCATGGCTCATCGTCGAGGCGTTGACCCGCAGGCCGCCCACCCGGTCGCGCCAGGCGCCCTCGTCGAGTCCGCGCGCGACGTGGCTCGGGTGCGCGCAGTTGACCACGAAGTACGCCGGCGGCGCCGCCGCGTCGACCGCAGCGACCGCGGCGGCCAGCGTCGTCCCGTCCGGCAGCCGACCGTCGGTCTCGACGGTGAACCCGATCCCGGCCGGCAGGCCGACGTCGGCGGCCGCGCGGCTGATGCCGATCGCCTCGCCGACCTCGGTCAGGGTCAGCGCCGTGGCCCGGTCCGCGCCGCCGGCCGCGAACGAGGCGAGCTGCGGTCGGTGGTACTCGGCGGCCGCGTCGGGGTCGACCGGTCCGGCCGAGGCGTAGCCGTCGCCGCGCGGGCCCAGCATCCCGCCGACCTGCCAGCCCACCAGCTCGTCGGCCCGCTCCGCCGCGACCTCGCGCAGCAGGTCGAGGCTCGCCCGATCGATCCGGTCGAGCGCCGCGGCGTCGTACCCGAGGACGGCGGCGTGGTCGGGGTTGGCCCGCCAGGTCGGTGCCTCCAGCAGCACGGGTGCCTGCGCGCGCACGGCGATGTCGACGTAGCCGCGGTAGTAGTCGCGCAGCACCGCCCGGCCCTCCTCGGAGTCGAGCAGCGGGAAGGCGGCGAACTCGGGTAGGTCGAAGCCGCGCAGGAAGATCAGCTCGGTCTCCAGACCGCCGTCCGTCACGTGTCGTGTCGTCATCGGGCACCTCCGCCGGTCGCACCAGTGTGCGCTCGGAGAGAACGGGGACGCCATCCCAAGAACCGGGGAGTGCCCTAGGCTCGGGCCGTGTTGACGACCCGGTCCGGTGTGCGCGTGCTCGCGCAGACCGACCTGCCCGCGTTCCTGGCCCTGGCCGGCCAGGACCCGGTCGCCAACGTCTTCGCGATCCACCGCGCCCACACCACCAACCTCGAGCCGCGCTGGCTCGGTGGCGAGATGTGGGGCCGGTTCCGCGAGGGTGAGCTCGTCGCGGCCTGCCACGTCGCCGCCAACCTGGTGCCGGTGCAGGCCACCGCCGACGACGCGGCCCGGTTCGCCGAGCGGGCCCTGGCCCGGCGTCGTACGGTCTCGACGATCGTGGGCCCGCAGGAGCCGGTCCGCGCCTTCTGGGGTCAGGTCGCCCCTCACTGGGGCCAGCCGCGCGACGTGCGCTGGGACCAGCGGCACCTGGCGATCGACACCGCACCCGCGATCACCCCCGACCACGGCGTGCGCGCCGGCGTCCGCGACGACCTGGCCACCCTCTACCCGGCCTGCGTGGCGATGTACACCGAGGAGGTCGGCGTCTCGCCCGAGACCGGCGGGGGCGGCGACCTCTACCGGGCTCGCGTCGCCCAGCTCGTCGGCCGCGGCTGGTCCTTCGTCCGGTACGACGGCGACGAGCTCGTCTTCAAGGCCGAGGTCGCCTGCGCGACCCCCGACGCGGCCCAGATCCAGGGGGTCTGGGTGCCACCGCACCGGCGCGGCGAGGGCCTGGCCACGGCAGGCATGGCCGCGGTCGTGCACCAGGTGCGCGCCCGGATCTCGCCGACGGTCTCGCTCTACGTCAACGACTGGAACCACGCGGCCCGCAAGGCCTACGAGCGCGTCGGCTTCGTCGAGACGGCGCGCTTCGCGACCGTCATGTTCTGACCCGCGGCAGCCCGTTCCACAGCAGCTGGGCCGCGACGTCGGTGACCTCGTCGAGCGAGGCGTCCGGGTGCTCCTGCCACCAGCGCGCGACACCGTCGACCCCGGTGATGAGCAGCTCGACCACGACCGCCGCGGGGGTCGTCCCGGCGGCCAGCCCGGCGCGGGCGAGGTCGGGGCCGAGCATCGTCGCGACCGCCTGGGTGCGCGCGGCGCGGAAGGCGTGCACGGCCTGGTCGAGCCCCGGGTCACCCGTGGGGATCGGGTCGACGAGCAGCCGGCGGGCGGCCGGGCGCTGCTGCGCGAACGAGAGGTACGCCGCCACGGTGGCCCGCATCCGCGCCCGGCCGGCGCCGGCCCCGGTGATGCCGCTGCCGACCTCGGCGAGCATCGCGGCGTTCTCGGTGCCGAGCACGTGCAGGTAGAGCGCGCGCTTGTCTTGGAAGTGGTCGTAGAGCACGGTGCGCGAGACGCCGGCGGCGGCCGCGATCTCGCCGACCGACGCGGCGTCGTACCCGCGCTCGGCGAAGACCTCGACGGCCGCGGCCTCGATCCGCTCCCGGCGTGCGGACGCGGTCAGCCGGCGGCGGACGGAACCGGACGCGCTCACGGTCGCCTCCTCGGGGGCCCTTGACCTCGCATGGCGGGGTCACGATACTCGGCGGCACGCAGTTACCGACAGTAGTGTCGGTTGAGATCATGGGGTGATCGCGGATGGCGCAGCGTGTGGACCGTCGTACCTTGCTCCTGTCGTCGGCCGCGGCCGGCGCGGGCGCCGTCCTGGCCGGCACCGGCCTGGCGCCGGCGTTCGCCGCCACGCCCGGACGCCGGGCCGTCGTCCTCGGCGGCGGGATGGCGGGGCTGACCGCCGCCCACGAGCTCGTCGAGCGCGGCTTCGAGGTGACGGTCTTCGAGCCGTCCGCCTGGGGAGGCAAGGCGCGGAGCATCCCCGTGGCCGGCACCGGCACGGGCGGCCGTGCGGACCTGCCGGGCGAGCACGGCTTCCGGTTCTTCCCCGGCTTCTACCACCACGTGCCCGAGACGATGAGACGCATCCCGTTCGGCACGGGCACCGTCGGCGACAACCTCGTCGCGGCCACCGGCGGCAAGTTCCTGCGCGCGGGGGAGCGGGCCGACGGCTTCGTCTTCGGCATCGGGCCGGACCCCCAGCAGCTGCTCACGGTCGACGGCCTGCGCCGCTACCTGCGCGACACCCTCGGCGGCCGAACCGTCCCGCCCCAGGAGCTCGCCTACTTCGTCGAGCGGCTCCTCGTCTTCCTGACCAGCTGCGACGAGCGCCGCTTGGGCCAGTGGGAGAAGGTCAGCTGGTGGGACTTCGTCGGCGCCGGCAAGCGCTCGAAGGAGTACCAGCGCGTCCTCGCCGCCGGCCTGACCCGCAGCCTGGTCGCGGCCAAGGAGACGATCGCCAGCACCCGCACCATCGGCAACATGGGCGAGGCGTTCGTCTACAACATGATGGGCCGCGGCAACGACGGCGCACTCGACCGCGTCCTCGACCTGCCCACCAACGAGGCGTGGATCGACCCGTGGACGGCGTACCTGCGCGGTCGCGGGGTGCGCCTGGTGTTCGGCCAGCGCCTCGTCCGGTACGACATCGAGCGCGGCCGGGTCGCCGCGGCCGTCCTCGCCGACGCCTCGGGCGCCACGACCCGGGTCGAGGCCGACTGGTTCGTCAGCGCGATGCCCGTCGAGCGCGTCGTACCGACGCTGACGCCGGCCGTGCTCGGGCTCGCGCCCGAGCTCGAGGAGCTCGGCACCCTGACCACCGACTGGATGGTGGGCATCCAGTTCTTCCTGCGCGCGCCGGTCAAGCTCACCCACGGCCACATCACGTTCCTCGACGCGCCGTGGTCGCTGACCGCGCTGACCCAGGGCCAGTTCTGGGCGGACCGCACGATCACCCGCGACTACGGCGACGGCGCGGTCGTCGACATCCTCTCGATCGACATCTCCAACTGGGACGCGCCGGGCATCCTCTACGGCAAGACCGCCAAGGAGTGCACGCCCGCCGAGATCGCCGCCGAGGTGCTCGCCCAGGTCCGGGCCCACCACACGGCCGGCGACCTGCTCCCCGAGGGGATCATCCACTCCTGGTTCCTCGACCCCGGCGTGCGCTGGGACGCCGCCCAGCGCCGCAACACCAACGAGACGCCGCTGCTCGTCAACACCGTCGACTCCTGGTCGCGGCGCCCGACCGCCCGGACCGGCGTACCGAACCTGATGATGAGCGGCGACTTCGTGCAGACCGACATCGATCTGGCCACCATGGAGGGCGCCAACGAGTCGGCCCGGCACGCGGTCAACGCGATCCTCGACGAGTCGGGCTCGTCCGCCGCACGGGCGAAGACCTTCCGGCTCTACGACCCGCCGGAGTTCACGCTGCTCAAGCAGACCGACCGGCTGCTCTACAAGCTCGGCCGGCGCAACCTGCTTGACCTGGGGTGACACCCTGCCTGCATGCGGAGCTGGGTGCTGGCTGTCTGTGTGGCGGCGGTCGGTCTGTCGGGATGCACGGGCGCGCCCGAGGCCGACCCGGACCAGCGTCTGTCGTGGCGCGAGATCGAGGGCGACGGCACCGGCGGCGACGGGCGCGTCGCCGTGTTCCTGTCGGCGTACGCCGACGCGGCGGAGCCGCGTGGCTTCCTGGGCCTCGTCGACGGCGAGGGCCGCACGGAGTTCCTGACGACCGAGACCCGCGCCGACGGGGTGCTGGCCGCGCACGACGGCGAGCTCTGCGCCTCCGACCGCCGGTGGCGCTACCGGATCACGCCTTCCGGCGGGGAGCGGACGGCGCTTCGCGGCGGTGACGATGCACCGGTGGGCCGCTGGGCGGGCGTCCGGCCCGACGGCGGCGGGTGCGTGACCGTCGTCAGCGGGGTCTCGAACGAGGTCCTGTGGGAGACCGACGGCCGTGACCGGCGCTCCGTCGTACCGGGCGTCGTGGGGCCGGCCGGACTGTCGCCGGACGCTCTCTGGGTGCTCGGTGCGCCGCTGTCCGGCCCCGGCCCCCAGACGCTCTACCGGACCGACCTCGCCACCGGCGAGACCACCGAGCACCTGTCCTGGCAGGTGGGGTCCGACACGCTCACCGACCTGTTCTGGCACGACGGCCGCCTGGTCGCCCTCGACGCGGACCTGCGCCTTGCCGAGCTCGACCCCGTGGCGCGCCGCGCCGACACGACCCTGCTCCAGCACCCGGCCGGCGGCGGGCCGAGCGCGGCGCCCCCGGTCCACGGCGCCGCCACGGCCCTGCGCGCGGGCCACCTCGACGGCGACACCCTGTACACCGCCGACAGCGCCGGTGAGATCCTCGGCGTCGACCTGACCACCCGCCGGATCCGGGTCGTCGGCACGCTGAGCCCCGAGTCCGCCGCGGCCGTCGACGCGGCCGCCGCGTGACGGCGACCGGCTCCACCTCGTCCTCGTCGGCGCCGACGACGAGGTGACGCTCGAGACCTACGACCTGACCACGGGGGAGCGGGCCAAGCGCCAGGAGGTCGACGGCTGGTCCTCGCTGCTGGAGGGCGACCGGGTCCTGCTCACCGGAGCCGCGGCGCTCGGGTAGGCGCGGCTGCCATGATGGCGCCATGAGCCTGCCCGCGGGAGCCAAGGTCGTCACCGGTGCGTTCGTCGTCAGCGGCGTCGTGCACCTGGTCAAGCCCGAGGTCTTCGAGCCCCTGATGCCCCGGCAGCTGCCCGCGCACCGCGAGATCATCCTGGCCAGCGGCGTCGCCGAGCTGTTGTGCGCCGCGGGCCTGGTCGCGCCCCGGACCCGCAAGGTCGCCGGCTACGCCAGCGCCGCGCTGCTCGCCGGCGTCTTCCCCGGCAACGTGCAGATGGCGCTCGACGCGCTGCGCGGCGACAACGCTCCGCTCAAGGCGGTCTCGCTGGCCCGGCTGCCGCTCCAGTGGCCGCTGATCCGCTCCGCGCTCAAGGCGGCGCGCACCGCCTGAACGTCCCGGGACGTTACTGGTTCGCCCCGCGTCGTACCCCGGCCGTAGGCTTCGCCCCGTGCTGATGCGGATGTCGACCCTGTTCGTTCGGACCCTGCGCGAGGACCCCTCGGACGCGGAGGTCCCGAGCCACCGGCTGCTCGTGCGCGCCGGCTACATCCGCCGCGCCGCGCCGGGCATCTACACCTGGCTGCCGCTGGGCCTGGCCGTGCTGCGCAAGATCGAGGGCATCATCCGCGAGGAGATGAACGGCATCGGCGCGCAGGAGGTCACCTTCCCCGCGCTGCTGCCCCGCGAGCCCTACGAGGCGACCGGCCGCTGGGCCGAGTACGGCGACAACATCTTCCGGCTCAAGGACCGCAAGGACGCCGACTACCTGCTCGGCCCCACGCACGAGGAGATGTTCACGCTCCTGGTCAAGGACATGTACAGCTCCTACAAGGACCTGCCCCTGAGCCTCTACCAGATCCAGACGAAGTACCGCGACGAGGCGCGGCCCCGCGCCGGGCTGCTGCGCGGGCGCGAGTTCACCATGAAGGACTCCTACTCCTTCGACGTGAACGACGCCGGCCTCGACGCGTCGTACCAGAAGCACCGCGCGGCGTACGTGCGGATCTTCGCCCGGCTCGGCTTCGACTACGCGATCGTCAAGGCGACCGCGGGCGCGATGGGCGGCTCGAAGTCCGAGGAGTTCCTCGCCAAGGCCGAGGTCGGCGAGGACACCTACGTCCGCTGCACCCACTGCGACTACGCCGCCAACGTCGAGGCGGTCGAGGTCCGCCCGCCCGCCCCCGTGGCCTACGACGACGCGCCCGCCGCGCACGCCGAGGACACCCCCGGCACGCCCACCATCGAGAGCCTGGTCGACTACCTCAACGCGGCCTTCCCCCGCGCGGACCGGCCCTGGGCCGCCGGCGACACGCTCAAGAACGTGCTCGTCGTCCTCAAGCACCCCGACGGCACCCGCGAGCCCCTCGCCATCGGCCTGCCCGGCGACCGCGAGGTCGACCAGAAGCGCCTCGAGGGCCAGCTCGAGCCGATCGAGGTCGAGCCCATGGACGAGGCCGAGCTCGCCAAGCACCCCGCGCTGGTCAAGGGCTACATCGGGCCCGGCGTCCTCGGTGAGGACAACAAGACCGGCATCCGCTACCTCGTCGACCCCCGTGTCGCCGAGGGCACCCGCTGGGTCACCGGCGCCGACGAGTCCGGCCGCCACGTCCTCGACCTCGTCGCCGGACGCGACTTCACGCCCGACGGCACCATCGAGGCCGCCGACGTCCGCGACGGCGACCACTGCCCGCACTGCGCGGACGGCACGCTCGAGTCCGCGCGCGGCATCGAGATGGGCCACGTCTTCCAGCTCGGCCGCAAGTACGCCGAGGCCCTCGACCTCAAGGTGCTCGACGAGAACGGCAAGCTCGTCACCGTCACCATGGGCTCCTACGGCGTCGGCGTCACCCGCGCGGTGGGCGCGATCGCCGAGAACAGCCTCGACGAGATCGGCCTGTGCTGGCCCCGCAACGTCGCCCCGGCCGACCTCCACGTCGTCGCCGCGGGCAAGGAGGAGGCGGTCTTCGCCGCCGCCGACGCGCTCGTCGCGGGCCTCACCGGCGCCGGCCTCGACGTCCTCTACGACGACCGCACCGGCAAGGTCAGCCCCGGCGTGAAGTTCAAGGACGCCGAGCTGATCGGCTGCCCGACCATCGTCACGGTCGGCCGCGGCGTGGCCGACGGGGTCATCGAGGTCAAGGACCGTCGTACGGGGGAGCGGCAGGAGCTCACCCTCGACGGCGCGGTCGACGCGCTGGCGGCGATCGTCCGCGGCTGACGCCATGACGATCGAGGCGGTCATCTTCGACTGGGGCGGCACGCTGACCGCCTGGCACGACATCGACTTCCACGCGGAGTCGCTCGCGCTGGCCCAGGCGGTGCTGGCCACGCCGGACACCTCCGACGACCACCACGCCCACGCCGCCCGGCTGCACGAGGCCGGCAGCGTGATCTGGGGCCGCAGCCGCGACCACCAGCAGTCCTCGACGATCGCCGACCTCTTCACCGCGGCCGGGCTCGAGCACGACGCCGACCTGCTCGACGCCTACTACTCCTTCTGGGAGCCGCACACGCTCACCGATCCCGAGGTGCGGCCGCTGTGGGAGTGGCTGCGCGCCGAGGGGATCAAGGTCGGGATCCTGTCCAACACGATCTGGCCGCGGCGCTGGCACCGCGGCTACTTCGAGCGCGACGGCGTCCTGGACCTCATCGACGGCGACGTCTACACGAGCGAGATCCCCTGGACGAAGCCCTCGCCGCTCGCCTTCCGGGCCGCGATGGACGCCGTGGGCGTCGCCGACCCGGCGCGGTGCGTCTACGTCGGTGACCGGCTCTTCGACGACGTCTGGGGCGCCCAGCACGCCGGGATGCGCGCCGTCCACATCCCGCACAGCGCGATCCCGGCCGACCAGGTCGGCCACACCGAGGGCGAGCCGGACGCCGTCGCGCACCGCCTGGCGGACCTCCCGGAGCTCCTCGCGCCGTGGCGTTGAGCCCCTCCGGGGGAGTGCGCGCGACAGCATGTCGCGGCTGCAGGTTTGTGCACTGCATGTTTATGAGGATCGCGGGAGCGGGACGCTGGGAGCGTTCTGTTGCATGATTGTGCACAGGTGCTGGTGAGCCCCACCTCTCCCTGCACCTGATGACCGTTGTCCCCGGTCACCAGCGGTTCGCGACCCCGACTTCGGGGGACGTCTCGGGAGTTCCCCGGATGTCGGAGGTCGCGGACCGTTGGTCTTTTTCCGGCCGGGCGCTCAGAGGCCGGGCAGCCGGTCCGGCGCCGCGCCGAAGCCCAGGCCGCGCACCGCGGCGTCGAGCAGGGCGGTGATCGCCCAGGCGCGGGTCTCGCCGGTCGAGCTGGCCACGAGATAGGCGTACGTCGCCGCCGCGGCCTCCTCCAGCGCCCGCCCCCGCGCGCTCACCGCGCCGGACGAGCCGAGGTCGGCCGGCAGCTGGTAGCCGGGCTCGGCCGCGACCGGCTCGGCGCCGGCGGCGTGGATCCGGGCGATCAGCTCGTCGCGGCGCCCCCGGTGCACCGTGTACGCCGCGGTGACGGCGCCGTACAGCGCCGGGGTGCGCGACTGGGAGGTCTGCCCGCCGAGGGCGCCGTAGACGAAGACGGCGGCGTGCTCGGCGGCGAGCGTCTGCTGCAGCGCGGTGACCGTGGGGTCGGCACTGCCGGTGGGGGTCGGGGTGGGTGTCGGCGTGCTCATCCGAGCACCGCCCGCTGCTGGGCGATCGCGGCGGCCATCGCGGCGAAGAGCTGGGCGAGCGCGCCGCTCTGGGCCTGCTGGGCGGCGCCGACGAGCCGGGTCTGGAGGTCGGCCTCGGCGCGCAGCAGCCGGCGCAGGGCGGCCGGGCGGGGGCCGGAGGCGGCCGGCGGGGTGGCCGGAGCGGTGATCGTGCCGCCCAGCTCGGCGACGTGGGCGGCGTGGAGCCGGGTCAGCGTCGCGGTGGTCTTGGCCAGCGCGGGGACGGCCGTGGTGGTCGCCGCGACGAGCGCGCTGGTGGCCGAGATCGCCGTCACGACGTCCTCGACGAGGGTGCTGTCGGCGTCCTCGGCGGGGGCGGTCGGGGTGACCGCGCCGGACGGGCTGCCCGACACGCCCGGGTCGTCCTCACGTCCGAGGACGTCGTCGAGCAGGTCGCACCCGCTCAGTGCCAGGGCCGCACCGCCGAGGCCGCCGGCGACGAGGAGCCGTCGCGAGACGGGAGCGGGGCTGGCGGGCACGCGGTGACCCTACCCGTCCGGGTATCGTGGACCCCGCACAGCCACAACAGGACACGGGGAGGACTCCCAATGGGTACTCATTCCGCTCAGGGAACGACCGCAGAGCGAATCGAGCAGGTCCTCGCCACGCCGCTGGCGGCGCTCGGGCTCGACGTCGAGGCGGTGGAGCTGACCCCCGCGGGCAAGCGCCGCGTCCTGCGCGTCGCCGTCGACACCGACGGCGGCCTGACGCTGGACGACGTCGCCGCGGCCACCAAGGTCATCGACCAGGTCCTCGAGGACGACGGCCCCGACGGCGCCAGCTTGGCGATGGGCCAGCAGCCCTACACGCTCGAGGTCACCTCGCGCGGCGTCGACCGGCCGCTGACGCTGCCCCGCCACTGGCGGCGCAACGCGGGCCGCCTGGTCAAGCTGACCCACGGCGCCGAGGGCACCGAGGCCACCGAGGTGGTGGGCCGGATCGGCGCGAGCGACGACGAGGGCGTGACCCTCGACGTGGCCGGCACCGAGCTCCGGCTGCCGTACGACGAGGTGCGCAAGGCACTGGTGCAGATCGAGTTCAACCGCAAGGACAACGACGTAGACATGGACAAGGACGCCGACTGATGGACATCGACCTCAGCATCCTCCGGACGCTGGAGCGCGAGAAGGAGATCAAGTTCGACGTCCTCGTCGAGGCGATCGAGCAGGCGCTGCTCACGGCGTACCACAAGACGGAGGGCTCGGTCGCGCAGGCGCGTGTCGAGCTCAACCGCAAGACCGGGCACGTCAGCGTGCTCGCCGCCGAGCTCGACGGCGAGGGCAACAAGGTCGGCGAGTTCGACGACACCCCCGACGGCTTCGGCCGGATCGCGGCCACGACGGCCAAGCAGATCATGCTGCAGCGGCTGCGCGACGCCGAGGACGAGATCAAGTTCGGTGAGTTCTCCGGCAAGGAGGGCGACATCATCTCGGGCGTGATCCAGCAGGGTCGCAACCCCGACGACGTGCTCGTCGACCTCGGCAAGGTCGAGGCCCAGCTGCCGGCCAGCGAGCGGGTCCCCGGCGAGGACTACAGCCACGGCACGCGCATCAAGTGCCTGGTGATCTCGGTCCGCAAGGGCATGCGCGGTCCCCAGATCACGCTCTCGCGCTCGCACCCCAACCTGGTCAAGAAGCTCTTCGCGCTCGAGGTCCCCGAGATCGCCGACGGCACCGTCGAGATCTCCGCGATCGCGCGCGAGGCCGGGCACCGCACCAAGATCGCGGTCCGCTCGACCGTGGCCGGCGTCAACCCCAAGGGCGCCTGCATCGGCCCGATGGGCCAGCGCGTGCGCAACGTGATGTCCGAGCTCGGCGGCGAGAAGATCGACATCGTCGACTGGTCCGAGGACCCGGCCACCCTGGTCGCCCACGCGCTCTCGCCGGCGCAGGTGCAGTCGGTGACCGTGGTCGACGCCGCGGCCAAGTCGGCGCGCGTCGTCGTCCCGGACTTCCAGCTGTCGCTGGCCATCGGCAAGGAGGGCCAGAACGCCCGCCTCGCCGCGCGCCTGACCGGCTGGCGCATCGACATCCACTCCGACGAGGAGTCGGCCGACTGACCGCCGACGGAACCGGCGGCCCGCCCGGGCCGTCATTCCGTCATGAGGTGCACGCTGCCGCTCGGCACCGCCCTGCTCGCGCTCGTCCTGGTCGCGAGCGGGTGCGGTGACCGACCCGCTCCACCGGCGGACGCGCAGGGGGAGTGGTCCGGCCAGCGGCTGGCCGGTCCGGTCGGCCCCGACCAGTCCCCGCGGCTGGCGACCGCCGGCGACGACGCGCTCGTGCTGCTCGTCTCCGGGCACGGCCGGGTCCAGCCGCACGTCTCCCGCGACGGCGCGCCCTTCGCGGCCGGTACGCCGTTCGCGACCGGCCTCGACGGCTTCTTCGACGTGCTGACGCCGGTGCGGCTCGCCGACGGCACCTGGTACACGGTCGCCACCGGCGGCGACGACTACGTCGTGCGCACGCTGCGCAGCACCGATGGCCTCGCCTGGACGGTCGAGCCGGCCACCGGCGTCACCGGCCGGGCCGAGGTCACCGCGCTGATCGCGACCGCCGACGGCGTCGCAGCGGTCGGGGTACGACGCCACGCCGCCGACCCGAGCATGGGCGGCTTCTCGGCGCTGGCCTGGCGCAGCACCGACGGTCGCGCGTTCACCGAGGTCGCCCTGCCGGAGGTGCCGGTCTACCGCGGCTACCGCACGGAGTCGTCGGTGAGCGGGTTGGTCCCGGTCGCCGGCGGCGCGCTGCTCGCGACCGGCCGAGCGGGCCGCGCGGCGCGGGTCTGGCGCTCCGCCGACCAGGGCGCGAGCTGGACGGCGGTCGACGACCCGCTCCTCGCTCGGGCCGACGGCGTCGACCAACCGGTCGCCGACGGCGACCGGGTGCTCGCCTCGGTCAGCGGGCTGAGCCATCCCGTCGTCCTCTCGGACGACGGCGGGCGGAGCTGGCGGATCGACCGCGGGCTCCAGGTCCCGCCCGAGAGCGACGACTGGGTGCCGCTGTGGCAGGCCGGAAGCCGGACCCTGACCGTCCGCTCCGCGGCCGCCGAGGGAGCGGACTGGAGCCGTCCCGAGGCCTGCTACGCCGACCTCGACCAGTGCGGCGCCGGCGCCGGTCCGGGCCCGCGGCTCGCGGTCAGCGAGGACGGCGCGCACTGGCGTGCGGTCCTCGGGCCAACGGACGTCGACGCGGCCGCCGCGACCGCCGATGGCCGGCTGCTCGTGCTGCGCTCGGGCGCCAAGGGGAGGTTCCTCGACACCTGGCCGGCCGGCGTCCCGCTCGCCGACGCGCCCGGCCTCGACCGGCCGCGGACCGTCGACCTGGTCCGGCTCGCGGAGGGGGAGCGGCCCGCGGTCGGCACCCGCTACGCCGCGCCGCTGTACACCCACTGCGGCATCGACCGGATCTGGTTCGGCGAGCAGAGCTGGCAGCGCACCGACGACGGCCCCGGCTACGAGGCCGGCGACCGGCCGCCCGCGGGCTGGCCGATCCCGCCCGGCGGCGGCAGCGTCTACGGCTACGCCACGCTCGGTGCCGATGGTGTGCTCACCTACGCCGACGGTGACGGGGCGGTGCTGGCGACGTACGAGAAGGCCGCGGAGCCCTTCTTCTGCGCGTGAACGCGTGGGTGCTGTGACCGACGTCGCTCCCGGCGAGGGTGCCGGTTCGTGATCTGCGCAGCCCGGGCGGTAGTGTTGACCCTCGGTGGCACGCCGAATGAATTCCCCTGCACGCCCAGACGACCTTCCCCTCGGGGAGCCCGTCCGGACCTGCGTCGGATGCCGGCAGCGGGCCGCCAAACGCGAGTTGTTGCGGGTGACCGCCGGCTCGGGGCCCGACGGCCGACCGGTCGTCGTCCCTGATCCTGACGGCACTGCACCGGGGCGTGGAGCGCACCTGCACCCCACCACCGGTTGCTACGACCTCGCGGTGCGGCGGAAGGCCTTCTCCCGTGCGCTCCGGTTCACGCCGGGTGCGGGTGGCCTTTCCAGTGCGCCGGTGGGGGAGTACGTCGCCTCGCTGATCCAACCGACCGAATCCGTCAACAGAGACTGGAGCAACAGCTCATGAGCACTCGATGAGTATCTCGCGATGAGCCAGTTCGTTCTGCTGCACCACCCATCGACGGTCTGAGATCCACCCCGGGTCTTGGGCCATTAGGAGAAACGTGGCCAAGACCCGAGTTTCCGAACTCGCGAAGAAGTACGGCATCAAGAGCGCCGATGCGCTCAAGATGCTCAACGACATCGGCGAGTTCGCCAAGACTGCCTCCTCGAGCATCGAGCTTCCTGCTGTCAAGAAGTTCGAGGACACCTACGGCACGGAGCTTCTCTCGAAGATGAAGCCCGCTGCCGACGCGCCGGCCAAGCCGGCCGCGCCCAAGCCCGCTCCGGCCAAGAAGGCCGCGGCCGCCCCCGCTCCGGAGGCGCCCGCTGCCGAGGTTCCGGTCCAGGCCCCTGCCGCTCCGGCTGCCGAGGCTGCTCCGGCCGCCGAGGCGCCCGCCCCGGCTGCTCCCGCGGCCAAGCCCGCGACGCCCGCTGCTGCGCCTGGCCCCCGGCCGGGTCCGCGCCCGGTCCGGCCAAGACGCCGGAGCCCGAGCCCGAGCCGGTCTCCCCGGCCGAGCCCGAGCAGCCCGCCGCGGCCGCGGCGGCTCCCGAGGCTCCGGCCAAGCCGGCCACCCCGGGTCCCAAGCCCCCGACGCCCAAGGCTCCGGCCCCGCGTCCGGTCGGCAAGCCCGGCGGTACGCCGCGCCCGGGCAACAACCCCTTCGCACCCAGCCAGGGCATGGGCCGTCGTCCCGCTCCGCCGCCGCGCGAGGGTGAGGCCGGTCCGGCCGGCCCGCGTCCGCCGGCCGGTGCCGGTGGTGGCGGTGGCCGTCCCGGTATGCCGCGTCCCAACCCGGCGATGATGCCGAAGTCCCCGGCCGCGTTCGGCCAGGGCCCCGGCGGTCGTGGTCCGGGTCGTCCCGGCGGCGGCCCCGGTCGTCCCGGTGGCGGCGGTGCGCCCGGTCGTGGCGGTGCTCCGGGTCGTCCCGGCGCCGGCGCGGGTGCCGGTGCGCCCGGTCGCGGTCCCGGTGGCTTCGGCCCCGGTGGCGGCGGTCGTCCCGGTGGCGGTGGCCGTCCCGGTCAGCGTGGCCAGACCCAGGGTGCCTTCGGTCGCCCCGGCGGTCCGGCCCGGCGTGGACGCAAGTCCAAGCGGGCGCGTCGCCAGGAGTTCGAGGCCATGGAGGCCCCGACGATCGGCGGCATGCGGGTCCGCAAGGGCAACGGCGAGACGATCCGTCTCGCCCGTGGCTCCTCGCTGACCGACTTCGCCGAGAAGATCGGCGTCGACGCGGCCTCGCTCGTGCAGATGCTCTTCCACCTCGGCGAGATGGTCACGGCCACCCAGTCGGTGGGCGACGAGACGCTGGAGCTGCTCGGTGACGAGCTCAACTACGTCGTCGAGGTCGTCTCCCCGGAGGACGAGGACCGCGAGCTGCTCGAGTCGTTCGACATCGAGTTCGGTGCCGACGAGGGCGGCGAGGACGACCTGGTCGTCCGTCCGCCGGTCGTGACCGTCATGGGTCACGTCGACCACGGTAAGACCCGCCTCCTCGACGCGCTGCGCAACGCCAACGTCGTCGAGGGCGAGGCCGGTGGCATCACCCAGCACATCGGTGCCTACCAGGTCCACACCGAGGTCGACGGCAACGACCGCCGGATCACCTTCATCGACACCCCGGGTCACGAGGCGTTCACCGCCATGCGTGCCCGTGGTGCCCAGGCGACCGACATCGCCGTCCTGGTGGTCGCGGCCGACGACGGCGTCATGCCGCAGACGGTCGAGGCGCTCAACCACGCCAAGGCGGCCGGTGTGCCGATCGTGGTCGCGGTCAACAAGATCGACAAGGAGACCGCCGACCCGACCAAGGTCCGCGGCCAGCTCTCCGAGTACGGCCTCGTCCCCGAGGAGTACGGCGGCGACGCGATGTTCGTCGACGTCTCGGCCAAGGCCGGTCTCCACCTCGACAAGCTGCTCGAGGCGATCGTCCTGACCGCCGACGCGTCGCTGGACCTGCGGGCCAACCCGACGCAGGACGCCCAGGGTCTCGTGGTCGAGGCGCACCTGGACCGCGGTCGCGGCCCGGTGGCGACCATCCTCGTCCAGCGCGGCACGCTCAAGGTCGGCGACTCGATCGTCGCCGGTCCGGCCCACGGCCGGGTCCGCGCGATGCTCGACGAGCACGGCAACGAGCTCACCGAGGCCGACCCGGCGCGTCCGGCGATGGTTCTGGGTCTGTCGTCCGTCCCGGGCGCCGGCCAGAACTTCATCGTGGTCGAGGACGACCGGATGGCGCGCCAGATCGCTGAGAAGCGTGAGGCCCGCGAGCGGGCGGCCATGCAGGCCAAGCGCCGCGTGCGTCGTACGCTCGAGGACTTCATGGCCTCCATGGAGAAGGGCGAGAGCCAGGAGCTCAACCTCATCCTCAAGGGCGATGTGTCCGGTTCGGTCGAGGCCCTCGAGGACGCCCTCGCCCAGATCGACGTCGGCGACGAGGTCAGCCTGCGGGTCATCGACCGCGGTGTCGGTGCGATCACCGAGACCAACGTCGACCTGGCCGCCGCCTCCGACGCCATCATCATCGGCTTCAACGTCCGGCCCCAGGGCAAGGCGGGCCAGATGGCGGAGAAGGAGGGCGTCGAGATCCGCTACTACTCGGTCATCTACCAGGCGATCGAGGAGATCGAGGCGGCCCTCAAGGGCATGCTCAAGCCGGAGTACGAGGAGCACGCTCTCGGTCAGGCGGAGATCCGTGCGATCTTCCGCTCGTCCAAGATCGGCAACATCGCCGGCTGCATGGTCATCGACGGAGTCATCCGCCGCAACGCCAAGGTGCGCGTCCTGCGCGACGGCGCCGTGGTGGCCGACAACCTCGACCTGGCCTCGCTCAAGCGCGAGAAGGACGATGCGTCCGAGGTCCGCGAAGGCTTCGAGTGCGGTCTCGTGCTCAAGAACTTCCAGGACATCAAGGAAGGCGACATCGTCGAGGCCTTCGAGATGCGGGAGATCCCGCGCTCCTGAGGCGCTGATGCACCACCGTGCTGCGCCGCCCGCTCCGTCACCGGGGCGGGCGGCGCAGCCGTTCTACTGATAGGAATCTGATCATGGCCAGCCCGCGCGTGCGCAAGATCGCCGACCGGATCCAGGTGATCGTCGCCGAGATGCTCGAGCGGCGCGTCAAGGACCCCCGCCTGGGGTTCGTGACCGTCACCGAGGTCCGGATGACCGGTGACGCCCAGAACGCCACCATCTACTACACCGTGCTCGGCGAGGACGCCGACCAGCAGGCGACCGCCCAGGCGCTGGAGTCGGCCAAGGGCCTGCTCCGCTCCGAGGTCGGCAAGCAGCTCGGCATGCGGACCGTCCCCTCGCTCGCCTTCGAGTTCGACGGCATCCCCGAGAGCGCGCGGCACCTCGACGAGGTCCTCGCCAAGGCCCGTGAGGCCGACGCGGCCGTCGCGGCCGCCCGCGAGGGTGCCGAGCCGGCCGGCGAGCCGGACCCGTACAAGAAGCCGCGCGAGATCGTCGACGAAGAGGCCGAGGACACCGAGTGACCTCGTCCGGCGCGCCGTCCGGGCTGGTCGTCGTCGACAAGCCCGGCGGCATGACGTCGCACGCCGTCGTCTCCCGGGTACGACGCACGCTCGGCACCCGCAAGGTCGGGCACGCCGGCACCCTCGACCCGATGGCGACCGGCGTGCTCGTGCTGGGCGTCGAGCGAGCGACCCGGCTGCTCGGTCACCTCATGCTGACCGAGAAGACCTACTCCGCGACCGTCCGGCTCGGCCAGGTCACCACGACCGACGACGCCGAGGGCGAGACCACCGCGACCATCCCGACCGCGCACGTCACCGAGGACGCCGTGCGGACCGCGCTCGCCGCGTTCGAGGGCGAGATCTCTCAGGTGCCCTCGACCGTCTCCGCGATCAAGGTCGACGGCAAGCGCGCTTACGCCCGGGCCCGGGCTGGCGAGGAGGTCGAGCTCAAGGCCCGGCCGGTGACGATCCACGAGATCACCGCCGGCGGGTTCCGCCGCGAGGGCGACTTCCTCGACCTGGAGATCCGGGTGCGCTGCTCCAGCGGCACCTACATCCGCGCGATCGCCCGTGACCTGGGTGCGGCGCTGGGCGTGGGCGGTCACCTGACGGCGCTGCGCCGGCACGCCGTCGGCCCCTTCACGCTCGCCACCGCCTGCACCGACCTCGACGACCTCCAGGTCACCCCGCTCGCCGACGCCGCCCGGGCGACCTTCCCCGCCGTCGACCTGGACGCCGAGCAGGCCCAGGCGGTGCGCTACGGACGGCCGCTGCCGCTGGTGATCGACGAGCTGACCGGCGTCTTCGACCCGGCCGGTGAGTTCCTCGCGCTCTACAAGCCCGAGGGCGCCACCGCCCGGCCCGCGGCGGTCTTCGTCGGGTGAGCCGGCGGCACGCCCTCGGCGCCCTGCTGGCCCTCGTCGTGCTGACGGGGTGCTCGGCGGGCGCCGACGAGCCGCGCCCCGAGCCGGCCGCGCGAGCGATGCCGGACTGCGCCGGCGAGCGCCCCGCCGTCCGCACCTACGACGCCCCGGTGGCCGAGCTGAGCGTCGCCTCGTTCAACGTCGACCGCACCGGGCGCCCGCGCGCCATCGCCGCCGACGTACGCCGCCTGCTGGGTCGCGACGACCTCGATCTGGTCGGCTGGCAGGAGGCCGACACCGACGCCTTCGCCCGCGCGGTGCGGGCCGTGCCGGGCTGGCGCACCGAGATCCTCGACGCCGCCGACGGTCAGCGCCAGGTGCCGATCAGCTGGCGCACCGCGCGGTGGGCGCTCGTCTCGGTCACCGCCCACCCGATGACCGAGGGCGCCGGCCGGGACCGCACCGACCACCCGTTCCGGCCCAAGTGGGCCACCTCGGTGACCCTGCGGCACCGGGCCAGCGGGCGTGAGGTCACGCTGCTCGACACCCACGTCCCCAACCACGTCGAGACCGGCGACCGCTGGGAGGACAACGTCAACGCCCGCGCCGCCCGGCAGCACTACCGCCGCCTGGCCGACCTGCTGGGCCGGCCCGGCGGCGTACGGCTGGCGACGGGGGACTTCCAGTGGGACCACCACGACGACCTCGCCGCCCGCCCGCGCGGCGGGATCACCGACGCCTTCGCGGGCCGCGCGCGCAGCTCGTTCGAGGTGCTGGGGCTCACCGGCGTCTGCCCGACCCGCAACACGCGCTGGATCGACTACGTCTGGATCGACGAGCCCTCGCTCGCCGCGGGCCGGGCCGGGTTCGTGACCCACCGCTCGCTCGACGGCTACGCCTCGGACCACCGGCCGATGCTCGCCACGATCGCGCTGCTGCCCGGACGCTGAGCCTGCGACCCGGATGTGGGAGAGTTGCCGCCGTGCGAGTGTGGCGCGACTTCTCCGAGGTGCCGAGTGATCTCGGCCGCACGGTGGTGACGATCGGCAACTTCGACGGCATGCACCTGGGACACCAGCACGTCGTCCGGCGGGCCCGCGAGGTCGCCGCCGAGGTCGGCGTCGACCACGTCGTGGCGGTGACCTTCGACCCGCACCCGATCGCGGTGCTGCGGCCCGAGCACGCCCCGCCGACGCTGACCACCATCGAGGGCCGGCTGCGGCTGCTGGGCGAGGCGGGCGTGGACGACGTGCTCGTCATCCCGTTCTCCCGCGAGATCGCCGACTGGACCCCGCAGGAGTTCATCGACCGGATCCTGCTCGCCGCGCTGCACGCCAAGGCGGTCGTGGTGGGCGCGAACTTCCGCTTCGGCAACCGTGCGGCCGGTGACTGCAACCTGCTCCGGGCGGCCGGCGCCGAGCACGACTTCGTGCTCGAGGAGGTCAGCCTCGACGGCGGACCCCAGGTGTGGTCCTCGACGTACGTCCGGACCTGCCTGGCCGCCGGTGACGTGACCGGGGCCGCCGAGGCGCTGGGCCGGCCCTTCACCACCCGCGGGATCGTCGTCGAGGGCGACAAGCGCGGCCGCGAGCTGGGCTACCCGACGGCCAACGTCCCGGTCCGCTCCGGCGCGGCGGTGCCCGCCGACGGCGTCTACGCCGGGCGGCTGACGGTGCTCGACGGACCCGACGCGGGGATGACCTACCCGGCGGCGATCAGCGTGGGCACCAACCCGACCTTCGCGGGGGAGCGGGAGAGCCGGGTCGAGTCCTACGTGCTCGACCGGACCGACCTGTACCTCTACGGCCGCCAGGTCGAGGTCGCCTTCGCCGAGCGGCTGCGCGGCATGGTCCGCTTCGACTCGGTCGAGGACCTGCTCACCGCCATGGCCGACGACGTCGCCCGGGCCCGCACGATCCTCGCGGACTGATGCCCGAGGGCACCCGCTCCGACGTGGCCGCCGCGGAGCGGTGGTTCGTCGACCACGGGCTGCCGTACTTCGTCGACGACTACCGCGCCGCCGTCGCCCGGGGGCTGAGCCGCGCGCGGCTGGTGCCGGTGCTGGCCGCGTCGGTCGTCGTGGGCGCGCTCGCCGGGGCACTGACCGGACCGTGGCTGGGTGCCGCGGCCGCGCTCGGGGCCGCGTTGACGGCGCTCGGCGTCGTCCTCGCCGGGTACGCCGTCGCGACCCTGCGCGCCTGGCTGATCGTGGGCTGGGCGGTACGGCGTACCTTCCGCTCGCTGGGGCTCATGGTCCCGCTGGTGACCCGGGCGCTGCCCCTGCTGCTGCTCTTCGTCACGTTCCTGTTCATCAACGCCGAGGTCTGGCAGGTCGCGGCGAGCCTCGACGGCGGCGTGCTGTGGGTGGCGGTGCTGCTCTTCGCCGCGATGGCGGTGGGCTTCCTGCTCACCCGGCTGCCCGAGGAGCTCGACAGCGTCGACGACGAGGTCGAGGGCAAGCAGCTCGTCGACGCGTGCACCGGGACGCCGCTCGAGCCCGCCGCGCGCCGGATCGCCGGGCAG
Organism: Pimelobacter simplex; assembly: GCF_024662235.1. Classification (GTDB taxonomy): domain Bacteria; phylum Actinomycetota; class Actinomycetes; order Propionibacteriales; family Nocardioidaceae; genus Nocardioides. Next base: position 1,237,481 of record NZ_CP096276.1, read on the forward strand.
GTCGACCGGGTCGGCGCCGTCGACGCCGAGGTGACCGGGCTCCAGAAGGCCAACCTGGTCCTCGTGCTGCTGGTCGCCCAGGCCGTGCAGGTGCTGCTCCTGGCGCTGGCGGTCTTCGCGTTCTTCATCGTCTTCGGCCTGGTCGCGATGGACCCGGCGGTCGTCAGCCTGTGGACCACGCACCCGCTGCACCCGATCGACGGGCCGCTCGGTGAGCTCTTCGGCGACCGGCTGAGCCTCGAGCTGCTGCGGGTCTCGACCTTCCTGGCGGCGTTCAGCGGGCTCTACTTCACCGTCTACGCGGTGACCGACGAGCTCTACCGCCGGCAGTTCTTCTCGACCGTCATCCGTGAGCTCGAGCGCGCGGTGAGCGCGCGGGTCGCCTATCGCTGGCTGCGCGACGACGAGGAGCTCGCGTGACCACGCCGCTCGTCCTCGCCGCCGACGCGAACACCGACGACGCCGTCGCGATCCTCCTCGCGGCGCGGCACCCCCACCTCGACCTGCGCGGGGTCAGCACGGCGAGCGCCGACGAGGCCGCCGCCCTGCGCGACCTGGTCGCGCCCGGCGAGGTCGGCGAGGTCGGGTTCCACGCCGGTCCCGACTGGCTGGTCCGGACCCTGCGCGAGGCGCCGGAGCCGGTCACGCTGGTCACGACCGGGCCGCTGAGCCACGTCGCCGCCGCGCTCGCCGCGGACCGCTCGATCGCCCGTGCGGTGGCTCGGCTGGTCGTGCTCGGGGGAGCGCACCGGGCGGCGGGCGTGACGGCCCACGCCGAGCGCAACGTGTGGACCGATCCCGACGCCGCGGCCGCCGTCCTCGCCGCGCCCTTTCGCGACACGCTGCTGGTGACCGCCGACGCCACGGCCGCGGCGGCGCTGACCCCGGCGGACCTCGACCGCCTCCACGCCTCCGGCACCGCGGCGGCCCGCGCCGCGGCCGGGCTGTGCGCGGAGCGCCTCGACCGCGGCGCACTCGTGCACGACCCGCTCGCGGTGGCTGCGGTCGTGGACCCGACCCTGCTCACCACCCTGCGCGCCACCGTCCGGGTGGAGCGCACCGACCCGGCGACGTACGGCGCCACGCGGTTCGCCGCCGAGCTCGACGAGAAGCGCGGCCGGACCACGGTGGCCGTCGGCGCCGACCGGGTCCGGTACGCCGGCCTGCTCTGCACCACGCTCGGAAAACGCTACTAAGTTCAGCAAGTCACTCGTGTTACCGTCGGGAGATGACGGACAACGCACTGCGCCGCCGGGCGCTGCTCGGGCTGCCGCTGGCCGGCGCCGCCGCTGCCGTGGCCGCCCAGGTCGGACCGCTCGCCCAGCGCGCGCTCGCCGGGGCACCGGCGATCCGCAAGGCCCTCCCGGCGTCCTGGTTCATCGACTACGGCACCAACGCGGAGACCCGCTGGGACTCCGTCGACCCACGCCGCTACCGCACGCCCCAGGCGCGGCTGTTCGTGCGCAACCACACCGCGACGCCCACGATCGACCCGGCCGGCTACCGGCTGCGGGTCTTCGGGGACGGCCTGCGCGACCCCTCCGGGACCGAGCTCAGCCTGCGCGACCTGCGCCGGCGGTTCCGGACCGTCGAGGTGACCACCGTCCACGAGTGCACCGGCAACGGCCGCAGTCTCTTCGCGAGCCAGCAGGGCGCGACGGTGTCCGGCACGCCCTGGACGCTCGGCGCGGTCGGCACGGTCACCTGGCAGGGCGTGCGGCTGCGCGACGTACTGGCCGCGACGGGACTGCGCCCCGAGGCGGTGTCGATCCAGGCGACGGGCCTCGACGCGCCGTACGTCGACAAGGGGGTGGACCACGGCCGGGTCCGCCGCCCGTTCCCGGTCGCCAAGGCGCTCGACGACGCGCTGCTGGCCTGGGGCGCGAACGGCGAGCCGCTGCTGCCCGACCACGGCTACCCCCTGCGGCTCGTGCTGCCCGGCTGGATCGGGATCGCCAGCATCAAGTGGCTCGGCTCGCTCGAGGTCGCCACCACCGACCTCACCTCGCCGTGGAACACCCGGTGGTACAACATCGACGGCCCCCTGAGCGTCAACCCGGTCCGCTCCGCCTGGGAGCTGGCCTGGCAGGCGCGGCTCCCGGCTGCCCGCAAGGTCGCCCTGACCGGCCGCTCGTGGTCCGGCGCGGCGCCGATCGCCCGGGTCGACGTCAGCACCGACGGCGGCGCCACCTGGTCCCGGGCCCGGCTGCACCACGCGCCCCGGCGTACCCGGGGCCACGGCTGGACGCAGTGGAGCCACACCTGGCACCGGCCCGCGGCGGGCGCCCACGAGCTGCTGGCGCGCGCCACCGATGCGCGCGGACGGACCCAGCCGGACGTCGCCGCGGTCAACCCCAACGGCTACTTCTTCGACGCCGTGGTGCGGCACCCGGTGACGGTCGGCTAGCCGCGCCGCTCGGCGAGCAGCGCCGCCGTCGCGTCGCGGTCGTCCGGCAACCCGACCTGCATCCGGGCGAGCTTGGCGTTGCCGTTGGTGGGGCCCCAGGTCGCGTCGTTGGCGACGAGCGCGGCCACGACCGCGCACTGAGCGGCGCTCCACGCCGGCGCCGGGTCCGGGCGCACGCCGGGCGTGAAGACCACCTCGGGGAAGGTCCGGCGCAGGATCGGCGCGACGTCGGAGTCGACCGTGAACGCCCCGCCGGCCGCGATCATCGCGGTCAGCGCCGGGAGCATCTCGTCGAGGCCGACGTCCGCACGCTCCAGCAGCTCGCCCAGCAGCACCAGTCGCACGTGCCGCCCGAGCTGGGGCGGCCGCTCGGTGAACCAGGCGTCGCACGCCGCCGGGTCGCGCAGCGCCGCGATCAGCTCGGCGCTGCCGGCCGGCCCCCGCTCGCCCAGCGCGGCGCACGCCCGGACCGCCGGGTCGGGATCGGTGAGCCAGGGGCTCGTGTCCCCGCCGCCGTCGCGCACGGCGAGGACCCGGGCGGCCTTCTCGTCGCGGTCGGCCGAGGCGGTGACCAGGTCGGACAGTGCGCTCACCACGGGGGCCTGTGCCTCCTCGCCGAGCAGGGCGGTGGCAGCGCCGAGGGCGGCGACGGCCTCGCGCCGTACGTCGGGGGCGGGGTGGTCCAGGAGCGGGCTCGCCGCTGCCGCGACCTGCGGTGCGAGCGCTCGTACGTCGACGACGGCGCGCCTCATGAGCAGGTCCACGACCGGGCTCGACCACGCCTCCTCGTCCTCGGCGGCGCTCGCCCGGAGGAAGGCGTCGACCTCCGCCTCGTTCGGTTCGGGCACCGGCTCGGCGCCGACACCGGACTGCCGGGCGGCGTCCATCGCCCACGCCAGCCACTGCAGCATCCCGGCCCGGGCCGGTGCCTGCGCCGCCGGTTCCGCCACGGCTGCGGCCACCTCGGCCACGGCCGCCGGCGTGGCCGTCCAGATGGTGCCCTGGTGGAGCACCGCGCTGTCGAGGTGGTCCAGCGCCTCGTCGATCTCGTCGTCGTCGCTGCCGCGGAGGGCGGCGAGGTGGTCGGGGGTGTCGGTGGCCGGGCCGTAGGCGTGGAAGAGCCGGTCCCAGGGAGTCGCGGTCACGCGGTCACCGTAGCGGGAGCGTCAGTCGTCGACCCGGCCGCGCAGCTGCTTGACCTGGCCCCGCTGCCGCTTGGCGTCGAGCCGTCGTTCCTGGGAGCCGCGGGTCGGCTTCGTCGCGCGCCGCGGCGGAGGGGGCGGCGCGAGCAGCTCACGGATCCGGGCCGCGAGCCGCTCCCGGGCCGCGCCGCGGTTGCGGTGCTGGGAGCGGTGCTCGTGGGCCACGACCGCGATCGGGCCGGGGCTGCGGGCGAGCAGGCGGGCGCGCTGGCGCTCGTCGAGCACGGTCGAGGCGGCCGGGTCCCAGACCAGCTCGACGCGGGTGTCGGTGGTGTTGACCGACTGCCCGCCCGGTCCGGGGGAGCGCGAGAAGCGCTCGACCAGCTCGCTGTCGGGCACGACGAGACCGCCGGGGACTCCCGGCCCCGGTGGGACGGTGAGGTCCACTACGCCACCGTCACCGGTACGCCGGACAGCGCCGCGTTGCCCGACACGTCGAGGCGCTCGGGGTCGGTCAGGTCGTTGATCGAGACGCCGGCGACCCCGGCGGCCACGCCCAGGCGCGCGCCGGCCCGGCCGTGCCCGTAGCCGTGGGGGAGCGAGACCACGCCCGGCATCACGTCCTCGGTCGCGCTCACCTCGACGCTGACCTCGCCCACCCGCGAGCGGACCGTCACCATCGCCCCGTCGCTGAGCCCGCGCGCGGCGAGGTCGGCGGGGTGCATGAGCAGCTGGTGGCGGGCCTTGCCGCGGGTGAGCCGGTCGGTGTTGTGCATCCACGAGTTGCAGTCGCGCTGGTGGCGCCGGCCGATGAGCAGCAGCTCGCCGTCGCGGGGCAGCGCGTGCTCCCGCAGCCGTACGACGTCCGCGGCCACGACCTCCGGCAGCGCGTCGATCCGGCCGTTCCCGGTCCGCAGCCGGCCGGGGAGCTGCCCGGCGTTGAGCGGACCCAGGTCGACGCCCTCGGGGTGCCGGCGCAGCTCGGTGAGCGTCGTCCGGGAGCGCCCGGTGCGCAGCAGCATGCCGATCAGGAAGGTCGGGCTCATCCGCATCCGCGCCTCGGCCGCGATCCGCCGCTTGAGCGGGGGCTTGCGCCGCCGGCGCCGGGTGACGCGCAGGTAGAGGTCGCGGAAGATCTCCCAGTCGTGGCGCTGGTCGCGCCCCTTGGCGAGCACGGCCGGAGTGAACCGCGCGGTGTTGCGCACGGCCAGCAGGTGGAAGACGAGGTCGTAGTGGTCGCGCTCGAGCAGCGTCGTCGGCGGCAGGATCACGTCGGCGTGCCGGGTCGTCTCGTTGAGGTAGATGTCGACGGCCACGTAGAAGTCGAGTCCCTGGATCGCCCGGTCGAGCGCGGCGCCGTCGGGCGTCGAGAGCACCGGGTTGCCGGCCACGGTCAGCAGCGCCCGGACCTGGCCCTCGCCGGGCGTCTCGATCTCCTCGCGCAGCACCGAGACCGGCAGCTCGCCACCGAACTCCGGCGCACCGCGCACCCGCGAGCGGTAGCGGTCGAGGTGCCCCCGCCCGATCAGCCCGCGCCCGATCGCGTCGATCGCCGGCTCGGTCAGCAGCACGCCGCCGACCCGGTCGAGGTTGCCGGTGACCAGGTTGAGCATCTGCACGGCCCACTGGCACACCGTGCCGAACTCCTGGGTGGAGACGCCGATCCGGCCGTACGCCGCCGCCCCGTCGGCCGCGGCGAGGTCCCGCGCGATCCGCCGGATCTCTCCAGCCGGCACTCCGCTGGCCTGCTCGGCGAGCTCGGGGGTGAAGTCGGCGACCAGCCGCTCGACCGCGTCGAGCCCGTCGGCGTACGGCGGCAGGTCGGTCAGGCCCTCGGCGAACAGCACGTGGAGGAGTGCCAGCAGCACCCACGCGTCGGTCCCCGGCCGGACGAAGTGGTGCTCGTCGGCGACCTTGGCCGTCTCGGTGCGCCGCGGGTCGAGCACGACCATCCGCCCACCCCGCGCCCGCAGCTCGCGCAGCCGCCCCGGGAAGTCGGGCACGGTCATCAGCGAGCCGTTGGAGGCCATCGGGTTGGCCCCGAGCACCAGGAAGTAGGAGGTCCGGTCGATGTCGGGCACCGGCAGCAGCAGCTGGTGGCCGTAGAGGAGGTAGCCGACGAGCTGGTGGGGGAGCTGGTCGACCGAGGTCGCGCTGAACTTGTTGCGCGTGCGGAACGACTGGGCCAGCGCCACCCCGTGGGTCATCGAGCCGAGGCTGTGCACGTTGGGGTTGCCGAGGTAGATCGCCAGCGCGTCCTCGCCGTGCTCGTCGACCGTCGCGGCCAGCCGGTCGGCGACCAGGTCGAGCGCCTCGTCCCACCCGAGCTCGATCCAGGTGTCGCCGACGCGTCGTACCGGACGGCGCAGGCGGTCCGGGTCGGCGTGGACGTCGCCGATCGCGACCCCCTTGGGGCAGATGTGCCCGCGGGAGAGAGGATCGTCGGGGTTGCCCCGGACGCCGCTCACCCGCTCGCCGTCGGGGGTCGGCTCGATGGTCAGCAGCAGGCCGCAGGTGGCCTCGCACAGGTTGCACACGCCGGTCCGTGTCTCCACGCTGGCATCGTCACATGCTGGGTCGTCCGGCGCCATGACCTGCAAGAGCGCCAGTACCTGGCTAGGGTCCGACCGTGAGTGCTTCACTAGGCCGGTTGACGACCGTTCCTGCCCGCGAGGTGTGGCCGCACGAGGCGCACGACTTCACGCCTTGGCTCCTGGGCAACGTCGATGTGCTGTCCGACCTGCTCGGCATGGACCTGGTCCTGGAGGTCGCCGAGCACCCCGTCGGCGGCTTCTCGCTCGACCTTCTGGGGAGGGACGAGGCGAGCGGCCGGACCGTGATCGTCGAGAACCAGCTCGAGGCCTCCGATCACACCCACCTCGGCCAGATCCTCACCTACGCCGCCGGCACCGACCCATCGACGATCGTCTGGGTCACGACGGGCTTTCGTCCCGAGCACCGGGCCGCGATCGACTGGCTCAACGAGCACACCGACGAGGACACCCGCTTCTTCGGGGTCGAGATCAAGGTCGTCCGGATCGGCGACTCGGAACCCGCGCCCGCGTTCGACATGGTCGCCCAGCCGAACGACTGGGGGAAACAGGTGAAGGCCGCGACCCATGCCGGGACGGGCCTGGGGACCGGCGATGCGAGCGGGAGGGGGCGCCTTTACTGGGACTTCTGGGAGGAGGCGCGCACCCGGATACAGGCTGAGCACCCCGGCTGGAGCCGAGCGCGCACCTCGACCGTGTCGTCGTGGTTCAACATGGCGCTCGGCACGACCGGCGTCGTCGTGTCGATGGCGTTCACCCGGTCCGGGCTGGTCACGCAGATCTACTTCGACTCGCCCGACGCGGCACTGAACCTGCGCCGGTTCACGGCACTGCGTGAGCGCCGGGAGGCGTTCGACTCCGCAGTCGGCGTACCGGTGGTCTGGGACGAGATGGAGGGGCGCAAGGCGGCCAAGGTCTACGTCATGTCGGACTACGCCGACATCGGGGACGTCGACCAGTGGCCGGCGATGCTTGACTGGCTCATCGACACCCAGCAGGCCCTGCGGTCCGCGCTCGACACCGTTGGCGGCGTACCGTCCGGCGGGTGAGGTCTCGGGGGCCGCCGGCGATTCGATCGGGTACGCACCGCGCTGTTAGCCTTGAGCGTTGCCGTCAGAACGGCCGCGGACAAAGAGAGCCCCAGGATTTCAGGCTGGGGCGCCGCGCAACGAGCGAACCAGGAGTTCCCATGGCAGTCGGTACCGACGCTGAGACCAAGAAGAAGATCATCGCGGAGTACGCCACCACCGAGGGTGACACCGGTTCGCCCGAGGTCCAGATCGCGCTCCTGAGCCACCGGATCAGCCACCTGACCGAGCACCTCAAGCAGCACAAGCACGACCACCACAGCCGTCGTGGCCTGCTGCTCCTCGTCGGCCAGCGCCGTCGTCTTCTCAACTACCTGAAGAAGACCGAGATCGAGCGCTACCGCTCGATCGTCGAGCGCCTCGGCCTGCGCCGCTGACTCGAAGCGAAGGGATCCACCACCACGGTGGGTCCCTTCGCTACATTCAGCCTTGAACCACAACTGAAGACAGCAACCACTGGAGCGATCCGCGTCAACCACGCCTTCGATCCTCGGTAGTAGCCCTCTCTGCGCGCGCGAGCCGCAGGGCGGGCTTCGATCGAAGATCGATCACCGACGCGGGCGTCGCGGATCGCACCGCGAACGAAAGAGTCAAACGTTGACTGAACCCGTCATCTCCGCCGTCGAGACCGTTCTCGACAACGGAAAGTTCGGCACCCGTACCGTCAAGTTCGAGACGGGCCTCCTGGCCCGCCAGGCCGCCGGTTCGGTGACCGCCTACCTCGACGACGACACCATGCTGCTCTCGGCGACCACCGCCGGGAAGCACCCGAAGGACCACTTCGACTTCTTCCCTCTGACGATCGACGTCGAGGAGCGGATGTACGCCGCGGGCAAGATCCCCGGCTCGTTCTTCCGCAGCGAGGGTCGTCCCGGCGAGGACGCGATCCTCACCTGCCGCCTCATCGACCGCCCGCTGCGCCCGACCTTCAAGAAGGGTCTGCGCAACGAGGTCCAGGTCGTCATCACCGTGATGGCGCTCAACCCCGACACGCCGTACGACGTGCTCGCGATCAACGCCGCGTCGATCTCGACCCAGCTCTCCGGCCTGCCGTTCTCCGGCCCGGTCGGCGCCACCCGCGTGGCCCTGATCGAGGGTCAGTGGGTCGCCTTCCCGACGCACAGCCAGCTCGAGAACGCCGTCTTCGACATGGTCGTCGCCGGCCGCGTCACCGAGACCGGCGACGTCGCGATCATGATGGTCGAGGCCGAGGCCACCGAGCAGTCGTGGGGCCTGGTCACCTCCGGTGCCCAGGCGCCGACCGAGGAGGTCGTCGCCAGCGGTCTCGACGCTGCCAAGCCGTTCATCAAGCAGCTGGTCGAGGCCCAGGTCGAGCTCGCCAACGTGGCCGCCAAGCCGGTCCAGGAGTTCCCGATCTTCCTCGACTACGAGGACGACGTCTTCGAGGCCGTCGAGGCCGCGTCCAAGGCCGACCTGGTCGAGGCGATGACCATCGGCGACAAGCAGGACCGCGAGGCGCGCACCGACGAGCTCAAGGCCGAGCTGCTCGAGAAGCTCGCCGGCCAGTTCGAGGGTCGCGAGAAGGAGATCGGCGCGGCCTTCCGCTCGGTCAACAAGCAGGTCGTGCGCGAGCGCGTGCTGCGCGACAAGATCCGCATCGACGGTCGCGGCCTGGCCGATATCCGTCCGCTGCACGCCGAGGTCGGCGTCGTCCCGCGGGTCCACGGCTCGGCGCTGTTCGAGCGCGGCGAGACCCAGATCCTGGGCGTCACCACCCTCGACATGCTCAAGATGGAGCAGCAGCTCGACACGCTCTCCCCGGAGACGTCGCGCCGCTACATGCACAAGTACATCTTCCCGCCGTTCTCCACCGGCGAGACCGGCCGCGTCGGCTCGCCGAAGCGCCGCGAGGTCGGCCACGGCGCGCTCGCGCGTCGGGCGCTGCTGCCGGTGCTGCCGAGCCGCGAGGAGTTCCCCTACGCGATCCGTCAGCTCTCCGAGGCGATGGGCTCCAACGGCTCCACCTCGATGGGCTCGGTCTGCGCGTCCACGCTGGCGCTGCTCCAGGCCGGCGTCCCGCTCAAGGCGGCCGTCGCGGGCATCGCGATGGGCCTCATCTCCGGCGAGGTCGACGGCGAGACGCAGTACGTCGCGCTGACCGACATCCTCGGTGCCGAGGACGCCTTCGGCGACATGGACTTCAAGGTCGCCGGCACCAAGGAGTTCGTCACCGCGCTCCAGCTCGACACCAAGCTCGACGGCATCCCGGCCGAGGTCCTCGCCAAGGCCCTCAACCAGGCCAAGGACGCCCGTCTGGCGATCCTCGAGGTCATGGGCGAGGCCATCGACGCTCCCGAGGAGATGTCGATCCACGCTCCGCGGATCATCACCGTCAAGGTGCCGGTCGACAAGATCGGCGAGGTGATCGGGCCCAAGGGCAAGGTCATCAACCAGATCCAGGACGACACCGGCGCGACCCTGTCCATCGAGGACGACGGCACGGTCTACATCGGTGCGACCAACGGCGAGGCCGCCGAGGCCGCCCGCCAGGCGGTCAACGCGATCGCCAACCCGACCATGCCCGAGGTCGGCGAGCGCTACCTCGGCACGGTCGTGAAGATCACCAACTTCGGTGCCTTCATCGCGCTGATGCCGGGCAAGGACGGGCTGCTGCACATCACCAAGCTGCGCGCCCTGGCCGGTGGCAAGCGGATCGAGAACGTCGAGGACGTCGTCTCGGTCGGCCAGAAGCTCCAGGTCGAGATCGCCGAGATCGACGACCGCGGCAAGCTCTCGCTGGTTCCCGTGGTCGAGGAGGCCGCTTCCGACGAGGCGCCGGCCGAGGCGACCGAGGCCGGGGAGTCCGACGAGGCGTGAGCACCACCCGCACCACGACGGCCGGTCAGCGTTCCGCTGACCGGCCGTCGGCCGTTCCCCGGGCCTCCACCCGCACCCTGGAGACCGTTCGCGACGAGACCGGTCAGGTCACCTCGCTGGTCCGCCGCACCCAGCTCGCCTCGGGCCTGCGGATCGTGACCGAGCAGATGGCCGGCGCCCGATCGGCGTCCATCGGCGTCTGGGTCGGTGTCGGCTCGCGCGACGAGACCGCCAAGACCCACGGCGCCTCGCACTTCCTCGAGCACCTGTTGTTCAAGGGGACCACCGAGCGCACCGCGCTCGACATCTCGATCGAGCTCGACGCGGTCGGCGGTGAGTTCAACGCCTTCACCGCCAAGGAGTACACCTGCTTCCACGCGCGGGTGCTCTCCGACGACCTGCCGCTCGCGGTCGACGTCCTGGGCGACATGATCACCGGCTCGGTGATCGCCACCCACGACGTGGACGCCGAGCGCGACGTCATCCTCGACGAGATCGCCATGCACGACGACGACCCCGACGACGTCGTCCAGAACCTGCTGGCCGCCCTCGCCTGGGGCGAGGACAGCGCGCTGGGCCGCCCGATCGCGGGCACCGACGCCTCGATCGAGGCGATGACCCCAGCCCAGATCAAGCGGTTCTACCGCCGTCACTACGTGCCGGCCAACACCGTCATCTCCGTGGCCGGCGCGGTCGACCACACGGCCGTCGTCCGGGCGGTGAAGAAGGCGTTCGCCCGCCACGACTGGCTCGACACCGTCGCGGCGCCCGTCGCTCCGCGCGGCGCCGCGCCGCGCCGTCGTACCCGGGTGGGGGCGGGGGAGGGTCACGTGACCCGGCCCTTCGAGCAGGTCAACCTGGTCCTCGGCTGCGAGGGCCTGACCCGCGACGACGAGCGGCGCTACGCCCTCGGCGTGCTCAACACCGCACTCGGCGGCGGTACGTCGAGCCGGCTCTTCCAGGAGGTCCGCGAGCACCGTGGCCTGGCCTACTCGGTCTACTCCTTCGCCGCCCACTACGCCGACTCGGGCCTGGTCGGCGTCGCCGTCGGCTGCCTGCCCGACCGCACCGAGGAGGTGCTGGCCGTGGTCCGCGAGCAGCTCGCGCTCATCGCGGCCGAGGGCATCACCGACGAGGAGCTCACCCGCGGCAAGGGTCAGCTCGTCGGCGGCATGATCCTGGGCCTGGAGGACTCCGGCTCCCGGATGATGCGCCTGGGCAAGAACGAGCTCGTCAACGGCGAGGTGCTCGGCATCGACGACGTGATCGCCCGGATCGAGGGCGTCACCCTGGACCAGGTCCGCGAGGTCGCCGCCGAGGTCTTCGGCCGGCCCGAGCTGCTCGCGCTCGTCGGGCCGGCCTGAAACCTCAGCGGTCGGTGGTCTCGAGCTCGGGCTCGGGATCGACCACCGTGGGCTCCTCCGGCACGGGCTCGCTCGCCTCGACGGTGAGCGCGAAGTCGTCGCCGTGCTCGGTGACGCCGGTGATCACCGCCTGCTCGATCGCCTCGGCGCCATAGCGCTGCCGTACGACGAGCGGGTCGTGGCGCAGCTCCTTCATCAGCGAGACCGTCAGCCCGATCATGATCAGGACGAACGGCAGCGCCGCGACGATGGTGATCGTCTGGAGGCCCTGGAGCGCGTCCTCACCGCCCGCGAGCAGCATCACCGCCGCGACGGCGCCGGTGGCGACGCCCCAGAAGATCACGACCGTACGACGCGGCTCGGTCGTGCCGTGCTCGGACAGGCTGCCCATCACGATCGAGGCGGCGTCGGCGCCGGAGACGAAGAAGATCGCCACCAGCAGCATCACCAGCACGATCGCGACGGTCGCGAGCGGCAGTGCGTCGAGGGTGCCGAACAGCTGGGCCTCGAGGCCGCCGGCGCCGGCGATCTCGGTGCCGTTCTTCTGCAGGTCGATGGCGGTGCCGCCGAGGATGCAGAACCACAGCACGCTGACCACGCTCGGCACCAGCAGCACGCCGGTGACGAACTGGCGGATCGTGCGGCCGCGGGAGATCCGGGCGATGAACATGCCGACGAACGGCGTCCAGGAGAGCCACCAGGCCCAGTAGAAGACCGTCCACGAGCTCAGCCAGGCCTCGGTGTCCGGACCCTCGGCGCCCGTGCGGGCGGCCATCATGGCGAGGTCCTGGACGTAGCTGCCGAGCGAGGTCGGCACCAGGTTGAGGATGAACACGGTCGGGCCGACCACGAACAGGAACAGGGCGAGCACGAGCGCCAGCACCATGTTGATGTTGGAGAGCCACTGGATGCCCTTGGCGACGCCGGAGACGGCCGAGAGCACGAAGGCGACGGTCAGCACGGTGATGATGAGCACGAGCGCGCCGTTGCCGAGCGGGCCGATGTCGGCGACGATCTCGAAGCCGCTGCTGATCTGCAGGGCGCCGAGGCCGAGCGAGGTCGCGGAGCCGAAGAGGGTCGCGAAGATCGCGAACATGTCGATCACCCGGCCCGCGCCGCCCGAGGCGCGCCGGCCCAGGAGCGGGGCGAAGGCGGCCGAGATGAGCTGGACGCGGCCCTTGCGGTAGACGCCGTAGGCGATCGCGAGGCCGACGACGGCGTAGATCGCCCACGGGTGCAGGGTCCAGTGGAACATCGTGGTCGCCATCGCGGTCTCCGCCGCGGCGTCGGCGTCCCCGCCGGTGCCCGGGGGCGGGGTCACGAAGTGCGACAGCGGCTCGCTGACGCCGTAGAACATCAGGCCGATGCCCATGCCCGCGCTGAACATCATCGCGATCCACGAGACGGTCTTGAACTCCGGCTCCTCGTCGTCGCGGCCGAGCGGGATGGTGCCGTACTTGCTCATCGCCAGCCAGATGACGAAGACGACGAAGCCGCTCGTGGTCAGCACGAACAGCCAGCCGGTGTTGGTCATCACCCAGTCGAGGGCCCGGGAGGAGGCCTCGGCGAGCGAGTCCGTCCCGAGCAGGCCCCACACGACGAAGCCGATGCTGACGGCGGCCGCGCACCCGAAGACGATCGGGTCGATCCCGCGCCGGGGCGGGTCCTCGGGCTCGGCGCCCTGGTCGATGGACAGGTCCAGCGCCGGGTGCGGTACGACGTCCGCCGCGGGGCTGCTGAGGGCCTCGGCCAGCTCGGCGGCCGCCCGCGACCGTCGGGGCTGATGGCCGTTGTTGGTGCTCTTCGGTTCGCTCACGTCACTCCTGGGGTCTCTCACGCACAGTCCGTGCGCACGCCCGGGCCCCCGGCCGTCCGGCAGGAGGGGGAGTCGTGATGAGGACCCCGAAGTATTCGTGATTTGTCCGAGAGTCAGATCAGCCCGGGTTCGGGCGTGCTGCCCCAGCAGGTTAACAAAACCTGAACGGATCGCCGTTTCGTCAGGTTCAGCGACGGCCGATGATGCCGATCACCGGCGGCATCTTGGAGTCCACGATGTAGACCCGGAAACCGCCGTCGCGCAGCTGCTCGGAGGCCTTGGCGAGGATGTCGGAGACCTGCTCGGGGCGGGTGGTGTCGAAGAACAGGTTCACCGAGCCGCCGGGCATGAGCCGCTCGTGGAGCAGCGCGATCTCCTCGGCCGCGTCGCGCACCCAGAACAGGTTCACGTCGAAGGCGAACACCTTGGTCAGCCGCTTGACCGGCACCCGCAGGGTGGCCAGGTCGATCTGGCGGACCGTGAGCTTGCCGGCCTCGATATGGGCGGCGCAGCGGGCCTTCGTGCGGTCGACACCGGCCTCGGATCGGTCGATGGCGAACATCTTGCCCTTGCCCTCGAGACGCCGGCAGATGAGGTCCGCGGCAGCGCCGTTCCCACAGCCGATCTCCAGCACGTGGTCGTTGGGCTGGACGTCCATGAAGTCCACCGCCCACCGGATCCGGGCCGGGATCTTGTTCACCATGGGGGTCAGCCTGCCAGAACGTCGCCCGAGCCGACGCACTACCTTGGTCCCGTGACGTCACGTGTCGCGGAGAACACCGCTGGAGACCGCCTTCGAGTCGGGGTGCTGGGCGCCCGTGGCAAGGTCGGAGCCGAGGTCGTCCGAGCCGTCGAGGCGGCCGCCGACCTCGACTTCACCGTCGGCGTCGATGCCGGCGACGACATCGCCGCCCTGCACGAGTCGGGGACCCAGGTGGTCGTCGACTTCACCCATCCCGACGTGGTGATGGACAACCTGCGCTCCTGCATCGACCACGGCATCCACGCCGTCGTCGGCACCACGGGCTTCGACGACGAGCGCCTCGCCACGCTGCGCGGCTGGCTCGCCGAGCGCCCCGGCACCGGCGTCCTGATCGCCCCGAACTTCTCGATCGGCGCGATCTTGATGATGAGGTTCTCCGCCGTCGCCGCGCCCTTCTTCGAGTCGGTCGAGGTCGTCGAGCTGCACCACCCGACCAAGGCCGACGCCCCCAGCGGTACGGCGGGCCGCACCGCCGAGCTCATCGCCGCCGCCCGCCGCGACGCCGGCTGCGACCCCATGCCCGACGCGACCAGCACCGGCCTCGACGGCGCGCGCGGCGCCGACGTCGACGGCGTCCGGGTCCACAGCGTCCGGGTCCGCGGGCTGGTCGCCCACCAGGAGGTCATCCTGGGCGGCCTGGGCGAGACGCTGACCATCCGGCACGACTCGCTCGACCGGGTCTCCTTCACGCCCGGCGTGCTGACCGGCGTGCGCCGGATCGGGGACTTCCCGGGGCTCACCGTCGGCCTCGAGCACTTCCTCGACCTGGGCTGAGCCCTCCCGCCCCCGCGAAGGGGCACGAACCGGCGGGCGAAGGAGCGTGAACCGGCGCCCGAGGGTGCAGACCGCGGCTCGGCCGCGCTGAACCTGCGTCCTCGACCGCCTTTCCGTGCGCTTTCGCCCGCCGATTCGTGCCTCTTCGCCGGGCTGGGGGTCAGAGCAGCCGCAGCAGCGCCGCCGCGGCCGCCGAGCCGAACACCACGACCAGGAACGGCGCCCGGGCCAGCAGGAGCAGCACCGCGACGCCCAGCGCTGCGGCCCGGGCGTCGAGCACGAGCGCGCGTCCTGACGGCGCCGCGAGCACCTGGACGGCGACCAGCGCGGCCAGGAGCGCGACCGGGATGAGCTCGGCGACCCGGGCGACGAGCGGGTTGCCCAGCACCCGGGCCGGCACCGAGAGCCCGGCGAGCTTGAGCAGGTAGCAGCCGACGCCGGCGCCGAGGACGGCCCACCAGATCATCTCTTCAGCACCCCCACGAGGACGGCGACGCCCGCCGCCACGAGCACCGGTACGCCGGCCGGGGTCACCGTCACCGCGCCGGCGGCGACGAGGGCGGCCAGCACGGCCACGGCCCGCAGCAGGGGCGTGGTCAGGCGGGGCCAGAGCAGGGCGAGGAAGGCGGCGCCGACGGCCGCGTCGAGGCCGAGGTCGCGCGGGTCGCCGAGCTGCTCGCCGGCGACGGCGCCGACGAGCGTGGTGAGGTTCCAGAGCACGAAGATGGTCGCTCCGGTGGTGAGGAAGCCGGTCCGGGCGAGGTCCCGGTCGGGCCGGGTGACCGCCATCGCGGTCGACTCGTCGATGAGGACGTGGGCGGCGGCGGCCCGGCGCCAGCCGCGGTAGCCGAGCAGGGGCGCCATCCGGAGCCCGTAGAGCGTGTTGCGGGTCCCGAGCAGCAGCGCGGCGAACGCGCCGGCCAGGGGAGTGCCGCCGGAGCCCAGCACCCCGACCAGCGCGAACTGCGAGGCGCCGGTGAACATCACCAGCGACAGCGCGCAGGTCTGCCAGACGTCGAGGCCCGAGGTGACCGCGACCGCGCCGAAGCTCAGGCCGTAGGTGCCGGTGGCGATCGCCACCCCGAGGCTGTCGCGGACGACGGTCCGGCGGGTCGGCTGCTCCACAGGCTCACGCCAGCGCGGTGTGCAGCCGCACCTGCTTCACGTGGGTGCCGGCTTCGTCGGCGAGCTCGCGGCTGGCCCCGTCGGGTGCCCAGCCGGCACTGGTCAGGAAGGCGCGCAGCACGTCGTCGGTGGCGTCGGCCCAGCTCACCGCGCGGGTGAAGCCGTCGGCGGCGAGGGTGTCGACGCACGCCTGGAGCAGGCGCGAGCCGTGGCCGGCGCGGGTGGCGCCGGGGTCGACGGTGAACTCCGTCATCTCGCCGTCGGCGGCCGGGTCGGCGTCGGGGTCGGGGTTGGGGCCGGTCAGCGCGAAGCCGACCACCTCGGCGCCTGCGAGCGCCACCAGCGCGCGGTGCCGGGCCTCGGGCGGGCGGGACAGGGACTGGCGCCACGCGGCGGCGAGGGTGTCGGCGTCGAGGCCCGCGCCGCCGTCGTACCGCTCCTGCCAGGCACGCAGCTGGACGGCGGCGATCCCGGGGGCGTCGGCGGGCCAGGCGACCCGCACGGAGACGTCGGCAACGACCATGGTCCGCAGTCTGTCAGGGCGCCGGTGTGGTGCAGCGCACTAGGGTCGGGACCATGGAGATGCGCAACCTCGGCGCGAGCGGTCTGAGGATCTCGGCCCTCGCCTACGGCAACTGGATCACCCACGGCTCCCAGGTCGAGGAGGACGCCGCACTCGCCTGCGTGCGCCAGGCCCTCGACGAGGGGATCACCACCTTCGACACCGCCGACGTCTACGCCAACACCGCCGCCGAGACCGTCCTGGGCAAGGCCCTGGCCGGCGAGCGGCGCGCCGGGCTCGAGATCTTCACCAAGGTCTTCTGGCCCACCGGCCCCGGCAAGCACAACGACCACGGCCTCTCGCGCAAGCACATCATGGAGTCGATCGACGGCTCGCTGCGCCGGCTCGGCACCGACTACGTCGATCTCTACCAGGCCCACCGCTACGACCACGAGACGCCGCTCGAGGAGACGATGCTGGCGTTCGCGGACGTCGTGCGCGCCGGCAAGGCGCTCTACATCGGCGTCTCGGAGTGGCGGGCCGAGGAGATCCGCGCCGCGGCCGACCTGGCGCGCGAGCTGCGGGTCCCGCTGATCTCGAACCAGCCCCAGTACTCCATGCTCTGGCGCGTCATCGAGTCCGAGGTGGTCCCCACCTGCCGCGAGCTCGGCATCGGCCAGATCGTCTGGTCGCCGATCGCCCAGGGCGTGCTCACCGGCAAGTACCTGCCCGGTCAGCCCCCGCCGGCCGGCTCCCGGGCCACCGACGACAAGGGCGGCGCCAACGACATCAGCCGCTGGCTGCGCGACGACGTCCTGGAGCGGGTCCAGCAGCTGCGACCCATCGCCGAGGGCGCGGGCCTGACCCTCGCCCAGCTCGCCGTGGCCTGGGTGCTCCAGAACGACAACGTCTCCGCGGCCATCATCGGCGCCAGCCGGCCCGAGCAGGTCACCGAGAACGTCAAGGCCGCCGGGGCCCGCCTCGACGCCGACACGCTCGCGGCGATCGACGGGGTGCTCGAGGGCGTCGTCACCACCGACCCGGCGCTGACGAAGTCGCCGCGCCGCTCGGAGATCCTCGGCTAGCGCCTCAGAGCGCGAACGCGTAGCGGCTGGTGGGCACCAGGTCGAGCCCGTCGGAGGCGCCGAAGCGGGCGCAGCTGTCCATGAGGGCGGTGAACCGGCGGTCCAGCTCGGCCTGGTCCCCGCCGCTGCCGTAGAACGCGTGCTGGTCGCTGAGCGCGGCCATCGGGAAGAGCTCCTCGACGATCCCGGCGACGTCCCGGCCACCGGGAGTGAGGTGCTCCACGACCGGGTTCTGGACGTAGCCGAACGTGCCCTGGGTGTCGATCGCGACCTGGGTGTGCCGCTCCAGCCAGTCGCGGAGCCAGGCCTCGTGCGCCATCGCCGCCGGGCGGCGCAGGAAGGCGATGTTGGCCAGCACGTCCGCCCGTTCCCCCTCCGGTACGACGGGCGGCACGAGCGGCTCGCGCTCGTCGACCTGCCAGGCGTCGGCGTCCGCGTCGAGCGCGCGGACGGCGTCCAGCAGGGCGGCGGGGTCGGTGAGGCCCCACGCGGAGACCACGGCGGTGATCGGCGTGCCCGGGCCGAAGCGCATCGCGGGCGCGACGGCGTCGTCGTCCAGGTTCACCTGGAGCCGGGACGCGCCGGCCGCGGCGGCCTGGCCACGGAACGCGGGGGAGAGCAGGGCGGCGCCCAGCCCCGGCACGGGCGCATGCAGCGCGGCGATGACCTTCACGCCCGGCAACCTAACGCATGCTTGGCTGCCGGGGTGGGCCGAACGGACGAGGACGGGACGAGGACTACTTGTCGTAGTCGTCGGGCAGCGGCTGGCCGATCTTGACGCGGGCCTTGGGCAGGCGCATGAACTTCATCTGCATCGCCCGGGTCAGCGTGTAGTAGGTGGTGCCCTTGAGAGGCTCGTCCGGGAAGCGGCGCTTGAGCTCGCGGCGCACCTTGAAGCGCAGCAGGAGCATGTCGCCCACGACGAACAGCACGGTGGCGAGCAGGATCATGCTGCTGGCCCGGGCGAGCGCGGAGTTGCCGGTGTAGCCGAGCATCAGCCCGACCAGCATCAGCGGGATGACCATCTCGACCAGGGAGAAGCGGGTGTCGACGAAGTCGCGGATGAAGCGCCGGACCGGGCCCTTGTCGCGGGGCAGGAAGTAGCGCTCGTCGCCCTT
Source organism: Pimelobacter simplex (assembly GCF_024662235.1). GTDB lineage: Bacteria > Actinomycetota > Actinomycetes > Propionibacteriales > Nocardioidaceae > Nocardioides. Next base: position 1,256,055 of record NZ_CP096276.1, read on the forward strand.
CTTCATGCCCTCGCGGATCTTGCGGCTGTTCTCGGCGCGGTACTCGCGCTGCTTCTTGGCGAGCTCACGCTTGTCGCGCGGGGCCTTGTTGCGCGCCTTGGCGGCGGCCTCGGCCTCCTTGCGCGTCGGCGTGGGCCGGCCCTTGCCGCCGGGCTTGACGACCGCCGGCTGCTCGGACTCGACGGGGGTCTTGGTGCGCTTGAACACGCTCAGGCCTTCCTGACCAGGCTGGACTTCAGTTGCATCGGGCCGAACCCGTCGACCTTGCAGTCGATGTCGTGGTCGCCGACGCGGTCGGCGGGGTCGACGATCCGGATGGTGCGGACCTTGGTGCCGGACTTGATCGGCTTGGGGGCGCCCTTGACCGGCAGGTCCTTGACGACGATCACGTCGTCACCGTCGGCGAGGGGAGTGCCGTTCGCATCGCGGACGACGCCGGCCGCCGCGGCCTCGTCGGCCGCGGCCGCCACCTCGGCAGGCGACCACTCGTGGGCGCACTCGGGGCAGACCATGAGGTCGCCCATCGCGTAGGTGAACTCACCCCCGCACGCAGGGCAGGCGGGCAGGACGTCGGTGGCGCTCTCAGTCACGGTGCGCCTTGCCCGGCAGGTCGAGCATCCGCTGCAGCGCGGTCAGCGCGTCGGCCTCGGTCTGCGGGTCGACCTCGATCTGGTTGACCACGACGCCCTCGACCAGGTTCTCCAGCGCCCACACGAAGTGGGGCAGGTCGATCCGGTTCATCGTGGAGCAGTAGCAGACGTTGCGGTCGAGGAACATGATGTTCTTGTCCGGGTGCGCGTTCTTGAGGCGCTGGACGAGGTTGAGCTCGGTGCCGATCGCCCAGCTCGAACCGGCCGGCGCCGCCTCGATCGCCTTGATGATGTACTCCGTCGAGCCGACCTGGTCGGCCTTGAGCACCACCTCGTGCTGGCACTCGGGGTGCACGATCACGTTGAGGTCGGGGACCTTGACGCGCAGCTCGTCGATCACGTCGGCCGAGAACCGGCCGTGCACCGAGCAGTGGCCCTTCCAGAGGATGATCTTGGCCTGGGCGAGCTCGTCGGCGCTCAGGCCGCCGTTGGGCTTGTGGGGGTTCCACACGACGCACTCGTCGAGGGAGTAGCCGAGCTTGAGCACGGCGGTGTTGCGCCCGAGGTGCTGGTCGGGCAGGAAGAGGACCTTGGTGTCCTCGCCCTTCTGGGCGTAGGCCCAGTCGAGGGCGACTTCGGCGTTGGACGAGGTGCACACGACGCCGCCGTTGCGGCCGCAGAACGCCTTGATCGCGGCGCTGGAGTTCATGTAGGTGACCGGGACGACGACGTCCTGGACGCCGGCCGCGGCGAGCGCCTCCCAGGCCTTCTCGACCTGGGCGATGCGGGCCATGTCGGCCATCGAGCAGCCGGCCGCGAGGTCGGGCAGGATGACCCTCTGGTCGGGGCCGGTGAGGATGTCGGCGGACTCGGCCATGAAGTGCACGCCGCAGAAGACGATGTACTCGGCGTCCGGGCGCGCGGCCGCGTCGCGGGCGAGCTTGAAGGAGTCGCCGGTGACGTCGGCGAACTGGATGACCTCGTCGCGCTGGTAGTGGTGGCCCAGCACGAACAGCTTGTCGCCGAGCTTCTCCTTGGCCGCGCGGGCACGTGCGACCAGGTCGGGGTCGGAGGCGGCGGGCAGGTCGCCCGGACACTCGACACCACGCTCGGAGAGCGGGTCGGTACCCCGGCCGAGCGGCAGCAGTGGAAGGTCCACGGTCGTCATGACCTCATCCTAGTTTGGCCCCGCCGCGCGCCGGTGATCGCCGTCGCCCTGGTGGACCTCGACGTCCCGGCCGGGGCCCTAGAGCAGTGCGCCGTGGTGGAGGTACGGCGCGGGCGGCGTCATGCCGCGCAGCCCGAGGTAGCCGCTGGTGCCGAGGTCGAGCCGGACGGCGAGCCCGACGTCGACGGCCCACGCGTTCGCGCTCGTGACGTGGCCGATCTGGAACCGGCCCTGCGCGCCGTCGAGGCAGGCGACCAGCAGCGCCCGGGCCGCGGTCTCGTCGCGGGCGGCGAGGAGGGCGACGACCTCGCCGTCGGCGTAGGCGTAGCCCGAGCGGTCGACGGTGACGAGGAGTCGCCCGGCGGCCCGCAGCCGGGCGTGGGCGGTGCCGTGGGGGCCGCCGCGCAGGGACCGGTCGAGGTCGTCCATCCACTCCTGGTCGTCGGCGTCGCCGTCGCGGACGGCCGGGCCGGTCGCGGACGCTGCCGGGAGCCCGCTGCGGTCGACGGTGCCGGTCAGCGTCATCTGCGGGTGCAGGGTGAACCCGGCCGCGTGGTAGCGGCGCGCGGCGCGCGGGTCCTCGGAGGCGGCGAGCATCCCGCGCGGACAGTCCGCGCCGTGGCGGCCCGCCGCGGCGAGCAGCCGCGCACCGGTACCGGCGCCCTGCCGGCCCGGGCGCACGGCGAACGTCGCCAGGCACCACACCTCCTCACGCCGGAAGCTGGTCGCGAACCCGACCACGGCGCCGTCGTCCTCGGCGACCCAGCAGCCGCCCGGGTCGGTGATGAGGAACTGCTCCGTGCGCGCGATCCACTGCGCGGCCCTGCCCGGCGCTCGCCGGAGCGGCTTGGGGTCGGTCGCCCGCCGGGTCGCGAGGTCGAGGGTGTGGAAGGCGTCGGCGCTGATCTCCTCGGCAGCCGCGACGTCCTCGGGCGACATGGGGCGGATGTGCACACCGGGGACGGTACGGGTCCACCATGATGGGCCGCATGCGGATATTGGTCGCCCCCGACAAGTTCGCGGGCACCCTGACGGCGGTCGAGGCCGCCGAGGCGATCGCGGCCGGCTGGCACCGGCACGCGCCCGACGACGAGGTCGTGCTCGCCCCGATGTCGGACGGCGGCCCCGGCTTCGTCGACGTCCTGCACGCCTCGCTCGGGGGCGACCTGCTCGCCGTGACGGTCGAGTCGCCCTCGGGCGACGAGGTCCCGGCGACGCTGCTGCTCGTCGGCGACACGGCGTACGTCGAGAGCGCGCAGGCGTGCGGCATCCACCTGACCCGCGGCGAGCTCGGCGAGTTCGGCACCACCGTCGGCGTCGGGACGCTCGTGCTCACCGCCATCAACGCCGGCGCCCGCCGGGTGGTCGTGGGCCTCGGCGGCTCCGGCACCATCGACGGCGGTGCCGGCCTCCTCGCCGCGCTCGGTGCCGACGCCGACGTCTCGCTCGACGTCGGCGGGATCTTCCTCGACGGCATCACCGAGGTCGACCTCGGCATCGCCCGCAGCCTGGTCGACGGCGTCGAGCTGGTCGCGGCGACCGACGTGGACAACCCGCTGACCGGGCTCTTCGGCGCCGCCAAGACCTTCGGGCCGCAGAAGGGGCTCGACGACGACACCCAGGCGGTCATGGACCGCTACCTCGAGCAGCTCGCCGCCGCCACCGACCGCCGCCTGGCGCTCGAGCCGGGCGCCGGCGCGGCCGGCGGCCTGGGCTTCGCGCTGCTGCTGCTCGGCGGGCACCGGGTCTCCGGCATCGAGCTGGTCGCCGAGGCCGTCGACCTCGCCGAGCAGGCCAAGGCGGCCGACCTGGTCATCACCGGCGAGGGTGCGTTCGACTTCAGCAGCCGGGCCGGCAAGGTCCCGGCCGGCGTCGCCGCGGTCGCCGCCGAGGCGCTGCGCCCCTGCGTGGCGCTCGCCGGGCAGGTGCTGGTCGGCTCGCGCGAGATGCGCGCGCTGGGCATGGACGCGGCGTACTCGCTGGTCGAGGCGGTGGGGGAGAGCCGGGCCTACGGCGACCCGGTCGGCTCGCTGAGCGAGCTGGCCGCGCGGGTGGCGCGCACCTGGTCCTCGTGACCCCTCGCCAAGAGGTGGAACGTGTTCTAGATTGCTCGGCGTGACCGACATCCGAACCCGTTTCGACGACCTGCGGGCCGCCGAGCGGGCCGAACCCGCCGATCTCGACGCCCTGTGGGCCGACCTCGCCACCGTCGAGGTCGAGGAGATGCTCGGGGCCTGGCGCGGGGGCGACTTCGCCACCGGCCACGTCGCGAGCACCGTGCTGGAGCAGGTGCGCTGGCACGGCAAGCGCTTCGACAGCGCGCTCGAGGCGGTGCCGCTGGTGTGCCGGGGCGAGGACGGAGCGCTCTACTCCAACCTCGCCGCCGGAGGCGGTGGGGAGGCCTCGTTGTGGTCCGTCGGGTTCCGTGGCGAGGTCACGGCGACGATGGTCTACGACAAGATGCCGGTCTTCGACCACTTCAAGAAGGTCGATGACGACACCGTCATGGGGATCATGAACGGCAAGCTCGCCGGGACGTTCGGGATCGACGACCTCTACTACTTCTGGCTGGAGCGTGACGCGTGAAGACCACTGCCTATCTCGTCGAGGAGCCCGGGGGCGACTTCGTCGTCGCCGACGTCGAGCTCGAGGAGCCCCGTGACGACGAGGTGCTCGTCCGGATCGTCGCGACCGGGTTGTGCCACACCGACCTGACCGTCCCGACGATGCTGCCGCAGGAGATGCTGCCGACCGTCGTGGGCCACGAGGGCACCGGTGTCGTCGAGAAGGTCGGCGCGGGCGTGAGCGGCATCGCGGTGGGCGACCACGTCGTGCTGAGCTTCCGCTCCTGCCGTGCGTGCGGACCCTGCCAGGTCGGCGACGTCGGCTACTGCGAGCAGTCGCTGCTGCTCAACTACATGGGCATGCGCGCGGACGGCTCGACGACGATGAAGCGCGGCGAGCAGACCGTGTTCGGCAACTTCTTCGGCCAGTCGAGCTTCGCCCGCCACGCCCTGGCGTACGCCGACAACTGCGTCGTCGTCGACAAGTCCCTCGACCTGACCCGGCTGGCCCCCTTCGCCTGCGGCTTCCAGACCGGCGCCGGCACGGTGCTCAACGTCCTCGACGCGACCCCCGACCGCCCGATCGTCGTGTTCGGCGCCGGTGCGGTCGGCCTGGCCGCCGTGGCCGCGGCCCGCGGCGCGGGCGTCGAGACCGTCGTCGCCGTCGACCCGGTCGCGGCCCGCCGCGCGCTCGCCGAGGGCTACGGCGCCCACGCGATCGACCCGGCCGACGAGGCGGCCGGCCCGGTCGAGGAGCAGGTCAAGGCGCTGACCGGCGGGGGAGCGGCGTACGCGATCGACACCACGGCCATCCCGGCCGTGGTGCTCCAGGCGCAGCGCTCGCTGCGCTCGCGGGGCATGCTCGTCGCGCTCGGCCTGGGTGCGCCGGAGTACACGATCGACGCGATCGACCTGCTCCAGTCCGGCAAGATCGTCCGCTCCTCGATCGAGGGCGAGGCCGACCCGCTGGTCACCATCCCCGAGCTGATCGCGCTGCGCGAGGCCGGGCGGCTCGACGTGGACCACCTGGTCACGACGTACCCGTTCGAGAAGATCGCCGACGCCGTCGCCGACTCGAAGTCCGGTGCCGTGGTCAAGCCGGTGCTCGTGTGGGGGGAATAACCAACACTGTGCGACCATTGGGCTAGTCGAACACCCTTCGGCTACACAGCCTGACACACCTGGAGTGAGCATGAGCGACGCCTGCTGCGGAGGCGGCAACAGCCACGACGCCCACGGCGCGACCACGACTGTCGCGACCCCCGTGGACCTCGACCGCCGTGAGGACCAGATCAACCTGAGCCCGGTGGCGGCCACCAAGGTCAAGAGCCTGCTCGAGCAGGAGGGGCGTGACGACCTCGCGCTGCGCATCTCGGTGCAGCCCGGCGGTTGCTCGGGCCTGCGCTACCAGCTCTTCTTCGACGAGCGCACCCTCGACGGTGACGTCGTCACCGACTTCGACGGCGTGGCCGTCGTCGTCGACCGGATGAGCGTGCCGTACCTCAACGGTGCGGTCATCGACTTCGTCGACACCATCGAGAAGCAGGGCTTCACGATCGACAACCCCAACGCCACGGGTTCGTGCGCGTGCGGTGACTCGTTCAACTGACGAAGGAGCACGATCCGGCGCTCGAAGGAGCAGCATCCGGCGCTCGACAATGCGAAAGGCGCCCCGGTCACCCGGGGCGCCTTTCGCATTGTCGAGCGCCGGAACGTGGCACTTCGAGCGCCGGATCGTGCTCCTTCGTCAGTCCAGGTGCAGGTGCAGCGCGTTGGCGAGGCGCTGGGCGGCCTCGCTGATCTCGATCTCGCGCTTGGGGGTCTCGCGGGGCAGCTCGTCGAAGTGGATGCTGGGCGCCGGACGGGTCGCCTTGACCGCGGCCTCGGCCAGCCGGCGGCTGACGGCCTCGCAGTCGGCGTGCAGGTCGGCGGGGGCGGCGAGCTCTTCGTAGGACGACATATGCCGACGGTAGGCGTTACCCCCGGGTAGACCCAGTGGGATCGCGGGTCAGGACCGCGACGGCTCGGTTAATGTTCCGTGTCGTGACTGCACCCACGGGCTCCCTCCTGATCGCCGGCTCGATCGCGACCGATCACCTCATGACCTTCGGCGGCAAGTTCGCCGACTCCCTCGTGGTCGACCAGCTGGACAAGCTGTCGGTCTCGTTCCTGGTGAACGACCTCGAGATCCGCCGCGGCGGTGTCGCCCCCAACATGTGCTTCGGCCTGGCCCGGCTGGGCCTGCGCCCGGTCCTGGTCGGCGCGGCGGGCGAGGACTTCGCCGACTACCGCTCCTGGCTCGAGCGCAACGGCGTCGACTGCGACTCGGTCCACATCTCCGACCACAAGCACACCGCCCGTTTCGTGTGCACCACGGACACCACGATGGCCCAGTTCGCCTCGTTCTACCCGGGCGCGATGAGCGAGGCCAGCCAGATCGAGCTGCTGCCGATCGTCGAGCGCGTCGGTACGCCGATGTACGTCCTCATCGGCGCCGACGACCCCGAGGCGATGAAGCGCCACACCGAGGAGTGCCGCCAGCGCGGCTACGCCTTCATCGCCGACTGCTCCCAGCAGCTCGCCTTCGCCGAGGGCGACCTCATCCGCGAGCTCATCGACGGTGCGGCGATCCTGTTCTCCAACGAGTACGAGTCGCACGTCATCGAGAAGAAGACCGGCTGGACCTCCGACGAGGTGCTGGCCCGCGTCGGCATCCAGGTGACCACGCTCGGCAAGGACGGCGTCCGGGTCACCACCAACGACGGCACCTCGTTCGAGGTCGCCGCCGCCAAGGACGTGGCCGCGGTCGAGCCGACCGGCGTCGGCGACGCCTTCCGCTCCGGCTTCCTCGCCGCGCTCTCGTGGGGTACCTCGCTCGAGCGGGCCGCCCAGGTCGGCTGCGTCCTCGCGGCCTACGTCGTCGAGACCGTCGGCACCCAGGAGTACGACTTCACCGCCGAGCAGTTCGTCGACCGGGTCCGCCTCTCCTACGGCGACGCGCCGGCCGACGAGGTCGCCGCGTTCGTCAAGTGAGCCGGCGCACGACGTAGCGGGGCGCGCCGTCCGCGGCGCGCTCCTCGCCGACGTACTCCTGGCCGCGCATCCGGCACCACGCCGGTACGTCGTACCGGGCGGCGGGGTCGTGGGCCACCACGGCCAGCAGGTCGCCCACGGTGACCTCCGGCAGCGCCTTGGCCAGCTCGATGATCGGGCGCGGGCAGGGCAGGTCGCGGCAGTCGATCTCGATCACAGCCCGGCCCTCGCCCGGATCGCGCCGACGGCCTCGCCGAGCGCGGCGCAGAAGCCGGCGACCTGCTCGTCGGTGGTGTCGCGGGTCAGCGAGACCCGCACGTTGCCGTGGGTGAGCGAGCCCATCGCGGCCAGCACGTGGCTCGGCTCCAGCGTGGACGCCGTGCAGGCCGAGCCGCTCGCCACGCCGAAGCCGCGCCGGGCCAGCTCGTCGACGATCTCGTCGCCGCCGACGTAGAGGCACGAGAAGGTCACCAGGTGGGGCAGCCGCGTCTCGGGATCGCCCACCACCTCGGTGTCGGGCAGCGCCGCGGCCACAGCCCGGATCGTCTCGACCTGGCGGAACTGCCGCGCCGCGACCTCCTCGCGCTCGGCGAGCACCGCCTGGAGCGCCGCCGCCGCGGCCAGCGCGGCCGGGACGTTGGGGAAGCCGCCGAGCTCCTCGAGGCCGTCGTCGCCGGGGAACGGCTGGGTCCACCGCGTCCCCCGCCGTACGACGAGCACGCCGACGCCCGCCGGCCCGCCCCACTTGTGCGCCGACGCGGTCAGCACCGACCAGCGCCGGGGGAGCGGTACGTGGCCCACGGCCGCGGCCGCGTCCACCAGCAGCGGTACGCCGTCGGGCAGCTCGGCCTCGTCGACCGGCTGGAGCGTGCCGACCTCCTGGTTGGCCGCCTGGAGCGCCACGGCGCCGACTCCGGGCCGTCCGGCGGCCGCGGCGAGCGCCGCGAGGTCCACCCGGCCCCGGGCGTCGACCCCGACGCTCGCGGTGGCGGGGGAGGATCGCCACGCGGCCGCGTGCAGGACCGCGGAGTGCTCGACCGCGCTGTGCACGATCCCGTCGCGCCCGGTGGACGTGGTCAGGCCCAGCAGGCCGCGGTGCACCGCGTCGGTCCCCGAGGCGGTGAAGCCGACCTCGTCGGCGCGCACGCCCAGGGCGTCGGCCACCACGGCGCGCGCGTTGTCGAGGAGCAGGCGGGCGTCCCGGCCGGCGCGGTGCAGGCGCCGCGGGTCGGCGTACCCCCGCTCCAGGGCGGCCGCGAGCGTGTCGCGGGCGGCCGGGTGGAGCCGCTCGGAGGAGGCGGCGTCGAGGTAGACCTCGGGGGTGCTGCTCACGCTCCGACCCTAGAGGAGAGCCCCGGGCCCCGCTTGGGGGGCGTGGCTACGCTCAGGACAGGTGCGACGCGCGCTCTAGGACCCACCCCGCGCGCCGCCCAGAGCCGCTCTCCGCTACTGTTCGCAGTAGTTCTGACCCTCGAGAGGAAGGCTCGTTCGTGGGCTGGTGGCACCCCGAGCGCACGCGTGGAGCGCAGCGACGATTCCGTCGCACGATCCCGCTCGCCGGATTCGTCGTACTCGCGGCCGCGTTGTCCGGTTGCTCCACTGACACCCAGTGGGAGCGCTTCGGCATGCCGAAGATCGTCTCCGAGCAGGGCACGCACATCCTGCAGCTGTGGCAGGGCGCGTGGATCGCTGCGCTGGTCGTCGGTGTGATCACCTGGGCGCTGATCATCGGCGTCCCGCTGTGGTTCCGTCGTCGTAGTGACGACGAGGTCCCGGTGCAGACCCGGTACAACCTGCCGATCGAGATCTTCTACACGATCTTCCCGGTCATCATGGTGATCGCGTTCTTCTCCCAGACCGTGCGCGTGCAGAACATCGCACTCGAGCACGTGCAGCCGGACGTGGTGGTCAAGGTCGTCGGCCAGAAGTGGCAGTGGACCTTCAACTACCCCGACTCGGTGCAGACCCCCGAGGGCACCAACGTCTTCGTCGCGGGCACCGGTGAGGACATCCCCACCCTGGTGATCCCGGTCGACAAGACCGTGGAGTTCCAGCTCTACAGCCCCGACGTCATCCACAACTTCGGCGTGCCGGCCTTCGCCATGCGCATGGATGTCGTGCCGGGCAACAACAACTCGTACCAGGTCAAGCCGACCGAGACCGGCGAGTACGCCGGCAAGTGCTACGAGCTGTGCGGCGCCTACCACTCGCGGATGCTCTTCAACGTGAAGGTCGTCACCGAGGCCGAGTACGAGGCCTACCTCGCCGACCTGGCGGAGAACCCGCAGAACGTCTCCGAGGGTCCGGTCCAGGGTGGCAAGTACTCCACCGAACTGATCACCGACGACGAGGGAGGCCACGAGTGACTACTCTCGCGCGCTCCACGGACCTCTCCCAGCGCAAGCCGCTGGGCCAGCAGCTGGTCCGCATCATGACGACGACCGATCACAAGCTGATCGGCAACCTCTACTTCGTCACCGCCATGGCCTGGTTCATCGCCGGCGGCATCATGGCGCTCCTGATCCGCTCCGAGCTCGCCTACCCGGGCAGCCAGCTGGTCAACGAGGAGCTCTACAACCAGCTCTTCACCATGCACGGCACGATCATGCTGCTGCTGTTCGCGACGCCGCTGTTCTTCGGCTTCGGCAACGCGATCATGCCGCTCCAGATCGGCGCACCCGACGTCGCGTTCCCGCGCCTCAACATGTTCAGCTACTGGCTGTACCTGTTCGGTGGCCTCATCGCCGGCGCCGGCTTCCTCGCGCCGGGCGGTGCCGCGTCGTTCGGCTGGTTCGCCTACACGCCGCTGTCCGACTCGGTCAACAGCCCCGGCGTGGGCGGCGACCTGTGGATCATGGGTCTGTGGATGGGTGGTCTCGGCACCATCCTCGGTGCGGTCAACTTCATCACCACGATCATCTGCATGCGGGCCCCCGGCATGACCATGTTCCGGATGCCGATCTTCGTGTGGACCGTGCTGATCACCGCGATCCTCGTGCTGGTCGCCTTCCCGATCCTGGCCGGCGCGCTGCTCTCGCTCGAGGCCGATCGCCAGATCGGGGCCCATGTCTTCGACAGCTCGCACGGTGGTGCGATCCTCTGGCAACACCTGTTCTGGTTCTTCGGGCACCCAGAGGTCTACATCATCGCCCTGCCGTTCTTCGGCATCATCTCCGAGATCCTGCCGGTCTTCAGCCGCAAGCCGATCTTCGGCTACATCGGCCTGGTCGGCGCGACGCTCGGCATCGCGATCCTCTCGGTGGCGGTGTGGGCGCACCACATGTTCGTCACCGGCGCGGTCAACCTGCCGTTCTTCTCCGGCATGACCTTCCTGATCGCCGTCCCGACGGGCGTCAAGTTCTTCAACTGGATCGGCACGATGTGGGGCGGATCAGTCCGCATGGACACCCCCATGCTGTGGTCGATCGGCTTCCTGACGACCTTCCTCTTCGGTGGTCTGACGGGCATCATCCTGGCCAGCCCGCCGCTCGACTTCCACGTCTCCGACTCCTACTTCGTGGTGGCGCACTTCCACTACACGGTGTTCGGCACGGTCGTCTTCGCGATGTTCGCCGGCTTCTACTTCTGGTGGCCCAAGCTCACCGGACGGATGCTCGACGAGCGCCTCGGCAAGATCCACTTCTGGCTGCTGTTCATCGGCTTCCACACCACCTTCCTCATCCAGCACTGGCTGGGTATCGAGGGCATGCCGCGTCGCTACGCCGACTACCTGCCCGGTGACGGCTGGGAGTTCATGAACCAGGTCTCGACGATCGGCGCCTTCGTCCTGGCGTCCTCGCTCCTGCCCTTCTTCTACAACGTCTACGTCTCCCGCAAGGGCCCGCTGGTCAACACCGACGACCCGTGGGGCTGGGGCCGGTCGCTGGAGTGGGCCACGAGCTGCCCGCCGCCGCGCCACAACTTCCACTCGATCCCGCGGATCCGGTCGGAGTCGCCCGCGTTCGACCTCCACCACCCGGAGATCGCCGCCATCGAGATGTACGACGACGAGCCGGCCGCCGAGCTGGCCGGCACGAAGGGAACCGACGCCTGATGAAGATCGAAGCCTGGATCTTCGGCGTGACCACGGTCTTCCTGGTCCTGGTCAGCCCCGCCTACTGGTTCATCACCGACGCCAGCGACCACGGCGCCGACTGGACCGGTACCTCCGCCCTGGTCATGACCACCCTGCTGTGCGCGATGGTCACCCTCTACCTCGGGTTCCACGCCCAGCGGATGGACGCCCGTCCCGAGGACCGCAAGGACGGCGAGATCGCCGACGGCGCGGGCGAGCTCGGCTTCTTCCCGCCGTACTCGTGGTGGCCGTTCTGGTGCGCGCTCACCCTGGGCCTGATCGTGTTCTCGGTCGCCGTGCTGGCGTGGTGGCTGATGATCATCGGGTTCGTGCTCGGTGCGGTCGCGGTCAGCGGCTGGGTCTTCGAGTACTACCGCGGAAATTACGCTCACTGATTGACTGGGCCGAGCGTGTCTTCGGCGCCCGGGAGGCAGCAAGCTGCCCGAGCGGCGCCTCTCGACACGCTGCCGGCCTGCTGTCGGCGGTGTCACACCCTGGTGTGACACCGCCGACGTGCATCATCACGGGTTTTCGTGGTGGTGCCGGTTACGCTTTCTCGGTGCCCTTCCCCGCCGCTCCCCGTCGCTCGCGCGTGCTGCGCGCCGCGGCCGTCCTCGCGACGGTCGCCGTCCTGGCCGCCGCGTGCGACGGTTCCGGCTTCTCGCCCACGGGCGGCGGTGGGTCCGACGACAAGACGACCGCTGCGGCCGCGACCGAGGCGGTGCTGAGCACCAACGTGGCCGACAAGGCGAGCGGCGTGCCGGTCGACAAGGTGGTCAAGGTCAGCGCCGAGCACGGCAAGATCACCGACGTCGTGGTCCGCTCCAAGGCCGGCAAGGTGAGCGGGCGGTTGGTCGCCGACGGTTCCCGCTGGGTGTCCACGGGCGGGCTCGAGCCGGGCGTGCGCTACCGGGTCCGGGCCACGGCCCAGAACGGCGACGGCAAGCAGGTCGAGAACATCTCCTCGTTCACGACCCAGGCGCTGAGCCTCGACCAGCAGACCTACCCGTCGGTGGCGCCGCTGCAGGGCGAGACGGTCGGCATCGGCATGCCGGTCATCGTCACCTTCGACCTTCCGGTCACCGACAAGGCGAGCTTCGAGCGGCACATGAAGGTCGCCACGACGCCGGTCCAGCAGGGCTCCTGGCGCTGGGTGAGCGACACGGTCGCGCACTGGCGGCCCAAGGCGTACTGGAAGGCCGGCACCAAGGTCAGCGTCGACATCGGCATCAACGGGGTCGCGGCCGGCGGCGGTATCTACGGCCAGGAGGACCGCAAGGTCGACTTCAAGGTCGGTGACGCCCACGTCTACAAGGTCAACGCCGCGACTCACCAGATGAAGGTATTCTCCAACGGCAAGCTGCTGCGCACGCTGCCGATCACGACCGGCAAGCCCGGCTTCACGACCCGCTCGGGCGTCAAGGTGATCATGGAGAAGTTCGCCACCCGGCGGATGAACTCCGAGACCGTCGGCATCCCGCAGGGCTCGGCCGAGGCCTACGACATCAACGACGTGCGCTGGGCGATGCGGCTGACCAACTCCGGTGAGTTCATCCACGCCGCCCCGTGGTCGGTCGGCTCCCAGGGGCGCGCCAACGTCTCGCACGGCTGCACCGGCCTGAGCACCGACAACGCGAGCTGGCTCTACGACATGACCCGGCGCGGCGACGTGGTGACCTACACCGGCACGGACCGGCCGATGGAGCCCGACAACGGCTACGGCGACTGGAACATCCCGTGGAAGGACTACGTCGCGGGATCCGCCCTGCACTGAGCCGGCCGGCCGGGCAGGATGGCGTCGTGCGGATCGCCATCGCCTACGACTGCCTCTACCCCTGGACCCTCGGGGGCGGGGAGCGGCAGTACCGCGCGTTCGCCGAGGAGCTCGCCGCGCGCGGGCACACCGTCACCTACCTGACCCGGCGCCAGTGGGACGGCGCGGCGCCGGACCTCGACGGGGTCCGGGTGCGCGCGGTCGCCGGCCGTGCCGAGCTGTACGACGACGCCGGCGCCCGCCGCCTCGGACCGGCCCTCGGCTACGCCCTGGCGCTGCTGACCCACCTCCTGCGCGCCCGGCACCGGTACGACGTGGTGCTGGTCAGCGCGCTGCCCGCCACCAACGTCCCGGCCGCCCGGCTGGCCCTGGCGCTCACCCGCAGCCGGGCGCTGCTGGTCACCGACTGGCTGGAGGTCTGGCCGCGGGAGCGCTGGCGCGCCTACAGCGGCCCTGTCGTCGGCCGGCTGGCCTGGTGGGTGCAGCGGCTCGCGGCCCGGCTCTCGCCGGTGGCCACCTGCCACTCCGCGCTGAGCGCGCGCCGGCTCGTCGCGAGCGGGCTGCGCTCGACGCCGGTGGTGAGCCCGGGGCTGGTCTTCCCCGGGGACCCCGGGGCGCCGCGGCTCGGCGTACCGGAGGGGGCGGGACCGGGAGCGGTGCCGCAGGTGGTCTACGTCGGCCGGCACATCCCGGACAAGCACGTCGAGGCCCTGCCCGCGGCGCTCGCGCACGCCCGGACCCGGCTGCCGGACCTCACCGCCGCGATCTACGGTGACGGCCCCTCACGCCCGGCGGTGCTGCGCGAGATCGAGCGGTGCGGGCTGTCCGCAGCGGTCAGCGCCCCCGGGTTCGTCGCGCGCGAGGTGCTCGACGCCGCGGTGCGCGGGGCCGCGGTGCTGGTCAACCCCTCGGCGCGCGAGGGCTACGGCCTCGTGGTCGACGAGGCCAACGCCGTCGGGACACCTGTGGTGCTCGTCGACGGTCCCGACAACGCCGCGGTCGAGCGGGTGACCGAGGGCGTCAACGGCCTCGTCGCGGCCTCGACCGACCCGGTCGTGCTGGGCGAGGCGATCGTGGGCGCGGTCGAGGGCGGCGCCGACCTGCGGCGTAGCGCTCACGAGCGCTACACCGAGGCGGCCCGGACCGGCTCGATCGCCGCGACGGTCGACCGGATCCTCGCCGTCGCCACCGGGCTCGGGGCGCCCCGATGAGGGTGGCCGTCGAGCTCGTCTACTTCACCGGCCGCAAGGGCGGCACCGAGACCTACGCGCGCCGGCTGTTCGCAGCGCTCGGGGCGCTGCCTGACTCCGGCGTCGAGCTGGTCGGCATCGCCGGGCGCGAGCTCCGCGCGGCGCCGCCGGACTGGTTCCCCGGCGAGATCGTGCACCTGCCCGTCTCGGGCGAGAGCCGGCCCCAGTGGGCGGCCGGGGTCGCACTGGCCGTCGCCCCGCGGGCCCGGGCGCTGCGGGCCGACCTGCTCCACTGCCCGGCCAACTTCGGACCCGCGCTGCACGTGCTGCCGACCGTGGTGACCGTCCACGACCTGCTGCCGCTGCGCCACCCCGAGTGGGTGCCGGGTGGCCGCGCGGACGCCGTACGGCGGCTCCAGCGGCGCACGATCACCGTGGCCGACCGGGTCATCGCCGACAGCGCGGCGACCGCCGCCGACGTGGTCGCGCTGGGCGGGCGCGTCACGGCCGACGTCGACGTCGTCCCGCTCGGGGCGCCGGAGCCGAGCGGGGTGGCGCCGCCCCCGGTGCCGCGGCCGTTCGTGCTCGCCGGCGGCAACCGGATGCCGCACAAGAACTTCGACCGGCTCATCGAGGCGTGGTCGCTGATCCCGGCGGGGGAGCGGCCGCTGCTGGTCGTCACCGGAAGCCACCGCGAGGACCCCCTCGACGCCGAGGTACGACGCCGCGGCCTGGCCGGCGACGTCGACCTGCGCGGATGGGTCGACGCCGACGAGCTGGCCGGCCTCTACGCCTCAGCCAGCGCGTACGTCTTCCCGACCCGGTTCGAGGGCTTCGGGCTGCCGGTGCTCGAGGCGATGGCCGCCGGCTGCCCGGTGCTCGCCTCCGAGCTCCCGGTGCTCCGCGAGGCCGGCGGCGCGGCGATGGAGACCTTCGACCCCACCTCGGCACCCGCCATCGCGACGGCGGTGCGCCGGCTGGTCGCCGATCCTGCTCGGCAGGAGGCGCTGCGGGCCGCGGGACGGGTCCGGGCGGCGGAGTTCACCTGGCGTCGTACGGCGGAGGCGACGGTGGCCTCCTATCGCCGGACGGTGGCGGCCACGGCGCCCTAGACTCCGGGCGTGGGCTATCACGAGTGGCACGCGCGGCCGGGCTACTACCGCGACGTCGTCCGTCATTTCGAGCCGGGCAGCCGGATCCTCGACATCGGCTGCGGCACCGGCTGGCTCTCGGAGGACTTCCCGGAGTACGTCGGCCTCGACCACACCCCGGCCGCCGTCGACGCGGCCCGGGAGCGGGGTGTCGACGTACGCCTGGCGGACTTGGAGCGGCCGTTGCCGGTCCCGGACGCCTCGTTCGACGGCGTGGTGCTCAAGGACGTCCTGGAGCACCTCCTGGACCCCGTGGGCGTGGTGGCCGAGGCGTTCCGCGTCGTGCGACCCGGGGGACGGGTGTTCGCCTCGTCGCCGGACGCCCAGCGCTGGGCCTGGCACGACTACACCCACCGCCGCCCGTGGACGCGCACCTCGATGCGCCGGATCTTCGCCGACCAGGGCTTCGCGGTCGAGCGGGTGTCGTACGAGAGCGTGGCGCCGGGGACCGGGATCGTCTCCGGCTGGTTCCCGCGCAAGCGGCGCCCGCGGGTGCTCGCGGTGCTGACCTGGCTGCCCGGGTGGCGGCGCAACGTGTGGATCGTGGCGCGCCGGCCGCTCGGCTAGACCCGCTCGCGGTCCACGTCGGCGAGCGCCTGGGCGCGGGCGAGCTGGGCGAGGCGGCGCTCGAGCTCGCGCATCCGCATGCCCTGCACGATCGTGGTGAAGACGAAGACCACGACGAGCACGTAGAGGATCAGGTTCGGGCCCTCACGGACCCCGACCAGGTGGGCCGCGTCGGTGACCAGACCCGGCGCGACGACGCTCGCGGCGGCCCCCGCGGCCACGGCGAAGCCGGCCATCCGGGTGAGTGCCAGCCGGCTGCCGCTGGGCCGCGTGCGCAGCAGCCACACGACGCCGACGAGGATGCTGGCGAGCAGGAAGAGCCGGATGATCATGCGGTCGCTCCCAGGCGCTCGGCGGCGAGGTCGTAGAGGATGTTGAGCGCGTTGAGGTTGGACTGCCCCTTGCCGCGCGAGTAGTCCGAGTAGCGCATCGTCACCGGGTGCTCGCGCCACGACAGCGACGCCGCGACGATCCGGGACTCGATCTCGGAGGCGTGGGCCATCCCGTGCTGGCGCAGGTTCATGCTGGCCGCCGCGTGCCGGTTGAGCACCCGCAGCCCGTTGTGGGTGTCGGTGAGCCGGATCCCGGTGATCGAGCGGGAGAAGCGCAGCGCCGCCGCCATCAGCACCCGCCGGGCCACCGGCTGCCCCTCGGTGCTGCCCAGGTTGCGCGAGCCGAGCACGATGTCGACCTCGCTCTGCACCGCGACCTCGACCATCGCCGCGGCGTCCTCGACGAGGTACTGCCCGTCGGCGTCGAAGGTCACCAGGTGCCGCGCCGTCGTCCGCCCCAGCACGTAGTCGAAGCCCGTCTGCAGCGCCGCGCCCTGCCCCAGGTTGACCGGGTGCCGCAGCACCGTCGCCCCCGCGGCCCGGGCGGCGTCCGCGGAGCCGTCACGCGAGCCGTCGTCCACGCACACGACGTGGGGGAAGACCTCGCGGAGCTCGCTGACGACCGTGCCCACCATCGCGCCCTCGTTGTACGTCGGCACGACGACGACGGTGCGGTCAAAGGCGGTGGGGGTGCTCACGCGGTCGAGAGTAGTGAGCCGGGACCGCCGCCGACATGGGTCGCGGGCAACTGTGACCGACAGTCCTCGCGGCCCTAGCCCGTTCTGACTACGTGAGCGTCCTCACCGTCGTCGGCCCCGGCGAGCGCCTCGCGCAGCCACCCCCGCGCCAGGTACGCCGTGACCAGGCCCAGCCCGATCACCACGACCACGACCGGTGCGGAGATGCTGGCCGTGGTCGCGATCGTGTAGTGCGTCCACCCCCACGAGGCCGTCTTCTGGACCAGCCCGAGCCCCAGCGCGGCCCCGAGCGCGATGGTGCCGAGCTGGTAGCCGAGCACCGGGGTCAGCCAGGCCCGCGCCCGCGCTCCCATCCGGTGCAGCGAGACCATCAGGAGCGGGAAGGCGCAGCAGAGCGCCTCGAGCGGCAGCCGGTAGCCCCAGAAGCCGTTCCCGCCGTGGTACGGGTTCAGGTAGACCTGGACCAGCAGGTAGGCCAGCCCGCCGAGCGCCAGGCCACGGGTCCAGTCGGGCGCGCTCGACCAGCTCCGGACGACCGCCGGCCCGAGCAGCAGGAGCACCGGCGTCCAGACGAGAACGCCGTAGCCGGGGGAGACGAAGACCCCGGCGAGGTCGCCCAGCTGCTCCCACCAGGTCCGGGTGGCGGGCCACGCGGCGAGGTCGCCGGCGGCGTACCCGGTGGTGGGGCTCCAGGAGCCGTAGAACCAGTGCCCCCACAGCGCCAGGAGCCCGATCGCGGGGATGCTGGTCGCGGCGATCTTGAGCGCGATGCCGGGGCGCCGGCGCGCGTACGCGACGACGATGCCGAGCACGGCGACGGTGAGCGCCAGGTGCAGCCGCCCGAGCAGCGCCACGCCGCCGAACATCCCGACCAGCCACCAGCGCTCGCGGTGCGCGGCCCAGGCCATGCCGCCGATGCCGACCGCGGTGACGGTGTGCGGCCACAGGGTGGACCCGATCACCGTCCAGTACGGCGTGGTGAACGCGAGCGCGGCAGCGCCGGCCACCGTGACCGGGAGCGGCACCGAACGGGGGATGCTGCCAGCGAGGAGCAGGAGCGCGATGACGGCCAGCAGGGCTGCCGTCAACGACGCCGGCATGAAGGAGACGCTGTCGTCGTTGCTCCCGCCGGTGAGCACCTTCTGGACGAGGTACGCCGGAACGGCGGCAGCGATCGGTCCGGCGCTGCGCGCGATGACCTCTTCGCCGTTGTCGGCGTTGGTGGTGGTGAAGAGGTCGTCCGTGGTCCAGCGGTCGGGGAGCGCCTCGTCGTCGTGCGGTAGGTCGAGCCACGGGGTCCCGGTCGTGGCGATCTTCCACGACGCGACGTTCGCGGAGACCACGTCGGTGGTCCGCGGGACGTGGAAGGCGGAGAGCCCGAAGATCACTCCAGCGACCAGCATGAGGAGGACGAAGGCTCGGCGACGGCGGTCGGGCATGCGCTGATTGTTCGTCATGTTCCTCGGAGATCGCGGGGGATTGGCCGGAACCGGGACCCTACCGGCCCGAGAACGGCTGTGGCCCCGAGTCCCGCAGGTGCGGGGCTCGGGGCCACAGGAGGTCACTCAGCCGATCAGCTCAGTGGTCCGCAGGACCGTGCCGGTTGGGACCGGCCGCGATCTGCGACTCGAGCTCGTGGAGCTCGTGCTCGGCGTGGTGCTGAGCCTCGTGGAGCTCCTCGGCGGTCGGCTTCTGGACGTTGTCCGCGAAGAACAGCGTCGCGAGCTTGGCCCGCAGCTTGCGCTTGCGCAGGTCCTTGCCGGTGGCGCCGCTGGCCTCGATCTCCTCGACCGTCTCGGGCACGGGGTCGTCGTCGCGCGCGGTGAGGGTGTAGGCCTCGGACTCGGGAAGCGGCAGGTGCTTCTCGGCGTAGGCACCGTCCGCGGAGCGGACCAGGACACCCGACTCGAAGCCGTGGAGCAGCTTGCCCTCGTCGTGACGCTGGAGCGAGATGCACCAGCGGCGCGTGATGATGAAGGCGATCACCGGTCCGATGAAGACCGCGGCCCGCATGAAGTAGGTGATCTGGTTGATGCTCAGGTGCATCTTGATCGCGATGATGTCGTTGCCGCCCGCGGCCCACGAGAGGCCGTAGAAGGTCATCAGCGCGACCATGATCGCCGTACGGGTCGGGGCGTTGCGGGGACGCTGGAGCAGGTGGTGCTCGCGCTTGTCACCGGTGATCCACGACTCGATGAACGGCAGCGCCATCAGGATCATCAGCATCAGCGGAGGCATGACCAGGATCGGGATCATGACGTTCCACGAGACCGTGACGCCCCAGATGTGCGTCTCCCACGCGGGGATGATGCGCAGGAGGCCGTCGGGCCAGCCCATGTACCAGTCCGGCTGCGAGCCCGCGGTGACCTTGGACGGGTCGTACGGTCCGAGCTTCCAGACGTTGTTGATGGAGAACAGGCCGCCCATGAGCGCGGTGACGCCGAAGACGATGAAGAAGAAGCCGCCGGCCTTGGCCGCGTAGACGGGGAGCATCGGGTAGCCCACGACGTTCTGCTCGGTCCGGCCGGGACCAGGCCACTGCGTGTGCTTGTGGTAGACGAGCAGCAGCATGTGCGCGGCGACCAGGGCGAGCAGCAGGCCCGGGATGAGCAGGATGTGCATCGCGTAGAACCGCGGGATGATCGCGTCGCCCGGGAACTCGCCGCCGAACAGGAAGAACGACATGTACGTGCCGACCACCGGGGTGGCCTTCATGAAGCCGTCCGCGGCCCGGACGCCGGTGCCCGAGAGCAGGTCGTCGGGGAGCGAGTAGCCGGTGAAGCCCTCGATCGTGCCCAGCAGCAGGAGCAGGCAGCCGATGATCCAGTTGACCTCGCGCGGCTTGCGGAAGGCGCCGGTCAGGTAGACCCGGAGCATGTGGATCATCATCGAGGCGATGAAGATCATCGCGGCCCAGTGGTGCATCTGCCGCATGAGCAGACCGCCGCGCACGTCGAACGAGATGTCGAGCGTGGAGGCCATCGCCGAGGACATGTGGACGCCGCGGAGCGGGTCGTAGGAGCCGTTGTACTGGATCTCGGTCATGCTCGGGTCGAACCAGAGCGTGAGGAAGACACCGGTCAGCAGCAGGACGACGAAGCTCCACAGAGCGATCTCGCCGAGCATGAAGGACCAGTGGTCCGGGAAGACCTTGCGGATGTTCTTCTTGAGCGCGCTGCCGAGGCCGAGGCGCTCGTCGGCCCAGTTGGCGATCGCACCGGCGCGCTGAGCGCCCTTGGTGGTCGCAGGGGTCGAGCCGTTGGTCGTGGCGACCTTGCTCACATCAACGCTCATAGTAGTCACGCTCCCAGAAGCTCGGGCCGACCGGTTCGTCGAAGTCGTGCTGCGCGACGAGGTAGCCCTCGTCGTCCACCGCGATCGCGAGCTGCGGCAGCGGACGCCCGGCGGGGCCGAACACGACGCGGCCGGAGTCGGCCAGGTCGAAGGTGGACTGGTGGCACGGGCACAGCAGGTGGTGCGTCGTGCGCTCGTTCAGGGAGATCGGGCAACCGACGTGGGTGCAGATCTTGGAGTAGGCGACGATGCCGTCGACCGTCCAGTTCTCGCGGCTGCTGCCGTCGGCGGCCTTGCCCGGCTTGATGTCGCCCGGGTTCATCCGGAGCAGGATCAGCGAGGCCTTCGACTTGTGGATCTGCAGGTTGACGCCCTCGACCTCGGAGGGGTCGAGGCCGTAGCGCTCGGGGTTGTGCAGCGCGTCGGGCTGGCAGTTGACCAGGTCGCCGATCTCGAGGTCGGAGGCCAGGATCGGGGTCCAGATGCCGTCGCGGACGATGCGCATCGGAGCCTGCTTGGTGCCGTCGCCCCAGATCGTGTGGTACAGCTTCTTGCCCGGCAGGGGACCGAGGTCGCGCAGCAGCACGACCGCCGGCAGACCGAGCAGGCCGACCGCGCCCAGCAGGGAGTTGCGGATCAGCGGACGGCGGCCGATGCCGGACTCGTTGAGCCCGTCGGTCAGCGCCTGGACGGCGACCTCGCGGTCCTCCTCGGGGGAGGCCGCGGCGTGCCGCATCTCGACCAGCTCGTGGTCGGCCATGAGCTTGCGGGCCCAGTGGATGATGCCGACGCCGATGAACATCAGGGCCAGGCCCAGGGTCAGGCCGAGCGCCATGGTCGAGGCGCCGAAGCCGCCGATGACGGTCCAGTTGTCACCGATGTCGAAGGTGAAGTAGGCGACCAGGAAGGCCAGTGTGCTGAGCGCGGAGAGG
Source organism: Pimelobacter simplex (assembly GCF_024662235.1). Classification (GTDB taxonomy): domain Bacteria; phylum Actinomycetota; class Actinomycetes; order Propionibacteriales; family Nocardioidaceae; genus Nocardioides. The sequence goes on from NZ_CP096276.1 coordinate 1,277,423, forward strand.
CCGAAGAGGATGGCCACCTGGCGCTCGGCCCGCTTCTCCTTGGCGGGGTCGACGTCCGTCGGCCGCCACTGGTGCTCCGGGAGCCCCGGGTCGGCGATCGGCCCCGTGGGCACGATCTCGCCGCCCTGGGGGGAGTGGGTGTCGTGTGCGTCGGTCACGCTGCCGCCTCGTCCTTCTTCTTGCTCGAGCGGGTGGTGTGGGCCGCGATCCAGACGGCGAAGCCGACCAGGATGCCGAGGCCGCCGATCCAGGCGATGATGCCCTCGCTCACCGGGCCGAGGCTGCCCAGCGTGAAGCCGCTGTAGCTCGGGTTCTCGTCCAGCTTGTTGAGGTAGGCGATGACGGCCTTCTTGTCCTCGGGCGGGATGTTGCCGTCGGAGAAGGTGTCCATCGACTGCGGACCGGTCAGCATCGCCTCGTAGATGTGCTTGGAGTCGACGCCGCGGATCTTGGGCGCGAAGCCGCCGCGCGGCATGGCGCCACCGGAGCCCTCGAAGTTGTGGCACGCCGTGCAGTTGGCGAGGAAGATCTGGCCGCCGCGCGAGACGAGCTCGTCGACGTCCTTCTGGCTCATGCCCTCGGTGGAGTAGAGCTCCTTGTCCGGGATCTGCGGGCCGGTGCCGAGCGAGCCGACGTACGCCGAGAGGGCGGCGATCTCGTCCTTGGTGTAGACGACCTCCTTGCGCGGCGCCTGGGCGCCGGGCTGGGCCATCGGCATCCGGCCGGTGCCGACCTGGAAGTCGACCGCGGCGGAGCCGACGTCGGTCAGCGCGGGGCCGTACTGCGAGCCGCCCTGGGTCAGGACGCCCTCGCCGCTCTGCCCGTGGCAGAAGGCGCAGCCGACCAGGAAGAGCTCGCGCCCCTCCTTGACCAGCTCGTCCTGGCTCTGGCTCGAGTCGGCCTGGGCCGGCGCGAAGGCGGCGTAGAGGCCGCCAGTCAGCAGCAGGCCGCAGACCAGCACCATCAGGCCGGCGAGCGGGCCGCGACGGTGCCGGGAGAGGCGACCGGCGGAGCGGTTCAGAAGACGCACAATCAGTCCTTGAGAGTCCGGGTCGGGGCGGGGGTCACTTGATGAGGTAGATCGTGGCGAACAGCCCGATCCACACCACGTCGACGAAGTGCCAGTAGTAGGAGACGACGATCGCGCTGACCGCCTGCTCATGGGTGAACCGCTTGGCGACATAGGTGCGGCCCAGGACGAAGAGGAACGCGATGAGTCCGCCGGTCACGTGGATGCCGTGGAAGCCGGTCGTCAGGTAGAACATCGTGCCGTAGGCGTCGTTCGGGATCGTGACGCCCTCGTGGATCAGCTCGGCGTACTCGAGCGCCTGGCCGCCGACGAAGATGGCCCCCATCACGTAGGTGAGGATGAACCACTCGCGCAGGCCCCACTTGCCCACCTGGAGCAGCGAGCCGGCCCGGCTGACCTGGCCGCGCTCGGCGGCGAAGACGCCCAGCTGGCAGGTGAACGACGAGAGCACCAGGATCGTGGTGTTGATCGAGGCGAACGGGACGTTCAGCAGCTCGGTGTTCTGCGACCACATCTCGGGCGAGACCGAGCGGATCGTGAAGTACGACGCGAAGAGCGCCGCGAAGAACATGAGCTCGCTGGACAGCCAGATGATGGTTCCGACCGCCACCATGCTGGGTCGGTCGTGCTGGCCGTGAAGGCGCGAGGCAGGAAGAGATGCCGAAGCTGAGATCGCCACGGGCGCCATTATGGCGGTTCGCGTCGGCGACGGCACCCCGACCCCCTGTTCTGGCGCGTTGCCAGGCGCGTCCTACGCTCGAACAGGTCTCCAACGAGAGGTAGCACGCCCATGCAAGCCGGGCTGGCGGTCGCCGCCGGGAGCGTCCAGGACCTCCCGCCCTTCGGCGCGGGCACGTTCTGGACCCAGTGGGGCCTGGAACCGGTTCCCCTGGTGCTCACGGTGTGGGGTGCGGGCCTCTACCTGGTCGGCGTGGCCGCGCTGCACCGGCGCGGGGACGCCTGGCCGGCCGGGCGCACGATCGCGTGGCTGACCGGGATGCTCGCCTTCTACGTCGCGACCTCGTCGGGGCTGGCGGCGTACGACACGGTGCTGGTGAGCGTGCACATGGTCCAGCACATGGTGCTGTCGATGATCGTGCCGCTCTCCCTGGCCCTCGGCGCGCCGGTGACGCTCGCGCTGCGCACCCTGCCGCGCACGCCGCGCGGGTGGCTGCTCGCCGTGCTGCACTCCCGGGTCGCCCGGGTGCTCGGCTTCCCGCCGCTGGCCTTCGCGCTCTACGTGCTCTCGCCGTGGGCGCTCTACTTCTCCGGCTGGTACGACGCCTCGCTGCGGTCGACGTACGTGCACGAGATGATGCACGTGCACCTGGTGCTGGTCGGCGCGCTGTTCTTCTGGCCGATCGTGGGGGTGGACCCCCTGCCCGGGCGCGTCGCGCACCCGTTCCGGGTGCTGCTGACGGTGCTGACGCTGCCGTTCCACGCCTTCTTGGGGGTGACGATCATGGGGCAGGCCACGCTGCTCGGCGGCGACTGGTACCCCTCGCTCCACGACGGCCCTCTCGGCGCCTGGCTGCCCGACCCTGCGGCCGACCAGCGGCTCGCCGGCGGCATCCTCTGGGGCGCCGGGGACCTGGTCGGCATCGTGTTCTTCGTGGTGCTGTTCGTGCAGTGGGTGCGCTCCTCGATCAAGGAGGCCGAGCGCGAGGACCGGCGCCTGGACCGCCTCGAACGGCTCGCCGCCCGCGAGGGGGCGCCCCCGGAGCGGCCCGCGTCCGAGTAGCATCGCGCGGGTGACGTCTCCCAAGACTCTGAAGGTGCTCGTCTACAGCGACGACGTGCACACCCGCGAGCAGGTCATCCTGGCGCTGGGACGCCGTCCCCACCCGGACCTGCCCGAGCTCGAGTACGTCGAGGTCGCCACCGAGCCCGTCGTCATCCAGAACATGGATGCCGGCCACGTCGCGCTCGCGATCCTGGACGGCGAGGCGGTCCCGGCCGGTGGCATGGGCATCGCCAAGCAGCTCAAGGACGAGATCCTCGACTGCCCGCCGCTCCTCGTGCTCACCGGACGGCCCCAGGACGCCTGGCTGGCCACCTGGTCGCGGGCGGACGCCGCCGTCCCGCACCCGATCGACCCGATCCAGCTCGCGGAGGCAGTCGTCTCGCTGCTCCGCGCCCGCGTCCCCGCCTGACGTGGCGACCTGGCCTGACGTCCTCGGCGCCCTCGTCGCCGGGGAGGACCTGACGCCTGCCCAGGCGACCTGGGCGATGGGCGAGATCCTCGCCGGATCGGCCACGCCGGCCCAGATCGCCGGCTTCGTCGTGGCGCTGCGCGCCAAGGGCGAGTCGATCGAGGAGCTCACCGGCCTCGTCGAGGCCATGTACGACGTGATGACGCCCATCGCGGTGCCCGGCCGGGTGCTCGACGTGGTCGGCACCGGCGGCGACCGGTCGTTCTCGGTCAACATCTCGACCATGGCGGCGATCGTGGCCGCGGGCGCCGGCGCGCGCGTGGTCAAGCACGGCAACCGCTCGGCCTCGTCGCAGTCCGGCACCGCCGACGTCCTCGAGGCGCTCGGCGTCCGCCTGGACCTGCCCGCCGACCGCGTCGCCGAGGTGGCCGAGGAGGCGGGCATCACCTTCTGCTTCGCCGCGCTCTTCCACCCCGCCATGCGCCACGCCGCCGTACCGCGCCGCGAGCTCGGCATCGGCACCGCCTTCAACGTGCTCGGCCCGCTGGCCAACCCGACCAAGCCCGCCGCCCAGGCGATCGGCTGCGCCGACCCGCGCCTGGCGCCGGTGATGGCCGGCGTCTTCGCCCGCCGCGGCGTCGACGCGTGGGTGTTCCGCGGGGACGACGGGCTCGACGAGCTCACCACGACCACCACCTCGAAGCTGTGGGTCGTCCACGGCGGCGAGGTCACCCCGGTCTCCGTCGACCCGGCCGCCCTCGGCTTCGCGCCGGCCACCACCGAGGACCTGCGCGGCGGCGACGCCGCGCACAACGCCGGTGTCGTGCTGCGCCTGCTCGACGGCGAGACCGGACCCGTCCGCGACGCGGTCCTGCTCAACGCCGGTGCCGCCCTGGCCGTCTACGACGCCCCGGGCACGCCGGTCGCCGAGTCGCTGCCCGCCGGGATCGCCCGCGCGGCGCAGGCCATCGACTCCGGGGCCGCGCGCGCCACGCTCGAGCGCTGGGTGGCGGCGACCTCAACCTGAACGCGGGCGTTCGAGATTCATGCGGTTTGGGACCAAACCGCATGAATTCGGGCCTCGGGCATGCGGTTTGTGACCAAACCGCACACCGATCTCAGGCCGGCGGGACGAGGTAGACCAGGTCGTCCGCGCGCTGGGTGACCCGCCAGCCCCGGGCGGCCAGGCCGCCGGCGAGCGGGGCGTCCTCCGGCAGGAGGGCGGCCGCGGGGGACAGCGCGGCCAGCGTGGTGTCCCAGCCGGGGACGAGGGCCTCCAGGTCGTCGTACCGGTCGAGCTCGGCGTCGGTGTAGACGTCCCCGTAGCCGTGCAGCGGGACGTCGAGCGCGGGCTCGGTCCACAGCAGCACCGCGCCGGTCGTCCGGTCGGTGAGTACGACGCTGCCCGGGGCGAGGGCGCCGAGCCGGTCGCCGAACGGACGGACGTCGGCCGCCGGGTCGTCCAGCACCGACTGAGCGGGGGCGACGGCGACCACCGCGACGGCCAGGGCGGCGACGGCGGCGAGCTCGGGTCGGCGTACGGGCGGGTGGGAGGCGGACCGCAGGGCGCTCAGCTCGGAGGCGACGACCGCGGCCAGGACGACCACCGCGAGCGGGAGCGTCCGGCCGGAGTAGACCGCGAACACGCCGCCCAGCGCGAGCAGCGCGATGTCGTAGGGCCGGGGCCGGGGGAGTATGGCCTTGCGGCTGACCATCAGCACCACGGCCGCGAACAGCAGCAGCGTGACGGGCGCGGTGCCGAGGCTGATCAGCTCGGGTGCGCTCCACTCCGCGAAGTGCTCCGCGCGGGAGCTCACCAGCGCGACCGCGCCGAGCAGCCGCGGGCCGACCGGGGTGAGCAGGGCGGCGACCAGCATCCCCGCCGGTACGGCGAGCAGGCCCAGCGCCGCGCGCCGGCCGGGGCGCCGCTCCAGGCAGACCGCGACGGCCAGCACCGCGGCGGTGCCGATGCCGAGGATCCACATGCCGTGGCTCATCGCCCACAGCCAGGACAGCGGGACCAGCAGCCAGGGGGCGCGGCCGGTACGGCGGGTCCGGTCCCAGGCGGCGAGCACCAGGACCAGGAAGAGGTAGCTCAGCAGCTGGGGGCGCAGCGACAGGCTGGGCAGGCAGCCGAGCACCACCAGCGCGGTCAGCGCGACGGCGGGGCCGGGGCCGGTCCGGTGGCGCAGGAGCAGGTAGGTCGCCGCCACGAAGGCCACCACGACCACCGCGAACGTGACCACCAGGCCGGTCGTGCCCGCCTGGTCGGAGATCCAGGACAGCACGACCTGGGACAGCCACTGGGTCGGCACCCAGTCGGCGCTGGAGGCGGTGCTGAGCTGGCCGGGGTGGGCGATCGACCAGTCGTGGCGGAACTCCTCGCCGAAGCGCAGGTGGAAGAACGTGTCGAACGCCCGGAACGGTCGTCGTACGAGCGCGGCGAGGAGGGCCGCCAGGAGCACGCCGGCCAGGAGCGGTGCGACCCGCGCGAGCAGCGGGAAGCGCGATGCCGGCGCCGGCGTGGGTGCGGCGGGCGCGGACGCGGCCTGGTCGGGCACGGCGGGCGGTCGGGGTCGGCTAGTCGAGCCCGAGCGAGAAGGCCGCCTCGAGGTCGTGGCGGGAGTAGGCGCGGTAGGCGATGTGGGTCTCGGTGTCCACGACGCCGTCGACCTTGTTGAGCCGGTCGGCGACCACGGTGGCGATGTCCTCGTGCGAGCTGACCCTGACCAGGGCGATCAGGTCGATCTGGCCGGTCACCGAGTAGACCTCGCTCACGCCCTCCAGCGCCGCGATCGCCTCGGCGACCTCGGGGATCCGGGCGGTCTCGGCCTGGACGAAGACGATGGCGGTGATCATGGGGCTCACTCTAGGGGCGGCTCCTTGATGCGCGGCGCCGATCGGGCGGTGTGGCGCCCGGCGCCCTGGACCGGGCAGGCCCACTCGCCGACCACCTCGACCAGCCGCACGCCGGGCGACTCCAGCCAGCGCAGGATCTGCTCGGACTCCTCGGCCGTCGCCGCCGGGGTCGGGCCGATCGTGGGCAGGACGGTCTCGGCGCTGGCGCGCAGCCCCTCGACGTAGGCGACGGCGTCGGTGCCGGCCGGGATGACGCCCGCCGCGGCCAGCCGGCCGTGGCGCACGACGTGGACCGCCCAGCGACCGTCGTCCTCGCGGCGCGCGGCGACCACCTCGGGACAGCCGGTGAGCGCGGTGAGCCGCTGGGTCCGGGCGGCGGCCCGGACGAAGTCGGCGAGCCGGTCGCGGTGGTGGGCGGCCTCCTCGAAGCGCTCCTCGTCGGCCAGCGCGCTCATCCGCGCGTGGACCAGGTCGACGACGTCGTCGGGACGGCGCAGCAGGGTGTCGCGCAGCTGGCGCACGACCGCGGCGTAGGTCTGGGGGTCGACGCTGCCGTCGCAGGGGGACAGGCAGCGCCCCATCTCGGCGAGCACGCAGGCACTGCGCCGCGGCTTGCGGGCCAGGCGGTCGCGGCACTGCCGGATCGGGAACACCTCGTGGAGCGCGGCCAGCGAGCTCTCGGCGGCCGCCTTGGACGAGAACGGCCCGAGGTAGTCGGCGTCGTCGTCGAGCACTCGCTTGACCAGCGAGAGCCGCGGCCACGCCTCGCGGGTGAGCTTGAGCCAGGTGACCTTCTCGGGGTGGCGCGAGCGGCGGTTGTAGGGCGGTTTGTGCTCGGCGATGAGGCGCAGCTCGCGCACCGACGCCTCGAGCGGGGTCGCGCACTCGACGGCGCTGACCGACGCCGCGATCTGGACCATCTCGCCGATCCGCGAGCGCTTCTCGGAGGCGGTGAAGTAACTGCGGACCCGGCGCCGCAGGTCGCGCGACGTACCGATGTAGAGCACCCGGGAACCCTCGTCGCGGAACAGGTAGACGCCCGGCGCGTGGGGGAGCTGGTCGGCGAGGTGGCGCTTGCGGCGGGTCACCGAGGCGACCTTGGCGGAGTAGCCCTGGAGCTCCTCGAGCGTCTGGACGCCGAGGCCCCCGAGGCGCTCCATGAGGCCGTGGAGCACGTCGACGGTGGCCCGGGCGTCCTCGAGCGCGCGGTGGTTGGGCGTCGTGGCGGAGCGGAAGACGCGGGCCAGCGACGACAGCTTGTGGTTGGGCGACTCGTCGCGGGTCACCACGTGCCGGGCGAGCTTGACCGTGTCGAGGATCTCGAAGTCGGGCCAGATGATGTCGAGGCGGCGCGCGTCGTTCTTGAGGAAGCCGACGTCGAACCGGGCGTTGTGAGCGACCAGCACCGAGCCGGCGGCGAACTCGAGGAAGGCCGGCAGCGCCGCCTCGATCGGGGGCGCGTCGGCGACCATGCCGTTGGTGATGCCGGTCAGCACCGCGATGAACGCCGGGATCGCCGTGTGCGGGTTGACCAGGGTCTGGAACTCGCCGAGCACCTCGCCGCCGCGCACCTTGACCGCGCCGATCTCGGTGATCTGGTCGCCGTCGCCGGGGGAGCCGCCCGTGGTCTCGAGGTCGACCACGCAGAACGTCACGTCGCGCAGCGGGCGGCCGAGCTCGTCGAAGCCGCGCTGGAGCTCCCAGCGCTGGTCCGCGGACGAGGTGGTGGTCATGGGGCGACGGTAGGACGCAGGTCCGACAGAACCCGGGAACCGGGCCGCTCAGAGCCTCAGGTGCTCGGGGAAGCCGGTCCAGCGCAGCGCGTCGGGCAGGTGCGCCATGTCGTTGAACACGACCAGGGACGGCGGCCGGTCGGGCGCGTAGCGCAGCACGGTGAGCGCGGCGTGGCCGTGGTTGAGCCCCCACCAGCGCCACGGCGGGGCGGCACAGGCGTGCGCGACCAGCCAGCCGATGGTGAAGGCGTGGGTCACGACGAGGTGGTGGCCCTCGTCGGGGCCGTCCTCCGGGCCGGTCAGCAGCCGGAGGGCCTCGGCGGCGAGCGCCGCGCCCTCGGTCGCCTCGGTGGGCGAGACGTCCGCGAGGGAGTCCTGGAGGGCCGCACGGTGCTCCGCGGGGAGACTGTCGAGGTCGCCGGGTGCGGGGATGTGGGGGACGTAGTCACCCGCGGCGCCCAGCACGCTCACCGGCACGTCCGGCGCGAGCTCCTGGACGAGGCGCCGCGCGGTCTGCTCGGCCCGCGGCAGCGGGCCGTGCCGGACCGACCGCAGGGGGACGCCCGCCAGCCGCCGGCCGAGGAGGGCGGCCTGCTGGAGCCCACGCTCGGTCAGCCCGCCGTCGTCGCCGGGCTCGCCGTGGCGGGCGAGGTAGAGATGGCGCACGGGCATGCCGGGCATTCCACCACGGCCGGCGCCGCTCGGGGGTTTGTGTCGGGCCCTCCTGGCAGCGTCTGCGCCATGACGACAAGGATCGATTGCGACACGTGCGTGGTACGAGGCCTGGCCTGCCACGACTGCGTGGTCACCGTGCTGCTCGGGCCGCCGCCCGAGCTGATGATCGACGACGACGAGCTGCGCGCCCTCGACGTGCTGGCCGACGGGGGTCTGGTGCCTCCCCTGCGGCTGGTGCGGCCGGTCGACGGGCCGCAGGTGGAGTCGGCGTGAGTCCCCGCCGGATCGACCCGGAGCGCCCGCCGGTGCTCCGTCTCGACCCGCGCCGTCCTGGGGGTGCGCCCGTCCCACGACGGGGCCCGAGAGGCGGGTGAGACCGATGAGACGCATGTGACGGGAGTGACGACGGTTTTCGTCCCCAACACGCGAGGCGGGGTTTGGCCTCGCCGGTGGCCTCCCTTAGGCTGCTCGATCAGGTGTCCGAGGCAGTGGGTCGACCGACCCGCGCGGGCACCGCGCTGAGTCTGGGACCACTCGGGGTCCCGGAGCCGGGGAACCAACCACTCTGGGGTGAATCCCGTACGAGGTGCGACCACGACGTCCGATCGGGCGGCGGGGGAGCGAGGAGTGCGGGTAGGGCGAGTCGTGCCCGAATCCGTCAGCTCACCCGGTAGGCGTACGACAACCAGAGGGGACCGCCAGCTCGTGCTGAACGGCCGGACACGTACCACCGCTGCGCTCGCAGCACTCGCCGTCACCGGATCCATCACGTTCTGCGTGAGTGCGGCCACCAGTCCCGCGCAGGCCAAGCCGGACATCGAGACCGTGCGGGCCAAGGTCGACCGGCTCTTCCACGAGTCCGAGCAGGCCGCCGAGCGCTACAACGACGCCCGCCTCGAGCTCGGCGAGCTCAACGAGGACCTCAGCTCCCTCGAGGCCGACCAGACCCGCCAGGGCGACGCCCTCGACGGCGTCCGCTCCGACGTGCGCGCCTCGATCATCCAGCGCTACCAGTCCGGCGGCCTCGGCCCGGCCGGCGAGCTGCTGGCCTCCGACTCCGAGGGCTTCCTCGACGAGCTCTCCACCAGCGCCACCGTGGGCGACCTGCAGGACTCCCTGCTGACCTCCTACGGCACCGAGCTCAAGGCCTACTCGATCCGCAAGGACCAGACCGAGAAGCGCCGCGACGACATCGTCGAGCTCAAGGAGACCCTGGCCGAGCAGAAGAAGACCGCCGACGCCAAGCTCGCCGAGGCCAAGGAGCTGCTCTCCAAGCTCGAGGCCGAGCAGCGCGCCGCGATCATGTCCCGCGACTCCGGTCGTCCGGTCGACGCCTCCTCGATCCCGGCCAGCGGTCGCGCGGCCGTCGCGATCAAGTACGCGCTCGCCCAGGTCGGCGACGCCTACGTCTGGGGTGCTGCCGGTCCCAACGCCTTCGACTGCTCGGGCCTGACGATGATGGCCTACGCCCAGGCCGACGTGAGCCTGCCGCACTCCTCGCGCGCCCAGTACAGCAGCGGCACGCACGTCGCCAAGAGCGACCTGCAGCCGGGCGACCTGGTCTTCTACTACAGCCCGATCAGCCACGTCGGCATCTACCTCGGCAACGGCATGATCGTCCACGCCGCCAACCCCGGCGCCGGCGTCAAGGTCTCCGACCTCGACGAGATGCCCTACGCCGGAGCGGTCCGCCCGGGCTGAGCCCGCGGGGACTGTCGGGAGGCAGCCCATGCCCGGGTCCGGACGGGTCCTGCCGGCGCTGCTGCTCTGCGTCGCGCTGGTCGCGAGCGGGTGCTCGGGTGACGACTACGTCGCACCGCCCCCGCCGACGACCAGCGAGGTCGCCGACCCGGTCGCGGCCGCCGCCACAGTGACCGCGCTGCAGGACGCGATCCGCTCCGGTGACGCCGACGCGGCTGCCGGGCTGGGGTCCTCGCCCGAGGCGTCGGCCCTGCTCGCCGCGGTGGTCGGCAACGCCACCGCGCTGGGACTGGACGACGTGAGCCTGCGTTACGTCACCGAGACCGGGCGCACCGACGGCGGCGACGGCTGGGACGCCCAGGTGGCGCTCACCTGGCGGGTCGGCGGCTTCGACACCGCCTCGTCGCGCACCGAGGTCCCGTTCTCGTTCGCCGCGGGCGGCAGCCGGATCGCTGCGCTCGACGTCGGGCAGGGGCGGTTGCCGCTGTGGCTCGGCGGGCCGCTCGACGTACGGCGTGCGGGGCCGGTGCTCGTCGCCGCCGCGGAGCCGGCCCGGGCCCGGCGCTACCTGCCCGCAGCACGCCGCGCGCTCGACCAGGTCCGCGCGGTGGTCGGGGGCCGTACCGGCCTCGTCGTCGAGGTCCCCGCCGACAGCGCCGGCCTGCACCGCGCGCTGGGCGTCGAGCAGGGCCGCTACGACGCGATCGCGGCGATCACCGCACCGGTCGACGGCGTCGCCGTCGCGGGCAGCCCGATCCACGTCTTCCTCGACCGCCCGGTCTACGACGCGCTCGACCCGGTCGCCGCCCAGGTCGTGATGACCCACGAGGCCGTCCACGCCCTCACCGACGCGCCGCTGGCCCAGCGCGCGCCGATGTGGCTGGTCGAGGGCTTCGCCGACTACGTCGCGCTGCGCGACGTCGACCTGCCGAGCAGCCGTACGGCCGCCCAGATCGCGCGCCAGGTCCGTACCGACGGCCTGCCCGACGCGCTGCCGGCGACCAGCGACTTCGACCCGGCGGCGAGCCACCTCGGCGCGGTCTACGAGGCGGCGTGGCTGGTCTGCGTGACGCTCGCCGCGCACCGGGGGGAGCGGGCCCTGGTCGACATCTACCGCCAGGTGCTCGAGGGCCAGGACTTCGCCGCTGCGCTGCGCTCGGGCTTCGGCTGGAGCGAGCGGGACCTGACCGCCGCCTGGCGCGACCGGCTGGCCGACCTCGCGGGAGTGGCGGGCTAGCGCTCGGGGTCCACGCCCTACCCTGGGGCCGTGGAGAACCGATCGGCAGTACGCCGGGTGGCCCTCGGCACGGTCCTGATCGGGGTCGCGGCCTTCGTCCTCATCGCGACGACCCAGGTGCCGTGGCATCCCGTCCCCGGCGGCACACCCGACCCGGTCGCCGCCTCGTCGGTGTTCAGCCGGGCCGAGATCGACCGCGCCGAGCACGTCGCCCTGTGGGGCCGGGTGTGGAGCTGGTCGTCGCTGGCGGTCTCGCTCGCCGTGGCCTGCTGGCTGGGCTTCGGCCGGACCGGCCGCGCGCTCGTCGCCCGGCTCCGCGGCTGGTGGTGGGTGCGCGTGCTGGTCGTCGTCACCGTACTGACCCTCGTCGGCGAGCTGGTCACGTTGCCCTTCGGCATCGCGCTGCGCCGACTGCGCCTCGACGAGGGCCTCGCCGCGGGCTCGTGGGGCGCCTGGACGCTCGACGTGGTCAAGGGCGACCTCGTCGCCATCGTGACCACCGCGCTCGCCGTCATCGCCCTGGTCGCCTGCATCCGCCGCCTGCCCCGGCTGTGGCCCGCCGTCGCCGGCCTCGCCGCCGCCGGACTGGTGGTGCTCGGCTCGTTCGTCTACCCGGTCGTCGTGGAGCCGGTGTTCAACCACTTCACGCCCCTGCCGGACGGCCCGCTGCGCACCCAGATCCTCGACCTCGCGCAGACCGAGGACGTCAAGGTCGACGACGTCCTCGTCGCTGACGCCTCACGGCGCACGACCACCCTCAACGCCTACGTCTCCGGCTTCGGCCAGACCCGCCGGGTGGTCCTCTACGACACCCTCGTCGACAGCTCGCCCACCGACGAGACGCTCTCGGTGGTGGCCCACGAGCTCGCGCACGCCAAGTACGACGACGTGATGACCGGCACCGCGCTCGGCGCGGCCGGGGCGCTGCTCGGCGTCGGGCTGCTGGGGCTGCTGCTGCCGGTGCCGCGGCGCCCACGCGGGGGTGACACGGCCGACGAGGAAGGCAACAAGGCCGACGAGGCCGGGGCCGGCGGCGAGGCCGGCGACGAGTCATACCTGGGCGGGGTGGGGGTGGTGCCCCGGGTTCTCGCCCTGGTCGCGATCGGCACGCTCCTCGCGGCGCCCGTCCAGAACGGCATCAGCCGCCAGCTGGAGACCCGGGCAGATCAGACGGCGCTGGAGGTGACGAAAGCCCCCCAGGCGTTCGTCGACCTGCAGCGCCGTCTGGCCCTGCGTTCCCACGCCGACCCCACACCTCCGGAGTGGTCGCAGTGGTGGTTCGGCTCGCACCCCACGGTCCTGCAGCGGATCGGGTTGGCGAACCAGTTCGAGGCTAAGGGCTGATCGCGCTGTCGAGGCTGCTGTTGGTCTGGTCGAACAGTCCCGCAACGCTGCCGCCGAAGAGGATCACGGCGCCGAAGATCACGGCGGCGATCAGTGCGATCAACAGGCCGTACTCGACCGCGGACGCGCCGCGCTCCTCCGGTGCTCCTGCTCCGGTCACGTCATTCCTCCGGCCGTAGCGCTGGTGGGCAAGCGATCGGCCGCGTCACCATCGCGGTGACGCGGCCGTCAGTCGATCAGGTCGCGTTTTCAGTGACCGGCGCCGGTCAGGCTGTTGTTGACGTCGGTGAAGGCGCCCTTGAGCTTGCCACCGAGGATGACGACGGCGCCGATGATGACGGCGGCGATGAGGGCGACGAGCAGGCCGTACTCGACGGCGGTCGCGCCACGCTCCTCCATCTTGGCGAGGCGGCCGTGGAGCAGGATCTGGAGGTACTGGATCATCGGGATCTCCCTGTGCACAGATGGTTCGTTGTCCCCGGGGAGTGCTTTCCCCGATGCCTGAACTCTGCCGCAGCGCTACCCAGGTGTGATCGGGAGTTCGTCTCTTCGCTGCTAGTCACTTCTGACTAGGATCGGGCAACGTGCTGTCGGTCACGTTCAGCGGGCCGAGGGCTGCACCGTGGAGAGCAGCCCGATCCGCATCGCGGTGACCAGCGCCTGGGCCCGGTTGGCGGCGCCCAGCTTCTGGTAGATCCGGGCGATGTGGGACTTCGTCGTCGACTCGGACAGGTAGAGCTTCTGGCCGATCGCGGCGGCGTTGAGGCCCTCGGCGAGCAGCAGCAGGACGTCGTGCTCGCGCTCGGTGAGAGCGGTCGACTCGGCGGACTGGCGGCGCATCATCGCGCCCACCAGCCCGGCGCAGACGAACGCCTTGGGGGAGACCGCCGCATGGCGCGCGGCCTTGATCACCTCGGTGGAAGGGGCGTCCTTGCCGACGAAGCCGGACGCGCCGGCCTGCATCGCGGCGAAGATCTGCTCGTCGCCGGAGTGCATGGTGAGCACGATGAGACCGATCTCGTCGCTCTCCTTGCGCAGCGTGCGGACGACGTCGAGGCCGGTGCCGTCCTGCATCTGCAGGTCGGTGATGACCACGTCGGGGCGCACCTCGCGGGCGCGGTGGATCCCTTCTTGGACCGAGCCGGCCGTCGCGACGACGCGCAGGTCGGGCTCCAGGTCGAGCACCGCGCCGAGCCCGTCGCGGATCAGCTCGTGGTCGTCGATCAGGAGGACCGAGATGGTGTCGCTCATCGCTTCTCCAGAAGTGTCGGGGAGCCCGCGTCGGCGACAGCGTCGGCGTGGGCGGTGCTCCGGGGGATCTTCAGTGCTACCGAGACCGTGAGTCCGCGGCTGGCGTTGTCACGGACGATGAGCTCCGCGCCGATCAGTCTGGCACGTTCGCGCATGATCTTGAGGCCGTGCGAGTCGGTTCGCGCGGTCTGGAGTCCCACGCCGTTGTCGGTGATGGTGATGATCGCCTCGGGAGCGTAGACCTGGCAGCGCACGTCGATGGACGTCGCACGTGCGTGCTTGACCGCGTTGTTCATCGCTTCCTGGGCGATCCGGAACAGCTCGGCCTCGACCTCGGGGCGCAGCCGGGTGGGCTGCTCGTCCAACCGGACCCTGATGGGGATCCCTGAGGACTCTGACAGGTGCCGGGCCACGTTGCTGATCGCCGCGCCGAGGCTCTCGTTCTCGCCGATGCTGGTCCGCAGGTTCATCACCGACTGGCGGACCTCGGCGACGACCTTGGTCACCCGGTCGCGGAGCATGCCCAGCGCCTTGGCCTGCTGCTCGTCGGCGGGACGCGCGGCGAGCGCGTCGATGATGTAGCCGAGCGAGGCGATGTCCTGGGCGACGCCGTCGTGCATCTCGCGGGCCAGCCGGTTGCGCTCGTCGGCGGTGGCGGCATCGCGGAACTGCGCGAACAGGAGCGCTGCATCGAGCTTGACCGCGGTGTCGGCGATGTCGCGGGCCACCGCGGCGAGGGGGAGCGGGCGTCCGGCGTCGGACTCGGAGGGGCGCAGCCCGGCGACGATCGCCTGGTCGCTGACCCGGAAGGCGAAGCCCTGGCCGATCTGGATCGGCGCCGGGTCGGTGCCGGCCTGCACCCGTACGTCGTTGGCCAGCGTCTCGCTCGCCAGAGCGTCGGGAGACTCGAGCTCAACGGTCGAGGCGACGGGAGTGAGGGCCTCGCCGCGCGGGACGTAGAGGACCAAGCCACGGTTGGGGATGTCGTCGCTGACCTGGCTGAGCAGCTCGCCACCGAGCACGCCGACGTCGAGGCCGGAGCTCAGGCTGCCGGCGAGGTCCAGGAGCTGCTTGAGGTGCTCCTGCGCGTCACGGTAGGGCGCCAGCGGGTCGGGGACCCGGTCGGAGGAGAACGTCACGGCGGCGATCAGGCTCAGCCCGAGGCCGGCCATGGCCCAGGTGAAGATCGAGACGGCCTGTTCGGAGCTGATCTCCTGCCACCACATGAGGCCCAGCGCCACGACGGCGATCACCTCGACGAGGACCGTCCGGAGCATCGTGCGCACGCCGGCGACGGCCGTGGCGTAGAGCGGAGGCACGACGAGCGCGGCCAGGACGACGGGCGCGTCGCCGAGGCCGAGGGCGCAGATCACGCCGATCGCGGCAGCCTCGGTCGAGGGGCTCAGCGAGAGCTGGAGCTCGCGGCGGGTCGAGGTGATGCCTTGGTAGACCCACACCAGGGCGAGGGCTCCGAGCGCGAGAAGACCTTGTTCCTGGTGGAGCCACAGGGTGGGCACGCCGATAGCCAGCAGCGCGAAGAGTCGCGCTGCTGCGACGACGGCGTAGGTCTGGCTGCTCGGCACGGGGATCAGCCTAGGCCCGTTACTTGCCGCCGAAGGCGTCGATCGCGTTGAGAACCGCGGGTCCCATGACGACCACGAACAGACAAGGAAGGATGAAGAGGATCAGCGGGATCATGATCTTGACCGGGACCTGCTGGGCCTTCTCCTCGGCGTACTGGCGCCGCTTGACCCGGATCTCGCCGGACTGCACGCGCAGCACCTGGCCGATCGGGATGCCGAAGGCGTCGGCCTGGACCATCGAGCCGACGAACGTGCTGAGGTCGTCCACATTGCTGCGGGAGGCCATCGAGCGCAGCGCCTCGGAGCGGCTCTTGCCGAGCTGCATCTCGCGCAGCACGCGGGCGAACTCCTCGGAGACCGGTCCGGTGGTGTTGCGGGCGACCTGCTGGAGCGCGGCGTCGAAGCCGAGGCCGGCCTCGACGCTGATGGTGAGCAGGTCGACAGCGTCGGCGAGGGTGCGCTTGATCTGGTCCGCCCGGTGGGCCGACTTGTTGTAGAGGTACAGGTCAGGAGCGACGAAGCCGAGCACCATCGACACCAGGGCGGCGATCACCAGCGTGGTGAGCGCGCCGCCGAGCAGCGCGCCGTAGGCGATGATCAGGATGGGCAGCACGACGGCGCACAGCACCTTGGTCGACAGCACGCGGTCGACGGTCCAGCCGTCCGGGTTGCCCGCGAGGTCGAGCTTGTGCCTGATCCGCTCGGCCTTGTCGGCACCGGCCAGCCGGCGGCCGAGGTTCAGCGCTCGCGCGTTGAAGGGGGCCAGGACGCGGTCGGTGAAGGACCGGTCCGCCTCCTCGGCCATCTCGCGGCCCGCGAGCCCCGAGCGCTCGAGCGCGTCGAGGGCGCGGGCCAACCCCTGGGGCTGCTCCTTGGCGAAGGCGGCACCCACGGCCGCGATCGCGCCGAGCAGCAGGAGGAGAGCAAGGAGAAGCAGCATCACGCCTCCACCTTCACCATCTGCGACATCCAGAACGCGCCGATCGCCATCCACAGCAGGGCGAACCCGGAGAGGATCCAGCCGCGCGGGTCGTGGACCAGGGGGTCGAGGAAGCTGCGGTTGAACAAGAACAGGAAGAGCCCGAACGCCGGGGGGAGTGCGCACAGGATGACGGCGGACAACCGGCCCTCGGCGGAGAGTGCCCGCACGTGGCGGCGCAGGTACTGGCGCTCCCGCATCGTCCCGGCCACCGTCGTCAGCAGCTCGGCGAGGTTGCCGCCGACCTGGCGCTGGATCCGGATGGCCATCACGGCCCAGCCGAAGTCCTTGCTCTGGAAGCGGGCGGCGACGCCCTCGAAGGCGTCCTCGATGGAGACGCCGATCCGGGCCTCGACCAGCACCCGCTTGAACTCCGAGGCGATCGGCTCAGGGCCCTCGCGGACGACGGTGTCGACGGCCTGGGCGAGGGAGAGGCCGGCGCTGAGGGCGCCGGAAAGGAGTTGGAGGACCTCGGGGAGGGCGTTGTCGAAGGCGCGGCGACGGCGGCCGGCCATCACGCGCAGGTAGACCGGCGGGATCACGAAGCCGATCACCATGAAGAGCAGCCCGACGAAGATGTTGCCGCGGCCGAGCAGGAGGCCGATCACACCGGCGGCGAGCACGGTGCCGATGTGGACGAGCAGCCACTCCGAGGGCTTGAACTCGCTGCCGGCGGCGGCGAGGCGGCGGGTCATCCGGTCGTTGAGGGCGCTGTTGTGCTCGAGCACGCTCGCGGCGGCGGCCTTGGCCTGGTCGAGGACGGGCTCGGAGGGGGCCTTGGCGGCGTGGTGGTCCTCGAGGCCCGTCACCCGCGTGCTGTACGCCGTCACGCGGTCCGCGATGGTCATCGGGGCCGGGCGGGACGGCACGAGCAGCACGGCGACCGCGAGCAGGCCCAGGGCGAAGACGCCGAGTCCCGCCCAGAGCAGCCAGCCGGGGGCGACCCAGCCGCGGTCGTCGGTGAGCGTGGGCAGCGGGGCCGGGGCGACGGGGGCGGTGCCGGCGGACTGCACGGGGGCCAGGGCGCGGGCGACGAGCGTGCCGGAGCCGGTGGGCAGGGAGACCTCGACGTTGGCGAGCTCGGCGTCGAAGCCGTCGGGCAGGGGAGCGGTGACCAGGACCTGGTCGGCGAGGGCCTCGGCCTCGGCGGCGAAGGTCTGGGCGAGGGCCGTTCCGGTGGCGGTGATGACCTCGCCCTTGCCGGCGGTGGCGAGGGTGGTCAGCGGGGCGAGCTGCTTCGCGCCGAGGTCGAGACCGACCGCGTGGACCCGCACGCCGGAGTCCTCGATCGCCGTGGTGGCGGCGTCGAGGGTGGCGGTGCTGCCGGCGTCGGCGCCGTCGGAGAGCACGAGGAGGGTGCGCTGGCCGTCGTCGCCGGCGGCCTCGGCCGCGGCGATCACGCCGTCGTACAGGAGGGTGTCGCGGTGCAGCGCGAGCCCGTCGACGACGGCCTGCGCGGCGGCGCGGTCGGTGGTGGGCGCGAGGGCGACCGAGACCAGGCTGTCGAAGGTGACGATGCCGACCGCGACGTCGTCGGGGACGGCGTCCAGGTAGGTCGTCGCGGCCTCCTTGGCCGCCGCGAACCGGCCCTGGCGCCGCATCGAGTTGCTGGTGTCGATGACGAGGATGGTGGTGCGCTTGACCACCGAGCCGCTGCTGGTGCCCTCGGCGGTGGCGTCGAGCGCCTGTCCCTCGAGGGTGGCCGTGACGCCGGCGAGGTCCACCTGCACCCCCGCCGGTACGTCGACCAGGATCCGCAGGCCCTCGCCGGTGGACTCGACGTGGCCGATGGTCGCGTCCTCGGCGTACGCCTGGGCCGGGACCAGGAGCACGGCGAGCACGGCGACGAGCAGCGCCGCGAAGCGGCGGAGGAAGGCCCGACGCCCGGACATCAGAGGCGTTCCGTCCGGAAGATCGTCGGGTCGACCGCGACGTTGGCGTAGGCGAGCTTCTCCAGGAACTTCGGCCGCAGGCCGGTCGAGCGCAGCCGGCCGAGGATGCGGCCGTTCTCGTCGAAACCGGCGGAGTTGTCGAAGACGAAGATGTCCTGGAGGGTGATGATGTCGCCCTCCATCCGCTCCACCTCGGTGATGTGGGTGATCCGGCGCGAGCCGTCCTTGAAGCGCGTCTGGTGCACGATCAGGTCGACCGCGGAGGCGACCTGCTCACGGATCGCGCGGATCGGCAGCTCCATGCCGGCCATCAGCACCATCGTCTCCATGCGGGAGAGCGTGTCGCGGGGGCCGTTGGAGTGCAGGGTGCAGATCGAGCCGTCGTGGCCGGTGTTCATGGCCTGGAGCATGTCGAGCGCGGAGGCGTCGCGGACCTCGCCGACGACGATGCGGTCGGGGCGCATGCGCAGGCAGTTGCGGACCAGGTCGCGGATGGTGACCGCGCCTTTGCCCTCGATGTTGGCGGGCCGCGACTCCAGGCGGACGACGTGGTCCTGCTTGAGCTGGAGCTCGGCGGCGTCCTCGATGGTGACGATCCGCTCGTCGCGCGGGATGAACGACGAGAGCACGTTGAGCGTCGTGGTCTTTCCGGCGCCGGTACCGCCGGAGACGATCACGTTGAGGCGGCCGCGCACGCAGGCGTCGAGGAAGTCGGCGGTCTGGGGCGTCAGCGACCCGAAGTTGATCAGGTCCTGCACGGTGAGCGGGTCGGTCGAGAACTTCCGGATCGTCAGCGCGGAGCCGTCGATCGAGAGCGGCGGGATGATCGCGTTGACCCGGCTGCCGTCGGGGAGGCGGGCGTCGACCATGGGGGAGGACTCGTCGACGCGGCGGCCGATGCGGGAGACGATCTTGTCGATCGTGCGGCGCAGGTGAGACTCGTCGGCGAAGTGCGCCTCGGCCTTGACGAGGCGGCCGTCGCGCTCCAGCCAGACGTCGTCGTGGCCGTTGACCATGACCTCGGAGACCTCGGGGTCGCGCAGGTAGGGGTCGATCGGGCCGTAGCCGAGGATGTCGTCGGTGATCTCCTGGGTGACCCGGGCGCGATCGGCCGCGCTGAGCGGCCGGTCCTGGGCGCCGAGGACCTCGGAGAGCACCGAGCGGACCGTCTGGTCGAGCTCGTCCTGGTCCATCTCGGCGTCGTAGAGGTGCGGGCCGAGCTGCTTGATGAGCTCGCCGTGCACGCTGGCCTTGAGGTCCTCGAGCCGGTCGAGGTCGTTGCCGGCGAGGCGGCGTCCGGGGCGGTGGTCACCGGCCGCCGCGGCGGCGCGCGAGGACAGCGGACCCGGGCCCGGTGCGGCGCTCGCCTCGGCGGGTGCGGGAGCCGGCGCCTGAGCGGCCGGTACGACGGGCGCCGGCGCGGCAGGCGCGGGCGCGTTGGCGGCGTCGACGACATCGGCGAGCAGGGCCGCGTCGGCGGCGGGCGTGGCGGCGTGCTTGCCCTGGGCGGCGGCCTCGCGGCGAGCCGCGGCGAGGCGGTCGGAGAGGCTGGACATGCTCAGCTCCTTCCGCGGCGGAACAGGCCGCGCGAGCGGGGCTGCTCGGCCTGGGTCGCTGCTGTCGGCACCGGTACGGCGACCGGCTCGCCCGTCACCGAGGAGGCGAGGTGGGCATAGGCCTGGCTCGCCGGGTGGCCCGGCTTGTGGGACACGATCGGGGTGCCGGCGTTGGTGGCGGCGGCGATGTCGACGGCCGTGGCGACCTGGGCGGTCACCGGCATGTTGAGGATGCTCTCGACCTTCTCGACGCTGATGCCGACGAGCTCGTCGGCCCGGTTGAGCAGCAGGTGCCGGTGGCCGCGGGCGATGCTCAGCATGTCCATGGTCTCGAGCGCGACCTTGACGTTCTTGAGCGTCGGTACGTCGAGCGTGGCGACGATGACGCACTCGTCGGTCTCGTCGAGGGCGGTGAGCGTCGCGTCGTCGAAGGACGGCGAGGTGTCGACCACGATGTAGTCGAAGCCGTCGCGCAGGGCCCGCAGGATGCGGGAGATGAGCAGCGGCGTGACCCGCTCGCGCACGTCGGGGTGGGCCGGCGCGGCGAGCACGGTGAGCGAGTCCTCGTGCCGGGTGAGGAGACCCTCGAGCATCGAGAGGTCGATGGAGTCCTCGGACCCGACGGCCTGCTCGATGGAGTGGGTCGGGAAGAGCTGCATGGTGATCGCGACGTCGCCGAAGGCGAGGTCGAGGTCGACCAGGCAGACCTTGCGCGCCCCGCGGTCGGTGAGCGCGAGCGCCAGGTTGACCGACGAGGTGGTCTTGCCGACGCCGCCCTTGGGGGAGAACACGGTGACCACGCGACCGAGCTGGCGGGCGCCGCCGGGCCCGCGCAGGGCCTGGAAGAGCTGGTGGGCGCGCTCGACGGCGCTGGTGAGCGCCTTCTCGTCACCGCCCGCGACGACGACGTCGCGCACGCCGGCGTGCATGGACTTGGTCAGCACGTCGGTGTCGAACTGGTCGCGGACCAGGACGACGCTGACGGTGGGCCGCTTGATGCGGAGCTCCTCGGCCGCGGCCAGCGCCGACGGGAGGTCGACGGAGGGGCCGAGGACGACGACGTACTCGTCCGCGTGCTGGTCGAGCCACGCCTGGCCCCGCTCGGTCGTGGCGACCGCGTGGGAGCCGGTGGGCATCGCCCGGAGCAGGCTCTCGACGAGCGACGGATCCTGTTCGACTAGATGTGATGCCCAGGCACGTTGGTCGAGAACGTGTGACGACACGATCTGATGTCGTAGATGGGTGAAGGCCTCCCGATGTGGAGTGGAGCTGTCTAAGGAACCGCTTCACACCCAGGAGGCCTTCGTGTCCCACGCTACCCATGCAAACGCTGCTCTGACCCCGCGCGCCCGGCTCAAGCTGGCGCGTCTGATCGTCGATCACGGCTGGAAACCGGCTCGAGCCGCGGAGCGCTACGACGTGTCGTGGCGGACCGCGAAGAAGTGGGCTGACCGCTACCAGGCCGAGGGGCCAGCGGGGATGGTGGACCGGTCCTCGGCGCCGCGCCAGCAGCCGAACCGGACTCCCGCGCCGGTGGTGCGGAAGATCGTCCACCTGCGGTGGAAGCAGCGGCTGGGTCCGGTCGAGATCGGCGACCGGCTCGGCATGCCGTCCTCGACCGTGTACGCGGTGCTGGTCCGCTGCCGGCTCAACCGGCTCACGCACATCGACCGCACCACTGGGGAGCCCGTCCGCCGCTACGAACACGAAAAGCCAGGCGACCTGATCCACGTCGACGTCAAGAAGCTCGGCCGGGTGCCCGACGGCGGCGGCTGGCGCTACGTCGGCCGCAAGCAGGGCAACCGGAACCGGGCGGCGACGCCCGACCTTCCCCGCAACAGGTGGCGCAATCCGCTGACTGGGACCTGCTACCTGCACACCGTCATCGACGACCACTCACGAGTCGCGTACGTGGAGGCCCACAACGATGAGACCAAGGAAACCGCAGCGGCCGTGCTGCGCAACGCGGTCGCCTGGTTTGCCGACCGGGGCGTGACCGTCCAGCGGGTGATCAGCGACAACGGCAGCTGCTACAAGTCGAACCTCTGGAAGCAGACCTGTAGCGACCTGGGCATCACACCGAAGAAGACCAGGCCCTACCGACCGCAGACCAACGGCAAGATCGAGCGCTTCCACCGCACCCTCGCCGAGGGGTGGGCGTTCAAGAAGTTCTACAACTCCGAGTCAGCCCGACTCGCGGCTCTGCCAGCATGGGTCCACGAGTACAACCACCACCGGCCCCACTCAGCAATCGGGAAGGCCACACCCATCACCAGGTTGGACAACCTGGCTGGGCATCACAACTAGAACCGGCATGACGTCCTCACTGAGCGTTGCGGATGGTGGTGCAGACGTTGTTGCCCTTGTCGACCTCGACCTGGCTCTCCTTGTTCAGGAGGGCCACCGAGAGCTTGCCGCGCTCGCGCCCGTCCTGCAGCCACTCGAACTGCTGCTGGGTGACGGCGAGGTGCAGGGCCGGAGCGCCGCCCTCGGCGGGAGCGCCGTCCTCGGTCGCGACGGTGGTCGTGGTCTGCGCACCCTTGGAGAGCACGGTGACCCGGTCGATGAGCAGGCAGGTCGGCGTGCCGGGGTTGACGGTGAGGAACACCGCGAGCTGCGAGCCGGGCTCGATGAACGAGCCGACCGGCAGGTCGAAGGACTCCGGCTTGGCGATGAGACCGGTCGGCAGCGGCAGCGAGGCCACTTCGACGGGGTCGCCGACGCCGCCGAACTTGGTGGAGAGCAGCTGCTCGCCGGCGTAGAGCGTGGTCAGCGCGACCTTGTCGTCGATGTCGCCGAGGTCGCTCTGGCGCAGGGCGTTCTCGAGGACCTGGCCCTCGGGGACCTGGGTCTCGGCGAGCTTGCCGGTGTCGAGCGCCGACTTGATGCTCTCGCCGGGCAGCACGGTCTTGCCCGCGGCCACGGTGACGACGCTCGTGGTCTGGTACTTCTCGGCGGCGCGCGTCTCGGCGCCCCGAGCGAAGACGAAGACGAGCCCGACCCCGAGCGCGGCGATCACCGCGGCGACGACGAGCAACAACCTACGACGATCCACTTCAGAGCCCTCCCGCTCCCCATGGCTGCCGTCCGCCCCTCCCGGCACGTTCGGTCAGCGACTCCACTGAAGCAAAGTCATTTCCGCCCGCAACCCTCCCCGGCTGCGGCGCAGGCCGAGGCTAGCGCGTCCGGCGGCGAGTGTGGCGAAAATCGCGGAATCCCCAGATTTGATGACCGATCGCGGGTTGCGGGTGGCCCGACCGGGCTATGCCGCGGTCGTGGCCAGGGAGGTCAGGGAGGTCGGGGAGGTCAGGAGTAGAGCGCCGCGATCTCGTCGCGGCACTCGCGCATGACCACGTTGCGCTTGAGCTTGAGGCTCGGCGTCACCTGGCCGGCCTCCTCGGTCCAGTCGATCGGCAGGATCGTGAACTTGCGGATCGACTCGGCCTTGGACACCGCCTTGTTGGCCTCGTCGACGGCGGCCTGGATCTCGGCGCGCAGGTCCTCGTCGTCGACCAGGTCGGCGATCTTGCCGGACTTGCCGTGGTGCTCGGCCCAGGCCGGGAAGGCCTCCTCGTCGATCGTGACGAGCGCGCCGATGAACGGCTGCCCGTCGCCGACGACCAGGCACTGGCTGACCAGGGCGGACGCGCGGACGCGGTCCTCGAGGACGGCGGGTGCGACGTTCTTGCCGCCCGCGGTCACCAGGATCTCCTTCTTGCGCCCGGTGATCCGGACGAATCCCTCGTCGTCGACCTCGCCGACGTCGCCGGTGTGGAACCAGCCGCCCTCGTCGAGCGCCTCGGCGGTCGCGGCGGGGTTGTTCCAGTAGCCGGTGAAGACCTGGCCGCCGCGGAAGAGCAGCTCGCCGTCGTCCGCGATCCGTACGGCGGTCCCGGGCAGCGGCCGCCCGACGGTGCCGACCTTCTGGGCGTCGGGGAGGTTGACCGTCAGCGCCGCGGTGGTCTCGGTCAGGCCGTAGCCCTCGAGCACGGTGACGCCGATGCCCCGGTAGAAGTGGCCGAGCCGCTCACCGAGCGGGGCGCCGCCGGAGACGGCGAACTCGCAGTTGCCGCCCAGCGCGGTGCGGAGCTTGCCGTAGACCAGGCGTCCGAAGAGCGCGTGCTGGGTGCGGACCCGCAGCGGCACCCGGCCACCGTCGAGCGCGCGGGAGTAGGCGATGGCGGTCTCGGCGGCGCGGTCGAAGATCTTGCCCTTGCCGTCGGCGGTCGCCTTCTGCGAGGCGGTGTTGAAGACCTTCTCGAAGACGCGGGGGACCGCGAGGATGAAGGTCGGCCGGAACGTGGCGAGCTGGGGGAGCAGGTTCTTGATGTCGGCGCTGTGGCCCAGCCGGGTGCGCGACTTGATGCAGCCGACCTGGATGATCCGCGCGAACACGTGCGCCAGCGGCAGGAACAGCAGCGTGGAGGCGCCCTCGGTGTCGAAGAGCCGCTCCAGCTCGTCGACCGCGACGACCAGCTCGGTCTGGAAGTTGTCGTGGGTGAGCATGCAGCCCTTGGGCCGCCCGGTCGTGCCCGAGGTGTAGATCAGCGTGGCGAGACCCTCGGGCCCGACCGACGTACGACGCTCCTCGAGGTCGGCGTCCGCGACCCCGGAGCCGGCGGTGGTCAGGGCGGCGACGGCGCCGTCCTCGATCACCCAGACGTGCTCCAGGGCGGTCAGTCCGGCCCGCAGGGGCTCGATCCGGGCCAGGCGGGTGGCGTCCTCGCAGACGACGGCGCGGGCGCCGGAGTCGGACAGGATCCACTGGATCTGCTCCTCCGAGGAGGACTCGTAGATCGGCACGGTGGCGGCCCCGGCGAACCAGATCGCGTAGTCGAGCAGCGTCCACTCGTAGCGGGTCCGCGAGATCAGGGCGACCCGGTCGCCGGGCGCGATGCCGGAGGCGATGAGGCCCTTGGCGACGGCGCTCACCTCGTCGAGGAAGGTGGCGCAGGTGACGTCCTCCCAGTCCCCGCCGGCCGTGGCCCGGCTGAACTGCACGCTCTGCGGCGCCTCGGCCGCGTTGCGGATCACGTCATCGGTCAGGTTGCCGGTCGTGGGGATCGACACGGTCTGCGGGGTGGAGTACTCGCGCACGGTCGCAGGTTACCGCCGAGTTAGGGCGTGTCCCTCACGTCCCCGCCTGCTGCGCGGCGTTTGCGACTCGATCTGGCGGCGTTCTCGGAGACTCGACGGGCCTCCGGCCCGCCTTCGCTCCTCGGCCTTGCCAGATCGGCCGCAAACACCGCTCGCGACGGCGCGGACGTGAGGGACACGCCCTAGGGCAGGTGGTGCCTGCCCGCGGTGGTGCCGGTGCCCGGAGAGGACCGCGTCACGTCCGGTGCCCGCCCGGGGCGGGACCAGGTCCGGTAGCCTTCCCGCATGGCCGAACAGACGTCCTCGTCGATCGTCGTCGACGCACCGCCCGCCGAGGTGATGGCCGTCATCGCCGACTTCGCGGCCTACCCCGCGTGGGCCAAGGGCGTCACCGTCGCCGACGTCCGCTCGTCCTACGACGACAGCGACCCGGCCCAGGCCGGTCGGGCGCGCGAGGTGTTCTTCGCCCTCGACGTGTCGCCGATCAAGGACGAGTACACCCTCGCCTACGTCTGGGACGGCGACCGCCAGGTCACCTGGACCCTCGCCGAGGGCAAGATGCTCAAGGCCCTCGACGGCGCCTACGTGCTGCGCGCGAGCGGCTCCGGCACCGAGGTGACCTACCGGCTGGCCCTCGACGTCTCGATCCCGCTGATCGGCATGCTCAAGCGCAAGGGCGAGAAGATCCTCATCGACACCGCGCTCAAGGGCCTGAAGAAGCGCGTCGAGTCCGGCGCCTGAGGTCTGCCGGCGTGCGGATCGTTCTCTTCACCGGCAAGGGCGGCGTCGGCAAGTCCACCGTCGCGGCCGGTACGGCGGCGCTCGCGGCCGCGCGCGGCCTGCGCACGCTGGTGATCTCGACCGACGCCGCGCACTCGCTCGCCGATGCCTACGGCGCCGGCCCGACCGGCGCGGAGCCCACCGAGGTGGCGCCCGGTCTGTTCCTCCAGCAGGTCGACGCCCAGCTGCGCTTCGAGCAGTCCTGGGCCGACATCCAGCGCTACCTGCTCTCGGTGCTCGACGCGGTGGGCATGGACCCGGTCGCGGCCGAGGAGATGACCGTCATCCCGGGCGCCGAGGAGGTGCTCGCCCTGCTCGAGCTGCGCCAGCACGCCCGCTCGGGCCGCTGGGACGTGATCGTCGTCGACTGCGCGCCGACCGCCGAGACGCTGCGGCTCCTGGCACTGCCCGAGGCGCTCGGGTGGTACCTCGAGCGGCTGCTGCCGATCCAGCGCCGGCTGGTCAAGGCGCTGCGCCCGGTGCTCAACCGCGCGGCCGGCGTACCGATGCCGGGGGACGCGGTCTTCGACGCGATCACCCGCCTGCACGGCGAGCTGGACGACGTCCACGCGCTCCTGTCGGGGCCCGAGGCGAGCGTGCGGCTGGTGCTCACCCCGGAGCAGGTGGTGCTCGCCGAGGCGCGCCGCGCCTACACGAGCCTGTGCCTGTTCGGCTACCGCGTCGACGGCGTGGTCGCCAACCGGGTCTTCCCCGACGGTGACGGCGACCCGTGGCGGGCCGGATGGGTGGCCGCCCAGGCGGGCGTGCTGCGCGAGGTGGCCCAGTCGTTCGGCGGGCTGCCGGTGTGGACCTCGCAGTACCAGGCGGCCGAGCCGGTGGGCGTCGCGGCGCTCGCGGACCTCGCCACCGGCCTGTACGACGGCGCGGACCCGCTCGCGCTGCCCACCGGTGACGGCCCGTTCCGGGTCACCCGCGGCGAGACCGGCGCGGTCGCCCACCTGGCGCTGCCGTTCGTGACCCGGGCCGAGGTCGACCTGGCCCGCAACGGCGACGAGCTCGTGATGACCGTCGGCTCCTACCGGCGGCTGATGACGCTGCCGCCGGGCCTGGCCCGGCTCCGGGTGGCGGGGGCCAGCGTGGTCGAGGGCGAGCTGCGGGTACGGTTCGCGGAGCCCGATCCGGTGGCGATGGGAGACCAGCACCATGCCCGATGACGACATCGGCAGCGTCGGCGAGGAGGCGATGAAGCTCCTCGGCGCCTTCGCCGACCTGGCCAAGCAGCACACCGGCGACACCGCCGGCGGGCTCGGCAACCTGGCCGGCCAGGCCGCGGCGATGGCCCACGACGTCAACGAGCACCTCGCGACCGACGCGGCCGAGTGCCGCTACTGCCCGGTGTGCCGGGTGGTGCACGCGGTCCGGCAGACCTCGCCCGAGGTCAAGGCGCACCTCACGGTCGCCGCCTCCTCCCTGCTCCAGGCCGCGGCGGGCCTGCTCGAGACGCTGCCCCAGCCGCCCGACAGCGGCTCCGGCGCCGCTCGTGGGCCCGAGGTGCAGCACATCGACCTCGACGACGACGGGCCGGACCCGGGCCCGTGACCGGCGACCTGACCTGCGGGATCGACATCGGCGGCACCAAGATCGCCGGTGCGGTGGTCGATGCCGGCGGCACGGTCGTTGCCGAGTCCCGCGTCGAGTCGCCCGCCGCCGACGCGAGCGCTATCGCCACCACCGTCGCGGCGCTCGTCGCCGAGCTGACCGGGCCGGGCGGTCACCCGGTGCGCGCGGTCGGGGTGGGTGCCGCGGGCTACGTCGCGGCCGACCGCTCGACCGTGCTCTTCGCGCCCAACATCGCCTGGCGCAACGAACCCCTCGGTGCCGACCTCGCGCGCCGCACGGGTCTGCCCGTGGTCGTCGAGAACGACGCCAACGCCGCCGCCTGGGGCGAGTTCCGCCACGGCGCGGGCCGCGACGCCGACGACCAGCTCATGGTGACCGTCGGCACCGGCGTGGGTGGCGGCGTCGTGACCGAGGGGCGGCTGCTGCGCGGCGCCTACGGTGTGGCCGCCGAGATCGGCCACCTGTGCGTCGTGCCGGACGGGCTGGAGTGCGGCTGCGGCAACCGCGGCTGCCTCGAGTCCTACGCCAGCGGCACCGCGCTGGTCCGCGCTGCGCAGGCCGCGCCCGGCGCCGCGATCCTGGACGCCGCCGGCGGCGACCCGTCCGCGATCACCGGACCGATGGTCACCGCGGCCGCCGTGGCCGGCGATGCCACCGCCGTGGGCCTGCTCGCCGACCTGGGCCGCTGGCTCGGGCACGGCATCGCCTCGCTCGTCGCGGTCCTCGACCCGGCGGTCATCGTCGTCGGGGGCGGCGTCGCCGCGGCCGGCGACCTGCTGCTCGACCCGGTACGGGCGGCGTTCGACCGCGAGCTGACCGGCCGGGGCTACCGTCCCCGCGCCGCGATCGTGCCCGCCGTCCTCGGCAACCGCGCCGGCATGATCGGCGCCGCGGACCTCGCACGGGGGTGAGCATGGGCGCGGGCTACGTCGGCGTCGACGTCGGCGGCACCAAGGTGCTGGCAGTACGCGTGTCCGCCGACGGTGCGGTCGAGGCGAGCGCCACCCGGCCGATGCCGGGCCGGACCGCGCCCGTCACCGAGGTCGAGGACGCGATCGTCGCCGCCGTCCGGGCGGTCCAGGACGGCGCGCACCGGCCCGCCGGGCTCGGCATCTCCGCCGCCGGGCTCGTCGACGCCGCCGGCGAGCGCTTCCTCTTCGGCGCCCACCTGCCGTGGCGCGACGCCCCGGTGCGCCGGGTGATCGCGGAGCGCACCGGTCTGCCTGTCGTCCTCGACAACGACGCCAACTGCGCGGCCCATGCCGAGCTCGTGGCCGGTGCCGCGCGCGGGGTCGACGCGGCGCTGCTCATCACGATCGGCACGGGCATCGGCGGGGCGCTGGTGCTCGGCGGCCGGGTCGTGCGCGGCGCGCACGGACTGGCGGGGGAGTTCGGCCACATGCAGGTGGTGCCCGGTGGGCTTGCCTGCGAGTGCGGCCTGCGCGGCTGCTGGGAGCAGTACTGCAGCGGGCGCGCCCTCGAACGGGTCACCCGCGTCGCCCTGGGCCGTCACCTCGAGGGGCCCGAGGTGACCGCGCTGGCCCGGGCCGGCGACGAGGTCGCCCGCCACGCCTTCGGCTCGATCGGCACCTGGCTCGGCGTCGGCGCGGCCGGGCTCGTCTCGGCGTTCGACCCCGAGGTGGTCGTGGTCGGCGGCGGGGTCTCCGCGGTCGGCGACCTGCTGCTGGCGCCCGCCCGCCGGGCGCTGGAGGAGTCCCTGCAGGGCACGGACTACCGCGCGGTGCCGCCGCTGGTCCCGGCCACGCTGGGTCCGGAGGCGGGTGCCGTCGGCGCCGCGCTCCTGGCCCGCGACGGACGCGGCCGATGACGCCCGACCGCGCCCGGGTCTGGGCGCTCTGGGGGCTGAGCCGGCTGGTCGTGCTGCTGCTCTTCGTGACCGTCGAGACCGGCTCGGCCTTCGACCTGAAGTACTACGCCGCCAACCTCGACAGCCTCGGCGCCGAGGGCGTCGGGGGCACCCTGCGCGAGTACCCCGTACCTGCCTTCCTCGTGCTCGCGCTGCCCTACGGGCTGCTCCACATGGTCGGCCTGAGCGCGATCTACCCGGCGGTGGTCTTCGCGCTGGCCCTGCTCCTCGACGCCTGGTTCCTGCACGTGCTCGTGGGCCGGGCCCGTACCCCGGGCGCGACCAGCGCGCCGGTCTGGGCGTGGCTGGCCGCGACGCCGGCGCTCGGCGCGCTGTCGTTCGCGCGCTTCGACCTGCTGCCCGGCGTGCTGGTCGCCCTCGCCCTGCTCACCTTCGTCGACGCGCCGCGCCGCGCCGCCGTCCTCGGCGTCCTGGCCACCGGCGTGAAGTACAGCCCCGCCCTGGTGCTGCCCGG
This sequence comes from Pimelobacter simplex, assembly GCF_024662235.1. Taxonomy (GTDB): domain Bacteria; phylum Actinomycetota; class Actinomycetes; order Propionibacteriales; family Nocardioidaceae; genus Nocardioides. The sequence goes on from NZ_CP096276.1 coordinate 1,307,216, forward strand.
GCTCGCCGCGCCCGCCGCGAGCCGGCTCCGGGTCGTGGTGTCCGGTGCCGTCGCCGGTGTCGTCCTGGTGCTGGTCAGCATCGCGGTCGGTGGCTGGGACCGGGTCGTCTCGCCGCTGTCGTACCAGGGCCGCCGCGGGCTCCAGATCGAGTCGCTCGCCGCGACGCCGGCCATGGTGCGCTGGGCCTTCTCCCCCCACCAGTACGACGTGTTCTACGCGCCGTCCAAGGCCTGGGAGGTCCGCGGCCCCGGCGTCGACGCCCTGCTCACCGCCAGCACGGTCGCCACCGCGCTGCTGCTCGCCGTCCTGGTCGCGCTCTGGGTCCTCGCCTGGGTGCGGCTGCCCGACCCGCGCACCGGCCTGACCGCCGTGGTCTGGCTGACGCTCGCGGCGGTGCTGGCGTTCATCGCCGGCGGCAAGGTGCTCAGCCCGCAGTACCTGCTCTGGGTGCTGCCGCCCGCCTGCGCCGGCCTGGAGCTCGTCGACGCGGCCGACCGGCGCCGGCTCGGCCGCTGGACCGCCGTGCTGCTCGTGACGACCGCGCTGACCCACCTGATCTACCCGGTCGGCTACAACCACCTGCTCGGGCACGACGGCTGGAGCGGCGTGATGGTCGCGGTCCTCACCGTGCGCAACCTGCTGCTCGCCGGGCTGTGCGTGAGCGCGCTCGTCGCGGCCCACGCAGCGATCAGACGCGTGCCCCGTCGTCCCAGGGATCGCGCGGCGAGCCCGGCATCCGGATGACCAGGTAGCAGAAGCCGAGCACGAAGCCGCCCACGAGCAGCCAGCCCAGCCAGCCCGGCATGCTCAGCCCGGAGATCAGGAAGACCAGCAGGATCGTGGGCGAGCCGAAGACACCTGCCCACGCGAGCAGCCGGTCGAACGGCGGGATCGGCACCGGAGGCGGGTCCTCGGGCACGAACCGGTCGAACGCGGGGATGTCGTCCTCGGGGTCGTCGGGGTCGTCGTCCCCGAGGTCGGCCGGCTCGTCGAGGTCGTCGGCGGGGTCCACACGGACCGGTTCGGGCTCGGCCTCCGGCTCGAGCTCGGCGCGCTCGCCGTAGTTGTCGACGATGGCCTGCCAGGCGGCGTCCTCGTCCGGGTCTTCCCGCTGCACGGCTCCAGCGTAGGACCTGCGCGGTCAGGCGCCGCCGGTCACCCGCGCCACGAACGCCGCCGACTGCTCGAAGATGAGCGGAGCGTCGTTGTCGAGCGTGGCCACGTGGTAGCTCTCCGGCAGCTCGACCCGGGTCACGTCGGTGGAGGAGACGGCCCCGAGGACCAGCGGCTCGGACGACTCGTCGACCACGTGGTCCTCGGGGGAGCGGAAGTAGATCATCGGCACCGTGATCCGGGACAGGTCGGCGCGCAGGTGCGGCCAGGCCTGCATCATCGAGTGCGCCGCCTTGAGCGGCGTGCGGTCGTAGCCGTTCTCGCTGACGCCCGGCTTCTTGATGTCGCCGGCGATCGCCGGGAACGACGGCACCAGGTGCTTGAGCACCGGCAGCAGCTTGACGTCGAGCCGCTTGGTCGCGACCGCGGGGTTGACCACCATGACCCCGGCCAGGTCGGCGTCGCGGTCGGCGGCCAGCCGCAGCACCAGCGCACCGCCCATCGACAGCCCGCCGACCACCACGGCGTCGTGCTCGGCGCGCAGCGCGTCGAAGGCGTCGGTGATCGCGCCGTACCAGTCCTGCCAGCGGCGGGTGTTGAGGTCGCGCCAGGTGGTGCCGTGGCCGGGCAGCAGCGGCGCGTGCACGCCGTAGCCGAGGGCGGCGAGGTGCTCGCCCCACGGCCGCATCGACACCGGCGAGCCGGTGAAGCCGTGGCTGAGCAGCACGCCGATCCGGCGTCCGCCGGTCAGCTCGGGACGTGCGGCGACGGTCAGCGGCGCGGCGGGGTCATCAGCGGTCGGCGGCATGAGGTGATTGTGCCGCACCGACGGCCCGTGGTCGCCGGGTCGGCAGATGTGCGCCAAGGCACCAGGGCATGTCTGCCTGTTGCTCGCCTGCTGCGCGATGCGGGCGACTCGATCGGGCGGCGTTGTCGCAGACTCGACGGGCCTCCGGCCCGCCTTCGCTGCTCCGCCTTGCCCGATCGGCCGCCCGCACCGCTCGCGACGGCGACCAACAGGCAGACATGCCCTAGGCTTCGATCAGTCGGCGCCCGTCCGGGCGGGTGCACGCGCAGGGGAAGGTGCGGTCGGTTGTTCTACTGGTTCCTGAAGTTCATCGCTCTCGGGCCGTTGCTCAAGGTGATCTTCCGCCCCCGTGCCGAGGGCGTCGAGAACGTCCCCACCGAGGGGCCCGCCATCCTGGCGAGCAACCACCTGTCCTACGCCGACTGGCTGTTCATGCCGCTGGTCGTGCCGCGCAAGGTCAGCTTCGTCGCCAAGGCGGAGTACTTCACCTCGCCGGGCATCAAGGGCTGGCTCCAGAAGAACTTCTTCAGCGGCACCGGCAACATCCCGATCGACCGCTCCGGTGCCAACGCGGCCGCGGGCGCGCTGATCTCGGCCAAGAAGGTCCTCTCCGACGGCGACCTCTTCGGCATCTACCCCGAGGGCACCCGCTCCCACGACGGCCGCCTCTACCGCGGCAAGACCGGCATCGCGCGCCTGGCGCTCGAGACCGGGGTGCCGGTGATCCCGGTCGCCGTGGTCGGTACCGACATCGTCGCGCCGCCGGGCAAGACCTTCGGGCGCTGGACCCGTCCGCACGTGCGCTTCGGCAAGCCGATGGACTTCTCGCGCTACGCCGGCATGGAGAACGACCGCTTCATCCTGCGCTCGATCACCGACGAGATCATGTACGAGATCATGCGGCTCTCCCAGCAGGAGTACGTCGACATGTACGCCACCCGCGCCAAGTCCGAGGCCAAGAAGGCCGAGCACGGCGACGGCGAGCAGCGGAAGCTCGCGTCCTGACCGACCCGGGCGCGGGGACCGCGGCGGCGACGCGAGCAGCGATCGCCGTCGAGGACCGGATGTTCCGGGCACTGGCGGTGCTCCGGGTGGTCGTCCTCGGCTACACGGTGGCGATCAACGCCTACCGCAACAACTTCGAGCACCCGGTGCTCGGCTGGGCCTGCGTGGGCCTGATGGTGGTCGCGACGGCCGTCTCGATCGTCGTGTACGCCGCGCCCGAGCGCCGGATCCCGGCGGTGCTGCTGGCCGACCTGGCCCTGGCCGTCGGCCTGCTGCTGGTCACGCCCGTGGTCAAGGGGGAGTGGTTCAACGCGACCATCCCTGGCTACTGGATCGTCGGCGCGCTGCTGGCCTGGGCGGTCCGCTACGGCTGGCGCGGCGGGACGGCGGCCGCGGTGCTGCTCGGCGCCGTCGACCTGCTCACCCGCAGCGAGGTGCACCAGAAGGACTGGGGCAACGTCTTCCTGCTGCTCCTGGGCGGCTCGATGCTCGGCTTCGTGTGCGAGTCGCTCAAGCAGATGGCCGCCGAGCGCGACCGCGCCCAGCGCGAGGCTGCCGCCGCCTCCGAGCGCGCCCGGCTGGCCCGCGTGGTCCACGACGGGGTGCTCCAGGTGCTGGCGCTCGTGCAGCGCCGCGGCGGTGAGCTCGGGGGCGAGGCCGCCGAGCTCGGCCGGCTCGCGGGCGAGCAGGAGCAGGCGCTGCGCACGCTCATCCGCTCCCAGGAGGCGGTGACCGCCTCCGCGGTCGCCACCACCACCGCCGACCTCGCCGCGCTCCTGGGGCCGCTCGGCAGCCGGCCCCGCACCGAGGTGGCGCTCCCGGCCGGTGCCGTCCCGCTGCCCGCGCCCGCGGCGGCCGAGGTGGTCGCGGTGGTCCGCGCGTGCCTCGACAACGTCGAGCGCCACGTCGGCGCCGGCGCGCCCGCGTGGATCCTGCTCGAGGACCTGGGCGACCGGGTCGAGGTGTCCGTGCGCGACGAAGGCCCCGGGATCCCCGAGGGACGGCTCGATGCGGCCGCCGCCGAGGGCCGGATGGGGGTCAGCGAGTCCATCCGGGGCCGGATCCGCGACCTGGGCGGGACCGCCACGCTCGACACCGGCGGCTACGGCACGGAGTGGGTTCTCGTCGTACCGAGGGAGCAGGGATGACCATCCACAGCACGCACCCGTTCGCGGACGCCGATCCCGACCCGGCCCGGCGCTTCCGCGGCCACGTCGGCGGCGCCGTCACCCTCTGGACCGCCGGCGACGACACCGAGCGAGCCGGCCTGACGGTCAGCTCGCACATGGTCGCGCTCGGCCCCCGGCCGGTCGTCCTGGCCCTGCTCGACCCCGACTCCGACCTGCTCGACGTGCTGCGCACCAGCGGCTGGGGTGTGGTCCAGCTGCTCTCGTGGGCCGACCGCCAGCTCGCGGAGGCCTTCGCGGGCACGGCGCCCGCGCCCGGGGGGCCGTTCCGGCAGGCGGCGTTCACCGCGACGGCGTACGGGCCGCGGCTGGCGTCGGCCACGACCTGGGCCGGCGTCCGCCTGGCCGGCGAGCGCGAGGTCGGCTGGTCGGTCGAGGTCACCGCCGCGATCGAGCACGTCGAGATCGGCGCCGAGGACGACGACGCGCTGCTCCACCGGCGCGGGCGCTTCCACCGCGCCCCTTGAGGGGGTGGCTCCCACGTCGGCGCCTGCTGCGCGGTGTTGGCGACTCGATCTGGCGGCGTTCTCGCCGACTCGACGGGCCTCCGGCCCGCCTTCGCGACTCGGCCTTGCCAGATCGGCCGCCAACACCGCTCGCGACGGCGCCGACGTGGGAGCCACCCCCTAGGGGCAAGAGCCCGGGACCTTCCCGATGTGCCGGACCCGCGGCCCGACCTAGCGTCGCGCCATGTCCCGATCATCCCCCCGCATCATCGTCCTCGCCCTCGCCGTCCTCGCGCTCGTCCTGAGCGCCTGCTCCCAGGACGACAAGAAGAAGCCCGCCGCCGAGAAGCCGCCCACGGCGCAGGAGCCCCGTGGTCTCGACGGCGACTGGGCCGGCGTCATCGAGGTGCCCGGCGCACCGGTCGACGTCGGCCTCACGTTCTCCGGCGACGGCGCGACGATCACCATCCCCGCGCAGGGCCTGGAGGACGCCGAGCTCACGGGCGTCCGCACGACCGACACCGAGGTCGCGTTCGAGGCGCCGCAGATCGCGCCCGACGCGACGTTCGCCGGTACCTACGCCGCCGCGACCGACCGCATCACCGGCAAGCTGACCGCCGGGGGCCAGGACCTCGCCGTCAGCCTCGAGCGGGGCACCGTCGCCCCGCTGGAGCGCCCTCAGGAGCCGGAGGAGCCCCTGCCGTACCGCAGCGAGGACGTCTCGTTCGAGGCCGGTGACGTCACCATCGCCGGCACCCTCACCTCGCCCGAGGGTGAGGGCCCGTTCCCGGCCGTGGTGCTGCTGACCGGCGCCGGCGCGCAGGACCGCGACGAGCAGGGCTTCGCGCACAAGCCGTTCCTGGTGCTCTCCGACGCCCTCACCCGCGCCGGGTACGCCGTGCTGCGCACCGACGACCGCGGCGTCGGCGGCACCACCGGCAGCGACGCCGACGCGACGTACGACGACCTGACCGCCGACGCCCTGGCGATGACCGACTTCCTGCGCGAGCGTCCCGAGATCGACCCGGAGCGGATCGGCCTGATGGGGCACAGCCAGGGCGGCTACCTGGCGCCGCTGGCGGCGTCCCGGGCGCCGGAGAAGGTGGCGTTCGTCGTCCTGATGGCGGGGCCCGCGCAGACCGGCTGCGAGGTGCTGAAGTACCAGGCCCGGGCCCAGCTCGAGCTCCAGCAGCAGGGCACCCCGGACAAGCTGAAGGAGAGCGACGCCGCCAACCAGCGCCTGTGCGACCTCCTGACGGCCGGTGACCTCGACGGCGCCCGCGCGCTCGACCCGACCGTCACGCCGACCATGGCCGCGCAGACGGCGTACGACCCGGAGCCCGCGCTCCGCGCGCTGCGGGTGCCGACGCTGGCGTTCTTCGGCAGCAAGGACATCCAGGTGCCGCCCTCGCTCAACGAGCCGCTGATGCGCCGCTTCCTGAGCGAGGACGCCGATGCGACGGTGCACGTCTTCGCCGGCGCCAACCACCTGATGCAGCCCGCCACGTCGGGAACGCCCGACGAGTACGCGCAGATCACGACGACCATCGACCCCGACGTGCTCACCTACGTCACCACGTGGCTGGAGGAGCACGTGCCGTCCGCCTGACCTGCCTCACCGGATCGGCGACGCCCATGGCCCAGGCCATGGCGGCCTCTTGCTCGCCTGCTGCGCGGCACTTGCGACTCGATCGGGCGGCGTTGTCGCAGACTCGACGGGCCTCCGGCCCGCCTTCGCTGCTCCGCCTTGCCCGATCGGCCGCAAGCACCGCTCGCGACGGCGACCAAGAGGCCGCCATGGCCTAGGGTCCCTCCCATGACGGACCGGATCCGGGTCATGGTCGTCGACGACCACCCCATGTGGCGTGACGCTGTCGAGCGCGACCTCGCCGCGGCGGGCTTCGAGGTGGTCGCGGTCGCGGCGACGGGGACCGAGGCGGTCAACCGGTTCAACGCGACCCGGCCCCAGGTCGTCGTTCTCGACCTGCAGATCCCCGAGCCCAGCGGGGTCGAGGTGACCGCGCAGGTGCTGGCCAGCGAGCCGTCCTCGCGGGTGCTGATCCTGTCGGCCTCCGGCGAGCAGGACGACGTGCTCGCGGCGGTCAAGGCGGGCGCGACCGGCTACCTGGTCAAGTCCGCCTCGCGCGACGAGCTCATCGACGCCGTACGACGCGTGGCCGCCGGCGACAGCGTCTTCACCCCCGGCCTGGCCGCCCTGGTGCTGGGGGAGTTCCGGCGGATGGACCAGCCCGCGATGCCGCCCGGTGAGCGGCTCACCGACCGCGAGACCGAGATCCTCAAGATGGTCGCCAAGGGGATGTCGTACAAGCAGATCGCCGAGCGCCTCGTGCTCTCGCACCGCACGGTGCAGAACCATGTCCAGAACACCCTGCGCAAGCTCCAGATGCACAACCGCGTCGAGCTGACCCGCTACGTCATCGAGCAGGGCCTCGACGACGAGGACGAGTGAGCCCGCGCGGGCTCACCCCTCAGGTTCCTCAGGCCTCAGCCGTCGCCGCGCGCCGGGTGCGGTCGCCCGCCGCCGGGTGAGGCGTCGACCAGGTCGTGCTGGACGTTCCAGTCGCGGCGCAGCCGCTCCTCCTGCTCGGCCTCGTAGGCCTTGCCCTTGCGGGTGCGCGGCCCGAGCGTGCCGGGGACCAGGTCGCGCAGGTGGTTGACCAGGCTGAGGACCGGGCCGAGCAGCGCGAGCACCCGGGTCAGCCGGGTCCGGGGGACGGCGAGCTCGTCGGCGATCTCGTCGCCGAGGAACAGCCGCTCCAGCGCGTGCACGACCCGTGGCGCCTGGCGGGCGAGCGGCCGGGGCAGGACGCCCTCGATCTCGGGGACCAGGAACTCCCGGTTGATGCTGGCGACCAGCGCCCGGCAGTAGTCGTCGACCACCGGCCGGGTGAGCAGGTAGATCTCCTCGAGCCGCTCCTGCTCGGCGGCGTTGCGGGGGAGCAGGCCGTCCTCGATGCCGAGCAGGTGGCCGAGGTAGCGCCAGCGGGCGTAGGCGGCCGCCTCCTCGTGCGCCAGGTACGGCGCCCCGATCCGCCGCATCGCGCGCAGCGGGATGAGCGTGAACTCGACGAGCGTGTAGGCCAGGTAGGACTGCGAGATCGGCAGCCCCCACGCGGCCTCGTCCCAGTCGGGGCGTTCGCGCAGGCTCGCCCGCACGAGGGCGTGGATGATCCGCACCCGCACGGTCAGCTCGAAGCCGTCGCTGAACCGGGTCAGGCCGCCGGGCTGGTTGACCGCGAGCAGCCAGGAGCCGACCTCGATGGTCCGGGCGCCGGCGTTCTCGACGTACCGGCCGGTGAGCTCGAGGGGCCGCGAGGCCGCGGAGTTGGCGTAGCCGCTGACCAGCGAGGCCGCGCCGAGCACGATGCCGGAGGCCCGGGAGTAGCGCGAGGTGTAGCGCGAGTCGTGGTCGATCGCGGCGGTGTCGACCCAGGCGGGGACCGCGTCGAGCTCGGCGAAGAGCGCGACCAGCGAGTCCGGCGCGTCCGGTACGGCGCCGATGCCCTCGCGGCACGCCGTGCGCAGCATCCGCATCGCCTTGCCGTGCCCGAGCCGGGCGAAGTCGGCGACGAAGGCGTCGGCGAGCGGGTCGCCGTCCGCCATGGCGGCGAGGTAGCGCTCGGCGAAGGGACCGAACCGGGCCCGCGCCTCGGCGACGCGGCGGAGGCTGGTGGGGATCGTCTGCGGGACCTGTCGGGTGGTCATGCGACGAGGCTAAAGTGAGAGATCCTCACCTTCTATTCACTTTTGCGGAGGCGCACGTGGCGCAGCGGCAGCGGGCCCGCCCGCGGCAGGACCGGGCGGTCCAGACCCGGCGCCTGCTCCTCGACACCGCGGTGCGGATCCTCGACCGCGACGGCATCGAGCGGCTCTCCACCACGGCCGTGATCCGTGACGCCCACGTGAGCAGCGGGACGTTCTACCGCTACTTCAACGACCGCGGCGAGCTGCTCGGCGTCCTGCGCGAGGAGGCGGTGCGCGCCATCAGCGACGACCTCATGGTCAGCGTCGTCGACGCCCTCGAGCTCGACCTGGACGACGCCCTGCGGCTCGTCGTCCGCACCCTCGTCGCCGGCTTCGAGCAGCACCGCGGCGTCATCGCGGCGATGGTCAACCAGCTGCCCGCCGGCAACAACGCCAACGTGCTGCCCGAGATCGAGGGCGACCTGCACCGTCTCGCCTCGCTGCTGCCGCGCCGGCACCGCCCCGACCTCGCTCCCGAGCAGCTGGAGGGGGTCGTCTTCATGCTGATGGGGGTCCTGGTCTCGACCTGCCTGCGCATCGCGCTCGGGCGTCCGGAGGACGTCGACCGCGAGCAGCTGGTGGACCTCACCGTCGCGATGATCGGGGCGGGGCTGCGCTGACAGCGTGGATCAGCGCCGGACGCGGACCGGGGCCGAGACGACCTTCTTGGTGCCGAAGCCGGGCCGGGTCAGCGTGACCGCGACCCGCAGCGTCTTGCCGCGATCCTTGCGGGTGACCTTGTAGCGCGCCTGGGTGGCGCCCCGGATCGCGGTGCTGCCGCGCAGCCACTGGTAGCGGACGCCGCTCGCCCGCGGCGAGACGACCGGTGCCACCGCGGTGAGGCTCCGGCCGGCCTTCGGGGTGCCGGTGATCCGCGGACCCCGCGCCACCGAGAACACGTACGACGGCCGCGTGGTCTGCAGCGTCGCCGGCGAGAACGCGGGCGCCGAGCCGCCGGGGATGACCCGGGTCGGCTCGATCTCGCAGGGTGCCGCGCCCAGGCGCATCATCCAGATGCCGTCGGGCTCGGCCCACGCCCCGAGCGCGCCGTCGGCCGACAGCGTCGGCGAGGTGATGCCGAGCTGGGGCGTGGTGGCGCAGAAGCCCTCCGGGATCGGCGGCCGGCCGCCGTTGCGGTAGTTGCCGCTGACCCGGTAGTAGACGACGTGCGCGTCGTCGCCGGTGCTGCGGATCGCCGTGGCGTAGCCGGCGTTGCGGGCGACCTCGAAGTCGAAGAGCGGGCGGTCGTCGGTGCGGTAGTCGTCCTCGTCGAACCAGTGCGTCGTGCCACGGCCGAGGTCGAAGAGGTTGATGTTGTCGATCAGGTCGGCGTTGACCGCGACCCTGCTGTCGGTGATCCACGACGGGTTGTCGTCGTACGTCACGCCCCAGGTGTCGGGCGAGGTGACCGCGCGCGAGGACGTGAACGCGGTGACGTAGCGGATCCGGCACGCCAGGTTGGGCGGGCACGAGTACTTCTCGTACGTGTAGGCGATCTTGGTGCCGTCGGGCGAGACCGCCAGGTGCGCGGGCGGTCCGCCGAGCAGCTCACCGGCCGAGTTGCGCAGGTCCGGCGGGTCGAGGGTGTCGAGCACCGTGCCCCACTGGTCCATCCGGTGCACGAGGTTGCCGCGCCCGGCCACGATGTGGCCGTCGTCGGAGGACGTCGGCGAGCGCCACGGGGACGCCGCCGTCCCGCCGGAGGTGACCTGGCGCGCGCCGCTGCCGTCGGCCCGGGCCACCCAGACGTTGTGGCCGCGGACGTAGGTGATCGTGCCGCCGGGCGACGCGGCGGCCGATGCGGTGGACGGGACCGGTGCCGCGCTGGTGGCCGCGGTGGGTACGGCGGTGAGGACGGCGAGGGCCGCCGCCGCGGCGGCGAGCGGGGCTCGCAGGTGTCGGGGGTGCAGGTTCATCGTCGTGCCTTTCGGGTCTCGGTGGAGGTCGTGCCGTCGGCGTGGCGGTAGGTCAGCCGCAGCCGGACGCCGCCGGCCTTCTTGACCAGGCCGCGCTTGCCGGGCGGGATCGCGACCTTGACGTTCGCGACCCGGCCGGGAGGCGGGGTCACCTTGCGGACCGCGAGCGTGGGTCCGCCGGAGAGCGGGGTGACCTTGAGCGTGACCGTGCACCGCGCGGGGCAGCGGACGCCGGCGGTCACCTTCTTCGCGCCCGGGGCGAGGACGGCGCCCCGGGGCGGGGCGGGCGGCTTGGGGGGAGCGGGCGGTACCTTGCGCAGCAGGTGCAGGTCCAGCGTGCCCTCGATGGCGTAGTGGCACACGGGCGTCTGGCCGGCGATGTAGCCGGGGCACTCGTCCGGCCGCGTCAGCGGCGCCGTGCCGCGCTCGACGCGGAACGGCAGGCTCAGGGACGGGGCACCGGCGGGGCCGCCGTGGGTCAGCGCGAGCATCGCCTCGTACTCGAAGGTCGTCGCCGAGGGCGGGCCCTCGCTGTCGGTGCACGACCCGGGGAGCTCGAGGAAGGCGAACGGCACGAAGTCGTTGGTCTGCAGGAGCGGGTCCGGCCAGAGCACCGGCTTGCCGGTGGCGGTGCCGGACGAGGAGGTGCAGGTCCGGACGTGCTGGCCGCTGTTGGTGCGGGTGACGCCCTCGGCCTGGGCCGCGACCACCTTGACCACGCTGGTCGGGATGCTGGTCGAGGTCAGGTCGAGGGCCTGGTCCATCGTGATGCTGGGGATGGCGCCCTGGAGCCGGACCTCGAGGGTCTGCTCGTCGCTGTCGCCGTCGGCCCAGTCGACGAAGAGCGCATGGGTGACCGTCGCGGAGAAGGTCGCGCGGTAGACGTAGGTCGTGCCGGGCGGGTCGCCCTGGGGAGCCGCGCTCGCCGCGCTCGCCGCGGCACCGGGGAGGCCGGCGAGCAGGACGGCGGCCAGGCCACCGGCCGCGGCTCGGCGCAGGTACGTGCGTGAGGTCATGGGGAGGTCCACCTCCGTGGGGCCGGGACGACGGGGATCGGGTGCGCCCCCGGTCGCGGTGGACGAGGCGCCCCACACGCGCTCGCCCACCGCTTTTCCGGGGGGAGGCTCCAGGCTCGCGGCGGCGCCTGGGCAGGCACTGGAGACCGACTGGGGACCGGGCCCGGAGGTCCTCCAGCCCACGTCCAGCGGGGCTGGCGACGCTGGGCGCCCACCGACCGAGAGAAGGAACCGCCATGCCCGACGCGCCTGCTGCGCCCGCTGCACCCGCTGCGCCCGCTGCCCTGCCCCTGTTCAACCTGGCCCACCGCCACGCCCCCGACGAGGTGGCCGAGCCGGGCACCGCGGCCGAGGTCGCCGCCGCCGTACGGCGCGCGGCCGGGGCCGGCCGCCAGGTCCACCCCGTCGGCACCGGCCACGGTTGGACCCACCCGATCGAGGGCGGCCTCGCGCTGCTCACCCGCGGGCTCGCCGGCGTGCGCGTGGACGCGGCGCGCGGGAGCGCCCGGATCGGCGCCGGGACCACGTGGGCCGAGGTCGCCGAGGCGGCGGCACCCCACGGCCTGACCCCGCTGTCCGGCTCGGCGCCGGGCGTCGGTGCGATCGGCTTCCTGCTCGGCGGCGGGCTGAGCCCGCTCGGGCGCACCTACGGCTGGGCCAGCGACTACGTGCGCTCCGCCGAGGTCGTCACCGGCACGGGCGAGGTCGTGTCCGCCTCCGCGTCCAGCCACCCGGACCTGTTCTGGGCGCTGCTCGGGGGCAAGCACGTCCCGGGCGTCGTCACCGCGGTCGAGGTCGACCTGCTCCCGCTCACCCGGGTCTACGGTGGCGGACTGTTCTTCGCCGCGGCCGATGCCGAGGCCGTGCTCACCGCGTGGGCCGACTGGTCGGCGCAGGTGCCCGACCTGGTCAACACCTCGGTCGCGCTGCTCCAGCTTCCCGACCTCCCGTTCGTCCCCGAGCCGCTGCGGGGCCGGTTCGTGGTCCACGTGCGGATCGCCGTCCCCCTCGACGCGACGGCGGAGCCGGGCCTGGCGGCCGGGCTCGTCGAGCCGATGCGCACGGTGGCCGAGCCGGTCCTCGACACGCTCGCGGAGCTGCCCGCGGCCGCGATCGGCGCGGTCCACGCCGACCCGGACCAGCCGATGCCGGTGCTGGAGGCGGGCGCCCTGCTGCGCGCCTTCGACGCCGACGCCGCCCGCGCGATGCTCGCGGCCGCCGGACCGCAGAGCGGCGCACCGCTGGCGGTCGTCGAGGTACGCCGTCTCGGGGGCCGGCTCGCGCAGGCACCGGCCGTGCCCGATGCGGTCGCGGGACGCGACGCGGCGTACGGGCTCTTCGTGATCAGCGCCCCGGTGCCCGAGCTGTTCGCCGGCCCGGTCCCGGCGGCGGTGGGTGCGCTGGCCCAGGCGATGGCGCCGTGGGCGAGCGGCACCTTCCAGCCGAACTTCATCGGCGCGCTCAACAAGCCCGACGCGTGGGACACGGCCTGGCCCAGCGGCGTCGCCGCCCGGCTCGACGAGGTCCGGGCGGCGTACGACCCGGCCGGCGTCATCGGCCACTGACGAGGTCGTCCGATGGGGGAGCAAGCACGCCAACCGCCGGTGCGGAGGGCCGGACGTGGCTAGCCTGTCGCGCGTGAGAGTGCGCGTGCTCGGTCCGGTCGAGGTCGAGGTCGACGGCCGGGTCCTCGACCTCGGCGCGCCCAAGCCGCGCCAGGTGCTGGCCGCGCTCGCGCTCCACGCGGGACGCCCGGTCAGCCTGGACGGCTTGGTCGAGGCGCTGTGGGGCGACGAGCCGCCGACGAGCCACGTCGTCACCGTGCAGGGCTACGTCGCCGGCCTGCGCAAGGTGCTGGAGCCCGGACGGGCGCCGCGCGGTGCGGGCACGGTGATCCGGACCTCGTCGCTGGGCTACGCGCTGCGGCTGCCCGCCGACGCGATCGACGCCCGGCTCCTGGAGTCCGCCGTGGAGACCGCGGCCGCGACCCTGCGCACCGACCCCGAGCGGCCCTGGACGCTGCGCGGCACGCCCGACGCGGCCACGCTCGCCCCCGTCACCGCCGGGCTCGACGAGGCCCTGGCCGCCTGGCGCGGCGAGCCGTACGCCGAGCTCGGCGACGCCCCGGCCATCGTCGCGGAGCGCGCCCGGCTCCACGAGGTGCGCACCGCGGCCGTCGAGCTGCGCGAGCTGGTCCGGATCCACGAGGGCGGCGCCGCGGAGGCCGCGCGCCGGCTCGAGCCCGAGACCGCGCGGCACCCCCACCGCGAACGGCTCTGGCTGCTCCACGCCGCCGCGCTGGTGCGGGCCGAGCGCCAGGTCGACGGCCTCGCCGCGCTGCGCCGGCTGCGCGAGACGCTGCGCGACGACCTCGGCGTCGACGCGAGCGCCGCGGTCGGCGCCCTGGAGACCGCCATCCTCCAGCAGCGCGTGACCGGCGAGGTGCCGGTCGAAGCCGCTGCGGCGGCCACGGCGCTGCTCCGGGTCGCGGTCGTCGACGACCACCCGATGTTCCGGATGGGCATGACCGGGCTCCTCGGCTCGCTCGAGGGACTCGAGCTCGTCGGTGCCGCCGGCGACGCCGCGGGTGCCCGGGCGCTGGTCGGGCGCGGGGTCGACGTCGTCCTGATGGACCTCGACCTGGCGGGGGAGTCGGGCATCGAGCTCACCCGCGAGCTGGTGCGCGCGCACCCGGACCTCAAGGTGCTCGTGATGACCATGCACGAGGACGACGACCACGTCGCCGGAGCGCTCGAGGCCGGCGCGGCCGGCTACCTGCTCAAGTCCGCCGAGGCCGACGACGTGCAGCGCGCGATCCGCGGCGTGGCCCGCGGCGAGCTCATCATCGGGTCCGCGGTGGCCCGCGCCGCCCGCTCCCGCCTGGCGCGACCGTGACCACGCGGACCACCCGCCGCTGGCACGTCCTGGCCTGGCTGGTCGCCGGCACGTCGTGGCTGCTGGCCGCGGGCGCCGTGGCGGCCCTGATCGGCACCGGCACCGCGCCCCCCAACGTCGCCGACTGGATCATGGACGTCGTCACGGCGGTCGTCTACGGCGGCGTCGTGCTGATGATGCTGCCCCGGGCGCGCCACCCGGTGGTCTGGATCCTGGCGCTCACCGCCCTCGGGTGCGGTGCCTCCGGCCTCGCCGCCGGGTACGTCGCGCTCGACGGCGCCTGGCCCGGGCAGGACCTCGCGGTGTACCTGCCCTACTGGGCGTGGGTGCCGGGTGTCTACGCGACCGTGGCCGTCGTCCCGCTGCTCGTGGTGCCGGGCGGCCGGCGCCGGTGGCCCGCCGTCGCGGTGGCGGTCGGCGCGATCGTGGTCTCCACCCTGCCGAGCCTGACCGTCGTGGTGCCGGGTCTGCCGCCGAACCCGTTCGGGATCGACGTCGCCTGGTGGCAGTCGTTGCTGCGCAGCCTGGGGCTCTGGCCCGACCGCACCGTCGCCCTGCTCGGCGTGGGCGTCTGGATCTGGCTGCTGGTGCGTGTGCGCCGGGCCCCGCCCGCGGAGCGCGGCGGCCTGGGCTGGCTGCTGGCCGGGCACGGCGCCATGGTCGTGGCGCTGGTGGCGTTCCTGATGCCGATGTCGGACGACTGGACCGGGACGGCGGCCGAGGTGAGCGGCGCGCTGCTGCTGGTGGCCCAGCTGTTCCTGCCGGCCGCGCTGCTCGTGCTGGTCCTCGGCCGGCGGATGTGGGGCGTCGACGCCCGGGTCAACCGCGGCGTCGTCTGGGCGATGATGACCGTGGCGATCGCACTGGCCTACCTGCTCCTCATCGCGGTCGCCACCCAGGTCCTGCCCGGTCAGTCGGACGTCGCCCTCGCGCTCGCCGTGGGCCTGGTCGGCCTGGGCGCGACCCCGCTGCGCCGGCTGGTGCAGCGGCGCGTGGACCACCTCGTCTACGGCACCGGGGCCGATCCGGCGCGGCTGCTGTCGAGCGCCGACGGCCGGGACGGCTTCGACCTCGACGCCCTCGCCGCCGGCCTGTGCCGGAGCCTGCGCCTGGCGGACGTGCACCTCGTCGCGCCCGGGACCGCCGAGGTGCCGGCGGGCGGGGACGACCTGGTGCTGACCCTGACCAGCCGCGGCCGCGACGTCGGCCGGCTGGTCGCCCGGCCCCGTCCGGGGGAGCGGCTCGACCAGCGCACCACGCGGATGCTCACCGAGGTGGCCGGCCTGGTCGGCATGACCATCGACCTGACCCAGTCGGTCGACGCCCTGACGACCGCGCGGCGCCGGATGGCCGGCGTACGGCACGAGGAGCGGCGGATGCTGCGCCGCGACCTGCACGACGGCCTCGGCCCGGCGCTGGCCGGCATCCGGCTCGGCCTGGTCGCCGCCCGGGGCCTGCGCGAGCGCGACCCGCAGGCGGCCGAGGACATGCTCGACATGCTGGAGCGCGAGCTGGCCCAGCAGGGCGAGGAGGTACGCCGGCTGAGCCGGTCGCTGGTCCCGCTGGCCCTGGAGGACGGCGACCTCGCGACCGCGCTCGCCGCGCTGGCCGAGCGGTTCACCGGCGACGAGCTCGCCGTGCACGTCACCGTCGCCGCCGACGTCGACCTGGAGCCGCCGATCCAGGTCGCGGTCTACCAGATGGCGAGCGAGGCGCTGCTCAACGTCAGCCGGCACGCCCAGGCGAGCCGCTGCGACGTCCACCTGCGCCGTCGCGCGGACGGCGACACGCTCTTCGTCGTCTCCGACGACGGGGTCGGTCTCCCGCCCGACAAGGTCGAGGGCATCGGCCTGCGCTCGATGCGCGAGCGCGCCGACGAGCTCGGCGCGGTGCTCCGGCTGGGCGCCGGGAGCACCGGCCTCGGCTGCAAGGTCGAGCTCCGGCTCCCGGCGTCAGCCGAGGGCCGCACGCTCGCGGCGCTCGAAGCCGCGCCGTGAGCTGGCCAGCAGTAGCCGCATGCCGGGCCCGCCGATCGCCAGGACCCGGTCGGCGGCGTCCGCCCCGAGCCCCTTGAAGATCCAGGGCAGGAACCGGCGCGCGTGGCCCACCGAGGGACGTCCCCGGAACTTCTCGCGCTCGATCACCTCCCACTCCTCGCCGGCGACGTAGCGCTGCAGGATCGGCACCGCTGCCGACTCCTCGTGGCCCAGGTGCCGGTCGAGCGCCGCGTCCAGGTCGGCGAGGTCGTCGCGCAGGTCGCCGAGCACGTCCGGGTCGGCCTGGGCGGCCAGCGCGGTGAAGCCGGCGTTGCACGAGGTCAGCAGGGGGTCGAGCACCCCGTGCTCGGCCTCCATCTCGCGCAGCACCCGCAGGCTGTCGAGGTCGGCGGCCTCGCGGGCCCGGCCGGCCAGCAGCGGCCAGAGGATCTCGTCCTCCTTGGTGTGGTGGGTGTGCAGCTCGGAGGTGAAGAGCCCCCAGCGCTCGCGCAGCCGGCCCCAGGCGGCCTGGTCGTCGGCCGCGACCCCCTCCACGACGGCGCGGAAGTCGCGCAGGTCGCGCCGGAACGCGTGGTGCAGGACGTACATCATCGTCATGTCGGCCGGCCCGGCCGGGGCGGCGGCCTGGCCGGGCAGCAGGATCTGGTCGGTCATTCGGGACTCCTTCGGGTCAGTGTCGCCACGACCGTCGCAGGACGGACTGGGGACGCGTTGGCGTCCGACTGGATGACAGACTCAGCGGATGGCCGACCTGCTGGAGATCGCCGACGACCTCTACGCCCTGCCGCTGGGGGACTTCACCCCGGCGCGCGACGCGCGGGCCAAGGAGCTCAAGGGGACGCCGCTCGCCGCGCAGGTCAAGGCGCTGCGCAAGCCGAGCACCGCCGCGTGGGTCGTCGACCTGCTCGTGCGCCGCGAGGCCGCTCAGGTCGACCAGGTGCTCAACGTCGGCGCCGCGCTGCGCGAGGCGCAGGAGGCGATGTCCGCCGGTGAGCTGCGCACGCTGACCAAGCAGCGCCGCCAGGTCACCGCCGCCGTCACCACCCAGGCGCGCCGACTCGCCCTCGACGAGGGCCTGCGGGTCACCGAGGCGGTCGCCGAGCAGGTCGAGGCGACCCTCACCGCCGCGATGATCGACGCCGAGTGCGGACGCGCCGTCCGCAGCGGCCTGCTCGTCAGCGCCCTGCGCACCACCGGCATCGAGCCGATGGACCCCGCCGACCTGGTGAGCGCGATCGCGGTTCCCGAGGCGCTGGGATTCGCGGCCACGCCGCGCGAGGTGCCGCGTCCGGGACCGCCCGACCTGCACGTCGTACCGGACCCGGACAAGGCGGCCAAGGCCCGCGCCACCGCGGACGAGCGCCTCGCCGCCGCCACCGACGAGTACGACGCCGCGCTGGCCGCGCACGAGGACGCCGGCGCCGAGGTCGACCGCCTCGCCGCCCGCGCACTGCAGCTCCAGGCCGAGATCGACGAGCTGCGCCGCCGCCTCTCCGACCTCGAGGAGCAGTCCGACGAGCTCGACGAGGAGGTCGCCGAGGCCGAGGAGGTCCGCGACGGCACCGGTGCCGAGCTGCGCACCGCCACCGCCGAGCGCGACGCGGCGCAGGCTGCGCGGGACCGGCTCAGCGCCCGGTGACCTCGTCGACCTGCTCGCGCCGGCTCTCGATCCCCGACCCTGCTCAGCGGTCCTCGCCGCGCACGATCGCCAGCACCCGCCGGTCGATCCAGCCCAGGTCGGCCGCGACCCGCATCTCGTAGTTCTCGGTGCCGACCCAGGCGTGGAAGTCGCGGTGCCCGCTGGCCGTGGCGAACTCCTCGAGCTCGGCGCGCAGGGCGTCGTCGACGGTGACCTTCTCGTCCTCGGTGGACGCGGTGAGGTAGAGCTCGTGCAGGTCCAGGAGCCGCTTCAGCTCGTCGATCGGCACCTCGTGGTCGTCGACGCGCAGGTCGACGGCGACGTCGTCGAGGCCGCCGTACCCGGCGCCGTCGCGGACCACCAGGATCGCCGCGGACTGCCGGCCCCGGCGGTCGCCGCCGGCCGCGTCGCCCGCGGACAGCGCGGCCACGAGCCGGTCCTGCAGGGGAGCGTCGGTGTCGCCGGCCAGCCAGGCCGCCTCCATCGCCTCGACGACCTCCTCGCCGGTCAGGCAGTTGCCCTGGACGGCGTACCCGTCGCCGATCCGGCCGCCGGCCCACGGGATGCACTCGGTGCCGGTGTGCGAGGCCGCGCCGCCGTCGATGTCGACGATGCCGACCTGGCGGTGGTCGCGGCCGTCGTCCTCCTCGATGAGGCGCTGGAGCGCGATGGGCGCGGTCGCGCCCTCGTCGAGGTGGGAGAGCGCGAGGCCCTTGTAGGCGACGTTGGCGTCGGCCTGGGTGGCGACGGCACCCACGCCGGCGACGGCGGCCGGGACGGCGGAGCCGACCGCGAGGAACTTCGAGGCGACGGCGACGCCCCACGACTCGCCGTCGGCGGAACGGGCCACGATGGAGAAGGTCATGGACTCACCCTAGAGAGCGCGACCGTCCCCGACGTAGGTTGGCGGCATGCGCGTCGGAGTGCTGACCGGTGGCGGTGACTGCCCGGGCCTGAACGCCGTGATCCGGGCCGTGGTGCGCAAGGGGGTGAACGGGCACGGCTTCGAGTTCGTCGGCTTCCGCGACGGCTGGCGCGGCCCCCTCGACGGGGTCACGGTCCCTCTCGGCATCGAGCAGTGCCGCGGCATCCTCCCGCGCGGCGGCACGATCCTCGGCTCCTCGCGGACCAACCCCTTCGCCGTCGACGACGGCGTCGCGCGGATCAAGGACAACCTCGCCGCGGCCGACGTCGACGCCCTGGTCGCCATCGGCGGCGAGGACACGCTCGGTGTCGCCACGAAGCTCGCCGAGCTCGGCGTCCGCGTGGTCGGCGTACCCAAGACGATCGACAACGACCTGTCCGGCACCGACTTCACCTTCGGCTTCGACACCGCCGTCAACATCGCCACCGAGGCGATCGACCGCCTCCACACCACCGCCGAGTCGCACCACCGCGCCATCGTCGTCGAGGTGATGGGCCGCCACGCCGGCTGGATCGCCCTCCACGCCGGCATCGCCGGCGGCGCCAGCGCCGTCCTCATCCCCGAGGTCCCCTTCGACATCGAGGCCGTCTGCGCCCACGTCGAGACCCGCTTCCGCAGCGAGTACGCCCCCATCATCGTCGTCTCCGAGGGCGCCGTCCCCGCCGACGGCACCGGCATGACCCTGGTCAGCGGCGAGAAGGACGCCTTCGGCCACGTCCGCCTCGGCGGCATCGGCGACCGCCTGGCCCACGAGATCGAGCAGCGCACCGGCAAGGAGGCGCGCGCCGTCGTCCTGGGCCACGTCCAGCGCGGCGGCACCCCCACCGCCTTCGACCGCTGGCTCGCCACCCGCTTCGGTCTCCAGGCCATCGACGCCGTCGCCGAGGGCGAGTACGGCGTCATGGTCGCCCTGCGCGGGACCGACATCGTGCGGGTGCCACTGGTCGAGGGGACCGGTGAGCTCAAGCTCGTCAGCCCCCGCGAGTACGACGAGGCCCGGGTCTTCTTCGGCTAGGCACGGCCGGCGGGCCGACCGCGCCGCGTGGGCCAAATGCTTCCCTTTCGCCGTCGGCTGAGCCAAGGTGAGTCGCGAGAACTTCCATACTCGGGGAAGGAAACGACACTCATGTCGACAGACACCGCCGACGCCCCGGCGTCGGACCAGCACGGCAATCCGGAGCTCAAGCGGGTCATGGGCCCGTGGCTGCTGCTCCTCTTCATCGTCGGCGACATCCTCGGAGCCGGCGTCTACGCCGTCACCGGGCAGATGGCGGGCTACGTCGGCGGACTGCTGTGGCTGCCCTTCCTGCTCGCGTTCATCGTCGCGACGATGACCGCGCTGTCCTACCTCGAGCTGGTAACCAAGTACCCCAGTGCTGCCGGCGCGGCGCTCTACACGCACAAGGCGTTCGGGGTGCACTTCCTGACCTTCATCGTCGCCTTCGCCGTCGTGTGCTCAGGCATCACGAGCGCCTCGACGTCGGCGAACACGCTGGCCCAGAACCTCTTCCAGGGCCTGGCGCTCAACGACATCTGGGCGGCCACGGGTGAAGCGGGCGGGACCGTCACCTCGGTCAGCACCGGGACGGTCACGGCGGTCGCGCTCGGCTTCATGCTGCTGCTCGCCCTGATCAACCTGCGCGGCGTCGGCGAGAGCGTGAAGTTCAACATCGTCCTCACCCTGGTCGAGGCCACCGCCCTGTGCATCGTGATCGGCGTCGGGTTCGCGGTCATCGCCCGCGGCGAAGCCGACATGGGCGAGCTGTTCAGCTTCGAGGACTACCAGAACATCGGCCTGCTCTTCGCGGTCACCGCGGCGACGTCGATCGCCTTCTTCGCGATGGTCGGCTTCGAGGACTCGGTCAACATGGTCGAGGAGACCAAGGACCCCGAGCGGATCTTCCCGCGCACGATGCTCATCGGTCTCGGCATCGCCGCCGTGCTCTACATGCTCGTGGCGGTCTCGGTCGTCAGCGTTCTCTCGCAGAGCGAGCTGCGCACGATCTACGAGTCCGAGGGCCGGGCGCTCGTCGAGGTGGTCCACAAGGGCTCGCCGGACTTCCCGATCGACAAGATCTTCCCGTTCCTCGCGGTCTTCGCGGTCGCCAACACCGCACTCATCAACATGCTGATGGCCAGCCGACTGGTCTACGGGATGGCGAAGCAGCGGGTGCTTCCCCGCCAGCTGGGCGTCGTGCTCCGCGGCCGTCGTACGCCGGCCGTGGCGATCGGCTTCACCACGCTCCTCGCGCTCATCCTGATCATCTACGTGACGAGCAACAAGGAGAGCAATGTCGTCGCCAACCTCGGCTCCACGACCTCGCTGATCCTGCTCTGCGTCTTCGCCGTCGTGAACATCGCCTGCATCGTGCTGCGCACGCGCCGGGCCGACCACAACCGGACCTTCTTCACCACCCCGCGACCGATTCCCTACCTCGCGGCGCTGCTCTGCCTCTACCTCGCCGGTCCGTGGGTCGACCGCGCGGGCGTGGTCTACGAGATCGCGGGCGGGCTGCTGGCCATCGGCGTCGTGCTCTGGCTCGTGACCTGGCTCGTCAACCTCGTCGCCAACAAGGACGACGAGCCGCCCGAGTTCAGCGACATCGAGCACATGGACATCGATCCGACGGACGATCCCCGGTGACGGCGGCCGCGCGGAGCTGGTCGGTCGGCGCCGCGCTCCTCGTGCTGCTGGCCGGGCTGCTCGCCATGGTCGGCGCGCCTGACGCGCGCGCCGATGTCAGGGGCGACCTCGTGCTGGTGGGGGAGAAGCCCCGGGTGGGAACGATCGACCTTGCCTACCGCAACTACTCGGAGCGGATCGAGCACTGCGTCTACACCCGGCCGCGCGCGACGACCCCGCGCGCCAAGGACGTCGACTGCACGTGGAAGGGCTACAAGGTCGCGCGCGGCACGCTCAAGGTGCGGCTGCGGACCTACCGGCTGCGCGAGGACATCCGTGACGACTACTACGTCCTCGACGTCGACATCGCCAACGCCGGTGCCTACGGCGGGTCGGTCAAGGGCTGGTTCAAGCTGCACGTCGACAACGTGGGAGCGACCCGGATCCTCGAGCACTCCGACACCAAGGCGATCTCGTCCCGCAAGGCGTCCTGCGACACGCTCCAGCTGTCGATCGGCCAGAGCCTCGGCCCGGTCTCGGCGTCGATGAACTGGGGGACGGTGCGCTTCTGCGGCAAGTCCGCCAAGTACGCGATCGACGCGCGCAAGGGAAAGAAGACGGTGTGGATGTCCACCCACCTCCGCGCGACGTCCCACCTGTCGAGCCAGCGGATCGTCAAGGTGCCCCGGGGCAAGAAGCCGGTCTTCGAGATCGGGATCCACGTGCCGACCGACAAGTGCACCCAACGGCGCGGGTCGGACGCGTGCTTCGGCTACGCCAACGGGACGCTGTTCAAGAGCTACCGGATCGGCACCACCGGCGGCTGAGCCTGCCCGCACCGTCCACGAGCGGCCGCCGACTCGGCGGCCGCTCGGCCGGAGCCGTACGCTGGGGGAGTGAGCACCCTCCCGTCCCTCGAGCAGTTGCACGCCATCGGAGCGAAGCAGCAGCCGTCGTACGACGACCCCGCGGCCCTCGCGGCGACCGTCCAGCGACTGCGCACGCTGCCCCCGCTGGTGTTTGCGGGCGAGTGCGACGAGCTCAAGGCCAAGATCGCCGCGGCGAGCCGGGGTGAGGCTTTCATCCTCCAGGGCGGCGACTGCGCCGAGACGTTCGTCGACGCCACGGCCGACAACACCCGCAACAAGCTGCGGGTGCTGCTGCAGATGGCGGTCGTGCTGACCTACGCCGCGTCCGTGCCGGTGGTCAAGGTCGGCCGGCTCGCGGGCCAGTACGCCAAGCCGCGCTCCTCCGACACCGAGACCCGCGGCGAGGTGACCCTGCCGGCCTACCGCGGTGACGCGGTCAACGGCTTCGAGTTCACCCCCGAGTCGCGCCGGCCCGACCCGCAGCGGCTGCTCGACGTCTACCACGCGTCGGCGTCCACGCTGAACCTCGTGCGCGCGTTCACCACCGGTGGCTACGCCGACCTGCGCCAGGTGCACACCTGGAACTCCGAGTTCGTCCGCAACAGCCCCGTCGGCCAGCACTACGAGGCGATGGCGGCCGAGATCGACCGGGCGCTGACCTTCATGCAGGCGATCGGTGCCGACCCCGAGGAGTTCCACCGGGTCGACTTCTACTCCTCGCACGAGGCCCTGCTCATGGAGTACGAGCACGCGATGACCCGCATCGACTCGCGCACCGAGAAGCCCTACAACGTCTCGGGCCACATGGTCTGGATCGGTGAGCGCACCCGTCAGCTCGACGGCGCCCACGTGGAGTACTTCAGCCACATCAGCAACCCGATCGGCTGCAAGCTCGGCCCCAACGCGACCGCGGACGACGCGCTCGCGCTGGCCGCCAAGCTCAACCCGACCAACGAGCCCGGCCGGCTCACGTTCATCACCCGCTTCGGCGCGGCCAAGATCCGCGACGGCCTGCCGGCGCTGGTCGAGAAGGTCACCGCCGAGGGGGTCGACGTGGCGTGGGTGTGCGACGCCATGCACGGCAACACCTTCGAGGCATCCAACGGCTACAAGACCCGCCGCTTCGAGGACGTCCTCGACGAGGTCCAGGGCTTCTTCGACGTGCACCGCGCGCTCGGCACCGTCCCGGCCGGCATCCTCGTCGAGAACACCGGCGACGACGTCACCGAGATCGTCGGCGGCGGCGAGGAGCTCGACGAGCAGGGCCTGGCCCATCGCTACGAGTCGGTCGTCGACCCGCGGCTCAACCGGGTGCAGTCGCTCGAGATGGCCTTCCAGGTCGCCAGCATGCTCCAGAAGCGCTGACCCGTTGATCGACCTGCGCAGCGACACCGTCACGCGTCCGACGGAGGCGATGCGCGCCGCGATGGCCGCCGCCGAGGTCGGTGACGACGTCTACGGCGAGGACCCGACCGTCCGCGCGCTCGAGGAGCGGGTGGCGGGGCTGTTCGGTCACCAGGCCGCGCTGTTCACGCCGACCGGGTCGCTGGCCAACGTGCTGGCGGTCGCGGCCGTCGTCGCGCCCGGCCAGGAGGTGCTGTGCGAGGCGCGCGCCCACATCGCGCGCGCCGAGCTCGGCGCCCACGGTGCGGTCTCCGGCCTCACCATGCGCACCTGGTCGCACCCGCGCGGGCAGGTCGACCTCGCCGTCGTCGACGAGCTGTTCGCGCCCGACCTCGGGCCCTACTTCGTGCGGACGGCGGCGCTCTCGGTCGAGAACACGCACAACTTCGCCGGGGGAGCCGTCGTACCGCTGGCCGACCTCCAGGCGCTGCGGGCCTACGCCGACGAGCGCGCGGTCGCCGTCCACCTCGACGGAGCCCGGATCTGGAACGCCCACGTCGCCACCGGTACGCCGCTCGCCGACTACGGCGCGGTCGCCGACGTCCTCGCCGTGTGCCTGTCCAAGGGCCTCGGCGCTCCCGCCGGCTCACTCGTCCTCGGCAGCGCCGAGCAGGTCGCCGATGCGCGCGTGCGCCGCAAGCGCCTCGGCGCCGGCATGCGCCAGGTCGGCATCCTCGCCGCGGCCGGCCTGCACGCGCTCGACCACCACGTCGAGCGGCTCGCCGACGACCACGCCCACGCCCGCCTGCTGGCCGAGGCCTGCGGCGCGGACCCGGCGGCGGTCGACACCAACATCGTCACCTTCGACCGCGACGACGCGCCGGTCTTCGTCGCGCGGGCGCGCGAGGCCGGCGTCCTGATCGGCGCGGTGGGTGCGCGCACGATCCGGCTCGTCACCCACCTCGACGTCAGCCGCGACGACGCCGAGCGGGCCGCCCAGGTGCTCGCGTCCCTCTGAGCCCGGGCACGCCCGGCCTCAGGCGGGAGCGCCGCGGAAGCGGACCTCGCTGATCGCGGTGAAGTCGCGCCCGTTGGGCCCCTTGCCCGGCGGCGTCACCGTCACCAGGTGCAGCACCACGCGGGTGGTCGTGACCGGGCCGACCGGGATCAGCTGGACGGTACGGCGATCGGTCAGGTCCTGGGTGATCCGGGTGCCGTCGTCGAGCTCCCACTGCACCGCGCGGATCCGGCGGTTGCCGCGGTACCAGTTGTCGGCGCCGTCGACCTTGGCGTAGCCGTTGATGATGCCCACCTCGGTGAGCACCACCTCGCGGCCGAGGTCGAAGGTCAGCGTCGCGCCCGTACCGTCGCCGGCCATCCGCCACGACGTGCGCGGCTGCCCGTCGAGCATGTTGCGGGCCTCGAAGGTGACCGGGTGGTTGTCCCGGTCGCGGCTGCCGGGGGCGGTCGCGGGCACCTGGGCGCTAGCGCCGGCGGTCAGGTCGACGACATCGCCGGGCGCGGGCGGCTCGACCGGGCTGCCGGTCCCGGTGCTGTCGGGCTCGACCGGGGCGCCGGTCGTGGGCTCCGCGGGCTTCGTGGCGGGCGGCGCGCCGCCGTCGTTCGCCCGGTCCTGGGTGCTGGGGGAGTCGTCACCGCCGGCGCTGACCACGAGGAAGGCGCCGATCCCAGCGACCAGGGCGACCACGACCACCGCGATCACCCACGGCACCCAGGACCGCGACCGGCCCGGCGCCGGGGCCGGCGTCACCGGCGGCGCGTACGGCGGCGGGGGCGCGGGCACCGCGGCGGTCGGCGGGGCGGCGGGCGGCGCGGGCGGCGCGGCCGGCGGGGCACCGTCGGCGAACAGCGGGTAGCGCGCGGCGGGCGGCAGCTGCCCGGTCGGGGGCGGGACCACCGCGGTCACGGGCGCGCCGGAAGCGGGCGCCGCCTCGGGGTGCCGGCCGGGCACCGGCTGCCCGCAGTTGGTGCAGAACCGGCCGATCCCGAGCTCGTGCCCGCAGCTGGTGCAGTACGTCGGGGTGGTCATCGCGGGGTCACCGTACCGTGACCCCACGGTGTCCCGTCAGGTCAAGCGCCCCTCGGGCACGCTCAGGCGCTGAGCGCGCGACGGCACGCCTCGGCCTCGATGTCCTCCAGGTCGTGCTCCAGGATCCGCCGGGTGCGGTCGTAGCTGAACCCGCCGAACATCGCCCACATCGCCCGGGACAACGTCGAGCGTCCGCTCATCACGACCGTCGTGGTCATGGCGAGGCGGGTCTCGCGGTGGTCCGGGCCGGCGGGCGTGAGCCGGTAGGCGGTGCGGATGACGTCGTGTCCGACCTCCGCCTCGACGACGGTGCGCCGGGGCGGTTCGGAGGCGACGACCTGCAGCTCCTCGGGACCGTGGTGCCCGAAGAGGGTACGGCGCTCGCGCCACGTCGTCCCGACGTCGTACCCGCCCTCGGTGAGCAGGAACGGCTCGCTCACGCTGCGCAGGACGTCGTCGGCGTGGGCGATGTCGGTGATGACCTCCCAGACCTGCTCGGGCGGGGCCGGGATGGTGCCGTGGACGTGGATGATGTGACCAGCCATGGTGACTCCGGTGTCGGTTGGACCCCCAGGAACCCATGGTGCTCCTCCGCGGCCAAGGACGCCAGGGGCGCTCACACCGCCAGGTGGGTGACCTCACCCTCGATCCGGCGCCGGGGCACCAGCTCGACCACGAGCATCGCGGTCAGCACCAGCGCCCCGCCGAGGAGCATCCGCGTGGTCAGCGACTCACCGCCCAGCAGCACCGCGAAGAACGTCGCGAAGACCGGCTCGGTGCTCATCACGATCGCGCTGCGGGTCGGCGGCAGGTGCGCCTGCGCCCAGGTCTGCGCGAGCAGCGCGCCCGCGCCCGCGACGAGCGCCATGTAGACGACCGAGGCCCAGTCGCCGCCACGCTCGGGCAGCACGACGCCCGGCGCGCCGGACACCAGCGCCGCCACGAGGCAGATCACCGCGATCACCAGCAGCTGGAGGATCGACATGCCCAGCGCGTCCGCCGGGCGCGACCACGCACCGAGCCCGACGATGTGCAGCGCGTAGAGGACCGCCGCGACCAGCGTGATCGCCTCGCCGTAGCCGATCGAGAGACCGTCGAGGGTCAGCACGGCCAGCCCCGCGGTCGCCAGCACCACCGCACCCCAGGTGGCGGCGGTGATCCGGGTGCGCAGCAGGACGGCGGCCAGGAGCGGGGTGGCGACGACGTAGAGGCCGGTCACGAAGCCGGACACGCTCGCGGGGGTGTGCGCCAGTCCGGCGGTCTGCAAGATCTGGGCGACGCCGTACAGGGCGCCGAGGACAAGGGCCCGGTTGCGCACGTCCGGGGCGAGCCGGGCCACCGCGCGCGGCGCGATCGCGAGCATCACCAGTCCGGCGATGAGGAAGCGCACCGCCAGGAAGTCGACGGTGGGCACCCGGTCGAGCAGGTCCTTGATCAGGAAGAACGTCGAGCCCCAGCAGGCCGTGGTGGCGAGCAGCGCCACCGTCGCCAGCAGCGCCGTACGGCGACCGGCGGACTCAGCCACCGAACGGTCCGTCGCGCAACGCCTTGAGCAGCGCGAGGTCGGGGTCGTCGGCGTCGCGCGAGCCGGGCGTCTCGAGCACGAACGGCACGCCCTCGGTCGCCGGGTGGGCGAACAGCTCGGCGAAGGCGTCGGTGCCGATGTGGCCCTGGCCGATCTTCTCGTGCCGGTCCTTGAACGCCCCGCGCACGTCCTTGGAGTCGTTGGCGTGCACCAGGCGCAGCCGTCCGGGGCCGCCGATCTCGACGATCCGGTCGAGCATCGCCTTGGCGCCGCCGGGCTCGTCGAGCGGCTCGCCCGCGGCGAACACGTGACAGGTGTCGAGGCAGATGCCCGCCTTGGGGTGGAGGTCCACCGCCCCCAGGTACGCCGCCAGGTCGTCCACGCCCGCGCACAGCGAGCGCCCCTGGCCGGCGGTCGGCTCCAGCAGCAGCCAGGGCGCGGCGTCGTCCTCGACGGTGTCGAGCAGGGGGAGCAGTCCCTCGCGGATCCGGGCCAGTGCCGCGGTATGGCGCGCGGTGGCGCCGTCGGGGTCGCCGGCCGGGTCGACGTACGAGCCGGTGTGGACCACGACGCCCTCGGCGCCGATCTCGACGGCCCGGCGCAGGTTGTGGGCGATCACGGCGAGCGACTTCTCGTAGGTCGCCGGCGTCGGGGAGCCCGGGTTGACCAGGTACGGCGTGTGGATCACGACGCGCAGCCCGGCCTCGGCGGTGCGGTCGCGGAAGCGCCGGTCCACGGCGGGATCGCCGGCGCTGAGCGTCCAGCCGCGCGGGTTGCCGCAGAACACCTGGATCGCCTCGCAGCCGGTGGCGAGCGCGGTCCGCAGGGCGCCGTCGACGAGGTTCTTGCCGACCGGGACGTGGCTGCCGACCGGGCGGGAGAGGTGGGGCTGCGTCACCGATCAGACGATATAGAGCACGATCGTGCTGCCCTTGCGCACCTTGGACCCGGCGTCGGGATCGGTGCTCCAGGCCACATTGCCGGACAGGTAGATCGTGGCGTGCTCGGTGCGCACCTTGAGCCCGAGGTCCTCGAGCTTGGCGATCGCGTCGTCGGTGGAGGAGTAGCGCACCGAGGGGACGGTCACCAGCGGCGGGCCCTGGGACACGGTGAGGGTGACGGTCTGGCCCTTGAACAGCGTGCCGTCGCGCGGGCTCTGGCTGATCACCCGGCCCTCGGGCACGTCCTCGCTGTACTTCTTCTCGATGTCGACGTCGAGGCCGCGCTTGCGCAGCACCCGCTCGGCGCGCTCGGCACTCTTGCCGGTCCAGGCGCCGACCTCGATCGGCTTGCGGCCCTTGCTGATGACGAGCTCGACGACCGTGCCCACGGGCAGGGTCTTGGCCGCGGGGGTGCCGTAGGCCGGGTTGCTCGTGATCACCTTGCCGGCGCCGACGGTCTCGGAGAACTTCTCCACGACCCGCCCGCCCTGGAACTTCACCTCGGCCAGCGCCGCCTCGGCCTGGTCGCGGGTGAGCCCGGCCAACCGGGGCAGGTCGTAGCGCTCGGGTCCCAGCGAGATGACGAGGGTGACCTCGCCACCGGGCAGGATCCGGTCGCCCGGGCCGGGGTCGGTGGAGATGACCTCGCCCTTGTCGACGGTCTCGGAGTAGGACTCCTCGCCGACCCGGACGGCGAGCCCGGCGTCGTCGATCTTGGCCTCGGCAGCGGCCGAGGTCAGCCCGATCACGCCCGGCGTCGAGGTGTAGCGGCCCCAGCCGAGCCACCAGCCGCCGGTACCGGCCACGGCGAGGAGCAGCGCGAGCACGATCACCCAGACCAACCCGCGCCGGCGCCGGCGCGGCCGCTGAGGGGCCGGTGCGGCGGCCGGGGTGGCCGGGACGGACGGCGGCGGGGGCGGCGGCGGTGCGGCGGCGATGACCGAGGTGCGCTCCCGGTCCCGGTCCTGGTCGCCACGCGGCGCGTCGGGGGAGACGAGGTCGGCGATGCCGTCCCACAGCGAGCTCACCGGCTCGGGCGTGGTGTCCGTGCCGGCCTCGTCGGACTCGGTGACCCGCGCCGACGGCAGCAGGTCGGCGACCAGCTCGGGGTCCTCGCGCACGCCGGCCCGCAGCGCCTGCTGGACCCGGTGCACCTGGTGGAGCAGGACGGCGGCGTCGCTGGAGCGCAGGCTGGGGTCGCGGGAGGTGGCGCGGGCGACGAGCGCGTCGACGTACGCCGGGATGCCGGGGACCACCGAGGACGGCGCGGGCACGTCGTGGTGGACGTGGCGGTAGGCGACCGCGATCGGCGTCTCGCCGGTGTGCGGCTTGGTGCCGGTCAGCAGCTCGAACAGGATCACGCCCGCGGCGTAGACGTCGGCGCGGGCGTCGGCCCGCTGCTCGACGACCAGCTCGGGCGCGAGGTAGGAGACCGTCCCGATGAGCACGCCGTTGGTCGCGGTGTGCTGGGTGTCGGCGGTGACCGCCTTGGCCAGGCCGAAGTCGGCGACCTTGATCCGGCCGTCGTCGGCGATGAGGACGTTCTCGGGCTTGACGTCGCGGTGCACCAGACCGGCCCGGTGTGCCGAGGCGAGCGCGGAGAGGATGGGGTCGAGCAGCGCCAGCGCCCGCTCGGGCGCCATCGGCGCCTCCTTGGCGATGGTGTCGCGCAGGGTGTGGCCCGGCACGTACTCCATGACCAGGTAGACCGTGCCGTCGCTGTCGTCGCGGCCTTGGTCGTAGACGGCGACCACGTGCGGGTGGGAGAGCCGGGCCGCGGCCTTGGCCTCGCGCACGAACCGCCGCGCGAAGGTGTCGTCGTCCGCCGTCGTCGCGTCGCCCAGGCCCGGGTGCATGATCTTGACCGCGACCGTGCGGTCGAGCCGGCTGTCGACGGCCTCGTAGACACTGGCCATGCCGCCGCGCGCGATGCGCGCGCCGACCCGGTAGCGCCCGTCGAGCAACCGCCCGAACTGGTGGTCCTCAGTGCGTGCGGGGTCGCCGGGGCGCGCGGCGCTGTCGCCGCGGGCGCGCTGGTCGTCGTGCACAGCGACCCTCCTGTGCATGTTCTGCTGGACCGGCCGGGGAAGGTGACCGGAACGACCATCGTACGGCGCGACCCCTCACGGACGCGGAGGCCACGCCGAGAGGTCTCCTCCCGGCTCCGTGGGGGAAGATGGCCCCATGACCGAACCGCGACTCGCCGACCACGACCTCGCCGCCCTCGTCGAGGCGTGGCTCGACTGGGACCAGGCCGCCGAGCTGATCGGGGTCACCGCCGCCAAGGTGCGCACGATGGTGCGCGACCACCAGCTCGCCGCGGCCGTGCCCGGCGACGGCCGCAAGCAGGGCGTCCCGGCCCTCTTCCTGACCGAGGACGGCGAGCCGGTCAAGGGCCTGCCCGGCCTGCTCACCGTGCTGCACGACAACGGCTTCGACGACCGCGAGTGCATCGCCTGGATCTTCCTCGACGCCGACCTCCCCGGCCGCCCGATCGACGCCCTGCTCGAGAACCGCGGCTCCGAGGTCAAGCGCCGCGCCCAGGCGCTGGCCTTCTGAGCACGATGCCGCGGCTCGGGGGGACGACCGGCAAGGTCGTCTCGACGCTCGTCACCGTCGTCCTGGTCCTGGGGCTGTGGTGGCTCCAGAGCCGCGGCTCCGACGGCTCCGGCGAGCCCGTCGCCCGCGACCCGGAGACCTCCGCGCCGTCGTCCGGATCGGGACCGTCCTCGCCCCCGGCGTCGGCGCCGGCGCCGGCGTCGATGCCGGACGCCGACGAGGACGGCATCGCCTACGTCGCGCTCACCTCGCTGCCCCGCGAGGCGGCCACGACGGTCCGGCTGATCGAAGCGGGCGGCCCGTACCCCTACCCGGGCAAGGACGGATCGACCTTCGGCAACTTCGAGGGTGAGCTGCCCCAGCGCCCGCGCGGCTACTACGCCGAGTACACCGTCGCGACCCCCGGCCTCTCCCACCGCGGCGCCCGCCGGATCATCGCCGGCGACGGCGGCCAGCTCTACTGGACCGAGGACCACTACGCGTCCTTCGAGCGGATCTGGCGGGCCGGCCGGTGAGCGGCCTCGCCGCCGTCCTGGCCGGCCGGCACACCCCGGGGGTGCACCGCTGGGAGTCCGCGCTCGACGTCGCCGACGTCCGCCACGCCGTCGAGCACGCCGGCTGGACCTTCGGGTACGTCGACGGCGCCGCCCTCGACACCACGCCCGCCGTGCTGCGCGCGATCGGTGACGCGCTCGCCTTCCCCGACCACTACGGCGTCAACCTCGACGCCCTCAACGACTGCCTGCGCGACCTGCCCGGCCCCACGGTGCTGCTGTGGGACGCCTGGAGCGGCTACGCGCGGGCCGAGCCGGCGCGGTTCGCGGTCGTCGTCGAGATCCTGGGGGAGCGGGGGCCCGAGGAGCCGCGGCTCGAGGTGCTGCTGCGCGGGCCGGGTCCCGACGGAGTGCCGGTCCTCGCGTAGGCGTCAGTAGGCGCGGCGCGTGGCCGCGGCGGCCAGCTGCTCCAGCACCCCGCACGCCTCGGCGTCCCAGCCCGCCTCGGCCTGACCGCGGCGCAGCGCCGCGACGGCCTGGTCGGCCAGCTCGTCGATGAGCGTGTCGACCTGGGCGCGGGCGCCGCAGCCGTCGATGATCGTGCGCAGGTCGGCCACCTCGGCCTCGGACAGCGAGGTGCCCAGGGCGGCGTCGAGCCGGGCGGCGTCGGCCTCGGGTGCGGCGTCGAGCGCCATCGCGACCAGGACGGTCCGCTTGCCCTCGACGAGGTCGTCACCGGCCGGCTTGCCGGTGGTGTCCGGGTCGCCGAAGACGCCGAGCACGTCGTCGCGCAGCTGGAAGGCCTCGCCCAGGGGCAGGCCGAACGCGGTGAGCAGGTCGAGCGTGGCGGCGTCGGCCCCGGCGAGCGCGGCGCCGACGTGGATCGGGCGCTCGATGGAGTACTTCGCCGACTTGTAGCGCAGCACGGTCATCGCCTGCTCGACGCTGGCCCGCCCGCGCGCCTGCACCGAGACGTCGAGGAACTGCCCGGCGATCACCTCGGAGCGGCACAGGTCGAAGACGTCGAGCGCGGGGCCGACCCGGTCCCAGCCGAGGCCGCAGTGGCGCAGCAGCTCGTCGGACCACGACAGCAGCAGGTCGCCGAGCAGGATGGCGGCCGCGGCGCCGTACTGCTGGGGCTGGCCGCGCCAGCCGTCGCTGCGGTGCTCGGCCTCGAAGGCGCGGTGGGTCGCGGCGCGGCCGCGGCGGGTGTCGCTGGCGTCCATCAGGTCGTCGTGGACCAGGGCGCTGGCGTGGAGCAGCTCGAGCGACGCCGCCGCCCGCCGTACGGCGGCCGCGTCGGCGCCGCTCGGAGCCCCCGCGAGCGCGGCGTAGCCCCAGTGGCAGAAGGCCGCGCGGAAGCGCTTGCCGCCCGACACGGTGACCCGGGCCTCGGCCAGCAGCCGGGCGGCGTCGTCGCCGAGCGGGGCGAGCCGGTCGGCCTGGGTGGCGAGGAAGGCGTCGAGGGTGGCCTGGACCTCGGTGCGGAAGGCGGTCGGGTCCCATGCCGGATTGGTCACCCCCTGAGCCTAGTGAGCGGGGGAATCCGCGAGATGGCGGGTCCGGGGCCGTCTCACCCTCCTACACTTCGCCCCATGACTACCGGTGCCGGACGCTCCCTCGGCGAGATCATCCGTGAGGGCGGGCGATCTTTCTCCTTCGAGTTCTTCCCCCCGAAGGACGAGGCAGGTGAAGCCCAGCTGTGGGACGCCATCCGCGCGTTGGAGCCCTATCGGCCCACCTTCGTCTCGGTGACCTACGGCGCCGGCGGCAGCACCCGCGACAAGACCGTCGCGATCACCGGCCGGATCGCCCGGGAGACCTCGCTGGTGCCGATGGCGCACCTGACCTGCGTCGGTCACACCCGCGACGAGCTGGGCACGATCCTCGACGCCTACGTCGCCGAGGGCGTCAGCCACGTCATGGCCCTGCGCGGCGACCCGCAGGAAGGCCCCCGCGCCGACTGGACGCCGACCGACGGCGGGCTCAACTACGCGCTCGACCTGGTCGAGCTCGCCCGCTCGCGCGGTGACTTCCGGGTCGGCGTCGCGGCGTTCCCCGAGGGCCACCCGTCGGCCGGCTCGCTCGACGCCGACGCCGACGTCCTCGCCGCCAAGGCCCGCGCGGGCGCCGAGTTCGCGGTGACCCAGATGTTCTTCCGTGCCTCGGACTACTTCGCGCTGGTCGAGCGGGTGCGCGAGCGCGGCGTCGACATCCCGATCCTGCCGGGCATCATGCCGATCCTGAACCTCAGCGCCATCCGCCGCCAGGGCGAGCTGATCGGCACGAGCGTCCCCGACGACATCGTCGCCCGGATCAGCGCCTACGACGGCGACCCCGCCGCGGTCCGTGCCGAGGGCATCAAGGTCGCCGCCGAGCTGTGCGACGAGCTGCTGGCCGGCGGTGCGCCGGGCCTGCACTTCTACACGCTCAACCGCTCCAAGGCGACGCTGGAGATCTTCGAGGCGCTCCAGATCACCGTCTGATCCGTCCGGCTGGTCCCTCCGGCTGAACCCTCAGGCGGGGCCGATCAGCTGCGCGACGAGCGCGGCCGACTGGGTCACGAACGGCACGCCCGCGCCCGGAGCGGCGTGCGCCCCCGCGGCGTACACGCCCGGGATGGGGGTGCTCGGACCGAGCCGGTTGCGGACGGTGCCCCGGCCCTGCCACAGCACGCCCATCGGCGAGCCGCGCCACTGCTCCACGAGGTCGCGGGGGGACAGGTCGACCCGGGTGACGACGTGCTCGCGGACGTCGATCTTGTGCCGGGCCAGCGCGTCGAGCAGGTCCTCGGCGATCTTGCCGCGGCCGTGCACGGTCCAGGCGGTGCAGCCGTCGGGGGCGATGCCGCCCGGGCGCACGGTCAGCATCGGCTCCTCGTGGATCACCAGCTCGTGCTCCAGCTCGGGTACGTCGCCGCGCAGGCCCAGGTGCGCCACGACCGGCGGGATCGCCGGCATGGTCCGCTCGACGTACGGCGCGAGCGCGGGCAGTCGGCGCGGGTCGACCGCCACCACGACGGCATCGGCCTCGGCGTCGCCCTCGGCGGTGCGCACCGCGGCGACCCGCCCCTCGCGCACCACCAGGTCGAGCACCTCGACGCCGGTACGGACCGTGACCCCGCGGGTCTGCAGCCGCGCGCCGAGCAGGTAGGCGATCCGCCCCATCCCGCCGGGCACCCGCCAGCCCCCGAAGATCTGCTCGACGTAGCTGTGCACACCCACCCACGAGGGGACGTTGCGCAGGTCGTGCCCCTCGGCGACCGCCGGGTAGCCCGCCACCAGCGCCAGCCGCTCGTCGCGGAAGTCGTGGCGCAGCCGCTTGTAGAGCGTCTCGCGGATGGCGAACAGGGCGGCGAGCTCCTTGGGCACCGCGCCCTTCGTGTACGGGTCCCACGGTGCCTCGACGTAGTGCTGGCGCAGCAGCGTCCACACGTCGGCGTAGATGTCGACGTGGCGGACCCACTTGTCGCCCAGCCCGGTCCCGAGCTCCTCGAACGCCGCGTGCTGGTCGGCCCGGGAGCCGCCCGGCAGGCGGATCGAGGTGCGGTCCGCGAACCGGTGCTCGCGCACGATCGGCAGCGGCTCGAGCTCGGCACCGAGCTCCTTCTCCAACGGCCGGCCGGACTTGCGGAACAGGTCGCGCAGCGCGGCCGGGAGCAGCGTGGACGCCGGGCCGGCGTCCCAGACGAAGCCGTCGCGCTCGACCGGCGCGAGCGCGCCGCCGAGCTGGCCGGAGGCCTCCAGGAGCGCGACCTCGTGGCCGAGCTTGGCCAGCCGGGCCGCGGCGGCCATGCCGCCCAGGCCGCCGCCGATGACGACGATGCGTGCCACGGGCTCAGTCCTGCGCGACGACGAGGGGCGTCGCGCCGGTCAGGCTGCGCAGCTCGTCGTAGGTCGTGGCGAAGACGGCGGCCGGGTGGCCCGCGGCGGCCCACACCACGTCGTACCGCTCGAGCCAGGGGTCGAGGTACGTCGCGACCGGGGTCGGGTGGCCGATGGGGGAGACGCCGCCGATGACCTGGCCGGTGTGCTCGCGGACGAACTCCGGCTTCGCCCGGCGCAGGGCCGGCCCGCCGAGCGTCGTACGGACCAGGTTGGTGTCGACTCGGTGCGCTCCTGACGTGAGGATCAGCACAGGGGTTCCGTCGGCATCGAAGAGCAGACTGTTGGCGATCGCCCCCACCTCGCAGCCGAGCGCCTCGGCGGCCAGTGCGGCGGTGTGGACCGAGTCGGGCAGAATGACGATCTGGCCGGTTCCACCCCGGCGCTGGTGCTCGTCGCGGAACCGGGTGATCGAGGGATGCTCGGCCGACATGGGGCTGACCCTATCGACCGAGTCCCGGAACGACCCACGTACTGGAGGAACGATGATCAAGCGCCCGGCCGCAGTCGAGCTCGCCTGCTGGCTGCTGTGGTTCCTGGTGGCCGCCGGTCTGCTCGTGTGCGTGCTCGTCGTCGTGCAGCGCGACCAGCTCGGCTCGGTGTGGTCCCCGATGCAGGTCGGTGACAGCACGGTGCAGCCGGTGGAGTTCGTGCCGGTCATCCTCGTGCTCTACGGCGTGACCGCGGTGCTCGCCCTCACCCTGATCGCGCTCTACCGCGCCGGGCACAACTGGGCGCGCCACTCGCTGGCCGCCATCGCGGCCGGGATCTTCGTCGTCGCCGTCGGTACCGTGCGCACCAACCCGCCGACCCTGGTCGACGGCATGGCCATCGCGGCCGCGGTGATCAGCGCGGTGACGCTCGTGTTCGTCTGGCACCCCCAGAGCCGCGAGTTCGTCCGGACCATGGGCGTGCCGCCCGAGCTGCGCGAGGGCGCTGTCGAGGCTCCCGGCGCTGCTGAGGCCGACCAGGACGCCCCGCGCGCCGAGGTCCCCACCGACTCTTGACCTTGTGTCGGAGGGCGGGTGTACCGTCGGAGACGTTCGAACAGATGTTCGAACACGACCCGAAGGAGACCCCGCCGTGGCCCCGCACAACGCACCCTTCACGGTCAGCCCGCACAGCCTGCCGGCGACCACCCACAACTACCTCCTGCGCTCGGCGGAGTCGCTGAGCGAGGCGGTGGCCGCGCGCGACGTCCCGACCCGCTACGCGTGCGCCCACGTCGCCGCGCTGCGCGCCGCGGCCGCGCTGCTCGCCGCCCGGGCCCGCCCGGCCGCCCCGCCGCGCCGGCGCGGCCAGAAGAACGCCTGGGTCCTGCTCGCCGAGGTGGCCCCCGAGCTCGGTGAGTGGGCGACCTTCTTCGCGGCCGGTGCCGCCAAGCGGGCCGCCGCCGAGGCGGGCTCGACCCGGGCGGTGACCGAGCGCGAGGCCGACGACCTGGTCCGCGACGCCGACCGCTTCCTGGCCCTGGTCGAGCAGTCCCTCGGCCTGACCCCCCACCGGCTGCTGGGCGAGCGGCTCGCCGGGCGCGCGGTGGCCGGCTGAGGGCCGCCCGACGCGTCGGCGGGGTCTGGGGCAGGGGGATCAGTAGTGTTCAGCGCATGGCCTCTCGCGAGCAGCGTGGATCGGTGCGGACCGCGGTCGTCTGGGACGCCCTCGAAGCGGCGCTCTCGGGCGGTCCGCGCGACGTGGTCGACCTGGGTGGCGGCACCGGCGGGTTCGCCGTACGGCTGGCGGAGTCGGGTCACCGGGTCCGCGTGGTCGACCCGAGCCCGGACGCGCTGGCGGCGCTGGCGCGCCGCGCGCGCGAGGTCGACCTCGACGTCTCCGGCCTCCAGGGCGATGTCGCCGACCTGGTCGACGTCGTCGGCCCCGGCAGCGCCGACGTCGTCTTGTGCCACGGCGTCCTCGAGGTCGTCGACCCCGTCCTCGCCCTCGACCGGATCAGCCAGGTCCTGCGCCCCGGCGGCCTGCTCAGCCTCGTCGTCGGCCAGCGCCACGCCGCCGTCATCACCCGCGCCATGGCCGGCCACTTCCAGCTCGCCCGGACCCTCCTCGACGACCCGGCCCCCGTCGACGCCCGCACCGGACGCCGCTTCACCGCCCCCGAGATCACCGACCTCCTCGCCGCGGCCGGCTTCGGCGACCTCTCGGTCCACGCGGTCCGGGTCTTCGCCGACCTCGTCCCGGCCGCCCTCGTCGACCACGAGCCCGGCGCCGCGGCGGCGCTGGTCGACCTGGAGCGCGCGGTCGCCCAACGCCCCGAGTACCTCCCGCTCGCCACGCAGCTGCACGTCCTCGCCACCCGGGGCTGAGCCCCGCCCCGGCCTCGGGCCCGGCCCTCGTCCGGGGTCGCGCCGATGACCGGGGCCAGCGCCGGCGACGGCGCCGCGACCGAGCCCGCGTCGGCGCCCGAGCCGGCGCCGGTGCGCTGCCCGATCCTGCACGTCGACATGGACGCCTTCTACGCCTCGGTGATGATCCGCGACCGCCCCGAGCTCCAGCACGTCCCGGTCGTGGTCGGCGGCGGCCACCGCGGCGTGGTGCTCTCGGCCAACTACCCGGCGCGGGCCTACGGCATCCGCTCGGGCATGTCCGGTACCGAGGCCCAGCGGCTGTGCCCGGGCGCGATCACCGTGCCGCCCGACTTCAGCGTGCTCACGCCGGTGTCCAAGGCGATCATGGAGACCTTCCGCACGGTGACCCCCGTGGTCGAGGTGACCTCCCTCGACGAGGCCTTCCTCGACGTACGCGGCGCGGTGCGGCTGTTCGGCCCGCCCGAGGCGATCGCCGAGCGCATCCGCGCGACCATCCGCGCCGAGCACGGCATCGCCTGCTCGGTCGGCATCGCCGCCTCCGTCTCGGTCGCCAAGCTCGCCAGTCGCCAGGCCAAGCCCGACGGCGTCCGGGTGATCAGCCCCGACCGGTTCGTGGCCGAGGTCCACCCGCTCGACGTCGGGGTCCTCTACGGCGTCGGCGAGGCGACCCGGCAGCGCCTGCACCGGATCGGGCTGATCACGGTGGGCGACGTCGCCACGTTCTCGCGCGAGCAGCTGCGCCAGATGCTCGGACGTCACCTCGGCGGCCACCTCCACGCCCTGGTGTGGGGCCGGGACCGGACCGAGCTCGTCCCCGGCGGCGCCGGCGTCTTCGGCTTCGGCGAGGGCGAGCCCGAGGGCAGCATGGGTGCCCAGCACACGCTCGCGATCGACCTGCGCGACCGCGCGGCGCTGCGCCGCGAGCTGCTCCGGCTCACTGCCCGGGTCGTGGCCCGGGTCCGCGGCGCCGGACGCCGGGGGCGCACGGTGACCGTGACGGTGCGGTTCACCGACTTCACGACCGTCCAGCGCTCGCGCACCCTGCCGGAGCCGACCGACATCACCCAGGAGGTCTACGCGACCGCCGTACCGCTGCTCGAGGGGCTGCTCGACGACCGCCGCCCCCGCCCGGTCGCGGTCCGCCTGGTCGGCGTCCGGGTCGAGGGACTGCGCCACCTGCGCCCCGGCGACGGCCGCCAGCTCGCCCTCGGCGAGCGCGACCCGGGCTGGTCCGACGCCGACCGCGCGGTCGACCGGGCCACCGACCGCTTCGGTCACGCGGCCGTACGACGGGCCAGCCTGCTCTGATCGGGACCGGCAATTTCGGGGGAGCCCTACCACCGCTGGACCCGGCTGCCTACACTTGGAGGAAGTCAACGGCGGAGCCATTCCGCCTCGCATGTGTCGGAGGAGCCGGTGCCACTCTCGGAAGAGGAGCTGCGTCTGCTGGAGCAGATGGAGCGCGCCCTCAGCGAGGAAGACCCGAAGTTCGCCTCCACCCTGCGCGGAACCACCTTGCGCCAGGCGGCTCGCCGCCGCGCGATCCTCGCCGGCGTCGTCTTCGCCGTCGGTGTCGCGGTGATGATGGGCGGTGCCGTCAGCGGCTACTGGCCCGTCGGCGTGGCCGGCTTCGTGATCATGCTGGCCTCGGCCACCCTGCTGCTGAGCTCCGTACGCGGCCAGCGCGGCGGCGCCGCAGCCCCCTCGGTCTCCTCGCACCCCTCCGGCTTCGGCGTGATCGACGGTGGCCGACGCCACCACCACGGTCGCGGCGGCCACGGTCACAACCGTGGCGGCGGCCGGTCCTCGTCGGGGTTCATGGACAACCTCCAGGCGCGCTGGCGCCGGCGCCGCGACGGCGGCGGCTACTGAGCCCTCCGGCTCGCCGCCTCACACCCCACCGCCTCACCGCCCGCCGGGCAGCCCGGCAGCCCGGCAGTCCGCCGCCCCGCCCAGAGCGCGCCGCCGCCCCCGAGCGCGGAGGGCGCTGAGCTCAGCCGCGCTGCCGGTCTAGGCCGGGCACGCCCGGCCCGTCCGGCGTGCCCGGCGTGCCCGGCGTGCCCGGCGTGAGGCCGCCGGACCGCCGTCAGCCTCAGCGCCGGAGCAGCGCCTGCCACACCGACCGCGGCACCCAGACCGCCCGCCGCCGCGCCCGCGGCGTGACCCCTGCCTCGAGCGAGGCGACGACCAGGACGGCGTCGGTGGCCAGGGAGGTGTCGGCGCGCTCGAGGGTGGCGACGGCGCCGGGGCGCGCGTAGCGGGCGTGCTCGACGCGGCGGACGAGCCGGTCGAGGGCGTCGGTGGCGTCGGGGGCGACCTCGGGGCCGGTCCGGGGGCGTTCGGGACGCCGGTCCGGGTCGGTGGTGGGGTCGGCGAGGTGGTCGACGAGGACGGTGCTGACCTCGCGGGGGGAGCGGCCGTCGGTCCAGGGGATGCCGAGGTCGCGGGCGGTGGCGCGCAGCTCGGCCCAGGCCTGGTCCGGGTCGCCGGAGGCGAGGCGGTGCTGCCGGTCGCGACGGCGTACGGCGCGCGGGCCGCCGAGGGCGCCCGCGGCGAGCAGCAGCACCAGGAGGCTGATGCCGCCGCCGATGAGGACCGGCGTCGGGATGCCCTGGTCCTGGCCGGCGCCGTCGGCGCCGGTGTCGCGCTCGGGCCGCGGCTTGGCGCTGGGCCGCTGGTTGGGGCCGACGGTGGTGGTGCCGCCCGAGGGAGCCTGGCTGCTGGACGACGGCAGGTCGGTCGGGTCCACGCCGCTGCCCGCGACCGGTACCCGGCTGTAGGCCGGCACGTCCTCGACGCGTCCGCTCGGGGTCGGCTCGAAGCGGACCCAGCCGGCGCCGGCGAAGTACAGCTCGGGCCAGGCGTGGAGGTCGTGGCTGCTGTACTCCCACACGCCGGCGTCGATCTCGGTCGGCTCCAGGAAGCCGACCGCGACCCGGGCGGGGATGCCGAGGGTGCGCGCCATCACGGCCATGGCGGAGGCGTACTGCTCGCAGTAGCCGACCCGGCCGTCGCGGGCCAGGAAGGTCGCGAGGGTCTCGTTGCCGGTGCCGTCGGGGGCGCGGCGCAGGTCGTAGGTGAAGCCGCCGTCCTGGCGGAACCAGCGCTGCAGCAGCAGCGCGCGCTCGTAGTCGTCGCGGGCGGGCTCGGTGACGCTGTCGGCGAGGTTGCGCACGATCGGGGGCACGGTGCCGGGCACGCGGAGCAGCTCGGGAGGGACGTCGTTGGGCTGGGGGTCGCCGAAGAAGCGGCCGTCGGTGCCGTAGTCCGGGTCGATCCCGGTCATCGTGTAGTCGAGGCCCTGGGTGGTGAGCCCGTTGTCGGCGGCGAGGAAGTCCATCGTCGTGGGGTCGAAGCGCCAGTCGCCCTCGGCGTCGACGGCCGCGGCCGGGAACTGGGTGGGCAGCCAGGTCGAGTCGAAGGCGTCGGTGATGGAGACGTCGTAGTCGTAGGTCGTCGTGGGTACGTCGGGGGAGAGCCCCTGCGGGCGGGGGAGCGCACCGTCGGCGACGTCATTGCTCGCCACGTCGCGGTCGCCGCTGCTCCACTCGTCGCCGGTGTAGCGGTTGAGCACCGACACCCGCAGGTACGACGGCGCCGGGTCGTCCGTGCTGATCCGGATCAGCGGCACGTCCCGCCCGCGCTCCAGGTCGCGGCGCATGTCGGCGATGGGCTTGCGGATCCGGATGTCGCCGTCGCCGCTCCCGGTCCCGAGGTCGAGGACGTCGACCGCCAGGACCGGC
This sequence comes from Pimelobacter simplex, assembly GCF_024662235.1. Taxonomy (GTDB): domain Bacteria; phylum Actinomycetota; class Actinomycetes; order Propionibacteriales; family Nocardioidaceae; genus Nocardioides. Next base: position 1,348,282 of record NZ_CP096276.1, read on the forward strand.
ACGAAGGTGGGCACGACGAGCGCGAGGGCGGTGGCGGTGACGCCGATCCGCCCGGCGCCGGCGCGCATCGCCTCGCGCAGCGGGTTGCCGTGGCGCCACAGGGTGTCGTCCTCGGGGCCGACGGTGCGACCCCAGCGCAGCAGGTGGTCGCGCGACTCGAGGTGGAGCAGCACGAGGAAGCCGGCCGCCGCGGCGGCGAAGCTGCCCCAGCCGGGGCCGGAGTCGAGCAGTCCGCTGGGCACCGAGTAGACGGCGAGCAGGACCAGTCCGGCGATCGGCACCCGGTGGTAGGTGCAGGCGATGATGTCGACGAGCACGATGAACAGCGCGCCGAGCACGACCAGGAGCGGCCAGACCGGCGGGACGCTGGCGCTGATCGGGGCGGCGTACTGGCGGGCGGAGTCGAGGGAGGTCTCGACCGCGTGCCACAGCTCGGTGCCCGCCCCGCCCAGGGGCAGCAGGGCGCCGGTGATCTCGCGGGTGACCAGGACGGTGCCGAGGAGCACCTGGGCGAGCGCGGTGACCCAGCGCGGCGCGCCGACCCAGCGCAGGACGGCGCCGAGCAGGGCGACGAGGACGGCGAGCACGGCGAGCGGTCCGAGATAGCTGCCGCGCTCGACGACGAAGCCGTGCCACGAGGTCAGTGCCGCCCAGGCGGTGAGCGCGGCGACGACGCTGACCAGCAGCGTGGGGCCGATCGGCCCGCGGTGCCGGCTCATCGGGCACCCCCTCCGCGGACGGGGGAGCGGCCGAGGTCGCGCCAGGCGGTGTCGAGGCTGTCACGCGGGCCGAGCCCGGTCGCGCGCCACGACATCGAGAGCAGGGGAGCGGCGGCCGCGGCGGGCCCGGGGCCGACCCGGGACGGCGACCACTGCTCGACGTCGAGGACCAGCGCGAGCGCGGTCCCGGCGTCGTGACGGATGCGGCGCAGCGACGCGGTGTCGTTGGGCAGGAAGCCCCCGAGCACGGCGACGACCACGCCCCCGCGGGCCTGCTCGCCGGACCAGCCGACCTCGAGCGTGGCCCGGTGGCTGAGGTCGAGCACGGCGAGCCGCTCCAGCGCCTCCTCGGCGCCGTCGGCGGCCGCGCCGTCGGCCGTCGCCAGGCGTACGGCGTACCCGTGCTGCTCGAGGTGGACCGCGACGGACGCGGCGGTGATGATCGCGGCCTCCAGGCTGGAGGCGGGTCCCTGGCCGCGGTGGGCCAGGTTGCGGTTGTCGAGCAGGACCGTCGCGTGCGCCTCCCAGGGCTGCTCCTCGCGGCGCACCATCAGCTCGCCGATCCGCGCCGAGCTGCGCCAGTGGACCCGGCGCAGGTCGTCGCCGCGGCGGTACTCGCGCACGCTGACGTCCTCGGACGAGCCCGATGCGAACGCCTGCGGCCGGTGCTCTCCGGCGCCCTGCCAGCCACCCGACAGCGGGATCGACGGCAGCGGTACGACGCGTGGCGTGACCGTCAGCTGGGCGGTCGTGCCGATCGCCCGGCGCCGCTCGACCAGGCCGAACGGGTCGACCAGCCGCGCGACGAGCGGGCCCACGACGTAGCGGCCGCGGATGTCGGAGCGCACCGGGTACGACACGGTCCGCTCCCACTGCCCGCCCAGACCCTGGAGCACGAAGCGGGCCCGGCCGCCGAGCGCGTAGGGGAGCGTGTCCTCGATGAGGAGGGCGCCGTCGGAGCGCTTGCGCTCGCTGGCGATCGTCAGGTCGATCCGTGCGGACTCACCCGCGCGCAGGAGCCGTGGCCAGACGGTCCGGCTGACCGTGGGGTCGTGCTTGCGGCGCGAGACCACCAGCGCGGCCAGCAGCGGCAGCGTCGCGATCAGCACGCCCACCCGGGTCAGCGCCGGCTGGCCGAAGACGACCGCGCACAGGATCGCGGTGATCCCCGCCGCGACGAACGCGCGGCCGCGGAGCGTCAGGGACGACAGGGCACGGCGCACGGACCGGGACCTCCCCTCACGCGGAAGGATCGGGTACCGGCACCTGGGCGGCGATCCCGTCCAGGATGCCGGCCAGGCTGCGACCGCCCACGGCGGCCTCGGCGCTGGGCAGGAGGCGGTGGGCGAGGACCGGCTGGACCAGCGCCCGCAGGTCGTCGGGGATCACGTAGTCACGGTGGTGCAGCGCCGCGCGCGCCTTGGCGGCGCGGACCAGGTGGAGCGTGGCGCGCGGCGAGGCGCCCAGCACCAGCTCGGGGCTGGACCGGGTCGCGGAGGTCAGCGCGACGGCGTACCGCTGGACGGCGTCGGCGACGTGCACCTGCGCGACGATCCCGCACAGCTTGCGGATCTCGGCGCTGTCGGTGACCGGCTCCAGGTCGTCGAGCGGGCTGACGGCGCCGTGGTTGGCCAGCATCGCGATCTCGGCCGCGGGCACCGGGTACCCGATCGACACGCGCGCCATGAAGCGGTCGCGCTGGGCCTCGGGCAGCGGGTAGGTGCCCTCCATCTCGACCGGGTTCTGGGTCGCGATCACCATGAACGGCGTGTCGAGGTGGTAGGTCACGTTGTCGACGGTCACCTGGCGCTCGGCCATGCACTCCAGCAGCGCCGACTGCGTCTTGGGCGAGGCCCGGTTGATCTCGTCGCCGATCACCACGTTGGCGAACACGCCGCCCGGCCGGAACTCGAACTCCCGCGTCGACTGGTTGAACACCGAGACGCCCGTGATGTCGGAGGGCAGCAGGTCCGGCGTGAACTGGATGCGCCGCACCGTCGAGTCGACGCTGCGCGCCAGCGCCTTGCTCAGCATCGTCTTGCCGACGCCGGGCACGTCCTCGAGCAGCAGGTGACCCTCGGCGAGCAGGACGACGATCGCCGCCGCCACCACGTCGCTCTTGCCCTCGATGACCTTCTCGACGTTCGCCTGGATGCGGCCGGCGACGCGCGCGACCGTGTCGACGTCGGTGCTCCCGGTCGGTACCGGGGCAGGGGCGCTGGTCGACGACTCCACGGAACTCATCCTTCTCCTGCGGCTACGGGCTTCCCGGCGGTGGTGCCGGGGTGGAGCAAACCCTAGATCAGCGTGCCCAACTCGGGGGCTGCTGTCACCTACCTCGCGGGTGCCGGGGCGAAGTGCGGGGGTTGCTGGTCCGACGCGCGCGGGTTGCGGAGGCAACCGCCGTCCCTCGCCGCAGCAACTCCCGCACCTCGTCCCAGCGACCCGCGCACCTCGTGGGGTGGGGCGGGCGCCACGCCCGGGCGGCATTTCTCCCCACCGGCGCTCCACTTCTCCTCCACCCCGCTCCACCAGCGCGTTCAGGCGTCTGACCTGCGGGTTTTCGGGCGCGGGGGAGCGACACGACTGCCGAAACGGGGTGTTCGGTGGTTGACGGTGGAGGAAAGTGGAGTACTGTGGGGGAAAGTGGAGGAAAGGTGATCCACGTCGACCGGCTGGGGGGTGCCCGATGCTCTTCATGGGCACCTACACCCCGAAGCTCGACGACAAGGGCCGCCTCTTCCTCCCGGCGAAGTTCAGGGATCGACTGGCGGAGGGCCTCGTGGTCACACAGGGACAGGACAAGTGCCTCGTCGTCTGGCCGACCGATGTCTTCGCCGACGAGGCCGAGCGGGCAGCCGCCCGGCCGATGACCAACCGCGCCGCCCGGCGCTACGCACGGGTCCTCTTCGCCGGTGGCGACGAGAGCACCCCTGACAAGCAGGGCCGGGTCGGTATCCCGGCCCACCTCCGGGAGTACGCCGGACTCGAGCGCGACGTGGTCGTGATCGGGGTCCGGGACCGCCTGGAGATCTGGAACCCGGCCGCGTGGCGCGAGTTCCAGCTCGAGGCGCTGGAGGAGTTCGCCGACCTCGACGAGGACGACGACTAGTCACCGCCCCGGCCGGGACGCCCGGCCACCAGCAGCAGCACTGACAACAGAACAGCGGATCCGCAGGACGAGGTCTCAGCCCGCTCCCGCTCCCGACAGCTCCGGTGCCACACCTCCTGTGACACCTTCCCCGGCCACAGGCGGGGCAGCACCCGAGCATCCCGCCTTCTGGGGCACCTTCCCCGGCACCAGACGGCACCCGAACAACGCCGGCGCGGGAGCGGGCAGGGACCTGGCTCTGCGGATCCGTTCCATTTCCCAGGGTCGAGGGGTCGAAATCATGAGGGTCGTACGCACGCTTCCGCCGGAGGTCTCCTCCGGCGAGCCTCGTGTGCGCGAGCTGGCGCGGGACGCCCTCACGTTGATGGCGTTCTCCGCGGCGGTCTCCGTCGGGTGCGCGTGCCTGTTCCTCCTCGCTCACCTCGCCGGGCGCTGACATGAGCAGCCCCCGCCACGTCCCCGTCCTGCTGGACCGGGTCGTCGCCCTGCTGGCGCCCGCGCTCGAGCGTGAGGGCGCCGTGCTCGTCGACTGCACGCTCGGTCTCGGTGGGCACACCGAGGCGGTCCTGCAGCGGCTGCCGCAGGCGCGCGTGATCGGTATCGACCGCGACCCGCAGGCGCTGGCGATGAGCCGGGAGCGGCTCGCGCCGTTCGGTGAGCGGTTCACCGGCGTCCAGGCCGTGTACGACGAGATCGCCGACGTGATCGCCGGCCAGGGGCTGAGCGAGGTCGACGCCGTCCTGTTCGACCTCGGCGTCTCCTCGATGCAGCTCGACCTGCCCGAGCGCGGCTTCGCGTACGCCGTGGACGCGCCGCTCGACATGCGGATGGGGAGCACCGGGCCGACCGCGGCCGACGTGCTCAACACCTACAGCGCCGCCGAGCTCACCCGCATCCTCAAGGAGTACGGCGAGGAGAAGATGGCGCGCCGGATCGCCGATGCCGTCGTGCGCGAGCGGGAGAAGGAGCCGTTCACCAGCTCCGGGCGCCTCGTGGCCCTCCTGTACGACGCCATCCCGGCCCCCGCGCGCCGTACCGGCGGGCACCCGGCCAAGCGCACCTTCCAGGCGCTGCGGATGGAGGTCAACGACGAGCTGCGGGTGCTGCAGCGCGCGATGCCCGCCGCGGTCGAGGCGATCGGGGTCGGCGGCCGGGTGGTCGTCGAGTCCTACCACTCGCTCGAGGACCGGCTGGTCAAGCGGACGTTCGCCGCCGCCACCCGGCTCGACGTCCCCGACGACCTGCCGTTCGTGCCCGAGGGGGCCGAGCCGTCGTACCGGCTCGTCACCCGGGGGGCCGAGCAGGCCAACGAGGAGGAGATCGAGGAGAACCCTCGGGCCGCCTCCGTCCGACTTCGCGCCGTCGAGCGCATCCGTCCGAGCAACGCATCGATCGGCAGGGGGACCCACTGATGTCGAGCACCGCACCACAGCCCAGGAACCGGCTCCCGCACGTCGCACCGCGGCTGGCCCAGGCCGCGCTCCAGCGCGCCCGGCTCAGCGTGGTGCCGCGGCGCCGCTCGCGCGCGCCCCGGATGCCCTTCGTCGCCTTCGTCAGCGTGATCCTGCTGGCCGGCGTGATCGGGCTGCTCCTCTTCAACACCTCGATGCAGCAGGCCTCGTTCCGCGAGACCGCGCTGGAGCGACAGGCCACCGACCTCGGCGTCCAGCAGGAGGCCCTGGAGATGGACCTGCAGACCCTCGACAACCAGGAGCGGGTGGCCGCGGCCGCCGAGAAGCTCGGCATGGTGATCCCGTCCACGCCGGCCGGGGTGCTGCACCTCGGCTCGGGCCGGATCACGGGCAAGCCGACCCCGGCCAGCGGTGCCGACCGGCTCCCGCTGCGGATGCCCGGGCCGCGCAAGCCCGCCTCGCTGGACCCCAAGCAGGTGACGGTGCGGACCGGCACGGCCGAGACGCCCGCGAACGGCGCGCCCAACCGCGATCGCTGACCGTCTCGCCGTAAGTTGGTGGTCCCCGCCTTCCGCGACCCGAGAGTGACCGAGAGCGACCAGAGAGCGACCGTTGAGCCGACCGAAGACCAGCCGTCTCCTGCGCCGTACCGGTGAGGTCCGGCGCGGCTCGCCGCACCGCCGGATGCAGATCGGGTTCCTGATCATCGCGATGGTGCTCTCGGTGTTCGCCGCGCGCCTGGTCCAGCTCCAGGGCGTCGACCCGCGCTCGTACGCCCAGATGGCCGCCGCCGAGGGCACCACCAACGTGGTGCTCCCGGCGACCCGTGGCGAGATCGTCGACCGCAAGGGCCGTCCGCTCGCCGAGAGCGTCGACGGCCGGATGATCGTCGCCGACCCCAAGGTGACCAGCAAGGTCGCCCCCGAGCTGGCCACGATCCTGGCCGACAGGCTGGGCATCGACTACTTCGAGGCGCTCAAGCGGCTGCGCGCCGAGGGCAGCCGGTTCGAGTACCTCGCCCGCCAGGTCCCGGCGAGCAAGGCCGAGCAGGTCGTCGACGAGATCCGCGAGCAGTTCAAGGACGACAAGGGCAACCCGTTCTCCGGTCTGTCCGTACGCCGCGACCCGCTGCGGGTCTACCCGAGCCGCTCGGTCGCGGCCAACCTGCTCGGGTTCCTCGGGACGCCGACCAACAAGGGCGCTGCCCAGCCGCTCGCCGGGCTCGAGGCCTCGTTCAACAAGTACCTCTCGGGCAAGGACGGCAAGGCTCGCTTCACCCGCGGCGCCGGCAACCAGATCCCGCTCGGCGACAACACGATCACCCCGGCGGTCGACGGCAAGATGCTGCGGCTGACGATCGACAGCGACCTGCAGTTCTACGCCCAGCGAGTGCTGCAGAAGACCGTCGTCGGCGCCGGCGGCGAGTCGGGCATCGCCGTGGTCATGGACAGCCGCACCGGTGAGGTGCTGGCGCTGGCCGACTACCCGACGTACGACGCGTCGGACCCCTATCGCAACGCCGGCGACAAGGAGCTCTACAAGTCGGCCGCGCTGACCGACGTCTACGAGCCGGGCTCGGTCGAGAAGGTGCTCACGATGAGCGCCCTCATCGACGCCGGGCTCGCCTACAAGGACCAGAAGTTCAAGGTCCCGCCCAAGCTCTTCCGCCAGGACAAGCCGATCGGCGACTACTGGGACCACCCCACGCTCAAGCTGACCCTGGCCGGCATCCTGGCCAAGTCCTCCAACATCGGCACCGTGCTCGCCGCCGACCAGTTCAAGAACGGCCAGCTGCGCCAGTACCTCCAGCGCTTCGGGCTCGGTAGCCGCACCGGCGTCGGCCTCGCCGGCGAGACCAACGGCCTCCTGCCCCAGGGCGCGGCGTGGACCTCCCAGGTCGGCGACCGCATCGCCTTCGGCCAGTCGCTCTCGGTCAACGCCCTGCAGATGGCGGCCGCGGTCAACACGATCGCCAACGGCGGCGTGCGGATCGACCCCAGCCTGGTGCGCGGCTCGGCGACCACCGACGGTGGCGCGAGCGTCGGCACCGACAACGCGACCACCCGCCGGGTGATCAGCGAGAAGGCCGCGCACGAGACGATGCTCATGATGGAGCGCGTGGTCGACCCCGACGCCGGCGTCGCCCCCAAGGCGGCGATCCCCGGCTACCGGGTCGCGGGCAAGACCGGAACCGCCCAGCGCGTCGGCGACGACGGCCGCGGGTACGACGGCTCGACCACCGTCTCCTTCGCCGGCTTCGCGCCGGCCGACGAGCCCCGCTTCACCGTCTACGTCGTGGTGCACAAGCCGCGCGCGGGCAGCGGCGGTGGCAGCACCGCGGGCCCGGCCTTCGCCGAGCTGATGAGCTACACGCTGCGCCGCTACGGCGTGGCGCCGACCGGGGCCAAGCCCAACCAGACGCCGGTGACGTGGTGAGTGCCCCGGACCCCACCCTCGCCGCGCGCCCCGCGCACCCGCCCGCCACGCCCCTGGTGGACGTGGCCCGGGCGCTGGGCCTGGCGGGGGCCTACCCGGACGTCGTCGTCACCGGGATCACCCTCGACTCGCGCCGGGTCCGCCCCGGCGACCTGTACGCCGGCCTGGCCGGCGCCCGCGCCCACGGCGCGCGCTTCGCCGTCCAGGCGGCCGAGTCGGGCGCGGTCGCGATCCTCACCGATGCCGAGGGAGCCGCGCTCGCGCGTGACTCCGGCCTGCCCGCGCTCGTCGTGGCCCACCCCCGCGCGGTGCTGGGGGAGACCGCGGCGTCGGTCTACGGCCACCCGGCCGCCGCGCTGCGCACCATCGGCGTGACCGGCACCCAGGGCAAGACCACCGTGACCCGGCTGCTCGACGGCGGGCTGCTCGCGGCCGGCGTCCGCAGCGCCGCGATCGGCACGGTCGGCACCCGGATCGCCGGCGAGGAGGTCAAGACCTCCCTCACCACGCCCGAGGCGCCCGACCTGCACGCTCTCTTCGCCCGGATGCGCGAGCTCGACGTGAGCGCCTGCGCGATGGAGGTCTCCAGCCACGCGCTGGTGATGGGCCGGGTCGACGGGGTCGTCTTCGACGTGGCCGTCTTCACCAACCTGGGCCGCGACCACCTCGACTTCCACGCCGACGTCGAGGACTACTTCCAGGCCAAGGCGACGCTCTTCACCCCCGCGCACGCGCGGCTCGGGCTGGTCTGCGTCGACGACGAGCACGGCCGCCGGCTGGTGACCGAGGCGTCGGTCCCGATCCGCACCTACGCCGTCGGCGACGACCGCGCCGCCGACTGGACCGTGCGCGAGGTCGTGCTCGGTCCCGACGGGTCCTCCTTCGTCGTGCACGGCCCCGGCGGGGTCCGCGTGCCCGGACGGGTGCCGCTCGCCGGTGAGTTCAACGTCGCCAACGCGCTCGCCGCGATCGCCGCGGCGGCCGAGGCCGGCTTCGACCCGCAGGCGGTCGCCGACGGGATCGCCCGCTCCGGCGGCGTCCCCGGGCGCCTGGAGCGGATCCCCACCGACCGCGACCTGACGGTGGTCGTCGATTACGCCCACAAGCCCGACGCGGTCGACGCCGTCCTGCGCACGCTGCGCCCGGTCACCCGTGGCAGGCTGATCGTCGTGATCGGTGCAGGGGGAGACCGCGACCGCGGCAAGCGCCCGGTGATGGGGGCGATCGCGGCCGAGCTGGCCGACCTCGTCGTCGTCACCGACGACAACCCGCGCACCGAGGACCCCGCCGCGATCCGGGCCGAGGTGCTGGCCGGTGCCCGCACCGGCACCGCCGAGGTCCGCGAGATCGGCGACCGCCGTACGGCGATCGGCGAGGCGCTCGCGCTCGCGGGCGACGGCGACGTCGTCCTGGTCGCCGGCAAGGGCCACGAGACCGGCCAGGAGGTCGCCGGCGTGGTGCACCCGTTCGACGACCGCGAGGTCGTGCGCGAGGTGCTCGCCGAGCTCGCCGGCGGCGCGCGATGATCCCGCTGCGGCTCTCCGAGATCGCGGCCGTCACCGGCGGAACCCTCCACGGCGAGGACGTCACGGTCGCTGGTCCGGCCTACCTCGACAGCCGGACGCCGGTCGCCGACGGCCTCTTCGTCGCCGTCGTGGGGGAGCGGGTCGACGGCCATGCCTACGCCGACGGCGCGCACGCCGTGCTCGGCAGCCGGCCCACGACCGCGCCCACCGTCGTCGTCGCCGACCCCGTGGTCGCCCTGGGCGTGCTCGCCCGCCACGTGCTCGACCGGCTCGACCCCGTCGTGCTGGCGATGACCGGCTCCCAGGGCAAGACCGGGACCAAGGACTACCTCGCCGCGGTGCTGCGCACGCTCGGCGGCGCCGGGAGCGTCGTGGCGACCACGGCCAACCACAACAACGAGCTCGGCGTCCCCCTGACCGTGCTGCACGCCGACGCCGGGACCCGGCACCTCGTGGTCGAGATGGGCGCGCGCGGCGTGGGCCACATCTCCTACCTGTGCGAGATCGCGCCGCCGCACATCGCCGCGGTGCTCAACGTCGGCACCGCCCACGTCGGCGAGTTCGGCGGACGCGACCAGATCGCCCGGGCCAAGGGCGAGATCGTCGAGGCGCTGCCCGCCGGCGGGACCGCCGTGCTCAACGCCGACGACCCGCTGGTCGCGCCGATGGCGGCGCGGACCGGGGCCGCGGTGGTCACCTTCGGCACGTCCGGAGACGTGCGCTGGCACGACGTCCGCCTCGACGAGCGCGGCCGGCCCGGCTTCGTGCTGGTCCACGACGGCGAGTCCCACCCCGTGCAACTGCGCCAGAGCGGGCTGCACCAGGTCCCCAACGCCGCCGCGGCCGCCGCGATGGCGCTCGCCGCGGGGCTGCCGCTCGCCGAGGTCGCCGTGGCGCTGGGCGAGGCCGACGCCGCCTCGCGCTGGCGGATGGAGGTCACCGAGCGCGCCGACGGGCTGGTGCTGGTCAACGACGCCTACAACGCCAACCCCGACTCCATGCGCGCCGCGCTCGAGGCGCTGGTCGCGATCGGGCGCGGGGACGCGAGCCGTCCGCGCCGTACGGTCGCGGTGCTGGGCGAGATGCGCGAGCTCGGCGACGAGCACGACGCCGCCCACCGCGCCGTCGGTACGACGGCCGCCGAGCTCGGCGTCGACGTCGTGGTGGTCGTCACCGAAGCGGCCCGCGGCATCGCCGACGGAGCCTCCGGAGGCACCGGTGAGGTGATCGTCACGGCGGGGCGGGACGAAGCCGAGGCCTGGGTGCGGCAGAATGCCGGTCCGGAGGACGTCGTCCTCGTCAAGGCGTCGCGCGGCGTCGCCTTGGAAGTGGTGGCACAGGCGATCCTGGAGGAGACGACGGCGTGAGAGCGATCCTGCTCGGCGGTGGCATCGCCCTGCTGATCTCGCTGCTCGGCACCCGGGTGGCGATCAACGCGTTCACCAAGCTGGGCTACGGCCAGGAGATCCGCGACGACGGACCGACCAGCCACCACACCAAGCGCGGCACGCCCACCATGGGCGGCGTCGTGATCATCCTGGCGGCGGTGGTCGGCTACTTCCTGGCCAAGCTGATCACGATGACCACGCCCAGCGCCTCGGCGCTGCTGCTGCTCTTCCTGTTCGTCGGGATGGGCCTGGTCGGCTTCCTCGACGACTTCATCAAGATCTACAAGCAGCGCAGCCTCGGTCTGCGCAGCAAGGCCAAGATGGCCGGGCAGACCGTGATCGCGCTGGTCTTCGGCTGGTTGGCGCTCTCGCCCTGGCTCGAGGACTCCCACGGCCGCACGCCGGCCAGCGAGAAGGTCTCGTTCCTGCGCGAGCTCGACTGGTTCGTGCTGCCCACGATCCTGGCGATCCTGCTGATCTGGCTCTTCGTCGCGGGCTTCAGCAACGCGGTCAACCTCACCGACGGGCTCGACGGCCTCGCGGCCGGCGCCTCGGTGATGGTCTTCGGCGCCTACACGCTGGTGAACATCTGGCAGAGCAACCAGTTCTGCCAGGAGCAGCCCAGCGCCAGCTGCTACAACGTGCGTGACCCACTCGACCTGGCGATCATCGCCGCGGCGATCACCGGGGCCTGCTTCGGCTTCCTGTGGTGGAACGCCTCACCGGCCAAGATCTTCATGGGCGACACCGGCTCGCTGGCGCTCGGCAGCGCCCTGGCCGGCTTCGCGATCCTGACCCGGACCGAGCTGCTGCTGGTCATCCTGGGCGGCCTGTTCGTCCTCGAGACGGTCTCGGTGATGATGCAGGTCGGCTTCTTCAAGCTCACCAAGGGCCGGCGGATCTTCCGGATGGCGCCGATCCACCACCACTTCGAGATGCTCGGGTGGGAGCAGGTCACCGTGGTGATCCGGTTCTGGATCATCACCGGCCTCTTCGTCGCCACCGGCCTCGGGATCTTCTACGCCGAGTGGGTGTCGCGACTGTGACGACCGACGTCTCCACGCTCGGGCGCAAGGACTCCTGGGAGGGCGTGCGGGCGGTCGTCGCCGGCTTCGGCACCAGCGGCGCGGCCGCGGTCGACAACCTGCTCCACCTCGGCGCGAGCGTCCACGCGGTCGCCGAGAGCGCGCACCCGCGGATCCTCGAGCGTGCCGAGCTGCTCGAGGTGCTCGGCGCGACCATCGACATCCACGAGGGGGCGACCGCGGCGCTGCCCGAGGAGGCCGACCTGCTCGTCGTCTCGCCGGGCTTCCGGCCCGACGCCCCGATCATCGTGGCGGCGCGCGAGCGCGGCGTACCGGTGTGGGGGGAGGTGGAGCTGGCCTGGCGCCTGCGCGACCCCGACCGGCCCGCGCCGTGGCTGTGCATCACCGGAACCAACGGCAAGACCACGACCGTGCAGATGCTCGACAGCATCCTGCGCGCCGCGGGCCTGCGCAGCGTCGCGGCCGGCAACGTCGGGCTGCCGCTGACCGAGGCGGTCATGGACCCCGAGCCCTACGACGTCATCGCGGTCGAGCTGTCGAGCTTCCAGCTCCACTACACCGACTCGATGGCGGCCGAGAGCGCCGTCGTCCTCAACGTCGCCGAGGACCACCTCGACTGGTACGACGGCCCGGCCGGGATGGACGACTACGCCCGCGACAAGGGCCGGATCTACCAGAACGTCGAGCGCGCCTGCGTCTACAACGTCGCCGACCCGGTGACCGAGGACCTGGTCCGCGAGGCCGACGTGGTCGAGGGCGCCCGGGCGATCGGGTTCACCCTCGGGATGCCCGCCGTCGGCATGCTCGGCGTGGTCGAGGACATCCTCGTCGACCGCGCCTTCATCGAGCAGCGCGAATCGAGCGCGGCCGAGCTGTGCACCCTCGACGACCTGGCCTCGACCGCCCCCCACTTCGTCGCCAACGCGCTCGCCGCGGCGGCGCTCGCCCGGGCCCACGGCATCAGCCAGGCCGCGGTGCGCGACGGGCTGCGCGCCTTCCGTCCCGACGGCCACCGGATCGCGGTCGTCGCCGAGCACGACGCGATCACCTGGGTCGACGACTCCAAGGCGACCAACCCCCACGCGGCGGCCTCGTCGCTGGCGGCGTTCGCACCGGTCGTGTGGGTCGCCGGGGGACTGGCCAAGGGGGCGCACTTCGACGGCCTCGTGAGCAGCGTGGGGGACCGGCTGCGGGCCGTCGTCCTCATCGGCCGCGACCGCCAGGTGATCGCCGACGCGCTTTCGCGACACGCACCCGATGTGCCGGTGTTCCAGGTCGAGACCCCTGAGACTGGTGGGGCAGTCGGTGACGACCTGATGAGGCGGGTCGTGGCGACCGCGGCCGAGGCCGCCCAGCCGGGCGACACCGTGCTGCTGGCGCCGGGATGCGCCTCGATGGACCAGTTCACCGACTACGCCGCACGAGGCGATGCCTTCGCCACCGCGGTACGGGAGCACGTCGGCACGAGCTGAGCAGGACCGGAACGGGAGCGAGGGGGTCGTCATCACCACTGCGAACCCCGAGCGCACCCGGCCGGGTCTCTCCGGTCTCCTGCGCCGCGTGCCGCGCCCGCGGCTGGGCCGGCTGCCCTCGCTCCGCACGCTGCGCGAGGTCCGCTCCAGCAGCACTCGCACCGGGTGGACCCGCACGCTCAAGGACGCGCTCGACCGGCCGCTGACGACGTACTACCTGCTCCTCGGCGCCACCGCGCTGCTGCTCACCATCGGCCTGATCATGGTGCTCAGCGCGTCGAGCGTGTCGTCGTACCGGGCGACGGGGGACTCGTACACGATCGTCAAGCGCCAGGTGATGTGGGTCGCGCTCGGCATCCCGTGCGCGTTCATCGCCTCCCGGGTCTCGATCAAGTGGGTGCGCGGGCTGGCCTACCCGGCGTTCTCGATCTCGTTGATCCTGCTCGGCCTGACCGCGCTCGTCGGCGTCGAGGTCAACGGCAACACCAACTGGCTCGCCCTGGGCCCGGTGCAGATCCAGCCCTCCGAGATCGCCAAGCTCTCGCTGGTCATCTGGGCCAGCCACATCTACGCCAACAAGGAACGCCGCCTCGGGAACCTGCACCAGATGCTGGTGCCGGTGGTGCCCGGGATGATCCTGGCCACCGGCCTGGTCGTGGTCGGCCGCGACCTCGGTACGGCGCTCATCTTCTTCGCTCTGCTCGTCGCGATGCTCTGGGTGGTCGGCGCCCCGGCGCGGCTGTTCGTGATGAGCTTCCTCGTGGTCAGCGTCCTCGCGCTGGCGCTGGCCGCGACCAACCCGGTCCGCATGGCGCGCATCTCGAGCTTCACCAACCCCCTGCGCGAGGACATCTACCACTCGACGGGCTGGCAGCCGGCCCACGGTCTCTACGCGATGTCCAGCGGGGGCATCTTCGGCGAGGGCATCGGCGCCAGCCAGCAGAAGTGGGGCTCGCTGCCCGAGGCCCACACCGACTTCATCTTCGCCGTCCTCGGCGAGGAGCTCGGCCTGGTCGGCACGCTGCTGGTGATCGGGCTCTTCCTGGTCATCGCGTACGCCGGCCTGCGGGTCGCGCGCGAGACCACGCAGCCGTTCGTGCGCTACTGCACCTTCGGGATCATGGTCTGGCTGATCGGCCAGATGATGATCAACGTCGGCATGGTGCTCGCCATGCTTCCCGTCATCGGCATCCCCCTGCCCCTGGTCTCCTACGGCGGCTCGAGCCTGCTGCCGACCCTGGCCGCGCTGGGCCTGGTGATCGGCTTCGCCCGGCGCGAACCCGCGGCGGCGCGCGCGCTGGCGCAACGGCGGCGGGCCCGGTCGGCCGGTCTGTCGGCGCGCGGATAGGTTCTCCCCGTGAGGATTCTTCTGGCCGGTGGGGGGACGGCGGGGCACACCTCGCCGCTGCTCGCGACCGCCGACGCGCTGCGCCGACTCGACCCCGACGTCGAGATCACCTGCCTGGGCACGCCCCGGGGCCTGGAGAACAAGGTCGTGCCCGCGGCCGGGTACCCGCTGCGGCTGGTGCCGCCGGTGCCGCTGCCGCGCAAGCCCGGCAAGGACCTCGCCCTGGTGCCCCAGCGGCTGCGCGCCGCGGTCAAGGCGGCCCTCGACGTCGTCGACGACGTCCGGCCCGACGTGATCGTCGGCTACGGCGGCTACGTGTCGATGCCGGCCTACCTCGCCGCGCGCCGGCGCAAGCTGCCCCTGGTCGTGCACGAGCAGAACGCGCTGCCCGGCGTCGCCAACAAGTTCGGCGCCCGGATCGCGACCCGGGTCGCGGTGAGCTTCCCCGACACGCCCCTGAAGAAGGCCGAGTACGTCGGTCTGCCCGTGCGCCGGATGATCAGCACCCTCGACCGGGCCGCCCTGCGCGGTGAGGCGCGGGCGTTCTTCGGCCTCGACCCCGAGCTGCCCACGCTCGTGGTGACCGGCGGCTCCCAGGGCGCGCGCCGGCTCAACCAGGCGATCAGCGGCGCCGCCGCGGCGCTCGGCTCGGCCGGCGTCCAGGTGCTCCACGTGATCGGTCCCAACGGCGCCAGCGACCCGAGCTGGTCCGCGCCCGTCGCGACCGGCGTCCCCTACGTCGTGCTGCCGTTCGTCGAGCGGATGGACTACGCCCTGGCCGCCGCCGACCTCATGGTCTGCCGCTCCGGCGCCTCCAGCGTGGTCGAGGCCGCGTCGAGCGGCGTACCGGCGATCTTCGTGCCGCTGCCCATCGGCAACGGCGAGCAGGCCCTCAACGCCCGCCCGGTCGTCGAGGCCGGGGGAGCGCTGCTGGTCGAGGACGCCTCGTTCAGCGCCGACTACGTCGCCGACACCGTCCCCGCGCTGGTCCGCGACGCCGAGCGCCTGGCCCGGATGGGCGCCGCCGCCTCCGAGCTGGTCCCGCGCGACGCCGACGACCAGCTCGCCCGGATCATCCGGGACGTCGCCGCCGGAGCGCGCCGGTGAAGATCCCGGTCCCCGACGAGATCCTCCCCGCCGACCGGCTCGGCCGGGTCCACCTCGTCGGCATCGGCGGTGCGGGTCTCTCGGCCATCGCCCGGCTGATGCACCAGTCCGGCGTCGCGGTGAGCGGCAGCGACGCCCACGACTCCGCGGTCGTCGCGGCGCTGCGCTCCGAGGGGATCACCGTCCACGTCGGCCACGACGCCGCCCACCTCGACGGCGTCGACACGGTCATCGCCACCACGGCCGCCCGCGAGGACAACCCCGAGATCGTCGCCGCGCTCGCGCGGGGACTGCGGCTGTGGCCGCGCTCGGCCGGCCTGCAGTCGGTGCTGCTCGGACGCCGCGTCGTCGCCGTCGGCGGCACCCACGGCAAGACCACGACCACCGCGATGCTCACCGTCGCGCTCCAGGAGGCCGGGCTCGACCCGACCTTCGCCATCGGCGCCGAGGTCGCCAGCCTGGGCACCAACGCCCGGCTCGGCACCGGCGACGTCGCCGTCGTCGAGGCCGACGAGTCCGACGGCGCCTTCCTCGTCTACACCCCCGAGATCGCCGTCGTCACCAACGTCGACGCCGACCACCTCGACCACTGGGGCACGCCCGAGGCCTACGCCGACGCGTTCGCCCGCTTCGTCGAGGGCGCCTCCGCCGGCGCGGTCGTCAACACCGACGACGCCGGCGCCGCCGCGCTGGTCGTCGACGGGACCGGTGTGGCCGGCGCCGGCTTCGCCGAGGGTGCTGCCGTGCGCGGCAGCGAGCTCGTGATGTCCGGCGGTACGACGACCTTCCGGGTCGAGGTCGGCGACGTCGACCTGGGCCGGGTCGAGCTCGGCGTGCCCGGGCGCCACTACGCCCAGGACGCGCTCCTCGCGCTCGCCGTCGGTCTCGACCTCGGGGCCGAGCCGGCCGACCTGGTCCGCGGCCTGGCCCGGCACCGCGGTGCCAAGCGCCGCATGGAGCACGTCGGCACCGCGGCCGGGGTCCGGGTCTACGACTCCTACGCCCACCACCCCAGCGAGATCCGCGGCGACCTCGAGGCCGCCCGCTCGCTGGTGGGTGACGAGGGCCGCCTGGTCGTCTGCTTCCAGCCGCACCTGGTCTCGCGCACCCGGATCTTCGGTGCCGAGATGGGTCACGAGCTCGGCGCGGCCGACGAGGTCGTGCTGCTCGACGTCTACGTCGCCCGCGAGGACCCCGACCCCGCGGTGACCGGTGCGCTGGTGGCCGCCGCGGTGCCGCTGCCGGCGGAGCAGGTCCGCTTCGTGGCCGACCGGTCCGCCGTACTGGAGGTGCTGGGGGGCATCGCCCGCCCCGGCGACCTCGTGCTCACCCTCGGCGCGGGCGATGTCACCACGATCGCGCCCGCCCTGGTCGCTGCGCTCGCGGAGCGGGGCGATGGCTAGGGGCAAGGCCCGCGAGAAGCGGCCGCGCGGCGGGGCCGCCGACACCCTCGAGCGCACCCGCAAGGCCTTCGCCCGGCGCCAGCGCGCCCGGCGCTGGCTGACCTGGCGCTACCTGCTCGCCGCCTTCGTGCTCGTCGGCGCGATCGGGTTCGGCGTCTACGCCCTCTACTTCTCCTCGTGGCTGCGTACCGAGGGGGTCGACCTGGTCGGCAACGCCCAGCTCAGCGACAAGCAGGTCCTCGCCGTCGCCGACGTACCCACCGGGGGACCGCTCGCGACCGTCGACCTCCAGGCGATCGAGCTGCGGGTCAAGGCCCTGGCCACGGTCAAGAGCGTGGACGTCTCGCGCAAGTGGCCCCACCAGGTGCGCATCGTGGTCGTCGAGCGCACCCCGATCGCCGTCCTCGACCGGGGCGACCGGCTCACCAACCTCGACGCCGGCGGTGTCGCCTTCGGGCGGCTGGCCAAGGCCCCCGCCGGGCTGCCGCGGGTCAAGATCGGGCCCGGTGCCTCCGGCGACGCGCTGGTCGAGGGCGCCCACGTCGTCGCCGCGCTCGACCCCCAGGTCACCGAGCTCGTCGACTTCGTCGAGGCGCAGACCGTCGACGAGATCCTGCTCCACCTGCGCGACGGCCGCCTGGTGCGCTGGGGGAGTGCGGACCAGGCCGACGACAAGGCCGCGGTGCTGCTCGAGCTGCTCGACCGCAAGGCCCAGGTGTACGACGTCTCGGTCCCCGGAGCCCCGACCACCCGCTAAATCGGGCGGGGTGCGGCGTGTCTGCGCCGGGGAGCGCCCCGGCGTACCTACTGTCATGGACACGACGAGGTTGACATAACTATAACCCTCAGGTTGAGGGTCAGGGTTGTGGCACCCACGCCGGACGGCCATCGGGGAAGGGTGGCCGACCGCCTGGCTCGAGATCGAGCTCGACGACACAGACGACGACAACTGATCGAAACACCTCTGGAAAGGTGACGCCGCCGTGGCAGCTGCACAGAACTACCTGGCCATCATCAAGGTCGTCGGCATCGGTGGGGGCGGCGTCAACGCCGTCAACCGGATGATCGAGGTCGGCCTCAAGGGTGTCGAGTTCATCGCGATCAACACCGACGCGCAGGCGCTGCTCATGAGCGACGCGGACGTCAAGCTCGACATCGGGCGCGAGCTCACCCGCGGTCTGGGTGCCGGCGCCAACCCCGACGTGGGCGGCAAGGCCGCCGAGGACCACGCCGAGGAGATCGAGGAGGTGCTCAAGGGCGCCGACATGGTCTTCGTGACCGCCGGTGAGGGCGGCGGCACCGGTACCGGCGGCGCGCCCGTCGTGGCCCGGATCGCCCGCTCGCTCGGCGCGCTGACCATCGGCGTCGTCACGCGCCCGTTCACCTTCGAGGGTGCGCGCCGCAAGAAGTCGGCCGACGAGGGCATCGAGCGCCTCCGCGAGGAGGTCGACACCCTCATCGTCATCCCCAACGACCGGCTCCTGCAGATCTCCGACCGCAACGTGTCGATGCTCGACGCCTTCAAGCAGGCCGACCAGGTGCTGCTCCAGGGCGTCTCGGGCATCACCGACCTGATCACGACCCCGGGTCTGATCAACGTCGACTTCGCCGACGTCAAGGCGGTCATGAGCAACGCCGGCTCCGCGCTCATGGGCATCGGCTCGGCCCGCGGTGAGGACCGCGCGCTCGCCGCCGCCGAGATGGCGATCAGCAGCCCGCTGCTGGAGGCCTCGATCGACGGCGCCCACGGCGTCCTGCTCTCGATCGCCGGTGGCTCCGACCTCGGCATCTTCGAGATCAACGAGGCCGCGGCCATGGTCGCCGACGCCGTCCACGAGGACGCCAACATCATCTTCGGCACGATCATCGACGACGCCCTCGGCGACGAGGTCCGGGTCACCGTGATCGCGGCCGGCTTCGACGGCGGGCTGCCCAAGCGCCGCGACGAGAGCGCCGCGCGCCGCGACGCCCGCGCCGCGGCCCAGCCGGCCGGACCCGGGGCCGCCGCCGGTGCGGTCGCCAGCCGTCGCCCGGAGCCCGCTGCCGCGGCTCCCGCGCCGGCGTCGACCGAGCAGGCCGCCCCGGCTGCCGAGCCGCAGCCGGTCGGTGCGCGCAGCACCACCCCGAAGCCGATGCAGTTCGACGACGGCGACGACCTCGACGTCCCCGACTTCCTCAAGTGAGTCGTGTTCGCCTTCCGTGACGACCTCGACCTCGGCCCGGCCCCCGCTGACGGGGGCCGGGTCGCGGTCGCGTTCACCGACGCCTCGCTCGACCTCCAGGAGGGCCCGGGCCTCGACGCGACCCTGAGCGCGCTCGCCGCCGACCTCGACGTCGCGCCCGTCCGGCTGCGCCAGGTGCACGGCGCCGGCGTCGCCGTGGTCGCCGACGGCTCCGGACCGGTCCCCGAGGCCGACGCGGCCGTCACCACGGCGCCCGGCGTGGCGCTGGTGGTCCGGGTCGCCGACTGCGTCCCCGTGGTCCTCGCCGACGCCGCCACGGGCGTCCTCGGGGTCGCCCACGCCGGGCGCCGCGGGGTCGAGCTCGATGTCGTCACCCGCACCGTCGAGCAGATGCGCGCCCTCGGCGCCACCGACGTCCGTGCCTGGGTCGGCCCGCACGTGTGCGGGCGCTGCTACGAGGTGCCGGCCGCGATGCGCGACGAGGTCGCCGCCGCGGTCCCCGCGACGTACGCCGAGACCCGGCAGGGCACGCCCGCGCTCGACCTCGGCGCCGGGGTCGCCGCCCAGCTCGCCGCGGCCGGCGTACCGGTCACGGTGGTGCCGGGCTGCACCCTCGAGGACGAGCGCTTCCACTCCTACCGCCGCGACGGCGAGCGCTCGGGCCGCTTCGCGGGGCTGGTGTGGCGCCGATGAGCCGCCTCGACGACCTGCGCGCCAACCTGGCCGCCGTCCACGACCGCATCGCACGCGCCGCGACCGACGCCGGCCGCGCCCCCGACGAGGTCGCGCTCGTCGTGGTCACCAAGTACTTCCCGGCCACCGACGTGCGCCTGCTCGCCGAGCTCGGCGTCGTCGACGTGGGGGAGAACCGGCACCAGGAGGCCGAGGCCAAGGCCGCCGAGTGCGCCGACCTGCCGCTGCGCTGGCACTTCATCGGCGGGCTGCAGTCCAACAAGGCCGCCGCCGTCGCCCGCTACGCCCAGGTCGTGGAGTCCGTCGACCGCACCGCCCTGGTCGGCCGGCTGGCCCGCGGCGCCGAGGACGCCGGGCGCGAGGTCGACGTCCTGCTCCAGGTCAGCCTCGACCCGCCCGGACGCGAGCACCGCTTCGGCGCGGACCCGGCCACGGTGCCCGCCCTGGCTGACGAGGTCGCCCGCGCGAACGGGCTCCACCTGCGCGGCCTGATGGCCGTCGCACCCCTCGACGAGGACCCCGCGCTGGCCTTCTCCCGGCTCGCCGGGATCCGCGCCGACTTCCTCGCCCGGCACCCCGACGCGACCCTCCTCTCCGCCGGCATGAGCGGCGACCTGGAGGCCGCGATCACCGTCGGCGCGACACACGTGCGCGTCGGCACCGCGGTCCTCGGTTCGAGGCCCACGGTCCAGTAATGTCCACAACACCACCAGAGGTCCCTGAGCCCCAGGGGCGGGAATCACGGAGGCAACAGTCATGAGCGGTGCGATGCGCAGGATCGGTGAGTACCTCGGCCTGCTGGAAGACACCGGCTATGACGAGTACGACGACGAGGTCAACGAGCCGGCCCGGGACCGCGACCGTGATCGCGACGCCCGGCCGACGCGGGCCGTGCGCGCCGTCCCGTCCGACCCCGAGCCCCGGCCCGCCTCGGTCGCCGACCTCGAGGAGCGCCGGCGTCCCGTCGCCGTCGCCTCGCAGCCGGTGATCGCCGACTTCTCCCGGATCGTCACGCTGCAGCCCACGACGTACAACGACGCGCGGGCGGTCGGCGAGGAGTACCGCGAGGGCATCCCGGTGATCATGAACCTCAGCGAGATGGACGACTCCGACGCCAAGCGCCTGGTCGACTTCGCGGCCGGTCTGATCTTCGCGACCCGCGGCAACATCGAGCGGGTCACCAACAAGGTCTTCCTGCTCTCGCCGCCCAATGTCACGGTCGCGGCCGAGGACAAGCAGCGGATCGCCGACACCGGCGGTTTCTTCAACCAGAGCTGAGCAGCCCCCCGTCTCCTCCTCGAACCCGCCCGGGTGCCCTCGGGCGGGTTCGGCGTACCCGATAGGTTTCAGGCGTGACGATCGTCGGCTGGATCATCGAGGGCGTGCTCTTCGCCTTCATCGGATTCTTGTGGGTCCGCCTCATCACCGACTGGGTGCAGGTGTTCGCCCGCGGCTGGGAGCCCCGGGGTCTGCTGCTGGTGTTCCTGGAGCTGTCCTACTCGGTGACCGATCCGCCGATCAAGGCACTGCGCAAGGTGATCAAGCCGATCCGGATCGGGAATTTCGCCCTCGACCTGAGCTTCTTCCTGGTGATGATCCTGGCCTACATCCTGTTGGCCGTGAACCGTTCCACGCTGCTTTACTGAACGCACCCGGGGCGGGGGTCGACAACCGGACCCCCTCCCGCCCGGACGGTGGATGACGGCTTCTACGAGGCAGGCGCTATCGTTCGGTGAGACAGACTGTCGATGAATCTTCGTAGATAGGTGAGGTCATGCCGCTGACGCCTGAGGACGTGAGCAACAAGCGCTTTACGCCGGTTCGGCTGCGCGAGGGCTACGACATGGGCGAGGTCGACCAGTTCCTGGATGAGGTCGAGGCTGAGCTTGCTCGGCTGACCCAGGAGAACGACGATCTCCGCGCGAAGCTCGCGGCTGCGCAGGCCGGATCCTCGGCCGCTTTCGACGCGCCGACCCAGCTCGCCCCCGTGCCCCAGCTCGCGCCCGAGCCGCCGGCTCCCGCGCCGGTCCCGGCTCCCGTGGCGGCTCCCGTCGAGGTGCCCGCCCCGGTCGAGCCCGTCGTCCCGGCTCCCGTCGCCGCGCCTGCCGCGACCGGTGGGATCGAGACGATCCGGGTCGAGACCGTGCCCGAGGCGTCCAACGCCGCGGCGCGTCTGCTCGAGATCGCCACGCGCAACGCGGACGAGCTCGTCGAGGACGCCAAGAACGAGGCCGACAAGATCGTCGGCGAGGCCCGGACCAAGTCCGAGCGCCTCGAGTCCGAGGCCAAGGTCAAGGCCGACCGCCTCGAGTCCGACGCCCGGACCCGCGCCGAGATGCTCGACAGCGAGACCGCCGAGCGTCGTACCCAGCTGTTCGGGGACCTGGAGAAGGAGCGCGACAAGCTCTCCGCCGAGGTCGAGACGCTGCGCTCCTTCGAGCGCGAGTACCGCTCGCGTCTCAAGAGCTACTTCACCCAGCAGCTCGAGTCGCTGCAGACCCCGGGTGACACCCTCGCTCCCGCGGAGGAGGCTCCCGCCCCCAAGCGGCTGCGCTCCATCCTGGGCGAGGAAGAGGCCTGAGTCCGAGCCTCACGCTCGGTCTGCTGACCACACCCGAACCGGCCGGTCCCGCCTCGCGCGGACCGGCCGGTTCGCGTCTTCGCGGTGAGCCTGCTTGGTGACCTGGGTTCCACCCGTTACCCTCCGCAGCACGCCCGCAGCCTGCCGGCCGCGGGATGATGCCTCTGAGGAGTCCGTCATGGCCCGCAGCACGAAGAAGTCGTTGGCCGGTCAGGCCGCGTCCGCCGCGCGGAAGATCATCCGCCCCCGGAAGGCTGCTGCGGCCCCCGCGGCTCCCGCCAAGAAGGCGGCTGCCAAGAAGGCGGCCCCGGCGAAGAAGGCGGCCCCGGCGAAGAAGGCGGCGGCCAAGAAGGCAGCGCCGGCCCCGGCCAAGAAGGCGGCGGCCAAGAAGGCCGCGCCGGCCCCGGCGAAGAAGGCGGCGGCCAAGAAGTCCGCACCGGCCCCGGCCAAGAAGG
Organism: Pimelobacter simplex; assembly: GCF_024662235.1. Lineage (GTDB taxonomy): Bacteria > Actinomycetota > Actinomycetes > Propionibacteriales > Nocardioidaceae > Nocardioides. The sequence continues at coordinate 1,371,163 of NZ_CP096276.1, forward strand.
CAGCGGCCAAGAAGGCAGCGCCGGCCCCGGCCAAGAAGACCGCCGCGCCGGCCAAGAAGGCCGCACCGGCCCCCGCCAAGAAGGCAGCGGCCAAGAAGTCCGCACCCGCTCCGGTCAAGAAGGCGCCGGCGCCCGCGAAGAAGACCACCAAGAAGGCCCCGGCCACCGTGACCAAGACCCCAGCGAAGACCCCCGCCAAGAAGGCCGCCCCGGCCCCCGCCCCGGCCAAGAAGGCCCCGGCGGCGCCCGCCAAGAAGACCGCCGCGCCGGCCAAGAAGACCGCGGCCAAGAAGACCACCCCCGCCCGCCTGGTCGTCCTCGACCACGAGGAGGCCTGGTCCAAGGCCGAGCTGGCCGAGGTGCTCCGCGAGCTGCACGACCAGCGCGAGGAGAGTGCCCAGATCCTGGCCGAGCAGGCGGCGGACCTGTCCGGGCTGCTGCGTGACTCTGGGGACGGTGCCGGGCAGGACCAGGCGGACCTCGGGGCGACGAGCTTCGAGCGGGACCACGAGCTGACCGTGCTCAACCACGAGCGGGAGAAGCTGGCGCAGATCGATCGGGCGCTGGCGCGCATCGACGACGGCACGTACGGCGTGTGCGAGTCGTGCGGGAACCCGATCGGCAAGATGCGGCTGATGGCGTTCCCGCGTGCCACACTGTGCATGACATGCAAGCAGCGCGAGGAACGCCGGTAGACGACCGCGACGAGGGCCCCGACGGTCCCGGCACCGCAGGTTCCCGGCGCCTCCTGGCCGCTCCGCGGGCGTGGGCGCTGTTCCTGTCCGTCGCGGTCCTGGTGGTCGTCGTCGACCAGGTCGCCAAGGTCCTCGCGGTCCGTCACCTCACCGGTGAGCCGGACGTCGAGGTGGTCGGCGAGATCCTCCAGCTGCACCTGACCTACAACCCGGGGGCGGCGTTCAGCCTGGGGACCCGGTTCACCGTGGTCCTGTCCTGCCTGGCGATCACCGCGACGCTGGTCGTGCTGTGGATCAGCCGGCGGGTGGTGAGTCCGCTGTGGGCGGTCGCGCTGGGGCTGTTGCTGGCAGGGATCGACGGCAACCTGATCGACCGGCTGTTCCGGGCGCCGAGTCCCTTCCGCGGGCACGTGGTGGACTTCCTGATGCTGCCGAACTGGCCGATCTTCAACATCGCCGACATGTCCATCAACGTGGGCGTCGCGCTGATCCTGCTGCAGGTGTTCCGCGGCGTGGGTCTCGACGGCCGCCGGGTCGAGAAGACCGAGAAGGAGCAGCAGTCGTGAGCACGGCCGAGCACCGCACCCTGCCGGTCCCCGAGAGCCTGGACGGCGAGCGGGTCGACGTGGCGATGGCTCAGCTGTTCGGGGTCTCCCGGACGCGTGCGGCCGAGCTGATCGCCGACGACCGGGTGCGGGTCGACGGGGGCGAGGTCAGCGGCAAGAGCGAGCGGCTGCTGGCGGGCTCGGTGCTCGACGTGGCCATCCCGGCCGAGGTCGACCTGCTCGAGGTGGTCCCCGAGATCGTCGAGGGCATCAAGATCATCCACGACGACGACGCGATCGTCGTGATCGACAAGCCGGTGGGCGTCGCCGTGCACCCCTCGCCGGGCTGGCGCGGGCAGACCGTGGTCGGGCACCTGGCCGGTGCGGGCTTCCGGATCTCCACCTCGGGGGCCAAGGAGCGCGAGGGCATCGTCCAGCGCCTCGACGTCGGTACGTCGGGGGTCATGGTGATCGCCAAGTCCGAGCACGCCTACTCGGTGCTCAAGAACGCCTTCCGCAACCGCACGGTCGACAAGACCTACCACGCGCTCGTCCAGGGTCACCCGGACCCGCTGGAGGGCACGATCGACGCCCCCATCGGGCGGCACCCGCGCTATGACTACAAGTTCGCGGTCATGGACGACGGCCGGCACAGCGTCACCCACTACGAGACGCTCGAGGCGCACCGCTTCGCCAGCCTGCTCGAGGTGCACCTGGAGACCGGGCGCACCCACCAGATCCGGGTGCACATGAGCGCGCTCAAGCACCCCTGCGTCGGCGACATCACCTACGGCGCCGACCCCGTCCTGGCCCGCCGGGTGGGCCTGGAGCGCCAGTGGCTCCACGCGGTCAAGCTGGGCTTCGAGCACCCCGAGACGGGGGAGTACGTCGAGTACGAGTCGACCTACCCCGACGACCTCGCGCACGCGCTCGACGTCATCCGTGACGCCCACTGAGCCTGGGCTGATCCTGCGTCCGGCCCGCGCGGCGGACGTCGCGGCGATGGCCGCGGTCCAGCTCGCGGCCCGCGCCGCGGCGCCGATGCCGCCGGGCATCCACGGCCCCGACGAGGTCCGTGCCTACCTGACCGCGCGCCTGGGCGACAGCGAGACCTGGGTGGCCGAGGACGGCGAGCGGGTGGTCGGCTACGCCCGGTTCACCCGCACCTGGCTCGACGACCTGTACGTCGACCCGGCCCACCAGGGCCAGGGTGTGGGCGCCGCGCTGCTCGACCTGGTCAAGGCCCGCCACCCGGACGGGTTCAGCCTCTGGGTCTTCGAGCAGAACCTCCCGGCACGCGCGTTCTACGCCGCGCGCGGGCTCCTCGAGCGCGAGCACACCGACGGTTCCGAGAACGAGGAACGGGCCCCGGACCTGCGGATGGAGTGGCCGGCCGGATCTGTCGGAGGGTCGACCTAGAGTCGACACCACTGTCACGTAGGCTGGTCCTCTTCCCCGAGCGACCACCCTTGACCTTTGAGGAGAGCCGAACCACACATGGCTGCTGACGCCGGGGACTTCGTCCACCTGCACGTCCACACCGAGTACTCCATGCTCGACGGGGCGTCGCTTCTCGACGGGCTGTTCACGCGCGTCAACGACCTCGGCATGTCGTCGATCGCGATGACCGACCACGGCAACCTGCACGGCGCCTACGACTTCTACTCCAAGGCCAACAAGTACGGCGTCAAGCCGATCATCGGCATCGAGGCCTACATCACCCCCGGTACGCCGCGCGGCGAGCGCCGCCGCGTCCGCTGGGGCAAGGCCAACGGCGCCGACGGTGCCGAGGAGGGCGGCAACGACGTCGCCGGCGGTGGCGCCTACACCCACATGACGATGTGGGCCGAGAACACCGAGGGCATGCACAACCTGTTCCGGCTCTCGTCGCGCTCGAGCCTGGAGGGCTACTTCTACAAGCCGCGGATGGACAAGGAGATCCTCGCCGAGCACAGCAAGGGCCTCATCGTCTCCACCGGCTGCCCCAGCGGCGCGATCCAGACCCGGCTCCGGCTGGGCCAGTACGACGAGGCGCTGCGCGAGGGCTCCGAGCTGCAGGACATCTTCGGCAAGGAGAACGTCTTCCTCGAGCTGATGGACCACGGCATCTCCATCGAGAAGCGGGTCCGCGACGACCTGATCCGGCTCGGCAAGGACCTCGGGATCCCGCCGATCGCCACCAACGACTCCCACTACAACAACCCCGACGACGCCGACGCCCACGACGCCCTGATCTGCGTCGCCTCCGGCAAGCGCCTCTCCGACCCCAACCGGCTCAAGTTCGACGGCGGCGGCTACTACATCAAGTCCGCGGCCGAGATGCGCGAGCTGTGGGCCGACCGGTTCGGCATGCCCGAGGCCTGCGACAACACCGTCGCCATCGCCGAGCGCTGCAACGTCGAGTTCACCGAGTCCACCGGCGGCTACATGGCCCGGGCCGAGGTGCCCGCGGGCGAGACCGAGGAGTCCTGGTTCCGCAAGGAGGTCTGGCGCGGCATCGAGGCGCGCTACCCCGGCGACCGGCTCGACCAGGAGGTCAAGGACCGGGTCGAGATGGAGCTCGCGATCATCTCGCAGAAGGGCTACTGCGGCTACTACCTCGTGGTCGCCGACTTCATCCAGTGGTCCAAGCGCAACGGCATCCGGGTGGGTCCGGGGCGTGGCTCCGGTGCGGGCTCGATCGCGGCCTACGCGCTGAGCATCACCGACCTGTGCCCGCTGGAGCACGGCCTGTTCTTCGAGCGCTTCCTCAACCCCGAGCGTCCCTCGATGCCCGACTTCGACATCGACTTCGACGATGCCCGCCGTGGCGAGGTCATCCAGTACGTCAGCGACAAGTACGGCGCCGAGCGCGTCGCCCAGATCGCCACCTTCGGCCGGCTCAAGTCCAAGGCCGCGATCAAGGACGCCGCGCGCGTGCTCGACCACGGCTTCGCGATCGGCGACAAGATCACCAAGGCGATGCCGCCCGACGTCATGGGCAAGGGCGTGCCGCTCAAGGAGATCTTCAACGCCGACCACAAGCGCTACAACGACGGCGGCGAGTTCCGCGCGCTCTACGAGTCCGACGGCGACGTCCGCACGATCTACCAGACGGCGCTGGGCCTCGAGGGCCAGATCCGCAACTGGGGCGTGCACGCGGCCGGCGTGATCATGTCCAGCGAGCCGCTCATCGACATCGTGCCGATCATGGCCCGTCCCCAGGACGGCGCGGTGATCACCCAGTTCGACTACCCGATGTGCGAGTCGCTGGGCCTGGTCAAGATGGACTTCCTGGGTCTGTCCAACCTGCGCATCCTCGAGGACGCCCTCGGCAACATCAAAGCCAACCGGGACGAGGACGTCGTCCTCGAGGAGCTGCCCTTCGACGACCTGGCCACCTACCAGCTGATGGGTCGCGGTGACACCCTCGGCGTCTTCCAGCTCGATGGTGGCGGCATGCGGGCCCTGCTGCGCTCGATGCAGCCCGACAAGTTCGCCGACATCACCGCCGTCTCCGCGCTCTACCGCCCGGGCCCGATGGGCGCCGACTCCCACAACAAGTACGCACGCCGCAAGAACGGCCGCGAGGAGATCGAGCCGATCCACCCGGCGCTCGCCGAGGCGCTCGAGCCGGTGCTGGGTGAGACCTACGGCCTGATCGTCTACCAGGAGCAGGTGATGGCCATCGCCCAGGTGCTGGCCGGCTTCACCCTGGGTGCCGCCGACAACCTGCGCCGCGCGATGGGCAAGAAGAAGAAGGAGGAGCTCGACAAGCAGTACGCCGGGTTCCAGGCCGGCATGCTCGAGCGGGGCTACCCGCAGAAGGCGATCGACCAGCTCTGGGAGATCCTGCTCCCGTTCTCCGACTACGCCTTCAACAAGTCGCACTCGGCCGCCTACGGCGTCATCACCTACTGGACGGCGTACCTCAAGGCGAACTACCCGACCGAGTACATGGCCGCGCTCCTCACGTCCGTCAAGGACGACAAGGACAAGATGGCCATCTACCTCAACGAGTGCCGCCGGATGAAGATCCAGGTGCTGCCGCCCGACGTCAACGAGTCCGCGCACAACTTCACCGCCGTCGGCCAGGACATCCGCTTCGGCCTCACCGCCATCCGCAACGTCGGCTCCAATGTCGTCGACGGCGTGGTCGAGACCCGCAGCACCCAGGACCGGTTCACCGACTTCAACGACTTCCTGTCCAAGGTCCCCGCCTCGGTGTGCAACAAGCGGGTCATCGACTCGCTGATCAAGGCCGGCGCCTTCGACGACATGAAGCACAAGCGGCGCGCGCTGGTGGCGATCCACGAGACCGCCGTCGACCAGTACGTCGACATCAAGCGCAACGAGGCGATCGGCCAGGACTCGCTCTTCGCCGGTCTCGGTGACGACGACGACGGCAGCGGCGGATTCGGCGTGAGCGTGGCCATCCCCGACCTCGACGAGTGGGACAAGATGACCCTGCTCGGCCACGAGCGGGAGATGCTCGGCCTCTACGTCTCCGACCACCCGCTGCTCGGCCTGGAGCACGTGCTGTCCAACGGCACCGACTGCACCATCGGCCAGCTGGTCACCGACGAGGACCGCCCGCACAACTCCACGGTCACCGTGGCCGGCCTGGTCACCGGCATCCAGCGCAAGATCACCAAGAACGGCGACCCGTGGGCCACGGTCACCCTCGAGGACCTCGAGGGTGGCATCGACGTGCTGCTGTTCCCCAGCAGCTACCGCCTCGCCGCGCCCTACCTGACCGAGGACGCGATCATCCGGGTCCGCGGCCAGCTCGACACCGAGCGCGACACCGCCCAGCTGCGCGGCCAGGAGGTCACCGTCCCGGACCTGGAGCGCAGCAGCGACGGTCCGGTCGTGATCAGCCTGCCCTCCACGCGCTGCACCGGTCCGGTGGTTGCCCAGCTGCGCGAGGTGCTCAGCACCCACGCCGGGCTGACCGAGGTGCGCCTGCAGCTGTTGAGCCGGGACTCCACCAAGCTCATGCGCCTGGGGGACAATCTCCGGGTGACTCCCTCCTCGGCGCTGTTCGCCGATCTCAAGCAGCTCCTCGGCCCCGGGTGCCTGGCCGGATGAACCGCCGCGACCTGACCGGTGCGCTCGCCGTACCGCCGGTGCTGGGGGCGCTCCTGGGCGCGGCCGGCGGCTGGCTGTGGTGGACCTGGTGGGGCCCGGCGCCCCAGGGCAAGATCTACGACACCACGGCAGGCCCGCACTGGTACCCCAACCCGTTCGACCCCGGCATCACCAGCGACTTCAACGGTACGGCGACGTTCGTGGCGGTCGGCTTCGGCCTCGCGCTCGTCCTCGGCCTGGTCGCCGGGTGGGTGGCCCGCAAGGTGGCGGTGCCCGGCCTGGTCGCGCTCGCGGTCGGGGCCGGCCTGGGCACGCTGGTCATGTACCTGCTGGGGGAGTCCTTCAGCGCGCCCGACCCGGCCTCGCTCATCGCCTCGCACAAGATCGGCGACGTGCTGCCCGGGCACCTGCACGTGAGCGGCTGGACGCCCTACCTGGCCTGGCCGGTGGGCGCGCTGCTCGGCTACCTGGTCGTGCTGCTCTCGCTCAGCGCCGAATCGGCGCCACCCGCGCAGCCGTCATCCGTACCAGCTCAGCAGGGCTGAGCTCGACCTCCATCCCGCGCTTGCCGGCCGAGACGTAGACGGTCGGGTGGTCGAGCGCGGAGGCGTCGACGACGGTCGGGTGCGCCTTGCGCTGACCCAGCGGCGAGATGCCGCCGACGACATAGCCGGTGGCCCGCTCGGCCGCCTTGGGGTCGGCCATGACGGCCTTGCGGCCCTCGACTGCCCGGGCCAGGGCCTTGAGGTCGAGCTGGCCCGAGACCGGTACGACGCCGACCACGAGCGCGCCGTCGACGTCGGCGAAGAGGGTCTTGAGCACGCGCGCGGGGTCGATGCCCATCGCCTCGGCCGCCTCCTCGCCGTAGGACGAGGCGCGGGCGTCGTGGGCGTACTCGTGCACGGTGAACGCCACCCCGGCCTCGGTGAGCGCGGTGGTCGCCGGCGTGCCGCCGGTGGCCTGCTTCTTCTTCGCCATCAGTTGGGCGACCACTTCGTGCGCGCGACCTCGGTCGCCGGCAGCGAGGTGATCACGTTCATGGCGCGCAGCTCGGAGCGCAGCAGGTCGGTGACCAGGATCAGCCGCTCGGTCGGGTCGGCGGCCTCGAGCAGCTGCTGGTGCTCGGCCATCGGCAGCGGCGTGCACGCCGCGAGCGTCCAGGCCAGGTACGCCGGGTCGCGCGGCAGCTCGCCCTCCAGCGGGTCGCCGGCGATCTCGCCGAGGACGTGGCGGTAGGCGGTGAAGGTCGCCCGCGCCCGCTCCACGACGTCCTGGGGGACGGCGGCCGAGGGCTCGTCGAGCAGGGTGATCTCGCCGACGGGGAAGTCGCCGCTGCCGCGGAGCCGGTCGAGCTGGATCCGGTCGCGGCCCACCGCGACGATGTCGAAGGTGCCGTCGCTGTGCGACTCGACCTCGGTCAGCTGGAGCCGGACCCCGACCCGGAAGAGCGACTGGTTGCCGTGGTCGCCGACCTCGTAGCCCTCGCGGATCGCCACCGACCCGAAGAGCCGCTCGGCCGGGTCCTCCACGCGCAGCAGGTGGTGGACCAGGGCCCGGTAGCGGTCCTCGAAGACGTGCAACGGCACGCTGATCCCCGGGTAGAGCACCGCGTTGAGAGGGAACATCGGCAGCTGGTCGGGCACGTTCTCGACCCTAGGGCATGGGTCTAGCGCGTTTCCGCCTCCCCGCGGATGCCCTCGAGCGTGGTGCGCATCCCGGCGCGCTGGGAGACGGTGAACGCCTCCTGCCCGCCCATGAACGCCTCGGTCAGCTCGCGGGAGAGCTCGGAGATGCCCTCGGGTGCGTCGCGGCGCTGGTGCAGGCGGGTGCCGCCGTCGGTGGTCGGCTCGAGCTCGAAGGACCAGGTCACGTAGTTCTCGTCGATGCGGAAGGCGAGGGAGCGCCCGGCGTCGTACCGGGTGATCTCGGCGTGGGTGGTCCAGGTGAGCTCGCCGTGGGCGTTGCGGTTGGTGAACCGGGTGCCGACGCCGGCGGGGGCGTCGGGGTCGGCGAGCCGGGTCGAGGTGACCTGGGGGCTCCACTCGGCCATCCGGGTGACGTCGGCGACGAGGCTCCAGACGTCGGCGGGGGCGGCGGCGATCTCGATCTGCTCGTGGAGGGCGGGGGCGTCGGTGGTGGTCATGGGAGGTACTTTACGTCCGATCGGTCGGGTAGTTTGTCCGCATGACCGAAACCGCCGACGGACGCCGTCGCCGCGGCGACCGGACCCGGCAGCGCGCGGCCCGGGCCGCGGCGCTGCTCGCGACCACCCAGGGCCTCGACGGGCTCAGCGTCGGCACGCTCGCCGAGGCGAGCGGGGCGAGCAAGAGCGGGCTGCTCACGGTGTTCGGCAACCGCGAGGAGATCCTGCTGGCGGCTGTCGCCGAGGCCCGGCTCCTGTACGTCGAGCACGTCATCGCTCCCGCCTGGGGGTCCGCGCCCGGAGCGGACCGGCTGCGGGCCCTGCTCGACCACTGGGTGGGCTACCTGCGGGCCGAGGTGTTCCCCGGCGGCTGCTTCGTCGCGGCGACCTCGGCCGAGTACGGCCACCGCACCGGCCGGGTCGCCGACGCCGTCCGGGCGCTCAAGCAGGAGTGGCTCGACCTGCTCGTGCGCGAGCTCACCGCGGCCGGGGTGGCCGACCCCGGCGAGGCCGCGTTCCGGGTCGACGCCTACCTGGTCGCGGCCAACACCCGCCGCGAGCTCTTCGGGGACGACGACGCGCTCGCCACCGCGCACCGGCTGGCGCTCGCGGTGCTCGAGGGCCGTGACGAGGCCGCGTCCCGCTAGGCGTCACCGGGCGCGGGGGAGCGGCGGCCCGACCGTAGAATCGGGGACATGTCCCTCATCCGCCGCATCGACCTGCGCGACGCCGACGAGTCCGTCGACTACCGCGCAGCAGTGCCCCGTGCCGACTTCGACATCGAGGCTGCGGTGCCGGCGGTGCATGCGATCTGCGAGGAGGTCCGCACCCGCGGGCTCGACGCGATCGTGGAGTTCGGTGAGAAGTTCGACGGCGTGCGGGTCGACGACATCCGGGTCGCCCCGGCGACGATGCAGGCCGCGCTCGACGACCTCGACCCCGGCATCCGCGCGGGTCTGGAGGAGTCGATCCGGCGCCTGCGCGCGACGTGCGCCAACGAGCTCGAGCAGGACGCCGTGACCGACCTCGGCCCCGGCGCCCGGGTGACCCACCGCAAGGTGCCGGTCGGCCGGGTCGGCCTCTACGTCCCCGGCGGCCTCGCGCCGCTGGTCTCGTCGGTGCTCATGAATGTCGTCCCGGCCCAGACCGCGGGCGTCGAGTCGATCGCGCTCGCGAGCCCGCCGCAGAAGGAGTTCGGCGGCTCGGTGCACCCGACGATCCTGGCCGCGTGCGCGCTGCTCGGCGTCGACGAGGTCTACGCCGTCGGCGGCGCCCAGGCGATCGCGATGTTCGCCTACGGCGTCGGTCCGTGCCGGCGCGTCGACCTGGTGACCGGCCCCGGCAACATCTGGGTGGTCACCGCCAAGCGGATCCTCAAGGGCCAGATCGGCATCGACTCCGAGGCCGGCCCGACCGAGATCGCGATCCTGGCCGACGACACCGGCGACGCGTCGTACGTGGCGGCGGACCTGATCAGCCAGGCCGAGCACGACCCGCTGGCCGCCTCGGTCCTCGTCACCACCTCTGAGCGGCTCGCCGCCGAGGTCGAGGTCGAGCTCGACCGGCAGGTCGCCGCGACCAGGCACGTCGAGCGGATCACCACCTCGCTCGGCGGGCGCCAGTCCGGCATCGTCTTGGTCCGCGACCTGGAGCAGGGCCTCGACGTCGTCAACGCCTATGCCGCCGAGCACCTCGAGATCCACACCGAGGACGCCGCCGGCTGGGCCGCCCGGGTCCGCAACGCCGGGGCGATCTTCGTCGGCCCGCACGCGCCGGTGAGCCTCGGCGACTACTGCGCCGGCTCCAACCACGTGCTGCCGACCGCGGGCTGCGCCTGCCACTCCTCGGGTCTGTCGGTGCGCGCGTTCACCAAGTCGGTGCACGTCATCGACTACTCCGCCGCGGCGCTCGCCGAGGTGGCCGGTCACGTCGTGACGCTCGCCGAGGCCGAGGACCTGCCCGGCCACGGCGCCGCCATCACCGCGCGGGTCGGCCGATGACCTGGCCGCCGCTGCGCGCGGAGCTGCGCGGCATCGAGCCCTACGGCGCGCCCCAGCTCGACGTCCCCGTCCAGCTCAACGTCAACGAGAACCCCTACGGCCCGTCGCCGGCGTGCATCGCCGACATCGCGGCGGCCGCGGGCGAGGCGGCCGCGACCCTGCACCGCTACCCCGACCGCGAGTTCGTCGCGCTGCGCACCGCGCTCGCCGGCTATCTCTCCCGCGACGCGGGGGAGCGCGGGATCGTGCCCGAGCAGGTGTGGGCGGCCAACGGCTCCAACGAGGTCATGCTCCAGCTGCTCCAGGCCTTCGGCGGCCCGGGGCGCACGGCGGTGAGCTTCGCGCCGACCTACTCCATGTACCCGGAGTACGCGCGCGACACCAGCACCCGCTGGGTCGCCGGGCGCCGGGCCGAGGACTTCGCGCTCGACCTCGACGCCGCGCGCGACCTGGTCAAGACCGAGCAGCCGAGCGTGATCCTGCTGCCGAGCCCCAACAACCCCACCGGTACGGCGCTCCCGCCCGAGGCCGTCGGGGTGCTGTGCGAGGCGGCGGGCGATGGCGGCATCGTCGTGGTCGACGAGGCCTACGGCGAGTTCCGCCGGGCGGGCGTCCCGAGCGCGCTCGAGCTGCTGGCGTCGTACCGCAACCTGGTGGTGACGCGCACGATGAGCAAGGCCTTCGCGGGCGCGGGCCTGCGGCTGGGCTACCTCGCCGCGGCCCCCGAGATCTGCGACGCGATCCGGGTCGTCCGGCTGCCCTACCACCTGTCCGCGGTCACCCAGGCGGTCGCGCTGGCCGCGCTGCGCCACGCCCCCGAGCTGCTCGGCAAGGTCGACGACCTGCGCCGCGAGCGCGACGCGCTGGTCACCTGGCTGCGCGCCGAGGGCTACGACGTCGCCGACTCCGACGCCAATTTCGTGTTGTTCGGACGATTCGCCGACCGTCATGCTGTCTGGCAGGGTCTCCTCGACCGGGGAGTCCTGATCCGGGAGACCGGGCCCGAGGGCTGGCTGCGGGTCTCGGTCGGCACCCCCGACGAGATGGCGGCCTTCCGGGCCGCCCTCACCGACGTAGATGGAGAGCGCGCATGACTGCCAGGACCGCCCGCATCGAGCGGCAGACGAGCGAGTCCAAGGTGCTCGTCGAGGTGAACATCGACGGCACCGGCCGGCACGACATCTCCACCGGCGTCGGGTTCTACGACCACATGCTCACCGCGTTCGCGCGCCACGCGCTGGTCGACCTCACGGTCCAGACCGAGGGCGACGTCCACATCGACGCCCACCACACGACCGAGGACACCGCGATCGCGCTCGGCCAGGCGCTGCGCCAGGCGCTGGGGGACAAGAAGGGCATCCGCCGCTTCGGCGACGCGACCGTCCCGCTCGACGAGGCGCTCGTGCACGCCGTCGTCGACGTCTCCGGTCGCCCCTACTGCGTCCACACCGGCGAGCCCGAGGGCCAGCAGTACGTCCAGCTCGGCGGCTCCGGGGTCTCCTACCTCGGCTCGCTGACCCAGCACGTCTTCGAGTCGATCGCCTTCCACGGCCACTTCGCGCTCCACGTGCGCGTGCTCGCGGGCCGCGAGCCGCACCACATCGTCGAGACGCAGTTCAAGGCGTTCGCCCGGGCCTTCCGCGACGCGGTCGCGCTCGACCCGCGCGAGACCGGCATCCCCTCGACGAAGGGCGCTCTGTGAGCGCTCCGTCCGTCGTCGTCCTCGACTACGGCTCGGGCAACCTGCGCTCCGCGGTCCGTGCCGTCGAGCGCGCCGGCGCGGAGGTCACGCTGACCGGTGACCTCGACCTCGCGATGGAGGCCGACGGGCTGCTGGTGCCGGGCGTCGGCGCGTACGAGGCCTGCATGCGCGGCCTGCGCGCGATCCGCGGCGAGCGGATCATCGCCCGCCGCCTCTCCGGCGGCCGTCCCGTGCTCGGGATCTGCGTGGGCATGCAGATCCTCTTCGAGCGGGGCATCGAGCACGGCGTCGAGACCGAGGGCTGCGGCGAGTGGCCCGGGGTGGTCGAGCGCCTGCAGGCGCCGATCGTCCCGCACATGGGCTGGAACACCGTGTCCGTTCCGGAGCAGACCCGGCTCTTCGCCGGCATCGAGGACGAGCGCTTCTACTTCGTGCACTCCTACGGCGTGCGCGACTGGACGCTGGTCACCAATGACCGCACGCCCGACAGCCACCAGCCGCTGGTCACGTGGGCCGAGCACGGGGGTGACCGGTTCGTCGCGGCCGTCGAGAACGGCCCGCTCTGCGCCACCCAGTTCCACCCCGAGAAGTCGGGGGACGCCGGCGCCCAGCTGCTGCGGAACTGGGTCAGCTCGCTGAGCTGACCCAGTCCCGTCGGTCAGCGTGCTGCTCAGCGGACCTTGAGCTTGGCGGTGCCGGTGGACGGCAGGACCGCCGTGGACCCGCCGTACGTCGCGGTGACGGTGTGCTTGCCCTTCTTGAGCTTCTTGAAGGTCGCCACGGCCTTGCCGCCACGGACGGTCGCCTTGACGGTCTTGACCGTCTTGGCGCCGCGCTTGAGCTTGAAGGTCACGGTGCCGGTCGCCGCGGGGCTCGAGGCGACCGTCGCGGAGACCGTGGCCTTGCGCTTCTTGGCCTGGTAGCTCGCAGTGGCCTTGGTCGTGGACGTCGCCTTGACCGTGTAGGTGCTGACGGTCGCGTTCTGCCCGGCGGCGGGCGCGCACATGACCGGGAACGGCAGGCCGGGGTCGGTGCCCGGCTTGAAGAGCGTCATCGTGACGTTCTGGAAGCCGGCGGCGAGGGTGTGCCGCCCGCCCGCGGGCCCGGCGGGGATCGCCGGGAGCCGGCCGGTGCCGGTGAGCACGACGGCGCCGCTGGCCGGGACGGCCGTGCGCGGGACCGTCACCGTGGTGACCACCGGAGCGCCGTCCACGAGGACGGTCGCCTGGATCTCGCCGGAGATGGCGTTGACGCCGAGGATGCCGCGCATGAGGTCGGCGAGGTCGGCCGGCACGCTCATCTTGGACGTGATCCGCGGTGCGAAGGACGAGCCGGGGGCGGCGTTCGCCGGGGCGTTGGTGGTGATGTCGACGGCGAAGGCCTTGGTGCCGAGGCCCTGCACCTCGCAGCTCATGCCGATCTTGGCGGCGCTCGCCGGGGCGGTGGCGCCGAGGACGGCAGCACTGCTCGCGGTGAGTCCGAGGATGCCGGCGATCGCGAAGGAGCGCAGGCTGAAGCGGTGACGCAAGGTCATGAAGAATTCCCTCCCGAGGAATCTGAGTTGGTGCGGCCGTCACCCTCCCAGTGACGGCCGCGTGAGATACCTCACCACAAAATGAGAACAAGTTCTAGTCCCCATTCCGTCCGCGGCGAGACACGCCGAAGGCCCGTGGCAGCGCTCATCTAGGATCGCGGCCATGACGAGCGCCTACCTCGAGCTGTTGCCCGCCGTGGACGTGAAGGGTGGTCAGGCTGTCCAGCTGGTGCAGGGTATCGACGGGTCGGAGAAGCGCTTCGGTGACCCGGTCGAGGCGGCGCTGCGCTGGCAGGAGGCCGGGGCGGAGTGGATCCACCTCGTCGACCTCGACGCCGCCTTCGGGCACGGCAACAACCGCGCGCTCCAGGCCGAGATCGTCGGCCGTCTCGACATCAAGGTCGAGATGAGCGGTGGCATCCGCGACGACGAGTCGCTCGAGGCCGCGATGGCGACCGGCTGTCGCCGGGTCAACATCGGTACGGCCGCGCTGGAGCAGCCGGAGTGGTGCGCCAAGGCGATCGCGACCTACGGCGACCGGGTCGCCGTGGGGCTCGACGTCCGCGGCCGCACGCTCGCCGCGCGCGGCTGGACCCAGGAGGGCGGCGACCTCTACGAGACGCTCGCCCGCCTCGACGCCGAGGGCTGTGCGCGCTACGTCGTCACCGACGTCAACAAGGACGGCATGCTCCAGGGCCCCAACCTGCAGCTGCTCAAGGACGTCTGCGCCGCGACCGACCGTCCCGTCGTCGCCTCCGGCGGCGTCACCACGCTCGACGACATCCGCGCGCTGATGGACCTCGTCCCGATCGGCGTCGAGGGCGCGATCGCCGGAACCGCCCTCTACACCGGGCAGTTCACGCTCGACGACGCGCTCGCACTGACCAAGGGCGGTCTCGTATGACGCTCGCGGTGCGGGTCATCCCGTGCCTCGACGTCGACGCCGGCCGGGTGGTCAAGGGCGTCAACTTCCAAGAGCTGCGCGACGCCGGTGACCCCGTCGAGCTCGCCCGCCTGTACGACGCCGAGGGCGCCGACGAGCTCACCTTCCTCGACATCTCCGCCTCCCACGAGGGCCGGGCGACCACGATGGACATCGTCTCCGCGACCGCCGAGCAGGTCTTCATCCCGCTCACCGTCGGCGGGGGAGTCTCCTCGGTCGAGGACGTCGACCGGCTGCTGCGCGCCGGCGCGGACAAGATCGCGGTCAACACCGCGGCCCTGCGCCGCCCCGAGCTGATCGCCGAGATCGCCGACCGCTTCGGCAACCAGGTCCTCGTCCTGTCCGTCGACGCCCGGCGGGTCCCGGCCGGCTCCGAGGTCCGCACCGACTCGGGCTTCGAGGTGACCACCCACGGCGGGCGCCAGTCCGCCGGGGTCGACGCGATCGCCTGGGCGGTCCGCGCGGCCGAGCTCGGCGCCGGCGAGATCCTGCTCAACGCCATGGACGCCGACGGCACCACCGACGGCTTCGACCTCGAGCTCATCCGCAAGGTCCGCGCCGAGGTCTCCATCCCGGTCATCGCCTCGGGCGGCGCGGGCGCGGTCGAGCACTTCCCGCCCGCGGTCGAGGCCGGCGCGGACGCCGTCCTGGCGGCGACCGTCTTCCACTTCGGCACCCTGCGCATCGCCGACGTCAAGGCGTCGCTGAGCGGGGCCGGCCTGCCGGTCCGGGCAGGATGACCCGATGAGCTACGAGGTCTACGACCCCAGCGGCAGCCCGGCCGCGACCGACGCGCCCGCGGCGATCGCCGAGGGTCTCGGCGAGAACGGCCCCTGGCGGGTCGCCATCGAGTACTCCAACCAGGGCCAGGCCAAGCCGCCGACCCTGGTCCAGATCGGCCGCACCGCCCACGCCGACCGCGCCCAGGCGCTGCTGGCCGCGCGGCGTGCGGCGTTCGAGTTCGACCCGCCGGACCCGTGGGCACCCCAGGGGCGCGAGGTCTTCCGGGACGGGCCCGACGGCTTCCTGGTGGTCATCCAGGGCGCGACGACGACCTTCCACATGCGGGTGCGGATCGTCGCCCAGATCGCCGCGCCGGCACCGGCCGCGGGCGCCTAAGGCCCGCTCAGGCGTCCCAGCCGTCGGGCCGCAGCGACTTCGGCAGCTTGGCCACGACGGCGCGGTAGGACTCCTCGACGGCCTCGAGCAGCTCGTCGTCGGCGACCTCGCGGGTGGCGCCGGCCTTGACGCCGACGCTGCCGGGACAGAGGAAGGCGAAGATCTTGCCGCGTTCGGCCGGGCCCACCTTGATCACGGGCAGCTCGTGGTCCCAGGGGTTGTCGGCCCAGGCCCCGGGGCGGGCCAGGCAGTGGGCCTGCAGGTCGGCGACGTCCACGCGCCGAGGCTACGCTCATCGGCGTGACCCGGCTCGAAGGTGCGGACGGTGACGTGCTCGCCGTCGCCCGGGAGGCGGTCCGGGTGCTGCGCGAGGACCGGGCCACGCGCCGGGCGCTGTTCCCCCGGCTCGCCCGCCTGCACCACGAGCGCCGCGCGCTCCAGGACCTGCCGGAGCTGCCGCGCACGCCGCTCGCCACGCGGGTCGGTACGGTCCTGTGGTGGCTGCTGCACGCCGCCGGGCTGACCGCCGTGCTCACCACCGCGGTGATGCTCGGTCCGTCGGGACGCCGCAACACCTACCTCGGCGCGGACGACGCCCTCGCGGTCGCGCTGCCCGCGGGGGTCGTCGCCCTGGTGCTGCTGGCCGGGCTGCTCGTGCTCCCGGTGCCCGCGGGGGAGACCCCGCGCTCGGCCGTGGGGCTGGCCGTCATCACCGGGCTCGTCGTGGCCGGCCTGGTCGGCTACCGGCTCGCCGCCGGGACCTCGGACGGCCGTGGGTTCTCCGGCGACCAGGTGCGCTCGTGGACGCCGTGGGCCCTGGCCGGGCTGGCCGTGCTCGTCCTGCTCGTGGTCCGCCTGGAGCGCGCCCGGCGCCGTACGCCGCCCCGGGCCGTGCGCCGCGACCCGGCCCAGGTCCGGCGGCACCTGCGCCGCCAGGCGGACCGGCTCGCCGGAGCACCCACCCCGGCGGGGACCACCGCCACGTGGGAGCGCCGGCTGACCCGCCTGGAGGAGCGCGGTGTGCCGGCCACGACCATCGCCCAGGCCCGCTCGCTCTCGCCCGCCGCATGGCTGGCGTGGACCTTCGACGACCCGCGCCTCGACGTGTCCGGCGTCCTCGCCGGCACCGAGGGCGGCCGACCGCCTGTCGGCGCTGCGGAATAGTCTCCGCACGACCGGGGGTTGTGCCTGGTTGCGCCCCTGCCCACGCGAGGCGCGGGTGTGCGGGTGCGGTGCGGTGGAGCGGAGAGCAGGAGCGGGTGGCGAGCGAGAGCAGCAGCGGCACAGGGACGACATCGGCGGGGTTCGGTGTCCTCTGGGTGGCGATCAAGCGCGAGCCCTGGATCTTCACGGCGTCCACGGTTGGCAGCGTGCTCTTCGGAGCGCTCACCGTCGCCGACGCGTGGGTGCTGGGATGGGCGACGGACCACGTCGTGCTCCCCGCCTTCCGCGACGGCGAGATCGGCTCCGGCCTCCTCTGGGCGGTGCTCGGGCTGTTCATCGGCGTCGCGATCCTGCGCGCGGTCGGCATCGTCGCGCGCCGCCTGGGCGCGGGCGTCATGCAGTACCGCATGCAGGCGCACAGCCGCCGCGCGGTCACGCGCCAGTACCTGCGGCTGCCGATGGCCTGGCACCAGAAGCACCCCACCGGCGAGCTGCTCTCCAACGCCAACGCCGACGTCGAGGCGGCCTGGGGCCCGATCGCGCCGCTGCCGATGGCGGTCGGCACGGTCGCGATGATGGTCATCGCCGTCGTCCAGATGCTCCTCACCGACCTGGTCCTGGCCGCGGTCGGGCTGCTCGTCTTCCCGCTCGTGATCGGCGTCAACGTCGTCTACCAACGCCTCGCCCAGGGCTGGGCCACCCGGGCCCAGGAGCTGCGCGCCGAGCTCTCCGAGATCGCCCACGAGTCCTTCGACGGCGCGCTCGTCGTCAAGACCCTCGGGCGCGAGCCCGAGGAGACCGCGCGGTTCAAGGCCAAGGCCGAGCAGCTGCGCGAGGCCAACATCCGGGTCGGCCGGATCCGCGCCGCCTTCGACCCGACGCTGGCCGCGCTGCCCAACCTCGCGGTGCTCGTCGTCCTGGTCGCCGGCGTCCACCGCGTCGTGTCCGGCGCGACCGTGGCCGGCGACGTCGTGACGGTGGCCTACCTGCTGACCGTCGTGTCGTTCCCGATCCGCTCCATCGGCTGGCTGCTGGGCGACTTCCCGCGCAGCGTGGTCGGCTACCGCCGGGTGGCCGCCGTCCTCGGCGCCACCGGCGCCATGGAGTACGGCGACGCCCCCGCCCCCAGCGCCCCCGGAGGCGCCCGGCTCGAGGTCGAGCGCGCCGCGTTCGCCTACGACGCCGACCGCACCCTGCTGCGCGACCTGTCCTTCGACGTCGAGCCCGGCCGCACGGTCGCGCTCGTCGGCGCGACGGCGTCTGGCAAGAGCACCCTCACCACGCTGCTCTCGCGCCTGGTCGACGTCGACGAGGGCGCGATCCGGGTCGACGGCACCGACCTGCGCGAGCTGCGCCACGGCGCGCTGGCCCAGGTGCTCGCCGTGGTCCCGCAGACGGCGTTCCTCTTCGACGACACCGTGCGCGGCAATGTCACCCTCGGCGCGGACGTCGGCGACGACGACGTGTGGGCGGCGCTGCGCACGGCCCAGGCCGACGGCTTCGTCGCAGCCCTGCCCGACGGCCTCGACACCCGCCTCGGCGAGCGCGGCACCTCGCTCTCCGGCGGCCAGCGCCAGCGGCTCTCGCTCGCCCGCGCGCTCGTCCGGCGTCCGCGGCTCCTCGTCCTCGACGACGCCACCTCGGCCGTCGACCCCGAGGTCGAGGCCCGCATCCTGGCCGGCCTGGGCGAGGGCGACACGACGCTGGTCGTCGTCGCCTACCGCAAGGCGACGATCGGCCTGGCCGACGAGGTGCTCTTCCTGGTCGACGGCCGGATCGCCGACCGCGGCCCCCACGACGAGCTGGTCGCGCGCAACGCCGACTACGCCCACCTCGTCAACGCCTACGAGACCGAGGCCGCCGAGGTGACCCGATGAGCACCACCCTGCGCGCCCCGGAGCAGACCCGGCTCAGCACCGGTGACGAGATCGGCGCCTGGGAGACCATCCGCCGCGGCATCCGGCACTCGCCCGAGCTCACCGAGGGCATCGGCTGGACGCTGACCCTCGCGGTCATCGCCTCGGTCGGCCAGGTGGTCGTCCCGATCGCGGTCCAGCAGACGATCGACAAGGGGCTGCACGGTCCCGACGGGCCGGACGTGTCGTTCACGACCTGGCTCGCGCTCGCGGCGGGGCTGGCGATCGTGGCGACCAGCTGGGCGTCGTACGCGATGACGGCGCGGCTGTTCTCGACCGCCGAGCGCGGCCTGGCCACGCTGCGGGTCAAGGCGTTCCGCCACGTCCACGACCTCCCGCTGCTCACCCAGAACACCGAGCGCCGCGGCGCCCTGGTCTCGCGGGTGACCAGCGACGTCGACCAGGTCAGCCAGTTCCTCGTGTTCGGCGGCCTGCTGTTCGTGGTCAGCATCGGCCAGATGCTCATCGCGACCGTGGTGATGGTGGTCTACAGCTGGCAGCTCACGATCGTGGTCTGGGTCTGCTTCGCACCACTGTTCCTGAGCCTGCGCTACTTCCAGCGCAAGCTGGCCGCCGCCTACGGCACCGTGCGACGCCAGGTCGGCCTGCTGCTCTCGGCCGTCTCCGAGCCGGTCGTGGGCGCGACCGTGGTCAAGGCCTACGCGATCGAGGACCGCACCCAGGAGCGCATCGACACCGCGATCGCCGTGCACAAGGCGGCGAGCACGCGGGCCCAGGGGTTCACGGCCTTCTCGTTCAGCCTCGGCGGCATCTCGGCCGGCTTCGCCAACGCGGGCGTGCTCATCGTCGGCATCTGGCTGGGCCAGGGCTTCGCCTGGGGTGACGGGATCACCGCCGGCGAGGTGCTGGCGTTCGCCTTCCTGGTCACCCTGTTCGTCGGCCCGGTCCAGATGGGCACCCAGATCCTCACCGACGCCCAGAACGCCATCGCCGGATGGCGCCGCGTGATCGGCATCCTCGACACCCCGGCCGACCTGGTCGACCCGGGCCCCGATGGCAAGACGCTGCCCCGGGGCGCGATCGACGTCCGCTTCGAGGGGGTCGGCTTCGCCTACCCCGGTGCCGCGGAGGTCCTCTCCGACATCGACCTGGTGATCCCGGCCGGCCAGCGGGTCGCGGTCGTCGGCGAGACCGGCTCGGGCAAGTCCACCGTCGCCAAGCTGCTCACCCGCCTGATGGACCCCGACCGCGGCCGGGTCCTGCTCGACGGGATCGACCTGCGCGAGGTCGCCGAGAGCGCCCTGCGCAGCAGCGTGGTGCTCGTGCCCCAGGAGGGCTTCCTCTTCGACGACACCCTGGCCGCGAACGTCCGCTACGGCCGGCTCGGTGCGAGCGAGGCCGAGATCCTCGCCGCGGCCGACACGATCGGCCTCGGCGACTGGGTGGCCGGCCTGCCCGACGGCGTCGCGACCCGCGTGGGCCAGCGCGGCGAGTCGCTCTCGGCGGGGGAGCGCCAGCTCGTCGCGCTGCTGCGCGCCCAGCTCGCCGACCCCGACCTGCTCGTGCTCGACGAGGCCACCAGCGCCGTCGACCCCGCCCTGGAGACCCGGATCGCCCGGGCCCTGGAGCGCCTGATGAGCGGGCGCACCTCGGTCACCATCGCGCACCGGCTCTCCACCGCTGAGGCCGCCGATGTCGTGGTCGTCGTCGACCGGGGCCGGATCGTCCAGCACGGGCCGCACGCCGAGCTCGTGGCCCAGCCGGACACCCCTTACGCGAGGCTGCACGCCTCGTGGGTGGCCCAGCACGGATAATGGAGCCCGTGAGCCTTCCCTCCGCCGTTGCCGACCGCCTCAAGCGCACCTCCGACGGGCTGGTGCCCGCGATCGTGCAGCAGCACGACACCGGCGAGGTGCTGATGCTGGCCTGGATGGACGACGAGGCGCTGCACCGCACGCTCAGCACCGGGCGGGCGACGTACTGGAGCCGGTCGCGCCAGGAGTACTGGGTCAAGGGCGAGACCTCGGGCAACCCCCAGCAGGTCAAGGAGGTCCGCCTCGACTGCGACGGCGACACCCTGCTGGTCAAGGTCGACCAGGTCGGGGTCGCCTGCCACACCGGGGCGCGCACCTGCTTCGACGAGGGCCTCATCGATGGCTGAGTCCCGCGCCCGCCGCGCCTTCGGCCCCGTCGTCCTCCTCGGCCTGGTCGGCAGCGGCGCCGCCGCCATCGGCGGCCACAAGGAGATGCTCACCATCCCCGAGGCCACGCTCCGCGCGGCCGGCGGCATCGCCCCCAGCGTGGCCGACCGCTCGGTCGAGTTCCCGCTCGCGGGCGCCCTGGCCCTCGTCGCCCTGGCCTGCTGGGGCGTCCTGCTCGTGACCCGCGGCTGGGTACGCCGCGTGGTCGCCGCGCTCGCCCTCGTCGCGGCCGCCGGCATCTTCGCCGTGGTCGTGGTCGGCGGCTTCGTCCAGGACGACCAGGCCTCCACCGACCTCGCCGCCCGCCTCGGCCTCGACGGCTCCGCCGTGGACGCCGGCCGTACCTCCTGGCTCTGGGTCGCCCTGCTCGGCGCCCTGGTCGCGCTCGTCGCGGCCGGCCTCGCGGTGCGTCTGGTGCCCGCGTGGCCCGAGATGGGCAGCCGCTACGACGCCCCGACCTCGGGCGCCGCCACGACCGCGGCCGGCAAGGAGCCGGAGGAGCAGTCGAACCTCGACCTGTGGAAGTCCCTGGACGAGGGTGGCGACCCCACGGCCGACTGAGGGGCCGCGTGGGGAGGACATGCCGGCGGTGCGCCGCCCCAGCACGCACCTGAGCACCTTCTCCTCGGTCGACGGGCCTCCGGCCCGCCTCCCTCGTCGGCGGCACTCATGCACGCACCGGGACGACGCACCGCACGACAGCCCCTCCCCACGCGGCCCCTGCCGGAGCCGTAGCCCTAGAATCGGATCCGCACGACCCGACCGACTCATCGAGGAGCACTTCCATGGCCGACAACCACGGCAACACCCCTGCTGCCTGGACCGCCGTCCTTGTCTCGCTGGTCGGCTTCGTCGTGGGCGCGATCGGCATGTCCATCACGCCGCTGAGCTGGCCGCTCTTCTGGATCGGCACCGCGGTCGTGCTCGCCGGCGGCGTCGTCTTCGTGGTCATGGCCAAGATGGGCTTCCACGAGGCGGGCCACTGAGCCAGGGCGCTCCTCGGAGATGACCCTCACGGCCGCACCCGCTCCCACCGGCGCTCCTTCGCGCCGGCGGCGGATGCTGCCGCCGCTGCTCGTGGCCGGCGGGATCACCGCGGCCACGGTGGCCCTGCACTTCCGTGACCCGCACGACCAGGGGACCTGGGGCATGTGCCCGACCGCGGCGCTGGGCTTCTCCTGCCCCGGCTGCGGTGGCCTGCGGGCGGTCAACGACCTCAGCAACCTGCGGCTGGCCGATGCGGCGTCGAGCAACCTGCTCTTCCTGGCCGTGATCCCGCTGTTCGCGTGGGTGTTCTGGCGCTGGAGCGCCGGACGCTGGACCGGCCGCGCCTGGGACCCCGACAGCGGCCGGGTCGCCCGGGTCAGCGCGGTGGTGATCGTAGTGATGGTGGTCTTCACCGTCCTGCGCAACACGCCTTACGGCGCCTGGCTCGCCCCCTGATCCTCTGGCCCCCTGACGCACCGACGCCCCCTGTCCCGACCGGGACAGGGGGCGTCGGCGTTGCGTACGGCGGGCTCGGTCAGCTGTTGCCGAGCGCGATGATGAAGATGATGCCGTAGACCACGATGCCGACGACCATGAGGATCGAGGCGATCATGCCGCAGATCCGGCCGGCGTTGACCGTGCCGCGGTTGTTGTAGGCGCTGGGGTTGGCGTCGATCTCGGCGATCGCCTTGTTGCCCATGACCCAGGCGGCGATGCCGAGCGGGCCACAGCAGACCAGGCCGAGGATGCCGAGGATCAGGATGGTGGTGCCCTGGGGGTGGTCTCCGCCACCGCCATAGCCACCGGCGCCGTACCCACCGGGCGCGGGCGGCGGGGGAGTGCCGTAGTTGGGCGGCTCGTTGTAGCTCACGTCGGTTCCTCCTGCGTGTTTCAGATGTCATTCGGCCGGCCGAGTTCCGGGCGGTGTGTGGAACCCTAACCGTCGCGTGCCACACTCGACACCACCGCCGGCGCTTTGCCGCCGTCGGACCCTGCCCGCAAGAGAGACGTGACGGAGGCGCAATGTCGGCCCCCCAGGCTTCCCAGCCCACGGTGCTCGACGGGATCGTCGCCGGAGTGCTCGAGGATCTCGCCGTGCGTCAGGCCACCACCTCGGAGGCGGACCTGCGTGCCGCCCTGGCGGACGTCGATCCGCCCCGGGACCCGATGCCGCACTTCCGCGGGGCCGGGTCGAGCGTGATCGCCGAGGTCAAGCGCAAGAGCCCGAGCAAGGGCGCGCTGGCCGAGATCCCCGATCCTGCCGCCCTGGCCGCCGAGTACGCCGCCGGCGGGGCCGGCGCGATCAGCGTGCTCACCGAGCAGCGCCGGTTCGGGGGCAGCCTCGACGACCTGCGCACGGTGCGCGCGACGGTCGGCGTACCGGTGCTGCGCAAGGACTTCATCGTCACCGAGTACCAGCTGCTCGAGGCCCGTGCGGCCGGCGCCGACCTGGCGCTGCTCATGGCGGTCTCGCTGCCGGGTGCCCGGTTGGCCCAGCTGCACGACTACGCCCGCGAGCTGGGGCTGACCGTGCTGATGGAGGTCCACGACGAGGAGGAGACCGCTCGTGCGGTCGAGGTGGGCGCCGAGCTGATCGGCGTCAACGCGCGCAACCTCAAGACGCTCGAGATCGACCTCGACGTCTTCGGCCGGCTCGCGCCCCTCATCCCCGACGACCGGGTCAAGGTCGCCGAGTCCGGCATCTTCGGACCACGAGACGTCGAGCGGTTCGTCGCCGAGGGTGCCAGCGTGGTGCTCGTCGGTGAGGCGCTCGTCAAGGACGGCGCTCCGCGCGAGGCGGTCGCCGCGATGACAGGAATCACCCGATGAGCAAGTTCGACGCCGACCCGCTCGGCTGGTTCGGTGGAGCGGGCGCCTTCGGCGGCCGCTTCATGCCGGAGGCGCTGATCGCAGCGCTCGACGAGCTCGACGTGGCCTGGCGCGAGGCGATGGCCGACCCGGCGTTCACCGGTGAGTTCGAGCGGCTGCTCGTCGACTACGCGGGTGTGCCGAGCATGCTCTACGACGCCACCCGGCTCTCCGAGCACGCCGGCGCCCGGATCCTGCTCAAGCGCGAGGACCTCAACCACACCGGCGCCCACAAGATCCGCAACGTGCTCGGCCAGGCCCTGCTCACCCAGCGGATGGGCAAGACCCGGGTCATCGCCGAGACCGGCGCGGGCCAGCACGGCGTCGCCAGCGCGACCGCCGCGGCCTACCTCGGGCTCGACTGCACCGTCTACATGGGCGAGGTCGACACCGAGCGCCAGGCGCTCAACGTGGCCCGCATGCAGCTCCTCGGCGCCGAGGTGATCCCGGTCAAGAGCGGCTCGCGCACGCTCAAGGACGCCATCAACGAGGCGCTGCGCGACTGGGTCGCCAGCGTCGACGAGACCGCCTACCTCTTCGGTACGGCGGCCGGCCCGCACCCGTTCCCGAGCCTGGTGCTGAGCTTCGTGCGCGGCATCGGCGACGAGGCGCGCCAGCAGTGCCTCGACCAGTACGGCGCCCTCCCGGACGCCGTCGCCGCCTGCGTGGGCGGCGGGTCCAACGCGATCGGCCTGTTCGCCGGCTTCGTCGACGACCCCGAGGTCGACATCTACGGCTTCGAGGCCGGCGGTGACGGCGTCGAGACCGGCCGGCACGCCGCGACGATCTTCGCGGGCTCCATCGGCGTCCTGCACGGGGCGCGCACGTTCGTGCTCCAGGACGAGGACGGCCAGACCGTCGAGTCGCACTCGATCTCGGCGGGCCTGGACTACCCGGGGGTCGGGCCGCAGCACTCCGCGCTGGCCGCGGGCGGGCGGGCGACGTACCTGCCGGTGACCGACGCCGAGGCGATGGAGGCGATGGCGCTGCTGGCCCGGACCGAGGGGATCATCCCCGCGATCGAGTCCGCGCACGCCGTCGCCGGCGCGCTGCGGGTCGCCCGGGAGCGCCCGGGCCAGACGATCCTGGTCAACCTCTCGGGGCGAGGCGACAAGGACATGGGCACCGCGATGGAGTGGTTCCACCTGGGCGAGGCGGGGGAGAAGAAGTGACCGTCAGCAGCACCGCGTTCGACCGGGCGCGGGCCGAGGGGCGCGCCGCTCTGGTCGGCTACCTGCCGGCGGGCTTCCCCGACGTCGAGGGCAGCATCGCCGCGCTCACCGTGATGGTCGAGGCCGGCTGCGACGTGATCGAGATCGGGCTGCCCTACAGCGACCCGGTGATGGACGGTCCGACCATCCAGGCCGCCGCCCAGCAGGCGCTCGACGCCGGTGTCCGCACCGCCGACGCGCTCCGCGTCGTCGAGGCGGTCGCCGCGACCGGCACGCCCACCCTCGTGATGACCTACTGGAACCCGGTCGAGAAGTACGGCGTCGAGAGGTTCGCGCGCGACCTGGCCGGCGCCGGCGGCGCGGGCTTGATCACGCCCGACCTGACCCCCGACTTCGCGCCCGAGTGGATCGCCGCCGCCGACGCGCACGACCTCGACAAGGTCTTCCTCGTCGCGCCCTCCTCGACCGACGAGCGGATCGCGATGACCACGGCCGCCTCGCGCGGCTTCGTCTACGCCACCGGCATCATGGGCGTGACCGGCACCAAGCAGGCGACCGCCGAGGGCGTGGCCCCGCTGATCGCGCGGACCAAGGCGACCACCGACCTGCCGGTCGGCGTGGGCGTCGGGGTCAGCTCCGGTGCCCAGGCGGCCGCGCTGGCGGCGTACGCCGACGGGGTGATCGTGGGCTCCGCCTTCGTGCGCACGCTGCTCGACCACCCCGGCGACCGCGCCGCCGGTCTCGCCGCGCTGCGGTCCCTGACCGAGGAGCTCGCCGGGGGCGTGCGTGCGTAGCCCGTTCACCCGGGGCGGCACGCTGACCGCGCTGCTCGTCGTCCTCGGCCTCGGGCTGGCCGCCTGTGCCGGCAGCGACCCGGCGAAGTTCACCGGGAGCCGGCTCGAGAACCCCTACACCGCGCCGGACATCGCGCTCAGCGACACCGCGGGCCACGACTACTCGCTGGCCGCGACGGACAAGCCGATGACGCTGGTCTTCTTCGGCTACACCCACTGCGCGGACTACTGCCCGATGGTGATGAACAACATCGCCGCCGCGCTCAACCGGCTCGACGACGCCGACCGGGCCAAGGTCGACGTCGCCTTCGTGACCACCGACCCCAGCCGGGACACCGCCAAGGCGCTGCGCAAGTACCTCGACGGCTACAACAAGTCGTTCATCGGCCTGACCGGCGACCTCGACACGATCATCGCCGTCGGCAAGCCGCTGGCGGTCTACGTCAACGACGGCAAGAAGCTGCCCTCCGGCGGCTACGACCTGGGCGGGCACTCGACGTTCACCCTGGCCATCGACCACGGCGGCAAGGCCGTCGCCCTGTGGAACCAGGAGACCTCCAGCACGGAGTTCGCCGCGGACATCCACACCCTGCTGACCGAGGACTGAGTCCGTGACCCCAGGAGCCGACGTGCTGCCCCAGATCATCGCCGCCAGCATCCCGAGCCCGGCCAACGGCGTGTGGCACATCGGTGCCTTCCCCCTGCGCGGCTACGCGCTGTGCATCATCCTCGGCATCGTCGTGGCCATCTGGATCGGCGAGAAGCGCTGGAAGGCCCGCGGCGGCACGATCGGCGAGGTCCAGGACATCGCCATCTGGGCGGTGCCCTTCGGCATCGTCGGCGCCCGGCTCTACCACGTCGCCACCGACTGGGAGAAGTACTTCGGCGAGGGCGGCAGCCCGATCGACGCCCTCTACGTGTGGCACGGCGGCCTCGGCATCTGGGGCGGCGTCGGCCTCGGCGCGCTCGGCGCCTGGATCGGCGCGCGCCGCAAGGGCATCAAGCTGCTCCCGCTGCTCGACGCGCTGGCGCCCGGCGTCCTGGTCGGCCAGGCGATCGGCCGCTGGGGCAACTGGTTCAACCAGGAGCTCTACGGCCGCCCGACCGACCTGCCGTGGGGCCTGAAGATCGACAGCGACCACTTCAGCGCCGCCTACAAGGCCAGCGCGGACTACCAGGAGCGGCTCGCCGCCAGCGGCGGCGTGGTGCCGGACTTCGTCACCTTCCACCCGACCTTCCTCTACGAGTGCCTGTGGAACCTGGCCGCCTTCGCGCTCATCATCTGGCTCGACCGCCGCTTCCGCCTGGGCCACGGCCGGGTGATGGCCGTCTACGTCATGGCCTACACCCTGGGCCGCGGCTGGATCGAGGACCTGCGGATCGACGACGTCCAGCTCAACGACGTGCTCGGCCTGCGGTTCAACGTGTGGACCTCGATCGTGCTCTTCGTGATCGCCGCCGCCTACTACGTCTGGGCGACCAAGAACCGGCCCGGCCGCGAGGAGAGCGTGTACGTCGACGGGCGGGTGCCCGGCGACGAGCCCGAGGCGGCCGAGGAGCCCGAGGCGGTCGAGGAGCCCGAGGTGTCCGAGGCGGTCGAGGAGCCCGAGAACGGCTCGTCCACGATCTGATCTCAATTTAACAACTTAATACAGCCGATCTACTAGACTTAGCGTCACGAGTTGGATCGGCCATCGGGGGCCCCGAGCGGGTAGGGGTGCCCCGTCATGCCGTACAACGCCACGTCGCCACCGGCGGCGACCTCGCCGGACGAGCCGTGGGGCGGCGGTGACCACGCTGAGCACGGCGAGCAGGACGTGCCGCGCACGCTGGCGGTCCGCTACTCGCTCCAGGACCGGACCTTCCTGCACGTCGTGCGGGTGCTCGCGTTCCTGGTCCTGGTGATCACCGGGAGCATCGGGGTCTTCCTGGGCTACCAGTCGATCCCGACGCTCCAGCACTACGGGCTCTCGTTCTTCACCGAGTACCGCTGGCTGCCGAGCCAGGACATCGTCGGCATCGCCGCGGTGCTGCTCGGCACGATCCAGGTCGCGGTCATCGCGCTGCTGCTGGCGTTCCCGCTCTCGCTGCTGACCGCGCTGTTCATCACCGACTGGGCACCGTCGTGGGCGCGTCCGCTGCTGGTGCGGATGGTCGACCTGATGGCCGCGGTGCCGGGGATCGTGTTCGGCCTGTGGGTGCTCATCGTCATCCAGCCGCACGCGACGCGGGTGACGCACTGGATCAGCAAGTACTTCGACTGGATCCCGTTCTTCCACGTGCGCACCGACGTGGACTACCCGATCTGGAACCAGGCGCCCGGCTACCCGGCGTACGCCGGATCGGCCGCGATCGCCGCGCTGGCGGTGGCGATGATGATCTTCCCGATGGCGACCTCGGTGATGCGCGAGGTGTTCTCCGAGGCGCCGGTGGGGGAGAAGGAGGCGGCGCTCGCGCTCGGCGCGACGCGCTGGTCGATGGTGCGCACGGTCGTGCTGCCGTTCGGCCGCGGCGGCATCATCGGCGGCACGATGCTCGCGCTGGGCCGCGCGCTCGGCGAGACGATCTCGGTGGTGATGGTCATCTCGCAGGCCTTCGAGATCAAGCCCTACGTGCTGGAGTCCGGGACGGCGACCATCTCGGCGCTCATCGCCTCCGGCTTCAAGGAGGCCTCGCCGGCGCAGCTCTCGGCGCTGCTGACCGCGGGCTTCGTGCTCTTCGTGATGACCCTGGTCGTCAACAGCCTGGCCGCGGTCGTCGTGGCCCGCTCGCGCGGGGGCGGGGTGACCGAGCTGTGAGCGTCACCTCGCCCCCCGCGCCGCGCCACCTCGCCGAGCCGGCTCCGGAGCCGCCGCCCGCTCCGGTCGAGGAGACCCTGCGCGCCGCCGGGCACCGCACCCGCGAGGACGTGCTGACCCTGCTCGGCGCCCTGGTCGGCTCGACCGCGACCACCTGGCTGCTCTACACCCGGATCCTGCCGTTCTCGGGGGCGGTCGGCTTCGTCGTCGTCTGGTACGCCGTGTTCGTCGCCTTCTACGCCGCGCTGACCGCGCTCACCCAGCCGCGCCGGATCGTCATCGACCGGGTGGTCGCGGCGATCGTGATGGCGGCGCCCGCCCTGGTCGGCCTGGCGCTGCTGAGCACCGTGGTCACCACGGTGTGGAAGGGCATGCCGGCGCTGACCCACCTCAACTTCTTCACCGACGACATGGCCGGGGTCAAGGCCGAGGACCCGTTCACCAAGGGCGGCATCGCGCACGCGATCCTCGGCACCGTCATCGAGGTCTGCATCGCGGTCGTGATCGCGATGCCCCTCGGCCTGGCCACGGCGATCTACATCTCCGAGGTCGGCGGCAAGGGCGCGGCGCTGGTGCGCACCGTCGTCGAGGCGATGACCGCGCTGCCCTCGATCGTGGCGGGCCTGTTCATCTACACGGTCTGGATCGTCAACCTCGGCATGGAGACCAGCGGCCTGGCCGCCTCGCTCGCGCTGGCCGTGATGGCGCTGCCGATCATGGCGCGGGCCAGCGAGGTGGTGCTCCGGGTGGTGCCCAACGGGCTGCGCGAGGCGTCGTACGCGCTGGGTGCGGGGCGCTGGCAGACCGTCTGGAAGGTCGTCCTGCCCACGGCCCGCCCGGGCCTGGCCACCGCGCTGATCCTCGGCGTGGCCCGAGCGGTCGGCGAGACCTCGCCGCTGCTGCTCACCTCGGGTGCCTCGACGTTCTTCAACGCCGACCCGACGCACAACCCGATGAACTCGCTGCCGCTGTTCGTCTACGCCGCCGTCAGCACCGGCAGTCCGCAGATGGAGGACCGCGCGTACGCCGGTGCCGCCGTCCTGCTCGCCGTCGTCCTCTCGCTGTTCCTGCTCGCTCGCCTGGCTGCCAGGGGAAGGAAGAACCGATGATCCCGCTCCTGCGCAAGGGCGCCCGCCCGATCGTGCTGCTGCTCTGCGGCTACCTCGCCCTGCTCTCCGGGCCGGGGGCGGCGAGCGCGACCGCGCCGACGTACGCCCTGATCCAGGGCTCGGGCTCGTCCTGGGCGGCCAACGCGGTCAACCAGTGGGTCGCCGAGGTGGACGCCAAGGACCTCAAGGTCGTCTACACCGCCAACGGCGCGGCCCAGGGCCGCAAGGACTACGCCAACAAGTCCACCGACTTCGGCGTGACCGACTCGCCCTACCGCGGCAAGGACCCGTCGACCGGCGCGGTCGACTCGTCGCTGGGCCGCTCGTTCGCCTACCTGCCGGTCGTCGCGGGCGGCACGGCGTTCCCCTACAACATCCAGGTCGGCGGCAAGCCCGTGCGCAACCTGCGGCTGTCGGGGGAGACGCTGGCCAAGATCTTCACCAACCAGATCACCAACTGGAACGACGCCGCGGTCACCGCCGACAACAACGGCAAGGCGCTGCCGTCGATCCCGATCATCCCCGTGGTGCGGGCCGACGGCGCGGGCGTGACCAACCAGTTCAGCACCTGGATGACCAGCCAGTACGCCGGCCTGTGGCGCGACTGCAACGGCGGCAAGGCCGCCCCCACCGACTACTTCCCGCTCAACTGCGGCGAGGCGCGCGGCCAGCAGCGGGCCCAGACCGGCTCGGACGGCGTGATGAACTTCCTCAAGTCCAAGGGCTCGGTCGGCGCGATCGCGATGGAGGAGTACTCCTACCCGCTCGCCGCGGACTACCCGGTCGCCAAGCTGCTCAACAAGGCCGGCTACTACACGCTCCCGACGCAGTACAACGTCGCGGTCGCGCTCACCAAGGCCGAGATCAACGACAACCCCCAGGACCCGAACTACCTGACCCAGAAGCTCGACCGGGTCTACGTCAACCCGGACAAGCGGACCTACGTGCTCTCGTCGTACGTCTACGCGATCATCCCGACCGCGGCGAGCGACTCCCGGATGACCACGGCCAAGCGGCAGGCGCTCGTGGACTTCCTCAAGCACTCGATCTGCGTGGGCCAGTCGGCGATCGGGCCGATCGGCTACTCGCCGCTGCCGGTCAACCTGGTCCAGGCGAGCTTCACCCAGGTCAACAAGCTCAAGCTGGCCGACCCGAAGGTGCAGTTCGACGCCTCGATCATCAAGAACGTCAAGGACTGCCACAACCCGACCTTCGTGCCGGGCAAGCCGTCGGAGAACTACCTCGCCAAGATCGCGCCGATGCCGGCCGACTGCGACCGGCCCGGTCAGGGCCCGTGCGCCGAGGGCGTGGGCTCGTTCAACCTCAACCCCGGCGACAAGGGCGGCAAAGGCGCGGGCACGCCGACCCCCGGCGCCGGCACCGGCACGCCGGGCCCGGGCTCCGGAGCCCCCGCCGTCGACACCGACGGCGACGGCGTCCCCGACGCCGCCGCACCGGCCGGCGCGCCCGCGGCCGATGGCGGCACCGGCACCGGTACGACGAGCGACGGCATCTCCGTCGTCGCCACGACCCTCGACCCCGACGCCCGCTCGGGCCCGCCCACGGTGCTGGCCGCGCTCGTGCTCGGCCTGTTCGGCGGTGTCCTGATCATCCCGCCGGTGGTGGCCCAGGCCGTCGCCCGCCGGAAGCGGACCCGATGAGCGCCGGGCGTCGCCGCGCGGGGCGGCTGCTCTTCGCGCTCGCGCTGGTGCTCGGCGGGCTGGCGGTCGTGCTGCCGACCGGCACCGGCACGGCCGGCGCCGCTGCCGCCGGGCTGACCCGGTCGGTGACCGCCGAGCGCTACGCGATAGACGCCGACGGCACCCGCACCCGGATCAGCCGCAACCAGGTCAAGCTCCACGTCTCGCAGGCGAGCGACCTGCGCGGGCGCCAGGAGATCAAGGTGACCTGGGAGGGCGCGATCCCGACCGGTGCCGTGGTCGCCGACCCGAACTCCTCGGAGGGCCGCAACCAGGAGTACCCCTTCGTGCTGCTCCAGTGCCGCGGCGTCGACGCCGCGAAGGCGCCGAAGGGGCAGACCCGGCTCACCCCGGAGACGTGCTGGACCCAGACCTCGCCCGAGCGCTACCTCGCCGCCGCCTCCAGCACGCCGTCGTGGCGCTTCGACGCCTACGCCGCCGCGGGCGAGCGCCGCGCCGTCGTGGGGGAGCCCGCGGACCTGCCCGAGAGCTGCGCCAAGCTCGCCCAGCCGACCACCGCGCACTGGCTGCCGTTCCGCGCCGCGGGCGGGACGACGTACTACGGCGGGCCGGACCCGGATGCCGGCTGCACGCCGACCGCGCCCGAGTCGGACTCCGCCGAGCGCGGCGGCGTCCCGAGCAACACGACCTACGGCATCACCGGCACCGACGGCAAGGGCGTCGCCGACTTCGCGGTGTGGACCAAGGCCGAGAACGCCTCGCTGGGCTGCTCGGCGACGGTGGCCTGCGCGCTGGTCGCGGTGCCGATCGTCGGGGTCAGCTGCGACGCCTTCGGCACCACCCTGCCCGCCGGGCAGCCGCAGACCACCAAGGCCGGGGTGCCGCTGACCGAGGCCCAGCTGACCTCGGCGGACACCACCTGCCGCCGGACCGGCAGCTATGCGGGCGGCGAGCCTGCGACCACGCGCAGCTCGGACCAGGCCGTGCGCGGCAACCTGTGGTGGTCGGAGTCCAACTGGCGCAACCGGATCTCGGTGCCGCTGTCCTTCGCGCCCACCGCCGAGGTGTGCCCGTCGGAGTCGGCCGAGACCCCGCTCGAGCTCATGGGCTCGGTGACGCTCAACGAGCTGACCGCGTCCTGGCGCCCGAAGTTCTGCACGACCACGTCGCTCTACTCCTTCACCCACGTGCAGCAGGCCGAGTCGCTCGCCCGCAGCCTGCTCGAGCGTGGCGAGATCTCCGGTGCGTTCAGCTCGGCACCGCAGGCCGGCGGCTACAAGCGGCCGGTCGCGCAGGCGCCCGTCGCGTTCGGTGGGTTCGCGATCGCGTTCACCATCGACGGGGACGACAAGCAGCGCAAGGAGAGCCTGCGGCTCGACGCGCGGCTGGTCGCCAAGCTGCTGAGCGCGTCGTACCCGGCGACGTCGTTCGTGCGCGGCGGCCATGCGGGGCTGGGCGACAATCCCTACAACCTCACCGTCGACCCGGAGTTCCGGGCGCTCAACCCGGGCATCCCGGAGAGCACGACGCTGGAGTCGGCGGCCGCGCTGCAGGTCTTCTCGTCCAACTCCGACCTGGTCTGGGCGCTGACCCGCTGGATCGACGCCGACCCCGAGGCGCGGGCCTGGCTCGACGGCACGCCCGACCCGTGGGGGATGAAGGTCAACCCGGCCTACCAGGGGCTCGAGCTGCCGGTGGAGAGCTGGCCGCTGCTCGACGAGTACGTCGCGCCGCAGTGGTACATCGACCAGAACGCCTGCTACCGCAACAGCCCCACGCCCTACCTGCAGCTGGTGGCGAACCCGCTGTCCGGCCTGGCCGCGGTCAGCCTCAACCTGCAGTTCGCCAGCTCGGCGGTCGCGACCGTGTGCCGCTACGACGGCTTCGACCACACCACGCTGCCCCTGCGGACCGAGGGCCGTCAGGCCGTCGGCCACCGCTTCGTGCTCGGCCTGGTCTCGCTCTCGGCGGCCCGGCGCTACAACCTGCGCACCGCGGACCTGCAGACCGCGTCCACGGTCGCACCCGGCGCGACCTTCACCGACGCCGCGGGCCGCAGCTTCGCCAGCCCCGACTCGGCCGGGCTCGAGGCCGCCGTCGCCCTGCTGAAGCCGGACGCCGACGCGGGCACCTGGGTGCTCGACCCGGCCGGGCTCGCCCGGGGTGCGGGCACCAAGGCCTACCCGGGCGCGCTGCCGGTCTACGCGGTGTTCCCGACCAGCGGCGTCGCGTCCGCGGTGGCCGGCAAGCTGGCCCGCTTCCTCTGCTACGCCGGGGGATCCGGGCAGCAGCCCGGGCAGGCCAACGGTGCGCTGCCGCCCGGCTACCTGCCGCTGACCGAGGCCAACGGGTTCGGCGCCGAGCGGACCTACCTGGCCAACGCCGTCGTCGCCGTCCGCGCCCAGAAGGGCGCCGTGCCGCGCCTGGACGCCGACGCGGCGACCTCGCCGAGCCTGGCCAAGGCGTGCGACTTCTCCTCCGCCGCGGTGCCGGCGCCGAAGCCGAGCACCACGCCCGGCGGTCCGGACGCCGCGCCGCCCGTCGTACCTCCGGCGGCGGCGCCGTCCGCCGACGGTGCCGGTGCGGCGCCGATCGCGGCCCCGGTGGTCGAGGCACAGCTCACGCCGACCGCGGGGGAGCAGTCGGCGCTGGGCCGGGTGGGCCTGCCGACGCTGGTGCTGCTCGCCGCCCTGAGCGCGCTGGCGGGCGGGGTGCTGCGCTGGCTCGACCTGCTCCGCACCGGCCTCGCCGCGGCCTGGAGCCTGCGTCCGCGGAGGTCGCGATGAGCACCGCGCGCACCGAGGTCCGCGACGGGGTGGTCGACGCCTCCCCGCCGCCGGGTGGGGGCGGCGAGGAGCACATCCGGATCGCCGGCGGCCGGGCCCTCCTGGGGCTCTCGCTGCTGCTCGGCTGGTCCCTGCTGTACCTGCTGGTTCTGAGCGACTTCGAGCAGAACCACGCACAGAACGTGCTGTACGGCGAGCTCCGCACCCAGCTCGCCGAAGGCACGGCACCGACGGGCGCGCCGGTGGATGCCGGCGCGCCCGTCGCGCTGCTCACCATCCCCTCGCTCGGCGTGGACCCCGTGGTCGTCGTCGAGGGGACCCGCTCGCGCCAGCTGCAGAGCGGTCCGGGCCACCGCCCCGGCACCGTCCTGCCCGGGCAGAGCGGGGTCAGCGTGGTCGCCGGGCGCGCGGTGTCGTACGGCCGGCCGTTCGCGCGGCTGCCGGAGATCCGGCCCGGTGCGCTGGTCGCGGTGACCACCGCCCAGGGCCGCTTCGAATACCGCGTCACCGGGCTGCGCCGGGCCGGTGATCCCGCTCCCGCCGCCCCGGCGGCCGGCGCCGGGCGGCTCACGCTGGTGACCGCGGCCGGCGAGGGCTCCCGGCTCGCCCGGCTCCAGCCCTCCGCCACCCTGTACGTCGACGCGGAGCTGCCGTCCGGAGCGGCCGCCGCCGGGCCGCGCTCGGCCCCCGACCCCGAGCCCGAGCTGCTGGAGCCGCACGTCGACCGCGGCACCCTCGCCGAGCTCGCCCTGGCGCTCCTGCTGCTGACCGCCACCCTGGCCGGCTTCGTGGCGGCCTGGAGCCGCTGGTCGCGCCGGGCGGCCTGGATCGCGGGTGCTCCCGCGGTCGTCGCCGCGCTCTGGCTCACCTCGTCGATCGGAGCCCGCTTGCTGCCCGCCCTGCTCTGAGTGCCGGGTGGGCCTTCCACCCCGCCTCCCTTTCCCTGCCACCACGGCCCCAGGGTCTCGGATCCCGAGATCCGGGCCGGTCGCCGAGGGCCGTGGCCCTAACGTCCTCGGCACGCTCGGGAGTATCTCTACTGGATTACTACAGATAGGTAGCACGATGCTTTCTCGTCGGAAGACCGCTTCCGTGGCGTTCGTCGGCCTGGTCACCACGGCCGGGCTCACGCTCTCGCTCACGCCGGCCCAGGCCGATCCCGCCCCGCAGCCCCACGACGTCGTCGCGACGGGGTCGGACATCATCCAGAACTCGTTCAACTTCCTCGCCGACGGCTACCACGAGCTGCCCGGCTACAACACCGCCGGCAACCGCTACCGGTTCGTCAACTTCGACTCCTCGGGCGACGCCCAGGGCCGCAGCGCCTACACCGACCCGCGCCAGCTGCCGACGATCACCGGCAACGGCACCATCGGCGAGAACGGCGTGAAGTACATCAAGCAGGGCGACGTCAAGCTGCTCAACCCGACCGTCGGCCTGCGCGCCGGCCAGGACCTCGTGGTCCGGCCGACCGGCGGTGGCGGCGGTGGCCGTGACGCGATCATCAACGACGACCAGGGCTGGATCGACGTGGGCCGCAGCCCCGACCCGCTCAACGCCGATCACCAGACGCAGATCCAGAACAAGCAGGGCACCAAGCTCTACCGCGTCCAGATCGCGACCGACCGCCAGCTGATCGCGACCGCGACGACCACCAACGCGCCCTCGACGCTCAGCGCCGAGGCGATCCTCAAGATCTACACCGGG
Source organism: Pimelobacter simplex (assembly GCF_024662235.1). Lineage (GTDB taxonomy): Bacteria > Actinomycetota > Actinomycetes > Propionibacteriales > Nocardioidaceae > Nocardioides. Next base: position 1,407,039 of record NZ_CP096276.1, read on the forward strand.
CAGTGGACCACCTGGGGCCAGATCCCCGGCTACGACGGCCCCGCGCCGTCCGAGACGATCGTCCCGCTCACGCTGCCCTCCGACGCCGGCATGTGGAACACGTTCCTCGCCAACGTCAAGCGGCAGAATCCCGGCAACGGCACCTTCGACGGGCGCGGCAACCCCAACTCGTTCAACGTCCAGCAGAACGACCCGACGGCGATCGTGAACCTGCCCGAGGCGCAGCGCAAGAACGCCATCGTGCCGTTCCCGCGCGGGCGCTACCGGACGCTCAACAAGGGCTACTACACGCAGACCTTCGACGGGCAGAAGACCAACAACTACAACACCGAGACCGGCCACCGCACCGCCGCCGACGCGAGCGGCATCAAGCTCCTCGACGGCAGCAGTACCGCGGACAACAACACGCCGGCCGCGCCCTACGGCGGCAACTTCGCCTACAACGCGCTGGTCCGCGAGTCCGACCTGACCTCGAACGAGCCGTGGCAGCCGGGCTCCACGCTCAACTGGGTGGAGGCGCTGTTCTACAACCCCGACGGGCCGCTGCCGTTCGTGCGCACCCCCGCCGGTGAGGCCCTGCTCGAGGCGGCCGGCGTCACGCCGGACTACCACGTGTACGGCACCGACAACGCCGAGATCGCCGTCGACTGATCCCCTCGGGGACCCAGGAACCCACTGTCATGGCCACGATCACCCTGCCCCGCTCGCGGGCCCGGCTCGGCCTCGGCGTGCTCGCCGTCGCCCTGGCCGTCGTCGCCGGCGTCCTCGTCTGGCGGCTCACCGCGCAGCCCGAGGCGCCGTACGCCGACCCGGCGTCGACCGGCGCGCTCACCCTCTGCTCCGCACGCGGCGAGGCGGTGACCGGCGGCAAGACCGCCGACCGCCCGTTCGCCGGGTTCGTGCTGGGGGAGAGCGCGCTGCCCGACGGCGCCGACCCGACCGGTGCGGTGGCGACGCTCTACGCCTACCAGCCCCGCGAGGGGGTCTCGCCGGCCGAGTTCAGCGGGACGGCGATCACCGCCGCGACGCCGTACGCCGACCCGGCGCGGCCCGCGGCCGCGGTGACCGACCAGGCGTGGTCCCTCGGTGACTTCGTCACCGCCTTCCCGGCCGGCTTCGACGGCTACGTCCAGCTGCGGCTCGTGCTCGGCACGCCCGCGCTCGGCACCGTGCCCGACCACTACGACACCGCCGACATCAAGGTCGACGGCGACACGTGGGAGCTGGTGCGGGGCGGGCACGCGTCGTGCCGGGACGCCGCCGAGGCCGTCACGACCGGTGGTTCCTGACCCCGACGGGTCAGCACAGACCTAGGAGACAAGCATGAAGACCAACCACACGAAGAGGTGGAGCGCCGTCATCGCCCTGGCGCTGGCCGCCTCCGGCGTCGGCGGCCTCGCCGTCGCGGCGCCGACCTTCACCGGCGACCCGACCACGCTGGCCTGGTACAGCGCCGGCCAGGCCGGCGTCGACGACCCGGCGCGCAGCGACGTCGCCCTCCACCTGTACGACGGCGCCGGCGCCCCGGTCACCTCGGGCACCGTCACCGCCGGCCTGCCCGCGTTCGCGGCTGCCGACGGCGCCGTGCGCGCCGACGACACCCACGCCTCGCTGTTCGTCCACGCCGCCCAGTCGGGCAGCGCGGCCGGCGCGTGGCCGGGCGTCCAGGCCACCGGCACCGACCGCTACACCGGCGCCGGCGCGGTCACCGCGCCCGCGCCGCTGGTGGGGCGGCCCTACGTCCGCACCGCCGGCGGCTACGGCCTCGCCGACCTCACCGCGAGCTTCGCGGCGGCGGGGCAGGGGACCTTCGGCGGCGTCTACGAGCTGCGCCTGCGCACGAGCTCGGCGACCAAGGGCGTGGCGGACCGCTACGCCTCGGCGTTCGTCAAGGTCACCGGCAACGACTGGACCGTCGTCGCGGGGCCCGAGGCCGGGGGACCGGTCGCGACCCAGACCTCGGTCACGGCGCCGGCCACGTCGTCGTACGGGAAGGCGTTCACGGTGCGTGCGACCGTCACCGGCGTCACCGCCGCGGGCGGCACCGTCACGGTCAAGAAGGGCGCGACGGTGCTGGCCACCAAGGCGCTCGACGCCGACGGCGTGATCGACATCCCGGTCGGGGGCCTCGTGCTCGCGCCCGGCACGCACGCCCTCACCGTCGCCTTCGGCGGCACCGCCGCCGCGCAGCCCAGCCAGGGCAGCCGCAGCATCAAGGTCGTCGCGGCGACGTCGACGACCAAGGGCAAGCTCGCCGCGGCGAAGATCAAGAAGACCGCGGCGCCCAAGATCACCGCCCAGGTGACCGCCCCCGGCGTCCCGGCCGCCGCGCTGACCGGCAGCTTCACCGTCTACGACGGCAGCAAGGCGATCAAGAAGGTCACGCTCGCCGCCGCCAACGGCGGCAGGCTCACCATCACGCTGCCCAAGCGCAAGAAGGGGACCCACAAGATCAAGGTCGTCTTCAGCGGCAACGCCAAGGTCGCCACGAGTACCAGCCCCGGCTACAAGCTGGTGGTGAAGTAGCAGCGCAGCACCCCGCCGGTGCCGGGGAGCGGCCGCTCCCCGGCACCGGCACCCCGTACGAAGGAGAGCCACCGTGTCCGATTCCACGCTCGTCATCCCGGCCGTCCGCGAGGACCTGCCGCCCCCGCCGCCCCCTCCGGGACCGCCCGGCGCGGGGGCTCGTCCGGGCCGGCTGGAGGCGGACGCCGTCTCGGCGTGGTTCGGCCAGCGCAAGGTCCTCGACCGGGTCTCGATCGACATCCCCTCCGGGCAGGTGACCGCGCTCATCGGCCCTTCCGGCTGCGGCAAGTCGACCTTCCTGCGGATCCTCAACCGGATGCACGAGCTGGTCCCCGGCGCGGCGCTGGCGGGGGAGGTGCGCCTCGACGGAGAGGACATCTACGACCCCGACCGGCGCCTGACCGACGCGCGCCGCGCGATCGGCATGGTCTTTCAGAAGCCGAACCCGTTCCCGGCCATGTCGATCCAGGACAACGTGCTCGCCGGGCTGAGCCTGGTCGGCTCGCGGCTGCGCAAGTCCGAGCGCGAGGACCTGGTGGAGGAGTCGCTGACCCGGGCCGGGCTGTGGCTCGAGGTCCGCGACCGGCTCCGCCAGCCCGGCTCGGCGCTCTCCGGCGGCCAGCAGCAGCGGCTGTGCATCGCCCGCTCGCTCGCGGTCCGCCCGCGCGTGCTGCTGATGGACGAGCCCTGCTCGGCCCTCGACCCGACCTCGACGCGGGTCGTGGAGGAGACGATCCGCGAGATCGGCAGCCAGGTGACGATCGTGATCGTCACCCACAACATGCAGCAGGCGGCGCGGGTCTCCGACCGCTGCGCCTTCTTCCTGGCCGCCCACGGCACGCCGGGCGTGATCGTGGAGCAGGGGCCCACCTCGGTGATCTTCGACGACCCGCAGGACCCGCGCACCGCCGACTACGTCAACGGGCGATTCGGCTGAGCCACGGCCGGTCCGCCGATGATTCTTCGGGCCTGGTGCGGGATGTGACAGAAGATGCGTCCATGAGGGACGACGATTGAACACACAGCGTTGACGCGGTGGTAACCTGAGAGCTCCGCCGCGTGGGCCAGTGCCGTCCCTTGCGCCCCACCTTCTGTTGCACCGACTCGCTCACCTCCTGGTGGCGACGACGTGGCAGACGTAGTCGACGGGAGAACCCCTGTGCCCTCTTCGCACGCGTTCCCGCCGCCGGAGGGTCTCTACGACCCGCGACACGAGCACGACGCCTGTGGCGTCGCCTTCGTTGCGACCCTGACCGGTGAGGCCAGCCACGACATCGTGGTGAAGGCCCTGACGGCCCTCCGCAACCTGGACCACCGCGGTGCCGCGGGGGCCGAGCCCAACTCCGGCGATGGTGCCGGAATCCTCCTGCAGGTGCCCGACGCCTTCCTGCGCGCGGTCACGGCGGAGGCGGGGCTGACCCTGCCCGCCGCCGGGACCTACGCCGTCGGTACGGCGTTCCTGCCCGGCGACGAGGAGCAGGTCGCCAAGACCCGCGGCCGGATCGAGGAGATCGCCGCCGAGGAGGGCCTCACGGTCCTCGGCTGGCGCGAGGTCCCGGTCACGCCGGACATCCTGGGCACGATGGCCCGCAGCGTCATGCCGACGTTCAGCCAGGTCTTCGTCCGGGCCAACCCGTTCGGCGCCGAGCCGGTCAGCGGGATGGACCTGGAGCGCCTGGCGTTCTGCCTGCGCAAGCGCGCCGAGCGCGAGACCGACGTGTACTTCCCGTCGCTCTCCTCGCGCACGCTGGCCTACAAGGGCATGCTGACCACCGACCAGCTCGACAACTTCTACCCCGACCTGGTCGACGAGCGGATGGCCTCGGCCATCGGCGTGGTCCACTCGCGGTTCTCGACGAACACCTTCCCGAGCTGGCCGCTGTCCCACCCGTTCCGGTTCATCGCCCACAACGGCGAGATCAACACGGTCATGGGCAACCGCAACTGGATGCGGGCGCGCGAGGCGCTGCTCGCCTCCGACGCGATCCCCGGCGACCTCGACCGGCTGTTCCCGATCTGCACCCCGGGCGCGTCCGACTCGGCGTCCTTCGACGAGGTCCTCGAGCTGCTGCACATGGGCGGGCGCAGCCTGCCCCACGCGGTGCTCATGATGATCCCCGAGGCGTGGGAGAACCACGCCGAGATGCCCGCGCTGCGGCGCGACTTCTACCGCTTCCACTCCACGATGATGGAGCCCTGGGACGGTCCGGCGTGCGTCGTCTTCACCGACGGCACCCAGATCGGCGCGGTCCTCGACCGCAACGGCCTGCGCCCGGCCCGCTACTGGGTCACCGAGGACGGTCTCGTCGTCCTCGCCTCCGAGGTCGGCGTGCTCGACCTCGACCCGGCCACGGTCGTCCGCAAGGGCCGCCTCCAGCCGGGCCGGATGTTCCTGGTCGACACCGAGGAGCACCGGATCATCGAGGACGAGGAGGTCAAGGACCAGCTCGCCGCCGAGAACCCCTACGGCGAGTGGCTCCACGGCGGCCTGATCCAGCTCGACGACATCGAGGACCGTGAGCACATCGTGCACACGCACGCCTCGGTCACCCGCCGCCAGCAGATCTTCGGCTACACCGAGGAGGAGCTGCGGGTCATCCTCACGCCGATGGCCAACACCGGCGGCGAGGCGCTCGGCTCGATGGGCACCGACACGCCCATCGCGGCGCTCAGCGAGAAGCCGCGGCTGCTGTTCGACTACTTCAGCCAGCTCTTCGCCCAGGTCACCAACCCGCCGCTGGACGCCATCCGCGAGGAGCTCGTCACCTCGCTCTACGGCTCCATCGGACCGGAGTCCAACCTGCTCGAGCCGACCCCGGCCTCGTGTCGCCAGATCGTGCTGCCGTTCCCGGTCATCGACAACGACGACCTGGCCAAGATCCGCCACATCAACCGCGAGGGCGACCACCCGGGCTTCATCACCCACGTCTCCCGCGGCCTGTACGACGTCCACGGCGGCGGCGCCGCGATGGCGGCCCGCATCGACGAGATCTGCGCCGAGGTCTCGGCCGCGATCGCCGACGGTGCGCGCATCATCGTGCTCTCCGACCGGCACTCGACGGCCGACCTCGCGCCGATCCCCTCGCTGCTGCTGACCGGCGCGGTCCACCACCACCTGGTGCGCGAGAAGACCCGCACCCAGGTCGGCCTCCTCATCGAGGCCGGCGACGTCCGCGAGGTGCACCACGTGGCGCTCCTCGTCGGCTACGGCGCGGCGGCGGTCAACCCGTACCTCGCCATGGAGACCGTCGAGGACCTGGCGCGCGAGGGCTACTACGTCAAGGCCGAGCCCGAGCAGGCCGTCAAGAACCTGATCAAGGCGCTCGGCAAGGGCGTGGTGAAGGTGATGTCCAAGATCGGTGTCAGCACCGTGGCGTCCTACACCGGCGCCCAGATCTTCGAGTGCATCGGTCTGTCCCAGACGGTCGTCGACAAGTACTTCACCGGCACCACCTCCAAGCTGGGCGGCATCGAGCTCGACGTCATCGCCCAGGAGGTCGCCGCCCGGCACGCCAAGGCGTACCCGCCGGCCGGCATCGCGCCCGCGCACCGCGAGCTCGAGATCGGTGGCGAGTACCAGTGGCGCCGCGAGGGCGAGCCGCACCTGTTCAACCCCGAGACGGTGTTCCGGCTCCAGCACTCCACGCGGACCGGTCGCTACGACATCTTCAAGCAGTACACGGCGGCGGTGGACGAGCAGTCCGAGAAGCTGATGACGCTGCGTGGGCTGTTCCGGTTCAAGGACGCCGGCGACTTCGGCCGCGCGCCGATCCCCATCGACGAGGTCGAGCCGGTCTCGGCGATCGTCAAGCGCTTCTCCACCGGCGCGATGTCCTACGGCTCGATCTCCCGCGAGGCGCACGAGACGCTGGCCATCGCCATGAACCGGCTGGGCGCCAAGTCCAACACCGGAGAGGGCGGCGAGGACGCCGACCGTCTCCACGACCCCGAGCGGCGCAGCTCGATCAAGCAGGTCGCCTCGGGCCGCTTCGGCGTCACCTCGGAGTACCTCACCAACGCCGACGACATCCAGATCAAGATGGCCCAGGGCGCCAAGCCCGGTGAGGGCGGCCAGCTGCCCGGCAACAAGGTCTACCCCTGGGTGGCCAAGACCCGGCACTCCACGCCGGGCGTGGGCCTGATCAGCCCGCCGCCGCACCACGACATCTACTCGATCGAGGACCTGGCTCAGCTGATCCACGACCTCAAGAACGCCAACCCCTCGGCCCGCGTCCACGTGAAGCTGGTCTCCGAGGTCGGTGTCGGCACGGTCGCCGCGGGTGTCTCCAAGGCCCACGCGGACGTCGTCCTGGTGTCGGGTCACGACGGCGGCACGGGTGCGTCCCCGCTGACCTCGCTCAAGCACGCCGGCGGTCCCTGGGAGCTCGGCCTGGCCGAGACCCAGCAGACCCTGCTGCTCAACGGCCTGCGCGACCGGATCGTCGTCCAGACCGACGGTCAGCTCAAGACCGGCCGCGACGTCGTCATCGCCGCGCTGCTCGGTGCCGAGGAGTTCGGCTTCGCCACGGCCCCGCTGGTGGTCTCGGGCTGCATCCTGATGCGGGTCTGCCACCTCGACACCTGCCCGGTGGGCGTGGCCACGCAGAACCCGGCCCTGCGCTCGCGGTTCAGCGGCAAGGCCGAGTACGTCGTGAACTTCTTCGAGTTCATCGCCGAGGAGGTCCGCGAGCTGCTCGCCGAGCTCGGCTTCCGCTCGATCGAGGAGGCCGTGGGCCAGGTCCAGGCGCTCGACACCGTCGAGGCCGTCGGCCACTGGAAGGCCAAGGGTCTCGACCTGGCGCCGATCCTGCACCAGGTCGACATCGCGGGCACGCACTTCCCCGACCAGGACGTGCGCAACACCGGCACCCAGGACCACGGCCTGGACAAGTCGCTCGACGTCACCGAGATCCTGCCGCTCGCGGCCTCGGCGATCGAGACCGGCGAGCCGGTCCGGGCCCAGCTGGCGATCCGCAACGTCAACCGCACCGTCGGCACGATCCTGGGCCACCACGTCACCAAGAAGCACGGTGGCGCGGGCCTGCCCGACGGCACGATCGACCTGACGTTCGTCGGCTCCGCGGGTCAGTCCCTCGGCGCCTTCGTGCCCCGGGGCGTCACGCTGCGGCTCGAGGGCGATGCCAACGACTACGTCGGCAAGGGCCTGTCCGGCGGCCGGATCGCGATCCGCCCCGACCGGGCGGCGACGTTCCGCGCCGACGAGCACATCATCGCCGGCAACACCATCGCCTACGGCGCGACCTCGGGTGAGATCTTCATCCGCGGCGGCGTGGGGGAGCGGTGCTGCGTGCGCAACTCCGGCGCGACGGTCGTCACCGAGGGTGTCGGCGACCACGGCTGCGAGTACATGACCGGCGGACGCGTCGTCGTCCTCGGCAAGACCGGCCGCAACTTCGCGGCCGGTATGTCCGGTGGCATCGCGTGGGTGCTCGACCTCAAGGACTTCCGGGTCAACGGCGAGCTCGTCGACCTGCGTCCGGTCAGCGCCGACTACGCCGCCGAGCTCGAGAGCATCGTGCGCAAGCACTTCGAGGAGACCGGTTCCGAGGTCGCCGAGGAGCTGCTGGCCGACTGGGAGGCCGCACTGCCGCGGTTCACCGAGGTCATGCCGCGCGACTACGCGAAGGTCCTGGCGGTCCAGGCCGAGGCGGAGGCCGAGGGCCTCGACGCCGACGCCGCCGCGAACCGAGTGATGGAGGTGCTCCATGGCTGACCCGAAGGGATTCCTGAAGAACACCCGCGAGGTCGCCGGACGTCGTCCGGTCGAGGAGCGGGTGGGCGACTGGGACGAGGTCTACCCGGGAGGGATCGGCCGCGCGCTGCTCCCGATCATCAACGTCCAGGCCAGCCGCTGCATGGACTGCGGCATCCCGTTCTGCCACCAGGGCTGCCCGCTGGGCAACATCATCCCGGAGTGGAACGACCTGGTCTGGCGTGACGACTGGGAGGGCGCGATCGAGCGCCTGCACGCGACCAACAACTTCCCGGAGTTCACCGGTCGCCTCTGCCCGGCCCCGTGCGAGACCGCCTGCGTGCTGGGGATCAACCAGCCCGCGGTGACGATCAAGAACATCGAGGTCTCGATCATCGACAAGGCCTACGACTCGGGCTTCGTGCGGCCGCAGCCGCCGGAGTGGCTGACCGGCAAGACCGTGGCCGTCGTCGGCTCCGGTCCGGCCGGACTGGCCGCCGCCCAGCAGCTCACCCGCGCCGGTCACACGGTCGCGGTCTACGAGCGGGCCGACCAGCCCGGTGGCCTGCTGCGCTACGGCATCCCCGAGTTCAAGATGGAGAAGAAGCACCTCGAGCGGCGTCTGGAGCAGATGCGCCGCGAGGGGACCGTGTTCCGCTCCGGCGTCACCGTCGGCGAGGGCAAGCTCAACGGCCAGGCCCTCAAGGACCGCTACGACGCGGTGGTGCTCGCCATCGGCTCGACCGTGCCGCGCGACCTGCCGGTGCCCGGGCGCGAGCTCAACGGCATCCACCAGGCGATGGACTTCCTGCCGCAGGCCAACCGGGTGGCGCTCGGCGAGGAGGTCGAGGGCCAGATCCGCGCCGACGGCAAGCACGTCGTCATCATCGGTGGCGGTGACACCGGCGCCGACTGCCTCGGCACCTCGATCCGCCAGGGCGCGGCCTCGATCACGCAGCTGGAGATCATGCCCCAGCCGACCGAGGACCGTCCGAGCGGGCAGCCGTGGCCGACGTACCCGATGATCTACCGGGTCTCCTCGGCCCACGAGGAGGGCGGCGAGCGGGTCTACGCCGTCTCGACCAAGGAGTTCCTCGGCGACGACGACGGCAACGTCCGCGCGCTGCGGCTGGTCGAGGTCGCCTTCGAGGGCGGCAAGCTCGTCGAGCACGAGGGCACCGAGCGGGAGATCCCGGCCGAGCTGGTCCTGTTCGCGATGGGCTTCGTCGGTCCCGAGCAGCCCGGCGTGGTCGAGCAGCTCGGCCTCGACCTGGACGAGCGCGGCAACATCAAGCGCGACAACGACTACGCGACCAGCGTCGAGGGCGTCTTCGCCGCCGGCGACGCGGGCCGCGGCCAGTCGCTGATCGTGTGGGCGATCGCCGAGGGACGGGCCGCCGCCGCCGCGGTGGACACCTACCTGACCGGCAGCACCCAGCTGCCCGCGCCCATCCCGCCGACCGCGCGTCCGCTGGTGGTCTGAGACCCAGGTCACCCACCGAGCACCGCAACCCCGCATCGGCGCAGGCTTCATCCGGAGTTTGCGCCGATGCGGCGTTTTCGGCGGACGTGTCACCGATAGGGTTGGATCGTGCGAAGAGCAAAGATCGTGTGCACCCTGGGTCCGGCCACCAGCTCGGAGCGTCGGATCCGTGAGCTGGTCTATGCCGGCATGGACCTCGCCCGCCTCAACATGAGCCACGGCACCCACGAGCAGCACGCCGAGGCCTACCGCCTCGTGCGCGAGGCCTCCGACGCCGCCGGCCGCGGGGTCGGCGTGCTCGCCGACCTCCAGGGCCCCAAGATCCGGCTCGAGACCTTCTCCGCCGGCCCGGCCACGCTGACCCGCGGTCAGCGCTGGACGATCACCACCCGCGACGTCGACGGCAACGACGAGATCAGCGGGACGACGTACAAGGGGCTGCCGGGCGACGTCGCCCCCGGCGACCCGATCCTCATCGACGACGGCAAGGTCCGCCTGCGCGTCGTCGAGGTCACCGACACCGACGTGGTCACCGAGGTGCTCGTCGGCGGCAAGGTGAGCAACCACAAGGGCATCAACCTGCCCGGCGTGGCCGTCTCCGTGCCCGCGCTCTCCGAGAAGGACACCGCCGACCTGCGCTTCGCGCTGCGTCTCGGCGTCGACTTCATCGCCCTCAGCTTCGTGCGCAACGCCGCCGACGCCGAGGACGTGCGGGTGATCATGCGCGAGGAGGGCGTCATGCTCCCCGTCATCGCCAAGATCGAGAAGCCCCAGGCCATCGAGAACCTCGACGAGGTCGTCGCGGCGTTCGACGCGTTCATGGTCGCCCGCGGCGACCTCGGCGTCGAGTGCCCCCTCGAGGAGGTGCCCTTCTTGCAGAAGAAGGTCATCGTCGCCGCCCGCCGCAACGCCAAGCCCGTCATCGTGGCCACCCAGATGCTCGAGTCGATGGTCGCCAACCCCGCGCCCACCCGCGCCGAGGCCAGCGACGTCGCCAACGCCGTCCTCGACGGCGCCGACGCCGTCATGCTCTCCGGCGAGACCAGCGTCGGCGAGCACCCGGTCCACACCGTCGAGACGATGGCCCGGATCATCTCCGCCACCGAGGCCCACGCCCTCGTCGACGACACCTTCAGCCGCTTCGGCCGCATCGAGTGGGACCCCCACACCACCTCCGGCGTCATCACCAAGGCCGCCGAGGAGGTCGCCCAGCGCGTCGGCGCCAAGTACGTCGTCGCCTTCACCCAGTCCGGCGACTCCGCGCGCCGCATCGCCCGGCTGCGCAGCCCCATCCCGGTCCTCGCCTTCACCCCCGAGGCCCGGGTGCGCTCCCAGCTCGCCGTCAGCTGGGGCGTCGAGGCCTTCAAGACCCTGCCCGTCGAGCACACCGACGAGATGGTCCGCCAGGTCGACGAGGAGCTGCTCAAGATCGGCCGGGTCAAGGAGGGCGACCGCGTCGTCATCATCGCCGGCAGCCCGCCGGGGATCCCCGGCTCGACCAACGCGCTGCGGGTGCACCGGATGGGCGACGCCATCAACGAGGTCGCGCCGGCGTACCGGCGGCGGGGCTGAGCGACCTGCTCGCGTGCCCCGGGTGGGATTCGAACCCACACTGGATGGTGTTTGAGACCACTGCCTCTGCCGTTGGGCTACCGGGGCGGAAAGCGCCGCGGGCAACCGTAGCCGAGACGCACCGTGCGCCCCACACCGCCCGGCCCGATAACCTGACGCCGTGACCGAGAGCGCCGAGACCGCCCCGACCGCGCAGCCGACGCCCCGCACCGTGGTGATCGCCGAGGACGAGACCCTCATCCGGATGGACCTCGCCGAGATGCTCGTCGAGGAGGGCTACGACGTCGTCGGCCAGGCCGGCGACGGCCAGCGGGCCATCGAGCTGGCCGAGGAGCTGCGCCCCGACCTGGTCATCCTCGACGTCAAGATGCCGGTCCTCGACGGCATCGCCGCCGCCGAGGCCATCGCCAGTCGGCGCATCGCCCCGGTCGTGATGCTGACGGCCTTCTCCCAGCGCGACCTGGTCGAGCGGGCCCGCGAGGCCGGCGCGATGTCGTACCTGGTCAAGCCGTTCTCGCAGAGTGACCTCGTGCCCGCCATCGAGATGGCGCTGAGCCGTTTCGCCGAGATCGTCCAGCTCGAGAGCGAGGTCACCGACCTCAAGGAGCGCCTGGCCACCCGCAAGGCCGTCGACCGGGCCAAGGGGATCCTCCAGGAGGAGCTGTCCCTGAGCGAGTCCGAGGCGTTCCGCTGGATCCAGAAGACCGCGATGGACCTGCGCATGTCGATGCGCGAGGTCGCCGAGGGCGTCGTGACCCACGGCGTCCCAGGCGCCGGCAGCGCCTGAGACGTCCGCGGGCCGGCCTCACCAGCCGCTGCGCGAGCCGTTCCACCCGGGGCAGATCGCGATCCGGGGGGTGTCGAAGTTGTTGGACGCCCGGGCCGTCTGCACGGTGATGCGGGCGTTGGCGCCGTAGCAGGACCACTTCAGGTTGCTGCGTGCCGACGGGTACCAGCCCTTGTCCTGCTTGCCCTTGTAGCTCACGACGACGGCGCCGCTGGTCATGGTGAACCGGCTGGAGTCGTCCTCGGTCGTCGCTGACATGGTCGCCAGGTCACGGCTGCCGCACGAGGGCCAGAAGCCGACCGCCACCGACCAGGGCAGGCCCACGCTCAGCTGCGGGCTGAAGGAGCACGAGTAGCCGCGCATCTTCTCCTGGAGGGTGAGCTTCGAGTACTTCTTGCGGGTCGTGGTGCACTTGCCGTTCCTGGCGGCGTAGGTGTTCACCTCGACCTGGTTGGTCGAGAGCCGGACGTTGCTCACCGAGTAGCCCCACGCGACCGTGCCCGGAGCAGTGGTGCTCCGGACCTCCTTGACGACGGTCGCCCGGTAGCGCATCACGCCTCCGACGCGCCAACGGACGCAGAACGACGGCCCGGACATGACGTAGCTGCCCGAGGTCCCGAAACCCTGGATGTAGTCGTGCACGTACGTCGTCCGGCGGTCGGCGGCCGCCGGCGGTGCCGAGGCGATGCTCGCCACCGCAGCGAGAACCGTGAAGATCGCGACCGCGAGCGATCGCGTGGGCAAGAACCGAGACAAGAGAGCCTCCCGTGGCTAGGGCTGTCGAGGAGCGAGAAGCATAAGGCAGACGAAGACAAGCGCTCGCCCGCGACATTGCGATCAGGTGTCGCGGACCGCAAATCGTCCGACGTCCGCGTCGCTCAGGTAACAGATTCGTCATGATTTGTGATCTGGACCACGTTGTTGCTTCCAACGGGCGGTCCGACCGGTGTAGGTTCCCGCGGCATAACACCCCTCGGGTGGGCAGCGACCGCTGCCCGCCGGCTCGACTAGGAAGCGGGACTGTCTTGAGGCGAAACAAGGTATTCGGCATCGGAGCCGCGGCACTTGCCCTCGGCCTGACCATGACGGCGTGCGGGACCACCAAGGACGACCCCAAGGCCGGGTCCGGGGACGACTGCAGCGTGAAGCTCGCCTTCATCGGGCCGCTGACCGGCGACTACGCCAACCTCGGGATCAACATCCTCAATGGCGCCGACCTCGCGTTGAAGGAGTACAAGGGCGACTGCAAGGTCGAGATCGTCAAGAAGGACTCGCAGGGCGACCCGGAGAAGGCCAAGCCCTTCGCGCTCGAGATCGCCAAGGACAAGGACATCATCGGCGTCATCGGGCCCACCTTCTCGGGTGAGACCGAGGCCACCGGCCCGACGTTCGCCGACCCGGAGGTCGGCCTGGTGACGCTCTCCGCCTCGGCCACCAACCCCGACCTGTCGAGCAACGGGTGGAACACCTTCCACCGCCTGATCGGTACGGACGCGGTCCAGGCGCCGGCGGCGGCGAAGTTCATCACCGACACGCTCAAGGCCAAGAAGGTCATGGTCATCGACGACGCGTCGGAGTACGGCGTCGGCCTGGCCAACGGCCTGAAGAAGGCTCTCGGCAGTGTCGTCACCGAGACCGACACCGTCCAGCAGAAGCAGAGCGACTTCTCGGCGACCGTCACCAAGGCGAAGGCCTCGGGCACGGACGCGATCTACTACGCCGGCTACTACGCCGAGGCGGGCAAGCTCGCCAAGCAGCTCAAGCAGGGCGGCTACGAGGGCACCTTCGTCTCCGGTGACGGCTCGCTCGACCCGGGCTTCATCGAGGCCGGCGGCGATGGTGCCGAGGGTGCCTACCTGACCTGCCCGTGCCTGTGGGGCACCGGTGACTGGGCGGCGAAGTACGAGAAGGAGATCGGCCAGGCGCCGGGCACCTACTCGACCGAGGGATACGACGTCATGAACGTGTTCCTCAACGGCATCGAGGCCGGGAAGACCACCCGCGCCGACATGCTCAAGTGGGTCACCGACTACGACGAGGACGGCCTGACGAAGCACATCAGCTTCGACGACAAGGGCGACGTCGAGGAGTCGTCGGTCTACGCCTACGAGATCAAGGACGGCGAGATCCAGCCCGGTCAGACGATCGAGTAGCAGCGCCAGCACTCAAGTGACCACGGTGGCCGGAGGCCGATGCCTCCGGCCACCGTGGTGAGTCCGACCCGGATCAGAGGCCCACTTGAACTTCGAATTCCTGTTCAGCAACCTCCCCGAGCTGACCATCACCGGTCTCGCGCTCGGTGCCATCTACGCACTCGTGGCGCTCGGCTACACCATGGTGTACGGCGTCCTGCAGCTCATCAACTTCGCCCACAGCGAGGTGTTCATGTACGGCGGCTTCGCAGCCGTGTGGACCCTCTACGCGTTCGGCGCGTCGCCAGCATCGTCGACGGGCGCGATCGTCGCCTTCATGGCCGTCGCCCTCGTGGTAGCGATGCTGGTCTCCGGATCGGTCGCGCTGCTGCTGGAGCGCTTCGCGTACCGTCCGCTCATCGAGCGCGGCTCGCCCAAGCTCGTCGTCCTGATCTCCGCGATCGGCGCGTCCTTCGTGCTCTCCGAGGCGATGGGTCTGCGCAACCTGCTGGTCCAGAAGCTTCCCGGCATCGTCGTGGCGATCCTGGTCGGACTGGTCTTCGCGGCGATCATCGTGCTCGTCATCGCCGGCGGCTCCCGTGTCGTCGCGATGGAGGGGGCCGAGCCGCGCCGCTTCAAGCTCGGCGAGGTGCCGCGCTTCCTCCCGCTGCTCGTCGGCATCGGCCTGGCGTTCCTGGTCTGCGGCCAGCTCGGGCTGAGCGGTTCGGCCAACGAGGCCGTCGATCTCTACGACCCGCTGAAGGAGTACCTCTCCCGGGCGCGGGAGAGCGCGGCGCTCCCGATCAACGTCAACCCCGAGGTCGTCTTCCACATCTTCAACTACGGCGTGACGACGATCGACATCCTGCTGATCGGCTCGGCGCTCCTGATGATGATCGTGCTCGACCAGTTCATCCGCCGCTCGCGGACCGGGCGCGGCATCCGTGCTGTCGCCCAGGACCCCGAGGCGGCCGCCCTGATGGGGGTCAACCGCAATCGCGTCGTCCAGATCACCTTCCTGATCGGCGGTCTGATGGCGGGTATCGCTGCGCTGCTCTACATCACCAAGATCGGCTCGATCCGGTTCAACGACGGTTTCCTGCTCGGCGTCAAGGCGTTCACCGCCGCGGTGATGGGTGGGATCGGCAACCTTCGCGGCGCACTGCTCGGTGGCCTGGTCCTCGGCGTGGCCGAGAACTGGGGCTCCGCGCTCTTCGGCTCCGACTGGAAGGACGTCGTGGCGTTCGTGCTCCTCATCCTCATCCTGCTGTTCCGGCCCACCGGACTGCTGGGCGAGGCGCTCGGAAAGGCACGCGCATGAGTGGCTACCTGACGATTCCCCGGCTGCGGATCCGCGAGCGGATCACCGCGCTGCCCAAGCCGGTCCAGATCCTGCTGTGGCTGCTGGCCGCCGTGCTGGCGTACGCGCTGCCGCTCCTCGAACCGCCACTGATCTCCACCCCGGGGGTCGACTTCGGCGGCGTGATGTTCCTCGTGGCGATCTACGTGCTCGTGGCGCTCGGCCTCAACATCGTGGTCGGCTATGCGGGCCTGCTCGACCTCGGGTACGTCGGCTTCTACGCGATCGGCGCCTACACCGTGGGTGTCCTGACGGCCGAGCACAGCAGCTGGCCGTTCCTGCTCGCCATCCCGGCCGCCGTGGGGGTCGCGATGATCTCGGGTGTGCTGCTCGGTGCACCCACGCTGCGCGTGCGTGGCGACTACCTGGCGATCGTCACCCTCGGGTTCGGCGAGATCATCCGGCTCGTCATCACGAACGTCGAGTGGCTGGGTGGTTCGCGAGGCATCTCCCAGATCGGCGGGCCGCCGAACGTCGGTGGTGACGAGGGTCTGTTCCAGCTGCCGCACCTGTTCTGGGGCAACGGGACCGTGCTGGTCGACTCGGAGGAGAAGAGCAAGTTCCTCTACTTCGGCCAGCTGGATGCCGTTCCCTACTACTGGTTCGCGCTGACCGTCGTGATCATCATCCTGCTGGCCGACCGGCTCATCAAGAACAGCCGCGTCGGACGAGCCTGGGAAGCGACCCGCGAGGACGAGGACGCCGCCGAGATCATGGGTGTCCCGACGTTCAAGTTCAAGCTGCTCGCCTTCGCGCTCGGTGCGTTCGTCGGCGGTCTGTCCGGAGCGTTGTTCGCGGGCTACCAGGGGTTCATCAACCCCGCGTCCTTCCAGCTCCTGCTGTCGATCCTGTTCCTGGCGGCCGTCGTCGTCGGTGGTCAGGGCAATCGCTGGGGCGTCATCGTCGGCGCAGCGCTCGTCGTCTACCTCCCGCAGCGGTTCCTCGAGCTCAACGAGTTCCGGTTCCTCGTCTTCGGCCTGGTGCTGATGCTGCTGGCGATCTATCGGCCGCAAGGCCTCATCCCGCCTCGGCGCACAGTCCGGGCCCGCAAGATGGAGGAAGAGCTGACCGAGCTCGAGCACGGAGAGGAGGTCGTCGATGCCTGAGCTGCTCGAGGTCGCGAACCTCACCCTCAAGTTCGGCGGTCTGACCGCCCTGGACGACGTGTCCTTCACCATCAAGGAAGGAGAGATCCTCGGCCTGATCGGGCCGAACGGTGCCGGCAAGACGACCTGCTTCAACGCGGTCACCGGCGTCTACCGCCCGACCAGCGGATCGATCCTCTTCGGCGGCCGCTCGGTCGTCGGGATGAAGAAGCACAAGATCACGCAGTCGGGGATCGCCCGGACGTTCCAGAACGTGCGCCTGTTCCCGACCATGACCGCGCTCGAGAACGTCCTCGTCGGCACCGACGCTCGGCACAAGACGGGGCTCATCAGCGCCCTGCTGCGACTGCCCCGTCACCGCCAGGAGGAGGCCGCGGGACACGACCGGGCGATGGAGCTGCTCCGGTTCATGGGGATCCACCGCCGCGCCGACGAGCTGGCCGCCAACCTGCCGTACGGCGACCAGCGCCGCCTCGAGATCGCCCGCGCGATGGCGGCGGACCCGAAGCTCATCTGCCTCGACGAGCCGGCCGCCGGGTTCAACCCGGCCGAGAAGGTCGAGCTGATGAACCTCATCCGCAAGGTGCGCGACCAGGGATACACCGTGCTGCTGATCGAGCACGACATGAAGCTGGTCATGGGCGTGACCGACCGGATCGTCGTCCTCGAGTTCGGCCGCAAGATCGCCGACGGGCCACCTGCCGAGATCCGTGACAACCCTGCCGTGATCGCGGCCTACCTGGGAGTGGACGAGGAAGATGCTTCTTGAGGTCCAGGGCCTCTGTGTGAACTACGGTCACATCGAGGCCATCCGCGACATCACCTTCGGCGTCGCCGACGGGAGTGTCACCACCCTGATCGGCTCCAACGGTGCTGGGAAGAGCACCACGATGAAGACACTGAGCGGCCTCCAACCCGTCCGCAAGGGGCGGGTGATCTTCGACGGCAAGGACATCACGAACGCCCAGCCGTTCGAGCGCGTGAAGATGGGGATCAGCCAGTCGCCTGAAGGCCGGCACTGCTTCGTCGGCATGACCGTGCGCGAGAACCTCGAGATGGGCGCGTACGTCCGTACGGACCGCAAGACCGCCGCCTACCGCGAGGACCTCGAACGGGTCCTCACGCTGTTCCCGCGCCTCCAGGAGCGGATCAGCCAGCCGGCGGGCTCGATGTCCGGCGGTGAGCAGCAGATGGTTGCGATCGGTCGTGCACTCATGGCTCGACCGCGGCTGCTGCTGCTCGACGAGCCGTCGATGGGTCTGGCGCCCAAGCTCATCCAGCAGATCTTCTCGATCATCACCGAGATCAACGAGCAGGGCACGACCGTGCTGCTGGTGGAGCAGAACGCCGCGCAGGCGCTCAAGCGCTCCGACGAGGCGCACATCCTCGAGACGGGTTCGATCGTCCGCTCCGGCACCGGGGCCGAGCTCGCGGTCGACCCGGCGGTCAAGGCCGCCTACCTGGGCGGTGACGTCTAGGCGCGGCACGGCGTACACCACGACGAAGGGCCCCGGCACTGCGCCGGGGCCCTTCGTCGTGCGGTCGTGCGTGGGGAGCGCCCCTAGAGCACCTTGGACAGGAACGACTGCGTGCGCTCGTGCTGGGGGTTGCCCAGGACGTCGGCGGGCCGGCCCTCCTCGACGACGACGCCGCCGTCCATGAAGACCAGGTGGTCGCCGACCTCGCGGGCGAAGCCCATCTCGTGGGTGACGACCATCATCGTCATGCCCTCCTGGGCGAGGTCCTTCATCACCGCGAGGACGTCGCCGACGAGCTCGGGGTCGAGGGCGCTGGTCGGCTCGTCGAAGAGCATCATGTCGGGGTTCATCGACAGGGCCCGGGCGATGGCGACGCGCTGCTGCTGGCCGCCGGAGAGGTGCGCCGGGTAGGCGGAGGCCTTCTCGGACAGGCCGACCTTGGCGAGGTTCTGGCGGGCGATCTCGACCGCCTCGTCCTTGCTGCGGCGCCGGACGTTGCGCTGGGCGAGGGTGAGGTTCTTGAGCACCGACAGGTGGGGGAACAGGTTGAACTGCTGGAACACCATGCCGATCCGGGAGCGGATGTCGTCGAGGTCGACGCGGCGGTCGCAGATGTCGATGCCCTCGATGAGGATCTCGCCGGAGGTGGGCTCCTCGAGCCGGTTGACGCAGCGCAGCAGCGTCGACTTGCCCGAGCCCGAGGGGCCGATCACGCACACCACCTGGCCGGGGTCGACCTGGAAGTCGATGCCCTGGAGCACCTCGTGCTTGCCGTAGTGCTTGTGCAGGCCGCGCACCTCGATCGCGGGGACCGGGGCGCCGGGCTCGGAGGCCTTGGTGGGCCAGGTCTGCTCGGTCATCGGACCGCCTTCCTCTGCCGGCGCTCGAGCCAGGCGACGAGCTGGGTGAGCGGCAGCGTGATGACCAGGTAGAGGATCGCTGCCTGGATCAGGCTGGTCGCGGTGCCGGTCGAGGGACCGCTGGTCAGGAAGTCCTTGGCCACCGAGGTGAGCTCGCGCTGGCTGGCCGCGGCACCGAGCAGGAACAGCAGCGCGGTGTCCTTGATGAGCAGCACGAACTCGTTGGTCAGCGGGGGGATGACGATCCGGAACGCCTGGGGGAGGACCACCCGGAAGGTGGTCGCTCCGGTGCGCATCCCCAGCGAGCGGGCGGCCTCGGTCTGGCCCTTGGGCACGGCCTGGATGCCGGCCCGCAGGGTCTCGGCCATGTAGGCCCCGGCGACCAGGATCAGGCCGATCAGGCCCGCTCCGACCAGACCACCCGGCGGCGTCCAGCCGAAGGCGATCGGCAGACCGAAGGCCATGAACATCATGACGACCAGCGCCGGCAGTCCCCGGAAGAACTCGATGTAGGCCGTGGCCAGCCACCGGTAGGGCGCCACCGGCGAGAGCCGCATCAGTGCCAGCGTCAGGCCGAGGGCCAGACCGCCGCCGAAGGCGATCGCGGTGTACTTCACCGTGTTGACCAGACCGATGGTGATCAGGTCCTGCCAGTTGCCGTCGGCCCACGAGATGCCGTCGGCGTTCCAGAAGTTCTCGTGGATCTTGGTCCAGTCAGCCACGACCGCCAGCGTGACGATGGCCGCCGCGAGCAGGACGTACATCAGGACCTGGACCAGCGCGGCGCGCTGTCGACGGGTCACCCCACCCCCCCTTCGTGAAGACCGTGCGTACTACGGCTGGTTCTCGGTGGAGAAGTACTTGGCGTAGATCGTGTCGTAGGTCCCGTCCTTGCGCATCTCCTCGAGCGCGCCGTCGACGTCCTTGACGAGCTGGCTGTTGCCCTTCTTCATGGCGAAGCCGTACTCCTCGCTGGTGTCGTAGGTCTCGACGATCTTGAACTTGCCGTCCCGGGTGTGGTCGAGGTTGACCGGCAGGTCCTGGAGCAGCGCCTCGACCTGGCCGGCCTTGATCGCCTGGAACATCTCCGCGTCACTGGGGAACGTGATGATGTCGGCGTCCTCGGCGTTCTCCTCGGTGTAGGTCTTGCCCGTGGTGCCCTGCTGGACACCGACCTTGACGCCCTTGAGGTCGCCGATCGAGGCGATCTTGCTGTCGGCCGGCACGAGGAGCGACTGCTTGGAGTCGTAGTAGCCGTCGGAGAAGTCGAGGTTCTTCTTGCGGTCGTCGGTGATGGTCATGGCCGACGCCGCGAGGTCGCACTGGCCGGCGGCGAGCGCCTGGCCGCTCTGGAGGGCGTCGAACGAGGAGTCCTGGATCTTGAGCTTGAGGTCGAGGCGCTTGGCGACCTCGGAGACGATGTCGACGTCGAAGCCCTTGAAGCCGGTGGGACTGGACTTGTCGAAGTCCTCGAACGGCGGGTACGGCACGTCGGAGCACACGGTGAGCGTGCCCTTGGTGACGATGTCCGCACCGCTGGCGGACTTGCTGTCCTCGGAGCCGCAGGCGCCGAGGGCGAAGGTGGCGAGGCAGGCCACGCCGATGGTGAGGATCCGAGTACGTCGCATGGCGGCACTGTAGGCCTTTCGGGCCCCCTTGCACGAGGACCTCGGTCCCGGTACGCCGCTTCGGCGCGTCGCGCCGGATTCAGCGCAGCGCGGTGACGGCCGCGGTCAGCAGGGGTGCGACCGCGAGCGCGGGCAGGAGGTCGGCCACGGCGACCGGCTTGAGCGCCAGCAGGCGCAGCGCGACGCCGACCAGCAGCAGCCCGCCGGTCGCCGTCAGGGCGGCGAGCTCGGCCTCGGGGAGGACGTCGCCGAGGGCGAGGCCGGCGAGGGTGAGCGAGCCCTGGACGGCGACGAGGGTGAGCACGCTCGCGGCCACGCCCCAGCCGAACGCCGCGGCGAACGCGATCGCGGCGAAGCCGTCGAGCCCGGACTTGAGGTAGAGCTCGTCGGCGCCCTTGCCGAGCCCGTCGTTGAGCGAGCCCAGGATCGTCAGCGGCCCGGTGCAGAAGATCAGCGACGAGATGACGAAGCCCTCGACGAAGCGCTGCCGCTCCGCGCTGCCGGTCTCGCCGGCCAGGCGGCCCTGCAGCCACGCGCCGAGCCCCTCGACCCGCTGCTCCAGGCGCAGCAGCGAGCCCAGGATCCCACCGAGCAGGACCGCGCCGAGCACGATGAGCAGCGGCGCGCTGTCGCCGACGGCGGCGGACAGGTCGGGGTCGAGCACGGCCATCGCCGACGTACCGGCGATGAGCAGCGTGACCAGGCCCAGGCCATCGGTCACCAAGTCGCGCGTGCGCTGGGGGAGCCGGTCGCCCGCGAGGCGTCCGAGGGCGGCGCCGAGCAGCACGGCGGCGGCGTTGACGGCGGTTCCGGTGCCGGGGATCACGGGCCTGCTCCTTCTTGGGGGATCGGGCTGTCGCGGCCGTGCCGGTGAGCGTAGTGTTGCGCTCCGGACCGGCCCACCGGTGCGGTCCGATGGATGAGTCTCGGGAGGGGAGGCACGATCCGATGACGCGTACATCATTGACGACGCGCGTGGCCACGCGTGACGACGCGCCTGCCCTGGCGGAGCTCTGGAGCGACGCCGTACGACGTGCCGACCGCTCCGAGCAGGTCGCCGACATCGAGCTGGTGATCAAGGCCGCCGAGATGTCGCCCGAGCAGCGCGTCGTCGTCGTCGAGTACGACGGCCAGGTCGCCGGCGCCGTCTACCTCCGGATCACCACGCTCTCCCCGCTCAACCTCGAGCCCTGCGTCCAGTCCATCCAGCCGCGGGTCTTCGACCGCTGCCGGCGCCACGGCGCCGGGCACGCGCTGATGGAGGCCGCGACGGCCTTCGCCGAGGAGCACGGCATCCTGCACGTGGTCACCGCGGTGCCCAACAGCTCGCGCGAGGCCAACCGGTTCATGGCCCGTCTGGGCCTGGCCCCCGTCGTGATGTACCGGATCGCGCCGACCTCGCTGCTGCGCAGCCGGGTCTCGCCGCAGCGCCAGCAGACCGGCGTCGAGGGCACCCGGAACCGGGTGCTCGCCGCCCGCCGCTCGCTGCGTCGTACCCGGGCCGAGCGGCTGGGCCTGCCCGACCCCGAGCAGGCCTGAGCCTCAGCCCTGGGGGTTGGGGTCGCGCGCCAGCAGCGCGCAGGTGATCCGCGAGGTGCACACCCGGCGGCCGTCCTCGTCGCTGATCACGATCTCGTAGCTCGCCATCGACCGGCCGCGGTGCAGCGGGGTGGCGACGCCGGTGACGGTGCCCTTGGTCGCGGAGCGGTGGTGGGTGGCGTTGATGTCGACGCCGACCGCGAACCGGTCGGGGCCGGCGTTGAGCGCCGCGGCGACCGAGCCGAGCGTCTCGGCCAGCACGACCGAGGCGCCGCCGTGGAGCAGCCCGTAGGGCTGGGTGTTGCCCTCGACGGGCATCGTCGCGACCACGCGCTCGGGGGCGACCTCGACGAGCTCGATGCCCATCCGCTCGTTGAGAGCGCCCATGTTGGCGCGTGCGAACTCGGCGATCTCCTCAGCGGTGGTCATGGCTCGACGATAGCGAGCACCGTCGTGGCCGGAGCTGTCGGTACTCCTCGATAGAGTCGCCGGGTGACCGAGCCGAACCGTCCGCCGCGCCTCCTGCTCCTCGACGGCCACTCCCTGGCCTACCGCGCGTTCTTCGCGCTTCCGGTCGAGAACTTCTCGACCGCGACGGGCCAGAACACCAACGCGGTCTACGGCTTCACCTCGATGCTCGTCAACGTGCTGCGCGACGAGCAGCCGACCCACGTGGCGGTCGCCTTCGACCTCTCCCGCCAGACCTTCCGGCTCGAGGAGTACTCCGAGTACAAGGCCAAGCGCAACAAGACCCCCGGCGAGTTCAGCAGCCAGCTGCCGCTCATCCAGCGGATGCTCGACACCTTCTCCATCAAGTACCTCACCGCCCCCGGCTACGAGGCCGACGACATCATCGCCACGCTGGTCACCCAGGCGCTGGCCGACGAGACGAGCGGTCTCGAGGTGCTCATCCTCACCGGTGATCGCGACTCGCTCCAGCTCGTCACCGAGCGCTCGACGGTGCTCTACCCGATGCGCGGCGTGTCCGACCTGGCCCGGATGACGCCCGCCGCCGTCGAGGAGAAGTACGGCGTCCCGCCGCACCGCTACCCCGAGCTCGCGGCGATCGTCGGCGAGACCTCCGACAACCTGCCCGGCGTCCCCGGCGTCGGCGCGGGCTTCGCCGCCCGCTGGATCAACACCTACGACGGTCTCGACAACGTGATCGCCCAGGCCGACAAGATCACCGGCAAGAAGGGCGAGGCGTTCCGCGAGCACCTCGGCGACGTCATCCGCAACCGCCGGCTCAACGCGCTCGTGCGCGACCTCGACCTCGGCGTCGCCATCGACGACCTCGCGCTGACCGAGTGGGACCGCCCGGCGGCGCTCGAGCTGCTCGACGAGCTGGAGTTCCGCGGCGAGCTGCGCACCCGGATCATGGACGTCGTCGCCCCCGGCGAGGACCTCCCGGTCGAGGCCGGCGTCGAGCTCGACGGCACGACGCTCGCGCCCGACGCCGTGGCCGCCTGGCTCGACGCGGTCGGTACGGCGAGCGTCGGCCTGAGCGTGCGCGGCTCGTGGGGGAGCGGCACCGGCCGGGTGAGCGGGCTCGCCTTCGCCCTCGCCGACGGCACCGCCGCCTATGTCGACGTCGAGGCGATGAGCCAGGCCGACGACGCCGCGGTGGCCGCCTGGCTCGCCGACCCGGAGCGGCCCAAGGTGCTCCACGACGCCAAGGGCCCGCTGCTCGCGCTCGCCGCCCAGGGCTGGACCCTGGCCGGCGTGGTCGAGGACACCGCCCTCGCCGCCTACCTCGTCGCGCCCGACCAGCGCTCCTACGACCTGGCCGACCTGACCCTGCGCTACCTGCACCGCGAGCTCACCGCGGACGCCGACCCCGACCAGGGTGAGCTGCTCTTCGACGAGGGCGGCGACCAGGGCGGCGTCGCCAGCAGCGCGATGGTCCAGGCCCGCGCCGCGCTCGACCTGTCCGCCGAGCTGGCCGACGAGGTCGAGAAGGCCGGCGGGCGCCAGCTGCTCACCGACGTCGAGATGCCGCTGGTGGGCGTGCTCGCCGGGCTGGAGCAGACCGGCATCGCGGTCGACACCGACCACCTCGAGGGACTCGAGGCGCACTTCGGCGAGGAGGTGCGCAAGGAGGCCGAGGCGGCGTACGCCGTGATCGGCAAGGAGATCAACCTCGGCTCGCCCAAGCAGCTCCAGGTCGTGCTCTTCGACGAGCTCAACATGCCCAAGACCAAGCGCACCAAGACCGGCTACACCACCGACGCCGACGCGCTCCAGAGCCTGTTCGTCCAGACCGAGCACCCGTTCCTGCTCCACCTACTGCGCCACCGCGAGGTCATCCGGCTGCGCCAGACCATCGAGGGCCTGCTCAAGACGGTCCAGCCCGACGGCCGCATCCACACGACGTTCCACCAGACGATCGCCGCCACCGGCCGGCTCTCCAGCACCGAGCCCAACCTCCAGAACATCCCGGTCCGCACCGAGGAGGGGCGCCGGATCCGCGAGAGCTTCGTCGTCGGCGCGGGCTACGACGCCCTCATGACCGCCGACTACAGCCAGATCGAGATGCGGATCATGGCCCACCTCTCCGAGGACGAGCTCCTCATCGAGGCCTTCCGCTCCGGTCGCGACTTCCACGCCGAGACCGCCTCGCGGGTCTTCGACGTCGCGCCCGACGAGGTCACCCCCGAGATGCGGGCCAAGATCAAGGCGATGAACTACGGCCTCGCCTACGGCCTGTCCGCCTTCGGCCTCTCCCAGCAGCTCGGCATCGAGCCCGGCGAGGCCCGCGGCCTGATGGACGACTACTTCGAGACCTTCGGCGGCATCCGCGACTACCTCGGCGGCGTCGTCGACGAGGCCCGCCGGACCGGCTTCACCGAGACGATCATGGGCCGGCGCCGCTACCTGCCGGACCTGACCAGCGACAACCGGATGCGCCGCGAGTCCGCCGAGCGGATGGCCCTGAACGCTCCCATCCAGGGCTCGGCCGCCGACCTGATCAAGGTTGCCATGCTCCGCACCGACGCCGCGCTGCGCGCGGCCGGGCTCACCTCACGGATGCTGCTCCAGGTCCACGACGAGCTCGTGTTCGAGGTCGCCGCCGGCGAGGCCGAGACCCTCGAAGCCCTGGTCCGCGAGCAGATGGCCGGTGCGGCCGAGCTGACCGTCCCGCTCGACGTCTCCGTCGGCACGGGCCGCAGCTGGCACGAGGCGGCACACTGATCGGGTGACCCCTGCTCGGAGGAGGCCCCGATGAGAACCGCCCTGCCCCTGCTCGCCGTCGCCCTCGCGGCGGCGCTCACCGCCTGCGGCGGTGCGCCCGACGACGCGAGCGCGGAGGACTTCTGCGCCGCCTGGACCGAGGGGAGCGGCGGCTCCGCCGACGGGCTCCACGACCGGGCGGCGGCGCTCGAGGACGCCGGGACGCCCGCGGATGTCTCTGCCGCGGCCCGGTCCGGCTACGAGATCTTCGTCGAGCAGGTGAAGCAGGTCGACGACGCCGACGTCGCCGCGCTCGACCAGGCCGCGGCCACCCCGGCGGGTCTCGCCGAGGTCTACGGGATCAGCGAGGACGAGGCGACCGACGTGGTCGCCTTCTTCGACTACGCCAACACGACCTGCGCGCCGGGCGACTGAGCGGCCGGCTCAGGCGACGGGCGCCGGGGCGGCCTCGGCGTCCGAACGGTGCCGCACCATCTGCAGCACGACCAGGACGAGCAGCACCGCCGCGTCGACGCAGGCGACCGTGGTGGCCAGGGCGATGACGCTGGTCGCGAGCGAGCCGAGGGCGACCAGGGCGATGACGCCCGCGGCGACGAGGTACTTGGTCGCCGCGCCGCGCCGGGCGAGGCCGGCGTAGACCAGGAGCTGGAGCAGGGCGAGCAGGGCGCCGAGCACGGCGAAGAGCCAGAGGTCGTCCTGGACGCCGGCGTACTCCTTGCCGCCGATGAAGACCAGCGCGATGTCGGAGAGCACGTACGTCGCGCCGATGCACGCGGCGCCGAGGGCGGAGAGGAAGACGAGCCCCTTGATCACGGCGCCGCGGCTCTCGCCGTCGGTGGACATCGAGGGGAAGAGGATCACCACCGCGAACTGCGGCAGGAAGAGCACCGCCTTGGTGACGATGAGGCCACCGGCGTAGAGGCCGGCGTCGTGCTCGCCGAGACCGCTGCGGGCCACGACGACGTCGAGGTTCGACAGCGCGACGAAGGCCAGCAGGGCGACCGAGCTGCCGACGGTCTCGCGCAGCACGTCGCGGCGGATGGTGTGCTCGGCGGCGGCACCGCCCTCGCGGCGGGGGTGGCGGCCCAGCGCCCACGAACCGATCGCGACGGGCACCCAGGCGGCGATGAGGACGCCGAGCATGGCGCTCGTCTCGGTGCGCCAGGCGAAGAGGAAGGCGGCGCCGATGAGCACCCGCGGGATGCCGACACCGAGGTAGACCAGGCTCAGCGGCAGCCAGCGCCGCTCGCCCTGGAGGACGCCGGCCTGGGCCCCCATGATCGTCGTCGGCACCACGGTCAGCCCCAGCAGCAGCGCCGGCAGCAGCCCGTCGAGGCGGAGCACCTTCCAGACCAGCGGCGAGGCGGCCACGGCGAGCGCGCCGACGACGAAGGCCGCCCGCCAGGCGGTCTTGAGCACGGCCGCCTCGATCACCGCGACGTCGTGCGGGTCGGCGGAGATCCGCCGCGCGCAGGTCGCCTGCAGGCCCAGCTGGACCACCGACAGCACCATGAGCAGGGCCATCATGCCGGCCACGGCGCCGTACTGGCCGGGGCCGAGCAGGCGGGCCGAGACGATCTGGAAGGCGTAGGTGCCGACGTTCATCGCCGCGATCGCGATCGCGATGCCGGCGCTGCTGCGGAGCAGGCGGATCAGCCGCGACTCGGCGGGGCGGGTGGTCGTCGTCACCAGAGCAGGTTAGGGGGTCGGAGTGCCCAGCGCGGAAGTCAGGCCTGCACGCCGCCCACGGGTCTCCTACAGTGACACCCGCGCTTCGGGAGGAGGTGGCATGGCCGAGAGACCTGGGTCGACGGTGCGGGGAGCGGGCGTCGCGGTGACGCTGTACGCGCTCGTCGTGGTGCTGATGCTGCTCCAGCAGCCCGGCGCGACGACGTACGACACCCGGGCCGAGCTGACCCAGCGCCCGGGGGACTTCCTCGCCGGCGCGTTCCGGCTGTGGCACCCGGAGTCGAACTTCGGCGAGTTCCAGAACCAGGCGTACGGCTACCTCTTCCCCCAGGGCACCTGGTTCTGGCTGAGCGACCTGCTCGGCGTCCCGGACTGGATCGGCCAGCGACTCTGGTCGGCGCTCATCATCATCGTGGCGTGCGAGGGCGCCCGCCGGCTGGCGCGCGCGATCGGCCTGGCGGACCTGCCGGCGCTCCTCGCCGGTGCGGTCTTCGCGCTCTCGCCGCGGCTGCTCGGCACGGTGACGGTCCAGACCGCCGAGTCCCTGCCGGGGGCGGTGATGCCGTGGCTCGTGCTCGCGGTCGTCCTCCACTTGCGCGGCCGGCTCACCGGCCGGCAGGCGGCCCTGCTCAGTGGCGCCGCCGTCGTGTGCATGGGCGGGGTCAACGCGGTCGAGACGGCGGCCTGCCTCCCGCTGGCCGTGATCCTCGTCGTCTGGGGCGCCCGTCGCCGGATGACCACCTGGCGGTTCGCCGCCTGGTGGGGAGGTGCCGTCGCCGCGGGCTGCCTGTGGTGGACGCTGCCGCTCCTGGTCCTCGCCCGCTTCGCCCCGCCGTTCTTCGAGTACGTCGAGTCCGCCCGGGACACCACCTCGCTGATCGGCTGGTCCGAGGCGTCGCGCGGGGACTCGTCGTGGCTCGGCTACCTCCTCGCGGGGGACCGGCCCTGGTGGCCGGCCGCCTTCGACCTGGCGACCGATCCGCTGCTGGTCGTGGTGGCCGCGCTGGTGGCCGGCGTGGGTCTCGCCGGTCTCGCGCTCATGGACACCCCGGTACGACGACCGCTGGTCCTCGCCCTCCTCCTCGGGCTCGGCTGCCTCACGATCGCCCACGGGGGTCCCGCCGGCACGCCGCTGGCCGACGGGATGCGGGCGCTGCTCGACGGCCCGCTGCAGATCTTCCGCAACGTCCACAAGATCGACCCGGTCGTGCGCCTCCCGCTCGCCCTCGGCTTCGGTACGGCGGTCGCGGTGCTCGTCGAGCGCGTCGTGGCCGCCCGGCCGCGGCTCGAGCCGGGCCGCGGCGCGCTGCTGCTCGCGCCCCTGCTCCTGGTCGCGCTGCTCGGGCAGCCGTTCCTCGGCAGCGCCACGCGCACGCCCGGCTGGACCGAGATCGCCGAGCCCTGGCAGCAGGCGCGCGACTACCTCGTCGCCCAGCGCCGCGACGAGGACCCGGCCCAGGGCGACCGCACCCTCGTCGTCCCCGGCTCGAGCTTCGCGCAGCAGGCGTGGGGCTGGACGCTCGACGAGCCGCTGGCGATCCTCGGCGGCGTCGACGTGGTGAGCCGTACCCAGGTGCCGCTGGTGCCGGGGGAGTCGATCCGCTACCTCTCGGCCCTCGACCAGGCGATCGCGACCGGCCGGGTGACGCCGGCGCTGGTCGACGAGCTGGCGCGCGTGGGCATCGGTCACGTCGTGCTGCGCCGGGACCTGCTGCGCGGGATCACCCGCTCGCCGCACCCGGGTGGCGCGGCGGTGTCCCTGGCGCACGCCGGCCTGGCGTCGGTGGCCGGCTTCGGCGAGACCGACACCGGCGAGCCGGAGGTCGAGGTCTTCCAGGTGCCGCGACGGCTGCCGCTGGTCCGCGCGACCGCGGTCGACGACGTGCGGACCGTGCGGGGTGCGCCGGAGAGCGTGCTGCTCGGCCAGAGCACCGGCGTCATCGAGGCGGACCAGCCGACCGTGCTCGAGGGCGAGGCCGGCTGGAAGCGCCCGGCCGACGTGGTCACCGACAGCAACCAGCGCCGCGAGCGCGCGTTCGGCAACAACGACGAGGGGCTGTCGGCGCTGATGACCGCGACCGAGCCCTGGCGGGTGGACCGGGCCGCCCACGACTTCCCGGCGGGACCCGACGAGCCCCCGGTCGTTGCCCGCTACGACGGCCTGACCGGTCTCGAGGCGTCCTCGGCGCAGGGCTATGCCGACAACTTCGGCCCGGTCACGCCGGCGTCCGGGCCCTATGCCGCGATCGACGGGGATATCGACACCCGCTGGATCAGCTCGGCCGCGACCGAGCCGGGCCGGCAGTGGATCAGGCTGGACCTCGACGGTCCCCGGGCGGTGCACACGGTGACGATCACGCCGGTCGCCGCCGACAGCCAGGTCGTGCCCATCCGCACGCTCGAGGTGGTGGCCGGCGAGCAGCGCGTCCGCGCCCGGGTCGGGGCGTCGGGTGCCCCCGTCGTCGTCCGGCTCGACGGCCGGCCGGTCCGGAGCATCAAGGTCCGGGTCGTCGCCGCCGCGACCGCCGCGCGGACCGCCCGGATCGGCATCCGCGAGCTCGCGGTCGACGGGCTCCAGCCGCGGCGCACGTTCGCGCTGCCCGGTGAGGTGGGCGCCGGCGCCTCCGTGGCCTTCGGGGCGACGCCCAGCCGGAGAGCCTGCTTCATCACCCTCACCACGCCCGACTGCGACGTCACCCGGATCCGGCAGCCCGAGGAGG
Organism: Pimelobacter simplex; assembly: GCF_024662235.1. Lineage (GTDB taxonomy): Bacteria > Actinomycetota > Actinomycetes > Propionibacteriales > Nocardioidaceae > Nocardioides. The sequence goes on from NZ_CP096276.1 coordinate 1,436,824, forward strand.
GCGGCGGACTCGACCGCAGCTTCGAGGCCGCCGGGGCGGCCGGCGTACGGATCACGGGCCACGTCGTGGCGCGCAGCACCCCGGAGACCGCGCGGCTGCTCGACCAGGTCGAGCGCCGCCCCCCGGTGGGGGCCACCTCCATCTACGGCAACGACCCGAAGGTCGCCCCCCGGTTCGCGTACGACGGCCAGCCCACCACCGCATGGGTCTCGGACGACGGCGACCTCTACCCGACGTTGACGTTCAGCTGGCGCCGGCTCCGGACCATCACGTCCATCGCCGTGCGTGGCGGCTCCGACCAGGCCCCGGTCGCCGCGGTCCTTTCCTCCGGCAAGCGGGTCCAGCGGGTCCGGCTCGGTGGCGACGGTCCCGTCGACATCAAGCCCCTGCGCACCCGCAACCTGCAGATCCGCTTCGAGAAGGCTCCTGGCGCCGGGCGGGTCGTCGTACCCGAGATCGAGCTGGGCGGCGTCCGGCTCACCCGGCCGGTGCTCGCCGACACGCCGACCGGTGCGGTGTGCGGCTACGGCCCCAACATCCGCCTGGGCGGGCGGACCGTCCCGACCCGGGTCTCCGGCACCATGGCCGACCTGATCAACGGGACGCCGCTGCGCTTCGAGTCCTGCGGCGAGAGCGCGAGCGTGCCGCTCGGGTCGGGTCCCCAACGGCTGCAGATCGAGCCGACCGCAGAGTTCGAGCTGCTCGACGCGGCCGTCGTCCCGGACTCGTCCGTGCCCTCGGCGCCGACCACCCGGACGGTCGGCATCGAGCGCTGGGGAGATGCCCGCCGCAGCGTCACGGTCGGCGGGGGACCGGCCGCACTGCTCTCCCTGCCCGAGAACTTCAACCCCGGCTGGATCGCCGAGCTCGACGGCAAGGAGCTGACCCCGATCCGGGTCGACGGCTGGCAGCAGGGCTGGCTCCTCCCGGCGGGCACCGGCACCGCACGGGTCGAGCTCCGGTACGGCCCCGAGCGCACCTACGACGTGGTCCTTCCCCTCGGCCTGGCCGTCAGCGGCGGCACGCTGCTCGCCGGAGCGCTCTGCCTCGGCTGGCTGCTGCTCCGCCGGCGACGCGCACCGCTGCCCGACCTCGCTCCCTGGCCTCCCGACGTCCTCGGGACCCGCGCGCCCTGGTGGGCCGCCGCCCTGGCGGCGACCCTGGTGCTGCTCGGTCCGGTCGCGGGGATCGGCCTGCTCGCGGGCACCTGGTTCCGCCGGTCCTGGACCCGGTCCCGGGCGGTGATCGCCGTCGCGGTGCTGCTCGCCGCGTCCGGCGGCCTGGACGCCCTGGGAGGTGGCCGCTTCGTCGCCGGTACGGCGGACGTCGCCGCCGCACTCGCGGTGGGCCTGCTCGCCGGGCTCACGCTGGGCCGGCCGGCGCGTCGCCGTCCCCACCAACATGTCGCGGAGGGCAGCCGATGAGTGCCTGGAAGGGGCGCCAGGGCCTGGCCGCGCTCGGCGTGCTGCTGTCGATGGTCGTCGGGCGGGCGGTGCTGCTCGGCGGGTCGTGGTTCAACCAGGACGACTTCTACCTCTCCGGTCGCGCCTACGACGCCGACCTCACGCTGGGCTTCCTGGTCCGTGACACGGCGGGCCACGTCAACCCGCTGCAGCAGCTGACCTACTGGCTGGTGGCGCACGGCGCGCCGTACAGCTGGGCGACGGTGGCCGTCTTCGTCCTGGCCCTCCAGACCGCCGCGGCGGTCGTCCTGTGGCTGCTGCTGACCCGGCTGCTGGGGGAGCGGTGGAGCCGGGTGGTGCTGCTCGCGGTGTTCGCCTGGGCGCCGCTGACCCTGGCGACCACGCTGTGGTGGAGCGCGGCGATGGGCCTGTGGCCCCACGTGCTCTGCTCGCTGCTCGCCGCCTACCTGCTGGTCCGCTGGCGCCAGGGCGACGCCCGGCCGGTGTGGGCGGTGGTCGCGATCGTCGCCACGACCGCGGTCGGCCTGCTCTGGCACGAGCGCGCGGTGCTCATCCCACCCGTCCTGTACGGCGTCGCGGTGGCCCTCGCCGACGAGGCGACCGGCTGGCGGCGGCTGTGGGCCGCGCTGAAGCGCTTCCGCTGGCTGTGGCTGGCCGAGGTGCTGCTGCTGGTCGGCTTCCTGGTCGGCCACGGCCTCCTGACCGACGTCGAGGGGGGCGAGAGCACCTGGAAGCAGCGGCTCGAGGTGAGCGGCTCGTTCCTCGGCCGCAACGTGGTGCCGGGCATCGTCGGCGGCCCCTGGGCCGGTGAGCTCGAGGGTGGCGCGGTGCGGCCGGCGCTGTGGGTGGTGATCGCCTCGGCGATCCTCGCCCTCGTCGGGGTCTGGTTGCTGCTCCGGCGCGGCGGCCCGGCCCGCCGCTGGGGGCTCGCGCTGCTCGTCGGCTACGTCGCCGCCGACCTGCTGCTCCTGCTGTCGGGCCGGGCGGGCTTCGGCTCGATCATCGGCCTGGACCCGCGCTACTCCTCCGACACGATCCATGCTGCCGTCCTCTGCGTCGCGCTCTGCCTGCGCGGATCGCCGCCGTGGCTGGGCCTGCGCTTCCTGTCCGGCGCGTCCGCACGGGTCCGCTCCCTGGCCCTCGCCGGCCTCGTCGGCGCCTACGGTGTCGCCTCGGTCGCCGGTACCGCGCTGCTCGTGCCGCAGTTCCAGAACACCGAGGACAAGGCGTTCGTCGCCACGCTGCGCGCCGACTTCGCCGCCGACCCGACCGTCGTGCTCTTCGACCGGCTGGCGCCCGCCGACGTCGTGCTGCCGCTGGTGGGCAGCGACTCGCAGCTCTCCCGGATCCTCGCGCCGCTGCCCGAGCACCTCCGGTTCGACGAGCCCTCGGCCCGGCTGCGCCAGGTCGCCGACGACGGCACGCTGCTGCCGATGGAGCTGGCCGGAGCGATCCCCGCGGAGCCGGGACCCGACGACGAGTGCGGCTACCCGGTGCGCACGCTCACCCGGGAGGCGCCGTTCGTCGTCCCGCTCGACGGACGGGTGGTCGTCCGGGTCTCCTACTTCTCCGCGCAGGAGTCGACCGTCGTGGTGGCCGCGGGGGACTGGCACACCGAGTTCCTGGCCACGCGCGGGCCGAACGAGATGTGGCTGGTGCTCCCCGAGGTGCCGGGCACCGTCGAGGGGCTCAGGCTGCGCGGCGACGGGCGGTCGACGGTCTGCGTCACCGACATCGAGGCCGGCCTCCCGGAACAGCCGTGAAGCGCTCCGACCTCGCTGTCACCACCGCGGTCACCCTGGTGATCCTGGGCCCGCTCCTGCTCGGCGGCGGCTACTGGCTGGTCGGCGACATGGTCTTCGTGCCCCACCAGCCCTGGAAGCCCGCCTGGCTGGGCCTGGACGGCGCGCTGCCGCGCGCGGTTCCCATGGACGCGCTGGTCTCGCTGGCCACCCACGTCGTGCCGGGCAGCGTCGTCCAGCGACTGCTGCTGGTCGCCGGGTTCCTGGCCGGTGGGCTCGGCGTCGCGCGACTGGTCGCCGAGCAGCGCTGGTGGGCCAGGGCGGCCGCGATCACGTTGTTCTGCTGGAACCCGTGGGTCTACGAGCGGCTGCTCATGGGCCAGTGGGCGATCCTGCTGGGCTACCTGCTGCTGCCGTGGGTCGCGGGGGCCGCGCTCCGGCTCCGGGCCGATCGCCGGGACTGGGCGCCGGCCGCGGTCGTGCTCGTGCTCTCCGCGGCCTGCAGCTGGTCGAGCGGGCTCATGGCGGTCGGGGTGCTGGGCGTGCTAGCCCTCGGCCGCGACCTGGGCGGCTGGCTGCGGGTGGCCGGGCTCGGCCTGGTCGCCAACCTCACCTGGCTGGTGCCGGCGCTGACCGCCGACACCGCGCGGGTGAGCACCGACGGGGTCTTCGCCGGGTTCGCGGCGCGCGCCGAGTCCGCCGCCGGTACGGCGGCCAGCGTGCTCTCGCTCGGCGGCACCTGGAAGACGTCGGTCGTGCCGCCCGAGCGCACCAGCGCGCTGCTGGTGCTGCTGTCCTGCCTGCTCACCGTGGCCGCGGTCGCCGGGCTGCGCCGTGCGGGTCCCGGGCGCGGCCGGTGGCTCGCGCTCGGCGCCGCCGCGGTCGTGCTGGCCCTGCTGCCCACCCTGCCCGGAGGCGCGGACCTGCTCGACCGGGCCGCCGACCCGGTGCCGGGCCTGGCGCTGCTGCGCGACTCCCAGCGGCTCCTGGCCCCGCTCGGGCTGGTCCTGGCCGTCGGCGCCGCGTACGCCGCCACGGCGCTGCGCGAGCGGATCCGGCCCGGCACCCAGGCGCTGTGGAGCGGCGTCGCGCTGCTCGTGGTGGCCCCGCTCCTGCTGCTGCCCAGCCTGGCCTGGGGGGCCGCCGGCGAGCTGCAGCGCTCGTCGTACCCGGCGGCCTGGGACGAGATCGCCGACCGCATCGACGGCGGCGACACCACGGTCGTGCTGCCGTGGTCAGGCTCCTACCGCGGCTTCGACTGGAACCACCGCCGCGCCGTGCTCGATCCTGCGCCCCGCATCCTGCCGGGTGAGGTCGTCGTCGACGACCGGGTGCTGCTGACCGACCGGGTGATCGCGCCCGAGGACCCGCGGGTGGTCGCGGTGACGCTCGCGCTGGCCGACGAGGACCCGGCGGGCGCTCTGCGGGCCATCGGCGTGCGCTGGGTGCTCGTCGAGCGCGGGATGGGGACGATCGAGGTGCCCGCGGGCACGATCGTGCTCGACCGCGACGGGCTCACCCTGGTCGATCTGGCCGCCGGCGGCGAAGTCGCGGCCGACCCGGGAACGGGTGTGGGGGCGCTCCGGCGAATCTTCGTCATCCTTGGTCACGGTTTGGCGATTCTTTTGCTTTTCGCCGGTTGCGCAGGGATACTCCGGTCTGGGAGTAACGAGCATCACATTCATGAAAGTCATGGGGAGTGAATGCTCTGTGCCGGTCTTTGGGAGGGGATCTGCGCAATGAACACGATTATCGCTACCGTCGTCGGGGCTCTCGCCTCGACCGTCATGCTCGTCGCCGGCGTCAACGCCGCCCAGGGTGAGCACAAGACCGTCAGCAACGACAAGCTGTACAGCTACTCGGACAGCAAGTAGGTCTCTCGCCGCGTCCCGCCTAGCGGGTTGCGCGGTCTCCGTCACGTGTCCCGTTCGCCGGGACGCGTGCTGAGCAGACGGCTTGGGAGGGTCCGATGCTGCAGATCGTCATTCCGGCGTACAACGAAGAAGGCCGGCTGCCGCGCACCCTGCGCGACCTGCGCCGCCACGTGGCGGCCCGTCGTGGGGTGCTCGGCCGAGTAGAGGTGCTCGTCGTCGACAACGCGAGCACCGACCGCACCGCGGAGGTCGCCCGTGCGGCCGACTCACCCGCGCTGCCGGTACGGGTGCTGCGCTGCGCGCGCCGCGGCAAGGGTGCCGCGGTCCGTGCCGGGCTGCTCGCCACCGACGCCGACCTCGTGTGCTTCATGGACGCCGACGGCGCCACGGGGCTCGACGCGGTCGAGGAGGCCTGGCGGCGGCTGCTGCTCGGCGCCGACGTCGTGATCGGCTCGCGCGCGCTGGCCGACAGCGACACCGAGGCCCGGCACTGCCGGACCCGCTCGGCGGGCGCCGCGGCGTACCGCCGGCTGGCCGGGCGCCTCGTGCCCGGCGTCGCGGACACCCAGTGCGGGTTCAAGTTCTTCCGCGGTGACCTGGTCCGGCAGGTCGTCGGCGACCTGCGGACGGGGGGCTTCTCGTTCGACGTGGAGCTGCTCGTGCTGCTGCTCGCCGCCGGCGCCCGGGTCGAGGAGATCCCGGTGACCTGGACCGACGTGCCGGGCTCGACCTTCGTGCCCGCGCGGCACGGGGCGAGCGCGTTCGTCGAGCTCGCGAGCATCGCGTGGCGCCGTCGCGGCGCCGTGCACGCGGTCCCGGCCCCGGCCGCGGCGCCGCTGGCCGTGCCGGTGCCCGTCGCGCTGCCGGTGGGTGGTCACGGATGAGCCGACCGTCCCCCCGGCTCGACGGGCGCCGGATCGTGGTCGTCAACTGGCGCGACCTCGACCACGCGCTCGCCGGCGGCGCGGAGATCTACGCCTGGCAGTACGCCCGCGCGCTGCGCGAGGCCGGTGCCGAGGTGCACTTCGTGACCGCCCGCGACGAGGGCCAGGCCGCCCGCGAGACCCGCGACGGCATCGCCGTACGACGGGGCGGCGGCGCGCTGGGCTTCTACCTGTTCGCGCTGACCTGGCTGCTGCGCCACCGGCGCCGCATCGACGCGGTGATCGACCCGGCCTGCGGGCTGCCGTCGTTCTCGCCGCTGGTGCTGCGCCGCGGGACGCCGGCGCTGCTCATCGTGCACCACGTGCACCAGGCGCAGTTCGCCGTGCACTTCCCGGCACCCGTGGCCGCCTTCGGGCGCTGGATGGAGCGGGTCGCCATGCGCCGGGTCTACCGGCACCACGTGACCGCCGCGGTCTCGCCGTCCACGCGCGACGAGATGCGCCGCCAGCTCGGCTGGACCGGTGACATCCGGATCCTCGAGAACGGCGCCGACGTACCGGCCGCCGCGGACCTCGACCCGGTCGCCAAGGACGCCGACCGGATCGTCGTCCTCGGCCGGCTGGTCACCCACAAGCGGGTCGACCTCGTCCTCGAGGCGTTCGACCGGCTCCGGGAGCGTCCCGCCCTGGCCGGGCGCGACCTGCGCGTCGACGTCATCGGCAAGGGGCCCGAGCACGACCGCCTGGTCGCGCTCGTCGCCGAGCGCGGCCTCGCCGACCAGGTGACCTTCCACGGCTACCTGCCCACGGACGCCAAGGACGCCCTGCTCGCCCGCGCGGCGGTCCACGTCTGCGGATCCGACGCCGAGGGCTGGGGGCAGGCCGTGATCGACGCCGCCGCCTGGGGGGTGCCGACCGTGGCCCGCGACGTGCCCGGCCTGCGCGACTCCATCCGCCCGGGGGAGAGCGGCGTGCTGGTCCCCGACAGCGAGGACCCCGCCGTCCTCGTCCGCCGCCTGGCCGACGCCGTCGAGGGCGCGCTCCTCGACGCCGCCGACCCGGCCACCCGGGTGCTGCGCGCCGAGGCGTGCCGCGCCTGGGCCCACAAGTTCGACTGGTCGCAGATGCGACACCACGCGATCGACCTGACCGCACTGCTCCTCGGGACCGCCGACGCGCGGCCCGACCGTACCCCACGCGATGCTCGCGTGGCTGTCTGAGAGGTATCTCCGCCATGCGCAGCAAGCTCGCCCCCGTGTCCATCGGACTCGGTGTGTTCCTGATCGTCGCGGCCGCCCTGGTCCGCTTCTACGCCTACCCGGTCCTCGCCAACGTGCCGCCCGACTACAAGGGCACCACGAAGCTCGAGGCCAAGGGTGCCGAGATCTTCAACTCCAACCCCGACGTGCTCAAGTCCGAGACCTGGGACCTCGACATCACGTCCTTCACCATCGCCGACAGCGGCGTCAAGCTGCCCAGCGACGCCCCGGACGACACGGTCGTGTGGGTGAACTCCACCAGCGTCGACCGGGTCGGCGGCGAGCAGTTCCAGCGGACCCAGGAGCGCTCGCCCTTCGACGGCAAGACCGGCGAGGCCGTCGACTGCACCAAGTGCGGCTCGTGGGAGGAGGTCGCCCTGGCGAGCGACTTCCAGAAGACCGAGCGGGTCGACGTCACCCGCAAGGGCCTGGTGTACAAGTTCCCCTTCGCCACGGAGAAGAAGGACTACCCGGTCTGGGACGGCACGCTCGAGAAGTCGACCCCGGCCAAGTTCGAGGGCCAGGAGGAGATCGACGGGCTCAAGGTCTACAAGTTCGTGCAGACCATCCCCGAGACGATGGTCGAGACCCGCAGCGTGCCGGGCAAGGTCTTCGGCTCCACCGAGCCCAACGTCGAGGCCGAGATGTGGTACCAGATGACCCGTACCTTCTACGTCGAGCCGACCACCGGCTCGCCGGTCAACCGGGTCGAGAACCGGGTCCAGGAGCTGCGCTACGACGGCGTGGCGGTGCCCGCGTTCACCGGCACGGTCCAGTACACCAAGGCCCAGGTCGACGACCTGGTCAGCGACGCCAAGGGCAATGCCCGGCTGCTCGGCGGCATGAAGCTGCTCTTCCCCGGACTGCTGCTCCTGCTGGGCCTCGGCCTGACCGCGGGCGGCGTGCTGCTCGGCCGCTCGGGCAAGGGCGGCGACAACGGCGCCAGCCACCGGGACAAGGCGATGGCGGGGGTCTGACCCGCACCGCCCCACCGGCTCCTCTCTAGAGGAGGGAGATGACGGCCTCGAGCAGCTGCTCGAGGCCGTTGTCGTTCCAGGCCGCGGCGCGCCCGCGCAGGGTCAGCACGGTGTGCCCGTCGAGGCCGACCGCGCCGAGGGAGAGACCAGTGCCGCCCGCCGTGACCGGGTAGAACGCCAGGCCCTCGACCGCCGGGGCACGCACCTCACCGAGGTGCGAGACCAGCAGCGTCGAGCCCAGCCGCGGCCCGAGCACCCGCAGGCCGGTCGTCATCGCGCGATCCACGACGGGACTCCAGGGGCGCGGCTCGGCCGGCGCGGGCGGGGTCTGCACGGGCGCGGTGCGCACGGCCTCGCGGATGCCGTCGAGGTCGAGGCGCTCGACGTCGCGCAGCCGCAGCAGGACGCTGCGGTCGGCGATCCGGCCGTCCTGGTCGCCGGCCGCGGGCTCGCGCGCCGCGCCGATCGCGATCGCCACGCGCCGCGCGCGCCGGCCCCGCTCCGCCTGGTGCCGGACGACGGCGCGGGTCGCCGCGTGGACCAGCTCGGCGGTGCGGTGGCTGCCCGGCACGGTCGCGTGGACGAGCGCGTCGCCGTGGTCGGGGACCGGCCGGTCCGGGGGGACGACGCCGGACGGCGGCCGCAGCGCGACCTCGCCGAGCCGGCGGGCCACGGTGCGCGCCGTCCCGCCGGTCGTCGTACGGGTGCCGACGCCGCGGGCCGACGAGGTCGCCGGGCCGAGGCCGAGCCGGTCCAGGACGGTGAGCAGGCCGAGGCCGTCGACCGCGCTGTGGTGGGCCGACAGCACGACGTCGCGCCCGTCGACGCCGACCAGCAGCGGCGCGGGGGAGTCGGCGAGCAGGGCCCGGGCTCCGGCCGCGGTGGGCGCGGCGTAGGTCCAGCCCTGGGCCGCGCAGAGCGTGGCCAGGGGAGTGGCGAGCGCGTCCGGCGCGACCGGGGCGGGCAGGGTCGCGGTCAGCAGGATCCGCCAGCCGATCCGCGGGTCGGCCACCCAGCGCTGCGGCTCGGGCTGCGGCTGCGGCTCGGGCACCTGGGCGCTCACGGCTTGTGCGCGAGGCAGACCAGGCTGACGCCAGGCAGTCGCTTGAGGGGGAGCACCCGCTCCATCCCGACGGCCGCGCGCAGGCCGGCGTTGAGCACCGGGTGGACGGCCTCCATCTCGCTCTGGGGCACGTCCTTGTTGCGCCGCCGGGCCCGGACCACCGGGCGCAGGAGCACGTTCCACGACCAGAGGTCGTCGATGACCAGCCCGGACCCCGTCACCAGGTCGGCGAGCTGCTGGCGCTCGTAGCGCCGGACGTGGCCCAGGGCGACGTCGTGCCCGCTCCACAGCGCTATCCCGGCCGGGACGGCGACCAGGGCGCGTCCGCCGGGGCGCAGCACCCGGAAGGTCTCGCGGGCGACGGCGACGTCGTCGTCGATGTGCTCCCAGGCGTCGGTGGACATGACGAGGTCGATCGAGGCGTCGGCGACCGGGAGCCGGCGGCCGTCGCCGCGCAGCACCGGGATCCCGCGCGAGGCCGCGATCTCGGCGCCGGTGGCGGTGTACTCGACGCCGACCGCGCGCCAGCCGAGCTCGCGCAGCACGGCGGTGTTGCCGCCCATCCCGCAGCCGACGTCGATCGCGCGCCCGGCCGGCCAGCCGCCGACGGTACGACGCACCAGGGCCCGGCGGGCGGCGTACCACCAGTGCCGGTGCTCGAGCGCGGCCGACTTGGCGATCTCCTCCGCATCCACAGGTGCAGCCTAGGAGAGGTCGGCGCCGAAGATGGCGGTGCCCGGCGTCAGCGTGCCGCGCACCCGCGACCAGCCGCCCCAGAGCCGCTCGTTCCCCTCGGGCCACTCCGGCTCCAGGAGCGTGGTCAGCCGGAAGCCGGCGCCCGCCAGCAGCCCGATCCAGTCACCTAGTGTGCGGTGGTGCTCGGCGTACGACGTCGCACCGGTCTCGTCGTCGACCTCGACGTAGGGCGTGCGGTCCCAGTAGGACTGCGAGGCGACCAGCCCGTCCTCGGTGGGGTCGTCGGGGAACATCCACCGGGTCGGGTGGGTGATCGAGAAGGCGAAGCGCCCGCCCGGGCGCAGCACCCGGGCCGTCTCGGCGACCGCGAGGTCGATGTCGGCGACGAACTGGAGCGCGCCGAAGGAGGAGAAGACGACGTCGAAGGAGCCGTCGGCGAACGGCAGGTGGGTCGCCGTACCGCGCACGCAGGGCACGACCAGGCCGGTCGCGTCGTCGATGCGCAGCGAGTGCTGGAGCTGGCGGTGGGACAGGTCGAGCCCGACCGCGCGCCCGCCCTGGCTGCGCACCCAGCGCGAGCACTGCCCGGCGCCGGAGCCGACCTCGAGCACGTCGCGGTCGCGGACCTCGCCCAGGATCCGGGCCTCGGCCTCGGTCAGTCCCTCGGGTCCCCAGAGGAACCCGACGTCGCCGAGGTAGCCCCCGTGGGTGGCCTGGTACTCGTCGGCGTACCGGTCCCAGTCGGCGCCGTTGGCCAGCCGGGACTCCTCCTCGGAGACCGACCGCCGGTGGGCGGTGACAGGGGGATGGGGCCAATGAGCTTGAACAGCCTGCTCCACGGGGAGGAGTCTATCGCTCGCGAGTTGGACTCCGGCACCGCCTCGCGCGTACCCTGGAGTGTCTGTGCCTTCTTGATCCCTCCGGGATCGTTCGGCGCGGGACTCCATTCCGACTACTTCTGCCCACCCAAGGACCTATCCTCCACATGACGAGCACCCTCTCGACCCCGCTGTCCGGTCAGTACGATGACAACGCGCCCCAGGTGGCGATCAACGACATCGGCTCCGAGGCGGACTTCCTGGCCGCCATCGACCAGACCATCAAGTACTTCAACGACGGCGACATCGTCGACGGCACCATCGTGAAGGTCGACCGTGACGAGGTCCTCCTCGACATCGGTTACAAGACCGAGGGCGTCATCCCCTCGCGCGAGCTGTCGATCAAGCACGACGTCGACCCGTCCGAGGTCGTCCAGGTGGGCGACAAGGTCGAGGCTCTCGTCCTCCAGAAGGAGGACAAGGAGGGTCGCCTGATCCTGTCCAAGAAGCGCGCCCAGTACGAGCGCGCCTGGGGCACGATCGAGGAGATCAAGGAGGCCGACGGCGTCGTCGAGGGCACCGTCATCGAGGTCGTCAAGGGCGGCCTCATCATCGACATCGGCCTGCGCGGCTTCCTGCCCGCCTCGCTGGTCGAGATGCGCCGGGTCCGCGACCTGCAGCCCTACGTGGGTCAGACCCTCGAGGCCAAGATCATCGAGCTCGACAAGAACCGCAACAACGTGGTCCTGTCGCGCCGGGCCTGGCTCGAGCAGACCCAGTCCGAGGTCCGCCACGGCTTCCTCACCCAGCTCCAGAAGGGCCAGATCCGCAAGGGCGTCGTGTCCTCGATCGTCAACTTCGGTGCGTTCGTGGACCTCGGCGGCGTCGACGGTCTCGTCCACGTCTCGGAGCTGTCCTGGAAGCACATCGACCACCCGTCCGAGGTCGTCACCGTGGGCGACGAGGTCACCGTCGAGGTCCTCGACGTCGACATGGACCGCGAGCGCGTCTCCCTGTCGCTCAAGGCGACCCAGGAGGACCCGTGGCAGCACTTCGCCCGGACCCACCAGATCGGTCAGATCGTCCCGGGCAAGGTCACCAAGCTCGTCCCCTTCGGCTCGTTCGTGCGGGTCGAGGAGGGCATCGAGGGCCTGGTCCACATCTCCGAGCTGGCCGAGCGCCACGTCGAGATCCCCGAGCAGGTCGTCCAGGTCAACGACGACGTCATGGTCAAGATCATCGACATCGACCTCGAGCGTCGCCGGATCTCCCTCTCGCTCAAGCAGGCCAACGAGACCACCGCCGCCGCGGACGTCGAGGAGTTCGACCCGACGCTCTACGGCATGGAGGCCACCTACGACGAGCAGGGCAACTACATCTACCCCGAGGGCTTCGACCCCGAGACGGGTGAGTGGCTCGAGGGCTTCGACGAGCAGCGCGCGAAGTGGGAGGAGCAGTACGCCAAGGCGCACGCTCGCTGGGAGGCCCACGTCAAGCAGCAGGCCGAGGCCAAGCAGGCCGAGATCGAGGCCGGCGAGTCCAGCTCCTACTCCTCCGCTCCGGCCGAGGACAACGGCGGCTCGCTCGCTTCGGACGAGGCGCTCCAGGCCCTCCGCGAGAAGCTGACCGGCGGCAACTGATCCGTCGCTCCGTAGCACCACGAAGGCCCCGACCGACAGGTCGGGGCCTTCGGGCTTTTCGGGCTGGGGGAGGCGGGGTGGCGCCGGCCGGGACCGGCGAGCGGCCGGAGATCGGGAGCTCGCGCCCCGACGGCCGCCGGATCCTCCTGGCCTACGAGCCCGGACGGTGCTCAGGCAAAAACGATGCGGGCGGGTGGTGCCTGGCGCACCACCCGCCCGCTCCAGCGGCCGAGCCCAAAAACCCGTCCGGTACGCCGTCCTCCGGGGGAGCGGCGTACCGAGGGCGCTACTTCGTGGCCGGGCGCGAGGTGACCGGCGCGGTCATGGCCGGGGCGTGGCGCACCCGGCTCCGGGAGCCGCGCCGGGCGGTGTCGCCGCGGCGGGTGCGGGTGGTGGCCGTGCGCTCGGAAGCGTCGGAGGCGTCGGAGGCGTCGGAGGTGTCGCGGGCGACGAGCGTGCGGACGTCGGGCTTGCGCTCGCGGTGAGCCGGGCGCCGGTCGCCGTGCAGGTCGCGGCCGGTGCTGAGGTCGTCGCGACGGACCCAGGTGAGCAGGGCCAGGACGATCATGGCGAGCAGGAGCAGGGACAGGAGGTTGTAGGCCAGGTTCATGGCAGTAATCCTCCTCTTGCTGGTATTACTGCCACCAGTGGCAGCATTGCCGCATTGCGTTGATTTCCTGCCAGTGCGGTGCGATGGTGGTCCGGTGAGCCTGACCAATGTCGCCGTCCTCGCCTTCGACGGGGTCGCGCCCTTCGAGCTCGGCATCCTCTGCGAGGCCTTCGGCATCGACCGCACGGGCGACGGGGTCCCGCCGATCGACTTCGCGGTGTGCGCCGAGGACGACCGGCCGATGTCCACCTCGGCCGGCTTCACGATGCAGGCCGCGCACGGGCTCGACCGGCTCGCGACGGCCGATCTCGTGGGGGTCCCGGCGATGAAGCAGGCCGAGCCGAGCGATGCGGTGATCGCGGCGATCCGGGCCGCGCACGACCGCGGCGCCCGGATCCTGTCGGTGTGCAGCGGGGCCTTCATGCTCGGCCAGGCGGGGCTGCTCGACGGGCGCGAGTGCACGACCCACTGGATGTACACCGAGCGGCTCCAGCGCGAGTTCCCGGCGGCCAAGGTCGTCCCCGAGGTCCTGTACGTCGACGCCGGCCAGGTCGTCACCGGTGCGGGCAGCGCGGCGGGCCTCGACGCGGCGCTGCACATCTGGCGCCAGGAGCACGGCGCCAGCGTCGCCAACATCATCGCCCGGCGCGCCGTCGTACCGCCCTATCGCGACGGGGGACAGGCGCAGTACATCTCGCGGGCGGTGCCCGACTGTGATGCCGACACCCTCGGTCCGCTGCTCACCTGGATCCTGGAGAACCTCGGCGAGGACCACGGCGTCGAGGCGCTGGCCAAGCGGGCGCTGATGTCGCCGCGCACCTTCGCCCGGCGCTTCCGCGACGAGACCGGGACCACGCCGCACCACTGGGTCACCCGGCAGCGGGTGGCCGCGGCCGAGGAGCTGCTGGAGCGCACCGAGCAGCCGGTGGAGTGGATCGCCGGCGAGGTCGGCTTCGGCAACGCGGCCACGCTGCGCCACCACTTCGTGCGGGTGCGCGGGGTGAGCCCGCAGAGCTACCGGCGGCAGTTCGCCTGCTGAGCCGTACCCTGGGCGATGGAGGATCATCCAATGGCCTTCGGAGACTTTGGAGGATCTGACCCTGCCGGCCCCCGGTGACCTGGGTCACCCTGAACGGGCAACCAGTTTCTCCGGTGACGAGGAGCCACCCATGGACCATCCGCACTACGACGCCATCGTGATCGGGGCCGGATTCTCCGGCCTGACCGCGGCCCGCGAGCTCGGCGAGGCGGGCAGGAGCGTCCTCGTGCTCGAGGCGCGCGACCGGATCGGCGGCTCGACCTGGTACCGCACCGACCTGCTCGGCGGCGTGGGCCTGGAGATGGGCGGCACCTGGATCGTCCCCCAGCAGACCCACGTCTGGGGCGAGGTCGAGCGCTACGGCGTCCCGATCGAGGACTCGGTGCTCCCGGACCGGATGACCTGGTCGGCGCACGGCAAGGTGCTCGACACCCTGCTGCCCTGCAGCCCCGCCGAGTACGGCGAGCTGGAGCACGCCGTGCGCCAGCTGCTCGCCGCCGGTGACCGCCTCGACTTCACCCGGCGCCTGTCCGAGCAGGACCTCGCCGACCTCGACGTCTCCATCGAGGAGTGGGCCGACGACGCCGGCCTGACCGGCAACGCCCGCGAGCTGCTCATCTCGTGGTTCTGCGGCTGCGCCAACGCCCACGAGTCCATCGGCTCCGCGCTCGACATCATCCGGTGGTGCGCGTCGATGGACAACTCGCTGTGGGGCATGGTCCAGGCCTCGGTGCTGGGCTACACGTTCACCGAGGGCACCAAGTCGCTGGCCGACGCCATCCGCGCCGACCTCGCCGGTGAGCTCCGGCTCTCCTCGCCCGTGCGCAGCGTCGTCCAGGACGACGCCGGCGTCACCGTGACCTACGACGGGGGAGTCGCCACCGCCGATCGGGTGCTCGTCACCGTGCCGATCGGCGTCCTCAAGGACATCACCTGGGAGCCGGCACTGCCCGCCGACAAGCTCGCCGCCTCGCACGAGAACCACGCCGGCCAGGGCCAGAAGGTCTGGGCGCTGGCGACCAACGTGCCCGAGGACATCAGCGGCTACGGCTGGGGCACCGCGTTCGACTACGTCGGCGCCATGCACGAGTCGCCCCAGGGCACCGTGCTCGTCTGCTTCGCCCCCGAGCACGACCGGGTCGACGCGAGCGACCTGGCCGACGTCCAGCGCGCGGTGCGCGAGTACGCGCCCGACGCCGTGGTCGTCGACGCCGCCACCCACGACTGGGTGCACGACGAGTTCTCCTACGGCACCTGGGCGACCTTCCGGGCCGGCCAGTTCGCCAAGTTCGAGCAGGCGCTCGCCCGCCCCGAGGGCCGGGTCCACTTCACCGGCTCGCACACCGCCACCCGCTGGCGCGCGTTCATCGACGGCGCCATCGAGTCCGGCAAGCGAGGAGCCGGCGAGCTCCTCGCCCAGCAGTCCCACACCCCCGGAGGAATCGCATGACCGTCGGACCCGTCGACGCCACCCAGGTCCCGCGCTACGCCGGCGACACCACGTTCGCCCGGCTGCCCCGCCTCACCGACGTCCAGGACGCCGACACCGTCATCTGGGGCGTCCCCTTCGACGGCGGCGTCTCCTACCGGCCCGGCGCGCGGTTCGGCCCGAACCACATCCGCCAGTCCTCGCGCCTGCTGCGCCCCTACAACCCGGCCCAGGACAGCGAGCCCTTCGCGCGCGCCCAGGTCGCCGACGCCGGTGACCTCGGCGTCAACCCGTTCTCGCTCGACGAGGCGATCGCGGCCATCGAGACCGGTGCCCGCGACCTGTCCGGCACCTCGCGCACGCTGCTCACCATCGGCGGCGACCACACGATCGCGCTGCCGCTGCTGCGCGTGCAGCACGAGCGGCACGGGCCCATCGCCGTCCTGCACTTCGACGCCCACCTCGACACCTGGGACACCTACTTCGGCGCGCCCTACACCCACGGGACGCCGTTCCGCCGGGCCTCGGAGGAGGGGCTGATCGACTTCTCCCACGCGATGCACATGGGCATCCGCGGGCCGCTCTACAGCAAGCTCGACCTCGACGAGTCCGAGGAGCTGGGCTTCTCCGCGGTCCACGCGCGCGACTTCGTCCGCTCGCCCATCGACGACATCATCAACCGGATGCGCGAGCGCCTCGGCGACCGCCCGGTCTACGTCTCGCTCGACATCGACGTGCTCGACCCGGCGTTCGCCCCCGGCACCGGTACGCCGGAGGCCGGCGGCCTCTCCAGCGCCCAGCTGCTCGAGGTGCTCCGCGGCCTCGACGGGCTCAACGTCGTCGGCGCCGACATCGTCGAGGTCTCCCCGGCCTACGACCACGCCGAGATCACCGGCATCGCCGCTGCCCACGTGGCCTACGAGATGCTCTCCGTGCTGCCGGGCAAGCCCGCCTGATGCGCACGATCCACAACGTCATCGACGGCCAGGTCGTCCCCGCCTCCTCCGGCGCGACCACCGAGCTCGTCGACCCCGCCACCGGCAAGGTGTTCGCGCTGGCCGCGCTCAGCGCCCAGGCCGACGTCGACGCCGCCTGCACGGCCGCCGCCCGGGCCTTCCCGGCCTGGCGCCGGACCACGCCGCGCGAGCGCCAGCGCCTGCTGCTCGACCTCGCCGCCGCCCTCGAGGCGCGCGCCGACGACCTGCTCGCCGCCGAGGTCGAGAACACCGGCAAGCCGGTCGCGCTGTGCCGCACCGAGGAGATCGAGACCGGCATCGACCACCTGCGCTACTTCGCCGGCCTCGCCCGCTCGCTCGAGGGCTCCGGCGCGGCCGAGTTCGTCGAGGGGCACACGTCGTACGTCCGCCGGGAGCCGGTGGGCGTCGTCGGCCAGGTCGCGCCCTGGAACTACCCGTTCCTGATGGCGATCTGGAAGATCGCGCCCGCGCTCGCCGCCGGCAACACCGTCGTCCTCAAGCCCTCGGACACCACGCCCGTGACCGCCGCCCTGGTCGGCGAGATCGCCGCGTCGGTGCTGCCGGCCGGCGTCCTCAACGTCGTCTGCGGCGACCGGACCACCGGCGCTCTCGTGGTCGACCACCCGGCCGTCGCGATGGTGTCGATCACCGGGTCCACCGGCGCGGGCAAGGCCGTCGCTGCCGCGGCGGCCGCCGACGTCAAGCGCGTCCACCTCGAGCTGGGCGGCAAGGCCCCGGCCGTCGTCCTGGCCGACGCCGACCTCGACGCCGCCGTCGAGGGCATCGTGGGCGGCGCCTTCTTCAACGCCGGCCAGGACTGCACCGCCGTCACCCGCATCCTCGTCCACGCGTCGATCGCCGACGAGCTGACCGAGCGTCTCACCGCCGCCGTCGGCGCCCTGCGCGTCGGCCCTCCGGCCGACGAGAGCGCCGACCTCGGCCCGCTCAACAACGCCGACCAGCTCGCCCGGGTCAGCGCCATGGTCGCCGCCGTGCCGTCGTACGGGCGGGTGCTCACCGGCGGCCACCGGGTCGGGACCGACGGCTTCTTCTACGCCCCGACCCTCGTCGCCGGGCTGGGCCAGGACGACGACCTCGTCCAGCACGAGGTCTTCGGCCCCGTCGTCACCCTCCAGACGTTCACCACCGAGGACGAGGCCCTGGCGCTCGCCAACGGCGTCGACTTCGCCCTCGCCTCCAGCGTCTGGACCCGCGACCACGGGACTGCGCTGCGGTTCACCGCCGAGCTCGACTTCGGGTGCGTGTGGGTCAACACCCACATGATCCTGACCGCGGAGATGCCGCACGGCGGGTTCAAGCAGAGCGGCTACGGCAAGGACCTGTCGCACTACGGGTTCGAGGACTACACCCGCGTCAAGCACGTGATGCACGCGCACGGCTGACCCGCGCACCGTGCACACCGCTCCGGTGCGGGCTAGCGCTGAAGCGTCCAGCCCGCGCCGGAGCAGCTCAGCTCGAGCGTCTCGCCGCGGTTGACCGTGACGATCGCCGGCCCGTCGCCGAAGTGGTTGGCGATGATGTCGCCGCCCGCACCGCGGGTGCGCTCCCAGTAGCAGTCCGGCCCGCCCTTGGTCTTGTAGGTGCCGGCCTTGATGTCGACGCCGACCTCGTAGACCCCGTCGCGCAGCGTGCCGCGCTCGATGGTGTTCTCGGTCCGGGTGACGGCGCGCTCGCGCTTCTCGACGTTCTGCTCCAGCGCGGTGACCTCGGCCAGCCGCTCGTCGAGCTCGGCCTCGAAGTCGTCGAGCTCGCGCTTGCGCTCGGAGACCTCCGCGATCGGGCCGCGGACGGCGTCGAGCTCGATGCCGAGCTGCTTGTTCTCCGCGGCGAGGGTGCGGTACTCCGGGGACTGCTCGGGGTCGGCCGCGGGGGACGCGGCGACGCCGATGCCCGTGCCGAGACCGGCCCCCACCACCAGGCCCGCGATCGCGAGCACCCACGACCGGCGCCACCACACGGGCGGTTCGGCGTCCGGCGTGGCGTCCGGCGTGTACGGCGAGTAGCCGCCCGGCGGCGGGGTGGTGCTCACCAGGTGCGCACCCACATGCAGTACTCGGCCTTGCTCAGCGTCTCGATCGCCTCGGCCGAGAGCGGTGCGGCGGCGTCGGTGACGACATAGCCGAGGCCGTCCTTGGTGGCCAGGTGCTGGTCGACGACGTTGTCGCCGGCCGTGGCGAAGGTGGCGTTGAGCTCGGCGAGGACGCCGGGCAGGTTGCGGTGGAGCAGGCCGATGCGGTGGCCGGCCGGGAGCTCCGGCGGCAGGACGGCGGGCAGGTTGACCGAGAGGGCGGTGCTGCCCTCGAGGGCGAAGCGGGCGAGCTTCTCGGCGACGAACCAGCCGATCTCCTCCTGCGCCTCCTGGGTGGAACCACCGATGTGCGGGGTCAGGATGACGTTGTCGAGGCCGCGCAGGACGGAGTCGAAGGCGTCGCCCTGGGCCTTGGGCTCGGCGGGGAAGACGTCGACGGCGGCACCGGCGATGTGCCCGGAGATCAGGTTGTCGCGCAGGGCCTCGTAGTCGACGACCATGCCGCGCGAGGCGTTGAGGAACAGCGCGCGGGGCTTCATCGCGGCGAACTCGGCGGCGCCGAAGAAGCCGGCGTTGCCGGGGCGTCCGTCGACGTGGAGGCTGACGACGTCGGCGACCGCGAGGAGGTCCTTGAGCGAGCGCATCCGGCGGGCGGTGCCGTGGGCCGGGCGGTCGGCGGTGTCGTAGAAGACGACGTTGAGGCCGAGGGCCTCGGCGACGGTGGAGAGCTGGGTGCCGATGTTGCCGTAGCCGACGATGCCGAGGGTGCGCCCGCGGACCTCGTGGCTGCCCTTGGCGGACTTGTCCCAGGTGCCCTCGTGCATGCGCTGGGTCTTCTCCGGCAGGCGGCGCGCGAGGGCGATGAGCTCGGCGATGACCAGCTCGACCACGCTGCGCGTGTTGGAGTACGGCGCGTTGAACACGCCGACGCCCTTCTCGGCCGCGGTCACGAGGTCGACCTGGTTGGTGCCGATGCAGAAGCAGCCGATCGCCAGCAGGCCGGGGGACTCGTCGAGCACTCGCTTCGTCACGGTCGTGTTGGACCGGATGCCGAGCAGCTGGACGCCCTCGGAGAGGGCCGCGATCAGCTCGTCCTCGGAGAGGGAGCCGGCACGCAGCTCCACGTCGTAGCCGCGAGCCTCGAGGGTCTCGACGGCGGCCGGGTGGATGTTCTCGAGTAGCAGGGCCTTCACAGCGGAATCCTACCGGCGTGGTGGGGTCGGCCCCGCAACGGAGCCGGGTGTGAGACCGGCTCGCGTAGTCAACGGAGAGGTGATGGGGCTTGCGGGTTGGGTACAAGCAGGGCTTGGTTCCACGGTGGCGTGACGACACTTCTCATGCGGGCCTTGACGCCGTCGTGAGGCGAGGGCACGGAACCATGTCGTCGCCGTGTTGAGGAGAACCGCCGCGAGCAGCCCGATGAACGTGAGCATGAGGTTTCCGACTGCGCCGGACCACCTGCGTGCGCTGGTGACGGCGATCCCCTCGAAGCCGGAGTCAGGGCCCCAGGTGTAGCGCGTGATGGGCTGGAGACCGGGATCGGTTGAGGACGTCTGGCGGACCATTGCGCTATCTGGCACGAGTGTTCGGCAAACCGAGGGGTCCGCTACGTCGAATGAGGTGTCGAACTGAAAGCCGTTCCAGGAGCGGATCGGACCTGGCGCTGCGGATTGACCCGAGGCGTCGGGCAGGCTCGTCGTCGTGTGCGCCCAGTCAACAGTGTCGCGGGCGTCGGTGACACCCCAGACGTGCAGCTCGAAGTAGTCACCGTCGTAGCGCGCAACGTGACCGTCGCGGCAGGACTGGAGCGGAAAACGTGCAGGACCGCCAACGAGGCCGGTCAGTACCTGACACTGAAGGTCTTCGTCGAAGACGTTGGGAATCGTCTCCGGGTCGGTACAGGCGCGTTCGCTCACCTCGAACTGCTCGCGAACCACGGGTGCCAAGTCGTGGAGGATGGCGGAACCGGTGAGGAGGACCTTCAGGACGTAGCCTTCGAGCGCTGCTGGAACCGACACCGTGTAGTCGGCGCTACCGCTGGCCTCATCGATGCTGGTCTGCACGACAGTCCACTTGGCGGCGGACGACAGTTCGGGATCGGCGCCGCTCGGAGGGGTGGCAATGGCGATGGCGATCGAGCCAGGCCGAGTGACGGTTGGCGCTGGGTCTGTGAGTGCCGTGGCAGCGAGCCACGAGCAGCCGGCCATGCCCAGCAGGAGTGCTGCGCACAGAGCAACTAGCTTCCGAAGACTATTGCGGTTCGTGTTCTTCTGATGACTAGCCAGCTCTCGGACAAGCTGCGCTGCTTCGGCAACCGCGGCCTCGGCTCGGTCTGCGGCAGAAGCTGCGGCTGACGCCGCACGGCGTGTGGCTGCGACTTCGCCCGCGAGCGCAGCCATGTCTCGCTTCGACGAACGTCCGAACACGGGCGTGAGCATAGGCTGCGCCCTGTCCCAGGCGGGCGCAAAGCGACTGCCCGGCTTTGCTTCATTGGCGGAGAGCCAGGCGCTGGGGCTGATCTGCTGGTTGAACTCGACGCGTTCGGCCTGCCGTCTACCGTGGCGGGATGACAACGACCGTCCGCCAGATCCAGGTTACGTTCGACTGTGCCGCTCCCGCCCGGGTCGCCCGGTTCTGGTGCGACGTCCTGGGCTACGAGATCGCGCCCGGCGCCGAGGGCGAGACGGCGTGGTCCGCGTGCGTCGACCCGACGGGCGCCGGTCCGCGGTTCTACTTCCAGCGAGTGCCGGAGGGCAAGGTCGCCAAGAACCGCGTGCACGTCGACGTCCGCGCGGGTACGGGCCTCGTCGGTGCCGAGCGGCTGGCGGTGCTGAAAGCCGAGCGGGACCGGCTGATCGCGCTCGGCTCCGTGTGCGTCGAGGTGCTCGAGGCCGACGAGGAGAACGAGTCCTGCATCGTGATGCAGGACATCGAGGGCAACGAGTTCTGCCTCGACTGAGGCCGGTGGCCGCTAGGGTCGCGGTGTGCCTGCTCTTCGCCTGCGCTCCGAGGCGAGCATCGGCGTACTGGCCGCCGACCTCTTCGTGCTGTGGCTCGCGCTCGCCGGCGTCCGCGACGAGGGCGCGCCATCGTGGACCCGCCTCGCCTGCCTCGCGGTGGTCGTGCTGGCGATCGCGCTCGGCGTCCACTCGCTGGTGCTGCTCGGGCGCCGGGTCCGGGCCGGCCGGCGGCGCAGCTGAGGGCCGCTTGGGTCCGGGGGCCCCGCTGGTCGGGTAACACGCCGTCCACGTGCCTGGGTACCGGTTGTCATCGCGACACGCCGCGAACTGGCGGTGCACAGCGACGACAAGCGGTGGGTATCCGGGAGGACAGCGTGTTACCGCGGCCGCCGGTCCCGGCCGCCCGCCCCGCCAGCACCCGCCGACAACAGAACCGCCCCCCACCGAGGACCATGGTGGGGGGCGGCTGCCTGAGCTGGGTCTCGTGACTGACTCAGCTCCAGTCGACGCTGTAGTAGCGCGTCTCCTGGTACTCGCGGATGCCCTCGTGGGCACCCTCGCGGCCGATGCCGCTCTGCTTGACCCCGCCGAACGGCGCGGAGGGGTCGGACACGATGCCGCGGTTGATGCCGACCATGCCGGCCTCGACCTGCTCGCCGAGGCGCAGGGCGTCCTGCAGCCGGCCCGCGTAGACGTACGCCGCCAGGCCGAACTCGGTGTCGTTGACCGACGCGATCATCTCGGCCTCGTCGGTCCAGGTCACGATCGGCGCGACCGGCCCGAAGATCTCCTCGGACAGGATCGGGGCGCCGAAGGGCACGTCGACCAGGATCGTCGGCGGGAAGAACCAGCCGGCCTCGGGCACCGCGCCCTGGACGGCGACCCGGGCGCCGTCGGCGACGGCGGCGTCGACCAGCTTGGTGATGCCGGTCAGGGCCTTCTCGCTGATGACCGGGCCGATCTGGTTGCTCGCGTCGGCGGACGGGCCGACCTTGAGCGCCGCGACGGCCGCGCCGAACTTCTCGACGAACTCGGCCGCGACGTCGGCGTGCACGTAGAAGCGGTTGGCCGCGGTGCAGGCCTGGCCGCCGCCGCGGAACTTGGCGATCATCGCGCCGGCCACGGCGGCGTCGATGTCGGCGTCGGCGGTGATCACGAAGGGTGCGTTGCCGCCGAGCTCCATGCTCGTGTTGAGGACCCGGTCCGCGGCCTGGCGCAGCAGGGTGCGGCCGACGCCGG
The DNA here is from genome assembly GCF_024662235.1 of Pimelobacter simplex. Classification (GTDB taxonomy): domain Bacteria; phylum Actinomycetota; class Actinomycetes; order Propionibacteriales; family Nocardioidaceae; genus Nocardioides. The sequence continues at coordinate 1,459,505 of NZ_CP096276.1, forward strand.
TGGAGCCGGTGAAGCTGACCTTGCGGACCCGCGGGTCCTCCAGCCAGGCGGTGACGACCGACGCGGCGTCCGTCGTCGGGACGACATTGACGACGCCCTCGGGAACGCCGGCCTCGAGCAGGATCCGCGCCACCGCGAGCGCGGTCAGCGGGGTCTCCGCGGCCGGCTTGAGGACGACGGTGCACCCAGCGGCCAGCGCCGGGGCGATCTTGCGGGTCGCCATCGCGGCCGGGAAGTTCCACGGCGTGACGAGGGCGGCCACGCCGACGGGCGCGTGGGTGACCAGCGTGCGGGCGCCGCCGTTGGGCGCGTCGCTGTAGGTGCCCTCGCCGCGCACGGCCTCCTCGGAGAACCAGCGGAAGAACTCCGCGGCGTAGGTGACCTCGGCGCGCGCGTCGGCGACGGACTTGCCGTTCTCGGCGGCGATGAGGCCGGTGAGCAGGTCCGCGTCGCGGATCATCAGGTCGTAGCAGCGGCGCAGGATCTCCGCACGGGCCCGGGTCGGGGTCGCGGCCCAGGCCGGGAAGGCGGCGGCGGCCGCGTCGACGGCGCGGGTCGCGTCCTCGACGGTGCCGTCGGCGATGTTCTCGATGACCAGGCCGGTCGCCGGGTCGTGGACCTCGAAGGTGGTGTCACTCATGGTCGTCTCCAGTCGGTGGGAGGGTCACGGGTAGAGGCCGCGCAGCTGGTGCGCCTGGGCCACGCGCTCGACGGCGAGGCAGGTCGCCGCCGTGCGCAGGGGGACGTCGAGCCGGGTGGCGGCCGCGTTGACCGAGTCCCAGGCGGCGAGCATCCGCTCGGCCAGCCGGGCCTCGACCTCGGTCTCGCTCCACCAGTAGGCCTGGTTGGCCTGGACCCACTCGAAGTAGGACACGATCACGCCGCCGGCGTTGGCCAGGATGTCCGGTACGACGAGCCGCCCGGCCTCCTGCAGGATCCGGTCCGCCTCGGGCGTGGTCGGGCCGTTGGCGCCCTCGACGATCACCTGGGCGCGCACCCGGCCGGCGTTGTCGCCGCGCAGGACGCCCTCGACGGCAGCGGGGACGAGCAGGTCGACCTCGGCCTCCAGGACCGCCTCGGCGGGGACCTCCTCGCCGCCGGCGAAGCCGACGACCGAGCCGGTCGCGTCGACGTGGCGCTCCAGGCCGGGGATGTCGAGGCCGGCCTCGGCGGACACGGCGCCGTACTGGTCGGACACGACGAGGACCCGGGTGCCGGCCTCGGCGAGGAAGCGGGCGGCGTACCGGCCGACCTTGCCGAAGCCCTGGACGGACGCGGTGGCGCCGGCCGGGTCGATGCCGCGCGAGCGCAGCGCGGCGAGCGCCACGTGCACCACGCCCCGCGAGGTCGCGGTGGCCCGGCCGCGGGAGCCGCCGAGGCTGATCGGCTTGCCGGTGGTGACGCCGAGGACGGTGTGCCCCTGCTGGACGGAGTAGGTGTCCATCAGCCACGCCATCGTCTTCTCGTCGGTGCCGATGTCGGGCGCCGGGATGTCCCGCTCGGGACCGATGAGGGGGCTGATCTCGCTGGTGTAGCGGCGGGTGACCCGCTCCAGCTCGGCCTGCGAGTAGTTGCGCGGGTCGATCCGGACCCCGCCCTTGGCGCCGCCGTAGGGGACGTCGAGGAGCGCGCACTTCCAGGTCATCCACATCGCCAGCGCGCGGACCTCGTCGAGGTCGACGTCGGGGGAGTAGCGCAGGCCGCCCTTGGCCGGGCCGCGCGAGAAGTTGTGCTGGACGCGGTGGCCCACGAACAGCTCGGTCGTCCCGTCGTCGCGGCGCAGGGGGATGCTGACCGTCACCTCGCGGCGCGGGGTGGCGAGCATCTGGTGCAGGCCCTCGTCGTACCCGAGGAGGGTGGTGGCCTCGCGCAGCTGCGTGCGGGCGTCGGCCAGCGGCCCGGTCGCCGTGGGGGCGACGGGCTCGTGGAGCGCGGTCATCAGTTCTCCTGGAAGATCTCGGCGAGGAGGTCGAGGGCCTCGGCGAGCAGGTGGTCGGGCATCGACAGCGGCGGCAGGAAGCGCAGCACGTTGCCGTAGGTGCCGCAGGTCAGCACGACCATGCCCTGGGCGTTGGCGGCGGCGGCGACCTTCTTGGTCAGGTCGGCGTCGGGCTCGGTGGTGCCGGCCTTGACCAGCTCGACCGCGATCATCGCGCCGCGGCCGCGGACCTCGCCGATGCGCGGGTCGTTCTCCTGGAGCGCGGAGAGCCGCTCGGTCATCGTCTTGCCGATGGTGCGGGCGCGGTCGACCAGGCCCTCGGCCTCGATCGTCTCGATGACGGCGAGCGCGGCGGCGCAGGCGAGCGGGTTGCCGCCGTACGTGCCGCCGAGGCCGCCGGCGTGCGCGGCGTCCATCAGCTCGGCGCGGCCGGTGACCGCGGCGAGGGGGAGACCGCCGGCGATGCCCTTGGCGGTGACGATCAGGTCGGGGACGACGCCCTCGTGGTCGACCGCGAACAGCTCGCCGGTGCGGGCGAAGCCGGTCTGCACCTCGTCGGCGACGAAGACGACGCCGTTCTCGCGGCACCAGGCGACCAGCGCCGGCAGGAAGCCGTCGGCGGGGACGATGAAGCCGCCCTCGCCCTGGATGGGCTCGATCACGATGGCGGCCAGGTTGTCGGCGCCGACCTGCTTCTCGATGACGTCGATCGCCTTGCGGGCCGCCTCGGCGCCGTCGAGGCCGCCGTCGCGGAAGGGGTAGGACAGCGGGGCGCGGTAGACCTCGGAGGCGAACGGGCCGAAGCCCTTCTTGTACGGCATGTTCTTCGCCGTCATCGCCATCGTGAGGTTGGTCCGGCCGTGGTAGGCGTGGTCGAAGACGACGACCGACTGCTTGCCGGTGGCCGTGCGGGCGATCTTGACCGCGTTCTCGACGGCCTCGGCGCCGGAGTTGAAGAGCGCGGAGCGCTTCTCGTGGGAGCCGGGGGTGAGCTCGTTGAGCTTCTCCGCCACGGCGACGTAGCCCTCGTAGGGGGTGACCATGAAGCAGGTGTGGGTGAACTCGGCGACCTGGCGGGTGACCGCCTCGACGACGCGCGGGGCGCTGTTGCCGACGGTGGTCACGGCGATGCCGGAGCCGAGGTCGATGAGCTGGTTGCCGTCGGCGTCCACGAGGATGCCGCCGCCGGCCGCCACGACCTGCACCGGCAGGCCGACCGCGACGCCGGAGGCAACGGCCTTGGCCTTGCGCTCGGCGAGCTCGAGCGAGCGCGGGCCGGGGATGGCCGTGACGAGGCGTCGCTCCTGGGTGATGCTGGGGCCGCCGGTGGGCTGCTGGCTCATGGGGTGTCCTCCGTGGGATCCGTGGAAGCGGGGTACCCGGGATCGCCGGGTGCGTCTCTGATGACGGTAGGTCCGCGGCGCGCCGCCCGCCATGACCGTGCTGCACAATCTGGACTTCGTCGTTGTGCAAGTTGTGCGACACTGGCGGCATGGTGCCGACGTGGTGACGGTGGCGGACCTGGTCGCGGTCCCCGGACTCGGTCTGCGCCCGGTGCACGAGGCCGGCGGTCCGGCCCTGCGCTGGGTCGCGACGAGCGAGCTGGCCGACCCGACGCCCTTCCTCGAGGGCGGCGAGCTGCTGCTCACCACGGGCCTGGGCACCCGCGGGTGGAGCGACGAGTGGGAGCCGTACGTCGAGCGCCTGGCCGGCGCCGGCGCCGCCGCGCTCGGCATGGGCGTGGGCCTGACCCACGACCGGCTGCCCGACCGCCTCGTCGACGCCTGCCGGGCCCGCGGCCTGACCCTGCTGGAGGTCCCGGCGGCGACCACCTTCGTCGCCGTCTCCCGCGCCGCCGCGGAGCTGCTCCAGGACCAGGAGGCGACCGCGACCCGGCTCGCCCTCGACCTGCAGCGCCGGCTGACCCAGGCCGCGCTCGGTCTCGACCTGCGCCCCCTCCTGGAGCGCCTGGCCCAGCTGCTCGACGGCGCCGTGGCGCTCGTGCACCGCGACGGCGAGCCCGAGGAGGGTCCCTTCGGCGCCCACCCGGACCGGCTCGACCTGGCCCTGGTCCGTACCGAGGTGACCGGCATCCGCGGCCAGGGCCTGGGCGCGGTCTCCAGCACCGTGTCCACCACCGCCCACGGCCCGGTCGCCACGGTGGTCCGCCCGATCGGCCTGGCCGGACGCCCCGAGCACTACCTCGCCGTCGCCGCCCCGAGCAGCCTCGGCGACCCGCTCCGGGCCGCGATCAGCACGGCCGCCGTCCTGCTCAGCCTCGCCGTCGAGCGCCGCGCCGAGCGCCGGGCCGCCGAGCGCCGGCTCCGGGGCCGCGCACTCGAGCTCCTGGTCGCCGGCGACCGCCGCTCGGCCGACGTACTGCTGGCGGTGGCGGAGGGCGCGCCCCCGGTGCCCGAGCGCCTGCGCGTGCTGCGCGTGGCCGCCCCCGACGAGGTCCGCGACGACGTCCTCGAACGCCTCGAGGACGACGGCCTGCTCGCCGGCCGCGTCGCCGGCGAGCTCACCGCGGCCCTCCCGCCCGGTCAGGTCGCCGCCGTCGTCACCACCCTCACCCAGCACGCCGACGCCGGCCTGCGCGCTGGCATCGGCCGCCTCGTCCCCGCCGCCGACGCCGGCCGCAGCGCCGAGACCGCCGTCCACGCCCTCGACCGCACCACCACCGCCACCCCGGTCCGCCGCTGGGAGGACGTCGCCGACGCCGGCCCCCTCACCCTCATCCCACCCGCCCTCGGCCACGAGTACGCCGCCTCGCTCCTCGCCCCCCTCGACGCCGACCTCCGCACGACCCTCGCCGCCTTCCTCCGCCACCACGGCTCCCGCGGCGCCGTCGCCGACGACCTCGGCATCCACCGCAACACCGTCCGCAACCGCCTCGCCGAGGTCGAGCGCCTGCTCGGGGTCGACCTGGACGACCCGGCGGCGCGGGTGAGCACGTGGTTGGCGCTCGAATTGATCAACCCGTAGCCCCGATCTGCCCTAGGCTCGCCGCCGGAGGGACGGCATGCACCGATGGGCGCGTGCGGTGCTCGGGGCCGCGCTGGTGGTGGCGTCGCTGGCGATGATGCCGGCGACGGCTTCCGGCGCGCCCTCCGGCGACCCGGTACGCATCATGCTGCTCGGCGACTCGGTGACCCAAGGCTCGTCGGGGGACTGGACGTGGCGCTACCGCCTCTGGCGGCGGCTCGTCACCGCCGGCGTCTCCGCCGACCTGGTCGGCCCGCGCGCCGACCTCTGGGACGCACGCACGGACGGTCCCGGTGCGATCTCGTACGCCGACCCTGCCTTCGACCGCGACCACGCCGCCCAGTGGGGGATGTTCGCGGCCCTGCCGGACACAGCGGTGACGTCGCTCGTCTCGACCCACCAGCCAGACGTGCTGGTCGTGATGCTCGGCATCAACGACCTGATCTGGACCACCGAGACTCCGGCGCAGGTCGCCGCCAGCGTCGGCCGACTCGTCGCCGCAGCCCGCTCGGTGCGACCGGACATCGACGTCGTGGTGAGCGAGGTGACCCAGCACTGGTTCCCGGAGGCGCCCGAGCTCAACGCGGAGCTCGCCGGCCTCGTGTCCTCCCTGACCACCGAGCTGTCGCACGTCGTCCTCGCCGCGACAGCCGCGGGCTACGACCTCGCCCGTGACACCTACGACACCTCGCACCCCAACGCGCGCGGCGAGGTCCGGATCGCGACCGCGGTCGCCGACGCACTCCACCGCCTCGGCATCGGCCCGGCGGCGCTCCTGCCGGACACGATGCCCGAGGTCGGGCCCCGGACGCCGGCGACACTGACGGTCGACACGACCGGCGCCCTGTCCTGGACGGCCGGACCGGGAGCCACGGGTCAGCTGCTCTGGCGCCGCGACGTGACCGCGCGCGAGGCATGGAACCGGCTGCCCGACCTGCTCCCCGCGGACGGACGGCTCGTCCCGACCGGGCTCCTCCGGCACCACCGCTACGAGTTCCGGCTGCAGCCCGTGCGCGGCGACGACCTGCCTGAGGGCGAGGTCCGCTCGGGGGTCGCCATCCTGCAACCGGGAGGTCCGCCACCGGTCGTGGTTCCTCCGGTCCTGGTTCCTTCCGCACCGACCCGGCTGCGGGTGGCCGGCGCCGGTCGTCGTTGTGTGCGCCTGGCCTGGGCGCCGGTCGCCGGGGCGACGTCCTACGCCGTGCAGCGGCGGACGGGGGTCGGCTGGACGGCTCCGGTCCGGACCACCCTTCCCCGCTGGCGGGGCACCCGCCTGCCGCTCGCCCCGCGCTGGCGGTTCCGGGTGCGTGCGGAGCGCCACGGCGCCCCGGGCGCACCGACGGCGATCACCGTGGCCCGAGCTCGCTCCGCCGCACCTTGCCGGTGAGCGTCCGCGGCAGCTCACCCACGAACACGTAGTCCTTGGGCCGCTTCGGCGGTGCCAGGTGCCCCCGCGCGTACGACGCCAGGTCGGCCTCGCTGACCGAGCCGACCACCGCCGCGCACACCCGCTGCCCCCACGCGGGGTCCGCGACGCCGTACACGGCGATGTCGGTGACACCCGGGCAGGTCCCCAGGACCTGCTCGACCTCGGTCGGGTAGACGTTGACGCCGCCGCTGATGATGAGGTCCTCGCGGCGCCCGTCGAGGTAGAGGTAGCCGTCGGCGTCGATCCGCCCGAGGTCCCCGACCGAGAACGCCGGTCCCTCGGGCGTCTCGCGCCAGGCGGCCGCGGTCTTGTCCGGCGCGCCGAAGTAGCTGAACCGGGCGAACGACGGCACCGTGCACCAGATCGTCCCGTCGGGATCGGTGCTCAGCGTCCGGCCGGGGCGGGCCCGGCCGACGGTGCCGGGGCGGGCGAGCCACTCCTCGCTGCGGCAGGCGGTGAACTGGCCCTCGGTCGAGCCGTAGAACTCCCACGTCGAGCCGTCCGGGAACGCCTCGACCAGCCGGTGCTTGAGGTCGGTCGGACAGGGCGCACCCGCGTGCGCGACGAGCCGGAACGACGACAGGTCGGGCATCCCGTGCTCGTCCCAGTGCGCGAAGAGCCGCTGCAGGTGGGTCGGGACGCAGAACATCGTGGTCGGCCGCTCGGCCTCGATCGCCGCGGTGACCGCGGCCGGGTCGAACGGTCCGGGGATGACGATCCGGCCGCCCGCGAGGATCGTGCCCATCGCGAACCGCAGCGGCGCGGAGTGGTACAGCGGGCTCAGCACGAGGTTGACGTCGTCGGGGGAGAAGCCCCACAGGTCGCGCTCCTCGGCGACCAGCGCCGCGGCGTCGGCAGGCGCCAGAAGACCTGAGAACACCCCCTTCGGTACGCCGGTCGTCCCGCTCGTGCAGTGCATCGGCCGCCCCCGGGGCAGCCCGGCGGGCGGCAGCGTCGCGACGAGCGCCCGCAGCTCGTCGTCGGTGCGCACGACCGCGGTCGGGTCGAGCCCAGCCAGGATCCGCTCCTGCTCGGTCGCGGTCAGCCGCGGGTCGAGGGGGATCGGGAAGACGCCGGCGGTGAGCATGCGCAGCACCGCGTCGACGTAGGCGTGCGAGCCGGGCAGCAGCAGGGCGACCCGGTCGTTCTCCACGGGGCCACAGTAGGGTCCGCATGTGCGCGTCGGACTGACCGGGGGGATCGCCTCGGGGAAGAGCACTGTCTCGTCGATCCTCAGCGAGCTGGGGGCGGTCGTCATCGACGCCGACCTCATCGCCCGCGAGGTCGTGGCCCGGGGAACACCGGGCCTCGCGGCCGTGGTCGAGGCCTTCGGCCCCGAGATGCTGACCGCCGACGGCGACCTGGACCGGCCCCGCATGGGCGCGCTGGTCTTCGCCGACGAGGCGCGCCGCCGGGTGCTCGAGGGCATCGTGCACCCCCTCGTCTTCGAGCGCTACGCCGAGCTCGAGGCGGCCGCCCCCGCCGACGGCATCGTCGTCCACGACATCCCGCTGCTGGTCGAGTCGGGTCGTTCGGGGGAGTTCGACGCTGTCATCGTGGTCGACGCCCCCGAGGAGGTCCAGGTCGAGCGGATGGTCCGCGACCGGGGCTGGACCGAGGAGGACGCCCGGGCCCGGATGGCCGCTCAGGCGACCCGGGAGCAGCGGCGGGCGGTGGCGACGTACCTGATCGAGAACACGGGGACGCGCGAAGACCTCCGCCAGCGTGTGACGGAGGTCTTCGAGGCGCTGCTCGCGCAGCCGGCCTAGGCGCTCAGGCGGCCGAGCCGGACGCCAGGTCCGGGTCGCCGAGGCGGCGCAGCTTCTGCAGCGCCTCGCGCTCGAGCTGGCGTACCCGCTCGGCGGAGATGCCGTGCTTGACGCCGATGTCGGCGAGCTTGTGCTGGCGGCCGTCGGTGAGGCCGTAGCGGGAGCGGATGATGTCGGCCGCGCGCGGGTCGAGCTGGTCGACGAGGCTGTTGAGCCGGTCGCGGGACTCGACGTCGAGGACGGTCAGGTCGGGGCCCGGCGCGGTCTCCTGGGCCATCAGGTCACCGAGGGAGGTGTCGCCGTCCTCGTCGACCGGGGTGTCGAGGCTCACGTGCTCGCGGCCCCAGGCCATCAGGTCGAGCACCCGCTCGACCTCCATGCCGAGCTCCTGGGCGATCTCGGCGGGCTCGGGGTCGCGGCCCAGCTGGCGCTCGAGGGTACGACGGGCGCCGCCGACCTGGTTGAGCTCCTCGACCACGTGCACCGGCAGCCGTACGACGCGCGCCTGCTGCGCGATGCCGCGGGTGATCGCCTGGCGCACCCACCAGGTGGCGTAGGTGGAGAACTTGTAGCCCTTGGCGTAGTCGAACTTCTCGACCGCGCGGATCAGGCCCGTGTTGCCCTCCTGGATCAGGTCCAGCATCGGCATCTGGGCCCGGCCGTACTTGCGGGCGATGGAGACCACGAGGCGCAGGTTGGCGTTGATGAACTCCGTGACGGCCTTGCGGCCCTCCTCGGCGATCCACTCCAGCTCGGCCTCGGAGGCCTGCTTGGGGGCGCCGCCCTTCTTGCGGCCGACGCGGCCCTGGGCGAGGAGGTGCTCGGCGAACAGGCCGGCCTCGATCGTCTTCGCCAGCTCGACCTCGCGAGCCGCGTCGAGCAGCGGGGTGCGGGCGATCTCGTCGAGGTAGAGACCGACGCTGTCGCGTCCCTCGATCTCGCGTCCGGTGTTCCGCTTGGTGCTCGTCGGCCGAGTCATCGTGGTGGTGGCCATCGCGTCCCTCCTTCGCCCGTGCGGGTGGAGCCCAGCCGCACATGTGGTTCCAACACTGGGGAGGTACCCGGGATTCCCGGGATCCTCCGGTGTTGCTCTCACAGGCAATGACGTCCGGCGGTTCCTGGAAGTTGCGCCCTGAGCCGAATCTCAGGGAGTTCTCAAGTTCGGCCGCCCGACGCTCAGGAACCGAGCAGGGGACGCTCGGCCAGGCCCAGCCGGTCGAGGATCCACGCGAGGGTGAACGCCCGCTCCTCCCACGCCCGGTAGCGCCCGGAGACGCCGCCGTGCCCGGCCGCCATCTCGGTGCGCAGCAGGACGTCGGCCTGGGGTGCGCGCTCGCGCAGGCGGGCGACCCACTTGGCGGCCTCGACGTAGAGGACCCGGGTGTCGTTGAGCGAGGTCTCGGCGAGGATCGCGGGGTAGGGCAGGTCCGCGACGTTCTCGTACGGCGCGTAGCCGGCGATCCGCGCGTAGGCGACGGGGTCGTCGGACGGGTTGCCCCACTCGTCGTACTCGGGGATGGTCAGGGGGAGCGTGGCGTCGAGCATCGTCGTCAGGGTGTCGACGAAGGGGACGCCGGCGACGAGTCCGCCGAAGGCCTCGGGGGCCTGGTTGGCGACGGCGCCGATGAGCAGGCCGCCGGCGCTCGCGCCCTCGCCGACGATCTGGCCGGCGGTGGTCCAGCCGGTCTCGACCAGGTGGCGGGCGCTGGCGATGAAGTCGTCGAACGTGTGCTGCTTGTGCTCGAGCTTGCCGTCGTCGTACCAGTGCCGGCCCATCTCGCCGCCACCGCGGATGTGGGCGATCGCGAACGCGGCGCCCCGGTCGAGCGTGGAGAGCCGGGCGACCGAGAAGTAGGGGTCGATCGAGGCCTCGTAGGCGCCGTAGCCGTAGAGGTGGACGGGGATGGGGTCGGTCCCGGCGGCGCCGCGGACGCCCTTGCGGACGACGAGCGAGATCGGCACCTGGACGCCGTCGACCGAGGTCGCCCAGAGGCGGTGCTCCTCGTACTCGTCGGCGTCGTAGCCGCCGAGGACGGGGGCCTGCTTGCGCAGCACGAGCTCGCCGGTGCGCAGGTCGTGGTCGTAGACCGCTGAGGGGCGGCTCAGGCTGGTCATGCCGACCCGGATGGCGGGCTGCTCGAAGGCGGGGTTGCTGCCCGCGCCGACGGTGGCGAGCTCACCCGGGAAGTCCACGAAGCGGTCGGCGGTCACCGGGGCGGCGGGGTCGCTGCCGAGGTCGAGGATCCGCACCTGGCTGCTGCCGTTGCTGCGCTGCTGGACGACGAGGTGGTCGGCGAACGCGTCGACGTCCTCGAGGCGGACCGCGAGGTCGTGGGGGAGCAGCGGCTGCCAGTCGGCGGGCGCGGTGGGGCTCGCCGGGGCGTGGCCGAGCTCGAACTCCGGTCCGGTGGCGTTGTGCAGGACCAGGAAGCGGTCCTGGCCGCCGACGACCGCGTGCTCCAGGGAGTACTCGACGCCGTCGGTGCGCTCGGCGAAGCAGAAGGGCGTCGCCGTCGGGTCGGTGGCGTCGATGACGTGGAACTCGGAGGTCGTCTTCGAGCTCGCGGCGATCATCACGTAGCGCCGGCTCCGGGTCCGGCCGACGCCGACGAAGTAGCGGCCGTCGGGCTCGTGGAAGACCAGCTCGTCGTCGGCCTGGGCGGTGCCGAGGCGGTGCCGCCAGACCTTGTCGGGACGCCAGGCGTCGTCGACGGTCGTGTAGTAGAAGTGGTCGGCCGAGGCGCCCCAGGTGACGCCGCCGAGGACGTCGGTGAGCACGTCGTCGTGCAGTGCGCGGGTGGCCAGGTCGAGCACCCGCACGGTGTAGCGCTCGTCGCCGACCGTGTCGACGGCGTACGCCAGGAGGCGGTCGTCGGGGCTCACCGAGGAGCCGCCGAGGGAGAAGAAGTCGTGGCCCTCGGCGAGGCTGTCGAGGTCGAGGAGCACCTCCTCGCCGGGCAGCGCGGGCTGGTCGGGGGTCGCGTCGGCCGCGGGCTGCGGGGGAGTCCAGTCGTCGGGGTCGGCGACGGGGACGCGGCAGCTGGCGCCGTACTGGCGGCCCTCGAAGGAGCGCCCGTAGTACCAGAACCCGCGCACCCGGGTCGGGACCGACAGGTCGGTCTCGAGGGTGCGGGCCTTGATCTCGTCGTAGATCGCGCCGCGCAGGTCGGCGAGGTGGTCCGTGCGCTCCTGGGTGTAGGCGTTCTCGGCCTCCAGGTGGGCGATGACCGCCGGGTCCTCCTTGGCGCGCAGCCACTCGTACTCGTCGGTGCGGGTGTGGCCGTGCAGCGTCGTGGTGACGGGGTGGCGCGGGGCGCTCGGAGGGACGGGCATGCGCCGAACGCTACTGCGGGTCCGGTTGCTCCGGCTGCGGCGGTCGCCACCGGCTCAGCCCGGGGTCGTCGGCGCGGAAGGAGCGGACCGGTCCGGGCGGCGTCTCGGCGGTCTCGAAGCGGACCGTCACCACCCCCTTGCCGGCGCCCCAGACCCAGCCCCGGCCGTGCTCGGTGTGGACGACGTCCATCCCGGGGGACCACGACGAACCGGTCCACCGGGCGCCGGCCTGGTCGGGCTCCGGCTCGGGCGGGGCGGCCTCGTCCGCGGTGGGCTCCTCGGTCTCCGCGTCGTCCTCGGGGCCGGCCGCTGCGAAGAGGTCCTCCTGGATCCAGTCGGCCAGCCCGGAGACGCCGACGCCGAGCAGGCGGACGCCGCCGGAGGTGTCGAGGTCGTCGAGCAGGGTCCGCGCCAGCCGGGCGATGGTCGCGGGGTCGTCGGTCGGCGCGGGCAGCGTCGAGGAGCGGCTGAGCGTGGTGAAGTCGTAGAGCCGGACCTTGAGCGTGATGGTCCGGCCCGAGACGCCGCCGCCCCGCATCCGGCGGGCGACCTCGCCGGACTGGCGGGTCACGATCGCGGCCATCTGCTGGCGGTCGGTGAGGTCGTTCTCGTAGGTGCCCTCGACGCTGACCGACTTGGCCTCGCGGTCGGCGACCACGGGCCGGTCGTCCTCCGCGCGGGCCAGGTGGAACAGGCCCTGGCCCAGCGCCTTGCCGACCAGCCGGACGAGCTCGTCCTGGCTGATCCGCTCGAGCTCGGCGACCGTGTGGATGCCGGCGCGCCGCAGCCGCTCCACGGTCGCCGGGCCGACGCCCGGGATCACCGAGACGTGCATCGGGCGCAGCATCGCCAGCTCGGTACCGGGCTCGACCACGACCAGCCCGTCGGGCTTGCGCAGGTCGCTGGCGATCTTGGCCAGGAACTTCGACGAGGCGACCCCCACCGAGGCGGTCAGCCCGCCGGTCACCTCGTGGACCCGGGCGCGCAGCTCCTCGGCCTGGGCGGTCACCGTCGGCAGCTCCAGGTCGGGCAGCCCCGCCTCGGCCAGGTCGACGAACGCCTCGTCCAGCGAGAGCGGCTCGACCAGGGGAGAGCAGGCCCGCAGCACCGCCATCACCGCGGCGCTCGTCGCGCGGTAGGCCTCGAAGCGGCCGGTGAGGTACGCCGCGTGCGGGCACCGGGCGCGGGCCTCGCGGGTGGACATGGCCGACCGGACGCCGTACGCGCGGGCCTCGTAGGACGCCGTCGACACCACGCCCCGCCCGCCGGTCCCACCCACGACCACCGGCTTGCCCCGCAACGACGGCTTGTCGCGCTGCTCCACCGCCGCGAAGAACGCGTCGAGGTCCAGGTGGAGGACCGAAGCGTGGGCGCGCACGGCGTCACGTTAGTCGTCTCCCACCCCACCACCGACCCCGGAACCTCCCCAACCCCCTCCGCCACCCCCACTCCCTCCACAGCCCCCCACCACGCCCACCCCACCCCCCGCCCTCCCACCCGACCCTTCTCCCATGACCACCGCCCCGCTCTCCCTGACCGCCCACGACGCCGACGACCTCCTCGCCGTCGCGCCGGTGCTCCTCGGGTTCTGGCCCGAGCGCTCGATCGTGATGCTCACCCTCGGCGCGCGCCGGCCCTTCCACGCCCGCATCGACCTGCCGCCGCTCGACGTGCAGACGCCTCGCGTGCGCCGCCTGCTCGACACCCGCCTCCTCGAACCCGCCCGGCGCCACGGCGCGGCCCGGGTCGTCCTCCTCTACTTCACCGACGAGCCCGTCGCGGCCGCCGCCGTCCACCGCGCGCTGCGCCGCTGCTGCGCCCACCGAGGCCTCGGCATCGTCACCGCCCTGCTCGCCGACGGCACCCACTACCGCGAGCTCGAGCACCCCGATCCCGTCCAGCGCCGCCGCCGGCATCCCTACGACGTCACCGGCCACCCCTTCGTCCGCGACGCCCTCGCCTCGGGCCGCCTGGCCCACCCGACCCGCGACGCGATGGTCGGCTCGCTCGCCCAGCAGCCCGCCGCCGCAGCCGCGGTGGCCGCGGCCCTCGTCGCCCAGGGCCACGCCGACCGCGGCATCCCCACCACCGGCCGGGCGATCCGCGACGCCGGCCGCTGGGCGCTGGCCACCGTCGCCGACCTGGTCGCCGGCTCCGTGCCGCCCACCGACGCCGACCTGGCCCGGCTGCTCTGGGTGATGCAGGCGCCCCGGGTCCGCGACGCGGCCTGGTCCCACCTGGTCGCCGCCACCGCGGGCGCGCACGTCCGGCTCTGGTCCGACGCCCTGCGCCGCGCCCCCGAGGCCCTCGTCCCGGCCCCCGCCGCACTGCTCGGCTGGGCCGCCTGGCAGTCCGGCGACGGCGCCCTCGCCTGGGCCGCCGTCGACCGCTGCCGCCAGGTCGACCCGGACTACCGGCTCGCCGACTACCTCGCGGTGCTCCTCGACCACGCGGTCTCCCCGGACCAGTGGAGCGGCGACTTCGACTGGGCCGCGGGCCTGCCCCCGGCCGCCCAGCCCGCGGACGCGCCGCCCTAGGGCCTCGCTCCCGGCCCCGGTTCTGTCTAGTGTCGGTCCATGGGAGATGACGTCGCGGCCCAGGAGTTCACCCCCGCCGACCGGACCCGCTACCGGGACAAGGTGCGCCGCTGCCTCGACGTGTTCGAGCGGATGCTGCGCGAGTCGGCCTTCGACACCGACGACCCGTGGACCGGCATCGAGGTCGAGCTCAACCTCGTCGACGCCGCGGGTGACCCGGCGCTGCGCAACGCCGAGGTGCTCGACGCCATCGCGGACCCGGATTTCCAGACCGAGCTCGGCCAGTTCAACATCGAGCTCAACCTGCCGCCCGGGCCGCTCGCCCGCGGGGGCCTGGAGCAGTACGAGACCCAGCTGCGCGCCAGCCTCAACAACGCCGAGAAGCGCGCGGCCGAGCTCGAGGCCCACCTGGTGATGATCGGGATCCTCCCGACCCTCGCGCCCGAGCACCTCGCCGCCGACGCGCTCAGCGCCAACCCGCGCTACCGGCTGCTCAGCGAGCAGATCCTCCAGGCGCGCGGCGAGGACATCCAGATCGACATCCAGGGCGTGGAGCGGCTGCGGGCCACGGTCGACACGATCATGCCCGAGGCGGCCTGCACCAGCACCCAGTTCCACGTCCAGGTGAGCCCGGAGCGCTTCGCGTCGTACTGGAACGCGTCCCAGGCGATCGCCGGCGTGCAGATCGCGGTGGGCGCCAATGCGCCGTACCTGCTGGGCAAGCACCTGTGGGCCGAGACCCGGATCCCGCTCTTCGAGCAGGCCACCGACACCCGCGCCGAGGAGCTCAAGGTGCAGGGCGTCCGGCCGCGGGTGTGGTTCGGCGAGCGCTGGATCACCTCGGTCTTCGACCTCTTCGAGGAGAACGTGCGCTACTTCCCGGCGCTGCTGCCGGTCATCGACGACGAGGACCCGCTCACCGTCCTCGAGGCCGGCGGTACGCCGAACCTCTCCGAGCTGCGCCTGCACAACGGGACCATCTACCGCTGGAACCGCCCCGTCTACGACATCACCGGCGGCCTGCCCCACCTGCGCGTGGAGAACCGGATCCTCGCCGCCGGACCGACCGTCGTCGACACCGTGGCCAACGCCGCCTTCTACTTCGGCCTGGTCCGCGCCATCGCCGAGAACGACCGGCCGCTGTGGTCCCAGATTTCCTTCAGCGCGGCCGAGGAGAACTTCCACGCCGCCGCCCGCGACGGCATCAACGCCGAGATCTACTGGCCCGGACTGGGCCGGGTGCGCGCCACCGAGCTCGTCGTACGGCGTCTGCTGCCGCTGGCCCGCGAGGGCCTCGCCCTGTGGGGCGTCGAGGAGGCCGAGGCCAACCGCTACCTCGACATCATCGAGCAGCGCTGCCTGGCCGGGACCAACGGCGCCGACTGGTTCGTCCGGCGCGTCGACGACTTCCGCGACCTCGACCGCTACGACGCGCTCCGCGCGGTCCTGGCCGACTACCGCGCCCGCATGCACGACAACGCGCCGGTCCACACCTGGTGAGGCGCCGGTTCCCTGCACTCACGGCTCGGTCGGCCGGATCCGGCTCCAGGTCCGCCCGACCCCCGAGCGCGGGTCCCGCCACGACCGCCGGGTCACCACGACCAGGTCGAGGCTGACCCCCAGCTCCGGGCCGGCGCAGCCGACCGCCGCCGCCCAGGCGAGGTCCTCCAGGTCCGGACCGTCGACCGGACGCGTCAGCCACAGCAGCGGTACGACGCCCCGGGCCAGGTGGTCGCGGCACAGCGCCTCGACCACCTCGATCCGCAGCGCGAGGTCGAGCGGCTCGCCCCGCCGTACCTCGAAGCGGCGCAGGCCCGCCGCACCACCGCCCGGCAGCCCCGCCTGGAGCACGGCCGGGTAGCGCCGCCGCGGCTCCTGCGCCGCGTGCTCCCGGACCGCCCGCCGCAGCACCCGCTGGAGCAGCAGCGGCACCGGTGCCTGGATCCCGGCGGACGTCGTGGGCGTGGACATGCCTGGAGCCTGCCCGATCCGGAGCCCGGCCGGGCGCCTCCTCCACAGGCCCGCCCGGAGCCCGAGCCCGGAGCCCGAGCCCGGAGCCCGAGTCCCGGATCCGCCGCCTAGGCTGGCGCCATGACCGCCACGACGAGTTCCGGGAGGTCCGGGCTGATCGGTGCCGACGAGCTGGTCCGCGAGCTGGGCGCGGGACGGGGCCCGGTGACCGTCCTCGACGTCCGCTACCGCACCGGCGATCGCGCGCCGGGAGCCGGAGCGGCGGAGTTCGCCGCGGGCCACGTCCCCGGCGCGGTCTACGTCGACCTCGACGACGCCCTCGCCGCACCTCCCGGCGACGGCAGCCGCGGCCGGCACCCGCTGCCCGCGACCGCGGACTTCGAGGCGGCGATGCGGCGCGCCGGAGTCCGCGACGACCGCCCCGTCATTGTGTACGACGACTGGGCCGGCCACGCCGCGGCCCGGTGCTGGTGGCTGCTGCGATACCACGGGCACCCCGACGTCCGCGTCCTCGACGGCGGCTGGTCGGCCTGGCTCGCCGCCGGCGGCCCGACCGAGGCCGGCCCGGCGGCCGAGACCCCGGCACCGGGTGCCGACCCGAGCCCGGCCGAGCCGCCCGGCACCGCCACGTCCACCGCCACGTTCACCGCCCGCCCCGGCCGGATGCCGGTCGTCGACGTCACCACCGTCCAGCAGGCCGGGGTGGTGATCGACGCGCGCGCGGCGGAGCGCTACCGCGGCGAGGTGGAGCCGATCGACCCGGTGGCGGGCCACGTACCGGGCGCGGTCAACGTCCCGACCAGCCGCAACCTCGACGACCAGGGCCGGTTCCGCGACCCGGCCGCGCTGGCCGCGACCTACGCCGAGGTCGGTGCGGTGCCCGGGGGAGACGTGGCGGTGGCCGTCTACTGCGGCTCCGGCGTCACCGCCGCCCACGACGTCCTGGCGCTGGAGCTCGCCGGAGTCCGGGCCGCGCTCTACCCGGGCAGCTGGAGCGAGTGGGTCGCGGATCCGTCCCGGCCCGTCGCCACCACCGGCGCCTGAGCCTGCCGGGCACGCACGCCCGACCTCACCAGTGCACGCCCCGGAACAGCTGGGCGAGCAGCATCTGCTCGGTCTCCCGGTGGTTCGAGGCGGGCGCCTCCTCGGCCGCGGCGGCCGCCGACGAGGCGGGCTTCTGGCCCTTGGCGGCGGCCGAGTCCGGGAACACCTGGTAGGCCAGGTTGAGCACCCGGAAGGCCGTGCGCGGGGCGATCGTGTGGGCGAGCTCGCCGGCGGTGCCGAGGGCGGTGTTGATCTCGTGCGGCTTGTCGACCATCGCCTTGATCACCACGTCCGCGGCCTGGGCCGGGGAGATGGTGGGGAACTTGTCGTAGATCTTGGTCGGGGCGATCATCGGCGTCCGCACGAGCGGCATGTGCACGTTGGTGAAGGTGATGCCGTGGCCGACGACCTCGGAGGAGACGACATTGCTCCAGGCGTCAAGGGCCGCCTTCGAGGCGACGTACGCCGAGAAGCGCGGCGGGTTGGTCTGCACGCCGATCGAGGAGATGTTGACGATGTGGCCCGAGCGCTGGCTGTGCAGCTGGGGCATGAGGCCCATGACGAGGCGGATCGCGCCGAAGTAGTTGAGCTGCATGGTGCGCTCGAAGTCGTGGAAGCGGTCCTGGGAGAGCTTCAGGGAGCGGCGGATGGAGCGGCCGGCGTTGTTGATGACGTAGTCGACGCTCGGCAGGTCGGTGCTCAGCTGCTCGCAGAGGCGGTCGATGGCCTCGAGGTCGGACAGGTCGCAGGGGAAGACCTCGGCGCGGCCGCCGCGCATCTCGATGATGGCCTTGGTGGCCTCGAGCTTCTCCTTGCCGCGGGCGACGAGGACGGGGATGCCGCCGGCCTGGGCGACCTTGAGGGCGACGACCTGGCCGATGCCGGAGGAGGCGCCGGTGATGACGACGTACTTGTCCTTGAGGGCGGCGACGGCCTTGGGGTCGCGGCCGGTGGCGTCGTCGAGGTTCTCCTCCCAGTAGCCCCACAGGGCGCGGGCGTAGGTCTCCAGGGGCGGGACGCTGATGCCGGAGCCGGTGAGGGCGCGCTCGGTGGCGCGGGAGTCGAAGACCGAGGGGAACGAGGTGTGGGCGAGGACCTCGGCCGGGATCCCGAGCCGGCCGACGGTCTGGTCGAGGACGAGCTGGGCCGGGGTGCTGCGCAGGACGGCGTTCATCAGGTTGATGGGGCGCAGGGCGCGGGGGAGCAGGGCGAGAGGTCCGGCGGTGGTGACCGAGCGGTCGACGGGGGTCGCGAAGCGCGGGGCGCCGGCGGCGCCGCAGAAGGCGTTGATCATCTCGATCACCGGCTGCGGCTCGGGGTTGACCAGGTGGAAGGCCTCGCCGTCGTGGTCGGGGACGTGGGCGAGGTGGTCCATCGCCTTGGCGACGTAGTCGACCGGCACCAGGTTGGTGTCGCCGAGGTCGAGCCCGACGAGGGGGAGCCAGGCCGGCAGGGCGTCGCGGAGGCGCTTGATGACGGGGAAGAAGTAGTACGGACCGTCGATCTTGTCCATCGCGCCGGTCTCGGAGTGGCCGACCACGATCGCCGGGCGGTAGACCCGCCAGGGGATGGTGGCCTCGTCGCGGACGATCTTCTCGGACTCGTACTTCGTCCGGTGGTACGGCGACGGGAGCGGCTGGCCCTCCTCGAACATCGTCTCGTCGAAGCGGCCGTGGTAGTCCCCGGCCGCCGCGACCGAGGACACCTGGTGGAACACCCCGGCCCGGAGCGACTCGGCCAGGGTGAGGGCGTTGCGGGTGCCGTCGATGTTCATCGCGTCGTTGGTCGCGTCGTCGGCGGTGATGTCGTAGATGGCCGCGAGGTGGAAGAAGTGGTCGATCGTGCCGGCGTGCTCGGCGACCCAGTCGGGGTCGACGCCGAGGCCGGGCTGGGTGAGGTCGCCGACCACGGGCTGGACCCGGTCGGAGCCCCACTGCCGCACGAGCGCCTCCATGCGCGGGAGCGACGACGCGCGCACGAGCACGAAGACCGGACCCTCGCGGTGGTCGACGAGCTCGGCGATGAGGTGGCGCCCGATGAAGCCGGTGGCGCCGGTCACGAAGTAGGCCATGCGCGCACGCTACGCGCTTTTGCCCGGTCGCGGACCGGGCTGCGGCCTACTGGTCGCCGCCGCCGAACATGATCTCGTCCCAGCTCGGGACGGAGGCGCGGCCGCGCTTCTTCTGCACCGGACGGCGGTGCCGGGCGCGCTCGGCCTCCGCCTCGGCCTCCGCCTCGGCGTCGGCGTCGGACGCGGCGTCCGGCGTGGCCAGGGTGTCGGCCTCGGCCTCGATCGCGGACTCGGGTGCCGTGGCGCGGAGCGGCTCGTCGGCGGGTGCGGCCGGCGCGGGGGCGGCGGGCACCTCGTCGAAGGCGTCGCCCAGGGGCAGCGCGGCGTCGCCGAGCGGCAGCTCCTCGGCCGGTACGGCGGCCAGCCGCCGCTCGCGCACCTGCTGGAGGTCGTCGCGGGCCGGCGGGGCGGCGACGGGCAGCACGTCGCCGATCAGCCAGCGGGCGTCGTCGTTGTCGGAGAGCACGTAGTTGCCCGGGGCGTCGTAGGTGAACCGGGCGATGCCACCGCGCTCGTCGGTGTCGAAGGTGCCGGTGAGCACCCAGCGGCCGGTGTCGCGGCGGTAGGCGTCCCACACGACGGTCGTCGGGTCGGCGCCGCGCCCGCGCAGGTGCGCGGCGACGGCGTCGCCGAGGACCCGGCTCTGGGCCTGGCCGGTGCCCTCGCCGGGGGTGCGGCGCACGGAGGCCTTCTGGGCGCGTCCGGCGACGTGCTCGCGCTCGGCGAGGACCGGTCCGACATAGGGCATGATCGCCTCGACCGTGGTGCCGGCGGCCTCGGCGACCGTCTCGGCGGACTCGCCGGCGCGGATCCGGGTCTGGATCTCGCGGGGCCGGATGCTGCTGCTCATCGGGGTCTCCAATCGACGCGGTGAGTCACCACGCACCGCGGTGCGGAGCTCAGGCGTGATGTCGAGGGTGTAGGTGGTGCCCTGCTCGTCCACCAGCTGCAGGCGGCGCGGGGTGGTGCCCGCGGCGAGGGTGAGGCGCACGGGGCGGTCCGTGCCGCCCTGGTCCGCCATGTCGCTCATCATTCCCTCGGGTCGTCTGCAGTTCTTGAAGGTGCTGAAAGGTGCTGGTCGCCTGCTCGGACGAGCCTACGCCGCGCGGCTCCCCGGAGCGGGACCCACGCCGGGCGCGCCGGTCATTTGTCGACAATGGGCGCGGCCGCGCGCGACCAGCGGGCCTTGCCGCGCACGTAGAGCCACGCCTCGCCCTGGCGCCGGAACCGGCTGACCTCGTGCAGTGCCCCGGGGACGCCGTCGATCTCGTGGCGGGCGAGGAACTCCACGACGCCGCGCTTCTCGCCGATCCCGCCGCCGTCGGCACCGAGCACCTCCAGGCCGGTCCAGCGGATCCGGTCGTCCAGGTCGAGGGACGGCGGCCGGGTGGCGGGGTGCCAGGTGTGCAGCAGGTACGACGCGAGCCCCTTGGTGAACGCCGAGTACCGCGAGCGCATCAGCTCCTCGGCCGTCGGCGCCGAGCCCGGCGCGCGGTGGAAGGGCCGGCAGCAGTCGTCGTAGGTCCGCCCGGAGTCGCAGGGACAGGCCGGCCGGCCGCCGGCGGCCTCAGGCACCGAGCACCCGGTCGAGGTAGGCGTTGGTGAACACCCGGTCGGGGTCGAGCCGGTCGCGCAGCACGAGGAAGTCGGCGAAGCGCGGGTAGAGCGGCGCCAGCCCCTCGACCCCGCGGGTGTGCAGCTTGCCCCAGTGCGGACGGCCCTCGTGGGCGCGCATGATCGGCTCGAGCAGCCCGAAGTAGGCCGTGTGGTCGGCGCGGTGGTGGGTGTGGAAGGCCAGGTAGAACGAGTCGCGCTGGTACGACGTCGACAGCGCCACGTCGTCGGGCGGCGCGACCCGGATCTCGACCGGGAACGACACCTTCAGGCCCGAGCGCTCGAAGGCGGTGCGGCACTCGCGCAGCACGTCGAGGCCGACCTCGCGCGGGACGGCGTACTCCATCTCGCGGAAGACGACATTGCGCTCGGTGGTGAACACCCGGTGCGCGATGTCGGCGTAGGTGCGCGGGCCGAGCAGCCGCGACGCGAACCGGTTGGCCGCCGGGATCGCCCGCGGGGCCAGGTTGAGCGCGGCGGTCTGGGCGCCGAAGACCTTGTTGGAGAGCAGCTCGTCGTCGAGCCAGGCCCGCCAGCGGGGGAGCGGCTCGGCCGCGGAGAGGTCGGTGCCGACCCGGGTGTTGCGCTTGGTCAGCATCCGGTCGGAGTGGGGGAACCAGTACATGTCGACGTGGTCGTGGGCCGCGGTGAGGTCGTCGAAGGACGCCATCGCGTCGGCCCACGACATCGGCTGCTCCTCGGCCCGCAGCAGGAAGAGCGGCTCGACCGCGAAGGTGAGCGTGACGAGCACGCCGAGCGCGCCGAGGCCGACCCGGCCGAGCGCGAGGACGTCGGGGTTCTCGGTGGCCGAGGCGCGCAGCACCTCGCCGGTGCCGGTGACCAGCTCGAAGCCGACGACCTGGGCGGCCAGGCCGGCGGCGCGGCCGCCGGTGCCGTGGGTACCGGTGGAGATCGCCCCGGCCAGGGTCTGCTCGGCGATGTCGCCCATGTTGTGCAGGCTCAGGCCGAGGCGCGCGAGCTCGGCGTTGAACACCTTGAGCTGGGTGCCGGCGAGCGCGGTGACGGTCATCGCCTCGCGGTCGACGGCGACGATGCCGCGCATCCGGTCGGGGCGCAGGTGGATGTCGTCGGGCACCGCGATGCCGGTGAAGCTGTGCCCGGTGCCGGCGGCCTTCACGGTGCGTCCGGCGGCGCGGGCCCGGGTCACCAGGTCGGCGACCTCGGTCGCGTCGGCCGGTGCCGCGACCTGGAGCCCGGTCGCGGACTCCAGGCCGGACCAGTTACGCCAGGTGCTCGGCTGGGGGGTGCTCATGGGGACGCACGCTATCCGGCACGGCCACGACCTTGACCAGCAGCGCGCCGATCAGGGCCAGGGTCCCGCCCACCAGGCACACGAGGTACGCCGGGGAGGCGCCCGCGTGGTCGATCACGACGCCGGCGATCGCGGCGCCGGGCGCCAGCCCGACGGCGAGGCCGGTCTGGATGAAGGCCATGCCCTCGGTGAGCCGGGCCGGCGGCAGCACCTTCTCGGCCAGCGACATCGCCGCGATGAGCGTGGGGGAGACCGCGACGCCGCCGAGCAGCAGTACCACGGCCATCAGCGCGATGTTGGGGACCAGGGCGAGGGGCGCGGCGGCGAGCATCATGCCGAAGGCGCCGATCCGCAGCCGGGTCAGCGGCCCGCGGCGCCAGGTGATCGCGCCGGAGACGACCCCGGCGAGCAGGCTGCCGAAGGCCCAGATGCCCAGCAGCACGCCCGACAGCGACTTGTGCCCCTGCTCGTCGGCGAACGCGACGGTGACCACCTCGGCGGCGCCGAAGACGATGCCGAGCGCGGCCGCGACCAGCGTGAGCGGCGCGATCGCCCGCCACGGCATCGGTGGCCGGGTCGTGCCGGTGGGGGTCCGCGGGTGCGCGGGCGGCTCGGTGCCCCGCTGGGCGGCGAAGGCGTAGGTGCCGATCAGGCCGCAGGCCAGCGCGGTCCACAGCCCGGCGGCCGGGTGCACGCTCGTCGCGAGCACGGTCACCGCGATCGGACCGAACAGGAAGACGGTCTCGTCGCCGACCGCCTCGTAGGAGAACGCCGTGTGCAGCCGCTCGGGCCGGTCGGCGAGGTGGTGCGACCAGCGGGCGCGCACGCAGCTGCCGACCGAGGGGAGCGAGGCTCCGGTCAGCGCGGCGAAGGCGTACGTCGTCCAGCGCGGCCAGTCCCACTCCAGGGTGCCCATCGCGAGCGCGAGCCCGGCGCCCCACACGGTGATGACGACCGGCAGCACCCGGCTCTGGCCGAGCCGGTCGATGAGGCGTCCCTGGACGATCGCGAAGCACGCGTTGGCGACCAGCGCGACCGCCGAGACCGAGCCCGCGAACGCGTAGGAGCCGGTCTGGTGCTCGGCCAGGAGGACGATGCCCAGGCCCACCATCGAGATGGGCAGCCGGGCCACCAGACCGGTCAGGCTGAACAGCGCCGTCGCGGGCGTGAAGATCTGGCGATAGGTCTGCAACATCGTGGCGTCATCGTCCTCCGTAGGCTGGTGCCGTGCCGAATCCGGACCCGACTCCCTCAGTGACCGACCCCTACGACGCGCTGCTCCTGGTCTCCTTCGGCGGACCCGAGCGGCCCGAGGACGTCGTGCCGTTCCTCGAGAACGTGACCCGAGGCCGGGGGATTCCACGTGCCCGACTCGAGGAGGTCGGCCAGCACTACTTCCTGTTCGGGGGCCGCTCGCCGATCAACGACCAGAACAAGGCGCTCATCGCCGCGATCGAGCAGGACCTCGCCGAGCACGGCCTCGACCTGCCGGTCTACTGGGGCAACCGCAACTGGGCGCCCTACCTCGACGACACGGTCGCGCAGATGGCCGCCGACGGGGTGCGCCGGGCGATCTGCGTCACCACGTCGGCGTACTCGTCGTGGTCGAGCTGCCGGCAGTACCTCGACAACCTCGAGGGCGCGCTCGCCGCGCTGCCCGAGGGCGTCGCCGCGCCGCGGCTCGACAAGGTCCGCGCCTACTACGACCACCCGGGCTTCGTGAGCGCCAACACCGACGGCGTGCTGGCCGCGCTGGCGGACCTGCCCGACGAGGTGCGCGACGCGGCCCGGCTGGTGTTCGTCACCCACTCGATCCCGATCTCGATGAGCGAGAGCAGCGGACCCGAGGGCGGCGCGTACGTCGCCCAGCACCTCGACGTCGCCGCCACGGTCGCCGCCCGGGTCGCGGCCGCCACCGGCGTCGAGCGGCCCCACGAGCTCGTCTACTGCTCGCGCTCGGGTGCCCCGCACGTCCCGTGGCTCGAGCCCGACGTCAACGACCGGCTCGAGGAGCTGGCCGGTGAGGGGGCCGCGGCGGTCGTGCTGATCCCGGTCGGCTTCGTCTCCGACCACATGGAGGTCGTCTACGACCTCGACACCGAGGCGCTCGCCACCGCCGAGCGGCTCGGCATCCCGGCCCGCCGGGCCGCCTCGGCCGGCACCCACCCGGCGTTCGTCAGCGCGATCCGCGAGCTCGTCCTGGAGCGCGCGGCCGCCGAGCGCACCGCGCCGCAGGCCTGCGTCGACCGCTGCCCGCCGGGCTGCTGCCTCGGCGCCCGGACGGCGCCGGCGTGACCGGTCCGGCCGCGCTGCGCGGGCTCGCCGAGGACGTCGCCCGCGAGGCCGCCGTCCTGGTCCGCGAGCACGCCGCCCAGGGCGTCTCGGTGGCGGCCACCAAGTCCAGCGAGGTCGACGTGGTCACCGCCGCGGACCGGGCCAGCGAGGAGCTCATCCGGCGGCTGATCCTGGAGGCCCGTCCTGGTGACGGCTTCCTGGGCGAGGAGGGCGACGACGTCGTGGGCACCTCCGGGGTGCGCTGGATCGTCGACCCGATCGACGGCACCGTGAACTTCCTCTACGGCCTCCCCGAGTACGCCGTCTCGGTGGCCGCCGAGGTCGACGGCGAGGTCGTCGCGGGCGTGGTCGTCGACGTGGCCAAGCAGGTGGTCTATGCCGGTCACCGCGGCGGCGAGGCCACCCGGGACGGCCGCCCGATCGCCGTCCGGGGCCCGGCGCCGCTGGCCCACCGGCTGGTCGCGACGGGGTTCAACTACACCCGCCCGGTGCGCACGGTGCAGGCCGCCGCGGCGGCCCGGCTGCTGCCCGAGATCCGCGACCTGCGGCGGACCGGCTCGTGCGCGCTGGACCTGTGCCGGGTCGCCGAGGGAGCGCTCGACGGCTACGTCGAGGAGGGGGTCCACCTCTGGGACCACGCCGCCGGAGGGCTCATCGCCCGGCTCGCCGGAGCCCGCCTCCTGGTCACTGTCGGGGCCGCCGGGACCGAGGCCGTGGTGTGTGCTCCGGCACACGGTTTCGAGGAGCTGCTGTCCGCCGTTCGGACGGCCGGGTTCCTCCGGGAATAGGCGGCGTCCGGTCGCTGTTCTGCCGACTCGCATCGCCCCGGGTGGTCACACCTTGGACCGATGGTGCACAATCTGCCGCGCCGATCCGCACGCCGTGCGGACGGCCGGCAAGCCGAGGGGAGAGAGCACACACGTCATGGCGACTGACTACGACGCACCGCGCAAGAACGAGGACGAGCAGTCCGAGGAGAGCATCGAAGAGCTCAAGGCGCGCCGCCACGACAAGAACTCCGGCAAGGTCGACGAGGACGAGACGGAGGCCGCGGAAGCCTTCGAGCTCCCCGGCGCCGACCTGTCGCACGAGGAGCTCGCCGTCGAGGTGAAGCCCAAGCAGGACGACGAGTTCACCTGCATGAGCTGCTTCCTGGTCCACCACCGCAGTCAGCTGGCGGACCCGAAGAAGATGATCTGCAGGGACTGCGCCTGACAGACGACAACGGCCGTGGCGGTCTGACCGCCACGGCCGTCTCGTTGTCCCCTGGCGCGCTCAGGCGCCGTCCTTGCGCAGCCCCGGCGGCAGCTGGCCGGTCGAGCGCAGGTAGTAGCCGGCGGCCCGGCGCTGGGCCAGCATCTTGGCGAGCGCGACGAAGGTGCCGCTGACCGCGGCCCACGCGACCGCCTCCCAGACGTCGACGTCGGGGTCGGCGGGGTTCACCGGCGGCTGCTTGCCGGTCGCGGCCCGCCAGCCGGTGTCGAGACCCTTCTTCGCCACGGCCGCCGCGCCGAGCGCGGCGACGAGGGAGAACGCCGACCAGACCTTGGAGCTGTCGTTTGCCATGCCCGGAGCCTATCGGCCGGGACTGCGCGCCTCGTTGAGTGCACCGGCCAGCGCCTTCGGGTGCCGCGAGCTCACCAGCCAGTAGGGCGCGGGGTCGGCCGGGTCGGTGATCTCGACCCTGACCGACTGCTTGAGGTAGGGCCGCAGCAGCAGGAACGCGCGGACGTCGGCCTCGGGCCCGGACACCCGGCGCGTCTGGTCGGCGTCGAGCGGCTGGGCCGTGCCGACGTACGAGGTCTCGATGCGGGCGCGCCCGGCGCGGAACCAGCCGTCGCCCACGACCACCCGTGCGCCGCCGTAGGAGCGCAGCGCGGCGCCCAGGCCCGCCATCGCCAGGCCGGTGATCAGCCAGGCCAGCCACGGCGCCTTCTCGTCGAGCGCCACGATCAGGACCAGCCACAGGCTGGCGATGAGCATGGTGCCCTGGGCCCACCAGCGCAGCGGGACGCGCAGGCGCTCCTGGTAGGCGGTCGCCGCACTCTCACTCACGGTGAGGATGATCCCATCCCCCTGGTCACGCTCCGTCGCTAGGGTCTCCCCGTGCCTGATGATCTGGTGATCTCCGTCCAACAGCTCGACCCCGAGCTGCCGCTGCCCGCCTACGCCCACCCCGGCGACGCCGGCGCCGACCTCGTGGCCGGTGTGGACGTGACGCTGGCGCCGGGGGAGCGGGCCCTGATCCCGACCGGGATCGCGATCGCGCTGCCCGAGGGCTATGTCGCCCTGGTGCACCCGCGCTCGGGCCTGGCGGCCCGGCACGGCCTCTCGATCGTCAACACCCCCGGCACCGTGGACGCGGGTTACCGTGGAGAGATCAAGGTGCTGCTGATCAACCACGACCCGGTGGAGCCGATCGCGCTGCGGCGCGGCGACCGGATGGCGCAGCTCGTCGTCCAGCGGGTCGAGCGGGCGCGGTTCGTGGCGGTCGACGCCCTTCCCGAGAGCGTGCGTGGTGAAGGCGGCTACGGTTCTACCGGGGGGTTCGCTGCGAACCCGGCGAACCCGACGAGGAGGACACAGTGAGGCTGCGGCGCAAGGCCGGAGACCCGGTCGACGAGACGACCGAGGCGACGACGGCGGACGAGACGGCGGACGTCTTGGCCGACGACGCCCACGACGGCCCCTACGATGTCGACGAGCTGCCCGACGACGGGCTCGACCGGCTCGACCTCGGCTCGCTGCTCGTCGCGCCCCTGGCCGACCGCGAGCTCCGGGTCCAGGTCGACGAGCAGTCCGGCGCGGTCCGCGCCGTCCTCCTGGCCACCGACGACGGCGCCCTCGAGCTGCGCGCCTTCGCCGCCCCGCGCAACGGCGACCTGTGGAGCGAGGTCCGTCCCCAGATCGCCGCCGACGCCGCGCGCCGTGGCGGCACCGCCACCGAGCGCGAGGGCCGGTTCGGCACCGAGCTGGTCTGCGAGGTGCGGATGACCCGCCCCGACGGCGCCACCGGCACCCAGACCTCGCGTGTGATCGGCGTCAACGGCCCCCGCTGGCTGCTCCGGGCGACCTTCCTCGGCGAGCCGGCCCGCGATCCCGAGACCGCCGCCGAGTGGGAGTCCGCGATCGCCCGGGTGGCGGTGCGCCGCGGCAACCACGCGATGCCCGTGGGCGAGCAGCTCCCGCTGAACCTGCCCGACGGCGCCGAGCCCAGGGCCGTCCCGGCGACCTGAGCCGGAGACCCCCATGCGCACCAAGAGCCGTCTGCGGCGCACCATCAGCCGCTGGGCGAATCCCGACGAGGCCGAGGCGCGCGACCTCCGCAAGGAGTTCGAGCGCGAGGGCGTCGTCTGCATCGGCGAGGCGCCCGACCGCGAGCCGGTCCGGCTGCGCGGCACGCTGCGCACCGTGACGCTGCGCCCGCGCGGCGGCGTACCGGCGCTCGAGGCCGAGCTGTACGACGGCACCGGCGTGGTCACCGTCATCTGGCTGGGCCGGCGCCGGATCGCCGGCATCGGCCCCGGCCGGGCCATCGAGGTCCGCGGCCGGGTCAGCGCCAGCGACGGCACCCGCGTCCTCTACAACCCCCACTACGAGCTGCTGTGAGCGCCGACGAGAAGGCCGAGACGCCCGAGACGCCGGCCGAGCACCCCCACCTCGGCGTCGACACCGTCGAGGCGCTCGTGCGGATGCAGCTGGCCACCGCGCTGGGCGGCCGGCGCGGCATGCTCGAGGCGGCCGTGCCCGGCATCGTGTTCACCGTGCTCTGGCTCAGCACCAAGGAGCTCCAGTGGGCCCTGGTCGCCAGCCTCGTGGTCGCCGGCGCGGCGCTCCTGCTGCGGCTGGTCCAGCGCAGCAGCACCCAGTTCGTGCTCAACGCGATCTTCGGCATCGGCATCGGCTGGGTGTTCGTGCGCTGGGCCGAGAGCTCGGGCGGCTCGGAGTCCGACCAGGCGCTCGCGTTCTTCCTGCCCGGCATCCTGATCAGCCTGGGCTACACCGTCGTGCTCGGCTTCACCTGCCTCATCGGCTGGCCGATGCTCGGGTTCATGCTCGGCAGCGTCACCGGGGACGCGACCGCCTGGCACGAGGACAAGCAGATCGTGCGGCTGTGCAGCCGGCTCACCTGGGTGATGCTGCTGCCCGGCGCGATCGGCGTCCTGCTCCAGGGTCCGGTCTGGCTGCTCGGCCACCAGGGCACGATGGACCCCGACCGGGCCGTCGTCCTGATCCTGATCCTGCGCACCGGCCTCGGCTGGGTGCTGCGGATCGGCTCCTGGTCGGCGATGATCTGGCTCCTGGCCCGCAACGCGACCCCGCTGGAGCAGCAGGCGCGCGTCGCGGAGGCCTGAGCCGGCTCAGCCGGCCCGGCTCAGGTCCGCTTCGGGTCCTCCGGCGTACGCCGCTCCGGGTGCGAGGACGGCGCGAGCAGCCGCTCGAGCTCGTCCTCGGCCTCGCTGGGCACCACGAACAGCAGCTCGTCGCCCGACTCCAGCGGCTGCTCCGGCGTCGGCACGTAGACCTGGCTGTCGCGCAGGATCGTGACGAGCGCGCAGTTCTCGGGCAGCGGGATGAGCCCCGAGGCCTTGCCGACGTACGGCGAGTCGGCCGGCAGCGTCATCTCGACCAGGTTGGCGTTGCCCTGGCGGAAGGTGAACAGCCGGACCAGGTCGCCGACGGTCACCGCCTCCTCGACCAGCGCGGACATGATCCGCGGCGTCGACACGTTGACGTCCACGCCCCAGGCCTCGGTGAAGAGCCACTCGTTGTTGGGGTGGTTGACCCGGCCGACCGTGCGCGGGACGCCGAACTCGGTCTTGGCCAGCAGCGAGGTGACGAGGTTGGCCTTGTCGTCGCCGGTGGCGGCGATGACCACGTCGCACTTGTCCAGGCGCGCCTCCTCGAGCGAGGAGAGCTCGCAGGAGTCGGCCAGCAGCCACTCGGCGTCCGGCACCCGCTCGGGGCGGATGGACGCGGGGGACTTGTCGATGAGCAGGACCTCGTGGCCGTTCTCGATCAGCTCGCGGGCGATCGAGCGCCCGACGGCACCCGCTCCGGCAATCGCGACTCGCATCGTCGGTCTCCTCAGCCCTCGTGCTCGGGCCCGCGGCCGAGCACCTCGTAGGTCAGCTCGGCGGTCTGCTCGTGGGTGACCAGGTGCAGCATGTCGCCCTCCTGGACGACGGTCTCCCGGTCGGGCAGCATGCCCTCGCCGAGCCGGTCGATCCACGCCACCCGGCAGCGGCCCTGCTGCTGGAGCTGGCCCACGCGGGCGCCGACCCAGACCTCGGGCGCGGCCAGGTGGTCGACCCGGATCGAGCCGGACGGGTCGCGGAAGTCGGGCTCGGCGCCGGCCGGCAGGATCCGGCGCAGCACCTGGTCCGCGGTCCACCGCACGGTCGCGACCGTGGTGATGCCGAGCCGCTGGTAGACCTCGGCCCGGCCCGGGTCGTAGATCCGGGCGACGACCTGCTGGATGCCGAACGACTCGCGGGCGACCCGCGCGGCGATGATGTTCGAGTTGTCACCGCTCGACACCGCAGCGAAGGCGTCGGCGCGGCGGATACCCGCCTTCTCCAGGACCTCCTGGTCGAACCCGACGCCCGGGATCTTGTCGCCGTTGAACCCCGGCCCCAGGCGCCGGAACGCGTCCGGCTCGGAGTCGATGATCGAGACGGTGTGGTTGCGGTCCTCGAGACTGCGCGCCAGCGTCGAGCCGACGCGGCCGCATCCCATGATCACGACGTGCACGGTGAGCACGCTATCCCACGTCCGATGCCCTACCGTTGTCGCTCGTGGGTGTCGGTGATGTCTCGAAGCGCATCCTCCTCGGTCGCAAGCTGAGGAGCGCTCAGCTGGGGGAGACGCTGCTCCCCAAGCGGATCGCGCTCCCCGTGTTCGCCAGCGACGCCCTCTCGTCGGTGGCCTACGCCCCTGACGAGATCTTCATCATGCTCGCGATCGCCGGTGCGTCGCAGTACATCTGGTCGTGGAAGATCGGCATCGCGGTGGCCATCGTGATGGCCGCGGTCATCGCGTCGTACCGGCAGACGGTGCACGCCTACCCGTCCGGTGGCGGCGACTACGAGGTCGCCACCGTCAACCTCGGGCGGACCGCCGGCATGACCGTGGCCAGCGCACTGCTGGTCGACTACGTCCTGACCGTCGCGGTGTCGATCTCCTCGGGCGCCAACTACGCCTCGGCGGCGATACCCGCCTTCCAGGACCACGAGGCGACCATCGCCGTGGTCATGGTGGTGCTGCTGACCGCGATGAACCTGCGCGGCATCCGCGAGTCGGGCACCTTCTTCGCCGTCCCGACCTACCTGTTCATGTTCGCGATCCTCGGGATGTGCGCCTACGGCTTCCTCGAGATGACCCTCGGGACGCTCCCGATGGCCGAGAGCGCGGGCCTCGACATCACGCCCAAGGAGGGCTGGGAGGACCCGCTGACGACGTTCGGCCTGGTCGTCCTGCTGGCCCGCGCCTTCTCGTCGGGCTGTGCGGCGCTGACCGGTGTCGAGGCGATCTCGAACGGCGTACCGGCGTTCAAGCGGCCCAAGAGCAAGAACGCCGCGACCACGCTGCTGCTGCTCGGGCTGATCGCGATCACGATGATGATCAGCGTCATCACGCTGGCCAAGCAGATGGGCCTCAAGTACGTCGACCCGCACCCCGCGGACCTCGCCCGGCTGACCAAGGACGGCCAGCCGCTGCCCGAGGGCTACGACCAGCACGCGGTGATCGCCCAGATCGCGCGGGCGATCTTCCACGACTTCAGCCCCGGCTTCTACTTCGTGGTCACCGTCACCGGCGTGATCCTGGTGCTCGCCGCCAACACCGCCTTCAACGGCTTCCCGGTGCTCGGCTCGATCCTGGCCAAGGACGGCCTCGCGCCCCGCGCCCTCGGCGCCCGCGGCGACCGGCTGGCCTACAGCAACGGCATCGTCTTCCTGGCGCTCATGGCGATCGTCCTCATCGTCGCCTTCGACGCCGAGACCACCAAGCTGATCCAGCTCTACATCGTCGGCGTCTTCGTCTCGTTCAACCTCAGCCAGCTCGGCATGATCCGGCACTGGACCCGCGCGCTCACCACCGAACGAGATCCCGCCGAACGACGGCGGATGTACCGCTCGCGCGTCATCAACGCCGTCGGCCTCTCGTTCACCGCCGTCGTGCTCGTCGTCGTGCTGCTGACCAAGTTCCTGGCCGGTGCCTGGATCACCATCTTGGCGATGGGCTTCTTCTTCGCCGTGATGAAGGGCATCAAGAAGCACTACGACAACGTCGAGCGCGAGCTCGCCGCCGACGAGACCGACAAGGCGCTGCCCACCCGGGTGCACGCCATCGTCCTGGTCTCCAAGCTCCACAAGCCGACCCTGCGCGCCCTGGCGTTCGCCAAGGCGACCCGGCCCAACTCGCTCGAGGGCGTCTACGTCTCGGTCGACGAGAAGGAGACCGCGCGGCTGCTGGAGGAGTGGGACGAGCGCAACACCGGCATCCCGCTCAAGGTGCTCCACTCGCCGTACCGCGAGGTGGTCAAGCCGATCATCGAGTACGCCTCGGCCATCCGCCGGGCCAACCCGCGCGGCGTCGTCGCCGTCTACATCCCCGAGTACGTCGTGGGCCGCTGGTGGGAGCAGCTCCTGCACAACCAGACCGCCCTGCGCCTCAAGGGCCGGCTGCTGTTCACGCCGGGCGTCATGGTCACCTCGGTGCCCTACCAGCTGCACTCGTCGCAGATCGCGCGCGAGCGCGAGGAGCGCGAGGAGCAGCGGGTTCGGCCCGGCGACCTTCGGCGGGGCCGGGTCACGCCGGGCGAACGCGACGACCGCCAGCTCCGCCGCTGACCGTTGTGGTCCCGCTCCGCCGAGCGCATGCTGAGGGTCCGCAACCTCGACTCGGACGATGGAGCTGGACATGGGATCTCGGAGCAGGACGCTGGCCGCGGCCGGCACGTTGTTGATCGGCGCCACGCTCGGCGCCGTCCCGCAGGCGTCGGCGGTCCCGGTGACCTCCGCGGCCGCCGCGGCGCCCGGCACGGCCGGCTACCTCAACATGTGGGTGGACGACAACTACGAGACGTGCGCTTGGAGCCGGCTCAACTACGACAGCAACTTCGGCAACGACTGGTGCGGCGCGGGCACGATGCACGCCCTGCGCCTCGACGACAAGCTGTCGAGCTTCGTCAACAAGACGAGCGACTGGTGGGTGCTCTACGAGGACAAGGACTACGGCGGCGCGCGGGTCTGCGTCCGGCCGAACTCCCACGACGCCAACATCGGCAACGACACCTCCTACGAGGACGACATCTCCAGCGTCGAGCGACGCGGCACCACCAAGCCGGCCAACTGCACGGACACCACCGGCACGGCGAACTGACCGCCGGTGCGGTGATCCCCGCCGGGACGGCTAGGTTTCCGGCATGACCCGACAGCGGACCGGCCGCCCCCGTACCAAGAAGGCCCGTGGGGCCTCGGCCGTCGGCCGCCGCCTCGAGGTCGAGATCGGTCCGGTCGCGCACGGCGGGCACTTCGTCGCGCGCGCCGAGGACCGGGTGGTCTTCGTGCGGCACGCGCTGCCCGGGGAGCGGGTCGTCCTGGAGATCACCGAGGGGACCGAGGGCGACAAGTTCTGGCGCGGGGACGCCGTCGAGGTGCTCGCCGCGGCTCCCGAGCGCGTCGCCGCCCCCTGCCCGTACGCCGGGCCGGGCCTCTGCGGTGGGTGCGACTTCCAGCACGTCGCGCTCGACGCGCAGCGCCGGCTCAAGGCCGACGTGGTCGCCGAGCAGCTGCGCCGGGTCGCCAGGCTCGACGTGAGTGTCGAGGTCGAGGCGGTGCCCGGGGACGACGAGGGGCTGCACTGGCGCACCCGGCAGCGGTATGTCAGCCTGCCGGGCGGTGCCCGCGGGATGCGCAAGCACCGCTCCCACGACGTGCTGCCGGTCGAGCAGTGCCTCCTGGAGGCGCCCGCCGGGCCGTCGTACGAGGTGCGGGGCCTGAGGTTCGAGGTCGCCGACGGCGGCTTCTGGCAGGTCCACCCCGGGGCGCCCGAGGCGCTGGTCGGTGCGGTGCTCGACGCGCTCGCGCCGCGGGCGGGGGAGTCCGCCCTCGACCTGTACGCCGGCGTCGGGCTGTTCAGCCGGTTCCTCCTCGACGCGGTCGGACCCACGGGGCGCGTCGCGGCCGTCGAGGGCGACCACACCGCCGTCCAGCTCTCCGAGCGCAACTGCCCCGGGCTGCTGGCCCGGGCGGGCGATGTCGGCGGCGTGCTGGCCGGCGAGCTCCCGCCCGAGTGGGACCAGGCGGACCTGGTCGTGCTCGACCCGCCGCGGGTGGGCGCCAAGCGGGCGGTCGTCGAGCAGGTCGTGCGGCGCGCGCCGCGGGCGGTCGCCTACGTGGCCTGCGATCCCGCGGCGCTGGCCCGGGACGTGGCGATCTTCGCCGAGCACGGCTACCGGCTGAGCGGGCTGCGCGCCTTCGACCTGTTCCCGATGACGCACCACGTCGAATGCGTTGCCTTGCTGACGAAAAGCGGGCCTGACCTGCGGTGATGCGATTGGTCTCCTCGGCGCCGGACCCTGAAATCCGGCCTTAGGGCTCACTTTGGGCTCACTTTGAGGTTTCGAGCTCGGCTTCTGATGCCGTCATCGTGTCCTGCGCGACCCGGCCGGAGTGGGGCCTGAGGCCCGCAGGGCGGCCGTAGGCGGGACGTGAGCCCGTCCACGGCCCCGGGGAGCCGCGGTGCGTCGCAGGCGTCTCTCAGCGGCCGAGAGCGGGTCCGTCGTTCGCCTTGTCGCCTGGAGCGAGGCGCTCGGTCGCTGCTCGGTAGTCGGGCACGACGAGCCGGCGGTTGATGTAGTGCCGTTCGGTGATCGTCTTGGAGGTGTGGCCGAGTTGGTTCATCGCGGCCTCGGCGTCGTAGACCTCGTCGATCTCGGTGGCCACAGTTCGACGGAATGAGTGCGGGGAGACGTCGCGGAGTGCAGCGAGGTCTTCATAATCGGCGAGGTGGCGGATGTGCCGGAGTCGGCCCTGGATGTTGGTGGGATAGTGCCAGGTGCCGTTGCGGGTGATGAACACCGCGTCAAGGTCGTTGGGCGTCTGGGCCACCTTCCGCCGGCGCAGCAGCGCCGCCGCCCAGTCCGGAAGCGCGATGGGGCGGATCGCGGCGTCAGTCTTGCCGTAGTCCACTCGTTTGCCCTTCGAGGTGATCTGACCGTTCACCATCAGCCAGGGGAACCAACTCTCGTCGTCCCGCCGCTCCGGTGGCGGTGACAGTTCGATGTCGGACCAACGCAGGGCGAGGAGCTCCCCGATGCGCATGCCGGTGGCAATGAGCATCTCGACAATGTCGGGTAGATCGACGCTCTTCGGGCCGTTCCGCTTCTCAGCGTTGGCCCACTCGCGGATAGCGGCACGCACTTCGTCGAGATCCTCGACGGGGACAGGCTTCTTCTTGCTGCGAGGCAGCGGAACCGAGGGCACGGCCGAAGCTGGATTGCCGTTGATCGCCACGTGGAAGATCGCCAGGTTGAACGCGCGGACCAGCACGCTGCGGATCTTGGCGCGCATGTCGGGCGAGACGCCTGCGCTGTCCAGGGATGCCTGGATGATCACGGGCCGTACGTGCCGGAGTTGATAGGCGCCTAACGGCTGGTCGGTCTTCTTCGGGTCGAGGACCCACCGGAGGTGGGATCGGTAGTAGCCCAGGGTTTCCGGCCGCGGACCGCCGTCGGCCTGCTCCATCTTCAGGAACCAGAGGTCGAGAAGGTCCTGCACGGTGTCGTCCGGGGCGATCGCGCCGTCCCCGAAGGTGCCCGTGTGCTCGACGAAAAACGACTTCAGGTTGGCCGTCGCCTTGGTCTTCGTCTCCCCGTTCTTGCGGTACTGACGCACGACGCCATCGACGTCGCAGTAGCGGGCACGTGCCTGCCAGGACCCGTTCTTCAACCGGACGCAGCTGATCTCGCCGTATGTGCCGACGATCAACTTCTGCCTGGCCATCGTTCACTCCTTCATTGGTCAAGCGACCCCGTCAGGGCCGTTTGCGCGCAGAGCAGCGCCGTTCACCCGATTGGCGCGGTTGCGCGTTCGGACCGCGCCCGGGCCGGGTGCGGGGGGCGGGTCCTCTTCGGAGAACGACTCGACGTGAGTGCTCAACCACCGGTCCAGCTCTGAGAGGCGGTACTTGAGCCGGCCACCCGCCTTGACGGCGCGCGGCCCGTAGCCGGGGCGGCGAACACGCCACGTCAGCAGCGTTGCCTTCGGCACGCCTAGGTAGCCGCACGCGTCATCGGTGTTGAGGAAGGGGTCGCGGACGATCGAGACGACGTCGTCCGAGGTGTTCATGTCTGCGGACATCGGCTTTCCTTTGCTCGGGTCGACGAATAGGTGGGCAAGGCGTGTCAGGAATCGGCGCCCGCCGTCTTCAGAGAGACGGTGCATCAGGGCGCGGTCCGTTGGCGGGTGGACGGTGGATGAGGGCGGCGTGGAGGTCCGCCCGGCTCATCCCCGCCGCCGAAACTGTCGGCTCTTCCGGAGGTCGCAGGTGCTCGCGGGCGGTCCGGATGACCTCGAGATCAGCTGCGCGTGCGACGGGCACGAAACGTTCGCGGACCGGGTGGACCAGACGGCCGTCGCCGCTGATCAGCCGCGGAACGGTAACCCGCTGGACGAACGCGCCTCGCTCGACTCCGGTTTCGAGGATGTCTGTGATGCGCGAATCGACCCGACGGAAGAGCGTCTGGAAGCCGCCGAGCATCCTCGGCTCGATCACGGTGTCTGGTCGGAGCGCCTTGAGGCGACTGACGGCGTTGGCGGCCTCGCCCGCAGAGGCCGTGCCGTTGCCGAGCCGTCCTCCGACGTTGCGTAGTTCGCGCTGGATGCGCGAGTACGTCTCGGCACGGGCACTCCAACGCCCAGCGAGGTCAGGGTCGATCCGCTCGGCGTACGGCACCAGGCCAGCGCTGAGCAGTCGCTGCGAGTCGACGATCAGGCGCAGGTTCATTGCGTCGGGGAACGACGCCAGCCTCACGAGCAGGTTGTGCTCGGCTTGGAGGACGCCGAGCACTCCCGGCTTTGCTGGTCCTCCAATGGGCTTGGTCCGCGGGCGCCAGCCTGTTTGGTCGACGCTGTAGTCAGGCTGCCCGAGGCTGACGTCCAAGGCGGTGGCGAGTGCCGCCCAGCCGAGCCGATCGCACCCGGCGATGGGCTCCCATCCGGGTGTATTGCGGTACCGGCGGTCGAGTACGACGAGGGCCTGGCTGATGGCCGCGACGTCTCCTGCGATCGTTCGCGCCTGGGCCGCAGTGAGATGGATCGCCTGGTCGGGCGCCGTGTCGTGCTCTGCGAGCGCTGCAGCGCGTGCTGCCAGACGCCAGTGCTCGACGACGCCGTTTGTACTGGGGGTCGTGAGATCCTGGCTCGGAGCCGGCCGTGTCGTCGCCTGATCGCGAGCCGCCTCCAAGGCTCGAGCGAGTTCGCCCACTGCGGCGCCATGGTCGCTCGCGGCACGGAACGGGTCGGCAGGCTTCTGCGGGACATTGGGGAAGGTGAGCGGCCGAGCCACGCCTACGGCTTGCGCGCACCAGACGAGAACGGACTGTCGGTATCGCAGGATCTGTTGTCCCGCCGCGGCGCGCTCCGCCGGTGACTCTGCGGCGAGGCGGCGCACGATCCGGTGCTGGCGAAGGAGTGCAGCCAGTTCCGCGCGCATCTGGGCGCCGTTCTCGCCGTACATCACCCGATGTCCAGGTCGTGCGCGTCGATGAGCATCGCGAGAATCAGTTCGACCGACAATGCGTCGATACCATGGTCCTCGAGTTCCTGAATCGCACTGTGCGCGCACGCGAGCAGGATGGCGCGGTCGTCGGTGAGGCCCTCGCTGTCGAGTGCCGGGCATTCGTCGCCGTGCACGCGGTCGAGTTCGAGGAGGACACGTTCGTACGCGGAGGAGGCGTCAAGTTTCAGCGCCTGGTCGGCGAGGGCCGCTAGGTAGGACCTCGCTTGAGCGAGCGTCTGTGCGTGGGGGAGAAGCATCCTCCCTCCTTCCGTGGGTCGGCTACCGACTCTGAGCGGGAAGCCGTGGCTGGCGTTCGCTTGCTTGGCGTTCTGTGGATGAGTCCGAGCACGATCTGGCCATGGCGGGCTCCTGAACTCAGCAGATGAGCTGCTGGTTGGCGATCGCCTCGATCCGGCGCCTGCGGAGCACGTCGTTTCGGACGAATGCCGCGAAGTCTTCGTCCCGATTCCGGATCTCGACCTCGGTGCCTACCTGGGGCACTGACTCGCCGGGCCACGTCGTCTGCCGTGTCGGCCGGTCGCGATCGAGCCGCGTACCGCAGATCGAGACCCAGTCCCGCAGGCGGTAACGAGCGTCGGAGAAGTCGCGCATCCATGCGATGGGGGCCGACGGTGATGCTGACTCGTGGTAGCAGCTCAGCCAGTGACAGTGCAGCGCCGAGAGTTCCCAGACGAGCTCGTCATGGCGGTGCCAGTACGGCGGCACGATGTTGGGCGGGAGGCCGAACGTGACCTTGAGCCACTTCACCCAATGATCGAGGTCCCGCCACTCGATCTCGGCCTGTTCGGCGTCCAGGAGGTTCCAATTGATCGGGGCCGGTGGGCGCTCGAGCAGGTCGGTCACGCTGTGCCAGGCATCGGCCTCGTCGGGCTCGTCTGGGAACGGACTCATTGCAACGCCCCGGTCAGAGGCCGACGGCGGGTGGCTGCGGCACAGCCGTCAGGGGTCGGTCCGCGGCGTGGCGTCCGCGCTGGACGACGTAGTCGGTCTTGTTGGCGTTGTGGCCGATCTTGCGGGCGACGAACTCCTCCTTGATGACGCTGCCCTCGCGGCCGTCGACCTCGTACTCGTGGACGTAGCCACTGGCCACGAAGGAGTCGCCCTTGCGGAAGCGGGCGTACGTCTCGCGTGCGGTGCTCTCGAAGGCGACCATGTCGTGGAAGGTCGGGTCGAGCTTGGTGAAGCTGCCGTCGACTTCCTTGCGCCACTGCTCGATGCCGACGCGCATCCGGCAGCACTCGGCGCCGGCCTTGGTGAAGTGAAGCTCGGGTGCTGAGGCGATGAAGCCGACCAGGCTCATCTGGGTGGGGATGGACATCGTTTTGGCTCCCTGACGGTGTACGCAGCCTCCCATGAAGCTGCTGCTGCGAGTCAGGTGCGCGGCCGAGACCAATTGGGTCCGATTGGCGGACCCTCAGTCCATGAGTCGGAGATCTGTGGCCTGTGGTGCGGCTGCAAGCATCCAGGTCCGAGCGAATGCGTCCTGGACGACAGGCCACACCTTCCGTTGACCGGCTTCCATTGAGCGGATCTCGCTAGCGACCTCGCCGCGGATCACGAACTCGTGGGGAATGACGCGTCCTGACGAGTCGCGTCTGCCGTCGGGATCGGGGAATCGGAAGGCGACCGTGTCTCCCGTGGACGCATATGCGGCCGGAGCGTCAGATACCCCAGCGAAGGCCCGCTCGTACTCCGAGAGTGGATCGTCGAGTCCCGCATCGAGTAGGAACATGAAACCCCACGACCTACCGCGAGTTGCCCAGATGATCTGAGCCGGTCGCAAGGTTGAGGTCACTTCTGAGTCCTGAGGACCTTGTCGTCTACGGCCTGGTCGAGGTCGATCTTGAACTGCGTGAGCATTGCGCGCAGGTGGTGGTTCTGCGCCCGGGCGAGCTCGTTCATTTCCTTGAGCTTCGGGCCAGCAACCTTGATCGCCGCCGCTAGGGCTGGCAGGGCCTTGCCGACCAGCGCGGCCTGCTTGTTGGTCTTCGCCACCTTCTTGAGGAGCTTCTCAATTCCCACGAACTTCGCACCAGTCAACGCTGCCGCGATCACGTCCGCGCCGTCGGCAAGCGAGTCCAGCACCTTGCGAGGGATGGTCATCCGCTCCTCCCACAGGACCCGACGTTCA
This sequence comes from Pimelobacter simplex, assembly GCF_024662235.1. Classification (GTDB taxonomy): domain Bacteria; phylum Actinomycetota; class Actinomycetes; order Propionibacteriales; family Nocardioidaceae; genus Nocardioides. The sequence goes on from NZ_CP096276.1 coordinate 1,498,703, forward strand.
AGTGGGAGGAGTGAGGCGATGGGGAGGATGAGATCGAGGCCGATTCGTTGCGTCAGGTCAATCCCTGCTGGCTCCGCTGTCTCGGGCTTGATCTCGAACTTCGCTGAGGACAAGAGCATGAAGTCCTCGCCGATCGACAATGCATCCGGCGTGTCGATGAACTTGGAGACGGTCTCGCGCAGCCGCTCGACATCGTCCGCCGCCTTTCGGACAACAAGGTCGCGGAACGTGTTGACGTCCCAATCTGGAACCAGGTCGGCTTTGGACAGCGCGAGGATCCAGATCCGAGGAAACTCGACCAATGGGCCGTCATCGAGTAGGTCGTTCTCAAGGCTCTTGAGGTTCTGACGGAAGTTGTGGAAGAGCGACTTGAGGTACCTCTCCTCCTCGCCGGCGTAGTCGAGCAGCTTCTGCCCGTCGACCAGCAGCAGAGCCACGTCGGAGCTGAGCAGAGTCTTGAACGTGTCTGTGCGGCGGATTCGCTCCTCGTCGCTGCTCGGATCCTGTTCGAACCACTCGCCTGGATAGTCGTGCCAGGTGAGTCGCAACTCGTCGAAGGGCCGCTTCTTCGCCTCGTCGCCGTGGTCGGCCTTGAGCTTCACCGAGAAGTCGTACGTCGTGTTCGCGAAACGGGTCGGCATCGGCGTCGTCGCGCTGTCGCGCATGCCGAGGTAATTCTGATACAGGCGATTGCCCTGCCCGGTCTTGTCTGCAACCAGTTCCCACAAGTCGTTCTTGTAGGACCCCTCTTGGGTTGGGCCGTAGAACGAGGAGACCAGAACGGTCTTGCCCGAGCCGGACTCGCCGAAGACGGCAATGTTCTGCTGTCGGACGCGCGGATACTTCGCCATGACGGCGAACGTATCCAACGGGTGCGACACATGTCTGGCAATCCTTGCGAACGCACTGTCAGCGACTGGTCCATGGCCGCAGGGTCGCGACGATCGGCGGTGCACTACGGAGGAGGACCAAGCCGGTCCCGAAGGGCAACGTCCGGATCCGCTCCGGTGGCATCACAGCGACGCGTCGAGTCGAACGCTGGAGCGAGCGTTGGCCGTAGTCACCGATGCTGACGGTGTCGGTGCGCTCGTCACGTTCCCCAATGAGGACAGAAAGCTCCTGGAGGTCCTTCGACGCAGAGGCGCCGCCGAGTATGACCTTGACGATGCTCGCGTCCCAGATCGTGCTGGCCGCATGGTCGCCCCATTTGTTGCGCGCCTGAGCCAGCGACTGAAGCACCGGCACCGTCGTAATGCCCGTGCCGCCCCCCTCAGCCATCAGGACTGGGAGGGAGGGGAGCGGCGCCAGGTTGCCGATCTCGTCGAGCGCCATGAGCACGGGCGGGTCAAGGCGTGAGCCAGGTGACGCGGCAGCGACGTGACGGGCGACCTCGGTCAGGTCTTCCATGAACGCGGCGACGAGCGGCCACGAGGCTCCCGCGCCGGCTCCCGTTGCGAGCAGGTAGAGCGTGCCGTTCTGGGTGAGGAAGTCGCGAGGGTCAAACGCCTCGCCGACCTCCGGGCTGACGGCGTCCAGCACTGCGGGGTCGGCGAGGCAGGAGAGGGCTTGTGCGACGGCCATCCAGATCGAGTCGCGGGTGCGCGGATCGGCGCTGATCATGCCTTCGAGCGAGTCCGACCAGCCCGCAGCGGCGCGGGGGTGGCTGGCGAGGATGCCGACGGCGTCAGCTGCGGCAGACGCGGACAGCGACCACTCGAAGAGGGCCCGCGTCGGAAGCTGCTCGAGCGCCGCGGCATGGAGGAGTGCCTGGAGTGCGGAGCGGGCCTTGCCTTCCCAGAAGCCGCCGGACTCCGTGCCCCCGGAGGAGAGCCCGGTCGACGAGGCCAGCCCTGAAGCGCGAATCATCGCGGTGAGGGGTTGTTCGCAGCCGCGGATCGGCGACCATCGAACGCCACAGCCATCGACAACGGGCAGCCCCGCAGTGAGATGCTGCGGGTCGAAGACGGCGACCGGCCCGCAGTCCTTCCGGGTGGCGATCGTGGCGGCGATGTTGTCCGGCCGCGTAGAGCTCGTGACGACGGCGCCGGGCGCATCGAGGATGGCATTGATGACGAGGTGCAATCCCTTGCCGGAACGTGGCGGACCGATCACGAGGATCGAGTCCTCGACCGAGGCCCAGATCTCGCGGCCGCAACTGTGCCCGATCAGGTAGCCGACGTCGTTCGCGCGGGGGTGGCGGATCGACGGACGGAGGGTGGCGGCACGTCGTACCAGTGCCTTCTTGGATGCGGCCGTGTCGATGTCTCGTGCGGTTGCCGTCCCTTGGAGGCGGTGGGGATCTCGAGCCGCCCGGTGCCGGAGCCGAGCGACCAATCTCGACACGCACCAAGCGACCGCTGCGAGGACGCCGAGGAGCAGCACAACGACGATCCAATACGCGATCGCTGACAACCCGGGCGCCTCGAAGGCTCGCGCCGGCCGTCCAGGATCGGTCAGGACCCGGAGTCCGCTCGCGATCCCGGCTTCGGGCGTCGTCGCGCCCGTTGTCACCGCGGCGGCTGTGGCCGCGGCGCGGAGTACCAACGCGAGGGTGAACGCCGCCACCATCCCGATGAGTGCCAGGTTCACGAGCTCGTCGTTCGCGCCCCGTGTTGCGGGGTTCATGCCGACGCCTCGAACGGGGCGACTGTCATGGAGCTCATCCCGAGGAGCACGAGCCCGTCGCGGGTTGTGGCGAGCAGGGCGGGCGGGAGATTGAGGGACGCGTGGCCATTGGCGTCGGCGTTCTGGCGTACGACGACGTAGGCCAGCGCAACCTCCTCGCCGGGCAGAAACCCGGCACCAGCGAGCGCCGGAGGTGGCGGTGCGGGTGGCTGCTCCGCAGCGGCTGGTGCCGGAGTCTGGGGAGTCGCGACGTCGGTGAACGTCGAGCCGTCGGCCTCGCGTACCTCGACGCGCACCGGCGCGCCGAGGTCTGAAGTGATCTCGTCGATGACAGCGCGAAGGTCGGCACGGGTCCTGGGCTGGTCGGAATCCTGCGGTACACCGTCGACGTCGACCGCGAGTACGCCGTGGGCGTCGATGGCGACGTGAACGACGCTCAGGACGACGGGGATCCTCATAGCCCCAGCACCGCCCCATCGCGGCGTGCGTTGGTCGTCACAGGAGCCGTCCCGGCGCGGTGGCTGAGGGCCTCTCGGTCGAGCCCAGGCGGGTTGCCGTCGCCGACCTGCTGGGTGTCGACCTTGTCGAGGATGCCGAGCGCGGTCGCGCGGACGCGTTCGGCGGTTGACTGGACGACCTCGACAGGATTCTTGCCGGGGACACTCGCTGCCCAGGTCGACACGTACGGCACCGTGTAGGAGGAGGTGTCGAGCCCGTGGGCGGCACCGACCATGAGCGCGACTGATTCGGCTTCCACCTCGGCGATCCCACGGTGCAAGGTCGCGTCGGCGGCGGACTCGGTGGACAGGGCTGTCTCTGGTGGCGCGTGGAGGAGAACGTGGCCGAGTTCGTGGGCGAGCGTCTTCACCTGGGCCGCCTCGTCCATGTCCATGCGGACCGAGACCTCGCGGGAGAGGAAGTCGGTCAGGCCGTTGGCGCCGCCGATCGCCGCAGCCGAGGAGACGAGCCGGAGCTCGAAGCCGGCGGCGGTGATCTGGTCGGCCAGTCCGTCCCACAGCCCGGCTGGCGCTTGGCCTTGCAGCAGGGAGGGGCGGGGGAGTTCGGGCACAGGGTCGCCTGTGGTTTGGGAGATGTCCCAGACGTAGGTCGGCTTGACGCCGATCATGCGGGTGCGGGCGTACTCGCCAGACATCGGCTTCTCGTTGCGCGCCAGGCGTCGCCAGGAGTTCGGTTCCTCGGGCGTGAACGAGGCGAACCGGCCGGTGACCGGTGCGAGGATGCCGTAGCCGTGCTGGCCTTTCGCGACGCTGCGCCCGAGAGAGAGCCACTGGTGGAAGCCGGCGACGTACGTCGGCGTCGGCTCCGGGACCCTGCCCTCCTTGTACGCCGCGAAGTGCTGCGCCGCGATGAGCATCGAGTTCCCGAAGCTGCGTGCGCGGAACTGCGCGGCGAAGGTCAGGGCGCGCTTCCAGTCCTCACCGGTCACCAGCGCAGCGACGGACACGGACAGCTGCTCCTGGAGCGCCTCGAGCTTCGCTTCGCGGGCCGCTCGACCGCGAACCTGAGTGGTCATGACGCTGCAATCTCTAGGAACTCAGGTTCGATCGGACGTCCATGCGCCCCGATCTGCGTTTGCGCAGGTGGCGTCGGTTCAGCTCTCTGGAGGGCGCGCATTGACGAAGCGTCACTCTGAACGACGGTTTGGCTGTAGTATCGACGCATGATCGCCTCCACTGAAGTCGGTGACTGATGGGTCTGGTGGCGTTGCCGGGCGGCAGCGCTGTTGATCCGGCACTTATAGGTGCGCAGGCGGTCCAGGACTTCGAGCAGGAGCTGGTGGACCAGTACGCGCTGGCGATGTCGGCGGCCGGTCTGACTGACCGCCATATCGGCGCGACTCGGGCGATCGTCATCGAGTTCGCTCGCTCGCTGTCGACTCCGCTGTGGGAGGCCACCTGTGCGGACGCGGACGCGTTCTTGGCCCAGCAACGGCGGATGGGGCTCAGCGTGTCGACCCGGGCGGGGAAGGCCGGCGCGGTGGCGGGCTTCTACGAGTTCGTGATCACCCGCTACGGGGGCACGATCCGCCGCGCGACTGGTGCCTTGGTCGAGCAGCCGATCGATGAGTTCAATCGCCAGTCGGGGGCATCGCTGGGCAAGGTCCGGGTGCCGCCGTCGGATGAGGAGATCGACTCGCTGTTCACTGCCTGGCGCGGGTCGGTCACACAGGCGCGCAAGTACCTTCCCGCGGCCCGCGACTACTTCGCTGCCTCGTTGTGGCGCCGACTCGGGCTGCGGATCAACGAGACCGTCATGCTCGACATCCGCGATTGGCGCCCCGATCTGGGCGAGTTCGGCAAACTCCACGTCCGCCACGGCAAGGGCTCGGGCGGCCGCGGACCCAAGCCACGGTTGGTGCCTGCGATCAACGGCGCGAACCAGTTGCTCGACTGGTGGCTGGCCGAGGTCCGTCCGCAGTACGGCGAGGACTGGGCCGACCCGGACGCGCCGCTGCTGCCATCCGAGCGGTTCGATCGTGATCTGGATCGGTGCGGACGTGTCGGCGCGAACGCGCTGCGCCGCGCCCTGGGAATCCAGGTCGAGGAGTGGTTGCCGGCGTGGTCGGGTCGGATGACGCCACACGTGCTGCGGCACTACTGCGCCTCGTCGCTGTACGCGGCCGGGATGGATATCAAGGCGCTCCAAGAACTGCTCGGCCACCAGTGGCTGGCGACGACCTCGGGGTATCTGCATGTCCGCAGTGACCACATCGAACGCGCGTGGAACAGCGCGAGCGACCGCATCGAAGTCCGCCTGGGCCTCCGTACCGACTAACGAGACCGAAGAACCGAAGGAGCTGATCCAGATGCAGTGGAGCCTGCGGCTGCGGGCCGCCGAACGAGGGATCTGGAAGTCCGCGCAGTTGCGCAGGATGCTGTCCGATGCCGGGCTCGAGATCTCCGCCGGAAAGATGTCGTCGTGGTGGGCCGGGACCCCGCCGACGATGCGCCTCGAAGAGCTCGACGTGCTCTGCTTCGTGCTCGAATGCACCCCGAACGACCTGATGACACCCGAGCCGGACAAGGTCGCCGCGCGCCGTCCCCGCAACACCGACGCCGCCAACAACAACGGCGGAAATGGCGGCGACGATTCGAACGGCAGCGGCGGCGCGCCACCGGCGGTCACACCGCGGCTCGGCAAGCCCCGCTCGACCCCACCGCTGTAGCCCGCACCCCGATCGCCCACCGAAACGACGAGCACCGCATGCCTGCGCCCGGCCCCAACGCGGCGTTGCGGTTGCCGCCCAAGTGCAACGCGTGCCAGAGCAACCGCGTCGCGTGGACCCGCCCCCGGGTCGACTTCTGCTATCAGTGCCTGCCCGGCGGCCCATTCGCGGCTCCACCGTGCAACCGCTGCCGCTCCCGCACGGACTACTTCAGTCAGGGGCTGTGCAGTCGGTGCCATCCCCGCAGCTCCGAACACGTCGGATCGTGCAAGGGCTGTCTGGCCTGGGGTGTCTACCCCCGCTACAACTGGACCTGCTGGTCCTGTCGCTGGTGGCAGAGCCACCACCCGAAGGGCACCTGCGCCTCCTGCGGCCGCACCAGCCACGTCAGCGACCGGCAAGCCTGTCGGCTGTGCCTTGAGAACGCCCGCCTCGACCAAGAACCCGGCCGAGCACCCGATGTCGCCGCGGCGAACCAGCACAGCCAGCAGCTGTTCTTCGCCAACATGGTCTTTAAGCGGCGCGCGACACCGGTGCCTGACTACGTCCGCAGAGATCGCCGATGGTCGACGAAGACCAAGAACCAGCTGCCCTACGAACCCGGCACCAGCTTCGACGACCAAGCGCTCGAACAGCTGACCCTGTTCGACATGGACCCCGACCCCGCGGTGCTGCGCCAACGCCTCCTGGTCGAGGACAGCGAACTGACCCGTTACTGCGCGGCCATCGTCGCCGACCACGCCCGCCGCTACGGCTGGAGCGTCAGACAGCGCAATGCCGTGATCCAGTCCCTGCGGCTGCTGCAGATCCTGCGGCCTACTTCCACCGCGAAGGTCCGCGCCAGTGACGTCGTGGCGTTGCGCCGATACGACGGCACCATCACCTCCACCCTCGACGTCCTCGCAGAAGCCGGGCTCCTGATCGAGGACGTACCAACCCGGGTCGAGCGGTACTTCAACGCCAAGTTCATCGAATCCGGAGCCCTCCCGGACACGATGCGGGGGCACCTCCAGTTGTGGCTTCAGATCATGCTCGGCGGATCCCGACAAGCACCACGCCAGGTGCCCCGCGAACCCGAGACCGTCGAGATCCACATCCAGGGCCTCGCGCCCGTCGTGCAGGCATGGGTCGAAGCCGGGCGCCAGTCGTTCGCCGAGATCAGCACAGACGACATCCTGGCCGCCCTCACGGCCCTGCCCGCCGGCACCAGCCACCGCCACTTCGCCGAGATCGGACTGAAGTCGCTGTTCAAGATCCTCAAGGGTCGCCGACTCGTCTTCACCAACCCGATCAAGGATCTCGACCTCACCCGCATGGCCACGAACCTTCCGCTGCCGCTCGACCCCGCTTTGATCCGCGCCGAGCTCGACTCGCCCAATTCGGCCCTCGCTCTCGCCGTCGCGCTGGTGGCCTTCCACGGCCTGACCGGCAAGCAGGTCCGTGAGCTGCAGTTGTCCGACATCGTGGACGGCCGGCTGCACCTCGACGGCCGCGACATCCCGCTCGCCGCACCCGTGAGGACACGGCTGAGCGCCTGGCTCGATCACCGCAACCGCACTTGGCCGGCCACCGCGAACCCGCACCTGCTCATCAACCGACGCACCGCGCCGCGTCTCGTCCCCGGCGGTCCGTCCTTTCCCTGGAGGGACAGCCGCGTTCGCCCGCGCGCCCTGCGAGAGGACCGCATCCTGCACGAGATCCACGCCACCGGCGGCGACGTACGCCGCATCTACGACCTCTTCGGACTCAGCGTCGAAGGCGCCACCCGCTACCTCAAGACGATCGAGCACCCCGACCTGAGGAACAAGGACCACCCCGGCAACCGGACATGACCATGTCGTTGCGTCCCGCGCGGCGTGGGCCGAGAGTCGTCGCAACATCCTCACGCCACGGATAAGCAACCGTGACGCGCACAAATCGGACACTCTGACGCCACTGACTTTGGTCACGGCCGCAGCGTGGCGGCTCAGCGTCCCCCTATCCGTCCCCCCGGGCCGTCCAACCTCGGGGGGACGCAGCAGCCCGCGCCACGTTTGCGCAGGTCAGACAGCGTCCCCCCGAATTTCAAGAAAGTTCTGAGACCCGGTCACTCGGACGGTGGGTGGGAGTCCCGCAAGCGGATCCGCTGGCGGTCATCGGCCGGCGCCGTTGCGTCCGGGACCGCGGTCACGAGTTGTACGCCGTTCGGCCCCTCGTGCGATTCGAGCGGTCGAGCGCTAGCGGTGGCCGATAGGCAGAACCCAGCGGAATGCGCTCAGCAGGGGTTTGCGGCACCAGCACGTCGCCGAGCAGTGGCACCGTTGAAAGCCCGCTGCTTCGGCGGCCCGACTCCCCAGGGCCGCAGTGAGGTAGAGCGTGACCGGGATGATGATGCGGCGACTCATGCGGCGACGCTACTCCTGGACGGTGGCACCCGCGCGTGATGGTGAGCGCGGATGGGCGATGATGTGGCAGATCGCCTCGTCAGAGCAGTCGGCCGGGTCCAGCCGACGGCTGAGCCTGATCAAGTGGCCGAGCTCCGCCTCGAGGGTGACCAGCTCGCGTTGCCGCTGCTGCACGTCGAGCAACTTCGCAGCGAGGAGGTCCTGCACGTGTCCGCACGGAGTGGCGCCTTCGCGGCGCAGGTCGAGGATCGTCGCGATCTCGACCAGGGTGAGACCGGCGGCTTGAGCGTTGCGGATGAAAGCGAGCGTGGCGAGTGTCGAGTTGTCGTACTCGCGGTAGCCGTTGGGGCCTCGATGCGGCTGCGGCAGCAGTCCCTTGCGCTCGTAAAAGCGGATGGTGGCGGTCGGGACCCCGACGGCCTCGGCGACTTCTCCGATGCGCATGATCTCACTGTACCGCTTGACCTTGTACCGCGGTTCAAGGTTTAGCGTCGGGGCATGGACATCACGCTGCTCTACTTCGAGGACTGCCCGAACTGGAAAGTCGCGGACGAGCGCCTGGCCCTGATCGCAGCCGAGCGCGGCGACGTGACGGTGACCCACCGGCTGGTTGAGACCCCGGAGGACGCCGAGCGCGTCGGATTCCTGGGCTCACCCAGCATCCAAATCGACGGCGTCGACCTGTTCGCCGAGCCCGGCGCACCCATCGGGCTGGCTTGCCGGAGATACCCGGTCCCCGGTGGCCACGAAGGCGCACCGACACTCGACCAGCTCCGCGGGGCGCTCGCCGATGCGTGACCGGATGGGCACTGTCGGACCAGTGGTCGCCGTCGTCGGCGCAGTCGGCATCTGTTGCGGACTGCCGGTGCTGCTGTCGCTGGGGCTGCTAGGTGCGGTGGCCGGCATGTCCCTCCAGAGCTGGGCCCTGATCGGTGTCGGCCTCGTGCTCGTCGTCCTCGGATGGGTGACGCGGGTGCGGCGCCGGAGATGTCCCGCGTCAGACGTCAACGAGACCACCAACAACCCGCTGAAGGAGAACCACCGATGAGCGAAAGTTATGACCTGATCGTCCTTGGCGCCGGGATGGCCGGTGTGGCCTCTGCGAACAAGTCCGCCAGCCAGGGGTGGCGCGTCGCGATCGTCGACCCGCTGCCCTACGGCGGCACGTGCGCGCTGCGGGGGTGCGACCCGAAGAAGATCCTTCGCCGCGGCGCGGAGATCATCGACAGCGCACGTTTGATGGAGGGCAAGGGCATCGACGCGGGCGGCCTGTCGATCAACTGGGGCGACCTGATGAAGCACAAGCACGGCTTCACCGACCCGGTGCCGGAGAACATGGAGGCCGGCCTGAGCCGCCACGGCGTCGAGACCCTCCACGGCCCGGCGCGCTTCACCTCCGAGCGACAGATCGACGTCGACGGCACCCGCTACGACGCCGACCGCTTCCTGATCGCCACCGGCGCCAGGCCCCGCCCCTTGGACTTCCCGGGGCACGAACACCTGATCGACAGCACCGGCTTCCTCGACTTCGACGACCTGCCGCCACGGATCCTGTTCGTCGGAGGCGGCTTCATCTCTTTCGAGTTCGCCCACATCGCCGCCCGTGCCGGCGCGTCACCGGTCATCGTGGACCGCGGCGAACGACCCTTGAAGGGATTCGACCCCGACCTCGTCGAGCTGCTGGTCGCCCGTGGCGCCGAGGTCGGTGTCGACCTGCGACGCTTCACCGAAGTAGTGGCTGTCGAGCCGAACGGCCGCGGCTACATCGTCACTCTGGACCGGGCCGGAGTCCGCGAGAGCATCGAGACCGACCTCGTCGTCCACGGCGCGGGTCGTGTCGCGGACCTCGCCGGTCTTGCCCTCGACGCCGCCGGGGTGGAATGGGGCGAGCGTGGCGTGAGCGTCTCGGATCATCTCCAGAGCACCACGAACGCAGCCGTGTGGGCTGCCGGGGACTCCGCGGACACCGCGGGGATGCCGCTGACACCGGTGGCGGTCATCGAGGCCAAGGTCGCCGCCTCCAACATGATCAAGGGCACCACGGCCGCTCCCAACTACAGCGGCATCCCTGCGGCGGTGTTCACCATCCCCGAGCTCGCCCGCGTCGGCATGCTCGAAACGGAGGCTCTCGAGCAAGGCATCGACCTGAGCGTCCGTCATAACGACACCAGCGGCTGGTACTCCAACTACCGCGTCGGCGAGACCACCGCGGCCGCGAAGGTACTCATCGACCGGTCCACGGACCGGGTCGTGGGCGCCCATCTGCTGGGACCCGAGTACGGGGAGCTCATCAACATTTTCGGCCTAGCCATCAAGCTCGGGCTCACCACCCGTCAACTCAAGTCGACCACCGCTGCGTACCCGACCGTGGGGTCCGATCTCGGATCCATGGTTTGAGTGCGTCGTTCCGGCCCGGGGCACCGAAGTAGGGCCTTGTGGTGGCACGCTCCGAGCGACGGTCCGGCTGTGGTCACGTCCGCTTGACGGCAAGCAGATGTGGTGCACCGTGGCCGCAAGCGAATCGACTCGCGGAGCGTGCCCAGCAGGATCCCCTGCCGGGACGACCTCGCCACAGAAGATCCGAGCGGACCAGATCGCCACTGGCGGTTCTGCTCTCGGAACGTCCAGGCCGGAGAGCGTACGTGCGGTGCCACTGGGGACAACCACCCTCAACGGTCCCTCCAGCGAGGTCGCGGACCACTTCGGCGTGGGCGCGGGTCATGGAAGGGTCAGCTCGATCTCCTGCTCGGGTTCGAGCTCGAGGTCGCCGGGGTCGCCGGTCACGGGGGCACCGTTGCTGGTCACCCTCACCTCCTCACCGGCGTTCGCCTTGACGCCACCGATCTGGGTCGGCGTCAGGGCGACGCCCCACTGGGTGAACAGCTGGCCGAGGGTGAACTTCTCCCCGACGGTGTGGGCTTCGATGTGAATGGTGCCGTCACCTTCGTGGGTGTGGACCGCGGACATGGCGCCGGTATCGGGGTCGACGCCGATGTTGGGCGGGACGGGGACCGGCTGATCGTTGATGGTGATGGCCAGCGTGGGGTGGTAGTGCTCGGCGGTGCCCATCGGGCCGAGGTCGAGGCCGGCGGCGGCGACCCGCGCAGGAACGTCGCCGGGTGCTGGCCATGGCGGGAGCGAGATGTCATCGGGCTCAACGCCGGCGGAGCTCGACGAACTCGATCTGGTCTCGCTAGTGGCATCGGTGGCCGCCGGGTCCGTGCCGCATCCGGCGGCGATGAGGGTGAGGATTGCTGCGACGGCGGCGGCCGCCAGCTGAGCGGGGGTGGGTGTCTTCATGGAGGTGTTCCCTTTGCTGTGGTGGCGTGCCTCGGTTGGGTCGCCGGCGGCGTGCGGGACGTGGGGCACACGAACAGGGCGGACGCCACCGCCACGGTGGCGTCCACCTGCGCTGCGGGTTCAGGAGTCGAGGAGGCCCCGCATGATGTCGATCTCCTGCTGCTGGGCGTCGATGATCTGTCCGGCGAGGTCGACGGCGTCCTTGAATTGGCCGTCTTCCTGCTCAGTCTCGGCCATCTCAATGGCGCCTTCGTGGTGCTCGATCATCATCTCGAGCCACATGTCCTGGAACTCGGCGTCGGAGGCGTTCTCGAGGGCGTCCATGTCCTCGGAGGTCATCATTCCGGGCATGTCGTCGTGGTCCATGTCGTCCATGTTGTCGGACATGTCGCCCATGTCGTGGCCGGAGTTGACGTGGTCGCGCATGGTCTCGGGGACGTCTTCGCCCCACTGGGTGAGCCAGTCGGCCATGGTCTCAATCTCCGGGCCCTGGGCGTCGCGGATGTCCTCGGCGAGGGCCTGGACCTCGGGGTCGAGGTCGCGCTTAATGGTCAGGTCAACCATCGACAGCGCCTGGGCGTGGTGGGCGATCATGTCGCTCGCGAACGCGACGTCGGCGTCGTTGTGCTCGGTGGCGCTGACCTCGGACTGGCCGCCCGCGTCGGAGGTGTCGTCGCCGCAGGCGGTGACGCCGGCGCCGAGGACAAGGGTGAGCGCGACGGCGCCGAGGGCGCGCGTACGGGTCTTGGTCTTGATTTGCATGCGAGTTCTCCTGGAAGTCAGGTAGTCAGGTGGGGTGTTGCGGGCAGGCGGAAGCGGCACCCGGCCGGGACGCTGGTGTCGAACTCTGACGGTCGAGGTCAGCGGTGGCGGGCGGTCGCAGGGCCTGTCAGCACCTGATGACGGAGAACTGCCACTCATGGGGTGGCCCGGTGCAACGCACCCACCGCAGCGCCCGTACGCGGACGGCTGCGGGCATGAACGCCTCCGACTGCAGCGGCCGGAGGAAGCCCTTGGCGAGGAGCGCCAGCAGCGTGAGCGCTGCAGCGGCGAGCATGACGACGCACAGCATCACCATGCTCGCCATGCCGTGACCCGAGCCGGAACCAGCGTCAGCACTGACCTCAACGCTGGCCTCGGGGGCTGCCATCGAGGACTGCGTCGCGGCGGAGTGCGCGTGTCCGTCGTGCGAGTCCCCCGAGGCCATCGCCGCCTCATGGGCAGAAGTCATGGCCGCCGTACTCGTCATGCTCATCGTGCTTGAGGGCGTTGGGACCGTGGCGGCTGGCGAAGCGCCGTGGCTGGCCAGGGCATGCATGCCGAGGATGCCGACGACCAGGGCCGCTACGAGGGCGGCCACTGCGCTGCGGCCGGTCAGCCGCGCAGCCGTCCGCGCCCACAGGGAGTTGCGGGTGCGGCGGCTGGTCGCGGGCACGGGGCTCATCGGCTTCGATGGTACGGAAACACAGGAATCAGGGCAGCCGCTGGGTTCGCAACCTCAGGGCGTTGATGATGACGCTGACCGACGAGAGAGCCATCGCGGCCGCGGCGATGACCGGGGACAGCAGCCACCCGAACACCGGGTACAGCACTCCGGCGGCGATGGGGATGCCGGCGGTGTTGTACCCGAACGCCAGGACCAGACCGCGTCGGACGTTGGACATGACGGCATGTGAGAGCTGTCGGGCGTGGGCTATGCCGTTGAGGTCGCCGCGGAGCAGGGTGACTCCGGCAGATTCGATGGCGACGTCGGTGCCGGTGCCCATCGCCAGTCCGACGTCGGCTGCGGCGAGCGCAGGGGCGTCGTTGACGCCGTCTCCGGCGAACGCGACGACGCGGCCCTCGGCACGGAGTCGGTTGACGACGTCGGCCTTGTGGTCGGGCAGCACCTCGGCTTCGACCCGGTCGATGCCGAGGTCGGCGGCGACCGCGGCGGCGGTGACCTGGTTGTCACCGGTGAGCATGATGACCTCGATGCCCTCCTTGCGCAGCGCCGTGAGCGCGGCCGGGGTGGTGTCCTTGACCTGGTCGGCGATGCCGATGACGCCGGCTGGGGTGCCGTCGATGGCGACGAGGACGGCGGTCGCGCCGGTGCGGCGCAGCTTGTCGGCCTTGTCGGCCAGGGGCGCGGGGTCGATGTCCTGGCTCGTGAGGAACCCGGCGGTCCCGATAAGCACCTCGCGGCCCTCGACGATGCCGAGGACACCCTTGCCGGCGGGTGCGTCGAAGTCAGCGACCTCGGGCAGCCTGCCTGCGCTGGACTCGGTCCCGGCTGCCAGGGAGGATTGGGCCTTGTCGACGATGGCGCGAGCCAGCGGGTGCTCCGAGGCGTTCTCGACCGCGGCCGCGAGCCACAGCAGTTCGTCGGCGGTGTGCGTGTGGAAGCCCTCGGCGAGCTCGACGGCGACGACGGCGGGTTTGCCCTCGGTCAGGGTGCCGGTCTTGTCGACGACCACGGTGTCGACCTTCTCCATCAGCTCGAGCGCTTCGGCGTTCTTGATGAGGACGCCCATCTGGGCGCCGCGTCCGACGCCGACCATGATGGACATGGGTGTGGCCAGGCCCAGGGCACACGGGCAGGCGATGATCAGGACGCTGACCGCGACGACGAGCGCGTGAGCCAGCTTCGGATCGGGGCCTAGGAGCGCCCAGATGATGAATGCGAGCACGGCGACGCCGATGACGGCGGGTACGAAGACTGCTGAGACTCGGTCGACGGTGCGCTGGATGGGTGCGCGGGAGCGTTGGGCTTCGGCCACCATGTTCACGATGCGGGCAAGCATGGTGTCGCGGCCGACCGCGTTGGCGCGCACCAGCAAGGCGCCGGTCTGGTTGAGGGTGCCGCCGATGGCGTTGTCGCCGACGTTCTTGGTGATGGGCATGGACTCGCCAGTGACGAGGGACTCGTCGACAGCGGACTTGCCGTCCTCAACGAGCCCGTCGACCGGGACCTTCTCGCCGGGGCGGACGCGCAGCATGTCCCCGATCTCAACCTGGTCGAGAGTGACTTCCTCCTCGGTGCCGTCCTCACCGACGCGGCGCGCGGTCTTGGGGGACAGGTCCAGGAGGGCCTTGATGGCGCCGGAGGTCGCTTCGCGCGCGCGAAGCTCGAGGACCTGCCCGAGCAGGACGAGGGTGGTGATGACGGCTGCGGCCTCGAAGTACACCTCGACGGCCCGGTCCTCACGGAAAGCGGCAGGGAAGATGCCCGGCGCGACGGTGGCGACGACGGAGAACAGCCACGCAACGCCCGTGCCCATCGCGATGAGCGTGAACATGTTGAGGTTCCGGGTCCGCACCGACGCCCAGCCGCGGACGAAGAACGGCCACCCGGCCCACAGCACCACCGGGGTCGCGAGCACGAGCTGGGTCCACGCCGACGCGGTAGCGGAGATGTTGTCGTGCAGCCACGGGACGAGATCGCGGCCCATGCCAAGGATCACGACCGGGATAGACAGGACGACTCCAACCCAGAAGCGGCGGGTCATGTCGCGCAGTTCCTCGGACGGGCCGGTGTCCGCGGTGACGATCACGGGCTCGAGGGCCATCCCGCAGATGGGGCAGGTGCCAGGGCCGTCCTGGCGGATCTCGGGGTGCATCGGGCAGGTGTACTCGACCGACTCGCCCTCACTCGGGGTCGGCTGCCCATGTCCTGGCTCGGTTGCATGCCCGGCGCGGCCGCCTGCGGCACGGTCCGGGAAGCCATGGCCGGTGTACTGGCCGGGGTCGGCGAGGAACTTGCCCTTGCAGCCGGCTGAGCAGAAGTAGAACTGCTCACCGCGGTGGTCGACCGCGTGCTCGGCCACGGACGGATCGACCTTCATGCCGCACACCGGGTCGGTGACCTGGTCCATCGTGGCGGCGTCGGGACGATGGGTGTGCGCATTCATGACTCCACTATACCCCCCTAGGGTATACGGTCAAGGCAGTTCGACGCCGAACAGGGCCAACATGGCAAGGGCATCACTGACATCATCGAGGCTGCTGGCGGCGGTTCCCTCGAAGCTCGGGACGGGACGCTGATCGGCTTCCTCCTGAGTGGTGGCCGGGCCGTTCTTCTCGATATCCTCGATCAGCCAGTCCATCTCCTTAATCTCCTTGCGCTGGGCCTTGATGATCTCGTCGGCGAGTTCTCGAACGCGAACGTCATCGATGTCGGCCCGCTCGCTGGTCAAGATGGCGATCGAGTGGTGCGGGATCATGCCCTTCATGTACGCCTGGTCGTCGACCAACGCCTGGGAACGCGAGAGGTACAGCCCACCTGCACCGAGCAGCAGCGCCACCGCCACGAGCACGAGATTGTAGGCGCGGTTCTTGTACATCATGCTGCGCATGAACGCGAACATCACCAGCGCCATGGCGCCGCCCATCAACAGCGCCATGTAGAAGCGCTCCTCGCTCCACCGCACGTGGTCAAAGGCGAAGACGTTGGAGTACATCAAGACGAACATCACCACCGTGGAGGTGGCGATCATCAGTCCGAAACGTACGTACATCCGCCGCTCATGGGCCTTGTCCCCCTTCTGCTGCTCGGGCTTCTCCCGGTCACTGGGCTCGCTGGCACCGGACGGCTTCTGCGTATGAGGCGATGACATGGGGATTGCCCTTTCCGATGGGGGTCAGTTGCGGTGGTTGATGTCGCTCAGCTCGGCGTCAGACGTCGTCGTCCTCGATTGGAGCGCGAGACATCTCGATGAGCTGACGTAGACAGTGCTGACGAAGCGGCTCGGGAAAGCCCTCTGCGAGCCGGTAGTACACGATCCGGCCCTCCTTGCGTCGTCTCACCAGCCCGGCGGTACGCAGCACCCGAAGTCCGTAGGAGACTGCGTCCTCGCTCACCGACAACGCAATGGCGAGGTCGCCCACACAAAGCTCCTCGACCACGTCAAGCGCGTACAACAGTCGTGCCCGGGTGGGATCGGCCATCAACGAGAGCACGCTGGTGAGCCGGTCTCCCTCCTCTGCCGACGGCAGGCGCTCGCGGGCCAAGGCAACCCGTCTCGGATCGACCGGGTGCTGGTGCCGGTCGCCGCCACCGGTGTTCTGGTCGGGCGCGTCTACGCGAGCGCGGACCGGATGGTCGTCAGTCACCCCGCGGAAGTACCCGATATCCGTGCGGCTATGCGGATGATGCTCGTCCGGTTGGGTACAGACGTCAGGAGAGCGGCGGATCAAGAGCACCATGCCGGGATGACCTCGCCGCCGTAACTAGAGGAGGAACCGTGGCTCACACCAAGATGCTGGAGGCTTACCCGAAGGACTTGGGCAACATCGACAAGGAAAAGCTGGCCGAGTGCATCGCGGCCTGTTTCGAGTGCGCACAGATTTGTACCGCGTGTGCCGACGCGTGTCTGTCGGAGGACATGGTCGCCGAATTGACCAAGTGCATTCGTACTGATCTCGACTGCGCCGACATCTGCGTCGCCACCGGGAACGCGTTGTCACGCCACACCGGGTACGACGCGAATGTGACCCGAGCGTTCCTGGAAGCCTGCGCGACCGCCTGCAAGGCATGCGGCGACGAGTGCGAAAGCCATGCCGACATGCACGAGCACTGCCGTATCTGCGCCGAAGCCTGCCGACGCTGCGAACAAGCCTGCCGCGACCTCCTCGCCAATCTGGCGTAGAGGTCGGTCAAGTCCGCTGGGGTGGTGTACGAGGTTGATCCCTCGGTTGGGCGTGTCGGTCAGGCTGTGAGGGCCTGGAGTTCGGGTTCGGTCACCTCCTCGACGACGCAGGTGTCGACGGCCTGGGCGCGGGCGAGGACGTCGAGTCCGAGGTAGCGGCGGCCTTCGGCCCACTCGTCGTGCTGCTCGGCCAGGACGGCGCCGACGAGCCGGATGATGCTGGCCCGGTCGGGAAAGATCCCGACCACGTCGGTTCGCCTGCGGATCTCGCGGTTGAGGCGCTCGTTGGGGTTGTTGGACCAGATCTGGCGCCAGATCTCCTTCGGGAACGCGGTGAAGGCGAGGATGTCGGCACGAGCGTCCTCCAGATGCTCGGCCACCTTGGGGAGCTTCTCGGCCAGGGCGTCGACGACCCGGTCGAACTGGGCGTGGACAGCGTCGGCGTCGGGCTGGTCGTAGATCGAGTGCAGCAGCGCCTTGACCCAGCCCCACGAGGACTTCGGCGTCGCCGACATCAGGTTCGCCGCGTAGTGGGTTCGGCAGCGCTGCCACGAGGCGCCGGGCAACGTGGCGCCGATCGCGGCCACCAGCCCGGCGTGGGCGTCGCTGGTGACGAGCTTGACCCCGGCCAGGCCGCGGGCGGTCAGATCCCTCCAGAAGGCCAGCCACCCGGCGCCGTCCTCGCTGCTGGTGACCTGCACGCCGAGGATCTCGCGGTGCCCGTCGGCGTTGACGCCGGTGGCGACCAGCACGTGGACCGGCACCACCCGGCCACCTTCGCGGACCTTGAGCACCAACGCGTCGGCGGCCACGAAGGTGAACGGCCCGGCCTCCTCCAGCCGTCGGGTGCGGAACTGCTCGACGTGCTCGTCGAGTTCCTTGGCCATCACCGAGACCTGGCTCTTGGACAGGCCGGTGATGCCGAGGGTCTGCACCAGCTTGTCCATCCGCCGCGTCGAGACGCCGAGCAGGTAACAGGTCGCGACCACACTGGTCAGTGCCCGCTCTGCTCGCTTGCGGCGCTCCAGCAGCCACTCGGGGTACAGCGAACCGGTGCGCAGCTTGGGAACCGCGACGTCCAGAGTGCCGACGCGGGTGTCGAGGTCGCGGTGCCGGTAGCCGTTGCGGGAGTTGACGCGCTCCATGCTGCGTTCGCCGTAGCCGGCGCCGCACACCGCGTCGGCCTGCGCCGAGAGCAGCGCATTGACGAACGTGGTGAGCAGGTCCCGCATCAGATCAGGACTGGCCTGGGACAGCTGCTCGTTCAGGAACTGTGCAGGGTCGATACTGGGTCCAGCGGTCATCGTCGTGGTCCTTCTTCGAGTCGGTTTTCGCAGATCACTCGAAGGATCCACCCGGTGGCCGCGCCTACGTTGGAGGCACGCGCTCACTCAGGTCCGTCGTACACCACTCTGCTGGACTCCACTTAGAGGTCGGTCCGGTGACCCTCGTGGCCATAGCTCCACGGCCGGGTGCGTTCGTTCCAAGCTGGCACAAGGGGTCCACCCGTAGGTCAGCGTGGGTCAGGCAGTCCAAACTACGACATACAGCACTGTCTCACCGAGAACCGGAATCATGATCGACGACGCGGGCCCCGGCTGACCGGGCCCGCGTCGCGGCCTCCGCCGCACACTTGGCCGGTCACTGTGCAGTGCAAGCGCGCCCAACATGCTCGCGGTCGCGGCGCGGCATCTGGGTTCCGCTCTACGACGTACTCGCGGGGACGCCTGCCCTCGGAGGTGAGGGCCCCATCACCGCATAGGGAACCGCCAACGGTGAACCCGCGGGGCCGACCCGATCGCCGCTACTCCTTCTCGGTGACGGCTCCAGATCTGGCACACGACATGCCACGTCCCCGGCTTCTCCGAACCTGAGTGTCCGCACACACTCGAGGACGTTGCGTATGCTCAGGTTCGTCGCAGAACCGTCAAAATTCGCGCGAACTTCTAAAGAGCTCCTGTCATGCGTCCGGTGGTGTCGAAGAGTTCGAGCTCGGCGGGGTGCATCTGGTGTTGGACGACGAAGGAGCGGTTCTTGATCCGCCACAGCCCCTGGCCGGTGCCGAGCGTGGGGATCAGTGACTGCTCGGTGCCAGTGAGCCCCAGCGCTGCCGAGGTCGCACCGAGCTGGTCGGCTTCCTGGCGGTAGACGATGCGGGTCTCGGCGTTGGCGAGGAGCGACGAGGCGAGCGCGCGCATGGCGGAGCCGGAGTCGCCGACGTTGTCGAGGTCAGTGAGCTTGTGGAAGATCAGCATGTTCGCGATCCCGTAGTGCCGCGCGAGGCGCCAGTGGGCGTCCATCCGTCGCAGCAGTGCGGGGTGCGACATCAGGCGCCAGGCCTCGTCGTACACGACCCAGCGCTGGCCGCCGTTCGGGTCGAGCAGTGCCGATTCCATCCACGCGGACGCGCAGGTCATCAAGACCGAGATGAGGGTGGCGTTTTCGGTGACGCGGGACAGGTCGAGGGAGATCATCGGGAGGCTCGGGTCGAACTTCACCGTCGAGGGGCCGTCGAAGAGCCCGGCGAGGTCGCCCGCGACGAGGCGACGGAGAGCGTGACCGACCAGTCGTCCGTCCTCCGTGAGGCGGCCGTCGGGGTCGTCGGCCGGCTCGGGGGTGAGGAGCCGTTCGACGACCATCGGGAGGATCGGGACGTCGGCGCCGCGCACGGTGCGGTCGATCGCGATGTCGACGGCCGTGTGCTCGAGCGGTGTGAGTCGGCGCTCGAGTACGGTCTCCGCCAGGGCGCCGACGAGGTCGCGGCGACGGGATGCGACCTGGCTGGCCCACTGGGCGTCGTCGTACCCGGACAGACGGTGGCCCTCGTCGAGCGGGTTCAGACGGTTGGCCATGCTATGTCCCAGCGCGATGGCGCGACCGCCGACGGCTTCTGCGACGGCGGTGTGCTCGCCCTTGGGGTCGCCGGGGACGTAGACGCGGCGGCCGAAGGGGATCGACCTCGTGTAGAGGCTCTTGGCGAGGCAGGACTTGCCGGAGCCCACGATCCCGGCGAGCACGAGGTTCGGTGCGGTGATGAGCCCGCGCGCGTAGAGAATCCAAGGGTCGTAGACGAAGGAGCTCCCGGAGTAGAGGTCCTGGCCGACGAACACGCCTTCGCTGCCGAGGCCGCCCTCGGCGAGGAAGGGATACGCGCCCGCCAAGGTCGCCGAGGTGTCCTGATGGCGTGGCACGCGGAATCGTCCGGGAGTCCGCAGTGTTGCGGGACCGTGTTCGCCGGCGCGAGGGAGCGTCACGGTCGCCCGCTTCTCCGCCGAAAGTTGCTCGGCCTTGCGCTTGGCTTCGGCGCGCCGGGCTTCGCGGTCGGCGGACAGCAGCTCTCGCGCCGCGGCCTTGCGGAGCTTGCGATCGTGCCGCCGTTCTCGTCCCGGTGAGACGAGCACGGCGGAGTGGAGGCGCCCGTCCTGCCACCCCGTCACAGCGACATCCCCGGCTGGTGCGTCGAGCGCTGAACTGGAGCGAAGGACGGGTAGTCGCGTCTGTCGTAGGCGATCGTGGCCTCGATCTCGTGGGCCCGATCCACGCATTCGGCGACCTGGTGAATCATCTCGGCTGCGCGATGAAGCTCCCAGGACTCCCTGTACGACGCGGCGCGCCCGGCGTTGGCATCGCCGTTCATCCAGGCCTGCTTGCGAGTCGGCCCGTCGTGGAACTCGCCCAGCTGGTGCAGTGTCTGGCTCAGCGATGCGAGAGCGGAGCTGATGGAACCCAGGACTGCGTAGATCACGGTCGGGTCCCCGATCGTGCGCGTCGCGTGAGCAAGGCCGCGGACTCCTTCCCGGAGTTCGTCGGCGTCGGCGACCGGGTCGTTGAAGCTGGGCATTGGATCCTCCTCGACGTACTTGTCGAAATGGAGGTGTCGACTGCCAACCAGGCAACGCGGCTAGCTCAGCAGAGCGTGTCCGAGAACTCGATCACCATCTCGGTCATCAGGGCCAGCTTCGCGGCAACGGAGTCCGGGATTCCCTGTTGATCGGCGTAATGCTTTACCTCTGATCGTGCCTGCGAAGGCGTCAGCCCCTCGGCCACTGCAGGGCACACCGACTCGATTGCGTTTTGCGCTTCGCCGAGCGTGATGGCCTCGACGCCCCGATCGGACGCGCGGTCGTTCACCCTGTCGCGGAACTCGGCTGCTGTTGTCGGAGCTGGTGCGTTGCCGGAGGCAGCTCCCGAGCCGCTGAGAAGCGGTCCGAGGAACAGCGCTGCGGCGGCGATCACTGCGAGCGTGAACGCCGCGATCGCAACTGGCTTGGGCAGCGACTTCAGCGCCCAGTTCGCGCCCCAAGCTGCGATCGCGAAGACCATGAACGTGATGTAGCCACTGGTTCCGGCGGATCCCCACAGCCCGCCGTACCGGTCAAGCGGGTTCATCGAGATGCCGATGTTGGAGAGGAGTATCGGCAGGATGAAGACGATCGCAAAGGGCGCGGCAAGAATGACCGTGAGGGTCAGCGCCGACGACTCGCTCAGCCGCGCCGTACCGCCGGGCGCGGCCGCTGGTTCCATTGGTAGGGAAACGGGATACGACTCACGTGGCACTGCCGCACCGACGGACGTTGACGTGCTCGCCTCGTGGCTTATCGGCGCCTTATCGGTCCGAGACTGCTCCGACCACGGATCACTTGGCGGAGTCGCCCAGGGGTCGGTCGAGGTATCAGTTGCCCATGGGTCCGTCTCGGAGTCGTAGTCAGGCTCCTCCCAGTCGTCCTCGGGCGGTTCCCAGTCGTCCGGGTCGTCCCATGGGTCCTCGGCGGTGTACGTCGAACCAGCTTCATGGCTGCCGCTGCACACGGGGCAGAACTCGCGACGCTCTCCGCGTGCCCGCACCGTGGCCATGTAGTCGTCTGTCATCCAGTCGAGGTCTGCGTGGCGCCCGAGAACAACGATGGTGACCTTGTCTGCGCCAGCCTCGTAAAGGGCACGGGCGGCGCTCAGGCTGGTTGCACCGCGCGTGAAGGTGTCGTCGACGAGCAGCACGTGCTCATCGCTAACGCCTCGTGCTTCGAAGCGGTTCTCGTCAGGGATATGCGTGTCGAGGTCAGTGTCCAGAACCTCCAGGGCGTTCTCAATCCAAGTACTGGAACCCCACTCGGTCTCTTCAAGCAGCGACTCGACCGGGTTCTCCCGGCTCTTCCGGCTGGGCACGAACGTGACAGTGTCGACGTAGCCAATGTGCTCCATCAGGTGAGGTAGGCGCTGATCGATAAAGTCGACGAGCTCAGCGGTTGCGGAACTGCGTTCGCTTGGGCTGCTGGATCGCTTGTAGTTCCACAGCGCGAGAGCGAGTGGCGACTTTTTGATGGCGAGGCCGAGGGGCAGGACTTCCGGTAGGGGGTAGGTGGTGCCAAGTTCCAACGCCTTGGTGATCTGGTTGCAGCTATAGCACCGGGTGTACGTGGCCGAACTAGCTCGGCAGACAGTGCAAACGCCCGGACCGGGCAGGGGGACGGGCAGGGCGGTGCTGGTCATGCGGTGGTCAACACTTCCTCGGGACTGTCGACGAAGGTTGCTTTGCCGGCATCGGCGAACCTGTTTGCCCAGGGCTGAACGCGGAGCTTGTGGTGGAGGAACAGCGGGCGGCCCTGTTCGGTGGCGAGTCGCGCCTGGAGCGCGGCGCCGCTTCGTTCGTCCGCGTCAATGACAAGCGTTGCGCGCGCCCAGGCGGCCATGACCGCATTCCGCATTGGGAAAGACGTCTTTGTTGGAGGCGCATCTGGCAGGAACTGAGATACGACGAGGTGTCGCGCCGCGATCTCCTCTTGGAGGGCTGCGTTCTCCTTCGGGTATGCCCGCTCGATGCCGGTTCCGATAACTGCGACAGTTCGTCGACCCGCGCCCAGCGCGCCCAGATGCGCTTCGCGGTCAATGCCCGCCGCCAGGCCACTCACCACGACCGCGCCGCGCGTCGCAATTTCGCCAGCCCAGTCCCGAGCCGTGGCGAGGGCATCGTCTGTGACCCGCCGGGATCCGATGATCGCGATGCCGCTGTAGTCGCTGACATCGAGCGTGCCTCGATAGAAGAGGAATAGAGGTGGAGCCTTCAGTTGCGCGACAGCCGACGGAAAATCGGGCGAGCTGATGGTGATTGCCCTGATACCTCGATCTTCCAGTCCCTGGAGCATCTCGGTGTAATGCTCGATCAGTTCTTCGGTCGGTGGGCCATCGCCGAAGAGACCATCCTGGAAGTATCCGCGCTCATCCAGGACCGGGCCGACGCCTCCTCGGTCCCGGACCTCGCGAGCGAGTTTGGCCCATGGGTCTGCGTCGAGCTGCGCCAGGGCCAGGGCTGCGGCCACTTGGTTCAGTTCTCGCACGGCAAAGACTCTCCCAGATCGTCCCGACAGAAGTGGGCGAGTGTCGAAACTCGTGTCGCATCTGGAGTCAGACAGCGCGGCAAATCGGTAGCGCTGCGGCAGCAAACCCCTGAGCCTGCTGGCCCCAGAGACGTCGCGTCTCGCACGAGGCCTGGATCGCGGCCTGCTCGATCGCCGCTACAGCGCGCTCGAGTTCGTCCGGATCGCTGGCGCTGACGGCGACGAAACCGGTCGCTCGCAGGACTCCATGCCCGGCGGTGAGGTCTGCCTCCTGCTGGAGGACGTCCTGGTACTCGGCGGTTTGCTGGGCGTCCTCGATCTGACCGATCTTCTGTCGCTGGGCGGCGTCGGAGATGTACTCCGTCTTCTTCTTGCGGATGTCGCGGGCAGCGCGGTCGGTGCGCATCGGCGTGTAGAGGAGTGTGAAGGTCCGCCGGATCCCCGAGGACAGCAGCAAGGGCGCGAGGAAGCCGGGGTAGACGAGCGACCGCGGCCACTCGCTGATCCAGAGGACGCAGTGGTGCGCGGAGTCGCTGCGCATCGAGCCCCACGATTCGGTGACCGCGACGGGTCCCGCGGTGGCGAGGTCCCGGCCGATGTCGCCCTGGCGTTCAAGTGCGCCCGCGACGGCGGGGTCGTACGCGGACCGCAAGATCAGCGCAAGGTCGCCGGTCGTCAGCCAATCGCTGGGGGAGAGGTCGGCAGAACGGAGAGCGGCCAGCATGGTCGCCATCTCCTGCCGGAGTACGGCGGCCGCCCCTCGCATGCCTCCGCCAGCAGCCCGGATCGCTCGCCCGGCCACTTTCATGTCCACAGAGATCGAGACGGTCGATGCGTGGCGCTCGCCCGCGGGTCCGGCGCGGTCAACCAGTTCGCCGTACGTCGTCGAGGCCCACTTGCCTGAGCGGTTGCCGTGCTGCTCCCACCAGTCCGCCAGACCCTTTCCGGAGTCAGGGAGCGTCCGCTCCACCACCTGGACGGAGGCGATTCGCCCGGAGCGGCAAGCCGTCGCGAGGACCCGTCCCCACGAGACGACACGGCGTTCCTGCTCGGCTGGGTCGAGGAGCACGAATGCGGGGTGGGAGACACCGACAATCGCGGTCAGGGTCGCCCCGTGCGGGTCGTGAACCATGACGGCGTCGGTCTCGGGGTCGACCCACTGACGCAGCCGAGCCGCGTCGCCGGGCAGCGCCAGCGTTCCGGCCGGCCGGGGCTTCAGGACTCGACGGCGATACAGCAGTTGCCCGCCCGCTGATCGCCACAGCCACCGCGCGCCGATCGGCGCCCACTCGATGAGTCTGCGCCCGCCGACGCCGACGAATGCCAGCGTGACGAAGAACAGGATGATCGGGAAGGTCATCACCACGGCGCCGATGTACAGACCGATGATCAAGGTGCCCGACGCGAGGCTGGCCATCACGAGTTGGGGTCCGGAGAGACCGAGCAGGACGCCGCGCCGGGTCAGGCGCGAGAACTTGATGGGGGTCAGTTCCGGTTCGCCGGTCGTCCTGGCCACGGTTGATCACTTCTTCCCAGTGGTGTCAACCAGCGTCGAGTCCGCGACTGGCGGTGGGACTGTCGAAGGAGCAGCGGACTCATGCGCCTGTGCCTGTCCGGTCGCCTGGGCGGCGACGAAGTTGCCGAGCCGAGGCCCGGCAGCTACCGCCTCCTTCGCGACCACGACTCCGGCGGCAACTGCGCCGCCCGCCGCAGCAGCACTTCCGGAGGCGCCACCTGCTGCGGCGCCTCCGCCGCCGGTTCCACCTGACGGTCCGCCCGTGGATGGTCCCGTGGCCGCAGGCGAGGCGCCGGACGTCGTACCGCCGCCACCGTTTGCGCCGCCCCCGCCCAGGACCTTCGCCGGCTCGCTGCCGGTGCGGCGAGACAGCGGGATCGGCAGCGGCCGGTTGAGCGACGACTTGGCCTCCTGCTCGGCCGACATCGCGTGGTACATGTCGAAGCCCATGAAGGCGATCGCCTTGTAGGTCAGGTACGGCGCGAACCCGGCCATCAGCATTAGTACGACGCCCGCCATCGGCTGACTGACGGACTCGAGGTCGGCGTCGATCGGCGCCGAGACCTGGGCGGTGGCGAGTAGGAAGATCACTACGAGGACGACCTTCGACAGGATCATCGCGATCACGAAGGTCGCCCACCGGCTCGCCCACGTCCGGGTGTGGTCCCAGCTGGCACCCGCGAGCGCGATCGGTGCGAAGACGATCGCGATGAGAAGCAGGGCCTTGCGGATCAGCAGGCTGATCCACACCACCATGGCTCCAATGATCGCGAGGCTGGCGAGGAAGATCGTGAGGATCGCTCCGGCGCCGGGAGCGCTGAGGTTGATGGCACCGAGTCCTGCGGCGAGTACGGCGACCTTGTCGCCCATCTCGTTCATGTTGGTGCCCGCTGCGTTGACGATGCCGATGCAGAGCTGGTCGGTGATCTCGAGCGCAGTCGCGAGCAGGGCGAGGGCGACGAACGATCCCAGGATCGACTTCGCAAGCCCGAGGGCGGCTCTGGATAGCGCTGCTGGTTCGCGACGAATCATGCCGCCGATGACCTGGAGCATGAAGAACCCGAGCATCACGAAGACGCCGACGCCGAACATGATGTTGTAGACCTCTGTGTACTCGCCGCTGGTCACGTCGACGTACGTCGTGGTGTCGATGACCTTCCAGACGGAGGTGAACATCCACTCGGCCGCGTCGCCCATGCCCTGAGCGAGCCAGTCGAACGGTGCGGTGATGACCGCGCCGGCCGCGTCGCCGGCGGCGTTGCAGACCTCGTGGATCACCGGTACGTCGCAGACACCCATGATCGATTCCTCAGACCTGCTGACCGACGTTCCAGAAGAAGTTCACCAGCGTCACCGACGCGCCACAGACGATCGCCGCACCGAGGGCTACGAGTACGCCGAGCTTGCCCCGCCCGGCCAGGTGCGGGTTGGACGAGTTGGCCCCGAGCGCCCACACGATGGCCGAGATGATCAGCGCGAGTACGGCGAGCACCAGACCGACCGTCATCGAGGCTCCGACGATCTTCTTGAGCTGGCCGATCCCAGGCAGGCCGTTGGAGTTGGGATCGATCGAGATGTCGAGGGGGAGCAGGAGTGCTGCTGCAATAAGGTCCATCGGAGGGCTCCTGACGTCGGACGGGCGGACGCCTTAGAGGTGCGGGCCGATGTCCAGCAGCCAGTTGGCCCAGGTGAGCGCGGCCCCGGTGAGCGCCGCTCCGCCGATCGCGACGAAGCACCCGAGCTTCGCCTTCTGAGCGGTGTGCCAACTGCCCGAGCTCGAAGCGATCGCCCAGGTCGTTACCGAGATGACGAGCATGAGGACGGCGATGATCAGGCCGTAGGTCAACAGGGCGCCGACGATCGCGCGGAGGTCGCCCGCGCCCCCGACGGCACCGAAGTCAGGCCCAACCGTAGTTGCGATGACGTCGCGCCCGCTCATGCTTCGAGGTGCTCATACCGCACCACCACGCGAGTCAGCAGCAATCGTGCTACGCGGACTCCGCGGGCCCAGGCTCATCGTGCACGAGGCGGATGAGAACCTCAGGCGTCGTGGCGGGATTCCGAAGGAGCCGCTCTCGGATGTCCGGGTCAGAAGCGTGTGAAAGCAGTGTCTCCAGCACGTCCGCCGGGCAGGCCGGATTGGACGCTGCCAGCCGCAGCACCTCGATGCTGGAGTTCAGAGATGCTGCGCGAACTCCATCTTCTGAATCTCCCGAGGCCAACTCAATCAGCAGATCTTGAGGTGCATTCGGGTTGGTCGCGATCAGGTTGAGCAGCACAGGGTCCGAGGTGGCTCGGGCGGCTCGCGCAAGAGCTGCTGGGGGAGCGATCGGATTTCGAGCCAGCGCCTCGATGACCTGTCTTGAGTCAAACGGGCGTTGGGAGCGGCCATAGTGACTTGGCGGATTGCAGAAGGCACTCAATACGCTGGGGTTCGTGGAGCTCGCGAGTCGTGCAAGCTGCTCAGCCGAGGCCTTCGGGTGCTTTGCGACGCCAACTTGGGTGTCGATGTCGTCGGTGGCGACCAGTAGGTCTAGGACAGATTCGGGTGTGCGCCAAAACTCCGCGACCGCACGCCAGATGTCTGGCCCTCCTTCGTTGACCAGGTGGGCGAGTGGCGCAGCGGGAGGGTCGTCCCAATGATCAGCGTTGACGTAAGCGTCAACGACGGCCCGCCGAACAATAGGGTCTGGATCGAAGGCGAGGCGTGCGAGGAGCTCTTTCCGCTCTTCGCTGTACGGTGCCAGGCCAGAGTTGGCGGCGACGGCGGCGCGAACATCACCTCGGTCGTCCCGTGAAAGCAACACAAGGGCCTGGATAGCGTTGATGTCTTCCGTGTGCCGGCCCGTTCGCTGCGTCCAGGCTGCCGCGGCGCGACGGACGGATGGATCTTGGTCCTTCGCCAACGAAAGCAGGACAGACCCGGGCGTAGATCGGTTCGAGGCGACCGAGCGCCGCACATTGGCGTCCGCACTCGTCGAAAGTTCACGAAGGATGTCGGGCGCAGTTCCCTCTGCACCCGCGAACCGGAGGGCCTGAGCCTCATCGCCGGGAACCTTGGCCCACTGGAGTTTCGAGATGGCGACGTCGAACTGATGTGAGAGGGCGGCTCGATCCTTCTCGAAGGTGGCAGGGTCCAGGACATCGACGTAGTACGACCCGCCCTCGTCCATGGGCGCGTACTCCCTCTTCTTCGTCCATCGTGGCGCAATCCAATGGGCGTCCCGCAGCCGAGACAAGATCCCGATCGGGGTGTTCGGCTGGAGAAAGCCGCGGAGGATCGATTCGCGCGCTTTGGAGAGCGCCTGGGGAAGATTGTCGGCAAGAAGGACGCGGACGACTTCCGACATACCCGCTTCAGGCAGGGCGGGGTTCGCGATCAGGGAGTCGAGCAGAGATCTATGAGCTCGAAGCAGGTCGTCGCCGTGTGTCCTGGAACGGCTGGCCGCGCTCGGAAGGCTCAAGAACGCCGTGGACGCCGTACGCGCGATCTGGACGAGAGCTTCGGGCGGGGCGGAAGGATTTGCTGCAATTCCTTCCAACGCCGAGACTTCGGCGATTCGGACCTGGGTCAGCTTGTACTCATCGTTGGGGCTGACGTAGCCCGCCCGCCGCATATTGTTTCCGTCATCACCTGCTTCGACGACAGGGCGGCACAGGGCTGCCGCGAGCTGCCGGAGCGCCGGCGAGGGTGTGGAACGGTTGGCCGCGGCGGCGGCACGCACGCTCATCTCACTGTCGTCTGCCAGACGCGTAAGGATCGCCGAAGGTGTCGCAGGATTGCTGGCAACTCCCTGCCGAATCTTGGGAGATGGATCGACTGCCAGTCGAATGAGCGACTCCGCAGGAGTGCTCGCGGACTCCGAAGCAGCGGCTCGGCATGCTTCGCTCGGGTCGGTCGCCAGAGCCGCGAGGGTTTGGGCGGGTGTCGAGGCATTGCGTGCGACCGTTTCGCGCACGCCGTCGTCAGGATGGCGCCCGAGCTGCTGCAGGACGTCAGCTGGCGCTGCCGCATGCTGGCCAATCTGACGGGCAGTGTGTGCGTCACTCTTGGGCGCGAGACGTCGCGCGATGCCCGGACGATCCTCGGCGGAGGTCGATGGGTTCCTCCACAGCGCCGTGAGGACGCCGACGTCATCGGTCTCGACAAGTCGGGCCAGAACCTCAGGGGAAGAGGAGGTCTTTGCCTGCGCAAGCGCAGCGACCCGTGGTGACGAATCGCCACACAGGTCTTCGAGCGTCGCTCGCGAAACGTCCGGCGCTTCTGCTACCGCTCGGCGGACCAGCTCTTCACGATCATGAACAAGCACCTGGCGCTCGGCGTGCTTGCCGTACGCCCGGGCGATTGCGGCGCGTTCGGCCGGGTCGCCCAGGAATCCTGTCTGACGCACTACGTCTGCGAGGTCCGTTTGGGTAATCAGCCTGGCCCGCGCGATGACGGGAGTGGCCCGGTTCGACGCGACCGCGCGACGAAGTTCCGGTTCCTTGCTACCCGCCAACGTCTGAAGAGTTTCTGGGGGCGTCGACTCATTCGAGGCGACGGCGAGTCGTTCCTGGACGCCGGACTCCGGGTCCCCGGCCAAGGCGGCCAGAACCTCTCCGCTGCTTGACGGGTTGCCGCCAACATTCACTCGAACTGCCGAGTCTGACGAACGCGCCAGTCGGGCGAGAGCTGACACTGGCGTTGAGGGGTTCGCGGCTATGGCGATGACGACCTCACGCCGCGAACTATCTGCGAGCTGTTCGAGGGCAGCGGGTCTACTGCCCGGATCCCGGACAGAGCCCCGCGGGGTGGTGGGCTTTGAGGTGACCCTCGGTGCCTACGCGTCGCCGTTGTCGATGGCGGCGACGGGGTGAGTATTGCTGGTCTCGTAGAGCTTGGCCATGGAGCCTTCTGAGAGGTAGCGGCGCTCGCCGGCGATCCATTCGTCGTGCATGTCGATCAGCACGGCTCCGACGAGTCGGATGACGGCGGCGGCGTTGGGGAAGATGCCTACGACCCGGGCCCGGCGCTTGATTTCCTTATTCACGCGCTCCAACGGGTTGGTCGACCAGACCTTGCGCCAGTGCTCGCGCGGGAACGCGGTGAAGGCCAGGACCTCGGCCTTGGCGGCGTCCATCAACGGACCGAGCTTGGGGAACCGGGCGGCGAGCTCCTCGCGGGTCTTGTCCCACGCCGCGTGGACGTCCTCGGGCGTGGGCTGGGCGAAGATCATCCGGAACGCGGTCGCCACGAGCTCGGCCTGCCCCTTGGGCACGTGAGCGAGCAGGTTGCGCGCGAAGTGGACCCGGCACCGCTGGTGCGCGACACCCTGGAACGCCCGGCCCAGCGCCTTGACCAGTCCGGAGTGCTGGTCTGAGATGACCAGCTGCACGCCGGCCAGGCCGCGCTGCTTGAGGCTGAGCAAGAAGGCGCGCCAGAAGACCTCGTCCTCGCTGTCGCCGACATCTAGGCCGAGGATCTCCCGCTCCCCGGTCGCGCTCACGCCGGTCGCGACGACCACCGCCATCGACACCACCTGACCGCCCTTGCCCGGGGCGTTACGGACGTGGAGGTAGGTCGCGTCGAGGTAGATGTAGGGGAACTCGACATGATCCAGACTGCGGGTGCGGAACGCGCCGACCTGCTCATCGAGGTTGGCGCAGATCCGGGAGACCTCGGACTTGGAGACACCGCTGCCGCCCATCGCCTCGACCAGGTCGTCGACCGAGCGGGTGGAGATGCCGTGGACGTAGGCTTCCATGACTACCGCGTACAGCGCCTGGTCGATACGGCGCCGCGGCTCGAGGATGATCGGGAAGAACGAGCCCTTGCGCAGCTTGGGGATGCGCAACTCGACATCGCCGGCCTTGGTGGTCAGCATCCGCGGACGGTGGCCGTTCCGCTCGGCTGTGCGGTCCTCGGTGCGCTCATAGGGCGCCGCGCCGATCTGCTGGGTGGCTTCGAGCTCGATCAGCTCTTGGAGCGCGAGCCGGACCGAATCACGGATGAGATCGACGCCATCACCGGCACGGAACGCCTCGAGGATCTCGGACAGGGCAGACTGGGGCAAGGCCATCGGTGGACCTCTTTCTTCAGTGGGTGCTTGGCCGTACACACCGAAGATCCCGCCGATGGCCGTCTACGTGCTGACGCCCCGCCGCTGCTCCCTCAAACCCCACCACTCCCGGGGACTCTTACGGATCCCGGGCGACCTTGTGCGGGAAGAGGATCAAATCAAGCCTCCGCTGTCCTCTATGAGGGCGTGATCGTTGCCCAGGGCGTCGCATGTCAGCCTGCCAGAGTCTGAGTCCGTCCGGTGGACGAACGGAGACGCTTGGGCGGATGCTCCCGGCAGTCGCGGCCTTCGTGTGCGGAGGATGGCATTCCCCTCCGACACAAACTCGCTGTCCGGTCGTCAGTCAAGCCGGCGGACAGTCATGACCTCGTCTGAGAACTCGCCGATCGTCCCGTAGCGGACGACGTCACCGGTCCGAGGCGCATGCAGGATCCGGTCGCCGCCAACGTAGATCGCGACGTGATGCGGGCCGCCCGCGCCCGGGTAGCTGAAGAAGATCAGGTCCCCGGGCTTCTTCTCGCCGAAGGGGATGCCCGTGCCGGCGTGGATCTGGTCGCCGGAGTAGTGAGGGAGACGGATGCGTCCGCCCGAGGCTTGGTACGCGGCGTACAGGACGAGCCCGGAACAGTCGAAGCCACCGCCGGTCGGCCCCTCGAAGTTGCCGCCGCCCCACACGTACGGCTTACCGAGCTGGGAAGCAGCGGCCTCGATGAAATCACCCGCGAACCCCGGGGGAAGGTTCATCGGCACCTCGCTCGCCGGCTGAGCACATGCGAGATCGCTTGAGAGCGATACGCCGCTCAGCGTCGCAAGGACCTTCTCCGCGATCGGCTGGTTGACGGCGTACCGGTCCGGATATGCCGAGACTTGCACGGCCTGGGCAGCGGCACCGAGATCCATCGATGCCCATCCGTCGATATCGAGGAGGCCCCGTGGCGAGCCCTGGTTCGGGCCGCTGGGTCTGCCGTAGAAGGCGCGGGATGACCACACGGGGTCCATCAGGTTCTCGACAGTGCCCCAGCCAGCGGCGGGGCGTTGCTGGAAGAGGCCGACGGAGTCGTGGTCGCTGCCGTCACCGTCGTTCGGGATGTTGCCGGAGTGGGGGTAGGCGCCGATGTTCGACAGGACCCGCAGCGACGACTCGGTCAGCGCGGTCATGATCGCGATCATCTGGCCGCGGGCCGGGACGTTCTCGCTCTGGCCTGTGGCGATGATTGCGGCGGCGCGGGTGAGCTGCTGCTGGTTGAGGGTGATGGTCTCGCCGTTGGTGTTCGCCGCGCTGAGGCTGTCCGGAACCGGGCCGCTGACGCCGAGGCTCTCGGTCGCCTGACCATCCCACATGCAGCTGCCCGATCCGGTCGCCGCGGGGCTGATCAGCGTCGCGATGCCCAGGACGGCTGCGCCGGGGGCGAGGAGTACGGCGGCGGCGGCTCCAACCGCGAGCATCCTGATGCCCACGGCGTCGTCACCTGAGTGGGTTGGCGAGCTGCGAGAGCCGCAGCACATGGCAGCGGTCGAACGAGGGCTCGCAGGCGACGAAGACGGTGAACGCGACGGGGTGCGACGACTCGGCGCTCTCGCCGTTCCACACGCCGCTTCGGTGCCGCGTGCCGGTGACCGTGACGGCCGTCGTGCCCGGTCGGAGATGGCCGTGGGCTTGCTCGACCGCGGAGGTCCAGGAATCGGGGACGTACGCGCCGTCGATCTCGATCGTCTGCCGTACCTCCATCGCCCCGAGGTCGAGCCATTGGTCGACGGTCGGCAGGTAGGTCGCGACGTCGGCGATCAGCCCGGACGTCTCCTCGCCCGAGGGGTCGGCATCGGCAAGGACAGCGGCGGTGTAGTCAGTGGGCAGGAAGCCGAGGCTGGTGTCCCAGTCGAACAGTGACGACGCGACGGCGCGTGAGTACGCGATCGGATCGTTCGTGTGGGGGAGCGCACGATCTTTGAGGGTGACCACAGGAGTCGCCTCCTCCGGGATCGCCTCGAACTCTCCGGGCGGTGGAGGCCCCGAGGTGGATTCGGCGGACTGGGGTCCACGCACGAGTCCGTAGATGCCGACGGCGAGGGTCGCGACGGTGAGGACGCAGCCGAGGATGACGGCGATCTGGCGCCAGGTGAGGTTGCGCATCGAGGCTCCGAGGTCGAGGTGGCGGACACCCCAGAGGTACGCCGATCAGGCCGACGCGGCCGCCGTACGTGCTTGACGGAGCTGGTCACGCAGCTCGATCGTCTCGGCGACGACGCGCTCGAAGCGCGCCCAGTCGTCGTCCTTGAGAGCACCAGCGAGCTCCGCGACGTCGTAGAGCGCAGTCCACCCCTCGAGCTCGGACCACATCAGTACGAACGACCGCGGGCTGTGGTGCTTCGGTGCGCGCTTGGCCTTGCTCCGCAGAGCACGGAGGCGCTGGGCGTTCTCTTCCTCCTGGACGCGCTTGAGCGCTTCGGCCGCGAGCCGGGCGAGCTCGTCCTCGTCGTCCTTGGAGGGGGGAGGCGGGCTGCTGGCTAGCTCGACGGCGGCCTTAACGCGCTTGTAGGCGGGAGCGACCGGTGCGTCGTTGTCGATCTCGGTCAGCATGTTGGCGGCGAACTCGCGCACCGACGCGCCCAAGTTCTCGTCCTCGGCAACGGACCGGATCCAGTTGATTCGATCGAGCCGCTGGGATGCGTCGGTCCCGGTGACGATGTGTGCGGCGATCGAATTCGTCTTTCCGTGCGGTGGTAGTGACTCACTACCACCGTTGGCTCCGCCTTCGTTGCCCGTGCTGCCGAACCGCGTGGCTGCCTGTCGCCGCTCCGAGTCTTCCTTCTCCAGGACCTTGATCTCCTCGTAGAGGCGCGCGGTCTCGACAGGGGAGAGCGGCTTGCGCTGCTCGTTCTCGTCCTGCTGGGCGAGCAGGTGCGAGAGCTGATCGGAGATGCCGGAGCGGACCCACACATTCAAGGTGCGCCGCCCGAGCCGGCGCATCGCCTCCAGGCGGCGCAACCCACAGACGAGCACTCCGTCTGGGGTGACAGTGATCGGCTGGAGCAGTCCAACCTCCTCGATCGAACGCATCAGGGCGCTCATGTCGCCGAGGTCGCGGCGGTGACGTACGCCGACGATGATTGAATCGATCCGCCGCTCGAGTTCGATGTGTCCCTTGTCAGACATCGATCCTCCTGGCGACCTTCGGCGCGGAGTCGCGGATCTCCACGACGAGCCCGTCGTCGGCCAGTAGGTCGACGACCTTCCAGTCGCAGACCAGCATGGCGAGTGCGCCGACGCCGGCCCGAGTCGCTGCGGCGGCCTTGTCCGGGTTGCCGAGCACGATGCGCAGCACGGTGGCCCAGGAGTCGCGGTCCAGGTCGAGGGCCACGCGGCCGGCCAAGTCACGCCGAAGGTAGGCGTGGGCGACGTGGCGGTCCCCGGCCTCCATCAGCCTTGTGGCGATGTAGTCCAGGGTGCAGGTCGCGCTGCTGCTCGGCCAGCCGAGAGCGACGAACATGCTGATCACGAGGTTGAGCGCCTCGAACGCTGTCGTCGGCGTGGCCTCTCCGGGCTTGAACCGCGGCGCCTGCGGCGCCGGGTCCACCGGCGACGGCCCCTTCCTCTCAGCGAGGATTTCGAGGAACCCCGTCTCGTCTTCGCCGAAGCGGCGCGCGTCGTGGTGACGCGTGACCTCCCGCCTGCGCGCCTGGGCCGTCGAGCAGAGCAGCCCGGCCGCGCGCTCCTCGGCGATCAGGCTGACCTGGACGGCACGAGTGATGACGGCCCACGGGTCGTCCGCGCACCTCACGGCGCGCGTGCGCATGGCCTCGAACGCGGCGTACGCCGAATCCTCTGGCTCGCAGTTGTGAGTGCGCGCGAGGGCTCGGTACTTGCGGATCGTGAACTCCATGAGCCGCTCCGCCTCGGGGTCCTGCCGCCAGGCCCAGTAGCCGACGCTCTCCCGGTCGTGCAGGCGCTGCAGGAGTGCGCGGAGTCCTTCAGGGGTGGCGAACGAGGCGTTCACAGTCCCAGTCCTTCCTGGCTCACGGTGGGCGCCGCTGATCGGTCGGGTCCGGGGTGGCGGAGCGTCCTGGTCGTCGTGGCCGGCGTACGGCGCGCTCGTCGTACGAGCTCCGACTGGAGATCGATCCCGCGGCCGACCATCGGGCCGAGGTAGGAGCCGAGCTCGGTGGGGCGTATCCAGGCGATCCGCTTCTGCGCCTGCTCGCGTGCCGGCCCTTCAGGCCCGAGTGACGGATCACGGTGCCGTGCAAGCTCGCTGGCGGTGGGCTCGACGCCCTCGGCAGGGCTCGGGCGCTCCGGCGGTCGGTAGCTGTGGCGGCGGTACTCGGCGTGCGTGTTCACAGGTGGATCCCTTCACTCGCTGGGGTAGGGCCTGGGCGGCTCCCCGTGCCGAGCCGGGTGGCGATGCGGAACGCGGAGTCGACCGTGGTCTCGATCTCGCGGTCGGGAAGCCCTGCGTACTGTGCTGCCGGCCCGAGCCAGCCCATGACTTCCGCGTGGCTCAGTCCGTTCTCGACCATCCGGCACGACGCCCAGAAGAGGGCACGGTTGCGACCACCTTCCGGGGTATGCGCGACAGTTCGCGCGAGAGCGTCTGGGCGGCATCCCTTGGTGGGCATGCCGGGCGGCGGGGGCATGCGCGCCGGTCGGGGTGGCTCCAGGAACCGGCGGAGTGCGACCGCATCGACGGGCTTCGGAGGGTGCGCGGCGACCGCGATGACGTCGTAAGACCTCTGGGCGCCGTCGACCGTGACGCGCGACGGGGGAGCGATGACGTAGCCGCCGTCGCCGCGGAAGTCGACGTGGGCCGCCGGGACCTGCCAGCTGCGCTGCTCCTGTCCGCGGACGTTCGGGTAGTAGGCGTGGAGACCGCCCGAGGGCGTGCGCACCAGCCACGCCCAGTCGTTTCCGAACCCCTGGCTCCGCGATCGTTCGAAGGCGTCGAATCCGCTCGCGCCGGGATGGACGTCGACATCGACGACGAGGACGCCGGTCGGTGCGCCCGTGGGCAGTCCGATGTTCGCGTCAGGGGTGCGCTGCCACCAGCCGTGGACGACGCGGGCGACGGAGGTCGCGTCGTGGAAGCCGTTGGGCGTGAGCGGCTGCTTGCCGCCCGGGACGCACGGGAAGACCGGGATGCCGAGGTTGGCATAGCGCAACGCGGCGGCCGCGAGCTTAGCTTCGCCAGCGACTCGCTGCATCGTCGACACCGACCACGTCGGGACCGGGTTGTTGGGGTCGAACATGCCCCCGACGATGCGACGGCAGGTTCCCCGGAATCAGGGGAACTTGCCCGGCTCGGGCAGGGGGATACCTGAGTTTCCGCAGGTCAGCAGGTATCCCTAAGTCGTGTTGATCGACCTGTTGATCGGTCCCGCAATCGCCGCTTGCTGGGTCCGACTCCCTTTGGCTCGCGGCCTAACGCTGCCGCCTGATGCGGCCCCTTGCGACGAGTTGACGCAGTCCGGCTACATGCGACCGAGGACTTCCTGCTGCTTCGCGGTGTACTGCTCGGAGGTGATGAGGCCCTGGTCGAGCATCTCTTTGAGCTGACTCAGGACGGCGACGGGGTCGCTTGTCGCCGGCGCGGCAGGTGCTGAGGGAGACGTTGGTTGCGTCAGGCCGGATGCGGTCCCGCTGATCGCTCCCAGCCCCATGGCCAGGCCCATCATCCCTGCGCCACCCTCGCCGCTCTCGGCCATGGCCATCGCGGAGTCGGCGATCGTCGTCTGGGTATAGGCATTGCCGACGCCGCCGCCCAGCATGAGGCCCTTGTTGTACTTGTCCATGAGTTCGCGCGACGCCTGGTCGTACTCCACCGTGCTGATAGCCGCGGCGACGACCTCGAGGCCGAACCTCTCGAGCCAAGAACCCTCGGGTCCCCCTTCGTTCGTGAGGGCTGCGGCCAACTCCGGGCCGTGCGAGGCGAGGGATGCGATGTCCGTCGTACGCGACAGCGACTGGAGGGCGGCCTGGAACGCCGTGAGGAACTCTTGGCGCAGTTGGCTCACGCTGGTCTCGTCTGCGAGCGAGTAGTACTGCACATTCGCTGGGAGGAAGGCGCGGAAGAACCGAATCGGGTCCACCACCCGCACCGAGTACTGGCCTCGGGCCTTGAGACGGAGCACCGGCGCTTGGCCTGACCCCTCCGGAACGAGTGAGAAGTCTTTGTAGGGCAGAGGACCGGGAGTGCCGAACCGCAGGTTTCGGATCTCGCGGAGATTGACGTAGTAGATGAGCTGCTGCTGCGCTGGCTGTCCACCGAACTTGAACCGCTGCCAGGACTGTCGAATGAGGGTCTCTCGGAGGCCGCTGCCGTTGAAGATCGAAGGCTGGCCGTCATTGCGGAACACGAAGTAACCCGGTTCGGTGGAAACGCTCGCAATCCCGCCGCCGTCTGTGATGATCACCGCAGTGTTCTCGGGAACGACGACCCGAGACCCATCAGTGATCACGTTGGACGATGAAGATCGATTGGAGCCGCGGCCGCGGTTGCTCTCCTGAAAAATGCCCGGAGCGATGATGGTCTGCTCATCGAAGGCCGGAGCGACGTAGTAGTTCTTCCACTGGTCGGCGAGAGTCCCGCCGACCGCACCGACTGCTGCGCTGATCAGTCCCACAGCGTCCCCGCCTTCCTCAGTTGACCGAGCAAGTGCTGCGACCCGTGTCGGCCGAACCCCTAGCTCTCGTCCGCAGCGTAGGCGAGAAGCCCGACGGATTACTGCGCATTCAGCACCAAAGGCTCACCGCAGGCGACGCAAGGCCGCGTGATGCCGACGATCACTTCGTTGTGCGCATGACAGGCGCGACATGCGACGACGGTCTTGTGCGATGTCTTCGGCACGTACCTCTTGCTCACGACTTCCTCGGCTTGGAAGTCGATGTGGATGTCTTCAACGACACCGATGTCGATCATGCGCTGGAGGTCGCGGTAGACGGTCGCCTGGCTGGCGCCAGTGATGGCCGCGATCTGGTGAATCTTCATGCGCTCGACGCCGGTCAGGATCGCGAGGTACTTCCGCTGGGCGGCGCGCCGACGAGCCTGCTTGATCCGCACATAGACGCAGAGCGCCGCAAGGGCCAGCAGAGCAAGCCCGACGAGCAGGAACACAAGGCGCGTACCGAACGGAATCTCGGTGGTGGTTGTGGTCTCGTCCTTCCACCACAAGTGACCGGACGACTCGGTCTCCGTCCGTTCCGACCGAAAGAACAGCCCAAAGAAGACCGCGCCAACGACCCCGAAGATGAGCGCCAGGAGCACCAGCCAATGGCGCTTGACGGAGCCCGCCATCTGCGCGCGCTGACGCTCTGCACGCTCGGACTCCGCAGCCAAGTACTCGAACACGTTCACGCCCGAATCGTAGTCGCCGTCCTTCGGGCCATGGCTCGAATCGTCGAGCTCGTCCTCGCGCGTCCGCCCCCGCGGAGCGAGGCGGCCCGGACACCACGAGTCGAACATATGTGCGATAGACGGTCAATAATGGAACAGTGTCCGCCAACCCGCCGAAGCATGATGCCTGGCCGCAGCCCAGGCATTGGCGGCATTGCTGGGTTCGCTTCGATCGAAGGAACTACCCGCCGCCAGCCCCAGGCTTGATCCTCGACTGGCGCTTGGAGCGTGGGCGCTGGTTCGCCTGGGTGATCTGGATCGACAACGGGAGTTTGCGGGAGGGCGTGCGGCAGGTGTGGCTGCCGCAGTCCGTGCTGCGGCCAGCGAGGAGCGACATCAACATCTGGAACGACGGCCCCTGGCGCTAGGCCGTGTCGAAGCCACGGTCACTCGATCTCAACGACGTAGGCGTCGTGGTCTGAAAGTTCCATGCCGTCAGCGAACGCGCTCACGCGTTCGACCGATGTGGCCGCCCAGAAGGCGGGAACGGCCACGTGGTTGATGCTGTAGGCGCCGACTTTGCGGTGGGGTGACGCGTCTGTCGGAGCGTGAAGGCCGAGACGCTCGAGTGCCCTGAGGATCGACACCCGGCCGCCCCTGCTCCCCGCATTCAGGCGACCAGTTAGCTCGTGATTCCAATCGCCGCCCCAGACGATGGGAGCGACGGTCTCGATCGCCGCTACAGCGGCAGCCGTTCGGGAGGCTTGGTCTCGGCCGGTCCACGTCGGAGCGCCACCGGCGTTTCGCCAGGGCAGAATCGATGAGGCAACCCGCAGGCCGTCGAACTCCGCGAGAGCCGTCGCAGCGTGGGGAGCGGGCAGCGGCCGCAGGCGCGTGCCCGCAGCGACTGCGGCCCAGCGACGGCCAGGCTGCATCTCGGCCCCGCCGAAGTGAATGTCGAAGCCACGGATCTCGACCGTCTCGACGACCTCGGTCAGCAGGAGCAGGTCCGCCCGTAGCGACTTGACCAGGCCGTGGTGCCGCGATGTCCATTTGCCTTCAAGATTCCAGGTCGCGATCCGCACGGCTGAAGTCTTGCTTACGAGGGCCTGGCAATCAGCCTGTTCGACGTGGCGCCCCCTGCCGCCTGCGCTCCGTGACCTCTCTCGTTCGAGGAGGCAGTTGGATCGGTCCGTAACCGTCGTCGCTTCGGTTGTGGACGCCGTTCCTCAGCCGAGCGTCAGCTTTGTCGGCGTCACCCATTGCTCGGTCGACCTCCGCGCGGTCGAGAGTTGCGACCTCGTCGTACGGCGAGGCAGCAATCGCGACGGCTGACGCGAAGTCGGCGAGTTGCAGGTCCGCGGTCGCGAGAGCATGTGTGGTCACGATGTGTGCCACGTCCACGATGGCGGCAGTCATGATCTGGTCGACACGGTCCCCCTCGAGCAGCCAGCCCCACCCGTCCTTGCGGAGCTCGGTGAACGGCTCGCCGCTGACCAAGTGGAGGGCGGCCACGAGGTCCTCCATCCCGTCCGCGCCGCGGCTCTGGCCTCGGGCACGTAGGCGGCGGAAGAGGTCGAGGTCCGTCAGCACGCCGTCGAGTGAGTACGTCCCGCCGACGCCATCGATGTGGGTCTGCTGCGCCCGTGGCAGGAACGGCTTCCCGGATCGATCCTTGCCCAACCATCGCCTCACGATGCTCAGGTCGGTGCGTGCTCGATGGGGGCGAATGCATAGGGCCGCGGCCAACTGGTCCGCGGTGACTCCGCGCGGATGGAGCGCGAGGTAGGCGAGGAACTCGAGGTAGTACGGCCGGCGGTGTGCCGTCGCGGTTGCGTCACCCAAGGTCCTGGCTGACACCGGTCCGAGCAGGGTCACCTTGGGCACGACCGGCATCGGCGACTCCCATCGGGCGAGGTCCTCGTCAAGCTCTGGATCGGCGGCATGCACCACCTGTGCGGCCTCCGGGCCCGCGCTGGGGGCCAAGGCTTCGACGTCCTCGACGGTGGTTGCCGCCCGGTCGGCGTAGACGTGAGCGTCGAGCGGCAGGAGTGACGAGGCGCCAGCCGGTTGCTCCTCCGGACGCGGGTCGGTGAGTTCGTCGACGAGCGCGCCCGCGCAGTCCGTCACGGTCTCCATCTCGGCGGCGCGGGGGACTGGCACCACCTGGGCCTCCGAAGTGAGATCGATCAGCGCGGCACACGCCTCGGCTTCGGTGGCTGTGAGCCCCGCGGATGCGAGATCCAGGTCAAGGGAAGGAACTTGCACGCGGCCGTCGGTGCTCAGGTGGAGGTCGGCGTACGGCCGGGACGCTTCGCAGCCGACGGTCACCATCGCGATGCCGGAGCGTCCGGGGAAGCCGACGACGGCTCCGGCCAGCCGCGTCAGATCCGGACTCGTGTCGCCGCTCGCGATGATCACTGCGTGGAACTCGTCCGGCTCCCCGGTTGGGCTGGCGGTCGCGAGGTCGTTGACAAGCGCGTCAAGGAACGCGTCGTCTCCGGGCTCGTGGAAGTGGAAGAAGTCGCGGTTGATCGCCGCCAACTCCGCGCCGATTCCCAGCGCTTCGACGTGTACCGGCGAGGCCCAAGGGTTGACGATCAACTCCGCCACGAGATTGCGAGCCAGGGCGGCACTACGGTCGGCGTCCCCTGACAAGGCCAGCGCACGAAGCTCCTCGAGGTTGAGCAGCACGAGCGCGCCGTCGTCTGCCTTACCGACGCTGACCAGCATCGGGTACGGCGGCAGTGCGTCCGGGGGCGGAGTCGGGACCGCCTCGACAGGGATGTGCCATGCAGCGCCTTCTCCGGTCCATGGCTTAGGGAGTTCAGCCGGCTCTGCGAGCGTCAACACGATCCGGCTGGAAGAGAGCCGGACGGAGAGCAGGCGAGGTGCAGGGGCCAGGCCCCGGAGCGCCGCATCAAGCTCCTCGATCGGATGGGCATTGACGGATCCCGACACCTGCACCGACTTCTCGACTGAAAGCAACTCGTCCGGTGGTGGCGCGATGATCCTGCCGGGCCGGCGATAGCGCAGTTGGGTTCGCCGGTGCTGTCGGAGCACCAGCCAGAGCGACCCGGCCAGGAGCGCTCCTGCGCCGGCCAGTCCAGGGAGCAGCCAGGTTGGGGTGATCTCGTCCTCGGCAGATTCGGGGGAAGCCTGCTCGGGTGCGGGTTCTGCTCCTTCCGGAACGGGAGGAGTCGCGCCTTCGGTGGGAGGAATCGACTCGGGGAGAGGTGGGTCCTGATCGTGCTTCGGCTCCTGCGGCTCAACCGGATCCGACTGCCCCGGAATCGTGAGCTTCCAGCCGGGGAGGATGAGATCCGGGTCGGAGAGGTGGGCGCCGTTCGGCTGAACAGTGTCGCGCGATGCTCGGAAGATCGACGGGTAGGCATCAGCGTCGCCCAGTTGGTCCTCGGCGACCGCGGAGAGGGTGTCACCGGGCTGGACGACGTACGAGCCGCCCGAAGACCCGTCGGCGACGGGGACCTTGAGCACGGTCCCGGGCAGGAGGAAGTCGGGACGCCCGTCGAGGACGGCCTGGTTGAGGGCAACGAGCTCGACGTACCGCGTGCCGTCGCCGAGTCGCTCTTCGGCGATTTTCCAGAGACTGTCGCCGCGCTTCACCGTGTAGCGCTCCGTCTGCGGCTGCACCGTCTGCGCGTGCTCGTCTGCTCGCGGCTCTGCTGGCGCATCCAGAGCAACAGCTACCGGCGGCTCCTCCGGCAACGGCGCGGCGACTGCAGCATGCGCTCGAGGCTGGGGCAGTACGGCGCTGACCGTGGGGACGGCGACGAACAGCAGCGCCGCGGCCGCGACCAGGCGGTCTGCGGCAAGCTGAGGAATCGCGAGGCCTGGGAGGCGCGGCGTACGGATGCCGCGAGCCTGCGACACGATCGAGGCGACGAGCTGGCACGTGAAGACGGCCCACGCGATCCAGCAGATTGCGGTGATGACCTGGAGCGCGAGCGTGCCGTCGTCCTGGGCCGTCAGCCTCGACCAGGTGAACGCGCTCGGGTCGGGCAGCGCGTCGATGGCGATGAGCACGACGGGCACCCCGATCACGAAGGCGACGAGCGTGAGTGTGGCCAGGAGGCCGCGAAGCCTGAAGTCGGTCCTGTTCATTGCTCGCTACCTCCGAGGGTGCGGACGAGTCGCGCGGTCGCGGTGCCGGTGACGTCGAGGCGGTTGATGCCGATGAGACCGAGGAACTGCGGGTCGTAGGAGTCCGAGACGGTCACCGTGATCGTGGTGCCGTCGTTGATGGTGACCGTTCCGGCGACGCCGGCCGCGTCGAGATAGCGCTGGGCAGCGGCACGTGCCGCGGCGGGAGAGATCGCGAGGTCGTGCCCCTGGATGGCCGAGCTTCCTTCGACCTCCTCGCCACCTGCCCGTGCGGCCTGCGCGGCGACGTCGTGGGCACGCTCGTGGGCGTGGACCTGGCCACCGAGGTCGACCGCCAGTCCGACAAGGAAGATCATCACGAAGCTGGACAAGGCCAGCCACACGGTGATGGAGCCGCGATCGTCCCGGCGGCTCATCGTTCCCGCCAGGTGTCGATCGGACTGGACATCGTCGCGCGCATGACGCGGGATCCGGGGACTCCCGGAACGGCGAGATCGGACAGGTCGAGTCGGCACGCGACAGTCACGTTCACCGAGCCAGGAACGCCAGGCTGCTTGTCGAAGTCGCTCGTGTCGACGGCGACATCGATGGCCGAGCACCCGATCTTCTGGTTGGTGATGCTCGAAGTCGCCGCCTCGCGGGCATCCGCTCGGGCGGCGCCGGCATTGCGCGCGAGTGAGGCAGACCGAGCAGCATCGGCGGCGGCGGACTGGAGCGCCTGATGAGTGGTCGCCGTACGGCCTCCGAAGATGACCAGGCCGACGAAGAGCGCGAAGGCGGGCACGCCGATCGCCGCCTCGATCGCTGCTGAACCGCGTTCGTCCCGGCGGATCACGGCGCCGTCGCCTGCTCGACCGGCACGCTCGCGCTCTGCGTGATCCGGACCTTCCAACCCGGAATGACGCTCAGGGAGAAGCCACTGACCGTCACGGTGGCAGTCGTGGCGGTCCGGTTCGCACTCGTCGACGTCGCGGTGATGACGTCATCACCACCGGCCTCGGCGAGGAAGTCGTTGGCCGCGCCGACCCCGTCGGACTCCCGGCCCTGCTCGGCTCCAGCGGCTCTGGCACCCTGCTGCGCGGCCGCGATGGCGACCGACTTCGCGTGGTAGTAGAGCGCTGCCTGCATCCCGAGGAACATGACCGCGAACAGTGCGGGCAGCAGGACGACGAGCTCGATCGAGACCGAGCCCCGTTCGCCGCGTCGCCGGCGGCGGCTACTTGATCTTGCCCGCTTCTGAGGTGACATAGTTCGTGACCGCGAGGACCACGATCCCGACGATGCCGATGACCGCGACGGCCCAGAGGACGTGCTCCATCGTCACCGACCCGCGTTCACTGCGGCGGGAAGCTCGCAGGTCGTCGTACGTGCTTAGTGCTGCGATCTGCAGCAGGACCAGAACCTTCAACATGGGGTTTCCTCCTGTGGATGTGTCCTTCCGTGTCACGAGTTCGTGAACATGCGAAGCAGTGAGGGCGCGACGAGCAGCGCCATGAAGATCACGCCGAGCAGGGAGCCGGGCATCGACATGCGCTCGCCGACGGCGTTGGCCTGAGCGAGCTCGTCGTTGAGCATCGCTGTGCGCATGGCGGCGGAGCGGGCGCGCAGGGTGGCGTACACGCCGGCTCCTTCCTCGCCCGAGAGGCGCATGATGTCGGCGAAGTCGTCGAGCTCGGGCAGTCCGAGCTCCTCTGCCAAGGTGTGCAGCGCGTCCCAGGGCGGCAGTCCTGACCACCGCGACCGGGTGAGCTCCTCGGACAGCCGCGTGAACACCCACGAGTCGCCGACCTCGGCCGCAGCCTCCATCGCCTGGCGGTGGCCGATGCCGTTGTTCCGCTCCAACGCCACGAGGTCGATGTAGGCGCCGAGCGCTCGGGCAAACTCGGTCCGTGCCTTCTTGGCGTCGTCGAGGGCGTTGTAGTTCGGGATGAAGAACATGACGGCGGCCAGCGCGAGCGAGGCGACGGCCGGGAGTTGGAACGGGATGCTCAGCCCGAATGCGTTGAAGAGCGTGACGAGCACCGGCGGGATGACGAGGCCAAGTCCGGCGAACATCAGCTTCTCGCCGTAGAACTGCGCGACCGGGATCCGCAGCAGCGCGAGTTCGCGAGTGGGCGTGCGAACCCAGAGGCCGGGCGGCAGGACGCGAAGCCCCCACAGGCCGAGCCGCTCCTTGCTCGACCGCGCGGCGTCGGTGGCGCTCGCGCGCGGACGCGACGAGGAGACTCTCTCGAGCGCGTCGGCGAGGTCGGGCTCCGCGGGCAGGAGGCGGGCGACGAGAAGGACGAGGCCGAGGCCGACGAGACCTCCGGCAAGGATCGCCAACTGCAATCCGGTGATCATCGCGGCGCCTCCGCGACTGCGCGGGTTGCCAGGAACCGGGGGAGAGGCTTGCCTGCG
This sequence comes from Pimelobacter simplex, assembly GCF_024662235.1. Lineage (GTDB taxonomy): Bacteria > Actinomycetota > Actinomycetes > Propionibacteriales > Nocardioidaceae > Nocardioides. Next base: position 1,543,583 of record NZ_CP096276.1, read on the forward strand.
GCCATGCGCCGCATCCAGACCAAGGTGGCGACGTACGCCGAGAGGAGGAGCACGAGGAGAACCTGGCCGACCGGGGTGCGGTACGGCTCGACGTACGTCCCGGACAGCGCAAGTACGACGAGCACGCTGGCGCTGATCAACGTGACCCACCGCGCGGTCGCTCGCGGCTTGGCTCGGTCTGCCTCGACCTGGCGCCGAGCACGCACGTCGGCGCCGACCGACTCGGCGAGCCCTTCGAGCACACTCGCGAGCCCGGCGCCGCGTCGACGGGCGCCCAGGATCAGGTTCGCTGCAATCAGGTCGCCGGTCGCGTCGTCGAGTTCGTCGGCGAACGCGCGCAGCGCCTTCTCGGTGTCCCACCGTGCCCGCAGCCGTGTCACGAGTCGGTGGACCTCGTCGGCGATCGGCGCGGGCGTCGAGCGCAGAGTTGCGACCAGCGCCTGCTCCAGGCCGATACCGACGGTGAGGACTCCGGACAGCGATCGAGTCCATTCCTCCATCGCTTCGAGGCGTGCGATCTGCGTGGCGGCCGGCGGAGCGCTGAGCAGTAGGGGCAACCCGATGACGGCGACCGGGGCGAGGACCAGCGGCAGGATCCAGCCCGTGATGAGCCATCCGACGAGGCCGAGCGCGCCACCGGCAAGAAGCAGGACTCGGGTTCGCCGGTTGAGGGCGCGGCGCCGGCTGGCTGCGGTGGGCTCCCGCGGCGGTATCGCGGTTGGGCGCAGGCCGATGACCACACCGAGGAGCCCCAGGGCGACGAGTCCACCCGCGAGTGCGGGAAGGATCGTGGTCATGTCCGGGCTCTCAGCTGTTGGCTACCGAGGTACGCCGCCAGGTCGAATCCGTGCTGGGCGAGTCGGCGGTACTCGTCGGGCAGGACATCGGGGACTGCGACGCCAGCGGCATCGCTGCGGAACACGTGGGTGGTCGCGTAGCCAGGCTCCTTCTCACCGGGCGCGAGCGCGATGACCTCCGCGACCCGTCTGGTCCGCTGAGCCCCGCCTGGCACGACCTTGGTCTCCAGGCTCAATTGGACGATCAGGTCGACGGTCGCTGCGAGCTTGCTGGTGGCGAGACCCTGCGTGACGTGCGGACCCGCTTCCATCGCGCAGGTCACGAGCTTGCGTACGGCGGCCACGGCGTCGGCCGCGTGAGTGGTGGAGATGGAACCCGTGCCGGACTCCATCGCCTTGATCATCGCCCAGATCTCCTTGCCACGGACCTCGCCGACGATCTGCCGCGAGAGGTTGAAACGGAAGGAGTCGACCAGTGCCTCGTCGAGCGTGAACTCACCCGACTGCCGCCCGTCGGGACCACGTTCACCCGATCCCGGCCGGGCCTCCCAGGGTATGACCACCTTGTGCCGACCGAGCTCGTGGAGGTGCAGCTCGTACTCGGTCTCGAAGGTGCCGATCGCCTCGAGCTCGTCGATCTCGGCGCACAGGGCGCGGACCAGCGTGGTCTTCCCGGCCCCCTGCGCCCCGGCGACCACGATCGAGCACCGAGCGCGCACCGCGGCCCTCAGGAACGAGGCGACGACGAGCGTCATCATGTCGCGCTTGACGAGGTCGTCCAGGGTCACCCGCATCAGCCGGTGCCGACGGATCACGACGGACGGCCGGGTGGTCACCCACGCCACGGCCGCCAGCCGGGAGCCGCCGTCCAGCCTCATGTGCAGACTCGGTTGCGCCTCGGAGAAGGACCGCGCATTCACCTCGCTGCGAGAGGCAAGGAAGACGAGGAAGTCGATCAGCTCCTGATCGGAATCGGCCACCGACGGTCCGGGAACGAGCGTCCCGTCGATCAGCTCGAGCTGCACGTTGTCGTGGCCGACGATGACGATGTTCTCGATCCGATCGTCATCCACCAAGGGCTGCAGGCGGCCCAGGCGGAAGAGTGAGTCGAACACGGCCTGCGCGGTCGCCTGCTGCTTCGCGGGACTCCACGACCCGAGCCCGGCGTCGACGGCCTCTTCCATCGCAGACTCGATCAGGTCCAGCACGATCGACCGGCCCAGCTCCTGCTGTGCCTCCTTGCCGAGACGGGCACGCCCGGACTGCACGGCCTGGCTCAGCTGCTCGGAGGCCTGGGCGCGCAGTGTCGAGACGAGCGCCCAGTCGACATCGGAGGTGGCCGGGGGCGGCGATGCAACGGTCGCGTCGAGACCGCTCGGCACCTCGTGGGGGACGCCGTTGGTCGTCTGGCTGAAGAGCGGCAGGCGCGTCAGGTCGCCGTACTCGTTCGAGAATCGGTAGGTCTCGGTCATGGCCGCGCCTCCTCGACCAGCGCGAACCGACCACGGGCGATGTGCGCCTGCACCGATTGGACCGTGGCCTGGAGCGCGCGGATGTAGGGGCCGGTCTCGAAGTGCTTCGGGGGCGCCGCGCCGCGGTGATACACGGCCGCGGCTGCCGGATCGTCCGGCAGGTCGGCGACGACGGGCATGCCGAGAACCTTGGAGACCTCAGTGGCTCGATAAGGCTGGTCCTCGGCGATGAGAAGCAAGCCGGGGTGACGCCATCCGGTGGCGGGCTGCCGGACGGACTCCGCCCACGAACGAGCTGCCGAGATCGCCGGCAGAGTGGCCCTGGTGACCAGGAGCGCCGCGTCGGCGGCGTCCAGCAGCGGGGTCGGCGAGCCCATGAGGCCGAGCCGGCCGGCATCGACGATGACGTCCTGGCCGTTGTCATCCAGATCGCGGAGTGCGGCCGCCAACGGCTCCCAGAGGTCACGCAGCGCGGTGGCCTGCGCGTGCGATCGGATGCCGGCGACCAGCGAGACGTTCGGGCTTAGCGGCCGTACGAAGTCCCGCAGCGCGTCCGCCGTGCCGAGGGGTGAGAGGGCGAGCTCGATCAACCCGGCGTCGTACGGCGTCGTGCCGCGGAGGAACCCGGCGAGGACGCCGGATCCGCCGGTCGGGTCGGCTTCGACGAGGAGCACCGGGCGTGGCCAACTGAACGCCATGCCGACTGCGGTGGTGGTGACGCCGGGCGAACCGGAGGCCGAGGTCAGGCACACGATCGCCATCACTGGGCTCCCGAGTCGAGGATCAGCGCGACGTTGCCGGTCGCGGCGCGGGCCGCGAGGACGCTCGCGTCGGCGTACGGCACCAGGACGTTGACGACGGTGTTGCCGGTGGTCTCGTCGATCGCTGTGTCCACGACCTCGGCGGCGGTGAACTGTGGCGCGCCGGTCGGGGCATCGCCGTTGGCGGCCGGGGTGACGATGATGCGCACCTTGTCGCCGCCGTGCATGGGGAGCGCTGGGACCTGGGCCGGGGTCAGCGAGATGCCGACGATCGACTGGCCTTCCGGCGGCAGCGGTGTATCGGTCGTCGACTCGGTCGTGATCAGTCCGCCGGCAGAGATGTCGAGCGCGGCGCGTTGGCCGACGATCTCGTCGTACGCCGACGCAGGGAGTGGCTCCAGAGCCGGATCGCCACTGATCCGGATGCGCCGGACGTCGTCGGCGGTGATGACCTCGCCTCGATGGATCGTCTTCGTCGCAGCGAGGACCTCCTCGGTGCTGGTCGTCGCGTTCCATGCCCAGGCACCGAGAAGGCAGCCGAGGGCGGTGACGACGACGGCACCGACCACGAGTCCGGGCCGCCTGCGAAGCTTGGGCGGGGGAGTGACCGGCGGGCCGGCGTCGGGCGCGGTGCGGTGGGGGCCGGGCTTCCGGTCCTCTCGGGCAGTCGTGGTCACTTCGTCCCTCCCCGCGCAGCGCTCGTCAGTTCACGAGCACCTGCGCTTCGCCGATCCGGATCTGGGTCGAGCGGCTGAGGCCGTCGAGGCGGATCGTCCCGGTCTGGCCCGCGCCCGACCAGGTGATGACCCAGCTCGAGGTCGCGGTGACGGTGTAGGCGTCATCGGTCTGGCCCGCGCTCGACTTCTTGTAGGTGTGGCCGCAGTCGGGGGAGTCGTTCCGCCTGAACTCCGGCTTGTACGGCGTGCCCGCCGTGTCGCAGACGACTTCGGTTCCGTCGCCCATGTCCCAGGTGATGTGCAGCACCTTCGCCGTCGCGGTGATCGTGATGCCGCCTGCCGACGCACTCTCGGTGATCGGGCCGAAGGTCTGGCTGCTCGGCGCCTTCGCCCACATCCACACGGGCATGCCGACGAGGCCGATGCTGTCGGGACCGGGCTCGGGAGCGATGCCGATGTCGATCGCCCTGAGGTGCATGTTCTCGATCGCGATCTGGGCGACCTCTCTCGGTGTCGGTCCCGTGCCGGAGTTCGGCGGCGGATCCTGCGTCCAGATCGTGATGAGCAGCCCGGTCTGCGGCTGGTCGCAGTAGTAGACGGCACCGTCGCCGGGCTCGTGGCCCTGCCACGACGGGTCACCCGCGGGCGGCTGGGGCTGCACCAGCGAGATGTAGCAGTGGTAGGTGTTCGACCAGTAGGCGCCGTCCTTGGTGCAAGGGACCGGCCCGGGCGGTGGCTTCGTGATGCCTTGGCTGGTGCCGTCCCAGTAACAGGCGGCGCCGCTGCCGGTGTCCTCTGGCCCGTCGTCGCCTGGCGTACCCGGCGTGCCGGGATTGTCCGGGACGTGTATCCAGATCAGGCACTCTCCCGTCGCCGGGTCAGTCTGACCGCAGACCGTGCCGTCGGCGTACGACGGCGCGGACGCAAGGGCAGTGACGCTGGCGGTGGCGAGGGCAGTCAGCAGGAGGCGAATCAGGAGGCCGCGCATGGCGTCTGCTTGAGGTCCTGGCCCGTCGCCACGCGCCAACCGCCGGTGGGGTCGGCGGCGTACTTGTAGTTCGCGACGGTGTAACGGGTCCACCCGGTGTCCGGGCGGTTGGGGGAGACGATCGACTCGCCGCTCTTGTCGAGCACGTCGACCTTGGTGACGTCCCAGCAGACGTCGATGACGACCGTGGGCACCTTGCCGGCGTCCGGGTCGGAGTTGTCGAGGGTGACCGACTGGACCTTCAGCTCGCCGATGGCCGTGGTGCCGGTCTGGCGCTGGCCCTGATCGCGCTGCCGCTGTACGAGGGTCTGCACCGCGTTGAGCTGAGCGCCGATCGCGACGGTCTCGAGCTCCTTGAGATCGCTGGAGGGATCGGCCCGGAGCCCGTCGAGGACGGCGTAATAGTCGGTCATTGCCGTCGTCGCACTCGCCGACGCGGCGTCGTTCGGAGATGTCGGCGAGTCGCTGGCCGTCGGGTCCGTCGACTCAGCGGGGGACGACGTGGCTGGCGTCGTCGGTGGAGGATCCGCGTCGTTGTCGGCACACGCCGACACCGCGGCCAACATAAGTGTGCCGGTCGCCAGGAAGGTCAACCCGAGTCGATTCTTCATGGGGGTGCTCTTGCTTCCTCTCGCCTTACGGCGATGAGGCGCGACGACGTCCCACGGGCGGTGCGTGCATCGTCTGAACCTCATCGTAAGCCTGATTTGCGGATCCGGACCCGACGTCTTTACCCGGGTCACTTCGGGGATCAGGTGCTCGTCTCTGCCCAAGCCCGTCGTCCCACTTCACGCGTCCCACGTCTTCTCCCTTCCTTGTCGCCCGTTCAGCCCATCTCGCTCACCTCGTCATCCCACGTGCTCCTCGCCCTCCTGCGCCCTCATCCCGTCCTGCTTCCTTCTCTCCTCGCCTACCGCCTCCTTGCCTTCACACGGTGTGCAGTTCGAGGGGTTGTGGAGAAGGGCGCGCACCTGAGCGCTGTGGGACGGAAACGGCCGTGACGGTCTCGATGCGCCGGATGTCCGCGGGCAGCGGCTACCAGTACCTGCTGCGCAGCGTCGCGGCCGGCGACGGCAACCGCGTCCTGTCGACGCCGCTGACCCGCTACTACTCCGAGGTCGGTACGCCGCCCGGACGCTGGCTTGGATCCGGTGTCGGCGCATTCGGTGCCGGCCAGCTTCGCCCGGACATGCACGTGAGCGAGGAGCAGCTCGCGCTGCTTGTCGGCATGGGGCGCGACCCAATCACGGGAGAGCAGCTCGGCCGCGCGTATCCGTCGTACAAGAGGCTCTCGGACCGCATCGACGAGCGGGTCGCCGCTCTCGATTCGGAGATGACCCAGGAGGACTGCGCCGCCGAGACGACACGGATCGAGGCCGAGGAAACCGCCGCCGGGATGCGGCGCGCGGTGGCCGGGTTCGACCTCACCTTCAGTGTGCCGAAGTCGGTCTCTGTGCTCTGGGGTGTCGCCGACGCCGTCACCCAGGAGCGGATCGTCTCCGCCCATCACGCGGCGGTCGCAGACGTAATCGCGCTGTTCGAACGAGAGGTCGCCGCCACTCGGGCGGGGATCTCCGACTCGGACGGCGCCGTCGCCCAGGTCGACGTGGCGGGTGTCGCGGCCGTCGCCTACGACCACTTCGACTCCCGCGCCGGGGACCCGCAGCTCCACACGCACGTCGTCGTCGCCAACAAGGTCCTCACCCTCATGGACGGCCGCTGGCGAAGCCTCGACGGACGCCCGGTCTTCGCCTCGCGCACCGGGTTGTCTGCGCACTACGACGCACTCCTGGCGGACCGGCTGTCGCGCGACCTCGGCATCGAGTGGGAGCTGCGGCAGCGCGGACCCGACCGGAATCCCCGATGGGAGATCGCAGGCGTGACCGACGACCTGATCACCGAGTTCTCCAGCCGCACCCGTGAGATCGAGCTCAAGAAGGACGAGCTCATCGCGGAGTACGTCGCTCGCCACGGCCGGAGGCCCTCGGCGAGGACGATCGTCGAGCTCCGGGCCCAAGCCACGCTCGCCACGCGCCCGCCGAAGGAGGTCCGGTCGCTCGCCGACCTCACCGCGGGCTGGCGGCAACGGGCCGCCAAACGGTTGGGCACCGACCCCACGGGGTGGTCACAGTCGTTGATCGGCCGAGACGGCGATGTCCTGACAGCGGAGGACGTGCCGCTGGCTGCGATCGAAGTGATCGGCGCCGAGGTGGTTGCGGCCGTCTCCGTGAAGCGGGCTGTGTGGACGCACTGGAACCTGATGGCCGAGGCGGCGAAGCAGACGATGGATCTGAGGTTCGCGACAACCGAAGACCGCGAGGCCGTCCTCGGCCTCATCGTGGACGCGGCCCGAGCGCGCTCCGTCGTCCTGACGCCGCCGGAACTCGCCCTCAGCCCGGCCCGGTTCCAGCGCGAAGACGGCACGAGCCGGTTCCGCCCGCGGCACGGTGAGAAGTACTCCTCGATCGCAGTGCTCGAGGCCGAGGCACGGTTGTTGGCACGCGCCGAGAAGGTGACCGCGCCAAGGGCTGCAGCCGGTGCCGGTCGAGCGGGCGGCCGTGGCACGGTCTCGCTGTCCGATCAGCAGCGGCGTGCGGTGGGGAGCATCTGTCGCTCAGGGCGCCAGGTCGACCTCTTGGTCGGACCTGCTGGGGCGGGCAAGACCACGACTATGAGAGCGCTCCGCGCGGCGTGGACCATTGACCAAGGGCGGGGGAGCGTTGTCGGGCTGGCGCCGTCCGCCGCCGCCGCCCAGGCGCTGGCCGATGACCTCGGTGTCGCCTGCGAGAACACCTCGAAGTGGCTCCATGAGTACGACCGCGGCCGCACCGAACTGCGGCGCGGTCAACTCGTGATCATCGATGAGGCGACGCTGGCCGACACGGTGACACTCGATCGGCTCACGGGGATCGCAGCAGGCGCGGGCGCCAAGGTCCTGCTGGTCGGCGACCCGCATCAACTCCAGTCCGTCGATGCCGGCGGAGCCTTCGCACTCCTCGTCGACCGGCGCACGGATGCCCCGGCGCTGAATGAGATCCACCGTTTCGCCAACGAGTGGGAGAAGGATGCCTCGCTCGCGCTGAGCCGGGGAGACGTCCAGGTCATCTCGGCGTACGGCCGCCACAAGCGGATCCGCGAGGGTCTCACCGAGGAGATGGTCGACGCGGCGTACGTCGCCTGGCGGGCCGATTGTGCCGCCGGACGCGCCAGCATCCTCGTGACGGAGTCTGCGAGGGACGTCCGGGCGCTCAACGAACGCGCCCGGGCCGAGCGGCTGCTCCTGGATGGTGCGGTCGACCACCGCGAGGTCGACCTGGTCGACGGCTGCCGAGCCTCGGTGGGCGACGTCGTGATCACGCGCCAGAACGACCGCCGGATCCGGACGTTGCGCGGCGGGTGGGTGAAAAATGGCGACCGCTGGCTGGTCATCGACATCCGGCGGGACGGCTCTGTTCTGGTCAAGCGCCTGGACGCCCGCGGCGGGCGAACGGTCCTGCCACCGGAGTATGTGGCCGAGCACATCGACCTCGGTTACGCGGTCACCGCGCATCGCGCTCAGGGCGTCACCGTCGATACGGCGCATGTCGTCGTCACTGCATCCACGACCCGAGAGAACCTCTACGTCTCCATGACTCGCGGCCGCGAGTCCAACATCGCGTACGTCGCCCTCGACCAGCCCGACGACAGCCACTCCACCCCCGGGGCGGATGACGTCACTGCCAGGACGGTTCTGTATGGCGTCCTCCAGCACAGTGGCGCCGACCTGTCGGCCACCCAAACGATCGAGGCCGAGTACGAACTCCACGGGGGCATCGACCGTCTCGCGGCCGAACTCGAGACGATCGCCGCCGAAGCTCAGCACGACCGCTTCGCCGACCTGCTCAGCCGCTCCGGGCTGACCGCCGAGCAGCACGCCGCAGCTGTCGAGTCGACGGCCTTCGGCCCACTCACGGCGGCACTCCGACGCGCCGAGGCGTACCACCACGATCTCGAGCGTCTTCTGCCTCGAGTCGTTGGGCGACACGGTCTCGACGACGCCGACGACATCGCCGCTGTTCTCCGCTACCGGGTCGACAAGCTCGCAGCGACTCCGCCGCTCGGCTGTCGCCTCCGTCCACGACTGATCGCCGGCCTGATCCCTGAACCGCTGGGCCCGATGTCAGCCGAGGACCGACAGGCGATCGACCAACGGAAGGAGCTGATCGAGTCGCGGGCACGCGCCATTGCCGAGGACGCGGTCGCCAGCCGCGAGGCGTGGGCTGGGCGACTTGGACCGCGGCATTCGTGCTCGGGCGTCGGGGATTCCTGGCCCGCCGCGGTTGAAACGGTCGCGGCGTATCGCGACCGCTACAAGATCACATCCGACCTGCCGGTCGGTGGCGTCGCGGAGAACCACGCTCAGCGCGCGGACCGTCACCGGGCGCAGGTCGCGCTGAGGGAGGCAGCTGCCCTGTCGAGAGTGAGTGACCGTCCGCCTGGCACAGCCGGCGCCGAGCGGCGGGCCATCTCAGGTCCATAGGCAGCACTGTTCGGGCGTTGTTCACAGGGGAGTGGGCTTCCGGCGGCGTCAGGCCCGTCATCGGGCTACGCCTGGCGCTGTCCCGTCAGAAAGGCCGCCCCATGTTCTTGCTGCTCGCAGTGCCTGTAGTCGCTGTGGTTGCCCTCGCGCACCGGTGCCTGCTGCCGTTCGCCCCTTCGAACGTCCTCATCCGACGCGTGGGAGCGTCGCGTCCAAGAGTGAGCACTGTGACGAAGCTGCTCGCACTGACCGGCATCCTCGTGCTCGCGGTGAAGGTGGTCTCGGAGACCGTGGCGGCCGGAGGGCCCGGCTGGCTGAACCTCGTCGCAATCGTCCTTGCTTGGGACGCGATCAAGATCGGATGGCTCGCAATGGCAGTGCTGCTCCGCTGGATCAGCCACGCGGCCAGGAGAACTGTTGGACACCGAAACGATCGACGCCCCGCTGTCTCCTAGGGTTGACCTGTGTCCGACGATCCCTCCCTCTTCGGCGACGACCCGAGCCCAGCGCCCGTCGAGGCTACAAAGGCGCCGACTCCGATCGCAGACTGGCAGGTGGACCTTCTCCGCAGGGCGCTCGATGCCCGTGGCCTGACGTCTATGGCTGACCGGCAGCAGGCTATTGAGTCCGCTGCTGGACGCGCCGTCGAGTCGTTGCGCGCGCTCTCTCACGATGAGGGTCTGCAGGTGTTGTCCCGCCTCGGTCAGCAGCCTTCGGCCGGTCGGAGTGCCAGCTCACATTGGGACGACCGCGAGGAGGACACCTGGATCGATCGTCTATGACTGCCCGAATAGACGCTCGCGCTCGGCGGCGATCACGATGCGGGCGAGCTCTGCGTCGGTGACGTCAACAGCGTCCGGAGCTTGCTTGGCGATCACGCTGTCACGTGCGAACTCGTCAAAGAGTTGCTTCTTGTCCGCCAGGATCTCCCGGATGCGCTCGTCCACGCTGTTCTCCGTGAGTAGGCGGTGGACCTGCACCGTGTTCGTCTGACCCATGCGGTGGGCGCGGGCGATGGCTTGTGCCTCCATCGTGGGCTTCAGCTGCGGTTCGCAGATGACCACCACGGACGCGGATTGGATGTTGAGGCCGACGCCGCCGGCGGTGATCTGTGCGACGAGCACTGCCCCATGGCCCGCCTGCGAGAAGCGATCGACCAAGGCTTGGCGGTCGCGAGCAGCAATCGAGCCCGTCAGGGGACCGAAGACATGCCCCGGGAGGAGGCGCGCGACCTCATCCAGCACATCTCGGAAGTAGGAGAAAACAATGACGCGCCGCCCGTTGGCCTCGGCCTCGCCGACGATCTCTCGGAGCCGACTGACCTTGAGCGATCTCTCAGAGAGCATCGCTGCCCTCCGCATCAGCATGAAGTTGCCGTCCTGTACGGCGGCTCGGTAGGCGGCCTCATCGGCATCCGACATGCCCATCCACTCGTCGATCTCCACCATCTCGGGGAGCTCCGTGAGCACGTCCTCCTGATTGCGACGCAGGTACGCCGGCGCGACGTGCCTACGGAACCGTGACGCGAGGTACTCGGGGGCAGAGTCGGACAGGTCGGACCTGATGTAGCCGATGAGATTTCGGAACTCTTGAACGCTGTTCTCCAGCGGTGTGCCGGTCATCAAGATCACGTACTTGAGCGAGTCCATGACCGCAGCTGCCGCGATCGATCGCTTGGCCAACGGGTTCTTGATGTAGTGCGCTTCATCGAAGACTGCTGCGACGACATCGACCTTGTTCAGTTGCTCTTGAGCCCACGGCAAGAGGTCGTAGGTCGTGACAGCAACGCCGCCGTTGCGAATCCATGACTTGGCCGCGTAGTTGCGTTCCCAGAGCGGCCCGTGCAGCCGCGTTGCACTCAACTTGGTGTGCTTGGCCGTTTCTCTGACCCAGTTGCTGACGACGGCGGCCGGGCAGACGACGAGGAAGTGGGAGTGCCCGGTGGCTCGTAGATGGGTGAAGACCGCGAGGGCCTCAACGGTTTTGCCGAGTCCCATCTCGTCCCCAATGACGACCTTCTCCTGGACGAGCGCGAAGCGAGCGCCGAAGCTCTGATACGTGCGGAGTGAGGCGGTGAGGTAGTCCCGCTTGAGCTCCTTGGCGCGGACCGCCTCGATGATCTCCTCAGGGAGATCGCCGTGCATCTTCTTCTCGTCTTCAGTCACGAAGCCGAGCTCGGTCAGCATGCCGAAGTAATCGGCTGGGCGGGACAAGAAGTCCTTCCATACGTCGCCAGTCCCTACGGACGCCGCGCTGCGGTTCAGTGCGTAGCTCAACGTCGAGACGACCCGTGGGCCCGCGTCGGTCGGGCCTGCGGTGAATGCGAGTACGTGGGTCGAGGTGCCCTTCGCCTTGAATAGCTTGGCCAGAGCTTCGGCAAGCCTGGTCTCGTCGCGGCTCGGAGTGAACTGGCGGAGGGCGTGCCAGCGGCGCAATGCTTCAAGGAGCTTCTTGGTCTCTCCGTTTTTACGCTTCACGTCGATCCGGACAGGGGTCTCCTCCCGCACCGCTTCGAAGAGTCGGCGCGTTGCCTGCTCGATCGAGATCGCCGAGGTCTCGCCGAGACCCGGGAGCGCCTCCAAGTAGGAGGACTCGGCGTACTTGTAGACCTTCCACACGTTGTCCAGGCCGGCGTTCGACAGCGCAGTCACCCGAACCCGGTCCGGGGTGGCCTTCTTGAGAACCTCGAGGTCCATACCCGCCAACGCTCGGGCGACATCCGCGGCGTGCACCAGCTCGGCGGCTGACTTCGCGTCGGCGGCTGCCGCTTTCGCTGCCTTGGCGGCGTTGAGAACTGCACCGACTCCGCTTTTGGCGCGCGCGGCCAACTGCGCATGGACGAGCTCAACGTTCGAAGCCTTCGCAGGCAGAGCGGAAACAAGCTTGAGCGACGGATCAGCGAGGAGGTCGAGGTTCGGCTTACCCCCGACGCCGGGCGGCTCCAGACCGGTCAGACGTGCCTCAATGGCCTTGGCCTGCTCCAGCAGCTTCGGCGTTTCGTCGTGCAGGGCGACGCAACTGCCATCGCGCCGGCACTCCCATCGCGCGTTGAATGCGCTATTGATACGCGGTTCGATCCGTGCCGCCGCCTGCCGAGTGTCGCCCAATGTCGACTTGTCGGAAGCAGTGAGCGAGAAGTCTCGAAGCAACGTCAAGCTCGGAAGAAGCACGGCGTCCTCTGCAACGAGCGGAACCAACTTCACCGCCCCGCCATCGAGCTTGGCGTCAACACCAAGGCTCAGCGCACTCTTGATTCGGGTTGCTACCACCTTCTCGGCCTCCGAGCGAGCGACCAGGATCGACTGGGCTCGGAGGTCCCAACGGCCGACCTGCTCCGCGAGCTTCTTGACCTGAGCCTGCTCGGACTTGAACTGCTTCCTGACCCGTGCATTGGCCGAGCGGATCACCTTTGCCGTCCGCGCCGCCCCGGATTCACGCTCCACGTCGACAAGTAGCCGAGCAGAGGAGTGCGATCGGTCGCAGTTCCCCGTAGCGCAGGAGCCTTGGTCGAGGAGCTGCTGCGCATGTGGGCCATGTAGATCAACGAGTTGGATCATCGACTGCATTGGAGTGGCTTCGGAGTCGCTGAGCACGCCGCTGCGGCTGACCGGCATGTGAATGACGTCGGTGAGCGTGTCCGCGGCCGCAGAGCGCAGATCTCCCAGCTCGGCGAGAACGGCATGGAGACGTTTCCGCTCCTTGGCGGCCTTGCTTGCAAGCCGTTCGCGGAACGAGGTCAACGCGCTATCGGACTGCGCCGCCTTGACCTGACTGTGGAAAGTTGACAGCCGACTCGCAGCCTCGTGCGCGGGCTGCAGCTTCTTGCGTCCGCCGAACCAGACGGTCTTCGCGAGCTGAGTGGCAGCCGCGACGTCGCCCGATGCCTCGACCTGGCCCAGCGAGACGAGGAGCGGAAGCTCGGCGCTCGGGTCGCCTTGAGGCGAAATGGGCAGGTGTCCTGCGAGGTGCCGGACCTCTTGGGCAATATGGAGCCAGGCGCGGACCTCGTCGATGACCGCGCCAAGTTGCTGCCGTTCGGCGCGATTCATCCGTCTCCTTGGCTGTGCGGCTCAAGCGTAAGAGAAGCGTCCGACGAATACGGTGGGTTAGCGAAACTGTCGGTAGGGCCGAGTAGCGTCCGCAGGCTGTCAACCAGGAGGTCATTCGTGCAGCTTGAAGAGCTGAAGCCCGGTCTGCGGATCGATGGACTCATCCCTGCCGAGGTCATCACGGTGATCGCCGCGCAGTGGCACGGCGCCGACGCGCTCGAGCTGACCTACAAGAACGCCTCGGGCGGGCTCGGACAGCAGGTCGTCTTCCGCAAGGATCAGGAGAAGCTGTCGATCGCCCAGACCGGCAGCCGAGCGTTCGACGCTTCGGCCAGCGACTTCAAGCTGGTGGCCGAGGCGCAGCGGATCTCCCTTGCTGGGCTGTTCGACCCGATGCTCGCTGTGGCCACGAGCGACGTGCAGCCGCTGCCGCATCAGATCCGGGCCGTGTACGGCGAGCTGCTGCCACGCACGCCACTCCGCTTCCTCTTGGCCGACGACCCCGGCGCCGGCAAGACGATCATGGCTGGCCTCTACATCAAGGAACTGCTGCTCCGCGACGACGTGAAGCAGTGTCTGATCATCGCGCCGGGCGGATTGGTCGAGCAGTGGCAGGACGAGCTCTTCTTCAAGTTCGGCCTCCGGTTCGATCTGCTCACGAACCAGCTGATCGACGCCCAGGTCAACTTCAACGTCTTCGAGACCAACCCGCTGCTGATCGCGCGGATGGATCAGCTCTCTCGCAACGAGCAGCTCCAGGCGCAGCTCAAGGAGACCGAGTGGGACCTGATCATCGTCGATGAGGCCCACCGAATGGGCGCTCACTACTTCGGCGGTGAACTGCGCAAGACCAAGCGCTTCCAGCTCGGCGAGATGCTCGGCCAGATCACCCGCCACCTGCTCCTGATGACCGCCACGCCGCACTCGGGCAAGGAGGAGGACTTCCAGCTCTTCCTCACCCTGCTCGACCGCGACCGCTTCGAGGGCAAGCAGAAGAAGAGCGCCGACGTCAGCGGCATCATGCGCCGCATGGTCAAGGAAGACCTCCTGACCTTCGAGGGCAAGAAGCTGTTCCCCGAGCGCATCGCCGAAACCGTTCCCTACGAGCTCACCGCGCTGGAGTACGACCTTTACGAGGACGTCACCCACTACGTCCGCGAGGGGATGAACCGCGCCGAGCGCATCGGGGGCAAGCGCAAGAACACCGTTGGCTTCGCACTCACGGTCCTCCAGCGCCGGCTCGCGTCCAGCCCTGAGGCGATCTACAAGAGCCTCGTACGTCGCACCGAGCGGCTGGAGCGCAAGAAGCAGGAGATCCTCAACGGCACCTACCGCGAGGTCGAACCCGACATCGACCTGGGCGAGATCGACGACGACGAGTTCAACGCCGAAGAGATCGAGGCGGCCGAAGAGGAACTGCTCGACGCCGCTACGGCCGCCCAGACCGTCGAGGAGCTCAACGCCGAACTCATCGAGCTCGGGGAACTCGTCAAGACTGCCCGGTTGGTGCGCGAGGCCGGCACGGACCGCAAGTGGACCGAACTGTCGACCATCCTCCAGGACAACGCGCTGGTGACGGACGCGAACGGCTGGCCGCGGAAGTTCATCATCTTCACCGAGCACCGCGACACCCTCGACTACCTCCAGGGCAAGATCGGCTCCCTTCTCGGCAAGCCGGACGCGGTTCGCGCCATCCACGGTGGAGTACGCCGAGCCGAGCGTCGGCAGATCACCGAGGAGTTCACCAAGAACCGCGACTGCCAGATCCTGCTGGCCACCGATGCGGCCGGTGAGGGTCTCAACCTCCAGGCCGCGCACCTGATGGTCAACTACGACCTTCCGTGGAACCCCAACCGCATCGAGCAGCGTTTCGGTCGCGTCCACCGCATCGGCCAGGAAGAGGTCTGCCGCCTCTGGAACCTCGTCGCCTCCAACACGCGCGAGGGCGAGGTGTTCACCCGTCTGCTGGAGAAGCTCGACCAGATGCGTGAGACCTACGGCGGCAAGGTCTTCGATGTCCTCGGTGAAGCCTTCACTGAGACTCCGCTGCGCAACCTGCTCCTCGACGCCATCCAGTACGGCGAGCGCGCCGACGTGAAGGCGAAGATGCACGAGGTTATCGACGCCTCAGTCGGCGACGGACTCAAGGACCTGCTCGACGAGCGTGCTCTGGCGTCTGACCACCTTGCCGATGCCGACCTGCACGCGCTCCGGGCCGCGATGGACGAGGCCCGCGCGCGGCGCCTCCAGCCGCACTACATCGAGCTCGCCTTCAAGGCGGCCTTCACCAAGCTCGGCGGACGCATCGTCAAGCGCGAACAGGGGCGCTACGAGATCGCCAACGTGCCCCAGCACATCCGCTCGGCCGGCACCGGCCCGATCGCTACCAAGTACGACCGCGTCACCTTCGACCTCAGCCACGTCCAGCCCGACGACCTCACCCGCGCGGACCTGCTCGCACCCGGGCACCCGCTCCACGACGCGGTCATGGGCGAAGCCATCCGCAACTTCGGCGGGGCGCTCTATCAGGGCACCGTCCTTGTTTCATCCACGCTGGAAGAGCCACAACTCCTCGTCGGCGTCATCGAAGAGGTCGCCGACGCGACCGGCGAATCCGTGGCCCGACGATTCGGATACGCGTACGTCGACAGCTTCGGCACAGTCAGCCCCGCCGGGCCGGCGCCGTACCTGGACTGCGTCGCCGCACCAGCGGGTCCAGCAACGGACGCCGCAAGGCGGCTGGGCTGGCTGGGCGACGCCGAGGACAAGGCGACGAGCTGGATCATCGCCAACCAGCTGCCCGAGTACCTCGCCGAGGTGCAGCCGCGGCGCCTGAACGAACTGACCAAGGCGCGCGACCTCGTCACGAAACGCCTGAGCGCCGAGAGCGAACGACTCCTGCTCGACGCCGCCGTCGCTTCGGAGAAGGAACAGAAGGGCGAGAAGCCGAAGGAGTCCTCCGACAGCCTCAACCGCAAGGCCGTAGAACTCGACTCACGACTCCGCAAGCGCCTCGCGTTGCTCGACCAGCAGCAGCTGATGTCGACGAAGCCGCCGCACATCGTCACCGCGGCGCTGGTGCTGCCCATCGCGATGCTGGAAGGCGAGATCCCGGCGACCGCACCGATCCACGCGAAGGAGACCAAGGCAGTCGAGCGCCGCGGCGTCGACCTGGTCCTCGCCCGTGAGCGCGAACTCGGCCGCAAGCCCGTTGAGCAGGCGTTCAACAACAAGGGCTTCGACATCCTGTCCACCGACGCCAACGGCGACACCTACCGGATCGAGGTCAAGGCGCGGATCGAGGGCTCGAAGGACTTCTTCGTCACCCACAACGAGGTCATGACCGGCAAGAACGCTGTGCCGCGCTACCGACTCGCGCTCGTGCGGGTCGATCAGCGGGGTGCCCAATACGACGAGGTCCGCTACCTCGGGGATCCCTTCGCGACGACCGACCTCGGCGACTTCGAGGCGACGGGCATCCGGGGCGACTGGGCTAAGACCTGGGCGAAGGGCACAGCTCCCTTCTGACGCCCGCGGGCCCCACCATTCACTCCCGTTCCACCCAAAGCGTCGGGCCCCAACGGTAAGTTCAAGCACACAAACACGCGCCGCATTGCCGGTGAGGTTCGCCCGCTGTCTCGGGCGTGAAGGGTCGAGGACTAGTGCACAAGCGCAAGCTGATCGAGGTGGCTCTGCCGCTGGAAGCCATCAACCGGGAATCTGCCCGGGAGAAGGCCATCAGGCATGGCCACCCGTCGACGCTGCACCTCTGGTGGGCGCGACGCCCGTTGGCCGCCGCGCGCGCTGTCATCTTTGCTCAACTGGTCGACGACCCTAGCGCTCGGCCCGCGGAGTTCCCCACCGAGGAGCTCCAGCGGAAGGAACGGGATCGGCTCCATGGGTTGATCGAGCGGCTCGTGGTCTGGGAGAACATCCGTGACGAAAGGCTGCTGGATGAGGCCCGCGACGAGATTCTCAAGTCGACCGGAGGCAGTCCGCCATCGATCGTCGACCCCTTCGCCGGTGGCGGAACGATTCCCCTCGAAGCACAGCGGCTCGGTCTGGAGGCCGAGGCCTCCGACCTCAACCCGGTCGCCGTACTTATCAACAAAGCTTTGATTGAAATTCCGCCCAAGTTCCGTGATCAAGCTCCCGTCTTTCCGGGTCTGGCGGACTCGCAGATACGGAACTGGAAAGGCGCCGAGGGTCTCGCGGCGGATGTGCGGGCATACGGCACATGGATGCGCGATCAGGCGGAGAAGCAGATCGGAAAGCACTACCCAAAGGCCACCCTCGCCGATGGCTCACAGGCGACTGTCATCGCGTGGATCTGGGCACGGACCGTCAAGTGTCCGAACCCGGCGTGCGGGATTGACTTGCCGCTGGTGAAGTCCTGGTGGCTGAGCAAGAAGCGAGGCAAAGAGGCGTACGTGGCGCCCCGCATCATGGGATCTGCGGAAACCCCGTCGGGGTTGCGCGTCGAGTTTGATGTGATTCAAGGCCGTACGGGTGGCCCTTCGGAGGCGGACGACGGCACCGTGGGGAGGACGGGTGCTACGTGCGTCTCCTGTGGGACTGGAGCATCGCTTGCCTACATACGTGAGGAGGGACGGGCGAAGCGACTCGGGAGCCAGTTGATGGCCACCGTTGCCGAGGGTAATCGGCGCCGACACTACGTCGCGCCGACTCCCGATCACGAGAACGCGGCCGCGGTCGATGAGCCGACCGAATCCGTCCACGGAACGCTGGGCTACTACCCGCGAGACCTCAAGGCGCCAACGTACGGCTTTACCGAATTCTCTGACCTGTTCACACCCCGGCAGTTGACCGCGCTGTGCGCGTTCAGCGACTTGGTTGAGGTCGCCAAACAGCGCGTGGAAGCTGATGGAGGATCGGCGGCTTATGCCGCTGCCGTGGCCACGTATCTGGCGCTGTCGGTATCGCGGTGTGCTGACTATTGGTCCTCCATCTGTAGCTGGCACAACACGGGTGAGAAGCTCAGAAACGTTTTTGGTCGCCAAGCAATACCGATGTCCTGGGACTACGCCGAAGTCATGCCGTTCTCTGAGTCGTCAGGGGGCTACTCGGGGCAGCTCACTTGGGTGGCGAAGGTCATTGACTGGCTGCCCGCGACGCGGTCGGGCGTTGTCCGACAGGCTGACGCGGCCACGAATACTGCGGCCGGTGCGATCTCAACCGACCCGCCCTACTACGACAACATCGGATACTCCGATCTGGCGGACTTCTTCTATGTCTGGCAGCGCAAGATGTTGCGTTCCGTCTATCCCGAGCTCTTCGGAACCCTTCTTGTTCCGAAGGCCGAGGAACTCGTTGCCAACCCCTACCGCCATGGCAGCAAGGCGGGTGCGCAGCAGTTCTTCGAGTCCGGCTTCCAGCAGGTATTCGCGAATGCTCGTCAGTCGGCGTCTGACGATTGGCCGATCACGGTGTACTACGCGTTCAAGCAGAGCGATGCCGATGAGACCGGCCAGGCATCCACTGGTTGGGAGACGTTGCTGGAGGGCATGATCGGATCGGGTTGGGAGATCACCTCGACGTGGCCGATGCGCACCGAATCAAGCGTTCGGCTGATCGGTAATAACAAGAACGCCCTCGCGTCTTCGATCGTGCTCTCGCTTCGCCCGCGTCCTTCAAACGCCCCGACCACAGACCGGCGCGGTTTCATCGAGGATCTCGAAGCCGAACTTCCGGAGGCGCTCCGGAGGCTCCAGCAGGGCCAGATTGCTCCTGTCGACCTGCCCCAGGCGGCCATCGGGCCGGGGATGGCCGTCTTCAGCAGGTACGGATCCGTGCTCGAAGCGGATGGGCAGCGCATGAGTGTCCGCGCCGCGCTCCTCCGAATCAACGAGATCCTCGACCAGGTGCTGAACGAGCAGGAGGGTGACTTCGATTCAACGTCACGCTTCGCGATCGCCTGGTACCGACAGCACGGATACGGCGTCGGTAAGTTTGGTGACGCGGACAACCTCGCTCGTGCTCGCAACACCAGTGTGGACGTGATGGATCGCGACGAGATCCTCACCAGCCGTGCGGGCAACGTGCAGCTCATCAAACCGTCCGACCTGTCTTGGGACTACGACGTCCTTAAGGACATGCACACCAGCAACTGGGAAGCGTTGCACCACCTGATCAAGGTGCTGGAGCGCGATGGCATTGCGCCGGCGGGCGACTTCCTTCAGGCCGCGTTGACACGGCCTGATGGGGCTGTGGATGCCGACCTCATGAAGGAGTTGGCGCACCTGCTGTTCCGCATTGCTGAGGGCAATGGGTGGACGAAGGATGCCCTTAGCTTCAACACCCTGGTGACGACCTGGCCCGAGATCCTAGAAGTCGCTCGGAGCGTCAAGAAGCCTGCTGCGCAGCAGGGTGCGTTCGACTTCGACGAGGGAGACGACTGACATGGCACTGAGCAACCGCGACCGCATCGACCGCATGTTCCAGGTCCTCGCGCCGGCACTCGATGACTTCATCTCGACCGTCGTTGGTCAGGGCGATCCCTCGCTCGGCGCCGTCTGGACCAAGCTCGTGCAGGCGAAGGACAGCAAGAACGGCGCACCATCGACGAAGACCTACGACGCGCTCGACCCCCAGGTGCAGTTCCGGATCCTCACCGAGGGCAACATCACCGCCGGGTTCAAGCCGGGCTGGTACCCCTTCAACCAGGCCATCGGCCGCACCGGCGAGACCTTTGCCAGCGAGCTTCGCGAGGTGCGCAACGAGTGGGCACATAACAAGACCTTCACCGATGACGACGCCTACCGGGCACTCGACACCGGAGAACGACTCCTCAAGCTGATCGGCGCCGCCCGGGAAGCAGACGAGGTCCGCGGCATCCGGCTCAACCTGCGCCGTGTTACCGCCGACAAGGACGACAAGAAGGTTCTCAAGGCAGTTGTCGACAACCCGGAAGCCGCGGGCCTTCGGCCTTGGCGCGAGGTCCTGCAGCCCCACGACGACGTCGCCACGGGCAACTTCCACGCCTCGGAGTTCGCGGCCGACCTCTACAAGGTCGCGACCGGTGGAGAGGTCGACTCCGACTATGCCGACCCGGTCGAGTTCTTCCGGCGTACCTACCTGACCGAAGGCCTTCGCGATCTCATCGGCCGTGCAGTCCGGCGGCTCGCGGGCGATGACAACGCCTCGCCGGTCATCAATCTCCAGACCAACTTCGGTGGCGGCAAGACCCACTCGATGCTCTCGCTGTGGCACGTCGCCGCGGGGCTCCCCGTTGGGAGCTTCCCGCAGGAGACCCAGGAGCTCCTGACTGCCAACGGCTACGCGGCCACGAAGGTCAACCGCGTCGCCATCGTCGGTAACCATTTCAGCCCGTCCGGCGTGACTAAGGACGACGGCACTCACGTCAACACGATCTGGGGCGAGCTGGCATGGCAGCTCGGCGGTGCGGAGGCGTACGCCGTGGTCGCCAAGGCGGATCGCGATCGGACTCACCCGGGCGACGCGCTCCACGAGCTGCTCGCCAAGTACGCACCCGCTGTCATCCTGATTGACGAGTGGGTGGCATATGCCCGGTCGCTCGTCGGTCGTGACGACCTGGCCGGCGGCACGTTCGACGACCAGTTCACGTTCGCCCAGTCGCTCACCGAGGCCGCGAAGGGCACCAAGGGCGTCCTGCTCGCAATCTCGATCCCGGCCTCGGAGACCGGGGACGCCAACGACAAGATCGTCGCAGGCAACGCCGAAGAGGTCGGTGGCCAGAATGGCCTAGAGGCTCTCAAGCGCCTCCAGAACGTCGTGCGCCGGGTGGCGGACCAGTGGCGCCCAGCGTCGTCGGACGAGGCGTATCACATCGTCAAGCAGCGGCTGTTCAAGCAGCCGGATGCCGCTGCGCTCGCAGCGATCGGTGCGGCCGCTCGGGCGTACGTGGAGATGTACCGCAAGTTCTCTGACGACTTCCCTCGCGAGGCACGTGACGGTGCGTACGAGGACCGGATCAAGCGGACGTACCCGATTCATCCGGAGCTTTTCGACACGCTCTACGAGGAGTGGTCGTCGCTGGAGCGCTTCCAGCGGACCCGAGGCGTCCTCCGTCTGATGAGCACGGTCATCCACGCCCTGTGGACCGGCGAGGACCAGTCGCCGATGATCATGCCCGCGTCGATCCCGCTGGCCACGTCGAACGTGAACTCCGAGCTCACGCAGTACCTTCAGGATTCCTGGAAGGCGATCATCGACGCGGACGTTGACGGCTCGAACTCCGAGCCCGCCCGCATCGACAAGGAGAAGCCGCTCTTCGGCCAGCGTGCGCTGACCAAGCGCCTCGCCCGCACGGTGTTCTTCGGCGCTGCGCCGACGATCGCTCCCGGCTCGGTCCACAAGGGCATCGGCACGCAGCGTGTATTCCTCGGAACTGCGATCCCGGGCGATGTCCCCGGCAACTTCCACTCCGCGCTGACCCAGTTGGGCGACCGCGCGACGTACTTCTACTCGGGCTCGGGCAAGTATTGGTACGACGTCCAGCCCAACATCACCCGCACCGCCAAGGACCAGGCCGAGCGTCTGCACAAGGAGGACGTCTGGGCCGAAATCGTTCGGCGGCTTCAGGACCAGGGCCGTAAGCGTGGCGACTTCGCCGGTGTCCACGTCTGCCCGGAGTCGAACGCCGACATTCCCGACACCGACGAGGCTCGCCTGGTGGTCCTGCATCCGAAGGTCGCCCACAAGCGCGGGGCAGAGTCTGCGGCCAAGGACTTCGCCCACAAGGCCACCGAGCACCGTGGAAGCTCGAACCGAACCCATAGGAACGCGCTCGTGTATCTGGCCGCCGACGAGGCTCGTCTCGAAGAGTTGGACAACGCAACTCGCGACTACCTCGGTTGGAAGCACGTCCTGTCGAACGAGGCGGACCTCGACCTCACGCAGAACCAGAAGAACCAGGCGTCGCAACGGGCGACGCAGGCCGACCAGACGGTCACGTCGCGCCTGCTCCAGACGTTCACGTGGGCGCTCGTGCCGGCCCAGCCGGATCCCGGCGCGCCGTTCCTCATCAGGGAGACCAAGGTCGAGGGCCAGTCAGACTCGCTGGCGGACCGTGTGTCTCGGCGCCTCGGGAATGACGGCGACCTGTCCACCCGCCAGGCGGCGGCGACGATCCGGCTCGCGATCGGCAAAGTTCCGCAGATTTGGAAGGACGGCCACGTCTCGCTGGGGTCGTTGTGGGGGCTCTACTCGCAGTACCCCTACATGCCGCGCCTGCGCGACAGGTCGGTCCTCGACGCTGGCATTCTCGACCTCCCGATGATCTGGCAGACGGACGCCTTCGCGCTCGCAGCTGGCTTCGACGAGGCGGCTGGTCGGTACATCGGACTCTGGACTCCCGAGGACAAGGAGAGCGCGCCGGTCGCGACCGACTCGGTCCTCCTGGTCCGGCCGGACGTTGCGCAGAAGCAGCGCTCGGACGAGCCCGGTCCGGCGCCGGCTCCCGGCCCCGACGTTGAGCCGGGACCCGGCCCGACGCCGACTCCTCAGCCCGGCCCCAGCCCGTCGCCGAAGGTCGACATCGTCTGGCCGACACGCTTCTACGGCGTCAAGACCCTCAACTCCGACAAGATCGCGCTGGAGTTCAAGAACGTCGCCGACGAGGTGCTCGCACACCTTCGTTCGGGCGAGAACACCAGCGTGACTGTGCGGATCGAGATCGAGGCCACCGACTCCAGCGGCTTCAACGAGAGCCGTGTTCGAACCGTTTCTGAGAACGCGAAGACACTGAAGTTCGACCAGTCGGGCTTTGAGGAGAGCTGATCCGATCGCATGACCGCACTGCCGCTCTGGTCCGATGACCCTGCTGGTGTCGACCTCTTGTCCTTCGACGCCGTCGCCGAGACCCTCGCTGACGCGCTCCTCGACGACAGCCTCGACCCGGTGGCCCTTGGTCTCTCCGGAAGTTGGGGAAGCGGCAAGACAACGGTTCTCGGCCTCGTTGCTCAGGAACTCGATCGCCGCAAGACCAACGAACAGAAGGTCTTGGTTGTCCAGACGGACCCCTGGCGGTACGACCCGGCAACGGGGATCAAGGAATCGCTCATCGCCGAGGTGCTTGGTGCGCTGGGACGAGAAGTTGCCGGGTCGGCTGCGGCGACCGACAAGGCCAAGAATCTCCTCGCTCGACTCGGCAGGCGGATTGACTGGGCGAAGGCCCTGAAGCTGGCCGCCACTTCCTCGCTGATGTTGCAGATTCCCAGCGTTGGAAGCATTGTCGACCTCGTCAAACCCGCCGAGGGCGAAGAGGACGAACCACGCGGGCTGGAGGCTTTCCGCGATGAGTTCGCCGAACTCATGGCGTCCGACGATCTCCAGCATCTACGTGCGGTTGTCGTCCTGGTCGATGACCTCGATCGGTGCCTTCCCGAGACAGTCGTCGACAGCCTCGAAGCCATCCGACTCTTCCTCGCTGTTCCCAAGATGTCATTCGTCATCGCGGCCGACGAAGAGCGCGTCGCAGACGCCATCCGGACCCGGTTCAGGTCGTCCGGTGCTCCTGACGACGAGGACGACCGTCATGACCCCGCAACGCTGTATCTACACAAGATCGTCCAGACGACGATCCCGCTCCCCGCGCTCAGCTACTTCGACACGCAGGCGTACCTTCTGCTTCTTCAACTTCAGTCGGCAACGGACCAGAGCGTTCTCGACCAGCTCATCGGTCGTTGCACCGAGGTCCGCAAGGCGGGTGGATCGGTCGACGACATCGGTGACATCCAGGGCCTGTCGATGGACAACGAGCTGGCCTTCGCTGCCCGCCTGACGCCGTTGCTCTACGAGAAGTTGCAGGGCAACCCCCGCTACATCAAGCGGTTCCTCAACGACCTGCATGTCCGTCAGGCAGTGGCGTCCCGGCGTGGCATTTCGCTTGACCCAAGCGTCGTTGCGAAGTTGATGGCCCTCGAAGCCCTGATGAAGCCGGAGTTCAAGCTTCTTCTCGGCTGGTTCGCGAAGGGCGAAATGAAGGACCAACTCGCGGGTTTGGAGGAAGCAGCCGGGCGACCGGTCGCGGTTGGCGGTGCTGCCGAAGACTCTGGGGATGATGCCACTGCGGAAACCGACGTGGAACAGACTACGAAGAAGCAACCTGCCAAGAAGGCAGCTGCAAAGGCGACGAGCGCGGTGGCCGACTATTCCCAGGCGATGATTCGCTGGGCGAAGCTCGCGCCGCCGCTGAGTGGTCTCGATCTGGCGCCGTACCTAACGCTTGCGGCCAGCTTCGCGGGCGTGACACTCGTCGATGAGAGCCTGCCCGAGCAGCTCCGCGACATTGCTGCGAACCTCCTGTCCGAATCGCGGCGCGAACAAGCATCGGTCTCCGACGGCGACCTCGATGCCCTCGGCGATGGCGATGCCACCGATCTGCTCAGGCACATCGGCCGCACCATGCGTGACCAGCCCGCCAAGCAGAAGGCAGCCATCAACGCGATCCTGCGTATCGCCAACCGACGGCACAGTGTTGCGGGAGACGCACGGGACGCGCTCCTCATGCTGCCGACGAGTGAGATCACCTTCGCTACGCCCATCCAATTCAAGGCGACCGATCCCGCCGAGGTGCGAAGCGTCCTCACGACCTGGAAGGGACGCGTCAACGACGACCGCGTCAAGCGCGCAATCGACACGGCACTCACTCCCCAGGCGACATCCTGATGGGCACCAGCGGGGCGTACGGAGGTAGCGGTGGCCGAGACGGCAAGTCCGTGCGCGACGCCGTTGCTGGACACTTGGACACAATCCCGGCTTCGGACGGAGCTGGACCGGCGGACGGTCGTCCAACTCTCGATCCGAACGACCTCCGGAGAATCATCAATCTGATTCGACCGAGGTCCGCCGGTGGCGGCGGCGGAGACGGTCCCGGGGGTGGCGGGGGCCGCGCGGGCACGAGTGGAGGCAGCGCAGGTGGCCGCACAGGAGGCGGGCCACGGCGGTCGGCCGCGACTTCAGCGCGCAGTGCGGGGCGTGCGGCGGCTGCTGCATACGCCTATCGCACAGGCGACGCAGCGACACTCGCGCGACTCGGGTTGGACTACGGCGCGCTTCAGGCACTCGGAGACGACTTCGAGGTCCTGCGCCGAATCGTCGACATGGCCTGCGGCGTCTCCGACAGCACGATCGAGGATCACGAGCAAAGGCGAGTCGCTGCCAACGTTGGCGATTGGATTCTCGAACAAGAGGCTGACGGGTACGTACCCACACCCGAGGAGATTGTTCGGCGTTCGATCGCCGAGATCATCTCCGAAACCCTCCTCGTCGAGACCGGCGACCTGATCAACCAGAGTGTGATTGCGGATGTCGCGGAGCAGGACATCCGGGACGCTGCCGAGGCCCTCGCCGCCCAAGCGAATCTCTCTGTTGGCGGCGCGACCGAGGACGAGATCAGCCGCGCCGTTGAGGATGGACTGGAAACCATTCGCGGCATCGTCGGCGGCGGCTCCTCATGACCAGATTCGCAATGCGACTCAGTGCGCCGTCGCCCGTTTCGCCCGATGATGCGGCGACCTCGTTCTTCTGGCTCACCGACGAGCGCTCAAGCTTCACCGGCGGACTCGGGCCGAATGCGGCTGCGTTGGGATCAGTGCGACCTCTCAACATCGACTTCGTGCGCCTGGCGGTGACAGCGTTCGCGGCCGACCGCACCGTGCCCCGTGTCCGCGGTGGATCGAACTGGAACCAGCGAACGCTAGAGATTGAGGTGCCGGTCTCGACGCCCCGCGTGTGGCGTTCAGCCGCCTCGGAGCTGGCTGAAGTCCTCGGATTCCTGAGTGGCGATGCTTGGACCCTCTCGTTCGTTAAGGACGAACCAACGAACGATGCGCCGCAACTCCCCGAGAGCGATGAGCCGCCTTCTCGAGTCGTGCTGGTGAGCGGTGGTGCCGACTCGGCCATCGGAGCTTTGTACTCCCGATCGCTGTTGGCCGACGACGAACGCCACGTCCTCGTGTCGCATTTCAGCCACACGATCCTTGCCCCAATACAAAGGCGCGTCGCAGAGGAAGTTGAGCGCCTAGTTGCCGGCCCGGGCCAAGCGCATGTCGCGATTCATCTGGCCCGCCGGACGACAAGGATCGACGGTTCCAAGTGGCCGACCGAACCCAGCAGCCGGTCTCGATCCCTGCTATTCCTCGCGCTCGGGCTCGCCGTGGCATCCATCCACGAAGTCCCACTCTGGATTCCAGAGAACGGGTTTGCGTCGATCAACCCGCCGCTTGGTTCCGAGCGTCTGGGGAGCCTTTCGACAAGAACGACGCATCCAACGTTCCTCCTGGGACTTTCGGCGGCACTGTCCAAGGTGGGTGCGCACGGGGCCATCGAGAACCCATTCGCGAGCAGCACCAAGGGCGAGATGTTCCAGATGGCTGCCAGCCTTGTGGGTGCTGACGCGGCAGCCGCCTTTCTCAGTTCGACCCACTCATGCGGGCTCACGGGGCAGCGGGCATTTGGAGTCTCCTCCGAGATTCCCTGTGGCGTGTGCTTCGGATGCGTCCTGCGCCGTGCGTCCTTCCAAGCCTCGGGCCTGCACGACGCCACGACCTACATCAGCCCGGGCGGCAACACTGACCTTCAGCGCTGGTTGGCTGAGAACTCAGTTGAGCAACCCATCCGCAATCTCCTCAAGCGGGGATTGGGGGCCCGAGACCTAGCCACTCTGGGTCTGCCCACCGGGTATCCGATCCGCGACGCGCTTGACCTCTGCCAGCGCGGCCTGGCCGAACTCGGGAGTTTGTACCCGTGAGGGGCCTTCCGCCGATCGATATGCACGCTCACATCAAGCCGGAGATCGCTCCGAGCGAGTTGGACGCGCTGGGATCCCTCACCTTCGCTGCTACGCGGACGCTGGATGAGGCGGAGCAGGCCCTCACGCGGTCAGACCGGTGGACGGTCTGGGGCGTCGGTTGTCATCCCGGTCTCGTTGGAGCCCAGAAGGCGTTCGACGCCACGCGCTTTGCAAAGCTGATCGAGCACACTCCCTTCGTGAGCGAGGTCGGGCTAGACGGCTCATCTCGGGTTCCGTTGAGCACGCAGCAGGAAACGTTCGCGGCGATCCTGTCGGTCATCCAGGCGACACCCCGCATTGTGAGCGTCCACAGCTACTCCGCAACAGAAGAAGTGCTCGAAGCGTTGTCAGCCATTCCCAATCGAGGGGTCGTCCTTCACTGGTGGCTGGGCACCGAGGCACAAACCGCACGAGCCGTCGACCTCGGGTGCTACTTCTCGGTCAACGCCTCGATGGTTCGACGCAGCGAGATTCTTGCGTGGCTGCCTGCAGGGCGCGTTCTCACCGAGACCGACCACCCGTTTGGGGACCGCTTTGTGCGCGGCGTCAGGCGGCCGGGCAAAGTGGATGCGGTCGAGGATGCGATTGCGAAGCAGTTTGGGCTGACGCCTACCGCGACTCGGCAGTCCCTATGGCGAAACTTCGGCGCACTCGTGGGCACTGCTCATTGCGGGAGCGCACTTCCTCGGCCAGTTCGGGTCACATTGGCGGGGGTGGTGTAGCCGTGGTCGCGGAGCCGCATATGTCGGCCGATGGCTCGCGGGATGAGAAGCGAATGAAGCTTCGGTATGCAGGCGTGTGTCGTCTCTGCGGGACAGAGCTTGCCGCCCGCGTCGAAGCCATCTATGAGCGGCCCACGAAGACCATTAGGTGTGTCGAGTGTCCGGATGGGGCTGCCGTGGCCCTCTCTGACGCCTCGGAGGTCCAGCCGTCGCCAGTCGAAAAGGCGGGCGATGACGGCGGTGCCGCGGGGTCGTCGGCTCGGCGCGAGTACGAGCGGCGCAAAGCCATGGACGAGGAGCGTCTCCGTCGGAAGTGGGGAAGGCTGGGCGGCATCGCCGTGGCGCTGTCTGACGAAAAGCAGAGCACGAAGGCGTGGGCGACGGGAGCGGTGGGCGAAGAACGCCTGGGTGCACGGCTCGACTCCCTCGTGTCGGAGTCGATCGCGGTGCTTCACGATCGACGCATCCCGGGGACGAGAGCGAACATCGACCACATCGCCATTACGACTGCTGGCATGTGGGTGGTCGACGCCAAGCGATACAAGGGTCGACCTGAACTGAAGGTCGAAGGCGGCCTCCTTCGTCCCCGGGTCGAGAAGTTGCTTGTCGGTCACCGGGACTGCACCAAGCTGGTCGACGGTGTGCTGAAGCAAGTCAATCTCGTCCGTGAGGTCGTTGGCGACATCCCCGTGACCGGTGCACTTTGCTTTGTGGAAGCCGACTGGCCGCTCTTCGGCGGCGCATTCACGACCAGGGGCGTTCATGCGCTCTGGCCGAACCGGCTCGGGAAGCTGCTCATGGATGCGGAGGGTTCGGTCGACATATCAAGGATCCGGGATGAGTTGGCGTCGTACTTCAGACCCGCCTGATCTTGACGACTCGTGGACGAAGCACGTCGATGGGCCCCACCGGTGGGGGAGTGCCTGTGATCGTTTGCAGGCGTCGGCTCCGCCGCGCTGTAGGGCTCGGATTGGGCTCGCTTTCATTCGCAAACGCCTTCAACCCCGCACGCCCACCGTCAACCGGCCAGATGGGCATCACCGCAGGCCAGAGGCTAGTTTCGCCTGTCGCGCGCAGTCGATCGCAAGCGCTCGCGGTTACGCTCACGGCCATGTACGTCTTCCCGATGACCCACCACGTCGAGTGCGTCGCGCTGCTGGAGCCCGTCACCTCCGCGTGAGCCCCGCCACCCGTGGCGGGGGTGCCCGGGCTCGTCGCGCGCTGCGGCCGGTCCGGAGCAGGCAGACTGGCGCCCATGACGACGCCTGAGCCGGACCCGACCCCGGAGCCGCCCGAGGACCTCGTGACCGACGCGGAGCCGGAGCCCGAGCCCGAGCCGGAGCCGGTGCCGGTCCCGGAGCACCTGGTCCTCACCGGCGGCGCGGTCGACGGCCTGCTCGAGGCGACGACCCTCACGCTGGTCCCGGGCGAGGTCGTGGTCGCGGTCGGCCGTCCCGGTCACGGCAACGTCGCCCTGGCGCTCGTGCTGGCCGGCCGGCTGCCGCTGAGCAGTGGCACGGTCACCCTGGCCGGCGATGCCGACCCGAAGCGCCGGCAGCGCGCGGTCGTGCTCGTCGACGTCCCGGGCGTCACCGAGCCGGACGACGCCGTACCGTTCCGGGTCATCGTGGGCGAGGAGCTGGCCCTGGCCGGGCTGCCCGCGAGCCGCGGTGCCGCCTCGGCCTGGCTGCGCGAGCACCACCTGGAGGCGTGCGCCCGGTCCCGGACCGAGGACGTCGCCGCCGCCGACCGGCTCCGCACGCTGGCCGAGCTGGGGGCCGAGCGCCCGGGGGCGGCGTTCCTGGTGCTCGTCTCGCCCGACCGGCACGGCCTGCACCACCGCGACTGGTGGCCGATCGCCGAGGCCGCCGCCGAGCGCGGGCTCGGGGTCCTGGTCACCGTCAGCGACGCCGTCGACCTGTCCGGCCACCACGTGGCCGCCGGGCACACCGCCACGATCGGTCCCGCCCACCGTGCCGAGGAGGCCACCGCATGAACGCCCTGCGCATCGCCTGGACCGAGCTGTCCCGGCTGCTGAGCATCCGGATGGGCCGGATCACGGTGCTGGCCCTGGTCACCGTGCCGACGATCTACGCCGGCCTCTACCTGTACGCCAACCACGACCCCTACGCCGCGCTCAACCGGGTGCCGACCGCGCTCGTCGTCGAGGACGCCGGCTCCACCAGCGCCGACGGGTCCACGCTCGAGGCGGGGCGCGAGGTCGCCGACGAGCTGGTGGACTCCGGGGACTTCGGCTGGCACGAGGTCGACCGGGCCGAGGCCCAGGCGGGGGTCGACGACGGCACCTACGACTTCGCGCTCATCATCCCGCGCGACTTCTCCGCGGCGCTGACCAGCAGCGCCGGCTCGGACCCCGAGCAGGCCAAGCTGACGATGCTCACCAACGACGCGAACTCCTACCTGTCCACGACGATCGCCAACACGGTGGCCACCAAGGTCCGCGACGCGATCTCCGAGCGGGTCTCCAAGGAGGCGGTGAGCACCTTCCTGCTCGGCATCGCCGACGTCCGCACCGGTCTGGTGCAGGGCGCCGACGGCGCCGGCCAGCTGTACGACGGCCTGCGCGACGCCCGCCGCGGCTCCCAGCAGCTCGTCGGCGGCAGCGAGCAGCTCGCCACCGGCGTGGGCGACCTCCAGACCGGCGCGACCAAGCTCCGCGACGGCCTCGGCACCCTGTCGACCAAGACCGCGGCGCTGCCCGCGCAGGCCCGCAAGCTCGCCGACGGCGCGCGCCAGGTGGCGGCGGGGGACAAGAAGGTCGCCGACGCCGGCGACCGGGTGGCCGGTGCGGTCCACGACGCGCGGCTGGCCTACGACCGCGGTCGCGGCGACCTCGCCGACCGGATGGACCAGCTCGGTCTCGACCCGGCCGCGCAGCGCCAGCTGCTCGCGATCTACGACCGGGTCGGCGGCGACGTCCACGACGTCGACGCCAAGGCCGGTCAGGTCAAGCGCCAGCTCGACAAGCTGTCCTCGGGCGCGGCCCAGGTCGCGGCCGGTGCCGACCAGCTCGCCGCGTCCGCCCCGGCGCTCGTCGACGGGATCGACCAGGCCCACGCCGGCTCGAAGCAGCTCGTCACCGGTGCCGGCAAGCTGCACACCGGCGCCGGCACCCTGCACGACGGCACGGTCGAGCTCCGAGCCGGTCTCGGCAAGCTGACCAGCGGCGCCAAGGGGCTGCGCGACGGCCTCACCTCGGGTCTCGACAAGGTGCCCGACACGACCGAGAAGTCCCGGCAGCGCATCGCCGAGACGGTGGCGAGCCCGATCGACGTACGGTCGGCCAACAACGCCCAGGCCCGCAACTACGGCGCCGGCCTGGCGCCGTTCTTCCTCGCGCTGGCCGCGTGGATCGGCGGCTACGTGCTGTTCCTGCTGGTCCGCCCGCTCTCGTCGCGGGCCCTGGCGGCCAACCAGAACTCGCTGCGGATCGCCGTCGGCGGCTGGCTGCCGCCGGCCCTGATCGGAGCCGCGCAGATGACGCTCGCTTTCGTGGTCGTGGCCTCGGTGCTCGACGTGGGGGTCGTCGAGGGCATGCGCACCTGGCTGTTCATGATGCTGATCTCGGCCACGTTCGTCGCGATCGTGCACCTGATGAACGCGCTGCTCGGCACTCCCGGCCAGTTCCTGGCGCTGGTGCTGATGGTGGTCCAGCTCGTCACCGCGGGCGGCACCTTCCCGTGGCAGACGATTCCGCAACCCCTGCACTGGCTCCACGACATCCTGCCGATGAGCTATGCGGTCGACGGCCTGCGCCAGCTCATGTACGGCGGCGACCCGGCGCGGGCGACCACGGCGGTCCTGGTGCTCGCGGCGTACCTCGTCGGCTCGCTCGCGCTGACCAGCCTGGTCGCCCGCCGGCAGCGGGTGTGGTCGACGACCCGCGTGAAGCCGACCGTCGTCCTCTAGCGGGGACGGACGGGCCGGCTCAGCGCACCACGTCGTAGCAGAGCTTCTGGATGCCGTTGACGTAGGTCTCGCTCTCGACCAGGCGCAGCTGCTGCTTGTCCTTGTCGGTCTCGCTCCACATGCGCTTGCCGGCGCCGAGCACGACCGGGAACACCAGCAGGTGGTAGCGGTCGATGAGGCCGGCGTCGGCCAGCCCGCGCGCCAGCGTGGCGCTGCCGTGGACGCTGATCGGCCCGCCCTCGGTCTGCTTGAGCGCGGCGACGTCGTCCAGGGAGCGCAGGATGGTGGTCTCGCCCCAGTTGTCGACGAGGTCGTCCTCGCCGAGGGTGGTCGAGACGACGTACTTGGGCATCGCGTTGTACTTCGGGAACTCCTCGGTCATCGAGGGCCACACCGGGCTGAATCCCTGGTAGCTCACCCGGCCGAGCATGAGCGCCCCGGCCTCCTCCTGCTCGCGCCCCTTGAGCTCGTAGGCCTCGGGACGGAACTCGATGTCCTGGAAGGTCCAGCCGTCGTTGCGGTAGTCCTCGCCGCCGCCGGGGCCCTCGACGACGCCGTCGATCGAGACGAACGCGGTGTAGATCAGGGTGCGCATGGTGACCTCCTGGGTCGGGTTGGGGGCGCTTCCATCCTCTCCACGAACGGAGGGCGGGCGGTACGACAGGTCGGAGCGGATTCTTTTTGCGGCTTGTCCTCAAGTCGGCTTGAGGTTCTACGGTCGGCTCATGAGCATGGAGTCGATCGCCTGGAACCAGGTGTACCGGAGCATGAACACTCCGGACGAGAAGCGGGCGTTCAACAAGGAGACGGCGGGCAGGATCCTGCGCTTCGCCCGGCCGCACCGGCGCCGGCTGATCGGGTTCATCGTGCTCAGCGTGGTCAGCGCGGCCCTGGCGGTGGCCACGCCGGTGCTGGCCGGTCGGGTGGTCAACGCGATCGTCGCGGGCGACCAGCGCGACGTCGTGGTCGGGCTGGCGCTGCTCATCGCGGGGCTCGCCGTCCTCGACGCCGGGTTCGGGCTGCTGGGGCGCTGGCTGTCCTCGCGGATCGGTGAGGGGCTGATCCTCGACCTGCGCACGGCGGTCTTCGACCACGTGCAGCGGATGCCGGTCGCCTTCTTCAGCCGGACTCGCACCGGTGCGCTCGTGAGCCGGCTCAACAACGACGTGATCGGCGCGCAGCGCGCGTTCAGCCAGACCCTGTCGGGTGTCGTCGGCAACCTGGTCACCCTCGCGCTGACCGTCGTGGTGATGCTGGGGATCTCCTGGCAGGTGACGCTGCTGGCGCTCGTGCTGCTCCCCGTGTTCGTCGTACCGGCACGGCGGATGGGGCACCGGCTGGCCGGCGTCCAGCGCGAGGCCGCCGACCACAACGCGGCGATGGGCAACCAGATGACCGAGCGCTTCTCCGCGCCGGGCGCAACGCTCGTCAAGCTGTTCGGCCGCCCCGAGCAGGAGTCGGCCGAGTTCGCCGCCCGTGCGCGCCGGGTCGCCCAGATCGGCGTGCGGACGGCGATGGTGCAGACGACCTTCGTCACCGCGCTCACGCTCGTCTCGGCCCTCGCCATCGCCGTCGTGTACGGCGTGGGCGGCTCGCTCGCTCTCAGCGGCTCCCTCGACGCGGGCGACGTGGTGGCGCTGTCGCTGCTGCTGACCCGGCTCTACGCCCCGCTGACCGCGCTCGCGAGCGCGCGCGTCGAGGTGATGAGCGCGCTCGTGAGCTTCGAGCGGGTCTTCGAGGTGCTCGACCTGGAGCCGCTCATCCAGGACCGGCCCGGCGCCGGCCAGGTCCCGGAGGGGCCGGTCGCGGTCGAGCTCGACGACGTCCGGTTCGCCTACCCGGCCGCCGACAAGGTCTCGCTGGCCTCGCTCGAGTCGGTCGCCACGCTCGACACCCGCGGCGGTGAGGAGGTGCTGCACGGCATCACGCTGCGCGCGGAGCCCGGCCAGGTCGTCGCGCTCGTCGGCTCCTCGGGCGCGGGGAAGTCCACCATCGCCCAGCTCGTCTCGCGGCTCTACGACGTCGACGCGGGCGCCGTACGGCTGGCGGGGGTGGACGTGCGCGACCTGACCGCGGAGGCGATCCGCGGGGCGGTCGGCATGGTGACCCAGGACGGGCACCTGTTCCACGACTCGATCCGCGGCAACCTGCTGCTGGCCCGGCCCGAGGCCCGTGAGGAGGACCTGTGGGACGCGCTGACCCGGGCCCGGCTCGCCGACCTCGTGCACGCGCTGCCCGACGGCCTCGACACGGTGGTGGGGGAGCGCGGCTACCGGCTCTCCGGAGGTGAGCGGCAGCGGCTCACGATCGCCCGGCTGCTGCTCAAGCAGCCGCGGGTGGTGATCCTGGACGAGGCGACGGCGTCCCTGGACTCGACCTCGGAGGCCGCCGTCCAGGCCGCGCTGGGCGAGGCGCTGGTCGGGCGGACCGCGCTGGTCATCGCCCACCGGCTCTCGACGATCCGTGCGGCGGACCTGATCGCGGTGGTCGAGGACGGCCGGATCGTGGAGCAGGGGACCCATGCGGAGCTGCTCGCCGCGGGCGGGCGCTACGAGGAGCTGTACGTCACCCAGTTCGCCGAGGACGGTGGAGATCTACCTCGGTCTCGTGTATCTTGATATCAAGAGATTCCCCTTCCCCGGGGTCCCTGCGAACTTAGGTCAGCCTCACTATCCCGACGCCGTCTCGCGGCGGCAGGATGAACGAGAGACCTACCGACAACGATTCAGTCGACGAGGACGGAGACGCGATGGCCAGCAAGAACAGCTTCGGCGCCAAGAGCACCCTGGACGTGGACGGCAAGTCCTACGAGATCTTCCGCCTCGACGCGGTCAAGGGAGAGGGCCTCGACGTCGAGAGCCTGCCCTTCTCGCTGAAGGTGCTGCTCGAGAACCTGCTCCGCACCGAGGACGGCGCGGACATCACGGCCGAGGACATCAAGGCCCTCGCCGGCTGGGACGAGAACGCCCAGCCCGACAAGGAGATCCAGTTCACGCCGGCCCGCGTGATCATGCAGGACTTCACCGGCGTCCCCTGCGTCGTCGACCTCGCCACCATGCGTGAGGCGATGGCCGACCTCGGCGGCGACGCCACCAAGATCAACCCGCTCGCGCCCGCCGAGATGGTCATCGACCACTCCGTGATGGCCGACGTCTTCGGCACCCCCGAGGCGTTCCAGCGCAACGTCGAGATCGAGTACGAGCGCAACCGCGAGCGCTACCAGTTCCTGCGCTGGGGCCAGGGCGCCTTCGACGACTTCAAGGTTGTCCCCCCGGGCACCGGCATCGTCCACCAGGTCAACATCGAGCACCTCGCCCGCACCGTCTTCACCCGTGAGGTCGACGGCGAGCTGCTGGCCT
The DNA here is from genome assembly GCF_024662235.1 of Pimelobacter simplex. Classification (GTDB taxonomy): domain Bacteria; phylum Actinomycetota; class Actinomycetes; order Propionibacteriales; family Nocardioidaceae; genus Nocardioides. Next base: position 1,578,652 of record NZ_CP096276.1, read on the forward strand.
ACCCCGACACCTGCGTCGGCACCGACTCGCACACCACCATGGTCAACGGCATCGGCGTCGTCGGCTGGGGCGTGGGCGGCATCGAGGCCGAGGCCGCGATGCTCGGCCAGCCGGTCTCCATGCTCATCCCGCGCGTGGTCGGCTTCAAGCTCTCGGGCGAGCTGCCCGCCGGCTCGACCGCGACCGACCTCGTGCTCACCATCACCGAGATGGTCCGCAAGCACGGCGTCGTCGGCAAGTTCGTCGAGTTCTACGGTCCCGGTGTCGCGGCGCTGCCGCTCGCCAACCGCGCCACCATCGGCAACATGTCGCCGGAGTTCGGTTCCACGATCGCGGTCTTCCCGATCGACGACGAGACCACGACGTACCTGCGCCTGACCGGTCGCTCCGAGGAGCAGATCGCGCTCGTCGAGAAGTACGCCAAGGAGCAGGGCCTCTGGCTCGACCCGGCCGCCGAGCCGCGCTACTCCGAGAAGCTCGAGCTCGACCTCGCGACCGTCGTCCCCTCGATCGCCGGCCCCAAGCGCCCGCAGGACCGGGTCCAGGTCACCGACGCCAAGACGTCGTGGCGCGAGTCCGTCCTCGACTACGTCGCCAACGGCGACGCCGACGAGGCCGGCAAGGAGTCCTTCCCGGCCTCCGACGCCCCGGCGACCACGGTCGGCCGCCCGTCGCACCCGGTCGAGGTCACCCTCGAGGACGGCACGACGTTCACGCTCGACCACGGTGCGGTGACGATCGCCTCGATCACCTCCTGCACCAACACGTCCAACCCGTCGGTCATGATCGGCGCCGCACTGCTGGCCAAGAAGGCCGTCGAGAAGGGCCTGACCCGCAAGCCGTGGGTCAAGACCACCCTCGCGCCCGGCTCGCAGGTCGTCAGCGACTACTACGACAAGGCCGGCCTCACGCCGTACCTCGACAAGCTGGGGTTCAACCTCGTCGGCTACGGCTGCGTCACCTGCATCGGCAACTCGGGCCCGCTCATCCCCGAGGTCTCCGCCGCGGTCAACGAGCACGACCTCGCCGTCGTCTCGGTGCTCTCGGGCAACCGGAACTTCGAGGGCCGGATCAGCCCCGACATCAAGATGAACTACCTGGCCTCCCCGCCGCTGGTCGTCGCGTACGCGCTGGCCGGCTCGATGGACGTCGACCTGTTCAACGACCCGCTGGGCACCGACACCGACGGCAACGCGGTCTACCTCAAGGACATCTGGCCGACCCCGGCCGAGGTGGAGTCGACGATCGCCGGCGCGATCAACTCCGACATGTTCGCCTCGTCCTACGCCGACGTCTTCAAGGGCGACGAGCGCTGGCGCTCGCTGCCCACCCCGGAGGGCAACACCTTCACGTGGGACGAGGCGTCGACCTACGTCCGCAAGGCGCCCTACTTCGACGGCATGCCCGACGAGCCGGCCCCGGTCACCGACATCTCCGGTGCCCGCGTCCTGCTCAAGCTCGGCGACTCGGTCACCACCGACCACATCTCGCCGGCCGGCTCGATCAAGGCCGACTCGCCCGCGGGCAAGTACCTCACCGAGAACGGCGTCACCCCGCGCGACTTCAACTCCTACGGCTCGCGCCGGGGCAACCACGAGGTCATGATCCGCGGCACCTTCGCCAACATCCGCCTGCGCAACCAGATCGCGCCCGGCACTGAGGGTGGCTTCACCCGCGACTTCACCGTCGCGGACGGCCCGGTCACCACCGTCTACGACGCCTCCGTCAACTACCAGGCCGCGGGCACCCCGCTCGTCGTCCTGGCCGGCAAGGAGTACGGCTCCGGCTCCTCGCGCGACTGGGCCGCCAAGGGCACCTCGCTCCTGGGCGTCAAGGCCGTCATCGCCGAGTCGTACGAGCGCATCCACCGCTCGAACCTGATCGGCATGGGCGTCATCCCGCTGCAGTTCCCGGCCGGCCAGAGCGCCGCGTCGCTCGGCCTGACCGGCGAGGAGACCTTCTCCTTCTCCGGCATCACCGAGCTCAACGAGGGCACCACGCCCTCGACCGTGAAGGTCACCACCGACACGGGCGTGGAGTTCGACGCGGTCGTCCGCATCGACACCCCCGGTGAGGCGAACTACTACCGCAACGGCGGCATCATGCAGTACGTCCTGCGCAACCTGCTGCGCGGCTGACCTGCTCGCACCACCTGCTTGAACCCGACGGCCCGTTCCTCCTCAAGGAGGGGCGGGCCGTTCGGCGTCTGCCGTACGGTGCCGCGCATGCGCACGATCCCGGACACCTTCGACCCCACCGCTGTCGCCGCCATCGACGCCCGCCTCGCGGGCGTGGCCGCGGAGCACGGCGTCCGCGTCCCGTGGGCGATCGAGAGCGGGAGCCGGGCCTGGGGCTTCGCCTCGCCGGACAGCGACTACGACTGCCGCTTCCTCTTCGTGCGGCCGGTCTCGGCGTACCTGGCCCTGTGGCCCGCGCGCGACGTGATCGAGACGCCGCTCGACGCGGTCCTCGACGTCAACGGCTGGGACCTGGCCAAGGCGGTCCGGCTCGCGACCGCGGGCAACGCGACCGTCGGCGAGTGGCTCCGCTCGCCCCTCGTGTACGACGGCGACCCGGCCTTCCGTGACGACCTCCTTGCCCTCGTGGCCGACGTCGCCGACCCGGCCGCCGTACGCCGGCACTACGCCCACGTCGCCCGCGCCCAGTGGGATCACGCGGTCGACGGCGACGAGGTCCGGCTCAAGCGCGTGTTCTACGCCGTGCGGCCCGCGCTGACGCTGCGCTGGCTCGACGAGCACGCCGGGGTGCCGCCGATGGCGCTCGACGCGCTGCTCGCCGAGGTCGGCGTACCGGCGGAGGTGGGGGAGGAGCTGGCCGCGCTGCGCGACCTCAAGGCGCGGACCCGCGAGCTCGGCACGGCGGCGGTGCCGCGGGCGATCGCGCCGTGGGTGCGGGATGTGCTCGCAGGCGAGGAGGACGGTGCCGCGCCGCCTGATCCGGTGCGGCGGGAGCGGGCGGAGGCGGGGTTCCGGGCGCTGCTCGAGCGGTGGGCGCCCGACGCCGGCTGAGCTCGTCTGGCTAGCGTGGGCGCATGATCGTCGCGTTCAGCATCAGCCCCTCCGCCGCCGACGACACCGGCGGCGTCTCCGAGGCGGTGGCCGCCGCCGTCCGGATCGTGCGGGAGTCGGGGCTGCCCAACGAGACCAACGCGATGTTCACCAACATCGAGGGGGAGTGGGACGAGGTGATGGCGGTGGTCAAGCGGGCCGTCGACGCCGTGGCCGCGGTCTCGCCGCGGGTCGGGCTGGTGCTCAAGGCCGACATCCGGCCCGGGTTCGCGGGCGAGATGACGGCCAAGGTGGAGCGCGTCGAGAGGGCGCTGGGGGAGTGAGCGAGCCGCTCTTCCCGCCGCCGCCCTATCCGCCGCCGCCGTTCTACCCGCCGCCCGCACCCCCGCCCCCGGTACGCCGCAACCGCACCCTCCCCGTCGTCCTGGCCCTGGTGGCCGCGGTCGTGCTCGTGGGCGCCGCCGTGCTGGTCCCGGTCCTCCTGACCCGCGACGGGGACGACGACGCGCCCGCGGCGGTCGCGTCCGGGGACGACCTCTCCGCCGTCCGCACGTACGACGGCCTCACGTTCCAGCACCTGAGCGCCGGCGCCGAGCACGACTACCCGCAGTCGCCGCCGGTCGGCGGGGACCACGCGCCGGTCTGGATCGAGTGCGGTGTGTACGACGAGCCGCTCCCCGAGGTCAACGCGGTCCACGACCTGGAGCACGGCACCACCTGGATCACCTACCGTCCCGACGAGGTCGATGCCGACGGCGTGCGGGCGCTCGCCGGGCTGCTGCCGGCCAACGGCCTGCTCTCGCCGTACCCGGACCAGGAGGCGCCGGTCGTGGTCACGGTCTGGGGGCGCCAGCTCGCGCTCACCGGGCCGGACGACCCGCGGCTGACCCTCTTCGTCCAGCAGTACGGCGCGGGGGACACCGCGCCCGAGCCGTTCGCCTCGTGCAACGGCGGTGCCGACCCGGCCGACCTCGCGCCGCCAGGCGGCCCCGTCGTCTAGGGCGTGTCTCCCAGGACCTACGCCCCGATAGGCGGAACCGATCAGCCATCCCGGAATCCGGGATGGCTGTTCGCATTTCGGGCGATTTGGCACGGAGCACCCCTCGCGACCCCCTAGGCTTTAAGTCGATCAAATTAATCAACAAAAGAGGCGAACGGGTGCGCCGCTGAGGGAGGAACACGATGGGCGGGTACGACGTCGCCGCGCTGCTGGTGACGCTGGGACTGTTCGCGGGGATCTACGTGCTGGGCCGGGTGAAGGTGAACTTCAGCCTGCTCACCATCGGCGCTCTGGCGCTCGGTGTGGGGGTCGGCGTGGTCTTCGAGGGCCACCTCGACTACGTCGAGCCGGTGGGCAAGGTCTACCTGAACCTGCTGCTCGCGATCGTGGCCCCGCTGATCATGGTCTCGATCCTCTCCAGCATCACCTCGCTCGGCACCACGGCGCAGCTGCGCACGATCGGGGCGCGCTCGGTGGGCTGGCTGCTCGGGCTCAACGCGCTGGCCGTGCTGCTGACGCTGGGGCTGGCGCTGGAGCTGGGGCTCGGGAAGGGCGCGGACATCACGCTCGGCGAGACGAACACCTCGGCGCTGGAGAACATCAAGAAGCCGTTCACCGAGGTCTTCATCGACTTCTTCCCGACGAACATCGTCGGCGACATCGCCGAGACCAACGTCATCCCGATCATCCTGTTCAGCGTCCTGCTGGCCGTGGCCTACGCGCTCGTCGCGGAGAAGAAGCCGGCCACCGTGGCGCCGTTCAAGGGCTTCATCGACGCCCTGCGCGAGATCATCTACCGCGCGGTCGGCTTCGTGATCGCCCTGACGCCGTACGCCGTGCTGTCCCTCACGTCCGTCGCGACCGCCCGGGCCGCAGGCCAGTGGTCGCAGATGGTCTCGCTGCTCGGGGTGCTCGGGCTGGCCTGGTTCGCCTGCTTCTTCCACGCCTACGTGATCAACGGCGTGCTGCTGCGGGTGTTCGGCGACGTGAACCCGCTGCGGTTCTTCCGCAAGATGCTGCCCGCGCAGCTGACCGCGTTCACCACGCAGAGCAGCGCCGGGACGCTGCCGGTCACCACGCGGCTGCTGCGCGAGCGGATCGGCGTCCCCTCGGACATCGCCGGCTTCACCGCGCCGCTCGGCACGACCATCGGGATGCCCGGCTGCGCCGGGGTGTGGCCGATCCTGCTGGCCGTCTTCGGCGTCAACGCGCTCGGCATCTCGTGGGGCATCCAGGACTACGTCGTCCTGGTCCTGCTGGGCGTCATCGTCTCCGTCGGTACGGCGGGCGTGCCCGGCACCGCCACGATCACCGCGACCACGGTGCTCACGGCCGCGGGGCTCCCGCTCGAGCTGGTCGCGATCACGCTGCCGGTGAGCATGGTCGCCGACATGGCGCGCACGCTCGACAACGTCACCTCGGCGGCCGTCGCGGCCACCATCGTCGCCCGGCAGGAGGGCCGCCTCGACGACGCCGTCTTCGACGGGCTGCTCGTGCCCGGCGACCTCGCGGAGGACCTTCCCGACGAGCTCTCCGACGACTTCACCTTCTCGGATCCGGGCGTCCCGATCGGCGCCTGCGCGCTGCCGGGCGCCACGACCACCACCCCTCTCCCCACCCCCCAAGGAGCGAACGCATGACCGTCCGGCGATCCCACCGGATCCTCTCCCTGCTGCCCGCCGCGGTGATCGCGGCGACCCTGGCCGTCTCGTTCGGCCCGGCGCCCGCCGCGCACGCCGACGGCTGGGTCGACGGCGGCGACGAGTTCCCCTGCCTCGACGACGTGACCTGCCTGTGGATCCAGGACTGCGAGCTCGACGAGAACCAGCACCCGATCTACCCCAACCGCAACGGCCGGACGTCGTACCCGGCGGGCAGCTACAGCTACAAGGGCGACAAGCCCACGACGCCCAAGCCCACCCCGACGCCCACGCCGACGCCGACGCCGACCACCCCGAAGCCCGGCTCCAAGCCGACCAAGCCCGGCACCGGCGGCACCGGCGGCTCCGGATCGGGCACCGGCGGCACGACCGACCCGCTCAGCCCGACCCCGTCGGGCGGCGCCACCGAGCAGGTCGCGGCCGGTGCGCCGAGCGCCCTCGCCGCCCCGACGCTCACGGTCGAGGGCAAGACGGTCACGGTGTCCTGGGCGGCCTCGCCGAACGCCGAGATCGAGCAGGTCACCGGCTACCTGATCCGGTTCACCGGCCAGGAGGCGGTGGAGACCGACGCCGGCACGCTGGAGTACGTCTTCAAGAACGTCGAGCCCGGCAGCTACCGCGCTGCCGTGTGGGCGCGCAACGCGGCGGGCGAGTCGGCCGGCTCCCCGCCCTCCGAGCCGGTCGTCGTCGGGGTGGACCCGACGACGGTCCAGGGCACGGTCACGGTGACCGGGGACCTCGCACCCGGTGCCACGGTCACCGTGACCGGCACCGGCTTCGCGCCGCGGATCGAGGGCTACGCGCTCGAGCTGCACTCCGACCCGGTCCCGCTGGGCGAGGTGAAGACCGACGACAACGGCGGGTTCAGCGCGGACGTCGTCGTCCCGGCCAATGTCGTCGCCGGCGACCACCAGCTCGTCGTGCTCTTCGGGGGCACCGAGGTGGCGACCAGCCCGGTCACCGTCACCGCCGCCGGGGCTCCGGCCGGCGAGGAGGCCGCGGCCGACGTCGCGCACACCGGTGACGAGGCCGCGCCGATCCCGGACCACGCCGGGCTGCTCATCCTCGGGACGCTGGCTGCCGCCGGCGCGCTGTCCCTGGTCTGGCGCGTCGCCCGCGGCCGCCGCCGCCCGCGCGGCCCGCTGGCCGCGCACAAGGTGGTGCCGCACGTCTCCTGACCAGTCCGCCCCCCGCAACCCCGACGTGACACGACACGAAAGCGAAGCAACCCGATGAACCACCGCACCCTCCTGCGGCGTACCGCCGCGGCCGGCACCGTCGCCGCCCTCGCGGTCGCCCCGCTGCTGAGCGGCCCGAGCGCCGCCACCGCGGCGCCGGCCCCGGCGCACGCCGCCCACGCCGCGGCGCCGGCCACCTATCCCGCACCCACCCACGGCGCCACCGTCGACTGGTTCGACGCCAAGTACCCGGCCCTCGCCAAGGGGAGCGTCTTCGAGACGGTCACCTTCGAGCGCTTCGAGTACCTGCTCAAGAAGAACACCGGCAAGTGGGCGTTCGTGATCGGCGGCCCCGAGGACCCCTACCTCCAGCAGACGATCGGCCACATCGAGAAGGTCGCCGAGGCCGAGGGCATCGAGAAGATCTACAACTTCGACCCCAAGCTCGACGGCGAGGCGCTGAGCGTCTTCGACCTCACCGGCTACGACCTCGACAGCGCCGACAACGCGGGCAAGGACCAGTTCCTCGACCTGGGCGAGCGGCTCGTCAGCAGCTACCTCGGCAAGGACGCCGAGACGCCGTTCGCGCTGGCCAACGACGCCGGGAAGCCCGACCGCCGCGTGGCGCCCGAGCACCCCTACCTCTTCGTGTACGACGCCGCGGGCGGCGACAACGCCCGGATCGTCGACGCGCTGGTGACCCCGCCGGTCGACCTGTCGAGCCCGGCCGCCGTCACGGCGTACGAGAACGACGTCAAGCGGGTCCTCACCTCCGCGCCCCTCGACGTCGACACCCAGTGGGACTTCCTCAGCACCGAGCACAACCGGCGCCACTACGAGCGCTACGTCAAGAACGCCGACCCGGCGGTCGAGACGGCCAACCGCAAGCGGTTCGGCGGCGACGTGTTCAAGGCCGACGAGGACCTGACCAACGGCGACGAGGAGGACTTCCGCGTCGAGAGCATCACCTACCCGGAGCTGCTCAACATCCTCGACAGCGACGGCGAGTTCCTCGTCCTCTTCGGCGGGACCTGGTGCCACAACACCGCCGCGGTCATCAAGCAGACCGCCGAGTACGCGCGCCAGTACGGCATCAAGAAGGTCTACAACTTCGACTTCTCGCTCGACTCGACCGGCAACGGCGGCTCGCTCGACAAGCACATCCGCGACAACTCGTTCCGCAACGTCGGCGGGGTCTCGCGCAAGACCCGCCCGGCGTACCTCTACGGGCGGATCCTCGAGAAGCTCGCGAATGCCAAGACCCAGTACAAGGTCCTCGCCGACGAGCCGGGCACCCAGAGCACCAGCCCGGTCAAGTACGACGTGAACGGCCAGGAGAAGCTCGCCCGCAAGATCCAGGTCGGCCACCTCCTGTCCTACGACAAGGACGCCACCGCCGGCGGCCAGCCCGCGCCGGTGCTCGACCAGGCGATCCGCACCGACTGGACCAACCCCGACGGCAACGCCTTCGCCGGCAACGTCGAGTACATGACCGAGGTCTGGTTCACCCAGGGCAAGGACGCCACCTACGACGGCGCCGACCCGGACAGGCTCCGCGGCAATGTCAACGTCAGCACCGAGGTCGGCCAGAACGCGCTGCAGAACCAGCGCAACTTCGCCAAGGAGGCCATCGACCAGATCCGCGACGTGATCGCCGGTGTCGCCGGCGGCTACGAGAGCTCGGTCGCCGTCACCGGCGCCCCGGCGTCGGTCTCGGTCGAGAACCCGGGCAACCTCACCGGGCAGGTCAGCGTGGAGAGCACCTTCACCGGCTTCTTCTCCGACCGTACGGCGGGCGCCACGCTCGCCCCGCTGACCGGCAGCCGCGCGCTGGGCGGCTCCGTCCAGGTGCTGCTCGACGGCACCAAGATCGGCGAGGCCGACGTGCGTCCGGACCGGACCGCCGCGCTCGACGTACCGCTGCCCACGCTGACCGCGGGCGACCACACCCTCCGTTACGTGTACGGCGGCGGCGCGGGCGGCCGGGTCCTCACCTCGTCGACCGAGCAGACCCTCAAGGTCGTCGCGAAGACCTCGACCACCACGCTCGGCGCGGCCCCGACGCTGACCTTCGGCAAGAGCGGCACCATCACCGCGACCGTCTCGGCCGGCGCCACCGGCGAGGTCAGCCTCGCGGGTCTGCCCGGCGGTGCGCTCACCGCGCAGGTCCAGGGCGGCACGGCCACCTTCACCGTGCCGGGCACCGTCCCGGCGGGCAGCTACCAGCTGACCGCGACCTACGCCGGCGACGGGACCTACGCGTCCTCCACCTCCACGCCGGTCGCGCTGACGGTCGGCAAGGCGCTCACCATCAGCAGCGCGGCCTCGGTCACCACGCCCTACGGCAAGGGCGGCACCATCAAGGTCACCGTCGCCAGCCCCGGCGGCGTGGTCCCGACCGGCGCGGTCACGCTCACCGGCGTCGGCAGCGCGCAGACCCGGCAGCTCGACGGGGGCACGGCGACGTTCACGCTGCCGCGCACCCTCGGCGTCCAGCGCTACTCGGCCAAGCTGACCTACGACGGCGGCGCGGACCGCAACGGCTCGCAGACCCAGGTCTCCTACACGGTGACCTCGATCGCCCCGTCCAAGGTCGCGCTCGCGGTGACCAAGAAGCCGACCTCCAAGAAGGCCGGCGCGGCCAAGGTCACCGTCACGGTCCCCGCAGGCCTCGCGGCGGCCACCGGCCCGGTCACCGTCACCCTCAAGAAGGGCGCCTCGACCAAGACGGTCAAGGGCACCCTGGCCAAGGGCGTCGTCACCGTCGCGCTGCCCAAGCTCAAGAAGGGCACCTGGAAGGTCAGCGTGAAGTACGCGGGCAGCACGACCTACCAGGCGGCGGCCTCCGCCACGACGTCGCTCAAGGTCACCAAGTGACCCTGGCGACCCAGGCCGTCCGGCCGCTCCTGCCGCTCGTCGGCGCGGACCTCCGGGTCCCGCTGGTGACCGGCGGGAGCGCGCCGTACGCCAACCTCGACGTCGCGGCCAGCGCTCCGGCGCTGGCCGCGGTCGCCGACCGGGTGGCGCAGCTGCTGCCGTACTACTCCAGCGTCCACCGCGGCGCGGGGCACGGCTCGGCGGTCAGCACGGCGGCCCTCGACGCCGCACGCCGTACGGTCGCCGGGTTCGTCGGGGCGCGCCCCGACGACGTGGTGCAGGTGGTCCGGCACACCACGGACGCCTTCAACCTGCTGGCCTCGGCCGTCCCCGGGGACGTCGTCACCCTCGACGTCGAGCACCACGCCAACCTCCTCCCGTGGGCCCGGGGACGCCGGCGCACCGTCGCGGCGAGCAGCACGCTCGCCGCGACGGTGGCCGCGGTCGAGCGCGAGCTGGCCCGCGAGCCCGCCGCGCTGCTGGCCGTCACCGGTGCCTCCAACGTGACCGGTGAGCTGCTGCCGCTGGCCGAGCTCGTCGCGGTCGCGCACCGCCACGGCGCCCGGATCGCGGTCGACGGCGCCCAGCTCGTCCCGCACCGCCGGGTCGACGTGGCCGGGCTCGGCATCGACTACCTCGCGTTCTCGGGGCACAAGCTCTACGCGCCCTACGGCGCGGGCGCGCTGGTCGGGCGCCGCGACTGGCTGGAGGCCGCGCCGCCGTACCTGGCGGGTGGGGGAGCGGTCCGCTCGGTCGCCCTCGACGCGGTCACCTGGGCCGACGTACCGGCGCGGCACGAGGCGGGCACGCCCAATGTCGTCGGCGCCGTCGCCCTGGCCGCCGCCTGCGAGGCGCTCGCCGCGCTGCCCGCTCACGAGCAGGCCGCGCACGAGGCGGCGCTGGGGGAGCGGCTGCGCGAGGGCCTGGCGGCACTGCCCGGCGTCCGGGTGCTGCGGCTGTGGGACGACGCGACCGACACGCTCGGTCTCGCGACGTTCACGCTGGCGGGGCACCCGGCCGAGCTCGTCGCGCAGTACCTCTCCGCCGAGCACGCCGTCGCCGTGCGCGCCGGCCGGTTCTGCGCGCACCCGCTGCTCGACCGGCTCAACGACGGCGGGACCGCCGTCCGGGCCAGCGTCGGGCTCGGCACGAGCAGCGCGGACGTCGACCGGCTGCTCGCCGCCCTCGACGAGCTGGTCACCACCGGCCCCCGCTGGACGTACGACGCCGCGCACCTGCCGGTCCCCGACCCGCGGCCGCTGCCCGGCTGGGCGGTGTGAGGCGGGTGCCGCACGGGCTACGGTGACCGGGTGCACGTCTTCGCCTCGGTCATCCTCGTCGACGAGCGTGGCTGGCTGCTCCTCCAGGAGCGCGACGAGCACCCGGTCATCTCTCCCGACTGCTGGAGCCTGGTCGGCGGCCACGTCGACCAGGGAGAGGACCCCGACGACGCGGCCTACCGCGAGCTCGCCGAGGAGACCGGTCTGCGGCTCGCACCACCGGACCTGCCGCTGTGGCGCCAGTACCCGGTGGTGCACCCCGCCTACGGCACCGACGACCTGATCCGGGTCTACGCCGCCGCCACCACGGCGACCGACGCCGACATCGTGCTCGGCGAGGGCCGGCAGATCGTCTTCGTCGAGCCCGCGACGCTCCCCGCGCTGCGGGTCGGCGAGGCGGCGGCCCGGATCCTGCCCGAGTTCCTCGCCTCCGACCGCTACCAGGAGCTGCTGCGATGACCGCACCCTTCACCGTGATCCCCGTCCCCGGACCGGGCGCCGAGGACGTCGTCGTGGCGACCTCCGGCCCCGACGCCGGCTGCGTGTTCACCGGCACCGAGGACGGCGCGATCTTCCGGATCAGCCCCGACGGCGCCACCGTCGACCGGGTCGCCCACACCGGTGGCCGGCCGCTCGGCATCGAGTTCGCCCCCGACGGGCGGCTGCTCGTGTGCGACGCCCAGCGCGGGCTGCTCTGGGCCGACCCGGCCACCGGGGCGGTCGAGCAGATCACCGACCGCGTCGGCGGCACGCCCATGCGCTTCTGCAACAACGCGGCCATCGCCGCGGACGGCACGATCTGGTGGTCGGACTCCTCGACGCGCTACGGCATCGCGCAGTGGAAGGACGACTTCGTCCAGCACACCCGCACCGGCCGGCTGCTGCGCCGCGACCCCGACGGCACCGTCACCACCGTGCTCGACGGGCTCGCCTTCGCCAACGGCGTCGCGCTCTCCGCGGCCGAGGACTACGTCTGCGTGGCCGAGACCGGGGCCCGTACCGTCGTGCGGCACTGGATCAGCGGACCCGACCAGGGGACGCGCGACCTGCTGTGCGCCGACCTGCCCGGCTACCCCGACAACATCGCGCGCGGCTCCGACGGCCTGATCTGGATCAGCATCGCCAGCCCCACCGACCCGCTCGTCGAGCGGCTCCACACCGCGCCGCTGGGCCTGCGCAAGCTGGTCACCAAGGTGCCCGAGGCGCTCCAGCCCAAGCCGAAGCAGACCGTGCGCGCCGTGGCGTACGACGACCAGGGGCGCCGGGTCCACGACATCGACGTGCGCCCGGCGGAGCACGGGACGTCGTACCACATGGTGACGGGGGTGCGGGAGCACGACGGCAGCCTGTGGCTCGGCAGCCTGCACGAGCCCGCGGTGGCCCGGGTCGACCTTTCCCGCCTTTGAACCCCGACGCCCTAGAATCGAACCCATGCCTGTCCTCGACACGATCACCGGACCGCGCGACCTGCGGACCCTCAGCGAGGACGAGCTCACCCAGCTCGCGGCCGAGATCCGCGACCTGCTGATCCGCACGGTGGCCACCAACACCGGTCACCTGGGCCCCAACCTGGGCGTCGTCGAGCTCACGCTCGCCATGCACCGGGTGTTCGACTCCCCGCGCGACAAGATCGTCTTCGACACCGGCCACCAGTCCTACGTGCACAAGCTCGTGACCGGGCGCGCCGCGTCCTTCGGCACGCTGCGCCGCGAGGGCGGCCTCAGCGGCTACCCGAGCCAGGCCGAGTCCGAGCACGACCTGGTCGAGAACTCCCACGCCTCCACCGCGCTGAGCTATGCCGACGGCCTGGCCAAGGCCTATGCCGTGCGCGGCGAGGACCGCCACGTGGTCGCCGTGATCGGCGACGGCGCGCTCACCGGCGGCATGGCCTGGGAGGCGCTCAACAACATCGCGATCCAGCACGACTCCAAGCTCGTGATCGTGGTCAACGACAACGGCCGCTCCTACACCCCGACCATCGGCGGCCTGGCGACCGCGCTCACCGCGCTGCGCACCAACCCGCGCTACGAGCACCTGCTCGACGTGGTCAAGCGCCGGCTCAACGCGGTGCCCGGCGTCGGCGCGGCGGCCTACGACGCGCTGCACGCCATGAAGAAGGGCCTCAAGGACGCGCTCGCGCCCCAGGGCCTCTTCGAGGACCTCGGCCTCAAGTACGTCGGCCCCGTCGACGGCCACGACCGCGCCGCGATGGAGCAGGCGCTGAGCCAGGCCAAGCGCTTCGGCGGCCCGGTGATCGTGCACGCCATCACCCGCAAGGGCTTCGGCTACGACCCGGCCGAGCGGCACGAGGCCGACCAGTTCCACGCGCCCGGCCCCTTCGACGTCCAGACGGGCGCCGAGAAGCCCAAGGGCCTGATCTGGACCGACCACTTCGCCGAGCACGTCGTCGCGATCGGCGAGCGGCGTCCCGACGTCGTGGCGATCACCGCGGCGATGATGCACCCGGTCGGTCTCGACAAGTTCCAGGCCCGGTTCCCCGAGCGCACCTTCGACGTCGGCATCGCCGAGCAGCACGCCGCCACCTCGGCCGCGGGCCTGGCGATGGGCGGGCTGCACCCGGTGTTCGCGGTCTACGCGACCTTCCTCAACCGCGCCTTCGACCAGGTGCTGATGGACGTCGCGCTCCACAAGTGCGGCGTCACCTTCGTGCTCGACCGCTCCGGCGTGACCGGCGACGACGGCGCCAGCCACAACGGCATGTGGGACATGTCGCTGCTCCAGGTCGTCCCCGGGCTGCGCCTGGCCGCGCCCCGCGACGTCCCCCGGATGCGCGAGCTCCTCGACGAGGCCGTCGAGGTCGCCGACGCTCCGACCGTCGTCCGCTTCCCCAAGGGCCCGCCGCCGGCCGACATCGAGGCCGTCGGCAAGGCCGGCGGGTGCGACGTCCTGGTCCGCGACGGCGCCCGTGACGTGCTCGTCGTCGCCGTGGGCTCGATGGCCGAGATCGCCGTCGACGTCGCCCAGCGCCTCGTCGCCCAGGGCGTGGGCGTCACCGTCGTCGACCCGCGCTGGGTCAAGCCGGTCGACCCCGCGCTCGTCGACCTGGCCCGCACCCACCGCCGCGTGGTCACCATCGAGGACAACGGCGTCGTGGGCGGCGTGGGCGCCGTCCTGCTCCAGACGCTGGCCGAGGCGGGCGTGCGCACGCCGGTCAAGCTCCACGGCATCCCGCAGGAGTTCCTCGACCACGCCAAGCGCGCCGCCATCCTCGAGCGGATCGGCCTCACGCCGTCCGCGATCGCCCTCGACATCCTCCACGACATCAGCGCCGAGCCCGCACCGGAAGGCCGGGCGCTGCACGATGTGGATGGTCCGCGCTAGGGCGCGATCCCTCGTCGCGGTCCTCGCGCTGGCGCTGCTCCCGCTGGCTGCCTGCTCCGACGACCCGCCGCCGCCGACCTACTCCGGAGCGGCGTACGAGGACGTCGCCGCCCAGATGCAGGCGACCCTCAAGGTCCGCGCCGCCGGCCTGCGCCGCCACGACGTGGCCCGCTTCCGGCGCAGCCTCGACCGCTCGGACGCCACACTGGTCGGTGACCAGCAGGTCTACTTCGACAACATCGAGCAGCTGCCCGTCGGCAAGCTCCGCTACCTCGTCGACGACGCCACGATCACGCCCGTCGAGGGCACCGGCGACTACTCGGCCGAGGTGACGCTCGTGCTGCGTCTCGACGGGTACGACGCCGTCCCCGCCCGCACCCGCGGCCGGTTCCGGTTCACGCCGTCGAGCGGCGGCCAGGGTCTCGTCGTGGCCGCGACCACCGACCGCCAGTGGACGACCGACCACCCCGGCAACGCCCAGCCCTGGGACCTCGGCCCGATCCGGGTCGAGCAGGCGGTGGGCGTGCTCGGGATCTTCGACGACGACACGGTCGCCGACGCCCGCGAGGTGCTCGACGCGGCCAGTGCCGGGCGCTACGACGTGCGCAGCGTGGTCGCCGCCGACGACTCGCCGGTGAGCAGCGGCGTCGTGGTCTACGCCGTGCGCGACGCCGCCTTCCTGCGCGGCCTGGCCGGGCAGACCGTCGGCGACCCCGACCGCGCCGACGGGCTCACCATCGCCGTGCCGGCCGACTCCCACGACCCGGCGCGCGGGGTGGCGTCGTACCGGGTCTACCTCAACCCGCGCGTCCTCACCCAGCAGCCGGCCGTGCTCGGCCGGCTGGTGCGCCACGAGCTCACCCACGCCACGCTGGGCGAGCGTGCCCGCGGCGTCCCGCTGTGGCTCAACGAGGGCGTCGCCGAGTACGTCTCGGTCCGCCCGATGGCCCCCGACCGCCGCCGGCTCCCCGCCGCCGCGCTCCGGGTCGGCGCCGCGGCCACCGACCTGCCCGGTGCCGCCCAGTTCTCGGGCCCCGACGCCGAGGCCTGGTACGCCGTGTCGTGGTGGGTGTGCGAGTACATCGCCAGCGTCTACGGCGAGCAGACCCTCTTCGCGCTCCTCGACCGGTTCCGCGACGGCGCGGACCAGGACGAGGTCGTCACCGGCCTGCTGGGCGTCACCAGCGCCCAGCTCGTCCAGCGCGGGGTCGCGCTCATGACCACGACCTACCGCGGCTGACCTCCCGCCCGACGGTCCCGGCTGAGACGTCCGGATCGGGGTAACGTCGCCGCCGTGAGCCTGTTCCGCACCAAGTCCGTCGAGCAGTCGATCGCCGACACCGACGAGCCCGGCCACCGGCTGCGCAAGGACCTCTCCGCGCTCGACCTGACGGTCTTCGGCGTCGGCGTGATCATCGGCGCCGGCATCTTCGTGCTCACCGGCACCGTCGCGGCCAGCAACGCCGGCCCGGCGCTCGCCCTGAGCTTCGTCATCGCCGCCGTCGCCTGCGGCCTCGCCGCGCTCTGCTACGCCGAGCTCGCCTCGACCGTGCCGGTCGCGGGCAGCGCCTACACGTTCAGCTACGCCACGCTCGGCGAGCTGGTCGCCTGGATCATCGGCTGGGACCTGGTGCTCGAGTTCACCGTCGGCGCCGCAGCGCTGTCGACGGGCTTCTCGGCGTACCTCCAAGAGGTGCTGAGCATCGTCGACGTCACGCTGCCCACCCAGATCAGCTCGGCGGCGACCGGCGTGGTCGACCTGCCCGCGATGGTGATCGCGCTGCTGGTCACCTTCCTGCTGGTGCGCGGCACGAAATTCTCCAGCCGGATCAACCAGGTCGTCGTCGCGCTCAAGCTCGTCGTGGTCGCCGCGGTCATCGTGGTCGGCATCGCGCACATCAAGCTCAGCAACTGGACGCCGTTCATCCCCGACGCCCAGCCCGCCCCGCAGTCCGAGGGCGGCTTCGCCGACGTCCCGCTCATCACCAGCCTGCTCGGCCTGGAGCCCGCGGTCTTCGGCATCGCCGGGGTCATCTCGGGCGCGGCCATCGTGTTCTTCGCCTTCATCGGCTTCGACATCGTCGCCACCACGGCCGAGGAGACCAAGAACCCCCAGCGCGACGTGCCCATCGGCATCCTCGGCTCGCTGGCGATCGTCACCGTGCTCTACGCCGCGGTCAGCCTCGTCGTCACCGGCGTGCGCTCCTACCAGGACATCGACCCCAACAGCGCCGCGCCGCTCGCCGACGCCTTCAAGGCCGCCGGTGTGAGCTGGATGCCCGACCTCATCTCGATCGGCGCGTGCATCGGGCTGGTCGTGGTCGCGATGATCCTCATGCTGGGCCAGACCCGGGTCGCCTTCGCGATGGCCCGCGACGGGCTGCTCCCGCGGCCGCTGGCCAAGGTGCACCCGACCTACGGCTCGCCCTACCGGATCACCATCGTGACCGGCATCGGCGTGGCCGCGCTGGCCGGCTTCGTCGACCTCAGCACGCTGGCCCACCTGGTCAACATCGGCACGCTCTTCGCGTTCATGCTGGTGAGCATCGGCGTGGTCGTCCTGCGCCGGTCCCGCCCGGACCTCCCGCGCGGCTTCCGGACGCCGTTCGCGCCGCTCGTGGCCGCCGTCTCGACGCTGATGTGCTTCTACCTGATGCTCAACCTGACCGGCGACACCTGGATCCGGTTCCTGGCCTGGATGGCGATCGGCGTCGTCGTCTACTTCCTCTACGGACGCCGGCACAGCCGCCTCGGCGCCGCGGAGAAGGAGCGGGGGAATAGTCTTTCCGCGTGACCTCATCGACCCGCCTCGTCCACATCGTCGACGAGGTGCCCGAGCTCGAGGGTGTCGAGACGCTGCCGATGATCGTCGCGCTCGAGGGATTCCTCGACGCGGGCAACGCCGGCGCGCTCGCCTGCCGGCACCTGGTCCGCACCGGTGCGGCCTCGCCCGAGGGCGGCGGCGTCGTGGTCGCGACCTTCGACGTCGACGAGCTGCACGACTACCGGGCCCGCCGGCCCCCGCTCACGTTCGCGCGCGACCACTACGAGGGCTACGAGGCCCCGCGGCTCGTCGTACGGATGCTGCGGGACGCGGGCGGCTCGCCGTACCTGCTGCTGCACGGGCCGGAGCCCGACATCCGCTGGGAGGCGTTCTGCCGCGCGGTGCGCGCGGTGATCGAGCGCTTCGGCGTGGCGCTGGTCGTCTCGATGGGATCCGTGCCGATGGCCGTGCCGCACACCCGGCCCATCGCGATCACCCACCACGCCAACAACCCCGACCTGATCACCGGCACCAGCCCGTGGCGCGGTGAGCTCCGCGTGCCCAGCAGCGTCCAGGCGCTGCTCGAGGTCCGGCTGGGGGAGTGGGGCCACGACGCCCAGGGCTTCGTCGCCCACGTGCCGCACTACCTGGCCCAGCTCGACTACCCGCGCGCCTCACTCTCGCTGCTGGAGCAGGTCGAGCTCGCCGCCCGGCTGACCATCGACCTGACCGAGGTCCGCGAGCTCGCCGACGACCGCGAGGACGAGATCACCCGCTACCTCTCCGCCAACGACGAGGTCGCCGACGTCGTCACCGCGCTGGAGCAGCAGTACGACACCTTCGCCCGCGCCGAGGAAGAGGGCAGCAGCCTCCTCGCCGAGGACGAGCCGCTGCCCACCGGAGAAGAGATCGGCCGCCAGTTCGAGCAGTTCCTGGCCGGGCTCGAGGGCCCCGACGAGACCGGAGGCACCCCGTGACCGACCTGGGTGAGAAGCGCGAGATGGGCGAGGCCACGCGCAAGCTGGTCTCGCTGCTCGACCTGGAGCAGCTCGACACCGACCTGTTCCGCGGCCAGCAGCCCGAGACCATCCGGCAGCGCGTCTACGGCGGCCAGGTCGCCGCCCAGGCCCTCATCGCCGCCACCCGCACGGTCGACGACGGCATGCACGTCCACTCGCTGCACTCGTACTTCCTGCTGCCCGGCGACTACACGGTCCCGATCATCTACGACGTCGAGCGCATCCGCGACGGCCGCTCGTTCGCCACCCGCCGGGTCCTCGCCCGCCAGCACGGCCGGCCGATCTACTACCAGTCGCTCAACTTCCAGCGCGCCGAGGAGGGCCTGGAGCACCAGGACCTCATGCCCGACGTCAAGCCGCCCGACGAGGGCCTCAACCTCATGCAGCTCATGGCCGACCGCGGCACCGACGACGGCCTCAGCAAGGAGTGGGCCGCCCTCGACGTGCGCTGGCTCGGCAGCTCGGCCTACGGTCTCGACGCCCTCGACGCCTCCCGCCCCTCCCAGGCCCGCGCCTGGATCCGCGTCGACGGCCGGCTCAGCGACGACCCGATCGAGCACCTCGCCACGTTCACCTACGCCAGCGACGTCTCCATCCTCGGCGCCGCGCTCGCCGCCCACCCGAAGCACACCCCCGACAAGGTCCAGATGGCCTCGCTCGACCACACCATCTGGTTCCACCGGCCCTTCCGCGCCGACGAGTGGTGGCTCTACGACCAGTGGTCGCCGTCCGCCTCGGGTGGGCGCGGCCTCGCGCTGGGCCGGGTGTTCACCCAGGACGGGACGCTCGTCGCGACCGTCGCCCAGGAGGGGCTGATCCGGCCCACCCGCCGGGACTGAGCCTTCCTGCCCGCCGAAGTACGCCGGTTGCTGGTCCGAAGTACGCCGGTTGCAGGGCAGCCTCTGCACTTGGGACAAGCAACCCACGCACCTCGGACCCGCAACCTCCGCACTTCGTGGGGCGGCGACGACTCCGCCGTCTGGTGCTGCCCGGCGACGGGGGCCGCGCGCTTCCCTGTGGGTGCCTCGGCGCCCTAGTCAGTCGAGCACGACGACCTGCCGGACCGTCGTACCGTCGGCGAGGAGGTCCATCGCCTCGTTGATCCGGTCCAGGCCGATCCGCGACGAGATCAGCCGGTCCACCGGCAGGATGCCGTCGCGCCACATCTGCGCGTAGCGGGGGATGTCGCGCGCGGGGACGGCCGAGCCGAGGTAGCTGCCGACGACGGTGCGGGCCTCCGCGGTGACGGTCAGCGGCGAGATCGCCGCGCGGGCGGCGGGGGAGGGCAGCCCGACGGTGACGGTCGTGCCGCCGGGGGCGGTCGCCGCGAAGGCCGTCTCGAAGGCGCTGGGGTGACCCGCGCACTCGATGACGTACGGCGCCCGGACGCCGCGCTCGACCAGCTCGTCCGGCGTCCAGGCCTCGGTGGCGCCGAGGTCCCGGGCCTGGTCCAGCTTGGCGGCGACGGTGTCCACCGCGACGATCCGCCGGACCCCCAGCGCCCGGGCGGCCAGGACCGCCGCCATGCCGACCCCGCCCAGACCGACCACGACGACGGGGTCCGCCGGGGCCGGCCGGGCGACGTTGAGGACCGCGCCGCCGCCGGTGAGGACGGCGCACCCGAGCACCGCCGCCACGTCGGGCGGGATGTCGGCGTCCACGGGGACGGCCGAGGCGCGGTCGATCACCGCGTGGGTGGCGAAGCCCGAGACCCCGAGGTGGTGCTGGACCGTCTCGCCGCCGGGACGGGTGAGGCGCCGGGACCCGTGCAGCAGCGCACCGGCGTTGTTGGCGGCGGTGCCTGCCGGGCAGGGCATGCGACCGCCCTGCCCGCAGGCCTCGCACTGCTCGCAGCGCGGCAGGAACGACATCACCACGCGCTGGCCCGGCGCGACGTCGGTGACCGCGGCACCCGTGCGGACGACGATGCCGGCCGCCTCGTGGCCGAGCAGCATCGGTGTGGGGCGGACCCGGTTGCCGTCGACCACGCTGAGGTCCGAGTGGCACACGCCCGCCGCCTCGACCTTGACGAGGAGCTCGGTCGGGCCGGGCTCCCCGAGCTCCAGCTCGGCCACGGTGATCGGCCGCGAGACGGCGTACGGCCGGGGCCGGCCGATCTCCTCGAGCACCGCGCCGGTGATCCTCATCGGCGGGCCAGGGCCGCGAACGCACCGTCGGTGCGGTCGAGCGCCTCGTCGATGTCGGCGTCGGTGTGGGCGGCCCCGAGGAACCAGTTGTGGTACGGGTGCACGTAGACCCCGCGCGCGCCCGCCTCGTCCGTCCAGGCCCGGGTCAGCGTGAAGTCGTCGTCCCCGGCGAACCGGAGCAGCGGCATCTGCACCGGACCCGACTGGACCACCGCGAACCCGTGGGCCGCCGCCTGCCGGTCGAGCCCCGCGCGCAGCCGGCTGCCCGCGCGCTCGATCCGGGCCAGCGCGTCGGTCTCGCGGAGCTCGGTGATGGTCGCGACCGCCGCGGCCATCGAGACGGCCGAGAACCAGAACGACCCGGTCGCGTAGATCCCCTGAGCGGCGTCGCGCAGGGCGTCGGTGCCGGTGACCGCGGCGAGGGCGTAGCCGTTGGCGATGGCCTTGGACCAGGCCGACAGGTCCGGCCGTACGCCGAGCGGCTCCCAGCTCCCGGCGAGGTCGAGCCGGAACCCGCAGCGGACGTCGTCGAGGACCAGCGCCGCGCCGGTCCGGTCGCACAGCTCCCGCACGCCGCGGGCGAACGCCGGGTCGGCGAGCTCCTGGTCGCGGCCCACGTCGTGGCGGAACGGGCACACGATCACCGCCGCCAGGTCGTCGCCGGCGCGGTCCGCGGCGGCCTGCACCGAGGCGAGGTCGTTGTACTCGAAGTAGTCCAGGTGCGCGCGGTCCTCGGGCGTGACCCCGGCGGTCCCGGGCGTGCACCAGGGGATCGCGCCGTGGTACGCCCCGTGGGCGACCAGCACCTTGCGGCGGCCGGTCGCCGCCCGCGCGATCGTCAGGCACGCCGTCGTGGCGTCGGTGCCGTTCTTGGCCAGCAGCGCCCAGTCCGCGTGCGCGACGGTGTCGACCAGTAGCTCGGCCAGCTCCACCATGACCGGAGGCGTCCCGTTGAGGCAGTCGCCGCGGGCGGCCTGGTCGGCGACCGCCCGCTGCACCGCCGGGTGCTGGTGCCCGAGCACGATCGGCCCCCACCCGCACATGAAGTCCAGGTAGGTGGTGCCGTCGGCATCGGTGACCCGGCTGCCGTTCCCGCCCGCCATGTACTGCGGCAGCGTGGCGGAGAACCCGCTGACGTTCATGTGGCCGTAGCCGCCGCCGGGGATCACCAGGCGCGCCCGCGCGGCCAGTCCGGCCTCCCGGGCCGCGGTCACGGTGGTCGCGGCGCTCATCCGAGGAGCTCCCGGGCGACCGCCGCGATCCCGCGGGCGTCCAGGCGGTAGGCGGCGTACAGCGCGGCCGGGGGACCGACCGGCACGTACTCGTCGGGCACGCCGTGCTTGCGGAACCGCACGGGCGGAGCGCCGCCGGCGAAGAGCGCCTCGGCGACCGCAGTGCCCAGGCCGTTGGTGGTGTTGTGCTCCTCGACGGTGAGGACGGCGCCCGTCTCGCGCGCCGCGGCGAGCACCTCGTCGACGTCGAGCGGCGCGATCGTGTGCATGTCCACGACGCGCGTGCTGATGCCCTCGCCGGCGAGCTCGGCCGCCGCCTCCAGCGCGGGGTGCACCTCGCTGCCGGTCGCGATGATCGTGAGGTCCGTGCCGTCCTGGAGGCGGACGGCCTTGCCCAGGGTGATGTCGGGGACGTCGGCGTACACCTCGGGGTCGCGCCCGCGGCCGAGCCGGATGTACATCGCCCCGGGGTGGTCGGCAGCCGCCCGCAGCACTGCGCGCAGGTGGTTGGCGTCGGTGGCGCACACGACCGTCAGCTCGGCGAAGGTCCGCAGGATGCCGAGGTCCTCCAGGGCGTGGTGGCTGGTGCCGTAGAAGCCCATCGACATGCCGGAGTGGTGCCCGACGATGCGCACGGGCATCCGCGGGTAGGCGCAGTCGGTGCGGATCTGCTCGGCGCACAGCAGCGCGGAGAACGAGGCGAACGTCGCCGCGAACGGCACGTAGCCGCACGATGCGATGCCGGCCGCGGTGGTGATCATCCCCTTCTCGGCGATGCCGAGGTTGAAGAAGCGCTCCGGGTGCCGCGCGCTGAAGTCGGTGGCGCGGTTGGCGCTGGCGAGGTCCGCGGTCAGTACGACGATCCGCGGGTCGTGGTCGGCGAGGTCGGCGAGCTCCTCGCCGAAGACGAACGCCGGGATCGAGCTGACGTCGCTCCCGTCGAAGGAGCCCTCCTCCCGCAGCTCGGTCGCCCCGCCGCCGAAGATCTCGGCCTGGTCCTGGAAGGTGGTCATCTCGCTCACTTCGCTGCCTCCATCGGCTGCAGGCCGGCCTGCAGCTCCGCGATCACGTCGTCGTAGTCGGCGCCGACGAGGTTGCCGACGTGCCAGTCCGGGTTGAACTCCATGAGCCGCACCCCGCGGCCCTTGACCGTGTCGGCCACGATCACCTGCGGCGGTCCGTCCGGACCGTCCGGCAGGGCGTCGAAGACGTCGAGCACGGCGTCGAGGTCGTGGCCGTCGACCCGGTGGGTCTGCCAGCCGAAGGCGGCGAACCGGTCCTCGACGGGCTCGACGCTCATCACGTCGTCGGTGAAGCCGTCGATGCAGAGCTGGTTGCGGTCCACGATCGCCACGAGCCGGCCGAGCCGGTAGTGCCCGGCGGCGTTGGCGGCCTCCCAGACCTGGCCCTCGTGCAGCTCGCCGTCGCCGAGCATGCAGAACGTGCGGTACGGGCGCTCGCCGATGCGGGCGCCCAGCGCCATGCCGACCGCGATCGAGAGCCCGTGCCCGAGCGAGCCGGAGCTGAAGTCGATGCCGGCGACCTTCTTCATGTCCGGGTGGTCGCCGAACGGGCTGCCGAGCCGGGTGTAGGTGTCGAGGTCCGAGGGCGGGAAGAAGCCCAGGTCGGCCAGCACCGGGTACAGCCCGATCGCCGCGTGCCCCTTGCTCAGCACGAAGCGGTCGCGGTCGGGCCAGGCCGGCTCGTCGGGCCGCAGGTCGAGCACCGCGTAGTACAGCGCGGCGAACAGCTCGGCGGCCGAGAACGACGAGGTGTAGTGGCCGGCCCCGGCGACCCGGGACAGGCGCACGGTCTCGAGCCGGACGAACCGGGCGCGTTCGGTGAGGCGGTCGAGCGCGGCCTGCCGCTCGGGGGTGTCCTTCGGCGGGATCATGGGATCACTGCTCCTTGGTCGTGGGGGTCGGTGGCCCCGCGGAAGAGCAAGAGTGGGAGAAGTTTCGATTCCATGTGGTCGCTGCCGAAGACCTCTCGTAACAAGGCTTGATTCAGGCAGGTTCTTCGTCCAAGGTGGGCGCACCTGGGCTCCGCCCGAAGTTTCTGCCGCACGAGGGAAGGACCACCGATGGCGCGCTACGTCGACGAGCGTTCGCGAGAGATCAAGATCGACGAGATCGACGAGATCCTGCTGTGGGAGCTGACGACCGACGGCCGGATGTCCAACAACGACCTGGCCCGCAAGGCGGGCATCGCCCCGTCGACCTGCCACGCCCGGGTCAAGCGCCTCACGAACCTCGGGGTGATCAAGTCGGTCAACGCCTTCGTCAACTACGAGGCGCTCGGGTTCCCGATCCAGGCCATCGTCTTCGTGCGGTTGCAGGCCCAGGCGCGCAACCAGGTCAAGACCTATGCGAGCCGGGTGATCCAGTTCCCCCAGGTGATCAACGTCTTCTTCATGGGCGGTCCCGACGACTTCCTGATCCACGTCGCGTGCACGTCGAGCTCGCAGCTGCGCGACTTCGTCGCCACCAAGCTCAGCGCCGGACCGGTGGCGGCCACCACGACGAGCATCATGTTCGACCACCTGATCGGCGTGCAGCACATGGAGTACGTCACCGGGTACGAGGAGATGAGGCACCCGGTGCGCTGAGCGGCCGAAGAACCTTCCGGGGTGGCCCGGTCGCCCCGGCCGCCCGGTGAAGATCATCGAAGACTGCCGGCCCCACCCGGCACGATCTTCGGATCGCGCCCCCCGAAGCACGCCGTTCTGCTTCGTTTTCGCCACCCAACTTGGCGCCGAATGACAGGAGGCTCGCAGATGAACGCACCGGCCGAGACGCTGGTCCGCTACCGGATGTCGATCGCGGGACAGGAGCGCGACAGCGCGTCCAGCGAGATCATCGAGGTCCGCAACAAGTACGACGGCGCGCTCCTGGGAACCATCCCCGCGGGCACCGCCGCCGACGCCCAGGCCGCGCTCGACGCCGCCCCCGAGGGCGCTGCCGCCTGGGCGGCCACGCCCGCGTACCGCCGGGTGGCGATCCTCAAGGCCGCCGTGGCCGAGATCCGCGCCCGCCGCGACGAGCTCAGCGCCGTGCTGTCGGCCGAGAACGGCAAGACGATCGCCGACGCCACCGCCGAGATCGACACGACGGCGCGCATCTTCGAGGGCTTCGCCGAGGAGTCGCTGCGCCTGTTCGGGCAGACGATCCCGCTCGACATCCAGGAGGGCCTCGAGTCCGACCTGATGATCACCGTGCGCGAGCCGCTCGGCGTCCTGGTCGGCATCGTGCCGTTCAACTTCCCCGCCGAGCTCTACGCCCACAAGGTCGGCGCCGCGCTGGCCGCGGGCAACGCCATCGTGGTCAAGCCGCCGGAGGACGACCCCCTGGTCACGATCCTGCTGACCGAGATCCTGCACCGGGCGGGCGTGCCCGGCGCGGCCCTCCAGCTCGTCACCGGCTACGGCGAGGTCGTCGGCAGCCACCTCTCGCAGAGCCCCGACATCGCCGCGGTGACGTTCACCGGCAGCACCGAGGTCGGCACCATCGTCGCCGCGAGCGCCGGTCGCAACGTGGTGCGGGTCTTCCTCGAGCTCAGCGGGAACGACGCCTTCATCGTCTGCGACGACGCCGACGTCGAGGCCGCCGTGGACCACGCGGTCGCCGGCCGGATCTTCGCCAACGGGCAGGTATGCGTCGCGACCAAGCGCATCATGGTCGCCCGCGCGCGCTACGACGAGTTCGTCGCCGCGCTGAGCGACCGGGTACGCCGGCTGCGTGTGGGCGACCCGAGGAGCGAGCACACCGATGTGGGACCGCTCATCAGCGTGGACGCCGCCCGCCGCGTCGAGCGCCAGATCCAGGACGCCGTCGGCCAGGGCGCGAGGATCCTGGTCGGGGGCGTCCGGGACGGCGCGTTCATCACGCCGGCCGTGCTGGAGATCGACACCGGTGTCGGCATCGCCACCGACGAGGAGATCTTCGGCCCGGTGTTCTCCGTGCTGGCGGTCGACGGGCTCGACGAGGCGGTCGACCTCGCCAACGCCTCCCGGCTCGGCCTGAACGCGGCGGTGTTCACCGCCGACCTCCAGCGGGCGATCCGGGCCGGCCGCCGCATCCAGGCGGGCATCGTCTCGGTCAACGGCGGCAACGCCTACCGCCCGGACGTGGCGGCGTTCGGCGGCTACAAGAAGAGCGGTCTGGGCCGCGAGGGCATCGCCTACACCCTGGAGGAGTTCACCCAGGTCAAGAGCATCGTGCTGCGCGGTGTGGTCTCATGACGAGCCCGTCCGGCGCGCCGCCGGTCGCGCGCGCCGCTCAGCCCTCGCCCGACGGGGCGGCCCGGATGCAGCGCGGCCTCGGCGTCGTACCGATGGTGCTCATGGTGGTCGCCGCGGCCGCGCCGCTGGCCGTGGTGACCGCCAGCGTCCCGGTCATCATCTCGGCCAGCGGGAGCACCGCCGCGCCGCAGTTCTTCATGGTGGCGACCGTCGTCCTGTGCCTGTTCTCGGTCGGCTTCACGTCGATGAGCAAGCACGTCCCGAACGCCGGTGCGTTCTACTCCTACATCCAGCGCGGGCTGGGCCGGCACGTCGGCGTCGGCGCGGCCGCGCTGGCGCTCGGGTCGTACGCCGTCATGCTCATCGCGCTCTACGCCTACCTCGGCGTCGCCACCTCGACGCTGCTCGACCGGGTCCACGTCGGCGTGCCCTGGTGGTGCAGTGCCCTCGCGTGGGTGCTCGCCGTCGGTCTGCTCGGCTACCGCGACATCGAGCTGAGCTCGAAGGTCCTGGCCGTGCTCCTGGTGGCCGAGACGCTGGCGGTCGTCGTCCTCGACGTCGCGATCGTGGGCCACGGCGGCGCCGACGGGTTGAGCGCGACGCCGTTGTCGCCGTCCAGCTTCGCGACGGGGGCGCCGAGCCTCGGCCTGATGTTCGCCTTCTTCTGCTTCATCGGCTTCGAGGCGACCGCGGTCTTCCGCAACGAGGCCAAGGATCCCGACCGGACCATCCCGCGCGCGACCTACGTCGCGGTCGTCTTCATCGGGGTGTTCTACGCGTTCGCCGCCTGGGTCGTGGTGCAGGGGCTCGGCGTCGGCCAGGCCGTCGACCAGGCGTCGCAGGACCCCGAGGACGTCGTGCAGAACCTCGCCGCCACCTACGTCTCGCCGATCCTGACCGACGTGATCCAGGTGCTGCTGGTGACGAGCTTCTTCGCGTGCGTGCTGTCGTTCCACAACGTCATCACGCGTTACCAGTTCACTCTGGCGACCAAGGGCCTGCTGCCGGCCGCGATCGCCGAGGTGAGCGACCGGCACCGCACGCCGTCGCGCTCCTCGCTGACCTTCACGACCATCTCGTTCGCCGCGGTGGCGACCGTCGCGCTGCTCGGGTGGGACCCGATCGGCCAGACCTACGTGTGGTTCTCCGGCGCCTCCACCTTGGGGCTCATCGCGCTGATGGCGATGACCAGCCTGGCGGTGATCGTCTTCTTCCGCACCAAGGCGCCGGGCCCGAGCGTGTGGCACGCGGTGATCGCGCCGGGCCTGGCGTGCGCGGGGCTGACGGTGATCCTGGTGGTGATCATCGCCAACTTCTCGCTGCTGGTCGGGAGCACCGGCACGGCCGTCGTCCTCGGCTGCGGCATCGCGGCGACCTTCGTCTCCGGACTGGTCGTCGCCGAGCGGACCCGGCGCACCCGGCCCGACCGCTACGCGGCGCTGGACCAGGACGGCGCGGCCTGACCTGACCTGACCTGCCCCGGACACGCGCAGGCCCGGCCCCCGCCTGGGGGACCGGGCCTGTGCGTCGCTCCCGTCAGGTCACAGCGCGGTCGTGCGTCCCAGCAGGTGGGGCGCACCCGACTTGGGGTTGACCAGCGTGAAGTCCCAGCCGCTCGCCGTACCGTCGGCGCCGAACTGCGCCTTGCCCGGCAGGAAGATCGGCTTCTTGAACGCCACCTCGACCTTGACCGCGTCGGGCAGCCGGTTCTCGAGCGCCGCGATGCAGCGCGCCTTGCTCCACATGCCGTGGGCGATGTGGCGCGGGAAGCCGAGGGCCTTGGCGGTCAGCGGGTAGAGGTGGATCGGGTTGTGGTCGCCCGACACCGCCGCGTAGCGCCGGCCGAGGTCGCTGCCCAGGCTCCACACGGGGCCCTTGGCGTCGACGGCGACCAGGCTCATACCCGGGTCGCCGTTGTCCTTGTCGCCCTTGCCGACCCGCAGGTACGTCGACACCGACTCCCACACGACCTCGTCGCCGACGGTGCCGGTGACGTTCATGTCCCAGGCACGGCCCTTGGTGCTGGCCCGCAGGTTGTCGGCGGTCAGCGCCAGCGACACGGTCTCGCCGATGGCGACGGGACGGTGCTGGACGATCGTGTTCTCCAGGTGCACCGAGCCGATGGCCGGGAACGGGAAGGACGCGTCGGTCATCAGCTGCATGTGGAGCGGGAACGCCAGCATGTGCAGGTAGGGGAGCGGGGCGACGTCCTTGTTCGGGAAGCCGCACACGTCGGCGTACCGCTGGACCTGGGCGCGCTCGACCACGACGTCGTCGCGGCGCAGCGTCACCGTGGGCAGCGCACCGCCGGTCTTCTTGATGCCCGGCAGCTGGTTGAGGCCCGGGACGGCGGGCAGCGCCGCCTTGAGCATCACGGGGAGAGCCATGCTCAGGCCCCCAGCATCATCTGGCCGCAGACCCGCACGACATTGCCGTTGACGCCCGACGACGCCGGATTGGCGTACCAGGCGATCGTCTCGGCGACGTCGACCGGGAGCCCGCCCTGGGACATGGCGTTGAGGCGCTGGCCGACCTCGCGGGTGGCGAACGGGACGGCCGCGGTCATCTGGGTGATGATGAAGCCCGGCGCGACGGCGTTGATGGTGATGCCGTCCTTCAGCTCGTCGGCGAAGCTGTCGACGAGGCCGATGACGCCGGCCTTGGACGCGGCGTAGTTGGTCTGGCCCACGTTGCCGGCGATGCCGGCGATCGAGGCGACGCCCACGATCGAGCCGCCCTTGTTGACCACGCCCTGGTCGAGCAGCTCGCGGGTGATGAGCTCGGGAGCGGTGAGATTGACCGCGATCACCGAGGTCCAGCGGTCGCCCTTGTCGTTGGCCGCCATGTTGGCGAGCTTGCGGTCGCGGGTGATGCCGGCGTTGTGGACGACCACGTCCACGCCGCCGTGCTTCTCCTTGAGGTGGTGCGCGATCCGCTGGGGGGCGTCCTTGCCGGTGATGTCGAGGGTGAGCCAGTCGCCCTCGAGCTCGTTCATGAGCGCCTGGAGCTCGCTGGCCGCCTGCGGTACGTCGACCCCGACCACCGTCGCGCCGTCGCGGTGCAGCACCCGGGCGATCGCCTCGCCGATGCCGCGGCTCGCGCCGGTGACGAGCGCGACCTTGCCGGCCAGCGGCTGGGTCCAGTCGTCGACCGCGGTCGTGGTGGCCTTGCCGTGGGCGCCGATCCGGATGACCTGGCCCGAGACGTAGGCCGACTTGGGGGAGAGGAGGAACGCCAGCGTGCTGGTCGCGGCGGCCTCCTGGCCCTCGGCGACGTAGACGAGCTGCGAGGTCGCGCCGCGGCCGAGCTCCTTGCCGAGGCTGCGGGTGAAGCCCTCGAGCGCGCGCTGCGCGATCCGCTCGCCGCCCTTGGTCTGCTCGGGCGGCGTACCGAGGACGACGACGCGGGCGCACGGCTCGAGGCTGCGCAGCACCGGGGTGAAGAAGTCGCGCAGCGCGACCAGGTCGCCGGCGTCCTGGAGCCCGGTGGCGTCGAAGACGAGGCCCTTGAGCTTCTGGCCGTCCTCGGCGGCGGTGGTCGACGCGACGCCGATCAGGTCGAGCAGGCCGGGCAGCGACTCGGCGAGGCGGCCGGTGCCGCCGACCAGCACGGTGCCCTGCACGAGCGGGTCACCGGCGGTGTAGCGGTCGAGCTCGACCGGGTTGGGCAGACCGAGGTTCTTGACGAGGATCTTGCCGATCGGGGAGCTCACGAAGCCCTGGTACTTGTCGCTCATGCTCAGGTCGCAATCTGTGTGGGTTCAGCGGAAGGTTTGTCCACGGGCCGGGCCCGCTCGTAGTCTATGTAACTAGATGTGTAACTCTGAGTCCACATTTCGTGATCTGGCACTCAAACGGTTCTCCTGAGGACCGACAGAGGTGAGGATGGAACCATGGCAGACACTGTTCGTCGGGCCGCCGTACTCGGCGGTAACCGGATCCCCTTCGCTCGCTCCAACGGGGCCTACGCCACCGCCTCCAACCAGGAGATGCTGACCGCCGCGCTCGACGGCCTGGTGGCGCGCTTCGGGCTGGAGGGTGAACGTCTCGGCGAGGTCGCCGGCGGCGCCGTCCTCAAGCACAGCCGCGACTTCAACCTGGTCCGCGAGTCGGTGCTCGGCACCAAGCTCGCGCCCGAGACCGCGGCCGTCGACCTGCAGCAGGCCTGCGGCACCGGCCTCCAGGCGATCAACTACATCGCCAACAAGATCAAGCTCGGCCAGATCGAGTCCGGCATCGGCGGCGGTGTCGACACCACCTCCGACGCGCCGATCGCCATCTCCGAGAAGCTCCGCAAGAAGCTCATCCAGCTCAACAACGCGCGCTCCACCAAGGACCGCCTCGCGATCCTCGCCACCATCCGCCCCGGCGACATCGGCCTGGCGATCCCGTCCAACGGCGAGCCGCGCACCCGCCTGTCGATGGGCGACCACCAGGCACTGACCGCCCTGGAGTGGCAGATCGCCCGCGAGGCCCAGGACGAGCTCGCCGTCACCTCGCACCACCACCTCGCCGCGTCGTACGACGAGGGGTGGCAGGACGACCTCATCACCCCGTTCCGCGGCCTGGAGCGCGACAACAACCTGCGCGCCGACTCCTCGCTCGAGAAGCTCGCCAAGCTCAAGCCGGTCTTCGGCAAGGGCGAGGCGGCGACCATGACGGCCGGCAACTCGACCCCGCTGACCGACGGCGCGTCCGCCGTACTGCTGGGGTCGGAGGAGTGGGCCGAGGCCCACGGCCTCGAGGTGCTCGCCTACTTCGTCGACTCCGAGGTCGCCGCGGTCGACTTCGTCAACGGTGCCGAGGGCCTGCTCATGGCGCCGGCGTACGCCGTACCGCGGATGCTGGAGCGCAACGGCCTGACCCTCCAGGACTTCGACTTCTACGAGATCCACGAGGCCTTCGCCTCGCAGGTGCTCTCGACGCTCGCCGCCTGGGAGAGCCCGGTGTTCTGCAAGGAGCGCCTCGGCCTCGACGCCCCCCTGGGCTCCATCGACCGCGCCAAGCTCAACGTCAAGGGCTCCTCGCTCGCCGCGGGCCACCCGTTCTCGGCGACCGGCGGCCGGATCGTGGCCAACACGGCCAAGCTCCTCCAGGCCAACGGCGGCGGCCGGGCACTGATCTCGGTCTGCGCGGCCGGTGGCCAGGGCGTCGTCGCGATCATGGAGCGCTGAGGCTCCGCTCGCTCGCGCGAACGGCCCGCTCCCTGTCGGGGGCGGGCCGTTCGTCGTACGGGCTGGGCTGGGGGTGGGGTTCAGGCGGCGGTGACCAGCGCCAGCGCCGAGCGGACCATGTAGGAGCGCACCTGCTCCGACGAGATCTCGCCGACCGTCGGGATCCCTGGCGCGATCTCGCTGACCAGGATGCCCAGCCGGGCGAGCTGGAGCGCCCCGAGCCCGCTGGCGTAGAGCGCGTTGGCGAGCAGGATCGGGTCGTCGGTGAGGTGGAAGGCGCCCTTGTCGACGCCGGTGGCCAGCGTCTCGGAGAGCACCGTCAGGCACGAGGTGATGCCGCGCCCCAGCTTGAACAGCGGCCCCTCGGCGATCTCGTCGAGCAGCTCGTCACCCGGCCGCACCATCAGCGCCTGCGCGCAGTCCACGAACGCCGGGTGTGCGACGCCGTAGTCGACGAAGGCACCCACGATCGCCTCGAGCTGCCGGGCCGGCTCCTCGGACCCGGCCGCGGCCGCGGCCATCACGTCGTGCAGCTCCTCGAGGTAGCCCACGAGCGTGAGCGCGAAGAGCTCCTCCTTGCCGGTGAAGTGCCGGTAGACGATCGCTCGGTTGATCCCGACCGCGCTCGCGACCTCCTCGATCTGCACGTCCCGCACACCCTTGGAGTCGAAGATCTGCCGCGTCGCTGCGATGATCTCCGCCTGGCGCGCCTTGCGGCGCGCTGCGGCCGCCTTGCGGCGTCCGCCGGTTGCGGGTGCGTGGGTCGCCATGGGGCGAGTGTACGCGATGTGCAACTCGGTGTTGCAACATCTCGGTCTGGGAGTCAGAGCCCCACGGGCACGACCGCTCCGTTGAGGGCCCGCGCCCCGGTGCTCGCAGCTGCGCGGTTGCCGTTCTTGGCGACCACGACGACGCCGCGAGCGACACCGACGTACCCACCGTCGGGGAACGCGATGTCGACCAGGTCGAGCCACTGGATCTGCTGGCGCTCGTTCTTGAAGGTGATGAGGTTGACCCGCTTCCCGCGCAGGTTGCACACGAGCGAGCTCTTCGTCATCCCGCCGGCGCCTTCCGCCAGGCGGACGCTCTTGCAGCCGACTGCCTTGGCGATCGCCTTCGCCTGCTGGTTGTACCCAGGGCGGTAGGCCGCTTGCGAGGGTGCCGCCGCCGTGAGGACGAGGGCAGCGGTGAGTGAGGCGACGGCGAGAGGACGGTGCATGGCGGGACCTGTTCTGCTTCGGGTTCTGGTGAGGGCAGGTCAGGGCGTCAGCAGCCCGCGCACCGTCTCGATCGTGTCCGCCTCGTCCGCCGACTTGTCGTCCCGGTACCGCACCACCCGCGCGAACCGCAGCGCCAGCCCACCCGGGTAGCGCGTCGAGCGCTGGAGCCCGTCGAAGGCGATCTCGACGACCTGCTCGGGCCGCACGGTCACGACCCACCCGTCGTCGGACACCTCCAGCGACCGGAACCGCTCGGTCTGCCAGGTGAGCATCTCGTCGGTCATGCCCTTGAAGGTCTTTAGGAGTGGTGGCTGATCGGCGTGTGGCGGACGCCGTCACTCAGCGGCCAGGTCCGCCGCGAACACTCCCGCAGCCTTGATCGGCCGCCGCCGCCACCACCAGCCGTCCTTGTTCTCGACCCGGTAGAACCGCCCGATCGCAGAGCCACCGTCGTCCTCGGTAGCCGTCTTGAAGCGAGCGTCGAGGACCTTCAACTCCTCGGCTCGTGCGTCTCGAACCCGGTCCGTCAGCATCGGCCACACGAGAGAGAGCCAGTCGCGACAAGCCATGTCATTCGTGTACTCGTCGACCATCTGGTCATAGCCCCGCTCGACCTCTGCGACGAGGGACGCCCAAGCGTCGAACATCTCGTTCAGCGTGAACGCCTTGCGCCAACCCTGAGCGTAGAGCTCGCGGGATGCGCGGTCGATGGACTCGTAGTCCTCGGCGGCCATCTCGCCCATGGCTCGAACCCTGTCACGAACCGACTGCCGAATGTCGAAGGAACGCCCGCACCGTCTCGATCGTGTCCGCCTCGTCAGCCGACTTGTCGTCCCGGTACCGCACCACCCGCGCGAACCGCAGCGCCAGCCCACCCGGGTAGCGCGTCGAGCGCTGGAGCCCGTCGAAGGCGATCTCGACGACCTGCTCGGGCCGCACGGTCACGACCCACCCGTCGTCGGACACCTCCAGCGACCGGAACCGCTCGGTCTGCCAGGTGAGCATCTCGTCGGTCATCCCCTTGAAGGTCTTGCCCAGCATCACGAACCCGGACGGCGACGAGGGGTCGCGGGCGCCGAGGTGGATGTTGGAGAGCCAGTCGCGGCGGCGGCCGGAGCCGTGCTCGACCGCGAGGACGACGAGGTCGAGGGTGTGGACGGGCTTGACCTTGACCCAGGCCGAGCCCCGTCGCCCCGCGTCGTACGGCGCCGCGGCGGCCTTGACGACGACGCCCTCGTGGCCGGAGGCGAGGACGGAGGTGGTGAAGGCTGCGGCGGCGGTGGGGTCGGTGCCGATCCAGCGCTGGACGCGGTGCTCGGGTGGGACGAGGTCCTCGAGGACCTGCCAGCGCTCGTGGGCGGGGAGGTCGAGGAGGTCGGTGCCGTCGCGGTGCAGCACGTCGAAGAAGTACGGCGACACGACGGCGCCGTCGGATGCACCGTCCGTGGCGGTCCGGGAGGCCGTCTCCTGGAAGGGCCGCGGGCGGCCGTCGGGGGCGAGCGAGAGGGCCTCGCCGTCGAGGACGAGGCGGGTGGCGGGGAGGGCGCGGACGATGGCGACGACCTCGGGGAGGCGGTGGGTGATGTCGTCGAGGCTGCGGGTGGCGACGAGGACGTCGTCGCCGTCGCGGTGGACCTGGATCCGGATGCCGTCGAGCTTGGCGTCGACGCCGACGAGGCCGCCGTCGCTGCCGCCGGCCTTGGTGAGGGCGGCGGCGACGTCGGGGGCCGAGGAGGCGAGCATGGGCAGGATCGGGCGGCCGACGGTGAGGCCGACCTCGGCGAGGGCGGCGGGGCCCTCGAACGCCGCCCCGACCACGTACGTCGCGCCGCCGGCCAGCATCGCCGCCCGGCGGACGGCGGCGAGCGGCACGTCCGCGGCGAGGGCGAGGGCCTCGGTGACGACGGCTTCGAGCGCGCCCTGGCGCACCTCGCCGACGGTGACGGCGCGCAGCCAGTCCTGCTCGGGGGCGGTGGCGCGGCCGAACAGGTCGACGACCGCGGCGGCACGGCGGCCGGCCGAGCCGGGCCCGGCCAGGAGCGCCATGGCCGCGAAGGCCGCGTCGACCTCGCCCACCTCGAGGGTCGGCGCGGGAGCCGGGGGCGGCAAGGTCTGCAGGCTGCGCCAGCCCAGGCCGGTGCGGCGCTGGCGCAGGCGTCCGCCGAGGTAGTGGGCGACGAGGTCCCGCTCACCGGGAGCGGCGGCGTTCAGCAGGTCGGCGAGGAGCCGCACCTTCTCCTTGCGCGACCGCGTCGCCGCCACCGCGCGGGAGACGTCGACGAGGTCGTGGAGCAGCATCGCGTCAGCGCGTGGCTTCCAGGGAGGCGGCGGTGACGGCGCCGTCGATGACCTGCTCGTAGACCAGGTCGAGGTCGAGGGACTCCGCGCTGGTGCCGGACAGGTCGCCGAAGTAGCCGGCCACCTCGAGCGAGACGAAGCCGTGGAGCGAGGCGAACAGCGCCATCGCGCTCTGCAGCAGCCGGTCGTCGGGCAGGCCCGCGGAGCGGACCATGACGGCCAGCGCCTCGATCGCGTCGAGCGCGGCGGCGTAGAACGCCTCGCGGTCGATCGGGGGCCGGGTCAGGGCGGCGTAGCGCTGGGGGTGGGTACGGGCGAAGGCGCGCAGCGCGTGGCTCAGGGCGCGCAGGCCGGTGAGCCCGGCGTGGCCCATGGCCGCCTTGCGGACGTGGTCGCCGAGCAGCCGCATCGCGCGGACCTGGATGAGGGCGCGCAGGTCCTCGAGGTTCGCGACGTGGTTGTAGAGCGACGACACCCGGGCCTCGAGCTCGGTGGCGAGCGAGGTCATCGTCAGCGCGTCGTACCCGTCGCGGTCGACGAGCGCCTCGGCCGCCTGGAGCACCGCTTCCTGGTCGAGGCGGGCTCGGCGGCTGCGGGTCGGGTCGATGCTCAACTGCCCTCCGGAGCCTGAGGAGATGAAAGAGAGATGAAATAGATTCGTTGTTGCGCGAGAGAGCCTAGTCCACGCGGAGCCGTACAGTGCTGCGGTGACCTCCCCGGACGGCGCCACCCGCGTGTGGCACCCCGGTCGCCCGGTTCCGGTGGCGGCGCTGCTGGGCCAGCACCGGCGCGGGGGCGGTGACCCGACGCTGCGGCTGGCCGTCGAGGGCCGGCACTGGCGGGGGAGCCGTACGCCGGAGGGCCTGGTCACCCTCGCGGTGCGCGACCAGGACGCCGACGGTGCCGTCGCCGCCGAGGCCTGGGGACCGGGCGCCGCCTGGGCCCTCGACCAGCTCCCGGCGCTGCTCGGCGAGCACGACGACTGGACCGGCTTCGAGCCGCGGCACCCCGTCCTCGTCGAGGCCCGGCGCCGGTACCCGCACCTGCGGCTGGGCCGGACCGGTCTGGTCCTGGAGTCGCTGGTGCCCTCGATCATCGAGCAGAAGGTGACCGGTCAGGAGGCCTTCGCCGGCTTCCGCGCCCTGGTACGACGCCACGGCGTCCCCGCGCCCGGCCCCGGTGCCGCGCGCGGGCTGGGGCTGATGGTCCAGCCCGACGCGGAGACCCTGCGCGCGATCCCCTCGTGGGAGTGGCTGCGCCTGCACATCGACCCGGCGCGCAGCCGGGCCGTGGTGACCGCCGCCCGCCACGCCGCCGCCCTGGAGCGGGCGGCGTCCCTGAGCGGCGAGGAGGCCGAGCGGCGGCTGCGGAGCCTGCCCGGCATCGGGGTGTGGACCGCGGCCGAGGTCCGCCAGCGGGCGCTG
This sequence comes from Pimelobacter simplex, assembly GCF_024662235.1. Classification (GTDB taxonomy): domain Bacteria; phylum Actinomycetota; class Actinomycetes; order Propionibacteriales; family Nocardioidaceae; genus Nocardioides. The sequence goes on from NZ_CP096276.1 coordinate 1,614,536, forward strand.
GGCGATCCCGACGCCGTCTCGTACGGCGACTACCACGTCGCCAAGGACGTCGGCTGGGCGCTGGAGGGACGCCTCTTCGACGACGCCGAGCTGGCCCGCTACCTGGTGCCGTGGACCGGTCACCGGGGCCGGGTCCCACTGCTGGTGATGGCGGCCGGGCTGCGCCGTCCGCGGCACGGTCCGCGCATGTCACCGCGTGAACATCTCCCGACCCGTGACCAAATGGCGTGATATCTGTTACACCGAGCAACAGTCAGTCGGTCGAGGGCGGGGAGCGGGCATGGCACGGGTGCGGTTGAGCGCTTGGACGCGCGCCACCCCTGACGAGTTGGTCGCCCATCTCCGCGCGGCCGACCCGGCCGCGCTCGTCCACGCGATCCGCGAGGCCTCCGACGAGAGCCTGGTCACATTGGTGCATGACGTCGGGCGGGGTCGAGCCGTTGTCGAGGTCGTGACGAGCCGGATCGGTGACCTCGCCGTGCCCGCCCAGCGCGACGGCGTGCGCGGCGTCGTGCGCTGGGAATCCGGCGACCCGGCGCTCGCCGCGACCGTGCGGTTCGCCGACGGCGTCGTCGAGCCGGTCACGGACGCGGAGGAGGGCCCCGACCTGGTGGTGCGCGGCAGCCTCGTCCAGCTGCTGCGCCTGGTGGCCGGCCAGCTCGAGATCGCCGTGGCCTACCTCGGCCGGAGCCTGGAGATCGAGGGCGACAGCGCCCTGGCGCTCGCCCTGGCCGGTCTCTTCGCCGCCGACGGCACCGCGCCGCTCACCGGCGTCCCGGTCGACCCGCGCGACATCGACCCGCTCGACGTCTCCCGCGCCCTGCACGGCGTGGACATCGACCATCTGCGATCGGTCCTGGCCTCAGGCTTCCGTCCGGTCGTCCTCGATGAGATCTTCAGCCGGATGCCAGCCCATGTGAACGGCCGCAAGGCGGCCGGTGCGCGGATCACGGTCGGGTTCCGCCTGACCGGCCGCCCCGACGGAGAGGTGGACCGTTACGTGCTCCGACTCAGCGACGGTCAGGCGACCGTCCTCGCCGGGGAGGCGGCCGATGCCGTCGGGCCCGACGATCGCGACGCGACCGTGACCTGCGAGGCCCACGACTTCCTCCGGCTGGTCACCGGCCACCTCAGCGCGATCACCGGCGTGCTGCGCGGCCAGCTGCGGGTGCGCGGTGACAAGGCCGCCGCGCTGCGGCTCGCCACCGCCTTCGACATCCCCAAGGCGGCGGCCTGATGAGCGCCGTCGCTGCCGGGGGCTGGGGCCGCTCGGCCCTCGACAACCTCACCGGCCGGTTCAAGGCCGGCGTGATCACGACCGGCGAGCTGGTCAAGCTCGCGGTCGAGTCGATCCAGTGGGGCTTCGCCGACATCGTCGCCCGGCGCTTCTCCTGGTCCGAGTTCCTGCTCCAGTGCTGGTTCATGACCCGGGTCTCGCTGCTGCCGACGATCCTGGTCGCCATCCCGTTCGGCGTCATCACCTCGGTCCAGATCGGCGCCGCGGCCAACCAGATCGGCGCGCAGTCCTTCATCGGCGCGGTCAACGGCATCGGCGTGCTGCGCCAGGGCGCACCGCTGGTCACCTCGCTGATGATCGCCGGAGCGGTGGGCTCCGCGGTCTGCGCCGACCTCGGCGCGCGCACGGTCCGCGAGGAGATCGACGCGCTCAAGGTCATGGGCATCTCACCCATCCAGCGCCTGGTCGCGCCCCGCATCCTCGCCGCGCTGGTCGTCTCGGTGCTGCTGACCGTGATCGTGGCGATGACCGCGATGATCACGGCGTTCGCGATCGTGGTGGGCGGTGGCCAGATCTCCTCGGGCACCTATCTCGACTCGTTCGTGGGGCTGGCCCAACCCGGTGACCTCGCGCTCGCCGAGTTCAAGGGCCTGCTCTTCGGGTTCGTGGCGATCATCGTGTGCGCCCACAAGGGCCTCAACGCCCGCGGCGGGCCCAAGGCGGTCGCCGACGCGGTCAACCAGGCCGTCGTCCTCAGCGTGATCCTGCTCGCCGTCATCAACGTCGGGCTGACCCAGGCCTACGTGATGCTCTTCCCCGGGGGTGCCTGATGTCCGAGATCAAGCTCGGCCGCACCCTCGGCTCCCGCGCCTCCGACGCCGTGGTCGGCACCGCGGACTCGATCATGTCGGTGCTCGCCATGTTCGGCTCGTTCGTGAGCTTCTCCGGCAAGGTCTTCCGCGAGCTGCCCACCACGATCGCGCTCTACCCCAAGGAGGTGCTGCGCCAGATCAAGGACATCGCCTGGGGCAGCGGCGCGCTCCTGGTCGGCGGCGGCACGGTCGGCGTGATGATCCTGCTTTCGGTCGCGGCCGGTACGTCGATCGGCATCGAGGGCTTCAACGGCCTCGAGATCGTCGGCCTGGCGCCGCTGACCGGCTTCATCTCCGCCAGCGTCAACACCCGTGAGCTGGCCCCGCTGATCGCCGCGCTCGCCCTCGGCGCCCAGGTCGGCTGCCGGTTCACCGCCCAGATCGGCTCGATGAAGATCCACGAAGAGGTCGACGCCCTCGAGGTGATGGCGGTCAGCGCGATGCGCTACGTCGTGACCACCCGGGTGATCGCCTGCATGGTCGCGATCCTGCCGCTCTACCTGATCGGCCTGATCGGCAGCTATATCGCCTCGCAGGTCTCGGTCGTGGTCCTCTTCGGCCAGTCACCAGGCCAGTACGACCACTACTTCTCGACGTTCATCCAACCCAGGGACATCGTCTTCTCGATCATCAAGATCCTGATCTTCGCCCTGACCGTGGCCCTGATCCACTGCTGGTACGGCATGCGCGTCGGCGGCGGCCCGCAGGCCGTCGGCGAGGCCACCGGTACCGGCATCCGGGCCAGCATCGTGTCCATCGTGGCCCTCGACATGGTCCTGACCCTGGTCTTCTGGGGCGGCGACCCCGGCTTCCGGATCTCCGGGTGAGGTGACGACATGGCCCGCGAAGTCTCCCGCAACCAGCTCGCCCGGCGCGGCCTGATCGCCCTCGTGGCGATCGCCGTGATCGGCGCGTTCATCACGCTGCGCAGCAACGGCACCTTCGGCTCCAAGCCGCACGTGACCGCCGAGGTCGCCAACGCCGGCGGCGCGCTGCGCACCGGCTCCGACGTCAAGCTCAACGGCGTCATCGTCGGCAAGGTCAGCCAGATCAGCCGCTCCACGTCGGGCGGGGTCACCGTCGACATGGAGATGTCGCCGCAGGACCTCGACGCCGTCCCGTCCAACGTGGTCGCCCGGATCCTGCCCGCCACCGTCTTCGGCACGACCTTCGTCGACCTCGTGGTGCACGGCAAGCCCAGCGGCGAGCTTCGGGCCGGCGCGGTGGTCCAGGCCGACCGGACCCAGGGCACCCTCGAGCTCCAGCAGGCGCTCGACGACATCGACCGCCTGGTCAAGGCGCTCGGTCCGGCCGAGCTGGCCTCCGCGATCGGCTCGGCCTCCGAGGCGCTCGACGGCCGCGGCAACGAGATCGGCGAGACGGTCCGCACGCTCAACTCCTACCTTGACCGGCTCAACCCGCGGATGCCCCAGGTACGCGAGGACCTCGACGCCCTGGCGGCGACCACGCGGCTGGTCGACGAGATCGCGCCCGACCTGCTCGACGCGACCGACGACGTGCTCGTCACGCTCCACACCATCGTGACCCAGGAGGCCTCGCTGACCGCGCTCATCACCGGCGGCACCAACCTGGCGCGGATCTCGACCGGCTTCCTCGACAAGAACCAGCGCAACCTGGTGCGGTTCATCAACGGTGCCGCGGTGCTGCTCGACGCGGTCTACGACAACCGCCAGGCCGGCATCTCCGACGCGCTCGCGGTCAACCTCGCGCTCGGCCGGACGCTGCCGAGCGCCGTGCGCGAGGGGTTCGTGCGCACCGACGGCACGCTGCGGCTCTCGCCGCCGGACTACTACAGCGGCGGCCAGCGCCCGTCGTACCGGACCGGGAGCAGCGACCCCGCGGGCTTCGGGCGGCTGCTGGGGGAGGGCCGATGACCGGGCTGCGCACGATCGCGTTCAAGTTCGCCGCCTTCGCGGTGGCCAGTGGCCTCATGCTCCTGCTGCTGGTCAACACCATGCAGAACGGCGTCAGCGGCGACACCCGCGAGTACACGGCCGAGTTCGCCGACGTCAACGGGCTGCGCACCGGCGACGACGTCAAGGCGGCCGGCGTCCGGGTCGGCCAGGTGACCAGCATCGAGGCCACCGACGACGGCGCCGAGATCGGCATCGAGCTGGTCGAGGGTCAGCCGCTGCTCGACTCCACCAAGCTCGTCATGCGCTACCAGAACCTGCTCGGCCAGCGCTACATCGCGCTGGTCCAGGGCGCCCAGCGCGGTCCGGAGCTCAAGGACGGCGCGACCGTCCCCCTGGCCCAGACCGACCCGGGCTTCGACCTGACCGGGCTGCTCAACGGCTTCCGCCCGCTCTTCCGGGTGCTCCAGCCCGGTGACGTCAACACCCTGGCCGGCTCGCTCATCAAGGTGCTCCAGGGCGAGGGCGGCACGGTCGAGCAGCTGCTCTCCCAGACCGGCCAGCTCAGCAACTTCCTGGCCGACCGCGACGAGGTGATCGGCCAGGTGATGACCAACCTCAAGCCGGTGCTCGACAACCTGGCCGGCCAGGGCGACGAGCTCACCCAGACGGTCCAGGAGCTGCGTGCCCTGATGACGGGTCTGGCCAAGGACCGCAAGTCGATCGGCGCCTCGATCGACGGCGTCAGCCGCCTGGTCGGTGCGACCAGCTCGCTGCTCAAGGAGGTCAAGGTGCCGCTGGTGAGGACGACCGACCGGCTGGTCACGGTCGCCGACATGCTGGAGCGCTCGCGCTCGAGCCTGACGGCCGCGGTGCCCGCCTTCGCGACGGTCTTCGAGTCGCTGGGCCGCGCCACGTCGTACGAGAACGCGCTCAACGTCTACGTGTGCTCGCTCTCGATCGCGCTGACCAAGAACGGCACGGGCATCAACCCGGTCGGCAACAACGGCCCGTGGTCGGCGGTGTGCCGATGAAGCCCATGAACGAGCGCAGCCCGCTGCGCGTCGGCATCGTCACCCTGGTCGTGCTCGGCCTGGTCGGCGCCTTCGTCGTGTTCCTCAGCTTCTCCAACTTCGGCACCAAGAAGTACACCGCCGTCCTCGAGCACACCGCCGGTCTGCGCACCGGCGAGGACGTCCAGGTGCACGGCGTGATCTCCGGCAAGGTGACCGGCATCGAGCTGCAGAAGGAGCACGTGCTCGTGACCTTCGCCCTCGACAACGGCATCGAGCTGGGCTCGCGCTCCTCGGCGACGGTCAAGGTGGCGACCCTGCTGGGCACCCACTACCTCGAGGTCGACCCCCACGGCTCGGGCAGCCTGGCCGGTGCCCAGATCCCGCTGGAGCGCACCTCGGTGCCCTACAACCTCCAGGACGTGATCGAGAAGGGCTCCGAGGCGCTCGACGAGCTCGACCCCGAGCTGCTGGCCAAGGCGCTGACCGAGATGGCCGGCACCCTCGGGGCCAGCAAGCAGGAGATCGGTCCCGCCCTCGAGGGCGTGGCCCGGCTCTCCGAGGTCGTCTCCCGGCGCTCCGACCAGGTCGGCGACCTGATGGAGGCCACCCGCAAGGTCACCGACCAGCTCTCCGCCAGCAGCCAGGACATCGTCGGGCTGATGAAGCAGGCCAACCTCGTCGTCGGTGAGATCACCGCCCGGCGCGCGGCGATCCACCGGCTGCTCGTCGAGACCACGGACCTGTCCAAGGCGCTCACCGCGATCGTCCGGTCGACCAACGGCAAGCTCAAGCCGGCGCTCACCGACCTCAACGCCGTCCTCGACACGCTCAACCGCCAGGACAAGCAGCTGACCCACCTGCTCGAGGTGATGGCGCCCGCCGTCCGCTACGTCGCCAACGCGACCGGCAGCGGCCCGTTCCTGCCCCTCTACGTCAAGCCGCCCGCGATCCCGGCCGACGACACGACCTGCAAGCTCGAAGGGACGTGCCGCCGATGACCACGACCACCCGGTTCGCCCGCATCGCCGGCGCCCTCGTCGCCGTCCTGGCCGTGCTGCTCGCCTCGGGCTGCAGCGCGGTGAGCGGTGGCGACAAGATGACCGTCAAGGCCTACTTCGCCGACTCCGCCGGCCTCTTCGTCGGCAACGACGTCGGGATCCTCGGCGTCACCGTCGGCAAGGTGAAGTCGATCGAGCCGGCCGGCGACAAGGTGCTGGTCACCATGGAGATCGACGCCGACCAGCCCGTGCCGGCCGACGCCGGCGCCGTCGTGGTCGCCCGCTCGGTCGCCACCGACCGCTACGTCGAGCTGACCCCGGTCTACCGCTCGGGACCCAAGCTCGACGACGACGCGACGATCGGGCTCGACAAGACCCAGACCCCGGTCGACTTCGACCAGGTGCTGGAGTCGCTCAACGACTTCGCGACCGGCATCGGCGGCAACAAGGACACCACCAAGGCCGTCCAGCGCTTCATCGACGCCGGCGCCGAGGCGCTCCAGGGTCGTGGTCCGCTGCTCAACCAGACGATCCACTCGCTGGCCGACGGCGTCGACGGACTGGCCAGCCAGAAGGAGAACATCGCGGCGACCCTCAAGTCGCTCGACGTCCTGCTGACCACGATCTCGACCAACGAGCAGACCGCGCGCACGTTCATCCAGCAGGTGTCCAAGGCCTCGACGATGCTCGCCGACGAGCGCGAGAACTTCCGCCAGGCGCTGCGCTCGCTCGACGAGGCGGTCACCACCGTCGCGAAGTTCGCGGTCGACAACCGCGCCGAGATCGTGCGCAACCTCGACGGGGGCACCAAGCTGATGAAGACGGTGCTGAGCAAGCAGGACCAGCTCGCCGAGATCCTGCGGGTCATGCCGCTGGCCCTCGAGAACCTGCGGATGGTCCCCGGTGACCGGCTCCCGGTCCGGATCGACCCGCTGATCCTCGACCCGCTGGGCGGCATCCTGCAGCAGGTCTGCTCGCGGGTGCTCGGGCCGCTGTGCGAGATCCTCGACGGAACGCAGCCGGGACGGTGAGGGCGATGATGACGATCCGGACCACCGCGCCGCGCGCGGCCACGGCCGCGCTCCTGGCCCTGCTGCTCGGCGTGCTGAGCGCCTGCAGCACCACCATGCGCGACCTGCCGATCCCGGGCACCGGGGTCAGCGGCGACACCATCGAGATCAAGGCCGAGTTCGACGACGCGCTCAACCTCGCGGTCGGGGCTCCGGTCAAGGTCAACGGCGTCGACATGGGCAAGGTCGCCGAGATCAAGCCCAAGGACTTCACCGCCGAGGCGACGCTGACGATCAAGACCGACGCCGAGGTCCGCGAGGGCGCCCAGGCGCGGCTGCGCTACACCACGCCGCTCGGTGAGCTGTTCGTCGACATCACCAATCCCGCCACCGGCAAGGCGCTCGCCGACGACGCGGTGCTCACCCGCGCGTCGACGACCACCGCGCCCTCGGTCGAGGACGCGCTGGCCCAGGCCTCGCTGCTCATCAACGGGGGTGGTCTCGACCAGCTCCAGACGGTGACCGAGGAGCTCAACAAGGCGCTCAACGGCAACGAGGGCGACTACCGGGCGCTGCTGGACAAGGCGTCGGTCTTCCTGACCCGCGCCAACGCCACCACCCAGAGCATCGACGCGGTGCTCACCTCGCTCAACTCGCTCTCCACCACGCTCAACGGGCGCAAGGAGACGATCAACCGGGCGGTCCGCGAGATCCGGCCCGCAGCCAAGGTGCTGCGCGAGAAGACGCCGCAGTTCACCGAGCTGCTCGCCGAGATCGAGAAGTTCACCGGCGCCGCCAACCAGACCGTCGGGGCGACCCGGGCCCAGCTGCTCACGCTGCTCGGCGAGCTGGAGCCGGTGCTGGCGGAGTTCGCCAAGAACAACGGCACCTTCGAGAACTCCCTGCGCGCGGTGATCAACGCCGCCAAGGCGGCCGACGGCGTGGTGGCGACCGACTACCTCAACATCGCCCTCGAGCTGCACCTCGACAACCTCAACGTCAACGGCCTGCTCAGCGGTACGGTCACCGGGCTGGTCCGCGACCTGCTCGACCTGGTCGGCCTCGGCAAGCTGCTGCCCGGCCTGGGCGGCGGGCTGGGCGGTCTGCTCGGCGGGCCCAAGGCGACCGGCGGCAACGGCAAGACCGGCGGCGCCACCGGCGCCCAGCCGGGCGGCAAGGCCCCGGCCGACCCGCTCGGGCTCAACGGCCTCCTCGGCGGCCTGTTCGGAGGGAGGGGCTGATCATGGTCATGAAGCTTCTGGGCAACCGGCTCTACCTGAGCCTGGCCGGCATCATCCTCGTGCTGATCGTGACCACGGCGTACATCTTCGCCGCGGTGCTCGACCAGCCGCTCACCTCCAAGCCCGTCGAGGTCAAGGTCGAGCTGGCCCAGACCGGCGGCCTGTTCGAGGGCTCCGCGGTGACCTACCGCGGGATCAAGGTGGGCAAGGTCCGCTCGATCGTGCCCGCCGACAACGGCGTGCTCGCCACGATCGCCATCACCTCGGGCACCGAGATCCCCAAGGACGCGCTCGCCCGCGTGCGCAGCCTCTCGCCGGTCGGTGAGCAGTACCTCGACTTCCAGCCGAAGAAGGCCTCGGGGCCCTATCTCGCCGACGGCGACACGATCCCGGCCGCCTCGACCGACCTGCCCAAGAGCCTCAGCTCGACGGTGGTCGCGGTCAACAACGTGCTGCGCCAGATCGACGACAAGAAGCTCCGTGTCGTCCTCGGCGAGCTGAGCACCGGCCTCAAGGGGACCGGCGACGACCTCGGCCGGATCCTCGACCAGGGCACCGCCCTGCTCGAGACGCTCGACTCCGTGTGGCCCGAGACCGACCGGGTGATCAGCAGCTCGGGCTCGGTGCTCTCGATCGCCACCGACAACGCCGACGCGCTGCGCCAGCTCGCCACCTCGTCCAAGCGCTTCGCGCAGTTCCTGCGCGAGTACGACCCCGAGCTGCGCGACATCCTCAAGCGGGGCCCGGGTCAGATCGACGAGCTGATCAAGCTGGTCCGCGACGCCAACGAGGTGCTGCCGGGCTTCCTGTCGGCCGGCGTCAGCTTCACCGACGTCTTCCGCTCCTACGAGCCGCACCTGCGCGCGCTGCTCCAGAACTACTCGCCGGGTCTGCGCTCGCTGCTGGCCAAGGTCCGCGACGGTGAGCTGCGCATCGAGCTCATCCCCGACAAGATGCGCAAGGAAGCGACCTGCACCTACGGCACGAGCCGGCTCAACCCCAAGGTCGACCAGCGCCGCGCGCTCCAGCGCGACGGCCGCTGCGCCGCCGGGCTGACCTACCTCCAGCGCGGTGCCGCCAACGCCCCGGGACCCGTGCGATGAGCGCCGAGAGCCGCCGGCCCGGCAACCTCGTCCTCGGTCTCGCCGCGCTGCTGGTCGCCTGCCTGGCCGTGGGGGCCTGGCTGCTGGTCCAGGAGCGCGGTGCTCAGGACGACCTGGCCCGGGCCGAGAAGCAGGTCCAGACGCTGACCGGCGAGAAGGAGGCCGAGCAGGCCGCCCTCGGTGCCGCCAAGTCGATCCTGGTCGAGGTCACGTCGTACTCCTGGAAGGACGGGGAGCACGAGTTCGCCTGGCTCGACAAGATCGCCAACACCGAGCTCAAGGACAAGCTCGCGCCCAACGTGAGCGGGCTGCAGAAGGCCATCGTCGACGGCAAGGTCTCGGCCAAGGGTCAGGTCGTCGATGCGGCCGCGCGCGCGGTCAGCACCTCCCAGGTCGAGGTGCTGGCGTTCGTCGACCAGGCGCTCACCGACGAGACCAACAAGGACGTCAAGATCGAGCAGCAGCGGGTCAGCCTGACCATGAAGCTCGTGGACGGCACCTGGCTGGTCGACCGGCTCGAGCTGCTCAGCGGCGACAACGCTGGTGAGGGTACGCCCTAACCGCCTCGACGCTGCCGATAGATTGACGCGCGTGGCGCACCCCGACGGAGACTCCCTGGCCGGTCTGCGGACCGCGCTCCGGCGGATCCTGCTGACCCTGATCGGCGTCCCGTTCGTGGTCGCGATCGCGATGTCGCTCGTCGACTCCTACCGGCGCCGCGGCAAGCGGCCCAAGCCGTTCCCGACCACGACGCCGCGCACGGTCGAGGTGGGCGACGGCGAGGTGACGACGTACACCTTCGGCCGCGACCTGTACGACGACATGCTCGCCGCGATCGACGGCGCCCAGCGCCAGATCCTCTTCGAGACCTACATCTGGAAGGGCGACGCGACGGGGGAGCGGTTCAAGCGCGCGCTCATCGCCGCCGCCGAGCGCGGGGTCGACGTCTACTGCACCTACGACGCCTTCGCCAACCTGGTCGTCTCGCCGGCGTTCCAGCGCTTCCCCCCGAGCGTCAAGGTGCTGCGCTACCCGGTCTACTCGGCCGGCTGGCGCTTCTTCGACCTGCGCCGCTACGGCCGCGACCACCGCAAGATCCTCGTCGTCGACGACGCCGTCGGCTTCGTCGGCGGCTACAACATCGGCTCGGCCTACGAGAGCGAGTGGCGCGACACCCACGTCCGGATCACCGGGCCCGCGGTGTGGGACCTCAAGCGCGCCTTCGCCGACTTCTGGAACCTCAACCGCCGCCGGCGGCTGCGCGGCACCGAGCGGCCGCTGCTGCTCGAGACCGCCTCGACCTGGGAGCCGCGGGTGCGCCTGCAGCGCAACGTGCCGCGGCTGTGGATGTTCCCGATCCGGGCGATGTACCTCGAGGCGATCAACCGGGCCAGCCGCAACATCTGGATGACCCAGGCCTACTTCCTGCCCGACGAGGACTTCATCGCCGCGATCAAGGACGCCGCGCGCCGCGGGGTCGACGTCCGGCTGCTGCTGCCGCTGAAGTCCAACCACATCGTGGCCGACTGGATCTCGCGGGGCTACTTCACCCAGCTGCTCGACGCCGGGGTGCGGATCCTGCGCTACCGCGACGCGATGGTGCACGCCAAGACCGCCACGGTCGACGGCACCTGGGCCACGGTCGGCACCGCGAACATCGACCGGCTCAGCCTCTCGGGCAACTACGAGATCAACGTCGAGATCATCGACGAGGCCTTCGCCGCCGAGCTCGAGGCGATCTTCGAGGTCGACCAGTCGCACTGCCTCGAGCTGACCAGCGGCGAGTGGGAGGCGCGGGACATGCACCGCAAGTTCACCGAGCTGGTGCTCGCGCCGCTGCGCCCGCTGCTCTGAGGAGCCCCGCCCGGTCGGGCGGCGGACCGTCGTCGACGATTGACGAACAACATTGTTCGTGAAACTCTCCGGACCATGACGACGCTGCCGCGCGGGCGCCACGGCCTGAGCCGGGACGCGGTCGCGGCGGTCCAGCGCGAGCGGATCTTCCACGCCATGGCCGACGCCATGGCCGAGCGCGGGTACGCCGGCACCCCGGTCGCCGAGGTGATCAAGCGGGCGGGGGTCTCGCGGGAGACCTTCTACCAGCACTTCGGGTCCAAGCACGACTGCTTCCTCGCGGCGTACGAGTGGGCGACCGACGCGCTGCGCGCGGGCTTCGCCGAGGGGATCGCCGTCGGCGCCGAGCGGCCCGCGCCGGAGCGCTTCGACGCGCTGCTCGGCCGCTACCTCGCCGCGCTGGCCGAGGACCCGCGCCGGGCCCGCCTGTTCCTGGTCGAGGCGTACGCCGCCGGCCCCGAGATCATGCGCCGCCGGCTCGCCGTCCAGCGCGAGGCGGCCGCGGCGCTGGCGGCGCTGTTCGGCGTCGACGGTCGTGACGAGGCCCGGCTCTTCGCGTGCGAGGCGCTGCTCGCCGCGATCATCCAGATGGCGACCGCGCGGGTCGTGCTCGACGACGCCGCCGCGCTGGCGTCCCTCCGTCCCCCTCTCGTCGCCCTCGCGGCGACGCTGTTCCCGAGCTGAGGAGAAGTCCATGTGGTTCCGAGCCCCGGTCCGTGACCTGGCCGGCAAGCAGGTGTTCGTCACCGGCGCCGCCAGCGGCATCGGCCGCGCCGTCGCCCGCTATGCCGCCGATCGCGGCGCCGTGCTGCACCTGACCGACATCCAGCCCGACGCGCTTGCCGCGGTCGCGGCCGAGATCCGGGCCGGGGGAGGCCAGGTGGCGACCGCCGAGGTCGCCGACGTCGCCGACCACGAGCAGGTACGACGCCTCGCGGCGCTGGTCACCGAGCGCGCCGGCGCGATGGATGTCGTCCTCAACGTGGCCGGCATCGCGATCTGGGGCACCGTGCGCAGCCTGGAGCCCCAGCACTGGCAGCGCCTCGTCGACGTCAACCTGATGGGCCCGATCCACGTGATCGAGGAGCTCCTGCCGCCGATGATCGACGCCCGGCGCGGGGGACAGCTCGTCAACATCTCCTCCGCGGCCGGGATCATCGCGATGCCGTGGCACGCGGCCTACAGCGCGACGAAGTTCGGCCTGCGCGGTGTCTCGGAGGTGCTGCGCTACGACCTGCGCAAGCACCGGATCGGCGTCAGCCTGGTCTGCCCCGGGGGCGTCGACACCGGCCTGGTCGAGACCATCCGGATCGCCGGCATCGACCAGCAGAGCAAGGCGTTCGTGCGGGCCCGCGGCCACTTCCAGAAGCGCGCGGTCTCGCCCGAGCAGGCCGCGGCAGCGATCTGGAAGGGCGCGCTGCGCAACCGCTACTGGGTCTACACCTCGCCCGACATCCGGCTCGTGCACTGGCTGCAGCGCTACTTCCCGCCCGGCTACGCGATCGCGATGCGGGTCTTCAACTACGGCGCCAACCGGGTGCTGCCCGCCGTCGAGCAGGCCCGCCGGTCGGACGCCGCGTGAGCGGCGCCCGGATCGAGCCCGGCGGCTGGCGTGAGGTCGGCCCCTTCGTGGCGCTCTTCGCCCGGGTCGCCGGCCGGGTCCAGGGGACCGAGCCGCCGGCGGTCTTCCTCACCCTGGGCCGGCACCGCCGGCTGTTCTGGGGGTGGCTGCACTTCGCCGGGCGGCTGATGCCGGGCGGCCGGCTCTCGCGGCGCGAGTCCGAGCTGGTGATCGTGCGGGTGGCCGCGCGCCGGGAGTCGGCGTACGAGCTGGAGCAGCACCGGCGCCTGGCCCGCCGTGCCGGTCTCGCCCGCGAGGAGGTCGCCGCGATCGAGGCGGACGCCGACCACCCGGGGTTCAGCGTCCGGGAGCGGCTGCTCCTGCGCGCCACCGACGAGCTGCTCGCCGACCAGGACCTCACCGACGGGCTGTGGTCCGAGCTGGGGGAGTGCTTCGAGGACCGGGAGCGGATCGAGATCCTCATGCTCGTCGGTCACTACGCGATGCTCGCGACCGCCCTGCACACGCTGCGCGTGCGCCCCGACCGGCCCCGCTGACCCGGCGCCGGAGCGACTGTCGGCGCTCCCTCGTACGCTGAAGGCATGCGTCCGGTCACCGATCTCGAGCGTCGCGTCGCGCCCTTCCACGTCCAGTCCGACTACCAGCCCTCGGGCGACCAGCCGGCCGCGATCGCCGAGATCACCAAGCGGCTCAACGACGGGGTCCAGGACGTCGTCCTGCTGGGCGCGACCGGTACCGGCAAGACGGCGACCGTGGCCTGGGTGGCCGAGCAGGTGCAGCGTCCGCTGCTCGTGCTCCAGCCCAACAAGACGCTCGCCGCGCAGTTCGCCAACGAGCTGCGCCAGCTCTTCCCGGACAACGCGATCGAGTACTTCGTCTCGTACTACGACTACTACCAGCCCGAGGCGTACGTCCCCCAGACCGACACCTACATCGAGAAGGACTCCTCGATCAACGAGGAGGTCGAGCGGCTGCGCCACTCCGCGACCAACAGCCTGCTCACCCGCCGCGACGTCATCGTGGTCTCGACGGTCTCGTGCATCTACGGCCTCGGCACCCCCCAGGAGTACGTCGACCGCATGGTCCGCCTCCGCGTGGGCGAGGAGCACGACCGTGACTCGGTGCTGCGCCGCCTGGTCGAGATCCAGTACACCCGCAACGACCTCGCCTTCACCCGCGGCACCTTCCGGGTGCGCGGCGACACGCTCGAGATCTTCCCGGTCTACGAGGAGCTCGCGGTCCGCATCGAGTTCTTCGGCGACGAGATCGAGCGGCTGATGACCCTGCACCCGGTCACCGGCGAGGTGCTCACCGAGGACCAGGAGCTCTACGTCTTCCCGGCCAGCCACTACATCGCGGGCCCCGAGCGCATGGAGCGCGCGATCAACGGCATCGAGGCCGAGCTCGGCGAGCAGCTCGAGACCTTCGAGAAGCAGGGCAAGATGCTCGAGGCCCAGCGCCTGCGGATGCGCACGACGTACGACATCGAGATGATGCGCCAGGTCGGCTCCTGCTCGGGCATCGAGAACTACTCGATGCACATGGACGGCCGCTCCCGGGGCAGCGCGCCCAACACGCTCATCGACTACTTCCCCGAGGACTTCGTGCTCGTCATCGACGAGTCCCACGTCGCCGTACCCCAGGTCGGCGGCATGTACGAGGGCGACATGTCGCGCAAGCGCAACCTCGTCGAGCACGGCTTCCGCCTGCCGAGCGCGATGGACAACCGCCCGCTGCGCTGGGAGGAGTTCCTCGAGCGGATCGGCCAGACCGTCTACCTCTCCGCGACGCCGGGCGACTACGAGCTCGACAAGGTCCAGGGCGACGTCGTCGAGCAGATCATCCGCCCGACCGGGCTGATCGACCCCGAGGTCGTGGTCAAGCCGACCAAGGGCCAGATCGACGACCTGATCCACGAGATCCGGCTGCGCACCGACAAGGACGAGCGCGTCCTGGTCACCACGCTGACCAAGAAGATGTCCGAGGACCTCACCGACTACCTCCTCGACGCCGGCATCCGCACCCGCTACCTGCACTCCGAGGTCGACACCCTCAAGCGCATCGAGCTGCTGCGCGACCTGCGCCTGGGCCTGTACGACGTCCTGGTCGGCATCAACCTGCTCCGCGAGGGCCTCGACCTCCCCGAGGTCTCCCTGGTCGCGATCCTCGACGCCGACAAGGAGGGCTTCCTCCGCTCCGACAAGTCCCTCATCCAGACCATTGGCCGCGCCGCCCGCAACGTCTCGGGCGAGGTCCACATGTACGCCGACAAGATCACCCCGTCGATGGAGTCGGCCATCGAGGAGACCAACCGCCGCCGCGCCAAGCAGGTCGCCTACAACGAGGCCCACGGCATCGACCCGCAGCCGCTGCGCAAGAAGATCGCCGACATCACCGAGATGCTCGCCCGCGAGGACGAGACCACCCAGGAGCTCCTCCAGACCTGGGCCGACGTCGGCCAGAAGGGCCGCGCCGGCGGCGTCAAGCCCAAGGTCGCCCCGACCCCGCACCTGCGCTCCACCGACATCGGCGGCCACGCGGCCGAGCTGGCCGGGATGCCCAGCAGCGACCTGGCCCAGCTCATCCAGGACCTGACCGAGCAGATGAAGGCGGCCGCGGCCGAGCTGCAGTTCGAGCTCGCGGCGCGGCTGCGTGACGAGATCGGCGACCTCAAGAAGGAGCTGCGGCAGATGATGGAAGCGACGAAGTGAGGAGCGAATGCCGGCCGAGGAACGAGGCCGAGTGTTCGCGACGAGCGAGGAGCTGTGCGAGCGAAGCGAGCACCGGCGACCAAGTGAGGAGGGCCCGATGAGCACCGTGCGCGAGGTCCAGGTGACCTTCGACTGCGCCGACCCCCGCGCCCTCTCGGAGTTCTGGAACGAGGTGCTCGGCTACGTCCTGCCGCCGCCCCCGCCGGGCTTCGCCGACTGGGACGCCTTCCGCGCCTCGCTGCCGCCCGAGCTGCGCAACAGCGCCTCGGCCTGCATCGACCCTGACGGGGCCGGCCCGCGGATCTTCTTCCAGCGGGTCCCCGAGGGCAAGGGCGCCAAGAACCGGGTCCACCTCGACGTCCGGGCCGCACCCGGCCTGGCCGGTGACGAGCGGATGGCGGCGCTCGAGGCCGAGGCCGCGCGCCTGGTCGCCCTGGGGGCGAGCCGGGTCGAGCGGCACGAGCCGGCGCCGCCGATGGGTGCCGGGCACCTCGTGATGCAGGACCCCGAGGGCAACGAGTTCTGCTTGGACTGAGCGCGCCGCGCCGCGCTGCCGGCCTGGCGCCTCAGCCCTAGTCCCGGCGCCGCGCGCTGAGCCCGACCAGCCGGGCGACCACGAGCGCGACGTAGAAGACGCCCGCGACCTGCTCGACCATCACCAGCGATCGCGCGTGCGCGAGCACCGGGTAGACGTCGGAGAGCCCGACGCTGGTCATCGCGGTGAAGGACAGGAAGAGCAGCTCGAACCAGTCCAGGGGCACCGCGCCCGTCGGGCTGGTGTAGCTGATGAACGCGCCCGGCCAGAGCACCTGGGCGGCGGCGTACAGGTAGGCGAAGCCCCAGGCGACCACGGTGAAGGCCGCGCCGGTGGCGAAGAGCTCGTCGCGGGTGACCTTGTCGTCGTGGAACAGGTAGCGGATCAGCGCGTAGGAGACGAAGAAGTAGAACGGCGCGTGGAAGACCGCTGAGGCCAGGACGATGCCGTCGCTGTCGGGCTGGAAGGCCTCGGCGACGGTCAGCACCACCGCCGGTACGCCGAGCAGCAGGGCGACCCACGTCAGCGCCGGCGTACGACGCACCGCGGCCACCGCGGCGAGCAGCACCAGCAGCTGGAAGACGCCCGCGAACGCGAGGCCCAGGTCGGATCCCTGGAGCGCCGGGTAGGCCAGGACGACGAGCAGCTGGGCGCCCAGGAGCACTCCGGAGGGGTGCCGGCCGAGGGCCGCGAGCGGGCGGGGGAGACGGTCGGCGGCGGTCGGCACCTGCCGATCGTAGGTCCGGTGGGGCGTGACCCGGGCCACGCGCGCGCCGTTGAGGGTGTGGAGGGAGTGATCGGCGCCACTTCTCGGACATGTCGTGTCGGTCACAACGAGAACGTGTTCTAATATCGCGAAAGCTCGTAGCGAGCCGCGGGGACACATGGGAGCTGGGGAGAGGAGACGGCGCGTGGCGTTCAACGCCGTATCGATCGTGCGTGGCCCTGGCGAGATCGCGCTGATGGTGGTCGAGGTCACCAAGCGGATCCTGACCCGCCCGTTCCAGTTCCGGGAGTTCCTCGAGCAGGCGTGGTTCGTCACGAGCGTGACGCTCGTGCCGACGATCATGGTCTCGATCCCGTTCGGCGCGGTCATCTCGCTCCAGGTCGGCAACCTGACCGGACAGCTCGGCGCGCAGTCCTTCGCCGGCGCGACCGCGGTGCTCGCCACCGTGCGGGAGGCGGCGCCGATGGCGGCGGCGATGATCATCGCCGGTGCCGCCGGATCGGCGATCTGCTCCGACCTCGGCGCGCGCAAGATCCGCGAGGAGATCGACGCCATGGAGGTGCTGGGCATCGATCCGCTCGAACGCCTGGTCGCCCCGCGCGTGGTGGCCACGATGTTCGT
This sequence comes from Pimelobacter simplex, assembly GCF_024662235.1. Classification (GTDB taxonomy): domain Bacteria; phylum Actinomycetota; class Actinomycetes; order Propionibacteriales; family Nocardioidaceae; genus Nocardioides. The sequence goes on from NZ_CP096276.1 coordinate 1,631,917, forward strand.
CGCGCTGATGATCAACGGCATCGTGATCGGCACCGGCATCGGCGGCGGCTACTTCTTCACCGTCATCGTCCAGGGCGGCTCGGCCGGCGCCTTCCTCTCCTCGTTCACCGCGCTCGCCTCGCTGCCCGACCTCTACATCGCGATGGTCAAGGCGCTCATCTTCGGCTGGCTGGCCGCGATCATCGGGGCCTACAAGGGCCTCAACGCCGGTGGCGGTCCGAGCGGTGTGGGCCGCGCGGTCAACGAGTCGGTGATCATCGCGTTCATGGCGCTGTTCTTCCTCAACGCCGTGATCACCGCGATCTACTTCCAGATCTCCCCGCCGGCGGGCCTCTGATGGCCGCCGTCAGCGAGCTCGTCGGCGACGCCTACAAGAGCGGCCGCGGCACCCTCGAGGGGTACGGCGACCAGCTGCTCTTCTACCTCAAGGCACTCTCGTGGGTGCCCCGGGCGATCCGGCGCTACCCCCGCGAGATCACCAACACGCTCGCCGAGGTCGCCTTCGGCGCCGGCGGCCTGAGCCTGATCCTCGGCTCGGTGGGCGTCATCGCGTTCATGGCGTTCTTCGCCGGGACCGAGGTCGGCATCCAGGGCTACGCCTCGCTGAGCCAGATCGGCGTCGCGAAGTTCAGCGCGTTCATCTCGGCGTACTTCAACACCCGCGAGGTGGCGCCGCTGGTCTCCTCGATCGCGCTCGCCGCGACGGTGGGCTGCGGCTACACCGCCCGCCTGGGCGCGATGCGGATCTCCGAGGAGATCGACGCGCTCGAGGTGATGGGCATCCCGTCGCTGCCGTTCCTGGTGACGACCCGGATGGTGGCGGCGTTCATCGCGGTCATCCCGCTCTACATCGTGGCGCTGCTGGCGTCGTACCTGTCGCCGCGGCTGATCGTGACCTACATCTACGGTCAGTCCGCCGGCACCTACGACCACTACTTCCTGCAGTTCCTGCCACCCATCGACATGCTGTGGTCGTTCTTCAAGCTGCTGTTCCTCGCCGTCGCGGTGATCCTCATCCACTGCTACTACGGCTATACCGCCTCGGGCGGACCGGCCGGCGTGGGCCGTGCGGTCGGCAAGGCCATCCGGACGAGCATCGTCACGATCGTCGTCGCGGACTTCTTCCTCAGCTTCGCGATCTGGGGCTCGACCACCACCGTCCGGATCACGGGGTGACGCGCCGATGCTGGTGAACATCCATCACGACAGCGCCAAGGAGCACAACCGGCTCCTCGTCGCCGGAGTCGTCTTCCTGAGCGTGCTCGCGCTGCTCATGTGGCTCTCGATCGCGATCTACAACAAGACCTTCGACAGCGTCACGACCGTCAAGGTCAAGGCCGACCGGGCCGGTCTACAGCTCGCCAAGTTCGGCGACGTGCGGATCAACGGCGTGCTCGTCGGCCGCGTCGACAAGATCGACCAGGACGGCGAGGAGGCCGAGATCACGCTCGCGCTCGACCCCGACGCCGCCAAGAAGATCCCGTCCAATATCGGCGTCCACATCGTGCCGACCACGCTCTTCGGCCAGAAGTTCGTCGCGCTCATCCGCCCAGACGGCGACGTGGCGCGACCGCTGAAGGACGGCGACGTCATCCCGTCCGACCGGGTCGAGACCAACGTCGAGCTGAGCCGGGTGCTCGCCGACCTGTTCCCGCTGCTCCAGGCGGTCCAGCCGGCCGACCTCAACGCCACGCTGCACGCGCTGGCGACCGCGCTCGAGGGGCGTGGTGAGGACCTCGGCAAGACGATGGACCAGCTCGGCGACTACATCGGCAAGATCGAGGACCACCTGCCGACCCTGCGCAAGGACCTCCAGGCGCTGGCCGAGGTCGCCGACGCCTACGACATGGCGGCGCCCGACCTGCTCGACGTCCTCGACAACGTCACGGTCACCAGCAAGACCATCACCGAGAAGGCCGCCGACCTCGACGTCTTCTTCTCCGACCTGACCGGGTTGGCGAACACCTCGACGCGGCTGCTCGGCGACAACGAGCAGAACCTCATCCGGATGGGCCAGGTCACCGCCCCGGTGGTCGGCCTGCTCGCGGAGTACTCCCCGGAGTTCCCCTGCCTGATCCGCGGTGCGGCCAACTACGAGCCGATCCTGTCCAAGACCTTCGAGGGCGGCTGGGTCAAGCAGTACATCGAGTTCTTCAACCCGCAGTTCCGCCCCTACGACGAGCGCGACCTCCCCGAGTACGGCGAGGTCGGCCACGGTCCGTGGTGCGCCGGACTGCCCAAGTTCACCATCCCCGGTACGCCGAACCCGCTCGACCAGGGCTCGGACATCGACGAGAAGGGCGGCTTCTCGCCGCTGCCGCTCCAGGGACTGCTCGGCCGCCCGACCGCCGGCGGCGCCATCGACAGCGGGTACGCCGGCAGCGAGGCCGAGCAGCGCGTGGTCAACGCGATGCTGGCCGGTGAGAGCGGTCGCGCGCCGGAGACCTACGGCGCCCTCGGGTCGCTGCTCTACGGCCCGGTCGTGCGCGAGGGGAAGGCAGCCGGATGAGCAACAGCCGCAACGCCACGACGATCTCGGCGGCGATCAAGCTCGCCGTGTTCACCGTCGTCTCGGTGCTGGTCACCGGTCTGCTCGCCGTCATCATGGGCAATGTCGGCTTCGGCGACCGCAACCAGTACCAGGCGATCTTCGCCAACGCCACGATGCTCGAGAAGGGCGACGACGTCCGCGTCGCGGGCGTCAACGTCGGCGAGGTCAAGAAGGTCGAGCACTACCGGCGCACGATGGCCAAGGTGACCTTCAAGGTCGACGCGGGGGTCAAGCTGACCACCGCCTCGCTGGCCAAGATCCGCTTCCTCAACCTGGTCGGCGACCGCTACATGGCGCTGGAGCAGGGGAGCGGCGGCAAGGACGCCGAGGCGCTGGCCGACGGCGCGACCATCCCGGCCGACAACACCGAGCCGGCGCTCGACCTGACCGTCCTCTTCGACGGCTTCAAGCCGCTGTTCGCCGCGCTGACGCCCGACCAGGTCAACGAGCTGAGCATGAACCTGGTCCAGGTGCTCCAGGGTGAGGGCGGCACGGTCAAGAGCCTGCTCGACCACACCGCCTCGCTGACCTCGGCGCTCGCCGACCGCGACCAGCTCATCGGCGACGTGATCACCAACCTCAGCCAGACGCTGAGCACGGTCAACGACCGCCACCAGCAGCTGAGCACGCTCATCGTCGAGCTCAAGGACTGGATGACCGACCTCGCCAAGGACCGCGACACCATCGGCTCCTCGCTCGACAACATCTCCGAGCTGACCGTGACCGTCGCCGACCTGCTGCGCCGGGGCCGGCCGCTGGTCAAGGAGGACATCGCCGCGCTGCGCGCGCTCTCCAAGCTCCTCAACAAGAAGGAGAACCGGGAAAACCTGGCCGAGCTCCTCGACCGGATGCCGGAGACGATGACCGACCAGACCCGGACCGGCACCTACGGGTCCTGGTACCAGTACTACGTCTGCGGTGTCTCCGCCCGGATCCGGCTCCCGCTGATCGCGAACCTGCCGATCATCAAGGAGATCCAGGAGTACATCACCAAGTTCCAGTTCCGCTCGACCGCCCCGAGGTGCCGCCGATGAGCCGCGACAGCGACGCCCGCGACGCCCGGATCATCCGGCTCGGCGTGATCACCCTGGTGGTGATGGCGCTGGTCTCGGCGGCGACCTTCAACCTCGGCAAGTTCCCCGGCTTCCGCGGGACGACGTACTACGCGGAGTTCAGCGACGCCAGCGGCATCCACAAGGGCAATATCGTCCAGGTCGGCGGCATCCGCGCCGGCCGGGTGAGCGCGGTCGACCTGGCGGGGGACCGGGTCAAGGTGAAGTTCGAGATCGACGGGGACGTCGACTTCGGGCCCGACAGCCACGCCTCGATCGAGGTGCTCAACCTGCTCGGTGAGAAGTACCTCGACCTCCAGCCGGTCGGCAAGGGCCAGCTCGCCGACGGGGGCACGATCCCGATGGACCGGACCAAGGCCGCCTACGACATCGTCGGCGTCTTCGGCGACCTGACCACGACGACCGAGGAGATCGACACCGAGCAGCTCTCCCGGGCGCTCGACACGGTGGCCGACACGCTCGACGTCTCGGCGCCCGAGATCCAGGCCTCCTTCGACGGCATCTCCCGGCTCTCGCGCAGCGTCGCGGCGCGCGACGCCGAGATCCAGACGCTCTTCGAGAGCTCGAAGCAGGTCAGCAAGGTGCTCGCCGACCGCAGCGACGACATCGTCGACCTGATGAAGAGCAGCGACCTGGTCTTCCAGGAGCTGACCAAGCGCAAGGCCGCCGTGCACGACCTGCTGGTCAACGCCCGCTCGCTCGCGGTCGAGCTGCGCGGGGTGGTCAAGGACAACGAGAAGCAGATCGCGCCGGCGCTCGCCGAGGTCGACGGCCTGGTCTCGTTCCTGGTCTCGAAGAAGCAGAAGATCAAGGAGACGCTCGCCGCGCTCGGCCCCTACGTGTCCATCCTCAGCAACATCATCGGTACCGGCCCCTGGTTCGACGCGTACGCCGCGAACCTCCTGGCGCTGCCCACCGGTGAGTTCGTGCCCGGGTTCCAGGGGTGATCGCGATGGTGTCCACGATCCTCAAGCGCGTCGACAAGCGCGTGCTCGTCGCCATCGGCGTCGTGCTGCTGCTCGGCGTCCTGGTCAACGTCTTCCGCTCGCCGGCCGAGATGAAGACGGTCACCGCGCACTTCCCGCGCGCGGTCAGCGTCTACGAGGGCACCGACGTGCGGATCCTCGGGGTCAACGTCGGCAAGGTGACCTCGGTGATCCCCGAGGGCAACTCGGTCCGAGTCGAGATGGAGTACGACGCGTCGTACAAGGTGCCCAAGAGCGCCCAGGCCGTCATCGTCACGCCGACGCTCGTCGCCGACCGCTTCGTCCAGTTGACCCCGGTCTTCGAGGGCGGCGCGGTGCTGGCCGACGGTGCCGACATCGCCCTGCCCGAGACCGCCGTGCCGGTCGAGCTCGACCGGATCTACAGCAGCCTGCAGACGCTGACCCGGGCCCTGGGCCCCAACGGCGTCAACAAGGACGGCACGCTCGACCACCTGCTCGCGGCGGGGGAGAAGGCGTTCGCCGGGCAGGGCGCCAAGGGCAACCAGATGATCCGCGACCTGGCCCAGGCCGCCCAGACCTTCGGCAACGGCGCCGGCCCGCTGTTCGACACGGTCAGCCAGCTCGCCAAGTTCACCAAGACGCTGGCCGAGAACGACGGCCTGGTGCGGGCTTTCATGCAGGACCTCACCGGCGTCTCTGCGATGCTGGCCGACGAGAGCGACGAGCTCGAGCAGGCCGTCGCCGCGGTGGCCAAGGCCGTCGGCAGCGTCCGGGGCTTCGTCAAGAACAACCGCGACGCCTTCGTCACCGACATCCGCAAGCTCACCGACGTGATGAACACGATCGTGTCCGAGAAGGACAACATCGAGACCGCGGTCAAGATCGCGCCGGTCGCGATGGGCAACCTGCACATGGGCTTCGACCACGTCACCGGCAGCCAGAACTCCCGGCTCGCGATCGGCGGCCTGGTCTGGGACGTCGACGGCCTGATCTGCTCGTTCATCCAGCAGAACCCGGCGATGCCCAAGGCGCTCAAGAACACCGCCTGCACGCTGATCGAGAAGCTCATCGAGCCGATCCTGACCAAGCTGCCCTGGCTGCCCCCGGAGTTCAAGACCGCCCTGCCCGGTGGCAAGGCCAAGCAGACCGGCGCGACCGACACCGACCGGGGCATCGCGGTGCCGCGCCCGGCCGAGGTGTCCTACTCCACCGGCGACGGCGCCACGATGGAGAACCTGCTCGGAGGTGGGTCGTGAGCACGCGCAACGCACGTCGTCCCGGCCGGTGGTGCCGCGCGGTGGCGCTCCTGGTCGGACTGACGGTCCTCACCGGCTGCAGCGGCTTCCGCGGCGCCTACGACCTGCCGCTGCCCGGTCACCCGGTCGACGCCGACGAGGCGTTCGAGGTGACGGCCTACTTCAAGGACGTCCTCAACGTCGTCCCGCGCTCGCCGGTCATGGTCGACGACGTCGTGGTCGGCGAGGTGACCGAGGTCGAGCGCTCCGGCTGGAACGCGCGCGTCACGATGATCGTGCGCGACGACGTCAAGCTGCCCGACAACGCGATCGCCGACATCCGCCAGGTCTCGCTCCTGGGCGAGAAGTACGTCGCCCTCGAGGCGCCCGAGCAGGAGGCGGCCGTGGGCCGGCTCTCCGAGGGCGACGAGATCGCGCTCGCCAAGACCGGCCGCAACCCGGAGGTCGAGGAGGTGCTCGGTGCGCTGTCCTTCCTGCTCAGCGGTGGTGGCGTCGCCCAGCTCGGCACGATCACCCGCGAGGCCAACCTGGTGATGAACGGCCGCGAGGACCGGCTGCGCAGCCTGCTCTCCTCGCTCGACTCGGTGGTCGGCACGCTCGACGAGCAGAAGGTCGACATCATCAACGCGCTCGAGTCGCTCAACAACCTGACCTCCACGCTCAACAAGGAGAAGGAGACGATCGGCGACGCGCTCGACGCGACCGGCCCGGCGATCGACGTCCTCTCCGCCCAGCACGACGAGCTGATCGAGATGCTCGGTGCGCTCGACCGGCTCGGCAAGGTCGGCACCCGCGTCATCAACGCCAGCAAGGAGGACGTGCTCAGCATCCTGCGCGACCTCAGCCCGGTGCTGCGCAAGCTGACCGAGGCCGACGAGCAGCTGGCCCCCGGCCTCAACCTGCTCATCAGCTTCCCGTTCCCGCAGACGGCCAACAACATCGTCAAGGGCGACTACGCCGACACGATCATCCGCGCCGACCTCAACTTCGAGAACCTCTACAAGACGCTCGGCCTGCCCGAAATCCAGCTCCCGGACCTGGAGGCGGTCCTCAACCAGGTCGGCCAGTGCCTCAAGAGCGGCAAGCTCACCAGCTCGGCCTGCCTGCAGGTGCTCAGCGACGTCAACCTGCTCAAGGACCTGCAGACCAAGTGCCAGGACCGCACCATCCGCGACAGCCCGGTCTGCAAGCTTCTCCGCGCGCTGCCCGACCTCGACCTGGGCGGCCTGCTCGGTGGCAAGGGCGGCCTGCTGGGCAGTGACGGCCCGCTCAGCGGCCTGACCCGTGGGCTGCTCGGCACCCAACCGTCGTCGTACGACAACGGGTCGACGCGCAGCCTGCTCGGAGGTGTGGCATGAGTCGCGGCGTACGGATCCGGCTGATGGCGTTCGTCGTCCTCAGCGCGGTCGGCATCACCTACATCGGTGCCAGCTACCTGGGCCTGGTCGACAAGATCACCGGGCGCGGACTGACCGTGACCGCGAGCCTGCCCGGCTCCGGCGGCCTCTTCGAGGGCAGCGAGGTGACCTACCGCGGCGTCAAGATCGGCCGGGTCTCGCGGATGGACACCACCGAGGAGGGCGTCGACCTCACCCTCGACCTCAAGGACGGCACCAAGCTGCCGCGCGACGCCCCGATGTTCGTGCACAACCTCTCCGCGGTCGGCGAGCAGTACCTCGACTTCCAGCCGCCCGACGACAAGGGCCCCTACGCCGAGAACGGCACCCGGTTCACCGGCAGCGACAAGTCGCTCCCGGTCGACGAGGGCGACCTGCTGGTCGACCTGAGCCGGTTCGTCGACTCCGTCGACAAGGGCAGCCTCCAGACGGTCGTCGAGGAGCTCGGGCTGATGTTCAACGACACCGGCACCGACCTGCAGCAGCTGCTCGACGGGGGACAGGCGTTCATCGCCGAGGCCAGCGAGCACACCGACGAGACCATCGCGCTGCTCGACAACGGTCTGGCCGTGCTGCGCACGCAGCGCGGCCAGAAGGAGAACATCCGCAAGTTCTCCCAGGACCTCAACACGATCACCACGACGCTGCGCGGCAGCGACGGCGACCTGCGCAAGGTGCTCAGCGCGACCCCGGGCGCGGCCCGCGAGGTCGACCAGCTGCTGCGCCAGCTCGAGCCGACGGTGCCGATCCTGCTGGGCGACCTGGTCTCGGTGAACCAGGTCCTGCTCAGCGAGCTCGACGGCATCGAGCAGCTGCTCGTGACCTACCCGGCGCTCATCGCGGGCGGTCCGACGGGCAGCACCTCCGACGGCTGGGGCCACGTCAACCTGCAGTTCGACTACAGCGTCCCGCCCTGCACCAAGGGCTACGTTCCCCCCAAGGACTGGCGCTCGACGCAGGACCTCACGGACGCCGAGCCGGCCAAGGTGAGCTGCACCGCGGGGCCGCCGTACGTGATGCGGGGGAGCAAGTACGCACCGGGCTACCGCAAGAACCGCGCCTCGCCCGGCCGCGTCTACAGTGACACCTACGATCCGGCCACGGGGGCAGTGCCGGGTCTGGTCGACACCGCGGGCAATCCGGTCAGGCTGAACCAGCCGGAGAACCTGTCCGTACTGGGAGGGGATGCGTGGAAGTGGCTGCTGATCGGTCCGGTGGCGGGCAAGTGACGGACGAGCGCAGTCGCGTCCGGCTCAACATCGCCCTCTACGCCGCGACGGTCATCTGCGGCTGCGTGGCGATCCTGCTGCTCTACATCCACGTCACCTCCGGCGACACCGTCGACGGCACCGACGTCGTCTCCGGCGCCGGCGAGGACGTCGGCCGCGGCGTCGTCGAGCCCGTCCCGCTCGCCGACGAGGCCGAGCAGAAGCGCACGGCCGCCCAGCTCGAGGCCGCCTCCAAGATGGTCACCGCCTTCGTCAACTTCGACTACCGCGAGCCCGACCGGACCATCGAGGCCGTGACCTCGATGGCGACCGGCGACTTCAAGGACCAGTACGCCAAGGGCGCCACGTCGCTGAAGAAGCTCGCCAACGAGGCCCAGTCCGACATGGTCGCCAAGGTCGTCTGGACCGGCCTGGTCGCCGGCGACGACGACACCGCGACCGTGATCGTCGCGACGAGCGGCGTCGTGAAGAACAAGACCACCCAGTTCCAGGAGGAGGCCCGCAACTACCGTCTGCAGCTCGAGCTCGTGCTCGAGGACGGTCGCTGGCTGACCAAGGACCTCCAGTACGTCGCGCTGGGCTGAGGAGACAAGACCCGATGAGCCGCCCCACGCCCCGCCGTCCCGCCAGCTCGCGCGGACAGACGCCGCGCCCGCGCAAGATCGCGGGCCAGGCCCCCGGTGCCGGCCCCGGGCGCCCGGCCGACGCCGACGCCGCGGTCGACGCCGAGGTCGAGGTCGACGACCTGATCGCGGACGCGCCTGAGGCCGCGGACGCGCCTGAGGTCGCGGACGGTCCCGAGGCCGCGGACGCGCCCGAGGCTGCCGTCCCGCCGGCCGGCCCGAGCCGCCCCAGCATCCTGGCCCGGCCCAAGACCACCCGCGTCCTGATCGCCACGCTCGTGCTCGTCACGGTGGCGCTGGTCGCCCAGTTCGTCCTGCTCGCGGTGGACAACCTCGGCGGCGACGACGACGGCACCACGGGCGCCGACGGCGCGACCACGCTGACCGTGCCCAAGGGCCGCCCCATCGTCGCCGCGACGCTCCAGACCCGTGACGGCGTCGAGGCCGCGGCCAAGGCCGCGCAGGAGATCGTCGCGGTCGACTACAAGAAGTACGCCGCCGAGGTCGACGCCGCCGCCAAGCTGATGACGGCGCGCTTCGAGAAGCAGTACCGCGAGACCGCGACCGACATCGAGGAGCAGGTCGTCGGCCAGCAGACGGTGGTCCAGGCCAGCGTCGTCGCCCAGGGTGCCGTCCGGGCGAGCCGGACCCGGCTCGAGGCGCTGGTCTTCCTCAACCAGGTCGTCGAGCGCACTCGTGAGGGCAAGAAGGAGACGGTCGTGACGCCCTTCAAGGTGCTCGTCACGATGGTCCACACCGACCACGGCTGGCTCGTCGACAAGCTCGACACCGACGCCTCCGACGGCGCGGCGCAGTCCGGGTCGCCGGCGCCGGCCGAATCGCCGTCCCCGAACGAAGACAAGACGAACTAGAACACGTTACAGTTCGGGGGTGCCTACACCCGTGAGCGGAGCGAGCCAGGTCGACTGCGACGTCGCGATCGTCGGTGCCGGTCCGACCGGGCTGTTCGCGACCTACTATGCCGGATTCCGCGGCCTCCGGGTGGCCCTGATCGACTCGCTGCCCGAGCTGGGCGGCCAGATCACGGCCATGTACCCCGAGAAGGCGATCCTCGACGTCGCCGGATTCCCGTCGGTCAAGGGCCGCGACCTGGTCGACGGACTGGTCGAGCAGGCGCTCGTCGCCAAGCCCGAGCAGCTCCTTGGCCGTACGGCGACCGAGCTGGCCACCGACGACGAGGGCCTCACGCTCACCCTCGACGACGGCACCGGGGTCCGCGCCAAGACGCTCATCGTGACCGCCGGCATCGGCAAGTTCAGCCCGCGCCCGCTGCCCGCCGCCGAGGGCTGGGTCGGGCGCGGCGTGGAGTTCTTCGTGCCGAGCTTCGAGCCCTACCGCGACCTCGACGTCGTCATCGTCGGTGGCGGCGACAGCGCCTTCGACTGGGCCCACCACCTCGAGCCCATCGCGCGCTCGGTGACCCTGGTCCACCGCCGCGACGCCTTCCGGGCCCACGAGCGCACGGTCGAGCAGGTGCGCGCGTCGTCGGTCTCGATCGTGACCAAGGCCGAGGTGAGCGCGCTGCGCGACGCCGCCGGCGGTACGACGGGCCCGCTCGCCGAGGTCGAGCTCAGCGTCGACGGCGTCCCCGAGGTCCGCCCGGCCCAGGCCGTGGTCGCGGCCCTCGGCTTCATCGCCGACCTCGGCCCGCTCCAGCAGTGGGGTCTGGAGACCCACCGCCGCCACCTCGTCGTCGACCCGTCGATGCGCACCAACCTGCCCCGGGTCTTCGCCGCGGGCGACATCACGGAGCACCCCGGCAAGGTCCGGCTGATCGCGGTCGGCTTCGGCGAGGCTGCCACGGCCGTCAACAACGCCGCGGTCGTCGTCGACCCCTCGGCCCACGTCTTCCCCGGACACTCCTCGGAAGGGAGCTGACCCCCATGAGCGCTGGACGCGACAAGGTCAAGCTGAGCGACGAGGAGGTGCAGGGCCTGCTCCAGGAGAACATCAAGGTCCAGGTCGCCGCCAACGGCAAGGACGGCTTCCCGCACCTCACGACGCTCTTCTACGACGTCCAGGACGGCAAGATCGCCTTCTGGACCTACGGCCGCAGCCAGAAGATCATCAACCTCGAGCGCGACCCCCGGGTGACCGCGCTGGTCGAGGACGGCACCGACTACTTCGAGCTGCGCGGCGTCTCCATCGAGGGCCGCGCCGAGATCGTGCGCGACCGCGACCGCATCCTCGAGATCGGCAAGGCCGTCTCGGTGCGGATGTTCGGCGTCGACTCGTTCGAGGCGCTCGGCGAGATCGGTGCCCAGACCGTCGAGAAGCAGGCGACCAAGCGGGTCGGCGTGATCATCCACCCCGACCGGGTCGCCTCGTGGGACCACCGGAAGATGACCTGAGAGAGGGCATGACGATGAAGATCAAGGTCGACTTCGACCTGTGCGAGTCCAACGGCCTGTGCGAGGCGATGGCGCCCGAGGTGTTCGAGCTGGACGACGACGACTTCCTGCAGCTGAGCACCGAGCACACGACGGACGAGAACATCGACAACGTGAAGCGTGCCGTCGCGGCCTGCCCCCGCGCCGCGATCACGCTGGTGGAGGAGTGAGCATGGAGGCGACGACGTCGCTGGACGGCAAGGTCGCGATCGTCACCGGCGCGGGTGCCGGGCTGGGTCGCGCGGAGGCGGTCGCCCTGGCGAGTGCCGGGGCGCGGGTCGTGGTCAACGACCTGCCGGGGGCCGGGGACGACGCGGTCGACGAGATCCGTTCGCTCGGCGGCCAGGCGGTCGTCGTACCGGGGGACGTGAGCGAGCGGGCCACGGCCGACGCGATGGTCGCGGCCGCCGTCGAGCTCGGCGGTCTCGACATCGTGGTCAACAACGCGGGCATGACCCGCGACCGGATGCTCTTCAACCTCGGCGACGACGAGTGGGACGCGGTCATCGCGGTCCACCTGCGCGGCCACTTCCTGCTCTCGCGCAACGCCGCCGCCTACTGGCGCGGCAAGGCCAAGGAGAGCGAGACCGGCACGGTCTACGGCAGCATCGTCAACACCGCCTCCGAGGCGTTCCTCGGCGGCTCGCCCGGTCAGGCCAACTACGCCGCGGCCAAGGCCGGCATCGCCGCCCTGACGCTGTCGACGGCCCGCGGGCTCTCGCGCATCGGCGTGCGCGCCAACGCGATCTGCCCCCGCGCCCGGACGGCGATGACCGCCGAGGTCTTCGGCGAGGACGCCTCCGGCAAGGCCGTCGACCCCTACTCGGCCGAGCACGTCGCGCCGCTGGTCGCCTACCTCGCCTCGCCGGCCGCCGAGCGGATCACCGGCCAGGTCTTCGTCGTGTACGGCGGCATGGTGGCGCTGGTCGCCGCGCCGGTCGTGGAGCAGCGCTTCGACGCCGCCGGCGACCGGTGGACCGGCGACGACCTCGACAAGCAGCTCGGCGGCTTCTTCGCCGATCGCGACCCGAACGTCGGCTTCGCCGCCGACTCGATCATGAAGCTGACGGTGTAGCCATGGGACGTCTGGACAACAAGGTCGCGATCGTCACCGGTGGTGCGATGGGCCAGGGCGAGGCGATCGTGCGCGCCTACGTCGCCGAGGGCGCCAATGTCGTCATCGCCGACGTCGCCAAGGAGCAGGGCCAGGCGCTGGCCGACGAGCTCGGCGCCGCGGCCCACTTCGCCCACCACGACGTGAGTGACGAGGCCTCCTGGACCGTGCTGGTCGAGGACGCCAACGCGCGCTTCGGCCCGGTCAACGTGCTCGCCAACAACGCCGGCATCCTCCGCTTCGGTGACATCGAGCGGATGCCCGTCGAGGAGGTCGAGCTCGTCTGGCGGGTCAACCAGCTCGGTGTCTTCCTGGGCATGCAGGCGGTCAGCCGCACCATGCGCAAGAACGGCGGCGGCTCGATCATCAACGCCTCCTCGGTCGAGGGCCTGGCCGGCATGCCGTCCTGCACGGCGTACGCCGCGACCAAGTGGGCGATCCGCGGCATGACCAAGTGCGCGGCGATGGAGCTCGGCCCCAAGGGCGTCCGGGTCAACTCGGTGCACCCCGGCATGATCGACACCCCGATGACCCGGGTCCACGGCGGCGACGCCGCGATGGAGTACGGCGCCAGCAAGGTGCCGCTGCGTCGCGTCGGCACGCCCGACGACATCGCGCCGGTCTACGTCTTCCTCGCCAGCGACGAGTCGTCGTACATCAACGGCGCGGAGATCGCGGTCGACGGCGGCGTCACCAGCACCCACGCGTTCGGGGCCTGACGGCCCCGCACGGGGTCAGTCGCGGAGGATCAGGTGGATCGCCGTCTCCATGTGCTGCGCGGTCTCGGCAGCCGTGGAGCGGCCGGTCACCCAGGAGACCAGCGCGGAGAGCCACACGTCGCCGATGACGCGCGCCACGGCGACGTCCTCGTCGGAGACGGCTCCCTCGCTGGGCTCGCCGCCGTGCATGGCGTGGGTGACGATCGAGGTCATCGCCATGCCGACCACGTGGATCTCGGCGGCGACGCTGCTGTCGGCGAACATGAAGGCCCGGGTCAGTGCCTCGGTCAGCTTGGGGTCGCCCTGCATGCCGCGGGCCATCCGCTTGAGCACGTAGAGGACGCGGTCGGCCTGGTTGTCGCCGGGGATCTCACGCTCGTTGAGCCGGGTGGCGGCCTCGTCGAACTGACGGCCGAGCGCCGAGACCAGCAGGTGGATCTTCGACGGGAAGTAGCGGTAAAGAGTGCCGAGGGCGACGTCCGCGTGCTCGGCCACGGCGCGCATCTGCACCGCGTCGAAGCCGCCCGACTTGGCCAGCTCGTACGTCGCGTCGAGGATGCGCTTGCGCCGCTCCCGCTGTGCGGCCGATCCGAGGTCGTCGGACGTGGACGGGTTCGCGATGGTCACCGGTACTCCTTGTGAGGTGCTGCGACGAGGCGGGTCGTTCTGGACCCAGTCGATAGGCTACCGGCAAGTAGCGCATAATTTGGAACACGTTCCACTACGTTTCTGTTTCGGCCCTGCTCCCCGGGAGCCCGAAAAGGGGAGAAGTACCTGATGCGAATCGCAATGCTGTCCTACCGCAGCAAGCCGCACGTCGGTGGCCAGGGGATCTACATCCGCCGGCTCACGCGTGAGCTCGCCGCGCTCGGCCACACCGTCGAGGTGTTCTCCGGTCAGCCCTACCCCGAGCTCGACGAGGGCGTGACGCTGACCAAGGTGCCGAGCCTGGACCTCTACCGACCCGGTGACGAGTTCCGCAACCCGCGCCCCAGCGAGTACCGCGACCTCATCGACGTCGAGGAGTGGCTGACCATGCGCAGCGGGGCCTTCCCCGAGCCGGTCACCTTCAGCAAGCGTGTGGTCAAGGTGCTGAAGGGGCGACGCGACGACTTCGACGTCGTCTTCGACAACCAGACGCTGGCCACGCCGCTGCTCGACATCGAGGACCCCGCGGGCGTCGGCCTGCCGCTGGCCACCACGATCCACCACCCGATCACCATGGACCGGCGCATCGAGCTCGCCGCCGCGGTCTGGGCCAAGCGCAAGCAGGGCTCCAGGTGGCGCTTCGAGCTGCCCAAGATCGGCGTGTGGCGCTGGTACTCCTTCCTGAACCAGCAGAAGCGCGCCGCGCCGCGGCTGCGCCGGGTGATCGTGCCCTCGGAGTCGTCCAAGCGTGACGTCGTCCGCGAGTTCAAGGTCGACCCGGACCGCATCGAGACGATCCTGCTCGGCGTCGACGACCGGTTCATGCCCTCGCCGGCGCCGCGCGTCCCCGGGCGCATCCTGGCGATGGCCAGCGCCGACGCTCCGCTCAAGGGCATCTCGGTGCTGCTCGAGGCGTTCGCCAAGCTCGTCGTCGAGCGCGACCTCGAGCTGGTCCTCGTCACCAAGCCCAAGGAGGGCGGGGTGACCGAGAAGCTCATCGACAAGCTCGGCATCGCCGACCGGGTGTCGTTCGCCAACGGCCTGACCGACGACGAGCTGGTCGCCCTCATGGGCTCGGCCGAGCTGGCCTGCGTGCCCTCGCTCTACGAGGGCTTCTCGCTCCCGACCGCCGAGCTGATGGCCTGCGAGACCCCCCTCGTCGTGTCCCGGGCCGGCGCCATCCCCGAGGTCGTGGGCCCCGACGGGCTCTGCGCCGACGTGGTCGAGCCCGGCGACGTGGGCGCGCTGACCGCCGCCCTCGCCGGGCTGCTCGACGACCCGGCCCGCCGGGCCGAGATGGGCGCCGCCGGCCGCCGCCGGGTCAAGGAGCTGTTCAGCTGGAGCGCCGTCGCGGAGAGCACCGCGGCCGTGCTGGAAGACGTGATCGCCGAGTACCGGGCCGAGAAGGCCGAGAAGAAGGCCTGAGGAGACTGACATGCTGACCGTTGACTTCGACCGGCTGGGCCTGCAGCCCGGCGACCGCGTCCTCGACATGGGCGCCGGCGCCGGCCGGCACAGCTTCGAGATGTACCGCCGCGGCGCGGACGTCATCGCGTTCGACCTCGACGCCGAGGAGCTCGAGGGCGTCCGCAACCTCTTCGTCGCGATGAAGGAGGCCGGCGAGGTGCCCGCGGGCGCCGAGGCCGACGTCAAGCAGGGCGACGCGCTCGCACTGCCCTTCGCCGACGGCGAGTTCGACCGGATCGTGTGCTCGGAGGTGCTCGAGCACATCCACGACGACGTCGCCGCGATCCGCGAGCTGATCCGGGTGCTGCGCCCCGGCGGCACCCTCGCTGTGACCGTGCCCCGCTGGCTGCCCGAGGTCATCAACTGGCGCCTCTCGGCCGACTACCACAACGCCGAGGGCGGGCACATCCGGATCTACACCGACCACGAGCTGGTCGACAAGGTCACCAAGGGCGGCCGGTTCAACGACGGCACGCCGGGTGAGGCGATGCTCTTCGAGGGCAAGAGCTACACCCACGGCCTGCACGCGCCGTACTGGTGGATCAAGTGCGCCGTGGGCGTCGAGAACGACACGCACCCGCTCGCCAAGGCGTACCACAAGCTGCTGGTCTGGGAGATCATGAAGCAGCCCAAGACGCTCCAGCTCGCCGGCAAGGTCCTCGACCCGATGATCGGCAAGTCGATGGTGCTCTACTTCCGCAAGCCGGAGACCGCGTGACCGCCGTGCCCGAGGTGGCCCTGTCGCGGCTGCCGTACGTCGACGGCGTGCTGTCGGCGCAGCAGGTCGCCGACACCGCGGCGGCGATCGCGGCGATGCAGGAGCCGTGGGGCGCCGTCCCGTGGACGACCGGCGAGCACGTCGACATCTGGAACCACGTCGAGGCCGCCATGGCGATGCTCGTCGGCGGCCAGGTCGAGGCGGCCGAGCGCGCCTACGCGTGGGTGCCGACGATGCAGCGCGCCGACGGCTCGTGGCCGATGAAGATCGTCGGTGGCGAGGCGGAGGACGAGCGCGGCGAGGTCAACATGTCGGCGTACTTCGCGGTGGGGCTGTGGCACCACTGGCTGGTGCGCCGCGACATCCGGTTCGTCGAGCGCTACTGGCCCTCGGTGCGGGCCGGGCTCGACTTCGTGGTCTCGCTCCAGGAGCCCTTCGGCGGCATCCGCTGGACGCCGGTCGACGACTTCTGCCTGCTCACCGGCAACTCCTCGATCTACCACTCGCTGCGCGCCGGCGTCGCGCTGGCCGACCTGATGGACGACCCGCAGCCGGAGTGGGAGCTGGCCGGCGGCCGGCTCGGGCACGCCGTGCGCACCCACCCCGACCGGTTCGCCGACAAGGCGAGCTACTCGATGGACTGGTACTACCCGGTCCTGGGCGGCCCGGTCCGCGGAGACGCCGCCCGGGCGCTGCTGGCCAAGCGCTGGGACGACTTCGTCGTGCCGGGCCTCGGCATCCACTGCGTCGACACCAACCCGTGGGTGACCGGCGCCGAGACCTGCGAGCTGGCGATGGCGCTCGACGTCATCGGCGACCCCGAGTCGAGCCGCCGGGCGCTGCAGCTGGTCACCGAGATGCAGCACCTGCGCGAGTCCGACGGGCGCTACTGGACCGGCTGGGTCTACTCCGACCCGACCCGCCCGGCGCCCGAGGGCGAGCCGCGCGACGTCTACTGGCCGCACGAGCACACGACGTACACGGCTGCAGCGGTGGTCCTCGCCGTCGACGCGCTGGGGGAGACCTACGGCCACGCCACCCCGGGCTCGGGGATCATGCGCGGCACCTCGCTCGCCCCGCACTTCGACGAGATCGCGCTCGAGTGCGAGTGCGCCTCAGAGCCGGTCGCCCGCTGAGCCGTGGGTGCGCTGCAGGACGCGGAGCGAGCCGGTCACGGCGACCTCGGTGAAGGCCCCGCTCGCGAGCGCGGGCAGGTAGATCAGCTCGTACGGCGGCCGCCCGCCGTCCGCGGGGTCGGGGAAGACGTCGTGGATGGCGAGGTAGCCGCCGGCCTCGACCCAGTGCGCCCAGCCCGCGAAGTCGGCGCGGGCCGGCTCCTCGCCGTGCCCGCCGTCGATGAACAGCAGGGACAGCGGCGTGCGCCAGTGGGCCGCCACCGTCGTGGACTGCCCGACGACCGCGACCACCTGCTCCTCGAGCCCGGCGCGGGCGATGTTCTTGCGGAACTGGCCCAGCGTGTCCATCAGGCCGAGCTCGGGGTCGACCACGCTGGTGTCGTGGTGCTCCCAGCCCGCCTGGTTCTCCTCGGAGCCGCGGTGGTGGTCGACGGTGAAGACCGTGCCGCCCACCTGGCGCGCGGCCGCGCCGAGGTAGATCGCGGACTTGCCGCAGTAGGTGCCGACCTCCAGCACCGGACCGTGGGGGAGTCGCTCCAGCGCGATCCGGTGGAGCAGGGCACCCTCGTCCTCGGGCATGAAGCCCTTGGCCGCACGGGCGTGGTCCAGCAGGTCGGACGGCATGGTGTCGGTCACCGGGCCACTCTAGTAGAGTTAGAACGCGTTCTAGTTCTTGAGGAGCATCGATGTCGATCGGGATCAGCGACGAGCAGGCCGAGCTCGCCGACAGCCTGCGCAAGTGGGCCGCGAGCCTCGCGCCGCTGGCGGCCGTGCGCGCCGCCGAGGGCGATGCCTCCGCGACCTTCGCGGACGTGTGGTCCGCCGCCGACGAGATGGGCATCGCCGCGATCGCGGTGCCCGAGTCGGCCGGCGGCGGGGGCGGCACCGTCCTCGACCAGGCCGTCGCCCTGGAGGCCTGCGCCCACGAGCTGGTCCCCGGCGGACTCCTCGGCGCCGCGATCGGGTCGTTGCTGACCTCGCGCCCGGGTCGCTACGGCGTGCAGGTGCACCCCGGCGGCGTCGTCTGGGACGGCGGCAGCGCCGCCGAGTCCCTCCTGCTCGGGACCGGCGAGGTCGTGGCCGAGCCCGGCCTCGACCTGAGTGCGCGCCATGCCCGGGTCGCCGCCGGCTCTGCCGACTCCGACGGCGCGGCGGACGAGCGCCGCCGGCTCCTCGCCGTCACCCTCGCCGCCGCCGAGGCCGCGGGCGTTGCCCGCTGGTGCCTGGGGACGGCCGTCGACTACGCCAAGGTGCGCGAGCAGTTCGGCCAGAAGATCGGCGCCTTCCAGGCGATCAAGCACCTGTGCGCCCAGATGCTGGAGACCGCCGAGTCGGTCACCGCCGCCGCCTGGGACGCCGCGGGCGCGGCTGCCCTCGCCACCGACGCGGCGGACGCCGACGACTCGGCCGACGGCGCCGAGCAGTGGGCGTTCGCCGTGGACGTCGCGCAGGCGACCTGCTTCGACGGCGCGGTCGAGGTCGCCAAGGCCTGCATCCAGGTGCTGGGCGGGATCGGGTTCACCTACGAGCACGACGCCCACCTCTACCTGCGCCGGGCCCTGTCCCTGCGCGCCCTCGTCGGCTCCGCCGATGCCGCCGCCGAGCGGCTGACCGCCGCCGCGGTGACCGGCACCCGCCGCCGCGTCGACGTCGACCTCGAGGGCCGCGACGAGGACATCCGGCCCGTGGCCCGGACCACCTCGGAGCAGATCGCCGCGCTGCCGGCGGCCGAGCAGCGCGCGGCCCTCGTGGACGCGGGCTACCTGACGCCGCACTGGCCGGCGCCCTACGGTCTCGGGGCCGATCCCGCCACGCAGCTGGTCATCGACCAGGAACTGGGCCGGGCCGGCGTCGTACGGCCGGACCTGGTGATCGCCGGCTGGGCCGTCCCGACCATCCTCGCCCACGGCACCGACGCCCAGCGCGAACGGTTCGTACGCCCCTCGCTCCTCGGCGAGCTGACCTGGTGCCAGCTCTTCTCCGAGCCCGGCTCCGGCTCCGACCTCGCCTCGCTGCGCACCCGCGCGGTCCGCGTCGACGGCGGTTGGTCGCTGACCGGCCAGAAGGTGTGGACGTCGGTCGCCGAGCGCGCCGACTGGGGCATCTGCCTGGCCCGCACCGACCCCGACGCCCCGCAGCACAAGGGCATCACGTACTTCCTGGTCGACATGAAGGCGGCCGGGCTCGAGGTCCGCCCCCTGCGCGAGATCACCGGCGAGGCCCTGTTCAACGAGGTCTTCCTCGACGACGTCTTCGTCCCCGACGACTGCGTCGTCGCCGAGCCCGGCGACGGCTGGAAGCTCGCCCGCACCACCCTCGCCAACGAGCGCGTCGCCATGGCCAGCGCCCGCCTCACCAAGAGCGTCGAGCGCGCCGTCGAGCTCGCCGCCACCCGCGACCTCGGCCCCGTCGCCCGTACCAAGGTCGGCCACCAGGTCGCCCTCGCCACCGTCTGCGCCCTCCTCGGCGTCCGCACCACCCTCCGCGCCCTCGGCGGCCACGGCCCCGGCGCCGAGTCCAGTGTCGCCAAGCTCCTCGGCGTCCGCAGCCGCCAGGACTCCTCCGAGCTCGTCGTCACCCTCCAGGGCGACGACCTCGCCCTCCTCGCCACCCTCGGCAAGGAGTCCGGCGACCCCCTCGCCGCCGACGTCTGGGAGCAGCTCAACACCCGCTGCCTGTCGATCGCGGGGGGCACGACGCAGATCCTGCGGAACGTGGCGGCGGAGCGGATCCTGGGGCTGCCGCGCTAGGAGTCACGCTGGCCAGGAGGTGCCGGAAGCTGCGCAGCGCGTTGAGGACGTCCTCGATGCCGCGCTGGAGGTGGGGGTCGAAGCGGGCGTCGGAACTGGTCATCGTGGTCCTCCGAGATGGGCGGGTGCGGCGAACCTAGGTCGCCTCGACCTCGCCCGCCAGGGTGGTGCCGGTCCCTGTCGGAGATCGTCGATCCTCCGCCGGGGGAGACCTCACGGCCCCCCAGCTAGCCGCGCGCGTCGATGCGGTCGAGGGTCGACTGCATCCGGTCGAGGCGCTGGTCGACCTTGTCGAAGCGCTGGTCGACCTGGTCGAAGCGCCGGTCGACGTCGAGGAGCCCTTCGGTGATCAGCTGCTTGTTCTCGTCGAGCAACTCGTAGATCGCTGCGATGTCATTGGTGTTGCGCTCGATACGGAGCTCGAGCTCGGCGTTGGATGCGGCCATGGTGTCCTCCCGAGATGGGTGCGTGCACCGGAAATCTATGTCCCCTCGACCTCGCTCGCCAGCGGTGCCGCCGTACCTGTGGAGATCGTCGATTCCCCACCCCGCAAGGCCTCCCGCCGCCACCGGTTCCAGTGCCAGTGCAAGAACCGGTCCGTCGCCCGCACCAGGTGCTGCGACCGGATCGACGGGAAGATGTCGAACGCGTGCTGGGCGCCCGGCAGCTCCGCATAGGTGACGCTGCGCTTCGACGTCGCCCGCAGTACGGCGACGAACGCGCGCGCCTGCCCCGGGTCGACGAGCGTGTCGCGTGCCCCGTGGACGACGAAGAAGTCGGGGGCGTCCGCGGTGACCCGGAGCAGGGGGCTGGCCTGCTCGAAGACCTCGCGCTCCTTGCGCGGCGACTTCTTGAACACGATGGGGGCGAGGAAGTGGTCGCGCATCTGCTCGGCGGTGCGCAGTCCGCTGGCGCCGGCCAGGTCGTAGACGCCGTAGTAGGGGACCGCGGCCTGGACCGTGGTGTCGGCCGACTCGAAGCCGGGCTGGAACTCCGGGGCGTTGGGGGTCACCGCGGCGAGCGCGGTGAGGTGGCCGCCGGCCGACCCACCCGTGATCGCCACGTACGACGGGTC
This sequence comes from Pimelobacter simplex, assembly GCF_024662235.1. Lineage (GTDB taxonomy): Bacteria > Actinomycetota > Actinomycetes > Propionibacteriales > Nocardioidaceae > Nocardioides. Next base: position 1,653,031 of record NZ_CP096276.1, read on the forward strand.
GCCGCCGTAGGACGCGATGTTCTCCTTGATCCAGGCGATCGCGGCCTTGACGTCGACGATCTGCGCCGGCCACGGGTCCCGCGGCGCGAGCCGGTAGTTGATCGCCACGCACACCCAGCCGCGTGCGGCCATGTGCTGCATGAGGGGCAGGCCCTGCTGGTCCTTGTTGCCGATCGTCCAGCCGCCGCCGTGCACCTGCAGCAGCACCGGCGCGCCGGCGGCGGGGGTCACCTCGGAGGTGTAGACGTCCAGCACCCCCCGCCCGCCGTACGCCGTGAAGGGGATGTCGCGGTGCACCTCGACCCCCGCCCGGCGGGCCGCCCGCCCGAAGGCGAACGGGTTGGCCAGACGCCGCCAGGGCGTGGCGAGGTCGGCCGGGGTGGGCTTGGCGTCGAGCTCCTCGACGTAGTCGACGCCGAGGCCCTCGACGAGCGCCTCCTCGGCGTCGGCGGCGGCCTTGCGGCTCTGGCCGATCAGGTAGACCAGGCCGGCCGAGGACAGCCCGGCGAGGGCGAGGCCCGGTGCCGAGCGGCGCCGCTTGCCGGCGTGCCCCACGGCGTCGGCGACGGTCAGTCCGAGCACGTGCGGAGCGAGCTCACCGGTCAGCCAGCCCGCGAAGAACGCGGGGATCCCGGTGCGGAAGCCGGGGAGGGGCCGGATGGCGTTGGCGGTCAGCGCGGCGGTGATCGCCTGGCGCCGTACGAATCCCATGACCCGAGGATATCCGGCTCGTTGTGACAAACTGATACACGTTCTAGGACGCATGGGGGTACGGATGGACCGTCTGTCGGGGCTGGACGCGAGCTTCCTCTACCTGGAGACGCCGGCGCAGCTGATGCACGTGTGCGCGGTGATGGTGCTCGACCCGGCCACGATGACCGCGTCCTACTCCTTCGCCGGCCTCCAGAGCGAGATCGACCTGCGGGTGCGCGACGTGCCCGCGTTCACCCGCAAGGTCCGCGGTGTCCCGCTCGGCCTGGACCACCCGGTGTGGGTGCAGGACCAGGCGTTCGACATCGAGCGCCACGTCCACCGCCTCGCGCTGCCCACCCCCGGCGGGTACGACGAGCTGATGGACCTGTGCGCCCACCTGGCCTCGCTCCCGCTCGACCGCTCCCGCCCGCTGTGGGAGATGTGGGTGATCGAGGGCTACCGCCCCGAGGACACCGAGGGCGAGCGCGTCGTCGTGTTCGCCAAGATGCACCACGCCACCGTCGACGGCGTCTCCGGCGCCAACCTCGTCTCGCACCTGTGCTCCATCGAGCCCGACGCCGCGCCCATGGTCACCGAGCGCCCGGCGGCGCCGCGCAACCCGGGCCGCGGCGAACTGCTCGGCCGCGCCGTCATCGGTACGGCGGCGCGCCCGGTCACCCTGGTCAAGGTGCTCAAGCCCTCGGCGCAGCTCGTCACGAAGTCGATCGGCCGCGCCCGCCGCGGTACGGCGATGGCCGCGCCCTTCTCGGCCCCGCGCACGTCGTTCAACGGCACCATCACCTCGCACCGCTCGATCGCGATGGCCGATCTCGACCTCGACGAGATCCGCCGGATCAAGAAGGTCACCGGAACGACGGTCAACGACGTCGTCCTCGCCGTTGCCGGGGGAGCGCTGCGCGCCTACCTCGAGGAGCGCGACGAGCTGCCCGAGAGCTCGCTGCTGGCCACGGTCCCGGTCAGCGTGCGCGACAGCTCGCGTCGCTCGACGGGCGCCAACAAGGTCTCCGCGCTGTTCACCAAGCTCGGCACCGACATCGCCGACCCGCTGGCGCGCCTGCACATGCTGGCCGAGCGCAACCAGCACGCCAAGGAGCACCACAACGCGATCAGCGCCGACGCGCTGCAGGACTGGGCCGAGTTCGCCGCCCCGCGCACCTTCGGCCTCGCGGTCCGCACGTACGCCAACCTGCGCCTCGCCGAGCGGCACCCGGTCGTGCACAACCTGGTCATCTCCAACGTGCCGGGCCCGCCGATCCCGCTCTACTTCATGGGCGCGCGCATCGACGCGCTGTGCCCGCTGGGGCCGGTCTTCCACGGCGCCGGGCTCAACGTGACGGTGATGTCGAACGCCGGGCAGATGCACGTCGGCGCCATCGCCTGCCGCGAGTCGATGCCCGACACCGACGCGCTCGTGCGCCACTTCCCGGCCGAGCTGGCCCGGCTGGGAGCCTGCGTCGGCAGCTGACGCCTGCTGCGCGCCGCGATGCACGCACGCCGGCGGCGTTGCCGGAGGCTCGACAGGCCCCGGCCTGCCTTCGCTCCGGCGCCTTGCCATCGCGCGCACCTCGCGACGCTCGCGACGGCGTCAGCTGCCGACGCAGGCTCAGCGAGGCGGTCGCCGCGGGAAGTCCCGCCGACGCGCGTTGACGGTCGCCGCCGCCTCGACCATCTTCGGCACGAACTTCTCCGCGGCCAGCACGCACCCGGCGTGCCCGTCGTCGACCTCGTGGATGGTCGCGCCCGGGATCGACCGGGCCAGCGCGATCTGCCGTGAGGTCGGGATCACCCGGTCGCGCATCATCACCACCACCGCGGTCGGTACGTCGATCCGCCCCAGCCACGGCCGTGAGTGGTGCCGTCCGAGCGCGGCGAGCGCCTGACCGACCGCCCACGGGCTGGTCGAGCGGAACTCCCGCAGTGCCCACTCGTGCATGTCGGAGGGCTCGAGCCCGCCACCCCGGGCGGCGGCTCGAGCCGCGCGCAGCGCCGTTCGGGAGCGCGACACGCCGCGCAGCGCGAGCATCGAGGTCCCCATCCCGAAGAAGAAGCCGCGCTCGGCCGGCGTCAGCTGGAACCGGTCGGTGGTCGCGCCGAGCACCAGCCCGGACACGAGGGACGGGTGCTGGCGCCACACCCGCTGGGCGACGATCGAGCCCATCGAGTAGCCGCCGACCACGACCTCGTCCAGGCCCAGCACGCCGGCCAGCGCCGCGACGTCGTCGGCGCAGTCGATGAGCGAGAACTCCGGGCTCTGGATGCCTTGCCCGTGCCAGCGCTGGTCGAGCGTGACCACCCGGAACCGGCGCGCGAGCGGCTCGATCGCGGGGAACCAGGTGAGCAGGCCGGTCGTGCCCAGCGCGTGCAGCAGGATGATCGTGGGAGAGTGGGGATCGGGCCCCGGTGTGTCCGTCACGTACGTCGCGCCCCGCCCCGGCAGCTCGACCAGCCGGCCCTCCGGGACGAGGGTGGACGGGAGGTGGACCCGCCGGCGGGCGACGTCCAGTGGGAGCACAGCCATGCGCGCAAGACTAGAACACGTTACAGTTTGTCTCGTGGATGCAGAGGCGATCAACGCAGTCCGCGCCGTCGTCGGCGAGGTCCTGGAGCGCGAGTCCGATGCCCGGGAGTGGTCCGCCTGGGCCGCTGCGGGCCTGACGTCGCTCCCCGTGCCCGAGGAGTACGGCGGCGAGGGGCTCGGTCTCGACGCCGTCGCCGTGCTCCTGCGCGAGAGCGGCCGCCGGGCGGTCCAGGTCCCCGCGTGGGAGACGCTGTGCTGCGGCGCGCTGACCCTGGCCGGCCACGGCACCGACGCCCAGCGCAAGGAGCTGCTGCCCGGCGTCGCCTCCGGCGAGGTCGTCCTCAGCCCGGCCCTGCGCGGCGCGGCGACGTACGCCGACGGCACGGTGAGCGGCCGCAAGCGCGCGGTCACCTACGCCGAGCGCGCCCACCGCCTGCTCGTCCTGGCCACCGACGCCGACGGCCGCGAGGTCGTCGCACTGGTCGACCCGAGCGGTCCGGGCGTCACCCTGGCGCCGTCGAGCGCGTCGAGCGCGACCCCCCAGCACACCGTCGTCCTCGACGGCGCGCCCGCCGAGCTGCTCGACGAGGGTGCCGCCGAGCGCCTCGACGCGCTGGCCCGGGCCGGCCTGGCCGTCACCGCCGCGGGCGTGCTCGCCGGGGCCCGCGACCTCACGGCCGACTACGTCAAGGGCCGGCAGCAGTTCGGCCGGGCGCTGGCGGAGTTCCAGGCGGTCTCGCTGCAGATGGCCGACGTCTACGTCGCCTCCCGCACGCTCGACCTGGCCGCGGACAACGCGGTCTGGAGGGTCGGCGAGGGCATCGCGGCCGGCGACGACCTCGCCGTGGCCGGCTACTGGGTCAGCCAGGTCGCCCCCTACGCCCTCCGCACCTGCCACCACCTGCACGGCGGCATGGGCGTCGACATCACCTACCCGCTCGTCGCCTTCACCACGTGGGGCACCGACCTCGCCCACGCCCTCGACACCCTCGCCGGCGACGTCCCGGTCGAGGACGCGGCCGGCAAGAACCCCGAGCTCACCGAGGACCAGCGCGCGCTCAAGGCGCGGCTGCGCGAGTACTTCGGCGGCGTCGCGGCCGAGTTCGACGGCATCCACGACCCCGACCCGGTCGAGGGCGCCTGGAACCGGCACGGTCCGACGTACGAGCGGATGATCCGCCGCCTCGGCACCGACGGCTGGATGGGCGTCGGCTGGCCGAAGGAGTACGGCGGCCACGGCCTCGGTGAGGTCGAGCAGACGATCTTCGCCAACGAGGCCCAGTACGCCGACGTGCACCTGCCGTCGGTGACCCTGCAGACCGTCGGCCCGACGCTGATCAAGTACGGCACCGAGCAGCAGAAGGCGCTCTTCCTGGAGCGGATCCTCAAGGGCGACGTGCACTTCGCCATCGGCTACAGCGAGCCCGACGCCGGCACCGACCTCGCGTCGCTGCGCACCACCGCCAAGCGCGACGGCGACCACTACGTCGTCAACGGCCAGAAGATGTGGACCACCGGCGGCCACCAGGCCGACTACCTCTGGCTCGCCGTGCGGACCGACCCCGACGCCCCGAAGCACAAGGGCATCTCGATCCTGATCGTCGACACCTTGGACCCCGGCTACAGCTGGACGCCGATCATCACCGCCGACGGCTCGCACCACGTCAACGCGACGTACTTCAACGACGTGCGCGTCCCCGTCGAGATGCTCGTCGGCGAGGAGAACCAGGGCTGGAAGCTGATCACCACCCAGCTCAACCACGAGCGGGTCATGCTCGGCCCGGCCGGCCGGATCGAGGGGCTGCGCGACCGGGTCGTGCGCTGGGCGGACGCGGCGGGCGTCCGTGACCGTTCCGACGTGCGGGACCTGCTCGGCAAGACCACCGCGGTCTTCCGTATCAATGAGCTGCTCAACTGGGAGGTCGCGCGGGCCGCGGCCGCCGGCGAGATCAAGGTCGCCGACGCGTCCTCGTCGAAGGTGTTCGCCTCCGACCAGGTCCAGCACCTGCTCGCCGACCTGATCGCCCTCGTGCACCGGCACGGGGACGCGGGAGAAGAGGGGACCAAGGAGTTGCTCGACTACCTCGACGCGCAGGCCAAGCGGAACCTGGTGCTCACCTTCGGTGGTGGCGTCCAGGAGGTCCAGCGCGAGCTGATCTCGATGTTCGGTCTCGGTCTGCCGCGGGTGCCCCGATGAGCGCCGGCGCGAGCGTGACCCCGGAGCTGGTCCCCGCCGACCTGCACGCCCACCTCATGTCGGAGGCGGAGCGGATCCAGGGCTGGGGCGAGGCCGCCGAGCGGGTCGCCCGCGACGAGGTCAACCAGCCCACGATCAACAACTGGCTCGAGGCGATGGGCGTCGACAACCCGCGCTTCACCGCGGGCGAGGCACCGCCGTCGATGGCCCAGGTCTGGACGATGTACGGCCTCGGTGGCAAGCCGTCCGAGCAGGACCCCCTGCACGCGATGATGCGGGTGCTCACCGACGCCGGCTTCACCGCCGTGCTCGGCACCAACTGCGAGCAGTCGTACGACCGCTACCTCCGGGTGGGGGAGCGGGTGCGGGTCACGACCGCGCTCGACTCCGTCGTCGGGCCGAAGGCGACCGGCATGGGCGTCGGCTACTTCGTGACCTCGCGCAACACCTGGTACGTCGGCGACGAGCGCGTCGCGACGATGCTCTTCCGGGTCCTCAAGTTCATCCCGAAGGCCAAGGAGGCCCAGGCATGAGCGGCCCCGTGCGTCCGGTGATCAGCCGCGACAACGCCTACTTCTTCGAGGGGACGGCGGCGCGCGAGCTCCGCATCCAGAAGTGCAACGCGTGCGGCGTCCTGCGCCACCCGCCCGGTCCGGCCTGCCCGGACTGCGGCGCTCTCGACCGCGGGTACGTCGTGGCCGCCGGCCAGGGGACCGTCTTCTCCTACCTGGTCCACCACGCTCCGCAGGTGCCCGGCAAGGAGCTCCCGCTCGTCATCGCGCTGCTCGACCTCGACGAGGGCGTGCGGATGGTGGCCGAGGTGACCGAGCCCGTCGAGATCGGGGACCGGCTGCAGGTCGGCTGGAACGTGATCGACGACGACCTGACCCTCCCGATCTGGACGAAGGTGGCCCGATGACCAGCGCGACGACCAGCCCGATCAAGGCCGGAGACAAGCTGCCGGAGTGGTCGCTGCCGATCACCCCGACCCTGGTGGTGTCGACGGCGATCGCGACCCGCGACTTCCAGGACGTCCACCACGACCGGGACATCGCCCAGGCGGCCGGCTCGAAGGACGTCTTCGTCAACATCCTCACCTCGACCGCGCTCTGCGAGCGCTATGTCACCGACTGGGCCGGCCCGGACGTGCAGATCCAGGGGATCGCGATCCGCCTGGGCGCGCCGGCGTACCCCTACGACACGTTCACGTTCACCGGTGAGGTGACCGCCGTCGAGGACGGCACCGCCACGATCAAGGTGGTGGGCGCGGTGTCCCTCGGCGACCACGTCATCGGAACGGTCAAGGTGGCCGCATGAGCGAGCGCACCCTCTCCGGCAAGGCCGCCATCGCCGGCATCGGCGCCACCGAGTTCTCCAAGGAGTCGGGCCGCTCCGAGCTCCAGCTCTCGGTCGAGGCGGTCCAGCACGCCCTCGCCGACTGCGGCCTGACGCCCGCGGACGTCGACGGCCTGGTCACGTTCACCATGGACACCTCGTCCGAGATCGCGGTCGCCCGCGAGCTCGGCATCCCCGAGCTGCGCTTCTTCAGCCGGATCAACTACGGCGGCGGCGCCGCCTGCGCGACCGTCCAGCAGGCCGCGATGGCCGTCGCCACGGGGGTCGCCGACGTCGTCGTCGCCTACCGCGGCTTCAACGAGCGCTCCGGCGATCGCTTCGGCCAGGTCTCCAAGTGGGCCGCCGCCCAGGTCAACACCAACGGCCTCGACAACGCCTGGACCTACCCCCTCGGCCTCTCCACGCCCGCGGCCACGGTGGCCATGCAGGCCCGCCGCTACATGCACGAGTACGGCGCCACGTCCGAGGACTTCGGCCGGGTCGCGGTCGCCGACCGCCGCCACGCCGCCACCAACCCGGCCGCCTTCTTCCACGGCAAGCCGATCACCCTCGAGGACCACCAGGCCTCCCGGATGATCGCCGACCCGCTGCACCTGCTCGACTGCTGCCAGGAGTCCGACGGCGCCGTGGCGCTCGTCATCGTCTCGGCGGAGCGGGCGCGCGACCTGGCCCAGAAGCCGGCGTACATCGCCGCGGCGGCCCAGGGCTCGGGCAAGGACCAGTTCGTGATGACGTCGTACTACCGCGACGACATCGGCATCCCCGAGATCGGCGTCGTGGGCCGCGAGCTGTGGAAGCAGTCGGGCCTCACGCCCGGGGACATGCCGATGGCGATCCTCTACGACCACTTCACGCCGTACGTGCTGATGCAGCTCGAGGAGCTCGGCTTCTGCGGCCGCGGCGAGGCCAAGGACTTCGTCAAGGACGGGGCCATCGAGATCGGCGGCCGGCTGCCCATCAACACCCACGGCGGTCAGCTCGGCGAGGCCTACATCCACGGCATGAACGGCATCGCCGAGGGCGTGCGCCAGGTGCGCGGAACCTCCGTCAACCCCGTCGCCGATGCCGCGCACGTGCTGGTCACGGCGGGCACGGGCGTGCCGACGAGCGGGCTGATCCTCAGCGCCTGACGCCTTAGGACTCCTCGACCCAGACGTTGTCGTGCTCGCGCATGAACGCGTCGTACTCCTCGGGCGTCCACTGCTCGCCCCGCGCGAGCCGGTCGAGACCCTCGAAGTAGGGCTCTCGGGGCGCGCCCGGCGCGAAGTGCAGCAGCATCGACGCCGGCGCCCCCGACTCGTTGCGGAACCCGTGCAGCCCACCGGGCGGCACGTGCAGGAAGTCACCGGGGCGCGCGGTCACCCACGCGTCACCGGTGTGGATCCGCACCTCGCCGTCGAGGATGTAGAAGGACTCGGCGATGCTGCGGTGGAAGTGCGGGCCGGGCCCGCTCACCGCGTCCGAGAACTCCCAGCGGTAGAGCCCGAACAGGCCGCCGGTCGCCTCCCCGCGCGCGAGGTAGTGGACCCGGTTGCCGTTGGGGTAGACGAGGTCGGCCTCGGCGTCACCGGGGCGCACCCACGCCGAGATCTCGCCGTCGCCGTCGTAGAGCGGAGGGGGGTACGACATGGCCTCACGCTACGACGTGAGGCGCCCGGAAATCAGGTGCGGCTCGCGCGACGCGCGGCGTAGTGTCGCCTCTGGCCGATCGCCCCGCAGACCGAGAGGAGGTGGACGTGGTGCCGAACCCAGCCTGACCACCGTGGTCGGGCTCCGTGAAGGAGTCACCATGTCCCTCCGCCGCCACTACCGCCGCCGGTTCCTCAACCGTCCCGGCAACCACGCCGGTGCCTACGCGATCGCCGACATCCGCATCTATCGCGGACGCGGGCGCAGCGCCGGCAACAACGGCATCGATGCCACGCTCACGCTCTCCGACTGCAGTCGGATCATCGACCTCGACTTCAACGTCTACGACGAGGCGAGCGCCCGCAACGCGCTCTACAAGGCCGATCTCCTCCGCACGATGGTCGACGACTTCGTGACCGCCTACGAGAAGGCCGTCGCCGAGTGGCGCGAGATCGACGATCCCTCCGCCCAGTGACCGGTCCCACATCCCGCACCGCACTCCCATGTGCCACCATGGAGAGGAAAGAGCTCGCGTGCTCTGGGGTCGGTGAAACTCCGAACCGGCGGTGAAAGTCCGCGACCCGATCGCATCCAGCGATCGGTTGACCAGGTGGAACTCCTGGACCGACGGTCAAAGTCCGGATGGGAAGTGCACGCACGAGCGTCCGACGGACGAGCAGGTCGACCACGACCGCGAGCCCGCCGGGCGTCCCGCCAGCCCCGGAGTCCGCGTCCCTGACGACAGGACACGAGAGGCGAACAGGTGGCGGAGACGATCACCAGCGAGACCGACGCGATGCGTCGTGCCCTCGCGCTCGCGGCGACCCCGGGGGTGCCGCTGCACCCCAATCCCCGCGTGGGCTGCGTGCTGCTGGCCCCCGACGGCACGGTCGTCGGCGAGGGATTCCACCACGGCGCCGGTACGCCGCACGCCGAGGTCGAGGCGCTCCGGGTGGCCGGGGAGCGGGCCCGGGGCGCGACGGCCGTCGTGACGCTCGAGCCGTGCAACCACACCGGGCGGACCGGTCCCTGCGCGCAGGCCCTCCTCGCCGCCGGCGTACGACGCGTGGTCGTCGCCCAGCGCGACCCCAACCCGCTCGCCCGGGGCGGCGCCGAGACCCTGCGGGCCGCGGGCGTCGAGGTCGAGCTCGGCGTGCTGGGCGACGAGGCCGAGCAGGTCAACCCGGCCTGGACCTTCGCGCACCGCCACGGCCGCCCGTTCGTGACCTGGAAGTTCGCCGCGACGCTCGACGGCCGCAGTGCCGCCGCCGACGGCACCTCGCGCTGGGTGTCCTCGCTGGCCGCGCGCCGCGACACCCACCGGCTGCGGGCGCTGGCCGACACGATGATGGTCGGCGCCAACACCGTGGCGGTCGACGACCCCCAGCTCACCGTCCGCGGCGACGACGACCAGCCGGTCGGCGTCCAGCCGCTGCGCGTGGTGATGGGGGAGCGCGACCTGCCCGCGGACCGGCGGATCTTCGACGACGCCGCGCCCACGCTGCACCTGCGCACCCGCGACCCCGAGGCCGCGCTGCGCACGCTCTACGCCGAGCACGACCGGCACCACGTCTTCCTGGAGGGCGGCCCGACGCTGGCAGCGGCCTTCCTCCAGGCCGGCCTCGTCGACGAGGTCGTCACCTATGTCGCCCCGATGCTGCTGGGCGCCGGTCGCTCGGCCGTCGGGGACCTCGGAATCCAGACCATCGCGGATGCGTTCCGCCTCGAGCTGACCGACGCGACCGTCGTCGGCGCGGGGGCGGACGCCAACGTCCGCCTGACCATGAAGGGAACCAACTGATGTTCACCGGCATCGTCGAGGAGCTCGGCACCGTCGCCGCCGTGGAGGACCAGGGCGACGCCATCCGGCTCACCATCGCCTCGGACCTCACCCTGTCCGACGCGGGCCTCGGGGACTCGATCGCGGTCAACGGCTGCTGCCTGACCGTCGCCGAGCGCACCGACACCACCTGGACCGCCGACGTGATGGCCGAGACGCTGGACAAGACCAGCCTCGGGGGCCTCGCGGTGGGCGACCGGGTCAACCTGGAGCGCGCGGTCACGGCCGAGAAGCGCCTCGGAGGGCACATCGTCCAGGGCCACGTCGACGCGATCGGCCAGGTCCTCGCGCGCACGCCCAGCGAGCACTGGGAGATCGTCGAGATCGCCATGCCCGCCGAGCTCGGCCGCTACCTGGTCGACAAGGGCTCGATCACCGTCGACGGCATCTCGCTGACCGTCGTCGAGGCCAAGGACGCCAGCTTCACGCTGAGCCTGATCCCCGAGACCCTCGCCCGTACGACGCTCGGCTTCCGCGCCGCGGGGGACCAGGTCAACCTCGAGGTCGACGTCCTCGCCAAGCACGTCGAGAAGCTCCTCGGCGCCTACACCAAGGAGAAGACCGCATGAGTGACAAGGTCCGTCTGGACTCGGTCGAGCGCGCGATCGCCGACATCGCCGCCGGCCGCGCCGTGGTGGTCGTCGACGACGAGGACCGCGAGAACGAGGGCGACATCATCTTCGCCGCCAGCAAGGCGACGCCCGAGCTGATGGCGTTCACGATCCGCTACTCCAGCGGCGTGATCTGCGCGCCGATGCCGGGCGACATGCTCGACCGGCTCGAGATCCCGCTCATGACGCCGCACAACAAGGACGCCTACCGCACGGCGTACACGATCTCGGTCGACGCGCGCGACGGCGTCAGCACCGGCATCTCCGCGGCCGACCGCGCCCACACGGTGCGGGTGCTGGCCGACTCGGCGACCGAGCCGTGGGAGCTGACCCGCCCCGGCCACGTCTTCCCCCTGCGCTACCGCGAGGGCGGCGTCCTGGTCCGCCGTGGCCACACCGAGGCCGCCGTCGACCTGTGCCGGCTCGCCGGGCTGACGCCGACCGGCGTCCTGGTCGAGGTCGTCAACGACGACGGGACGATGAAGCGCGCGCCCGAGCTGCGCGCGTTCGCCGACGAGCACGGCCTGGCGATGATCTCCATCGAGGACCTGGTCCGGCACCGCCGCCGGGTCGAGAGCCACGTCGTGCGCGAGGCCGAGACCCGGCTGCCCACGAGCCACGGCGACTTCACCGCGATCGGCTACACGATCACCGTCGACGGCAGCGAGCACGTCGCCCTCGTCTACGGCGACCCCGCGGCCCTGGCCGACAACGGTCCGGTGCTGACCCGGGTCCACTCCGAGTGCCTGACCGGCGACGTCTTCGGCTCCAGCCGCTGCGACTGCGGTCCCCAGCTCAACGAGGCGATGGACCGGATCGTGCAGGAGGGCGCCGGCGTGGTGATCTACCTGCGCGGCCACGAGGGCCGGGGGATCGGCCTGGTCGCCAAGCTCCAGGCCTACCAGCTCCAGGACGGCGGTCGCGACACCGTGGACGCCAACCTCGACCTCGGCCTGCCCGCCGACGCGCGCCACTACGGCGCGGCCACCCAGATCCTCAAGGACCTCGGCGTGGACCAGGTCCGGCTGCTGACCAACAACCCCGACAAGGTGGCCTCGCTCGAGGACTACGGCGTCACGGTGACCGAGCGGGTGCCGCTCACGCCGCACCCCAACGGCCACAACCTGGCCTACCTGCTGACCAAGCGCGACCGGATGGGCCACGATCTTCCCGAGCTGCCCGACCTCGACCTCGACCTCGAAGGAGCCAACTGACATGGCCGGACACGGTGCCCCCGACATCGCCCCCGTCGACTGCCACGACCTGCGGGTCGCGGTCGTCGCCGCGAGCTGGCACACCGAGGTGATGGACGGTCTCATCGCGGGCGCGCAGCGCGCCTTCGCCGACCACCAGGTCGAGGCGCCCGTCGTCGTACGGGTGCCCGGCACGTTCGAGCTGCCGGTCACCGCGGCGGCCCTCGCGCCGTCGTACGACGCGGTGATCGCGCTGGGCGTGGTCATCCGGGGCGGCACGCCGCACTTCGAGTACGTCTGCAACGCGGCCACCGACGGGCTGACCCGGGTCTCGCTCGACCACCACATCCCGATCGGCTTCGGCGTGCTGACCTGCGACGACGACGCCCAGGCGCTCGACCGGGCGGGCCTGGAGGGATCGCGCGAGGACAAGGGCTACGAGGCGGCCTCGGCGGCGCTGCAGACCGCGGCGACGCTCAAGCGGATCAAGCGCGGCTACACCGCCTGAGCCGCGGGACCTGAGACCGGCGCAAGGGTGACGGGAGCGACGCCGTAGGCTGAACTCCCGTGAAGACGTTCGACGAGCTGTTCGCAGAGCTCAGCGAGAAGGCACAGACGCGGCCCGAGGGGTCCGGCACCGTCCGGGCGCTCGACGCCGGCGTCCATACGATCGGCAAGAAGCTGATCGAAGAGGCCGCTGAGTCCTGGATGGCCGCCGAGCACGAGGGCAAGGACGCCACGGCTCTGGAGATCAGCCAGCTGCTGTACCACGCCCAGGTCCTCATGATCGCGAGCGGACTCTCGCTCGAGGACGTCTACTCCCACCTCTGAGGCTCCGCCTCACAAGAAGGCTCACGATGCTCAAGATCGCCGTCCCCAACAAGGGGGCCCTGTCCGAGTCCGCCTCGACGATGCTGCGCGAAGCCGGCTACGCGCAGCGCTCGGACTCCAAGCAGCTGACCAAGATCGACCCGGACAACGGGGTCGAGTTCTTCTACCTGCGCCCGCGCGACATCGCGCTGTACGTCGGCGAGGGCACCCTCGACGCCGGCATCACCGGCCGCGACCTCCTCCTCGACTCGCACTCGACGGCCTCGGAGTCGCTCCAGCTGGGCTTCGGCCGCTCGAAGTTCCGCTTCGCGGCCCGCCCCGGTGTCGCCACCGACGTGCGTGACCTGGCCGGCAAGCGCATCGCCACGTCGTACGACGGCGTGGTCAAGCGCTACCTCGTCGAGCAGGGCGTCGAGGCCTCGGTCGTCCGCCTCGACGGCGCCGTCGAGACCAGCATCCAGCTCGGCGTGGCCGACGTGATCGCCGACGTCGTCGAGACCGGCAGCACCCTGCGTGCCGCGGGCCTGGAGGTCTTCGGCGACGTCATCCTCGAGTCCGAGGGCGTGATGATCACCCGCGAGGGCGCCGACCCCGGCGCGCTCGAGGTCTTCACCCGCCGGCTCCAGGGCGTCCTCGTGGCCCGCGCCTACGTGATGATGGACTACGACATCCGCGCCGAGAAGGTCGAGCAGGCCATCGCCCTGACCCCCGGCATCGAGAGCCCCACGGTCAGCCCGCTTCATCGCGAAGGCTGGGTCGCGGTCCGCTCCATGGTGCAGCGGGCCACCGCCCAGCGGGTGATGGACGAGCTCTTCGCGCTGGGGGCCCGCGCCATCCTGACCACCGACATCCACGCCTGCCGGCTCTGATGGCGATGTCCGACCTTCCCCCGCTCCCGCGGACCTGGCGGCCCTTCGGCCCGCGGATGGCCGCCGCGGTCTTCGCGATCGTGCTCGTCGGCGCGTTCGCGTGGCTGTGGGTGCGCTTCGACGAGCAGACCAAGCAGGCCATCAACATCCTCGAGAAGGCGACCGTCATCGGCATCGTCGGGCTCGGGCTGGCGCTGATGTTCGCGCTCGCCCGGTCCCGCGTCGTGGCGCGTCCCGACGGGCTGACGATCGTCAACGGCTACCGCAAGCGCGAGCTCACCTGGGCCGAGGTCGGCACCGTGCGGATGCCGCGCGGCGCTCCGTGGCCGCACCTGGACCAGGGGGACGACGTACGGATCTCGCTGCTGGGGATCCACACCTCCGACGGCGCCCGCGCGGCGACGGCGGTGCGGGAGCTCAAGGCGGTCGTCGCCGCCCACCGCGTCGACGGCTGAACGGCTAGGGCGTGTCTCCCAAGTCCCCGCCTGCTGCGCGGTGTTTGCGACTCGATCTGGCGGCGTTGTCGCAGACTCGACGGGCCTCCGGCCCGCCTTCACTGCTCCGCCTTACCAGATCGGCCGCAAACACCGCTCGCGACGGCGCGTCCTTGGGAGACACGCCCTAGATGTACCCGGCCAGGACGTTGGTAGCGGCGAGCCTGGTTGAACGAACGAGAACCTCCGAATGGGATGTGGCTTGTCTAAGGCCCACTCCAACCCGGAGGTTCTCGTGTCCCACGGTAGTGCCCGGCTGACCGTTCACGGTCGGCGCCTGATCGTCCAACGCCACCAAGCAGGCTGGAAACAAGCCCACATCGCTGCGGCGATGGGCGTGTCCCGCAAGTGCGTGAAGACCTGGATCGACCGCTACACCGCCGAAGGCGAAGACGGCCTGGCCACCCGCTCCTCACGCCCCCACTCGATGCCCACCAAGACCAGCAACGAGGTCGAGCAGAAGGTTCTCACCGCGCGTGCCGAGCATCGCGACGGACCCGATGTCCTCGGAGCGAAGGTCGGCGTTCCTGCCCGCACAGTGTCGCGGATCCTGCGCCGCCACCACGTGCCCTACCTTCGCGAGCTGGATCCGATCACCGGCGAGGTGATCCGATCCTCGAAGCAGACCGCGACCCGCTACGAGCGAGAGCGGCCTGGCGAGCTGGTCCACATGGATGTCAAGAAGCTCGGCAAGATCCCCGCCGGCGGCGGCTGGAAGGCTCACGGCCGCGGAGCCGGGTCGATCATGCGCGATCGCAACACCAAGGTCGGGTTCGACTTCGTTCACTCACTCGTCGACGACCACTCCCGCCTGGCCTACAGCGAGGTGCTGCCTGACGAGAAGGGCCCGACCTGCGCCGCGTTCCTCGAGCGCGCGATCGACTACTTCGCAGCCCATGGCATCACCCGGATCGAGCGTCTGATGACAGACAACGCCTGGGCCTACCGATGGTCGCTACGTGCCGTATGCGCCGAGCACGACATCAAGCAGAGGTTCATCAAGCCGCACTGTCCCTGGCAGAACGGGAAGGTGGAGCGCCTCAACCGGACCCTGACCACCGAGTGGGCCTACCGTCGCGCCTTCGCCAGCAACGACGAGCGAGTAGCCGCCCTTGCGCCCTGGCTCGAGCACTACAACACTGAACGCCGCCACAGCGCACTCGGAGGTAAGCCGCCGATCAGCCGGCTGCTACCAACCTGATGGCCGGGTACACCTAGAGCGCCCGCACGCCCCACGACGCGGCGAACGTCTCGCCGGGTGCCAGCACGACCAGCCCGTCGCCGGAGTTGAACGCGTCCGGGGGAGCGGTCATCGGTTCGACCGCGACACTCGTGCGCGGCGTCGCGGTGTCGTCGGCGGTGTAGACCTGCAGCCAACCGTGGTGCTCGTCGACCCACAGCGCCACCCCGGCCCCGCCCGGCGCGCGCAGGGTCACGGTCGCCCGGCCCGACGGGTCGCGGTCGAGGCCCGTGTAGGCGTGGTTGAGGACGGCGTCGGCCAGGGGAGCGGGCGTGCGGAAGGCGTCCCCCGGCTCGGTGCCGACCGGCAGCAGCCGCTCGTCGTCGGTGACCAGCCGGGCCACCGCGGGCAGGTCGAGCGTCCAGTCGTCGCAGGGGCCCGGGCCGGCGACGAGGTACGGGTGCGCCCCCGACGCGTACGGCGCCGCCTCGGCCGCCCGGTTCGTCGCGGCCTGGGTAACGGTGAGCCCGTCCTCGCCGAGCGCATAGGTCGTCGTGAGCGCCAGCGCCCACGGGTAGCCGGTCTGGGCCGGCAGGAAGTAGTCGAGCTCGACCCGGTCGGCCGCGACCGACCGCGCCGTCCACGAGACCCAGCGGACCAGGCCGTGCGAGGCGTTGCCGCGCTTCGGCTCGGTCAGCGCGAGCTGCTGGGTGGCCCCGCCGAAGGTGTAGCGCCCGTCGCGGATCCGGTTGGGCCACGGCACGAGCAGCTGCCCGCGCCCGCCCGAGGGCATGGCGTCCTCGGCGAAGCCGTCGACGAGATCGCGTCCCTCGTAGGTCAGCGACCGCAGGGCGCCGCAGCCCTGGGTGACGACGGCGCGGTAGCCGTGGGCGGACAGGACGTGCTGGTCACCGGTGGGCGCGCTCACGACTGCCACCCTAGGCACGCGCTAGGTGCGGACCACCAGGTCGGCCCACGACCGCGTGTCCTGGCGCGCGTGCAGCGCCGCCTCGTCGGCGAGCCAGTCGTCCCAGTGGGGACGCATCCCCTCGCCGTCGCGCTCGAGCCAGCGCGCGAGCCGGACGTCGAGGTCGGCCTCGACCCAGACCAGCGTCGTCACCAGCTCCCGGTACGCCGCCGC
The DNA here is from genome assembly GCF_024662235.1 of Pimelobacter simplex. Taxonomy (GTDB): domain Bacteria; phylum Actinomycetota; class Actinomycetes; order Propionibacteriales; family Nocardioidaceae; genus Nocardioides. The sequence continues at coordinate 1,669,604 of NZ_CP096276.1, forward strand.
GGCGCTCCCGACACCTTCGAGGACCAGCAGCGGGCCCGGGAGCACGGTGCGGGTCTCGGCCCAGCCGTCGGCGTACCAGTCCCAGCGGCGCCAGGTGCCCGGCTGCCCGGCGGCGAGCGGGCGCAGCAGGGCCTCGACCGAGCCGGCGAGGCCGGGGAGCCCGCGCCAGCCCGCGAGCATCTCGTCGGTCCCGATCACGACCGCCTCGGGGGCGAGCGCGGCCAGGCCGCGGGCGAGCGTGGTCTTGCCGGAGCCGGCCAGCCCGTCGACGCAGATCAGCCGGCCCGACCCGAGGGTCGGTGGGCGCGACAGCGTGAGCTCGAGGACCTCAGAAGGCGAGACCATGGCCCCGGTACGACGGCACCGCGTCGATGAACCGGTCGCCCTGGGCCAGGAGCACGGTGGTGCCGTGCTCGAACGGCTCGCCCGACTTGGCGTGCCGGAACCAGACCAGCTCGCCGATCGCCAGCCGGCCGGCGTTGGTCCCCACGAGCGGGGTCTGCACCTCGCCGGCACCCTCGAGCCCGGTCAGGCTGAGCCCGGCGGGCGCCCACGGCGTCGGCGCCCGGTCGGCCCCGGCGGGCCCGGACGCGATCAGCCCGCCGCCGTGGACCGTGGCGACCTCGGCGGAGGGCCGGCGGGTCACCGGCAGGCCGAAGAAGGCGGCCGGGGCGGGGGAGAAGGAGCGGTAGTGGTCGAAGAGGGTCGGCCCGAGCAGCCCGGAGCCCGCGGTCACCTCGGTGACGACCGGGTCGGCGGCCGAGGACTCGATCGAGCCGGAGCCGCCAGCGTTCCAGAACTCGAGGCCGGTGAAGTCGCCGCGCCCCTCGAGCGCGCTGAGCGCCTCGGCGATCGCGGTGCGGCGGGTGACGAGCTGGGTCACCGAGAGCTGCTTGAGCTTGCGGACCACCGCGGACTTGGCGCGCTGGTGCGGCACCGAGTCCGGGACGCCGGCCACCTGACCCTCGTAGGTCATCGCGCCGACGAGCTGGAAGCCCGGCCGGTCGATGACCGCCCGGGCGAGCGCGGCGACGGCGCCGACGTCGAACAGGGGGGAGCGCCTGGGGCCGACCAGCTGGCCGCCCCAGCGCAGCCCGGCGTCGATGTCGAGCGCGACCCGGACCGGTACGGCGGTCGAGGCGCGCAGCGAGTCGACCAGGTCGAGGTGGGCCACGTCGTCGACCATGATCGTGATCCGCGAGGCGGCGCGCGGGGAGGCGATGAGCGCGGCGAGCGCGGCCCGGTCCACGGACGGGTAGGCGACGACGATGTCGTCGCACACGTCGTTGTCGGCCAGCCAGAGCGCCTCGGCCAGCGTGTAGGCGAGCACCCCCGCGAAGCCTTCGGTCGCCAGCGCCCGCGCCACCAGCGCGGGCACCCGCAGCGACTTGGACGCCACCCGGATCGGCGTCCCGCCGGCCCGGCGCGCGAGGTCCGCGGCGTTGGCGTCGAAGGCGTCGAGGTCGACCACGAAGGTCGGGGTGGACAGGGGCTCCGGCCAGGCGTCGACCGCGTCGGCGAGCCGGGCCGCGAGGCGGTTGCGCGCGACGAACGAGTGGTGCTGCACGAACGCCATGCTTCCACGGATGGGAGAATGTGCCCGTGACCGCATCGCCGAACGAGCGTCCCGACGCCCGCCGCCTCCAGGGCTCGGAGTACGTCGACGACGACGGGTCCGCCGACACCGCCCTCGCCGCGGCGCTCACCGGCCACGCGAGCGGGACCGCGCCCTACCCGGCCGTCCTCGCGGCGTTGGCCCCCGCCCGCCTGCTCGTCCCGGTGGTCGCGATGCTCGGCGAGGTCGAGGTGGGCGAGGACGGCCTGGCCCGCGACAAGTCCAGCGACATGGCGGCGGTGCTGCTGACCGGCGCCGACGGCCGGCTGGCGCTGCTCGCCTTCTCCGACCTCGCCGCGCTGACCCGCTGGGACCCCCAGGCCCGCCCGGTGCCGGTGGCGGCCCACCTCGCGGCGGCGACCGCCGTCCAGGAGGGGGCCGCCGCGCTCGTCGTCGATGTCGCCGGCCCGCACCCGTTCGTCCTCGACGGCGACGACCTGCCCCGGCTCGCCTCCGGCTGGCAGCCGGTCCAGCTCGACGACGGGGGCTGGGGCTGGCTGGGCTCGAGCGCCGCGGATTAGCGGACCCGGGAACAAGTCAGATAGCATCTGGCGTTGACCGATCTGTCATGCCTTCACCGGCACGGCAGATCCCACAAGCGGGGACCAGCACCATCGTCTCCCACCCGCAACGGCCGCCAGGTCGTCGGGTCCGGTCCATGGAGAGCACCACCGCTCCCCGGGCGTAGCCAACGCGCGGAGAGCACCGGGGCTCGTGACTGGCTTCCGCTTCGTGACTAGCGGGAGCCACTTTCGCGTTTTGCGGCTGCTGAGCTCCTACCGTTCGAATTTGGAGGACACATCAGCACCGAGCTGCGCATCAACGAGCGGATCCGGGTTCCCGAGGTCCGTCTCGTGGGACCCAACGGCGAGACCGTCGGCATCGTCCCCACCGACCAGGCCCTCAAGCTCGCGCAGGAGGCCGACCTGGACCTGGTGGAGATCGCCCCGATGGGCAAGCCGCCCGTCTGCAAGCTCATGGACTACGGGAAGTTCAAGTACGAGAACGCCCAGAAGGCCCGTGAGGCGCGACGGAACCAGACCAACGTCATCATCAAGGAGATGAAGCTCCGGCCCAAGATCGACGCGCACGACTACGAGACCAAGAAGGGTCACGTCGTTCGCTTCCTCAAGGCCGGCGACAAGGTCAAGATCACCATCATGTTCCGCGGCCGCGAGCAGCACCGCCCCGAGCTGGGCTACCGGCTGCTGCAGAAGCTGGCCGAGGACGTCCAGGAGCTGGGCTTCGTGGAGTCCAACCCCAAGCAGGACGGCCGCAACATGACCATGGTCATCGGCCCGCACAAGAAGAAGGCCGAGGCCAAGGCCGAGGTCAAGGCGGCCAAGGAGGAGCGGCGCGCCGAGCGCGAGGCCGAGGCTGCCGCCGACGCCGCCGCCCAGGCTGAGCGCGTCGCCGTGAAGCCGGCCGCTCAGAAGAAGGAGCGGGGTCGCTCCGAGAACCTCGACCCCGAGATCGACGCCTGAGCGTCGCGCCTGAGCGCCTGAGACGTACACACAGCAACGAGAGATAGAGACGAGATGCCGAAGAACAAGACGCACTCCGGTGCCAGCAAGCGGTTCAAGGTCACCGGCAGCGGCAAGATCCTTCGCGAGAAGGCCGGCAAGCGCCACAACCTCGAGAAGAAGGCCTCCAAGGTCACCCGCCGCCTGACCGGCACCGTCGAGGTCGCCAAGAACGACGTCCCGCGCGCGAAGAAGATGCTCGGTCTCTGACCAGCCGCTTTCGTACCTAGCACCACACAAGGAGTAAGAAGATGGCACGCGTCAAGCGCGCAGTGAACGCGGCGAAGAAGCGTCGTACCACCCTCGAGCGGGCCAGCGGCTACCGCGGCCAGCGCTCGCGGCTGTACCGCAAGGCCAAGGAGCAGGTCACCCACTCGCTGGTCTACAGCTACAACGACCGGCGCAAGAACAAGGGCAACTTCCGCCGCCTGTGGATCCAGCGGATCAACGCGGCCGCTCGCGCCGAGGGCCTGACCTACAACCGCTTCATCCAGGGTCTGAACCTGGCCGGCATCGAGGTCGACCGCAAGATCCTCGCCGACCTCGCGGTCAACGACCCGGCCGCCTTCTCGGCGATCGTGGCGCAGGCCAAGGCCGCGCTGCCCGAGGACGTCAACGCGCCCCAGGTCTCCGCCTGAGTCACATGACGGACCCCCTGACCGCGGGCAACTCCCGCGTGAAGGAAGCCCGGAAGCTCAGCCGCCGCTCGGTGCGAACCGAGCGGCGGCTCTTCCTTGCCGACGGCCCGAAGGCCGTCGAGGGCGCCCTCGCGGTGCCCGGTTGCGTCGTGGAGGTCTTCGCGACGCCGGCCGCCGCCCAGCAGTACGACGTCCTGCTCGGCACCGCCCCGCTGACCCTGGTCGACGAGCGGGCGATGAGCGGCCTGAGCGACAGCGTGAACCCGGCCGGCCTGGTCGCGGTGTGCCGCTTCCTCGACAACGAGCGGATCCCGACCCCGCTGCTCATGACGATCTGCGCCGACGTGCGCGACCCCGGCAACGCCGGCACGGTCATCCGCACCAGCGACGCCGCCGGCGCCGACTGCGTCGTGCTGGCCGGTGACTCCGTCGACCCCTACAACCCCAAGACCGTGCGGGCCAGCGTCGGCAGCCTCTTCCACGTCCCGATCGAGGTCGAGCGCGACGCCGCGACCGCCGTGCGGCGCGCCCAGATCGCGGGCCTGACCGTGCTGGCCGCCGACGGCGAGGGCGAGGTCGACCTGTTCGGCGCCGAGGACCTGCTCGCCCGGCCCACCGCCTGGCTGTTCGGCAACGAGGCCTGGGGCCTGCCGCCCGAGCTGGCCGAGCTGGCCGACCACCGGGTCCGGATCCCGATCCTGGGCGCGGCGGAGTCGCTCAACCTCGCCACGGCGGCCGCGGTCTGTCTCTACGCCAGCGCCCGCGCCATGATGAACGGGTGACCGACCCCCTCGACCTGCTCCCCGACGGCGTCGTCGTGGCCGGCCCGGACGGCCGGGTCACCGCGATCAACACGGTCGGCGCGCGGATGCTCGGCACCGGAGCGGACGCCGTCGGCCGCCCGCTCGACGAGGTGCTCGCGCTCTCCGACCACGAGGCGCTCGCGTGGACGGCGGTCAACACGCCGTACGACGGGCTCTCGACCCGGACCGGCGTGCCCGAGCAGTCCTGGCTGCTGCCCGACGGCACCGAGGTCCTGGTCACCGCCCGCCTCCACCGCGCCGAGCGCGGCGGACCGGTCGGCGCGGTCGCCGTCAGCCTGCGCTCGGGCCGCGGCCGGGCCCGGCTCGACCGGGACCGCTCCGACCTCGTCGCCACCCTGGCCCACGAGCTGCGCTCGCCGCTGACCGGCGTCAAGGGCTTCGTGCACGCGCTGCTCAACCGCTGGGACAAGCTCACCGACGAGCAGAAGCGGCTCATGCTCACCACCGCCGGCGCGGACGCCGACCGGCTCAGCCGGCTCATCACCGAGCTGCTCGACGTGGCCCGCATCGACACCGGCCGGCTCCAGCTGCACCGCCGGCCCACCGACCTCGGGGCCAAGGCGGACCGGGTCGTGCAGTCGCTGGGCGTGGTCACCTCGACGCCGATCGAGCTGGCCGTCGACGACGACCTGCCGCCGGTCGACGCCGACCCGGACAAGGTGATGCAGGTGCTCACCAACATCGCCGAGAACGCGGTGCGCCACGGCAGCGGCACCGTCCGGGTCCACGTCGGCACCTGGGCCGAGGACGCGTCGTACGTCGCGGTGACGGTGACCGACGAGGGCGACGGGATCGCGCCCGAGCTGCGTCAGCGCATCTTCACCAAGTTCTGGACCGAGGGCACCGGCGGCGGCTCCGGCCTCGGGCTCTACATCGTGCGCGGCCTGGTCCGGGCCCACGGCGGCACCATCGTGGTCGACGACCGGCCTGGGGGCGGCGCGCGCCTGGTGACCACCTGGCCCCGGGTTCCGGCGGCACAATGAGGTCATGACCGCGCTCCCGCCGCCCGCCGTCGTCCTCCGCAAGTACCTCGCCAGCGCCCGCACCGCGCTGGTCTGGAAGCTGGAGGGCCTGGGGGAGCGGGACCTGCGGCTGCCGCGCACCCCGACGGGCACCAGCCTGCTCGGGATCGTGCTCCACTGCGCCAACGTCGAGATCGGCTACTTCGGCCCGACCTTCGCGCGCGCCTGGCCCGAGCCGCTGCACCCGGCCCTCATCCCCGACGACGCCTACGACACCGACCCCCAGGCCGATTGGACCGTGCCCGCCGACCTGCCCGCGGCCGAGCTGGTCGCCTTCTACGCACGCGTGGGGGAGTTCGCCGACGCGGCCTTCGACGAGCTCGCGCTCGACGCCCCCGGACGCGTCCCGTGGTGGCCCGAGGGACGCGCCGAGACCACGCTGCACGAGGTCGCCGTGCACGTGCTGACCGACCTCCACCGGCACGCCGGGCACGCCGACGTGCTGCGCGAGATGATCGACGGCGCGGCCGGGATGCGGCCCGGGATGACCAACGTCCCGGACGCCGTCGACTGGCCCGCACAGGTCGCCCGGCTGACCGCCATCGCCGAGCGCTTCCCCCCGGAGTGAATACCGGTTCGCGGTCCGGACCCTCCGGTTCCTAGACTTGCGCCGATGTCTGGCCCGAATACTGACTACGACCCTGTGGAGGTCGCCGCCGTGAGCCCTGCCGAGCTCGAGGCCGCGCGCGACGCCGCGCTGGCCGCGATCGCCGCCGCCACCGACCTCGAGCAGCTCAAGGCGGTGCGCAGCGAGCACGCCGGCGACCGCTCGCCGCTCGCGCTGGCCAACCGGGAGATCGGTGCGTTGCCGCCCCAGGCCCGCAAGGAGGCCGGCCAGCGGGTCGGCCAGGCCCGCGGTGCGGTGAACCAGGCGCTCGCCGCGCGCACCGAGGTGCTCGAGGCCGAGCACGAGGCGCGCATCCTGGTCGAGGAGGCGGTCGACGTCACGCTGCCCACCGACGAGGAGCCGGTGGGCGGGCGGCACCCGCTGACCACCGGTGCCGAGCTGATCGCCGACATCTTCGTCGCGATGGGCTGGGAGGTCGCCGAGGGTCCGGTCATCGAGGCCGAGTGGCTCAACTTCGACGCGCTCAACCTGGGCCCGGACCACCCGGCGCGCACCATGCAGGACACCTTCTGGACCGAGCCGGCCGACCACCACGTCGTGCTGCGCACCCACACCAGCCCGGTCCAGGCGCGCACCATGCTGACCCGGGAGCCCCCGATCTACGTCGTGTGCCCGGGCCGCGTCTTCCGCACCGACGAGTACGACGCCACCCACTCGCCGATGTTCCACCAGGTCGAGGGCCTCGCGATCGACGAGGGCATCTCGATGGCCCACCTCAAGGGCACGCTCGACCACTTCGCGAGCCAGATGTTCGGTGAGGGCATCACGACGCGGTTCCGGCCGTCGTACTTCCCGTTCACCGAGCCGTCGGCCGAGGTCGACCTCATCTGCTTCGTGTGCCGCGGCGTCGACTCCGACGCCTGCCGCACCTGCCGCGGCGAGGGCTGGATCGAGTGGGGCGGCTGCGGCATCGTCAACCCGCGCGTGCTCCAGGCCTGCGGCGTCGACTCCGAGCGCTACTCGGGCTTCGCCTTCGGCATGGGCATCGACCGGACCCTGATGTTCCGTCACGGCCTCGAGGACCTGCGCACGCTCTTCGAGGGCGACGTGCGCTTCACTACCGCTTTCGGAAGCGAGCTCTGACATGAAGGCCCCTGTCTCCTGGATCCGGGAGCTCGTCGACCTGCCGGCCGAGGTCACCACCGAGGTGCTGACCGACCGGCTGACCGCGCTCGGTCTCAAGCTCGAGGGCATCCACGCCGCGGGCGCCGAGATCCGCGGCCCGCTGGTCATCGGCAAGGTGCTCACCAAGGAGCCCGAGCCGCAGAAGAACGGCAAGACGATCAACTGGTGCACCGTCGACGTCGGTGTTGAATTGAACCGCGCCAACGGCACCGGTGAGGCTGCTCAAGGGGTGGGCATCGTCTGCGGCGCCCACAACTTCGAGCCTGGCGACCTCGTCGTCGTCATCCTCCCCGGCGGTGCGCTGCCGGGCGGCTTCGAGATCTCCGCGCGCAAGACCTACGGCCACGTCTCGGCCGGGATGATCTGCTCGGTGCGCGAGCTCGGCATCGGCGAGGACCACGACGGCATCCTGGTGCTGCCCGCCGACGCCGGTGCGCCCGGCGACGACGTCTTCGGCCTGCTCGGGCTCGACGAGGAGGTCATCGAGTTCGAGATCAACCCCGACCGGGCCTACGCGCTCTCGCTGCGCGGCGTGGCCCGCGAGGCGGCGCTCGGCTTCGGCGTGCCGTTCACCGACCTCGCCGAGCGCACGCTGCCCGAGGCCGACGGCAAGGCCTGGGAGGTCGTCGTCGACGACCCGGCCGGCTGCCCGGTCTTCGCCGCGCGCCTGGTCAGCGGCTTCGACCCGGCCGCGCCCACCCCCGACCACATCAAGCAGCGCGTCGAGCAGGCCGGCATGCGCTCGATCTCGCTCGCCGTCGACATCACCAACTACGTGATGCTCGAGCTCGGTCAGCCGATCCACGGCTACGACGCCGACAAGGTCGCGGGCGCGCTCGGCGTACGCCGGGCCCGGGAGGGCGAGAAGCTCACCACGCTCGACGACGCCGTCCGCACGCTCAGCACCGAGGACCTCGTCATCACCGACGACTCCGGCCCGATCGGCCTGGCCGGCGTCATGGGCGGCGCGACCACCGAGATGTCGGCGACCACGACCCGGATCCTGGTCGAGGCCGCGCACTGGGACGCCACCTCGATGTTCCGCACCGGCCGGCGCCACAAGCTGACCTCCGAGGCCGGCAAGCGCAACGAGCGCGGCGTCGACCCGCTGCTGCCCGCCGTCGCCGCCGACCGCGTGGTCGAGCTGCTCGTCGAGCACGGGGGAGCCACGGCCGAGCCGGGCGCCACGCTCGTCGGCACCGCGCCCCAGCGCGCCGCGATCACCATCGCCACCGACCTGCCCGCGCGCCTGAGCGGCATCGAGATCTCCGCGATGACCACCGTCGAGAACCTCCGCGCGATCGGCGCCACGGTCACCGAGCTCGAGGCCGGCACGATCGAGGTCGTCCCGCCGAGCTGGCGTCCCGACCTCAACGACCCCTACGACCTGGTCGAGGAGGTCGTCCGGATCGTCGGCTACGACCAGGTCCCGAGCGTGCTGCCGCGCCGGGCCACCGGCCGCGGCCTGACCCGCACCCAGCGGCTGCGCCGCCGGGTCGGGCGCACCCTCGCCGGGGCCGGCCTGGTCGAGGTGGTGAGCTTCCCGTTCGTCGGCGAGGCCACCTTCGACAAGCTCGGCCTGCCGGCCGGCGACCCGCTGCGGACCACGGTCGGCCTGGCCAACCCGCTCTCCAGCGAGGAGCCCGCCTACACCACGACGCTGCTGCCGGGCCTGCTCGACGCGGCCGGGCGCAACCTGGGCCGTGGCGCCCCCGGCGTCGCGCTCTTCGAGACCGGCACCGTGGCCTTCCCGGCCGACAACGGCCCGGCCCCGATCTACGGCGTGCACACCCGCCCGTCCCCGGCCGAGCTCGAGAAGCTCGTCGAGGCGCTCCCGCTCCAGCCGCAGCACCTCGCCGTCGTCCTCGCGGGCGAGCGGCGCCGCTCCGGTTGGTGGGGTGCGGGTGCTGACGCCGCGTGGAGCGACGCCCTGGCCGTCGTACGACGTCTCGCGGGCGAGCTCGGCGTCACCGTCGAGGTCGCCTCGGCCAACCGGATGCCGTGGCACCCGGGCCGGTGCGCGGTCGTGTCGATCGCCGGGGTCCAGGTCGGCCACGCCGGTGAGCTGCACCCGACGGTGTGCCGCTCCTACGGCCTGCCGGCCCGCAGCGCCGCGGTCGAGCTCGACCTCGACGCGCTGATGGCCGCCGCCACCGACGTGACCCCGGGGCCGACGTTCTCGACGATGCCGCTGGCCAAGGAGGACGTCGCGCTCGTCGTCGACGACGCCGTCACCGTGGCCGCCGTCGAGGCGGCGCTGCGCGAGGGCGCCGGCGAGCTGCTCGAGACGGTGCGGCTCTTCGACGTCTACACCGGCGAGCAGATCGGTGCCGGCAAGAAGTCGCTGGCCTTCGCGCTGCGCTTCCGGGCTCCCGACCGCACCCTCACCGAGGCCGAGACCGGGGCCGCGCGCGATGCCGCCGTCGCCCGGGCCGCCGAGCTGACCGGAGCGGTGCAACGCTGAGCGCCGGGCCGCGGCTGCGGCTGGCCGACGAGGTCACCTGGGACGGCGCGGCCGTCCCCGGTGAGCGCACCCGCGTCCTCCTCGCCGTGCTGGCCGAGGCCCGCGGCAAGGCCGTGGGCGAGGAGCGCCTGATCGAGGAGATCTGGGGCGACGAGCCGCCGGCCAACCCGACCAAGGCCCTCCAGGTCGTGGTCTCCCGGGCCCGCTCGGCCACGGCCGCCGAGGTCGTCGAGCGCGCCGGGCACGGCTACCGGCTCGCGCTCGACACCGGGGACGTCGACGTCTGGACCCACGACCACGCGGTCGAGGCCGCCCGCCGGGCCGCCGCCGCGGGGGCCTGGAGCGAGGCCGTCGCCCACCTGCCCCACCTCGACGGCCGGCCCGCGCTGGCCGGCCGGATCCTGTCCGCGCTGGGCCGCCACGACGAGGCGCTCCCGCTGCTCGAGGCGGCCGGGACCGGCACCGGTACCGGGGCCGGCGCTCGCGACGCCGCCCGCGACGACGCCTGCCTGGCGGCGCTGCTGCGCAGCGAGGCCGCCGTCCGCGGCGTGCCGGCCGCGCTCGCCCGCTACGAGAGCTACCGCGCGGGCCTGGCCGACCGGCTCGGCGTCGACCCCTCGCCCGAGCTCCAGGCGCTCCACGCCGAGCTGCTGCTGCGCGACCGCCCGGTCCGCTCCGGGCTGAGCCACTACGCCAGCAGCCTGGTCGGCCGCGACGACGACCTGACCCGGCTGCGCGCGCTCGTCCGGACCCACCGCGTGGTCTCGATCGTGGGCCCCGGTGGTCTGGGCAAGACCCGGCTGGCCCAGCTGGTCGCGGCCGAGGCCGAGCAGCCGGTGGTCCACGTGGTCGAGCTCGTCGGTGTCGTCGACCCGGCCGACGTGGTCTCCGAGGTGGGCTCGGTGCTCGGCGTGCGCGACTCGGTCCACGGCCGCAAGGTGCTGACCCCCGAGCAGCAGCGCGACGTCCGCTCCCGGATCGCCCAGCAGCTCGACCAGGCCCCGGCCCTGCTGGTCCTCGACAACTGCGAGCACCTGGTCGAGGCGGTCGCCGACCTGGTCGCCTTCCTCGTCGCGGTCACCCCCTCGCTGCGGGTGCTGACCACGACCCGTGCGCCGCTGGCGATCACCGCCGAGCACGTCTTCGAGCTGAGCCGGCTCGGTGCGGCCGACGCGAGCGACCTGTTCCGGCATCGCGCGCTCGCCGCGCGCCCGGGCGTCGCCCTGCCCGAGGCCGCCGTCACCGAGATCGCCGAACGTCTCGACGGCCTGCCGCTGGCCATCGAGCTGGCCGCGGTCAAGGTCCGGGCGATGTCGGTCGGCGACATCGCGACCCGCCTCGAGAACCGGTTCGCGCTGCTGCGCGGCGGCGACCGCAGCGCCCCCGACCGGCACCAGACCCTGCTCGCCGTCATCGACTGGTCCTGGAACCTCCTCGCCGACCGCGACCGCCGCGCGCTGCGCCGGCTCTCGGTCTTCCACGACGGGTTCACCCTCGACGCGGCCGAGTCGATGCTCGGCGCCGACGCGCTCGTCAGCGTCGAGGAGCTCGTCGCCCAGTCGCTGCTGACCCTGGTCGACGCCGGCGCCGGCGCGCCGCTGCGCTACCGGATGCTCGAGACCGTCCGCGAGTTCGGCCGGATGCAGCTGGTCGATGCGGGCGAGGAGGCCGCCGCCCAGCGCGACCACCGCGACTGGGCGCTCGCCGTCGCCGACCGGTTCGGCGCGCGGCTCTTCACCCGCGACCAGGTCGCCACCGTCGACGCCATCGCGATCGAGGAGAACAACCTCGCCGACGCCCTGCGGCGGGCGCTGGCCGGGCCCGACCCCGACGCGGTCGCCTCGCTGATGGCCGCCCTCGGCGGCTTCTGGAGCATCCGCGGCGAGCACGCCCGCGTGATCATGCTCTGCGAGGCCGTCTCCGCCGTCCTGAGCGAGGTGCCGGCCGCGCCCGAGCGCGCCGACCAGACCCGGGCGGCGCTGTGCCTGACCCTGGTCAACTCGTGGATCGCCCAGCTCGACGTCCTCGACGACCTGCTCGCCGAGCTCGCCCGCCTCGGCCCCGGTACGACGAGCCCCCGCGTCGCCGCGATGACCACCGTCGTCCTCGGCGCGAGCGCCCCGGCGGCCAGCCCGCTGCTCTCGCCCTCCGACGCGCTGATCCACGACCCCGACCCGCTGGTCCGCGGTGTCGCGCTCCAGTGGCGCAGCCACGAGCGCGAGAACATCGGCGACCCCGAGGCGGCCATCGAGGCCGCCGAGGAGGCGCTGGTGCTCGCCACCGACGACGGCGGTCCCTGGACCCGGGCCGTGCTCCACGCCCAGCTGGCCGGGCTCTACAGCCAGGTCGGGCGCCTCAGCGCCGCCGAGCCGCACGCGCGGGCCGCCGTACCGATCCTGGTGCGGCTGGGTGCCCACGAGGACGCGCTCCAGGCGATGACCGTCGCTGCGGTCGCCTGGATCGAGCGCGGCGACCCCGATGCCGCCGAGCGCGTGCTCGACGAGGTGCTGGCGCGCACCGACCTCGTCTCCGGCGGCGGCGGTCAGGTCGGCGCCCGCGGCACGCTCCTGGTCACCCAGGCCGAGATCGCGTTCGCCCGCGGCCAGGTCGACGAGGGCTGCCGGATCGTCGAGCAGGCCGCCGAGGCGATGGCCGCGGTCCGGTTCCCGGGGATGGGCATCGACACCGACATCGCGCCGTGGCGGATCTACGGCAACACCGTGGCGATCCTGGCGTTCGCGCTCCACGACCGCCCGGCCCAGGGCCGCGAGCTCTACCGCTGGCTCGTGGCGGCGCTGCCGCGCGTCCTCGACCGCGACCGCACCTTCGTCGACGTACCGGTCGTGGGGCTGATGCTCTTCGCCTTCGGCACCTGGGCCCTGCGCTTCGGCACCCTGCGCCCGGCCGAGGCGGTCCGGGTGCTGACGCTGGCCGAGCGGATGTCCTACCCGCGCTTCGTGCCCTCGCTGTCCTGGGACCGCGCGGTGGCCCGCTGCGAGGAGGCCGCCCCCGGCGAGCTCGCCCTCCTCGCCGCCGAGTACGGCGAGCGCCGCGGGCCCGACCTGATGGACGAGACCCGCGACGTCGTCGCTCGCTTGCTGGGCTGAGGCCTCAGATCTTGCGCGAGTAGGACCGCACCGCCAGCGGCGCGAAGATCGCGACCACCACGGCGCAGCCGAGCAGCGCCCAGCCGACCTCGGCGGTGACCTGGCCCTCGTTGATCAGGTCACGGCACGCGGTGACCACGTGCGAGACCGGGTTGACCTTGACGAACGCCTCCAGCCAGCCCGGCAGCGACTCGGCCGGGACGAAGGCGTTGGACAGGAAGGTCAGCGGGAACATGATCATCATCGAGATGCCCTGCACCGCCTGGGCGGAGCGGGCCACGGTGCCGAGCCAGGTGAAGATCCAGGCCAGCGACCAGGCCGCGACGATCGTGAGCAGCCAGCCGCCCAGGGTGCCGAGGAAGCCGCCGCCGGGCCGGAAGCCCATCGCGATGCCGACCAGGATGGTCAGGGTCGCGGCGATCATGTAGCGGATGACGTCGGCCAGCGCGGGGCCGGCCAGCGGCGCGATCCGGGCGATCGGCAGCGACCGGAACCGGTCGAAGACGCCCTTGTCCATGTCCTCGCGCAGCTGGGTGCCCATCGCCATGCAGGTGGTGAGCGCGGTCTGGGCGAGGATGCCGGGGATGATCAGCGGCAGGTAGTCCTTGACGCTGCCCGAGATCGCGCCGCCGAAGATGTAGGCGAACATCGCGGTGAACAGCAGCGGCTGGATCGTGACGTCGAAGAACTGCTCCGGGTTGCGGCGCATCTTCTTGGTCGCGCGCCAGGCCATCGCCAGGGTCTGGTCGATGGTCTCGCGCAGGGACGGGCGGCTCGCCAGCTCCTCCGGTACGACGACCGCGCGGGCGGCCAGGGGAGTCCGGGGGCTGTCGGTGAGGGCGGTCATCAGGCCACCTCCTCGTTCTCGTGCTCGTGCTCGGTGGACTCGCTGTGGTGCCCGGTCAGGGCGAGGAAGACCTCGTCCAGCGTGGGCTGGCGCACGGTCGCGGTGGTGATGGACAGCTCGGCCTGGCGCAGCGCGATGAGCACGTCGCCGGCCCCGTCGGCGTTGGCGAGCGGGACGTTGAGCCCGCCGGCCTCCGGGGTGAGCACCGGCGCCTCGCCGAGCGCACGCTCGACGACCGCGGCCGCGGCGGCGGTCTGGGTCCGGTCGGTGAGCCGCAGGTGCAGGGTCGAGGAGCCGACGCCGGCCTTGAGCTGCTCCGGCGTGCCCTCGGCGACCTTGCGGCCGGCGTCGATGACGGCGATCCGGTCGGCCAGCTGGTCGGCCTCGTCGAGGTACTGGGTGGTGAGCAGGATCGTGGAGCCCTGCGCGACCAGCTCGCGGATGGTGTCCCACATCTGGCCGCGGGTGCGCGGGTCGAGACCCGTGGTCGGCTCGTCGAGGAAGATCAGCGGCGGGCGCGAGATCAGCGACGCGGCGAGGTCGAGCCGGCGTCTCATGCCGCCGGAGAAGTTCTTGATCTGCCGGGTCGCGGCCTCGGTCAGCCCGAAGCGCTCCAGCAGGTCGGCCGCGATCGTGCGCGCGGCCGGCGGGCGGTGGCCCAGCAGCCGGGCGAACAGCACGAGGTTCTCGGTCGCGGTGAGGTTCTCGTCGACCGAGGCGTACTGGCCGGTGACCCCGAGCAGCTGCCGGATCCGGTGCGGCTGGCCGGCGACGTCGACGCCGAAGATGGACGCGCGCCCGCTGTCGATCGGCAGCAGGGTCGCGAGCATGGAGAGCATGGTGGTCTTGCCGGCGCCGTTGGGTCCGAGCACACCGAAGACCTCGCCGCGCGCGACCTGGAGGTCGACGCCGTCGACGGCGCGGAAGTCGCCGAAGGTCTTGACCAGGCCCGTCGCGTCGACCGCGAGGTCACCGCGGGGCGCCGGGGGGTGGAGGTTGTCGTTCATGGGCCCTAGCCTGGGAGCACCCGGTTTCAGTTCGGCTTCACCGGATCCGCGGGCGCTTTCAGCGGGCCCCTTTCGCGACTTCATGCAGGGTCTTGTATATTCATGCACATGAGCAAGGTGAAGGTCGCCGTCGCCGGCGCCAGCGGGTACGCCGGAGGCGAGGTGCTGCGGCTGCTGCTGGGTCACCCCGGCGTCGAGATCGGCGCGGTCACCGCGGGCAGCAACGCGGGGGAGCGGCTCGGTGCCCTCCAGCCGCACCTGCTGCCGCTGGCCGACCGGGTGCTCGAGCCGACCACCGTCGAGGTGCTCGCCGGGCACGACGTCGTCTTCCTCGGCCTGCCGCACGGCCAGTCCGGTGCGCTCGCCGAGGCGCTCTCCGCGCACGACCCCGCCGTGGTGGTCGTCGACTGCGGCGCCGACTTCCGGCTCGAGGACGCCGCCGTGTGGGAGCGGTTCTACGGCAGCCCCCACGCCGGCACCTGGCCCTACGGGCTGCCCGAGCTGCCCGGCAACCGGGACCTGCTCCGCGGCGCCCGGCGGGTCGCCGTACCGGGGTGCTACCCGACGATCTCCTCGCTGACCCTCGCCCCCGCGGTGGCCGCCGGGCTCGTCGTACCGGACGTCGTGGTGGTCGCCGCCTCCGGCACCAGCGGCGCCGGCAAGGCCGCCAAGCCGCACCTACTCGGCAGCGAGGTCATGGGCAACACGAGCGCCTACGGCGTGGGCGGCGTGCACCGGCACACCCCCGAGATCACCCAGAACCTCGGCCGGCTCACCGACGCCGAGGTCAAGGTCAGCTTCACGCCGCTGCTCGTCCCGATGGCCCGCGGCATCCTCGCCACCTGCTCGGCGCCGCTCGCGGCTCCGCTCAGCGCGGAGGACGCCCATGCCGTCTACGCCAAGGCCTACGCCGACGAGCCCTTCGTCCACGTCCTGCCCGCCGGACAGTGGCCCCAGACCCAGGCGGTGCTCGGCTCCAACGCCGTGCACCTCCAGGTGACCGTCGACGCGGCGGCCGGCCGGCTCGTCGCCGTCGGCGCGATCGACAACCTCGCCAAGGGCACCGCCGGCGCCGCCGTGCAGTGCATGAACCTCGCCCTGGGTCTCGACGAGACCACGGGCCTGACGACGGTAGGACTGGCCCCGTGACCGAGCAGCAGACCTTCTCCCTCTCGCGCTTCCCCGAGACCCTCGCGATCGTCCGGCTGGCGCCGGGCGCGGAGATCCCGGAGTGGGCCGAGTCGTCGTCCATCTTCTCGATCACCGCGACGGCGACCGAGACCTCGCTCATCTGCGCGGGCCGCAGCGTCCCCAAGAAGGCGCGCCACCGCAAGCCCTACACGGCGTTCAGCGTCGACGGGGTGCTCGACCTCGACCAGGTCGGCGTGCTCTTGGCGCTGCTGACGCCGCTGGCCGACGAGGAGATCAGCGTGCTGACGCTCTCGACCCACGACACCGACTGGATCCTGGTGCCCACCGCCAAGGCGGACCGGGCGGAGGAGGCGTGGCGACGATCGGGACACACCGTCGCCCCCGCCGTCCCCGTCTGAACCTCCGCACCGCAAAGGAACCACTCGCACCATGAGCGTCACCCATCCCGCCGGCTTCGTCGCCGCCGGCGCCGCCATCGGCCTGAAGTCGAGCGGCAACAAGGACTTCGCCCTCGTCGTCAACCAAGGCCCCACCTTCGACTCCGCCTCGGTCTTCACCAGCAACCGCTGCAAGGCCAACCCGGTCCTGTGGAGCGAGCAGGTCGTCAAGGACGGCGTCGTGCGCGCGGTCGTCCTCAACTCCGGCGGCGCCAACTGCTACACGGGCCCCGAGGGCTTCCAGACCACCCACCAGGTCGCCGAGAAGGTCGGCGAGCTCGTCGGCATCGCCGCCGGTGACGTGGTCGTCTGCTCCACCGGCCTGATCGGGCTGGTCAACGACCGCCAGACGCTGCTCGACGGCGTCGCCACCCTCCAGTCCCGGCTCTCCGCCGACGGCGGCAACGACGCGGCCGAGGCGATCATGACCACCGACACGGTCTCCAAGCAGGTCGTCGTCGAGGGGGCCGGTTGGTCCATCGGCGGCATGGCCAAGGGCGCCGGCATGCTCGCGCCCGCGCTGGCCACCATGCTCGTGGTGATCACGACCGACGCCGTCGTACCGGCTGCCGACCTCGACACCGCGCTCCGCGCCGCCACCCGGGTCTCGTTCGACCGGCTCGACTCCGACGGCTGCCAGTCCACCAACGACACCGTCACCCTCATGGCCAGCGGCGCCTCCGGCGTGACGCCGAGCCTGGCCGAGCTCACCGCGGCGCTCACCGAGGTCTGCCGCTCGCTGGCGGTCCAGCTCCTCGCCGACGCCGAGGGCGCCGACCACGAGATCGCCATCACCACCGTCAACGCGGCCAGCGAGGACGACGCGGTCGAGGTCGGCCGCAGCGTCGCGCGGAGCAACCTGTTCAAGGCCGCCGTCTTCGGCAAGGACCCCAACTGGGGCCGCGTCCTCGCCTCCGTCGGTACGACGCAGGCCGCGTTCGACCCGGCGAACCTCGACGTCGCGATGAACGACATCTGGGTCTGCCGCAACAGCACCCCCGCCGAGGACCCCGCACTGGTCGACCTGTCGGGCCGCAAGGTCACCGTCACCATCGACCTCAAGGCCGGCGACGCCCAGGCCACGGTGTGGACCAACGACCTCACCCACGCCTACGTCCACGAGAACAGCGCGTACTCCTCATGACCGAGACTCCTGGCAAGCCCGACCCGTTCAAGGCCGAGACCCTCGCCGGGGCGCTGCCCTGGCTCAAGGCCTACCACGGCAAGGTCGTCGTCATTAAGTACGGCGGCAACGCGATGACCGACGAGACCCTCAAGCGCGCGTTCGCCGAGGACATCGCCTTCCTGCGCTTCGCCGGCTTCCGCCCGGTCGTCGTGCACGGCGGCGGTCCCCAGATCTCCCAGATGCTCGACCGGCTCGGCATCGAGTCCGAGTTCCGCGGCGGCCTGCGGGTGACCACGCCCGAGGCGATGGACGTCGTCCGGATGGTCCTCGTCGGCCAGGTCCAGCGCGAGCTGGTCGGCCTGATCAACGAGCACGGCCCGCTCGCGGTCGGCCTGTCCGGCGAGGACGCCGGTCTCTTCACCGCCGAGCAGACCGGCACGGTCGTCGACGGCGAGGAGGTCGACCTCGGCCTCGTCGGCGAGGTCGCCCAGGTGCGGCCCGAGGCGGTCCTCGACCTCATCGAGGCCGGCCGGATCCCGGTCGTGTCCAGCGTCGCGCCCGACGCCGACGGCGTCGTCCACAACGTCAACGCCGACTCCGCGGCCGCCTCGCTGGCCGCCGCGCTCGGCGCCGAGAAGCTCCTCGTGCTCACCGACGTCGAGGGTCTCTACCTCGACTGGCCGGACCCCGAGGAGGTCATCGGCGAGATCAGCCCCGAGGCGCTCGAGGAGATCCTCCCGTCGCTGGCCAGCGGCATGATCCCCAAGATGAGCGCGTGCCTGCAGGCCGTGCGCGACGGCGTCAAGCGCGCGACCGTCGTCGACGGCCGCCAGGCGCACGCCGTCCTGCTCGAGCTCTTCACCGATGAAGGCGTCGGCACCCAGGTGCTGCCCGGCGTCACGACCAAGACCCGCAAGGCCCGGGAGGCCCTGAAGTGACCACCACGACCGAGTGGACCGAGCGGTACGCCGGCTCCCTCATGAACACGTTCGGCCCGCCCAAGACGGTCCTGGCCCGCGGCGCGGGCGCCCACGTCTGGGACGCCGACGGCCGCGAGTACGTCGACCTGCTCGGCGGGATCGCCGTCAACGCCCTCGGCCACGCGCACCCGCGTCTGGTCGCGGCGGTGACCGAGCAGCTGCAGACCCTCGGCCACATCTCGAACTTCTTCGCCAGCGGCCCCCAGATCACGCTCGCCGAGCGGCTCGTGGGCCTGCTCGGCGCCGACGCGCGGGTGTTCTTCACCAACTCCGGCACCGAGGCCAACGAGGCGGCGCTCAAGCTGACCCGTCGTACCGGCCGGACCCGGATCGTCGCAACCGAGGGCTCCTTCCACGGCCGCACCATGGGCGCGCTCGCGCTGACCTCCAAGGAGGCCTACCGCGCGCCCTTCGAGCCGCTGCCCGGTGAGGTCGTGTTCGTGCCCTACGGCGACGAGGCCGCGCTCGCGGCCGCCGTCGACGACACCACGGCCGCCGTCCTGGTCGAGCCGATCCAGGGCGAGGCCGGCGTGATCGTGCCGCCGCGGAGCTACCTGCCCGCCGCCCAGCGCATCGCCCACGAGCACGGCGCGCTGCTCTGGCTCGACGAGATCCAGACGGGCGTCGGCCGGACCGGCACCTGGTTCGCCCACCAGAACCCCGCGCTCGTCGACGCCCCGGTCGTGCCCGACATCGTCACGCTCGCCAAGGGCCTGGCCGGCGGCATTCCGATCGGCGCCTGCCTGGCGACCCACGGCTCCGGCAAGCTCTTCGACCCGGGCAACCACGGCACGACCTTCGGCGGCAACCCGGTCGCCGCGGCGGCCGCGCTCGCCGTCCTCGACGTGCTCGCCGAGGACGACCTGCTCGCCCGCGCCACCGCGCTCGGCGCCCGGCTCCAGCAGGGCACCGGCGCCGACCCCCGCGTGGTCGAGACCAGGGGAGCGGGCCTGCTCGTCGGGCTCACCCTGGCCGAGCCCAAGGCCGCCGAGGTCGTCGCCGCCGCCCAGGACGCCGGTTTCATCCTCAACGCGGCCACTCCCGAGCGGATCCGGATGGCGCCGCCCTTCGTCCTCACCGACGCCGACACCGATGCCTTCCTCGCGGCCTGGCCTGCGATCCTCGACCAGGCGGGGGTGAGCGCATGAGCACCCGCTCCTTCCTGCGCGACGACGACCTCAGCCCGGCCGAGCAGGCCGAGGTCCTGGCGCTCGCGGCCCGGCTCAAGGCCGAGCCCTACGACCACCAGCCGCTCGCCGGTCCGCGCACCGTCGCGATGATCTTCGACAAGCCGACCCTGCGCACCCAGGCCTCGTTCGCCGCGGGCATCGCCGAGCTCGGCGGGCACCCGATGCTCGTCGACGGCACGCTGGCCGGCATCGGCAAGCGCGAGTCGGTCGCGGACGTCACCCGGGTGCTCGACCGCCAGGCCTCCCAGATCGTGTGGCGCACCTACGCCCAGGCCAACCTCGACGACATGGCCGCCCACTCCGGCGTCCCGGTGATCAACGCGCTCACCGACGACTTCCACCCGTGCCAGCTGCTCGCCGACCTGCTCACCATCACCGAGCACAAGGGCGAGCTCGCCGGCCTGACCGCGGCCTTCCTCGGCGACGGTGCCTGCAACATGGGCAACTCCTGGCTCCTGGCCGGCGCCACCGCGGGCATGCACATCCGGATCAGCGGCCCCGAGCGCTACGTCCCCTCCGACGAGATGTTCGCCCGGGCCAACGAGATCGGCGCCGCCACCGGCGGCTCCGCGACGGCGATCGGAGACCCGCTCGCAGCCGTCACCGGCGCCGACGTGGTCATCACCGACACCTGGATCTCGATGGGCAAGGAGGACGAGGCCTCGACCCGGCGTGCGGTCTTCGGGCCCTGGTCGGTGACGCCCGCGCTCGTCGCCGCGGCCAACACCGACGCGATCGTGATGCACTGCCTCCCGGCGTACCGCGGGGTCGAGATCGCCGCCGAGGTCATCGACGGCCCCCAGAGCGTCGTGTGGGACGAGGCCGAGAACCGCCGTCACGCGCAGAAGGCGATCATGACCTGGCTGCACGAGAAGGCGCAGGCCTGAGCCGATGAGCGAGCACGCCCTGACCCCGATGACCAAGAACGCCCGGCAGGCGATCGTCGTCGAGCTCCTGGAGACCCGCGAGGTGCGGTCCCAGCAGGAGCTCGCCGACCTCCTGGGCGCTCGGGGCGTGCACGTCACCCAGGCCACGCTGAGCCGCGACCTCGTCGAGCTCGACGCGGTCAAGGTGCGCTCGGCCAGCGGCGGCCTCGTCTACGCCGTACCGGCCGAGGGAGGCGACCGGACGCCGGTCACCGGCGAGAGCGCCGCCTCGCAGCACCGGCTGTCCCGGCTGGCCTCCGAGCTGCTCGTCAGCGCCGAGGCCAGTGCCAACCTCGTCGTCCTGCGCACCCCTCCGGGGGCGGCGCAGTTCCTCGCCAGCGCCATCGACAAGGTGGAGCTCGGCGACGTCCTCGGCACCATCGCCGGCGACGACACCGTGCTCGTCATCGGGCGCGATCCTGCCGGGGGAGACGCCCTGGCCCACAAGTTCACCGCTCTCGCCGAAGGCGACACCCGAAAGGATTCATGAGTTGAGCAAGGTCCTGACCTCCCTGCCTCAGGGAGAGCGCGTCGGTATCGCCTTCTCCGGCGGCCTCGACACCTCCGTCGCGGTGGCCTGGATGCGCGACAAGGGCGCCATCCCGTGCACCTACACCGCCGACATCGGCCAGCCCGACGAGCCGGACATCGCCGGCGTCCCCGTCCGCGCCCGCGAGTACGGCGCCGAGATCGCCCGCGCGGTCGACATCAAGCCCCAGCTCGTCGAAGAGGGTCTCGCCGCGCTCGCGTGCGGTGCCTTCCACATCCGCTCCGGCGCCAAGGCCTACTTCAACACCACCCCGCTCGGCCGCGCCGTGACCGGCACGATGCTCGTGCGCGCCATGCAGGCCGACGACGTCAACATCTGGGGCGACGGCTCGACCTACAAGGGCAACGACATCGAGCGGTTCTACCGCTACGGCCTGATGGCCAACCCCGAGCTGCGGATCTACAAGCCCTGGCTCGACGCGGACTTCGTCGCCGAGCTCGGCGGTCGCCATGAGATGAGCGAGTGGCTCGTCGCGCACGGCCTGCCCTACCGCGACTCCACCGAGAAGGCCTACTCCACCGACGCCAACATCTGGGGCGCGACCCACGAGGCCAAGACCTTGGAGCACCTCGACGTCTCGCTCGAGACCGTCGAGCCGATCATGGGCGTGAAGTTCTGGGACCCCTCGGTCGTCATCGAGACCGAGGACGTCGCCGTCACGTTCGAGGCCGGCCGCCCGGTCGCCCTCAACGGCAAGCGGTACGACGACGCGGTGGCCCTGGTCGACGAGGCCAACCGGATCGGCGGACGCCACGGCCTGGGCATGTCCGACCAGATCGAGAACCGGATCATCGAGGCAAAGTCCCGCGGCATCTACGAGGCGCCCGGCATGGCGCTGCTCTTCGCGGCGTACGAGCGGCTGCTCAACGCGATCCACAACGAGGACACGCTCGCCAACTACCACCTCGAGGGCCGCAAGCTCGGCCGGCTGCTCTACGAGGGCCGCTGGCTCGACCCTCAGGCGCTCATGCTGCGCGAGTCGATCCAGCGCTGGATCGCCTCGCTCGTCACCGGCACCGTCACCCTGCGCCTGCGCCGCGGCGACGACTACACGATCCTCAAGACCGACGGCCCGAACTTCTCCTACCACCCCGAGAAGCTCTCGATGGAGCGCGTCGAGAACGCCGCCTTCGGCCCGACCGACCGGATCGGCCAGCTCACCATGCGCAACCTGGACATCGCCGACAGCCGCGCCAAGCTCGAGCTGTACGCCGGCCAGCCCCTCGACCAGGGCACCGTCCTGGTCGAGAACGGCACGCTCTTCGGTGAGCTGCCGGCCGGTGGCTACGACCAGATCACCGCCAACCCCGACGGCGGCGACGAGGGCGAGGCGATCCTCGAGGAGGCCGCCATGGAGCTCGGAACCGACTGACATGCACCACGAGCCGACCCGGCGCACGGTGGCGCGGGTGCTCCCGGTCAGCAGCGCGGGCACCGTCCTGCTGCTGCTCGGCTGCGACCCCGCGGTGCCCGAGGTGCGCTACTGGTTCACCATCGGGGGAGCGGCCGACGCGGGGGAGTCCCTCGCCGCGGCCGGCGCCCGCGAGCTGCGCGAGGAGACCGGCATCGCCGTGGACCCCGCGCGGCTGGGTGAGCCGTTCGGCACGTTCGAGGTGGAGTTCTCCTGGGACGGGCGCGACTACGTCAACGAGTCGACGTTGTTCGCGCTCGCCCTGGAGGAGACGCCGATCAGCTTCGCGGGTCTCGACCAGCTGGAGTCGCAGTCGATCTTCGACGCCGCCTGGTGGACCCCCGACGATCTCGACCACGACGGCCGCGCGGTGGACCCGCGGCTGATCGACCAGATGCGGGCGGCGATCGCGCACGTCCGGGGAGGAACGTCATGAGTACCAACACCGGCAAGCTCTGGGGCGGACGCTTCGAGGGCGGTCCCTCGCCGGAGCTCGACGCGCTCTCGCGCTCGACGCACTTCGACTGGCGCCTGGGCCTCTACGACATCGCCGGCTCCCACGCCCACGCCAAGGCGCTCGGTGCCGCGGGCCTGCTCACCGCCGACGAGGAGGCGACGCTGCACGCCGGGCTCGACGCCCTCGCCGCACGCTTCCGCGACGGCTCGCTGCGGCCCGACCCCTCCGACGAGGACGTGCACGGTGCGCTCGAGCGGCTCCTCATCGAGGAGGTCGGCCCCGAGGTCGGCGGCAAGCTGCGCGCCGGGCGCTCGCGCAACGACCAGATCGCCACGCTCTTCCGCTGCTACCTGCTCGACCACTCGGTGACCGTGGCCGGCCTGGTGCTCGACCTCGTCGACGCCCTGGCCACCCAGGCGGACACGCACCTGACCTCCGTCGACGGGGGAGCGGCGATCATGCCGGGGCGCACCCACCTCCAGCACGCCCAGCCGGTGCTGCTCTCGCACCACCTGCTCGCCCACGCGTGGGCCCTGCTCCGCGACGTCGAGCGCCTCGGCGACTGGCGGCGGCGGGTGGCCGGCGACTCGCCGTACGGATCGGGGGCGCTGGCGGGCCAGAGCCTCGGCCTCGACCCCGAGCTGGTCGCCCGCGAGCTCGGCTTCACCGGCTCCACGGCCAACTCGATCGACGGCACGGCCTCGCGCGACTTCGTCGCCGAGTTCGCCTTCGTGGCCGCGCAGACCGGCATCGACATCAGCCGGATCGCCGAGGAGGTCATCCTCTGGGCGACCAAGGAGTTCGGCTTCGCGACGCTCCACGACTCCTGGTCGACGGGGTCGAGCATCATGCCCCAGAAGAAGAACCCCGACATCTCCGAGCTCGCCCGCGGCAAGGCCGGCCGCCTGGTCGGCAACCTCGCCGGCCTGCTCACCACGCTCAAGGCCCTCCCGCTCGCCTACAACCGGGACCTCCAGGAGGACAAGGAGCCGGTCTTCGACTCCGTCGACACCCTCGAGGTGCTGCTGCCCGCGTTCACCGGGCAGATGGCGACGCTCGTCTTCGACACCGCCCGGATGGGCGAGCTCGCCCCCCAGGGCTTCTCGCTCGCCACCGACATCGCGGAGTGGCTGGTCAAGCAGGGAGTGGCCTTCCGGATCGCCCACGAGCTGGCCGGAGCCTGCGTGCGTGAGTGCGAGGGGCTCGGCATCGAGCTCGACGAGCTCAGCGACGAGCAGTTCGCCGCGATCTCGCCGCACCTCACGCCCGACGTGCGCAGCGTCCTGACCGTCGAGGGCTCCGTCGCCTCGCGCGACGGCCGCGGCGGTACGTCGCCCGTCCGGGTCACCGAGCAGCTCGCCGAGCTGCGCTCCCGCGTCTCCGACGCCCGCACCGCCCTGGCCTGAGTCCCGGACCCCGCCCGGAACCATGTCGCTCGCCGAGCAGCTGGCGGCGCCGCCCCTCGAGGTGGCGCCCCGGCTGCTCGGTGCCGTTTTGCGCCACGGCGCGGTCGCCGTACGGCTGACGGAGGTGGAGGCCTACGCCGGCGCCACCGATCCCGGCTCCCACGCCTACCGCGGCCGGACCCGGCGCAACGCGACCATGTTCGGCCCCGCCGGCCGGCTCTACTGCTACCTCAGCCACGGCATCCACATCTGCGCCAACGTCACCGTGGGGGAGGAGCACGGCCCGGGCGCCGTCCTGCTCCGCGCCGGCGAGGTCGTCGCCGGCCTCGACCTCGCGCGCGAACGTCGTCCCGGTTCCTCCGATCGCGACCTCGCCCGCGGCCCCGGTCGTCTCGGCCGGGCCCTCGGCCTCACCCTCGCCCTGGACGGCACCGACCTCGACGCCGGCGACCTCCGGCTCGAGCTGCCGGACCAGCCGGTCCCGGCCTCCGTCGTACGGACCGGGCCGCGGACCGGCCTGCGCCGGGCCAGCGACCGCCCCTGGCGCTCCTGGATCGACGGCGATCCCACCGTCTCCGCCTATCGACGCCATCCCCGCGCCGAGGGTCCCGAGCCCTCCTGAGGGGGTCTCCGGGAGCGCATTTCACGCTCAGAGAACGCCCTCCGGACGTGGGGGGACCCCCCGATTTGCAACCCGGCCGCCATGTGTTGGTAATGTTCTTCCTGCCGGGCCACGCGGCAGAAAAACTTCGGGCCAAGGTCCTAGACCTAGCCAAACGAAGTTTCGTCGTGTGCCCAGCACCCGGGGCTCGCCCCACCCAGACACTCCGGCCGAACAGGCCGAGTTGACGGGGAGGAACGAACCGGGTAAGGTTTCACAGGTTGCCCCGCGACTTAAGCCCACCAGGGTGAGAGCGCGAGAGCGTGTGATGTTTGAGAACTCAACAGTGTGTCATGCAAATAGATTGTTGTGACGTTTGTGCGTCCGGCCTTCTTGGTTGGATGTGTGTTTGTGGCAATGATGATGATTCTGACAACGTTGTTGTCAGTGTCCGTCGATTGTCAGGTTAGAATTTTCTTATGGAGAGTTTGATCCTGGCTCAGGACGAACGCTGGCGGCGTGCTTAACACATGCAAGTCGAGCGGAAAGGCTCCTTCGGGAGTACTCGAGCGGCGAACGGGTGAGTAACACGTGAGTAATCTGCCCTGGACTCTGGGATAGCCACCGGAAACGGTGATTAATACCGGATATGACCACTCTAGGCATCTAGTGGTGGTGGAAAGTTTTTCGGTCCAGGATGTGCTCGCGGCCTATCAGCTTGTTGGTGAGGTAATGGCTCACCAAGGCTTTGACGGGTAGCCGGCCTGAGAGGGTGACCGGTCACACTGGGACTGAGACACGGCCCAGACTCCTACGGGAGGCAGCAGTGGGGAATATTGGACAATGGGCGGAAGCCTGATCCAGCAACGCCGCGTGAGGGATGACGGCCTTCGGGTTGTAAACCTCTTTCAGTACCGACGAAGCGAAAGTGACGGTAGGTACAGAAGAAGGACCGGCCAACTACGTGCCAGCAGCCGCGGTAATACGTAGGGTCCGAGCGTTGTCCGGAATTATTGGGCGTAAAGGGCTCGTAGGCGGTTTGTCGCGTCGGGAGTGAAAACAGCGGGCTTAACTCGTTGCTTGCTTTCGATACGGGCAGACTAGAGGTATGCAGGGGAGAATGGAATTCCTGGTGTAGCGGTGAAATGCGCAGATATCAGGAGGAACACCGGTGGCGAAGGCGGTTCTCTGGGCATTACCTGACGCTGAGGAGCGAAAGTGTGGGGAGCGAACAGGATTAGATACCCTGGTAGTCCACACCGTAAACGTTGGGCGCTAGGTGTGGGGTCCTTTCCACGGATTCCGTGCCGTAGCTAACGCATTAAGCGCCCCGCCTGGGGAGTACGGCCGCAAGGCTAAAACTCAAAGGAATTGACGGGGGCCCGCACAAGCGGCGGAGCATGCGGATTAATTCGATGCAACGCGAAGAACCTTACCTGGGTTTGACATACACCGGAAGCCCCTAGAGATAGGGGTCTCATTGATACTGGTGTACAGGTGGTGCATGGCTGTCGTCAGCTCGTGTCGTGAGATGTTGGGTTAAGTCCCGCAACGAGCGCAACCCTCGTTCCATGTTGCCAGCGGGTTATGCCGGGGACTCATGGGAGACTGCCGGGGTCAACTCGGAGGAAGGTGGGGATGACGTCAAGTCATCATGCCCCTTATGTCCAGGGCTTCACGCATGCTACAATGGCCGGTACAAAGGGCTGCGATCCCGTGAGGGGGAGCGAATCCCAAAAAGCCGGTCTCAGTTCGGATTGGGGTCTGCAACTCGACCCCATGAAGTCGGAGTCGCTAGTAATCGCAGATCAGCAACGCTGCGGTGAATACGTTCCCGGGCCTTGTACACACCGCCCGTCACGTCACGAAAGTCGGCAACACCCGAAGCCGGTGGCCTAACCCTTGTGGGGGGAGCCGTCGAAGGTGGGGCTGGCGATTGGGACGAAGTCGTAACAAGGTAGCCGTACCGGAAGGTGCGGCTGGATCACCTCCTTTCTAAGGAGCACACCCCGTGACATCAGCCGAATGTGCTGGATGCGTTGGGGGTGTTCACTAGTGGAACACAATGATCGTTTGCAGCTTAAGCCCGGCGTTTGTTGGGTGGTTTGGTTGTGAGTTTGTATGGCACGCTGTTGGGTGTCTGAGGCATCAGACGCTGCAGGCCCCGGATGTGGGTTTGTGGTGCTGGTCGGCTTCTGGCTGTTTGATTTCTTCATAGTGGACGCGAGCATATAATAGTGTTTGTTTCGTGATGATTGTTTGTGTGTGTTCTCTATTATGGTTTGTTCCATGATGGGACCGCCGGCATGTGCACAGGTAGTTGACGCATCGTCTTCGGCAGCTCTTCGGGGTTGTTGGTGGAGGTGTTGTTGTGTGTGTTGGTGGTTTGTTGTGGGCAAGTTGTTAAGGGCACATGGTGGATGCCTTGGCATCGAGAGCCGATGAAGGACGTGGGAGCCTGCGATATGCCCTGGGGAGTTGGCAACCGAGCGTTGATCCGGGGATGTCCGAATGGGGAAACCCAGCACGAGTTATGTCGTGTTACCTGCACCTGAATGAAATAGGGTGTGTGGAGGGAACAAGGGGAAGTGAAACATCTCAGTACCCTTAGGAAGAGAAAACAACCGTGATTCCGAGAGTAGTGGCGAGCGAAATCGGATGAGGCTAAACCTACTTCATGTGATAGCCGGCAGGCGTTGTGGAGTGGGGGTTGTGGGAGTGTTGTTGTTGCCTCTGCCGGGGTGGCGCACAGTAAGAAACCAGACACGAGGTCGAAGTCCGTTGGAAAGCGGTGCCGTAGCGGGTGATAGCCCCGTAGACGATAGGGTCTGGCTGTGTTCAGCATTTCCCAAGTAACACGCTACTCCTGGAATGGTGTGTGAATCTGGCGGGACCACCCGTTAAGCCTAAATACTCCTCGATGACCGATAGCGGACCAGTACCGTGAGGGAAAGGTGAAAAGTACCCCTGGCGGGGAGTGAAATAGTACCTGAAACCATGTGCCTACAATCCGTCAAAGCCTGTGAGGGTGATGGCGTGCCTTTTGAAGAATGAGCCTGCGAGTTAGCGATACGTGGCGAGGTTAACCCGTGTGGGGTAGCCGTAGCGAAAGCGAGTCTGAATAGGGCGTTTGAGTCGCGTGTTCTAGACCCGAAGCGGAGTGATCTATCCATGGGCAGGTTGAAGCGCCGGTAAGACGGCGTGGAGGACCGAACCCACTTCAGTTGAAAATGGAGGGGATGACCTGTGGATAGGGGTGAAAGGCCAATCAAACTCCGTGATAGCTGGTTCTCCCCGAAATGCATTTAGGTGCAGCGTTGCGTGTTTCTTGCCGGAGGTAGAGCACTGGATAGCCGATGGGCCCGACCAGGTTACTGACGTTAGCCAAACTCCGAATGCCGGTAAGTGTGAGCGTGGCAGTGAGACTGTGGGGGATAAGCTTCATAGTCGAGAGGGAAACAGCCCAGACCATCGGCTAAGGCCCCTAAGAGGCGGCTAAGTGGAAAAGGATGTGGAGTCGCAGTGACAACCAGGAGGTTGGCTTGGAAGCAGCCACCCTTGAAAGAGTGCGTAATAGCTCACTGGTCAAGTGATTCCGCGCCGACAATGTAGCGGGGCTCAAGCCGCCCGCCGAAGCCATGGCAATCGCATTTAACCCAGGCCACTACTTGATGGTGGTCCAGGGGTGCGGTTGGGTAGGGGAGCGTCGTGTCACGGGTGAAGCGCCGGAGTGATCCAGGTGTGGATGTGACACGAGTGAGAATGCAGGCATGAGTAGCGAATCACGGGTGAGAAACCCGTGCGCCGATTGATCAAGGGTTCCAGGGTCAAGCTAATCTGCCCTGGGTGAGTCGGGACCTAAGGCGAGGCCGACAGGCGTAGTCGATGGACAACGGGTTGATATTCCCGTACCGGCGAAATGGCGCCCATGATGAGCCCGGTGATGCTAACCACCCAAAGCACCTCGTATCGATGTCTTCGGACGGAGAGCTTGGTGTGGAGCGTGGGACCCGACCCGGTAGTAGTCAAGCGATGGGGTGACACAGGAAGGTAGCCCAACCGCCGCGATGGTAGACGGCGGGTAAGCATGTAGGGGGTGTGGTAGGCAAATCCGCCACACGGCCGTTTGATCGGTAGCCCTGAGATGTGATGCCGACCCCGTAGGGGGGAAGTGGGTGATCCTATGCTGTCGAGAAAAACCTCTAGCGAGCCATGAGCCGCCCGTACCCGAAACCGACTCAGGTGATCAGGTAGAGAATACCGAGGCGATCGAGACAACCATGGTTAAGGAACTCGGCAAAATGCCCCCGTAACTTCGGGAGAAGGGGGGCCCGGATCGTGTACCCACTTGCTGGGGAAGCGGGAAGGGCCGCAGAGACCAGGGGAAAGCGACTGTTTACTAAAAACACAGGTCCGTGCGAAGTTGTAAGACGATGTATACGGACTGACTCCTGCCCGGTGCTGGAAGGTTAAGAGGACGGGTTAGACGTAAGTCGAAGCTCAGAATTTAAGCCCCAGTAAACGGCGGTGGTAACTATAACCATCCTAAGGTAGCGAAATTCCTTGTCGGGTAAGTTCCGACCTGCACGAATGGAGTAACGACTTTCCTACTGTCTCAACCATGGACTCGGCGAAATTGCACTACGAGTAAAGATGCTCGTTACGCGCGGCAGGACGGAAAGACCCCGGGACCTTTACTATAGTTTGGCATTGGTGTTTGGTTCGGCTTGTGTAGGATAGGTGGGAGACTGTGAAGCGGCCACGCCAGTGGTTGTGGAGTCAACGTTGAAATACCACTCTGGTCGTACTAGATGTCTAACCTAGGGCCATGATCTGGTTCAGGGACAGTGCCTGATGGGTAGTTTAACTGGGGCGGTTGCCTCCCAAAGAGTAACGGAGGCGCTCAAAGGTTCCCTCAGCCTGGTTGGCAATCAGGTGTTGAGTGTAAGTGCACAAGGGAGCTTGACTGTGAGACAGACATGTCGAGCAGGGACGAAAGTCGGAACTAGTGATCCGGCAACTGCGAGTGGAAGCGTTGTCGCTCAACGGATAAAAGGTACCCCGGGGATAACAGGCTGATCTTCCCCAAGAGTCCATATCGACGGGATGGTTTGGCACCTCGATGTCGGCTCGTCGCATCCTGGGGCTGGAGTAGGTCCCAAGGGTTGGGCTGTTCGCCCATTAAAGCGGCACGCGAGCTGGGTTTAGAACGTCGTGAGACAGTTCGGTCCCTATCCGCCGCGCGCGTAGGAAACTTGAGAAAGGCTGTCCCTAGTACGAGAGGACCGGGATGGACGAACCTCTGGTGTGCCAGTTGTACCGCCAGGTGCATGGCTGGTTGGCTACGTTCGGAAGTGATAACCGCTGAACGCATCTAAGCGGGAAGCACGTTTCAAGATGAGGTTTCCCACCCCTTGTGGGTTAAGGCCCCCAAAAGATGATTGGGTTGATAGGCCGGAGGTGTACAGCAGCAATGCCTAGCCGACCGGTACTAATAGGCCGAAGACTTGCCACAACAAACCCCCAACACACCCAACAACACACAAGATGAACACTTGGTGTGCTGCGCGTCCACATGAAGACCAACCCCAGACATACATGGGGTTCATAGAGTTACGGCGGCCATAGCGGCAGGGAAACACCCGGTCCCATCCCGAACCCGGAAGTTAAGCCTGCCAGCGCCGATGGTACTGCAACCGAGAGGCTGTGGGAGAGTAGGACGCCGCCGGACATACATTGGCTCAGGGCCAGCACTTTTCAGTGCTGGCCCTGAGTTCTTTTTGCGTTCTTTGCTTCTCAGCAGGCGCGAGATCGTCCGTGGATCGTCCCCAGGGACGGTGACGTGCGGGTCTTGTCCACAGGGCCGGGCGGAGCGCTTCGCGCGAGGGCGTGCGCGGGCGAGGATCGATGCGAAGGAGGAGCCAGGAGGCTCCTCACGCCGGTTCTCGGGAAGCAGGTGACGACATGACGGCGGACGTCGCGTCAGGAGCGGTGAGCAACAACAGCGTCGTGCTGAGCGGCCGGGTCGGCGGTGAGCCGGTGGAGCGCGAGCTGGCCAGTGGTGATCGGGTGTGCAGCTGCCGGTTGATCGTCACCCGTTCCGACGTGCGGGTGCTCGCGTCCGGTCGCCGGAGCTCCTCGGTCGACGTCATCGACCTGGTGAGCTGGACGCCACGGATCCGCCGCTCGATGCGCAGCTGGCACGCCGGCGACGAGGTCCGAGTCGAGGGTGAGCTGCGCCGGCGCTTCTTCAAGGCGGGGGAGCGGACCGCCTCGCGGGTGGAGGTCGAGGTCAGTGCGGCGCGTCGGAGTCGTCGCGGAGCGAGCGGATGAGCACGCCCAGGCTCGGTTTGGGCTGGAACGAGGTGGCCTTCTCCGGGAGCAGCCGGTCGGCCGCGGCGACGCGGAGCACGAGCTCGACCGAGGGTGCCGGCATCAGGACCGAGATGGCATCTGGCCGGGCGCCGCCGAGGGCGTCGTCGACCGTGTGGTGGTAGGCGATCGCCGCGGGTCCGTGCGGCAGGGCCGGCACGATCCGGCGGTGCAGTGCCTCGACCGCAGCCTCGTCGGGTCCGATGTCGAGGGTGACCACGGCCCAGCGCTCCCCGTCGGTGGCAGCCAGCCGCTGGGCGGACAGTGCGCTGACGGCGTCGGCCTGGCTCTGCAGTCGGAACTCGAGCCCGAGCGTCTCGGCGGCGTCACGCAGGTCGTCGAGCGAGGTCCCGCTCAGGGTCCGGTGGATCGGGCCGAGGAAGAGCGGCGTCGCGTCCTGGTCGACCAGCATGGCCAGGCCGAGGTCGGTCGGCGGCGGGGTGGAGGGCGAGGGTGCTCCGGCCTGGCGGCGCTGCAGGCGCAGGTAGGCGGCGTAGCGGTGGTGTCCGTCGGCGATGAGGGCCCGGCTGTCCGCGAGCTGCTCGGCGATGGCGGCGAGGTCGGTGGCGTCGCGGATCGCCCAGATCCGGTGCTCCTGGCCGCCGCGGTCGGTGAAGGCGTGGTCGGGCTCGCCGTCCACCACACGGTCGAGGAGGGCGCGCAGCTCCGGTGTCCCCTGGTGCACCAGGAGGATGGGCGCGGGGTTGAGCTGCATCTCCTCCATCCGGTCGGCCAGGTCGTCGGCCTGGGCGGGGTGGATGCCCTCGTGCGGCAGGATCGCACGGTCCTCGGGCCGAGCGGCGCGGCGCGAGACGTCGAGGGCCCCGACGAGGCCGCGCACGGTCATCCCGGCGGAGCTGTACTCGTGGAGGTAGAGCGCCGGCTCACGGTCGGCACGGACGAAGCCGCGGGCCTGCCAGCGCAGGAGCCGGGCCGAGACGTCCTTGTAGGGCCGCGCGAAGGCCCGGCCGGTGGTCGGGTTGCCGACGCGGGCGGGCGCGAGCATGAGCGCCGCGAAGGGCTCGAGGCGCAGCGGACCAGCGACGTACGGCGGCGTCACCAGGGTCGTTGCGTCCATCAGGGCATCGTACGGAGCCCGTGGGTGGGGCGGCTGGCAAGGTGGAGGCTGTGTTGCTCACATCCAGCGAACCGCTCGCCCACGCCTACGACCTCGCGATGCTCGACCTCGACGGCGTGGTCTACGTCGGATCGGACGCGGTGCCGGGAGCGGCCGCGCACGTGGGGTGGGCGCGGGAGGCGGGGATGCGGGTCGCCTTCATCACCAACAACGCCTCGCGGCCGCCGCAGGCGGTGGCCGCGCACCTGTCCGAGCTGGGGGTGAGCGCGACGGCTGACGACGTGGTGACGAGTGCCCAGGCGGCCGCGCGGGTGCTGCGCGAGCGCTACGGGGCGGGGGCGCGGGTGGTCAGCCTCGGGGCGGACGGGCTCCGGGCGGCGCTCGAGGAGGCGGGGCTGGTGCCGGTGGGCTTCGCGGACGAGGCGGTGGCGGTGGCCAGCGGGTACGGCCCCGACCTGCGCTGGAGCGACCTGATGCGGGTGGCGGTGCGGATCCGCGACGGGCTGCCGTGGCTGGCGAGCAACAGCGACCACACCATCCCGACCCCGTACGGCGTCGCGCCGGGCCACGGCGTCCTCGTGGACATGCTCAGCCGGTTCGCCGGGGTCACGCCCGAGGTCGCCGGCAAGCCGTCGCGGCCCCTGCTGGACGAGACGATCCGCCGGGTCGGCGGGGACCGTCCGCTGATGGTGGGCGACCGGCTCGACACCGACATCGAGGGCGCCCGCAACGCAGGCGTGGACTCGCTGCT
Source organism: Pimelobacter simplex (assembly GCF_024662235.1). Taxonomy (GTDB): domain Bacteria; phylum Actinomycetota; class Actinomycetes; order Propionibacteriales; family Nocardioidaceae; genus Nocardioides. Next base: position 1,702,841 of record NZ_CP096276.1, read on the forward strand.
GGTGCTGACCGGCGTGACCGGGCTGGGCGAGCTGGTCGCGGCGCGCGGGGCGCTGCGGCCGACGTACGTGGCGCCGGACCTGGGCGGGCTGACGACCGGGCACGGCGCGCCGGAGCGCGACGGGGAGCGCTGGACGCTCGGCGGCTGGGCGGGCTCGGTCCGTGACGGCCGGCTGCAGGTCGACCGGATCGCCGCCGACGCCGCCGCGGCCGACTGGTGGCGGGTGGCCGCGGTGACCGCCTGGCACCACCTCGACACGACGGGGACGGTGGTCGACATCGCCGGGGTCCGGGTCCCCGGGAGCGACGGGGCGGCGCGGTAGCCTCGCAGCATGACCGAGGTACCTGTGCCGGCGCCCACGCCGACCGGCATCGACGCCGTCGACCGCGTGCTCGACCTGGTCGCCGGGCTCGACCGGCGACCGCTCGAGGAGCACGCGGGTGTCCTCGAGGAGGCGCACGCCGAGCTGCGGCGCACCCTCGACCACCCGCCGGCTCCACCGACCGCCGCGCCGTAGTGCCACCGCGACGACTGCGGCTCGACGCGGAGCTGGTCCGCCGCGGGCTGGCGCCGTCCCGCGAGCGCGCGGCCCAGCTGATCGCCGACGGGCGGGTCAAGGTGGCGGGTGCGGTGGCGTCCAAGGCGGCCACGGGGGTCACCACCGACGTGGCGATCGTGGTGCGCGAGGGCGAGCACGGTCCGGACTACGTCTCGCGCGGGGCGCACAAGCTGCTGGGGGCGCTGACCGCGTTCGCTCCGCTGGGTCTGGCGGTGGCCGGGCGGCGGTGCCTGGACGCGGGGGCGTCGACGGGTGGGTTCACCGACGTCTTGCTGCGGGCGGGGGCGGCCGAGGTGGTGGCGGTCGACGTCGGCTACGGGCAGCTGCACTGGTCGCTGCAGCAGGACGAGCGGGTGAGCGTCCACGACCGGACCAACGTCCGGACGCTGAGCGCCGACGACATCGGGGGACCGGTGGACGTGGTGGTGGGCGACCTGTCGTTCATCTCGCTGCGCCTGGTCCTCGACGCGCTGCTCGGGGTGACCCGGGACGACGGCGACCTGGCGCTGATGGTCAAGCCGCAGTTCGAGGTCGGCAAGGACCGGCTGGGCAAGGGCGGCGTGGTCCGGGACCCGGAGCTGTGGGTCGAGACCGTCCTGGACGTCGCCCATGCGGCGGCCGAGCGGGGCTGGGGGGCGCGGGCGGTGACGGTGAGCCCGCTGCCGGGTCCCTCGGGCAACGTGGAGTTCTTCCTGTGGCTGCGCAAGGGGGCGCCGGAGCTGGACGACGAGTCCATCGCGGAGGTCGTCCGGCGCGGAACGTCGGGGGTGGATGAGAGGGTGAGTCCATGACCACCACAGGGACGGGCGCGACGCCGGCGGAGACGCCACGGCGGGTGCTCGTCCTCGCCCACACCGGCCGGTCCGAGGCGCGCGACGTGGCGCGGGCGTTCGTCAAGGAGCTGACCGGGCACGGCATCGTGGTCCGGCTGCTGCACCACGAGGCCGACGACCTCGACCTGGTGCCCGAGGACTACGTGCCGCGGGTCGAGCTGACCGACTCCGAGACCGACGCGAGCCACGGCTGCGAGCTGACGGTGGTGATCGGTGGCGACGGCAGCATCCTGCGCGCGGCCGAGGTGACCCACGAGCGCTCGACGCCGGTGCTGGGGGTCAACCTGGGCCACGTCGGGTTCCTGGCCGAGGCCGAGCACGAGGACGTGGCGGCGACGATCGACGCGATCGTCGAGCAGCGCTACACGACCGAGGACCGGCTGACCCTCGACGTCCGGGCGTTCGTCGACGGCGAGCTGGTCTACGCGACGTTCGCGGTCAACGAGGCGAGCGTCGAGAAGGCGGCCCGCGAGCGGATGCTCGAGGTGGTCGTCGAGGTCGACAGCCGTCCGCTCTCGCGCTGGGGCTGCGACGGGGTGGTGTGCGCGACGCCGACGGGGTCGACCGCCTACAACTTCAGCGCCGGCGGGCCGATCGTGTGGCCCCAGGTCGAGGCGCTGTGCATCGTGCCGCTGAGCGCGCACGCGCTGTTCTCCCGGCCGATGGTGGTGGCGCCGTCGTCGGTGATCGCGATCGAGGTGCTCCAGGGCAACCAGGGCTCCGGGGTCCTGTGGTGCGACGGGCGGCGCAGCGTCGACCTGCCGCCGGGGGCCCGGATCGAGGTGAGCCGGGGGCTGCGGCCGGTCCGGCTGGTCCGGCTGCACCAGGCGCCGTTCACCGACCGGCTGGTGGCCAAGTTCGGCCTCTCGGTCGAGGGCTGGCGCGGGGCGGCGGAGCAACGACGACAAGAACGACGGGCCCGAGGGGAGGACGCATGATCGAGGAGCTGCGGATCAGCTCGCTGGGAGTCATCGACTCCTCCACGCTCGAGCTCGGTCCGGGTCTGACCGTGATCACCGGTGAGACCGGTGCCGGCAAGACCATGGTGGTCACCGCGCTCGGGCTGCTGCTGGGCGGGCGGGCCGACAGCGGCGCGGTCCGGGCCGGTGCCAAGCAGGCGCGCGTCGAGGGCCTGGTCTCGGTCAAGGCGCTGCCCCAGCTGCTCGCCGCGGTCGAGGAGGCCGGCGGCGAGGCCGACGACGACGGCGTGGTGCTCGCCCGCAACGTGAGCGCCGAGGGGCGCTCGCGGGCGTTCGCGGGCGGTGCCTCCGTCCCGATCGCGACGCTGGCCGAGATCGCCGAGCCGCTGGTCGCGGTCCACGGGCAGTCCGACCAGCACCGGCTGCTCAAGCCGCAGACCCAGCGCCAGGCGCTCGACCGGTTCGGCAAGCTCGACAAGCTGCTGACGAAGTACGCCACCGTCCACGACCGGCTGGTCGCCACCGAGCGCGAGCTGGCCGAGGTGACCGCGACGGCGCGCGAGCGGGCCCGCGAGGCCGACCTGCTGAGGTTCGGCGTCGACGAGGTGGCCGCGGTCGCGCCCCAGCCCGGCGAGGACGCCGAGCTGGCGGCCGAGGAGGCCCGGCTGGGCCACTCCGACACGCTGCGCGGCGCCGCCGAGCAGGCCCGCGAGGCGCTCTCCAGCGAGCAGGGCTCGCCCGACGCGATGGGAGCGGTCGCCGCGGCGCGGGGGCTGCTCGACGGCGTGCGCGACCACGACCCCGCCGCGGCCGAGCTGGCCGACCGGGTCACCGAGGTGAGCTACCTGCTCTCCGACGTGGCGGCCGACGTGGCGTCGTACGCCTCGCGCATCGACACCGACCCGCACCGGCTCGCGGCCGTCTCCGAGCGCCGGGCGGCGCTCGTCGCCCTCACCCGCAAGTACGGCGAGACGGTCGACGAGGTCCTCGCCTGGGCCGAGCGCTCCGCGCTGCGCCTGCTCGACCTCGACTCCACCGACGACCGGATCAAGGAGCTCGCGGCCCGGTCCGCAGCGCTGCGGGCCGACCTGGCCGCCGCGGGCGCCGAGCTGACCGAGGCCCGGGTCAAGGCCGCCAGCCGGCTCGGTACGGCGGTCTCCGACGAGCTGACCCTGCTGGCGATGCCGCACGCGGTGGTCACCCTCCGGGTCGCGCCGCGGGCCGCTGAGGCGCCGGCCGATCCCGCGCACCCGCCGGCCGACCTGCTGCTGGTGGGGGAGCGCTGGGTCCGGTTCGGGCGCAGCGGGCTCGACGAGGTCGAGTTCCTGCTGGCGGCCAACACCGGCTCCGAGCCCCGCCCGCTCCACAAGGGCGCCTCGGGCGGTGAGCTGTCCCGGGTGATGCTGGCCGTCGAGGTGTGCCTGGCCGGCACCAGCCCGGTGCCGACGTTCGTCTTCGACGAGGTCGACTCGGGCGTGGGCGGTGCGGCGGCGGTCGAGATCGGGCGCCGGCTGGCGAGGCTCGCCGGCGACGCCCAGGTCCTCGTGGTCACCCACCTGCCGCAGGTGGCCGCGTTCGCCGACCGGCACGTGCTGGTCGAGAAGTCCAGCGACGGCACGGTGACCAGCTCAGGCCTGGTCACGCTCGACGACGCGGCCCGCGAGCGGGAGCTCTCTCGCATGCTGGCCGGCCTCGCCGAGTCCGACACGGCACTCGCGCACGCACGCGAGCTGCTCGACCTGGCGCGGCGACGTAACGGTTGAGGACTTCGAGTAGTAGGATGGAATCCCGTGAACATGGCGCCGGGTAGTGGTTCGAATCGACAGGCAAAGCACGTCTTCGTCACCGGAGGCGTCGCCTCCTCGCTGGGCAAGGGCCTGACCGCCTCCAGCCTCGGCCGGCTGCTGCGCTCGCGCGGCCTGCGGGTCACCATGCAGAAGCTCGACCCGTACCTCAACGTCGACCCCGGGACGATGAACCCGTTCCAGCACGGCGAGGTGTTCGTCACCAACGACGGCGCCGAGACCGACCTCGACATCGGGCACTACGAGCGCTTCCTCGACACCGATCTCAACCAGATCGCCAACGTGACGACCGGGCAGGTCTACTCGTCGGTCATCGCCAAGGAGCGCAAGGGCGAGTACCTCGGCGACACGGTCCAGGTGATCCCGCACATCACCAACGAGATCAAGGACCGCATCCTGGCCATGGGCCACGGTGAGGAGCCGGTCGACGTGGTGATCACCGAGATCGGTGGCACGGTGGGCGACATCGAGTCGCTGCCGTTCCTCGAGGCCGCGCGCCAGGTGCGTCACGACATCGGCCGCGACAACGTCTTCTTCCTGCACGTCTCGCTGGTGCCGTTCATCGGTCCCTCGGGCGAGCTCAAGACCAAGCCCACCCAGCACTCGGTCGCCGCGCTGCGCCAGGTCGGCATCCAGCCCGACGCCGTGGTCTGCCGCGCCGACCGCGAGCTGCCGGAGAGCATCAAGAAGAAGATCTCCCTGATGTGCGACGTCGACCAGGAGGCCGTGGTCACCGCGGCCGATGCGCCGTCGATCTACGACATCCCCAAGGTGCTGCACCGCCAGGGCCTCGACGCCTACGTCGTGCGCCGGCTCAACCTGCCCTTCCGCGACGTCGACTGGACCGTCTGGGACGACCTGCTCCGCCGGGTGCACCACCCCAAGGAGGACGTCACCATCGCGCTGGTCGGCAAGTACATCGACCTGCACGACGCCTACCTCTCGGTCACCGAGGCGCTGCGCGCGGGCGGCTTCGCCCACGAGGCCAAGGTCCACCTGCGCTGGGTCGCCTCCGACGAGTGCGAGACCCAGGCCGGCGCGACCAAGCACCTGGCCGACGTCGACGCGATCTGCGTCCCCGGCGGCTTTGGCATCCGCGGCCTCGAGGGCAAGCTCGGCGCGCTGACCTACGCCCGGGCCCACGGCATCCCGACCCTCGGCCTGTGCCTGGGCCTGCAGTCGATGGTCATCGAGTACGCCCGCACCGAGCTCGGCCTGACCAAGGCCGGCTCGACCGAGTTCGACCCGGACACCCCGGAGCCGGTCATCGCCACGATGGAGGAGCAGAAGTCCATCGTCGAGGGCGCCGGCGACCTGGGCGGCACCATGCGTCTGGGTCTCTACCCGGCCCAGCTCAAGGCCGGCACGATCGCGCGCGAGGTCTACGGCGCCGAGGTGATCGAGGAGCGGCACCGCCACCGCTACGAGGTCAACAACGCCTACCGCAGCCAGCTCGAGGAGGCCGGGCTGGTCTTCTCCGGGCTCAACACCGACCTCGACCTGGTCGAGTTCGTCGAGCTGCCGCGCGAGGTGCACCCCTACTACATCGGCACCCAGGCGCACCCCGAGCTCCGGTCCCGGCCGACCCGTCCGCACCCGCTGTTCGCGGGTCTGGTCGGCGCCGCGATCGCCCGGCAGCGCGAGACGCGCCTCGAGATCGACGACTCCGGCCTGCACGCCGAGCCGACCGACGACGAGTGACGGCCGCGCCGTGGCGGTCCTGAGGGACACTCCCGAGGTCTGGCCGGTCGACTCCAGCACCGACCTGCACCGTGACGGCTGGGTGCTGGCCCTGCGCTCGGACCAGGTACGCCGGCCGGGCGCCGACGACGAGGGCGACTTCCGGCGCCTGGTCGTCGAGCACCCGGGCGCGGCGGTCATCTTGGCCGTCGACGCCGAGGACCGGGTGCTCTGCCTGCGCCAGTACCGCCACCCGGCGGCGCACCGGCTGGTCGAGCTGCCCGCCGGCGTGTGCGACCACCCCGGGGAGGACCCGGTCGAGGTCGCCCGGCGCGAGCTGCGCGAGGAGGCCTCGCTGGCCGCCGAGCGGTGGACCCACCTGCTCTCGACGTGGAGCTCGCCGGGCTACTCCGCCGAGCGGATCCACTACTTCCTCGCCGAGGACCTGAGCGAGGCCGACCGCGGCGACTTCGAGCTGCGCCACGAGGAGGCCGACCTCGAGGTGCTCTGGGTGCCCTTCGCCGACCTCGTCGACGCGATCCTGGCCGGCGACGTCGCCGACGGGCCCGTCGTCCAGGCGGTGCTCGCGCTCCAGGTCCGCCGCGACCGGGACCGCGACCGGGACCAGGAGCCCCGCCGTGGTTGAGCTCGACCCGATCGACGCCGCCATCGTCCGCGAGCTCCAGGACGACGCCCGCCTCGCCAACAACGTGCTGGCCGCCCGGGTCGGCATCGCCCCCTCGACCTGCCACGGCCGGGTGCGCGCGCTCTTCGAGCGCGGGGTCATCCGCGGCGCGCACGCCGAGGTCGACCAGGCCAGCATCGGCCGCCCGCTCCAGGCGATGATCTCGGTCCGGCTGCGCCCGCACGCCCGGGGCGAGCTGAGCGCCTTCGCGCACGCCATGTCGACGCTGCCCGAGGTGCTCAACGTCTACTTCCTCGCCGGTGCCGACGACTTCCTGATCCACGTCGCCACGGCCGGCTCGGAGGAGCTGCGCGAGTTCGTGCTGCACCACCTCAGCGGCACCAAGGACGTCGCGATGACCGAGACCAGCCTGATCTTCGAGCACCTGCGGGGCAGTCCGGTCGCACAGGCTTCGGCGCAGCGCCCGGCGCAAGCCTGATCGCCGACGATCCGATCCGGATTTCCGCGCGCGGCACGAATTCTCGCTGGCGCGTCTAGCGGTGGTGTCGACTGATCTTCATGATTTCTCTCCACAGAGGAATTCGCCACGGATTCCACGATCAGGAGGGATGCCCATGCGCGTCGGCGTGCCGAAGGAAGTCAAGAACCACGAGTACCGGGTGGCGATCACGCCGATCGGTGTCCACGAGCTGGTGGCGCACGGCCACGAGGTCGTGATCCAGACCGGTGCCGGGGTCGGCTCGTCGATCAGCGACGACGACTACACGGCCGCGGGCGCCACGATCCTCCCCGACGCGGACGCCGTCTGGGGCAGCGCCGAGATGATCCTCAAGGTCAAGGAGCCGGTCGCCGAGGAGTACCACCGGATGCGGGAGGGCCAGGTCCTCTTCACCTACCTCCACCTGGCCGCCGACAAGGCGCTGACCGACGAGCTCGTCGCGCGCAAGGTCACCGCGATCGCCTACGAGACGGTGCAGCTGCCCTCGGGCGCGCTGCCGCTGCTCTACCCGATGTCCGAGGTGGCCGGCTGCCTGGCGCCCCAGGTCGGCGCCTACTCGCTGATGAAGGCCCAGGGCGGCCGCGGGGTGCTCATGGGCGGCGTCGGCGGCGTCGCGAACGCCAAGGTCGTCATCATCGGTGCGGGCGTCTCGGGTCAGAACGCGGCCAACATCGCGCTCGGCATGGGGGCGGACGTCACCCTGCTCGACACCGACCTCGACAAGCTGCGGATGTCGTTCTGGCGCTACAACAACCGGGTGCACGGCCTGGCCTCGTCCAAGCTGACGCTCGAGCAGCAGGTGATGGAGGCCGACCTCGTCATCGGCGCGGTCCTCATCCCCGGCGCGGCGGCGCCCAAGCTGGTCTCCAACGAGCTGGTCTCGCGGATGAAGCCCGGCTCGGTGCTCGTCGACATCGCCGTCGACCAGGGCGGCTGCTTCGAGGACACCCGGCCCACCACGCACGCCGACCCGACCTACCAGGTGCACGGCTCGACGTTCTACTGCGTGGCCAACATGCCCGGCGCCGTGCCGAACACGTCGACCTACGCGCTGACCAACGCCACCCTCCCGTACGCCGTGGCGCTGGCCGACAAGGGCTGGCGCGACGCGTGCCGGGCCGACGCGAGCCTGGCGCTGGGCCTCAACACCCACGCCGGCCTGCTGACCAACGCCCCGGTGGGCGAGGCCACGGGCGTCCCGGCGGTGCCGATCAGCGAGGCGCTAGCCTGACCAGGTGAGTCAGGGAGGTGCGGTGGATCGAGCGGTCCGCACCTATCTGGACCACCTCGCCGTCGAGAAGGGCCTGGCGGTCAACACGCTGACCTCCTACCGGCGCGACCTGCGCCGCTACCGGGAGCACCTCGCGGGCGAGGCGATCACCTCGCTCGACGAGGTCACCGAGGCCACCGTCACCGAGTTCCTGATGAGGCTGCGCGAGGGCGACGCCGAGCACCCGCCGCTGAGCGCGTCGAGCGCGGCGCGCACGGTGGTCGCGGTGCGCGGCTTCCACAAGTTCGCGGTCGCCGACGGGCTGGCCGCGGCCGACCCGGCCGCGGGGGTCAAGCCGCCCAGCCCGGCCAAGCGCCTGCCGAAGGCGCTCCCGCTGGCCGACGTCGAGGCGATCCTCGAGGCGGCCGGCGCCGCGGACACCCCGCTCGCGCTGCGCGACCGGGCGCTGCTGGAGATCCTCTACGGCACCGGCGCGCGCATCTCCGAGGCGGTCGGCCTCGACGTCGACGACGCCAGCCACCTCGCGGTGCCTGAGCTCGACCAGGCCGACGCGACGGTGCTGCTGCGTGGCAAGGGCGGCAAGGAGCGGCTGGTGCCGGTCGGCTCCTACGCCCGCGCCGCGCTCGCGGCGTACCTGGTGCGGGGGCGGCCGGCGCTCGTCGCCGCCGCGACACCGGCGCTGTTCCTCAACGCCCGCGGCGGCCGGCTGAGCCGGCAGTCGGCCTGGGCCGTGCTGGTCAAGGCCGCCGAGCGGGCCGGGGTGACCCGCGACGTCTCACCCCACACGCTGCGCCACTCGTTCGCGACGCACCTGCTCGACGGCGGCGCCGACGTACGTGTCGTCCAGGAGCTGCTCGGCCACGCGTCGGTCACGACCACGCAGGTCTACACGCTCGTCACCGTCGACAACCTGCGCGAGGTCTTCGCCACCGCGCACCCGAGGGCCCGCCATGGCTGACGCCTACGACCGCATCCTGGAGCACGCCGAGAGCCAGGGGCTCACGCTCTACCCGCACCAGGAGGACGCGATCCTGGCGCTGCTCTCCGGCGACAACGTCGTGCTGGCCACGCCGACCGGCTCGGGCAAGTCGCTGGTCGCGATGGCCGCCGCGATGGGTGCGATCGCCGACGACCGGGTGACCTTCTACACCGCGCCGATCAAGGCGCTGGTGAGCGAGAAGTTCTTCGACCTCGTCGAGGTCTTCGGCGCTGCGGACGTCGGCATGCTCACCGGCGACGTCGCGGTCAACGCCGACGCCCCGATCATCTGCTGCACCGCCGAGGTGCTCGCCAACATCGCGCTGCGCGAGGGCACGGCCGCCGACGTCGGCATGGTCGTCATGGACGAGTTCCACTTCTACGGCGAGCCGGGCCGCGGCTGGGCCTGGCAGGTGCCGCTCATCGAGCTGCCCCAGGCGCAGTTCCTGCTCATGTCAGCGACCCTCGGCGACACGACCGAGCTCGCCGCCGACCTGACCCGCCGCAACGGGCGCGAGACCACGATCGTCGACGACGCCGAGCGGCCGGTGCCGCTGGACTTCAGCTGGTCGCTGGAGCCGATGGGGGACAAGCTCGAGGAGCTCGTCACCACCGGCCAGGGCCCGGTCTACGTCGTCCACTTCACCCAGGCGGCCGCGGTCGAGCACGCGGTCTCGCTGCTGAGTGGGCCCGGCCGCCTCGACACGGTCCTGCCCAAGGACCGCAAGGAGCAGATCGCCGAGAAGATCGCCGGGGTCCGGTTCGCGGCCGGCTTCGGCAAGACCCTCAACAAGCTGCTGCGCCAGGGGATCGGCGTCCACCACGCCGGCATGCTGCCGCGCTACCGCCGCCTGGTCGAGCAGCTCGCCCAGGCCGGCCTGCTGACCGTCATCTGCGGCACCGACACCCTCGGCGTCGGCATCAACGTCCCCATCCGCACGGTGCTGTTCACCGGGCTGGCCAAGTTCGACGGGTCGCGGCAGCGGGTGCTGCGCACCCGCGAGTTCCTCCAGATCGCCGGGCGCGCGGGCCGTGCGGGCTACGACACGGCCGGGTACGTCGTCGTCCAGGCGCCCGAGCACGTCATCGACAACGAGAAGGCCAAGGCCAAGTCCGAGGCCAAGAACGCCGCCAACCCCAAGAAGAAGTCCAAGCCCCAGCTGCGCAAGCCGCCCGAGGGCACGGTCGTGTGGAGCGAGCAGACCTTCGAGAAGCTGGTCGCCGGCAAGCCGGACCCGCTCAAGTCGCAGATGAAGGTCGACAACGCGATGCTCGTCAACGTCCTCTCCCGCGAGGAGGACGCCTTCCCGGTGCTGCGCCGGCTGCTGATGGACAACCACGAGGAGCGGCGCAGCCAGCTGCGGCTGGCCAAGCGGGCGGTCCGGCTGGCCCGCAGCCTGGTCACCTCCGAGGTGGTGACCCGGCTCGACGAGCTCGACGGCTTCGGCCGCCGCTACGTGCTGACCGAGGCGCTGCCCGACGACTTCGCGCTCAACCAGCCGCTCTCGCACTTCGCGCTGGCGGTGCTCGACGTGCTCGACCCCGACAGCGACACGTTCATGCTCGACGTGATCTCGGTCGTCGAGGCCACGCTCGAGGCGCCGCGGCCGCTGCTCATGGCCCAGCGCCATGCGGCCCGGGGTGACGCGATCGCCGCGCTCAAGGCCGACGGCGTCGAGTACGACGAGCGGATGGCCCTCGTCGAGGACATCACCTGGCCCGAGCCGCTGAGCGACCTGCTGGAGCCGCTGTTCGAGACCTACCGCGAGCGCCACCCCTGGCTCTCGCCCGACGCGCTGGCGCCCAAGTCGGTCGTGCGCGAGATGTGGGAGCAGGGGATGGGGTTCACCGACCTCGTCTCCCGCTACCAGGTGGCGCGCTCCGAGGGACTGGTGCTGCGCTACCTGACCGACGCCTACCGGGCGCTGCGCCAGACCGTGCCGGCGTCGTACCGGACCGAGGAGCTGGAGCTGCTCGTCGACTGGCTGGGCGAGACGGTGCGCCAGGTCGACTCCTCGCTGCTCGACGAGTGGGAGGCGCTCAACGACCCCGCCCACGCCACGCGCGAGGTCAGCCACCACGCGCCGCCGCCCCCGCCGCGACCGCTCAGCCAGCAGGGCCGGGTCTTCGACGTCATGGTGCGCAACGCGATGTGGCGCCGGGTCGAGCTCTTCGCCCGCGATGACGTACCGGGACTGGCCGCGCTCGACGAGGGCGGCGACTACGGCGAGGCCCAGTGGGACGCCGCGCTCGAGGCCTACTTCACCGAGCACGACCGGCTGCTCACCGACGGCGACGCCCGCGGCCCGGTGCTGCTCACCGTCGAGAAGCGGCCCGGCACCACCTGGGAGGCCACCCAGACGCTGCACGACCCGGAGGGCAACCACGACTGGGTGATCGTCGCCGACGTGGACCTCGCGGCCAGCGACGAGGCGGGGGAGGCCGTCGTACGGACGGTCGACGTGCGCTCGCTCACCGACTGAGCCCGACGCCACGCCGCGGCCCTTCGGCGCGCCTCCAGAATGTCGCCGTGTCGACATTGTTGGATGAAGGGGTCACGGGCTCTGGGGAAGGAGCCCGACCACAACACACGTGAGGTGAGCCACCATGGTCGGCGGTTTCTACGGAGGATCCAGCGCGCCGGACATGCCGCCGCGGGCGCCGATCCCGGCCCCGGGCAGCGACGTCCCGCTGGGGACGGAGGATGCGATGACACTGCAGTTCCCGGTACCCGAGCGCGAGCCGGAGCCCAGCCGCGCGTCGGTCCAGACGCTCAGCGGCGAGCCCGGCCCGACCGGTCGCCCGATGCCCGAGCTGCCCGACCCGAAGCCGGTCGCCCAGCACGGCAACGCGCGCGTGATCGCCATGTGCAACCAGAAGGGCGGCGTCGGCAAGACGACGACGACCATCAACCTCGGCGCCGCGCTGGCCGAGTTCGGCCGCAAGGTGCTGCTGGTCGACTTCGACCCGCAGGGCTCGCTGTCGGTGGGCCTGGGGCTCAACCCGCACGAGATGGACCTGACGGTCTACAACCTGCTGATGGACCCCGAGACGCGCCTCGACGAGGTCGTCGTCCCCTCGGGCGTGCCCGGCATGGACCTGCTGCCCTCCAACATCGACCTGTCGGCCGCCGAGGTACAGCTGGTGCACGAGGTCGCGCGCGAGCAGACCCTGCAGCGTGTGCTGGCCCCCGCCGTCGCCGAGTACGACGTCATCCTGATCGACTGCCAGCCCTCCCTGGGCCTGCTCACGGTCAACGCGCTGACCGCCTCGAACGGCGTGATCGTGCCGCTGGAGTGCGAGTACTTCGCGCTGCGCGGCGTCGCGCTGCTCAAGGCGACCATCGACAAGGTCAAGCAGCGGCTCAACCCCGACCTCGAGGTCGACGGCGTCCTCGGCACCATGTACGACGGCCGCACGCTCCACGGCCGCGAGGTGCTCGAGCGGCTGGTGCAGGCCTGGGGCGACCAGGTCTTCCACACCGTCATCCGCCGGACCGTGAAGTTCTCCGACTCCACCGTGGCCGGCGAGCCGATCACGTCGTACGCCTCCGGGTCGAGTGGAGCGGAGGCGTACCGCCAGCTCGCGAAGGAGGTGGCGCTGCGGTGTCCCGACGTGTGAGCATGCCCGCCGCGGACGACCTCTTCCGGCCGACCGCGGACGGCGAGGCGCCGGCGGCGCGCCGGGGGAAGGTCCGCGCCGTCCCCGACGCCCCCGAGCCGGTCGCGACCGAGCCCGAGGCCGAGCCGCAGAAGGCCCCCAGCGGCCGGATCCGGCACGACGAGAAGATCACCGTCTACGTCACCTCGGCCGAGCTGATGGAGCTGGAGCAGGCGCGGCTCACCCTGCGGGGCGAGCACGGCCTGGCCGTCGACCGCGGTCGCCTCGTGCGCGAGGCGCTGCACCTGGTCCTCGGTGAGCTCGAGTCCGAAGGAGAGAGCTCCGCGCTGGTCAGGCGCCTGCGTGAGTGACGACACCGGAGCGCCGGTCGAGGCCGCGGTCGAGGAGAACGAGACCGCGGCCACGACCGGCTTCCAGGTCCACCTGGCGAACTTCGAGGGACCGTTCGACCTGCTGCTGGGCCTGATCTCCAAGCACAAGCTCGACGTCACCGAGATCGCGCTGTCCCAGGTCACCGACGAGTTCATCGCGCACGTCAAGAACCTGCCCGACAGCGACCTGGAGGAGACGACGTCGTTCCTCCTGGTCGCGGCGACCCTCCTCGACCTCAAGGCGGCCCGGCTGCTGCCGGCCGGCGACGTGGAGGACGAGGAGGACCTCGCCCTGCTCGAGGCCCGGGACCTGCTGTTCGCGCGGCTGCTGCAGTACAAGGCCTACAAGCAGGTCGCCGCCGTCCTCGACGGCCGGCTCCAGGCCGAGGCGAAGAGGTTCCCGCGCGCGGTCGGGCTGGAGGAGCGCTTCGCCGGGCTGCTGCCCGAGGTGCTCATCGGCATCGGCCTGGACCAGTTCGCCGCGCTCGCGGCCAAGGCGATGACGCCCAAGCCCGAGCTCCAGCTGACCCTGCACCACATCCACGCCCCGACGGTCAGCGTGCGCGAGCAGGCGGCCATCGTGGTGGACCGGCTGCGCCGGAGTGGGACGATGACCTTCCGGGCGCTGTGCGGCGACTCGCCCGACACGCTGACCACGGTGGCGCGCTTCCTGTCGCTGCTCGAGCTCTTCCGCGAGGGAGTGATCGGCTTCGACCAGATGACGCCGCTGGGCGAGCTGACGGTGCGCTGGACCGGCGACGAGGCGGTCGACATCGAGGACCTGATCACCGACGAGTTCGACGGGGCGGCCCCGCCCCCGGAGGAGACACCGAGCGATGACTGAACAGACCGAGGAGCCGGACGGCACCGCGGAGGAGGCGCTCCCGCTCGTCGAGCTGCGCCCCGCGCTCGAGGCGGTGCTCATGGTCGCCGACCAGCCGCTCGACGAGCTCGCCCTGGCCTCCGCCGTGGGCCACCCGGCCCCCGACGTCGTCACGGCGCTCGCCGCCCTCGCCACCGAGTACGACGAGCAGGGCCGCGGGTTCGAACTGCGCAACGTCGCCGGTGGCTGGCGCTACTACACGCGCGAGGAGTTCGCGCCCGTCGTCGAGGCCTTCGTCCTGGAGGGTCAGCAGGCCCGGCTCACCCAGGCCGCGCTCGAGACGCTCGCCGTCGTCGCCTACCAGCAGCCCGTCTCGCGGGCCCGGGTCTCGGCGATCCGCGGGGTCAACGTCGACGGCGTGATGCGCACCCTCATCAGCCGCGGTCTGGTCGAGGACGCCGGCCAGGACGGCGAGCACGGCGCGACGCTGTACCGCACGACGTCGTACTTCCTGGAGCGGATCGGCATCGTCTCGCTCGACGAGCTGCCCGACCTCGCGCCGCACCTGCCCGACCTCGCCGAGGTCGAGGAGGAGCTGGCGCCCACCCCCGAACCGCAGCCTGACGACCAGAACGAGGACACCCCTGATGACGCGTGAGATCGCCGTCGACGACGACGGCCAGATCCGCCTGCAGAAGCTGCTCGCCCAGTCCGGCGTGGCCTCGCGCCGGCGCTGCGAGGAGCTCATGCTCGCCGGGGAGGTCGAGGTCGACGGCGAGGTCGTCACCCGCCTCGGCACCAAGGTCGACCCGCGCACCGCGGTGATCAAGGTGTCCGGCAAGCGCCTGCCCCCGGTCTCCGACCACGTCTACCTCGTGCTCAACAAGCCCCGCGGCGTCGTCTCGACGATGTCCGACCCCGAGGGGCGCCCGACGCTGACCGATCTCGTGGCCGACCGCGAGGAACGGCTCTTCCACGTCGGCCGGCTCGACACCGACACCTCCGGCCTGCTGCTGCTCACCAACGACGGCGACTTCGCGCACCGCATGGCGCACCCGTCGTTCGAGGTCGAGAAGACCTACGTCGCCGAGGTCGCCGGCCGGCTGGCCAAGGGCACCGTCGGCGACCTGCTCGCCGGCGTGACTCTCGAGGACGGCCCGGTCGAGGTACGCCGCGCGCGCATCCTCGCCACCGCGGCGGACAAGTCGATCATCGAGCTCGTCATCCACGAGGGCCGCAACCGCATCGTGCGCCGCCTGCTCGACCAGGTCGGGCACCCGGTGCGCCAGCTCAGCCGCACGAAGTTCGGTCCGATCGAGCTCGGCACGCTGCGCAGCGGCACCCTGCGCGAGCTCTCCGACGACGAGCTCGGCCAGCTGCTGGAGCTCGTCGGTCTCTAGACCTACGGTGGACGGGTGATCCCGGTCGCCCCGGTACCGGCCGCGCTGCGGCGCTATGTCGTCTCCCGGATCCCCTACGACGTGGACTTCGGCGCGCCCGGCGCCCACCGCGGGCTGCCGTCGACCACGCTGACCTTCGTGCTCCCGGTCGACGAGCCGATCCGGGTCTCGTGGGCCGGCCGGGACGAGACCCTGCACGCCGGGTGGACCTCGCTGTCGGGGCTGCACACCGCGCCCGCGGCGATCCACCACACCGGTACCCAGCGCGGCGTCCAGCTCGCGCTCACCGTCGCAGGCGCGCGGGTCCTGCTGGGGCGCCCGGCCGCCGACCTGGCCGGTGCGCTGACCGACCTCGACGAGGCCGACGCGCTGCCGGCGCTCCTGCGTGCGCTGCCCGAGCGGCTGCACGCCGCGCCCACCTGGGCCGCACGCGTGGCGCTCGTCGACCGCACCCTGGCGACCCTCGCCGCGCGGGCCGGCGACCCGGCGCCGCGGGCGGAGGTCGCCCGGGCGCTGGGCCTGCTCACCTCCGGGGTGCGGGTCACCGACGTCGCCGGGGACGTGGGCTACAGCCGGCGGCGGCTGACCAGCCTGGTCCAGGCCGAGTGCGGACTGGCGCCCAAGGCGTTCCAGCGGGTGGCCCGGTTCGAGGCGGCGCGGCAGCTGCTCGGCGTACGGCCGCTGGCCGAGGTCGCCACGGCCTGCGGCTACAGCGACCAGGCGCACCTGACCCGGGAGTGGCGGGCGCTGGCCGGCTGCACGCCGACGACCTGGCTGCGCGAGGAGTTCCCGTTCGTTCAAGACCGCGACCCGGGTCGGGGAGGAGGCTCGGGCCATGAGCACCTCAACCCGTGATCAGGCAGCGACCGTCCGGCTCTGGCCGGCCCTGCAGTTCCACGACGTCGACACGATGATGGGCTGGCTGGGGGCGATCGGCTTCGTCGAGCACGCCACCCACCGCGACGAGTCGGGCACCGTCGTCCACGCCGAGTGGCTGTGGCCCGGCGGGGGCGGGCTGATGTTCGGGGCCGTGCGCGCGGAGAGCCCGCTGCAGCCGGCCGGCACCGGGGCGGCGTACCTGGTGAGCGAGGACCCGGACGCCCTCTTCGCGGCGGCGCTCGCCGCCGGCGGCACGGTCCAGCGGGCGATGGTCGACCAGGACTACGGCGGGCGCGGCGGCAGCGTGCGCGACCCCGAGGGCAACCACTGGTCGTTCGGGTCCTACCAGCCGGGCTCCTGAGCGGGGCGTCCTCTAGCCTTTCCTGCGTGACGGAGACGAGTGCGCGGCTGGTCGGACCGGTCGAGATCGTCGGCACCGGCCTGATCGGCACCTCCATCGCGCTGGCCTGCCGCCGCGCGGGCCTGGAGGTACTGCTCACCGACACCGACCCCGACCACGTCCGTACGGCGACCGGGCTCGGCGCCGGACGCGCCCGCACCCCCGGCGACGTCCCCCAGCTCGTCGTGGTCGCCGTACCGCCCGACGCCCTGGGCGCGGCGATCACCGCGACCCTCGACGCGGCCGGTCCCGACACGGTCGTCACCGACGTCGGCAGCGTCAAGGCCGCTCCGCTGGCCGCCGTCGCCGGGCACCCGGGGATCAGCCGCTACGTCGGCAGCCACCCGATGGCCGGCACCGAGCACTCCGGGCCGCTCTCGGCGAGCGCGGCGCTCTTCGACGGACGGCCCTGGGCGGTCACTCCCGGCCCGGACGCGACCCCGGCGGCCGCCCGGCTGGTGGAGGCGCTGGTGGTGCTGTGCGGCGCCGTACCGGTGCCGTTGTCGCCGGTCGAGCACGACCGCGCGGTCGCCCGTACCTCCCACGTCCCGCACCTGATGGCCTCGCTGGTCGCCGGCACGCTCGCCGGTGCCTCGGCCGACCACCTGGCGCTCTCGGGCACCGGCGTGCGCGACGTGACCCGCGTCGCCGGGGGAGACCCGCGCCTCTACAGCCAGATCATCGGCGGCAACGCCGGCGCGGTCGCCGCGCTGCTCACCGAGGTGCGCGCCCGGCTCGACCTGGCCATCGAGGCGGTCGCCGGTGACGACCGGGCCGGGCTGGAGTCGCTGCTCGCCTACGGGCAGGCCGGCACCCGCGCGATCCCCGGCAAGCACGGCACCGCGCCCCAGGCGATGGAGGCCGTCCGGGTCTCGGTCCCCGACCACCCCGGCGAGCTGGCCCGGCTGTTCGCCGACGCCGGTGCGAGCGGGGTCAACATCGAGGACGTGCGCATCGACCACGACCCCGGCCGGCCCGTCGGACTCGTCGAGCTCGACGTGGTCGCGGCGCGGGCCGAGGAGCTGCGGGTCGCACTGGAGTCGAACGGCTGGGTGACTCACCGGTAAGGTGCCGCCCGTGAACGTGCCGGTGAATGTGGTGGTAGCAGTCGACGGAACCTCCGGCTCGGGCAAGTCCAGCACCTGCCGCGCGGTCGCCGACCGGCTCGGGCTGCGCTACCTCGACACCGGCGCGCAGTACCGCGCGATCACCTGGTGGATGCTGCGCGAGGGCGTCGACGTCCACGACGCCGCGGCGGTCGCGGCCCGGGCGGCCGAGCCGGTGCTCGTCTCGGGGACCGACCCGCTCGCGCCCTCGATCACCGTCGACGGCGTCGACGTGTCGGTCGAGATCCGCAGCGACGAGGTCAACGGCGCGGTCTCGCCGGTCAGCGCCGTGCCCGAGGTGCGCAGCCGCCTCGTCGACCTCCAGCGCGAGCTGATCGGCGCCGGCGGCATCGTCGTCGAGGGCCGCGACATCGGCTCCGTCGTGTGGCCCCAGGCCGAGCTCAAGGTCTACCTCACCGCCGACCCTGCCGCCCGTGCGGCGCGACGCGCCCTCGAGAACGGCGGCGCCGACCTCACCGCGACCCAGGAGTCGCTGCTCGCCCGCGACAAGATCGACTCCGGGCGCGCGGTGGCCCCCCTGACCATGGCCGACGGGGCGATCCACGTCGACTCCACGGACCTGACCCTCGCCGAGGTCGTCGACGTCGTGGTGGGCCTGGTGATGGAGCGCGGGTGAGCGCGCACCGTGCTCCGCGGCCCGCGCGCTGGCTCCTGGTCGGGGGCCGACCGACCTCGCGCTGGCTGATCCGGCGGCGCTGGGACGTGCGGGTGCACCACGCCGAGCGCTTCCCGCGCACCGGTCCGGCGGTCGTGGCCGGCAACCACATCGGCTTCATCGACGGGCCGCTGATGGCGATCTTCGCGCCGCGCCCGGTGCACGCGCTGACCAAGATCGAGATGTTCTCGGGGCCGCTGGGGGTCTTCCTCAAGGCGTCGGGGCAGATCCCGCTCGACCGCGACCACACCGATCCGGCGGCCGTCCGGATCGCGCTCGGGGTGCTGGGTGAGGGGCACGCGGTCGGGGTGTTTCCCGAGGGGACGCGGGGGCCGGGGGACCTCGAGACCTTTCACGGCGGGGCGGCGTACCTGGCGCTGGTGACCGGGGCACCCGTCGTACCGCTGACGTTCCTGGGCTCGCGCGACCCGGGCGGATCGAGCAGCTCGCTGCCGCGCAAGAAGGCCCGGATCGACATCGTCGTGGGGGAGCCCTACGCCGTCGATGCGGTGCCCTGGCCCCGGACGCGGGAGAATGTCCGTCTGACCTCGGCCGCGCTGCGCGATCACATGCAGCGGCAGCTGGCCGAAGCCCTGGACGAGACGGGGCGGCGCCTACCCGGCCCGCTCCCGCAAGGAGAACGTGATGAGTGAAGTCACCCCGACCGGGGTGGTCCCGGTGCTGGCCGTCGTCGGCCGCCCCAACGTCGGCAAGTCGACCCTGGTGAACCGGATCCTCGGCCGCCGCGAGGCCGTCGTCGAGGACATCCCCGGCGTCACCCGCGACCGGGTGTCCTACGACGCGGAGTGGTCCGGACGGGCCTTCACCCTCGTCGACACCGGTGGCTGGGACCCGGATGCGCGCGGCATGGCCGAGCGGATCAAGGCGCAGGCCGAGATCGCGGTCGGCCTGGCCGACGCGGTGCTCTTCGTCGTCGACGCGACCATCGGGATCACCGACGCCGACGAGGCCGTCGTCCGGGTGCTGCGCAAGTCCGGCAAGCCCGTCGTCCTGGCCGCCAACAAGGTCGACGACGAGCGGGCCGAGGCCGAGGCGCACGCGCTGTGGAACCTGGGCCTGGGCGAGCCGTTCACCGTCTCCGCGCTCCACGGCCGCGGCTCCGGCGACCTGCTCGACGCCGTCCTCGCGGTGCTGCCCGAGGCGCCCGAGCAGGGTGAGGCCGAGATCGGCGGTCCCCGCCGGATCGCCATCGTCGGGCGCCCCAACGTCGGCAAGTCCTCGCTGCTCAACAAGCTCGCGGGCGAGGAGCGCGTGGTCGTCGACAACGTCGCCGGCACGACCGTCGACCCGGTCGACGAGCTCGTCGAGCTCGGTGGCGAGACCTGGCGCTTCATCGACACCGCGGGCATCCGCAAGCGGGTCAAGGAGGCCTCGGGCCACGAGTACTACGCCTGGCTGCGCACCTCGACCGCCATCGAGCGGGCCGAGGTCTGCGTGCTCGTGCTCGCCGGCAACGAGTCGGTCGCCGAGCAGGACATCCGGATCCTCCAGGAGGTCCGCGAGGCCGGCAAGGCCCTCGTCATCGCCTTCAACAAGTGGGACCTCGTCGACGACGAGCGCCGCTACTACCTCGACCGCGAGATCGAGCGCGACCTCGTCCAGGTGCAGTGGGCCCCGCGGATCAACATCACCGCCAAGACCGGCTGGCACATCGACCGGCTCGTGCCGGCGCTGAACCGGGCGATCGAGGGCTGGGAGACCCGGGTCTCCACCGGCGCGCTCAACGCCTTCCTCGGCCGGATCGTCGCCGAGCACCCGCACCCGGTGCGCGGCGGCAAGCAGCCGCGGATCCTCTTCGGCAGCCAGGTCCAGAGCGCCCCGCCGGTGTTCAAGCTGTTCACGACCGGCAAGCTCGACCAGGGCTACGAGCGGTTCATCGAGCGCCGGCTGCGCGAGGAGTTCGGGTTCGTCGGCACGCCGATCGAGATCAAGGTGCAGCCGCGGGAGAAGCGCGGACGCCGCTGATCCACCCGGTCCACCACCGGTCAGCCACCCTCTCCGGGGCTCCGAGTCGTTGCGGTTTGGTCCCAAACCGCAGTGATTCGGGGGTTTCGGCTGCAGTTCCTGCCCAAATGCAACTCGTTCCACCCCACTCGGACCCAGGTTGCGCCATTCGAACAAATGTTCGAACATAGGCAGGTGAGTGTTCGCCCCCTCGAGATCGACGACCCCCGGCTGGTGCTCGACCAGCTGCGGGGCAAGATCGCCGCGCTCCAAGGGGGGCCGAGCCGGCTGGGCGTGCCGGTGCTGCCGCTCTTCGAGGGGCTCCTCACGCTGCGCACCGGCGGCGTCTACGGCGTCGACTCGGCCACCCTGGGCATGGCGCTGGCAGCCGGGGCCTCCCAGGCCGGTGAGTGGGTCGGCTTCGCGGGGTGGGACGACTTCGGCGTCGAGGCCGCCCACCAGCAGGGCATCGTGCTCGCGCGCACCGTGCTCGTCCCCGCACCGGGCGAGCACTGGCTCGAGGTGACCGCCGCGCTCGTCGACGTGCTCAAGGTCGTCGTGCTCCGCCCGCCCGGCACCGTCGACGCCAAGTCCGCCTCGATCCTCGACGCCCGGCTCCGCGCCCGGTCCGCGGTGCTCGTGGTCCAGGGGGAGTGGCCCCGCTGCGAGGCCCGGATCTCCGCCGAGCACGTCGCCTGGGACGGGCTCGACGCCGGGCGCGGGCGGCTGCGCGAGCGGCGGGTCACCCTGGTCGCCCGGCAGCCGGGGCGGGCGCCGGTCCGGGCGCGGGCGGTGCTGCCCTGATGCGGACCATGGTGGTGTGGTGCCCCGACTGGTCGGTGACCGCGGCCCTGCTCGAGCGGGCGGACACGGCCGAGGCGGTGGGCGTGGACGCGCCCGCCGTGGTGCTGGCCAACAACCGGGTCGTCGTGTGCAACGCCGCCGCCCGGGCCGAGGGGGTACGCCGGGGCCAGCGCCGGCGCGACGCCCAGGCGCGCTGCCCCGAGGTGGTGCTGCTGGCTGCCAACCCCGACCGCGACGCGCGGTGGTTCGAGCCGGTCCTCAGCGCGGTCGAGGAGGTACGCCCCGGCGTCGCGCCGCTGCGCCCCGGCCTGCTCGCGGTGCCCGCCCCGGGCCGCTACTTCGCCCGCCCGGGAGCCGGGATCGACGGCGAGGAGGCTGCCGCGGCGGTGCTCGCCGAGCACCTCGTCCGGGCGGGGGTGTGGGACAGCCGGTTCGGAGCGGCCGACGATCTCTACACTGCCGAGCGCGCGGCGCGCAGCGCTCCGGAGCAGGGCTGCGTGACGATCGCGCCCGGCAGCTCCTCCGCCTTCCTGCGCGGCCTGCCGGTGACCGTGCTCGCCGACGACGGTCCCGAGGGGGCCGAGCTGGCCGGGGTGCTGCGCCGGCTCGGCCTGCGGCTGCTCGGCGACTTCGCCCGGCTGCGCGCCGGCGAGGTGAGCAACCGCTTCGGCGGCTACGGCACCGAGGTGTGGCGCCGGGTCCAGGGCGAGGAGGTCGCCCGCCTCGCCTCCCGCACCCCGCCCCCCGAGCTGACCTGCGAGATCGCCTTCGAGCCCCCGCTCGACTCCGCCGAGGCGGTCACCTTCAGCGTCCGGACCACCGCGGAGCGCTTCATCGCCGGGCTCGCCGACCGCCAGCTGGTGGCGACCGGGGTCCGGGTCGAGGCCGAGTTCGAGGAGGGCGTCTCCGCCCGCACCTGGCTGCACCCCCGCTGCTTCACCTCCCGCGACCTCGTCGACCGGGTGCACTGGCAGCTCCAGGCGGGGATGGCGACCTCCGGCCTGCGCAGCCGCAAGGACACCGGCGAGAACATCACCTCCCCGGTCACCCTGGTCCGCTTCCTTCCCGACACCGTCGAGCCTGCCGGCGACCACGCCGACGGACTGTGGGGCGGCGGCGCCGACGACCAGGTCGTGCGCGGGGTGGCCCGGGTCCAGGCGATGGTGGGCTACGACGCGGTCCAGGTGCCGGTGCTCCAGGGCGGCCGCGGCGCGGCGGACCGCCAGGCGCTCGTGCCCTGGGGGGAGCGCCCGGTCGGCCTGCGCCCGGTCGAGCGACCCTGGCCCGGGCGCATCCCCGGACCTGCCCCCAGCCGCGTGTTCGCTCACCCGCCCCCCGCGGAGGTCGTCGACGAGGCCGCCGTACCGGTGGGGGTGACGGTGCGCGGCCTGGTCACCGGCGAACCCTGGCGCTTCCGCCTCGGCGCCGCTGCCGCCGCCACGCGCGCCCTACCCTGGATGCCCATCGCCTCCTGGGCCGGCCCCTGGCCGGTCGACGAGGGCTGGTGGCTCCTGGCCGGATCGCCCGCCCGCGCGGCCCGCTTCCAGGTGGTCGGCGTCGACGGCCGGGCCTGGCTGCTGCGCTGGAGCGCCCGCGGCCCCGACGCCCGGGGCACCTGGGAGGTGGAAGCCGCCTACGACTGACCCGACCCCGCCCGGCCCCGACCGGCCGGCCCCGACCGGCCGGCCCCGACCGGCGCTGGCTGGCATCCTCGCGCCGCCCCCCGCTGCGGCGTTACGCTGCACCACGAGCACGCCGGTGAACGGCGGGCGGTGAACGGTGGGGCGGCAGCGATCGGGAGGCGGCCATGGGGACATCGGTGAATCCGGCGGACCTGATCATCCGCAACCTCCGCGCGCTGCACGGCGCTCTCGAGCACAGCGTGACCATCCAGGCGACCCGGCTCCAGGAGCTCATGGACGACCTCGTCGCCCGCGGCGCCCTCACCCGCGCCGAGGCCGACCACCTGGTCGGCCAGCTGGTCACCACCAGCCGCGCCTACTCCCAGGCGCTCCTGCAGGTACTCGACTCGGTCACCGCGGAGTCGCGCAAGGTGCTGTCCGCGCCCAAGGTGCTGACCTCGCCGGTCCGGGCGACCGCCGGGCTCCTGGTCGGTACCGTCCGGCAGGCCCCCAAGCTCGTCCCCGGCCGCCGGACCACCACGTCTGCCGCCCCAGCCACCCCGGCCGCGGGCACCCCGGCGGCGCCCGAGGTGCCGGACCTGCCGGACCTGGCCGGCCTCACCGTCGCCCAGGTCAAGCCCCGCCTGGCCGGACTCGACGCGCCCGCGCTGCGCCGGGCCCGCGACCAGGAGAGCGCCGGCAAGAACCGCAAGGGCGTCCTCGCCGAGATCGACCGGCTCCTCGGTCCCCGCGCCTAGGCCGGCGCGAACCCGTCCGCCCCGAGCACCGGTACGACGTCGTCCGCGTCCAGCGCCGCCGCCACGACCACGTCCGCACGGAACCCGACCCCGACCAGCTCCCGTCCGCTCGCGCAGTCGAGCAGCGCCGCCTCGAGCGTCCCGGCGACCGCGCGGTAGGCCGCCCGAGCGTGCCGCGCCTCCGTCCCGAGCGACGGGGTCTCGCTGCCGAGCGCGTCGAGCACCGCTCCCGCGCCCCACAGGTCCTCGACGGCGGGGCGCAGGCTGCCGTCGGGCCAGCGTTCCCCGGCCGGGACGAGCGCGACCCGCGCGCCCGCCGCGACCTGCGGGGCCAGCCAGCGGGCGACCGCGGACCGGTTCCGCAGGGACGCCCCGGCCACCGTCAGGCCGGGGCGCGCCGCCCGGAGCGCCGCGCAGATCGCCGAGCCGTTCGGCGAGGGGAGCACCAGCCGCGGCACCGGTACGGCGTCCAGCAGCTGCGCCGGCGACAGGCTCGGCAGCGCCCCACCCGAGCCGCCCAGCGCCCGCGCCTCGAACCGCCCCACCGCCACGACCGCGTCCCGCTCACGTGCATAGGCCGCCGCCGCCCGCTCGTCCTTCCAGGCGAACGGGTGCACCCGCGTCCCCCGTGCGGTCGCGATCGTGAGCGTGGTCGTGAACGACAGCACGTCGACGACGACCGCGATGTCCGCGTCGGCACTGATCGCCGCGCCGCCGGTCGGCCCCCACTCCAGCCGGACCTGCCGGCCGTCCTGGGCGTGCGCGCGGGCGACGGCGTCCTCGGGTCGCGACGATCCGGTCATCGGGGAAGCGTAGGCCGCGTGTGCCACGCTGGCGCCGTGAGCCCGCAGGTACGCCGCGCCCTCGTCGGGCTCGCCACCGCCGGGCTGGTCGCGGGCACCGCGTTCCTGGCGGTGCTCCTGCTCAACGTCACGCTCTACCTCGAGCCGTCGGGCCCGTCCGAGGGCGAGCTCCCCGAGCTGCCGCCGGGGCTGGCGATCGGCGACGAGCCGGGGACCCGGATCGACAGCTGTGGCTCGGGGAGCTGCTACCGCGAGTTCGACGTGGTGGGGGAGGCGGGGGAGTCCGCCGCCGAGGTCCGGGCGCGGCTGCCGGTGCACGAGGAGTGCGGACGGCGTTCGCTGGTGGACTGGCGCCCGCGCTGCGTGGGCTACGACCTGCGGGCAGGCCGGGTGCGGGGGTACGTCTCGATCGGCGCCTGGCTCGACTGAGCACTCGCATTCGAACATCTGTTCGACTACGCTGAGGTGATGGGCTGGAACAACCCACCCGTCCCGTGGCGCGAGCTCGAACGCCGCCTCTCGGGCCGGGCTCCGGGTCCCGAGAGCGAGGCGCCGGTGTCGCGCCGCAAGCGCCCGCGCGCCGATCCGGTCCCGATCCTGCGCCCCGACCAGGGGGCGCCCTACGCCGAGCTCCACTGCCACAGCCACTTCAGCTTCCTCGACGGCGCGAGCTCGCCGCGCGACCTGGTCGAGGAGTCGGTCCGGCTGGGGCTCTCGGCGATCGCGCTGACCGACCACGACGGGTTCGCGGGGGCGCCGCTGTTCGCCGAGGCGGGTACCGACCACGGCCAGAGCACCGTCTACGGCGCCGAGCTCACGCTCGGCATCACCCAGTCCCAGAACGGCGTACCCGACCCCGAGGGCAACCACCTCCTGGTGCTGGCGCGCGGGGTCGAGGGCTACCACCGGCTCTCCGGCGCGATCACCGAGGCGGGTCTGCGCGCGCCCGAGAAGGGCAGCCCGGCCCACGACCTCGACGAGCTCGCCGAGCGCGGCCGCGGGCACTGGGTGGTGCTGACCGGGTGCCGCAAGGGCACGGTCCGCCACGCCCTCCGGTACGACGGCCCGCCCGGCGCCGCCCGTGAGCTCGACCTGCTGGTCGACCGGTTCGGCCGCGACCACGTGGTGGTCGAGCTGACGGCCAGCGACCACCCCGGCGGTGAGGAGGACAACGACCTGCTCGCCGCACTCGCCGACGACCGGGGGCTGCCGGTGGTGGCGACGGGCAACGTCCACCACGCGACGCCCGACAAGCGGCGGCTGGCGGCGGCGGTCGCGGCGGTCCGGGCCCGGCGCAGCATCGCCGAGCTCGACGGCTGGCTCGACCTGTCCGGCGGGGCCCACCTGCGCAGCGGCGACGAGATGCTGCGCCGGTTCCGGCACCGGCCCGACGCGGTGCACCGCAGCGTCGTCCTGGCCGGCGAGCTGGCCTTCGACCTGCGCAAGGCCTCGCCGCGGCTGCCCAAGCAGGGCATCCCCAAGGGGCGGACGCCGGCCGAGCACCTGCGCGACCTGCTCGAGCGCGGGTTCGCCCTGCGCTACGACCACGAGCCGCACGCCCGCGAGGCGCGGGTGCGGGTGGAGCGGGAGATGAAGGTGATCCTCGAGAAGGACTTCGCCGGCTACTTCATCATCGTCCACGACATCGTCGCCTTCGCCCGCAAGGAGGGGATCCTGTGCCAGGGCCGGGGCTCGGCGGCGAGCAGCGCGGTCTGCTACGCGCTGGGGATCACCGCGATCGACTCGGTCTTCTACAACCTGCCGTTCGAGCGGTTCATCTCCCAGCACCGCGAGGAGGAGCCCGACATCGACGTCGACTTCGACTCCGACCGCCGCGAAGAGGTGATCCAGTGGGTCTACGACACCTACGGCCGGCGCAACGCGGCCCAGGTGTGCAACGTGATCAGCTACCGGCCGCGGATGGCGGTGCGTGACGCCGCCAAGGCGCTGGGCTTCTCGCCGGGCCAGCAGGACGCGTGGTCCAAGCAGGTCGACGGCTGGGGGAGCGAGGTCGACCCGAGCCTGGACATCCCCGACCAGGTGGTCGGGCTCGCCGAAGAGCTGATGGGCGCGCCCCGCCACCTCGGGATCCACTCCGGCGGCATGGTGCTCACCGAGCGTCCCATCGGCGAGGTGTGCCCCATCGAGAAGGCCCGGATGCCGAACCGGACCGTCCTGCAGTGGGACAAGGACGGCTGCGAGTCGATGGGGCTGGTGAAGTTCGACCTGCTCGGGCTGGGCATGCTCGGCGCCCTCGACCACATGATCCGCCTGGTCGCGGAGCACCTCGATCAGCACTGGACGCTCGCGACGCTGCCCAAGGAGGAGAAGGCGGTCTACGACATGCTCGGCCGGGCCGACTCGATCGGCGTCTTCCAGGTCGAGTCGCGCGCCCAGATCGGCACGCTGCCCCGGCTCAAGCCGCGCAGCTTCTACGAGCTGGCCATCGAGATCGCGCTGATCCGCCCCGGCCCGATCCAGGGCGGCGCGGTGCACCCCTACATCCGGCGCAAGACCGGCCGTGAGCCGGTGGAGTACGACCACCCGTCGCTCGAGCCGATCCTCGCGCGCACGCTCGGCGTCCCGCTGTTCCAGGAGCAGCTCATGCAGATGGCGGTCGCGCTGGGCGACTGCAGTCCCGACGACGCCGACCTGCTGCGCCGGGCGATGGGCTCCAAGCGCGGGGTGGAGCGGATCGAGAAGGTCAAGGGCAAGCTCTACGCCGGCATGGAGGCCAAGGGGATCACCGGCGACCGGGCCGACGCGATCTACGTCAAGATCCTGTCGTTCTCGGGGTTCGGCTTCGCCGAGTCCCACGCGCTGAGCTTCGCGCTGCTGGTCTACGCCTCGTCGTGGTTCAAGCTGCACTACCCGGCGGCCTTCCTCACCGGGCTGCTGCGCAACCAGCCGATGGGCTTCTACTCCCCGCAGTCACTGGTCGCCGACGCCCGCCGGCACGGGGTGAGCGTGCTGCGCCCCGATCTCGTCCACTCCGGCGCCCAGGCAGGGCTCGAGCCGTGCGCGCCCCAGGCCACCGACCCCCTCCGGTACGACGACGGGCTGGCTGTGCGCCTGGGCCTCGACGCCGTCAAGGGGATCGGGGCCGACGTCGCGGCCCGCATCGTCGCGGCGCGCGCCGAGGCGCCGTACGCCGACATCCGGGACCTGTCGCGCAGGGCCGCGCTGACCGCGGCTCAGCTCGAGGCGCTGGCGACCGCGGGCGCGCTCGACGGCTTCGGGCTCGACCGGCGCCAGGCGCTGTGGATGGCGGGCTACTCCGAGAGCGAGGGCCAGCTCCCCGGCAGCACGCCCGCGCCCACCGCGCCCCGGCTGCCGGAGATGTCCCCGCTCGAGGTGACCCTGGCCGACCTGTGGGCGACCCGGATCTCCACCGACCTGCACCCGGTCGAGCACTTCCGCACGACGCTCACCGACGCGGGCATCAAGGCGGTCGGCGACCTCCCCGGCGTCACCACCGGCCGCCGGGTCCACGTGGCCGGCCTGATCACCCACCGGCAGCGGCCGGGGACGGCCGGCGGGGTCACCTTCCTCAACCTCGAGGACGAGACCGGGATGCTCAACGTCATCTGCTCCCCGGGCGTGATGCGCGCCCACCGCCAGGCCGCCCGCAACCGGGTCGCGGTGGTGATCCGGGGCGTCGTCGAGCGACAGGACGGCGTGACCAACCTGGTCGCCGACGGGGTCCAGCCGCTCGACGTCGTGCTGCCCGGGGTGGGTGACGCGCTCCAGGCCCGGCAGTCCTCGCGGGACTTCCGCTAAGAGACGTTCGCGCAGACGACCTGGCCCACGATGCCCCAGTTCTGCGGCATCGACGGGGCGTAGCCGTAGAACTTCACGCCGGTGCCGTCGCCGATGATCGAGCCCTGGGCCACCGAGCTGTAGTAGACGCCGATGCCCTGGATGTCGCCCGGGTCGAGCTTGGTCCAGGTGACCCCGTGGGTGAGCACCTTCTTGCCGGCCGGGCAGCTGACCGTCACGTCGACCCAGTCGCCGGCGCCGGTCGACTTGGCGCTCGTCCCGGTGACGACCTGGTAGCCGCTGACCCCCGGCGTACCCGGCGTCCCCGCGGCACCGCGTGGACCGGTCAGCCGGGTCCGGGCCTCGGCGGAGAGGTCCGCGGAGGTGACCTGGCCGTTCTTGATGTGCTTGCTGGTGATCGCGTTCTTGGCGATCTGCTGGCCGGTGATCTTGCCGGCGGCGTACGCCCCGCCGGACAGCGCGACCACCAGCGCGAGCAGCGCGACGACGCCGGTGAACATCCCGGGCCGGAGCCGGAAGTGGAGCCGGAACATGAGTCCTCCCTCGGGCCCACCGACCCTCGGTGGACCCGACGACGCTAGGGACGACGGAGCCCCCGTGGCATCAGGGAGCCACCCGAACATCGGTGCTGCCGGGGCGCCGCGACACCGCGACGGGGAGGGCGATTCGGGAGACACGGACCGGCTGGGGTAGTGTTCCGTTCGCCCTGGACGGCGATCCCGGACGGGGCTTCGGGCTGTAGCGCAGCTTGGTAGCGCACCTGACTGGGGGTCAGGGGGTCGCAGGTTCAAATCCTGTCAGCCCGACCGAAGGAACCCTGGTGAGATCACCTGATCTCACCAGGGTTCTCGTCATTTTCCCGGCGGCTGCGCGGCGGCCCGGAACCGCTCGGCGAGGACGTCGGCCGCCGCCCGCAGCGGCTCCGGCCCGACGATGGTGAACGGGACGTCGAAGCGCGCCGCCTGGGCCAGGACGCCGGTCCAGGACCAGGAGCCGACGGTGATCCGGGTGCTCCCGTCCGGCAGCTCCTCGAGTGCCCCGTCGCCGAGCCACGGTGCGACCTCGCGGGCGGGGAGGGGAAGGTCGAGCACGCCGGTGCAGGGCCAGCGGTCCTCGGCCGCGGAGCCCTTCGCGCGGGCGGCGAGGAAGGTCAGCGCGTCGGGCGCGGGCAGGTCCCGGTCGGCGCGGGAGAACCGGACACCGCCCGTCTTGAGCGTCATCCGGTCCAGGCGGAAGGTGCGCCAGTCGGCGCGGTCGAGGTCCCAGGCGACCAGGTACCAGCGGCCGGACCGGGCGACCACGGCATGGGGCTCGGTACGCCGGGGCGGCCCGGCCGCCGGGGCGTCCCCGTCGTCGAAGCCCCCGTAGTCGAAGCCCAGGGTCCGCTCGTCACGCACGGCGATGCTGACCGCCTCCAGGACAGCCGGGGCGACCGGGCCGGCCGGGCTGACCGCGCCGCCGGGAGCGGCCGGGGCGGGGCCGGCGGCGAACCCGATCCCGTCGATCCGGTGGCGCAGCCGCGAGGGCATCACCTGGCGCACGGTCGCCAGCGCGCGGGCAGCGGCCTCGCCGACGTCCACGCCGCTGGCGGGGGCGTGGTGCAGGGCGACGGCGAGGGCGATCGCCTGCTCGTCGTCGAAGAGGAGGGGCGGCAGGTCAGACCCGGCGGCGAGCCGGTAGCCGCCGTCCGGGCCGGGCCCCTTCGCGGCCTCGATCGCGTAGCCGAGCTCGCGGAGCCGGTCGACGTCGCGGCGCACGGTCCGTGCGGTGACGCCGAGCCGCGCGGCCAGGACCGGCCCCGGCCAGGTGCGCCGGGCCTGCAGCAGGGACAGCAGCGCGAGCATCCGCGCGGAGCTTCCGACCATGGCGTCATTCTCGCCGAAGTAGCGGACCGGAACTGTCCGCTTCGTCCGGAAGGGTTCGGATCGACCGCACCACCCACCCTCACCACCCGAAGGACACCTCGTGAGCATCACGACCACCACCCACCTCAACCTCCCCGGTACGGCGCGCGCGGCGCTGGCGTTCTACCAGTCCGTCTTCGGCGGCCAGGTCCTCGCGACCACGTACGGCGACCTCGGCATGCCCGCCGGGACGCCGGGGGCGGACCGGATCGTCTTCGGCCAGCTCGAGAACGAGTCCGGCTTCCGGCTCATGGCCTACGACATCCCCGGCCTGGACCCCGATCGCGCCGACCACGCCGACCACGCCGGCCACGCCGGCCACGCCGGCACCACGACCCGGGCGCACGGCCTGACCCACACCGACCGGGCCTTCTTCCAGTCGGTGCGCGGCACGAGCCTGGCCGAGGTCCAGGTGTGCTGGGACGGGCTCAGCGACGGAGCGGAGGTGATCGAGCCGCTGGCCGCGTCCGCGTGGAGCGCGGGTTTCGGCATGCTCACCGACCGGTACGGCGTCACCTGGGTCCTCGACGTGCAGCCGCCGGCCGAGAACGGCTGACACCTCCGCACCACCGATGTCATCATTGATGACATGATCGCCCACCGCGCCCGCCCCCGCGCCCGGACCCCGCTCACCCCCGAGCGGATCGTCGACGCCGCCCTCGCGATCGCGGCGCGCGCCGAGCCGGACGGCCTGACCGGGCGGGCGCTGGGCGAGGAGCTCGGCGTGGACCGCTCGGCGGTCTGGCGCCACTTCGCCGACCGCGACGCGCTGCTGCTCGCGGTCGGCGACCGGCTCCTCGCGCTGGCCCTGGCCACGGTCCCCGACGGCCCGCTCGCCCCGCACGAGCGGATGATCGCGCTGGGCCGCGGCCTGGTGGCCGCCTTCGAGGCGCACCCGCACGTCGGTGCCCTGGTCGCCTGCCGCACGACGCAGGGCCCCGGCGAGCTCGCCGTGGTCGAGACGATGCTGCGGGCGCTGGGCGAGGTCGGCGTCCCGTCGGCGCTGGTGCCGCGCTACCAGCGGATGCTGGCCGACACCCTGCTCGGCTACGCCGGCCTGCGGGCCGGCTACGCGTGCCTGAGCGAGGACGTACGCCGTCGCGACCAGCTGGCCTGGGTGGGCACCTACGCGACCGCCGCGCCCGCGCAGCACCCCGAGATCAGCGCCCGCGCGCTCGACCTCGGGGCGGTGAGCGACGACGACGTCCTCGCCACGCTGCTCGACGCGCTCTGGTCGGCGGTGCGGGCCGTCGCCGCGACGGGAGCGGACGCGTGAGCCGGCGGCGCAAGGTCCTGGTCGCGGTGGTGACCGCGCTGGCCCTGCTGACGGGCGGTGCGTACGCCGCCACGGCGCTGCTCGCCGTACCGCCCCCGCACCAGCTGGCCCGCCTGCTCGCGACGGCGCCCTCGGAGCAGGGCCGGCTCTTCCCCAGCCGCACGGTCGAGGCGTCCGCGACGCCGCGGGCGCTGCCGGCCAGCGCCGAGCAGATGCCGGAGACCGTGCCGTGGAAGGGCGAGGACGTCACGGTCCGCACGTTCCTGGACACGACGCACACCCGCGGGTTCGTCGTCCTGCGCCACGGCCGGGTCGTCGAGGAGTGGTACGCCGACGACGCGGGCGAGCGCACCCGGTTCTCGTCGTGGTCGGTGGCCAAGTCGGTGGTCTCGCTGCTCGTCGGCCAGGCCATCGCCGCCGGGGACCTCGCCGAGGACGACCGGCTGGTCGACCTCGTGCCCGCACTGCGCACCGGAGGCGCGTACGACGCGATCACGGTGCGCGACCTGCTCGACATGGCCTCGGGGGTCGACGTCGCCGAGAACTACCGCGAGTACTGGCCCTTCACCGGCACCGCCCGGCTGTTCCTCAGCACCGACCTGCCGGGCTTCCTGGAGGACCACCGCGAGCTGCGGTTCACCCCGGGCTCGCAGGGGGAGTACCGCAGCGTCGACACGCTGCTGCTCGGGATGATCCTGCGCACCGTCGAGAAGGAGCCGCTGACCACGCTGCTCACCGAGCGGCTGTGGCAGCCGATGGGCGCGGAGTCCTCGGCGACCTGGAACCTGGACCGCGAGGGTGGCGTCGAGAAGGCGTTCTGCTGCCTCAACGCCACCGCCCGCGACTTCGCCCGGATGGGCCAGCTCGTCCTCGACGGCGGCGTCGTCGAGGGGCGCCAGGTGGTGCCGGCGGCGTGGATCGACCGGATCAGCACGCCGGCGCCGCACCCGGTCAGCGACTGGGGCTACTCAGCGCAGTGGTGGCACCCCGAGGGGGCCGACGACGACTTCACCGCGATCGGCGTCTACGGCCAGTACGTCTTCGTCGACCCCGACGCGGACACCGTCGTGGTCAAGCTGAGCGACCACGGCACCGAGCAGGACGAGCTCGAGACGGTCGGCGCGCTGCGCTCGATCGCCGCCCAGCTCGCCGCCGCGGACGAGCGGTAGTCAGGCCGGCACCCGGTCCAGGAAGCCGTGCACGTCGCGGATCCGGCCCGCGTCGTCCAGGACGACGACGTCGAAGCCGATCACCGCGGGCTCGGCGCCCTCGGGGCCCAGGCCCCACTGGAAGCGGATCCGGTCATGGTGCCCGTCGACGGTGCCGACCGGGGTGAACACGAAGCCGGGGAACTGCGCGTGCACCCCGTCGACCAGGGCGTGCAGGCCGTCGTGGCCGGCGACCTGGGCCAGCGGGTCGGTGTAGGAGACGTCGGGGGAGAAGTGCTCGGCCAGCAGCCGGGCGCGCTCGGCGGGCGCGGCGTTCCAGGTGGCGAGGTAGGCGTCGACGACGTGGTTCATGATCTGCTCCGATGCGTTCAGGGTTCGTTCGGGGTGGATGGACGACGCCAACGCTGGACCCGGTGGGCGCCGTACGGCCATGACTTCCGAGGTCATGGGGACGGTGCCGCCGGCTCCCTAGGGTGGAGCCCATGACCGCCGTCGCCGAGAGCCCGCGGGTCGGGCCGATGCTCCGGGAGTGGCGCGAGCGCCGCCGCTACAGCCAGCAGGAGCTGTCGAACCGCTCGACTGTCTCGACGCGCCACCTGAGCCGGGTCGAGACCGGCCGCGCGCACCCGACGCCGGAGATGATCCTGCACCTGGCCGACAACCTGGAGGTGCCGCTGCGCGAGCGCAACCGGCTGCTGCTGGCGGCCGGCTACGCCCCGCGCTACGAGGACCGCGCCTGGGACGACGCCGCGCTCGCGGTCGTCATGGACGGCCTGCGCAACCTGCTCGACGCGCACCTGCCCTACCCGGCGCTGCTCCTCGACGACCACTGGGACGTCGTCGACGCCAACGCCGCGGTCGCTGCGCTCCTCGACGGCTGCGCACCCGCCCTGGTCGAGCCGCCGGTCAACGTCGTCCGGCTCTGCGTCCACCCCGAGGGGCTCGCCCCGCGGATCGAGAACCTGGACCAGTGGGCGGCCCACCTGCACCACCAGGTGGTGCACCGCGCCGAGCGCACCCACGACCCGCGGCACCGTGCGCTGGCGGCCGAGATCGCGGACCTGCGCGGCGGCGTACCGCGCTCGGACCCGGCGGCGAGCGGGCCGGTGGTGACGATGCAGCTGCGGCGCGGGAAGCGGACGCTGCGGATGTTCAGCACCTCGGCCCAGCTGACCACGGCGACCGACGCGGCGCTGGAGGGTCTGCACCTGGAGACCTTCTTGCCGGCGGACGAGGAGACCCGGGCGTTCTTCGCGTAGACCAGGTATCGTGTTCTCAGATATTGCGCGTATGTGAGAGTAGCGGAGGAGATGTTCTCATGAGGGGGGCATCCGTGAGAGTTCAGGTGACCGGGTGATCGAGGTGCCACGGCACGGCTCGAGCGAGGTTGCCTGGCGCCAGTCGGTCCGAGGCGGATCGGCGGTCGATCGGATGACCCGGTCGGTCGTGGTCGCCCTGCCGCCGTCGATCAGTGACCTGGCGGTCCTGGTGCCGGGGGAGATCGGTGCGGAGTGCGACGACGCCGTCCGTGCGATCGCGGCGCTCGACGCGACCCGCGGAACGCACCTGCGCCCGCTGGCCACGCTGCTGCTGCGGGCCGAGTCGGTGGCCTCCTCGAAGATCGAGCACGAAGAGGCGACGATCGAGGACTACGCGCGGGCGCTGCACGGCAGCCGGGCCAACGGCTCGGCGACGGCCATGGTGGCGGCGGGCGGCGCGATGGACCTGCTTCTGCACGGGCCGATCGGGGAGGAGTCGATCACCGCGGCCCACGGGTTGCTGTTGGGGGCCGAGCCTCACGAGGCGCCCTACGCGGGGCGGTGGCGGACGATGCAGAACTGGATCGGTGGCTCGGACCACGCGCCCCGAGGGGCGCTGTACGTCCCGCCCCCGCCCGACCGCGTGGCTCCCCTGATGGCCGACCTCGTCGGCTTCGCCCGGCGCCGCGACCTGCCGGTCATCGTCCAGGCGGCGCTGGCGCACGCCCAGTTCGAGTCGATCCACCCGTTCACCGACGGCAACGGGCGCATCGGTCGTGCGCTGGCCGCCGCGGTCGTGCGGCACCGGGGCCTGGCGCAGCACGTGGTGGTCCCGACGGCCTCGGCCTTGGTGACCCAGCGCGAGCGCTACTTCGCGGCGCTCGACGCCTATCGTGCGGGAGATGCCGGACCGGTCGTGTCGGCGTTCGCCCGCTCGGCACGGATCGCGGCAGAGGAGGCGCGCGCGAGCGCCGACCTGGTGGCCGGGCTGCCCGTCCGGTGGCGCGAGCAGGTCGGGGTGCCGCGGGCCGGGAGTGCACCGTCGCTCCTGGTCGAGAGCCTGGCGACCCATCCGATCTTCACGACCGACGATGTCGAGCGGCGTCTCGGACTGCCCGCCCCCACGGCGCACCGGGCGGTCGAGCGCCTCGTCGCCGCCGGCGTGGTGCGGCCGCTCACCCAGCGCAAGCGCAACCAGGTGTGGGGTGCCGGCGCACTGCTCGACGAGCTCGATGACCTCGGTGTCCGGATCGGCGTGCGGGCGCGGGCCGAGCCGTGGGCCTCTGGACCGGCTGGCTAGATTCGACGCGTGCCCACGAACCGGACGTCCACCCAGATCCGTCTCGCCGCCCGCCCGGTGGGCGAGCCCGCCGACAGCGACTTCGCCGTCGTCACCGAGGAGGTGCCCGAGCTCGCCGAGGGCCAGGTGCTGCTGCGCACGGTCTACCTCTCGCTCGACCCCTACATGCGCGGGCGGATGAGCGACGCCAAGTCGTACGCCGCACCCGTCCCGGTCGGTGGGGTCATGGTCGGGGCGACGGTGTGCGAGGTGGTCGAGAGCCGCTCGGAGCGGCGGGCGGTCGGGGACCTGGTGCTGGCCTACACGGGGTGGCAGACGCTGGCCGCGGCCGATGCGCGCCACACCCGCCGGCTCGACCCGGCGGCGGCGCCGGTGTCGACGGCGCTGGGGGTGCTGGGGATGCCCGGCTTCACGGCGTACGCCGGGCTGCTCGAGATCGGCCGTCCCCAGGAGGGGGAGACCGTCGTGGTCGCCGCGGCGACCGGCCCGGTGGGCTCGGCCGTGGGCCAGATCGCGCAGCTCAAGGGGGCGCGCGCGGTGGGCATCGCCGGTGGTCCGGACAAGGTGCGGGCGCTGACCGAGGAGTTCGGCTTCGACGTGGCGCTCGACCACCGCTCGCCGACCTTCCGCGAGGACCTCGCGGCGGCGACGCCCGACGGGATCGACGTCTACTTCGAGAACGTCGGCGGCCAGGTCGCCGAGGAGGTGAGCCGGCGGCTCAACCTCTACGCGCGGATCCCGGTCTGCGGGCTGGTCGCCGACTACAACGCGACCTCCGCGCCCGAGGGGCCGGACCGGCTGCCGGGGTTCATGGGCCGGGTGTTGCGGCTGAGCCTGACCGTGCGCGGGTTCATCCAGAGCGAGTTCGAGCCGACCCTGCAGGAGCCCTTCCTGCGCGACATGGCCGGTTGGGTGCGCGAGGGCGAGGTGCGCTACCGCGAGGACGTCGTCGAGGGGCTCGAGAACGCGCCCGAGGCGTTCCGCGGGCTGCTCGTGGGCCGCAACTTCGGCAAGCTGCTGGTCCAGGTGGGCGCGGACCCGACCCAGGCCTAGGCCCGGGCTAGCGGCGGCTGTCGCGCAGCGAGCCGGTCAGCGGCTCGCCCGCCGGGTCGCCCACGATGCAGGCGACGTAGCGGTTGGGCTCGGCCCAGGTGATCGCGTCGGGGTAGTAGCTGAACGTCGTGAGTGCCGAGTGCGCGCGGTCGACGCCGACGTAGTCGCGGAACAGGCGACCCTCGCAGCGCTGGGCGACGCGCTCGACCGCGGCGTCGCCGGGGTAGGCCCCGGCCGGGAGGGGGACCTGCGCGTAGACCTCCGCGTCGTGCGCGCCCCCGCAGGGGACGACCCGGTCGCGGCTGGTCTCGTCGCCGAGGACGACGCAGGTGGACGCGGTGAGGACGTCATAGCTGACGACCGCCGCGGGGTTGGCGTTCTCGAGGGGGCGGGCGACCCGGCCGTCCTCCAGGGAGCCGAGGCCGAGACCGAGGTAGACGTAACCGAGGAGCACGAGCGAGCCCGCGGCGACCGCGTTGATCGCGAGCGCCGCCACCGCCAGCGAGACGGGAGTGCGGTCGGGCCGGCGGCTGCGGCGGTCGTCGGCGAGGATGTCGAGGGCGATCTTGGTCGAGTAGAGGTTGCCGAGGTAGCAGCAGCTCACCAGGGACAGGCCGAGCGCCCAGCCGGCCGCCGAGGTGCCGGGGCGCGACGGGGCGTCGCTGCCGGCCGCGAGGTCGCGGAAGTCGTCGCTCACGCGCCCCGGCCCCCGATCGGCTCGTGGAGCGAGGTGCCGTCGGCGCGCAGCAGCAGGCACGCATAGGTGTCGCCGTACGACGCCCGGTCCGGGTCGCCGTCGAGGACCACCAGGACGTCGTAGCGGGCCGACTCGGCGGCCGAGAGGTAGGGCTCGGCGTACCGGTTCGCGCAGATCTCGGCACCCGACCGGAGCGCGAAAGACTCGGCCTGGCTGTAGTCGAGCGTCCCGGTCACGGCGACCTCGGCCAGGTGCGCCTCGCTGCACGAGCGGGACCCGAAGGCGACGTCCTCGGTGGCGAGGTCGTCCAGGTCGAAGCCCGGCGAGACGCAGTCGCCGACCGCGAGGTCGTCGACGGGGCGGACGTTGTCGCGGAACCAGCTCCCCAGCCACAGTCCGCCGATCATCGCCACGATGCCGAGCCCGCCCCCGACCACGCCGAGCACGGCGCACCACCGGCCCCGGCGCCGTCTGGGCCCGGTCCGGCGCAGGCCGCGCACCCCCAGCACGAGCGCGACCGGCGCGAGGACGAGCGTCCCCACGAGCAGGAGGGAGGCGACCGCGCCGCGGTCGTACTCCACAGGTCGGTCCATTGCCCCTCCTTGCCCGTCCCCGGGTGGGGCTGGGCAAGTGTGGCACAACGAACCGGTCCGGTGCAGGTCCTCGCGCTGGTCGTCGTGGACCCGGACCCTAGACTGGGAGTATGGAAATCGTACCCGCGCCGCGTCCGTCCCTCCGGGAGCAGCAGAAGCGGCAGACCCGGGCGACCATCCTCGACGCCGCGGCCGGGCTGATCGGCGCGCAGGGCTTCCGCGAGACCACCATCGACGACATCGCCAAGGCCGCCGGCGCGAGCCGGGCCACGCTCTACTCCTACTTCCCGAGCAAGGACCTCATCGTCCGCGAGATCGTCATCGAGCTCTGGAACGAGGCCGAGACGCTCTACCGCGTCTTCGGCAACCTCGAGGAGTGGACCCGGGAGAGCATCGGCGGCTGGGTCGAGCACCTGGTCGACGCCTGGGAGGCGAGCGCGGTCCGGCTGCGGGTGCAGAACTCCGGGCTGGTCCGCTACGACGACTTCTACGTCGACTACCACCGCCGGTTCGTCACGGCGCTGACCGCCAACGCCGCGCTGTGGGCGCGCTTCGACGAGGACGACGTGCCGCGCCGGGCCCTGGTGCTCATCGGTGGGCTCGCCACGTTCATGAACACCTGGTTGGTCCGCGGGTGGGAGACCGACCGGCCCGGCGCGGTGGCCACGCTCACCGACGTGTGGTGCGCGATCCTGCGCGTGCCGTGAGCTTGGCCCGCACCAGCCCGCCGATCTCGGCGAGGGCGAGGCGGGCGCGCTCGTGCCGGTCGGCGTGCATGAGGAAGCCGTGGGCGACCCCGGGGTACCGCAGCAGCGCGACCTGAGTGCCCGCGGCGCGCATCCGCTCGCCGTACTCCTCGGCGCCGTCGCGCGCGGGGTCGTGCGAGGCGGTGACCACGATCGCGTCGGCCAGGCCGGAGAGGTCGCGCGCCAGCGTCGGTACGCCGTACGGGTGGTCGCGCTCGGGGTCCGGCCCCAGGTAGAGGCTGGTCGCCCAGGCGAAGTCGCCCGCGGTGATGATCGGCCCGTCGGCGTGCTCGCGCACCGAGGGACGGGTGTCGTCCCGGTCGATCCCGGCGTAGAGGTGCAGCTGGAAGACCAGGGGCGTGCCGCCCTCGTCGCGGGTGCGCAGCGCGACGCCGGCCGCGAGCGTCGCCCCGGCGCTGTCGCCGGCCACCGCGATCCGGCCGGCGTCGACGCCGAGCTCGGCGGCGGCCCCGGCGAGCCACTGGACCGCGAAGTAGGCCTCCTCGGTGGCGACCGGGTAGACGTGCTCGGGCGCCAGCCGGTAGTCGACGCTGACCACGACCGCCCCGGACGCCTCGGCCAGCAGCCGGGCCAGCACGTCGAAGTCGTCGATGCTGCCGATCACCATGCCGCCGCCGTGGAAGTAGGCGATCGCGGGCAGGTCCGGCTCCGCGCTGGGCCGGTAGACCCGCAGCCGCAGGGGGCCGTGCGGCCCGTCGACGACGCGGTCCTCGACGTGGTGCATCGCCGGTCCCTCGCGCCGGGGCAGGGCGGCGAGGGCGGCGCGCGAGGCCTCGATGCCGGCGACGTGCATGGGCACCCAGGTCTCGCCGCGCCCGGCGAGGTAGGCCGCGACGTCGGGGTCGAGGGCGGTCATCGCGCACCCGCCTTGCCGGTCACGTCGGGGGAGACCTTGACGGCCGCCCAGTCGGCGCGCGCCTGCGGGCCCATCCGGCCGACGAAGGCGTCGAGCTGGGCCCACAGCGAGCGGGCGACCAGCACCTGGTCGGGCTCCTCGGGGGCGAGCACCTGGTCGATGAGGGCCGGCCAGGCCTCGGGGACGTGGGCGTCGGCGTACGCGCCCGGGGTCTCGGCCTGCACCACCCGGCTGACGAGCCCGCCGCCGACCGCGAACGCCTCGCCGCTCAGCGTGGTGTCCGCGTGGAGCAGGTACGCCGCGAACGCGGCCACCGCCTCGGGCGGGAAGTGCGCCTCGATGAACGCGCCGAAGCCGGGCTGCTCGATGCCCGCCGTGGAGCGGGTCCACGCCGCGGGCAGGATCGCGTTGGCCCGGAGGCCGGCGGGCCGCCCGAGGATCGCCTGGGTGCGGGTGAGCGAGAGGATCGCGCCCTTCGCGGCGGCGTACCCGGGCATCGCGGGCGCGCCGTAGCTGCCGTTGGAGGAGATGTTGAGGATCCGCCCGGCGCCGCTCGCGACCAGGTGCGGCCAGGCCGCCTCGCTGATCCGGTGCGCGCCGCGCAGGTGCACGTCGACCTGGGTGTCGAAGTCCCCGCCCGCGCCGGCGTTGTTGACCACCACGTCGAGCCGCCCGAAGGCGGCGACCGCGGCCTCGACGATCCGCTCGGCCTCGGTGACGACGTCGCCGGTCACGCCGACGGCGGTGGCGCCCTCGGCGGCGAGGAGCGCGACGGCCTCGTCGGTGGCGGGGGCATGGGTGCCGCCGGTCCAGTCCCGGCCGAGGTCGTTGACCACGACCCGGCACCCGCGCGCGGCGAGCCGCCGGGCGTAGGCGAGGCCGAGGCCGAAGGTCGAGACACCGGTGACGAGAGCGACCTGGCCGTCGAAGCGCAGCTCTTGCATGGGATTCCTTTCGAAAGACTCTCGATGCGAAAACCGAGACGAGAGTCTGGACAGTAGTCGAAGAGTCCACCTAATGTCCTGGCTCACACCGAACGCGTCCCCAAGGAGTCCTCTCGTGTCCGTCGTCGTCCACGACCACCTCGCCGCCTCGCCGGGAGCCGCCGCGCCGCCCGCCGCCGCGGACCTGCGCGCGCACCTGGAGCACGCCGACCCGGCCGTCCTCCTCGCCGTCCTGGCGCAGCTGACCCGGGACCCGGCGGTGCTCGACGAGCTCGGCCCCCGGATCGGGCACGTCCCGGACCCGCCCGAGATGGCGGGCCGCACCGACGCCGCGACGGCCGCGGAGGTCGTCGACCGGCTGGTCGCCGCGCTGACCGCACCGCAGGTGCCGGCGGCCGCCGGCGGCCCGGCGCCCGACGACCTCGCCTTCTTCACCCGGCTCGTGCCGATCGCGATGGGCCTCACCCCGGCGCCGGAGTACTACCCGATGCTGCTGGAGCAGGGCGGCTTCCGGCGGGCCCAGCCGGTGGTGCCGCGCACCCGGCCGCTGCCGGAGTCGGTCGACCTGGCGATCCTCGGCGGCGGGCTGGCCGGCATCGCCGCGGCGCTCACCGCGCAGCGCGAGGGCGTGCGCTACCGGATCTACGAGCGCAACGACGAGATCGGCGGCACCTGGCTGACCCAGACCTATCCCGGCGTCGGCGTGGACACGCCGTCGTCGTACTACTCGCTGTCCTCGCACATCAACCCGGACTGGTCGAGCTACTACCCCAAGGGCGGCGAGTACCAGGACTACCTGCGCGAGGTCGCCGACCGGCACCTCCTCCGCGAGCACGTCGCCTTCGGCACCGAGGTCGAGGGCCTGGTCTGGGACGACGACCGTGCCCGCTGGCGGATCACCGTCACCGACGCCGACGGCACCCGGGTCGAGGAGGCCGCCGTGGTGCTGACCGCGCTCGGCTACCTCAACCGGCCGCGGTACCCGTCCGCGCCGGGCCGCGAGCGGTTCGCCGGCCTGAGCGTGCACTCCGGCGAGTGGGACCCCGCGCTCGACCTCACCGGCAAGCGCGTCGCCGTGGTGGGCGCCGGCTGCACGGCCGCCCAGATCGTCGACGCGATCCAGGACGACGTCGCGCACCTGACCCTCTTCCAGCGCCAGCCGCACTGGGTGGCGCCGCGCAAGCGCGGCAGCGACGACGTCCCCGAGCACCACCGCTGGCTCGGCCGGCACGTGCCGTTCTACGCGAGCTGGCTGCGGCTCAAGGCGTTCTGGGGCTCGGCCGACAACGGCTACCCGGTCGTGCTCGTCGACGAGGAGTGGGCCGCCACGCACCAGTCGATCTCACCGGCCAACGACATCCTGCTCCAGGACTGCCTGGCCTACATCGACCGGACGTTCGGGGCCGGCTCCGAGCTCGCGGCCAAGGTGACCCCGGACTTCGCGCCCTTCGGCAAGCGGATCATCCGCGACCCCGGGCGCTACTACTCGGCGCTCACCCGCGACCACGTCGACGTCGTGGCCGCCGAGCCCGCCGAGATCACCGAGCGCGGCATCCGCACGCCCGAGGGCGAGCTGGTCGAGGTCGACGTCATCGTCTACGCCACCGGCTTCCACCTCGACTTCCTCTCCGGGCTCGACATCCGCGGCCGCGACGGCGTCCGCCTCGTCGACGAGTGGGCCGGCAACGACCCGCGCGCCTACCGCGGCGGCACGGTGCCCGGCTTCCCGAACCTGTTCGTCGCGAACGCGCCCAACGCCAACCCCAGCCACGGCGCGGGCAACAACTTCGGCATCGAGGTGACGGTGCACTACCTCTTCGAGTGCCTGCACCTCCTGGCCGAGGAGGGGGCCCGCGCGCTCGAGCCCACTCGCGCCGCGTACGACGAGTACGTCGCCCGGATCGACGCCGACATGGAGCGCACCGTCTGGCGGCACACGCCCACCGCGCACACCTACTACCGCAACGCGCAGGGCCGGGTGATCCTCGCCTGCCCCTGGCGGCTGGTCGACGTCTGGACCGAGCACCGCGCCCCCGATCCCACCCACTTCACCCTCCGCTGAAAGCGAGCCCGCTCATGTCCGTCTCGACCTCCGACGGCGCCGGACGCGCGTCCGTCGCCGATCCCGGCCACCGCTCGACCCGCTCCTGGGTCGGGGTGCTCCTCGTCCTGCTGCTCCTGACCGAGCAGTCCGCGCTCGGCTTCTCCCTCATCGCTCCGGCGCTGCCGCAGGTCGCCGCGGAGTTCCCCGGCAGCCAGGTGGTCTGGGTGATGACCGCGTTCACCCTGTCCGGGGCGGTCGCCTCGCCGATCATCGGCAAGCTCGCGGACCGCTACGGCAAGAAGCGGATGCTCGTGGTCACCGCGGCCGTCGGTGCCGTCGGCGCCCTGATCTCGGCGACCGCGCCGACCTTCGAGATCCTCGTCGCCGGGCGCTTCCTGTCGGGCATCGCCTTCGCCTGCATGGCGCTGGGCTACACGCTGATCCGCGACACCTTCCCGGTCCGGATGCAGTCGATCTCGATCAGCATCGCCAACACCGGTGTCGGCGCGGTCGGCGTCGGCTCGCTCCTCGTCGCCGGCGTCCTCATCGACCACCTCGGCATGCGCTCGGTCTTCTGGTTCGCCTTCGGGTTCTGCGCCGTCGGCGCGCTGCTCGCCGCGATCGTCGTGCCGGAGACGCCGATCCGCTCGCGCTCGCGGATCGACTGGCTCGGTGCGGCGCTGGTGACCGCGAGCATGTTCGTCGTCATGTTCGGACTGTCCCGCGGCAAGGTGTGGGGACTGTTCGACTCCCGCACGCTGACCTTCGTCGCGATCGGCCTGGTCGGCTTCGCCGTGTGGGTGTGGTGGGAGCGGCGCACGCCCGAGCCGCTCATCCGCCTCGACCTCTTCGCCAACCCGGCGCTGCGCTGGACCGTCATCGCCGGCGGCATCGCGTACGGCGCCACGACCCTCCTCGCCACGCTCATGCCGATGCTGCTCCAGGCGCCGGACACGACGTCGTACGGCTTCGGGCTGAGCGCGACCGCGATGGCCGGCTGGCTGCTGCCGGGTCAGCTCGCGATCGTGGCCAGCGGCTTCGTCGTCGGCGCCACCGCGCGCTCGCTCGGCTTCCGTAACCACCTCACGCTCGGGGCGGTCGCGATCGCCGTCGCCGCGCTCGTGCTCGCGACCGTGCCGACCGTTCCCGCGGTGATGGTGCTGGTCTGGGTGGTCTTCGGCCTCGGCTGCATGATCTATGCCGCCGTGCCCAACCTGACCCTGCTGACCCTGCCCGAGACCGAGCGCGCCGTCGGGTCGAGCTTCGTCGGCGTCGCGCAGACCATGGCCGGCACGTTCATCTCCACGATCGGTTTCACCGTGCTGGCCCACCACGTGCTCGCCGCCGGCCCGACCGGCGTGGTCTACGAGGAGTCCGGCTTCCAGGCCGCCTTCCTCGTCGCCGCGGCCGCCGCCGCGATCGGCGCCGTCGTCTCGCTCGCGGTCCCGCGCGGGCTCCAGCAGCGAGGCGCGGAGCGGTGAGCGCGCTGCTCCCCGAGCCCCGGTACGTCGACACCAACGGCGTCCGGCTGGCGGTCCACGAGGCGCGACCGACCGGGCGGGCGCGGGAGGTCTGCGTCGTGCTGTGCCACGGCTTCCCCGAGCTGGCGCTCTCGTGGCGCCACCAGATGCAGCCGCTGGCCGACGCGGGCTTCCACGTGCTGGCGCCCGACCTGCGCGGGTACGGCGGCTCGACCGGGCCGGCCGAGCCCACGTCGTACAGCATCCGGGAGACGACGGCCGATGTCGCCGGGCTCGTCGCGGAGGCGGGCTACGAGCGGGCGGTGGTCGTCGGCCACGACTTCGGCGGCATGGTGTCGTGGTGGATGCCGCACCTGCACCCGGAGCGGGTGGCGGGCGTGGTCACGCTCAACACGCCCTTCGGCTACTCCCGGGCCCACCCCCTGGAGGCCAACCTGGCGGCGTTCGGGCCGGACAACTACATCGCGCACTTCCAGACACCCGAGCTCCAGGCGCTGCTGGAGAAGGA
The DNA here is from genome assembly GCF_024662235.1 of Pimelobacter simplex. Classification (GTDB taxonomy): domain Bacteria; phylum Actinomycetota; class Actinomycetes; order Propionibacteriales; family Nocardioidaceae; genus Nocardioides. The sequence continues at coordinate 1,746,851 of NZ_CP096276.1, forward strand.
CCCGGCGCGGACCTTCCGGTTCTTCTTCCGCCGCGACACCGGCGCCGGGACGACGCTCTCGGCGACCGGGCGCCACGACGCCGACGCGATGGCCTACAGCCACCGGCTCGCCGACGACGAGGACACCTGGCCCGGCGAGGTGCTGCTGGACGACGCCGAGCTCGCGGCCTACGCCGAGGTCTTCGGGCGCACCGGCTTCGGCGGGCCGCTCGGGTGGTACCGCAGCATCGAGGAGACCTGGCGGGTGCAGAACGAGCTCTACCCGGACGGCGTGATCCCCAGGCTGACGGTGCCGGCGCTGATGATCGCCGCGCGCCGGGACCCGATCTGCCACCCCGACCGCACCGACGACCTGCTGCTGCGGGTCGAGGACCTCGAGCGGCGGATGGTCGACACCGGCCACTGGACCCAGCAGGAGGACCCCGAGGGGGTCACCGCGATCCTGCTCGCGTGGCTGGACCGGCACTTCTGAGGTCAGACCAGGCCTGCGGTGAGGGCGCGCAGGCACCGGACGGCGAGCTCGACCGGTGCCTGCGGCTCGTCGCTCTCGGCCCAGGTCTCGAAGGCGAGCCGGATGGCGTCGGTGGCCGCGGCGGCGAACAGGGCCAGGTCGACCGGGTCGGTGTCCGGAGCGAGCCGGGCGAGGACCGGGCGCAGCTGCCGCTCCGAGTCGAGGTTGACCCGGTACCAGACGGCGGCCAGCGCGGCGTCGTCCGCCGCGGCCCGCAGCAGGCCGCGGACCCAGGGGAGCCCGGGATCGTCGTCCCCGCTGGCCACGGACGCCCGCACCGCGGCCTCGACCGCCGCGAGCAGGGGAGTGCCGGGCGCGGTCGCCGCCAGGCCGGCCCGCCAGGCGTCGCCGCCGACGCTGAGCAGCGGGGCGACGGCGTCCTCCTTGGTCCGGCTGTAGCGGTAGAAGGTGCGCAGCGCGATCCCGGACGCCTCGGCGATCGCCTCGGCCGTCGTCCCGGCCGCGCCGCGCTCGGTGAACAGCCGTGCCGCCGTCCGGGCGATCTCCAGCTGGGTGGCGGCCTTGCGGCGCTCGGTCAGCGAGCCCGACGTCCCCGGTGTCTCGGTCACGGAAAGAGCCTAGCGTTCTCGTGCCGGATGGGCATATTGTGCAGAAATGGCACGTTGTGCCAGATGGAGCGATGACGACGAGCGCCACCGCGACGACAGCGAAGGAGATGCAGTGATGAACCGATACGAGGGACGCCGGGTCCTGGTCACCGGTGGCGGTTCGGGCATCGGCCAGGCGACCGTACTGCGGATGCTGGCCGAGGGCGGCCGGGTCGTGGCCGCCGACGTGAGCGAGGCCGGTCTCGCCGACACGACCACCCGGGCGGGCGAGGCGGCCGACCGGCTGACGACCGTCGTGATCGACGTGGCCGACGAGGCCTCGGTCCGGGCGGGTGTCGCGCAGGCCGTCGAGGCGCTGGGCGGGCTGGACGCCGTCGTCAACGCCGCGGGCATCCTGCGCTCCGCGCACACCCACGAGATGAGCGTCGACGCCTTCGAGAAGGTGCTGCGGGTCAACCTGGTCGGCACCTTCCTGGTCATCCGCGAGGCCGTCCCGGCCCTGCTGGAGGGCAACGGCGCCGCGGTCGTCAACTTCAGCTCGACCTCCGCGCAGTTCGCCCACCCCTACATGGCGGCGTACGCCGCGAGCAAGGGCGGCATCCAGTCGATGACCCACGCGCTGGCCTCCGAGTACGCCCAGGCCGGCATCCGGTTCACCGCCGTCCAGCCCGGCTCGATCTCCTCGGGGATGACCGACGGCAGCGGCCAGAGCAAGCAGAGCGCGGGCCCCGGCCTGCCCGAGGACGCCGACATGAGCCTGTTCATGAAGCTCGCCCCGGCCCTGGGGCAGGGCTTCGCCGGTCCGGAGACCGTGGCCGGCGTCGTGGCGATGCTCGCCAGCGACGACGGCGCCTTCATCACCGGCACCGAGGTCCGCATCGACGGCGGCACCCACTTCTGATCCGGTGCGGCGGGGTGGGTTGCGTTAGGTGTTACCAGCGGTAGCATCAAGTCCATGAGTGGTGTCGCGGTCAAGCAGGGCGTCAACCAAGGTGCGTACGAGGCGATGCTCCGGACGTTGTCCGAGGCATCGGTGGAGCACCACTTCGACGCCTTCACCGACATCGCCTGGGACGACCCCGAGCACGCGATCGACCCCGCCGACCCGCGCTGGATCCTGCCCGACGTCGACCCGCTGGGGCGTACCCAGTGGTACCGCTCGCTCCCGCGGGAGCGGCAGATCGAGGTCGGCTTCTACCGCCAGACCAACGTGGTCAAGGTGGGCCTGCAGTTCGAGCAGGTCCTCATCGCGGGCCTGATGATGTACTGCCTCGACCTCCCCAACGGCCGGGCCGAGTTCCGCTACTCCACGCACGAGGCGACGGAGGAGTGCCACCACACCCAGATGTTCCAGGAGTTCGTCAACCGGACCGGCCTGGACGTCCCCGGCGCGCACAGCCTGTTCCGGACGCTCGGCCCCTTCCTGCCGCTCGCCGCCAAGCACCTGCCCTTCATCTTCTTCATCGGTGTGCTCGGCGGCGAGGAGCCGATCGACTACGTCCAGAAGGTCATGCTCCGCTCGGGTGCCGAGATGCACCCGCTGCTGCACCGGATCAGCCAGATCCACGTCGCCGAGGAGGCGCGCCACATCGGCTTCGCCCACCAGTACCTCGAGCACCGCGCGCCGCACCTCAACCGCCTCCAGCGCGGGTTCGCCTCGGTGCTGACGCCGGTCCTGATGCGGGTGCTGTGCGACGCCATCGTCGTGCCGGGGCCCAAGGCTGTGCGCGACATGGGCATCCCCAAGGAGGTCGTCCGCGAGGTCTGGTGGGGGAGCCCGGAGTCGCGCAAGTTCCTGCGCGACATGTTCGGCGACGTCCGGATGCTCGCCGAGGAGACCGGGCTGATGAACCCGGTCTCGCGCCGGATCTGGCGTGCGATGGGTATCGCCGGGCGGCCCAACCGCTTCCGCAGCGAGCCGGCGCCGGCCGCCGACTAGTAGGGCATGTCTCTCAAGTCCGCGCCTGCTGCGCGGGCGCTGACTTGAGAGACATGCCCTAGGCCGACGGGATCTCCTGCGGGTCCTCGTACCAGTCGGGCAGCGCGGCGGGCCGCAGGTCGGTCTCGTCGTCCGGCCGGGTCAGCGTGAGCACGGCGCGCACGATCTCGGGACGCTCGTGCAGGTCGTCGGCGATGGCGGCCAGGCGCGCGGCGACGTCCGACTCGGGGGCGTCGCCGACCACGTCGACAGCGGCGACGAGGAAGATCCGGTCCGCGCCGACCCACTCCATGTGCAGGTAGCTGACCCGCGCGATGTCGCGGTGCTCCAGCAGCCCGTGCAGGACGACATTGCGGGCCAGCGGGGTGACCGCCTCGCCGGTCAGGAAGTCCATGTTGCGCCGGATCAGGAACAGCGCGACCAGGCCCAGCAGGACGCCGACCACGATCGAGCCGAGCGCGTCCCAGATCGCGTCGCCGGTCAGCTGGTGGAGCAGGATGCCGGTGAACGCGACGACCAGGCCGACCAGTGCCGCGGAGTCCTCGGCGACCACGGCGCGCAGCATCGGGTTCGACGTGACGTGCAGGTAGCGCATGGGCCGCAGCCGGCGCGGGGCCGCCGCGGCGCGTGCCTGACGCAGGGCCTGCAGGAACGAGGTGCCCTCGAGCACGAACGCGATCGCGAGCACGACGTACGCCCACGTGTACGACGGCGTCTCGGCCTCGCCGCCCAGCGACTGGACGCCGTGCCACACCGACACGGCCGCGCCCACCGTGAACAGCCCGAACGCCGCGAACATCGACCAGACGTAGCCGGCCCGCCCGTACCCGAGCGTGTGCTCGTCGTCCGGCGGCCGGGCGCTCTGCCGCTCGCCGACCAGCAGGAACACCTCGTTGCCGGCATCGGCCCACGAGTGCGCCGCCTCGGCGACCATCGACGCGGACCCGGTGACCACTGCGGCGACGGTCTTGGCGATCGCGATGAGGGCGTTGGCGGTCAGGGCGACGAGGACGGTGAGCAGGCTCTCGTTCGGCTGCGCGGGAGCCTCGGGCGTGGTCACCCCACCATTGTGCGGCGCATGTCGACCACCCACTGCTTGTAGGCGACGTGGGAGGCCCGCAGCGCGTCGCCCGGCCAGTCGGCGGGCAGCATTTCGGCGGGCAGCACGGGGTCGGTGAGCAGGTGCCGTCCCGAGGTGGCGCACGCGGTGAACCGGAGCACCGGGTCGTCGGTCGCGGTGGCGTCGAGGAGCGCGCGGGCGGTGCGGGCCCAGGCGTCGAGGTCCCAGAGCCGGGCGGCCAGCGCAGCCGGGTCGGCGACGGGGGCGCCGGTGAAGCGGTCGCACACCTCCTCGACGGCGTCGGGCCAGGCGAGGTCGAGGTTGGCGGGCCGGGTCCACAGGCCCTCGCGGAGCTCGGCGAGGCGCAGCTCGGCCAGCGTCGTGCGCAGGTCGGCGCGCTCGCTCGCGGTGCGCCCGGCGGTGGTGACGGCGACCAGCTCCCAGGCGCCGTCCCAGGGACGGAGCGAGGGGTGCGCGGCCTGCTCCTGGCGGCGCTGCCGGGCGACGAGCCGGTCGGAGAGCCGGTAGCCCCCGTCGTCGTCGCGGACGACGTCCCCGGCGGCGCTCATCCGCGACAGCGCGACCCGCACGGTCGGCTCCGCGAAGCCCACGACCGAGGCGGCCGCGACCAGCTCGCGGGTGGAGAGCCGGGGCACCTCGGCGCCGAGCAGCAGGGTGAGCAGCGCGGAGCGGGTGGAGACGGGCTTGAGGTCGGAGGCAGCCATGGCCCGGCCGATATTACAAGCCGTCGACGGCTGTGCGGGATCTGTTGTGATCTATGTCTAACACTCTTGGCGCGGTTGTCGAGGGTGTGTAACGGTGCCGCCATGAGCGAGAAGCGACTTGCGGGGCGGACCCTGATGATGTCCGGCGGCAGCCGGGGGATCGGGCTGGCGATCGGGCTGGCGGCGGCGCGCGAGGGGGCGAACGTCGTCCTCCTGGCCAAGACCGACGTGCCGGACCCGCGGCTGCCCGGCACCGTGCACACGGCGGCGGCCGAGATCGAGGCGGCCGGCGGCCAGGCGCTGGCCGTGGTCGGCGACGTACGCGACGAGGCCTCGGTCGAGAACGCCGTGGCCCGCGCGGTGGAGCGCTTCGGCGGGATCGACATCTGCCTCAACAACGCCTCGGCCATCGCGCTCGACGGCACCGAGGCGCTGCCGGTCAAGAGGTTCGACCTGATGACCCAGATCCAGCTGCGCGGCACCTACCTGCTCACCCGGGCCTGCCTGCCGCACCTGCGCGCCGGCACCAACCCGCACGTCCTCTCGCTGAGCCCGCCGCTCAACCTGTCCCCGGAGTGGCTCGGCAAGCACCCCGCCTACACGCTCGCCAAGTACGGCATGTCGCTGCTGACCCTCGGCTGGGCGGCCGAGTACGCCGAGGCCGGGATCGCCGCCAACTGCCTGTGGCCCGAGACCCTCATCGCGACCGCGGCGGTGCAGAACCTGCTCGGCGGTGACGACGCGATCGCCAAGGCCCGCACGCCCGCGATCGTCGCCGACGCCGCGATCGAGATCCTGACCCGCCCCTCGCGCGAGTTCACCGGCCACGCCGTGCTCGACGTCGAGGTGCTCCGCGAGGCGGGCGTCACCGACTTCTCGGGGTACGGCGGCACCGGCGAGCTGGAGTACGACATCTTCGTGGACGGCCCCCGATGAGCGCCCCCCGCGATGCGTACGCCGCCACGCTCGGCGTCGACGTCACCGGTCACGGCGGCGGGCGTGCCGAGGCCCGCGTCGTCGTCACCGGCGACCACCTCAACCCGCACGGGACCGCGCACGGCTCGTTCCTGTTCTCGCTGGCCGGCATCGCCCTGGCCGCGGCGGCCAACGACGCCGAGCACTCCGGCGTGGTCAGCGCGGTGCAGATCGACTACGTCCGCCCGGCGCGGCCCGGGGACGCGCTCGTGGCGAGCGCCGAGGTCGCCGAGCGGCTGGCCAAGGAGGACATCTTCGTGATCCGGGTGACCCACGGCGACGAGCTCGTCGCCCGGGCGACCGGGCGGGCGAACCGGCGGGTGCGCGCCTAGGGCGTGCTCCCCAGCCGCTCAGCGGCGGTGCCGGCGGACCTTGGCCCGCACCTTGTGCCGGGCCTGCTGGGTGGCCTGGGCCGTCGCGACGTCGATGAGGCTCTGCGGGACCGGGTCGGTGAGTGCCGCCGCGGTCGCGGCGGCCTGGGCCTGGTCCGCGGCGGTCTGGGCGGCGACGGGAGTGGCCTGCTCGACGGCGACCTCGCCCGCGATCTGCGTGGCGAGCGCGTCGGCGGCGGCCTGGGCCTTGCGCTCCGCGCAGGCGCGGGCCTTGGCCCGGGTGGCGCGGGTGCAGCTGCGCTCGGCGGTCTGGGTGGCCCGGCCGGTCGAGGTCGCGGTCGCCGTGCTCGACCGGGTGGCGCTCAGGTAGACGTAGCCGCGGCCCTTGGCCCGGTGCCAGTGGCCGTGGTGGCGCTTGCGCACCTTCACGACGACGGTCTGCCGGTAGGCCCGTGCGCTGCGGGTCGCGGTGACGGTCGCGCTCCGGGTGACGCTGACCGTCGCGCTGCGCGTCGCCGTGACCTTGACGTCGGCGGCGGCGGCCTCGGCGGGGGCGGCCAGGGACGGCGTCGCGAGCAGGGCGAGGCTCGTGGCGAGCACGGTCAGGGCACGACGAGGAGAGGACACCGCGGCAGCGTGCCCGCCCCGCCGCGGGTCAAACCAGCCGCAGCCGGAGCCGCAGTCGTGCGTGCCGGCGCACGAAGATGCTCGGCACCCAGGCCGCGGCCTCCTCCTCGGGACCGTCGAGGGTGAACGACGTGGTCCGGGTGAGCAGCGCGTGGATCGCCACGGTCGCCTCGAGCCGGGCGAGCGCGGAGCCCACGCAGAAGTGCGTCCCGCGCCCGAAGGCGAGGTGCCGGCGGACGCCGGCGCGGCCCAGGTCGAGGGCGCCGGGCTCCTCGAAGCGAGCCGGGTCGCGGTTGGCCGCACCCCAAAGGAGCAGCAGGCTGCTCCCGGCCGGGAGGTCGACGCCGCCCAGCGTGGTGTCGGCGAGGACGTGCCGGTAGTGCCCGCGGAAGGGCGACTCCAGGCGCAGGCACTCGTCGAGGAACGGGTCGATCAGGTCGGGCTGGGCGCGCAGCAGGCGCTGCAGGCAGGAGTCCGTCGCCAGCCGCCGGGCGGCCGTGGCGAGCAGGCCCGCGGTCGACTCGCCGCCGGCGCCGACGAGCTGCAGCAGGACCAGGACCGCCGTACCGGGCTCGAGGTCGCCGACCTGGCAGGCGACGGCGAGCTCGCCCATGAGGTCGTCGCCGGGCCGGTCGAGCGCCTCGTCGAAGCGGGCGGCGAGGTAGGCGTGCAGCTCGAGCGAGGCGTTGATCGTGGCGTCCAGCCGCTCGCCGTCGACCCAGCCGCCGAGCATCTCGGTGCTGTCGTAGGCCCAGCGCAGCAGCGCGGGCACGTCCGCGGGCGCCAGCCCGATCAGCTCGGCGACCAGCGCGAGCGGCAGCCGGTCCGCGACGTCGCGCGCCCAGTCGACGGTGCCGCCCGCGCAGTGCGCCGACCACAGCCCGTCGACCTGCTCCTCGACGGAGGTCTCCAGCGCCCGGATCCGGCGGCCGAGCGTGGCCAGCACGGCGGAGCGGTGCAGCCGGTGCGCGGGATCGTCGGCGGTGGCCAGGACCTGCTCGACGGTGCCGCCGCCGTCCATCGGCAGCGCCCCGGCCGACCCGTCGGCCCGGCGCAGGAGCACCGAGCGCAGGTGCGAGGAGTAGGTCTCGGGCGCGCCGAGCACCTCCTGGACCAGGTCCCACGACGAGACCAGGTGGAAGCCGGTCGCGCCGACCCGGTGCACCGGCGCCGCGGCCCGCAGCCGGTCGAGCGCCGGGTACGGGTCGTCGATGAGCGCCGGGTCGAAGACGTCGAACATGGCTCCAGCGTCGGGCCGGGTCCCGGCGCCGTCAACGGGAGCGGACAGGCCCGACCCGGACTCCGGTGCCGGTGTCTCATCCGCCGCTTGGAGGTGGCGCGAGCGTGTCTCGTCACGAGATGCTTCGCCGCATGACGCAGGAGGACTGGCTGATCGACGGGCGACGCCGGGACGCCGCCGTCCGCCGGGTGCACCGGGCGGCGCGCGAGCTGTTCCTGGAGCGCGGCGTCGAGCGGACCACGGCGGACGCCGTCGCCCGGCGGGCCGGCTGCTCGCGGGCGACCTTCTACCGCCTGGTGGGCAACCGGGCGGCTCTCGTCGACGCGCTGCTGACCGCCGGCGCCGCGAGCGTGGTCGCGCGGGTCGAGGCGGCGACGGCGGGTCTCACCGGCGCGGCCCGGGCGACCGAGGCGATCGTGACCGCGGCCGAGGCGATCCGGGCGGACGCCGTCGTCGCCGCCTGGCTGCGCGACCGGGCGAGCCTCGACGACGTCCTCGGCGGCCCCGAGGGCATCACCGCGCTGGCGCGCACGCTCACCGGTGCCGCCCGGACGGGCACCGCCGACGGCGAGTGGATCGTGCGCTCGGTGCTGGCGCTGGTGGCGATGCCGGGCCGCGACGGCGCGGCCGAGCGCGAGCTCGTGGCGTCGTACGTCGTCCCGGGACTGGGACTGCCGGGCTAGAGCGTGCCGTCGACCGCGGTGGCGGCCGGCTACCGCGGCTGATCGATGGCCCGCTCGGTGCCCAGCCGGGCCCGAGCGGCGGCGCGCGTCCCGGCGTCCCGCGAGCCCGGCGCGGCCTGGGCCGCCGAGGCGGTGCCCTTCCAGGTGCCGCGGATGTCGTGCTCGCGCTGCATCCGGCCGAAGTAGTCGACCACCTCGACCTCCTTGGCCCGCAGCGCGAGCTCGGTCGAGGTCGGCCCCTCGGCGACCGGGGCGTCGGCCGCGACCGCGGCGGCCCGCTCCTGGGCCCGGGCGGCCGCCAGCCGCTCGCCGACGTGGTCGGCCCACGCCTCGTAGAACGCCGCCCGCGCCGTCGACCCGTGCACCGGCCGTACCTCCCAGCGCCGCCGCCGCGCGTCCCACACCTGGCGCTGGTCGGCCTTGTGGGCGCCCGAGCGCAGGTGGGCGTCGCCGTCGGCGACCATCTGGGTGACCAGCGAGGCGTAGAGCGCCTTGACCACCGCGAGGTCGGAGGGGAAGCCGTAGAGCGTCACCCGGGTGTTGCTCGTGTAGATCGCCACCCGCACGTCGTTGGCCCGCGCGATCTCGAGCACCAGCCGCACGTAGCGCGCCAGCGAGCGCTTGCCGGACTCACCGATGAGGACCGTCTCGTAGGCCGGGTCCTCGCGCTGCTCCTCGGCGCCCGCCGTTGCCCGCGCCACCGCCAGCGCGATCTGGTGCCGGGTCGCCAGCGCCTGCGCCTTGGCGAAGAAGGCGTCGCGCTCGGCCGTGTTGCTCGTCCGCTCGGCCTGACGCAGCAGCCGCCCGATGCGCAGCAGCGTGCGGTCCTCGCCGTCGACCCCCGTGTCGAGCCCGGTCAGCCGGTAGGCGGTGTGGAGCAGGTCGGCCTGGACCGGCTGCCCGATGTCCTCGAGCAGCCGCAGGTACGTCGTGCGGAACTCCCGCCCGTGCCCCTCGGCCGGGTTGAGGTGGTGGGCCAGCTCGTGCAGCACCACCGCCGCCCGCAGCGACCACGCGCCGCCGACCTCGCGCGGCGGGATCGCCATCACCCCGCGCAGCGGGAGCTCGTCGTACTCGTAGTGGGCGCGCGAGCGCCCGCGCCGGGCCCGGACCACGACCGGGACGCTCGCGCGGTCGAGGCCCGCGCCGTCGTCGTACCGGCTGGCGGTGGCGGTCAGGTGGGCGAGCACCCGGTCGACGTACGCCTGGACGGCGGTGGGGTCGGAGAACCGCACCTCGACCTCGGGCTCGAACGCCTGCACGCTCGCCCCTACCCGGACCCGGACCGGCTCGCCCGGCGTCCGGCTCGCGTCGTCGAGCCAGCCGGCGAAGAGGTCCTCGGCGGCGTAGACGTCACGCGTGTCGGGCATGGTCGAAGCCTCTCAGGTCCCGCCGACATATTCCGGGACCGGTCGGGGTAGCCTCCGCTGGCGGCAAACGCCGCGAAGGTTCACCACAACTCAATTCCGGGGACTCCCATGAACATGAACATGAAAGCACTGCGCCGCGTCGTCCTGATGGTCGTCGCGCTCGTGGCGAGCTCGCTCTCGCTCGTCACCGTGTCGTCGGCGCCCGCGAGCGCCGACACCTACAACGGTGCCGTCGACGTCCGGGCGACCGTCGCGGTCCGCGAGGGCGGCACCGCCACCGTCGAGGCTCAGGTCTACTTCACCGCTCCCGACAACGAGGACTACCTCGTCTCGGCCGGCACCGCCCGCCTCGAGCAGCTCGCCTACGGCTCGTCGACCTGGGCCGCCGTGAGCACCCAGACGATCACCACGTCGACCAACAAGCTGACCTGGACGGTCCGCCCGGCCAAGACCACGAAGTACCGCGTCGTCTACTCCGGCGGCACCTACACCTACCCGAGCGAGACCGTCGTCTGGACGCCGGCCACCTCGGCGCCCGTGTCGGTCGGCGTCGCGCGCAACCTGCACGACAAGTACAAGAAGCGCACCAAGGTCTTCAGCGGCAAGGTCACCTCCTACGGCCGCAAGCCGGTCATGATCCAGAAGACGACCTGCGCCACCCCGAAGGCCGCGACCTGCAAGTGGACGAAGTTCCGCACGGTCAAGACCAACGCCAAGGGCGCCTGGTCCGTCAAGCTGCCGTTCAAGCGCACCAAGACGACCTTCCGGGCGGTCGTCAAGCCGGGTGCCGGCTACATCACCAGCTACTCCAACTGGGTCATCAGCACCCAGCTTCGCTGACCGTCTCAGCACAGCCAGCCGGAGCCGCCTGACCCGTCAGGCCGACTCCTCCAGACCGGCTTCGGGGCTCGCGCCCCGGAGCCGGTCGCGCTTTTCGACCAGCGCCGTGACCGCCTCGACGAAGCGGACGGTGCTGTCGCCCACCCCGTTGTCGTCGAAGTAGTGGTGCCGCATGGCCGCCCGCGCGATGCGGTGCTCGTCGTGGGCGAGGCGGTCGGTGAGCAGGGCGGTGAGGCCGGGGAGGTCGGCGGTGTCGATGACGTCGGCGCAGCGGCTGACGGGGACCTCCTGGCGCAGGCGCTCGGCGTCGTGGTGGCGGTCGGTGATGAGGATCGGCTTGTCGGTCTGGAGGTAGAGCCAGTCGAGGCCGACCGAGGAGACGTCGGTGATCATCGCGTCGCAGCCGGGGAAGACGGCGAGGATGTCGCCCTGCCAGATCGCGGCGTGGCCGGCCTCGGGCTCGGCCTCGGCGGCGCGCTCGACGAGCTCGAGGATGGCCTGGTGGGCCTCGCGGATGGCGGGGGTCTGGCTCGTGGTCACCTTGGGGTGCGGCTTGTAGACCAGCCGTACGTCGGGCACCGCGAGGACCGAGCGGGCGATCTCGACGCCGAAGACGTCGACCGAGGTGTAGTCGTTGTAGTCCGCGTCGCCCTCCCAGGTCGGCGCGTAGAGCACCGTACGACGCTCGCTCGGCGGCACCAGCGGAGCCGGGCGCAGGTCGAGCTGGGGGCGGCCGATGCGGACCAGGCGCGACTCGTCGAGCTCCATCAGGGCCGCGCGGTGGCGCAGCACGGCGGCCTCGCCGGCGACGAAGACGCGGTCGTAGGCCTTGGCGTTGTTGGACACCATGCTCTGCTTGTCGCTCTCGCCGTGGTTGATGTGCACGTGCAGCATCCGGCCGTCGAGCAGCGAGTTGAAGTTGAGCATCGAGTTGTTGCAGTAGAGGACGACCTTGGCGTCGAGCTCGTCGTAGGTCGCGGCGAGGTCGGCGAAGCCCGGGGCGAGGTGCAGCGGCAGCGAGGTGCGCTCCTCGAGGAGCGCCCGGGTGTCGGCGTCGCGCACCAGGAGCGCGACGGGATGGGTGTCATCGAGCCGTTCGAGCACGGGCAGCCACTGGAGGAGCTGGTAGACCCGGGTCGGGTCGTCGGCGAAGTAGGCGATGACGTGGGGCTTCTGCACTCCCGGATTTTACGGCCCCGAACGGGGTGCGAACGAACCGGAGAACCCCCGCCAAGGTTGCATTTCGGTAACCTCCACCGGTGCCCGATCTCCGGCGTCCGCTCCACCGCCTGCTCAACCGCTCCATCCATGCTGCCTGGCGCTGGGCCGAGCACGTGGGCGACGTCTCGCCGGGCACCGACCTGGCCGACCGGTTCGGGACCTTCGGGCCCGGCGCGTGCCTGGCCTTCCCGCTCTCCGACGTGGTCAACGCGAGCGCGATCCACATCGGGCGGGACACCCTGATCGGCAAGTACGCGACGCTGTCGGTCGGCTACGGGCCGACCCAGGAGGTGCTCCCCGAGCGCGGCCTGGTGGTCGGCGAGCGCTGCGTCCTCGGGGCGCGCATCTGCATCACCGCGCACGAGTCGATCGAGATCGGCGACGACGTGTGGTTCGGGCAGGACGTCTTCGTCTCCGACGCCAGCCACGGCTACCAGGACCCCGAGGTCCCGGTGGGCCGCCAGTTCGGCGCGCACCAGCCCGTCTCCATCGGTGCCGGCACGTGGATCGGGCACGGCGCCATGATCCTGCCCGGTACGACGATCGGCCGGAACGTCGTCGTCGCGGCGGGCTCCGTGGTGCGCGGCGACGTACCGGACCACAGCGTCGTCGGGGGAGTGCCGGCCAAGCTGATCCGGCGCCTCGAGCCGGGGGCCGGCTGGGTCCGGGTGCGCGAGGACGCCCCCGCCGTCAGCGGGTGAGCACCGCCCGGCCGGTAAGGTGGTGCACTCCTGACCCGCCCTGTTGAAGGACACCGATGACCGCCTGGCTGTTGCTGGGACTCGCCATCCTCTTGATCCTCGCCTGCGGACTGTTCGTCGCCGCCGAGTTCGCCTTCGTCACCGTCGACCGTGGTCAGGTCGACCGCGCCGCGGCCGACGGCGACCCCGCGGCGATCGGCCTCCAGAAGGCGCTGCGCACGCTGTCGACCCAGCTCTCCGGAGCCCAGGTCGGCATCACGATCACCAACCTCGCGATCGGCTTCCTGGCCGAACCGGCGATCGCCGAGCTGTTGCGCGGGCCCCTGCTCGACGCCGGCGTCTCCGACAGTGCCGTCCGCCCGATCGGCGTCGCGCTCGGCCTGACGCTGAGCACGCTGCTGACGATGCTCATCGGCGAGCTGGTGCCCAAGAACGTCGCGATCGCGCTCCCGCTGACGACCGCGCGTCTGACCCAGCGCCCCATGCGGGCCTTCACCGCGGTGTGCCGCGGGCCGATCAAGGTGCTCAACGGCAGCGCCAACGCGATCGTGCGCCGCCTCGGCGTCGAGCCCCAGGAGGAGCTGCGCTCCGCGCGCAGCTCGACCGAGCTGGCCTCGCTGATCCAGCACTCCGCCGACGAGGGCACCCTCGACGCCGACACCGCCGAGCTGATGGAGCGCTCGGTGGAGTTCGGGACGCGCACCGCCGGCGAGATCATGACCCCGCGCGTGCGCACCCGCAGCCTCGAGACCAACGACCGCGCCAGTGCGGTGATCGCGCTGGCCCGCGAGTCCGGCAACTCCCGGTTCCCGGTGCTCGACGAGTCCGACGCGGTCGTCGGCACCGTGCACGTCAAGAACGCCGTGGCGCTGCCGCTCCACGAGCGCGCCACGACCAAGGTCAAGCACCTGATGGCCAAGCCGATCGTGGTGCCCGACTCGCTGCGGCTCGACCCGCTGCTCGCGCTGCTGCGCGCCGAGAGCTTCCAGATGGCCGTCGTCCTCGACGAGTACGGCGACCACGCCGGCATCGTCACCCTCGAGGACGTGATCGAGGAGATCGTCGGCGACATCGCCGACGAGCACGACCGCCTCGGCAGCCGCGGCCGGCTGCGCCGCGACGGCACCTGGTCGCTGTCCGGACTGTTGCGCCCCGACGAGGTCGAGGACCTGACCGGCGTCGAGCTGCCGGAGAACGAGGACTACGACACCGTCGCCGGCCTCGTGCTCAAGGTGCTCGGCCGGATCCCCGCCAACGGCGACACGGCCGTCGTACCGCTGGCGGTGCCGGCGAGCGCCGAGGACGACGACGAGCCGCTGCGCCAGGCGGTGCTCACCGTCGACCACATGGACGGGCTGCGCATCGACCGGCTCTCGCTGCGCGTCGAGGAGGTGAACCCGTCCGATGGGTGACTTCGCCGGCGTCCTGCTCGCCGTGTTCCTGCTGGCAGCCAACGCCTTCTTCGTCGGCGCGGAGTTCGCGCTGATCTCCGCCCGCCGCAGCCAGATCGAGCCGCAGGCCCAGGCCGGGTCGCGGATGGCCCGGATCACGCTGACCGCGATGGAGCGCGTCTCGGAGATGATGGCGGGCGCCCAGCTCGGCATCACCATCTGCTCGCTCGGCCTCGGTGCCGTCGGCGAGCCCGCGCTCGCCCACCTCATCGAGCCGGTCTTCCACGAGCTCCACGTCCCCGAGGCGTGGCTGCACCCGGTCGCCTTCGTGATCGCGATGACGATCGTGGTGTTCCTGCACGTCGTCCTCGGCGAGATGGTGCCCAAGAACATCGCCATCGCCGGACCCGACCGCGCCGCGCTGATCCTCGGCCCGCCGATGCTCGGCATCGTCACGGTGCTGCGCCCGATCATCGCGTCGATCAACGCCATCGCCAACGGCATCCTGCGGCTGCTGCGGATCGAGCCCAAGGACGAGATCGGCAGCACCTTCACCCGTGAGGAGGTGGCCGCGCTCGTCGAGGAGTCCCACGGCGAGGGGCTCCTGGCCGAGGACGAGTACGACCGGCTCTCCGGCGCCCTGGGCTTCACCGAGAAGACCGTGGCCGAGGTGATGATGCGGCCCGAGTCGCTGGCGACCGTCGTGCGCGGCTCCACGGGCGCCGACGTCGAGGCGCTCTGCGCGAGCACCGGCTTCAGCCGCTTCCCCGTGGTGGGGGAGCAGGGCGACCTGGTCGGCTACCTGCACATCAAGGACGTGCTCGAGCCCGACGAGGAGCGCCGCGAGCGGCCCGTCGCCGATCGCTGGATCCGCCCGTTCGCGACGGTCACCCCCGAGATGCTGCTCCACGACGCGCTCGAGGTGCTCCAGCGCCGGGGCTCGCACATGGCGCGCGTCGTCGACACCAGCGGTACGACGCAGGGCGTGGCCGCGCTCGAGGACGTCATCGAGGAGCTCGTCGGCGAGATCCGCGACGCGGCGCACTCCGACGAGACGCCGATCGCGTAGGGCATCCCCTAGGGTGTCGTCCGTGGCTGGATCGAGGACGCGTGCCGACCGTCCCGAGGGGACCGGCCGCGGTCGCGTGCTGACCGTGCCCAACGCGATCAGCCTGCTGCGGCTGCTCGGCGTCCCGCTCTTCCTGTACCTGGTGCTCGGGCCCGAGGCCGACGTCCTGGCGCTGGTCGTGCTGATGCTCTCGGGCGTCACCGACTTCCTCGACGGCTGGCTCGCGCGCAAGCTCGACCAGCAGTCCGAGCTCGGCCGGCTGCTCGACCCGATCGCCGACCGCCTCTACATCCTCGCGGTCGTGGTCGGCCTGGCGATGCGCGACATCATCCCGTGGTGGCTGGCGCTCTCGCTGCCGCTGCGCGACCTGCTCCTGTGGGGCCTGGTGCCGCTGCTGCGCACCCGCGGCTACAGCGCGCTGCCGGTCCACTTCCTCGGCAAGGCCGCGACGTTCAACCTGCTCTACGCCTTCCCCCTGCTGCTCCTCGGCGACGGGGACGGCACCGTCGCGACGCTGGCCCAGGTGTTCGGCTGGGCGTTCGCGCTGTGGGGCGTCGGGCTCTACTGGTGGGCCGGCGTCCTCTACGCCTGGCAGGTCCGCAAGCTGCTCGCCACGACCGAGCGGCGCCGCCGTGACTGAGCAGCCGCCGACCCAGCTCGACCGGGCCCGGACGCCGCTGCTGACGCTCATCACGCAGGAGGCGCTCGACCGCGACTACCAGGTCGCGGCCTCGCGGCGAGGTGCGGACGTGGACCCGGCGCGCGGCCGGCGCTACCGCGGCGGCGTGATCGCGGTGATCGGCGTCTTCGCGATGCTCGTCACCGTGGCCGCCGTGCAGACCTCCCAGAACGCCGACGTCGACGACGCCAGCCGGGCCAGCCTGATCAGCCGGGCCGAGGCGCGCCGCGACCTGCTGCGCGCCCAGCAGGACCGGATCGCCGACCTGCGCCGCGACAACGCCGTCGCCGAGGACGCGCTGAGCTCGCTCAACCGGCGCTTCGCCGACGCCCGGGCCCGGGTCGCCGACACCGGAGCGCTCACCGGCTTCGCGCCCGTCCGGGGCCCCGGGGTGCGCGTCGTGGTCGACAACCCCGACTACGCCGGGCCCAACGAAGTCATCCGCGACTCCGACCTCGCGCTGCTCGTCAACGGCCTGTGGGAGGCCGGCGCCGAGGCGGTCTCGATCAACGGCCAGCGGCTCTCGGCGGTCAGCGCGATCCGCAACTCCGGCGAGCCGATCGAGGTCAACAGCGTGGGCATCGCGCCGCCCTACACGGTGGTCGCCATCGGCGACCCGCGCTCGCTCAGCGCCGACCTGGTCGAGACCCGGGGGTGGTCGCGGTTCGTCGTCCTGGCCGACCAGTACGGTTTCAGCCACGACATCGACCGGGTCGACGACCTGCGCCTCGGATCCGCGCCCAGCGGCTTCCAGCGACTACGGTCGGCGAAGTACGCCCAGCCCAACCCGAAGCACAAGGGAGGTGACGCGCCGTGATCGCGGTGCTCGGACTCGTCGTCGGCGTCGTCCTCGGTCTGGTGTTCCAGCCCGATGTCCCCGCCGGACTCGAGCTCTACCTCCCGATCGCGGTCGTGGCCGCGCTCGACGCGGTGTTCGGCGCCCTGCGCGCCTACCTCGACGGCATCTTCGACGACAAGGTCTTCGTCGTCTCGTTCGTCAGCAACGTCATCATCGCCGCGGGCATCGTCTACCTCGGCGACCGGCTCGGCGTCGGCGGTCAGCTCTCGACCGGCGTCATCGTCGTGCTCGGGATCCGGATCTTCACCAACGTGGCCGCCATCCGCCGCCACCTCTTCCACGCGTGAGCCCAACGCCATGACCGAGCCGACCGACCAGCCCGACCAGCCCGAGCAGCCGGCGCCGCCGGAGGACCAGGCGCCGGCCGACGCCGCGCCGGCCGCGTCCCCGGAGCCGTCCCCGGAGCCGTCCACCGCCTCCGAGCGCCTGCGCCGGGCCCTGTTCCGTCCCTCGCCCAAGCAGGTCGTGGCCGGCGTGCTGCTGGCCGCGCTCGGCTTCGCCGCGGTCACCCAGGTCCGGCTCACCGGGACCGACGACACCTACTCGGGCCTGCGCCAGCAGGACCTCATCGACCTCCTCGACGGGCTCAACGGCACCCGCCAGCGCACCGAGGGCGAGATCACCCGCCTCGAAGGTGTCGCCGAGGGCCTGCGCGACGACTCCACCAAGCGCCAGACCGCGCTGGAGCAGGCCGATGCCGAGGTCGACCAGCTCAACATCCTGGCCGGCCTGGTGCCGGTCACCGGGCCGGGCATCCGGCTCACCATCACCGAGGACGACGGCCGCGTCGAGCTCGCCTCGCTGCTCGACACCATCGAGGAGCTGCGCACGGTGCGGGCCGAGGCGATCGCGATCAACGGCAAGGTCCGGGTCATCGCGCAGACCTCGTTCACCGAGACCGACGGCGGGTTCCTCGTCGACGGCGAGCGGATCGAGGCGCCGTACGTCATCGACGTGATCGGCGAGCCCGGCGTCCTCAGCGGCGCCATCGACTTCGCGCTCGGGCCCAAGAAGCAGCTCGAGGACGACGGCGCCCGGGTCCAGGTGCGCGAGCTGCGCACCGTCGACATCGAGGTCGTGGCACGCCGCGACGAGCCGCGCTACGCCGTACCGGACGAAGGGCAGTAACCTTCCGGCCATGACGAACCCCGGGGACCTCAAGTACACCGCCGAGCACGAGTGGATCCGCCAGCCCGGCGAGGCCGCCGGCTCGGTACGGGTCGGCATCACCGACTTCGCCCAGGACGCGCTCGGCGACATCGTCTACGTCTCCCTGCCCGAGACCGGTGCCGCGGTGACCGCGGGCGCCTCGTGCGGCGAGCTCGAGTCGACCAAGTCGGTCAGCGACGTCTACGCCCCGGTCACCGGCGAGGTGGTCGCGGTCAACGAGGCGCTCGACGCCACGCCCGAGCTGGTCAACACCGACCCCTACGGCGCGGGCTGGCTGTTCGAGATCGTCCCGGCCGACGTCGCGGACCTCGACGGTCTGCTCGACGCGGCGGGATATGAGGCCCAGCTCGACACCTGATCCGGTAGGTTCGTGAGTGAGCCGGCCGGCCCCCGCACGGTCGCCGATTCGATCCGTCCAGACGAGGAGTCCACTGATGCCGTTCTGCACCGCCTGTGGTCGGCAGAACCCCGATGACGCGCGTTTCTGCTCCCAGTGCGGCACGCGCCTGGTCGCCCCCGAGCCGGCGGCGCCCCCGGTCACCGATGCCACCGCGACGATCCAGTTCGGCGGCGGCGACAAGGTCGAGACCTCCGACCGCGCGCTGAGCGCGGTCGACGCGGCCGCCGTCGACGCCCTGCCGACCGGGCACGCGCTCCTGGTCGTGCAGAAGGGTCCGGGTGCGGGCAGCCGCTTCCTGCTCGACGCCGACGAGGTCACCGCCGGCCGGCACCCCGAGAGCGGCATCTTCCTCGACGACGTCACCGTCTCCCGGCGCCACGCGGTCTTCCGCCGCGAGGGCGAGGGCTTCACGGTCGAGGACGCGGGCAGCCTCAACGGCACCTACGTCAACCGCGACCGGATCGAGAAGACCACCCTCAAGGACAGCGACGAGGTGCAGGTCGGCAAGTACCGCCTGGTCTTCTTCGCCGGGCACGAGAGCGTCTGAGCATGCCCGCTGCGGTCGCTCGGGGCGAGCGCGAACCGCTGCTCAACATCGGGCAGGTCCTCGATCGGCTGCGTGCCGACTTCGAGGACATCAGCATCCCCAAGATCCGGTTCCTCGAGTCCGAGGGCCTGGTCAAGCCGGAGCGCACGCCCGCCGGCTACCGGAAGTTCTCCGAGGCCGACATCGCCCGGCTGCGCTACATCCTGCGGATGCAGCGCGACCACTACCTGCCGCTCAAGGTGATCGGCGAGCACCTCGACGCCCTCGACCGCGGGCTCGAGCCGCCCGCCCCCGAGCCCGTCGTACCGACGGTGCCCAAGGTCGCCCTGGGCTCCGACGGCCTGCCCGCCCCCGAGTCGTTCCGTCGTACCGACCGGTTGCGGCTCTCGCGCAAGGAGCTGATCAAGGTGGCCGAGATCGACGAGGACCTCCTCGGGCAGCTCGAGGCCTACGCCCTGATCGCCCCGTCCGCGACGGGGCACTACGACACCGACGCCCTGGTCATCGCCGAGACCGCCCGCGAGCTCGCCGACTTCGGCATCGAGCCGCGCCACCTGCGCGCCTTCCGCACCGCCGCGGACCGCGAGATCGGCCTCATCCAGCAGGTCGTCGCTCCGCGCCGTGGTCGCGACGCCGGCGCCGCCGCGCGCGCCGAGGAGGCGGTCAGCGAGATCGCCGCGCTCTCGGTCCGCCTGCACGCCACGCTGGTCAAGGCCGGTCTGCGCCAGCTCTGAGCCGGTCGTCCCCGGCGTTCGGCCCGAGCAGTAGGCTGGACGCATGCGCGAGGTCGACGTCATGGGTGTGCGGGTGGAGATGCCGTCCAACCAGCCGATCGTGCTGCTGCGCGAGGTGGCCGGCGATCGCTACCTGCCGATCTGGATCGGCGCCGTCGAGGCGACCGCGATCGCCTTCGCCCAGCAGGGCGTCACGCCGCCGCGGCCGCTGACCCACGACCTGATGAAGGACATCCTCTCCGCCACCGGCAACGAGCTCAGCGAGGTCCGGATCACCGACGTGCGTGACGGCGTCTTCTTCGCCACGCTCGTCTTCGCCTCCGGCGCCGAGGTCAGTGCCCGGCCCTCCGACTCGATCGCCCTGGCGCTGCGCACCGGGACGACGATCTACTGCGACGACGCGGTCCTGGCCGAGGCCGGGCTCTCCGCGCCGGCCGAGGAGGAGGACGAGGTCGAGGCCTTCCGGGAGTTCCTCGACCACGTCTCGCCCGAGGACTTCGAGTCCGGTCAAGGGTGAGCCCGACCTGCTGCGGACCGGGTGCAGGTCCTCAACCTCAGCCTTAACTTGAGGGTTTTCGCGACACGCCCAGCGACGTCTTTGACCGGCCTGATGCCGCGGCCGTACCTTGAAGAGTCGAAACGACAGCAGTGCAACGCCGCGCCCAGTGGAGGACCCCGTGAACGAGCAGCAGCCCGAGAAGGTCGGTCAGGACACGGCTGCGGCGACCGCCGTCGCGGAGGAGCAGGGTCTGCTCTTCACCGATGACGTCTCCCCGCTTCCCAGCGACCAGGGCTACCGCGGCCCGACCGCGTGCAACGCCGCGGGGATCACCTACCGCCAGCTCGACTACTGGGCCCGTACCGGCCTGATCGAGCCCAGCGTGCGCGGGGCCAAGGGCTCCGGCTCGCAGCGCCTCTACAGCTTCCGCGACATCCTGATCCTCAAGATCATCAAGCGGCTCCTCGACGCGGGCATCTCGCTCCAGCAGATCCGCACCGCCGTGGGCCACCTGCGTGAGCGCGGCACCGACGACCTCACCCAGGTCACCCTGATGAGCGACGGCGCCTCGGTCTACGAGTGCACCAGCAACGACGAGGTCATCGACCTGCTCCAGGGCGGTCAGGGTGTCTTCGGCATCGCCATCGGTGGCGTGTGGCGCGAGATCGAGGGCACGCTGGCGCAGCTGCCGAGTGAGTCCGCCGCCGAGGCCGGTACGCCGGACGAGGCCGGCCACGCCGGCGACGAGCTCGCCGCGCGGCGCGCTGCCCGCAACGTGGGGTAACCTGTCTTTCGCTGATCGATGCTGCACGGGAGAGTCCAGTCTCCACCGTGAGGCTGGCGCCGAAGGGGCAATCCCTCCCCGGAACCTCTCAGGCGCCAGGACCGTGCAGAGCAGGCAACTCTGAAGGTGCACCGCTGCGCTGACAGAGGGGGAGGCTGTCCTGTTGTTCCTCGAGGAAGCCACCCCGCACATGAGCGCACCCTTCGTCCACCGTCACATCGGCCCCGACGACGCCCAGGTCGAGGCGATGCTCGACCGCCTCGGCTACGCCTCGCTCGAGGCCCTGATGGAAGCCGCCGTCCCGAAGTCGATCCGCTCCACCGACCCGCTCGGCCTGCCCGACGCGGTCGACGAGGAGACCGCCGCGGCCGAGCTGCGCGCGCTGGCCGGGGCCAACGTGCCTGGTGAGGCGATGATCGGCCTGGGCTACCACGCGACCGTGACGCCGGCGGTGATCCGCCGCAACGTGCTCGAGGACCCGAGCTGGTACACCGCCTACACGCCGTACCAGCCGGAGATCTCCCAGGGCCGGCTCGAGGCCCTCATCAACTTCCAGACCATGGTCGCGGACCTGGCCGGCCTGCACACCGCGGGCTCCTCGCTCCTCGACGAGGGCACCGCCGCCGCCGAGGCGGTCGCGCTGGCCTTCCGGGCCAACCGCAAGGCGAGCGGCCCGTTCGTCGTCGACGCCGACGCGCTGCCCCAGACCATCGACGTCGTGCGCACCCGCGCCGAGGGCATCGGCATCGAGATCCTCGTGGCCGACCTCAGCGAGGGCCTGCCCGAGGGCGAGGTCTCCGGCGTGCTCGTGCAGTACCCCGGCGCCTCCGGCCGGATCGGCGACATCAAGCCGGTCATCGACGCGGTCCACGAGCGCGGCGGCCTGGCCGTCGTCGCCGCCGACCTGCTCGCGCTCACCCTGCTCGAGGCGCCCGGCGCGCTCGGCGCCGACGTCGTGGTCGGCTCGGCCCAGCGCTTCGGCGTCCCGCTGTTCTACGGCGGCCCGCACGCCGGCTTCATGGCCGTGCGCGAGGGCCTCGAGCGCCAGCTCCCCGGTCGCCTCGTGGGCGTCTCGGTCGACGCCGAGGGCCGCCCGGCCTACCGGCTCGCGCTCCAGACCCGCGAGCAGCACATCCGCCGCGACAAGGCGACGTCCAACATCTGCACCGCGCAGGTGCTGCTCGCCGTCACCGCCGGCATGTACGCCGTCTACCACGGTCCCGCCGGCCTCAAGGACATCGCGGCCGGCATCCACGCCCTGACCCGCCGCGCCGCCGCGTCCCTCGGCGCGGCCGGCATCGAGGTCGTCAACGAGAGCTTCTTCGACACCCTCACCGTCCGGGTCCCCGGGCGCGCGGACGAGGTCGTCGCCGCGGCCCGTGCCGCCGGGCTGCACCTGCGTCCGGTCGACGCCGACACCGTCGCCATCGCGTTCGGCGAGACCGCCGGCGAGGGCGTGCTGACCGCGGTGCTGGCCGCGTTCGGCGTCACCGAGGTCTCCGCCGCGGGCGAGGCCGGTCTGCCCGAGGACCTCGAGCGCACCACCGACTACCTGACCCACCCCGTCTTCAACACCCACCACAACGAGACCTCGATGCTGCGCTACGTCACGCGGCTCGCGAATCGTGACTACGCGCTCGACCGCGGCATGATCCCGCTCGGCTCGTGCACGATGAAGCTCAACGCCACCACCGAGATGGAGCCCATCTCGCTGGCCGGCTTCGCCAACCTGCACCCGTTCGTGCCGGGCGCCGACGCCGACGGCTACCGCCGGCTGATCGAGCAGCTCGAGGGCTGGCTGGCCGAGGTCACCGGCTACGACCGGGTCTCGATCCAGCCCAACGCGGGTGCCCAGGGCGAGTTCGCGGGCATGCTCGCGATCCGCAACTACCACCGGGCCAACGGCCAGGACCAGCGCGACGTCTGCCTGATCCCGTCCTCGGCCCACGGCACCAACCCGGCCTCCGCGGTGATGGCCGGCATGCGCGTGGTCGTCGTCAAGGCCGAGGACGACGGCACCGTCGACCTCGCCGACCTGCGCGCCAAGTGCGAGCAGCACGCCGACACGCTCGCCGCGATCATGGTCACCTACCCCTCGACGCACGGCGTCTACGAGGAGACCATCACC
Organism: Pimelobacter simplex; assembly: GCF_024662235.1. Classification (GTDB taxonomy): domain Bacteria; phylum Actinomycetota; class Actinomycetes; order Propionibacteriales; family Nocardioidaceae; genus Nocardioides. Next base: position 1,769,904 of record NZ_CP096276.1, read on the forward strand.
GACCTGTGCGACATCGTCCACGAGCACGGCGGCCAGGTGTACGTCGACGGCGCCAACTTCAACGCCCTGCTCGGGTTCGCCCAGCCCGGCAAGTTCGGCGGCGACGTCTCGCACCTCAACCTGCACAAGACGTTCTGCATCCCGCACGGCGGCGGCGGTCCGGGCGTGGGCCCGGTCGCGGTGCGCGCCCACCTGGCGCCGTACCTGCCCACGCACCCGCTGCACCCCGACGCCGAGCGTCGCGAGGGCACCGGCGCGATCAGCGCGGCGCCGTTCGGCTCCGCCGGCATCCTGCCGATCTCGTGGGCCTACATCCGGATGATGGGCGGCGCGGGCCTGACCCGGGCCACCGCCGTCGCGGTGCTCTCGGCCAACTACGTCGCGACCCGCCTCGGCGAGCACTACCCGGTGCTCTACCGCGGCGAGTCCGGGCTGGTCGCCCACGAGTGCATCCTCGACCTGCGCGAGATCACCAAGGACACGGGCGTCTCGGTCGACGACGTCGCCAAGCGGCTCATCGACTACGGCTTCCACGCCCCGACCATGTCGTTCCCGGTCGCCGGCACGCTCATGGTCGAGCCGACCGAGTCCGAGGACCTCGCCGAGATCGACCGGTTCTGCGACGCGATGATCGCGATCAAGGGCGAGATCGATCAGGTCGGCGCGGGGGAGTGGGCCGTCGACGCCTCGCCGCTCCACCACGCCCCGCACACCACCCGCGCGCTCGTCGGCGAGTGGGACCGCGCCTACTCACGCGAGGTCGCGGTCTTCCCGGCCGGCCACTCCGTCGACAAGTACTGGCCGCCGGTGGCCCGCATCGACCAGGCCTACGGTGACCGCAACCTGGTCTGCGCGTGCCCGCCGATGGACGCCTACGCCGAGTGACCCCATGACCACGCCGTACGACGACCGGCTGGCCGCGCTCCAACGAGCCGGCCGGCTGGCGTCGGTCAGCGCCGCGGTCGCCCGCGCCGGTGACCCGGTGTGGCACGGCAGCCTGGTCGCCGACCCGGCCACGCCGGACCTCGGTCCGGCGACCTCCTACCGGATCGGGTCGATCACCAAGACCCTGACCGCGGTGCTGGTCCTCCAGCTGCGCGACGAGGGCCGGCTCGACCTGGCCGACCCGGTGGGCCGGTTCGTCCCCGGGGCCGGCTACGCCGAGGCCACCCTGCGCGACCTGCTCGCCCACACCGCCGGCCTGCAGAGCGAGCCGGCCGGGTCCTGGTGGGAGCGCTCGCCCGGGGTCGGCATCGACGCCCTGCTCGCGGCCAACGACGGCGCGGGCCGGGTGGCGGGCGCGGGGGAGTACTTCCACTACTCCAACCTCGGCTTCGCGCTGCTCGGCGAGGTCGTCGCCCGGCTGCACGGGGCGCCGTGGTGGGAGGTGGTGCGCGCGCGGCTGCTCGACCCGCTCGGCATGGGCGCGACGACGTACCTGCCGCCGGAGGACCACGCCCCCGGGCGCAGCGTCGACCACTTCGCCCACACGCTGAGCCCCGAGCCGCTCACCGACACCGGTGCGATGGCGCCGGCCGGGCAGCTCTGGAGCACCCCGGCGGACCTGCTGCGCTGGGCCGACTTCCTCGTCACCGGGCACCCCGGTGTGCTGAGCGCCGCGACCCTGGCCGAGATGGCCACGCCGACCGCACTGGGCGGCGACTACGGCCTCGGCCTGCGGGTGCTCGCGGTCGAGGGCCGGACGCTGGTCGGGCACACCGGCTCGATGCCCGGCTTCCAGGCCTCGCTGTTCGCCGACCGCGCGAGCCGTGACGCCGTCGCGGTCCTGGCCAACGCCACGACCGGGCTCGACACCGACGCCGCGCCGGGCGTGCTGCTGGGCCTCACCGCGGCGCCCGCCGGCGGCGCGCCGTGGCGCCCGTCCGCCGTACCCGTGCCGGACCCGGTGGCCGCGGTACTGGGCGTGTGGTTCTGGGGCAACACGGCCTTCGGCTTCGAGTGGACCGGTGGCGAGCTCGTCGTGCGTGACCTGCGCAATGGCGAGGTCGAGGACCGGTTCGTCCTGCGGCCCGGGGGCGACGCCTTCACCGGGACCGAGGGCTACCACCGCGGCGAGACCCTGCGCGCCGTACGCCGTCCGGGCGGCGAGGTGAGCCACCTGGAGTGCGCGACCTTCGTGTGGACCCGGACGCCGTACGACCCGCGGGCGCCGATCCCCGGCGGCCTGGCATGATGTCCGGGTGAACGAGAACACGTTCCAGTTTTCCTGGTTCCGTCAGTCCGCCGCCGGCTTCGACCCGCTGCCGTTCGCGCAGAGCCTGTGGCGCAGCGACCAGATGCACGGCGTGGCGGTCAGCGGCCTGCTCGCGCGGGCGCTGGAGCACGCCGTGCGCGACGCCGGCCGGACCGGACTGGTCCCGGCGCGCTACCACGTCGACCTGTTCCGCCCGGCCCGGATGATCACCACGACGGCCTCCGCGCGGATCGTGCGCGAGGGGACGCGCCTGCTCCTGCTCGACGCCGTGGTCGAGCAGGAGGGCGAGGTGGTCGCCCGCGCCGGCGCGACCTTCCTGGCGCCCTCGGCCGCCGCGCCCGGCGAGGTCTGGGCCTCCTCGGCCGAGAGGCCGACCCCACCGCCGGCCGAGCTGCTGCCGCCGGCCGGTGAGCACCACGTCCCGTTCTTCGCGAGCGCGCAGCCCTGGTCGGACGACTTCGGCGACCACCAGAACGCCGGACGGCACCAGACCTGGCAGACCGCCGTCCCGATCGTCGAGGGCGAGGAGTGCACGCCCTTCCAGGCCGTCGCCTCGATCGCCGACGCGACGAGCATGGTGACCAACTGGGGCGCGGCCGGCGTCGAGCACATCAACACCGACATCGACCTCGCGCTCTGCCGGATGCCCGACAGCAGCCGGCTCGGCCTGCGCGCGCTGGACCACCTCGGCTCCGACGGGATCGTCGTCGGCACGGCCGAGGTCTTCGACAGCACCGGCGTCGTCGGCACCGCCACCGTCACCGCCCTGGCCAACACCCGTCGTACGGTCGACCTGTCGGCCGGGGTGGAGTCGCACGGCTCCGCGTGAGGCTCAGGCCGCGACGTGCGGCACGGTCTCCTTGAGGAAGCCGCGGGCGCCGAGGAAGCTCTCGAGCGAAGCGCGGTGCTCGTCGCAGGCGAGCCAGGTCTTGCGGCGCTCGGGGGTGTGGATCTTGGGGTTGTTCCACAGCAGCTGCCACTGCGCCGCCGTACGGCAGCCCTTGGCCGAGCAGAGGTCGGGCCCGGCCTCGGCCTCAGTCATGCCCGCCACCCTCGCCCAGCTGGCGCTGCGCGTCCCCACCACCGGTCAGCGGCAGCTCGGTGGAGCGGCTGTCCTCGGCGTTGGCCGCGACCACGGCGACGTACGGCAGGATGATGGCGCCCGCGATGAGCAGCGGCCACAGCCAGTGGATGCCCGCCGCGCCGGTGATCGCCGCGCCGATGAAGCACAGCGTGCGGATCGACATGGCGATGACGTACTTGCGCTGGCGGCGCGCGATGTCGGCCTGCGGGCTGGAACCGGCGGTCGTGATCCGGATCGCGTCGTCGTGGTGCCCGCGGGGGTGGAGCGGCCGCGAGGAGGACATGTCCCCACCCTACGCCCGGCCCTGAGTACGCTGCTCGCATGTCCAACCGCACCTACCGCGTCACCGAGATCGTCGGCACCTCCCCGGACGGCATCGACCAGGCCATCCGCAACGGCGTCGTCCGCGCCGGGCAGACCCTGCGCCACCTCGACTGGTTCGAGGTCGAGGGGGTGCGCGGCCAGATCAAGGACGGCCAGGTCGAGCACTTCCAGGTCACCATGAAGGTCGGCTTCCGCCTGGAGGACGACGAGTAGGACGGCTCGCCGGGCGTCCCGCCGACCCGCGCGCCGCTTGTGGGGTCCGCCCCCGGCGGTGGTGTTGCGGGGTTGCGGTTTGGTCCCAACCCGCAACGCCGGGCACCGATCCGACGCGGTTTGGTCCCAAACCGCAACGCCGCGCACACGCCCAGATGCGGGGTATTTGTCGAGGTCCTACAACCCAGGGCCGCGATCTTGGTGCCCGCCGCCCACGAGCGGACGGGCCCTGCGCCACTAGCGTCACAGAGCGTGAACTCTCCACGCTCTGTGCTCGTCACCGGCGGCAACCGCGGCATCGGCCGCGCGATCGCCGAGGCCTTCGTCGCCGCAGGCGACAAGGTCGCCGTCACCACCCGGAGCGGGGGAGCGCCCGAGGGCGCCCTCGAGCTCAAGGCCGACATCACCGACCCGGCCGCGGTCGAGGCGGCGTTCGCCGCCGCCGAGGAGGCGCACGGGCCGGTCGAGATCCTCGTGGCCAATGCCGGCATCACCAAGGACACCCTGCTCCTGCGCATGTCCCAGGACGACTGGGACACGGTGATCGACACCAACCTGACCGGCTCCTTCCGCCTGGCCAAGCGCGCCTCCAAGAGCATGCTGCGCCAGAAGAAGGGCCGGATCATCTTCATCTCCAGCGTGGTGGGCCTGCTCGGCTCGCCGGGCCAGGTCAACTACGCCGCCTCCAAGGCGGGCCTGGTCGGTATGGCGCGCTCGCTGGCGCGTGAGCTCGGCCCGCGCTCGATCACGGCCAACGTCGTCGCCCCCGGGTACGTCGACACGGACATGACGGCCGTGCTCACCGACGAGCAGAAGGAAGGCATCCGCGCCCAGGTCCCCCTGGGCCGGTACGCCGACCCGGCCGAGGTGGCCGGAGCGGTCCTGTGGCTCGCGAGCCCGCAGGCGGCGTACGTGACCGGCGCCGTGATCCCGGTCGACGGCGGACTCGGAATGGGGCACTGAACATGAGCGGAATCCTCGACGGCAAGAACATCCTGGTCGCGGGCGTCACGCTCGACTCCTCGATCGGCTTCGCGGTGGCGAAGTTCGCCCAGGAGCAGGGCGCGACGGTGCTCGTGTCCAACTTCGGGCAGGCGCTGCGGATCACCCGCCGCATCGTCAAGCGGCTCCCCGAGCTGCCCGAGGTCATCGAGCTCGACGTCACCGACGCCGAGCACCTCGCAGCGCTCCCGGACGCGATCCGTGCGGCCCTGGGCCCGGCCGCCGTGCTCGACGGCGTCGTGCACTCGATCGCCTACGGCAACCCCGAGACGCTGCTCGGTGGCAAGTTCCTCGAGGGCCCGTGGGAGGACGTCGCGCAGGCCGTGCAGGTCTCGGCGTACTCGCTGAAGTCGCTGGCCGTGGCCTGCCGCCCGCTGATGAGCAACGGCGGCTCCGTGGTCGGGCTGACCTTCGACGCGAGCGTGGCGTGGCCGGTCTACGACTGGATGGGCGTCGCCAAGGCGGGCCTGGAGTCGTGCGCCCGCTACCTGGCCCGCGACCTCGGCGGCGACAAGATCCGGGTCAACCTGGTCTCGGCCGGCCCGCTGCGCACGCTGGCCGCCAAGGCGATCCCCGGCTTCGAGGACCTCGAGTCGATGTGGACCACCAAGTCGCCGCTCGGCTGGGACAACACCGACCAGGAGCCCACCGCCAAGGCGGTCTGCGCGCTGCTGTCCGACCTGTTCCCGGCGACGACGGGCGAGATCGTCCACGTCGACGGCGGCTTCCACGCGATGGGCGCCTGACTCACTCCCGGGCCAGGCGCTGCGCACCGAGCGTGAGCAGCGCCCACACCACGACGACGATCCCGATCTCCTCGAGCACGTACCACGGCCACGGCCCGAGGAGGTCGAGGATCGACGTCGCCGGCTTGCGCACCAGGTAGCCGTAGTTGGTGTCGGCCACGACGTTGAAGACGTACGTCGCCACGGCCCACCCCAGCGTGGTCGCGACCGCCGCCCGGTAGTCGCGCCACCGCGGCGCCTTGCGCAGCCCCAGCACGAGGTAGACCGCCGCCCACACGATGAGCAGGTGCAGCGCCCAGAACGCGAAGTAGCGCGGGTGCGGCAGGTCCTCGTTGAGCGAGGGCGTCAGCACCCCCTGGATGGTCAGCGTCAGGCCCCAGAAGTAGGTCAGCGTCACCGGGAACGGGTGGTGCGTCCACAGCGCCCAGGTGGCCGCGATCCAGGCCAGGTCGCACAGGTGCAGCGGCAGCGTGACGTCGATGTCGAAGTTGGCGACGAGGTCGATCACCTGGAAAGGCACTGTCACCGCGGGGATCAGCAGCGCGCACGTCCGGCTGAACCGGCTCGGTCCCGGCAGGCCCGCGGCGGCCTCGCGCCGGCCGAGCAGGAACGCGCCGACCAGGCCGGCGGCGAAGATCGCCAGCGGCACCAGGTGGGTGGGCCCGTACTGCTCCACGGCACTACCATGCACGGGTGGACAACCAACGGCTGCTGGTCGTCGTGCGACACGCCAAGGCCGAACCGTTCGCCGCCTCCGACGTCGAGCGCGTCCTGACCGACCGGGGGCGTCACGACGGCGCCGCGCTGGGCGCGTGGCTGGCGGCCCAGGGGGTGCGCCCGGGCGTCGCCTACGTGTCGTACGCCGCCCGGACCCGCGAGACCTGGCACGTCATGGCCGGCGCCGCGGCGTGGGTGCTCGCGCCCCACATCGACGGCAACCTCTACGGCACCGACGAGGACGGCGTCCTCGAGCTCGTGCACACCACGCCCGAGGACGTCGCGACCGTGGTCGTGGTCGGCCACAACCCGACGATGGGCATGCTGGCCCAGCTGCTCGACGACGGTGAGGGAGCGGCCACCGGCGCGGTCGCGACCGAGGGCTTCCCGACGAGCGCGGCGGCCGTGTTCGCCGTACCGGGGCCGTGGGCCGAGGTCGAGCCGATGGCGGCCCGCCTCGTCGGGTTCCACGTCGGCCGCGCCGCCGACGCCTAGGGCGCTGGCGCGCTAGACCAGCGGCGGCGCGGGCGTCACGATGCCGGCCTCGGCGTCGGCGGCCTCGATCTCCTCGCGGGTGATCCCGAGCAGGTACATGATCGTGTCGAGGTAGGGCACGTTGAGCGAGGTGTCAGCCGCCTCCTGGACGACGGCCCGCGCGTTGTAGGCGATGCCGAGCCCGGCGGCGTCGAGCATGTCGAGGTCGTTGGCGCCGTCGCCGATCGCGATCGTGGCCGCCTCGGAGACGCCCAGGTCGGCGGCGAACTCGCGCAGCGCCCGCGCCTTGCCGGCCCGGTCGACGACCTCGCCGACGACCTCGCCGGTGAGCTTGCCGTCGACGATCTCGAGCGTGTTGGCTCGCGCCCGGTGGATGCCGAGGTCGGCGGCGAGCCGGTCGGTGATCTGGCTGAAGCCGCCCGAGACGATGGCGAAGCGGTAGCCGAGGCGGCGCAGCGTGCGCACCATCGTCCGGGCTCCGGGGTTGACCACGATGGCGGCGTAGACCTCGTCGAGGACCTTCTCGTCGAGCCCGGCGAGCAGCTTGACCCGCGCGCGCAGCGACTCCTCGAAGTCGAGCTCGCCGCGCATCGCGCGCTCGGTGACGTCGCCGACCTCGGCGCCGTAGCCGGCGTGCTGGGCGAGCATCTCGATGACCTCGCCCTGGATGAGGGTCGAGTCGACGTCCATCACGATCAGGCGCATGCCGTGGCGCAGCAGGTTGGCGGGCTGGACCGCCACGTCGATGCCGTACGACGCCGCGTCGCTCGCGAGCAGCATGCGGAGCCGGTCGGGGGCCGCGCCCGAGACGTCGAGCTCGATGGCGGTCACGGGGTAGCGGGCCATCCGCTCCATGCGGTCGATGTTGCCGCCGCAGTCGGCGATCCGGCCGGCGATGGCGGCCATCGCAGAGGCCTTGAGCGGCGCGCCGATGACGGTGACGTGGGCCCGGTCGGCCGGACGGGTCCGGTTGTCGCCCGAGCCGCGCTCGATCTCGACGCTCATGCCGAGCGCCTCGACGGTACTGGTCACCGCGTGGCGCAGCTTCTTGCGGTCGCGCGGCGCGGTGACGAGGACGCCGAGCACGAGCCGCCCGCGCATCAGGATCTGCTCGATGTCGACGACCGCGACGCCGGAGCCGGCGAGGCTGTCGAGGACGGCGCTGGTCACACCGGGCCGGTCGGCACCGGTGACGGTGATCAGGAGGGTGTCGTCCGCGGCGGGATCGTGAGGGCTCATCGCGGGTGCAGGCTATCGCTGTCCGCGCTCGTCGTCGGCCGGTGGCCAGCCGTCGGGCGCGCACGCGGCCGTCAGCGCCAGGCGCGCGGCCCGCTCCAGCGGCTCCAGCGCGTCGCGCCGGGCGGCCGCCTCGCTCGCGGTGACCGCGCCGCCGTCGTCCTCGAGGGCCAGCGCCGCGACGTGCTCCAGGTGCAGGGCGCGCCCGGCCAGGTCGATGCAGCGCGACGGCGTGCCCGGCGGGGCCGTCAGCGGGACCCCCGTGCGCAGGTCGTACAGCTCGTCGGCGACCTCGGGCCGCCAGCGCGCCACGTCCAGCTCGGCCAGCCGGTTCGCGGCGGCCAGCAGCGCCGCGCGCAGGCCGCGGTCGGCCTCGCCCAGGTCCGGCGGCGGACGCCGCTCGGCCGGCAGCAGCGCCCACTCGACCGCCCGGCCCACCTGGCGCGGCACCAGGCCGGTGCCGGCGCCCAGCAGCAGGGCGACCTCGCCGGCCTCGATCGCGGCACGGTTGAGCTCGCGCGGGCCGCGCAGCCCGGTCGGGTCACCCGGTGCCGGGAACACCGCGGCGACCGCGGTGGCGCCGTCGTTGCGGGCCGCGGCGAGCTCGAGGAGCAGGGGAGCGGGCTCGTCCGCACCGGTCACGACGTGGGCGACGTCCTCGCCGAGCACCGCGTCGAGGAAGTCGTCGGGCCCCACCCGGCCACGCAGCCACGCCGTACCCCACCAGGCGAGGCGGGCGGAGGCGGGGAGTGCGGTCACGGCCCGGAGAGTACTCGTTAAGGTGGCTCGCATGTCCGCCGTGCTGGAGCTCGCCGAGGTCACCGTGCGTCGTGGGCAGGCCACCCTGCTCGACCGGGTCAGCTGGGTGGTCCGCGAGGGCGAACGCTGGATCCTGCTCGGCGCCAACGGGGCCGGCAAGACCACGCTGCTCCAGATCGCCGCGGCCCAGCTGCACCCGACGTCCGGCGCGGTCGGCCTGCTGGGTGAGCTGCTCGGCACCGTCGACGTCTTCGAGCTGCGGCCGCGGATCGGGGTGTCCAGCGCGGCCGTCGCCGAGCGGATCCCGCGCAACGAGACGGTCCGCGACCTGGTCCTCTCCGCGTCGTACGCCGTGCTCGGGCGCTGGCGCGAGGAGTACGACGACGTCGACCACGCCCGCGCCGACGCGCTGCTGCGCGAGGTCGGCGTGATGAAGCTGGCCGACCGCACCTTCGGCACCCTCAGCGAGGGCGAGCGCAAGCGGGTCCAGATCGCCCGGGCCCTGATGACCGACCCCGAGCTGCTGCTCCTCGACGAGCCGGCCGCGGGCCTCGACCTCGGCGGTCGCGAGGACCTGGTCTCCACGCTGTCGGTCCTCGCCTACGACCCGTCGTCCCCGGCGACGGTGCTCGTCTCGCACCACGTCGAGGAGATCCCGCCCGGCTTCACCCACGTGATCATGCTGCGCGACGGGCGGGTCGTGGCCGAGGGACCGATCGACGACACCCTCAGCGCCGAGACGCTCTCGGCGACGTTCGGGATGCCGCTCGTGCTCGAGCGCCACGACGACGGCAGGTACGCCGCGCGCCGCCGGCTGCGACGCGGCTGAGGACCGCTGACCCCTTCCGTCGGGCCCACCGCCTAGGCTCTAGTCATGGACTGGTTGCGCGACCACCTCTGGGAGACCTGGCTCGGGGCCTCCATCCTGCTCGCGCTCGCCGAGCTGCTCAGCCTCGACCTCTTCCTGCTGATGCTCGCCGGTGGCGCGCTCGCGGGTGTCGGCACGGCGCTGGTCACCGACAGCGCGGTGGTCCAGGTGCTCGTCGCCTCGGCGACCGCCGTCCTGCTGCTCGGCCTGGTCCGCCCCACGCTCGTGCGCCGCCTGCACGGCGGCCCCGACCTGGTCCTCGGCCCGGCCAGCCTGGTCGGCAGCCGCGGCATCGTCACCGAGCCGGTCGCCGAGCACCGCCCCGGCCGGGTCAAGATCGGCGGCGAGTCCTGGCTCGCGGTCGGTGAGCCGCCCGTGGCGGCCATCCCGGTCGGCACCAGCGTCGAGGTCGTCTCGATCGCCGGCGCCACCGCCCACGTCCGTCCCGTGTCCGCACCCCAGATCGAGGAGCCCCGATGATCGTCCTGGTCCTGCTGATCCTGCTGATGCTGCTGGCGATCACCGTGGTGGCGAAGTCCATCCGAGTGGTCCCACAGGCCTACAACGGCATCGTCGAGCGCTTCGGCAAGTACAAGGAGACGCTGCCGGCCGGCCTCAACTTCGTCGTGCCCTTCGTCGACAAGGTCCGCTACATGATCGACCTGCGCGAGCAGGTCGTCAGCTTCCCGCCGCAGGCGGCGATCACCGAGGACAACCTGACCGTCGACGTCGACACGGTCATCTACTTCCAGGTGACCGACCCGATCGCGGCGACCTACGAGATCTCCAATTACATCCAGGCGATCGAGCAGCTGACCATGACCACGCTGCGCAACGTGGTCGGCGGCATGGACCTCGAGCAGACCCTGACCAGCCGCGAGTCGATCAACAGTGGCCTGTCCGCGGTGCTCGACGAGACCACCGGCCGGTGGGGGATCAAGGTCAAGCGCGTCGAGATCAAGGGCATCGACCCGCCGCCCTCGATCAAGGACGCGATGGAGAAGCAGATGCGCGCCGAGCGCGACAAGCGCGCCCTCGTCCTCACCGCCGAGGGTCAGCGCCAGTCCGCGATCCTCACCGCCGAGGGCAACAAGCAGTCGGCGATCCTCAACGCCGAGGGTCAGCGCGAGGCCCAGATCCTCGGCGCCCAGGCCGACCGCGAGGCCCAGATCCTGCGCGCCCAGGGTGAGGGCCAGGCCATCCAGACGGTCTTCCAGGCGATCCACGACGGGCGCCCGGACCAGTCGCTGCTGGCCTACCAGTACCTCCAGATGATGCCCAAGATCGCCGAGGGCGACGCCAACAAGCTGTGGGTCATCCCGTCCGAGATCACCAAGGCCCTCGAGGGCCTCGGCTCCTCGATCCACGAGATCGCCGGCATCCCGAAGCAGACCTCCGGCCCGCTCACCCGCGTCGACATGGGCCCGACCGAGCCCACGCTGGCCGTCGACAGCAGCGTCAGCGAGGCGGCCGCCGCCGTGCAGGAGGCGATCGCCGAGGCCGAGAGCGCCGCCCGACCGGGCCGCTCGCTGAGCAGCGACGACGACGCCCCGGCCGCTCCTGCTGCGGAGCCGCCGCCGGCGCCCCCCGCGCCGCCGGCCGCTCCGGCGGAGTGAGTCCGCTCGAAGCAGCCGCGATCCTGATCGCCGGCGTCGGCGCCGGCACCATCAACACCGTCGTCGGGTCGGGAACGCTCATCACGTTCCCGACCCTGCTCGCCCTCGGCGTGCCCCCGGTGACGGCGAACATGTCCAACAGCCTCGGCCTCGTGCCGGGCGGGGTCGCGGGCGCGATCGGCTACCGCCGCGAGCTCACCGGCCAGCGCAGCCGGGTGCTGCGGCTCCTGGTGTTCTCCACCGCCGGCGGCGCGCTCGGCGCGATCCTGCTGCTCGTGCTGCCGCCCGGCGCCTTCGAGACGATCGTGCCGGTGCTTATCCTCCTGGGCATCGTGCTCGTGATCGTCCAGCCGCGCCTGTCCCGGATGGTGGCCGAGCGTGCCGAACGCCGCGCGGCCGCGGGCGTCGTACCGGTGGAGCGGGCGTGGTGGGTGCCCCCGGCGGTCTTCGCGACCGGCCTCTACGGCGGCTACTTCGGCGCCGCCCAGGGCGTCCTCCTCATGGGCGTGCTCGGCATCGGCGTCGCCGAGACCCTCCAGCGCCTCAACGGAGTCAAGAACGTCCTCGTCGCCGTCGTCAACGGCGTCGCCGGCCTGATCTTCGTCGTCGTGGCCCAGCTCGGCCTCTTCGGTACCGAGGCCGAGGTGGACTGGCTCCTCGTCCTCCTCATCGGCACCGGCGCCATCGCCGGAGGCTTTCTCGGCGCCGCCGTCGGCCGCCGGCTGCCCCCGATCGTCCTGCGCACGGTGATCGTCGTGGTCGGCCTGGTCGCGGTCGCCGTACTCTTCGTGTCCTGAACTCCGGAAGGAACCCGATGTCGACACCGACGCCGCCGTGGGGCAGCGAGCCCGAGGGCCCGCAGCAGCCCGGCGCCGAGCCGACCCAGCCCTACCCGGGCTACGGCCAGCAGCAGCCGCCGCCGGCCTACGGCCAGCAGCCCGGCTACCCGCCCCCGCCGCAGCAGCCCCAGCAGCCCCAGCAGCCGATGCAGCCCGGCTACGACCCCTACGGGCAGGGCCCCGCGCAGCAGCCGTACGGCTACTACGCCTACGGCTACGGCGCCCCCGCGCCGACCAACGGCCTGGCGATCGCCTCGCTCGTGGTCAGCATCCTGAGCGCGGTCGGCATCTGCCTGTGCGTGCTCCCGGGTCTGCTGGGCGCGGTCGGCGCGATCCTCGGCCACGTGGCGCGACGCCAGATCCGCACGCGTGGTGAGCAGGGCGGCCCGCTGGCGCTGTCCGGCATCATCGTCGGCTGGATCGCGTTCGGCCTCGCCCTGGCGATCGGGATCTTCTACGTCGTGGTGCTCGTGGCGTCCGGCGACAGCTGGGACTACACGACCTACTGAGCTACCGAGCTACTGAGCCGCGGTGGCCGCCGCGGCCTTGGCGGCCCCGCGGTTGAGCACCAGCGCCACCAGCCCGGACCCGACCGCGCCGAGCGCCACGCCGGCGAGCATCCCGGCCGACGGCTTCGGGACGGCGTCGCCCTGGAGCTCGACGACGCCGGTGACGGCGTCCGCACCGTCGACCGCGATCCCGACCAGCGTCAGGTTGCGGCGCAGCCGGCCCTTGGAGACGAGGGTGACCGCGCCGAGTGCGATCTCGCGGGCGCCGAACATCCGGCCGAAGTACGACAGCTGCGGGTTGCCGACCGGGTCGAGCCCGAACACCTTGGCGGTCGTCGTGGGAGCGGCGAGCGCACCGACGCCGAGGGCGATGCGGCCGAGGGAGAGTCCAGTCACGGGATCCATGGCCAGACCCTAGAGGAGCCGCGGCGGGCGCGGGGCGAGGTCCGCGGATCGCTCCCGGCGTGGGACGATGCGGCCCATGACGACGCCGCCGGGTCCGCCGCCGTACCAGCCCTACGGCGAGCAGCCGCCCTACGGCGGACAGCCGCCCTACGGCGGGCCGTCGCCCTACGGCTATCCGGCGCCGCGCCCGACCAACGGCCTGGCGATCGCCTCGCTGGTCGTCAGCATCCTCTCGCTGGTGGTCTGCGCGGGCGCGCCCGGCTTCATCGGCGCGATCCTCGGCCACGTGGCGCGCGGTCAGATCCGGCGCGAGCAGCAGGAGGGCGGTGGGCTCGCGATCGCCGGCGTGATCGTCGGCTGGCTCGGCTTCGCGCTGTTCGTCGGCCTGGTGGTCTTCTTCATCGCGATCGGCGTCTTCGTCGAGAACAGCGTCGACTGCACGACCGACTCGTCGGGGACCTTCAGCTGCGAGTGACGCCGTCGACGTAGGCCCCGAGCCATCGCTCGATCTCGTCGTAGGCCCGGGCCCGCGGCTCGCTGCGCGAGAGCACGACGTCGTGCACCGCCCCCGGTACGGCGGCGTAGGTGACGTGCGCGCCGACCGAGGTCGACCAGCGCCGGATCTGGCGCACGTCGAGGACGATGTCGGTCGAGAAGACCTCCTCGTCCATCGCCTGGGGCCGCCCGGAACGGTCCGAGGACAGCACCAGCACGGGCGCCGCCACCGACAGCCCGGCCTGGAGCCGGGCGTGACCGCGCCGGATCGCGCGCAGCCAGCCGAACCGGACGGGGAACGAGTTGACCGGCTTCCAGTCGAGGTCGAACTCCCACTCGCCCTCGTGGTCGCGGTGCAGGCTGCGCGCGTAGTAGCCGCTGACGTCGCGACCCAGCTCGCGCATCGGCTGGCGCCGGCCGACCTGGTCCACGACGAGGTTCGCCACGGGGGAGCGCAGCGCGGGCTTGCCCTGCAGGTCGAGCCAGGGCGAGTTGAGCAGCAGCCCGCTGAGCTCGGCCGGCTGGCGCGCATCGGCCCACAGCGCGACGATCAGCCCGCCGGTGGAGTGCCCGGACAGCACGACGTCGCGGTGGCCGTCGCGCACGGTGATCCGCTCCCAGGCGGCGTCGAGCTCGGCGAAGTACTCCTCGAGGTCGCCGACGTAGGTCGCCGACTGGTGGGGGCGCAGCGAGCGGCCGTACTTGCGCAGGTCCAGGCCGTACATGTCCCGGTCGCGCTCGAGCCACCAGGCGCCGTACTCGGTGTGGAAGAAGTAGTCCGAGAACCCGTGCACGTGCAGCGTGGCCCGGTCGGTCGGGGTGTCGCGGCGCCGGCTGACCAGCGTCGCGACGACCTCGCCCTCGAAGTCGTCGGTGAGGGGGATCGTCTCGCTGCGCCACGGTTCCCCGAGGACGTCGACCGCGCTCTGCTCGCTCACGTCACCCGAGTCTGCCAGCCCGGTGGAGGATGCGCCGAAAGAAAGGCGGACCCGGTCCGGCAAAGGGGGGTTTGCCGGACCGAGCCCGCACACAGGCTAGCGTCCGTACGCTGGCGGGGTGGAACCACCCGACCAGGAACGCGTGCTGGCCGATCTCCACGCCCGGCTCCAGGCCCGGGGCCGGGTCCCCGAGCTGCCCTCGGGGTGGCGCCGGCAGTCGGCCATGCTGCCCGCCTTCGGGGTGGCCTACGGCGGTGACTTCATCGTCGCCGACCTGCGCCCGGCCCGCGGCCTGCTCCAGATGGTCCTCGTCGACGTCTGCGGCGGCGGCGCGGCCGCCGTCCCGGCCGCCCTCGGGTTCGCGGGCGCGCTGGAGAGCCTGATCGCCGTCGTACCTCCGGACGATCTGCTGCCCGCCGCCAACGCCTACCTGCTGCGCCAGCCCTCCGACGAGAGCATGGCCACCGCCGTCCACGTCGAGGTCGACCTGGCCGACGGCCAGTACCGGATCCGCAGCGCCGGCCACCCACCCGCCCTGCACTGGCGCGAGGACGCCGCCGAGTGGCACGTCGACAACGCCCGCGGCACCGCCCTCGGCGTCTCCGACCCCGTCGACATCACCGACAGCAAGGGCCAGCTCGCCCCCGGCGACGCCCTGCTGTTCTACACCGACGGCATGGTCGAGTCGCGGGGCAGCGACATCGACGAGGGCATCGCCTGGCTCCGTCGTACGGCGCGCGCGGCGCTGCGCGCCGGCTGGGACGGCGCCGCCGACCGGATCATCGACCAGGTCGCCCGCGGGGACGACGACCGCGCGGTGCTGCTGCTCCAGCGCGAGGGGTGAGCCGGGCGCCTCAGCGCAACGAGGCGCACTGGTCATCGGCGCGGGGGCAGACGAAGAAGCCGGTGCTGACCCGGACGGTGTAGTCCTCTCCGTCGGCCTCGTAGTCGAGCTGGGTCTGCGGCCAGCCCCAGTAGCCGGTCTCGAGGACCTCGACGACGAAGAGCAGCTCGGCGCTGTCACCCGGTTCGACGCGGTAGCCCGCGAGGGGGACCGCGTCGGCGGCGTAGTCCTCGTAGGGCCACCGCGCCGATCCGACGAGCTCGCGGCCTCCGGTGACGTCGCGGGCGCGGACCTCGACGATCCGGACCCCTTCGTCGGTGAAGCGGCCGTGGGTGCCGGTGAGGGTGGCGCTGGTCAGGACGGCGGGCTCGTCGCCCTTGTTCTCGGCGGCCAGGGCGCCGTAGACGACGGTCGCGCCGCCCTCGACGTGCATGCCGGCCGCCTGGCGCGCCTCGGGGTCGGCGAGCAGGGCGACGGGGCCCTCGATCCGCGTGCCGGGAGGTCGGTCCGTGGTGCAGGCCGTCAGGGCCACCGCCAGCGCCGCGACGCCCATGAGGCACCCGACGGCGCGGGCGATCACGGGAGTGGGTCGCAGTCGTCGGCCGCGCGGGGGCAGACGAAGTAGCCCGTGCTGACCCGGATGGTGTGCTCGTCGCCGTCGGCCTCGTAGTCGAGCTGGGTCTGCGGCCAGCCCCAGTAGCCGGTCTCGAGGACCTCGACGACGAAGAGCAGCTCGACGCTGTCGCCGGGATCCAGGCGGTAGCCCGCGAGGGGGACCGAGTCGTCGGCGTAGTCCTCGTAGGGCCAGTGGTCGGCGCCGACCATCTCGCGGCCTCCGGTGACGTCGCGGGCGCGGACCTCGACGATCCGGACGCCCTCGTCGGTGTAGCGGCCCTGGGTGCCGGTGAGCGTCGCACTGATCAGGGTCGCCGGCTCGTGGCCCTTGTTCTCGGCGGCGAGAGCGCCGTAGACGACGGTTTTGCCGCCGTTGACCTGGGTGAAGGCCGCCTGGCGTGCCTCGGGGTCGGCGAGGAAGGAGACCGGTCCCTCGACGCGGGTGCCGTCAGGGCGGTTGGACGAGCACGCCGTGAGGGTCGCCGCCAGGGCCACGGCCAGGGCGGCGACGGCGACGCCGCCGCTCCGCACGAGGCGGAGGGCGGCGCCGAGGTGGAGAGTCCGTCGGATCACGTCATCGGCCGGTTCTGGGCGTGGATGACGCCCGCGGTCGGCGGAGCGCTGTAGGTGCCGCACAGCCAGATGCCGCGCCGCTCCTTGGCGGTCCACTTGACGGACACGTTGGAGGAGAAGCCGCTCTGGGCACCCACCTTGATCGGGCCGAGGTCGACGGCCGCGCCGATCTTGGCTGCCTTGTTCTCGTCGCGGGTGAAGCCCGACCCGATGCCGTAGCCAGCCCGGTGGTTCGACTGGGGTGCGTTGGCGCAGCCGATGAACTCCGAGCCGGCGCCGGTGTTGGCCGAGACCCCGCCGTACCAGGTCACGGGGTTCTTGACCTTGGTGTTGACCGGGATGGTCGTGTCGCGACACGTCGAGCCCGCACCGTAGGGCTGGTAGTGCCCGTCGACGAACTCGAACTTGGTCGAGGCGAAGTGGTTGACCGCCTTGCCCGCCGGGTACGAGCGGAACACCTTGGCGCTGGTCTGGTTGCTGATGTGCCGGGTCACCCCGACCTTCCAGCCGCCGTCACCGGAGTAGTCGATACCGCTCTCGATGTTGGAGTCGGCCGTACGGCCGTAGCTCCACGAGGCCTCGCTCTTGGACGCGTTGTGGAACTCGACCACGTTGACCCAGCGCTGCGGACGGCCGTCGACGATGAAGCTGCAGTACGCCGACCCGGGGGCCGGCGCCTCCGCGAGCGTCGCCGCCGAGGAACCCCGCGCAGCCGCGGTGCCGCGCGCGGCCGGGGCGGCGTTCGCGGGGGAGATGTCGGGCGAGCTCGGCGTCAGCGCCAGGTCGACCGGGCCGGTCGCGACCGGGACCCGCTCGCCGGTGGTCCGGGCCAGGAGCGCGGGCTGGTCCTGCGGGGCCGTGTCCTGCCAGCCGGCGCTGGTCAGGCGCCGGGTCACGCCGGCGGTGGCGAGCTTGCCGCTGGTGGCGTCGGCGACGCCCACGTCGAAGTTGAGCCAGCCGCCGTTGCGCTCGGCGGCGCTCTTCATCGCCGGGGTCGGCACGATGTCGATGGCGTAGGAGCCGTCGGCCGCGGTGCGGTCGGTGGCCAGCGCCTCGATCGGCAGCTCGTCGCCGGGCTGGGCGCTCTCGATGCCGGGGATCCACCAGACGGTGACCGTGGCGCCGGCGACCGCGACGGGTGCGGCGGCGCCGGTCGTCGCCTGGGTGACCTGGCCGACCACCAGCGCGTCGGCGAGGTCGGGGGCGCCGGGGCCGCCGGGGGCGGCCGTGGCGGCCGGGGGAGCGCCGACCCCGGCCTGGATCGTGGCCGCGACGGCGACCGCCGCGGCTGCGCTGATGAGTGCTGTGCGTGCCATCCGAGACTCCTCCTGGTTGCCGACCTGGTAGCCGACCTGGTTGCCGAGCGAGCCGTCAGCACAGCGCTTCAGATGACCATACGCAAGTGGTCAACTGGAGGTGGTGCGCAGATCGTCGATGACCGCCCGGCCGCGGTGCGGTGCAAGGCTGGTCGCGGTCCGCGTCCGGCGCCCGGGAATAGGGGCGAGCAGGGGAGAGTTGACGATAGATGACATGGCAACTAGATTGCCGGTGAACAAAGGAGCGGGAACCATGGGCATGCAGATCGGCATCTTCACCGTCGGCGACGTCACCACCGACCCCACCACCGGGCGGACCCCGACGGAGCACGAGCGGATCAAGGCGACCGTCGCGATCGCCAAGAAGGCCGAGGAGGTCGGCCTCGACGTCTTCGCGACCGGCGAGCACCACAACCCGCCGTTCATCGCGTCCAACCCGACGGCGACGCTCGCCTACATCGGCGCCCAGACCGAGAACATCATCCTCTCGACCGCGACCACGCTGATCACCACGACCGACCCGGTGCTCATCGCCGAGGACTACGCCAAGATCCAGCACCTCACCGACGGCCGCGTCGACCTCATGATGGGCCGCGGCAACACCGGCCCGGTCTACCCGTGGTTCGGCAAGGACATCCGCCAGGGCATCAACCTCGCGGTCGAGAACTACGCGCTGTTGCGCCGGCTGTGGACCGAGGCCAATGTCGACTGGGAGGGGCGCTTCCGCACCCCGCTCCAGGGCTACACCTCGACCCCGCGCCCGCTCGACGGCGTCGCGCCGTTCGTGTGGCACGGCTCGATCCGCAGCCCCGAGATCGCCGAGCAGGCGGCGTACTACGGCGACGGCTTCTTCCACAACCACATCTTCTGGCCGGCCTCGCACACCGAGCAGATGGTGCGCCTCTACCGCGAGCGGTTCGCGCACTACGGGCACGGCACGGCCGAGCAGGCCATCGTCGGCCTGGGCGGGCAGTTCTTCATGCGCAAGAACAGCCAGGACGCCGTGCGCGAGTTCCGTCCGTACTTCGACAACGCCCCGGTCTACGGCCACGGCCCGTCGCTGGAGGACTTCACCCGCCAGACGCCGCTGACCGTCGGCTCGCCCCAGGAGGTCCTGGAGCGGACCCTGTCGTTCCGCGAGTACGCCGGCGACTACCAGCGCCAGCTGTTCCTCGTCGACCACGCGGGGCTGCCGCTCAAGACGGTCCTCGAGCAGCTCGACCTGCTGGGCGAGATCCTGCCCGAGATGCGCAAGGGCTTCGCCGAGGGCCGCGGCGCCGACGTCCCGGACGCCCCGACCCACGCCTCGCTCGTCGCGGCGGCGGGCGGCGCCCACGACACCACCGTGCACGCCGAGGACACCATGACCGGCACCACCGACCGCGAGGAGGTCGACGCATGACCACGCGCACCACCCGGATCGTCGTCGTCTCGGCGGGACTCTCGGTCCCGTCCTCGACCAGGCTGCTCGCCGACAAGCTCGGCGCGGCCGTCGAGCGGGCCGTGGGCGCCCGGGGCCACGAGGTCGAGGTCGAGCACGTCGAGCTGCGGCCGCTGGCGCACGCGCTGGCCGACCACCTGCTGACCGGGTTCCCCTCGGGGGACCTGGCCGAGGCGATCGAGGCGGTCCGCCACGCGGACGGCCTGGTCGTGGTGACGCCGGTGTTCTCGGCGTCGTACTCGGGGCTGTTCAAGACGTTCTTCGACGTCTTGGAGCCCGGTCTGCTCGACGCCAAGCCGGTCGTCGTGGCGGCCACCGCCGGGACCGCGCGGCACAGCCTCGTGCTCGACCACGCGCTGCGGCCGCTGTTCGCCTACCTGCGCGCGGTCGTCGTACCGACAGGGGTGTTCGCGGCGAGCGAGGACTTCGGAGCCACCGACGACGGCTCGCTCGACAAGCGGGTCGAGCGGGCGGCCGGCGAGCTGGCCGTGCTGCTCGGCGGCACCGCCGGCGAGGCGCCCGCGACATCGCCGCGGCGCTCGGTCGCGGACGGGTTCTCCGCGCCGACCCCGTTCGAGCAGCTCCTCCGTGAGGCGGGCGGCAGCTCGGTCCGTTGACCTCGGTGGCAGCATGAGCCCATGCGCCGAACAGTGTTCAACGAGGACCACGAGGACTTCCGCCGCACCATCCGCTCCTTCCTGGAGTCGGAGGTCGTGCCCAACTACCAGGAGTGGTACGACGCGGGCCAGGTCTCGCGCGACCTCTACAAGAAGGTCGGGGACCTCGGTGTCTTCGGCATCGAGGTGCCCGAGGAGTACGGCGGCGCCGGCATCGAGTCGTTCAAGTTCTCCGCGGTCCTGACCGAGGAGTGCGCCCGCGCCGGGATCCACCTCGGCGGCTCCGGCGTGCACGTCGAGCTCTGCCTGCCGTACCTGCTCAAGCTCGGCACCCCCGAGCAGCTGCACCGCTGGATGCCCGGCTTCATCTCCGGCGAGGAGATGTGGGCCATCGCGATGACCGAGCCGGGCACCGGCTCGGACCTGGCCGGCATGCAGACCACCGCCAAGCGCGACGGTGACCACTACGTGCTCAACGGCGCCAAGACGTTCATCACCGGCGGCGTGCTCGCCGACCGCGTCATCGTCTGCGCCCGGACCTCCCCGCCGCTCGAGAGCAACCGCCGCTTCGGCATCTCGCTCTTCGCCGTCGACACCAAGTCCGAGGGCTGGGCGGTCGGGCGCAAGCTCGACAAGCTCGGCCTGCGCACCTCCGACACCGCCGAGCTGTCGTTCACCGACGTCATGGTGCCCGCGAGCGACCTGCTCGGTGAGGAGAACGAGGGCTTCACCTACCTCGGCCAGAACCTCCCGCAGGAGCGCCTCGGCATCGCCTACGGCGCCTACGCCCAGGCCGCCGCGGCGATCCGGTTCACCCAGGCGTACGTCGAGGAGCGCAAGGTCTTCGGCACCTCGGTCGCGTCCTTCCAGAACACCAAGTTCGAGCTCGCCGCCTGCCAGTCCGAGGTCGACGCCGCCCAGGCCGTCTGCGACCGCGCGCTCGAGGCCCACGACCTCGGCGAGCTGACCGCCGTCGACGCCGCCTCGGCCAAGCTGTTCTGCACCGAGGTCGCCGGCCGGGTCATCGACCGCTGCCTGCAGCTGCACGGCGGCTACGGCTACATGAACGAGTACCCGATCGCCCGCCTGTACGCCGACACCCGGGTCACCCGGATCTACGGCGGTACGTCGGAGGTCATGAAGCTCATCATCGCCAAGTCGATGGGTCTCTAGCCCGCCGAAGTGCGGGGGTTGCTGCATCGAGATCGGTATCTCGGACCAGCAACCCCCGCACTTCGTGGAGGGCTGAGGCTCAGTGCGCGTAGGTGCCGGTGAGGATGGCCCGGCCCAGCGTCTTGAACGCCAGGTTGAAGCCGACCACCGCAGGCGTCGCGGAGCCGTCGACGCCGAGCTGGGGCTCGCCGACCGCGTGGACCACGAAGAAGTAGCGGTGCACCTGGTCGCCCTCGGGGGGCGCGGCGCCGGCGAAGTCCGGCGTACCGAAGTCGTTGCGGACGTGGAAGGCGCCGGCCGGGAGGGTGGTGTCGGAGGCGCCCGCGCCGGCGTCGAGGCTGGTCACGTCGGCCGGGATGTCGACGGCGACCCAGTGCCAGAACCCGCTCGGGATGGGCGCGTCGGGGTCGAAGCAGGTCACGACATAGCTCTGGGTGCCCTCGGGGCCGGGCTCCCAGGTGAGCTGGGGCGAGGTGTTGCCGAGGGCGTAGACCTGCGCGTCGTCGAGCGGCCGGCCGTCGGTGACGTCGGCGCTGGTGACGGCGAAGGCGGCAGCGGCGGGGAGCAGCGGGTACGGGTCCGGGGTCACCGGGCGATCGAGACTCATGTCACCCGAAGGTAGTCCGGTGGTTGGCCCGGACCAACGGCTGTTCGCGAACTGTCGAGAGAATGTCCCGGTGAGCGACTTCCCGCCGTACCCCTCCGGCCTGCGCCTGGCCGGACGCCGCGTCCTCGTCGTGGGCGGGGGACACGTCGCGCAACGGCGCGTCCCGCAGCTGATCGCCGTCGGCGCCGACGTCCACGTCGTCTCGCCGGTGGTCACGCCGGCCATCGAGGGCCTGGTCGGCTCGGGCGAGATCACCTGGCACGAGCGGGCCTTCGCCGACGCCGACCTCGACGGCACCTGGTACGTCATCGCCGTCACCGACGACCGCGCGGTCAACGACCACGTCTCCTCGCTGTGCGAGGAGCAGCGGATCTTCTGCGTCCGCTCCGACGACGCCACCCTCGGTACGGCGTGGACGCCCGCGATCGGCCGCGAGGCCGGCATCACCGTGGCCGTGGTCGGCAATCGCGACCCGCGCCGCTCCGCGTCGGTGCGCGACGAGATCGTCGCCGGCCTGCGCGACGGCACGATCGCCGCCCCGCACCACCGCGACCGCGCCCCGGGCGTCACGCTCGTCGGCGGTGGCCCGGGCAACCCCGAGCTCATCTCGATCGCCGGGCGCAAGGCGCTCATGGCCGCCGACGTCGTCGTCGCCGACCGGCTCGCCCCGCGCGAGCTGCTGGGCGACCTGCCCGCCGACGTCGAGCTGGTCGATGTCGCCAAGCTCCCGCGTGGGCGCTCGGCGCAGCAGGAGGAGATCAACCGGGTCATCGTCGAGCGCGCGCTCGAGGGCAAGCGCGTGGTGCGCTTCAAGGGCGGCGACAACTTCGTCTTCGGCCGGGGCTACGAGGAGGTCATCGCGTGCCGCGCGGCCGGCGTACCGGTCACGGTGATCCCGGGCCTGACCTCGCCGGTCACCGTGCCGGGCGTGGCCGGCATCCCGGTCACCCACCGCGGCGTCGCCCACGAGTTCGCCGTCGTCTCGGGCCACTTGCCGCCCGGACACCCCGAGGCGCTCACCGACTACGCCGCGCTCGCGCGCCTCAACGGCACCATCGTCGTGATGATGGGCGTCGAGAACGCCCCCGCCATCGCCGAGGCGCTGGTGGCCGGCGGCCGCCCGGCGTCGCTGCCCGTCGCCGTGGTCTGCGACGGCACCATGCCCACCGAGCGCACCGTGCTCGCCACCCTCGGCACTCTGGCCGACCGGCTCGCCGAGGAGTCGGTGAAGCCGCCGGCGATCATCGTCATCGGCGAGGTCGTCCGGGTCGCGCACCCCGACGCCTTCTGATGCGCTGATGGCCGAGCTCGTCGAGATCGCCGACGCGGACGACCCGCGCCTGGCGGACTACCGCGACCTGCGCGACGTCGAGCTGCGCAAGCACCTGGAGGCCGAGCACGGGCTGTTCCTCGCCGAGGGCGAGAAGGTCGTGCGCCGCGCGGTCCTCGGCGGCTACACCCCGCGCTCGTTCCTGATGGCGCCGCGCTGGCTCGACGGGCTCGCCGACGTACTCGACCGCTCGGACGCACCCTGCTACGTCCTCTCGGAGGCGCTGGCCGAGGAGGTCACCGGCTTCCACGTCCACCGCGGCGCCCTCGCCTCGCTGGAGCGGCGGCCGCTGCCCAGCCTCGACGAGGTGCTCGACGGCGCCCGCTCGGTGCTCGTGCTCGAGGACATCGTCGACCACACCAACGTCGGCGCCATCCTGCGCTCGGGCGCGGCCCTCGGCTTCGACGCCGTCCTGCTCGCCCCGCGCTGCGCCGACCCGCTCTACCGCCGGGCGATCAAGGTCGCCATGGGGGCCGTCTTCTCGATGCCCTGGACCCGCCTGCCCGACTGGTACGACGCCCTGCCCGAGCTCAGCGGCCGCGGGTTCACCACGGTGGCGCTCACGCTGGCACCGGACGCCGTACCGGTGGAGGAGGCGGTGGCCGGCCTCGACAAGGTCGCCCTGGTCCTCGGCTCCGAGGGCCACGGCCTGTCCGCGCGCTGGGAGCAGACGTCGGACCGGCGCGCGATCATCCCGATGGCCGCGGGCATCGACTCGCTCAACGTGGCGGCGGCGACGGCGGTCGCTTGCTACGTGACGGCGCGGCGCTGAGGCCGTCCCGGTTTGGCCGCTGGGTCCGCTAGGCCGACCTGGCGACCGCCCTGGGCGGGCTGTCGTCCGACTTCGTGCGGAACCGCCCGATCGGCGGACCAGTCGGAGGCGCTCGCCGACGACGGCATCCGGTTCCGGGACGGGCTCGCCGACCCGAGCCAGCAGATCAGTGTCGCTGAGCTGGTTGCGGTCGCTGACCGGGAACCCGACCCGACGGACCTCCTCAGGATGACCCCGGTCCGCCGCGAGCAGCGGCGGCTCCGGAGACAGCTGCTCGGCGGCGCGACGGACGCGCCGTGCTTGCTGTGCGGCCGCGTCCTGCCCGTCGCGCTCCTCGTCGCCGCGCACATCGTCCCGCGCCACCGGGTGGACGAAGCGCAGCGACGTGACCCGGAGGCCGTGTTCCCGGCGTGCGTGCTCGGGTGCGACGCGCTCTTCGAGCATCGCTACATCGGCGTCGACGAGGCCGGCCTGGTCACCCGGCTCTGTACGGCGCCGAGCGCGGCCGTGGCGGTGGCTGTCGACGCCCTGCACGGCCGTGAGGTCCCTGGTCTCACGCCCGGTCAGGCCGGGAGGTTCGCCGAGCACCGCACGCTCGGCGACACCCACTGACGAGCGATCACCAAAAAAGACACGCTGTCGCACTACCGCACCCCGCGCGACCCGCCTACGCTCCCGTGCATGGCGAACGAGAACACGTTCTACTCATCCGAGCCCGTCCCCGTCGTGGTCTGGGGCACCGGCAACATGGGCCGCGCGTCGATCCGCGCGGTCGCTGCCCATCCGGGTCTGACCCTGAGTGCGGTCATCGTCAGCGACGAGGCCAAGGTCGGCAAGGACGCGGGGGATCTCGCGGACCTGGGTCGTGCCACCGGGGTGCGGGCGACGACCGACGTGGCGGCGGCGCTGGCGACGCTGGACGGCGGTGGCGCCGTGGCGTACGCCGCCTCGGGCGAGCTGCGGCCCGACGACGCGGTGGTCGACATCGCGCGGGCGCTGGGCGGGGGTGCGGTGGTGGTGACGCCGTCGGTGTACGCGCTCTACGACCACCGCAGCGCGCCGGCCGAGATGACCGACCCGCTCACCAAGGCGTGCGCCGAGGGCGGCAGCGCGCTGTTCGTCAGCGGTATCGACCCGGGCTGGGGCAACGACCTGCTGCCGGTGCTGGTCAGCGGGCTGGCGTCCGAGGTGGAGCAGGTCCGGTGCCAGGAGATCTTCGACTACTCGACGTACGACGCCGAGGACTCGGTCCGCTACATCGTCGGCATGGGCCAGCCGATGGACTACGAGCCGCCGATGGTGGCCGCGGGCATCCCGTCGATGGTGTGGGGCGGCCAGGTGCGGATGATCGCGCGGGCGCTCGGCGTCGAGCTCGACGAGCTGCGCGAGACGCTGGAGCGGCGTGAGCTGGACGCGACGGTCTCGACGGCGCTGGGGGAGTTCGAGGCGGGGACGCAGGGTGCGCTCCGGTTCGAGGTGCAGGGCATCGTGGGCGGTGAGCCCAAGATCGTCATCGAGCACGTCACCCGGATCAGCGCGGAGTGCGCGACCGACTGGCCGATGCCGGCCGACGGCGGCGACGGCGCGCACCGGGTGATCATCGAGGGGCGCCCGCGCATCGAGATCAACGTCGAGGCCACCGACGAGGGCGGCAACCGCGCGGCCGGCGGCAACGCCACCGCGGCCAACCGGCTCGTCAACGCGATCCCGTGGCTGCGCACCGCCACCCCCGGCCTGTACGACGGCCTGGACGTCCCGCTCCAGCCGACCACCTACCTGCGGACCACCGGGGAGGCCTGAGCATGTTCATCGAGATCCCCGAGGGCAAGGACCCGATCCTCTACGTCTGGGGCGAGATGGTCCCCGGCATCGGCCCGGCGGCGTCGGCGTTCGCGATGAGCGTCTACGAGCACAGCACGCTGGGGCTGCGCGAGTTCGAGGCGGCACGGCTGCGGATCGCGCAGATCAACGGCTGCATCTTCTGCCAGGACTGGCGCACCGAGCGCGACGGGCAGAAGGTCGAGGACACCTTCGACGCCGCGGTCCAGGAGTGGCGCACGACGCCCGACTTCGACGAGCGCACCCGCCTGGCCGCCGAGTACGCCGAGCGCTACGCGCTGGACCACCACGGCATCGACGACGGCTTCTGGCAGCGCATGCGCACGCACTACAGCGACCGCGAGATCGCCGAGCTGTCGATGTGCCTGGGCTCGTGGATCGCGTTCGGGCGGCTCAACCGCGTGCTCGGCCTGGACGCGGCGTGCGTCCTGCCGAGCCACGCGGCGAAGGCCTGAGGGCTCAGGCCGAGCGCAGCAGCGCCGCGAACCGGGCGACCGTCTCGTCGACGGCGCGCTGGCACGCGGGGGACCACGGCCCCATGTCGAAGAAGCCGTGGATCAGCCCCGGGTAGGTCTCGTGCTGGACCGGTACGCCGGCCGCGGCGAGGGCGTCGGCATAGGCCACGCCCTCGTCGCGCAGCGGGTCGAACTCGGCGGTGACCACGACGGCCGGCGGCTGCCCGGCCAGCGAGCCGTGCAGCGGCGAGATCCGCGGGTCGGTCAGGTCGGTGTCGGCGTCGGCGTAGTTGCCGACGAACCAGACCATCGTCGCCTCGTCGAGGAAGTAGCCCGAGGCGTTCTCCTTGCGCGAGGCGTAGTCGCCGAGCACGTCGGTGGCCGGGTAGACGAGCAGCTGGGCCGCGACGCCGGGCACGTGCTGGGCCGCGACCGCGGACAGGTTGCCGCCGGCGGAGTCGCCGGCCACGGCGAGGACCTCGCTGCCGCCGTACTCGGCGAGGCGGGCCTGGACGTCGCGCACCGCGGCGATCGCGTCCTCGGCGGCGGCCGGGAAGCGGGCCTCGGGCCCGAGCCGGTAGTCGACCGCGACGACGACAGCCCCGGCTCCGGCGCAGATCGCGCGGGCCATCGCGGCGTGGGTGTCGAGGTCGCCGATCACCCAGCCGCCGCCGTGGAGCAGGACGACGGTCGGGAACGGGCCGGTGCCCTCGGGGCGGTAGACCCGGGCGGCCAGCGGGCCGGCGCCGCCGGCGACCTGGTCGTCGGCGATCGAGCCCACCGGCGCGAGGGTCTCGGGCGGGCGGCCGTCGACGGTCAGGGCGCGGAAGACGGTGCGCGCGTCGGCGGGGGAGAGCTCGGACATGGGGGTGCCGGCTTCGATGGCCTCGAGGAGGCCGGCCAGGGACGGGTCGACAGGCATGGGCCGACGCTAGCCCACGCCCACCCTCAGGTGGGCCACTCCGCGGGATAGTCGGCGACCGCCGCGTCGTGCTGCTTGCGCAGCTTCTTCATCGCCTTGGCCGAGAGCCGGTCGCCGAAGACGGTGCCGACGGTGTGGTCGGTCTCGTGCTGGAGGCACTTGGCGAGCAGGCCGTCGCCCTCGAAGCGAACCGGCCGTCCGTCGAGGCCGACGCCCTCGACGGTGGCGTAGTCGGGCCGGGCGCAGTCGACGAAGGCGCCGGGGTACGACAGGCAGCCCTCGGGGCTGTCGTCGAGGCGCCGGTCGCGGCCCTCGGGCAGCACCAGGCGGGGGTTGCACACGACGCCGACCACGCGCTGGTCCTCGGCGTCGGGGCAGTCGAAGACGAACATCGCGACGTCCTCGCCGACCTGGCAGGCGGCCAGGCCGACGCCCTCGGCGGCGTACATCGTCGCGACCATGTCGGCGGCCAGCGCCCGCAGCGCCTCGTCGAAGACGGTGACCTCGGCCTGCGGCCGGTGCATGACGGCGGTGCCCCAGCGCGTCATCGGGCGCACGCTCCCGCCCCGGGGCAGGGGTCCGTACGGCGCGAGCGGGGTCTGGTCGTCCATGGCGCGCATCGTATTGGCGAGGATCACACCGCGCCGATTCGGGCTACCTGTAGCGCGGTGTGTAACTCACGGTTACAGTTAGTCGCATGTCCTTGATCAGCAACCTCAAGCCGGGCGGGAAGCACGGGGTTCCCAGCAACGAGAGCCGTGATCCCATCGGCTACCTCGTCGCCGGCCTCAACCGGCTCGCCCAGACCGACCTCCTCGACAAGGTCCGCCTCCGCAAGCCGGCCGAGCAGGCGGTCTTCTCCGTCACCCGGACCGGGTTCAAGACGATGACCAACGCCAGCCGGACCTTCGCCAAGGCCGGCCAGAAGGGGCAGCCGGGCACCCGCCCGACCCCCGCGGCCGCCAGCGGCGTCTTCGACCTCACCCCCGGTGAGGACGAGCAGATGCTCGTCGACGTGGTCACCGAGTTCGCCGACGAGGTCGTCCGGCCCGCCGCCTTCGAGGCCGACAAGGAGTGCGCGGCGCCCGAGGCCCTGCTCAAGTCCAGCCTCGAGATCGGGCTGCCGATCCTCGGTGTCCCGGAGTCCCTGGGCGGGGTCTCCGAGGAGCGCTCCGCGATGGCCGGCACGCTCGTCGCCGAGGCGCTCGCCAAGGGCGACATGGGCCTGGCCGTCGCCACGCTGGCGCCCGGTTCGGTCGCGACGGCCATCGGTCTGTGGGGCACCGATGCGCAGCAGCAGACCTACCTCCCGGCGTTCACCGGCGACGAGGTCCCCGCGGCCGCGCTCGCGCTGAGCGAGCCGACCGTCCTCTTCGACGTGCTCAGCCCGTCGACCACCGCCAAGAAGTCCGGCGACGGCTACGTGCTCAACGGCACCAAGAGCCTGGTCGCCCGCGGTGACCACGCCGAGCTCTTCGTCGTCGGCGCCCAGCTCGACGGCAAGCCCGTGCTGTTCCTGGTCGAGTCCTCGACCGAGGGCCTCAGCATCGAGGGCGACCCGGCGATGGGCGTGCGCGCCGCGTCGCTGACCAAGCTCGTGCTCGAGAACGTCAAGGTCCCCGCGGACGCCGTCCTCGGCGCCACCGACGGCTCGACCTACACCGAGTGCGTCCGCCTCTCCCGCCTGGCCTGGTGCGCGCTCGCGGTCGGCACGGCCCAGGCCGTGCTCGACTACGTGACGCCCTACGTCAAGGAGCGCGAGGCGTTCGGCGAGCCGATCGCCAACCGCCAGTCGGTCGCCTTCATGGTCGCCAACATCGCGATCGAGCTCCAGGGCATGCGCCTGCTGACCTACCGCGCGGCTTCACGTGCCGCGGCCGGCAAGGACTTCTCCCGCGAGGTCGCACTGGCCCGCAAGGCGTGCACCGACAAGGGCATGCAGATCGGCCTCGACGGCGTCCAGCTGCTCGGTGGCCACGGATTCGTCAAGGAGCACCCGGTCGAGCGGTGGTATCGCGACCTGCGTGCCATCGGCATCATGGAAGGAACGGTGCTGGTCTGATGGCCATCAACCTCGAAGTCCCGAAGAAGCACCGGGCGCTGGTCGACCAGGCCCACCAGGTCGCGATGAACATGCTGCGACCCATCTCGCGCAAGTACGACATCGCCGAGCACGAGTATCCCAAGGAGCTCGACATGCTCGCGGCGATGATCGACGGGCTCTCCGAGTCCGGCGCGAGCGAGGGTGCCGGCGCGACCGGCGTACGCCGCGACGCCGACGACAGCGACAAGAAGGGCTCGGTCAAGAACGGCGCCAACCTCGCCTCGGTGACCTCGGTCGCCGAGATGTGCTGGGGCGACACCGGCCTGCTGCTGTCGATGCCCCGCCAGGGCCTCGGCAACTCCGCGATCGCCTCGGTCGCCAACGACGAGCAGCTCGAGCGCTTCAAGGGCCGCTGGGCCTCGATGGCGATCACCGAGCCGTCGTTCGGCTCCGACTCGGCCGCGATCTCGACGACCGCCGTGCTCGACGGCGACGAGTACGTCATCAACGGCGAGAAGATCTTCGTCACCTCCGGCGAGCGCTCCGACTGCATCGTGGTGTGGGCGACGCTCGACAAGTCCCTGGGCCGCGCGGCGATCAAGTCGTTCGTGGTCGAGAAGGGCACGCCCGGCGTCAAGGTCGAGCGGCTCGAGGAGAAGCTCGGCATCCGTGCCTCCGACACCGCGGTGATCACGTTCACCGACGCGCGAGTGGCCAAGGAGAACCTCCTCGGCTCGCCCGAGATCAACGTCGAGCAGGGCTTCGCCGGCGCGATGGCGACGTTCGACAACACCCGTCCGCTGGTCGCCGCGATGGCGGTCGGCTGCGCCCGGGCCTCGCTCGACCTGACCCGCGACCTGCTCAAGGAGGCGGGGATCGAGGTCGACTACGACCGTCCCGCGCTGCTCCAGCACGCCGCTGCCGCGAAGTTCCTCCAGCTCGAGGCCGACTGGGAGGCCGGGCGCCTGCTCACCCTCCAGGCCGCGTGGATGGCGGACAACCGCAAGCCCAACTCGCTGGAGGCCTCGATGGCCAAGGCGAAGGCCGGCCGGGTCGGCTCCGACGTGACGCTGTCGTGCGTCGAGCTGTGCGCGTCGATCGGCTACAGCGAGGAGGAGCTGCTCGAGAAGTGGGCCCGCGACTCCAAGATCCTCGACATCTTCGAGGGCACCCAGCAGATCCAGCAGCTCATCGTGGCCCGCCGCATCCTGGGGCTGTCTAGCGCCGAGCTCAAGTGAGCTAGCAGGTTCGTGGGTCGAGGGCCCGTCTCCGCGGTCGTGGGGGCCGGGCCCTCGACGTCCGTGGGCGGGGTGGAACGTGTTGCGATTGGTCAGAGACTGCAGCGACACGCCGGTGGGACTTGCGGTTTGGGACCAAACCGCAAGTTCAGGCCGGCGCCGCGATGAGGCGCGCGCCCACCGCGGGCAGGACGACGCGGTGGGCGGGCGCGTCCCACCCGGCGGCGCCGTAGGCGCCGTCGATCGCCGCGCGCACCGCGGCGACCCCGGTCTCCGGGACCAGCGCGATGGTGCACCCGCCGAACCCGCCGCCGGTGAGCCGGGCGCCGAGCGCGCCCGAGCCGATCGCCGCGTCGACGGCGGCGTCGAGCTGGGGGAGCGAGACCTCGAAGTCCTCGCGCAGCGACACGTGCGAGGCGGTCATCAGCAGACCGAGCCCGGGCCAGTCCCCGGCTGCGATCGCCGCGACGGCCGAGCCGACCCGGGCGTCCTCGGTCGTCACGTGCCGCAGCCGGCGAACGTCGCCCGCCGCGCACTCGCGCCGGCGTTGCGCGTACCCGCCGTCCCCGTCGGCGAGCACGTGCCGGACCCCGCTGTCGGTGACCAGGATCGTCAGCCCGGCCGCGGCCAGCGGCAGCGGTACGTCGCGCACCCGGGGGTCCGCGGGATCCGCGAAGTCGATCAGCAGCGCGCCGCCTGCGCTGCCGAGCATGCTGGCGAGCTGGTCCATGCCGCCGGTCGGCGCTCCGACGTGCTCGGTCTCGGCGCGGCGGCACGCCTCGGCGATCCGGCGCCGGCCCGGCCGGTCCAGCGGCTGGCCGAGCAGCCCGGCGATCGCCACGGCGACCGAGCACTCGAGTGCGGCCGAGCTGGACAGCCCGCCGCCGATCGGCAGGTCGGTCGTGACGGCGACGTCGAGGCCGGGGACGTCCCACCCGGCCTCCCGCAGCGCCCAGACGACGCCCGCGACGTACCCGGTGGCGTCGGCGTCCCCGCTGCCCTCCACCACCAGTGCGGCGTCGTCACGGACCGTGACGGTCGCGGTGGTGGCGAGCGGGATCGCGAACGGCAGGCAGCGCCCGCCGTTGTAGTCGGTGTGCTCGCCGATCAGGTTCACCCGGCCCGGAGCCGTGGCGGTCGCTGAGGTCACCCGCCCATCCTCGCCCACCGGCCGCTAGCGTGACGCCGTGCCTCGTCCCCTCATCGTCGCCGCGGCCCGTGCCGAGGTCGCCCACGTCCCGGCCGGGCTCGACGTCGTCGTCACCGGCATCGGCAAGACCGCCGCCGCGACCGCGCTGACCCGGCACCTCGCCGGCCGTTCCGACCTCGACGACCTGGTCGTCGTCAACCTCGGCACCGCGGGCGCCCTGCACGACGGGCTCGACGGGCTCGACGGGCTCGACGGGCTCGACGGCGAGCATGGCCTCCACGAGATCGGGACCGTGCTCAACCACGACATCAACGGCGACGCGATCCGGGCGCTCGGCTACGACCCGCGCGACCGGCTCGTGATCGGGGAGAGCCCGACCGTCCTGGCCACCGGCGACGTCTTCGTCACCGACCCGGTCGTCCGGACCCGGCTCGCCGAGCGGGCGCAGCTCGTCGACATGGAGGGCTACGCCGTCGCGTACGTCGCCCAGGAGTTCGGCGTCGCGCTGCGGATGGTCAAGCACGTCTCCGACAACGCCGACGAGGGCGCGATGGAGTGGGCCGCGCTGGTCGACCGCAGCGCCCGGGTCCTGGGGGAGTGGGCGGCGACCCACCTGGGCTGACCGCCGTCAGCGGCTGCTGGAGGCCCGCCGGCCGCGCACCACGCCCACGAAGTCCTGGTGGACCGGGCTGTCGGCCTCGCGCGGCCACAGCAGCGCCACCGTCGTCGGGGGCAGGTCGACCGGACGGGTGACCACGTCCTTGCGGTGGTGCAGGCGCGCCAGCGACATCGGCACGATCACCACCCCGGTGCCCGACGAGGCGACCTCGATCGCGTCCTTGACCGTCATCGGCGGGAACGGCAGCTGCTCGGCAGCCGGCGTCCACCCGGACGGGTGGGGGAGCACGAGCTGCTCGTCGGCGAGCTCGGCGAGGTCGAGCGGCGCGTCGGACTCGGCGGCGGCCACGAAGTGCTCGCGCCCGGCGACGACGACGGGCTGCTCGTCGTACAGGCGGACGCAGTGGAGGGGCGTCGGCGCCTCGAGGTCGACCGGCAGCCGGGCCAGGACGAGGTCGGCGGTGCCGTCGTCGAGCACGGCGCGGCCGGCGTCCTCCTCGATCGGCAGCAGCCGCAGCGGCAGGCGCGGGTGACGCTCGCGCCACACCCGGGCCCACTTGTCGGGCGTCACTCCGGGGACGAAGGCGACACGCAGCTCTTGCATGCCCCCACGATCCCAGAAGCGACGCCCGAGCGTGGCTTCGGCGTCGCTAGGCCTGCGCGAGCAGGCCGAACTGCAACGCCCCCTGGTCGTCGACCCCGGCGTCGAGGGTCATCTCGCCGAGCTGGTCGGCGGCTCCCGCATCGAGGTAGACGGTCGCGCCGTCCTGCACCACCATCTCGTCACCCGCCTCGGGCTGGGCCGTCGCGGTGACGGCGAAGCCGGTGTCGACCTGCGTGATCCGCAGGCCCGCGGTGTCCGGAGCGTCGGGGATGTCGGTCATCTGCTTGACGATCGTGCATGCGTTCTCAGTCAGGGTGAGCATGGCTTGCCTTCTCGGTTGAGGTCAGAGACCTCACCCACCGTGGCACGCGGACCAGGCTCGATCAAGGCGTGCGGATGCCCAGGAGGGGTGCCGATGCGGCATCTCGGGCCAGCCTTTGCTACGGTTTCACCCGCACTCGTCCGGGTGGCGGAATTGGCAGACGCGCTAGCTTGAGGTGCTAGTGCCCGTATTAGGGCGTGGGGGTTCAAGTCCCCCCTCGGACACAGAAAAGCCAGAACGGCGGCCCTCGGGCCGCCGTTCTGCGTTGCTGGCCCGACGGCTCGATTCCTAGCGCAGGTGGCCGAGCCCGCGGTACAGGTCGAGCTCGACCCGCACCTGCGCCGGGAGCGGTGCGCCGGAGCGCTGATCGTGGCGGCGTACTCCTCGAGCGCGGCGACCAGCCGGCGGCGGAAGGGGCGGGCCGAGGAGACCTCGGCCCGGCAGGCGCCCAGCAACGCGCGCTCGTGGCGCGGTGCGCACGGGTGCGCAGGGGGTGCCGACGCCTCTACCGCACGCCGGTCCCCACGATCCGCACCTCGCCCGCGGTCCGCAGCCGCACCTCCAGCACCCGACTCGCGAACCGCCACCCCGCGTCCGTACGCCGGTAGCGGTCCCGGTAGACGACGTGCCAGGTGTCGTCCCGGCCCCCGCCGTCGCGCTCGAACGCGTGGTGCGCGACGCAGGCGACCCGGCCGGTCGCCTCGTCGGGGGAAACGGCGTCGAAGACGGTGCCGACCACGGCGTGCACGGTGACGGGCAGGCGGTGGACCGCGCCGAGGGCGGTGGTGATGGCGTCGAGGCTGTCGTGGGTGGCGGTGCCGGGGGAGCGGCCGGGGTCGACCGGGGCGGTCATGGTGGCGTCGGAGGTGAAGAGGGCGACGACGGCGTCGAGGTCGCGGTCGTCGACGCCGGCGGCGTAGCGGTGGACGAGGTCGGCGAGCGCGAGGTGGTCGGCGGGGGAGAGCGACGTCATGGGCCGAAGGCTAGACATGTAGCACAGGTGCACGCCGCCGTCTTCCGGCCAGCGGGATCGGCCGCTATCGTGGACGCCGCACACGCAGAGGCCTCTGATCTTTCAGTTTTTCTGAAAGGTGCCCTGCAGAACTCCTCGATGGACGCACCTGTGGCCGCGACCACAGACTCCCTTCCTGAGATCCAAGCCGCGGTCCCGATCGATCGGGACCGCCTCACAGGAAGCGCGATCTATGGCGAAACGATCCCGGAGAGTGGTGCCCGTCGGGCTCGCCCTCGTCCTGGCCCTCGCGGTGGCCGGCTGCAATGCCAACTCCTCGTCGAGCGACTCGACCAAGGACAAGAACACGTCGGCGATGGAGTCCGTGCCCCAGGGCGGGACGCTCCACTACCTCTCCCGCAAGGCGACGGAGTCCTTCGAGACCGCCAACGCGCAGATGGTGCCGACCAGCCGGCTGCGGTGGGAGCACCGCGGGCTGACGTCGTGGCAGACGTTCCCCGACAAGGACACGATCCTGGTCCCGGACCTCGCCAAGGACACCGGTACGACCGACGACGGCGGCAAGACCTGGACCTTCGAGCTGCAGGACGGCCTGAAGTTCTCCGACGGCAGCCCGATCACGGCCCAGGACGTCAAGTACGGCATCGAGCGGTCGTTCGCGCCGATGTTCCAGGGCGGCCTCGGTTACCACAAGACCCTGCTCGAGGGCGGTGCCGACTACGACGGCCCGTACGACGGCAAGGAGCTCGACTCCATCGAGGTCGTCGACGAGCACAAGATCGTCTTTCACCTGACCCGCCCGTTCGGCAACTGGCCGTGGATCGTGAGCATGCCGGCGTTCGCGCCCGTGCCGAAGGCGGCCGACACCCAGCCCGAGACGTACGGCGAGAAGCCGGTCGCGAGCGGCCCGTACATGGTGACGAGCTTCAGCAAGGGCACCCAGGCCGTGCTGGAGCGCAACCCGAACTGGAAGGCGGACACCGACCAGGCCCGCCTGGCCGGCCCGGACAAGATCATCCTCGACATGGGGCTGAACAACGACACGATCGTGCAGCGCCTCATCGACGACAAGGGCGACGACAAGAACGCGATCAGCAACGCGCTCATCTCGCCCTCGCAGTTCCAGCGCATCGAGTCCGACGCGTCGATCTCGGACCGGCTGGCCAACGGCCCCTCGGGCTACTTCCGCTACCTCGCGATGAACGTGAAGCGGCCGGGTCTCTCCGACCTCCGGGTGCGCCAGGCGATCAACTACGCGATCAACAAGTCCGAGATCCAGAGCGTGTACGGCGGCCCGAAGTTCGGTGGTCAGATCACCTCGTCGATCATGACCGAGGGCATCCCCGGCGCCACCGACTACGACCTGTACCCGGGCGGCGACACCGGTGACGTCGAGAAGGCCAAGGAGCTGCTCGACGAGGCCGGCGTGAAGAACCTCAAGCTCACGCTGACCTACCCGACCGACGTCAGCGCGATCGAGGAGAAGGAGGCGCTGAGCGTCAAGAACTCGCTCAAGCGGGTCGGCATCGACGTCGAGCTCAAGGGTCTCGACGGCAGCACCTGGTACGAGCTGATCTCGGACGCCAAGGGTGACTACGACCTGACCACGAACGGCTGGGGCGCCGACTTCCCGAGCGGCATGAGCACCATCCAGCCGCTCTTCGCCTCGAGCGAGATCGGCAACGGCGGCGGCAACGCCTCGCAGTACTCCAACCCCGAGGTGGACGCGGCGATCGACGCCGCGATCTCCGAGCCCGACCTCGACAAGGCCGCCGAGATGTGGGCCGCGATCGACAAGCAGATCATGGAGGACGCCCCGATCGTCCCGTTCCTCGTGCAGCGCACGCAGGCACTGGCCGGATCGAACATCCTGAACTACTTCATGCCCGCCTACCCGCCGTTCGCGAACGAGCTGGTCGTCGGTGTCGATCACTGAGATCGAGCAGGCGGAGGGCCGGCGCACGTCGGTCCTCCGCCGCTTCCTCCGCAAGAAGTCCGGCGTCGCCGGGCTGGTGATGCTCGTCGTGCCGCTGGTCGCGGGGCTCTGCGCCCCGCTGCTGGTCCGGCTCGAGGGCCAGGACCCGCACACGTTCCACACCGACCTGCTCGACCCGGACGGCGGGCGCCCGCTCGGCGCCCTCGGCGGCGTCAGCGCCGACCACTGGCTGGGCGTCGTCCCGGTCACCGGCGTCGACCTGTTCGCGCAGATCGTGTACGGCATCCGCTCCTCGCTGTTCATCGCGTTCGGCGCGAGCATCCTGGCGATCGTCTTCGCGGCGGTCCTGGGCACGGCGATGGGGTACTTCGGCGGCTGGCTCAATGCCGTCGCCGGCCGGCTGATCGACTTCATGTTCGGCTTCCCGGGCCTGATGTTCGTCATCGCGATCATGGCGATCGTGCCGGCGGAGATGCCCCGTGGGCTGGTGCTCGTGCTGGTCCTGGCATTCTTCGGCTGGACCGTGCCCGCCCGGATCATCGGCGCCCAGGCCGGTGCGATCAACGCCCGCGCCTTCGTCGAGGCCGCCCGCGCCACCGGGGCCCCGCCCTGGCAGATCATCCGGCGCGAGATGCTCCCGCACCTCTTCGGCCTGGTCGTCGTCCTGTTCGCGATGTCGCTGCCCGGCAACGTCAGCGTCGTCGCGGGCCTGTCCTTCCTCGGCGTCGGCATGCGTGGCGACGTGCCCGACCTCGGCAAGCTGCTCTCCGACTCCCTGCCGTGGATCTACTCCGGCGCGGACGTCTGGTACATGCTCTTCCCCGGCGCCGTGGTGTTCCTGATCGTCTTCGGCGCCACGCTCGCCGGTGACGCGCTCCGCGACGTCCTCGACGTCCGTACGGAGGATGCCTCGTGATCGCCTACATCGTCCGACGCATGGTCACCGCGGTGTTCATGCTCCTCGCGATCGCCTTCGTGACGATCGCCCTGTTCTTCGGTGCCTCCAAGGACCCGGCCCGCGCCATGTGCGGCAAGCCGTGCCCGGAGGAGACCAAGGCCAAGGTCAGTGCCTACATGCAGACCGACGAGAGCGTCGTGTGGCAGTACGGCCAGTTCGTCAAGGGGCTGGTCGCCGGCCGCACCTACGGCGAGGGCTCGCAGCAGGTGGACTGCGCGGCGCCGTGCTTCGGCTACTCGTTCCCCAACCGCAGCGACGTCACGACGCTCATCGGCGAGCGGCTGCCCGTCACGCTGTCGCTGGCCGCGGGCGCCGCGGTGCTCTGCCTGGTCGTCGGGATCGGGCTCGGCGCGCTCTCGGCGATCCGAAGAGGCGGGCTGGTCGACAGGTTCTCGACCGGCTTCGCGATGTTCGGGCTGTCGGTGCCGACCTTCCTGGTGGGCCTGCTCGTCGTGCAGGTGTTCGGCTTCATGCTCAACGCCCTGCCGTACTCCGGCTTCGTCTCGTTCTCGGAGTCACCGGCCGACTGGGCCTGGCACCTGATCGGCCCGTGGATGGTGCTGTCGTTCATCCTCGCCGCGGGCTACATCCGGGTCACCCGGACCCAGCTCCTCAACGAGCTCTCGGCCGAGCACCTCGTCGCGATGACCGCGCGCGGGGCCTCGCCCCGGCAGGTCAACCGGCACGCCGTGCGCGGCGTGATGGTGCCGGTGGTGGCGATGTTCGCGCTCGACGTGACCGCGCTGCTGGGCGGCTCGGTGATCGCGGAGAAGGTCTTCAGCCTCCACGGGCTCGGCGACCTGCTGCTCTCCGGCGTCAACGAGTCCGACCTCAGCATCGTCGTCGGGGTGACCCTGTTCTCCGCCTTCCTCATCATCGTCGGCAACCTGATCGCCGACCTGCTGATGCCGCTTCTCGACCCGAGGATCCGCCGTGCCTGACCCCGTGCTGCAGGTCGAGGACCTGTCCGTCTCGTTCACCAGCGGCGGGGTCACCGCCGACGTCGTGCGCGACCTCTCGGTGACGTTGGACGGCGGCCGCACGCTGGCCCTGGTCGGCGAGTCCGGGTCGGGCAAGACGATCACCGGGCGCGCCATCATGCAGCTGCTGCCGCGGGCGGCCTCCGCCCGTGGGCGGATCGTCGTCGCCGGCCGGGAGATGCTCTCCGCCGACGAGCGCGAGCTGCGCCGCGCGCGCGGTGCCGACGTGGCGATGGTGTTCCAGGACTCGATGTCGGCCCTGAGTCCCTATCTCGACATCGGTGCGCACATCGCCCAGGCGGTGCGGCTGCACGACCGGTCGGTCTCTCGTCGCGCCGCGCGGATGCGGGCGGTGGAGATGCTGGAGCGGGTCGGCATCCCGGAGCCCGCGGCGGCCGTACGGCGGTTCCCGCACGAGTTCTCCGGCGGCATGCGCCAGCGCGCGGTGATCGCGATGGCGCTGGTCAACCGGCCGGCCCTGCTCATCGCCGACGAGCCCACGACCGCGCTCGACGTGACCGTGCAGGCCCAGATCCTGGCGCTGCTGCGCGAGCTCCAGGACGAGTTCGGCATGGCGATGCTGCTCATCAGCCACGACTTCGGGGTCGTGGCGAGCGCGGCCGACGACGTCCTCGTGCTGTACGCCGGCCGCGAGGCCGAGTACGGCAGCCTGCGCGACATCTTCGAGGCACCGGCCCACCCCTACACGGCGGGCCTGCGGGCGGCGACGCCGCGGCTCGACGCCCGGCTCGACAGCGGGGGAGAGCGCACCCGGCTGCGCTCCATCCCGGGCGCGCCGACCTCCCTGCGCGACGCCGGCCCCGGCTGCGCCTTCGCGCCGCGCTGCGGGCTGGCCGACCTGGTCGGCGAGCGGTGCGTCGTCGAGGTGCCGCTGCCGACGCTGCGTCCGGGCGACACCCATCGCGCGGCCTGCCACCTCGACCAGCTCCCGTCCCTCGAGGAGGTCGCCCGATGAGCGCCGATGCCCCGATCCTGGAGATGACCGACGTCAGCAAGAGGTTCCGCACCCCGGGCGGCTTCGGCCGTCGCGGTGGTGGCTTCCTCGCCGTCGACGGTGTCTCGCTGCAGGTCGGCCGCGGCGAGGCCCTGGGCCTCGTCGGTGAGTCCGGCTCGGGCAAGTCCACGCTGGCGCGGATGGCCAACGGCCTGGTCACGCCGACGTCCGGCACGGTCCGCACCGACGGCCACGACGTCGCCGCGCTCAGCCGGGGCGGCCTGCGCCGCCTGCGCCGCAACGTGGCGATGGTCTTCCAGGACCCGCTGGCCTCGCTCAACCCGCGCCAGACCGTGCGCCAGACGCTGGAGAACGTCTACCGCGCACACGGCGAGACGACCTCGATGGCCGAGCTGGTGGCCCTGCTGGAGTCGGTCGGCCTCGGCCCCGACTACCTCGGGCGCTACCCGCACGAGGCGTCCGGCGGTCAGCTCCAGCGGGTCGCGGTCGCCCGGGCGCTCGCGCTCAAGCCGGACCTGATCATCGCCGACGAGCCGACGTCCGCGCTCGACGTGTCGGTGCGCGCCCAGATCCTCAACCTGCTCGCGGACCTCCAGCGCGACCAGGGGATCTCGTTCCTCCACGTCAGCCACGACCTGGCGGTGATCCGCCTCTACAGCGACCGGGTCGCGGTCATGCAGCGCGGGCGCGTGGTGGAGATGGGGCCGTCCGACGAGATCTTCCGCTCGCCCCAGCACCCCTGCACCCAGGCGCTCGTGGCGGCCACGCCCGAGGCCGAGCTGCCGACCTGACCCTGCCCGACCTTCGCGCGACCGCTGCACGACGCCGACCGGCCGTGCCACGATCAGCACCATGACGCACTGAAAGAGAAAGAAGAGACGTGGGAACCGACCTGTTCGTCCGGACGTACGGGCGGGACGCAGCCGATGCGCCCGCCATCCTCATCCTGCACGGCGCCATCGAGTCCGGTGAGTGCTACGGCGACGCCGTCGACCGCTGGGGCGGTGACTTCCACATCGCGGCGCCCGACGCCCGCGGGCACGGGAAGTCGCCGGGCCGCCGGCCCGAGCACGAGGGCGTGCCGTCGACCGACGTGATGGTGCAGGACGCGATCGACATCCTGGGCGACATGCTCGAGGCGACGGGCCGCAGGACGCTGGTCGTGGGGCACTCGATGGGCGCCCGGATCGCGGCGTTCGTCGCCGCCGACGCGCCGCACCTCGTCGCGGGCGTGGTGCTGGAGGACCCGCCGTGGTGGGTGCCCGAGGCCGGGCCGAACCCGTGGCTGAGCGTGCCGGTCGACCAGCGCGAGCGCGACCCGTTCGACGAGGTCGACGTCCTCTCCGTCGACGAGATGGTCGACCTGCAGCGCGAGCTCAAGCCGCACTGGCCCGAGCAGGAGCTGCGCCCGCTGGCCGAGGCGATGCGGGCCGTCGACACCGGCTACATGGACCAGCGGCTCCACGAGAAGCGCCGGATCTGGACGCCCACCGCGCGCCAGATCACGGTCGGCCCGGCCGGCGTACCGGCTCTGCTGGTGACCGGCACCGGCGACGTCATCGTCGACAAGCACTCGCGCGAGCGGCTCACCGCCGTCGCGCCCGGCTTCGACGTCGTGGTGATCGAGGGCGCGGGTCACTGCGTGCGCCGCGACCGCCCCGACGAGTACCACGCGCACGTCGACGCGTTCCTGCGCGAGAGCGCGCCGTCGGTGGGCGCGGTCACTCCACGCTGAAGGTGTCGGAGCGCGCGAGCGGGCCGTAGATCTCCGAGTCCGGCTCGGCGAGCGCGGCCCGCATCGCCTCCAGCCCGGCGCGGACGACGGGATGTCCCTGGTTGTCGCGCCGGGTGGTCATGATGACCTTGCGCAGCGGCGCGATGCCGCGCGTGGGCAGGATCGTCACCCAGTCCGCGTCGCGCGCCGACAGCGCGGACTCGGGCACCAGGCAGATGCCCGCCTCGGCGGCGACCAGGGCCAGCGCGGCGCGGTAGTCGTCCGAGACGTGGGCGATCGGCGGGTGGAAGCCGACCTCGGCGCACGCCTGGAGCACCATCGTCCGGCACGGGTTTCCCGGTGAGGGCATGATCCAGCCCTCGCCGGTGAGCTGGGTGAGCTCGATGCCCTCCTCACCCGCCAGCGGGTGACCGAGGGGCAGCACGGCCTTGAACCGCTCGATGTAGAGCGGGAACTTGGCGATGTCGGGGGAGTCGCGCTCGGGGTCGGACTCGTACTCCAGGCTCACGGTCACGTCGATGTCGCCGCGCATGAGCATCCGGTGGCTCATGTGCGCCTCGGCGTCGACGACCGTCACGTCGACCCCGGGCGCCTGGCGGCGCAGCTCGACGATCGCGGGCGCGACGACCCAGTTGATCGCCGTCGGGAAGGCGCCGATCCGGAGCTGGCCCAGGACGCCGCCCGCGTGCGCAGCAAGGTCGGCCTCGGCCATCTTGAGCCGGGAGCTGATCTCTTCGGCGTGGTCGGCCAGGATGCGCCCGGCCGGGGTCAGCGCCAGCTTGCGCCCCGTCCGTACGACGAGCGCGTGCCCCACCTCGCGCTCGAGCGCGCTGAGCTGCTGGGACACCGCCGACGGCGTCAGGTGCAGGGCCGCGGCCGTCGCGGTGACCGAGTCGGAGTGCACGAAGGCGCGCAGGACCATCAGGCGTCGGGGGTCGATCGTGGGCACGCTGCTCCGTCGCGTCGGCCGGGCGTCCGTCACGGTAGGGGGATCCGCGAGGCGGGACCGGGGTACTGCCGATGCTAGCGCTTCCGGACCGGTCCCGGCGGGCTGCTCGGGACCTCTGATTCATGTCTCTCAGGCATAAGTGACCTCGCAAGTGGTCATTGGACGCATAGTCCGCGGGTCCTGAGGATGGTGGTGCTTCACCACCTTCGACCCAGGGAGCCGCCATGCACCACACCGACACCGCCAGGACGCAGGAGCGGCGCGTCGTGCCCGGCACCGGGTCGGGGTGCTGACGATGTTCTCGAAGGTCCTGGTCGCCAACCGCGGCGAGATCGCCATCCGCGCGTTCCGGGCGGCGTACGAGCTCGAGGCCACGACCGTGGCCGTCTTCCCCTACGAGGACCGCGGCTCCGAGCACCGGCTCAAGGCCGACGAGGCCTACGAGATCGGCGAGCGCGGGCACCCGGTGCGCAGCTACCTCGACCCGGAGGCGATCGTGGCCGCCGCGGTGGCGTGCGGCGCGGACGCGATCTACCCGGGCTACGGCTTCCTGTCGGAGAACCCGGCGCTGGCCGAGGCCTGCACGGCGGCCGGCATCACGTTCATCGGCCCCTCGGCCGAGGTGCTGACGCTGACGGGCAACAAGGCCCGCGCGATCGCCGCGGCCAAGGCTGCGGGCGTCCCGACCCTGCGCAGCGTGGACCCGTCGACCGACGTCGACGCGCTGGTCGCCGCGGCCGAGGCGATCCCGACGCCCCTGTTCGTCAAGGCCGTCGCGGGCGGCGGCGGTCGCGGCATGCGCCGCGTGGACGAGCGCGCCGGACTGCGCGAGGCGGTCGAGACCTGCATGCGCGAGGCCGAGGGCGCGTTCGGCGACCCGACGGTGTTCATCGAGCAGGCGGTGGTCGACCCGCGGCACATCGAGGTGCAGATCCTGGCTGACGGCTCGGGCGAGGTCATCCACCTGTTCGAGCGGGACTGCTCGGTGCAGCGCCGCCACCAGAAGGTCGTCGAGATCGCCCCGGCGCCCAACCTCGACCCCGCCCTGCGCGACCGGATGTGCGCCGACGCGGTGCGCT
This sequence comes from Pimelobacter simplex, assembly GCF_024662235.1. GTDB lineage: Bacteria > Actinomycetota > Actinomycetes > Propionibacteriales > Nocardioidaceae > Nocardioides. The sequence continues at coordinate 1,812,431 of NZ_CP096276.1, forward strand.
TCGCCCGCGAGATCGGCTACTCGTGCGCGGGCACGGTCGAGTTCCTGCTCGACCCCGAGGGCAACTACGTCTTCATCGAGATGAACCCGCGGATCCAGGTCGAGCACACGGTGACCGAGGAGGTCACCGACGTCGACCTGGTCCAGTCGCAGATGCGGATCGCGGCGGGGGAGACCCTGGCCGACCTGGGGCTGACCCAGGACAGCATCCGGCTGCGCGGCGCCGCGCTGCAGTGCCGGATCACGACCGAGGACCCGGCCAACGGCTTCCGTCCCGACACCGGCACCATCACCGCCTACCGGTCCCCGGGCGGGGCGGGCGTGCGCATCGACGGCGGTACGACGTTCACCGGCGCCGAGGTCAGCCCCCACTTCGACTCCATGCTGGCCAAGCTGACCTGCCGCGGCCGCACCTTCGACGACGCCGTGGCCCGCGCCCGGCGGGCGGTCGCGGAGTTCCGGATCCGTGGCGTCGCCACGAACATCCCCTTCCTGCAGGCGCTGCTCGACGACCCCGACTTCGAGACCGGCCGGGTCACCACCTCGTTCATCGAGACCCACCCCGGGCTGCTGACGGCGCGGGCGTCCGGCGACCGCGGCACCCGGCTGCTGACCTACCTCGCCGACGTCACGCTCAACCAGCCCCACGGGCGCTCGCCGGTCTCGGTGGCGCCGGTCGCCAAGCTCGCCACCCTGGACCCCGCGCACGCCGTACCGGACGGCACGCGGCAGCGGCTGCTGGCCGTCGGGCCCGAGGCGTTCGCGGCCGAGCTGCGGGCGCAGTCGGCGGTCGCGGTCACCGACACGACCTTCCGCGACGCCCACCAGTCGCTGCTGGCGACGCGGGTCCGCACCCACGACCTGCTCGGGGTGGCCGGCCACGTCGCCCGCACCACGCCGGAGCTGTGGTCGCTGGAGTGCTGGGGCGGGGCGACCTACGACGTCGCGCTGCGCTTCCTGGCCGAGGACCCGTGGGACCGGCTGGCCAAGCTGCGCGCCGCGGTGCCCAACATCTGCCTGCAGATGCTGCTGCGCGGGCGCAACACGGTCGGCTACACGCCGTACCCGACCGCGGTGACCGACGCCTTCGTCGAGGAGGCCGCCGCCACCGGCATCGACGTGTTCCGGATCTTCGACGCGCTCAACGACGTCGAGCAGATGCGTCCCGCGATCGCCGCGGTCCGGGCGACCGGCACCAGCGTCGCCGAGGTGGCGCTCTGCTACACCGGCGACCTCTCCTCGCCCGACGAGGACCTCTACACGCTCGACTACTACCTGCGCCTGGCCGAGCGCATCGTCGACGCCGGCGCCCACGTGCTCGCGATCAAGGACATGGCCGGCCTGCTGCGCGCCCCGGCGGCGCACACGCTGGTGACGGCGCTGCGCGAGCGCTTCGACGTGCCCGTCCACCTGCACACCCACGACACCGCGGGCGGCCAGCTCGCCACCCTCGCGGCGGCGATCGACGCCGGTGTCGACGCCGTCGACGCCGCGTGCGCCGCGATGGCCGGCACCACCTCGCAGCCGCCGCTGTCGTCGCTGGTCGCGGCCACCGACCACGGCCCCCGCGAGACCGGGCTCGACCTGGGCGCGGTCAACGCGCTCGAGCCCTACTGGGAGGCCGTCCGCCGGCTCTACGCCCCGTTCGAGTCCGGGCTGCCGGCGCCGACCGGGCGGGTCTACCGCCACGAGATCCCCGGCGGCCAGCTCTCGAACCTGCGCCAGCAGGCGATCGCGCTGGGTCTGGGAGAGCGGTTCGAGGCGGTCGAGGACATGTACGCCGCGGCCAACGACATCCTCGGCCGGGTGCCCAAGGTGACGCCGTCGTCCAAGGTCATCGGCGACCTCGCCCTGGCGCTCGTCGCCGCGGGCGCCGACCCCGAGGCGTTCGCGGCCGACCCGTCGTCGTACGACATCCCGGCGTCGGTGATCGGCTTCCTGCACGGCGAGCTCGGCGACCCGCCGGGCGGCTGGCCCGAGCCGTTCCGGTCCAAGGCGATCGCCGGCCGGCCGTGGACGCCGCCCGACGAGACGCTCACCGCCGAGCAGGCGGAGGGGCTCGCGGGCGACTCGGCCCAGCGCCGCGCGACGCTCAACCGGCTGCTGTTCCCCGGGCCCACCCGGGAGTACGACGAGGCGCGCTCGAAGTGGGGCGACCTGTCCGTCGTGCCGACGCGGGAGTACCTCTACGGCCTGCAGTCCGGTGAGGAGCACGTCGTCGAGCTGGCCGAGGGCAAGCGCCTCATCCTCGGCGTCCAGGCGATCAGCGAGCCCGACGAGCGCGGCTTCCGGACCGTGATGTGCCTGCTCAACGGGCAGATCCGCCCGATCTCGGTGCGGGACCGCTCGGTCGCCGCCGAGGTCGCCGCCGCCGAGAAGGCCGACCCCGCCCAGCGCGGCCACGTCGCGGCGCCCTTCCAGGGCGTCGTCACCGTGACCGTCGCGGAGGGCGACCAGGTCGCGGCCGGCGACACCGTCGCCACCATCGAGGCGATGAAGATGGAGGCCGCGATCACCGCGCCCGTCGACGGGACCGTCCAGCGCGTCGCGCTCACCGGTCCGCACCCCGTCGAGGGCGGCGACCTGGTCGTGGTGGTCGGCTGACACCATCGGAGGGTGAGCGGGTACCTCTCCTTCGTCCTCTTCGCCGCGCTGCTCGCGACGGCACCGGGGCCGGACACCTTCCTGACCCTGCGCGCGAGCGTGGTCGGCGGCCGTCGCCGCGGCCTGCTGACCGCCGCCGGGATCACCGTGGCGGGCACCCTCCAGGGGGTGCTCGCCGCGACCGGCCTCGGCGCCGTCCTGGCCCACGCGGAGCCGGTCTTCCTGGCCGTGCGCTGGGCCGGCGTCGCCTACCTGACCTGGCTCGGGGTGAGCGCCCTGCGCGACGCGCTGCGCAACGACGGCCGCGGCTGGGCGGTCGGCACCGGCGGTGGGACGACGCGCCCGTGGGTCGCCTTCCGCCAGGGCTTCCTGTGTAACATCACCAACCCCAAGGTGCTCGCGTTCAACCTCGCGGTGCTGCCCCAGTTCGTCGGTGACGGCCAGGGCCTGCCCGCGCTGCTCGTCTACGCGCTGACGCTCGTCGTCATCGGCGCCGTCGTCCTGGTCACCGTCGTCTGGATCGCCGGCAAGGCCACCACCGCGCTGGCCCGGCCCCGGCTGCGGCGCGGCGTCGACGGAGCGACCGGGGTGGTCATGCTGGGCTTCGCGACGGCCCTGGCCGTGGAGGCCTGAGCCCGCGCGGGGTCCGCCCCGTCCAGCGCCGGTAGGCCACGACCAGGCTGGTGGCCTCCGCGTAGCCGAGGCGCTCGGCGATGTCGTCGAGGGTCAGCCCCGGGTCGGCGAGCAGCCGCTCGGCGGCGAGGGCGCGCACCTCGTCGAGGAGCGTCCGGTACGACATCCCGGCGTCCTGCAGCCGGCGCCGCAGCGAGCGCTCGCTGAGCCCGAGCGCCGCCGCGACCGCGGCCATCGGCGCACCGTCCTCGAGCCGCTGCGCGACGAGGATTCGCACCTCCTCGGCGATGCCGTGCCGGCGCCGGTCGCGCCGCGGCGAGACCAGGTCGAGGCACAGCGACTCGGCCAGCGCGAACGCGTGGGCGTTGGCCTGGGGGAGGCGCAGGTCGAGCCACGACGCGTCGAACCGCAGCGTCGCCGAGCGGCTCGCCCACCGGGGAGCGACGCCGAACGCCGCCCGCCGCCCGGCGGCCGCGTCGTCGTCGGGCGCCGGGAACGGCAGCCCGACCGCGTTCAGCCGCGGCGCGCCGCCGCAAATCTCGCGCAGCACCGTCCAGATCGCCGCCAGGTCGCGCTCGACCACGAACGCGCGCACGTCCGGGGGCACGGCGTGCTCGTCGCCGGTGACCACGACCGCGCCGTCCTCGACGACGGCGGAGAGGGGAGTGAACGAGAAGCTCAGGTCGATGAAGCGCAGCGCCAGGTTGGCGGCGTCGCCGAGCGTGGGGCTGCTGAGCAGGGCGAAGCCGAGCGGGCCGAAGGTCGAGGCGTGGTAGGCGGCGCCCGCCTCCGCGCCGGTGACCCGGGGATCCGCGGCGAGCAGGTTGCGCACCACGCGCAGCTCCTGCGCGGCCGTGACCTCGCGGCGGTGGTCGGCGACGTCGCGGGCACCGAGCCCGGTGCCGCGCAGCAGCAGGGCCGGGTCGAGGCCGCGCGCGCTGCCGAGAGCGACCAGCAGCGCCGTGCCGGCGACGTACCGGGGGAAGTCCCAGTCGCGGGTGGCGGCCGGCTCGAAGGTCGCGGACATCATGGCCGGAATTATGGATCGGCTGGCCGGAGGTCGCTGGCACCGACCCGCCGTGGTTCCTACCGTGGGGACCATGAGCTCCCGTCCCTCCGTGATCGTCGTCGGCGCCGGCTTCGGCGGTCTTGCCGTCGCCCACCACCTGCGGGCGGCGGGCTTCGACGACATCACCCTCCTCGAGCGCGCCGACGACGTCGGCGGGGTCTGGCGCGACAACACCTACCCGGGCGCGGCGTGCGACGTCCCGTCGGTGCTCTACTCCTGGTCGTTCGCGCCCAAGACCGACTGGTCGCACCGCTACGCGCGCCAGCCGGAGATCCTCGACTACATCCGCGACCAGGCCCGGCGCAGCGGGCTGCGGGACCGGGTCCGCACCGGAGCCGAGGTGGCCGCCGCCCGGTACGACGAGGCGACCCGCCGCTGGACCGTCACCCTCACCGGCGGCGAGACCCTCGACGCCGACGTGCTCGTCTCGGCCGTCGGCCAGCTCTCGCGGCCGGCCGTGCCGCGGATCCCGGGGCTCGACACGTTCGCCGGCCCGGTCTTCCACTCGGCGGACTGGGACCACGACGTGCCGCTCTCCGGACGCCGGGTCGGCGTGATCGGCACCGGCGCGAGCGCCATCCAGCTCGTCCCCGCCATCGTCGACCGGGTCGGTGCGCTCACCGTCTTCCAGCGCTCGGCGCCCTACGTCGTCCCGAAGCCCGACGGCGCCTACTCCCGCCGCCAGCAGCACCGGTTCGCCCGGCACCCCCGCCTGCACCGCGCCACCCGGCAGGGGGTCTTCCACCTCTCCGAGCAGCTCAACCGCACGCTCGACTCCGACGGACGGCTGGCCGGCGTGCTGCACCGCGCCTGGCGACTCCACCTGCGCCGGCAGGTCGCCGACCCGCAGCTGCGGGCGAAGCTGGTGCCCGACTACCCGCTGGGCTGCAAGCGGCTGCTGTTCTCCAACGACTGGTACCCCGCGCTCACCCGCCCCCACGTCGAGGTGGTGGGCGACGCCATCGCGGCGGTCGAGCCGACCGGGGTGCGGACCGGCGACGGTCGGCTGCACGAGCTCGACGTGCTCGTCCTCGGTACCGGGTTCGCCGCCACCGACCTCCTGGCGCCGATGGAGATCACCGGCCGTGGCGGACGCCGCCTCGCCGACGCCTGGGCCGGTGGCGCCCGCGCCCACCTGGGCATCACGGTGCCGGAGTTCCCGAGCCTGTTCGTGCTCTACGGACCGAACACCAATCTCGGCGGCAGCTCGATCATCGGGATGCTCGAGGCCCAGGCCCGCTACGTCGTGCAGGCCGTCCGCGAGATCGCCGCGCACGGACCGTTGGAGGTGCGCGCCGACCGCGCCGCGGCCTACGACACGGAGATGCAGGACCGGCTGGCCGGCAGCGTGTGGAGCGCGTGCGCGAGCTGGTACCGCGAGCCCGGCGGCCGGATCACCACCAACTGGCCCGGCACGGTGACCGAGTACCGCCGCCGCACGGCCCGGTTCGACCCCGGTGACTTCCGGCGGCTCGACGAGCGCCGCGACGAGGAGGCGGAGGTCCGGTGACCCACTACGACGTCCTGGTGATCGGCTCCGGCTTCGGCGGCAGCGTCACAGCGCTCCGGCTGGCCGAGAAGGGCTACCGCGTCGGCGTCCTGGAGGCGGGCCGGCGGTTCGCCGACGACGAGCTGCCGACGAGCTCGTGGAAGGTCCGCGACTACGTCTTCAACCCGGCGCTCGGGTGCTACGGCCTGCTCCGGATGACCCTGCTCAAGGACGTGCTGGTGCTCACCGGTGCGGGCGTGGGCGGCGGCTCGCTCGTCTACGCCAACACGCTCTACGAGCCGCCCGCAGCCTTCTACGACGACCCGCACTGGGCCGCGATCACCGACTGGGCCGACGAGCTCGCCCCCTACTACGACCAGGCGCGGCGGATGCTCGGCGTGACGGCGTACCCGCACACGTCGCCCTCGGACCGGGTGATGCGTTCGGTCGCCGACGGGCTCGGCGTGGGGAAGACCTTCCGGCCGACCGACGTCGGGGTGCTCTTCGGCGAGCGGCCGGGGCAGCGCGTGCCCGACCCGTTCTTCGGCGGTGCCGGCCCCGAGCGCACCACCTGCACCGACTGCGGCGCCTGCATGACCGGCTGCCGGGTGGGCGCGAAGAACACGACGGTCAAGAACTACCTGCACCTCGCCGAGGCCGCCGGTGCCGTCGTGCACCCGCTGACCACCGTCACCGACGTGCGCCCCCGTCCCGGCGGCGGGTACGCCGTCACCACGCGCCGCACCGAGGGCAAGCTGCGCCGCGGCCGGAGCACCTTCACCGCCGACCAGGTCGTCTTCGCCGCCGCCTCGCTCGGCACCCAGCGGCTGCTCCACCGGCTGTGCGAGCGCGGCAGCCTGCCCCGGATCTCACCGCGCCTCGGCGAGCTCACCCGGACCAACTCCGAGGCCATCCTCGGCGTGCGGGCGCGCGGCGACGACGTCGACTACTCGCGCGGCGTCGCGATCACCTCCTCGCTCCACGTCGACGAGCACACCCACGTCGAGCCGGTCCGCTACGGCCGCGGCAGCAACCTGCTCGGCCTGCTCATGGCCGCACTCACCGACGCGCCCGGCGACGGCCGCTCCCGGGCGCTGGCCGGCCTGCGCGAGATGTGGCGGCAGCGCCGCGACCTGCCGCGGCTGCACGACCCGCGCGGCTGGTCGGAGCAGACCATCGTGCTGCTGGTGATGCAGAGCCTCGACAACTCGCTGACGACGTACCTGCGCCGGCGGCCGTGGGGCCGCACGATGAGCACCCGGCAGGGCACCGGCGCCGCCAACCCGGTGTGGATCCCCCAGGGCCACGACGTCGCCCGCAGCGTGGCCGCCGAGATCGACGGCATCCCGGGCGGCACCTGGGCCGACCTCGTCAACGTCCCGGCCACCGGGCACCTGATCGGGGGCTGCCCGATCGGCGAGAGCGCCGCCGACGGGGTCGTCGACCCCTACCACCGCCTCCACGGGTACGACGGCCTGCACGTGATCGACGGCTCCACGGTGGCCGCCAACCTGGGCGTGAACCCGTCGCTGACCATCACCGCGATGGCCGAGCGGGCGGTCGCGATGTGGCCGAACCGGGGTGAGGCCGACGGCCGGCCCGCGCCCGGCTCGTCGTACGTGCGGGTGGCGCCGGTCGCGCCGCGCGCGCCCGCCGTCCCGGCCGGCGCTCCGGCTGGGTACCGCGTCCTAGATTGGTGGCGTGCCTGAGCAGCCCGACCCCACCGACCGGTCCGCGCGCGCCGTCGCCGCCGCCGACGAGCTCGGCCTCTCCTACGAGGTGACCCGGCACGGCCCGGTCGGCTCGCTCGAGGAGGCCGCCGCCGCCCGCGGCGTCGAGCCGCGCCAGATCGTCAAGACCATGGTGGTCCGGGTGGCCGACGGCGACCACCGCTTCGTGCTCGTGCCCGGCGACCGCGAGATCTCCTGGCCCCTGCTCCGGACGCTGCTCGGCGTCAACCGGATCTCGATGCCCTCGGCCGACGCCGCCCGCGAGGTCACCGGCTACGTCCGCAGCACGATCACGCCGCTCGGCGCCACCACCGCGCTGCCGGTGATCGCCGACGAGCGGGTCACCGGTCCGGTCTCCATCGGCGGCGGCGGATACGGCGTCGCGCTCACCGTCGACGGCGACGCCCTGGTCGCGGCGCTCGGGGCGACCGTCGCCGACGTCACCGCGCCGGCCGGCTGATCAGCTCGGCGCCGCCGACGGCCGCAGCTCGTCGAGCACCGCGCCCGCGAGGTCGTAGCGGACCACCGCGGACTGGCCGTACTCGTCGCTCGCGTAGGCGGTGAGCCAGTCCTGCGTGCTGTCGTCGGGCTGCGGCCGGGTGACGAGCAGGTAGCACTGCTCCGGACGGGCGAGCAGCCCCTGCGCGTAGTCGCACATCTCCGCCAGCCGGGTGCCGTCCAGGCTCGCCAGGTCGTACGGCGTCTCGCGGCTGGTGGTCTTGTTCCACTCGGCGAACCCGGTGCCGTCCCACTGGTAGACGTCCGCGGCCTCGCCGCCGACCGGGGCGGGGACGGTGAGCACCGCGTAGTCGTCGTACAGGGCGACCTCGTAGGCGGTCGTGCCGATGCCCTCCTCGCGCATGGCGGTGAGCATGGTGTCGAAGCCGACCGCGCTCTGCGGCCCGGGCACGGGGGCCGCGGCCTCGTCCCGGGCGACCTGCTCGTCGCCGGACCGGCCGATCACCACGCCGACCACGATCATCGCGACCATCGCCACCAGCACGAGCACCCCGGTCGCCGGGGTGGTCGGTCCGCGCCGCACCGTGCGCTCCTCGACGGTGCGCACGTAGGGGAGGTCCGCCGGCGGCTCGTAGGGGGTCACCGACGGCCGGACGTCCGCCGCGTCGGCGTCCCGCCCGGTCTCGGCGCGCCGGCGCGAGCCGGGGCGGTACTGCTGCCAGTTGGGGGGTGCCACGGCGCCACGGTAGTGGCCCGGGTGCACCCGTCGGGGACCAGGTGCGACGATGGCGCCATGGCCGACCCCACCCCCCACGACGTCACCGGCGAGGTCGTCGACATCTGCCGTGACCTGATCCGCATCGACACCTCCAACTACGGCTCCGACGAGGGCCCCGGCGAGCGCAAGGCGGCCGAGTACGTCGCCGGCCTGCTCGACGAGGTCGGCATCGCCGCCGAGGTGATCGAGTCCAAGCCGGGGCGGGCCAACGTGGTGGCGCGCTGGGGCGGCTCCGGGTCCGCGGCGACCGCCGAGCGGGGTGCCCTGCTGCTGCACGGCCACCTGGACGTCGTACCGGCGGCGGCGGAGGACTGGCAGGTCGACCCGTTCAGCGGCGAGGTCAAGGACGGCTACGTGTGGGGCCGCGGCGCGGTCGACATGAAGGACTTCGACGCGATGCTGCTCTCGGTGGTCCGGGCCCGGCAGCGCGCCGGCCGGGCGCCCGAGCGCGAGGTCGTGCTCTGCTTCACCGCCGACGAGGAGGCCGGCGGCCACGACGGCGCCCAGGTACTCGTCGAGGAGCACGCCGAGTGGTTCGAGGGCTGCACCGAGGCCGTCGGCGAGGTCGGCGGCTTCAGCACCACCGTCCGCGGCCAGCGCCTCTACCTCATCGAGGCCGCTGAGAAGGGCATGGCCTGGATGCGCCTGAGCGCCCGCGGCCGTGCCGGCCACGGCTCGATGCTCAACGACGACAACGCCGTCACCCGCCTCGCCGCCGCCGTCGCCCGCATCGGCGCCCACGACTGGCCCGTCCGCCTCACCCCGACCATGCGCACCCTGCTCGCCACCGTCGGCGAGCTCGCCGGCGTCGAGGCCACCCCCGAGAACGCCCCCGCCCTCGTCGAGGAGTTCGGCGGCGCCGCCCGCATGCTCGGCGCGGTCCTGCGCAACTCGACCAACCCGACCATGCTCGAGGCCGGCTACAAGGTGAACGTCATCCCGACCGACGCCACCGCCCACGTCGACGGCCGCTTCCTGCCCGGCTTCGAGGACGAGTTCTTCAGCACGCTCGCCGAGCTGACCGGCGAGGGCATCGACATCGACTTCGTCTCCCGTCAGCCGCCCTGGGAGACGCCGTACGACGGCGCGCTCGTCGACGCCATGACCCGCAGCCTCCTCGCGGAGGACCCGGGCGCGCTGGTCGCGCCGTACCTGATGAGCGGGGGGACGGACGCCAAGCACTTCACCCAGCTCGGCATGCGCGCCTACGGCTTCGCGCCGCTGCGGCTGCCCGAGGACCTCGACTTCACCGCGCTCTTCCACGGGGTCGACGAGCGGGTGCCGGTGGACGCGCTGGAGTTCGGTGCGCGGGTGATGGACCGGTTCCTCGACGAGATCTGAGGTCGCGGTTTGGTCCCAAACCGCATGTCTGCACGGCGTGTCGTTGCGGTTTGGGACCAAACCGCACGCATCAGGCGGTACGCACGGCCCGGATGATCTTGCGGCGCAGCACGACCCGCCGCTTGCCGTCCGGGCCGATCTGCACCCGGTCCAGCTCCCAGCCACCGTGCTCGGCGCGCTCGACGAGCAGCTTGGTGACCACGTTGCGCGAGAAGTCGCGGTCGAAGGTGACCCGCTCGAACTCCCACTCGACCCCGCGGCCCAGCCCGCGCATCAGGCCGGGACGCAGCAGGGTGCGGCTGGTGGTCATGCCGCGCCGCCCGAGACGTCGTCCAGGGCCGCCCTGATCTCGGGGGGCAGCACCTTGTCCTCGGAGCCGAGCGCCGCGCTGAGCTGGGCGGCGGTGCGGGCGCCGACGACGGGTGCGGTGACGCCGGGGGAGTCGCGCACCCAGACCAGGGCCACCTCGAGCGGGGTCCAGCCGAGGCCGTCGGCCGCGCGGGCGACCGCCTCGACGATGCCGCGGCTGTGGTCGTCGAGGTAGGCCTCGACGAAACCGGAGAAGACGGGCGAGGCGGCGCGGGAGTCCGAGGGGGTGCCGGTGCGGTACTTGCCGGTCAGCACGCCGCGTCCCAGCGGCGACCACGGCAGGACGCCGATGCCGAGCGCCTCGGCGGCCGGCAGCACCTCGCGCTCGATGCGCCGGTTGACCAGGGAGTACTCCACCTGGGTGGACGCGATCCGTGCCCGGCCGGGGACGGACTCCTGGAGGGTCACCGCGCGGGCGGTCTGCCAGCCGTTGTAGTTGGAGATCCCGACGTACGTCGCCCGTCCGGACGCCACCGCGTGGTCGAGCGCGGCCAGCGTCTCCTCGAGCGGGACCTCGTCGGTCCAGATGTGCACCTGCCACAGGTCGACGTGGTCGGTGCCGAGCCGCTTCAGGGACGTGTCGAGCCCGCGGAGCAGCGCACCCCGGGAGGTGTCGGTGACCCGCTCGGACCCGCGCCGCCAGATGCCGGCTTTGGTCGCGAGGACCACCTCGTCCCGGCGTACGACGTCGCCCAGGAGGGTGCCGATCAGCTCCTCGGAGCGTCCGTCGGTGTAGCCGGCGGCGGTGTCGATCGTCGTACCGCCGGCCTCGACGAAGGCCGTGAGCTGGTCGCGCGCCTCGTGCTCGTCGGTGTCCTTGCCCCACGTCATCGTGCCCAGGGCGAGCCGCGACACCTGGAGGCCGCTGGCGCCGACGTACCGCTGCTGCATGGGGCACAAGGTATCCGGCCCGCCCCGCGAGCGGTGCGCCGCCACACCGCCGACCACCCACTCCCTACGATGAGCCCTCGTGGCCGACTTCTTCCAGGCAGTGTTCCTCGGCGTGCTCCAGGGGCTGACCGAGTTCCTCCCGATCTCCAGCAGCGCGCACCTGCGGATCTTCCCCGAGCTGTTCGGCTGGGGCGACCCGGGCGCGGCGTTCACCGCGGTGATCCAGATCGGCACCGAGCTCGCCGTCCTCGTCTACTTCCGCAAGGACATCTGGCGCATCGCCCGCGCCTGGGTGCTCTCGCTGGTCAAGCCGGAGTACCGCGGCTCCCTGGACGCCCGGATGGGCTGGTACATCATCGTCGGCTCGATGCCCATCGTGATCCTCGGCGTCCTGCTCAAGGACATCATCGAGAAGGACTTCCGCAACCTCTGGATCATCGGCTGCACCCTGATCGTGATGGGCCTCGTCCTCGGCCTCGCCGACCGGATCGGCCGCAACGAGCGCGCCATCAAGCAGATGACCCTGCGCGACGCCGCCCTCATGGGCGGCGCCCAGGCCCTCGCCCTCGTCCCCGGCGTCTCCCGCTCCGGCGCCACCCTGTCGATGGGCCGCTTCCTCGGGTACGAGCGCGAGGCGGCCACCCGCTTCGCCTTCCTGCTCGCCATCCCGGCCGTCGTCGGCGCCGGCCTGTTCGAGCTCAAGGAGATCGCCAACGTCGGCACCGCGCACGCGGGCGAGGCCAACTACGGCTGGGTCCCGACCATCACCGCGACCGTCGTCTCGTTCGTCGTCGGGTACGCCGCCATCGCGTGGCTGCTGCGCTGGGTCAGCACCAAGTCCTACACGCCGTTCGTGCTCTACCGGGTGGTGCTCGGGGCGGCTGTGCTGGTGCTGCTGGGGACGGGTGTGCTGGCGGCCTGAGCGTCGCTAGCGGCGGCCGAGCGAGACGCCGAGGTCGGTACGCGGGTCGCTGCGGAACTCGTCGTCGTAGGTGAGCGTCGCGTGGATCCGGTGGCCGTCGATGCGGGTCCGGAAGGTCCACGGATCGCCCGGCACGGCTGTCCAGCCGGCCTCCGCCAGGACCCCTGCGCCGTGGCGGAGCGCGGCGTCCCGCGCCAGACCGGTGGCCAGCTCGAGCCCGGCGGCGATCGAGCTGTCGTCCGGGTCGCACGACCAGTACGGGTCCGCGCCGGGATCGAGCCGGTCGGCCAGTGCGGCGAGCGCCGGGTCGTCGGCGAGGCGCCGAGCCAGGTCGACGTCGGTCCGGGTGCAGCCGTAGATCCCCGTCCCGCCGTCGTACGCGAGGACGGCGCCGACCGCCGTCATGCTGACGAGCGTGACCGCCGCGGCGCCGAGGGCGACCGCCGTGCGGCCGCGGGCCCTCAGAACCATCCCGACTTCTTGAAGAAGATCCACAACCCCGTCACCGACGCCAGCATCAGCAGGATCGCGAAGGGGTACCCGAAGGTCCAGCTGAGCTCGGGCATGTGCGTGAAGTTCATGCCGTAGACCCCCGCGATCAACGTCGGTACGACGACCAGCGCCGCGCCCGCCGAGATCTTGCGCATGTCGTCGTTCTGCTGCACCGCCACCCGGGACAGGTGCGCGTCGAAGGCGCTGGAGAGCAGGTCGTCGAGGGTCTCCAGGCCGTCGGTGGCGAGCTGGAGGTGGTCGTTGACGTCGCGGAAGAAGGGCGCGGACTCGGCGGCGACGAGGTCGACGGCGCCGGTGGCGAAGCGGCGCATCGGCTCGCGGAGGGGGAGGACGGCGCGGCGGACCTCGGAGAGCTCGCGCTTGAGGATGTAGATCCGGCCGGCGTCGTTGGTGCGGCGGTCGGAGAAGACGGAGACCTCGACCTCGTCGACGTCGGTCTGGAGCTCGGCGACGACGGAGGTGTAGCCGTCGACGACGGCGTCGCACACGGCGTACACGACGGCGGACGGGCCGTGGCCGAGGACGGCCTGCTGCTGCTCGAGCTCGTGGCGGGCGTCGCGCAGCGAGGAGCCGCGGCCGTGGCGGACGGTGATGACGAAGTCGGGGCCGACGAACATGTTGATCTCGCCGGTCTCGACGGCGTCGTCCTCGTCGACGTACCAGAGGGTCTTGAGGACGAGGAAGAGGCTGTTCTCGTAGCGCTCCAGCTTGGGGCGCTGGTGGGCGACGACCGCGTCCTCGACGGCGAGCGGGTGCAGGCCGAAGGCCTGCGCGATCTCGGAGAGCTCGATGTGGCTCGGCTCGTAGAGGCCGACCCAGACGAAGTCGCCCTCGCCGTCGGCGGCGGCGCGCAGCGCCGGGTAGTCGTGCAGGTGGCAGTCCACCGGGACCCGGACGCCGTGGCGGTAGACGGCGCTGTCGACGATCACGGGCCCACGCTAGTACCGGCGCTCGGGGCGGCCACTAGGCTCGCCGTCATGGCCACCCTGCTGCTGGTCCGCCACGGGCGGACCACCGCGAACGCCTCGGGCATCCTCGCCGGACGTACGCCGGGGGTGCGCCTCGACGACACCGGCACCGAGCAGGTCGCGCGGGCCGGGGCGCGGATCGCCGCCGTCCCCCTCGCGGCGCTCCTCACCAGCCCCCAGGAGCGCTGCCGGCAGACCGCGAAGGCGGTCGCCGACGGGCAGCGCGGGGCCGGGCACCCGGTCACCAAGGCGGTCACCGAGCGGGGCCTGGCCGAGTGCGACTACGGCGACTGGCAGGGCCGGCCGATCAAGGAGCTGCTCAAGGAGCCGCTGTGGCAGACGGTCCAGCGTCAGCCGTCCGCGGCGGTGTTCCCGGGCGGTGAGTCGATGGTCGTCATGCAGCACCGCGCCGTGTCCGCCGTACGACGGATCGACGCGGCGATCACCGCCGAGCACGGCCCCGACGCGGTCTGGGTGGCGGTCAGCCACGGCGACATCATCAAGTCGGTGCTGGCCGACGCGCTGGGCATGCACCTCGACCTGTTCCAGCGGATCAACGTCGACCCGGCCTCGGTGTCGGTGGTCCGCTACGCGGCCGACCGGCCCTACGTGCTGGCCAGCAACACCCACGACGGCGACCTGTCCTGGCTCGCGCCGAAGCCGGCTCCGAAGGGCGCGAGCAAGCGCCGGCGGCGTGCCGCGACCGACGACGGTGCCGTCGTCGGCGGTGGCGCCGGTCCGGCCTGAACCGGGCTGGATAGGCTCGGGACCATGCCCATCGTCCACGGATTCGACCCGCCGGAGCGCTTCGTCGCCGGCACCGTCGGCGAGCCCGGCAGCCGCACCTTCTTCCTCCAGGCCCGGATCGGACCGCGCATGGTCTCGGTCTCGCTGGAGAAGCAGCAGGTCGCGGCGCTGGCCGAGCGGATCGACGAGCTGCTGGACGAGGTGATCGCCGACGGCCGGGCCCGCGGGGTGGTGCCGGCGATGGCGCCGTTCGGGCTCGCCGACGACGAGCCGCTGGAGCTGCCGATCGTCGAGGAGTTCCGGGCGGGCACCATGACCCTCTCCTGGGACCCCGACGACGAGCGGGTGGTGGTCGAGGTCTTCCCGGTCGGTGAGGAGCCGGTCGAGCTCACCGACGGCGAGGACCCGGCCGAGGTGCTGCTGGTCCGGCTCGAGCCCGGCCAGGCCCGCGCCTTCGTACGACGCTCGGAGCACGTCGTGGGCGCCGGACGTCCGTCCTGCCCGTTCTGCGGCCAGCCGATCGACCCCGAGGGCCACCTGTGCGTGCGAGCCAACGGGTTCAAGCGCCGCGACCCGTCGTGACGATCACCATCAAGGGCCGGATCATGCCGGCCTCCAACGCCACCTTCCTCGGCGAGCTCGACGGCCGCGAGGTCGTCTACAAGCCGGTCGCGGGGGAGCGCCCGCTGTGGGACTTCCCCGACGGGACGCTCGCGGACCGCGAGGTGGCGGCGTACCTCGTCGCCCAGGCCACCGGCTGGGACCTGGTGCCGCGCACGTGGTGGGGCGAGGGCCCGCACGGTCCCGGCATGGTCCAGGAGTGGCAGGAGGTCGACCCCGACCAGGACGCCGTCACGCTGGTCCGCTCCGGGGCGACGCCCGACGGCTGGCTCGAGGTGGTCGAGGGGCTCGACGACCGCGACCGGCCGGTCACCCTCGTCCACGAGGACACCGCCGTCCTGCGCCGCCTCGCCGTGTACGACGTGCTCGTCAACAACGCCGACCGCAAGGGCGGTCACGTGCTCGCCATGACCGGCGGCCACCGCTACGGGGTCGACCACGGTGTCGCCTTCCACCACGAGCCCAAGCTGCGCACCGTCCTGTGGGGCTGGGCCGGTACGCCGCTCGCCGACGACGAGGTCGCCGTGGTCACCTCGGTGCTCGCCGCGGTGCGCGGTGACCTGGGGGAGCGGCTCGGCACCCACCTGGCCGAGCACGAGCTGCGGGCGCTGGAGCGGCGTACCGAGCGGCTGCTGGCGGCCGGTGTCCTCCCGGGGCCCTCGGGGGACTGGCCCGCCATCCCCTGGCCGCCGTTCTAGGCCGAACCCCTAACATCAAGGCATGCGCGCATGGAACGCGCCGGGTCTCCCGGCGCTCCCGGTCTCCGGCCCCCCGGTCGTCCTCCACGACACCGCTACCGGCACCAAGGTCGCCGCACGCCCCGACGGCGCCGCGCGCCTCTACGTCTGCGGCATCACGCCCTACGACGCCACGCACATCGGCCACGCCAACACGTACGTCGCCTTCGACCTGCTCAACCGCGCCTGGCGCACCGCCGGGCACGACGTGCAGTACGTCCAGAACGTCACCGACGTCGACGACCCGCTGCTCGAGCGGGCCGACAAGGTCGGCGTCGACTGGGTCGAGCTCGCCGAGCGCGAGACCGAGCTGTTCCGCAAGGACATGGAGGCGCTGCGGGTGCTCCCGCCGGTCGCCTACATCGGCGCGGTCGAGTCGATCCCGCTCGTCATCGACCTGATCCAGCGCCTCGACGCGGCCGGGTCGGTCTACCGCGTCGAGCAGGACCTCTACTTCTCCGTGACCGCCGACCCCGCCTTCGGCGGCGAGTCCGGCTACGACCGCGAGACGATGCTCCGCTTCTTCGGCGAGCGCGGGGGAGACCCCGACCGCGCCGGCAAGAAGGACCCGCTCGACTGCGTCGTGTGGCGCGGCGAGCGCGACGGCGAGCCCGCCTGGGACAGCCCGTTCGGCCGCGGCCGTCCCGGCTGGCACATCGAGTGCGCGGCGATCGCGCTGGAGCACCTCGGCGGGGCGTTCGACGTCCAGGCCGGCGGCAGCGACCTCGTCTTCCCGCACCACGAGATGTGCGCCGGGCACGTGCAGGTGGCGACCGGCGAGCGCTTCGCCGAGATCTACAGCCACGCCGGCATGGTGGCCTACGACGGTCAGAAGATGTCGAAGTCGCTCGGCAACCTCGTCTTCGTCTCCGCCCTGCGCAACAGCGACATCGACCCGATGGCGATCCGCCTCGCGCTCCTGCGCCACCACTACCGCACCGACTGGGAGTGGACCGACGCCCAGCTCTGGCAGGCCGTCGACGACATCGCCTCCTGGCGCCGCGCGCTCGCCCTCGGCGCGGGCGCGGCCGCCGCCCCCGTGGTCACCGAGGTCCTGGCGGCGCTCGCCGACGACCTCGACGCCCCGCGCGCGACCGCCGCGATCGACGCCTGGGTCAAGGCGACCCTCGGCACCGACGGCCTCGCCGACACCAGCGATGCCGAGGCGGCCGTGACGCTGCTGCCGGTGCTCGACGCCGCGCTCGGCCTGGCGCTCTAGCCCGCCGCGGCGAGGACGCCAGCCGCTGCGGCAGTCGAGCGGTGGTTAGCGCACCCAGCGGCCCGAACGGCGCCGCCCCCGGCGGTGACCACGGTGACGGACGGCCGCCGGCGTGGGCGCCCTAGCCGCGGAACGCGTTGCAATTGGGCACGAACCGCACACGACGGGCCCGAATTTCTGCGGTTTGGGACCAAACCGCAGAGCCGGGCAGGTGAGAAACCCGCTCAGTCCTCTTCGCCGCGGCGCTTGAGGTAGCGCTCGAACTCCCGGGCGATTGCCTCACCCGTCGCCTCGGGCAGGTCGGCGGTGTCGCGCGACTCCTCGAGCGAGCGGACGTACTCGGCGATGTCCTCGTCCTCCTCGGCGAGCTCGTCGACGCCGCGCTCCCAGGCGCGGGCCTCGTCGGGCAGGTCGCCGAGGGGGATCGGGACCTCGAGCAGGTCCTCGAGCCGGCCGATCAGGGCGAGGGTGGCCTTGGGGCAGGGCGGCTGGGCGACGTAGTGGGGGACCGCGGCCCAGTAGGAGACGGCCGGCATGTCGACGCGGACGCAGGCCTCCTGGAGGACGCCGACGATCCCTGTCGGCCCCTCGTACGTCGACTGCTCCAGCGAGAGCCGGTCGAGCAGGTCGGCCTCGGTGGCCGAGCCCGAGACCGGGATGGGGCGAGTGTGAGGGCTGTCGGAGAGCAGGGCGCCGAGGGTGACCAGGAGCTCGCCGCCGAGCTCGTCGACGGTGCCGAGGAGCTCCTCGGTGAACTGGCGCCAGCGCATGTTGGGCTCGATGCCGCGGATCAGGATGACGTCGCGGTGGAGCTCGGGCGGCGAGGCGACCGCCACGTGGGTGCTGGGCCAGGTGAGCTTGCGGAAACCGTGCTCGTCGATGCCGACGGTGGGCCGGTTGACCTGGAAGTCGTAGTAGTCCTCGGGGTCTATCGCGGCCACGACCTTGGCGTTCCAGACCCGCATCAGGTGGTCCACCACGCCGGTGGCCGACTCCGCGGCGTCGTTCCAGCCTTCGAACGCGGCGATGACCACCGGCCGCACCAGCCCGGTGACCGTCTCGATCTCCATCACTCTGCGAGCCTAGTCGGCTCCGACGAAGTAGGATCGGCAGCAGTCGAGAGGCGTTGCAACGGACGGCCCACCGAGGGGTCGGTCCGCCACGCTCGGCCGATGAACCAAGGGCGCCTTCCACACGGAAGGATTGGTGCATGTCTGACATCGCGCGCGACGACGCGTCCGCCGGCTGGCAGCCGGATGCGACCGACGAGCTCACCGCGTTGCTGCGGGAGCGGATCGTCATCCTCGACGGCGCCATGGGCACCGCCATCCAGCGGGACCGGCCCGACGAGGCCGGCTACCGCGGCGAGCGGTTCGCGAACCGTGAGGAGTGGCCGAGCGACCTGATCGGCAACAACGACCTGCTCTCGGTCACCCAGCCCGAGATCATCGCCGGCATCCACCGCGAGTACCTCGACGCGGGTGCCGACATCGTCGAGACCAACACGTTCAACTGCAACGCGGTCTCGCTCAGCGACTACGGCATGGCCGAGCTGTCCTACGAGCTCAACATCGAGGCCACCCGGCTGGCCCGGGGCGTGGCCGACGAGGTCGCCGCCGCCACCGGCCGCAAGCGGTACGTCGCGGGCGCGCTCGGGCCCACCACCCGGACCGCGTCGATCAGCCCCGACGTCAACGACCCGGGCGCGCGCAACGTCTCCTACGAGCAGCTCGTCGAGGCCTACCTGGTCGCCGCCCGCGGTCTGGTCGACGGCGGCTCCGACCTGCTGTTCATCGAGACGATCTTCGACACCCTCAACGCCAAGGCGGCGATCTTCGCCGTCGAGACGCTCTTCGAGGAGACCGGCCGCCGCTGGCCGGTGGTCATCTCCGGCACGATCACCGACGCTTCCGGGCGCACGCTGTCCGGCCAGGTCACCGAGGCCTTCTGGGACTCGGTGCGCCACGCCCAGCCGCTCGCGGTCGGCCTCAACTGCGCGCTCGGCGCCGCCGAGATGCGCCCGTACGTCGCCGAGCTGTCCCGGCTCGCCGACTCCTTCGTCTCGGTCTACCCCAACGCGGGCCTGCCCAACGCCTTCGGTGAGTACGACGAGGCGCCGGGCGACACCGCCGGCGTCCTGGTCGAGTTCGCCGAGGCCGGCTTCCTCAACATCGTCGGCGGCTGCTGCGGCACCACGCCCGACCACATCGCCGAGATCGCCCGGGTGATGGAGGGCCGCGCGGTCCGCCAGCCTGCCGCCATCGAGCCGGCCATGCGGCTCTCGGGCCTCGAGCCGTTCACCATCACCGACGCCAGCCTCTTCGTCAACGTCGGCGAGCGGACCAACATCACCGGCTCGGCCCGGTTCCGCAACCTGATCAAGGACGGCGACTACGACACCGCCCTCACGGTCGCGGCCCAGCAGGTCGAGGCCGGCGCGCAGGTCATCGACATCAACATGGACGAGGGCATGATCGACGGCGTCGCCGCGATGGACCGCTTCGTCAAGCTGATCGCGAGCGAGCCCGACATCAGCCGGGTGCCGCTGATGATCGACTCCTCGAAGTGGGAGGTCATCGAGGCCGGCCTGCGCTGCGTCCAGGGCAAGCCGATCGTGAACTCGATCTCGCTCAAGGAGGGCGAGGAGAAGTTCATCGCCCAGGCCAACCTCTGCAAGAAGTACGGCGCCGCCGCGGTCGTGATGGCGTTCGACGAGGACGGCCAGGCCGACAACCTGGAGCGCCGCAAGGCGATCTGCGAGCGCGCCTACCGGGTGCTCGTCGACCAGGTGGGCTTCCCGGCCGAGGACATCATCTTCGACCCCAACGTCTTCGCGGTCGCGACCGGTATCGAGGAGCACGCCACCTACGGCGTGGACTTCATCGAGGCGACCCGCTGGATCAAGCAGAACCTGCCCGGCGCCAAGGTCTCCGGCGGCATCTCCAACGTGTCGTTCAGCTTCCGCGGCAACAACCCGGTGCGCGAGGCGATCCACGCGGTGTTCCTGTTCCACGCCATCGAGGCGGGGCTCGACATGGGCATCGTCAACGCCGGCGCCCTGGTGCCCTACGACACCATCGACCCGGCGCTGCGCGACGCGATCGAGGACGTCGTCCTCAACCGCACCGATGACACCCTGGCCGCCACCGAGCGGCTGCTCGAGCTCGCCGAGGCCCACCGCGGCACCGGCGAGAAGGTCGAGGCCGCCGAGGAGGAGTGGCGCGCGCTGCCCGTCGGCGAGCGGATCACCTACGCCCTGGTCAAGGGTCTCGACGGTTTCGTCGAGGGCGACACCGAGGAGCTGCGCCAGGAGATCGCGGCCCGCGGCGGCCGCCCCATCGAGGTCATCGAGGGCCCGCTCATGGACGGCATGAACGTCGTCGGCGACCTCTTCGGCGCCGGCAAGATGTTCCTGCCCCAGGTGGTGAAGTCGGCGCGTGTGATGAAGAAGGCCGTCGCCTACCTCATCCCGTTCATCGAGCAGGAGAAGGCCGCCAACCCCGAGCTGGCCAACACCAAGGACACCAACGGCACGATCGTCCTCGCCACGGTCAAGGGCGACGTCCACGACATCGGCAAGAACATCGTCGGCGTCGTGCTCTCGTGCAACAACTACGAGGTCATCGACCTCGGCGTCATGGTGCCGGCCCAGAAGATCCTCGACACGGCCAAGGAGGTCGGCGCCGACATCATCGGCCTGTCCGGCCTGATCACGCCGAGCCTGGACGAGATGGTCGGCTTCGCCACCGAGATGCAGCGCCTCGGCCTGCAGATCCCGCTGCTCATCGGCGGGGCGACGACCTCGCGCGCCCACACGGCGGTCAAGGTCGACCCGAAGTACTCGGGCCCCGTCGTCTGGGTCAAGGACGCCTCCCGCTCGGTGCCGACCGCGGCCGCCCTGCTCGACGACCGGCAGCGCCCGGCGCTGCTCGAGGCGACCAAGGCCGACTACGACTCGCTGCGCGCCCGGCACTCCCAGAAGTCTGACCGCCCGCAGCTGTCCTTCGCCGACGCCCAGGACAACAAGTCGCCGCTGGTCTGGGACGGCTACGCACCGCCGCAGCCGCGCACGCCCGGCGTCCACGTCCTCGCGGACTACGACCTGACCGAGCTGCGCGACTTCATCGACTGGCAGCCGTTCTTCAACGCCTGGGAGATGAAGGGCAAGTTCCCCGACATCCTCAACAGCCCGACGCTGGGCGAGGCCGCCCGCAAGCTGTACGACGACGCTCAGGTCATGCTCGACCGCCTGGTCGAGGAGAAGTGGCTCACCGCCAACGGCGTCTACGGCCTGTTCCCGGCCGCGAGCACCGGTGAGGACGTCGTGGTCTACGACGACGACGCGCGCGGCGCCGTCCGCACGACGCTGCACCAGCTGCGCCAGCAGGGTCAGCACCGCTCCGGCATCCCGAACCGCTCGATGGCCGACTACGTCGCGCCCATCGGTGCGGACCTCGCGCCGGGCGGCGGCGACTGGATCGGCGCCTTCGCGGTGACCGCCGGCATCGGCACCACCGAGCGGATCATGGCGTTCAAGGAGGACCTCGACGACTACTCCGCGATCCTGCTCGAGGCGCTCGCCGACCGGCTCGCCGAGGCGTTCGCCGAGCGGCTCCACCAGCGGGTGCGCACCGAGTTCTGGGCGCACGTGCCCGAGGAGCAGCTGACCAACGAGGACCTGATCGCCGAGAAGTACACCGGCATCCGGCCCGCGCCCGGCTACCCCGCCTGCCCGGACCACACCGAGAAGCGCACCATCTGGGAGCTGCTCGACGTCCAGGCCAACACCGGCATGGAGCTCACCGAGTCGATGGCGATGTGGCCCGGGGCGTCGGTCTCCGGTCTCTACTACAGCCACCCCGAAGCGCAGTACTTCGTGGTCGGCCGGCTCGGCCGCGACCAGATCGAGGACTACGCCGCGCGCAAGGGCTGGAGCGTCAAGGAGACCGAGAAGTGGCTCTCCCCGAACCTCGGCTACGACCCGGACGACTGAGCCGGCGCGGGGCTCCTAGGCTGGGTGGGTGACGAGCGCACCCCCCGGCCTGCCGGCCGCGGTCCTGTGGGACATGGACGGCACCATCGTGGACACCGAGCCCTACTGGATGGCGGCCGAGCAGGCCATCGCCGAGGAGCACGGCGGGACCTGGACCCACGAGGACGCGATGGCGCTGGTCGGCAGCGACCTGCTCGTCTCGGGCGCCTACATCAAGGACCGTCTCGGGCTGGCGCAGACGCCGGAGGAGATCGTCGAGATGCTCCTCGACAGCGTCGTCGCCCAGGTGCACCACGCGGTGCCGTGGCAGGCCGGCGCGCGGGAGCTACTGCTGGCACTGCGCGACGCCGGGGTGCCGTGCGCGCTGGTGACGATGTCCTACCAGCGGCTGGTCGCGCCGATCCTGGAGCACCTGCCGCCGGAGACCTTCCGGGTGATCGTCACCGGCGACATGGTCGACCGGGGCAAGCCGCACCCGGAGCCCTACCTGACGGCGGCGGCCGCCCTCGGCGTCGAGCCCGGTGACTGCGTCGCGGTCGAGGACTCGCCGACCGGGGCCACGTCCGCGGCGGCCGCGGGGTGCCGGGTGCTCGTCGTACCGAACCACGTGCCGGTGCCGGCCGCGCCCGGGCTGGTCTTCCGCGAGACGCTCGAGGAGCTCACTCCGCAGGAGCTGGGCTCGCTGCGCCCCTGACCGTGTCGAAGGGGAACGGCGGGGGAGTCCCGCCGTAGGACGGGCAGAGGGCCTGGTGCGCGCACCACTGGCACAGCGCGCCCGGCCGGGACTGGAACTCCCCGCGCTCGGTCGCCTGGCCGATGGCCTGCCAGACCGCCTGGACCTTGCGCTCGACGGCGAGCAGCTCGTGCTCGTCGGGCTCGTAGCGCAGCACCTGGCCGTCGCCGAGGTAGATCAGCTGGAGCAGCTTGGGCACGACGCCGCGGGTGCGCCAGATGACCAGGGCGTAGAACTTGAGCTGGAAGAGGACCTTGCCCTCGAACATCTCGCTGGGGGAGGCGCCGGTCTTGTAGTCGACCACCCGGATCGCGCCGTCGGGGGCGACGTCGACGCGGTCGACGACCCCGCGCAGCAGCAGCTTGGTGTCGGTGAGCGTCTCGACGTAGAGCTCGCGCTCGGCGGGCTCGAGCCGGCGCGGGTCCTCGAGGTCGAAGTAGCGGCGCAGCGTCTCGCGGCAGGAGACCAGCCAGGCGGCGACCTCGGGACCGTCGACGGGGAACATGGTGGCGACCGCGGGCTCGATCTCCTGGAGCTCGGCCCACGCCGGGTCGATCATCGTGTCGGCCGTCTCGGGCGTGCGGTCGGCGGCCGGGAGGTCGAAGAGCTGCTCGAGGACCCGGTGGACGACGGTGCCGCGCACGGCGGCCGGGGAGGGCGGCTCGGGGAGCCGGTCGATGGTGCGGAACCGGAACAGCAGCGGGCACGACAGGAAGTCGCCGACCCGCGAGGGGGACAGCGCGCCGACCACCTCGACCCCGTCGACGGGCGTACCGCCGCGCTCGGACGGATCGGCCGGCTCGACGCCGGCCGTGGTGGTCTCGGTGGTCATGCGTTCGACACTAGGGCAGGGCTCCGACAGCGGGCCGGATAGCCTCGGAGTGTGTCCGGTTCCTCCCCGTCCCGCCCCGAGCGTGCGCCCGTGCCCCGGGGGATGTTCCGGATCGGCCAGATCGCCGGCAGCGACGTCCTCGTGTCGGGCTCGTGGTTCCTCATCGCGGGCCTGATCGCGCTGATCATGGCGCCGCGGGTCGACCAGGTCCAGAGCGGCCTCGGCGTGTGGAAGTACGTCGTCGGGCTCGCCTTCGCGATCGCGCTCTACCTCGCTGTGCTGCTGCACGAGGCCTCGCACGCCGTGGTGGCCCGCCGGTTCGGCTTCCGGGTCCACTCCATCACCCTGCACTTCCTCGGCGGCGCGACGGCGATCGAGGGCGAGGCGCAGCGCCCGCGCCAGGAGTTCTGGATCGCGGTCGTCGGACCGCTGACCTCGATCCTGGTCGGTGCCGGCGCGCTCGGCCTGTGGTTCGTCATCCCCGAGGGCCTGCTGCGGCTGGTCGTCGAGGGCCTGGCCGGCGCGAACCTGCTCATCGGCGTGCTCAACCTGGTGCCCGGGCTGCCGCTCGACGGCGGCCGGGTGCTCAAGGCCGGCGTCTGGGCGGTCACCGGCCGGGTCGAGACCGGGACCACCGTCGCGGCGTGGGGCGGGCGCGTCCTGGCCCTGCTCGTCGGTGCCTGGGCGCTGTGGAGCACCCAGTTCGGGAGCATCACGAGCCCGCTGATCCTGGGCATCGTCGCGATCTTCCTGTGGACCGGCGCCTCCCAGGCGCTCGCTGTGTCCCAGATCAGCCGGCAGTTCAGCCGGCTCGACCCGGTCCGGCTGGCCCGCCGCGGCCTGGCCGTGGCCCCCGACCTCCCGCTCGCCGAGGCGGTCCGCCGGGCCCGCGAGGCCGAGGCCGGCGGCATCGTCACGGTCACCTCCGACGGCCGCCCGAGCGGGCTGGTCAACGAGGACGCCGCGCGCGCCGTACCGGAGGAGCGGCGGCCGTGGGTGCCGGTCTCCAGCGTCGCCCACGCCATCGGGCCGGAGCGGACCCTGCCCGCTGACGTCTCCGGCGCCGCGCTCCTCGAGACGCTGCGCCACAACCCGGCGACGGAGTACCTGCTGCTCAACCCCGACGGCTCGGTCTACGGCGTGCTGGTCACCTCCGACGTGCTCCGGCTCGTCCGCCGGTCCGGCTGAGCGCCCGCGCGGGCCTCCCGGTAGATTGCGCCGGTGACCGAAGCGACTCCCGACGTCCCGAACGACGCCTGGTCCGGTGTGCACCGCGGCCCCCTGCGTGCCGGCGAGTGGGTGCGCCTGGTCGACGGCAAGGGCCGCAAGCACAACTTCGAGCTGGTCGAGGGCAAGCGGTTCTTCTCCAACAAGGGCCACCTCGACCACGACGAGCTGATCGGCCGCGAGGAGGGCTTCGCGGTCACCTCGTCGGTGGGCGGGGAGTACCTCGTCTTCCGCCCGCTGCTCTCCGAGTTCGTGGTCTCGATGCCGCGCGGCGCGGCCGTCGTCTACCCCAAGGACTCCGCCCAGATCGTGGCGATGGCCGACATCTTCCCCGGCGCCCACGTCGTCGAGGCCGGCGTCGGCTCCGGTGCGCTGACCTGCTCGCTGCTGCGCGCGGTCGGCCCGCACGGGCGCGTGTCGTCGTACGAGCGGCGCGAGGAGTTCGCCGACATCGCCCGGCGCAATGTCACCCAGTTCTTCGGCGGCGACCACCCGGCCTGGCACCTCACCCTCGGCGACCTCGCCGAGGAGCTGCCCGCCTCGGGCGAGCGCTGCGACCGGATCATCCTCGACATGCTCGCCCCCTGGGACTGCCTCGACGCCGCCGCCGACGCGCTGCGCCCCGGCGGCATCGTCTGCGCGTACGTCGCGACCACCACCCAGCTCTCGAAGTTCGTCGAGGCGGTGCGGGTCCACGGCGGCTTCACCGAGCCCGCGCCCTGGGAGTCGCTGGTGCGCGACTGGCACGTCGAGGGGCTCGCCGTACGGCCCGGGCACAAGATGATCGGCCACACGGCGTTCCTGGTGACCGCTCGCCGGATGGCCCCGGGCGAGCGCGCCCCGCTCAAGAAGCGCCGCCCCGCGCCGGGCGCCTACGGCCCCGACTACACCGGCCCGCGCCCGCCCGGCGTCCCCGCGACGCCTGCCGACGACTAGCGCGGATGCTTTGCGGTTTGGTCCCAAACCGCAGCGTTTCGGGCTCCGGACATGCGGTTTGGGACCAAACCGCATCAATCACCGCCGCGTTGCGCCCTGCCGCCGAGTAGGGTCGTTTCCAGGAGGTGTGCCATGACGAGCATGGGAGAAGGCACTTCGGGGAGCCACCGCTCTCGGAGCCGCGAGGAGCTCGAGGAGCAGGTCCGCTACCTCGAGGACGAGGTCCACGACCTGCGCCGCCGCCTGGTCGACACGCCCGGAGCTCCGTCGAGATCGCTGGACATGCGGCTCGCGGACGCCCAGCGGTCGCTCGCGGCGGTCACCGCGCAGAACGAGCGCCTGGCCACGACCCTGCGCGACGCGCGGGACCAGATCATGAAGCTGAAGGAGGAGGTCGACCGGCTGGCGCAGCCGCCGGCGGGCTTCGGCACCTTCCTCCAGCGCAACGAGGACGACTCGGTCGACGTGTTCACCGGCGGCCGCAAGCTGCGGGTCACCGTGAGCCCGGCGGTCGACCTCGACACGCTGCAGCGCGGCCAGGAGGTCATGCTCAACGAGGCGCTCAACGTGGTCGCCGCGTTCGAGTTCGAGAACGTCGGTGACGTGGTCATGTTCAAGGAGCTCCTCGCCGACGGCGAGCGGGTCCTGGTGATCGCCAACGCCGACGAGGAGCGCGTCGTACGGCTGGCCGAGCCGCTGCTCACCGAGACGCTTCGGGCCGGCGACTCGCTGCTGCTCGACGCCCGCGCCGGCTACGCGTACGAGAAGGTCCCGAAGTCCGAGGTCGAGGAGCTCGTCCTCGAAGAGGTCCCCGACATCACCTACGAGACCATCGGCGGCCTGGGCAACCAGATCGAGATGATCCAGGACGCCGTCGAGCTGCCCTACCTCTACCCCGAGCTGTTCGCCGAGCACGAGCTCAAGCCGCCCAAGGGCATCCTGCTCTACGGCCCTCCGGGCTGCGGCAAGACGCTCATCGCCAAGGCGGTCGCCAACTCGCTGGCCAAGAAGGTCGCGGCCAAGACGGGCCAGGAGGGCAAGTCCTTCTTCCTCAACATCAAGGGCCCCGAGCTCCTCAACAAGTACGTCGGCGAGACCGAGCGCCACATCCGCCTGGTCTTCCAGCGGGCTCGCGAGAAGGCCAGCACCGGCACACCGGTCATCGTGTTCTTCGACGAGATGGACTCCCTGTTCCGCACCCGCGGCTCGGGCGTCTCCTCCGACGTCGAGAACACGATCGTCCCGCAGCTGCTCAGCGAGATCGACGGCGTCGAGCTGCTCGAGAACGTCCTGGTCATCGGCGCCTCCAACCGCGAGGACATGATCGACCCGGCGATCCTGCGCCCCGGTCGCCTCGACGTGAAGATCAAGATCGAGCGCCCCGACGCCGAGTCGGCACGCGACATCTTCAGCAAGTACCTCACCGCCAACCTGCCGCTGCACACCGAGGACCTCGCCGAGTTCGGCGGCGACCGCCAGGCGACCGTCAGCGGCATGATCCGCGCGGCGGTCGAGCGGATGTACTCCGAGACCGAGGAGAACCGCTTCCTCGAGGTCACCTACGCCAACGGTGACAAGGAGGTCCTCTACTTCAAGGACTTCAACTCCGGCGCGATGATCCAGAACATCGTCGACCGGGCCAAGAAGACCGCGATCAAGGACTTCCTCGACCACGACCAGAAGGGGCTGCGGATCTCGCACCTCCTCCAGGCGTGCGTCGACGAGTTCAAGGAGAACGAGGACCTGCCCAACACGACCAACCCCGACGACTGGGCGCGGATCTCGGGCAAGAAGGGCGAGCGGATCGTGTTCATCCGCACGCTCATCACCGGCAAGCAGGGCACCGAGCCCGGCCGCTCCATCGACACGGTCAGCGACACGGGCCAGTACCTCTGACGCTGACTTGCATGGCTCACCTAGGGTGGGCACCGTCCACCCCCGACAACACCCCGAGGAGTTCCCCGTGGTCAAGAAGCTCGTCATCGTCGCCCTGGTCGCGCTCGGCATCACCGCCGCCGTCAAGGTCGCCAAGGGTCGCTGAACCCGATTCATCGCGAAAGGCCCTGACACGGATTCCCGTGTCGGGGCCTTTGCGTAGGCTGGTGCCATGAGCGTGCGCCGCGTGATGGGCACCGAGGTCGAGTACGGCATCTCGGTCCAGGGCCAGCCGACCGCCAACCCGATGGTGGCGTCGTCCCAGGTCGTCAACGCCTACGCCACGGCGACCGTGCGGGCGCGGCGGGCGCGGTGGGACTTCGAGGAGGAGTCGCCGCTGCGTGACGCGCGCGGCTTCGACATGTCGCGCCAGATCGCCGACCCGACCCAGCTCACCGACGAGGACCTGGGGCTGGCCAACGTCATCCTCACCAACGGCGCCCGGCTCTACGTCGACCACGCCCACCCGGAGTACTCCACCCCCGAGGTGGTGACCCCCCTCGACATCGTCCGGTGGGACAAGGCGGGGGAGCAGGTCATGCTCGACGCCGCCCGCCGCGCCCAGCAGCTGCCGGGCAACCCGCAGATCGTGCTCTACAAGAACAACACCGACAACAAGGGCGCCTCCTACGGCGCCCACGAGAACTACCTGATGCGGCGCTCGACGCCGTTCGGCGACATCGTGCGGCACCTCACGCCGTTCTTCGTCAGCCGCCAGGTGTTCTGCGGCGCCGGCCGGGTCGGCAAGGGCCAGGACGGGCGGGGCGAGGGCTTCCAGATCAGCCAGCGCGCCGACTTCTTCGAGGTCGAGGTCGGCCTCGAGACCACGCTCAAGCGGCCCATCATCAACACCCGCGACGAGCCGCACGCCGATCCCGAGAAGTACCGCCGGCTCCACGTCATCATCGGCGACGCCAACCTCTCCGAGATCGCCACCTACCTCAAGGTCGGCACCACCTCGCTGGTGCTGGCGATGATCGAGGACCGCTTCATCAGCCGCGACCTGAGCGTCGACGGCCCGGTGGCGGCGCTGCGGGCGGTCTCCCACGACCCCGGGCTGCGTGAGCTGGTCACCCTGGCCGACGGCCGCAAGCTGACCGGCATCCAGCTCCAGCTGGAGTACCTCGACCTGGCCAAGAAGTACGTCGAGGACCGCTACGGCGCCGACGCGGACGCCCAGACGGTCGACGTACTGGCCCGCTGGGAGGACGTCCTGGCCCGGCTCGAGTCCGACCCGATGTCGCTGGCCGACCAGCTCGACTGGGTCGCCAAGCTCAAGCTGATCGAGCAGTACCGCTCGCGCGACGGGCTGGGCTGGAAGGACGCCAAGCTCCAGCTCATCGACTACCAGTACTCCGACATCCGCCCCGAGAAGGGCCTCTACCACCGCCTCGTCGGGGCCGGCCGGATCCAGCGGCTGCTCACCGACGACGAGGTCGACGCCGCGATGACCAACCCGCCGGCCGAGACCCGCGCCTACTTCCGCGGCCGCTGCCTGGAGAAGTACGCGCCCGACATCGCCGCGGCGTCGTGGGACTCGGTCATCTTCGACCTGCCCGGACGCGAGTCCCTGCAGCGCGTGCCCACCATCGACCCGCTGCGCGGCAGCAAGGCCCACGTGGGCGCGCTGATCGACAAGTGCGCGACGGCTGACGAGTTGGTCCGCGCGCTCACCCGTTGAGTGGATAGGGTTGGGACATGGCTCAGGAGCAGAAGCAGCCGCGCAAGTCCGACGAGACCGAGGAGACCACCGAGGTCGCCCCCGAGAGCGACGTCGCCGAGCGCAAGGAGTCGCTCGACGACGACGTCGACGCGATCCTCGACGAGATCGACGACGTCCTCGAGACCAACGCCGAGGACTTCGTGAAGTCGTTCATCCAGAAGGGCGGCGAGTAGCCCCCGATGAGCGACGCGCGCATCCCGGGCGCCTTCCTGCGCCCGGGCACCTCCTCGTTCAGCGACTTCCTCGCCGAGAACGCCCCCGACCTGCTCCCCGCCCGCCGCTCGCTGCCCGCCGGCAGCCCCGGTGCGGCCGCCGACCTCGCCCCCCACGGGACGACGATCGTCGCGCTGACCTTCCCCGGTGGCGTGGTGATGGCCGGGGACCGGCGCGCGACGATGGGCAACGTCATCGCCCAGCGCGACATCGAGAAGGTCTTCCCGGCCGACGAGTACTCCGTGGTCGGCATCGCCGGCACCGCCGGTCTCGCGGTCGAGATGGTCCGGCTGTTCCAGGTCGAGCTCGAGCACTACGAGAAGATCGAGGGCTCGATCCTCTCCCTCGACGGCAAGGCCAACCGGCTCTCCGCGCTGATCCGCGCCAACCTCGCCATGGCGATGCAGGGGCTGGCCGTCGTCCCGATGTTCGCCGGCTACGACCTCGACAGCGGCACCGGCCGGATCTTCGGCTACGACGTGACCGGCGGCCGGCACGAGGAGGCGGCGTTCTTCACCGTCGGCTCGGGCTCGATGTTCGCCCGCGGCGCCCTCAAGAAGCTCTACCGCGACGACCTCTCCGCCGACGACGCCGTCCGGGTGTGCCTCCAGGCCCTCTACGACGCCGCCGACGACGACTCCGCCACCGGTGGCCCCGACCTGACCCGCCGGATCTTCCCGGTCGTGTGGGTGGTCACCGCCGACGGCGGCGTCCGCATCCTCGAGGACCGGATCGGCGCCCTCGCCGACCAGGTCGTCGGCGCCCGCCTGCAGCGTCCCGACGGACCCGTCGCCCCGCTGCCCGGCGGGGGAGAGGAGGCTCAGGCATGAGCACCCCGTTCTACGTCTCGCCCGAGCAGCTGATGAAGGACCGGGCCGACTTCGCCCGCAAGGGCATCGCCCGCGGCCGCTCCCTCGTCGCCGTCCAGTACGCCGACGGCGTCCTCCTGGTCACCGAGAACCCCTCGCAGGCCCTGCACAAGGTCTCCGAGCTCTACGACCGCCTCGCGTTCGCCGCGGTCGGCCGCTACAACGAGTTCGAGAACCTCCGCATCGCCGGGGTCCGCCTCGCCGACATGCGCGGCTACGCCTACGACCGGCGCGACGTCACCGGCCGCGGCCTGGCCAACGCCTACGCCCAGACCCTCGGCACGATCTTCTCCTCGGGCGGCGAGAAGCCCTACGAGGTCGAGATCTTCGTCGCCGAGGTCGGCGCCACCGCCGCCGACGACCAGATCTACCGGCTGACCTACGAGGGCCGGGTCGCCGACGAGCACGGCTACGCGGTGATGGGCGGTGACGCTGAGACCGTGACGTCGTACCTTGAGGCGCACTACACCGACGGCGCCACCCTCGACGCCGCCCTGCGCGTCGCGGTGGCCGCGCTCGGCCACACCGCCGTCGGCGGAAAGGTCGAGGACCGGGTGATCCCGGTCGGCGACCTCGAGGTCGCCGTCCTCGACCGCACCCGCACCCAGCCGCGCAAGTTCCGCCGGGTCCTCCCGGCCCGCCTCGAGGAGCTTCTCGGCGACCGCGGCCCGGCCGAGCACGCCGCCCCGCTGCCCGACGACGGCGTCGGCGGCTCCGTGCCCGCCGGTGGCGGCCCCGACGACCCGGCCGACCCGACCGACCAGGTCTCCGGCCACGTCGCGCCGCTCGAGGACCCGGGCACCGGCGAGCCGTCGTCCGGCGAGCCGCCGGTGGCGCCGCCGCTCTAGTCGCGGACCGGGTGCCGGGTGCCGGGTTGCTGCGGTTTGGGACCAAACCGCAGCAGTTCGGCCTCTTGCTGCTGCAGTCTCTGCCCAATCAGCGCGCAGATCGTCGTGTTGTGCGACTGCTGTCCACAGCCTCACCGGTCGAACTTGATCTCCAAACGTCGTACGCCAACTCTGTCCGGATGGAAGTTGGGCCCGACGGTGCTATCCGCGGCGAGGTGCGCATCGCGGGGCATCAGCGCGTCTCTCACGGTCTCTACCGTCCGGAAACGCCTGAGCTCGGCACGCGGGCCAACTTCTTGCGCGACCTGAGCGCGCTGCTCCTGGTCCTGCCTGAAGGCGCTGTCTTCACCCACGTCACCGCTGCGCGTCTCCTCGGATGGCAGCTGCCGGCCTTGCCGCGGGACGTGCCACACTTCGCGGCCGTTCGCGGTGAGCGTCGTCCTCGACGGCCCGCCGTCATCTGCTCCCGGCTGACACGGGAGTCGGCCGCGGGTGTCGTGGACGGCCTTCCCATCGACCACCCATCAGAGATCCTGCTTCGGGCGGCGCGCGACCTCGGCGATCTCGACTTGGCACTCATGGTCGACTCGGCTGTGCGGCTCGGTCACATTGACGAGGCGGCGATGCACGACGTTCTTGCATCGCGACGCCCAGGCACGAAGCGCCTGCGCTGGGTGTGGGAGGGTCGCGATCCGCTGGCGGAGTCTGCTGGCGAGACTCTCCTTCGGAAGTTCCACGACGTCATGGATGTCGCGACCGAGTCGCAGGTCGACGTTCATGACGAACATGGACGATTCATCGGCCGTGCGGATCTGCTCGTGGTCGGCACCTTGAACGTCCACGAGTACGACGGAGCAGTTCACCGCGAGGCGGCGACGCACAAGCGCGATCTCCGTCGGGAGCGTGCGCTGGCAAGCTCGTCGTACGTTCGCCGCGGCTACACGCTTGACGACCTGCTGAACCACGCCGCGATCCTGATGCACGAGATCGACCGGGCGCTGGGGCGGCCGCATCAGGCGGAGCGGCTCCGGAAGTGGCGCGCGCTGGTGGACGATTCGTTCTACTCGGATGTAGGGAGCGCGCGGGTGATGAACCGCTGGTACCGCTCAACCAACCCGGTCGATTGGGCACGAACTGCAGGTTGATCCCCTGAATTGATGTGGTTTGGGACCAAACCGCGTCCCTCGGCCCGCATCTCCCGCGCGGCTCCCACGACGGCAGTAGTGTGCCTACATGGACCGGCGGATCTTCGGGATCGAGAACGAATACGGGGTCACCTGCACGTTCCGCGGCCAGCGCCGGCTCAGTCCCGACGAGGTCGCGCGCTACCTGTTCCGCAAGGTCGTGAGCTGGGGTCGTTCCAGCAACGTCTTCCTGCGCAACGGCGCCCGGCTCTACCTCGACGTCGGCAGCCACCCGGAGTACGCCACCCCCGAGTGCGACGACGTCACCGAGCTCGTCACGCACGACAAGGCGGGGGAGCGGGTGCTCGAGGGGCTGCTGCTCGACGCCGAGCAGCGGCTGCACGACGAGGGCATCGCGGGCGAGATCTACCTGTTCAAGAACAACACCGACTCCGCGGGCAACTCCTACGGCTGCCACGAGAACTACCTGGTCAGCCGGGCCGGTGAGTTCAGCCGGCTCGCCGACGTGCTCATCCCGTTCCTGGTGACCCGCCAGATCATCGTGGGCGCCGGCAAGGTGACCCAGACGCCGCGGGGGACCAGCTACTCGGTCAGCCAGCGCGCCGAGCACATCTGGGAGGGCGTCTCCAGCGCGACCACCCGGAGCCGGCCGATCATCAACACCCGCGACGAGCCTCACGCGGACGCCGAGAAGTACCGCCGGCTCCACGTCATCGTCGGCGACTCCAACATGAGCGAGACGACCACCATGCTCAAGGTCGCCTCCTGCGACCTGGTGCTGCGGATGATCGAGGAGGGCGTGGTGATGCGCGACCTCACGATGGAGAACCCCATCCGGGCCATCCGCGAGATCGCGCACGACGTCACCGGGCGGCGCAAGGTGCGCCTGGCCAACGGGCGCGAGGCGAGCGCGCTGGAGATCCAGGGCGAGTACCTCGCCAAGGCCCGCGACTTCGTCGACCGCCGTGGGATCAGCACGCCGGTCATCGAGCGCTCGCTCGACCTGTGGGAGCGGGGCCTCAAGGCGGTCGAGTCCGACGACCTCAGCCTGGTCGACCGCGAGATCGACTGGGTGATCAAGTGGAAGCTCATCGATCGCTACCGCGCCAAGCACGGGCTGCCGATGAGCCACCCGCGCGTGGCCCAGCTCGACCTGGCCTACCACGACATCCACCGCAACCGCGGGCTCTACTACCTGCTCGAGAAGCGCGGGGCGGTCGCCCGGGTCTCCACCGACCTCAAGATCTTCGAGGCCAAGTCGGTCCCGCCCCAGAACACCCGGGCCCGGCTGCGCGGCGAGTTCATCCGTCGCGCCCAGGAGCGGCGCCGCGACTTCACCGTCGACTGGGTGCACCTCAAGCTCAACGACCAGGCGCAGCGCACGGTGCTCTGCAAGGACCCGTTCCGGGCGTACGACGAGCGCGTGCAGCGACTCATCGACGGCATGTGAGCGACTCCTGCCGGATTCCTCAGGGTGACTCGGTAGGGTTTGCGCGTGCTGATGCGTCTGCGACGTCCGACGACCCTTGTCCTCACCGCCCTGCTCCCGGCCAGCCTCGCGCTGGCCGCGTGCGGCAGCGACTCCTCCGACGGCGTCAAGGGGTTCGACGCCGTCAGCATCAGCGGTGCGGTGGGGGAGGCGCCCGAGCTGGACTGGAAGGACACCATGACGGCCGAGAAGGCCGAGTCCAAGGTGGTCTCCAAGGGCGATGGCGACGCGCTCAAGAACGGCGACCTGGTCCGGGTCGAGTTCACGCTGGCCGACGGCTGGACCCACAAGGTCGCCTACGACAGCTATGACGACACCAAGCTCAGCACCCTGGTCCGCATCGGCACCAAGAAGGAGCCGCAGTCGCTGACCGACCTGCTCGCGATCGGCCTCGACGGCCAGATCAAGGCCGGTCAGACCGTCGGCACCCGGCTCGCGGTCGCCGTCGGCAGCGACGTCGCCTTCGGTGACTACTTCGGCAGCCAGGCCGCGACCCTGCTCGCCAACCTCAACATCGGCAACGAGGACGGCATGCTCTACGTCGCCGACATCGTCGGCCTCGCCGGGCCCGAGGGTGCCGCGCAGACCGCGCCGGCCTGGGCGCCCAAGGTCGTCGAGAAGGACGGCGTCCCGACCGGGCTCGACTTCAAGGGCGTGCCCGCCGCCAACGGCGAGCTGCGCGTCGCCGTGCTCACCAAGGGCACCGGCCCGGCGATCAAGGACGGCCAGCAGGCGCTGGTCAACTACCTCGGCCAGCTCGCCAAGGGCACCAAGCCCTTCGACGAGAGCTTCAGCAAGAGCGGCTTCACCGCCACCCTCGGTGGCAAGGAGGCCACCGTGGTCAAGGGCTGGTCCAAGGCCCTGGTCGGCCAGACGGTCGGCAGCCGGGTGATCCTCGAGATCCCGCCCAAGCTGGGCTACGGCGACAAGGCCCAGGGCGAGGACATCCCGGCCAACTCCACGCTCTACTTCGTCATCGACATCCTCGACGTCGCCGACCCCGAGCCGAAGCCGGAGCCGACCGACACCGCCTCCCCGAGCGGTACGCCGAGCGGCTCGCCGAGCAGCACGGCGACGCCGTCGGGCAGCGCGAGCGAGGGTTCGTCGAACTGATGTTCGACGGGGCACAATAGTCCCCATGCCCGCGCCGAAGAGCGAGCGCCTGCTCAACCTGCTCATCATGCTCCTGGTCCAGCGGCGCCCGATCGCCAAGGAGCGGATCCGGGAGCTGCTCTACCCCGACTCGCGCCCGGACGCCTTCGAGAAGATGTTCGAGCGCGACAAGGACGAGCTGCGCAGCCTCGGCGTCCCCGTCGAGGTGGCGCCGATCGACCCCTTCTTCGACGACGAGGTCGGCTACCGGATCCCGCCCGAGGCGTTCGCCCTGCCCGAGGTCGAGCTCACCGCCGAGGAGGCCCAGGTGGTCGGCATCGCCTCCCGGGTCTGGCAGCACGCGACGATGGCCCAGGCGACCACCGACGCGGTGCGCAAGCTGACCGCGGCCGGCATCGACGTCGACCTCGACGCGCTCGAGATCGCCCGCCCGCTGCTGACCGCGGAGGAGCCGGCCTTCGAGACCTGCTGGATCGCGGTGTGCGAGCGCCAGGCGATCGAGTTCGACTACCAGCGCCCCGGTGACGAGGACCCGATGCGCCGCCACGTCGAGCCCTGGGGCGTCGTCCGGTACGGCGGCCGCTGGTACCTCGTCGGCCACGACGCCGATCGCGGGGCCGAGCGGGTCTTCCGGCTCTCCCGGGTCGTCGGTGAGGTGCGGCTGGTCGGCCAGCCCGGCGCGTACGACGTCCCGCCCGACACCGACGTGCGCTCGATCGCGCGGCGGATGGCGCCGCCGATCCCCACCGCGACCGCGGTGCTCCTCGTGCGCGAGGGCGCCGGTCACGGTCTGCGCCGCGCGGCGGCCCGGGTGACGACCGGCGTCGCCGGACCCGACGAGCGCACCGGCTGGGACCGGGTCGAGGTGGTCCGCCCGACCCAGGGCCTGGCCGACGAGGTGCTCTCGCACGGTCCCGACGTCGTCCTCGTCGAGCCCGCCGCGATCCGTGCCGACGTGGTCGCCCGGCTCCAGCAGGTGGCCCGGTGAGCCGCGCGTCCGCCCCCGCTCCCGGTGCCCGCGACCAGGTCGCCCGGCTGCTGACCCTGGTGCCCTTCCTGCACCACCGCGACGGCGTCCGCCTCGAGGAGGCCGCCAAGGTGCTCGGCACCACGCCGGCCCAGGTGGTGCGCGACCTGCGGGTGCTGTTCATGTGCGGCCTGCCCGGCGGTCTCCCCGACGACCTCATCGACGTCGACCTCGACGCGATCGTCACCGACGAGGGCAGCCCGGTCACCGAGGGCGTGATCCGGGTCGAGAACGCCGACTACCTGGCCCGCCCCCTGCGGCTGAGCGCCACCGAGGCCTCCGCGGTCATCGTCGCGTTGCGGATGCTGCGCGAGACCCGCGCCGCGGGCGCCACGCCCGAGCTCGTGGACCGGGTCCTGGCCAAGCTCGAGCGGGCCGCGGCCACCGCCGGTGCCGCCCACGTCGAGGTGGCGCCGTCCCCGCGCGACGCCCAGCAGGTCGTCGTCGCCGAGCTCACCGCGCTCGTCGAGCAGGCCCTGGCCGGCTCCCAGCAGCTGCGGCTGTCGTACTTCGTGCCCTCGCGCGACGAGGAGTCCGAGCGCGTCGTCGACCCCTACGGCGTGGTCACCCACGGCGTCTTCGCCTACCTCGACGCCTGGTGCCACCGCGCCGGCGGCGACCGGCTGTTCCGCCTCGACCGGATCAGCAAGGCCGAGCTCCTCCCCAGCCGTACGACGACCGCCCCGCGCGCCCCGCGCGACCTCAGCGACGGCCTGTTCACCGACGACGCCGCGCCCGACGCCGTCCCGGTGACCCTCCGGCTGGCCCCGCCGGCCCGGTGGGCCACCGACTACTACCCGGTCCGCGCGGTGCGCCCGCTCGCGGACGGATCGGCCGAGGTCGACCTCCTCGTGGTCGACCGCCGCTGGCTCACCCGGCTGCTCCTGCGCCTCGCGCCGCACGCCGAGGTGGTCAGCCCGGGCACCTTCACCGACACGTTCACCGAACGTGCACAGGAGACACTCAGCCTCTACCTGTGACAATGGGCGTAGCATGGGCCACGTCCGCAGTACCCGAGACAACGAGAGTTGGTTGCACCGATGATCCCCCTGATCGGAATGCCCCAGGGAGCCGAGTGGCTCATCATCCTGGCGATCGTGGTTCTCGTCTTCGGAGCCGCGAAGCTCCCCGACCTGGCTCGGGGCACCGGACAGGCGCTGCGGATCTTCAAGGCCGAGACCAAGGGCCTGCGCGACGAAGAGGACGACAAGAAGAAGCCCACCGCGCCGACCAGTGAGCTCAACGCCGCCGACGACGAGATCGCCGAGGGCGAGATCGTCGACGAGCGTCGCGAGAACAACGCCTGACCCTTGGCCCTGTCCGGCATCCTCAAGCTCTTCGTCGGCAGGCCGGTCCACCCCGTCGGTAGCGACGGGCGGATGGCCCTGTCCGATCACCTGCGAGAGCTGCGCGCCCGCATCCTCAAGGCGGCGCTCGTGCTCCTCGTGGGCTTCATCGTCGCGCTCTTCTTCTTCGACCCGATCTTCGCGATCATCAACGAGCCCTACCAGAAGGCGCGCGAGTCCCTCGGCGCCGAGCGCACGATGGCGACCACCAGCGGCGTGGCCGGCGGCTTCATCCTGTACCTCAAGCTGTGCGGGCTGGCCGCGGTCATCGGGACGAGCCCGATCTGGCTCTACCAGATCTGGGCGTTCATCCTGCCCGGCCTGCACCGGACCGAGAAGCGCTGGACGGCGCTCTTCGCGGTGATCGCGGGTCCGCTCTTCATCGGCGGCATCGTGCTGGCCTACGTGACCCTGCCCAAGGGTCTGGAGATCCTGATCGGGTTCACCCAGGCCGACCTGACCAACCTGGTCGAGTTCAACGACTACCTGAGCTTCTTCACCCGGACCATGCTGGTCTTCGGGGTCGCCTTCGAGATCCCGGTCTTCGTGGTGCTGCTCAACATGGCGGGCATCCTGCGCGGCAAGGCGCTGGGCGCGGTCCGCCCGTGGATCGTGATCGGCTGCTTCGTGTTCGCCGCGGCCGCCACGCCCTCGACCGACCCGTTCACGATGACGTTCATGGCCGTCCCGATGGTCGTGCTGTTCTTCGTCTCCGAGGTGATCGCCCGGCTCAACGACCGGCGTCGCGACAAGAACCGGATCAACGCCGGGCTCTCGCCCGACGAGGCCAGCCCGCTCGACCTCTAGGCCCCGCTAGCCTTCACCCGTGCCCCGCGCGATCGTCCTGACCAACCCGACCTCGGGCAAGGGGCGTGGTGCGCGGATGCGCGACGAGGCGCTGCCGCGCTTCCACGGCGCCGGCTGGCGCACGACGGCCCTGACCGGTCGCGACGCCGGCGAGGCGCTCGACCTGGCCCGGCTGGCGGTCGCCGAGGAGCCGGACGTGCTCGTCCTGTGCGGCGGTGACGGCATGGTCAACATCGGCCTCCAGGCGGCCGCGGGCACCACGGTGCCGGTGGGGATCCTGCCGGCGGGCACGGGCAACGACTTCGCGCGCTACTTCGACCTGCCGCTCGGCCACGGTGCCGCGGCGGCCCAGCGGATCCTGCAGGCCTCGCCGCGCACGATCGACCTGGGCCGGATCGGCGATCGCTACTTCGGCGGCGTGCTCGCCGCCGGCTTCGACGCGGTCGTCAACGAGCGGGCCAACCGGATGCGCTGGCCGCGCGGGCAGATGCGCTACAACCTGGCCACGCTCGCCGAGCTGCGGGTCTTCGAGCCGCTGCAGTACGTCCTCGAGCTCGACGGCGTCGAGCGGCGCCTGGAGGCGATGCTGGTCGCGGTCGGCAACGGCCCTTCCTTCGGTGGCGGGCTGCGGATCACCCACGGTGCCCAGCTCGACGACGGCCTCCTCGACGTGGTCCTCATCAAGCCGGTGGGCAGGATGGAGCTGATCAGGACCTTCCCCAAGCTCTTCGACGGGAGACACGTGAGCCACCCCCAGTACGAGCGCCACCGCGTCAAGCGGGTCACGGTGGCCAGCGCCGGCATCGTCGGGTACGCCGACGGCGAGCGGTTCGGACCGCTCCCGATGACCGTCGAGTGCGTGCCCGGCGCGGTGCGGGTGATGGCATGAGCGCCGACGAGCGGGAGCCGGCCGGCCAGAGCCCGGCCGAGCGCTACGCGTCGTACCGCAAGGACAAGGGGCACCCGGTGTTCCGCGACTTCGCGGCGGGCTTCTCCTTCGAGCTCGACGACTTCCAGGTCGAGGGCTGCCGCGCGGTCGAGGAGGGCGACGGCGTGCTGGTCGCCGCGCCGACCGGTGCCGGCAAGACGGTGGTCGGCGAGTTCGCCGTGCACCTGGCGCTCGAGACCGGGCGCAAGTGCTTCTACACGACGCCGATCAAGGCGCTGTCGAACCAGAAGTACCACGACCTCGCCGAGCGCTACGGCGCCGACCAGGTCGGTCTGCTCACCGGCGACACCTCGATCAACGGTGAGGCGCCGGTCGTGGTGATGACCACCGAGGTGCTGCGCAACATGCTCTACGCGCGCTCCCGGACCCTGGTCGGGCTGGGCTTCGTCGTGATGGACGAGGTGCACTACCTCGCCGACCGGGCCCGCGGCGCGGTCTGGGAGGAGGTCATCATCCACCTCCCCGAGTCGGTCTCGGTGATCTCGCTGTCGGCGACGGTCTCCAACGCCGAGGAGTTCGGCGAGTGGCTCGAGACGGTGCGCGGCTCGACCCGCACGATCGTGGCCGAGCGGCGTCCGGTGCCGCTGTTCCAGCACGTCATGGTGGGACGCCGGCTGCTCGACCTGTTCGCCTCCTCCGACGTCGACGCGGCGGCCGGCTTCGTCCGCGAGGGCGCCCCGGTCAACGACGAGCTGATGAAGCTCGCCCGCGACGACTGGGCCTCGACCCGCCTCAAGGACCGCCGCACGCCCAAGGGCGCGCGCGGGCGCCAGGGCGGCCCCGGCAGCCGCAACGTCGGCAGCGGACGCCGGATCTGGATCCCGGGGCGGCTCGACGTGATCGACCAGCTCGAGCGGCACAACCTGCTGCCCGCGATCGACTTCATCTTCAGCCGCGCCGGATGCGACGCCGCCGTCAAGCAGTGCCTCGAGGCCAACCTGCGGCTCACCACGCCCGAGGAGCGCGACGAGGCGATCGAGTACGTCGAGCGGACCCTCGGCGGCCTGCCCTCCGACGACCTGCACGTGCTCGGCTACCACGACTTCCTCGACGCCGCCTCGCGCGGCGTCGCCGCCCACCACGCCGGCATGCTGCCGGCGTTCAAGGAGTGCGTCGAGGAGCTCTACCTGCGCGGGCTGGTCAAGATGGTCTTCGCCACCGAGACGCTCGCGCTCGGCATCAACATGCCCGCGCGCACCGTCGTCCTGGAGAAGCTCTCGAAGTGGAACGGCGAGACGCACGCCGACATCACGCCGGGGGAGTACACCCAGCTCACCGGCCGGGCCGGGCGCCGCGGTCTCGACATCGAGGGCCATGCGGTCGTGCTCTGGCAGCCGGGGATGAACCCGCGCGAGCTGGCGGGTCTCGCCTCGACCCGGACCTATCCGCTGCGCTCGTCGTTCCGGCCGTCGTACAACATGGCGGTCAACCTGGTGCACTCCTACGGGCGGCACCAGGCCCGCGAGCTGCTGGAGCAGTCGTTCGCGCAGTTCCAGGCCGACCGCGCGGTGGTCGGCCTGGCCCGCCAGCAGCGCAAGGCCGAGGACGCGCTCGAGGGCTATGCCGAGGCCGCGCAGTGCCACCTCGGCGACTTCCTGGAGTACGCCGCCCTGCGCCGCCGGGTCAGCGAGCTGGAGAAGGAGTCCAGCAAGGCCCGCCGCCACGACCGCCGCGACGAGGCCGGCGCCTCGCTGGAGCGGCTGACGACGGGTGACGTGATCATCGTCCCGGTCGGCAAGTTCGCGGGCCCGGCGGTGATCGTCGAGCCCGGTCTGTCCGAGCACGGCCACCGCCCGCTGGTGATCACCGCCGAGCGCCAGGGGCGCCGGCTGGCGATGATGGACTTCCCGACACCGGTCGAGCCGGTCGCCCACATCCGGCTGCCCAAGCGGGTCGACGCGCGCAACCCGCACCAGCGCAAGGACATCGCCCAGCAGGTCCGCGAGGCGGTCCGGGCGCTGCCGCTGTCGGTGACCCGGCCCAAGGCCGAGCGCGGGCCCGTCGACGAGGCCGCCGCGCGCGAGATCCAGGCGCTGCGCGCCCAGATCCGCGAGCACCCGTGCCACGGCTGCTCCGAGCGCGAGGACCACTCCCGGTGGGCCGAGCGCTACGCCAAGCTGCAGAAGGACACCGACCTGCTCGCGGCCCGCATCGAGCGGCGGACCAACACCGTGGCGCGCACCTTCGACCGGGTGCTCGAGGTGCTCGAGGCGCTCGACTACCTCGTCGGGGACGACGTCACCGAGCGTGGCCGCGGCCTGATGCGGATCTACTCCGACCTCGACCTGGTCGCGGCCGAGTCGCTGCGCACGGGCCTGTGGGACGACCTCTCACCGGCCCAGCTCGGCGCGGTGCTCTCCGCCCTCGTCTACGAGGCCCGCCGGCCCGAGGAGGGCCCGCCGAACGTCCCGGGCGGCGCGATCCAGGTGACCGTCGACGCGATGACGCGGCTGTGGGGCGAGCTGGAGCGCCTGGAGCGCGACCACCGCCTCGACTTCCTCCGCAAGCCCGACCCGGGCTTCGCCTGGACGGCGTACCGCTGGGCCGAGGGTCAGGACCTCGACGAGGTGATCACCCGCAACGACCAGACCGCCGGTGACTTCGTGCGCCAGATGAAGCAGCTCATCGACTTCGCCGGCCAGATCGCCGACGCGGCGGCGGGGACGCCGGTGCGCGACACCGCGCGCCAGCTGGTCAAGCTCCTGCGCCGCGGGATCGTGGCGAGCGAGTGAGCGCCGGCCTCGTCGTCGCCGCGGCCGTCGTGCTGCGCGAGCGGCGCCTGCTCGTGGTCAGCAAGCACGCGGCGCCCGACGTGTTCTACCTGCCCGGCGGCAAGCTCGAGCCGGGGGAGTCGTTCGAGGACGCCATGCGCCGCGAGGTCCACGAGGAGCTCGGTGTCGTCGTGCGCGAGGCCGAGCACTTCCTGGACGTCGAGGCGCCCGCCGCGATCGAGCGGGTCCCGATGCGGCTCACCGTCTTCGTCGTGAGCATCGACGGCGAGCCGGCCCTCCACGCCGAGCTCGCCGCGCTCGACTGGGTCGCGGACGCGGCCAAGCCCGGCCTCGGGCCGGCGATCCGGGACCACGTGATCCCGGCGCTCGTCGACGCGGGCCTGCTCGGCCCTGAGGGCGTCCCGGGCGCGTCCTAGCCCTCGGCGCGCGCCAGGATGCCGGTCAGCCGCTCGACCGGCGAGGACAGCGACCAGCGCTCCACCAGGTCGGCGAGGGCGTCCGGGTCGGCCGGCGTCGCCGGGAGGGCCAGGTGCTCGCGCGGCAGGTCGATGTCGCGCGCGACCGCCACGACGGTCGGGGCCACGTCCAGGTAGGGCGCCGCGTCCTTGAGCTTGAGCCGCGGGCCGGGGCCGAGGTCGCTGGCCGGGTCCTCGGCGGCGGCGCGGATGCCGTCCAGGTCGCCGTACTTCTGGAGCATCGAGGCCGCGGTCTTCTCGCCGACGCCCTTGACGCCCGGCAGGCCGTCGGAGGCGTCGCCGCGCAGGGTGGCGAAGTCGGCGTACTGGTCGGCGCGGACGCCGTACTTGTCGAGCACCCAGGTCTCGTCGACGCGCTCGTGGCGGCCGACGCCGCGCCCGACGTACAGGACCCGGACGGCGGCCTCGTCGTCGACGAGCTGGAACAGGTCGCGGTCGCCGGTGACGACGTCGACCGGCATGCCGGCCCCCGTCGCGAGCGTGCCGATCACGTCGTCGGCCTCGTAGCCGGGCGCGCCGACCACCGCGATGCCGAACGCCGCGAGCACGTCGCGGATGATCGGCACCTGGAGCTCGAGCGGGTCGGGCACCTCCTCGACGTCCGGTGCGCCGGCGACCTCGGTCACGACCCGGTGCGCCTTGTAGGTCGGGATCAGGTCGACCCGCCACTGGGGACGCCAGTCGTCGTCCCAGCAGCAGGCCAGGTGGGTGGGCTCGTACTGCTCGACGAGCTGGGAGATGTAGCCGAGCAGACCGCGCACGGCGTTCACGTTGGTGCCGTCGGGCGCGAGGATCTCCGGCGAGCCGAAGTAGGCCCGGAAGTAGAGGCTGGCCGTATCGAGGAGTAGAAGGCGCTGAGTCATCAGGGCAGAGCCTATTAGGCTGCACGTTGTGAGTCAGAGCACCAATCCCGCGGTCGAGGCGACCGACCGGCAGATCCTGGAGCTTCTGGCCAAGGACGGGCGCATGTCGTACACCGATCTCGGGCGGGCCACGGGGCTCTCGACCTCGGCCGTGCACCAGCGGGTCAAGCGCCTCGAGCAGCGCGGCCTCATCCTCGGCTACGGCGCCACCGTCAACTACGCCGAGATCGGTCTGCCGCTGACCGCGTTCATCGCGATCCGCCCGATCGACCCCTCGCAGCCCGACGACTGCCCCGACCGGCTCGTCGACCTGCCCGAGATCGAGTCGTGCTGGTCGGTGGCCGGTGAGGAGTCCTACCTCCTCAAGGTGCGGATCACCACGCCCTTCGAG
The DNA here is from genome assembly GCF_024662235.1 of Pimelobacter simplex. Classification (GTDB taxonomy): domain Bacteria; phylum Actinomycetota; class Actinomycetes; order Propionibacteriales; family Nocardioidaceae; genus Nocardioides. The sequence goes on from NZ_CP096276.1 coordinate 1,856,167, forward strand.
CTCGAGGGCCTGCTGAGCCGGATCCGCTCGGTCGCCAACGTGTCGACCCGGACCACGATCGTGCTCTCGACCTACTACGAGAACCGGCCCGTCAGCACCTGAGCCCGGCGCGTCGCCCGGCGACACGCCGTGGGCGCCGACTTTTTTCGGACTTTTTCGGGCCCCCGGCGGCCCCTTCTGACCTGCGAGAACGCGGATCGCCGCAGGTCAGCGGACGGTTGACAGTGCGGGTAAGGCTCACCAGAGTACGGAGACGTTCGCTCGTGCAGGTCGTGGCCGGCGGACCGACGTCCGAGTGGCCGTACGTTCGGGGGAGTAGCACCAGCTCCACCCGACCACGGTTCGCGGAGGTCGGTTCGCTCCTCGAGGGCGGACCGGAAGGGTCCGGGGCTCCCTAGACAACGTCGCTGCTTCTGCAGCCAGCCGGCGTCGCGATGGTCCGAAGGCGCCCCCGACCCTTCCGTCCTGCAGGGGAGGCCCGGCCGACTAGGCTCTGCGCGTGGTGCAACGCTCGTTCCTCGCGGCTCTCGGCGGCGCCCTGCTGACCGCGTCGTTCGAGCCGGTCGCGATGGGGTGGCTGCTGCCCCTCGGCGTCGCGCTCTACGCGCTCGCGCTGCGCGACCTCAGCGTGCGCCGCTCCTTCCTCGTCGGGCTCGTCTTCGGCGTGGTCTTCTACTACAGCCACATCGCCTGGATGCGGGCCTCGATCGGCACCGACGCCTGGCTGGCGCTCTCGGCCGCCGAGGCGCTGTTCTACGGCCTGCTGGGCCTCGCCGTGCCCCTGCTGCGCCGGCTGCCGGTCTGGCCGCTGTGGCTGGCCGCGGCGTGGACCACCATGGAGACGATCCGCAGCGGCTGGCCGTTCAGCGGGATGCCCTGGGGACGACTGGCGTTCGCCGCGGTCGACACCCCGGCGGCCAACATGGTCGCCTACGTCGGGATGACCGGGCTCTCGTTCCTGCTCGCCCTGACCGGGTTCGCCCTGGCTCGCCTGGTCGAGGCCCTGCTCGCGCGGCGCCGCGACACCACGGTGCCGTGGCGGCTGCCCGCGCTCGGCGCGGTCGGCGTCCTGGCGCTGCTGGTGACGCCCGCCGTCGTGCCCTACGACATCCCCCAGACCGGGACCGCGACCGTGGCCGTCGTCCAGGGCAACGTGCCCGGACCGGGCAACGACATCCTCTGGGACTACCTCGGCGTCACCCGCAACCACGTCGACGCCACGGTCGAGCTCGCCGCGCAGGTCTCGGCGGGGGAGCGGCCGCGGCCCGACTTCGTGCTGTGGCCCGAGAACTCCACGGCGGTCGACCCGTTCGAGCCCGGCGAGGTCAACACCGGGATCACCGAGGCGGTCGCCGCGATCGGCGTACCGGTGGTGGTCGGCGGGATCGTCGACGACGGCCCGAAGCACGTCCTCAACCAGGGCATCGTCTGGGACCCGGAGACCGGGCCGGGGGACCGCTACACCAAGCACCACCCGGTGCCCTACGGCGAGTACATCCCGTTCCGCGACATCTGGAACCCCAAGTTCGGCAAGCTCGCGCTCATCTCGCGCGACATGCGGGCCGGCACCCGCACCACGCCGCTGCGGGTGGCCGGGATCGAGGTCGCCGACGCGATCTGCTTCGACGTCGCCTACGACGGCGTGCTGCCGCCGCAGGTCCGCTCGGGAGCCCAGCTGCTCACGGTCCAGACCAGCAACGCCAGCTTCATCTTCACCCACCAGATCGAGCAGCAGTTCGCGATCACCCGGCTGCGGGCCATCGAGGCGGGCCGCTGGCTGACGGTGGCCTCGACCAACGGCCGCACCGGCGTGATCGCCTCCGACGGCACCGTGGTCGCCTCGCTGACGCCGCGGACCACGGGCGTGCTCGACGAGGAGGTCGGCCTGGCCACGGGCCTGACCCCGGCGATGCGCCTGGGCCCCTGGCCGGCCCGGATGTTCACCCTCCTGACGCTCGGCGCTCTCGTGTCAGGTGCCCTCGCGTACCGTCGACGGCGAGAGTTCGATGGCCCTGCGCGGGTGAGCTCCACCGAGGGCGACCCCGCGCCGACCCCCACCACGAACACGAGCGAGGCATCCGTTGGCTGACACCGATCTCACCCTGGGCCGCACGGTGATGGTGATCCCCACGTACAACGAGGCGGACAACCTCGCCTGGATCGTCGACCGGCTGCGCACCGCCCAGCCCGCCGTCGACGTCCTCGTGGTCGACGACGGCTCGCCCGACGGCACCGGCGCCATCGCCGACCGGCTCGCCGCGGCCGACCCCCAGGTCCACGTGCTGCACCGCACCGCCAAGGGCGGGCTCGGGGCGGCGTACCTCGCCGGGTTCGGGTGGGCCCTGGAGCAGGGCTACGACGTCATCGGCGAGATGGACGCCGACGGCTCCCACCAGCCCGAGCAGCTCCACCGCCTGCTCACCGCGCTGCGCGACGCCGACCTGGTGATCGGCTCGCGCTGGGTCCCCGGCGGCTCGGTCGTCAACTGGCCCTGGCAGCGCGAGGCGCTCTCGCGCGGCGGCAACCTGTACGTCCGGGTGCTGCTCGGCATCGACGTGCGCGACGCGACCGCCGGCTTCCGGCTCTTCCGGAGCACGACCCTGGAGAAGCTGCGCCTCGACGAGGTGCGCTCCACGGGCTACGTCTTCCAGACCGACCTCGTCTCGCGGACCCTGCGCGCCGGCCTGACCGTGCGCGAGGTGCCCATTGAGTTCGTCGAGCGGGTGCGCGGCGAGTCCAAGATGAGCGGCCAGGTGGCCGTGGAGTCGCTCAAGCGGATCACCGAGTGGGGTCTGCGCGAGCGGTGGGCGCGGCTGCGCAGCGAGCGCGGCCCGGCGGAGGCGGAGCGGGAGCTGCAACGACGATGAGGGAGAGACGCCGATGAGCAGGCGCGGACGCCGGACGCTGGCCCTGGTGCTGCTGGGCCTCGGCCTCGTGGCGGCCCTCGAGGTGGTCGTGCTGGCCGCCGTGGGCCGGAGCATCGGCGTGGGCTGGACCGTGCTCCTGCTGTTCCTCGACGTCGTCCTCGGCATCGCGGTGATCCGGCGCGCCGGACGCCGCGCGGTCGACGCCCTGCGCACCCGGCTCGAGACCGGTCAGCTGCCCGACCGCGAGGTCGGCGACCGGGGGCTGGTCGTGGTCGCGGGCGTGCTGCTCGCCGTCCCGGGGTTCGTCAGCGACCTGCTCGCGCTGCTGCTCATCGTCCCGTTCACCCGGCCGCTGTTCCGCGGGCTGGTCGCCGGGCTCGCCGTACGGCGGGTCGGGACGTTCAGCGGCCCCTTCGGCCCGGCCGGCCCCGGAGACGCCACTCGCCCCGGACCAGTGGTGGTCCGGGGCGAGGTGATCGACGAGTCCGAGGACTGATCCTCGGTTCGTGGGCCGAGCGTCAGGCCTTGGCAGCCTTGCGCTTGCGGGCGTTGGCCCGGTGCAGGTGCGCCGGGCCGATCTCGCCGCCGCGCAGGAGCTCCAGGCGCTCGGTGAGGATCTCCTCGAGCTCCTTCTCCGAGCGACGCTCCAGCAGCATGTCCCAGTGGGTCCGCTGGGGCTTCTCCGCCTTGACCTCACGCTGGATGCCGGCCGTGGACTCGGCCTCGAGCCCGCATCGGGGGCACTCCCAGATGGCGGGCACCTCCGCCTCGATCGACATCGTGATCTCGAAATCGTGCCCCTGGGGACAGCGGTAGCCGACCTGCTGGCGAGCAGCGAACTCGATCCCCCGCTCGTCCTCGAACGACTGGCCGCCCAGTCGGGCACCGCGCAGTGTGCGCTCCGCCATGAGAACCTCACCTCCCGTGTTTCGCCTCTGGTCCTTTCAACGCTACCCACCGGTAAAAGGTTCCAAGCCTCGATGAGGCGCCTGACACCATCTGTCTGTACCACCCTGTCCGGCCACCCATGGTGCGCACGGGGTCAGATCACGGCCGGCCGCTCGTTGCCAGCGTCCCGGATCCCACGCTCCGTGTCGACCCGCAGGAGCAGCAGCCCGCCCAGGACGAAGAACGCGATGAGGGCGAAGATCGCCGGCCGGTAGGAGTCGGTGATCTGGTAGACGATGCCGAAGGTCAGCGTGCCGAACCACGAGGTCCCGCGGTCCATGGCGTGGTAGAGGCTGAAGTACTCCGCCTCCTTGCCGCGCGGGATGAACAGCGAGAAGTACGAGCGGGCCAGCGCCTGGGTGCCGCCGAGGACGACGCCGATCGCGACGCCGAGGACCAGGAAGGGCACCAGCTGCCCGTCCGGTACGACGAGCGCGACGCTCACGATGGCCATCCAGCCGACGAGCCCGGCCAGGATGACCTTCTTGGCGCCGTGGCGCGCGGCAGCGCGGCCGAAGCCGATCGCGCCGAACATGGCCACGAACTGCACGAGCAGGTAGGTGCCGAGCACGGTGCCCTCGCCGAAGCCGAGCTCCTCGATGCCGAAGGTCGAGGCGGAGGCGATGACGGTCTGGATGCCGTCGTTGAAGAACAGGTAGGCGACCAGGAAGGTCAGCGCGACCGGGTAGTTGCGCAGGTCGCGCAGGGTCGCGGCGAGCTGGCCGAAGGAGCGGGACATCAGGCCGCCGCTGACTTCCTCGACATCGACCGGGGGGTGCTGCTTGATCCGGCGCCAGGGGATGACCATGAACGCCGCCCACCAGATCGCGGCCGAGAGCAGGGAGAGGCGCACGGCCATCTCCTTGTCGAGGCCGAGGGCGTCGTGGAAGGTGACGACGGCGAAGTTGACGGCGAGCAGGAGGCCGCCGCCGGCGTAACCGTAGGCCCAGCCGACCGACGAGACGCGGTCGCGCTCCTTCTCGTCGGAGATGAGGGGCAGGATCGAGTCGCTGACCACGATCGCGGCGCCACCGGCGAGGTTGGCGACCATGAACGCGATGCTGCCGAAGAGCCAGTTCTCGCCGCTCATGAAGAACAGCAGGCCCGCGGCGACCGCGCCGATCCAGGACAGGCCGACCAGCAGGTCGGGCTTGCGGGCGGTGCGATCGGCGATCGCGCCGACGAGGGGGAAGATCAGGGCGCTCAGGAGCGTCGACACCGTGATCACGTACGACGGCAGCGAGCCCGGCGCGATCGCGAGCCCGAGCACGTGGATCCGCCCGTGCTCGCCGACGGCGTTCTCGGCCACCGAGATCAGGTAGGGCGCGAAGAGCACGCCGGCGACGGTCGTCTGGAACGCCGAGGCGGCCCAGTCGGTGAAGTACCAGGCGCGCTGCTCGCGGGCCCGGTTGAGCGGGCCCAGGTCCGCGATCGTCATGTCGTGCCTCCCCGCGCGGACCACCACTGGCCACGTCGCTGCAGCACATCCTTGAGCACGTCGGTGCGGTCCGTGAAGAGCCCGTCGACACCGCGGTCGAGGAGCGTGTGCATCTCGGCGGGCTCGTCGATGGTCCAGACGTGGACCTGGAGGCCGGCCGCGTGGGCGCGGCGCACGAAGCCGGGCGTGGTCACCACGAACCGGCCGCGCCGGTGGGGCACCTGGAAGGCGGCGAAGCGCCCTCCGGCGAGGAGCCGGGCCAGCCGGACGCTGGGGGAGAGCCGGAAGGCGACGATCTGCCAGGGGTCGGCCGCGGTCGGCACCCGGCCGCCGGTGAGCTCACGGAAGCGGCCGATCCGGCGGCGCGAGAACGAGGCGACGAGCAGCCGGTCCCACAGGTCGCGCTCGCGGACGAGCGCGGCGAGCGCCTCGGCCGCGCCCTCGGACTTGAGGTCGATGTTGAACCGCGCCTCGGGGAAGGCGTCGAGGAGGTCGACCAGGGTCGGCACCTCCTCGCGCCCGCCGATCCGGGCGCGGCGTACCTCGGCGAGGGTGAGCTCGCGGATCGCGCCCTGCTGGTCGGTGACCCGGTCGAGGACCTCGTCGTGGAACGCCAGCAGCACGCCGTCGGCGGTCAGGTGGACGTCGGTCTCGAGGTAGTCGTAGCCGAGCGCCGCGGCGTGCCGGAACGCGGCCAGCGTGTTCTCCAGGCCCTCGATCTCGGGGTGGTAGGCACCGCCGCGGTGCGCGAAAGCGAGGACCCTGCTTGGCTCCAGGTACATGGGGTGGCCTCTCAGAGGGTGCTGGGCCGCTCGGCCGGCAGCGCGGCGGGAGACGCCTCCCGGCAGCTTGCTGCCTCCCTGGCGGCGGAGACGCGCTCGGCCCATCGAGCTCAGATGTCGCGGAAGGTCTCGATCTCGGCGCCCAGCGAGCTGAGCCTCTCGGCGAGGTCCTCGTAGCCGCGGTGGATGACGTAGGTGCTCCGCAGCACGGAGGTGCCCTTGCTCGCCAGCATCGCCAGCAGGACGACGACCGCGGGCCGCAGCGCCGGCGGGCACACCAGCTCGGTGCCGGTCCAGGAGGTCGGGCCCTCGATCTGGATCCGGTGCGGGTCGAGGAGGGTGACCCGGCCGCCGAGCTTGTTGAGCTCGGTGAGGTAGATCGCCCGGTTGTCGTAGACCCAGTCGTGCAGGTAGGTCTGGCCCTCGGCGACCGCGCCGATGATGGCGAAGAACGGCAGGTTGTCGATGTTGAGGCCGGGGAACGGCATCGGGTGGATCTTGTCGCGGGGGGCGACGAGGTCGGAGGGGTGCGTGGTGATGTCGACCAGGCGGGTCCGGCCGTTGGCCGCGAGGTACTCCTCGGTGCGGTCGTAGCGGAAGCCCATCTCCTCGAGCACCGCGAGCTCGATCTCGAGGAACTCGATCGGCGCGCGCCGGATGGTGATCTCGGAGCGGGTCACGATCGCGGCGGCGAGCAGGGACATCGCCTCGATCGGGTCCTCGCTGGGGGAGTAGTCGACGTCGACGTCGATGCTCTCGCGGCCGGTGACGGTCAGGGTCGTGGTGCCGATGCCCTCGACCTCGACGCCGAGCGCCTGGAGGTAGAAGCAGAGGTCCTGGACCATGTAGTTGGACGAGGCGTTGCGGATCACGGTGGTGCCGGGATGCAGTGCGGCGGCCATGAGCGCGTTCTCGGTGACCGTGTCGCCGCGCTCGGTGAGCACGATCGGGCGGCCGGGGACGATCGCCCGGTTGAGCTGGGCGTGGTACCAGCCGTCGGTCGCCTTGACCTCGAGGCCGAACGGGCGCAGCGCGGACATGTGCGGCTCGACCGTGCGGGTGCCGAGGTTGCAGCCGCCGGCGTAGGGCAGCTCGAAGGTGTCGGCGCGGTGCAGCAGCGGGCCGAGGAACATGATCACCGAGCGGGTACGCCGCGCGGCCTCCTCGTCGATGCGGGTCAGGTCGATGTCCTTGGGCGGGATGATCTCGAGGTCGTTCTCGCCGTTGATCCAGCGGGTCTGCACGCCGATGCTGTCGAGGACCTCGAGCAGCCGGTTGACCTCCTCGATGCGCGCGACCTTGCGCAGCGTGGTGCGGCCCCGGTTGAGCAGCGAGGCGCACAGGAGCGCGACGCCGGCGTTCTTGGAGGTCTTGACGTCGATGCTGCCGGTCAGGGTCGTGGGTCCCTTGACCCGCAGGTGGGTCGGGCCCGCGCCGAGCGCGACGATCTCGGAGTCGAGCGCGCTGCCGATCCGGGCGAGCATCTCGAGCGAGAGGTTCTGGTGGCCCTTCTCGATCCGGTTGATCGCGCTCTGGCTGGTGCCGAGGCGCTCGGCCAGCTGCGCCTGGGTCAGCTCACGGTGCTTGCGAGCGTCCCGGATGAGGTTCCCGATCCGGCCCTTGTAGTCGTCGGTCGGCTCGTCGGAAGTCATGCCTCGACGGTAACTCATATATGAGATAAGGCAAGCACGCGGCGCCCCGGCGCGGCGGTTCCGGTCCAGGTGGAAGACTGCGGGACATGCGCGCGACGACGATCCACGGGACCCGTGACATCCGGGTCGACGAGGTCCCCGACCCTCAGCTCAAGCGTCCCACCGACGCCATCGTCAAGGTCACCGCCGGCTGCATCTGCGGCTCGGACCTGTGGCCCTACCGCGGGGAGAACCCGATCCGTCCCGGCGCCACCATCGGCCACGAGTGCATCGGCGTGGTCGAGGAGGTCGGTGCCGAGGTGCGCGACTTCCGGCCCGGCGACTACGTGATCGTGCCGTTCTGCCACTGCGACAACACCTGCGCCCACTGCCGCAACGGCGCTCAGTCGGCGTGCGTCAACCTGTCGATGACCTCCAGCGGCCAGGCCGAGTACGCCCGGGTCGGCCAGGCCGACGGCAGCCTCGTCGCCACCGGCGGTACGCCGCCCGAGGACCTGCTCGCCTCGGTGCTCGCGCTCACCGACGTGATGCCGACCGGGTGGCACGCCGCGGTCTGCGCGGGCGTCAAGGCGGGCGACACCGCGGTGGTGGTCGGCGACGGCGCGGTCGGTCTGTGCGCCGTGATCGCGGCCAAGGCGATGGGCGCCGAGCGGATCGTCGCGATGTCACGGCACGCCCCGCGCCAGGAGCTGGCCCAGGCGTTCGGGGCGACCCACGTGGTCGCCGCCCGCGGCAAGGAGGCGATCGCCGAGGTGCTCGAGCTCACCGACGGCGTGGGCGCCGACGCGGCGCTCGAGTGCGTGGGCACCGGTGACGCGATGACGACCGCGATCGGGGTCACCCGGCCCGGCGGCGGCGTCGGGTACGTCGGCGTACCGCACGGGGTCGAGCTGCCCGTGCGCAAGCTCTTCGAGACCAACATCGGCCTGCGCGGCGGCATCGCCCCCGTGCGCCGCTACCTGCCCGACCTGCTGCGGCTGGTCCAGGACCGGGCCATCGACCCGGGCCGGGTCTTCGACCTGACCCTGCCGATGGAGGAATCGCCCGAGGGGTACCGGGCGATGGACGAGCGGCGCGCGATCAAGGTCATGCTTCGTCCATGACCCTTCTCGGCCCTGACGCCTACCTCGACCACATCCGCACCGAGTCCGCCCGGTTCGCCGACGTCCTCGCGACCTGCCCGCCCGACGCACGGGTGCCCTCGTGCCCCGACTGGACCGCCGCGGACCTGGTGGCCCACCTGAGCGGGGTCCAGCACTTCTGGACCGGCATCATCGCCGGCCGGCCGGTGGCGCCCGTCGACGAGGACGCCGAGGGGCGCGCCCCCCTCGCGTCGTACGACGACGAGCTGGCGCGCTTCCGGAGCACCCACGACACCTTCGTCGCCACGCTGGCGGCAGCCGACCCGGCCGAGCCGGCCTGGTCGTGGTCGGGCCCGGACGACCAGAAGGTCGCCTTCACCTACCGCCGCCAGGCCCACGAGGCGCTGATCCACCGCCTCGACGCCGAGCTGGCCGCCGGACAGGTGACCCCGCTGCCCGCGGCGCTGGCCACCGACGGGGTCCACGAGGCCCTCGACGTGATGTACGGCGGCCTGCCCGACTGGGGCCGGTTCACCCCCGGCGAGCACGTCGTCGAGTACCGGATGACCGACACCGCGACCTCGATCTGGACCCGCCTCGGCACGTTCGCGGGCACCTCGCCCGAGGGCAAGGTCTACGCCGACGAGCCCGACCAGCACGTCGTGGCCGACCCGGGCACCGCGCCTGCGCTCGTGGTCGCCGCGACGGCCTCCGACCTCGACGCGTGGCTGTGGCACCGCGGGGACGACGCGCGGGTGGCGATCAGCGGGGACGACGCCGTCCGGGCGCTGGTGACCGGGCTGCTGGGCCAGTCGATCGACTGAGGTCTCAGGCGGGGTGGGTCGGGCCGTGGCCCGCCCCGCGCACCTGGGCGCGGCTGCTGGACCGCCCGGCCCAGTAGACGACCCCGAAGAGCGCGCCGACGGCGAGCGCGGCGACGACCAGGACGGCGACCAAGGTGAGGATCAGCGCGAGGCTCATGGCCTCACTCTGACATGACCTGCGTCACACCCGGTCTATGACGTGCGTCACATGCCGGGTGATCGGGGCCGGCTCAGGACCGGGTCCGGACCTCGCAGCCGCAGTCGTGGTCGCACGGCAGGTAGTAGTGCCCGGCGTGCCCGCAGTAGGGGCAGGGCCGGTCGTGGGACAGGTGGCCCTGGTCGATGACGTCGGATTCCCGCATGGTGTGTCTCCCGGTGCTCTTCCTTCTTCGATCGGTCGGGTGAGGGCCGACCTGAGGCGCCGGCGATCTCCGACCGTGGGAGGAAGACAGCCCGTCGTCACGACGGCGAGGATGCGGGCATGAGCGAGCTGCGCGGCAAGACCTTCCTGGTGTCCGGCGCCAACACCGGGATCGGCAAGGAGACGGTGCGGGTGCTGGCCGGGCGTGGTGCGCGGGTGGTACTCGCCGGGCGCTCCGAGGACAAGACCCGGGCGGCGATCCGCGAGATCGCCGACGAGACCGGCAACACCGACCTGGACTACCTGCCGCTGGACCTGGGCGACCTCGCGTCGGTCCGGGCGGCGGCCGCGACCTTCCTCGCCTCGGGCGAGCGGCTCGACGTCCTGCTCAACAACGCCGGGCTGGCCGGCAAGCGGGGGATGACGGCGAGCGGCTTCGAGCTGGCGTTCGGGACCAACCACGTCGGGACGTTCCTGCTCACCGAGCTGCTCCGCGACCACGTCGCGGCGACCGGGCCGGGGCGGATCGTCAACGTCGCGAGCACGGGGCACTACCGCGCCAAGGGCATCGACTGGGACGCCGTACGGCGCCCGAGCGTGACGCGCACGGCGTTCGACGAGTACTGCGTCTCCAAGCTCGCCAACGTGCTCCACGCGCGTGAGCTCGCCCGCCGGATGGAGGGCACCGGGGTCACGACCTACTCGCTGCACCCGGGGGCGATCGCCTCGGACGTGTGGCGCGAGGTGCCGTTCGGCGTGCGCCACGTGATGAAGCTCTTCATGAAGTCGACCGCCGACGGCGCCCGGACCTCGCTCTACTGCGCCACGTCGCCGGACGTGGCGGGCGAGAGCGGGCGCTACTACGACGACGAGCGGGTCAAGGAGCCGTCGCGGGTGGTGACCGACGAGCTGGCTGCCGAGCTCTGGTCGCGCAGCGAGGCGTGGGTGGCCGAGCCCGCGGTGTCCTGACGGCGGTCGACCCACTCGACGTACCCGCTGCCGGTGCGCTGCGCACCGCGCCAGGTCGTCTCGTGCCGGAAGGCCGAGACGTAGCCGGTGCCGTGGCCGTAGCGGTAGGGCGCGTCGACCTCGGCGTCCATCCGGAGCACCTCGGCGGCGCCGTCGCGGACGGTCCAGCGCATCCGGAGCGGCACCCGCATCGGGCGCCCGGCGGGGTCGTGGCGCGGCTCGGGATCCCAGGCGGTGACCTCGAACCGCACGTCGTCGTAGACCTCGGCGGTTCCGCCGCGGGTGCGCACGTGGAGCAGCCGGCAGGCGGTCACGCCGTGGGCGCTGACGTCGGTCAGCAGCAGCTGGGTGTCGGCGTCGAGGTTGACGATCTGGTAGGTGAAGAACTCGATCGGCAGCTTGGCCCAGCCGGGCAGCGGGCGCCGCAGGAGCGACTGCGGGGAGAGGCTGCGGGCGTACTCGACGGTGCCGAGTCCGGCGAAGGTGTGCTCGGTCGCGTCGTGACGCACGGTGGCGCGGTAGGGCGCGAGCAGGCTGACGTGGTCGTACGCCGGGCTGCGGACGAACCAGGACGCGAGGTCGGTGACGTCCAGCTCGACGTCGGCCTCGAAGGCCGCGTAGCGACCGGCGACGCGCACGCGGGGGAGGTCGACCTCGACGGTGAGGTCCTCGCCCCAGCGCAGCGGCCCGGACTGGGGGAACGAGCACTCCGTGGCCGCGTCGTAGCCGGCGTGGTGGTGCTGCTCGCCGTGCGCGGTCGCGGAGAGCACCATCGCGGTGTCGCGGGCGTCGGGCGCGGCGATCCGGTCGTCGTCGAAGCAGGTGGTGCCGGTCGCGCCGATGAACGTCATCGTGTTGAGGAAGCGGTAGGGCGCCGGCAGGTCGGGCAGGAAGACGCCGAGGTGGGTCCAGGCCCAGGTGCGCGAGCGCGGGTGGGGGCGGAAGAGGTCGGTCCGGCGGAACGGCTCGGTCGAGGCCTGCAGGCGGCGGTCGGTGCGCAGGAGCGCGGGCACGAGGAGCGGCGCCGCGTGGCGCAGGAGGTTCACACCAGCACCCCGGGGTTGAGGACGCCGGCCGGGTCGAGCGCGGTCTTGGCCGCGCGCAGCGCCTGGGCGAAGGGCTCGGGGCGCTGGGCGTCGTACCAGGGGCGGTGGTCGCGGCCGACCGCGTGGTGGTGGGTGATGGTGCCGCCGTGGGCGATGATCGCGTCGGAGACGGCGGCCTTGATCTCGTCCCACTGGGCCAGGGTGCTGCCCCAGCGGCCGCCCGCGTAGACGCCGTAGTAGGGCGCCGGGCCGTCGGGGTAGACGTGGGTGAACCGGCACGTGACGACGCCCTGGCCGCCGCAGACCCGGGCGATCGCGTCGGTGGCCGCGGCGGTGACGGCCGCGTGGAGGTCCGGGAACGCCGCCCAGGTGCACGCGGTCTCGAAGGTCTCCACGACCATCGCGCGGCGGGCGAGGGCGTCGCGCTGGTAGGGCATCCGGATGAACGCCGAGCGCCACGCCTGGGACGCGTCGCCGGCCTCGGTGGTCGCGCCGTGGTCGCCGGCGTCCGTGGCCCGGTCCCGGGTGGCGAGGACGGTGCCGCCGTGGTCGGCGACCAGCTCGAGGGCCCGGCCGAGCCAGGCGTCGACCGGGTGGTCCGCGGACTCGAAGGCGAGGATGAGCAGGCCGCCGTCGACCGCGGTCCCGGCGTTGATGAGGGCCTCGGCCGGGTCGAGGAGGCGGCAGTTGGCCGGGTGCAGGCTGGACTGGGCGATCGCGCGGGTGGCGGCGACCGCGGCGTCGTACGAGGTGAAGGCGACGGTGGCGGTGCGCTGCCAGGTGGGGCGCAGCTGGAGGCGCATCCACGCCTCGGTGATCACGCCGAGCGCCCCCTCGGAGCCGAGGAACATCCGGTCCGGCGAGGGGCCCGCGCCGGAGCCGGGCAGGCGGCGCGACTCGCTGGTGCCCGCGGGGGTGACCACGCGCAGCGACGCGGTGAGGTCGTCGATGTGGGTGGCGAGCGTGGCGAAGTGGCCGCCGGCCCGGGTCGCGAGCCAGCCCCCGAGCGTGGAGAACTCGAAGGACTGGGGGAAGTGGCGCAGGGTCAGCCCGTGCGGGCGCAGCTGGGCCTCGAGCGCGGGGCCGTAGGTGCCGGCCTGGATCCGTGCCGCGCGGCTGGTGGTGTCGATCTCGACGACCTGGTCGAGGTGCTCCAGGTCGAGGCTGACGGCCGGGCCCTCGAAGCGGGGCTCGACGCCGCCGACGACCGAGCTGCCGCCGCCGTAGGGGACGACGGGGGTGGCCGTCGAGGTGCACCAGTCGAGCACGTCGACGACGTCCTGCTCGGTGCGCGGGCGGACGACGAGGTCGGGCACCGGGCCGCGGACGCCGGTGAGGTTGCGGACCACGTCGCGGAAGGCCTTGCCGCGGGCGTGCCCGAGCCGGTCGACGGGATCGGCCGAGCAGAGCGCGGTGAGTGCCGCGGGCGGCGTGACCCGGGGCGCCGGTACGGCGAACGCGGCCGGGTCCGGCGGGGCGTGGTCGGTGAGGTCGTGGCCGGGCAGCAGCGCCGCCACGCGCCCGGCGAGCGTGTCGGCCTCGGCGGCCGTGAGCTGTCGGCCCTCGGTGCCCCAGCCCCACCAGGAGCGTCGGTCGGGAACGGTCATCGGTGGGTCTCCTGCTCGTCGAGCGCCGGGGTGCGGGACAGGGCGAGGAGCGCGCGGCGTCCGCGCTCGGTCATCTCGGCGGCGGAGCGGTCGGGGTGGCGCAGCCACCAGCCGACGAGCGCCGAGACGCTGCCCATCCAGATGTCGGTGAGGATCTCGAGGTCGTCGGCGTCGGCGACCGCGTCGAGCGCGGCGAGGGTCCCGACGCCCGAGCGGGCCTGCTCGGCGATCCGGACCCGCGCGGTCCGCGCCGCCCGGTGCGCGGCGGAGCCGGCCGGCGTGGTCCGGTCATTGAGGACGTTCCAGTCGTGGGGCCGGGGCGCGAGCGCGGTGAAGATGGCCGCGAGCGTGCCCTCGGCCAGGGTGAGCGGCGGCCCGCCCGCGGCGAGGACGGCGTCGATCCGGTCGGCGATCGAGGCGCCGGCCCGGTCGGCGCAGGCGGCGAAGAGGGCGTCCTTGGAGCCGAAGTAGCCGAGGACGAGCTGCTTGGAGACGCCGGCGCCTGCCGCGATCGCGGACAGCGAGGCGCCCGCATGGCCGTAGCGGCCGAACTCGGCCGTCGCGGCGTCGAGGATGAGCTCCTCGCGCTGGGCGCGCGGAACGCGCTTGCTGCCGGGCATGGCGGACCTCCGTGGTTGACCGATCGGTAATTTACCGATCGGTCAACGAACGTCAACCCCCCAGGCTCAGGACGCCAGCGCCGCGACCGCGATCAGCCCGAAGAGCAGGGCGAACAGCACCACCAGGCCGGCGATCAGCGGGACCAGGCCCGGCGTGCGCTGCTTCTCGAACCCGATCCGGCCACTGATGAAGGTCAGCGCCGGTGCTGCGTAGAAGACGTCGGCGGTCTGCCCCGGCGCCACCTGGAACTGCTGCTCGGCGTGGCCGTAGCGCCACATCCACTGCGCGTGGCCCGAGACCCGGTGCGGTCCGGGGGCGATCGGGTAGACGTTCTGGCCGTACTGCGCCGCGACCGGGTAGCCGTCGATCTGGATGCTCGGCGTGATCATCGCCAGCATCCGGTTGCCCTGGACGGTCAGGCGCAGGTACCCGGGCGGCGGCGGAGGGGGCGGCGGCATCTGGCTCATGGACTCACCCTAGGAAACCCGGCGCGCGGGCCGGGGAGGCGGGCGTACTACAGTTGTAGTGTGGCTGGTGCGCAGGGGCGTCTGCAGGACCGGAGGGCGACGGCGCTGGCGGCGGCGATCGACCTGCTGGCCGGCGGGGGAGCGCGCGCACTGACCCACCGGGCGGTGGACGAGCGGGCGGGGCTGGCGCCGGGCTCGACGTCGAACTACTTCCGGACCCGGGCGAGCCTCATCGCCGGCGTGGTCCAGCGGCTCCTCGACGAGGACCTGGCCCTGCTGGCCGGGCTCGGTCCGCTGCCGGCGGAGCGGGACGTCGCGCCCTTCCTGGTCGGCTACGTCGAGCTGAGCCGCACCCGGCGGTGGACGGCGGCGTTGGCCCGGCTGGCACTGCTCGCCGATCCCGACGCGGGCGAGCTCGCGGCCGGCCGGAGCCGGTTGCTCGAGGCCGCCACGAGCGCGCTGGCCGGGCTCGGGCTCGCCGATCCCCGCGCGACGGCCGGCGTCCTGGTCGACCTCGTCGACGGCGCGATCGCCGGCGCCGTCGCCTACGGCAACCCGACCTCGGCGGCCGCCCTCGGCCGCGCGATCGACGCCATCGTGACCGCCGCCTCCGAGGAGCCGACATGACCACCGCCTGCCGCACCGCCTGCCGCACCGCCTGCCGCACCGCCTGCCGCACCGCCTGCCGCACCGCCGCCCGCCGTACCGCGGGGTGGGGGCTCGCCGCCGCCGGAGCGCTCCACCTCCTCTGGGCGAGCGGGAGCCCGTGGCCGGCCGGCTCTCGCGAGGTACTGGCCGACGCCGTGACCGGGTCGCGTGCGGGCCTGCCGCCGGCGCCGCTCACGGTCGCCGTCGGCGCGGGACTCATCGGTGCCGGCGTCGCCTCGGCGACGACCTCGGCCGGCGGGGACGCTCGCCCGCGCAACGTGCTGCGCGGGGTGGTCGGCGCCGGCCTGCTCGCCCGGGCGTTCCTCGGTGGACGCCGCGCGACCCAGGTGCTCGGGATGGCGGAGCCGTCGGCGACGTTCCTCAGCCTGGACCGGCGCTGCTACCGGCCCCTCGTCGGCGTGCTCGGCGCCGGGGTGCTCGCGGGGATCGAGCGCGGCGGCCGCTAGCGGCTGGGCGCGACCAGGGCGAGCAGGGCGTCCCAGGCGGCCGCGCCGAGCCGGCGGTCGGCCTCCTCGGTGCCGCCGCGGGCCATCCGCTGGCCGGCGGCCACGACGTCCTCGCCGGGCAGGATCGCGCGGTGCCCGGCCTCGGGGTCGGCGACGAGCGTCGTCGCCAGCCCGTACGACGCCCGCCGCAGCACGATCTCCTCGGCCTGCTCGCGAGCCGGCCAGACCTGGTCGTCGTCGCCCGCGACCACCAGCAGCTCGGGGATCCGCTCGACCGGGAGGGTTGCGGCGGCCACGCCGTCGGGATCGAGGGTGCGCGAGGCCCGGTAGAGACCCACGTACGACGGCGGGTCGGTGTGCGGTGTCCAGCGCTCGTCGTAGCGGACGTGGGGGAGCGGCACGCCGTCCAGCGTCCAGTGGGCAGTCTGCCGCCCATCGGCGTCGAGGCCCGCCCACATCACGTCGGTCGGGGCGAACGCCGCGACCGCGGCGACGGGTGCGTCGGTCAGGCACGCGGTCGCCAGCGCCGCCTCGGCGCCGTACGAGACGCCCGCGACGACGACCCGGTCGCACGCGGCGGCGAGCGCGGTGACCCGGGCCGCGAAGGTCTCGAGCGGGATCTCCCACGGGCTCTCGTGCTGCCCGGGGCCGCCGAACCACTGGATCGACTCGGCGAGCACGCCCTGCTCGGCCAGCAGGCGGGCGCGCTGCTCGTCGACGCGGCCGCTGGAGCCGCCGAGGACGAGCGCGCCCACGCCGTGGTGGGTGCCGGGGGTCCAGCGGACGCCGGCCGGGTCGCTCAGCTCGGTGCGGTGCACGTCACCGACCCTACGCACCTCTTTAGTGGCAGGATCTGCCACTAAAGGAGTACGCTGGAGCCATGGCCCGACGCCCTCCCGACACCGCGACCCTGCTGGGGATCGCCCGGGCGTGCGCCGACGTGTTCGTCGCGGCGGGCGACTCCAGCCCGACCGTGGCCACCCTCGTCGCCGCGTCCGGGGTCTCCGAGCGCAGCTTCCACCGCTACTTCCCGACCAAGCCGGACTGCCTGCGCCCGCTGTTCGACGACGGCAACGCGGCCTATGCCGCCGCGCTCGCCGCACAGCCCGCGGACCTGCCGCTGGGGGAGGCGGTGACCCGCGCGTTCGTCGCCGCGAACCACACCATGAGCGACGCCGACTCCCGCGCGTTCATGCGCACGGTCTTCGGTGACCTCGCGCTGCGCCGGGTCTGGCTCGAGGCGAGCTATGCGACCGCCGCGGTGCTGCGGCCCGCCGTCGCCGCCCGGATCGGCGCCCCCGAGCACGCCGTCGCCACGACCGTCGCGTGCGGTCAGGCGATCGTGCTCGCCATCTCCGCCCTCGCCCACATGGTCGAGGACGGTCTCACCGCCCACGAGGCGGCGGCCGCGGCCGGCGCGGCACTCTTCGTCGGCGTACGCCACGAGTAAGCGGCGCCATCGCGCCGCAGGGAAAGGAAGCACCATGGATCTGCAGGACAAGGTCGTCCTCGTCACCGGAGGCGCCCGGGGTCTCGGCGCCGCGTTCGCCCGCGGCATCGTCGCCGCCGGCGGCCGGGTCGTGATCGGGGACCTGCTCGACGACGAGGGCGCTGCCGTCGCCGCCGAGCTCGGCGAGGCCGCCCGCTACGTGCACCTCGACGTCACCAGTGAGGAGTCCTGGGCCGCCGCGGTCGCCGCGAGCACCGACGCCTTCGGCCGCCTCGACGGGCTGGTCAACAACGCCGGCATCTCCGCCACCGGTCAGCTGACCGCCGACGAGCCGACGGACGTCTTCCGCCGGATCATCGAGATCAACCTGATCGCCGTGCACACCGGACTGCGCGCGGTCGTCCCCGCGATGCGCACCGCCGGCGGTGGCTCGATCGTCAACATCTCCTCGGCCGCGGGCCTGATGGGCATGGCGATGACGAGCGGCTACGGCGCCGCGAAGTGGGGCGTGCGCGGGCTCAGCAAGATCGCCGCGGTCGAGCTCGGCCGGGACCGCATCCGGGTCAACTCGGTGCACCCCGGCATGGTGCTGACGCCGATGACCGCGCCGACCGGGATCGTCGCCGACGAGGGCGCCTTCCCCAACAACCCCTACCAGCGCGTGGGCCGGCCCGAGGAGCTCGTCGGCGCCGTCGTCTACCTGCTCAGCGACGCCGCGTCGTACACGACCGGCGCCGAGCTGGCCGTCGACGGCGGCTGGACCGCCGGTCCGTCGGTGGAGTACATCGCCGGTCAGTGACCCCCGGAGCGAGGGACCGGTCGCTCCATCCAGACGTTGTCCGGTCCGCCGATCTCGTCGGCGGACCGGTGCGTCTCGGTGAAGCCCTGGCGCTCGTAGAACGCCCGCGCCGCCGTGTTGCCGTCCATGTGCGCCAGGCGCACCACCCGCAGGCCCGCGGCGGGGCCGGTCGTCACGGCCTCGAGCAGCGCGTGCCCGGCGCCGGTCCCGTGCGCCTCCGGCACGACGTAGAGCCGCCACAGGTCGAGCGCGTCGCCCTCGACCGTGTACGCCGCCATGCCGACCACCGCGCCGTCCCGCTCCGCGACGAGCACCCGCCCCGCGGCGATCGACTGCGCGGTGCGCTCGCGGCTCCACCACTGCTCCAGCCCGGTCCGGACGTAGTCGGCCCCCGCGATCGGCGTGTACGTCGGCGGCCAGGTCCGGTGCCCGACCTCGCGCACCGCATCGACGTCGTCGGCCTGGGCGGTGCGGACGGTGACGGGCTCCCGAGTCATGGCGCCACGCTATCCCCGTGCGCACGCGGGTTTGCGACAATGTCCGCGTGGCCAGCGAGACCCCGGGCATCGACCCCGAGCGGCTGCGCACGCTCGCGCTGCTGCGCAAGGTGCGCGACCGGATCGACCGCGAGTACGCCCAGCCGCTCGACGTCGACGCGCTGGCCCGCGACGTGCACCTGTCCTCGGGACACCTCAGCCGGGAGTTCAAGCGGGCCTACGGCGAGCCGCCGTACTCCTACCTGATGACGCGGCGCATCGAGCGGGCGATGGCGCTGCTGCGCCGCGGCGACCTCAGTGTCACCGACGTCTGCTTCGAGGTCGGCTTCTCCTCGCTCGGCACGTTCAGCACCCGGTTCACCGAGCTCGTCGGCATGGCACCCAGCGCCTACCGCGACGAGGTCGCCAGCCGCGACGCGGCCCACGACGGCGTGGTCGCCGAGCCGCCCTCGTGCGTCACCAAGAAGGTCACCCGACCGATCAGGAATCAAGAAGCGGACCCGTTCCCCACGCGACTAGCGTGACGGACATGGAGATCAGCATTCAGCACAGCTTCCTTCCGCAGACCGACCCCGAGGCGTCGCTGGCGTTCTACCGCGACGTGCTCGGCTTCGAGGTCCTCAACGACGTCGGCTACGGCGACATGCGGTGGATCACCGTCGCGCCCCAGGGGCAGTCCGGCCCGTCGGTGGTCCTCGCGCCGCCGGCCGCCGACCCCGGCATCACCGACGACGAGAAGCGCGTCATCGCCGAGATGATGGCCAAGGGCACCTACGCCACGCTGGTCCTCAGCACGCCCGACCTCGACGCGACCTTCGAGCAGATCCAGGCGACCGGCGCCGAGGTCATCCAGGAGCCCATCGACCAGCCCTACGGCGTGCGCGACTGCGCGTTCCGCGACCCGGCCGGCAACCACGTCCGTATCAACCAGGCCGTCTGAGCGCACGTGGCCGACCTGCCTCCCGCCCGCGACGGCGCCACCCGTCGTACCGACAGCCTGGCGCTGCTGAGCACCCCCGCGATCGACGTGTGGGTGGCGACGGCGGCGGCGGACGGCCTGCCGCACCTGGTGCCGGTCTCGCTGGCGTGGGCGGGGGAGCGGGTCGTGCTCGCGGTCGACGGCGCCTCGCTCACCGCGCACAACCTGCAGGCCTCCGGCCGGGCCCGCCTCGGCGTCGGCCCGACCCGCGACGTCGTCATGATCGACGCGGTCCTGGAGCGCACCGCCGGGGTGGACGACGACGCGGCGCTCGGCGAGGCCTACGCCGCCCAGGCCGACTGGGACCCGCGTGGCGTCGCCGGCTACGTCTTCCTCGTGCTGCGACCGGAGCGCCTCCAGGCGTGGCGCGAGGCCAACGAGACGGCCGGGCGGACCCTGCTCCGCGACGGCACGTGGGTCGTGTGAGCCTTTCCGGCGGAGGCTCTTCCTAGACTCACCCGGGTGAGTCACGAGTTCGTCCTCATCGCGGCCGCCGGCCTGGCGATCAGCATCGTCGCGTCGGTGTTCTCCCGGCGTACGGGCGTCGCGGCGCCGCTGCTGCTCGTCGCGCTCGGCATCGGCACGAGCTTCATCCCCGCGACCCCGCACCTCGAGCTGGAGCCCGAGCTCATCCTGGCCGGCGTCCTGCCACCGCTGCTCTACGCCTCGGCCGTGCAGCTGCCGGTGATCGACCTGCGCCGCAACCTCTCGCTCATCACGTGGCTCTCGGTGGTCATGGTGATCGTGTCGGCGGTCGTGGTCGGGCTGCTGGTGCACCTGGTCTTCCCGGCGATCCCGCTCGCGCTCGGCATCGCGCTCGGCGCGGTGGTGAGCCCGACCGACGCGGTCGCCGCGACCGCCGTCGGGCGCCGGGTGGGCCTGCCACCCCGCCTGGTGACGGTGCTCGAGGGCGAGAGCCTGGTCAACGACGCGTCCGCGCTCGTCGTCCTGCGCTCGGCGATCGTCGCGGTCGGCGTGACCGGTGCGTTCAGCCTCGGCGAGACCTCGGTCGACTTCGTGTGGGCGGTCGTGGGCGCCGGGTTGGCCGGCTGGTTCGTCGCCTGGGTGACGGTGCTGGTGCGCGAGCGGCTCGACGACCCGGTGCTCAACACGACGATCTCGTTCGTGACGCCCTTCCTCGCCTACGTGCCGGCCGAGGAGATGCACGCCTCCGGCGTCCTGGCGGTCGTGGTGGCCGGCCTGGTCACCGGCGCGATGGGGGCCAAGCGGTTCAGCGCCCGCGACCGGCAGACCCAGACGACGACCTGGGCGACGATCAACTTCATCCTCGAGAACGGCGTCTTCCTGGCGCTCGGCTACCAGCTGCCCATGCTCATCGACGACGCCAAGGCCGAGACCAGCACCGGCGAGGTCGTCGGCATGGTCGCGCTCGTCCTGGCCGCACTGGTCGCGCTGCGCTTCGCCGGTCTCGCCTGGCCCGCCCTGGTCGGTCGCTACGGACCCTCCGACCGCAGCGAGCGGGTCCGCGAGCGGCTCGACCAGATCGAGCAGCGCGTCGACACCTGGGAGCCCAAGGACGACCGCGAGGAGACCCGCCTGCGCTGGGCCCGCCGCCGGATCGCGCGGGCCAGCGCCGACATCGCCTTCGAGGAGCGCGAGCCCATCACGGCCCGCGGCTACGTCGTCCTCGCCTGGGCCGGGATGCGCGGTGTGGTCACGCTCGCGGCCGCCCAGACCATCCCGAGCGGGACGCCGCACCGCGACACCGTCGTCCTCGTGGCGTGCCTGGTGGCCATGGTCTCGCTCGCCCTGTTCGGGCTCACCCTGCCCGCGCTGATCCGGCGGATGGACTTCCCCTCGGCCGATCCCGCCGAGCGCCGCGACGACCTGCTCACCCTGATGCGCCAGATCGCCGAGGACGCCACCGACACCCTCGGCCCGCTCGACGAGCAGCGTGTCGACGGCGAGCCGCTCGACCCCGCCGTCGTCGAGTCCCTCAAGGAGCGCTTCCTGCCGATGCTCCTCGCCGGCGTCCACCGCGCCGCCGAGAGCAAGCCGGGCCAGCGCGAGCAGGCGTTCATCGTGCAGCGCCGCTACCTCGACGCGATGCGCGAGGCCCTGCTCAAGGAGCGCTCCATCGGCGCCTTCAGCACCGAGACGTTCAAGCAGGTCGAGGGATTCCTCGACCGCGAGGAGCAGCGCTTCTCGGGCCAGCCCGGCTAGCCCGGCCAGCTCACAGCAGCGTCGCGAGGACCTGCGCGACTCCCTCGTCCGCGCACGGCGGCGCGACGTGGTCGGCCACCTCGCGGACGCTCTCGTGCGCGTCCGCCATCGCGTACGACGTCCCCGCCCACGCCAGCATCGGGATGTCGTTCGGCATGTCCCCGAACGCCACCACGTCGGCAGCCTCCACCCCCAGCCCCGCGCACAGCGCGACCAGCGCGCTGGCCTTGGTCACGCCCGTGGCACTGATCTCCATGAGGCCCGGCACCGACCAGGTGGGCGTGGCCAGGTCGCCGACCGCCGCGACGACCCCGTCGCGCAGTACGTCGGCGCTGCTGCCGGGCGCGCGCACCAGGAGCTTGACGGCGGTCGCGTCCCAGACGTCGGCCAGCGGGCCGCGGACCGCGTCCGCCGGCAGGTGGTAGGGCTCCTCCCAGTGCGGGTCCTGCCGGATCCCGTCGAGGCACTCCACCGCGAAGGACGCACCGGGCACGCTCTCGGCGATGGCCGCGACGAGCTCCAGGCCGGGGCCGGGATCGATCCCGCTGACGGCCACGGGCGTGCGCCGGTGGACGTCGTACGTGATGGCGCCGTTGGACACGATCGCCCGGCCGTGCTCGCCGACGTAGCGCCACAACGGCTCCATCCAGCGCAGCGGCCGGGCCGTCACGAAGACGATCGGCACTCCGGCGGCGTCGGCGCGGCGCAGCACCTCGGCGGTGTACGGCGGCACGGAGTCGCTGTCGTAGGGGAGCAGGGTCCCGTCGAGGTCGGTCGCGACGAGGAGGCTCATCCGCGCAAGCCTAGACCGCGCCGTGCGACGACTAGCGTGGCGGCCATGATCCTGCCGCCGGTCCGGGACCCCCGGTTCACGACCCTGCGCCGCGGCGGGTCGCTGACCGACGCCGACCACCACCTGCTCGCGCAGTGGGCCGCGGAGTGCGCCGAGCACGTCCTGCCGCTCTTCGAGGCGGCCCGGCCCAACGACCCCCGGCCGCGCGCGGCGATCGCGGCGGTCCGCGCCTGGACCCGCGGCGAGATCACGATGACCGCCTCGCGCACCGCCGGAGGTCACGCGATGGGCGCGGCCCGGGACCTGCGCGGGGCGCCCCGGCACGCTGCCTACGCCGCCGGGCAGGCGGCGGTCGTCGCCCACGTCGCCGCGCACGAGCTCGGCGCGGCCGCCTACGCGATCAAGGCCGCGCGGGCCGCCGTACCGGACGAGAAGGGTGTGCCGGGCGAGGAGGCACGGCGGCGCGAGTGCGCGTGGCAGCGCTCGCGGTTGCCGGAGGCGATCCGGGACCTGGTCCTCGACGACCAGCGGCTGCGCAACGACCTGTGCTGGTCGGTGTTCGACGTCTGAGCCGGCCCGGCCCTAGCCGCCGGACGTCAGGTGCGCGGCGAGCCAGGCGTCGATCTCGGCCGTCGCCGCCGCGGCCAGGGGCGTCGGGTGCACGGTGAACCCGTGGGGCGCCTCGGGATAGACGCTCAGCGCGACGTCGACCCCGGCCGAAGCGAGCCGTCCGGCCATCGCCAGGTTGTCCTCGAGCAGGACGTCCTCCGCCCCGACGACGAGCAGCACCGGAGGCAGCCCGGTCAGGTCGGCATAGACGGGGGAGAGGTCGGGGTGGGTCCGGTCGGCGGCCGCGCCGGCATAGGCGTCGAGGAAGTACTCGTCCGCGATCCGGCGTCCGGCCGGGGTCTGCCCGCTGAGGTCGAAGGTGCCGAACTGCAGCACCGCCGTACGAAAGGGTGCGAGCCCGCGCTCGCGCATCCGGAGCAGGGTGGCCGCGGCCAGCGTCGAGCCCGCGGAGAAGCCGAGCAGTGCCAGCTCGGTGGTCCCGAAGCGGTCCGCGGCGTGCTCGGCGAGCCAGAGCGCGACGCTCGCGCAGTCGTCCGGAGCGGCCGGCCAGGGGTGCTCGGGGGCGAGGCGGTAGTCCACGCTCACCACCACGACACCGAGTGCGTCGGCGAGCCGTCGGTTGCGGACGTCGCTCGCCGCGGCCGAGCCCAGGTAGAAGCCGCCGCCGTGCAGCTCGAGCACCACACCCGCGGGCGGTACGCCGGCCGGCAGGTGGATCCGCACGGGCACGGTGTGGCCGTCAGCACCGACGAGCTCGGTGAGCGGAGGCGGGTCCGCCGGGACGGGCACGGGCACCGCGGCGCGGAGGGCGTCGAGCTCGGCCGGGCCGGACGGACCGCGGCCCGGCACCCGGCCGTCGTAGAAGGCGCGGGACTGCTCCGCGAGCGGGAGCAACCGGGGGTCGACCAGGTGGGCGAGCCCGAGCCTCACCGGGCCTCCTCGGTGAGGAGGGCGGCCACCACGTGGGGGATGACGGTGTCGATCGCGTGGCGCACGGTGCCGTCGGTGTCTCCGGTCAGCAGCGCTCGTCGTACGGCGTCGTTGTAGATGCCGATGATCGTGTCGGCCAGCTCGGCGACCGGCAGCGACGCGGACGCGCCGGCCGCGGCCAGCACCTCGGTCGCGACCTCCTCGACGGCGGCGCGCATCGCGCGGTCGAGGTCGGCGATGGCCGCGCGCACGTGGGGCTGGTCGAGGCTGTGCACCTCGAACTCGGTGGTGAGCCGGAACCACGCGGGATCGAGCCGGAAGGTCGCCGCGACCGCACGGGCGAGGTGCTGGGTGAGCACGACCGGGTCGGGTGCGCGCTCCGGCGCGCCGAGGACGCCGGCGACGGCCTCGCGCAGCCGGCGTACCTGCTCGTCGGACTCGATCCGGTAGAGCTCGAGGAAGAGCTCCTCCTTGCTCGCATGGTTGGAGTAGAACGCCCCGCGGGTGAACCCGGCGCGAGCGCAGATGGCGCTGACGCTGGCGCCCCGGATGCCGTGCTCGGCGAACACCTCGCGGGCCGCCGCGACCAGGCGCTGCTGGGTGTCGGCACGGCTGCGCATGGCGAGCAGTCTAGGTCGATCGGGCGTGCCCCTTCCCGTCGCCGCGCCTGCTCGATACATTGTGTATCCAATTCGCGGAGGGCAGGGGAGCGGCATGAGGACTCGGGTGTGGCGGGGCTGAGCAGGCGCGCGTTCGTGCACGGGGTCGGGGCGCTCGCGGCCGCCGGCGGTCTCCAGGCGGACGCCTTCGGTGCCCAGGTGGCCCGGCGACTGGCCGCGGTCGGTCCGGCGGCGCGCCTCGACGACATCCCGTCGACGCTCCAGCAGACACTGCTGCGCGGCTCGGTCGTGCAGGGGGAGTACCGCCGGCTCACGACCGGCGCCGGCGAGCCCTACCTGCCGCGCCTCGACCTGCTCCGCCGTACGCCGGACGCGGGGCGGGTGAAGGACCGCCGGTCGCTGCTCTACCTCGCGCACCTCTCGGACCTGCACCTCATCGACGCCCAGTCGCCGTGCCGCATGGAGCCGATGATCGTGCAGAGCGAGTCGACCTGGGCCGGCGCCTTCCGGCCGCACGAGCAGCTCACCGTGGCGACCGTCGCGGCGATGGTCGACGGCTTCCACCAGGCCCGGTTCAGCCCGCTCACCCGGGCGCCGATGGGCGCCGCGGTGGTCACCGGCGACAGCGCCGACATGCTGTCGAACCTCGAGCTGCGCTGGTACATCGACCTGCTCGACGGCGGCACCGTCGACCCCGGCTCCGGCGGCGACCGCTACCACGGCGTCCAGGCGTGGGCGGACGCCGCGTGGGCCTACCGTCCCGACGACCCGAAGGGCAGCGCGTACGCCCGCTACGGCTACCCGCGCCTGCCCGGCCTCCTCGACCAGGCCGTGGGCCGCAAGGTCCGCTCGATCGGCCTCGCCGCGCCCTGGTACGCCGTCTTCGGCAACCACGACGTCCTGCTGTTCGGCGCCTTCGGCGTGACCGAGCAGATGGAGCGGATGGCCGTCGGGAGCCGCAAGTCCTACTCGATGCCGACGACGCTCTCGACGATGCTGACCGACTACGCCGCCCAGAACAGCGCCTGGACGCAGGCCGGTGGCGTCGCCCGCGAGCTGCTCGGCGCGCCCGGCACGAAGTCGGTGCCGGCGAACCCGGAGCGCCGGCTCTTCGACCAGAAGGCCTTCATGGCCGAGCACTTCCGCACGGCCTCGCGCCCCGGCCCGGTCGGCCACGGCTTCACCGAGCGCAACCTGCGCACCGGCGAGACCTGGTGGCGTGCCGACCTCAGCAGCACCGTCCGGCTGCTCGGGCTCGACACCTGCAACGCCGTCGCCGGCCCGGACGGCGCCGTCGTCGAGAGCCAGCTCCAGTGGCTCGAGCGCGAGCTCCAGCAGGCCGAGCGCGACCACCGGCTCGTGCTCGTCGCCTCGCACCACAACAGCCGCACCCTCGACAACCCGTCGCACCGGCCGGGCGCGACCGAGCGCCTGCACCACTCGTCCGACGTGGTCGAGCTGCTGCTGCGGCACCCGGTCGCGGTGGCCTGGCTCAACGGGCACACCCACGTCAACCAGATCCTCGCCCACCGATCGGGGGAGAGCGGGTTCTGGGAGATCACGACCGCCTCGTGCATCGACTTCCCCCAGCAGCAGCAGACCGTCGAGATCGTCGACAACCGCGACGGGACGCTGTCGCTCTTCACCACCGTCATCGACCACGCGTCGCCCGCCGTACCGACGGGGGACGGGTCGGCCGTGGACCTCGCCTCGCGCAGCCGCGAGCTCGCCCTCAACGACTGGGTCGAGTCGCCCCTGATGCGCCGCGGCTCGCCGCTCGACCGCAACACCGAGCTGCTGCTGCCCGCGCCGTTCCCCCTCGACGGCGTCACCGACGCCACGCTCGAGGCGGAGCGGATGACCCACCTGGCCCGGATCACCGCCCACGAGCAGGCGGCCGGCCGATGAGCACCGCACCCTGGCCGGTCCGCGCCCTCGTCGCCGTCGCCGAGCGCGTGCCGCACACCCCGCGCGCCCGGCGCGCGATCCTCGCCGTCGCCGGGCTGGCGACCGTCGGTGCGGTCGCCGTGGCCGCGAGCTCGGTCGACTCGGTGTACGAGGGTCTCGCGCCCGTCAGCGGCGACCGGGCCTCGAACGTCCGGGTCGCGACCATCGACTTCCTGCTCGCGGCGGAGACCTCGTTCCTGGTCGTCCCGGACTGCATCGCGTCGGCCGCCGGCGAGGTCACCTGCACCGGGACGACCGTCGACGGCGAGGTCCTCAGCTCGCGCTCGCCGGCCGACGACCCGGACGTCGTCGAGATCCGGGTGGGGGAGAAGGTCGTCTACGCGGGCTCGATCGCGGACGTGCTCGCGGACGCGGCGGAGGGCCGATGAACGCCGACACCGCCGCCCCGGCTGCCACGGCTGCTCGGCTGCCGATCGCCGGCGTCACGCTGACCCTGACCGCGCTGGTGCAGGCCGCGAGCGTCGTCCCGGCGCTGGGGCGGGGCCCCGGCGGCCTCCTGCTCCCGGCGCTCGTCGCCGGCCTCGCGATCGCGCTGTCCCTGGCGGTCACGGCCTCCTGGACCGCCGCGCCCTCGGCCGCCGCCTGGACCGGACCCGACCTGCGGCTGCTGGTGTGGTCCGCCGGGTCCGTCGTCGCGGTCAGCGCCCTGCTCGTCGTGCTCCCACCCGCCGCGCTCCTCCTGCTGGCAGTGCTGCCGGGACCGCTGATGACCGTCGCCGCCGGACACCCGGCCCGGCGCACGGGGGAGGCGTGGCGTCGTACGCCGGGGCGGGCGGTGGGCCGCGCGCTCCTGACGCTCGCGCTGGCCGTCGTGGTCTGGCTGCTCGCCGTCGTCCTCGGTCTCGTCGACGCGGGTGTCGCGGGGGCGTTCGCGTGGTGGGTCGTCGCGGGCGTGGTCCAGGTGCGGGTGCTGCGGATGTGGTCGCGCGGCGCCTAGGGTGCTGGCATGGCCGAGGTACTGCTCTTCCACCACATCCAGGGCCTGACCGACGGCGTACGGGCGTTCGCGGACGACCTGCGCGAGTCCGGCCACACCGTGCACACGCCCGACCTGTTCGACGGCCGCACCTTCGCCAGCATCGACGACGGCTTCTCCCACGCCCGCGACGCCGGCTTCGACGCGCTCCGCGCCCGCGGACTCGCCGCCGCCGACCCACTCGGCCCGGACCTCGTCTACGCGGGCTTCTCCTTCGGCGTCACCATCGCCCAACGCCTCGCCCAGACCCGCCCCGGCGCCCGCGGCGCGCTCCTCATGTACTCCTGCCTGCCTGTGGGGGAGTTCGGCAGCGCGTGGCCGGACGGCGTACCGGTGCAGGTGCACGGCAAGGAGGGCGACGAGTTCTTCGACGAGGACCTCCCGGCCGCCCGCGAGCTCGCCGCCTCGACACCTGACGCCGAGCTGTTCGTGTACCCGGGGGAGCAGCACCTCTTCGCCGACTCCTCGCTCGACGCCTACGACCCGGAGGCGGCCGCGTTGCTGCTCGATCGGGTGCGAACGTTCCTGGCGCTGCGTCCGCGCTAGGTCACGGCCGCCATTCCTTCCGGGGCGGCTTGTCCTTGTGCAGGACGAGGTACGGGCCGTCGGCAGCGCCCGACCTGCCGGGCATGGCCTGCACGAGCGTCCAGCCCTCGTTCTCCGCACCGTTGAGCAGTTCCTGGACGCGACTCTCGAAGGTGCCCACGCCGGGCACGTTCTCCAGATCGACAACTCGGTACGGCATCGCGTGCTCCTCTCGGTAGCGGATCCCGTCGGATCCGGCTGAAGACTAGCGACGCCGTCCCGCACCGAGAGGTGCCGGACGAAGGCCAGGTCATGGCAGGCTGTCGTGGGTGAGCGGCAACTCGGGAAAAGGCACCGTCGGCACGGAGTCCGGTCTGGCGGACGACGCCTACTCTCCGAAGTGGACCGACGACGACCGCCCGCGCATCCCGCGCGTGGCCGGCGAGCGCGAGGCGCTGTCGGCGTACCTGGACCACTACAGGGCGACCGTGGAGCTCAAGTGCCGCGGCTTGACCGCGGATCAGGCGCGCACGAGATCCATGCCACCGTCGACCATGTCGCTGCACGGCCTGGTCCGCCATCTCGCCGCTTGCGAGCGCTGGTGGTTCCAGCAGAACTTCGAACGACGCGACGTCCCGTTCCTGTTCTTCACCGAGGACAACCCGAACCTCGACTTCGACCTGCCCGCGGACGCCGATCTTGACGCCGACCTGGAGACCTGGCGCGCCGAGTGCGCGACCTCCCGCGAGATCGTGGCGGCTCACGAGCTCGACGACACCGCGCGTCCGCTGGACTGGTACGAGGACGTCGACCTGCGCTGGCTGGTGCTCCGGATGATCACCGAGTACGCGCAGCACTGCGGTCATGCTGACCTGCTGCGGGAGGGGATCGACGGGCGGACCGGAGTCTGAGCAGCCTGTCGAGGAGTCCCTGACCAAACTGGCATGAACGGGAGCTGGTAGGCCGGGAGTAGCGGTGCCGGACTCACCCGGATCGCGGCAGAGATCAGCGGGCGCTAAGTTGAGGCGCGTCCGTGCGTGACCTGGTCGAACCAGTGCGCAGCTACCTGCGCGGCTTGCTCGGCTGAGGAAACGCTCGCGACCAAGCCGTCTGGCGGCTCGAGGCTCATCCCTGTTGCGCGGCCTCGAACGCCGTCGTCCCAGTTCAGGTACGCGGGGCTCTTCCCGCCGACCAGTTCCAGCCCGTCGAAGTCGATGCGCCACGTGGCAGCCAGGACGCCGTCGATCATGTCGTCGTACGAGGCAGTCATCCAGAGCGTCCCGTCGTGGTCGACGTGATACCAGTCCTGAGCGTCCCGAACGAGCGCGCTGAGACGGTCGAAGAACTCCGACTCGCTTGCGGTTGGTGGGGCTGCACGCACGGCTACGAGTCTCTCAGGTGTCGACGGGAATCCTGGCTCTCGGAGAGGTTGATGCCCCGCAACTTCAGCAGCGGGGACCTACTCTTACCCTCGTTCCCCATTCGCCGATAAGTGACATTATGTCATGTGGTGAAGGTTGAGCATTGCTGAGGTTCGCCTCCTGGGTCGCCGCGGCCTCTCCTGTGGTCGGCCTCGACGCTGCCGGCATCTCAGGGAACGGCACCTAGGCCGAGTTCCCGATTCCGGTCGCTGAGCTCACCACCACCTGAGGTACGCCGACCCGCTGGGACGGCAAGCACGGTTCGGTCCTGGCCACGTCAAGTCGCTCGGCATCGCGCTGAGCCCCGAGGGCGGCGCCCCGTCGTTCGTTCTGACAGCGCTGTCCTCCGGCATGTGCCGCATCGACAGCACGCCCGTGGACGCCGAGGTTCCCGGAGCGGGCGTCTCAGCGAACCGGGCGGCGTTGGCGGAGCATCGATTTCATCTCGCTCACGCCCGTTCCGGCCATGATCCAGGGCCTGCGCTAGGCCCGGACGCGGTCGGCGATCGCGTCGACCACGACCCGATCCGCGGCGCCGTGGCCCTGCAGCAAGCCGTCCGGCTCCCCGGTCCGGAGCCACTCCAGCACCTGTGCCGGCGCACAGTGCCCGCCGGTCTCCCACCGCGCCTCGACCAGGTCGAGCGGCTCCTCGCCGTCGGGCATCCGTGACCACCCCAGTCCCCCGTCGGCCGTGACGTAGACGAGCCAGGTCGGCGCGTCGTCCATCGTCACGCAGGCGCAGATCCACAGCGCGTGCACGACCGGGAGCCGAGGCCCGTCGGTGGGCAGCTCCGGCGCCGGCGAGCGTGCGGCTGCCCGGCTGAGGATCGCCTCGACCGGGGCCACGTCAGGGTCCTGCACGAGCCCACCCTAGGCCGCCCGGGGGTCCCGATCGCACCCGAATTCCCGCCGAGTCCCTTCCGCTCCCCCTGTGACGTGTGCAACACTCCCGTCCACCGAGCGATCGCTCGGTCGGCCCGATCAGGGCCGTCGAGGTCCACAAGGAGGGACTCACGTGAGGGTTGACACCGACTCGTCACCTGACGAGGTGAAGGCGGCCTTCCAGGCTTGGCTCACGGACTTCGCGGAGGCGATGGAGACGGCGGACACCGCCGCGGCCACGGCACTGCTCGATGCAGGCTGCTGGTGGCGCGACCTCCTCGCGCTCAGCTGGGACCTCGGGACGTACCACGGCACCGACAAGATCGCCGGGCTGCTCGACGAGCACCTCGCGGCGGCGAAGGTGACCGGGGTGCGGCTGGTGAGCGACTTCGGTCCGCGCTTCGTCGCCGAGGAGGGCGGCGGGGGCTCGATCGAGGGCTTCTTCGCGTTCGAGACGGCGGGTGCCTGGTGCCGTGGGGTGGCGCGCATCCGGCAGAACGACGGCGGGTGGCGCGCCTGGACCGTGATGACGGGTGCCGAGGACGTCAAGGGCCACGAGCGGGCGCTGGGCGGACGGCGTCCGACCGGGCCGCGGCACGAGGTCGGCGCGACGACGCAGCGCAACTGGAAGGACAAGCGCGAGGACGCGCTGGCCTACGCCGACCGGGAGCCCGACGTGGTGATCCTGGGTGCGGGTCAGGGTGGGCTCGCCCTGGCGGCCAACCTGCGGCTGATGGGCGTCGACGCCCTGATCCTGGAGAAGAGCGAGCGGATCGGCGACGGCTGGCGACGGCGCTACCACTCGCTGGTGCTGCACGACCCGGTCTGGGCCGACCACCTGCCCTACCTGCCGTTCCCGCAGTCGTGGCCGATCTACTCCCCCAAGGACAAGATCGCCGACTGGTTCGAGTTCTACGCCCAGGCGATGGAGCTCAACGTGTGGTGCTCGGCCGAGATGACCGACGCCGTGTACGACGACCAGGCCGGCGCCTGGACCCTGTCGGTCCGGACCAAGGACGGCGAGCGCACCCTGCGTCCGCGCAACGTGGTGCTGGCGACCGGTGCGGCCGGCGAGCCCAACATCCCCGACTTCCCGGGGCGCGACGGCTTCGCGGGCACGGTCTACCACTCCAGCAAGCACGGTGCCGGCGGCAGCTGGGCCGGCAAGAAGGCGATCGTCGTCGGTGCCTGCAACAGCGGTCACGACATCGCCCAGGACCTGCACGAGGCGGGTGCGGACGTGACGCTGGTGCAGCGCTCGTCGACCCACATCATCAGCCAGAAGAACGGCATCCCGGCGATCTTCGGGGCCAACTTCACCGAGTCCGGTCCGCCCACCGAGTACGCCGACCTGCTGGCGAGCG
This sequence comes from Pimelobacter simplex, assembly GCF_024662235.1. Lineage (GTDB taxonomy): Bacteria > Actinomycetota > Actinomycetes > Propionibacteriales > Nocardioidaceae > Nocardioides. Next base: position 1,887,904 of record NZ_CP096276.1, read on the forward strand.
CCTATCCCTGGCCGCTCGTGCTCCAGGACGCCAAGGAGGGCGTCAAGCGCACCGCCGAGCTCGACAAGGACCTGCTCGCCTCGCTCGAGGCGGTCGGTTTCCAGCTCAACGACGGCCCCGACGGCACCGGCCTCATGGGCTTCGCGCTGGCCAAGGGCGGCGGCTACTACATCGACGTCGGTGCGTCCGGCCTCATCGCCGAGGGCAAGATCGGGCTCGCCCAGGGCGCCGGCCTCGCGGAGTTCACGCCGCACGGGATCCGGCTCGACGACGGGCGTGAGCTCGACGCCGACCTGGTCGTCCTGGCGACGGGCTACTCCAACATGCGCGAGACCGCGCGGCGTCTCTTCGGCGACGGCGTCGCCGACAAGCTCCCCACCGTGCTGGGCATCGGTGAGGACGGAGAGATCGGCGGGCTCTACCGCCGTACCGGCCAGCCGGGGTTCTGGTTCATGGGCGGCCCGCTGGCGTGGGTCCGCGTCTACTCCAAGCACCTCGCGCTCCAGATCACCGCCGACCTGCACGACGTACGCCCCTGACCACTCCCGGTCACCGCACCCCACGAGTCGGCTCGGGCGCTCTGGGCGACACCCTCGAAGGAGAAACAGATGCAAGGCAGTAGAAAGGCCCGGGCCAAGTTCGGTCTGGTCGCGATCGTGGCGGGGCTCAGCCTGGTGACGGCGGCCTGCGCCGACGACGGCGGCTCCGGGGGCGACTCGTCGTCGGGCAAGAAGCTCGTCTACTTCATGGCGCCCAACACGACGCCGACCCGCTACATCCAGCAGGACGGACCGGACTTCGAGAAGGCCATCAAGGCGCTCGACCCCGACGTCGAGGTGAAGTTCGTCAACGGTGGCGGCGACTCCGCGACCCAGCTGTCGCAGGCGAACGCCGCCATCGCGGCCGGCGCCAAGGCGCTCGTCGTCGTCGCGGCCGACCCCAACACCAGCGCGGGTCTGCTCCAGGCCGCCGCGACGGCGAAGGTCCCGGTGATCGGCTACGAGAACCCGCCGCTCAACGGCCCGCTCTACGCCCAGGTGATCTTCGACCCCTACAAGGTCGGCATCCAGCAGGCGGAGTACTTCAAGAGCCAGGTCGAGGCCGGCGCGTTCGGCAGCGGCTCGGTCGACCTCGCCCGCCAGTACGGCAACAAGGGCGACGTCTACACGACCGAGATGCTCAAGGGTCAGGACGAGGTGCTCAAGCCCCTCATCGACGACGGCACGCTCAACGTGGTCTGCGAGGACTACATCAAGGACTGGGCGCCCGACAACGCCCAGAAGGCGGCCGAGCAGTGCCTGACCAAGACCCAGGGCAAGATCGACGCGTTCCTCGGGTTCTACGACGGCAACGCGTCCGGCATCATCGCCGCGCTCAAGGGCAAGAACGCCGACATCCCCGTCTACGGCGGGCAGAACCCCGAGCTGACCGGTCTGCAGTACCTGCTGACCGGTGACCAGCAGGACACCGTCCTCAAGGCGTTCTCGGTCGAGGCCGAGGCCGCGGCGAAGATCGCGCTGGCCGCGATGAAGGGCGAGGACCCGCCGTCCGACCTGGTCAAGGACGAGGTCAACAACGGGACCGACGACATCCCGACCGCCAAGCTCGACACCACGCTGATCCACCTCGAGGACGGCAAGGACCCGGGCGAGATCGTCCAGCAGGCCGTCGACCTCGGCATCTTCACGTGGGAGCAGATCTGCGACGGCGGTCCCGCCGCGAGCACGCCCACCTGCAAGGCGAAGGTCGGCTGACCGACCGTCCACGTCGGGAGTGCGGCCGCCGATCCACCCGTCCGGCGGACCGGCGGCCGCACCCCACCCGAACCACCCCTACTCAGGGAGGAAATCCCCCATGCCTGACGCCGGTGAGCTGCTGCTGCAGCTGAGCCAGGTCTCGAAGTACTTCGGTGGCGTGCGTGCGCTCCACGAGGTCGACCTCGAGCTCCACCGCGGTGAGGTCGTCGCCCTCGTGGGCGACAACGGAGCCGGAAAGTCCACGCTCATCAAGGTCATCTCGGGCGTCGAGCACCCCGACGCGGGTGCGATCCGGGTGCGCGGCGAGTCCGTGCGCCTCGACACCCCGCGCGCCGCGCAGAGCGCCGGGATCCACACGGTCCACCAGGACCTGGCCCTGTGCGACAACCTCGACGCGGTCCGCAACCTGTTCCTCGGCCAGGAGCTCACCGGAGGACTCCTGCGCGGCCGGCCGCTGAGCCGGCACCGCATGGAGGTCGAGGCCCGCAAGGTGCTCGACAGCCTCGCCGTACGCCTCCGCTCGCTCACCGCGCCGGTCGGCGGGCTCTCTGGCGGCCAGCGCCAGGGCATCGCCATCTGCCGCGCCCTCATCTCCGACCCCAGCCTCGTGCTGCTGGACGAGCCGACCGCGGCCCTGGGCGTGACCCAGCGCGCCGAGGTGCTCGACCTGATCCTGCGCCTGAAGTCCCAGAACCGCGGCGTGCTCGTGATCTCCCACGACCTCAAGGACGTCCAGGAGGTCGCCGACCGCGTCGTCGTCATGCGCCTGGGCAGCAAGGTCGCCGAGTTCGGCCGCGGCGACTACACCTCCAGCGACCTGATCGCCGCAATCACCGGGGCCCACGAGGCTCCTCGAACCCGTGAGGGCAGCCGATGACCACGCAGCAGATCCCGCTCCCGCCGACCACGGCCGCGCCCGGCGAGGTGGACACTCCCCTGCTCTCGCGCCTGGTCGAGGGACTCAGCGGCAAGTACCGCAGCATCCCCGTGCTGCTGGTGCTCGGCCTGATCTGGACCTACTTCTACTCGCAGAACTCGGCGTTCCTGACGTCCGGCAACATCACCACGCTGACGCTGCAGATCGTCACGACGGCGATCCTCGCGCTCGGCGTGGTGTTCGTCCTCCTCGTCGGCGAGATCGACCTGTCGTCGGCCATGCTGTCCGGCGTCTGCGCGACGGTGACCGCGCAGCTCGCGATCAAGAGCGAGTGGCCGCTGTGGCTGGCGATCCTCGGCGGGGTGGCCGTCGGGCTGCTGTTCGTCCTGGCCGAGGTGCTCGCCGTGATCTTCGGGGTGCCGTCCCTGATCGTCACCCTCGGCGGCATGGTCATCCTCCAGGGCCTCCTGCTCGTCGTGCTGCCGCCCGAGTTCACGATCAACGTGGCCGGCACCGACTACGCCAAGATCTCCTCCACCTACATCCCGTCCGGCTGGAGCATCGCGCTCGGAGCCGTGGGCTGGCTGCTCTTCTGCGCCACCCGCTACCGCGCCCAGCGCGAGCGCGGAGCCGAGGCGACGTCCTCCCTGCTCGTCGCGGTCGGTGTGCCCGCCGTGGTCAGCGGCGTCGTGATCTTCGGCGCGATCGCCGTGCTCGGCGGCGGCCCCGGACTCCCCCTGCCGGTGCTGATCCTGGTCGGCATGCTGCTCCTGGCGGCGTACGCCACGGGCCGGACCCGCTACGGGACGCACCTGTACGCCGTCGGTGGCAACCGCGAGGCCGCGCAGCGCGCCGGCATCCCGGTCTCCCGTATGGTCGTCTACTCCTTCCTCGTCCTCGGCGTGTGCGCCGCGGTGGCCGGCATGGTGGAGGCCTCGCGCCTGCTCGCCGTGTCGAACTCCTCCGGCGGCGGCCCCCTGATGCTCAACGCGATCGCCGCGGCGGTGGTCGGCGGGGTCAGCCTGTTCGGCGGCCGCGGGACCGTGTGGGCCGCGCTCCTGGGCGCGCTCGTCATCGGGTCGATCAACAACGGCGTCCAGCTGCTCGGCATGTCCACCGAAGTCCAGAGCTTCGCGACCGGCGGTGTCCTTATCCTTGCTGTTGCGATCGACGTCGTGATCACCCGTGGGTCACTGCTGCCGAACCGCCGATGAGCAGCGAACGAGCAGATGTGGCAATCGAAAGGGGATGTGCGGACGTGACTGTCGAGGCAGCGTGGCTGCCCACAGACGACCAGATCGACAGCTCTCGGGTGGTGGACTTCGCTCGCTGGCTCGGCAAGGAGGGCGTCGTCACGCTCGCCGACCCGCGGGACTTCCGTGAGCTGCAGGCCTGGTCCGCCGCCGAACCCGCGCGGTTCTGGGAGTCGGTCGCCCGCTACTTCGGCGTCGACTTCGCGACCGAGGCGACGGAGGTGCTCTCGTCCCACGAGATGCCGGGGGCCCGCTGGTTCCACGGCGCGACGCTGAACTTCGCCCGGGAGATGCTCAAGCACGGCGCCGCGGAGCGCGAGGCGATCGTCCTCGTCCGCGACGACGGGCACCGCGAGTCGATCACCTTCGGCCAGCTGCGCGACCAGGTCGCCGCCGTCGCCGGGGCCCTCGCCGATCGCGGCATCGGCCAGGGCGACCGGATCGTGGCCTACCTGCCCAACTGCATCGAGGGCGTGGTCGCCTTCCTCGCCTCCGCGACGCTGGGCGCGGTCTGGTCCCAGACCGGCATGGACTACGCCCCCGCTGCGGCGATGGACCGCCTCGGCCAGCTCGACCCGACCGTCTTCATCGCCGGCACGGGCTACCTGTTCAAGGGCGAGAAGCAGGACCGGCGCGAGGCCGTGGCCGAGCTCCGCGTGCTGCTGCCCGTCGACGCGCTGGTCGTCTCGATCGAGACCGGCGGCGTCTACCGCGACGACACGACGCCGTGCGACGTCACCTGGGAGCAGCTCCAGCGGTTCAGCAAGCCGGTGGCGACGCCGGTCGACGTACCGTTCGACCACCCGCTCTGGGTGCTCTTCACGTCCGGCACCACCGGGCGCCCCAAGGGCATCGTGCACGGGCACGGCGGCGCGTTGCTGGAGCAGCTCGTCTCCCCCGGCTTCCACATGGGGGTCGACGAGGCCGACGTCTTCTTCTGGTTCACCACCCCCAACTGGATGATGTGGAACGCCCAGATCTGCGGGCTCCTGCACGGCGCGACCATCGTGCTGTTCGACGGCAGCCCGACCCACCCCGACACCGGTCTGCTCTGGCGGGTCGTGCAGGACCTCGGGGTCACGGTGTTCGGCACCAGCCCCGGCTACCTCCAGGCCAGCGCGCGCGACGGGCTGGAGCCCGGCCGCGACCTCGACCTGTCCGCGCTCGAGCTGATCGGCGTCACCGGCTCGGTGCTGCCGGCCAGCAGCAACCACTGGGTCCGCGACCACGTGCGGGCCGACCTCCAGGTCGGCTCGATGAGCGGTGGCACCGACATCGTCGGCATCTTCGTGGCCAGCGCCCCCAACCTCCCCGTGTACGACGGCGAGATCAGCGGGACCGCTCTCGGCGTCGCGCTGGAGGTGTGGGACGAGAAGGGCAACCGGCTCCCCGACGGCGAGACCGGCGAGATGGTGATCACCCAGCCGATGCCGTCGATGCCGATCGCGTTCTGGGACGACCCCGAGGGCGAGCGCTACCGCGACGCGTACTTCGACGTCTTCCCCGGCGTGTGGCGCCACGGTGACTCGATCACGATCTCCGAGCGCGGCACGATCATGATCCACGGCCGTACCGACTCCACCCTCAACCGCAACGGCGTCCGCCTCGGCAGCGCCGAGATCTACGAGGCGCTGGACTCGCTGCCCGAGATCAGCGACAGCCTCGTCGTGGGCGTCGAGCTCGCCGAGGGCGGCTACTGGATGCCGTTGTTCGTCGTCGCCGAGGGCGTCGCCGACGACTCCGGGCTGCGCTCGCGCATCGTCGAGACGATCGCCGGGCGTACCTCCCGCCGGCACGTCCCCGACGAGATCATCGTCGCCCCCGCACTCCCCCGGACGCGCACCGGCAAGCGGCTGGAGGTGCCGGTCAAGCGCATCCTCCAGGGGACCTCCCCGCGCCGGGTCACCAGCACGGGCGCGGTCGACGACGTCGACGCGCTGCAGTGGCTCATCGACTTCGCGCGCAAGCGCAACGGCGACTCGGCCGCGGCGACGACGGTGCTGCCGACGGACACCTACGAGGACTGGCGGATCTACCACGAGCAGGACCTGCCGCGGGTGCTCGCCGCCGCGCTCGACGTGTTCACCGAGAAGGGCTACCACGGCACGACGACCCGCCAGCTCGCCGATCGCTCGGGCCTCTCGGTGCCCGGGATCTACCACCACTACAAGTCGAAGCAGGACATCCTCTTCGACCTCATGATGGTGATCGTCGACGAGCTCGTCGAGCGCAGCCGGTTCGCGGTCGCCCAGGCCGAGTCCGACCCGCGCTCGCAGTTCGACGCCCTGGTGTCGAGCATGCTCCTGTTCCACGTCTACCGCCGCAAGGGCGCGATCGTGTCCACCAGCGAGCTGCGCAGCCTGGAGCCCGGCAACCGGCGCAAGTACGTCGACCGCCGCGACGAGCTGCAGGCGCTGCTGGACCAGATCATCGAGCGCGGCGTCACCGACGGGGTCTTCCACACCCCCTACCCCGGCGACGCCGGGCGGGCGATCGCGTCGATGTGCGCAGGCGTCGCGACCTGGTACCGGCCCGAGGCGCCGCTGAGCTTCGACCCGCTGCTCGACCGCTACCTGTCGATCGCCGAGTCGATCGTCGGCGTGCGCTGACCGGGCTGAACGACCTCACGACCTGAACGAAGGAGGAACGAGCATGGGACGTGTCGACCAGAAGGTCGCGCTCATCACCGGTGCCGGACGGGGCCAGGGGCGCGCGCACGCCGTACGACTGGCGGAGGAGGGTGCCTCGGTCATCGCGTTCGACATCTGCGCCCCGGTCGCCTCGGTGAGCTACGACATGGCGACCGCGGCGGACCTCGAGGAGACGTGCGCCCTGGTCCGGGCGGCCGGAGGGCAGGTGTACTCGGCCCAGGTCGACGTCCGCGACCTCGACGTCCTGGAGCGCGAGCTCGCGGCCGGCGTCGCGGCGCTGGGTGGGCTCGACATCGTCGTCGCCAACGCCGGCATCGCCAGCTATGCGGCCGGGCACGAGATCTCCGAGGCCGCCTGGCAGGAGATGATCGACATCAACCTCACCGGGACGTGGCACACGATCAAGGCCGCCGTGCCGCACCTCGTGGCGGGTGGCCGCGGTGGCTCGATCGTGCTGACCAGCTCGGCGGCCGGACTGCAGGGCACCCCGAACCTCGCGCACTACGTCGCCGCGAAGCACGGTGTCACCGGTCTGATGCGGACGTTCGCCAACGAGCTGGCGCCGCACTGGATCCGCGTCAACAGCGTGAACCCGACCCAGGTGGACACGCCGATGATCATGAACGACGAGATCTTCCGCATGTTCCGCCCCGACCTGGACGCCCCGGGCCGCGACGACATCGTCGATGTCTCGATCTCCACCAACGCCCTGCCCGTGCCGTGGGTCGAGGCGAGCGACGTGGCCAACGCGGTGCTGTTCCTGGCCTCGGACGAGGCCCGCTACATCACCGGGGTGGCCCTGCCCGTCGACGCGGGGATCCTCGCCAAGGTCTAGCCGGGACTCAACGACCGCCGGCCACGTCCAGGTGGGCCCCGGTCGTGTACGACGCCTCCTCGCCCACCAACCAGCAGATCGCGGCCGCCGCCTCCTCCACCGTCCCCGCCCGCCCGAGCGGGACCGACGGTGCGAGGCGGTCGAGCCGGTCGGGTGCGCCGTTGCGGGCGTGGATCTCGGTCGCCATCAACCCCAACCGGACGCTGTTGACCCGGATCCCGTCGGACGCGACCTCGACCGCGAGACCCGTGGTCACGGCATCGACGGCGGCCTTGGCGGCGGCGTAGTCGACGTACTCGTGGGCGGAGCCGAGCACCGCCGCTCGCGACGACACGTTGACGATCGCCCCACCCGCTCCCCCACGCCCGGTCGCCATGACCCGGACGGCATTGCGCGCGCAGAGCAGCGTCCCGACCACGTTGACGTCGAGCGTGCGCCGGATCCGCTCGGCACCCATGTCGGCCACGTCGGAGGCCGGCGCGACGATGCCCGCGTTGTTGACCAGCGCCCGGAGCGGGCCTGCCTCGGCCTCGGCCGGGAGTCCGTCGTACAGGGCGTCGACCTGGGCCTCGTCGGCGACGTCGGCCCGGACCGCGCTCGCCCACGCGCCGGCGGCCACGCAGTCGGCGACGACCTCGCGGGCGGCGTACTCGTCGGAGTGGTAGGTCAGCAGGACGTTCCAGCCCTCGCGGGCGAGGCGGCGGGCGGTCGCGGCGCCGACGCCGCGGCTGCCTCCGGTGACGATCGCGAGTCGGGAGGCCATGAAGGTCACGCTAGCGGCGTACTCAGCCCAGCAGCCCGTCGCACGCCGTCGCCGCCGCCGACGGGTCACCCGCGACGATCGCGTCCGCCAGTACGTCGAGCCGCGCGCTGACCTCGCGGCTGTCGGCCGGTGCCGGTGCGCTCGCGGCGAGCATGTCGTCGAGGTCGGCGAGCAGCGAGACACCGGCGAGGCGGCGGATGCAGCGCCAGGTGTGGTCGAAGGTTCGGGCCCGGCCGTCGTCGGCGAGCATCGCGATGCGCAGGGAGCCCTGGTGGTGGGCGGCGGCGGCCCGGGCGAGGCCGGCGAGGACGGCCTCGCGGGCGGTGAGGACCTCGGCCGGGGCGCTCTCGGCGCGCTCGGCGACCTGGCGCTCGATGCCGCTCCCCCGGGCGGGCGGGTCGACGTCGGGCTCGCGGACGAGGGCGCCGATGCCGTGGCGTACCTCGATCCGGCCGCGGGTCTCGAGGGCGGCGAGGGCCCGCGAGAGCGTCGCCCGGCTGACGCCGAGCTCGGCCGCGAGCTGGCGCTCCGGGGGCAGCCGGTCACCACTGACCAGGCCCTGGGCCTCGATGAAGTCGGAGATGTGCGCCACGAGGCTCTCGTACAGCCGCTCGCGCCGCAGGGGCGGCAGCGCGCGTCCTGATCCCGCATCCATGCCGGGAGCCTAGTGGAGAAGTGTCCGGGTTGCCAGGTGGCTCATCCACTGACATGATCCGTCGACATGACCGCCGTCACATGACCCCGGTCACACGTACCCCGGCCCTCGGAACGGACTCCCTGTGTCACATGAACTGATCTCCCTGGCGGTCCTCGTGATCGTCTTCCTCGTCGCCACCGTGCGCGGCGTGAACATGGGCGCGCTCGCCCTGGTCGCGTCGTTCATCGTCGGCCTCTCCGTGTACGACGCCACGGTGGACGACGTCCTCGCCGGGTTCCCGAGCGACCTGTTCGTGATCCTCGTCGGCGTCACGTATCTCTTCGCCCTGGCCAAGAACAACGGCACCGTCGACTGGATCGTCCATGCCGCGGTCCGCGCGGTCGGCGGCCGCGTCGCGCTCGTGCCGTGGGCGATGTTCCTGGTCTGCGCCGTCGTGACGTCGGTCGGTGCGGTGAGCCCGGCGGCGGTCGCGATCGTCGCGCCGGTCGGCATGGGCTTCGCGGTGCGCTACCAGATCCATCCCGTGATGATGGGCATGATGATCGTGCAGGGCGCGACGGCGGGCAGCTTCTCCCCCATCGGCATCTTCGGCAGCATCACCAACGGCGTCGTCGACGACCGCGACCTGCCGGGCAACCCGGGGCTGCTGTTCGTCAGCACCTTCCTCGCGGCCACCCTGATCGCGGTCATCACCTACCTCGCCTTCGGCGGACGCCAGCTCATCGCCCGCGGCCGCGAGGACGCGCACGTCGCCGCGATGGCGGCCACCGCCGAGACCGCGTCGTACGCCGCCACGCGGACCGTGGGCTCCGCCGAGCCCCACTCGGCGGCCGAGGTCAAGGCCAACGCTGCCGTACCGGCCCAGGACGACCCGCACCGCCTCGACGCCCAGCGCTCCGTCACCCTGCTCGGCCTGCTGGCCCTCATCGTGGGCGCCCTCGGCTTCGACCTCGACGTCGGCTTCACCGCGCTCACCATCGCCGTCGCGCTGACCCTCGCGTTCCCGCAGTCGGCCAAGGGCGCGGTCGAGAAGATCAGCTGGGGCACGGTCCTGCTCATCGGCGGCATCGTCACCTACGTGACGCTGCTCGAGAACCAGGGCGTCGTGCAGTGGCTCGGCGAGGAGGTCGCCGGCGTCGGCGCCGCCGTGATCGCCGCGCTCCTCATCTGCCTCATCGGCTCGGTCGTCTCGGCGTTCGCCTCGACCACGGGCATCATCGGCGCGCTCATCCCGCTCGCCGTACCGTTCCTGCTCACCGACCAGGTCAACGCCGTCGCCCTCATCGCCGCGCTCGCGATCTCGAGCTCGGTGGTCGACTGCAGCCCGTTCTCGACCAACGGCGCGCTCGTCGTGGCCAACGCCGAGCCCGAGGACCGCGAGCTGGTCTTCAAGCGGCTGATGCAGTGGGGCATGTCGATCGTGCTCATCGCGCCGCTGGTCGCGTGGGGCGTCCTGGTCCTGCCGACCACCTGACGACGACCACCTGAGGAAGACTGATGAGCATGGCGGACGAGAGCGCGCTGCTCGTCGCGTGCCCGGCGGCGGTGCCCACGGTTCGTGGGCGCCGCCTGGGCGTGCCTTCGTACGCGCGCCGTTGGTCGCCCTGACCACGGCGGTCGCGGAGGACTTCTCGGAGCACCCGCCCTACGGCGGCGCGTTCGACGACGTCGTGCCGCACCTGACCGCCGATTCCCCTGGCGGTCCGCGGCCCGGCGGGTCAGAATCGACGTTCCCGGCCGCACCGACTCGGTGGTGCGGCCGACGATCTCGGGAGGTCCCCCATGTCCCGCACCCGGTCCGCGCTCGCCGCGGTCCTCGCCGCCGCCCTGGCGGCCACGCTCACGGTCGGTGCCGCCGCTCCCCCGGCGACCAGCACCCCCACGAGCACCGGCGGCGCGACGAGCGCCGACATCGCCGATCGGATCGCGGCGCTGCCCGGCGTCACGTCGGTCACGGAGGCGACGGCACCGGCCGGCTACCGGTTCTTCCGGCTCACGTTCCGCCAGCCCGCCGACCACCGCAACCCGCGGGCCGGCACGTTCGAGCAGCGCCTGACGCTGCTCCACAAGGACACGAGCCGTCCGATGGTGATGTACACCAGCGGCTACAACGTCTCCCAGAACCCCAGCCGCAGCGAGCCGACGCAGATCGTCGACGGCAACCAGCTCAGCATGGAGTACCGCTACTTCGAGCCGTCGATCCCGGCCCGCACCGACTGGCCCCAGCAGCTCACGATCTGGCAGGCGGCGGCCGACCAGCACGCGATCATCCGCTCGTTCCAGCTGCTCTACCGCGAGAACTGGATCACCACCGGCGGCTCCAAGGGCGGGATGACGGCGACCTACCACCGCCGGTTCTTCCCCGACGACGTCGACGGGACCGTCCCGTACGTCGCGCCCAACGACGTCGACAACGACAAGGACGCCTACAACACGTTCCTCGCGAACGTCGGCACCGATCCCCAGTGCCGGGCCGCGCTGACCGCCGTCCAGCGGCGGATCCTCGGCCCCGATCGCGCGTGGTTCCTCGAGCGCACCCGGCAGGACGCCGAGGCGACCGGTGACGGCTGGGAGATCCTCGGCAGCCTGGACCGGGGCATGGAGACGGCGGTCGTCGACCTCTACTTCACGTTCTGGCAGTACTCGCCGCAGTCGGCGTGTGCGGACGTGCCCGGTCCCGAGGCGACCAACGAGCAGGTGTGGGACTGGACCCAGGGCGTCGTGCCGCTGACCGGCTACCTCGACCAGGGGCTGCGCGGCACCTTGGCGTACTACTACCAGGCGGCCTACCAGCTCGGCTGGTACGAGGCGTACGAGAAGCCGCTCGCCGGCGTGCTCCGCTACCCGGGCGGCTGGGGCGGCGCGAACTTCGTGCCGCGCGAGCTGCGGCCGATCCGCTTCGACAAGCGCGCGATGGCCGACATCGACCGCTGGGTGCGGACCAGGTCGACCCAGATGCTCTACGTGTACGGCGGCAACGACCCCTGGGGCGCCGAGCAGTTCTCGTGCGGCAAGCCCGCCAAGCCGGGGCACCACGGCAGGCCGGGCAAGCGCCGCGAGTGCTCGGTCCACGTCGTCGAGGGCGGCACCCACGGGGCCCGGATCGCGCAGCTGCCCGAGGCCGAGCGGGCCGCGGCGACGGCGCAGATCAGGGAGTGGGCCGGTCTGGACGACAGCACGGTCCGGCCGGCGCGCAACGCCGCGCTCGACCGGAGGCCGGACTACCTGCGCCCGCCCGGCGCGCTCCGCTGAGCAGGCAGGACGACGCTTGCTCCCCACCTCGGTCCCGCGGATCGACCACCCGCCCGTCGTGCTCCGCCCCTTCGCGGAGCACGACGCGGCGCTGGTCGCCTCGGTCGTCGACGACCCGGTGATCCCGCTGATCACGACGGTCCCGACGACCGCCGACCCGGAGGCGATCGCGGCGTACCTGCGCCGGCAGCACGACCGGCTGGCGCAGGGCGTCGGCTACTCCTTCGCGGTGGCCGACGCGGTCACCGGCGAAGGGGTGGGCCAGATCGGGCTGTGGACGGCCGACCTCCCCGCCGGCCGTACGACGACCGGGTACTGGATCGCGCCCCAGCACCGCCGCCGCGGCTACGCCCGCGCCGCCCTCGCCGCGGTGACCTCGTGGGCGCTGGCCCACGACGAGGTCGCCCGCGTCCAGCTGCACGTCGAGCCGGCCAACGAGGCGTCGTGGCGCACCGCCGAGGCCTGCGGCTACGAGCGCGATGGGCTGCTGCGCTCGTGGGAGCGGGTCGGCGCGGAGCGCCGCGACATGTACGTCTATGCGGCCGTGCGCCCCGACCGGACGCTCAGGTGAGGTTGAGCCCGCCGTCCGAGAGGAGCACCTCGCCGGTGAGGTAGTCCGACGCGACCAGCATCGCGACCGCCTGGGCGATGTCCTCGGGACGGGCGGCCCGGCGCATCGGTGCGCGCTCGCGCCACAGCTCCTGGGCCGCGGTCCAGTCGGCCGTGAGCGGGGTGTCGACCAGGCCCGGGGCGACGGCGTTGACCCGGACCTCCGGGGCGAGCGCGACGGCGAGCAGCCGGGTCGTGTGGTTGAGCGCCGCCTTGGTCGCGGCGTACGGGATCGAGGCGCCCTTGGGTCGCACACCCGCGTGCGAGCTGATGTTGACGACGCACCCGGCGCGGCCGTGGCCGTCCCGGGCGGCCGCGCGGAGGTACGGCTCGGCCTCGGCCACCAGGTGGAACGGGGCGATCACGTTGACCTCGTGCAGCTCGCGCCAGAGCGCGGGAGTCGCCGCGACGAGGTCGGCGTGCGGGACGACGCGGCTGATGCCCGCGTTGTTGACGAGGACGTCGAGACGCCCGGCGTGGGCGGCGGCCTCATGGACCAGCCGGACGCGGTCGTCCTCGTCGGCGAGGTCGGCCTGTACGTAGACGGCGTCACCCAGCTCGGCGGCCATCGCCTCGCCGGCGGCGACCGAGCTGCGCGAGTGCAGGACGACGGTGTACCCGTCGGCGACGAGGCGGCGGGCGACGGCGGCGCCGATCCCGGAGGTGGATCCGGTGACCAGGGCGACCGGGCGCTCGGCGGTGGGCAGCACGGCGCTCACGCCTCGTCCGGCCGGATCCAGCCGCGGCGCAGGCCCTCGTCGACCAGTCGCCCGGTGAAGGAGCCGAGCGAGGTCGAGCCCGCGACGACACCGGCCTCGCGCGCCCGGACGGTGCTCTCGGTGGCGCCCGGCAGCTGCCAGGTGCCCCCGCGCGCGAGCCAGTTGAGGAGCATCGGCTGGAGCCGGTCCATCGCCTTGCCGAAGCGCGCCTCGGGCGACCGCCCGGCCTCGAACTCGTCCCACAGTTCGCGGATCTCGCCGGCCTGGTCGGCGGGCAGCAGCCCGAAGAGCCGCTCGGCGGCCGCCTCCTCGCGCTCGGCCTGGTCGTCGGCGGCTCCGGGCACGAACACCGGGCTGTCGCCGGCGTAGATCTCGACGAGGTCGTGGATGACCACGAGCTTGACCGCGTGGCCGACGTCGATCGGCTCGTCGGCGTACTCGGCGAGGAGGACGACCATGAGCGCGAGGTGCCAGGAGTGCTCGGCGTCGTTCTCGCGGCGCTCCGCGGCGGCCAGCGGCGAGGCACGCAGGATCGTCTTGAGCTTGTCGGCCTCCGCGACGAACCGCAGCTGGGCGGCCAGCCGCTCGCCGACCCCCTCGGGGAGCGGCGAGCGGTCGAGGATGAGGGGGTCGTCGGTCAGCGGGACGTCGGGCATGCGCCCAAGCCTGCCAGCACCTGGCCGACCTCCGCCGCGACGGCGACCGCGAGGTCCGTGGCGGAGTCGCCGTCCCGCTCCGGTACGACGACCTGGATGCTCCCCGCCGCGAGCAGGTCGCTCGCCCGGACGTGCTGCGCGCGCGCCATGTCAGGAGCGTGGTCGACGTCCCCGTGCATGATCACGCTGGCGCCCTCGGGCGGCAGCGGGGTGAGCCAGGCCCGCTCGGCCGCGACGATCGTCTGGGCCGGCAGCAGCGCGAGGGCGCCGCCACCGCAGCCCTGGCCGAGCAGGACCGACACCGTCGGCACGCTCAGGGTGGTCAGGGTGGCGATGCAGCGGGCGATCTCGCCGGCCATCGCGCCCTCCTCGGCGCGCTGCGAGAGCTCGGCGCCGGGGGTGTCGATGACGGTGACCAGGGGCAGCCGGAGCTCCTCGGCGAGGCGCATCCCGCGGCGGGCGGCGCGCAGGGCGGCCGGTCCGAGGGGCTGGGTCTCGCTCTGGCGGGCGCGGTCCTGGCCGACGACGACGCAGGGCTGGCCGTCGATCCGGGCGAGCGCGACGAGGACGGAGGAGTCCCGCTCGCCCTCGTCGGTGCCGTAGAGGCGCACCCGCTCGGTCGTGCCGTGGCGCAGGAGGTCGCGGACGCCGGCCCGGCCGGACGCGCGCGTGGCCACGATGCTGTCCCAGGCGTCGCGCTCGACCAGGTCGCCCTCGCGACGCGGCAGGGCCGGTGCGGTGGGGGCGTCGACGAGGACGTGGAGCGTCCGGTCGACGAGCGCGGGCAGGTGCTCGGTGGGGACGACGGCGTCGATGATGCCCTTGGCGACGAGGTTCTCCGCGACCTGGACGCCGGGCGGGAACGGCTCGCCGTTGAGCGCCTCGTAGACCTTGGGACCGAGGAAGCCGACGAGCGCGCCGGGCTCGGCGACCGTGACGTGGGCCAGCGACCCCCAGGACGCGAACACCCCGCCGGTCGTGGGGTGGCGCAGGTACGCCAGGTAGGGCAGGCCCGCGGCACGGTGGTCCATCAGCGCGCGGGAGATCTCGACCATCTGCAGGAAGGCGGGGGTGCCCTCCTGCATCCGGGTGCCGCCCGAGGCGGTGGCCGCCAGGAGGGGCAGGCCCTCGGCGGTCGCCCGGCGTACGGCGGCCACGATGCGCTGCGCCGCGGCCCGCCCGATCGAGCCGGCCAGGAAGCGGAACTCGTTGACGACGACCGCGACGGGACGCCCGTGCACCAGGCCGCGGCCGGTGAGCACGGACTCGTCCGTGCCCGCCTTCTCGGCGGCCGCGCGCAGCTCGGCCTGGTAGGCCTCGGGGTGAGCGCTGATGTCGACGGGCGCGTCCCAGGAGGTGAAGGTCCCGGGCTCGAGGACGAGGTCGAGCAGGTCCCGGGCGCCGAGCCGGGCGCTCACGCCTCGCCCCGCACCCAGTCGCGGACGGCGGCGCCGTGCTGGTCGAGCGTGGGCGGCGCCCGGTGCCCGGTGGGCGTCTGCTCGGCGCCGTCGGCACCGAAGAAGCGCAGCGGCGGACCCGGCAGGGTGACCGTGCCGAGGGTGGCGTGCTCGACGTCGAGCAGCAGTCCCTGGCTGGCGGTCTGGTCCCAGTCGTAGACCTCGTCGAGGGTGCGCACCTTGCCCGCCGGGATGCCCGCGTCGGCGAGCTTGGCGAGCAGCTTCTCGGCGTCCCAGTCGGCGAAGACGCCCTCGACGAGCGCGATCGTCTCGGCCCGCCGGCTCACCCGCTCGGGGTTGGTCGCGAAGCCCTCCTGGGCCGGGTCGAGGTCGAAGGCCGCGCAGAAGCGGGCCCACAGCGCCTCGGAGCCGACCGCGATCTGCACGGCGCCGCCGGAGCAGCGGAACAGCCCGTAGGGCGCGATCGACGGGTGGTGGTTGCCCTGGGCCTGGCCGAGCTCGCCGCCGACGGTCCAGCGGGTGCCCTGGAAGGCGTGGACTCCGACGACCGCCGCCAGCAGCGAGGTCCGTACGACGGTCCCGCGGCCGGTCCGCTCGCGCTCGTGGAGCGCGGCGAGGACGCCGTAGGCGCCGTACATGCCGGCCAGGACGTCGGCGATCGGCGTCCCGACCCGCTGCGGGTCCTCGGGACCGGAGCCGGTCAGCGACATCAGACCCGCCTCGCCCTGGGCGATCTGGTCGTAGCCGGCCCGACCGCCCTCGGGGCCGTCGTGGCCGAAGCCGGTGATGGAGAGGGCGACCAGGCGCGGGTTGCGCTCCTGGAGCCGGTCCAGGCCGAGCCCGAGGCGCTCGAGCACCCCGGTCCGGAAGTTCTCGACGATGACGTCGGCGCGGTCGACCAGGTCGAGCAGGACCGCCCGGTCGGCGGGGTCCTTGAGGTCGAGCGCGATCGACTCCTTGTTGCGGTTGGCGGAGAGGAAGTACGTCGACTCCCGCTCCCCTCCCCTGTCGGGCGTGACGAACGGCGGCCCCCACCCGCGAGTGTCGTCGCCGTGGCCGGGCGCCTCGACCTTGACGACCCGGGCGCCGAGGTCGCCCAGCATCATCGTGGCGTGCGGGCCCGCCAGCGCGCGGGAGAGGTCGACCACCAGGACGTCGGACAGCGGTCCTGACAGCGACGACGGAAAGCCCTCGACGTCCGGCCGTGCGGCCTGGTCAGCTCCCATGGTGGTCCACCTCTCCCGTGCACGCCGGCGAGCCCGGCACCGACCCAACCGGCTGGGAGGTTGGATCAGTGGCCTAGCCAATAGGACAATGTCGGCGGCTGTCAATAGGATGCGGACATGGCCGACGGACGACCGCTCCCCCCGAAGGTGACCCGGACCCGCCTGTACGAGCAGGTCGCCGAGCAGATCACCGAGTGGATCACCGCCACCGGGCTCGCCGTCGGCGACCGGCTCCCGCCCGAGCGCGAGCTCGCCCAGCAGCTCGGCGTCAGCCGGGCCACCCTCAGCCAGGCGCTCGTCGCGCTCGAGGTCGTCGGCGTCGTCACCGTCCGGCACGGCGACGGGACCGTGCTCACCCGGCCCACCGAGGGCACGATCGCCCAGGCGATCCGCGCCCACGCCGACCGGCTGCCCGAGATCATCGAGACCCGCGACGCGCTGGAGACCAAGATCGCGGCGCTCGCGGCCGAGCGTCGTACGGACGCGGACCTGGCCGAGATCGAGGCCGCGATCGCCGCCATGGAGACCGACGTCGCCGCCGGCGGGCGCGGGGTCGAGGGCGACGAGCGCTTCCACGCCGCCGTCACCGCGGCCAGCCACTCCGCGCTCCTGGCCCGGCTCATGCTCGAGATCGGCCCGCTGGTGCGCGAGACCCGGCTCGAGTCGCTCTCCCAGCCCGAGCGCCCGCACGCCTCGCTCGCCGGTCACCGGCGCATCGCCGACGCGATCGCGGCCGGCGATCCCGCGGCGGCCGCAGCCGCGATGCACGCCCACATCGGTCTGGTCAGCGACGTCGCCCTGATCCGTACCGACGGGTGAGCGGCCTCGAGCAGCTCGCCGTCCTGGCAGCCGGCTTCGGCGCGGGCATCCTCAGCTCGACCGTCGGCGTCGCCTCGCTGCTGAGCTTCCCCGTCCTGGTCGCGCTCGGGCTGCCGCCGGTCGTCGCCAACGCGTCCAACACCGTCGGGCTGATCCCGGCCGGGCTCAGCGGCTCGTTCGGCTACCGCGCCGAGCTGCGGGAGCACCCCCGGGTCACCCGCGTCGTCCTGGCCTGCTGCGCGCTGGGCGCCGTCGTGGGCGCGATCCTGCTCCTGGCGCTGCCGGCCGCGGCGTTCGAGACCGCGGTGCCGTGGCTGATCCTGCTCGCGTGCGGCCTCGTCGGCGCCCAGCCGTGGATCGCGCGCGGGCTCGCCCGCTACCGCGACGCCGAGGACGGACCCCGGCACCACCTGTCGCCGCTGACCACGGTCTTCGCCGGCCTGACCGGCATCTACGGCGGCTACTTCGGCGCCGGCGCGGGCGTGATGATGGTGGCGGTCCTCGGCATCGGAACGGACGTCGAGCTGCGCGTGGTCAACGCGCTCAAGACCCTCTCGCTCCTGGCCGGCAATGTCGTGGCCGGACTGATCTTCGTCGTCGTCGCGGACCTCGACTGGGCGGCCGTCGGGCTGCTCGCGGCCGGCTCGATCGGCGGTGGCTACCTCGGCGCGCGGATCGGGCGGAGGCTGCCGTCGGGGGTCTTCCGGGCGGCCGTCGTGGCGGCCGGCGTGGTCGTCGCGATCGTGATGCTCTGAGCGCTCAGCGACGTCCGGCCAGCCGCAGCAGCCGGTCCTGGAGGGTGTCGCCGGGACCGGCCAACGCCGTCGCCGGCCCGTAGTAGCCGTGCCCGCGCAGCCGCTCGATCGTCGCCGCGGACCCGATCAGCCGGGCGCAGAGGTCGTCGCCGATGGCCGGGTCGGACCCGGTCGCGACCGCGATGTCCCAGGCGTGCAGCGTCTGCTCCAGGAGGCGCAGCTCGAGCAGGTCGCGGCCTGTGATGTCGCCCGCGGAGTGGCGCGCGGTGCGGTCGAGCGCACCCGGCTCGGCGAACGCCGCGCGCAGCGCACCCTGGATCTCGTCGAGCGCGGCGACCGGGTCGTCGCCCAGGAAGGTCAGCGCCCGGGAGGCGGTCACCTCCTCGGCCGGCGCCCCGATCACCCAGAGCCGGTAGCGGACGGCGTCGCCGATGACGTGCTCGGCGACGTCGCGCGCGGTCCAGCCCTCGCACGGTGACGGCGCGTCCCACTGGTCCGGGGCGACGTCCGCGAGGCGGGCGCGGAGCAGCGCGGTGGCGGCGTCGAGGTGCGCCAGGTCAGCCAGATCCGTCTGGTCCGTCAGGTCAGTCACCGGCGACCACCAGCGAGCCGCCGTCCCAGGTCGCGACCAGGCGGGCGCCGGCCCCCTCCCCCTCGCGCCGTACGACGACCGAGCCGGGCAGCCGGTCGACCAGCTCGCCGGCGTCCCAGAGCTCGAGCACGGCCTGCTCCTGCTCGCCGGCCAGCGCGCGCTCGTAGCAGCCGAGCGCGACCGGGTCGGTCGTGCCGTCGTAGACCCAGCGGGTGCCGAGCACCGAGTGCTCCAGCGTGCCGACGAGCGTCGCGCTCTCGTGGGGCGCGCCGCGGTAGGTCAGCGGCACGTGGCGCACCTGGTCGCCGACGCGGAGCAGGAACGCCTCGACGCCCACCTCGCCGGCCGGGTCGTCGTACCGGAAGGCGCCGAGGACCTCGACGTCCACGGCCAGCCAGCCGGACAGCAGCTCGGCCTTGCTCGGGGTCAGCGTCGCGCGGTGGATGATCGCCATGACCCGACCCTAGAGCGCGCCGCCGACAGGCGGGCGCGATCCGGCGGTCGGCTCAGCGCACCCGCAGGCCGTCGACGACCGCGGTGACGAGCCCCTCGACCCAGGCGTCGTCCACGGCGTCGTGCCCGCGCAGGACCATCGCGACCAGCGTGGCACCGAAGACCATCTCGACGAACACACCCAGGTCGATGTCGGGTCGCGCCTCGCCGCGCTCCGACGCCTCGGCCAGCCGGCCGGCCAGGGACTCCCAGCCGGAGGCCAGCAGCCGGGCGCTCAGCTCCTGCTCGAGCGCGTGGTCGGCCATCATCTCGCTCATCAGCGCCGGGGTCGCGCGCCGGCCCGCGGGCGAGCCGACGATCGCCAGGCAGCGCTCGACGACCGCGCGGACCTCCGAGCGCAGGTCGGCGGCCCCGGTCGGGGCGCCGACGGCGTCGGTGGGATAGACCGCCTCGTGCACGAGGTGGGCCTTGGAGGCCCAGCGCCGGCGGATGGCGGGCACCGACGTCCCGGCCCGCTGGGCGATCGCGCGGAAGGTCAGGTCGGCGTACCCGAGCTCGGCGACGAGCTCGCGCGTGGCGACGAGCACGGCCTCGTCGATCCGGCTGTCGCGTGGACGGCCGGCGACGGCTGCTGCCTCGCTCATGGGTACCTCCTCAGATCACCAGACCCTTGACGGTAGGGCGGAGTCTATTTATGTTTCGTTCCGCAACGCAATGTGAAGCGGATCACCCAGGAGCACGCGTGACACCTTCGTTCCCCCACGGCTCGGTCGCGGAGCTGCTGCTCGCGCGCGCCGAGGACGACCATCCTGCCCTCCTGTTCGGCGACGACACCCTGACGTGGCGGGAATTCGTCGCCGCGGCCCAGGTCCGGGCCGGGGCCCTCACCGCGCTGCGGCGGCCCGGTCCCTGGCACGTCGGCGTGCTCATGGACAACGACCCGGAGTACCTCCTGCTCATCGCCGGCGCCGCGCTGTGCGGCGCCACCGTGGTCGGCGTCAACCCGACCCGGCGCGGGGCCGAGCTCGCCGCGGACATCCGCGCCACCGACTGCCAGACCCTCCTCGTCGGGCCCGAGCACCGCGCCCTCCTCGACGGCGTGGACACCGCCGGGGTCGACGTCCTCGACCTGCACGGCGAGCGCTACCGGGACGCGATCGCCGCAGCGGAGGAGCACCCCGTCACCACCACCGCTCCCCCGGGCACCGAGCACGTGCTGCTCCTGCTCTTCACGTCCGGCTCGACAGGCGCGCCCAAGGCGGTCGTCTGCTCGTCGTTCCGGCTCGCGGTGATCGGTCAGCTCAACCGGCACGGGCTGACCCGCGAGGACGTCGCCTACAACGCGATGCCGCTCTTCCACGGCAACGCCCTCATGGCCGCGTGGGCGCCGATCCTCGTCGTCGGCGGCACGCTGGCGATGCGCGACCGGTTCTCCGCCTCGGGCTTCCTGCCCGATGTCGAGCGCTTCGGGGCGACGTTCTTCAACTACGTCGGCCGCGCGCTGTCGTACGTGCTCGCCCAGCCCGAGGACCCGCGCGAGGGCCGCACCCGGCTCCGCTACGGCTTCGGGACCGAGGCGTCGACGCGGGACCGCGAGGAGTTCGTCCGGCGCTTCGGCTGCCGCGTCGTCGAGTCCTACGGCTCGTCCGAGGGCGTCTGCGCGATCCTGCGCAGCCCCGACACTCCCCCGGGTGCGCTCGGCCGGCCCGATCCCCAGATGGGCCTGGAGATCGTCGGCGCGTCCGGGACGGTGTGCCCGCCCGCCGCCTTCGGCCCGGACGGCCGGCTCCTCAACGCCGCTGAGGCGATCGGCGAGATCGTGGTGCGCGGCGGCGCGGCCCGCTTCGAGGGCTACTACAACAACCCCGCGGCCATGGCCGCCAAGGTGCGCGACGGCGACTTCTGGACCGGCGACCTCGCCTACGCCGACGCCGAGGGGCACTTCTGGTTCGCCGGGCGCAGCTCGGACTGGATCCGGGTCGACAGCGAGAACTTCGCGACTGCCCCGATCGAGCGGATCCTCGCCCGGCACCCGGCTGTCGCCACCGCGGTCGTGTACGGCGTACCGGACCCGCGCACGGGCGACGAGGTGATGGCGTCCCTCCTGCTCGTGCCCGGCGAGCGCCTGGACGCCGCCGCACTCGACCGCTTCCTCGACGAGCAGCCCGACCTCGGCACCAAGTGGCGTCCGCGCCTG
Source organism: Pimelobacter simplex (assembly GCF_024662235.1). Classification (GTDB taxonomy): domain Bacteria; phylum Actinomycetota; class Actinomycetes; order Propionibacteriales; family Nocardioidaceae; genus Nocardioides. The sequence goes on from NZ_CP096276.1 coordinate 1,909,394, forward strand.
GTGCGCGTGGTCGAGGAGCTGCCCCTGACCGGCACCGGCAAGCTCGACAAGCAGGTGCTGCGCGGCGAGGCCTGGCTCACCGACGACCAGGTCCTGCACGCCACCCCCGACGGCTACCGCCCCTTCACCGCGGCCGACCGGACCGCCCGGGAGGCGTCCTTCGCCGCCCACGGCCGGCTCGCGCTCCACCCCACCGAAAGGCAGCACCCATGATCGAGCTCAACCGCAACCACCTCGTCGACCTCATCACCGAGCGGCTCGCGGCCACCGAGTCCCCGCGCCAGCGCACGATGCTGGAGCGGATGCGGGTCCACGCGGCCGCCGAGCGCGACGGCGACCTGGAGACGCTGGTCGGGACGCTCGGCGAGGCCACGAACTACCACTTCTGGGAGCTCTCGGGCGATGTCGGGCCCAAGACCCGCGAGGGCGTCGCGGCGTACTACCGCAACCTGGTCGAGCACCACGGCCACGTCCTGGAGTTCTTCTGCGAGCGGATGGTCGTCGACGACCACTGCATCGTCATCGAGGGCAACCTGACGATGATCCAGCCGGGCGCGCTCATGGTGCAGCACCCGATGGCGGGCGACTTCGCCGAGGCCGACAAGAACTACCTGATCCGGATGCGCAACGTGATCTTCTGGTCGTTCGACGAGGAACTGATGATCATCGGCGAGGACTCCTACAGCGGCGGCCCGATCGAGATGCGCGTCCTCGAGGACCACGAGCTGCCCGCCGACTTCGCCGCGCTGGTCGGCGCCAGACCCCCGGTCGGCGATACTGCGCTGCATGAGCCAGCGCAGTGTCGTCGTCACCGGAGCCGCGGCCGGCATCGGCCGGGCCGTCGCCGAACGGTTCCACGCCGCCGGCTACCTCGTCGGCGCGTACGACGTCGACGCCGCCGGGCTCGCCACCCTGGCCGACGAGCTCGACGGCATCGTCACCGGCCAGCTCGACGTCCGCGACGCCACGGCCTGGGAGCAGCGCCTCGCCGAGCTCACCGAGCGCACCGGCGGGACCCTCGACGTCCTCGTCAACAACGCGGGGATCCTGCGCAGCGGCCCGTTCGCCGAGATCCCCCTCGACGCCCAGCAGCGGATCGTCGACGTCAACGTCAAGGGCGTCCTCAACGGCTGCCACGTCGCCCATCCCTACCTGCGCGCCACCCCCGGCGCCCACGTGGTCAACCTGGCCTCGGCCAGCGCGATCTACGGCCAGCCCGAGCTGGCGACGTACTCGGCGACGAAGTTCGCGGTCCGCGGCCTGACCGAGGCGCTCGACCTGGAGTGGGCCGCCGACGACATCACCGTCCGCGCGGTCTGGCCGCTCTTCGTCAGCACCGCGATGACCAGCGACATGGACATCGCCTCCACCCGCGCCCTCGGCGTCCGGCTCACCGCGGACGACGTCGCCCGCGAGGTCCTCGACGTCGTCGGCGCCCACCGGCTCCCGCAGCCCGTGCACCGCGCGGTCGGGACGCAGGCCAAGGTGCTCATGGCGTCGTCGGGGCTCGCGCCGGCCTGGGTGCTGCGCCGGATCAACGCGCGGATCGCGGGCGGGCACCGGTGAGCGCGGGCCGGGTACGAGCGGCCGAGCTGGTCGCCGCGGGCTTGCGGGGGCCGCGCTGTCCGCGCTCGCCGCGGCCTGGTCGCTGCTGACCTACCGGCCCGAACGCCGCCGCCGCGCTCGCCCTCGGCGCGGCCGCGACCGCGGTGACCGGCGGCCGCCGGGTCACAGCTCCCTGACGCGCGGCAGCGCCTGCTCGACCAGGTCGACCGCCCACCCCTCCGGGTCGTCGGTCGGCGGCATCATCGAGGTGAGCGTGACGCCGAGCGCGGCGTACTGCTCCATCTCGCGCGCGAACCGGTCCGGCTCGGCGACCGGGTCGCCGAACCACAGGATGGTCTTGCGGATCTCGTCGTAGTCGCGCCCGGCGTCGTCGCAGTGGCGGCGCAGGACGTCGAGCTTGTGGGCGACGCCGTCGGGGCCCTCGCCGGTGAAGAGGTTGCAGGCGTCGCCGTAGTGGGCGACCAGGCGCAGCGTCTTGCGCTCCCCGGAGCCGCCGATGACCACCGGCACCCGCCCCCATACGGCGGGCGGCACGCAGATCGTCTCGGCCAGGCGGTAGTGCTCGCCCTCGAACGGGCCGTCGTCGTCGCTCCACATCTGCCGGCAGATGCGCAGCGTCTCCTCCAGGCGCTCGAAGCGCTCTGCCACCGGCGGGAACGGTACGCCGAGCCCGGCGTGCTCCCGGTCGTACCAGGCCGCGCCGATGCCGAGCCAGGCCCGCCCGTGCGAGAGGACGTCGAGCGTGGTGACGACCTTGGCCAGCAGGCCCGGGTGCCGGTAGGTGACGCCGGTGACGAACAGGCCCAGGTCGATGCGCTCGGTCAGCGCGGCGACGTACCCGAGGGTGGTGTAGCCCTCCAGCATCGGCTCGGCGGGACCGCCGGCCATCTCCATCTGGAAGTAGTGGTCCATCACGGTGAACAGGGCGATGCCGCCCTCGTCGGCGACCTTCGCGGTGGCGGCGATCCGGTCGGCGAGCGTGGTCTGCCACTGCGGGTGGGTGAAGGTGGCGTAGTGGATGCCGAGGTCCATGGAGCCAACGTAGCCCGGAGCACTCAGGTCCGCTGCGTACGATGCGCCCCATGCGTTCCCGCCTGCTCGCCGGTGTCCCGGCCCTGTTGCTGCTCGCCACGCTCTCCGCCTGCGGGGAGGACGACTCGCGAGCGTCGGACAACACCTCGCCGACGCCCTCCCCGAGCGCAACGGTCACGGTCGACGACGGACAGAACGCAGGCACGCCGGCGACGAGTGGTACGTGCGACTACAAGGAGGACGGCACGGTCAAGGACGTCCAGCTCCCACCGGCACCCACGGTCGATGGCCCGGTGCGGGCGACCATCAAGACCTCGGCCGGCGACCTCGCGGTGACCCTCGACGGCAAGAAGGCTCCTTGCACCGTGAACTCATTTCTCTTTCTCGCCGCGAAGGGCTACTTCGACGACACTCCCTGTCACCGGCTGACCTCCTACGACACACTGTCCGTCCTGCAGTGCGGCGATCCGACCGGACAGGGCACCGGTGGTCCGGGCTACACGATTCCCGACGAGCTCGACCCAGCGGCGACCTACTCCGCCGGGACGCTCGCCATGGCGAACACCGGCGATCCGCACTCAGGCGGCTCGCAGTTCTTCATCGTCTACGCCGACAGCCAGCTCAAGCCTGACTACACCGTCTTCGGATCGATCGACAAGGCAGGTATCGACCTTGTCACGAAGCTCGCCAAGGCCGGCTCGACCCCGACCGGCGACGGTGCCCCCAACACCCCGGTATCGATCGAGAATGTCGCGATCGTAAAGTAGTTCATGACAGAACATGACTACCGCTGACACAAGGATCGCCATGATTTCCAGGTCTCGAATGTTTCCCGTCCTCGTAGCGTCCGGGGTCGCGGCCGCATCGCTCCTCACCTCGGCACCCGCGGGCGCGGTCAAGGTGAGCGCGGGTGTGCGCGTCATCAACTGCGCCGTGACGGTGGACAACCCGCACTACTCCAAGGGCGCCCAGGGCGTCATCGCCAAGGTTCGATACACCTGCACCGGCAACACCACCGGTTCGCTCCGTATCGACGGATACCTGACTCGCTACCAGTCGGGGCAGATGGGCCCGTACGCACCCGTGCGCCAGAACGTCGGCACCGTTCGTTCGGTCGGCCCTGGCGCCAGCGGCACGGTCTACATCCCGGCTGACGGCACGCGCGGAGCGGCATGCGACATGAGCGACTTCTACCACGCGTGGTCCCGCGCCACGCTGACCGCCGAGGGACAGGTCAAGTCCGGCGCCCCGAAGTCCGGCGTTGTGCATCCGACGAAGTGCAGCTGACCTGATGGGCGAGGGCGACCCGGATCTGTTCGACGAGCGGCTCGTCGCAACCGAGACCAAGACGGCCGACTTCTGGCTGGAGCTGACGTCCCACCTGGGCTCGCCGTCCCCGTCGGTGGAGAGCTACGTCTTCCGGGGAGCCGAGCTGGCGGACGTCACCCGCTGGATCGAGTCGCGGGTCGACCAGAGCGCTGTCAGGGCGCGGATCTACCTGCTGCTACCTGCCGGTCCCGGCGCCGCGGACGGTCCTCACCAGTTCCACGGCTTGCTGCTCATGTCGAGCTGAGCTGGACCGAGCGCTCCCACAGCGCCTGCGCCAGCGCGGGGTCGTCGGCCTTCGGCGACATCCGCGCGGGCGCGGGCCAGCCCCACAGCTCGGTGACTCCGTGGGGGCCGATGTAGGTCCCGCTCGGGACGTCCATCGTCGCGGCGTAGACCGTGCACAGGGCGCCGCGCCAGGCGGGCATGCCGACGAGCTTCTGGCCGTAGTAGCCGATGGCGGTGACCACGGGGTTGCCCGAGCCGCCGGTGATCTTGGTGGCGGACGCTCCCGGGTGTGCGGCGACGGCGCGCAGCGGCGAGCCCTCCGCGGCGAAGCGGCGGTCGAGCTCGCGCATGAAGAGCAGGTCGGCGAGCTTGGAGTCGCCGTAGGCCTGGAACGGCCGGTACGGCCGCCGCTCCCAGCCGAGGTCGTCGAGGTCGAGCGCGCCCGAGCGGTGCTCGCGCGAGCTGACCATCACCACCCGGTCGGTGAGCAGCGGAAGGAGCTCCTGGGTGAGCAGGAAGTGCCCGAGGTAGTTGGTCGCCAGGTGCATCTCGACGCCCTCCGCCGAGCGCCCCAGCGGTACGCCGAGCACCCCGGCGTTGTTGACGAGCACGTCGACAGGACGCCCGCCCTCGCGCAGCCCCGCCGCGAACGCCCGGACCGACGCCAGGTCGCTGACGTCGACCTGGCGCACCTCGACCCGCCCCTTGTCGTGGCCGGGCACGGTCCGGGCCGCCGCCTCGCCCTTGTCGACGCTGCGGCAGGCCATCACGATCTCGGCGCCGCGCGAGCCCAGGATCCGGGCGGTCTCGAGGCCGAGACCGCCGTTCGAGCCGGTGATGACGAACCGCCGGCCCGGCTGGGGCGGCACCTGGGTCCACGGACGCATGGCCCGAACCCTCCCACAACCACCAGCCCCGCGGGCGGGTTCTAGGCTGGCGGGATGAGCCTCACCCGCGCTGAAGCCGAGCACCGCGCGAGCGTCCTCGCCGTCGCCTCCTACGACGTCGACCTCGACCTCAGCGGAGCCGACGACGTCTTCGTCTCCCGCACCACCCTCCGGTTCCGCAGCGAGACGAGCACCACGACGTTCGTCGACGTGAAGCCCACGGCGCTGCACGCCGTACGGCTCGACGGGGCGCCGCTCGACACCGCTCTCCTCGCCGACGGCCGGGTGCCGCTCGACCTGTCCGCGGGCGAGCACGAGCTCGTGGTCGAGGCGACCATGTCCTACCGCCACGACGGCGAGGGACTGCACCGCTCGGTCGACCCGGCCGACGGCCGCGCCTACGTCTACGGCATGTCGTTCATGGACGCCGCGCCGTCGGTGTTCGCGTGCTTCGACCAGCCCGACCTCAAGGCGCCGTACACGATGCGGGTCACCGCGCCGGCCGACTGGCTCGTCGTCGGCAACGCGCCCGCCCGCGAGATCGGCAGCGAGGGGACGACGAAGCGCTGGGAGCTCGGCCCCACGCCGCCGCTGGCGACCTACTTCGTGACCGTCGTGGCCGGGCCCTACCACGTGCTGCGCGACGAGCACGACGGCATCCCGCTCGGCCTCAGCGCCCGCCAGAGCCTCGCCGCGACGCTGGACCGTGAGGCCGGTGAGCTGTTCACGCTGACCCGGCAGTCGTTCGACGAGCTGCACCGGCTGTTCGGCATCCGCTACCCGTTCGGCGACTACCACCAGGCGTTCGTGCCGGAGTTCAACGCGGGCGCGATGGAGAACCCCGGCTGCATCACCATCCGCGACCCCCTGCTGTTCGAGTCCAGCTCGACCCGGGCCGACCGCAGCTTCCGCGCCAACCTCATCGCCCACGAGATGGCCCACCAGTGGTTCGGCAATATCGTCACGCCGGCGTGGTGGGACGACCTGTGGCTCAACGAGTCGTTCGCCGAGTACATGGGCCGTCGGGTCATCACCGACGCCACCGAGTACGCCGACGCGCCGGTCCACGACTCCTACGCCCGCCGCACGTGGGGCATCACCGCCGACCAGCGCCCCACCACCCACCCGGTCGCCGGCAACGCCGCCCCCGACGCGCTCTCGGCGCTCCAGAACTTCGACGGCATCTCCTACGCCCGCGGCGCCAACGTCCTGCGCCAGCTCGCGATCCGGCTCGGCGACGACGCCTTCCTCGGCGGCGTGCGCGAGCACTTCGAGCTGCACCGCTTCGGCAACGCCACCATGCACGATCTGTTCGCGAGCTGGGAGCGGGCCGCCGGTGGCGCGACCCTCGACGGCTTCGTCAAGGACTGGCTGCTGACGCCCGGAGCCGACCGGCTCGACCTCGACCGCAGCGCGGGCGTCGTCCGGCGGACCTCGCCGGCGGCCCACCCGGCCGAGCGCCGGCACCAGCTCCAGGTCGCCGTCCACGGTCCCGACGGGTGGACCCAGCAGGCGTTCGTCGTCGACGGTGCCGAGACCCCGCTCGCGGTGGGCGAGGCGCCGGTCCTGCTCGACGCGGCCGAGACCACCTGGGCGGTGTGCCCGCCCGACGCCCTGACCATGGCCGCCCTGCCGGCGCTCGCGCCCGGGATCACCGACCCCCAGCTGCGCGCGACGATGTGGAACAGCGTCCGGCTCGGCCTCTTCGAGGGCGCGCTCACGCTCCCCCAGGTCGCCGACCTGCTGGCGGCCGCCCCGCCGGTGGAGGACACCTCCGACGGCGCCCGGAACCTGCTCCCGTGGGTGCTCGAGACCGTGCTCCCCCTCGCGCCCGACGGCACCACCGAGCGCTTCCACGCCGCCGTCCGGGCCGCGGCCGAGGCGGCGCCCGAGGGCTCCGAGCTGCAGCTCTCGGCGTTCCGGGCGACCGTGCTCTCCGCGGGTGACGCGGCCGAGCTCGAGCGCTGGGCGGCCGGCGAGGACGTGCTCCCCGGCATCGCCGCCGACGTCGACCTGCGCTGGAAGGCCCGCCGCCGCCTCGCCGAGATCGGCGCCACCGACCAGGGCGCCCTCGACGCCGCCCTGGCCACCGAGCCGACGGGCGCGGCCAAGGTCCACCACGCGCGGGCCGTGGCCTCGCTGCCCGCCACCGAGGCCAAGGAGTTCGCCTGGGCCCGCGCGACCGGCGAGATCGAGGTGCCCAACTACGAGGTCAAGGCCGCGGGGGCGGGTCTGTGGCGCGCCGACCAGCGCGCGCTGACCGAGCACTACGCGCGCTCCTACTTCACCCAGCTCGGGACCCTCGTCGAGGCGCACCAGGGCTGGGTCCAAGGCGACGTGATCGAGGCGTTCTTCCCCATCACCCACCTCGACGACGCGACCGAGGCGGCCGCCCTGGCCGCGCTGGACGGCGACCTGCCGGGCGCCGTGCGCCGGCGCCTGACCGACCGCCTCGACGAGCTGCGGCGGCGCCGGGCGGTGCTGGCGTGATGAAGGCCCGGCGCCCCGGCCCGACCGGGCGCCTGCGTGTCGCCGAGCACGTCGCCACCGGCGTACGCCGCCACGAGGACCGGGTCCTGACCGAGGAGCCGCTCGAGATCCGGCTCGCGTGGCCGGGCGCCGCGGCCCGCCGGGTGTGGACGACGCTGCGCACGCCCGGTCACGACTTCGAGCTGGCCGCGGGCTGGGTCCACCACGAGGGCCTGGGCCGGGCCTCGGGCGTGGCCTACTGCACCGACGTCGAGCTGCGCCCCGAGCAGGAGTTCAACGTCGTCACGGTGACCCTCGACGCCGTCCCGGCGCGGGTGCCGAGCCAGCTCGACGCGCTCAGCGCCGGGTCGGCCGCCTGCGGGGTGTGCGGGACCGACGAGGTCGACGAGGTGCTGGCCCGCCGGCCCTCGCTCCCCTGGTCGGGGCCGCTGCCCGCGGACGACCTGGTCCGGACGCTGCCCGACCTGATGCGGCCCCGGCAGGAGCTCTTCGCCAAGACCGGCAGTGCGCATGCGGCCGGGCTGTTCACCGCGGCGGGCGAACTGGTCGTCGTACGGGAGGACGTGGGGCGGCACAACGCCGTCGACAAGGTCGTCGGCGCGCGCCTGCTCACCGGCGCACCGTCGGCCGAGGCGGTCCTCGTGATCAGCGGCCGGGCCGGCTTCGAGCTGGTCCAGAAGGCCGTCGCGAGCGGGATCGGCGCCCTCGTCGCGGTCGGGGCCCCCACCGGGCTCTCGGTGCGGATGGCCGAGGCCGGCGGACTCGCGCTCTACGGCTGGACCCGCGCCGAGCGGACCGTCCGCTACGCCTGATCGGCCGCTCACCGGCGAGCCCCTCGGGGTTCTGTCGGGCCCTGCTGTTTGACTGCTCCCATGGCCGTTCTCCTCGCCCTCCTCGTCGGACTCCTGCTCGGTGCAGGGGTCGGCTGGCTGGTGCGCCAGGCCACCGCGCCGGCCGCCCCCGAGGTCGCGCCCGGCGAGGCGCCCGAGGTGGTCGCCGAGCGGCACGAGGCGGCGCTGGCCCAGCTGCGGGCGACCCACGAGTCCGCGCTCGCGGCGCTGCGCCACGAGGTCGAGCGCGCCGAGATCCAGGGCGAGGCCCAGGTCGCGCGGGCCCGGGCCGAGGAGTCCGCGGCCCGGGCCGCCGTCCAGTCCGAGCTGACCGGGGCGCTGGCCACGGTCGACGAGCTGCGGGTGGCGGTCGACGAGGCGCGCGGCCAGTACCGCGCGCTCCTCGACCAGCAGCGCCAGGCCCAGCGCGAGCGCGAGGCCAACGAGGCCGGCCAGACCCAGGTCCTCAAGACGCTGACGCCGGTCGTCGAGCACCTGCGCTCGATGCAGCAGAAGGTCGACGACCTCGAGAAGGCGCGCGTCCAGCAGCACACCGAGCTCGCCACCCAGATCAAGCACACCCAGCGCTCCGTCGAGGACTCCCGCAAGGCCGCCGACACCCTCGCCTCGGTGCTCAAGAACAACGCCGTCCGCGGTGCCTGGGGCGAGACCCAGCTGCGCACCCTGGTCGAGACCGCGGGTCTGCTCAACCGGGTCGACTTCGAGCTCCAGCACTCCGTCGAGGCCGACTCCGGCCACCGCCGTCCCGACATGGTCATCAACCTGCCCGGCGGCAAGCAGATGGCGATCGACGCCAAGGTCCCCTACAACGCGTTCATGGACGCCCAGCGCGAGGGCATCGAGCCCGAGACCCGCCAGCGGCTCCTCGAGGACCACGCCCGCAAGGTCCGCGGCCACGTCGACACCCTGGCCCGCAAGGGCTACTGGACCGGCCTCAACGTGAGCCCCGAGTTCACCGTCGCGTTCATCCCCAACGAGCAGCTGCTCAACGCCGCGATCGACGTCGACCCCTCGCTGATGGAGCACGCCTTCGCCAGCGGCATCGTGCTGGCCACGCCCACCAACCTGTGGAGCATGCTCAAGACGGTCGCCTTCACCTGGAAGCAGGAGGCGCTCACCGAGGACGCCCAGGTCCTCTTCGAGCTCGGCCAGGTGCTCTACCGCCGCATCCTCAAGCTCTCCGAGCACGTCGACAAGCTCGGCCGCTCGCTCCAGCGCAGCGTCAAGGACTACAACGCCTTCACCGGCTCCCTGGAGCGCTCGGTGCTCCCCGCGGCACGCAAGCTCAACGCCGCCGACCCGGTCGCGACCATCGAGGCGCCCAAGGAGGTCGAGGAGGTCCCGCGCGCGCTGACCTCGTCGGAGTTCTCCGCGCTCGCCGACCTCGAGCGCGACGAGCTGACCTTCGACTTCGAGGCCCTCGGCTCCGACGACGCGGTCGACGCCGAGATCGTCGACGAGCAGACCGGCTGAGTCCTGCTCAGCCGCCGATGGCCGACATCGGCCGGTCGGGCTGCAGGAAGGCCGGGTCGTCGATGCCGTGCCCGGCGGCCTTGCCCCACATGGCGGTGCGCCAGCGCTCGGCGAGCTCGGCGTCGGACGCGCCGGCCCGCAGGGCGGTACGCAGATCCGACTCGGAGCGGGCGAAGAGGCAGTTGCGGACCTGGCCGTCGGCGGTGAGCCGGACCCGGTCGCAGTCGCCGCAGAACGGGCGGGTCACCGAGGCGATGACGCCGACGGTGGCGGGGCCGCCGTCGACGAGGAAGAGCTCGGCGGGGGCGCTCCCCCGCGGCTCGTGCGCGGGAGCCAGCGTGAAGCGCGAGGCCAGCGAGGCGAAGATCTCGTCGGCGGTGACCATCGCGTCGCGGTCCCAGCCGTGCTGGGCGTCGAGCGGCATCTGCTCGATGAAGCGCAGGTGGTAGCCGCGCTCGATGCACCAGGCGAGCAGCTCGGGTGCCTGGTCGTCGTTGACGCCGCGCAGCAGCACGGCGTTGACCTTGACCGGTCCGAGCCCGGCCGCCTCGGCGGCCGCCAGCCCCTCGACGACGTCGGCGAACCGGTCGCGGCGGGTGATCTCGTGGAAGGTGTCGGAGCGGACGGTGTCCATGCTGACGTTGACCCGGTTGAGCCCGGCCTCGGCGAGGGCCGACGCGGTACGGGCGAGGCCGAGCGCGTTGGTGGTGATCGACATCTCGACGCCGGCGTCGAGGGCGCGCACCTGGCGCACGATGTCGACCAGTCCCCGGCGCACGAGCGGCTCGCCGCCGGTGAAGCGGACCTCGGTGACGCCGAGCTCGCGCACGGCCACCCCGATGAGCCGGACGACCTCGTCGTCGGAGAGCTGGTCGTCGAGCGGCATCCAGTCCAGGCCCTCGGCCGGCATGCAGTAGGTGCAGCGCAGGTTGCAGCGATCGGTCAGCGAGACGCGGAGGTCGGTCGCGACACGGCCGTGCTGGTCGAGGAGAGGCTGCACACACCCAGCATAGGCCGGGGTCCAGTTGGCTTCCGGTTGGTCCTACCGTTGGGGGTGTGCGTTCCCTGCTGAGCTCCTGGCGGTTCCTGCTGAGCCGTCGCTGGGTCCTCTTCTTCCTGGCCATCATCCTGCTCGGCTACGGCACCTGGTGGCTCGGCGAGTGGCAGTTCGGCCGGCTGGAGGACCGCAAGGAGCGCAACGCCGTCGTCGTCGCCAACGAGGACCGGGATCCGGTCCCGGTCGACGAGGTGCTCGCGCCCGGCCGCCCGGTCGCCGAGACCGACGAGTGGCGGCTCATCACCGCCACCGGCGAGTACGACGCCGAGAACACCGTGGTGGTCCGCTACCGCACGCGCAAGAGCGCCCCGGGGGTCGAGGTGGTCGTCCCGTTGGTGACCGCCGACGGCACCGCGGTGCTGGTGGACCGGGGGTGGTTCGCCACCGACAACCCCGAGATCGGTCCCGACGAGCTCCCGGCCCCGCCCGAGGGCGAGGTGACGATCACCGGCTGGGTCCGCGCGGACGGCACCGGCGGCAGCACCCAGGTCAGCGGCCGCTCGACGCGCGCGATCGCGAGCGGACCGATCGGCAAGGCGACCGGGCTCGACGTGTTCACCGGGTTCGTCGCGCTCAAGGCCGAGGACCCCGAGCCGGCCGAGGCGCTGGAGCCGGTCGAGCTGCCCGAGCTGGGCGAGGGACCGCACTTCTTCTACGGGCTGCAGTGGTGGTTCTTCGGCGTCCTCGGGGTCGGCGGGTTCGCCTACCTCGCGTGGGACGAGCGACGCAACGGGCCGCGCGGCGAGCGCAAGGGCACCAAGCGGCGCCAGGGCGGCCCGTTCTCGCGCCGCGAGGACGCCCGGGTTCAGAGCGGGCGCGACATCCCGCCGTCGACGGGCAGCATCACGCCGGTCAAGAACGACGCGGCGGGCGAGAGCACGAACGCCGCGACCCGGCCGAACTCCTCGGGCCGGCCGTAGCGGCGCAGCGGGATCTGGGCGCGGGCGGCCGCGGCGGAGGCCTCCGGGTCGCCGGTGGCCGCGTCGAGCTCGGCGACGCGCTCGGTGCCGACCCGGCCCGGGAGCAGTCCGTTGACCCGGATGCCCTGGGGCCCGAGCTCGTCGGCAAGTGTCTTGGCGGTCATCGCCAGACCGGGACGCAGCCCGTTGGAGATCGCGAGGTCCGCGATCGGCTGGATCACGCTGGTCGAGAGCACGAACGCCAGCGATCCGCCCTCGCCGAGCTCGGCGGCGACCTCGCGCGCCAGGCGTACGGCGCCGAGGAAGACCGAGCCGAACGCGGTGGTCCACTGCTCGTCGGTCATCGCGGTGACCGGCCCGGACGGCGGACCGCCGACGCTGATCAGGGCGCCGTCGAGGCGGCCCCAGGTGGCGCGCGCGGCGTCGATGAGGCGGGCGGGCGCCGCCGGGTCGGCGTTGTCGGCGACCACGCCCACGGCGCAGCCCGCTCCCCCGATCGCGGTGAGCGCGGCGACCGCGCTGTCGACCGACGCCGCGGTCCGTCCGGAGAGCACCACCCGGGCACCGTCGGCGACGAGCGCCTCGGCGGACGCGCGGCCGAGGCCGCGGGTCGCGCCCGTGAGTACGTACACCCGGTCGGTGAGCTGCAGGTCCATCAGGAAGTCTCCGTCTCCATCTCGATCTCCTCGATCTCCTCGGCGATCCGGGAGACCGGTACGACGTCCGCCGCGCCCTTGCGCGCCGCGTCGGCCGTGTGGTCGTCGGGCTGGCGCTGCGACTCGCGCTCGGCCTCGACCCGCTTGAGGTAGTGCTCGACCTCGCGCTCGCGCTGGTCGGCGTCCCAGCGCAGGTGCCCGCGGACGAGCTCGGCGACGTGGGGCGCGGCGGCGACCCCGCGGTCGAAGGTCTCGAACGAGATCCGCATCCGTCGGGTCAGGATGTCGTCGAGGTGCCGCGCCCCCTCGTGGGTGACGGCGTAGACGGCCTCCACCTTGAGGTAGTCCTCGGCCCCCGGCAGCGGCTCGCCCAGCTCGGGCTCGGCGGCGACCAGGTCGAGGACCTCGAGCACCAGCGAGCCGTAGCGCTCCAGGAGGTGCTCGACGCGGTTGATCGCGAGCCCGGACTGGGTGGCGAGCGCGCGCCGCTGGTTCCAGAGCGCCTGGTAGCCGTCGGCGCCCACGAGAGGCACGCTCTCGGTCACGCACGCGCCGGCGGTGCGGCCCTGGACCGAGGCGAGCCCGTGCACGGCCTCGTCGACGGCGTCGGCCGCCATCACCCGGTAGGTCGTGTACTTGCCGCCCGCGACGACCACCAGTCCCGGGACGCTGTGGGCCACGGCGTGCTCGCGGGAGAGCTGGGAGGTCGCGTCGGACTCGCCGGCCAGCAGCGGGCGCAGGCCGGCGTAGACGCCCTCGACGTCGTCGCGGGTGAGCGGCACCTCCAGCACCCGGTTGACGTGCTCGAGCAGGTAGTCGATGTCGCTGCTGCTCGCCGCCGGGTGGTCCTTGGAGAGCGACCAGTCGGTGTCGGTGGTGCCGATGATCCAGTGCCGCTTCCACGGGATCACGAAGAGCACGGACTTCTCGGTGCGCAGGATCAGCCCGGTCTCGCCGCGGATCCGGTCGCGCGGGACGACGAGGTGGATGCCCTTGCTCGCGCGCACCTTGAACTGACCGCGCTCGCGCGCCATCGACTGGGTCTCGTCGGTCCACACGCCGGTGGCGTTGATGACCTGGGAGGCGCGGATGTCGAAGCGGTGGCCGGTCTCGAGGTCGATCACCTCGGCGCCGACGACGCGCTCGCTCTCCTTGATCAGGCCGACCACACGGGTGCGCGAGGCGACCGCCGCGCCGTACGTCGCCGCGGTGCGCGCCAGGAACATCGTGTGCCGGGCGTCGTCGACCTGGGCGTCGTAGTAGCGGATCGCCCCGACGAGGGCGTCCTTGCGCAGCGACGGGAACGCCTTGCGGGCGCCGTGGCGGGTGAGGTGCTTGTGCAGCGGCAGGCTGCTGCCGTAGCCGCTCGCCTTGGACATGGCGTCGTACATCGCGACGCCGGTGCCGGCGTACCAGCGCTCCCAGCCGCGCCCGTTGAGCGGGTAGAGGAAGGGCACCGCCCGGACCAGGTGCGGGGCGAGCCGCTCCATCAGGAGACCGCGCTCCTTGAGCGCCTCGGCGACGAGGCGGAAGTCCATCATCTCCAGGTAGCGCAGGCCGCCGTGGATGAGCTTGGAGCTGCGGCTCGACGTACCGGAGGCGAAGTCGCGGGCCTCGACGAGACCCACCGACAGGCCGCGGGTGGCGGCGTCGAGCGCGGCGCCGGAGCCGACCACGCCGCCGCCGATGACGAGGACGTCGAGGGGCTGCTCGGCCAGGCGCTTGAGCGCGGCGCTGCGGGCTCGGGGGGACAGGGCGGCGGGACTCATCCGGGCACCTCCACCCAGTCGAGCGTACGTTGCACGGCCTTCTTCCACTGCGCGTACCCGCTCGCGCGGCGGTCGTCGTCCCACTGGGGCTCCCAGCGGGTGTCCTCGCGCCAGTTCTGGCGCAGCTCGTCGGTGTCGCGCCAGTAGCCCACCGAGAGCCCGGCCGCGTACGCCGCTCCGAGCGCGGTCGTCTCGGGCACCACCGGCCGGCTCACCGGGACGCCGAGCACGTCGGCCTGGATCTGCATGCACAGGCTGTTGAGCGTGACCCCGCCGTCGACCTTGAGCACCTCGACCGCGACCCCGGAGTCGGCGCACATCGCCTCGACGACGTCGCGCGACTGGTAGCAGATCGCCTCGAGCGTGGCCCGCGCGACGTGGGCGTTGGTGTTGAACCGGGACAGCCCGACGATCGCGCCGCGGGCGTCGGAGCGCCAGTAGGGGGCGAACAGCCCCGAGAAGGCCGGCACGAAGTAGACACCGCCGTTGTCCTCGACCTGGCGGGCGAGCGACTCGGACTCCCCCGCGCCGCTGATGATGCCGAGCTGGTCGCGCAGCCACTGGACCGCCGAGCCGGTGACCGCGATCGAGCCCTCCAGCGCGTAGACACAGGGCTGGTCGCCGAGCTGGTACGCCGGTGTGGTGAGCAGCCCGGCCTGGGAGCGGACGATCTCGGTGCCGGTGTTGAGGAGCATGAAGTTGCCGGTGCCGTAGGTGTTCTTGGCCTCGCCCGGGGCGAAGCAGACCTGGCCGACGGTCGCGGCCTGCTGGTCGCCGAGGATGCCGGTGATCGGCACCTCGCCGCCGAACGGCCCCCCGGCGCGCGTGACGCCGTACGGCGTGGTGGCCGAGGACTCCCGGATCTCGGGGAGCATCCGCCGGGGCACGCCGAAGAAGCCGAGCAGCTCGTCGTCCCAGTCGAGCGTCTCGAGGTCCATGAGCATGGTGCGGCTCGCGTTGGTCACGTCGGTGACGTGGACGCCGCCGTCGGTACCGCCGGTGAGGTTCCACAGGATCCAGGTGTCCGGCGTCCCGAAGAGCGCGTCGCCGCGCTCGGCCGCCTCGCGCACGCCGGGCACGTTGTCGAGGATCCACTGCAGCTTGCCGCCGGAGAAGTACGTCGCCGGCGGCAGCCCCGCCCGGTGCCGGATCACGTCGCCACGACCGCCCGGACCGTCGCGGTCGAGGGCGGCGGCGATCGCGTCGGTGCGGGTGTCCTGCCAGACGATGGCGTTGTAGAGCGGGCGCCCGGTGCGCCGGTCCCACACGATGGTGGTCTCGCGCTGGTTGGTGATGCCGACGGCGGCGAGGTCCTCGGCCCCGAGCCGGGCCTTGCCGAGCGCGGTCTGGACGACGGCCGACGTCCGCTCCCAGATCTCGACCGGGTTGTGCTCGACCCAGCCCGCCCGCGGCAGGATCTGCTGGTGCTCCAGCTGGTGCCGGGCGACCTCGGTGCCCGCGTGGTCGAAGACCATGAACCGGGTGCTCGTGGTGCCCTGGTCGATCGCCCCCACGAAGCGTGCGTCAGCAGCCATGACCCGAAGCCTACGGATCCCCGGGGGCAGGCTCGGGGACATTCCGGATGCGGGTCGTCGGACCCTCCTGGCAGGGTGGGCCCATGACCTCCGGCAGCACCTCGGCCTCGACCGCCCCGTCCCCCACCGCCGTCGCCGCGCGGGCGGTCGACCTGCGCAAGGTCTACGGGTCCGGCGACTCCGAGGTCCGCGCCCTCGACGGCGTGACGATCGACCTCGCCGCGGGTGAGTTCACCGCGATCATGGGCCCGTCCGGCTCCGGCAAGTCCACGCTCATGCACTGCCTCGCGGCGCTCGACAGCCCGACCGGCGGCGAGGTCTGGGTCGGCGACACGGCGCTGTCCCGGCTGCGCGACAAGGCGCTGACCGCGCTGCGCCGCGAGGAGATCGGCTTCGTCTTCCAGGCGTTCAACCTGATCCCCACCCTCAGCGCCCGCGAGAACATCCTGCTCCCGCTCAGCCTGGCCGGCCGCAAGCCCGACCAGGCCTGGTTCGACACCGTCGTCGACACCGTCGGCCTGCGCGACCGCCTCGGGCACCGCCCCGCCGAGATGTCCGGCGGCCAGCAGCAGCGCGTCGCCTGCGCCCGCGCCCTGGTCAGCAAGCCGTCCATCGTGTTCGCCGACGAGCCGACCGGCAACCTCGACAGCACCTCGGGCGCCGAGGTGCTCTCGTTCCTGCGCCGCAGCGTCGACGAGTTCGGCCAGACGATCGTGATGGTCACCCACGACGCCGTCGCCGCGTCCTACTGCGACCGCGTGGTCTTCCTGGCCGACGGGCGCCTGGTCGACGAGATCCGCGACCCCGACCGCGACGCGATCCTGGCCCACATGACCTCGCTCCAGGCCGCGGCTGCCGCCGCGGCCGCTGCGCGCCGGGAGGCGTGAGCCCGTGCTCCGCATGACGCTGCGCAACCTCTTCGCCCGCAAGGTGCGGCTGCTCATGAGCGGCCTGGCCATCGTGCTCGGGGTCGCGTTCCTGTCCGGCGTGCTGGTCTTCAGCAACGGTCTGTCCACCACGTTCGACGGCATCGTGCACGGCTCGACGCCCGACGGCGTGGTCCGGGCGGCCGACACCGAGGAGTTCGGCGGCGGCGAGTCCGGCCAGTCCGCGCTCGCCCTCACCCCCGACGTCGTCCAGGCGCTCGCCGCGCTCCCCGAGGTCGACCGTGCCGACGGCGAGGTCAGCAGCGCCGGGCTGAGCCTGCTCGCCTCCGACGGCACGCTCGTCGGCGGTACGGGCGCGCCGACCCTGTCCTTCAACCACACCGGCAGCCCCAACATGGAGGGCAAGCCCACGCTCCTGCTCGACGACGGCCGCTGGCCCGAGGGCACCGACGAGATCGTGCTCGACCAGCGCGCCGCCGAGGCCGGCGACTACCGGCTCGGCGACCAGGTCAAGCTGCTGGCCCCGTTCGGGACGCTCGAGCGCACCGCCACGCTCGTCGGCACCGCCGAGTTCAACGGTGGCGGTACGGCGGGCGCGACCCTGCTGATCTTCTCGACCGCCGGCGCCCAGGACCTCTTCTTCGGCGGCAAGGACGTCTTCAACCGGATCAGCCTCACCGCCGCCGACGGCGTCACCCAGAAGCAGCTCGCCGCGGCCGCCGACAAGGTGCTGCCCGAGGGCTTCGAGGCGGTGACCGGCGACCAGGTGGCCAAGGAGTCCCAGGACGCCATCGGCACCTTCCTCGACGTGATCCAGACCTTCCTCACGGTGTTCGCGATCATCGCGGTGCTCGTCGGCGGGTTCATCATCGTCAACACGTTCTCGATCCTCGTCGCCCAGCGCACCCGCGAGCTGGCCCTGCTGCGTGCCCTCGGCGCCGGCCGCGGCCAGGTCACCCGGTCGGTGCTGGTCGAGGCGTTCGTGCTCTCGATCGTCACCTCGACGCTGGCGATCGGGCTGGGCCTGCTGCTCGCGCGCGGGCTCGCGGCGCTCTTCCGGGTGGTCGGGCTCGACATCGCCGGCGACGCGCTCCAGCTCACCTCGGGCGCGGTCATCACCAGCTACCTGGTCGGGGTGGGCGTCACGATGATCGCCGCCTACCTCCCGGCCCGGCGGGCCGGGCGGATCGCGCCCGTCGCAGCCATGCGGGCCGACACCGCCCCCGAACGCACGTCGCTGCGGCGACGCACGCTCATCGGGACCGTGGTCATCGCCATCGGCGCCGCCTTCGCGGTCGCCGGGCTCCAGCGGCCCAACGCCTTGTGGGTCGGTGTCGGAGCGGTGCTGTGGATCCTCACCGCCGCCGCGCTCTCCCCCGTGCTCGGCCGTCCGGTGCTCGTGGTGTGCCGGGGGCTGTTCGCCCTTCTCTTCGGCGCCACCGGGCGCCTGGCCGGCGAGAACGCGCTGCGCGACCCCCGTCGTACGGGCGCGACGGCGTCGGCACTCATGATCGGGCTCGCCCTGGTCTCGACGATCGGCGTGCTGGCCTCCTCGCTCAACAAGTCGATCGACGACGAGGTCGACCAGCAGTTCACCGCGGACCTGCTGGTGCAGAGCTCGACCTACCTGCCGTTCTCGACCGAGATCGGCGACCGGATCGCCGGCATCGACGGCGTCGGCGTGCTCAGCCGCCAGCAGTACACCTCGGCCCGCTACGACGACAAGGGCGTGTCGATCACCGGCGTCGACCCCGCGTGGCGCGAGATCTACCACCTCGACACGGTCCAGGGCACCACCGACGTCAGCGGCGCCGAGGCCTTCGTCAACGAGGACTTCGCCGACAAGCACGACCTGGCCGTCGGCGACCGGCTCGACCTCCGGTTCCAGGGCGGCAAGACGCTCACCCCGACGATCACCGGCATCACCAAGAGCTCCGACGTCACCTCCGAGGTGACCCTGCCGCTCGACCAGCTCGCCCGGGCCGGGGTGCTGCGCCAGGACACCTCGATCAGCATCCTGCTCTCCCCCGGCGCCGACGCCACCGCCGTGCGCGACCGGGTCGACGCCGCCGCCAAGCCCGCGCCCATCGTCGGGGTCTTCGACAAGGCCGAGTTCGCCGACGAGTTCCGCGGCCAGGTCAACCAGCTGCTGTTCATGATCTACGGCCTGCTGGCGCTCGCGATCGTCATCGCGGTCATCGGCATCGTCAACACGCTCGGTCTCAGCGTCATCGAGCGCACCCGCGAGGTCGGCCTCCTGCGCGCCGTCGGCATGAGCCGGGCCAAGCTCAGACGGATGATCACCCTCGAGTCGGTGACGATCGCCGTGCTCGGCGCCGTCCTGGGCATGGCCCTCGGCGTCCTCATCGGCGTCCTGCTCCAGCAGGCGCTGTCCAAGGACCTGACCAGCCTCGGGCTGCCGATCGGCAACCTGGTGACCTTCCTGGTCGTCGCCGTGGTGGTCGGCGTGCTCGCGGCCGTCGTCCCGGCGATCCGGGCCGCGCGGCTCGACGTGCTCGACGCCATCGCCAGCGAGTAGCCCGCGGCCGCAGCCGCGGGCCCCCGCTCAGGCGAGCGCGATCAGGTCGGCGTAGTCCGGGCTCCAGAGGTCTTCGACGCCGTCGGGGAGGATGAGCACCCGGTCCGGCTCGAGCGCGTGGACCGCGCCCTCGTCGTGGGTGACCAGGACGATCGCGCCCTCGTAGCGGCGGATCGCGCTGAGCACCTCCTCGCGGGAGGCGGGGTCGAGGTTGTTGGTCGGCTCGTCGAGCAGCAGCACGTTGGCCGCCGAGACGACGAGCGAGGCCAGTGCGAGCCGGGTCTTCTCGCCACCGGACAGGACGCCGGCCGGCTTGTGCACGTCGTCGCCGGTGAAGAGGAACGAGCCGAGCACCGAGCGCGCCTCGGTGTCGGTCAGCTCGGGCGCCGCGGACTGCATGTTCTCCAGCACCGAGCGGCTCACGTCGAGCGTCTCGTGCTCCTGGGCGTAGTAGCCGACCTTGAGGCCGTGCCCGGCGACGACCTCGCCGGTGTCGGCCTTGTCGACGCCGGCCAGGATCCGCAGCATCGTGGTCTTGCCGGCGCCGTTGAGGCCGAGGATGACCACGCGCGAGCCCTTGTCGATGGCCAGGTCCACGGCGGTGAAGATCTCGAGCGCCCCGTAGGACTTCGACAGGTCGTGCGCCGAGAGCGGCGTCTTGCCGCAGGCGGCCGGCGTCGGGAACTTGATCGCCGCGACCTTGTCGGACTGGCGCTCCCCCTCGACCCCTTCGAGCAGCCGCTCGGCGCGCTTGAGCATCTGCTGCGCGGCGCTGGCCTTGGTCGCCTTGGCGCGCATCTTGTTGGCCTGATCGGTGAGCGTCTTGGCCTTGTTCTGCGCGTTCATCAGCTCGCGCTTGCGGCGGGCCTCGTCGGTCTCGCGCTGGGTGAGGTAGTTCTTCCAGCCCATGTTGTAGACGTCGATGACCTCGCGGTTGGCGTCGAGGTGGAAGACCTTGTTGACCGTCTGCTCGAGCAGGTCGTTGTCGTGGGAGATGACGATGAAGCCACCCTTGTAGGTCTTCATCCAGTCGCGCAGCCAGAGGATCGAGTCCGCGTCGAGGTGGTTCGTCGGCTCGTCGAGGATGAGCACCTCGGCGCTGGAGAACAGGATCCGGGCCAGCTCGACCCGGCGTCGCTGACCACCCGAGAGCGTGCCCAGCGGCTGCTCCATCAGGCGGTCGGGGATGCCGAGGCTCTGCGCGATCTGGAGCGCCTCGGTCTCGGCGGCGTAGCCGCCGCCGGCGTCGAGCTCGTCCTGGGCCCGCTGGAACTTGCGGAACGCCTTGTCCCGCTCGTCCGGGTCGTCGGAGGCCATGGCGACCTCGGCGGCCCGCATCCGCCGTACGGCGTCGTCGAGGCCCCGCGCGGACAGGATCCGGTCGCGCACCAGCACCTCGGGGTCGCCCACCCGCGGGTCCTGCGGCAGGTAGCCGAGCTCGCCGCTGTTGCTGACCGTGCCGCTGGCCGGCAGCACGTCGCCCGCGAGGACCTTGGTGAGCGTGGTCTTGCCGGCTCCGTTGCGGCCCACGAGGCCGATCTTGTCGCCGGCGCCGACACGGAAGCTGACATTGTCCATGAGGAGTCGCGCACCGACGCGAACCTCGAGCTGGTGCACAGTGATCATGACCGGCCGATTCTCCCACGCACGATCGCACCGCCGAAAACGCCGGAACCTGCACTAGTGTGCGATCCGTGGTCCGATTCAATCCGAAGGCACGCCTCGACCAGTCTCGGGTTCGCGACGCCGGCAGCGGCGGTGGCGGAGGCGGCGGCCTGGGCGGTGGTCTGGGCGGCGGTGGGATGCGGATCCCCATGCCCTCCGGCAAGGGCGGCATCGGCAGCATCATCATCGTGATCATCGTGGTCGTGGTCGGCGCGATCCTCGGCGGCAACAACCTCCTCGGCGGTGGCGGCAGTCCGGCCGGCGGGGGTGCGTACTCGCCGTCGCGGCTCAGCGACGCCCAGGAGGGCACCGACCGCTACGCCGACTGCACGACCGGTGAGGACGCCAACAACAGTTCCGACTGTGCCCGGGTCGCGATCGAGAACTCGCTGACCGACTACTGGGACTCCGAGCTCGGCAGCCGGTTCCGGCCCGAGAAGCAGATGGTCACGTTCTCCGGCTCGGTCGACACCGGCTGCGGCGCCGCGACCTCGGACGTCGGGCCGTTCTACTGCCCCAGCGACGAGTCGATCTACCTCGACACGACCTTCTTCGACGACGTCCTGGAGCGCCAGCTCGGCGGCCCGACCGGGGCGTTCGTGGAGTACTACGTGCTCGCCCACGAGTACGGCCACCACATCTCCAACCTGCTCGGCTTCATGGGCCAGGTGCGCAGCCAGCAGACCGGCCCCCAGAGCGACGGCGTGCGGCTCGAGCTCCAGGCCGACTGCTACGCCGGGCTCTGGGCCCAGCACGCGACGCAGACCAAGGACGCCGACGGACAGGTCCTCATCCAGGACCTGACCCAGCAGGACATCGACGAGGCGATCGCCGCGGCCAAGTCGGTCGGCGACGACTACATCCAGAAGCGGGCCGGCGGCCGGGTCGATCAGGAGGCCTGGACCCATGGCTCGTCCGCGCAGCGCCAGAAGTGGTTCATGGTCGGGTACGACGGCGGAAGCCTCGACTCCTGCGACACCTTCTCGATCCCGCGGGTCTGACTCACAGGTCGAGCAGGGCCTCCATGTGCCCGAAGGTCCGCTGCAGCGCCCGAAGGTACGGCGCGACCGCGGGATGCCGGTACTTCCCGGCCAGCGCGCCCTCGCCACCGGCCACCCGCGACAGCGCCCACTCCGCCCGGCTGAGGGCGGTGTAGACGGCGACGATCCGGGCGCCGAGGACGACGGCGTCCCGGTCGGCGACACCGTCCGGCAGCCCGAGCAGGTAGGCGTCGAGCAGGGGCTCGAACTCCTCGCGCGCCGAGAGCGAGAGGTAGCCGAGGTCGCCGCCCACGGGACCGTGCCCGAGGGTGCCCCAGTCGATGGCGAGCACCTCGTCGCCGTCGCGGCCGGGCAGGTTGCGGGGCGTCGCGTCGCCGTGCTGGGGCACCTGCGGGACGCCGTCGAGCAGGGCGAGCATCGTCTCGCGGCGGGTCCACAGGTGCTCGGCGACGTCGGCGACCGTCGTCCGGGCGAGGGTGGGCCAGCCGCCCCGGCGGGCGACCCGGGCCAGCCGGTCGCGCATCAGGTCGCGGGCCAGGAACTTCGGGTGCCCGATCTCGGCGCCGGCGTACCGGCCCAGGGCGAGGGCCAGGAACAGCCCGCTCGACGCGGCGTCCTCGACCCAGTCGCGGACGATCGTGACGCCGGCCTCGTCCTCCTCGACGGAGGCGGGGGCCGAGCGCAGCCCCGGCGTACCGCTGCACAGCCCGGTGAGCAGGACGTCGGCCTCGCGCCGCCAGTACCCGACGTGCGCGCGGTCCGAGAGGACCGCCGGGTCTCCGGGACCGGGCGCGCCGATCCGCTTGATCACGACCGGCCGCCCTCCGAGTGCGGTCCGCCACACGCCGACGGTGGACGTCCCGGTACCTCCCGGGAGCGCCACCCAGTCGGGCTCCGGCTGCCACATGCGGCTGAAACTAGCCGATGTCGCGCTCGCGGAACCGCCACCACGCCACACCCAGCAGGAGCGCGGCCACGGCGCTGAGGCCGCCCGCGCTCCCCCAGTCCCAGCTCGCGGCGGGCAGCGACGGCACGTGCGCGTACGGCGAGAGGCCGGTCAGCCAGCCCGGCAGGTCGAGGAGGTCGCCGAGGAGCGAGAGCGTCAGGAAGGCGGCGGGCCACACCCAGACCAGCGCGGCCCAGCGCGCGCCGAGGGCCAGCGAGAGGGCGGCGAGGGCACCGACGACCCACGCGGCGGGCACCCAGGCGAGGGCCGCGGTGACGAGGTTGCCGATGCCGGGGCCGTCGGCGGCGGCGTACCCGATCCAGAGGCCGACGCCGGTCACGACGAGCAGCCACGCGGTGCCGGCGAGGGCCAGGACGGCCGTCGCGCCGAACCAGCGGGCTCGGCTGACCCCGGTGGCCAGCACGATCTCGACCCGCCCGTCGGTCTCGTCGTGCGCGGAGTGGCTGACCACGGTCGCGGCGAAGTAGGTGAGCACCACCGCGACGATCGAGAGGATCGCCGAGACGAGCGCGCCGCCGAGCTCGTCGATGATCGACTGCGCGGTCGCGTTGTCGAGGAGGTCCCCGATGCCGGGCGCGATCATCCCGAACACCACGCCCAGCGCGCCGGCGGCGGCACTCCACAGCAGGAGCGTCGTCGCGTGCACCTTGACCGCGAGCGAGAAGGCGTCGGCGAGGCGGGGCGAGCCCGTGGCCGGACCGGGATGGGCGGCGACCAGGCCGGCGCCGAGGTCGCGCCGCGAGCGCAGCACCACGGCGGCGGCGACGAGGACCAGCGCGAGCGCGGGATAGGCCGGCAGGAGCCACCAGCGGGTCTCTCCGTAGGCGCGGACCTGGGTGTTCCAGCCCAGCGGCGAGACCCAGCTGAGCCAGCCGGGTCCGGTGTCCCCGACGGCCCGGAGCACGAAGAGCAGGCCGATGATCCCGGCCGCGAAGCCGGCGCAGGTCCGGGCGCTCGCCGAGAGCTGGGCGGTGAGCACGCCGATGGCGGCCGCGACGAGGGCGCTGCCGGCCCAGAGCAGGCCGAAGGCGAGCGAGCCCCGGGCGTCGAGGCCGCCGATGATGTTGCCGAGCGCGGTGAGCAGACCCAGGACGACGGCGAGCAGGACCGCCTCGACGCTCGCCGCCACGAGCGGCGCGTCCCGGCCGACGGCGGTGCCGCCGATCAGCTCGGTCCGGCCGCTCTCCTCCTCGACCCGGGTGTGCCGGCGGACCACGGCGACGAAGAGCACCGCGGCGAACACGGCGTACAGGACCGTCATCTTGGTCATCGCCAGCTCGCCCTCGCTGGTGACGTCGAGGATCGGGCCGTAGAGCGCGACGATCGCGGGGCTGGCGTTGATCGCCTCCGCGGCGTGCACCCGCTCGGCGAGGCCGTGGTAGAGGCTCGGTGTCGCGGCCGCCGAGGCGATGCTCATCAGCACGAGCACCCCGATCCCGACGGGAGCGAGCACCCGGTCGCGCCGCAGCCCGAGGCGCAGCAGGAGGGGCCAGCCGGTGGTGCTCATCGCCGGGCGCCCGCCCGGTCGCGGTAGGCGTCGAGGAAGAGCTCCTCCAGGCTCGGCGGGGTGCTCGTCAGCGCGGTCACGCCGGCGTCGGTCAGCGCACGCAGGACCTGGGGCAGCACGTCCGGCTCGACCGAGCACGTCACCTGGTCCCCCGCGACGCTGACGTCGTGGACGCCGTCGAGCGTGGTGAGGTCGGGCGGCGTACCGGACACGGTGGCGACGACCTTGGTCCGGTGCAGGTGGCGCAGCGAGCCGAGGCTGCCCGACTCGACGACCCGGCCCTCGCGGATGATCGTGACCCGGTCGACCAGCCGCTCCACCTCGCTGAGGATGTGGCTCGACAGCAGCACCGTCGCGCCCCGCGCGGTCTGCTCGGCGACGCACTCGTTGAAGACCTGCTCCATGAGCGGGTCGAGTCCCGACGTGGGCTCGTCGAGGATGAGCAGGTCGGGGTCGGTCGCGAAGGCGGCGACGAGCGCGACCTTCTGCCGGTTGCCCTTGGAGTACGCGCGCCCCCGCTTGGTGGGATCGAGCGAGAACCGCTCGATGAGCTCCGCGCGCCGCGAGCCCGCGGGGTCGGCGCCGCGCATCCGGATCAGCAGGTCGACGATCTCCCCGCCGCTGAGGTTCGGCCACAGGCTCACGTCGCCCGGGACGTACGCCAGGCGCCGGTGCAGCGCCGCGGCGTCGGACCACGGGTCACCCCCGAGCAGCCGGACCTCCCCCGCGTCCTTGCGCAGCAGACCGAGCAGCACCCGGATGGTGGTCGACTTGCCGGCGCCGTTGGGGCCGAGGAAGCCATGCACCTCGCCCGGCTGGACCACCAGGTCGAGCCCGTCGAGCGCCCGGAACGCCCCGAACGTCTTCACCAGCCCGCGAACCTCGATGAGGGGACTCGTCATGCGTCCATCATGCACCCGTTTCAGCAATTTCTGAATCTTGTAGAATCACGCCATGGCGACCGACGAGCAGCGGGCCGCGTTCATCGAGCGGCTGGGCGGCGCCCTGACGAGCGCCGGACTGGCCCGGCTGCCCTCCCGCGCCTTCGCCGCCCTGCTCGTCGACGACGACGGACGGATGACCGCCGCCGAGCTCGGGGCGGTGCTCGACGTCAGCCCGGCCTCGGTGTCGGGCGCGGTGCGCTACCTCGACGGCGTCGGCATGATCCGCCGCGAGCGGGAGCGCGGCTCCCGGCGCGACGTCTTCGTCGTCGAGGACGACGCCTGGCACGGCACGATGACCCGCATCGACCAGCTCTACGGCCCGATGATCGCCGCGCTCGAGCGCGGGCTCGGCGACCTCGCGGACGACGACCCGGCCCGGCGCCGGCTGGTGCTGGCCCAGGCGTTCCTCTCGTTCGTCCTCGAGGAGATGTCCGACCTCGACCACCGGTGGGCGCTGCGCCGGGCCGAGCTCGGCCTCGACGACTGACTCGGGCAGGATCGGTCCATGCAGATCGCGACCGACGACCCCCGCCGGCCCGACGTGCTGGCGCTGCTCGACGAGCACCTGGCCGACATGTACGCCACCTCGCCCGCGGAGAGCGTCCACGCCCTCGACCCCGACGCGCTGGCCGCGCCGGAGATCACCTTCTGGACCGCCCGCGACCCCGAGGCCGGCGACCTGCTGCTCGGCTGCGCCGCGCTCAAGCGGATCGACGCCGGCCACGCCGAGCTCAAGTCGATGCGGACCGCCACGGTCGCCCGCCGCCGCGGCGTCGCCGGACGCCTGCTCGACCACGTGCTCGACGCGGCCCGGGCCAACGGCCACCACCGGGTCAGCCTCGAGACCGGCACCGAGGACTACTTCGCTCCGGCCCGCGCGCTCTACGTCACCCGCGGGTTCACCGTCTGCGGCCCGTTCGAGGGCTACTCCCCCGACCCGAACAGCACGTTCCTCACCCTGGACCTGTCGGGGCGTTGACCACCTCGACCACGAGCGCCTGCGCATCGCGCACCGCCTGGTCGAGGATCGTCCGCCGCGGATCCGGTACGGCGAGCCACGGACCCACCGCTCCCACCCCGGCCAGCCGCGGGTCGGCGAGCACCTCGGCCACCGCCGACCGGTCCCCACCCGCCACCACCGTCGTCGCCCCACCCAGCACCCGCACCGCGTGGTCGGCCGCGGCCGCATAGGCATCGCGCGCCTGGTTCGCCCGGCGCCGCGCGAACCGCTGCTGGGATTGCCCGCCCGCCTTGGTCCGCCCCTGCACGTGGCGCTGCCCGACCTTGCTCTCGGTCATCCGCTCCCCCTCCAGGCGCGCCACGGCGAAGCCGCCCTTGCGCACCAGCAGCAGCCCCCACACCTCGGGCGGCACCGCGGCCTGGGCGAGGGCGGCGGCCTCGGGCGGGCCGTCGTACGGGAGGGAGAAGGGGAGCCGCGCGGCGAACCACGAGCCGTCGGCTGCCGTACCGGCGAGGGCGCCGGCGCTCACGGTGAGCTCGGGAGTGCCGTGCGAGACGGCGAAGTTGGCGATCCAGCGCGCCCAGCGCGACGGGGGGACGAGGACCTCGGGCACAGGACGACCCTACTGACGAGAACGTGTTCTAGTCTGCAGCCATGGCCTCGACCCCGACCCTGCACCCGTGCGACCTCGTCGATCTGGCCTGGATCGACACCGCACCCCACCGCTTCGCCAACAGCGTCGACCTCGCGATCACCCCGGCCCAGCTCTTCGAGGTCCTCGCCGACGCCACCGCCTGGCCGCACTGGGCCAAGGCCATCACGAACGTCGCCTGGACCACCCCGGAACCCCGCGGCGTCGGCACGATGCGCACCGTGACCATGCACGGCGGCCTGGTCGGTGCCGAGGAGTTCATCGCCTGGGAGGAGCACACGCTCCTCGCCTTCCGCTTCAACGAGGCCTCGGAGAAGCGCATCAAGGCGTTCGGCGAGCGCTACGACGTGGTCGCGACCGCGACCGGCTGCCGGCTCACCTGGACGATGGCCATGGAGGTCTCCGGCGCGGCCCGCTACACACTGGCGCCGAGCAAGCCGCTCCTGAACGCGGGCTTCCGCTGGTTCCTGCGGAACCTGCGGCGCTACACCGACGAGCGCTTCGGCTGAGCCGCTCGGCTCAGACGTTGAAGCCGAGCGCGCGCAGCTGCTCGCGACCGTCGGGCGTGATCTTGTCGGGGCCCCACGGCGGCATCCAGACCCAGTTGATCGCGACGTCGTTGACCAGGCCCTCGAGGGCGGACTCGGTCTGGTCGGTGATGACGTCGGTCAGCGGGCAGGCCGCGGAGGTGAGCGTCATGTCGAGGACGACGTTGGTGCTCTCGTCGACGTGGATGCCGTAGACGAGGCCCAGGTCGACGACGTTGATGCCGAGCTCGGGGTCGACGACGTCGCGCATGGCCTCCTCGATGTCGGCGAGGGCGACGTTGGACGACGCGTTGGTGCCGGCCAGGGCCGCTTCGGGCACCTCGGGCAGGTCGCTGTGGTCGATGGACTCGGTCATCGCTTGTCTCCGTCTCCGACTGCTTCGTTCGTGGCGACGACCTGGGAGGTCGCGTCCTTCCAGGCCATCCAGGACAGCAGGGCGCACTTGACGCGGGCCGGGAACTTGGCGACGCCGGCGAAGGCGATGCCG
Source organism: Pimelobacter simplex (assembly GCF_024662235.1). Classification (GTDB taxonomy): domain Bacteria; phylum Actinomycetota; class Actinomycetes; order Propionibacteriales; family Nocardioidaceae; genus Nocardioides. The sequence continues at coordinate 1,937,342 of NZ_CP096276.1, forward strand.
TCCTCGAGCACGTCCTCGTCGGGCTCGACCGTGCCCTTGCCCTGCATGAGGGTCAGGAACTCCTGGTGGATGGCCATCGCCTCGTCGACGCTCTTGCCGACCAGGAGGTCGTAGAGCACCGAGGCGGAGGCCTGCGAGATCGAGCAGCCGAGCGCGTCGTAGGACACGTCGTCGACCACACCGTCGGCCAGGTGGACCCGGAGGGTCACCTCGTCGCCGCAGGTGGGGTTGACGTGGTGCACCTCGGCGGTGTGGTCGGCGTGCTCGCGCAGCCCCTTGCCGTGGGGGTTCTTGTAGTGGTCGAGGATGATCTCCTGATAGAGGGCATCCAGATCCTGGGCAGTCATCCTCAGTCCAACTTGAAGTAGGAACGGGTGTATTCCAGCGCCTCGACCAGGGCGTCGATCTCGCTCGGCTCCGTGTAGAGGTACGACGACATGCGCGTCGAGCTCTGCACGCCGAACCGGGCGTGGGCCGGCTTGGCGCAGTGGTGCCCCGCGCGCACGGCGATGCCGCGGCTGTCGAGCACCTGGGCGATGTCGTGCGGGTGGACGCCGTCGAGCTCGAACGAGATCGCGCCACCGCGCAGGGCCGCGTCGAGCGGGCCGAGCACGGTGAGGCCGCGGACCGTCTGCAGCCCCTCGAGCGCGTAGGCCGTGATGGCCTGCTCGTGGGCGTGGATCGCGTCGAGGCCCACGTGGCCGAGGTACTCCACGGCGGCGCCGAGACCGACGGCCTCGACGATCGGGGGCGTGCCGGCCTCGAACTTGTGCGGGATCCCGGCGTACGTCGAGGACTCCATGCGCACGGTCTCGATCATCTCGCCGCCACCGAGGAACGGCGGCAGCTGGTCGAGCACGGCGCGGGCGCCCCACAGGACGCCGATGCCGGTCGGGCCGACGACCTTGTGGCCGGTGAAGGCGACCAGGTCGGGGCGCTCCTCGGCCGGCATGGCGGCGAGGTCGATCGGCAGCTGGGGCGCGGCCTGGGAGGCGTCGACGACGACCAGCGCGCCCACGGCGTGCGCGCGCTTGGTGATGGCGGCGACGGGGTTGATCGTGCCGAGCATGTTGGACACCCAGGTCAGCGAGACGACCTTGGTGCGCTCGGTGATCAGGTCGTCGATCGCCGACAGGTCGAGCTGACCGTCGTCGGTGATCCCGAACCAGCGCAGCGTCGCGCCGGTGCGCTGGGTGAGCAGCTGCCACGGCACGATGTTGGAGTGGTGCTCCATCTCGGTGATGACGACCTCGTCACCGGGGCCCACCTGGCGCTCCCCCGCCCAGGCGAGGGTGTTGGCGACCAGGTTGAGCGCCTCGGAGGCGTTCTTGGTGAAGATCACCTCGTCGCGCTCGGGCGCGCCGATGAAGGCCGCCACCTTGTCGCGCGCCGCCTCGAAGGCCTCCGTCGACTCCGCGCCGAGCTGGTGCATGGCGCGGGCGATGTTGGCGTTGTGGCGCTCGAGGTGGTCGACCATCGTGTCGATCACCACCTGCGGCTTCTGCGAGGTGTTGGCGCTGTCGAGGTAGACCAGCGGCAGCCCGCCCGCGAGCGTGCGCTCGAGGATCGGGAAGTCCTTGCGGATGACCGCCAGCTCCGGGAGGAGCCCCTCCAGGGCCATGATCAGACCGCCGCGGTGAGGAAGCGCTCGTAACCGTTGGCCTCGAGCTCCTCGGCCAGCTCGGCACCGCCGGACTCGGCGACCTTGCCGGCCACGAAGACGTGGACGTGGTCGGGCTTGATGTAGCGCAGGATCCGCGTGTAGTGCGTGATGAGCAGGACGCCCTTGCCCTCGCGCTCGCGGAACCGGTTGACGCCCTCGGAGACGACCTTGAGCGCGTCGATGTCGAGGCCGGAGTCGGTCTCGTCGAGGATCGCGACCTTGGGGTCGAGCAGGTCGAGCTGGGCGATCTCGTGGCGCTTCTTCTCACCACCGGAGAAGCCCTCGTTGACCGAGCGCTGGGAGAAGGTGTTGTCGAGGTTCATCCGGTCCAGGGCGCCGTTGACGTCCTTGACCCAGGTACGCAGCTTGGGCGCCTCGCCGTCGATGGCGGTCTTGGCGGTGCGCAGGAAGTTCGACACCGAGACGCCGGGGACCTCGACCGGGTACTGCATGGCGAGGAAGAGACCGGCGCGGGCGCGCTCGTCGACCGACATCGCGAGGACGTCCTCGCCGTCGAGGGTCACCGTGCCGCCGGTGATCTCGTAGCGCGGGTGGCCCGCGATCGAGTAGGCCAGCGTGGACTTGCCCGAGCCGTTGGGGCCCATGATCGCGTGGGTCTCGCCGTCCTTGATGGTCAGCGTGACGCCCTTGAGGATCTCCTTGGGGCCGTCCTCGGTCTGCACCTGGACCTGCAGGTCCTTGATCTCGAGGGTGCTCATGATGGGGTGACTCCGTTCAGCGTGGTGGTGACGTCGATGTAGACGTCGACAGCGCCCGAACCATTGGGGCGCAGCTCGACAGGGAAGGTGGCGACCGGCTCGGTCGCCGGGAGCCCGGTGGGCTTGCCGGTGCGCAGGTCGAAGCGCGAGCCGTGGAGCCAGCACTCGACGGTGCAGTCCTCCACCTCGCCCTCGCTCAGCGCGACCGCGGCGTGGGAGCAGAGATCCTGCAGGGCGAAGACCTCGTCTCCGTCGCGGGCCACGGCGACGTCGTACCGGTCGACGGTGACGGCGAGCGCCTCGTCGGTCGGTACGTCGGCCAGCGCGCAGGCCCGCTCGAAGCTCATCCGAGCTCCTTGAGCACGTTCTTGGCCAGCTCGGCCTCGACGGTCTTGAGCAGCTGCTCCTCGATCGAGGGGATGCCGACCTTGCGGATGAGGTCGTTGAAGAAGCCGTGCACCACCAGGCGCTGCGCCTCCTTCTCCGAGACTCCGCGCGAGCGCAGGTAGAACAGCTGCTCGTCGTCGAAGCGGGCGGTCGCCGAGGCGTGCCCGGCGCCCTCGATCTCGCCGGTCTCGATCTCCAGGTTGGGGACCGAGTCCGCCTGGCAGCCGTCGGTGAGGACGAGGTTGCGGTTCTCCTCGTAGGTCTCGATGCCCTCGGCGACCTTGCGGATCAAGACGTTGCCGATCCAGACCGTGTGGGCGCCCTTGCCCTGGAGCGCGCCCTTGTAGACGACGTGGCTCTTGGTCTTGGGCGCGTTGTGGTCGGCGAAGAGCCGGTGCTCGAGGTGCTGGCCCTCGTCGGCGAAGTAGAGGCCGAGCAGCTCGGCCTCGCCGCCGGGGCCGGCGTACTCGACGTTGGCGTGCATCCGGACCAGGTCGCCGCCGAAGGAGATCGAGGTGTGCTTGACGAACGCGTCGCGGCCGACCCGGATCGCGTCGCGACCGAGGTGGACGGCGTCGTCGGCCCAGTCCTGCAGGCTCAGCACGTTGACCTTGGCGCCGTCGCCGACCAGGAAGGTCGAGATCGCCGAGTAGCGCGCCGAGCCGCCGTGCACGAGCACGATGGTGACCTCGGCGTGCGCGCCGATCCGGTAGACCAGCCGGCTCCAGACCAGGTCGTCGACCGACTCGCCGGTGAGCCGGATGACGACCGGCTCGGCGATGACGGCCTCGGCCGGCACGTCGAGCAGCACCGTGGCGCCGGCGTTGGCCGCGGCCAGCGCGGCCGGGCGCTCGTTGGGGCCGAGCTCACCGAGCGCGACCGCCTCGTCGGCGGAGATCTCGGTGAGCGTGACGCCCTCGGGCAGCGTGGTCTCGCGGGTCAGCGTGGCCGCGGAGGCCTCGCCGTCGAGGATCCCGCGCAGCCGCTTGATCGGCGTGAACCGCCAGACCTCCTCGCGCCCGGTGGGCACGGGGTGGTCGGCCAGGTCGTACGACGCGGGCGGGTTGAGGTGGCTCTCGATCTGGGCGGGTGCGCCCATCTCCAGAGCCTCGGCGACGGCCGTCATCCGACAGCACCCTCCATCTGCAGTTCGATCAGTCGGTTGAGCTCGAGCGCGTACTCCATGGGCAGCTCCTTGGCGATCGGCTCGACGAAGCCGCGCACGATCATCGCCATCGCCTCGTCCTGCTCCATGCCGCGCGACATGAGGTAGAAGAGCTGGTCGTCGGAGACCTTCGAGACCGACGCCTCGTGACCCATCGACACGTCGTCCTCGCGGATGTCGACGTAGGGGTAGGTGTCGGAGCGGCTGATCTGGTCGACCAGCAGCGCGTCGCACAGCACGTTGGACTTGGAGCCGTGCGCGCCCTCGTTGACCTGGATCAGCCCGCGGTAGGACGTACGCCCGCCGCCGCGCGCCACCGACTTCGACAGGATCGAGGACGAGGTGTGCGGGGCCGCGTGGACCATCTTGGCGCCGGCGTCCTGGTGCTGGCCCTCGCCCGCGAAGGCGATCGACAGCGTCTCGCCCTTGGCGTGCTCGCCCATCAGGTAGACGGCCGGGTACTTCATCGTCACCTTGGAGCCGATGTTGCCGTCGACCCACTCCATCGTCGCGCCGGCCTCGCAGACCGCGCGCTTGGTGACGAGGTTGTAGACGTTGTTCGACCAGTTCTGGATGGTCGTGTAGCGGCAGCGGCCGCCCTTCTTCACGATGATCTCGACGACCGCGGAGTGCAGCGAGTCCGACGAGTAGATCGGCGCGGTGCAGCCCTCGACGTAGTGCACGTAGGCGTCCTCGTCGACGATGATCAGCGTCCGCTCGAACTGGCCCATGTTCTCGGTGTTGATCCGGAAGTAGGCCTGGAGCGGGATGTCGACGTGGACACCCTTGGGGACGTAGATGAACGAGCCACCCGACCACACGGCGGTGTTGAGCGCGGAGAACTTGTTGTCACCGACGGGGATGACGGTGCCGAAGTACTCCTTGAAGAGCTCCGGCTGCTCCTTGAGCGCGGTGTCGGTGTCGAGGAAGAGCACGCCCTGGGCCTCGAGGTCCTCGCGGATCGAGTGGTAGACGACCTCGGACTCGTACTGCGCGGCGACACCGGCGACGAGGCGCTGCTTCTCCGCCTCCGGGATGCCGAGCTTGTCGTAGGTGTTCTTGATGTCCTCGGGCAGGTCCTCCCAGCTGGCGGCCTGCTTCTCGGAGGAGCGCACGAAGTACTTGATGTTGTCGAAGTCGATCGCGCTGAGGTCGGAGCCCCAGGTCGGCATCGGCTTGCGGTCGAAGAGCTTGAGGCCCTTGAGCCGCAGGTCGAGCATCCAGTCGGGCTCGCTCTTCTTGCCGGAGATGTCGCGGACGACGTCCTCGTTGAGGCCGCGCTTGGCGTTGGCACCGACGTCGTTCTTGTCGGACCAGCCGAAGTCGTAGCGACCGATCCCCTTGAGCTCGGGGTTCAGCTCTTCGATCGAGGTCATGACGTGACCTGCTCCTTCTGTGTTGAGGGGATGCACGTGGTGCACACCCCGTCGCCGTGGGCGATGGTGGCCAGGCGCTGGACGTGGGTACCGAGGACGCGACCGATGGCCTCGGTCTCGGCCTCGCACAGCTGGGGGAACTCGTGAGCGACGTGGGAGACCGGGCAGTGCTGCTGGCACAGCTGCTCCCCCACGACCGGCAGCTCGCGGACGGACGCCGCGTAGCCCTCGTCGGAGAACACCAGGGCCAGCACCTCGGCCGGCGAGGCGCCCGGGTTGGCGGCCGCGACCGCGGGGAACCTCTTCTCGATGAACGCCGCGCGCCGCTCGGCGAACGCGCGGACCGCATCCTCCCCCGCCGTCTCGGCGAGGAAGCGCAGCGCCTCGGTGGCGAGGTCGTCGTACTGCTGGTCGAAGGCGTCGCGGCCGTGCTCGGTCAGGGCGAACACCTTGGCCGGGCGACCCCGGCCGCGGGTGCCGGCCGGACGGGGGTCACGAGCGTCGACGGCACCGTCAGCGAGGAGCTGGTCGAGGTGGCGCCGGACGGCCGCGGGCGTCAGGTCGAGGCGCTCGGCGAGTGCCGCCGCGGTGGAGGGACCGTTGACCAGGATCGACCGCGCGACGCGCTGACGCGTCGGCTCGTCGGTCTCGGTCACCATTTCCACAACATCAGTGTGCCGATATTGCGGACCGTCCTTCAAGCAAGGTCAGCCTTAGTTACCTGGGTCACGTGCGCACGGGGCGGGTGTGGCGCAGCCAGGCCAGTCCCGCGAAGGGCAGCACGAGCGGCAGGAAGCCGTAGCCCTGGCCGAAGTGCGACCACACCGTCTTGTCCGGGAACAGGTCGGTCGCGAGGTAGCTGAGCGTGCCCACCGAGAGCACGCCGAGCAGCTCGATCGTCACCGCAGCACCCGCGATGCGCCAGCCGGTGCGCCCGCCGAGCAGCAGGCAGGTGGTGGCGACGAGGTAGAGCACCGCGGCGACCAGGGACAGCGAGTACGCCAGCGGCGCGCGGTCCGGCTCCATGCCGAGCTGGACGGCGGAGCGCCCGGTCGCGGCCACCGCGAAGAGTCCGTAGACGAAGACCAGGGCGCGGCCCCAGCCCTGGGACAGCACGTTGACGTCGCCCACGCCGGCCTCAGGCACCACGACCACCCCAGATGTCCCAGAGCCGGACCTCGAGCCCGGCGACGGTCGCGACGGCGAGCAGCAGGATCGTCGTACCGACCCGGGAGCGCTCGGCGAGCGAGAAGAAGGCGCCGACCACGAGGACCAGCGCGTTGGTGACCAGGTAGCTGACGAAGACCGCGCCCTCGATGTCGCGCTCGGTGCGGGCCAGCGCCACGACGCCGATCACGAGCTGGACCAGCAGCGCGACCTCCAGCACCGCGAGGGCGATGAAGTGGGAGTCCTGCGCGGCGCGGTCGCGGACGAGGTCGACCACGAGCAGCACGGCGGTGGCGCCCGCGAGCACGAGCAGCACGCCGTAGAGCCAGGGAGTCACGGCGGCCAGCGTAGGGCGGAGGCTCCGCTCGAACATAATGAGCCCCATGCAGCCCGACCAGCTCGACCGCCAGATCATCGGCGTCCTCCTGGAGGACGGCCGGGCGACCTACGCCCAGATCGGCGACCGGGTCGGGCTGTCGGCGCCGGCGGTCAAGCGCCGCGTCGACCGGCTGGTCGCCGCGGGCGCGATCACCGGCTTCACCGTGCGGGTCGACCCGGCGGTCGTCGGCTGGTCCACCGAGGGGTACGTCGAGATCTACTGCCGCGGCTCGACGTCGCCCGACCAGATCCTCGCCGCGGTCGAGAAGCTGCCCGAGGTGGTCTCGGCCTCGACGGTCACCGGCGAGGCGGACGCCATCCTGCACATCCTGGCCGCCGACGTGCGCCACTTCGAGCAGGTCGTCGAGCGGATCGCGCGCGAGGACTTCATGGTGCGCACGAAGAGCGAGCTCGTGATGTCTCCCCTGCTCCGCCGCGAGCAGGGCAGCCTGCCGTCCTGACCGCGCCTGGTGCAACGGATCGCCGCCGCAGCGGGTCCTGACGCAACGGATCGACGCCGACCGGCAACGCGCACCTCTCGATCCTGCGCCGCCGCGGCAATAGCGTGAGCCCGTGACCGCACCTACCGATGCGCCCGGCCTGGTCGTCGCCGCCTGGCAGGCCGACGGCCCGCTGCGCGACGTCCCCGCCGCGCTCCGCGCGCTCGACGCCGCAGCCGCCGATGCCGCGGCGCGCGGCGTCCGCCTGCTCGTGTGCCCCGAGCTCACGCTCACCGGCTACGACATCGGCCCCTACGCCGCCGAGCTCGCCGAGCCCCCGGGCGGCCCGATGGCCCAGGCCGTCGCCGGCATCGCCCGCGACCACGGTCTCGCGATCGCCTGGAGCTGGCCGGAGCGCGACGGCGAGGTCGTGCACATCTCCGCCGAGCTCGTCGACCGCGACGGCGCCGTGCTCGCCCGGCACCGCAAGGCGCACCTCTACGGGCCCGACGAGGCCGCGGCGTACGTGCCGGGCGACGGGCACCCCGTCGTCGCCACCCTCGACGGGTACCGGGTGGGACTGCTGGTCTGCTACGACATCGAGTTCCCCGAGCAGGTCCGGCTCGTCGCGCTCGAGGGCGCCGACGTGCTCGCCTGCCCCACCGCGCTGATGGAGCCCTACGAGACGGTCAGCAGCCTGCTCGTGCGCGCCCGTGCCTACGAGAACCAGATGGCCGTCGTCTACGCCAACCGGGCGGGCACCGAGAACGACCTGACCTACTGCGGCAGCAGCTGCATCGTCGGCGCCGACGGCACCGACCTGGCCCGGGCCGGTGACCAGGCGGCGCTCGTCGTCGGCACCGTCACGCCCGCCGCGCTGGCCGACGCGCGCCGCGCCAACACCCACCTGGCCGACCGCCGGCCCGACGTCTACGGAGGCCTGAACCGATGACCACCGCGCAGACCACCCCGGACGCCGTCCCCGCCGGCGGGCAGCCCGGCGGCGTCACCATGCTCGGCCCCGACTTCCCCTTCTCGTACGACGAGCAGCTGGCCCACCCCGCCGGCCTCGGCGCCGTCCCGGCCGAGCACCACGGACGCGAGGTCGCGGTCGTCGGCGGCGGCCTGTCCGGCATCGTGACGGCCTACGAGCTGATGCGCCTGGGCCTGCGCCCGGTGATCTACGAGGCCGACCAGATCGGCGGCCGGCTGCGGTCCCAGCCGTTCGGCGGCGCCGACGGCCCGATCGCCGAGCTCGGCGGCATGCGCTTCCCGCTGTCCTCGCGGGCGCTCTTCCACTACATCGACAAGGTGGGGCTGCGCACCTCGCCGTTCCCGAACCCGCTCTCCGAGGCGACCCCGAGCACGGTCATCGAGCTCGGCGCCGAGTCCCACTACGCGCGCACCTACGACGACCTGCCGCCGTTCCTCAAGGACGTCGCCGACGCCTGGCACGAGGCACTCGGCGAGGTCGGCTTCGCCGAGATGCAGCAGGCGCTCACCGACCGCGACGTCCCCCGCATCCGCGAGCTGTGGGAGCGCCTGGTGCTCGAGCTCGACGAGGAGCCGTTCTCGGGCTTCCTCGCCAACAGCAAGGCGTTCCAGGCGCGCAGCCACCGCCACCGCGAGGCCTTCGGCCAGGTCGGCTTCGGCACCGGCGGCTGGGACACCGACTTCCCGAACTCGATGCTCGAGATCCTCCGCGTGATCTTCACCAACGCCGACGAGGAGCACCAGATGATCCACGGCGGCGCCCAGCAGCTGCCGGTCGGGCTCTGGAACGAGGCCCCGGACTGCGTGCACTGGCCCGCCGGCACCACCCTGGCGAGCCTGCACGGCGGCGCCCCGCTGCCCGGCGTGGCCCGGATCGCGCCCGGCACGGACCGGCAGTTCGAGCTGACCGACCGCTGGGGCACCGCCCGCCAGTACGACGCCGTCGTGGTGACCTGCCAGGTCTGGCTGCTCTCCGCGCGCATCGACGTGGACGAGTCGCTGTTCTCGCCGGCGCTGTGGATGGCGATGGAGCGGACGCACTACATGCAGTCGTCCAAGACGTTCGTGCGCGTGGACCGGCCGTTCTGGAAGGACACCGACCCCACGACCGGCCGGGACCTGATGAGCATGACGCTCACCGACCGGCTCAACCGGGCGACGTACCTCCTGGAGGACGACGGCGCCGCGTCGATCTGCCTGTCCTACACCTGGAACGACGACGCCTTGAAGTGGCTCGCGCTGCCGGTCGAGGAGCGGGTGCGCCTCCAGCTCCACTCGCTGCGCAAGATCTATCCGGACGTCGACGTCGCCTCGCACATCGTGGGTGACCCGATCACCGTCTCGTGGGAGTCCGACCCCAACTTCATGGGCGCCTTCAAGGCCAACCTGCCGGGTCACTACCGCTACCAGCGGCGGCTCTTCACCCACTTCGTGCAGGACGCGCTGCCGGCCCACCAGCGCGGGATCTTCCTCGCCGGCGACGACATCTCGTGGACCGCCGGATGGGCCGAGGGAGCGGTCACCACGGCGCTCAACGCGGTGTGGGGTGTCGTGCATCACTTCGGTGGTGCGAGCGCTCCGGGAAACCCGGGCCCGGGCGACCGGTTCGACGAGCTCGCACCCCTGGCCCTGCCCGACGGCGTCTGAGACGGCGTTCCTAGACTGTCGCCGTGTCTCTCGCTGCTGACCATGCTGTCGAGGTCGACGGACTGGTGATGCGGTACGGCGACACCGTCGCCGTCGACGGCCTCTCGTTGACCGTCGAGCGGGGCACTATCACCGCCGTGCTCGGCCCCAACGGCGCCGGCAAGACCACCACGCTCGAGACCTGCGAGGGCTACCGCCGCCCCCAGGCCGGCACCGTGCGGGTGCTCGGTCTCGACCCGGTGCGCGAGCGGCGCGAGCTGCTCCCCCGGATCGGCGTCATGCTCCAGTCCGGCGGCGCGTGGAGCGGTGCGCGCGCCGACGAGATGCTCCGGCACTTCGCCCGGCTCCACGCCCATCCGCTCGACACCGGCGTGCTCATGGAGCGGCTCGCGCTCCACGAGTGCGGGCGGACGCCGTACCGGCGGCTGTCGGGGGGCCAGCAGCAGCGGCTCGGCCTGGCGCTCGCGCTGATCGGGCGCCCCGAGCTGGTCTTCGTCGACGAGCCGACCGCCGGCATGGACCCCCAGATCCGCCGGGCGGTGTGGGAGCTCCTCGACGAGCTGCGCACCGACGGCGTCACGGTGGTGCTCACCACGCACTACCTCGAGGAGGCGGAGCGCCTCGCCGACAAGGTGCACATCGTCGACCGCGGCCGGCTCGTGGCCAGCGGCACGCCCCTCGAGCTCACCCGCGGCGGCACCGTGGCGACCCTGCGCATCGTCGTCACCCAGCCGTTCCCGCCGGGTGCGCCCGCCGCCCTCGCGGCCCAGCTCGGGCCGGCCACCGAGCTCGTCGAGCTCGACCCGCTGAGCATCCAGCTCTCCGGACCCGCCGACAGCACCACGCTCGCCACCGTCGCGGCCTGGTGCGCCGCCCACGACGTGCTCCCCGAGTCGCTCTCGTTGGGGCAGCGCAATCTCGAGGACGTCTTCCTCGAGCTGACCGGCCGGGAGACCCTGTCATGAGCACGTTCGCGCCCGCCCCCGGCGCCGCGCCCGTCGTCCGCCAGCTCGTCACGCAGGCGGGCATGGAGGCGCGCCTGATGCTGCGCAACGGCGAGCAGCTGCTCCTCGCCGTGGTGATCCCCGTGATCGTGCTCGTCGGCGCGGTCCGCGGCTCCGAGAAGGTCGGTCTCGACCTCGGCGGCAAGCCCATCGACGTGCTCACCCCGGGCGTCCTCGCCCTGGCCGTCATGTCGACCGCGTTCACCTCGCTGGCGATCGCGACCGGCTTCGAGCGGCGCTACGGCGTGCTCAAGCGGCTCGGCACCGCTCCCCTGTCGCGCTCCACACTGCTCGGCGGCAAGGTCGTCGCCCTCCTCGTCGTCGAGGTGTTCCAGTTCGTCGTCATCGGCGGCGTCGGGCTCGCGCTCGGCTGGTCCGGCCCCTCCGGCGTCGTCGGGGTCCTCGCGGTCCTGCTGACCGCGCTGTGCGGGACCGCCGCCTTCGCCGCCCTCGGCATGCTCCTGGCCGGCTCGCTGCGGGCCGAGGCCACCCTCGCCGCGGCCAACCTCGTCTACCTGCTGCTGCTCGCCGGCGGCGCCGTCGTCCTCCCCGCCGACCAGTACGGCGGCCTCGGCGACGTCGTGCGCTGGCTGCCCTCGGGGGCGCTCGGCGAGGCCATGCGCAGCGCGTGCGACGGCGTGGTCGCCGTACGCGACCTCGTCGTGCTCGTGGCCTGGGCCGTCGCCGGCTCCGCGCTGACCGCCCGAACCTTCAAGTGGGAGTGAACGTGACCACCACGTCCCGGCTCGCCGACCTCCAGCGCACCCTGGCCGCCCGCCTGGTGCCGCTGGCCTGGGCCAACCTCGTCGCCAACATCCTGATCGTCGTCACCGGCGGCGCCGTCCGCCTGACCGGGTCGGGCCTCGGCTGCCCGACCTGGCCCAAGTGCACCGACGAGTCCTACACCGCCCACGGTGCCCTCGGCATCCACGGCGTGATCGAGTTCGGCAACCGGCTGCTGACCTACGTGCTGCTCTTCATCGCGCTCGCCTTCGTGATCGCCGCCTGGCAGCGCGCCGGCCGGGTGCGCACGCTGGCCCTCGTCGTCCTCGCCGGCATCCCCGCCCAGGCGATCGTCGGCGGCATCACCGTGCTGACCGACCTCAACCCCTGGGTCGTCGCCGGCCACCTGCTCGTCTCGATGGCGATGGTCGGCGTCTGCGTCTGGATCCTCGACGAGCTCACCGGCCCGGTCCGCCCGTTGGCCTCGGTCGTCTCCACGCGCCTGGCCTGGGCGACCTTCGCCGTCGGCTGGGTCGTGCTCTGGCTCGGCACCGTCGTGACCGGCTCCGGCCCCCACTCCGGCGACCTCGAGTCGCGTCGTACCGGGCTCGACCCGGCGACCGTCTCCCACATCCACGGCTACTCGGTGTGGCTGCTCGTCGTCCTCACCGTCGCCCTCGCCCTGGTCGCCCGCCGGCGCGGCGACGAGCGGCTGGCGATGTTCGCCGCCGTGCTGCTCGTGGTCGAGCTGGCCCAGGGGCTGCTGGGCTACGTGCAGTACTTCACCGACCTGCCCGAGATCCTCGTCGGGCTGCACATGCTCGGCGCCGCGGTGATCGCCGCGGGCCTCGCCCGGGTCGTGGTCACGACCCGCGCCCGCGGCTGAGCCGCGTTCCGGCCCGGCTCAGTGGAGCAGCGGGTCGATCGCGACGGCGACGAAGAGCAGCGACAGGTACAGGTTCGACGAGTGGAACAGCCGCATCGGCTGGAGCACGCTCAGCTCGTCGGACGTCTTGGCCCGCCGGTGCAGACCGTGGGCCTGCACCAGGAACACGGCACCGAGCACCGCGGCCACGATCGGGTAGACCAGACCGGTCTCGGCGACGGGCCACAGGAGCAGCGACGTCGCGACCATGACCCAGCTGTAGAGCACGATCTGGAGCGCGACCGTGCGGGCCGGCTTGACCACCGGCAGCATCGGTACGTCGACCTGCGCGTAGTCCTCGCGGTAGCGCAGCGCGAGCGCCCAGGTGTGCGGCGGCGTCCAGAAGAACACCACCGCGAACAGCACGATCGGCACCCAGGAGAGCTCGCCGGTCACGGCCGTCCAGCCGATGAGGGCCGGGAAGCAGCCCGCGATGCCGCCCCAGACGATGTTCTGGGTCGTGCGCCGCTTGAGCAGCATCGTGTAGATGAAGACGTAGAACGCGTTGGCGCTGACCGAGAGCACGGCGGACAGCGGGTTGACCCACACCGCCAGCACCACGGTCGAGAGCACGCCGAGCACCACGCCGAAGACCAGCGCGGCCCTCGGGGTGACGATGTGGCGCGGCAGCGCCCGGCGGCGGGTACGCCGCATCTGCTCGTCGATGTCGCGGTCGTAGACGCAGTTGAAGACCGACGCGGACCCGGCGGAGAGCGTGCCGCCCACGACGGTGGCCACGACCAGCCCCAGCGGGGGCACGCCGCGCGCGGCGAAGAACATCACCGGCACGGTGGTCAGCAGCAGCAGCTCGATGACGCGCGGCTTGGTCAGCCCGACGTACGCCATCACCACGTCGCGGAAGGTCGCCTTGTGCGGTCCCTCGTCGTCAGCCAGCAGCTCGGGGCCGGTCGGGTCGACGTAGGTCACGGAAGTCCTCGCAAACAAGGGGTAGAAGCGCTCCGAGTGTAGCCCGAGCGCTTCTCGGGGGAGAAAGCGGACACGGGGGTCAGTGCTGTGGGAAGAATCTCGCGACCAGCGGCCGCAGCCGGGTCTCCTCGAAGTCGTCGACCGGCAGCGCCAGGTGCTCGAGCACGAGACCGTTGACCGCGGTGAGCAGGTCGGCGGCCGCGGCGTCGGGCTCGGCGACGCCCGCACCGCGCAGCTCGCCGGCGAACGCGGCGCGCTGGGTGGTGCCCCAGGCGTCGAGGGTGGCGCGGAGCGCGGGCCGGCGGGCCACCGCGAGGAAGAGCTCGTAGCGGGCGATCGCGGCGTCGCGGTCGTCGCTCAGCGCCCCCATCAGGTACGACGTCAGCCGGTCCACGCGCTGCGCCACCCCCGCCGAGGGCAGCTCGGAGAAGACCGCGCGCACCTCGTCGATCTGGCGGGTCGCCAGCCGGCGCAGCGCCTCGTCGAGCAGCTGGTCGAGCGTCCCGAAGTAGTAGCGCGCGTTGCCGTGGGTGGTGCCCGCCTCGGTCGCGACCGAGCGGTGGGTCAGGGCACCGACGCCGTCGCGGGCCACGAGCCGGATCGCGGCGTCGAGGAGGGCCTCGCGACGCGCCACGCCACGGGCCATCCGGGGCTCGCGCACGGAGGGGGTCGAGCTCATGGCCGCATCGTATCCGCGCCGATTTCGGAATCAGTCTTCTCCAAACGGAGAAAACAGGATTACGGTGGCGCACGTCACTGTCGACCACGCCGAAAGGGCCTCCTATGACCAACACACTCATCACCGGTGGGCGGGTGCTCACCCTCGACCCGGACCGCCCCGAGGCCGAGGCCGTCGTCCTCTCCGGAGGGCGGGTGCTCGCCGTGGGCGAGCGACGCGCGATGGAGGACCTCGCCGGAGCGGGCGCCGAGCGCGTCGACGCCGGCGGCGGGGTCGTAATGCCGGGCCTGGTGGACACCCACCCGCACGTCATGCACTTCGGGATCCTGTCCGGCGGCATGGTCGACCTGACCGACGCCGTCGACCACGCCGACATCGTCGCCCGGATCCGGGCCAAGGCCGCCACGACGCCGGCCGGCGAGTGGATCATGTGCACGCCGGTGGGCGAGCCGCACTACTTCATCCGGCGCAACGAGAAGGACCTGCTGGAGCGGCACCTCCCCGACCGCTGGACCCTCGACGCGGCCACCGCCGAGCACCCCGTGATGATCCAGGCCTGGGCACCGCGGATGCCCAACGTCGTCGCCTTCAACAGCGCCGGGCTGCGCGCCGTCGGGCTCAGCGCGTTCATCCCCGACAAGGTCTGTGACGTCGAGATCGAGAAGACCGACGCGGGCGACCTGACCGGCATCCTGCGCGGACCGGTCACGAACTACTACACCTACGACCCGTTCTGGGGGCAGATCCTCACCAAGCTCCCCCCGCCGAGCATGGAGTCGGCCGCCGCCGGGACGCTCGCCGAGATGGCGCGGTTCACCGCCCAGGGCGTCACCACGGGCTACGAGGGCCACGCCATGGAGCCCGAGCACATCGGGCTCTACCAGCACCTGCGGGCCGCGGGCGCCCTCACGATGCGGATCCAGGCCACCCTGGACGTCGAGTCGGTGATCTTCTACCCGTTCGACCCGCTCTCAGAGGCGGAGTTCGCCGCCCGGCTCCCCCGGCTCGCGGCGCAGGTCGGCGACCTCTCCGACGACCTGCTGCGCCTCGACGGGCTCACCATGAGCCCCGGTGGGCCGTGCTTCTCGGGCTACTTCGCGACGTACGAGCCGGCCCTGGACCCGTTCGGGCGTCCCACCCGCGGCACCCGGTTCCTCTCGGTCGAGAAGGAGGAGGCGTTCGTCCGGTACTGCGCGACCGAGGGCATCCGGGCCAACATGTGCCTGGGTGCGTTCCGCGAGCACGACGACTTCCTCGACATCGCCGAGCGGGTCGTGCAGGAGCACGACTTCCGCGACCGGCACTGGATCCTCCAGCACGCGATCACCATCACCCCCGCGCAGGCCCGCCGCTACAAGGACCTGGGCTTCCAGGTCACCACCAGCGCCGGCTTCGCGTGGGGCAAGGGCGCCATGTACGGCGAGCGGATCGGCGAGCACGCCTGGCGCGACCTCGAGCCCCTCCAGCGCCTCACCGACCAGGGCCTCGAGCTGGCCGGGGGCTCCGACTGGGGGCCGAAGAACCCCTGGGAGCAGATCGAGCTCGCCCAGACCCACCGGTTCGCGGGCAGCGACCACCGCAACGACGGTCCCGACCAGAGCCTCTCCCGCCTCGACGCGCTGCGGATGTGGACCTCCGGCGCCGCGAGCGTCCTCGGCTGGGACGACATCGGCACCCTCGCACCCGGCAAGCACGCCGACGTGATCATCGTCGACCGCGACCCGCTGGCCTGCGACATCGACGACCTGCGGGGCACCCGGGTGCTGCGCACCTACCTGGGCGGCGAGATCGTCCACGACACCGAGGAGATGACGGCATGACCGCCGCCACGGACAAGACCCTGGCCCGTCTCGACGGGATGCGCGACGAGATGGTCAGCACGCTCCAGGAGGCCATCGCCATCCAGAGCATCAACCCGACCTACCCCGACCAGGACTACGACGACCTGGTCGGCGGCGAGACGGCGGTCTCCCAGCTGCTCGCCGGGCACTACCGGGAGGCCGGCGCGGAGACCCAGCTGTTCGGTGACGCGGCCGGGCGCGACAACGTCGTCGGGGTCGTGCGCGGCACCGGAGGCGGCCGCTCGCTGATCTTCAACGGCCACGTGGACGTCGTACCGGCGGGTGATGCGGGGGCCTGGACCCACGACCCGTTCGCCGGGCACGTCGACGGCACCCACATCTGGGGCCGCGGCTCGGTCGACATGAAGAGCGGGTTGGTGGCGCAGGCCTTCGCGGCCCGGGCACTGCACGAGTCCGGCGTCCGCCTGCGCGGCGACCTGATCCTCCAGGGCGTCGCCGGCGAGGAGAACCTCGAGCACCACCTGGGCACCTCGCTCGTCCTCGGCAACGGCTTCGTCGCCCACGGCGCGATCATCGCCGAGCCGACCGGTGCCGTCGGCCCCTTGAGCGTCATGCCGGCCACGCCGGGCGTCCTCGTCATGCGGATCACCGTCACCGGCAAGACCGGGCACGCCTCCGCGCGCTCGCTGATGCGCGCCCAGCTGCGCAGCAGCCCGGACGAGGAGCCGATCGCCGCCAGCGCCCTCGACAGCGCGCTGCGGGTGCACGACGCGCTGCGCCGGCTGGAGGACGAGTGGGAGGTGACGTTGACCGACCCGCTGTTCGAGCCCGGGCAGTTCACCATCGGCCTCGACGTCATCGACGGCGGCGCCCGCGCGGCGCGCAACGTCGCGTTCATCCCGGACGAGACCACGCTGGACTACGCGATCTTCTACCCGCCGTCGGTCGACGTCGCGACCATCCAGTCCGAGATCACCGCGACGGTCGCGCGGGCCGCCGAGGCCGACCCGTGGCTGCGGCGCAACCTGCCCAAGGTCGAGTGGCCGATGCACTACCCCGGTGGGCGCACCGACCGCAGCGACCCGCTGTGCCAGACCGTCGTCGCGGCGCGCGAGGAGGCCGCCGCCGGTACGGCGTACGCCGGGGCGCCCGACGTGCGCCCCTTCCCGAGCGCCACCGACCTCACCTGGTTCACCGCCGCGGGCATCCCCGCGGTCGGCCTGGGGCCGGGCTCGCTGTCGATGGCGCACGCCGTCGACGAGCGGTGCGCCATCGACGAGATCGTCGTCGCCGCCAAGGCCTACGCGGCCGCGGCGATCCGCTGGTGCGGTGCGGTGTGACGGGGCCTGCCACGCCTGCCACGCCGGCCGCGCCCGTCGCGCCGTACCTCGCGGTCGGGCTGTCGACGTACGTCCACGGCATCGGGGCGCGCGAGCACATCGCCCGCAACCTCGACACGATCGAGGAGGCCTTCCACGCCGCGGTCTCGATCGTCGGGATCAACATGCCGGTCAAGCTCGTGGCGCTCTCCGAGGGCGCGCTCACCGGCTTCACCGACGAGATCTACGACCTCCCGCACGTCCGCAGCGCGCGCGACCTTTTCATCGACATCCCCGGCCCCGAGACCGAGCGGATCGCCGAGCTGGCGCGCATGTACGACACCTACGTCATCGTGCAGTGCAAGGCGCGCTGGCCCGAGGTGATCGAGGACCGGTTCTTCAACGTCATGGTGGTGATCTCGCCGAGCGGTGAGATCGTGCACCGCGCCGCGAAGAACCACGTGTGGTGCCGCGAGCACTCGTGCACGCCGCACGACGTCTACGACCGCTGGGTCGAGCTGTTCGGCGACGGGATCGACGCCTTCTACCCGGTGCTGCGCACGCCGGACATCGGCAACATCGGCACGATCTGCTGCAGCGACGGCGAGTACCCCGAGGCCGTGCGGGCGCTCGCCCTCAACGGTGCCGAGGTCGTCTACCGGCCCAGCGAGGCGGTGCCGATGACCACCGCGGGCCCGGACGACGGCGGCACGTGGCTCCTGCAGAACCGGGCGCACGCGCACTTCAACAGCCTCTACATGCTGTGCCCGAACACCGGTCCGGTGTACTCCTCCCCCGCGGCGGAGCACCCCGTCGACATCGCCGGCGGCAACGGGCACATCGTCGACTACAACGGGCACGTGGTCGCCCGCGCCTCCTCCGGCGCCAACGCGATCATCACCGCCCCGGTCGACATCGAGGCGCTGCGCCAGTTCCGGATGATGAACCTCAACTCCAACTGGCTCAAGGACGTCCGGACCGAGCTGTTCCGCCGGATGTACGACCGGCCGATCCACCCGGCCAACCTCTGGCTCGACACCGAGCCGGGGCGGCACGCGGATGTCGACGAGATCTACCGCGCCAACATCGCGCGACTCGTCGCGTCGGGGGCCTGGACCGAGCCGTCGGTGCGGTTCCCGGGTGCGCGCCACTTCCCCACCCCGGCCGACGGCGACCTGGACGCGATCGCGTCCGACTGGTCCTAGCCGGGGCCTGTCGTGGTGTCCGGCCGGCAGCACACCGGCCGGGCACCACGCGAATGTCTCTCTCCCCGCGGCGCTCGGTAGGCTCGGAGCCATGATCCCGGAGCTCGAGTGGACCGACCTCGACCGCAAGGCAGTTGACACCGCCCGCGTCCTCGCCATGGACGCCGTCCAGAAGGTGGGCAACGGTCACCCGGGCACGGCCATGAGCCTCGCGCCGGCCGCGTACCTGCTGTTCCAGAAGGTCATGCGCCACGACCCGGCCGACCCGGCCTGGATCGCCCGCGACCGGTTCATCCTGTCCTGCGGCCACTCCTCGATCACCCTCTACACCCAGCTCTTCCTCGGCGGCTTCGGCCTCGAGCTCGGCGACCTCGAGGCGCTGCGCACCTGGGGCAGCAAGACCCCCGGCCACCCCGAGTACGGCCACACCGCCGGCGTCGAGGTCACCACCGGCCCGCTCGGCCAGGGCGTGGCCAACGCGGTCGGCATGGCGATGGCGGCCCGCCGCGAGAAGGGCCTGCTCGACCCCGAGGCCCGCGAGAGCGCGTCGCTGTTCGACCACCACATCTACGTGCTCGCCTCCGACGGTGACCTCGAGGAGGGCGTCAGCAGCGAGGCGTCGTCCATCGCGGGCACCCAGGAGCTCGGCAACCTCACCGTCATCTACGACGCCAACCGGATCTCGATCGAGGGCGACACCCACATCGCCTTCAACGAGGACGTCGCGAAGCGCTACGAGGCCTACGGCTGGCACGTCCAGACCGTCGACTGGACCGGCACCGACCACGCCGACCTCGCGAACTACGAGGAGGACGTCCCGGCCCTGCACGCCGCGATCAAGGCCGCCGACGAGGTCACCGACAAGCCCTCGCTGATCGTGCTCAAGACGGTCATCGCCTGGCCGGCGCCCAACGCCCAGAACACCGAGGCCGCCCACGGCTCGGCCCTCGGCGCCGACGAGGTCGCCGCGACCAAGAAGGTCCTCGGCTTCGACCCGGACAAGACCTTCGAGGTCCCCGCCGACGTCCTGGCCCACACCCGCTCGCTCGTCGAGCGCGGCAAGGCCTGGGGCGCCGCCTGGGACAAGGAGTACGACGCCTGGGCCGCGGCCAACCCCGAGGGCGCCGCCCTGCTCCACCGGCTCAAGGACCGCCGCCTGCCCGACGGCATCGAGGCCGTCCTGCCGGTCTTCGAGGCCGACGCCAAGGGCGTCGCCACCCGCGCGGCGTCCGGCAAGGTCATCAACGCCGTCGCCGGTGTCATGCCCGAGCTGTGGGGCGGCTCGGCCGACCTCGCCGGCTCCAACAACACCACGATCAAGGACGCGCCGTCGTTCCTGCCGGTCGACCGCTCCGTCGAGGAGTGGACGGGCGACCCCTACCAGGGCCGCGTCCTGCACTTCGGCATCCGCGAGCACGGCATGGGCGCGATCATGAACGGCATCGCCGTCCACGGCGGCACCCGCGTCTTCGGCGGCACCTTCCTCACGTTCTCCGACTACATGCGCGGCGCGGTCCGCGTCGGCGCACTGATGAAGGCGCCGGTCGTCTACGTCTGGACCCACGACTCCATCGGCCTCGGCGAGGACGGCCCCACCCACCAGCCGATCGAGCACCTGGCGGCGCTGCGCGCCATCCCGGGCCTCGACGTCATCCGCCCGGCCGACGCCAACGAGACCGCCGCCGCCTGGCTCCAGGTCCTGCGCAACAACGACCGGCCCGCCGGCCTGATCCTCAGCCGCCAGAACGTCCCGACGTTCCCCCGCGGCACCGACGGCTACGCCACCACCGACGACGTCGCCAAGGGCGGCTACGTCCTGCTCGACGCCGAGGGCGGCCAGCCCGACGTCGTCCTGCTGGCGACCGGCTCCGAGGTCCAGCACGCCGTCGCCGCGCGCGACAAGCTCGCCGCCGAGGGCATCGGCGCCCGCGTCGTCTCGCTCCCCTGCCTCGAGTGGTTCGACGCCCAGACCCAGGCCTACCGCGACGCGGTCATCCCGCCCACCGTCAAGGCGCGCGTCTCCGTCGAGGCCGGCGTCAGGCAGGGCTGGCGCGACTACGTCGGCGACGCCGGGCGCATCGTCAGCATCGACCACTACGGCGCCAGCGCCGACGCCGGCACGCTCTTCCGCGAGTTCGGGTTCACGCCCGAGGCCGTCGTCCAGGCCGCCAAGGAGAGCATCGCGGCGGCTGCTCGCGACTGACCTCACGACTCCCGCACCACCACCGCACGAGGAGGATCCATGAGTGAACGACTGAAGGCCCTCGCTGACGCGGGGGTGTCCATCTGGCTCGACGACCTGTCCCGCGAGCGGATCGAGACCGGCAACCTCGCCGCGCTCGTCGCCGACAAGTCGGTGGTCGGCGTGACCACCAACCCGACGATCTTCGCCGGGGCGATCTCCGACGGCGAGCGCTACGACGCCCAGGTGCGCGGGCTCGTCGCCGACGGTGCCGACGCCGACAAGGTGATCTTCGCGCTCACCACCGACGACGTCCGCAACGCGTGCGACGTGCTCGCCCCCGTGGCGGCCGCCCACCACGCCGACGGCCGGGTCTCGATCGAGGTGGAGCCCACGCTCGCCAACGACACCGACGCCACGGTCGCCTCGGCCAAGGCGCTGTGGGCGGCGGTCGACCGGCCCAACGCGCTCATCAAGATCCCGGCGACCCTCGAGGGCCTGCCCGCGATCACCTCGGTGATCGCGGCCGGCATCAGCGTCAACGTCACGCTGATCTTCTCCGTCGAGCGCTACCGCGGCGTCATGGACGCCTACCTCGCCGGCCTGGAGCAGGCCCAGGCGGCCGGCATCGACCTGGCCACCATCCAGTCGGTGGCGTCCTTCTTCGTCTCCCGCGTCGACACCGAGATCGACGCGCGGCTCGACAAGATCGGCTCCGACGAGGCGCTCGCGCTGCGCGGCCAGGCCGCCGTGGCCAACGCCCGCCTGGCCTACGCCGCCTTCGAGGAGGTCCTCGCCTCCGACCGGTGGCAGGCGCTCGCCGCGGCCGGCGCCCACCCGCAGCGCCCGCTCTGGGCCTCCACGGGCGTCAAGAACCCGGCGTACCCCGACACGCTCTACGTCACCGACCTCGTCGTCGCCGACACGGTCAACACGATGCCCGAGAAGACCCTCCTCGCCTTCGCCGACCACGGCGAGGTCGAGGGCGACCAGGTCACCGGCCAGGGCGCTGCCGCCCAGCAGGTCTTCGACCGCCTCACCGCGGCCGGCATCGACCTCGACGACGTGTTCGCCGTGCTCGAGACCGAGGGTGTCGACAAGTTCAAGACCTCGTGGACGGAGCTCGTCGCCACCGTCGAGGCGCAGATGGCCCAGGCCGGAGGCTGAAACCGGTGGGCGCGGCTCCCGTCGACCCCCGGTCGACCGCTGCCTGGGCGAGCCTGACCCGGCTCGCCGACGGTTTCACTCCCGACCTGCGTCGTTGGTTCGCCGACGACCCCGACCGCACCGACCACCTGTCGTACGACGCGGGCGACCTCCACGTCGACCTGTCCCGCAACCTGCTCTCGGCCGAGGTCCTCGACGCGCTCGTCGCGCTGGGGGCCGAGGTCGGGCTGCCGGCGCGCCGGGACGCGATGTTCCGCGGTGACCAGATCAACGTCAGCGAGAACCGCGCCGTGCTCCACACGGCGCTGCGGCGCGCGGCCGACTCCAACCTCGTCGTCGGCGGCGCCGACGTCGTCGAGGAGGTCCAGACCGTCCTGCGCCGGATCTACGCCTTCGCCGACGACGTCCGCTCCGGCACCTGGCGCGGCTTCACCGGCCAGGCGATCCGCACGGTCGTCAACATCGGCATCGGCGGCTCCGACCTCGGCCCGGTGATGGCCTACGAGGCGCTCAAGCCCTACGCCCAGGCGGGCCTGGAGTGCCGGTTCGTCAGCAACATCGACCCGACCGACGCGGCCGAGACCCTCACCGGACTCGACCCGGCAACCACCCTCTTCATCGTGTCGAGCAAGACCTTCGGGACCCTCGAGACCCTCACCAACGCGCGCCTGTGCCGGGCCTGGCTCCTCGACGGGGTCCGCGCGGTCGCCGACGGCGCCCCCGCCGACGCCGACATCGTCGCCCGCCACTTCGTCGCGGTCTCCACCGCGCTCGACAAGGTCGCCGAGTTCGGCATCGACCCGGCCAACGCCTTCGGCTTCTGGGACTGGGTCGGCGGGCGCTACTCCGTCGACTCCGCCATCGGCACCTCGCTCGCCGTCGCCATCGGCCCCGAGCGCTTCGAGGAGTTCCTGGCCGGCTTCCGCACCATCGACGAGCACTTCCAGAGCGCGCCGCTGGAGCGCAACGTGCCCGCGCTGATGGGCCTGCTCAACGTCTGGTACACCAACTTCCTCGGTGCCCAGACCCACGCGGTGCTGCCCTACGCCCAGTCGCTGCACCGCTTCCCGGCGTACCTGCAGCAGCTGACGATGGAGTCCAACGGCAAGCGCGTCCGCTGGGACGGAACCCCCGTCACCACCGACACCGGCGAGGTCTTCTGGGGCGAGCCCGGCACCAACGGCCAGCACGCCTTCTACCAGCTGATCCACCAGGGCACCCGGCTCGTCCCGGCCGACTTCATCGCCTTCGCCACGCCGACCTACCCGCTCGCCGACGGCGCCACCGACGTCCACGAGCTGCTGCTCGCCAACTTCCTGGCCCAGACCCGGGCCCTGGCGTTCGGCAAGACCGCCGACGAGGTCCGCGCCGAGGGCACCGCCGAGGCGATCGTCCCGGCCCGGGTCTTCCCCGGCAACCGGCCCACGACCTCGATCATGGCGCCCGCGCTCACGCCGTCCGTCCTCGGCCAGCTCATCGCGCTCTACGAGCACATCACGTTCACCCAGGGCGTCGTCTGGGGCATCGACAGCTTCGACCAGTGGGGCGTCGAGCTCGGCAAGCAGCTCGCCGTCCAGATCGCCCCGGCACTCGCCGGCGACGCCGACGTGCTGGCCGCCCAGGACACCTCCACCCAGGCCTTCGTCCGCTACTACCGGGAGCACCGTCAGCGATGACCACGCCCACCCCTGACCGCCCCGCCCCCCTCGTCGAGGTCCACCCGGACCCGCCCGCCCTGGCCACCGCCATCGCCGGCGAGCTCCTCAACCGGATCGCCGACGCCCAGGCCGCCGGCCACGTCCCCGACATCGGCCTCACCGGCGGCACCATCGCCGACGCGGTCCACCGCGAGATCGCCCGCCTGGCCCCCGCCTCCGGCGTCGACTGGGGCGCGGTGAGCTTCTGGTTCGGAGACGAGCGCTACGTCCCCGCCGACTCCCCCGACCGCAACCTGGTCCAGGCCCGCGCGGCCTTCCTCGACGAGGTCGGCGCCTTCCGGGTCCACACCGCCCCCGCCTCCGACGAGTCCGACGACCTCGCCGCCTCCGCCGCCTCCTACGCCGCCACGATCCGCTCCGAGGGCGGCGGGGACTTCGACGTCCTCATGCTCGGCGTCGGCCCCGACGGCCACGTCGCCTCCCTCTTCCCCCACCACCCCGGACTCGACGTCGTCGACGCCATCACCGCCCCCGTCGAGGACTCCCCCAAGCCCCCACCCGACCGCGTCACCCTCACCTTCGAGGCCCTCAACCGCG
Organism: Pimelobacter simplex; assembly: GCF_024662235.1. Taxonomy (GTDB): domain Bacteria; phylum Actinomycetota; class Actinomycetes; order Propionibacteriales; family Nocardioidaceae; genus Nocardioides. The sequence goes on from NZ_CP096276.1 coordinate 1,961,465, forward strand.
CCCAGTCGGTCTGGTTCCTGGTCAGCGGCGACGCCAAGGCCGACGCGGTACGCCGCGCGCTCGCCGAGGAGGGCTCCGTCCAGGACACCCCCGCCCGCGGAGTGTCCGGCAAGGCCGAGACGGTGTGGTTCCTGGACAGCGGGGCGGCCAGCGCGCTCTGAGCTCGCCGGCTCGGTCCCGGGGGCCGCGAGCGGCCGGTCTGCTCGTCTCGCCCGCCGCTCTGGTCCCTGGAGCGTCCACCTGTTGTCCCCAGGCGGCTGACCACAGGAGGTCATCCCCAGGCTCCGGCCCACCGGATGCCTCCCGGCCACCCCGCTGCCGAAGATCGCTCGCATGCGATCCTCCCTGCTCCGGCTCCCCCTCGTCCTCGTCCTCGCGCTGGTCCTCGCGCTGATCACCGCTCCCCCCGGACCGGTCCGCCTCAGCTCCGCCGCGCCGCCTCCCGCGCCCGATCCCGCGCCCGACCCCGGCGCCGCCTCGAGCAGCGCCCGGCCCAGCGGTGCCGGGCGGGTAGCGCCCGTCGCCGCCCGCAGCCCCGGCTTCGCCGGCCTCACCACCCCCAGCGGACACGAGCTCGGCGTCGCCCGCCTCCCCGACGGCACCACCGGACTCTGCCTCGACACCGGCCCGCGCCCCTGGCCCACCCCCGCCTCCGGACACCCCCGCGCCACCACCGTCACCGACCCCGTCGTCGGCTACCTCCTCTCGGTCCGCCTCCCCCGCGCCCGACGCGACCCCGCGCACGCTGCGGCGCTGTGGTGGGCGATCGGGCTGCTGCGCGGCCGGAACTCCGGGCCCGCTGCCATGCGCGCCTACCTCGCCGAGCTCGGGCGGGTCGACGCCGGGCTCGCGGCGCGCGTGCGTCGTACGGGGGGAAGGTGGGTGCGCGACGCAGTCCGCCACGCCGCCCCGCGCCACGGCTACCGCGCGCCGACGCCCGTGCTCGCCCCGGGCGGGCTCACCGGCCTGGGCCTGCGGTCGGCCCGCGGACTCCCGGTGCCCGGCGTCCGCGTCCACCTGCGCCTGACCGGCGGGGCGACCTTCGCCGACGGCCGGACCACCCGTGCCTTCACCACCACGACCACCGCCCCCGCGCCCGTGACCTGGCGTCGTGGCTCCGAGCCCGCCCGCGCCGTCGGGGTCCAGGTCACCTATGCCCAGGTCCCCGAGCACCGCTTCCGGCTCCACCGGTCGGGTCCGCGGGTCCAGCGCGTCGCGACCTCCTCCGGCCTCCGGATCCTCCGCACCCACGCGACCGCACCCGCCCTCCGGATCCCCGTCATCCGGACCCAGGTCAACCTCCAGCACGCTCAGGTCGGCGCCCGCCTGGTCGACGCCGTCACCGTCTCCGGCCTCGGTACCCGCCGGCTGCCCAGCCCGCTCCTCGGCGAGTGGCAGCTCCTCGGCCCGGTCGCGCCGGCACCCGCGCCGGCACCCGCATCCGCGCCGTCCCCGGCGGCCTGCCGGGACCGCGACTGGTCCGGGGCACCACTCGCCGGCCACGGACGGTTCACGGTCCCCCACGACGGCACCTTCTCCGTCGGCGCCACCCCGGTCACCGTGACCGGCTGCTACACCTACCGCGAGCGCCTCGCCGGCTCCGCCACCACCGCCCCCGCACCGTGGACGCCGGCCGGTCTGGTCGAGGAGACCACCCTGGTCACCAGCACTCCCCACATCCGGACCCTCGTCAACCGCCAACGAGCCACCGAGGGCGACACGCTCATCGACAAGGTGGTCGTCACCGGTCTGCCGACCGGCCCCGGTACGAGCGACGCCTCCGAGGCATCCGGCAGCTCGCTGACCGGCCAGTGGCAGCTCCTCGGCCCGGTCGCGCCGGACCGGGCCGGCCGCTGCGCCCGCGCCTCGTGGACGGGCGCTCCGGTGGCCGGCGCCGGCACCTTCCCGGTCCCGCTCACCGGCGCCACCAGCGCGACCGTCGCGGTCGGCCGGACCCGGATCACCCGTGGCGGCTGCTACACCTACCGCGAGGCCCTCGCCGGCTCACCGCACAGCGCGCCGGTGTCCTGGACGGCCGCAGGCATCGCCGAGGAGACCTCCCTCGTCGGACCGCGCCCGGTCCCCGTGCCGCACCACCCGCGCGTCGACACGGGAGGTTCCCGCAAGGGCGCCGCGCAGCACGGCCGGACACGGGGGCGTGCGACGGTCGCGCTGCCCCGCCTCGGGCTGACCGCGACCCTCAGCGGGGTCGCCTTCCGGGGGTCGGTGCTCCCCGCGCCCCGCGGCGCCCACCATGCCGGACAGTGGACCCACGGCGCGCCGCTCGACGCGCTCGTCGGCACCACCGTGCTCACCGGACACGTCGCGGACGACCGTGGCCGGCCCGGCGCGTTCGCCGGGTTGAGGTCGGCGCGCCGGGGTGACGTCGTACGGGTGGCGGAGGGCGGCACCGTCCGCCGTTGGCGCGTCACCCGCACCTGGTCAGCCGACCGCAGTCGGCTGCCGCGCAGCGTCTTCACCCAGGATGTCGACCGTCGCCTCGTGCTCATCACGTGCACGGACCGCGTGGCCACGCCGGGTGGAGGCTTCCACTACCGGCGCAACCTCGTCGTCGAGGCCGTCCCGTGGTGACCCACGGGCAAGGGCTCAGCTCAGAAGATGATCTCGCCGGACTTGCGCCGCGAGCGCAGCAGCTGGATCGCCTCGTCGAGGATGACCTCGGCCTCCTTGTCGGAGCGGCGCTCCTTCACGTAGGCCAGGTGCGTCTTGTACGGCTCGATCTTCGGAGCCGGCGGCGCGTTCTCCGAGTCGAGACCGGCGGGCAGGCCGCACTTGGGGCAGTCCCACGACTCCGGGACCGACGCCTCGACGGAGAAGGTGATCACGGCTCGGTGACCATTCGCGCAGAAGTACGTCACCGCCTGCCGGGGAGCCGCCTCGCCGCGCTCGGCCTCTCCCATCGGACCCGCGCCGACACGACTGCCACGGATCGCGTTTCCACCACCACCAGCCAACGGACTATCTCCTCAAAGCCTCGGACGGCCGCGGTTCTCCCGCAGGCCGGATGCAGTAGATCAGTTCTGGTACGCGAGCAGGAGGCCCAGCGCGATGACGCAGGCGAACCAGATCACGCCGATCCCGACCGTGAACCGGTCGAGGTTCCGCTCGGCCACGGAGGAGCCGCCGAGCGAGCTCGACACTCCGCCACCGAACATGTCCGAGAGGCCGCCGCCCCGACCCTTGTGCAGCAGCACGAGCAGGATCAGGATCAGGCTCGTGATCACGAGCAGCACAGTCAGAAGCGTCGACACGCGAGGAATCCTACGTCAGGTCCGGTACTAGGACAGCACCGGCATGTCGTAGAAGCGGCAGATTCCCCCGAACTCGTCCGCCTCGAGGCTCGCGCCGCCCACGAGGGCGCCGTCGACGTCGGTCTTGGCCATGATGCCGGCGACGTTCGCGGCCTTCACCGAGCCGCCGTAGAGGATCCGTACGGCGTCCGCCGCCTCGTCGCCGAACAGCTCGCGCACCTTGCCCCGGATGGCCGCACAGACCTCCTGCGCGTCGTCCGGGGTCGCCACCTCACCGGTGCCGATCGCCCAGACCGGCTCGTAGGCGATGACCAGCCCGGCGACCTGCTTCTTCGACAGCCCCGCGAGGGAGCCCTCGACTTGGGCGTTCGTGTACGCGACGTGCTCGCCCGCCTGGCGTACGTCGAGCCCCTCGCCGACACAGACGATCGGGGTGATCTTCTCCCCCAGCGCCGCCTTCGCCTTGGCGTTGACGACCGCGTCGGTCTCGTCGTGGTACTGGCGCCGCTCGGAGTGGCCGACCACGATGTAGGAGCAGCCGAGCTTGGCGAGCATCGCCGCCGAGATCTCGCCGGTGTAGGCACCCGCCGCGTGCGCGGAGACGTCCTGCGCGCCGTAGCGGATCGAGAGCCGGTCGCCGTCGATCAGCGTCTGCACCGACCGGATGTCGGTGAACGGCGGGATGACCGCGACCTCGACCTTGCCGTAGTCGTGGCGCTTGTCCGACAGCGTCCAGGCGAGCTTCTGCACGAGCACCACGGCCTCGGCGTGGTTGAGGTTCATCTTCCAGTTGCCCGCCATCAGGGGCGTGCGCGTCGTGCTGGCCATTCAGTCCTCCAGAACCGTGATGCCGGGGAGTTCCTTGCCCTCGAGGTACTCGAGGCTCGCGCCGCCGCCGGTCGAGATGTGACCGAAGGCGGCCTCGTCGAATCCGAGGGTCCGTACGGCGGCCGCGGAGTCGCCGCCGCCGACGACGGAGAGTCCGTCCACCTCGGTGAGCGCCGCGGCGACCGCGCGGGTCCCCTCGGCGAAGGCGGCCTGCTCGAAGACGCCCATCGGACCGTTCCAGAAGACGGTCCTGGCGTCCGCGAGGGCGGCCGCGAAGGCGACGCCGGACTCGGGACCGATGTCCAGGCCGAGCGCGTCGGCCGGGATCGCGGTGGCGGCGACCACGCGCGCCGAGGCCTCGTCGCCGAAGCTGTCGGCCACGACGACGTCGGTGGGCAGCACGATCTCGACGCCGAGCTCCTTGGCGCGGGCCTGGTAGGCGCGGACCGTGTCGAGCTGGTCCTCCTCGAGCAGGCTCTTGCCGACCTCCAGGCCGTCGGCCTTGAGGAAGGTGAAGACCATGCCGCCGCCGATGAGCAGCTTGTCGGCCTTGCCGAGCAGGTTGTCGATGACGCCGAGCTTGTCCGAGACCTTGGAGCCGCCGAGGACGACGACATAGGGCCGGGCCGGGTCGCCGGTGAGCCGGCGCAGCACGTCGATCTCGGCGGCGACGAGGCCGCCCATCGCGTGCGGCAGGCGCTCGGCGACGTCGTAGACGCTGGCCTGCTTGCGGTGCACGACCCCGAAGCCGTCGGAGACGAAGACGTCGGCGAGGGCGGCGAGCTGGTCGGCGAAGGCGCCGCGCTCGGCGTCGTCCTTGCTGGTCTCGCCGGCGTTGAAGCGGACGTTCTCGAGCAGCGCGACCTCACCGTCAGCGAGGGCGGCGACGGTCTCCTGGGCGGAGGCTCCGACGGTGTCGGTAGCGAACGCGACCCGCCCACCGAGCAGCTCGCCGAGGCGGGCGGCGACGGGAGCGAGCGAGTAGGCCGGGTCCGGCTCGCCCTTCGGGCGGCCGAGGTGGGCGGCGACGACCACGCGGGCGCCCGCGCCGGCGAGCGCCTGGATGGTCGGGACGCTGGCCCGGATCCGCCCGTCGTCGGTGATGGTCGACCCGTCGAGGGGGACGTTCAGGTCCGACCGGACGAGCACGCGCTTGCCCGCGACACCCTGGAGGAACGACTCGTCGAGCCCGTTGATTGCTGTCACAAGCGTCAGAGCCTAGACGATGCGTCTCAGGCGCCGACGTGCGTGATGAGGTCCGCGAGCCGGTTGGAGTATCCCCACTCGTTGTCGTACCAGCCGGCCACCTTGACATGGTTGCCGATGACCTTGGTCAGTGGCGCGTCGAAGATGCACGACGCGGGGTTGGTCACGATGTCGGAGGAGACGATCGGGTCGGTCGAGTAGACGAGGTAGCGGCCGTCGGCGGCGGCCTTGACGATCTCGTTGACCTCGTCGACCGAGGTCTCGCGCGGCGCCGCGAACGAGAGGTCGGTGAGCGATCCGGTGGGGGTCGGGACGCGCAGGGCGTAGCCGTCGAGCTTGCCCTTGAGCTCGGGCAGCACCAGGCCGATCGCCTTGGCAGCGCCGGTCGAGGTGGGCACGATGTTGAGGGCGGCGGCGCGGGCGCGGCGCAGGTCCTTGTGGATGTTGTCCTGCAGGTTCTGGTCCGCGGTGTAGGCGTGCACGGTGGTCATCAGGCCCGAGACGATCCCGAGGCCGTCGTTGAGCGCCTTGGCCATCGGCGCCAGGCAGTTGGTGGTGCACGAGGCGTTGGAGATGACGGTGTGCCGGGCCGGGTCGTAGAGCTCGTGGTTGACGCCCATCACGATGGTGATGTCCTCGTTGGAGGCGGGCGCCGAGATGATGACCTTCTTGGCGCCGCCGCCGTCGACGTGGGCGCGGGCCTTGGTGGCGTCGGTGAAGAAGCCGGTGGACTCGACGACGACGTCGACGCCCAGGTCGCCCCAGCCGAGGGCAGCGGGGTCGCGCTCGGCGAAGGCCTTGATCTCGGTGCCGCCGACGACGATCGCATCGTCCGTCGCCTCGACGGTGGCGTCGAGGGGGCCGAGGATCGAGTCGTACTTCAGCAGGTGGGCCAGCGTCGCGTTGTCCGTGAGGTCGTTGACGCCGACGATCTCGATGTCGGCCCCGCCGGCTCGGACGGCGCGGAAGAAGTTGCGGCCGATCCGGCCGAATCCATTGATTCCTACACGAACAGTCACTGCGATCCTCCTGGGAGAGCGGGACGTTGCCGGTGTTGCCGACCCTATCCCCCAGGTGTGCGTCCGCGGCAGGTTCAGCGCCGGGACCGATCGCCGCGCTCAGGCGTCGCCGGCGAGCATCTCCGGGGTGAGCGACGCCTCGGTGTCCGGGATGCCGAGGTCCTCGGCGCGCTTGTCGGCCATGGCGAGCAGGCGGCGGATCCGGCCGGCGATGGCGTCCTTGGTGAGGACCGGGTCGTGCAGCTGACCGAGCTCCTCGAGCGAGGCCTGCTTGTGCTCCAGGCGCAGCTCGCCGGCCATCTTGAGGTGGTCGGGGACCTCCTCGCCGAGGATCTCCATCGCCCGGTGCACCCGGGCGCCGGCGGTGACCGCGGCGCGCGCGGAGCGGCGCAGGTTGGCGTCGTCGAAGTTGGCGAGGCGGTTGGCGGTGGCGCGGACCTCGCGCCGCATCCGCCGCTCCTCCCAGGCCATGAGCGTCTCGTGGGCGCCGAGGCGGGCGAGCAGCTGGCCGATGGCGTCGCCGTCGCGGATCACGACGCGATCGACGCCGCGGACCTCGCGGGCCTTGGCCTGGATGCCGAGGCGGCGCGAGACGCCGACCAGGGCGAGGGCGGCCTCGGAGCCGGGGCAGGTGACCTCGAGGGATGACGACCGGCCCGGCTCGGTGAGCGATCCGTGGGCGAGGAAGGCGCCCCGCCAGGCGGCGACCGCGTCGCACGCGCCGCCGGAGACGACGGCGGGCGGGAGCCCACGGACCGGGCGGCCACGCTGGTCGAGCAGTCCGGTCTGGCGGGCGAGCGCCTCGCCGTCCTTGACCACCCGGACGATGTAGCGGCTGCCCTTGCGCAGGCCGTTGCCCTGGACCATGACGACCTCGGAGCCCTGGCCGTAGATCTCGGAGATGTCCTTGCGCAGCCGGCGCGCGGCGGCGCCGGTGTCGAGCTCGGCCTCGACGACGATCCGGCCGCCCACGATGTGGAGCCCGCCGGCGAAGCGCAGCATCGAGGCCACCTCGGCCTTGCGGCAGCAGACCTTCGTGACCGGGGTGCTGGCCAGCTCCGCCTTGACCTGTGCCGTCATCGCCATGGGAGCGATCTTTCCACGCGGGTCAACCACCCTCGCCGCCCAGGCGGTACGACGGCCCGCGGGCGAGCGACCCGCGCCACACCGGGGCGCGCCGGAGGCTCCGCGCTCAGCCCGCCGCGAAGATCCGCGCGTAGGCCTCGGCGAGCCGGACCGGGTCGTGGCGCGGGGTTCCGTCCTCGGCGGCGATGTCGTCGACGACGAGCCGGGCGCCGAGGGCGGCGACGGTCTCCTCGAGCTCGGCGAGCTCCGCGGCCGGTACGTCGGACAGCGAGCGCCGGTCCGCGAGAACGGTGTGGATGGCGAGGTCGGGCGCGTGCTCCGAGAGCACCGCGAGGTGGTCGGCCGGCCCGAAGCCGGGGGTCTCGCCAGCCTGCTCCTCGAGGTTGAGCACGACGATGAGCCGGGCGTCCGTGGCGACCAGCGCCGAGCGCAGCCGCGGGACGAGCAGGTGCGGCAGGACGCTGGTGAACCAGGAGCCGGGGCCGAGGACGGCCCAGTCCGCCGCGGCGATGGCGTCGATGACGGCGGGACTGACGCCGGGGTCGGCGGGGTCCAGCGCGATCGCGGCGATGACGCCGTCGGTGGTGGCGACCTCGACCTGGCCGTGCACCGAGGTCAGGCCGTCGGGGTCGGCGGGGTCGAGTCCGCGGACGGACGCGGTGATGTCCATGGGCTCGGTGGCCATGGGCAGGACGCGGCCCTTGGCGCCGAGCAGGTGGCCGACCCAGTCGAGCGCGTCGACGTGGTCGCCGAGGAGCTCCCAGAGCCCCACGATGAGGAGGTTGCCGACGACGTGGCCACGCATCTCGCCGTCCCCCTCGAACCGGTGCTGCAGCACGCGGGCCCAGGTGTCGCCCCACTCGTCGTCGCCGCAGAGGGCGGCGAGCGCCATCCGGAGGTCGCCGGGCGGCAGGACGCCGAACTCGCCGCGCAGCCGGCCCGAGGAGCCGCCGTTGTCGGCGACGGTGACGACGGCGGTCAGCTCGTCGACGGTCAGGTCGTCGACGAGGTGGCGCAGCGCGCTCAGCGAGGCGTGCAGGCCGTGCCCGCCGCCGAGCGCGACGACGGCCTGGGCGCGCTGGTCGCTCCCGAGGAAGTCCGAGCTCATCCGGTCGATCACTCCCGGCCCAGGTCGCGGTGGATCGCGCGGGCGACGTGGCCCTGCTCGCCGAGCCGGCGGGCGATCTCCTCGCTCATCGCGACGCTGCGGTGTTTGCCGCCGGTGCAGCCGATGGCCACGCGCATGAACCGCTTGCCCTCGCGGATGTAGCCCTCGGCCACCCCGGTCAGCAGCGGCACGTAGGCGTCGACGAAGTCCTCGGCGCCCGGCCGGCCCAGGACGTACGCCGCGACCTCCGGGTCCTGCCCGGTGCGGGGACGCAGCTCGGGCACCCAGTGGGGGTTGGGCAGGAAGCGCATGTCGGCGACGTAGTCGGCGTCGACGGGGATGCCGTACTTGAACCCGAAGCTGATGACCGAGACGCGCAGCCGGGTGGTCTGGATGGTGCCGAAGGCGTCGGCGATCCGGTCGGTGAGCTGGTGCACGTTGAGGTTCGAGGTGTCGATGACGAGGTCGGCCTCGGAGCGCAGGTCGGCGAGGACGACACGCTCGCGCTCGAGTCCGTCGAGCAGCCGGCCGCCGGCCTGGAGGGGGTGGGGGCGGCGGGCCGCCTCCTGGCGGCGCACGAGCACCTCGTCGATGGCGTCGAGGAAGACCAGGCTGGTGTCGCGCCCGGCGACGCCGTGGGCCAGCGCGCTGCGCAGGCCCTGGAAGAACGATCCGGACCGGACGTCGACCACGACGGCGACCGACTGGGCCGGGCCATGGCTCTCGTCGACCAGCCGGACGACGTCGGGCAGCAGGCTCGGCGGCAGGTTGTCGACGACGTAGAAGCCGAGGTCCTCCAGCTCCTTGGCGGCCGTGCTGCGGCCGGCGCCGGTCATGCCGGTGACGACCACGAGCTGGCCGGGGGTGCTCTCGCTCATGGGGTCATTGTGGTGCAGGACCCGTGGACGACGTGGATCGCGTCGCGTCCTCGGTCGCGATGGCGTCCTTGATCGCGGCGGCGGTGCGCGGTCCGACCCCGGGGACGGCGGCGATCTCCTCGAGCGACGCCAGGCGCAGCTTGCGCAGCGAGCCGAAGTGGCGCAGCAGGGTCTTGCGGCGTACCTCGCCGAGCCCGGGCACCCCGTCGAGCATGCTCTCGACCATCGACTTCGAGCGCCGGTTGCGGTGGTGGGTGATCGCGAACCGGTGGGCCTCGTCGCGCACGCGCTGGAGCAGGTAGAGCCCCTCGGAGGTCCGCGGCAGGATGACCGGGTCCTCCTCGCCGGGCACCCAGACCTCCTCGAGCCGCTTGGCCAGGCCGCAGATCGGGATGTCGTCGATGCCGAGCTCGTCGAGCGCGCGCTGCGCGGCCGCGACCTGGGGCGCGCCACCGTCGACGACGACGAGTCCGGGCGCGTAGGCGAACTTGCGCGGGCGTCCGGTGTCCGGGTCGACCAGCATCGGACCCGTGCCGGCCGAGGGGTCGCCCGGGCGCAGCTCGGAGCGCGCCTGCTCGTCGAGGAGCCGGCGGAACCGCCGGGTGATCACCTCGTGCATCGCCTTGACGTCGTCGGAGCCGTCCTGGTCCTTGATCACGAAGCGGCGGTACTCGCCCTTGCGCGCCAGCCCGTCCTCGAAGACCACCATCGAGGCGACGATCTCGGTGCCCTGGATGTGGGAGACGTCGTAGCACTCGATGCGCAGCGGCGCCTCGTCGAGCTCGAGCGCCTCGGCGATCTCGGCGAGCGCGCGGTTGCGGGTGGTCAGGTCGCTGGCCCGCTTGGTCTTGTGGAGGGCGAGGGACTCGACGGCGTTGCGGGCGACGGTCTCCTGGAGCGTCTTCTTGTCCCCGCGCTGGGGCACCCGGATCTCGACCTTGGCCCCGCGCAGGTCGGAGAGCAGGCGCTCGAACGTCGCGTGCTCCGGCGGCAGCTCGGGCACCAGGATCTCGCGCGGTACGGCGTCGCGCGCGTCCTCCTGGGCGACCCCGGCGTAGAGCTGGAGCAGGAAGTCCTCGACCAGCGCCGAGGTGTCGCCCTCGTCGGTGCGGTCGGCGACCCAGCCGCGCTGACCGCGGATCCGCCCGCCGCGCACGTAGAACACCTGGACCGCGACCTCGAGCGGGTCCTCGGCCAGGGCGATGACGTCGGCGTCGGAGCCGTCGCCGAAGACGACGGCCTGCTTCTCGAGCGCCTTGTTCATCGCGCCGAGGTCGTCGCGCAGGCGCGCGGCCTTCTCGAAGTCGAGGTCGTCGGAGGCGGCGTACATCTGCTGCTCGATGCGCTTCATGAACGGCCGCGTGCGGCCCGCCATGAACTCGCAGAAGTCGTCGACGATCGCGCGGTGGTCCTCGGGCGAGACGTTGCCGACGCAGGGCGCCGCGCACTTGTCGATGTAGCCGAGCAGGCAGGGCCGGCCGATCTGGCTGGACCGCTTGAAGACGCCGTTGCTGCACGAGCGCATCGGGAACACCCGGAGCAGGATGTCGACCGTCTCGCGGATCGCCCACGCGTGGCTGTAAGGCCCGAAGTAGCGCGTCCCGCGGCGCTTGGCCCCGCGCCCCACCATCACCCGCGGGAACTCGTCGGAGACGGTCACCGCGAGCCAGGGGTAGGACTTGTCGTCGCGGTACTTCACGTTGAACCGCGGGTCGTACTCCTTGATCCAGGAGTACTCGAGCTGGAGCGCCTCGACCTCGGTACCGACGACCGTCCACTCGACCGACGTCGCGGTGGTCACCATCGTCGCGGTGCGCGGGTGCAGGTTGCCGATCGGCTGGAAGTACGACGACAGCCGGGCCCGCAGGTTCTTGGCCTTGCCGACGTAGATCACCCGCTGGGTGCGGTCGCGGAACCGGTAGACCCCGGGCTGGGTCGGGATCGAGCCGGGCGCCGGCCGGTAGCTCAGAGCAGGTGACACGCCGTCAACCCTACGGAGATCCACCGACATGTCTTTAAAAGACTTTGTCTGGTGGTTTACTTGACTTATGTCTGCACGCACCCGATGTCGCGACGCCTACGGATACGACCTCACCACCGGCCCCCTGGCCGCCGAGGCCTATGTCGACGGTGTGCGCGACCTGTTGCGGCTCCGCTCGGGAGCGGCCGGCCGGATCGCCACCGCGATCGCCCTCGACCCGACGTTCGCCCTCGGCCACGCGGCCCTGGCCCTGCTGGGCCACGAGATGTGCGTCGAGGTCGACGTCGCCGCCCGCCTGGCCGACGCCCGGCTCCACGCCGGCCGCGCGACCGAGCGCGAGCGCAGCCACGTCCACGCGATCGACCGGCACCTCCAGGGCGACCCCGCTCCCCTGATCACCCACCTGGCGGCGTACCCGCGGGACGCGCTGCTGCTGTCGGTCGCGATGCCGACCATCGCCTTCGCGGGCGTCACCGACGTTCCGGAGCAGGCCTGGCGGATCGTCGAGGGTGCCGCGCCGGCGTACGGCGACGACCCGTGGATCGCCGGCATCCTCGCGTTCGTGCGCCAGGAGCAGCGCCGCTTCGACGAGGCGATGGACCTCTCGTGCCACTCGCTCTCCCTCGACCCGGCCGGCGGGCACGCGGCGCACGCGCGCGCCCACGCGCACTACGAGACCGGCGACCACGCGGCCGGCCTGGCCTGGATGGACGGCTGGATCCTCGGCGACGGCGCCGCCACCGACAGCCTCACGCACTTCTCGTGGCACGCGGCGCTCCACGAGCTCTCGATCGGTGACCTCGGCGCGGTCCGGACGCGCTACGAGAACCAACTCCGGCCCCAGCACGCGGTCGGCTGCCGCGCCCTCGTGGACACCGGGGCCCTGCTGTTCCGCTGGGCGATCACCCCGGACGCGTACGACGTGCCGTCGCTCGACGAGGTCGCCGCCGTCACCGGCCGCTCGGTCCTGGAGCAGCCCGCGACGGCGTTCCTCGCGTTGCACGCGGCCGTCGTCCTGCTCGCGACCGACGACCGCACCGGCCTGCGCCGGCTCGCCGAGTGGAGCGCGGGACACACCAGCCCGACCCACCGCGAGGTCGTCGCTCCCCTGGCCCGGGCGCTCGACCTGCTCGCCGCCGGCAGCAGCTCACTGGCGGCCGACCGGCTCGCCGCGCTGAGCCCGCAGGTGTGGCGCCTCGGCGGCTCCGACGCCCAGCGCGAGATCGTCGAGGAGGCCCGGATCGCCGCCCTGCTCCGCGCCGGCCGGTACGACGACGCCCGCGAGGTGCTCGACGCCCGGCTCGACCGCCGGCCCGCGATGCGCGACCTGCGCTGGAAGGAGACCGCGACGGCGCCGACCGGCATGCTGGTGCGGTGACCGCCGAGGACGCCGCCTGGACCGCGATCGACGCCGCTGCTGCCGAGGCGCGCAGCGGGGCCCGGGTCGTCCGCTACGGCGACCACTCCGACCATCCCGGGCACCCCGACCAGATCGCCGAGGTGCACGGGTCGGGCCCGGCGATCGTCGTGCTGCTGCACGGCGGCTACTTCCGGCCCTCGATCGACCGGACCCACGCCCGCGGCCTGGCTGCAGACCTCGCGGCGGCGACCGGACACCAGGTGTGGCTGGCGGAGTACCGCCGCGTCCCCGGCGACCCGGAGGCGACGCTCGACGACCTGCGCGCCCTCGACCGCGCCGCGGGCGCCGCCGGGGACGTGATCGCCTGGGCGGGTCACTCCGCGGGCGGGACGCTGGCGCTCTGGCGGGCCTGCGCGGCCGACCTCGGACCGGTCCCGGTGGTCGCGCTCGCGCCCGTCGTCGACCTGCGCCGGGCCGCGGAGGACCGCCTCGGGGACGGTGCGGTCGTCGACTGGATGGGCGGGACGCCCGCCGAGGTCCCCGCCCACTACGCCGTCGCCGACCCCCTGCCCCGGCTGCGCGCGGGCGCCGCGGACCGGCCCGGCGGCGGCGTGACGGTGCTGCACGGCGACCGGGACGCGACCGTACCGGTGAGCCAGTCGACGGCGCTCACGGATCCCCCGGCGCCCGGCGTCCGGGTCGAGGTGCTGGCCGGCGCGCACCACTTCGACGCGTTCGACCTGCGTACCGCGGCGGGCGCCGCCCTGGTCGCAGCGCTCAGGCCGCGAGGATCTTCTGACCGTCGACCGTGATCTCGACCTTGGCCAGCGCCGACGGTGCCGGTCCGCCCTCGACGTCCCCCGTCGAGATCGAGTACGACGACCCGTGGTGCGCACACTGGATCCGGCCGTCGGCCACCGTGGTCACGGTCAGGCCCTGGTGCGTGCACACCGCGGTGAACGCCTCGAACTTGCCGGCGGTCGGCTGGGTGACGACGACCTTCTGGTCGGTGAGCACGACGCCCCCGCCCACCGGCACCTGGTCGGTGGTGGTCAGCTCGTCGCCGGTCGCGACCTTGGGCTTGCCGCTGCTGCCGCTGTCCCCGCCCGCGCACCCGGCGAGCGCCACGGCCACGCCGAGGGCCCCGAGGCCGGAGAAGACGATCCGCCGCTGGACGCGCAGCTCAGGCACGCGTGACCTCGTCGCCGGCCACCGTCACGGCGACCTCGGAGAGCGGGCTCTGCGCCGGACCACCCTGGGGCGAGCCGTCGGAGATCGAGAACGAGCTGCCGTGGCACGGGCACTGGATCCGGCCGTCGGTCACGCCGCTGACCAGGCACCCCTGGTGGGTGCAGATCGCCGAGAACGCCTTGTACTGGCCCGCCTCGGGCTGGGTGACGACGAGCTCCTGGTCCTTGACGACCACTCCGCCACCGACCGGTACGTCGCCCGCGGCCACGAGGCCGCCGCCGGAGCCGCCACCGCTGCTCGGCGTACCGGAGGCGGTCGCGGTGGCCGTCGGCGAGGACGCCGTGCTCGGCGGGTCGGTCGCCGGCGTGGTCGCGGGGTCCTTGGCCGCGCCGTCGTCGCCACCGCCGCAGGCGGCGAGCAGCGGGACGCCCACCCCCAGCGTGGCCGCTCCGCTCAGGGCACGTCTCCTGCTCAGGGAGGAAGTCATGGGGCTCAGGCTACGGGCCGTGGCTGAGAACAGGCTGTGGGTACGCCTCGTGTCGCGGGCTCAGCCGAGCCGCGGCCAGGTCCAGCCGCCGGGCCGGACCCGGGTCGGCGCGGCGAGCGTGCCGCCCGTGCGCGCATCCGGCCGGAGCACGCGCTGGACCCGGGCCACGCCGGTGCTGCGGTCGACGACGAGCAGCGGGACCGGCGCGGTCGCCCCGGTGTAGCGGTCGTCGATGCAGGTGCCGGAACGCAGCGCGGTCACCGCGGCGTACCCGGAGGCCCGCAGCACCGTGTCCGTGGACTCCGGGCCCTCGTCCTGCACGACGTGGAGCGCGCCGGCCCGGTCGGTGTAGTAGACCCGGGTGCCGCGCTCGGTCATCGCGGCGGTCAGCGTGGTCGCCTGGCTGATCGGCACCGGGAGGATCGTCGGCCGGACGAGACGGCGGCCGTTCCAGGTCGCGCGGTGCAGGAAGCCGTCGGTGCCCACCCAGTACAGCGAGCGGTCGTCGAACGCGATCAGCCGGCTCGGGTAGCCCGAGCCCAGCACCTTGAGCACCCGGAGCTTCAGGCTGCCGCGGGCGTTCCACTCCGTGCGGACCAGCCGGACCTTGCCGTCGGTCGCGGCCACGACCTGGTGGGTCTCCTCGTGCCCGGGCCACTGGTTGAGCATCACCAGGCCCCAGGCGACCGGACGCCAGGAGACCGGACGGCTCGTCGACTTGGCGACCGTCACCCGGTTGCCGGTGACGTGGCGCAGCGTGACCTTGCCGTCGCGGGCCTGGCCGTAGGCGTCGATCTCGCAGCGGAACCGCGGCGCCTGCTTCGCTGCGACCGCGGCGACCGCGGTGGTCGGGGTCGCCGCGGCGACCGGCGCCGCCGTCGAGCCGAGCACCGGCAGCACCGGGAGCACGAGGGCGAGCAGCAGGGCGCGCGCCAGGGCCACGGATCGTTTCGCCACGCGGTCACCGTAGTGGCACCTCGGCCGGGACCTCGGCCGGGACTAGGCCTTGCGCTTGCGCGCCGCCGCCGTCTTGGCCGTCCCGGTCGTCGCCTTCTTGACTGCGGCGGCCTTGCGGGCCGCGGTCTTCTTGGCGGCGCTCGCCTTCTTGGCCGCCGGGCCCTTGGCGTCGGCGGCCGCCTTGGGCGCGCGCTGGGGCGCGCCGGGCTGGGTGGCCCCGCGGCCGTCGAGCAGCGGGCGCAGGAAGTGGCCGGTGTGGCTCTCGGGGACCGCGGCGATCTCCTCGGGCGTGCCCTCGGCGACGACGGTGCCGCCGCGGGAGCCGCCCTCGGGGCCCATGTCGATGATCCAGTCGGCGGTCTTGATCACGTCGAGGTTGTGCTCGATGACCAGGACCGTGTTGCCCTTGTCGACCAGGCCGGACAGGACGCCGAGGAGCTTACGGATGTCCTCGAAGTGCAGGCCGGTGGTCGGCTCGTCGAGGACGTAGACGGTGCGGCCGGTCGAGCGCTTCTGGAGCTCGGCGGCCAGCTTGACCCGCTGGGCCTCGCCGCCGGACAGGGTGGTCGCGGGCTGGCCGAGGCGGACGTAGCCGAGGCCGACCTCGGTCAGGGTCTTCATGTGCCGGGCGATGGGCGGCACCGCGGCGAAGAAGTCCTGGGCCTCCTCGATCGGCATGTCGAGGACCTCGGCGATGGTCTTGCCCTTGTAGTGGACCTCGAGCGTCTCGCGGTTGTAGCGGGCGCCGTGGCAGACCTCGCACGGGACGTAGACGTCGGGCAGGAAGTTCATCTCGATCTTGATCGTGCCGTCGCCGGCGCACGCCTCGCAGCGGCCGCCCTTGACGTTGAACGAGAAGCGGCCCTGCTGGTAGCCGCGCATCTTGGCCTCGGGCGTCTGCGCGAACAGCTTGCGGACGTGGTCGAAGACGCCGGTGTAGGTGGCCGGGTTGGAGCGCGGGGTGCGGCCGATCGGCGACTGGTCGACGTGGATGACCTTGTCGACGTGCTCGAGGCCGGTGATCTTCTGGTGCCGGCCGGGGATGGCGCGGGCGTTGTAGATCTGCTTGGCCAGCGAGGTGTAGAGGATGTCGTTGACCAGGGTCGACTTGCCCGAGCCGGAGACACCGGTGACCGCGCTGAAGACGCCCAGCGGGAAGGCGACGTCGACGTTCTTGAGGTTGTGCTCGCGGGCGCCGAGGACCTTGAGCTCGCGGCCGACCGTGCGCGGACGGCGTACGGCGGGCACGGGGATCTCGCGGCGGCCGGAGAGGTACTGCCCGGTCATCGAGTCGGGGTGCTCGAGGAGTTCCTTGACCGTGCCGGAGTGGACCACCTGGCCGCCGTGCTCGCCGGCACCGGGGCCGATGTCGACGATCCAGTCGGCGACCCGGATGGTGTCCTCGTCGTGCTCGACGACGATGAGGGTGTTGCCGAGGTCCTTGAGCCG
The DNA here is from genome assembly GCF_024662235.1 of Pimelobacter simplex. GTDB lineage: Bacteria > Actinomycetota > Actinomycetes > Propionibacteriales > Nocardioidaceae > Nocardioides. The sequence continues at coordinate 1,978,287 of NZ_CP096276.1, forward strand.
GACCAGGGTCTCGATGAGCTTCTGGTTGTCACGCTGGTGCAGGCCGATGGACGGCTCGTCGAGCACGTAGAGGACGCCGACCAGGCCGGCGCCGATCTGGGTGGCGAGCCGGATCCGCTGGGCCTCGCCGCCCGAGAGCGAGCCCGAGGGCCGGTCGAGCGAGAGGTAGTCGAGGCCGACGTCGAGCAGGAAGTTGAGCCGCTCCTGGATCTCCTTGAGCACCCGCTCGCCGATCTGGCGCTCGCGGGCCGAGAGGTCGAGGTCGGCGAGGTAGGCCGCGGTCTCGTTGATCGGCAGCGCGCAGACCTCGGCGATGTTCTTGCCGCCCTTGTCCTTGGCACCGAGGGTGACCGCCATCGAGACCGGCTTGAGCCGGCTGCCGGAGCATACCGGGCAGGGCACCTCGCGCATGAAGCCCTCGAACCGCTCACGGCTCGTGTCGCTCTCGGCCTCGCGGTGGCGGCGCTCGACGTACTTGCGCACACCCTCGAAGTCGGCGTAGTAGGAGCGCTCGCGGCCGTAGCGGTTGCGCGTGACGACGTGGACCTTGGTCGCGTGGCCGTCGAGGATCGCGCGCTGGGCGCGGGTGGTGAGCTGCTCCCAGGGGGTGTCGACGTCGAAGCCCAGCTCGTCGCCCAGCGCGACCAGGAGCCGGCCGAAGTAGTCGGCGACGTGGGCGTGGCTCCACGGCTGGAGCGCGCCCTCGGCGAGCGTCGCGGTGGGGTCGGGGACGACGAGCTCGGGGTCGACCTCCATCCGGGTGCCCAGACCCGAGCAGGACGGGCAGGCGCCGAACGGGGAGTTGAACGAGAACGAGCGCGGCTCGAGGTCGTCGGTCTCGATCGGGTGCTCGTTGGGGCAGGCCATCTTCTCGGAGAACTTCAGCTCCTGGCCGGTGTCGACCAGGTCGAAGACGACCAGTCCCCCGGCCAGCCCGAGCGCGGTCTCGACCGAGTCGGTCAGCCGGCGCTTGGCCGAGGCCTTGACCGCGAGCCGGTCGACGACGACCTCGATGGTGTGCTTGAGCTTCTTGTCGAGCGTCGGCGGGCTGTCGAGGTTGTGGGTCTCGCCGTCGACCCGGGCCCGGGAGAAGCCCTGGGCCTGGAGCTGCTTGAACAGCTCGACGTACTCGCCCTTGCGGCCGCGCACGACCGGCGCGAGCACCTGGAACCGGGTGCCCTCGTCGAGGTCGAGCATCCGGTCGACGATCTGCTGGGGCGTCTGCTGCTCGATCGGCGCGCCGCAGGTCGGGCAGTGCGCCCGCCCGGCGCGCGCGTAGAGCAGGCGCAGGTAGTCGTAGACCTCGGTGATCGTGCCGACCGTCGAGCGCGGGTTCTTGGAGGTCGACTTCTGGTCGATCGAGACCGCGGGCGAGAGACCCTCGATGAAGTCGACGTCCGGCTTGTCCATCTGGCCGAGGAACTGCCGGGCGTACGCCGAGAGCGACTCGACGTAGCGGCGCTGGCCCTCGGCGAAGATCGTGTCGAACGCCAGGCTCGACTTGCCCGACCCGGACAGGCCGGTGAAGACGATGAGCGAGTCGCGCGGGAGGTCGATCGAGACGTCCTTGAGGTTGTGCTCACGGGCGCCGCGGATGATCAGCTGATCGGTCACTACCGGTCCTCTTGCAGGGTCGCTGGGTGGGTCGGGGATCTTCGAACAAGTGTTCGCCATGGTACGTCGCACAGGCAAGCCAGCGCGCCGGGAACCACCCTCTCACCCGGCACCGACAACGCCTCCCCGCGGGCGCCGCCGCCGCGGTGCATGATGGCCCGGTGACCACTCTCTCCGCCGCGTCCGAGCGCCTCCTCGCCACCGCCGCGTCCCTCTCCGACGCCGAGTGGGCCGCACCCAGCCTGTGCGCCGGCTGGACCCGGGCCCACGTCCTCGCCCACCTCGCGCTCAACGCCGAGGGCCTGGGCGGGATCCTGCGCGGGCTGCGCGACGGCGTGCCGCGCACGATGTACGTCTCCGAGGAGCGTCGCGACGGCGACATCGACGACCTCGTCGCCGCGGCCGGCCCGGCCGCGATCCTCGAGCGCCTGCGCGCCGCGGTCGCCGGGCTCGACCAGGTGCACGACGTGGCCACGGTGCTGCCCGAGGGCACCATGTTCGAGCGGACCCCCGGCGGGCGGCAGATGTCGGCCAACAACGTGCCCTTCCTGCGCCTGCGCGAGGTCGAGATCCACCACGCCGACCTCGGCGCCGGCTACACCGCCTCCGACTGGCCGCCGACCACCGCGCTCGCGTTCCTGACCCACTCCACCCGCCAGTACGCCGGCCCTGCCGGCACCGGCTTCCACGCCGTCGCGACCGACGAGCCCGCCCGATGGACCTTCGGCACCCCCGCCGACGGTGCCGCGACCGTCACCGGCCCCGTCGGCCCGCTCGCCTGGTGGGCCACCGGTCGCGACGCCGGTGACGCCGTGGTCAGCAGCACCGGGGCGCTCCCGGACCCCACCGGCGCCTGAGCCTGCACCTAGGATCGGCACGTGACCTACACCGGAGAAGTGACCGTCGGCGGCGCCCCCGCGGTCCGGCAGCTGGCGAACCTGACCATCACCAAGGTCGCTGTCGACGAGAAGATGTCGAACAACTGCTACCTGCTGCGCTGCCACGACACGGGCTCCCAGGTGCTCATCGACGCCGCTGACGCGCCCGAGACCCTGCTCCCGCTGATCGGCGACGAGGGCGTGACCACCGTGATCACCACCCACCAGCACTGGGACCACCACCGGGCCCTGGCGGACGTCGTACGGGCGTCGGGGGCGGGGGTCGTCGCGGGCGACCCCGATGCGGACGCCATCACCGAGCAGACGGGCGTCAGCGTCGACCGCAGGGTCAGCGACGGCGACGAGGTCATGGTCGGCACCTGCGCGCTCCAGGTCATCCGGATCACCGGTCACACGCCCGGCTCGATCTGCCTGCTCTACCGCGACCCGGCCGGTCACCCACACCTGTTCACCGGCGACTCGCTGTTCCCCGGCGGCGTCGGCGGCACCTTCGGCGACGCGGACGCCTTCCGCAGCCTCATCGACGACGTCGAGACCAAGATCTTCGGCACCCTGCCCGACGACACCTGGTTCTACCCCGGCCACGGGGGCGACTCGACGCTCGGCGAGCAGCGCCCGCACCTCGCGGAGTGGCGCGAGCGCGGCTGGTGAGCCGGTGACCCCGGCGGACGAGCCCGTCGCCCTCTACGGCGCCGACGGCCGGCCGACCGGCGAGGTCGCCCCGCGCGCCGAGGTCCGGGCGCGCAACCTGCGCCACGCCGCCACGCTCGTCGTGGTGCGCAACAGCGCGGGCGAGATCTACGTGCACCGGCGCACCGACACCAAGGACGTCTTCCCCGGCCGCCACGACTTCGCGGCGGGCGGGGTGCTCCAGGCCGGCGAGATCCCGTACGACGCCGCGGTGCGCGAGGCCTTCGAGGAGCTCGGCGTGCACGGGGTCGAGCTGACCCCGCTCGGCGAGGCGGACTACGCCGACGAGCACACGACGTACCACGCGTTCGCCTACACCTGCGTGTACGACGGCCCGATCACCTGGCAGCCCGAGGAGGTCGCGTGGGGCGCGTGGGTGAGCGTGACGCGGCTGGGCGAGATGCTCGGCGAGCAGGAGTTCGTGCCCGACACCGTGGCGCTGCTGGCCGACTGGCTCAGCGCGGCGGGGTGAAGGCCGCCCGCGCCGCGGCCACCTCGGCCCGGACGACGCAGCCGGCGACGTGGTCGTTGACCAGACCCATCGCCTGCATGAAGGCGAAGATCGTGGTGGGTCCGACGAACTTCCAGCCGCGCTTCTTGAGGTCCTTGGACAGCGCGATCGCGGCCGGTGACGTGGTGAGGGTCTGGGGCTCGCCCAGGTCGGCGGCGGCCGGCTCGAACCCCCAGAGGTAGGCCGCGAGCGAGCCGTGCTCGGCCGCGGTCTCGATCGCGCGGGCCGCGTTGTTGATGGTGGCCTCGATCTTGCCGCGATGGCGGACGATGCCGGCGTCCGCGAGCAGGCGGGCGACGTCGCCGTCGTCGAACGCCGCGACCGCCTGGGGGTCGAAACCCGCGAACGCGGTGCGGAACGCGGGGCGCTTGACCAGGATCGTGCGCCAGCTCAGCCCGGACTGGAACGCCTCGAGGCTGACCTTCTCGAAGAGCCGCTGGTCGTCGGCGACGGGGAAGCCCCACTCGGCGTCGTGGTAGGGCAGCTCGTCGGGCGAGAGCGACCACGGGCAGCGGGGCAGTCCGTCGGGGCCGGGGGCAGCGGCGTTCATGGGGCGACCCTCCCACGGGCCGCCGACACTGTCCCCGGTCGCCGCTACGTTCGTCCCCATGACCCTCTCCCCCGCCATGATCACCGTCGACACCACCGATGCCCTCACCCTCGGCCGCTGGTGGGCCGAGCACACCGGCGGCGAGATCGTCGAGGAGAACGACGGCTGGTTCGTCATGGTCGCGCTGCCGAGCGGCCTGCGGCTCGGCTTCCAGAAGGTCGAGGACCCCACCCCGGGCAAGAACCGGGTGCACGTCGACTTCGTCGCCGAGGACCTCGACGCGACCGTCGCCGCCCTGCGCACGGCGGGCGCCGGGCACGTCGGCGACCACGAGATGCCGGGCTTCCGCTGGGTCACGCTGAGCGATCCGGACGGCAACCTGTTCTGCGTGTCCGGCAGCCACTGACGCGGGCGGAGGTAACAACCGCGCTCCGCGGAGACATGTACTCGGTGACAGCAGTCCCCGATCTCCCCAGGAGCCCCGGATGAACCTCAGGAAGCACGCCGCCGTCACGGTGGCCGCGCTGGCCCTCGGCCTGAGCGCCGCGCCCGTCGCCACGGCGGTCGCCGCCGACACGCCGGCCAAGGCGCCCTGCGCCACCCAGCAGACCCAGCTCGACCGGGCCGAGGCCAAGCTCGATGCCCTGACCGCGAGGTTCGCGGCCAAGCAGGCCAAGGTCCGCGAGGCCAAGGGTGCGGTCAAGGCGGCCGACACGGCCAAGGAGAAGCGCTCGGCCAAGGCCACGCTGGCGCTGGCCAAGGAGAAGAAGGCGACCGTCAAGAAGGCCAAGAAGGCGCAGGCCCAGCGGGTCCTGCACGCCCAGGCGCGCCTTGACAAGTGCCTGGCGGCCCACCCCGCCTGATCCGGCTGCTGCATTGCGGTTTGGGACCAAACCGCACGTTCTGAGGCCCGCCGGTTCCACCTGGCGGGCCTCAGGCGGTCAGCTGTAGGTGATCTTGACCGTGTCCGTCAGCGGCACCGACTGGCAACCCAGCCGGATGCCGTCGTCGAGGTCGTCCTTGTCGAGCACGTCGTTGTAGAGCATCTTGACGTCGCCCTCGAGCAGCCGGATCGCGCAGGCCGAGCACTCCCCCTCGCGGCACGAGTACGGCGCCTTGACGCCCTTGCTCTCGAGGAAGTCGAGCAGCTTGGTGCGCGGGTCCCAGTCGTCGAAGGTGAACTCCTCGCCGTCGAGCTCGACCTCCACCTTCACCGGCCCGGCCGGCGCGTCGGAGAAGACGTCGGCCCCGGGGCCGTCGTCGTCCGACTCGGCGAGGGCGATCTCGGCCTCGGCCTCCTGGAGCTCGGCGAGGTCGCCGAACGGGTTGCCGCCGAGGGAGACGAACTTCTCCTGGTGGCGCAGGCTGCGCGGCACCTCGAGCTCCTTGAGCACGGTGGTGACCATCTTCATGAACGGCGCCGGGCCGCACACGAACGAGTCGTAGCCGCCGTACGTCGCCGCGAAGGCCCGCATCTGCGCCTCGGTCGGCAGTCCCTGGACGGACTCGAGCCAGTGGATGACCTGGAGCCGGTCGGGGTGCTCGGCCGCGAGCCGGGTGAGCTCGGCGGCAAAGATGACCGAGCTCTCGTCGCGGTTGGCGTAGAACACGACGATCCGGCCGGAGCCGTGGGCCAGCGCGGTGCGGGTGATCGACATGATCGGCGTGACGCCGGAGCCGCCCGCGAAGAGCAGCAGGTCGGCGTCGAGCGAGGCCGGCGTGAAGATGCCGGACGGCGGCAGCACGCGCAGCGTGTCGCCCACGGCGAGGTTGTCGCAGATCCAGTTGGACGCGTAGCCCTCGGCGGTGCGCTTGACGGTGACCGTGAGCGGGCCTCCGTCGTGCGGGCTGCTCGAGAGCGAGTAGCAGCGCGCGGCGATACCGGTCTGGTCGCTCGGCACGGCCACGGTCAGGAACTGACCGGGCTTGTAGTCGAACTTCTCCTCCGCGCCCGCGGGCACGGCGAAGCTGATGGACTTCGCGTCGGCGGTCTCCTCGACCACTCCGACGACGTCCAGCACGAAGGACTCGATGTCCACGGAACTCCCCTACTAAAAGATGGCTCAGTAGCCGTCGTACGCACCGATCGGGACAGCTCCGGCCCGAACGGCGTCGTCGATGCTAGCCATCAACCGAGCACAGGGCTTGTGCACGTCCCGCCCTCCGGGCGCCTGGCCTCGTCGCTGGAACTCTTGACAATCGGCCCGGGCTTCCGCGTTCCACTGCACCGAGGTCTGGTGGTCGCTGTTCTTCTTGACCCGGACCTTGGCCAGGCAGTCGAGGCACGCGACGTCGACGAGGCGGTCCTCGGTGTAGCGGCGCAGGTCATCGAGGGTCTCGTCACGGGTCGGGACGAAGGAGGCCACCAGGATCGACCCCGCTCTCAGGCGTCCGCGGGCGCGGCGGCCTCCGCGGCCGCCCGCCGGGCGAGGTTGTCGGCGACCTCGGCGTGCCAGTATTCGTTGGCCTTGGTGGTGTCGACCTCGAACTCGAAGCGGTCGGTCATCTCGGGCGCGATGTCGGCGACGTCGACGTAGAACTGCTCGTACCACCGGCGCAGCTGGTAGACGGGGCCGTCCTCCTCGCACAGCAGCGGGTTCTGGACGGCGACCTTGTTCTCCCAGATCGCGACGTCCTGGAGGAAGCCGTCACCGAACGACTCGGTGTAGCGCTCGGCGATGTAGGCGCAGGTCTTCTCGTCGAGGCCCTCGGGCTTGCGCACGCTGATGCCGTACTGGAGCGTGAACGACTGCGGCCCGGTCGGGATGTGGCAGTTGATGAGGATGACCTCGGTGATGAAGCCCTTGTAGTCGACCTCGAGCCAATTGATCATGTACGACGGCCCGTAGTACGTCGCGACGGACTTCAGCGTGGAGTTCTCGTCGCCGTAGCCGCCGCCCATCGTGTCGGGCCGGCCCTTCGACTCCATGAACTGCGTGGCGGTGTGCCCGTCGAAGATGTTGCGGAAGCTCGTCGGGAAGGCGAAGTGCACGTAGTAGAAGTGCGCCATGTCCGCGACGTTGTCGATCAGCTCGCGGCAGTGCGAGCCGTTGATCTCCTTGGTGTGCCACGACCAGGGCGTGTACTTGTCCGACATCACGTCCGGCAGCTCGGGCGGCAGGATCGCGTGGTCGGGCGCCGAGCCCTCCGGGTCGTGCCAGATGAGCAGCTGGCCGTTGCGCACGACGGTCTCGTAGCGCTGGGTCCGCGCCCGCAGCGGCACGCGCCGCGCGTAGGGGATCTCCTTGCACTTGCCGTCGCCGCCCCAGCGCCAGTCGTGGAACGGGCAGGCGATGTGGTCGCCCTTGACCTCACCCTGGGTCAGGTCGCCGCCCATGTGCCGGCAGTAGCCGTCGAGCACGTTGAGCTCGCCGTTGCCGCCCTGCCAGACCACGAGCTTGGTCCCGAACCCGTGGACGGCGTGCGGCTTGCCGTCGGCGAAGTCCGAGGCCAGGCCCAGGCAGTGCCATCCGCGCGCGAAGCGGATCGGCGTGGTCCCCTGATCGAGCATGCGGGTGTCGGTCATGTAGAACACGTTACAGTTTTGCCGTTAGGCTGACAACAACCGGCCGTCCCGAGCACCCGTCACAGGAGACCCGATGCACATCGACCTGGAGCCGCAGCAGGTAGCCCTGCGCGAGGAGCTCCGCGAGTACTTCGCCCAGCTCGTCACTCCCGAGATCCGCGCCGGTCTGGCGTCGGCCACCGGCGAGTTCGGCGAGGCCGGCGTCTACAAGGACGTCATCCGCCAGATCGGCAAGGACGGCTGGCTCGGGATCGGCTGGCCCAAGGAGTACGGCGGCCAGGCGCGCTCCATGGTGGAGCAGCTGATCTTCACCGACGTCGCCGCCATCGCCGGCGTCCCGATCCCGTACCTGACCCTCAACACGGTCGGCCCGACGATCATGCGCTTCGGCAGCGACGAGCAGAAGGAGTTCTTCCTCCCGAAGATCCTCGCCGGCGAGCTGCACTTCTCGATCGGCTACTCCGAGCCCGGCTCGGGCACCGACCTGGCGTCCCTGCAGACCAAGGCGACGCTCGAGGGCGACGAGTGGGTCATCAACGGCCAGAAGATGTGGACCTCCCTCATCCAGTACGCCGACTGGCTCTGGATGGCGTGCCGCACCGAGCCCGACGCCCCGCGCCACAAGGGTCTGTCGATGATCCTCGTCCCGGCCGACGCGCCCGGCGTGACCTACACGCCTGTGCACACCGTCGCGGGCGTGGGCACGTCGGCGACGTACTACTCCGACGTGCGGGTGCCAGCGTCCAACCTGATCAGCGAGCGCGGCGGCGGCTGGGCGCTGATGACCAACCAGCTCAACCACGAGCGCGTCGCCCTCACCTCGGCCGCTCCCCTCCAGCACTCGCTGACGCTGGTCAAGGACTGGGCCGCCGAGACCCGCAACCCCGACGGCACGCGCGTCATCGACACCGAGTGGGTGCAGATCGCGCTCGGCCGCGCGCACGCCCGGATCGAGGCGCTCACGCTGGTCAACTGGAAGCTCGCCGCCGACGCCGACCACGGCGTCGCGCTGTCGCCCGCCGAGGCGTCGGCGACCAAGATCTACGGCTCCGAGCTGGCCACCGAGGTCTACCGGTCGCTGATGGAGGTCGTCGGCCCCCACGCCGGCGTGACCGTCGACTCCCCCGGTGCCGTGCTCGCCGGGCGCCTGGAGCGGTTCCACCGCTCGTCGCTGGTGATGACCTTCGGCGGCGGCACCAACGAGATCCAGCGCGACATCATCGGCTACATCGGCCTCGGCCTCCCGGCCGCGAAGCGATAGGGACCCCGACATGGACTTCCTCTTCACCCCCGAGCAGGACGAGGCCGCCGAGCTGGCGGCCCGGATCATCGGCGACCAGACCGCCAACGAGCGCCTCAAGCAGGTCGAGGCCCGCGGCGACCGCTTCGACCGCGGCCTCTGGAAGGACCTGGACGACGCGGGCCTGCTGACCCTGCACCTCCCCGAGGAGCACGGCGGCGCCGGCCTCGGCCTGATCGAGCTCGCCCGCGTGCTCGTCGAGGCCGGCCAGCGCGTCGCCCCGGTGCCGCTCGCGGTCCACGGCGCCTGCACGGCCCTGCTCTCCGGCGCCGGCGTCGCGCCCGGTGACCGGCTCTACACGGCTGCCGTCGCCGAGGAGCGGGCCCACCTGCCCGCCGCGCCGACGGTGACCGCGGACGCCGAGGGCGCCCTGACCGGCACCAAGACCCTGGTCCGGGCCGGGATGGCGGCCGACGCCTTCCTGGTCACCGCGACCGGACCGTCCGGCGTCGGCGTCTACCTGGTCGAGGCCGGTGGGGCCAGCGTCGAGCGGGCCGCGCAGAAGACCAGCGACGGCGACACGGCCGCGCTCGTCACGCTGTCGGGCGCGCCCGCCACCCTCGTCGGCGGCGCCGACACGGCCGAGCGGCTGGGCCAGCTGCTCGTCGCGCTCGCCGCGGCGGAGCAGCTCGGCGTGACCGAGGGCGCGCTGCGCCTGACCGCGGAGTACGCCAAGACCCGCGAGCAGTTCGGCCGCCCGATCGGCACCTTCCAGGCGGTCTCCCAGCGCCTGGCCGACGGCTTCATCGACGTCCTGGGCCAGCGGCTGACGCTGTGGCAGGCGATCTGGCGGCTCCAGGAGGGTCTGCCGGCCGCGACCGAGGTCGCGACCGCCAAGCTCTGGGCCGCGGACGCCGGGCACCGCATCGCGCACACCACCGTGCACGTCCACGGCGGCGTCGGCATCGACCTCGACGGCGAGGCGCACCGCTACTTCACCAGCGGCAAGCGGTTCGAGTTCCTCTTCGGGGGCGCGACCGAGCAGGCGCTGGCGATCGGCCGCTCCTTCGCATGACCGTCCGGGACCTGCTTCTCGCCCGCGCTGACGACGATCGTCCGGCGCTGCGCTGGCGGGAAGCAGGTTCGGTCCGCGAGCTCTCCTGGCGCCAGTACGTCGCCACGGCGGCCCGCCTCGCGGCCGCGCTCGAGCGGCGGCTGGATCCCGCGCTGCCGCCGCACGTCGGCGTCCTGCTGCCCAACGGACCCGCCTTCGCGCTGCACCTGGCCGCGGCGGGTCTCGGCGGGCACGTGCTGGTGGGCCTCAACACGACCCGGCGGGGAGCCGCGCTCGACGCCGACGTGGCACTCGCCGACTGCCAGGTCGTCGTGGACTCGGACGAGCCCGCGCTCGCCGCCCTGGCCGACCCGGCCGAGGTGCCCCTCCCGGACGCGGCACCGACCGCCGCGTCGCTCTTCATGCTGATCTTCACCAGCGGCACGAGCGGGTCGCCCAAGGCCGTGCGGGTCACCCACGACAAGATCACCGGGCCCGGCACCCACCTCGTCGGGCGCCTCGGGCTCAGCGCCGACGACGTGCACTACGTGTCGATGCCGATGTTCCACTCCAACGCGGTCATGGCGGGCTGGGCGCCGGCGCTGACCACCGGCGCTGCCTTCGCGGTCGCCGGGTTCTCGGCACGGGGCTTCCTGCCCGACGTCCGCGACTTCGGGGCGACGTACGCGAACTACGTCGGCAAGCCGCTGACCTACGTCCTGGCCACGCCGGCGCTCCCCGACGACGCCGCCAACCCGTTGCGCCTGGTGTTCGGCAACGAGGCCAACGAGGCGGACATCGCCGCCTTCGCGACGCGCTTCGACTGCGAGGTGATCGACTCCTACTCCTCGACCGAGAACGCCGTCATCGTCCAGCGCCGCGCCGGGATGCCGGCCGGCGCACTCGGCATGCCGCTGCCCGGCGTGGCGGTCCTCTCCCCCGAGACCGGCGAGGTCGTCCCCGACGCCCGCTTCGACGACGCGGGACGCCTCGTCAACGCCGACGAGGCGATCGGCGAGCTGGTCAACACGACCGGCTCGGGTGCCTTCGCCGGCTACTACAACGACGCTGCAGCCGAGGCGGAGCGGATGCGCGGCGGCATGTACTGGTCCGGCGACCTCGCCTACCGCGACGCCGACGGCTGGATCTACTTCGCCGGCCGCTCCGGCGAGTGGCTGCGGGTGGACGGCGAGAACCTCGCCGCCGCACCGATCGAGCGGATCCTCCTGCGCCACCCGGCGATCGGCGAGGCGGCGGTCTACGCCGTACCGGACGCCAAGGTGGGCGACCAGGTCGCGTGCGCGCTGATCTTGCGCTCCGCGCTGGCACCGGGCGCCTTCGAGGAGTTCCTGGCCGCCCAGGCCGACCTGTCGGGCAAGGCGTGGCCGCGCTACGTGCGGGTCGTCGACGCGCTCCCCCGGACCGCGACCAACAAGGTGCTCAAGCGGACCCTGGCGGCCGACGGCGTACCGGTGGCGGGCGACGGAGTGTGGGTGCGCGAGGAGCGCGGGACGTCGTACGCCTAGGGCGTGTCTCCCCAGTCCGCGCCGTCGCGAGCGGCGTTTGCGGCCGATCTGGCAAGGCCGAGTCGCGAAGGCGGGCCGGATACCCGTCGAGTCGGCGAGAACGCCGCCAGATCGAGTCGCAAGCGCCGCGCAGCAGGCGCGGGCTGGGGAGACACGCCCTAGCGGGCGAGGCCGAGGTGGCGTGCGAAGAAGCGCGTCGCGTCGTCGCCGGCGTGCGCCGGGACGCCGGTGTGCCCGCCCAGGTTGGCCAGCAGCGTCTTCTCCGAGGAGCCGAAGGCGTCGAACAGGTCGAGTGCCGCCTGCCGGTCGTTGCCCTGGTCGTCCCACTGGAGCAGCACGTGCAGCGGGATCGTCACCTCGCGGGCCTCGTCCAGGATCGCCGCAGGCACGAAGCTGCCGGCGAAGAGTCCCGCGGCGACCAGGCGCGGCTCCACCCGGGCGAGGCGCACGCCGATCGAGATCACGCCACCGGCGCAGGCGACCGGTCCGGTGATCCCGGGCAGCGCGAGGAGCGCGTCGATGGCCGCGCGCAGCTCGGGGACCGCCTGGTCGACGAGCGGCAGGATCAGCCGGTCGATGACGTCGGTGGGAACGGGCTCGCCCGCGGCGAGGGCGGTGCGGAGGTCGGCACGGGCGCCGTCCACGACCGACAGCCGGGGCCGCTCACCGCTGCCGGGGAGTTCGAGCGTCGCCGCGGCGGCGCCGATCCGGGCGAGTGCCTGGGCCCGGCCCAGCAGGCGCGGGTACATCGCCTCGACGCCGCCCGGGTGCCCCAGGAGCACGAGCGGACCCGGCGCGGCCGGGGTCCACAGGATGCCGGGCACGTCCCCCAGGGTGAACCGGCGCTCCAGGAGACCCTCGTCGAGGTGCTGCTCGGAGGTGATCCGCAGGTCCACGTCGCTCCTCAGCGCTCGTCCAGCAGGGCCGCCGCCGGACCGCGCAGGCCGACGGTGAAGAAGCCCTCGTCGGTGTCGGTGTACCAGACCTGGCGGCGGGCGACGTCCCACGCGGGCTGCGACATCGCGGCGCCGCCGTCGGGGCCGGGCCGGTTGAAGTAGCCGACCTCGCGGGGCCGGGCGAGGTCGGAGATGTCGAACAGCCGCAGACCGGAGCCGATCATCGAGCAGGCCGCGATGCGCGGCTCGGCGCGGGTCGGCAGGGAGCAGTAGTGGCCGGTGTAGCTGCGCACGATCGTGCGACCGCCGGGATCGTCCATCACCTTGCTCCGGACGGCCGGGTCGTGCACCTCGAGCCGCACGTTGGACACGACGTACGGCGCCCGCGGGTCGGTCACGTCGATGATCCGCGCCGCGCCGACGGGGCTGCGGGGCGAGTTGATCCGGCGCAGGTCGCCGAACAGGTCGCTGAACTCGTCGACCTCGAAGACGTACTGGCGCCCGTCGCGGGTGAACGGCTCGGCGACCTGCGGGATCGATCCCTCGTCCCAGGTGAGCCGCGAGAGGGTGCGGATCTGCGGCCGGGGCCGCCGGTCCTGGACGTCCGACACGTCGAGGATGTCGAGCCCGGCGCCGTCGATGATCGAGGCGTTGCGCCCGCTCGGGCTGCCGATGTTGGCGACGTACATGGTGCGGCCGTCGCCGGAGAGCCGGAGCCCGTGGTAGACGACGCCCGTCTTGGTGTGGACGATCCGCGGGCGGCGCGGCTCGGTCAGGTCGACCGCCGTGAGCGTGAACCCCGCGGCCCCCGCGGTCCAGAACGTCTTGCCGTCGGGAGCGAACCCGCTCTCGTGCCCCATCACCCCGGACAGGGTCGTCGACATCAGGCGCGGCCGGCGGCAGTCCCGGCTGACGTCGTAGACGTCGAGGACACCGGGCGCGGTGCCCAGGGTGCCCATCACCGCGGCGAGCAGCCCCCGCCCCTGGTTGACCAGGAGCGACTCGTGCGGCTGGAGCATCGCGGGCGTGATCAGGTTGGCCGTCTTGACCGGCTTGGCCGGGTCCGTCATGTCGAGCACGACGACGCCGAGGCCGGCGCCACCGGTGAGCAGGCCCGGCACGTTGAGCCCGACCATCAGGGCCGAGTCGTAGTAGGCGCAGGTCCGGCCGGTGACGTCGGTGTAGCGCTGGACCTTGAAGCCGCCCGACCCCAGGAACGAGCGCCGGCCGTGGTGACCGACCTCCGTGGTGTTGCACCGGTAGCCCTGCGCCGCCCGGCCCGAGCGGTAGTCCGCGGCCGGCACCCGGCCCTGGATCGACGTCTCGGGCAGGTCACCCGGCGCGCACGTCGCGCGCGGCACCCCCGCGAGCGACAGGTCCGCCTGCGAGGTCCCTGCGGTGAGCACCGCGCTGATCACCAGTGCCGCTGCCACCGCGAGCGCCGGCACCAGCCGTCGTCCGGTCGTCCGGTCCGCCATCATCCGACCCCCATGTCGATTCCGCGTCGGGCCACCCTGGCACGGTCGCGGTGGTCGCGTCGACCATCGACGGCCCGGCACGGGACCGTGGCTAGCCTGCTGGCATGGACCACGCCTCCTTCGTCGACGCCGCCCGGATCGCCCTGGACCTCGCGCGCACCACGGAGGTCAAGGCCGCCTGGTCGCTAGAGAGCTCGTGCGCCGGCATGACCGTCGGCGGCCTCGCCCACCACCTCGTCCAGCAGGCCGGTCACACCGTGCGCTTGCTCTCGCTGGAGCCGGTCGCAGAGCCGCCGATCCCGCTGCTGGAGCACTACGCCCGCGCGGCCTGGGTCGAGGCAGGTCCCGACGACGAGGCGAACGTGTCCGTGCGCGAGGGCGCCGATGCCGCCGCCGCTGCCGGTCCTGACGACGTCGTCGCACACGGTGCCGCCGCGCTCGAGCGGCTCCCCGCCGTCCTGCACGAGCACCACACCCGGATCCCGGACCAGGTCCGGATCCCCTGGCAGGGATGGTCGCTCACGACCGGCGACTTCCTGGTGACCCGGGCGATGGAGATCGTGGTCCACGCCGACGACCTCGCCAGCAGCGTCGGTCTCGCCACGCCTGAGTTCCCCGAGGACCTCGTCACCGACGTCCTCGGCCTCCTCGGCGCCATCGCCCTTCGCCGGCACGGCCAGGCGGCCGTCGTACGGACGCTGAGCCGGCCGCAGCGCGCGCCGGCGAACGTCTCCGCGTTCTGAGCGCCGAGTCGCTCGACCCGCAGCGACCTCAGCCGGAGTAGGGCACCTCGGCCTGCCAGGAGTCCTCGTCCTGGTCGATCGCCGCCCGCAGCGCCGCCGCCACGTTGTCCGGCGCGAACGGCCCCTCCTTGGCCAGCAGCCCGCGCACCGTCACCGACACGGCGCGGATGCCGTCGCCGGCGAGCGTCCGGTCGAGGCTGCGGACGAGGTTCTGCAGGCCCGCCTTCTGCACCCCCAGCGACGCCGCCCCGTGCCACGGGGTGTCCGCGGCCATGCTGCCGGTCGCGCTCACCCGGCCACCGGGGCCCATGAAGGGCCGCGCCGCCTGGACGACGGTGAGCAGGGCGCCGACCCCGAGCCGGACGTCGTCCAGGAGCTCGTCGGGGGTGAGGCTGAGCGGGTCCTTCTCGCGGTAGGCCGACGGGTTGAAGTGGACGACGTCCAGGTGCCCCACCTGCTCGGCCAGCCGGGTCACCGCAGCACGCGTCGCCGCGTCGTCGGTGAGGTCGACGACCGCGGTCAGCGCCTCGGCGCCGGCCGCCTCGACGTCGGCGCGCAGGGCGGCGAGCACCTGCTCCTCGGCACCGAGCAGGGCCACCTGGCCGCCGTCGGCGGCGTACAGGCGGGCGAGGGAGCCGCTCACCCCGGGACCGGCACCGGCGATCAGGACGTTGCGCGTCATGACGTCAGCCTAGGACGTGGGGGTGCTCGGCCACCCGAGCGCGCTCAGATCCCCGCGATGCCACCCAGCTTCTTGGTCGTCGCCTCGAACTCGGCCACCAGGTCGGCGACCACCTCGGCGACCGGCCGGACCTCGTTCATCCGCCCGACGATCTGGCCGATCGGCATCGAGATGACGTCCGGGTCGCCGGAGGAGTTGATCCGGTTGTGGGCGTCGGCGACGAGGAGGTTCTGCAGGGGCATCGGGAGCGGGGCCGGGGCGCCGTCCTCGCTCCAGGCCTCGGTCCACTTGGTCTTGAGCAGGCGGGCGGGCTTGCCGGTGTAGATCCGGGTGCGGACGGTGTCGGACGAGGTGGCGCGCAGGAAGGCGGTCTCCCAGCCCTTGTTGCCGGCCAGGTTCCGGTACTCCTCGGTGCCGAGCCAGATCGAGCCGGTCCACACGCCCTGGGCGCCGAGCGCGAGCGAGGCGGCGATCTGGCGGCCCGAGCCGATGCCCCCCGCACCGAGCACCGGTACGTCGGGCCCGACGGCGTCGACGATGTCCGGGGTGAGCACCATGCTGGCGATCTCGCCGGTGTGGCCGCCGGCCTCGTAGCCCTGGGCGATGATGATGTCGACGCCGTTGGCGACGTGGCTCAGCGCGTGCTTGGGGGCGCCGGCGAGCGCGGCGACCTTGAGGCCGGCCTCGTGGCACTGCTCGATGACGTCGACCGGCGGCGAGCCGAGCGCGTTGGCGATGAGGACGGGGCGGTGCTGGAGGGCGACGTCGACGTGCGAGCGGGCCACCGAGTGCAGCCAGCCGAGGACGCCCTCGCGGCCCTCTCCCTCGGGCAGCGGCGGGACGCCGAGCTTGAGGAGCGTCTCGTCGACGAACTTGCGGTGCTCCTCCGGGATGTACGTCGACAGGTCGGCCGACGTCCCCTCGGTGGGGATCTTCATCGGCATCACGACGTCGACGCCGTAGGGCTTGCCGTCGGTGTTCTCGTCCATCCAGGTCAGCACCCGGTCGAGCTCGTCGGTGTCGTTGAACCGGACGCAGCCCAGGACGCCGAGGCCGCCGGCGCGCGAGACCGCGGCCGCGACGTGCTCGGAGGGGGTGAAGGCGAAGATCGGGTACTCGATGCCGAAGGCATCGCAGAGCGCGGTGTGCATCAGGCGTTCGCCTCCACGGAGTCGGTGCGGTCGTCGGTGCTGTCGTCGGTCCGGGACGCGAGCGCGAGCTCCTTGGCCCGGGGGTACTGCGCCTTGCCGGTGGCGTTGCGCGGGATCTCGGGGACGATCGTCAGCGCGCGCGGCAGCTTGTAGCCGGACAGGTGGGCGCGCAGGAAGGTCCGCAGCTCGTCGAGCTCGACGGTGGCGTCGGGGCGGGGCTCGACGACGGCGGCCACGGTCTGGCCGTACTTCTCGTCGGGCAGGCCGACCACGAGGACGTCGTAGACGCCGGGGTGGGCCTTGATCGCCTGCTCGACCTCCTCGGGGTAGACCTTCTCGCCGCCGGTGTTGATGCAGTTGGAGCCGCGGCCGAGCAGCGTGATCCGGTTGCCCTCCTCGATCCGGGCGTTGTCGCCGGGGATCGAGTAGCGGACGCCGTCGATCTCGACGAAGGTCTTGGCCGACTTCTCGGGGTCCTTGTAGTAGCCGACCGGCACGTTGCCCGAGCGGGCGGTGCGGCCGATCTTGCCGACGTCGGTGGCCGGGTCGAGCGGGCGGTCGTCGTCGCCGAGGATCACCGTGGTGGGCGGCAGCGAGATGACCGGGCCGTCGGTCGAGAGCGCGCTGGCGTCCTGCAGGCCGGTGCCCTGGAAGCCGGTCTCGGAGGAGCCGACGGAGTCGGTGAAGACGGCGTTGGGGAACGCCTTCATCCAGCGCTCCTTGACCGACTTGGAGAAGATCGCGGCGCTGGAGGCGATCGCGAAGAGCGTCTGGCCGTCGTACCCGCCGGCCTCGTAGGCGTCGATGAGCGGCACCGCCATCGCGTCGCCGGTCATGAACAGCATCTGGACGCCGTGCTGGTCGACGAGCTCCCAGGTGCGGACCGGGTCGAACTTCGGCTCCAGGATGGTGACCTGGCCGGCGAACAGGTGCATGAGCAGCGACGCCTGGGCGCCACCGTGCATGAGCGGGCTGAGCGGCAGCGTGACCAGGCTGTCCTGGAGGGCCTTCTTGGACTGGTCGTACTCCTCGAGCGGCTCCGACGTCATGAAGTCGATGCCGCCGCCGAGCACGCGCCAGAAGTCCTCGTGGCGCCACATGACGCCCTTGGGGAAGCCGGTGGTGCCGCCGGTGTAGATGATGTGGATGTCGTCGGGGCTGCGCTCGCCGAAGTCGCGCGCGTCGGACTGGCCGGCGACCGCCTCCTCCAGCGTGATCCCGCCGAAGGCGGACAGGTCGCTGGCGTCGTCGGGCTCGAGCGAGTTCGGGACGGCGATGATCGCCTTCATCGGCGCGACCTTCGGCACCACCTCGGCCACCAGGTCGGCGTACACCCGGTCGTGGACGAGGCCGGCCAGGTCGGCGTTGTCGAAGAGGTACTCCAGCTCGCCGGCGACGTAGCGGTAGTTCACGTTGATCGCGACCGCGCGCACCTTGAGGATCGCGATGAGCGCGATGACGTGCTCGATGCTGTTCTTGGCGTAGAGACCGATGTGGTCGCCGGTGCCGATCCCCTGCGCCTGCAGGTAGTGGGCGAGCTTGTTGGACTCCGCCTCCAGCTCGGCGAAGGAGATGACGCGGTCCCCCACCTGGACGGCAGGCTTGTCCGGGACGGCGTCGACGGCGTGTTCGAAGAGGTCGGCGATGTTCAGGGCCACGAGGCCGACACTAGAACACGTTTCACTTTTTCGCTAGCGTTGTTCACATGAGCGATTGCCTCGTCGAGCAGGACGGCCACAAGCTGGTCGTCACCATGAACCGTCCCGAGCGCCGCAACGCGCTGTCCGGGCCGATGCTCCGGATCATGGAGGAGGCCTGGGACCGGGTCAACGAGGACCCGGAGATCCGGGTCTGCATCCTGACCGGCGCGGGCGGCTACTTCTGCGCCGGCATGGACCTCAAGGCCGCCGACGAGAAGCCGCCGTCGGAGAGCTTCGAGTCCGGCGAGTACGACCCGACCGTGATCAAGGGCCTGCTCAAGGGCTTCCGGCTGACCAAGCCGCTCATCGCCGCGGTCGAGGGCCCGGCCATCGCCGGCGGCACCGAGATCCTCCAGGGCACCGACATCCGGGTCGCCGGAGAGTCCGCCAAGTTCGGGGTCGCCGAGGCACGCTGGTCGCTGTACCCGATGGGCGGCTCCGCGGTCCGGCTCCCCCGCCAGATCCCCTACACGGTGGCCGCCGAGCTGCTCCTGACCGGGCGCACGCTCAAGGCCCCCGAGGCCAAGGAGCTCGGCCTGATCGGGCACGTGGTCCCCGACGGCCAGGCGCTCGCCAAGGCGCACGAGCTCGCCGACATGATCGCCGCCAACGGCCCGCTCGCCGTGCAGGCGATCCTCAAGACGATGCGCGACTCCGAGGGCAAGCACGAGGAGGAGTGCTGGGCCGACGACGCCAAGGTCGGCGCCGCGGTGTTCTCCTCCGACGACGCCAAGGAGGGCCCGCGGGCGTTCCTGGAGAAGCGCGCCCCTCAGTTCAAGGGCCGCTGACGGCCGCTGCGCCGAGGCCGCCGTCGAGGTGCTCGTCGAGCCAGTCGGGGAACGCGGCCAGGCCGTCGAGGACGACGTGCGTCCCGGCGTCGCGGAGCTCCTCGGCGGTGCAGCCGCCGGTGAGCACCGAGACACTGGTGACGCCGGCGGCGAGCGCGCCCTCGACGTCGTGGACGTGGTCGCCGACATAGACCGACGCGGCCTCGCGGCGCAGCACGTCGGCCTTGCCGACGCCCCAGACCCAGCCCTCGAGCACGTCGACGTCGAGACCGGTGTGGTCGAGGTGGAGGCGGGCGTTGGGGGCGTACTTGCCGGTGACCACGACGATCCGCCCGCCCCGACGCCGTACGGCAGCCAGGGCCTCGTGCGCCCCCGGCAGCACCGGAACGCTGGTGATCGCGTGCTCCGGGTAGAGCGCCCGGAACCGGTCCCCCGCGGCCGGGATCCGCTCCGCCGGCAGGTAGGGCTCGAGCAGCAGGTCGAGCGGCGGGCCGAGCCGGCGGGTCATCTCCTCGACGGGGAACTCCACGTCGAGCTCGGCACCGAGCGCGCGCAGCACGTCCCGGAACCCGGGTGCGGTGTCGATGAGGGTCATGTCGAGGTCGAACCCGACGACGAGATCCGGCATGGGGCCCACGTTATCCAGGGCGCCACCGGGGCAGGATGGCGCCATGGACGCCGTCGCCCTCGTGCTCTTCGGACTCATCGGACTCATCTTCGTCGCGGTGTTCGCGTTGCTCGTCGTGGCGATCGTGGTCGGCTCGAAGCGTGCGGCCGAGCGGCGCCAGGGGCTCGCCGCCTTCGCGCACGACCGCGAGTGGGAGTACCGGCCCGTCGACCCGGCGCTGGTCGACCGGTTCCAGGGCGCGCCGTTCGGCCGCGGGCACGGCCGGCACGCGGGCAACGTCCTCATCGGCCAGTACGACGGCCGCCCGTTCACCGCGTTCGACTACACGTTCACGACCGGGACGGGTGAGGACTCCAGCCGGCACACCTACTCGGTCGTCGCGCTCAACCTCGGCGTCCGCGCCCCCGACCTCGCGGTCGGCCCGACGACGACCCTGCGCCGCTGGGCCGACTCGCTGACCGGGCGCGACATCCTCATCGGCGACCCGGCGTTCGACGCGGCGTTCACGATCCACTCACCCGCGCCGGAGTTCGCGGCCGACGTGCTGCTCTCGGACGTGCGCGACGTGATGCGCCACCACCCGGGCCTGTCGTGGCGGATCACCGGCGACTCGCTGCTGGTGATCCGCCCGGGCGCGCACGCGCCCGCCGAGGTGGACGGCAAGCTCCAGGTGATGGACGCCCTGCTCGACCGGATCCCGGACCTGGTCTGGGACCGGCTGCGGGGCGAGGCCCCGCGCTAGCGGTTCTCGGCCCGCGGCGCCCCGATGCCGGGGTCGACCTGGAAGGGACCGGAGGCCGAGGGCCGGACGTCGAAGTCGAAGATCGACGTGGGGATGTAGACCGTCGAGCACGAGTTCGGGATGTCGACGACGCCCGAGAGCCGGCCCTCGATCGGCGCGGCACCGAGCAGCAGGTAGGCCTGCTCGGGCGCGTAGCCGAACTTGGTGAGGTAGTCGATCGCGTGCAGGCAGGCGCGCTGGTACGACAGGTGCGAGTCGAGGTAGCGCTGCTCGCCGTCCAGGGTGACCGACGTGCCGGAGAACGCGATCCACTCGCTGAAGCGCGGGTCCACCCGGCCGGGCATGAAGATGGCGTTCTCGCTCACGCCGTAGGTCTCCATGCCGCCCTTGATGATGTCCACGCGCAGGTCGATGAAGCCGCCCATCTCGATGGCGCCGCAGAACGTGATCTCGCCGTCGCCCTGCGAGAAGTGCAGGTCGCCGACCGAGAGGTTCGCGCCGTCGACGAAGACCGGGTAGAAGATCCGGGTGCCCTTGGACAGGTTCTTGATGTCCTGGTTGCCACCGTTCTCGCGGGCGGGCGCGGTACGCGCGGCCTCGGCGCCGACCCGGCCCCACTGGTCGCGAGCCAGGCCGCCGAGCACGGCGTGCTCACCCTCGGGCGGGAGGGCCAGCGGCGGGACCCGGTGCGGGTCGGTGGCGATGAGGGCGCCCTCGCGGCGGTTCCAGGTGGCGAGGAGCTCGGCGGACGGGGCGGTGCCCATGAGGCCCGGGTGGATCAGGCCCTCGAAGCTGACGTGCGGCACGTGCCGGCTGGTCGCGACCTGGCCGTTGAAGTCCCAGATCGCCTTGTAGGCGTCGGGGAACTGGTCGGTGAGGAAGCCGCCGCCGTTGTTGCGGGCGAAGATGCCGGTGTAGCCCCAGCCCTGGCCGGCGAGCGGACCGGAGTCCTCCTGCGGGATCGGCCCGACGTCGAGGATGTCGACCACGAGCAGGTCGCCGGGACGGGCGCCCTCGACCGCGAACGGGCCGGAGAGCTTGTGCACGGTCAGCAGCGGGGCGTTGAGGATGTCCTCGGCCGAGTCGTCGTTGACGATCGCGCCGTCGAACCACTCGCGGCAGTCGACCCGGAACGAGTCGCCGGGCTTGACCGTCGCGACCGGCGGGATCTCGGGGTGCCACCGGTTGTGGCCGAGCTTCTGCTGGTCCTCGAACTTCTTGCTGCTGTCGAGGGGGAAGATCACTTCAGGCATGGGGCGTGCTCCTCGGGTGATGGGGTGGCGGGACTGCTCGGGACTGCTCGGGACTGCTGGGACGGAAGGGTCAGGGGCGCGGCAGCTTCTGGTGCAGCGGGTTGCGGGTGATGCGGGCGCCGCCACCGCCACCACCGCCGCTGCCGGGCAGCGAGGTGACGACCGGGGGCTCGTGGGCGGTGGCCGCCGTGGCGTCCATCAGCCGGTACGCCGTGCTGCCGGCGACCGAGAGGCGCGGCGCGCTCATCCGGCGCCGGGCGGCACCGCCGCACTCCGGGCAGTCCACGGCCGCGGGGACCTCGCTCATCGGGTAGGTCCGGTCGAACTCGGTGCCCTCGGGGCACCGGAAGGCGTAGAGCGGCATGGCTTCCTCTCAGGCGGCGGGAGTGGGGGTGGGCGCGGCCGCGGGCGCCGTACGGCCCAGCACGCCGGCCAGCCCCACCACGACGACGGCGAGGACCAGGGCGAGCACGCCGAAGCCGGTCGACGTGGGCCAGTTGTCGTGGAGGCCGAGCAGGGCCGGGACCGTGCAGGTCAGGTGGCTCCCGAGGACGAGCACCCACCCGGCGAAGCGGGTCAGCTCGTCACGACCGAGCGCCAGGACCAGGAAGAACAGCAGCCACATGACGGCCCAGGTCAGCCAGATCGCGGTGAACGCGAGGTCGTCCTCGATCGAGAGCACCGCTTGGGCCACCGCCATCACCGCGACGAACAGCGAGAACCAGCCCAGGCCGGAGCCGTCCAGCCCGGCCAGCGCGTTGATGCCGACGTAGAGGTAGGTGAAGCCGAACAGGTAGATCGGCGCCCACGCGGCCGCCGTGGCGAGGTCGGGCGCCTGGATCAGCGCGACGGTCGGCAGCACCACCTGGAGCGTGCCGACGAACAGGTTGAGCGGCGCGCCGCCGCGGGCGGTGACGAGCCCGAGCAGCCCGAGGCCGTTGACGAACAGCACCGCTCCGACGAACAGCAGTCCCACATTGGACACCGGGCACCTCCGGATAATCGTACCGATCTGGAACTATTGCAGATCGGAACCATAAAGCGCCCAGACGGACCCGTCAACGACCCTCGCGGAGGTGGCTCAGGCGTCGAGGTCGGCGACGAGCGCGCGCCACAGGTCGCGCCCCGCGTCGGAGGCGACGACCAGGACCCGGCGCCGGTCGGTGGCGTCGGCGCGGCGGTAGGCCAGGCCCTCGGTGACCAGGCGGTCGACGACGCGCGTGGTCGCGGGCGGCGTCGACGAGATCAGCCGGCCGAGCTCGCCGACGGTGAGGCCGTCGGGCGCGTCGGAGAGCCGGCGCAGCGCCCGGTAGACGTCGAGCCCGATCCCGTGCTCGTCGAGCACCGGGAGCAGGCGGGCCACGACCAGGTCGTCGGCCGCGACGACGGCAGCCGCCGCGACGCGCGCGTCCGGTCCGGTCGTCGTCACCTGTCCCCTGGGCATGGGACCACGCTAACCGACCCCGTCGCCCGGTTCCGCGTCCTGGACGTCGGCGCTAGTGTCCCGAGCAGCGAAGGTCCCGTTCCCCCAGGAGTGCCGATGCCAGCCACGACGGACGACTACGTCGTCGGCCTGCTCTACCCGCAGTCCGGTCCGGCCGGGCTGTTCGGCCCCTCCTGCCTGACCTCGGCCCGGCTCGCAGTCGACGACGTCAACGCCCGCGGCGGAATCCTCGGGCGCCAGGTCCGGATCGAGGCGATCGACGCCTCGGTCGCGGCGCCCGGGGCGGCGGACGCGGTGGCCGGCCTCGTCGCCTCCGACCGCATCCAGGCGGTCGTCGGCTGGCACCGCTCCGACGTACGACGGGCGGTGGCGCAGCGCCTCGACCGCCGGGTCCCCTACGTCTACACCGCGCTCTACGAGGGCGGTGAGCACACCGACGGGCTGTGGCTCACCGGCGAGACGCCGCCCCAGCAAGTGCTGCCGGCGCTGCGCTGGATGCGCGACGAGCTCGCGCTGCGCCGCTGGTTCATCGTCGGCAGCGAGTACGTCTGGCCGCGCCGGACCGCCGAGGCGTGCCGGGCCTATGCCCGCCGGCTGGACCTGGAGATCTGCGGCGAGGCCTACCGTCCCGTCGGCACCGAGCAGTACGACGACGTGCTCACCCGGATCGAGGCCTCCGGCGCGACGGGGGTGATCCAGCTCCAGCTCGGCCAGGACGCCGTGCACTTCAACCGGCAGTTCGCCGCGGCCGGGCTGCCCACCGGCGTGGTCCGGTTCTCCCCGTTGATGGACGAGAGCATGCTGCTCGCCTCCGGACCCGACGCGACAGCCAACCTCTTCGCGGCCTCCGGCTTCTTCGGCTCGCTGGTGACCGACGCCGCGATGGACTTCGGCAGCCGCTACTTCGGCGCGTTCGGACCCGGCGCGTGCCCGCCGTCCGCGATGGGCGAGTCGTGCATGGAGGGCCTGCTCCTGCTCGAGTCGCTCGTCAACGGCGCGGGCTCCTCGGTGGTCGAGGACCTGCTGTCCTGCGCCCACCCCACCCGGTACGACGGCCCGCGCGGCAGCCTCGCGCTGCGCTCGGCGCACGCCGACCAGCCGGTCTACCTGGCCGCCGCGGCCGGCTGCGACTTCGACGTGATCACCACGCTGCCGCGCGGCTGAGGTCAGCCGACGGCGCGCTCCCCCGTCCAGAACCGCGCCCGCAGCGCCTTCTTGTCCGGCTTGCCCAGCGCGGTCAGCGGCAGCGCGTCGACCGCGATGACGTCCTTCGGGCTCTGCACCGAGCCCTTGCGCTCCTTGACCGCGTCCTTGATCTCGGCGACGACCTCGTCGGTGAGCTCGTGCCCCTCGCGCAGCACGACGACCGCGGTGACCGCCTCGCCGAACTTCTCGTGCGGCGTCCCGATCACACCGACCTGCGCGATCGCGGGGTGCTCGGCGATGACGTCCTCGACCTCCCGCGGGAAGACGTTGAACCCGCCCGTGACGATCATGTCCTTGGTGCGGTCGACGATGTACCAGAAGCCGTCCTCATCCTCGCGCGCCACGTCGCCGGTGTGCATCCAGCCGTCGCGGAAGGTCTCGGCCGTGGCCTCCGGCAGCTGCCAGTAGCCGCCCGACAGCAGCGGTCCCGCCACGCAGATCTCGCCGGGCTCGCCCTGCGGGACCGGGTTGCCGGCCTCGTCGAGCAGGGCCGCGCGCAGGTACGCCGACGGGCGCCCGCACGAGGTCAGCCGCGCCTCGATCGGCGTACCGGAGGCGTCGACGTGGTCGCCCTTGGGGAAGTAGCTGATCACCATCGGGGCCTCGGACTGGCCGTAGTACTGCGCGAAGATCGGCCCGAACCGCTCGATGGCCTCCTTGAGCCGGACCGGGTTGATCGCGGACGCGCCGTAGTAGACGGTCTCGAGCGACGACAGGTCGCGGGTGCGCGAGTCGGGGTGGTCCATGAGCGCGTAGAGCATGGTCGGCACGAGCATCAGCGAGTTGATCCGCTTCTCCTCGATCGTGCGGAGCACCTCGGCCGGGTCGAAGCGCGCGGACACGAAGAGCGTGCCGCCCTGCAGCACGACCGGGACGAAGAACGCCGCGCCGGCGTGCGAGAGCGGCGTGCACATGAGGAAGCGCGGCTCGGCCGGCCACTCCCACTCCGCCATCTGGATCTGCGCCATCGTCGAGAACGCGCGCACGTTGCCGATCACGCCCTTGGGCTTGCCGGTCGTGCCGCCGGTGTAGGTGATCGAGGTGATGTGCTCGGGCTCCAGCACGGCCGCGGTCAGCGGCTGGGCCTCGAAGGTCGCCGCGACCGCGGTGAGGTCGGTGCCGACGTCGGCGAGCGCGTCCGGGACGGGGCCGATGGTGAGGACCTGCTTGAGCCCGGGGCACTTCCCGAGCAGCTCGACCGCCCGGTCGGCGAAGTAGGGGTCGATGACGAGCGTGGTGATCCCCGCGTCGTTGATGACGTAGGCGTGGTCGTCGGCCGAGCCGAGCGGGTGCAGCGAGGTCCGCTGGAAGCCCTGCGTCTGGCCCGCACCGAGGATGAAGAGCACCTCGGGCCGGTTGAGGGCGAGCAGCGCGCCCGGCGTACCGCGTCCGGCGCCGAGGGACTCGAAGGCCTGGATGTACTGCGAGATCCGCTCCGCCGTCTCGCGGCCGGTCAGCGTCACGTCGCCGAGGTGCACGATCGGGCGGTTCGCGTGCCGCTTGAGGGCCGCGACCATGAGGTGGCCGTTGTGGGCAGGGGTGCGGAGCGTGTCGGTCACCCCGGCAGACTAGAACGTGTTCTATTCCGCAGGCAAGGACCCCTACCTTGGTCGGGGATCTCCCTACCTCCGACCGATGCCCCTCACGGGCGCCGGACCCTAGCCTCGACACCATGCAGTACGACGAGCTCGGCTCCACCCGCGAGGACAAGGTCTGGACCTACATCATCTTCGCCGTCGGCGGGGTCCTCGTGCTCACGGTCGGTCCGCTGCTCGCCCGCTGGCTCGCCGACGTGCCGTTCGTGCCGTTCAAGGACATCCTGCGCTGGGTCGGCGACTTCGACCAGCCGTGGGCCTGGGTCGCGCGCCCCGCGATCGGCCTGCTCGCCGGCCTGGTCGTCGCCTTCCTGGTGCTCGTGGACGAGTGGCGCCTGGAGGTCCACGACGACGCGATCGTCGTCGTCCACGACCAGGACCGCCGCCGGCTCGCCCGCGAGGCGATCATCGGCATCCACTTCGAGGGCAAGAAGGTCGTCATCGAGGGCACCGACGGGCGCCGGCTCTTCGACAAGCCCGTCGAGGCCAAGCGCGCCACGGTCAAGCAGGCGTTCGCCTCGCGGGAGTACCCGCTCGAGTCGGAGTAGCCGCGCGCGGGCTCACCCGGCCCGGCGCTCGACCGGCGCGATCAGCGGCCGCACGCCGCCCAGCCGCCGGTGGAAGCGCACCTGGTCGGCATGGGCGTCGAGGACGTCCCACAGCGCCCGGTGCGCCGCCCAGGGCAGCGGGTCGTCGCCGCGCACCCAGCGCTCGCCGAAGCTGATCCACACCGGCGTCCAGCCGGCCGCGCAGTCCCACCGGCCGCGCTGGGCCTCGACGAGGCGCCGGCGTACCTGGAAGGCGGTGCGCGGCCCGTCGGCGCACACCGGAGCGGTGTGGACCGGCCAGACCCACAGGTCGAGCTCCATCAGCGCCAGCTCGAGGTCGCGCAGCAGCGCGGGATCGACCAGCACCGTGGCGACGTTCTCGTGCGGCTCACGCCTCATGCCCTGAGACGGTAGCCCGGACCTCCGACAGCGACCAGGCCCTCAGGTGAACATCGTCAGGCGAGCAGCTCGGCCACCTGGCGGATCTCGTCGGCGCTGCGGCACGAGAGCAGCAGCGTGGTCACGCCGGTCTCCTCCCACTGCGCGACGCGCTCCTTGACCTCGCCGGGCGTGCCGATGACGTGCATGTCGTCGACGAGCTCGTCGGGGATGAGCGCGGTCGCCTTGTCCTTCTCGCCCGACAGGTAGAGCGACTGCACCTCGTCGGCGAGCTCGCCGTAGCCCATCCGGGTGAAGACCTGGTGGTGGAAGTTCTGCTCCTTGGCGCCCATGCCGCCCATGTAGAGCGAGACGAACGGCTTCATGCCGTCGATCACCAGCTGCTTCTGCTCGGCGTTCTCGACCACCTGGAGGTGGCAGGTGGCGGCGATCTCGAAGTCCGCCCGGGTACGACGAGCGCCCGGCCGCGCGAAGCCCTCGTCGAGCCACGGCTGGTACATCCCCGCGCTCTTGGGCGTGTAGAAGATCGGGATCCAGCCGTCGGCGATCTCGGCGGTCTGCGCGACGTTCTTGGGGCCCTCGGCGCCGAGCCAGATCGGCAGGTCGGCGCGCAGCGGGTGCACGATCGGCTTGAGCGGCTTGCCGAGGCCGACCGCGCCGGGGCCGTGGTAGGGCAGCGGGTGGTGCGGGCCGTCGTTGGTCACCGGCGCCTCGCGGGCCAGCACCTGGCGGATGATCGAGACGACCTCGCGGGTCCGGGCGAGCGGCTTGGAGAACGGTACGCCGTACCAGCCCTCGACGACCTGGGGACCGCTGACGCCCATGCCGAGGATGACCCGGCCACCGGTGAGGTGGTCGAGGGTGAGCGCGTGCATCGCGATCGAGGCCGGCGTCCGGCCCGACATCTGCACGATCGAGGTGCCCAGGCGCACCCGGGAGGTCTCCCGGCCCCACCAGGCCAGGGGCGTGAACGCGTCGCTCCCCCAAGCCTCGGCGGTGAAGATCGCGTCGAACCCGGCGTCCTCCGCGGCCGCGACGAGCTCGCCGACACCCTGCGGCGGCTGCGCCGACCAGTACCCCAGCTGCAGTCCCAGTTTCATGGGTCGCATCATGGCGGATGAGCCCGATCCATTTCTAGAACATGTTTCACTTTTGGGCAGAACATGTTTCACTTTGGCTCATGAGTCGCACCCTCTCGGCACCGGTGACGGTGTCCTTCGACTACACGCGATCGGTCGGCCCGGTGATCGGCCGCTTCCTCACCGGTCTCCGCGACGGCCAGCTCGTCGGCGCCCGTCTCAGCGACGGCCGCGTCGTCGTCCCGCCGCCCGAGTTCGACCCGGTGACCCACCGGGCGACGGCCGACTTCGTCGAGCTCCCCGAGACCGGCACGGTCACGTCCTGGACCTGGGTCAGCGAGCCCGTCGCCGGCCAGCCGTTCGACCGCCCGTTCGCGTTCGCCCTGGTCACCATCGACGGCGCCGACGCCCCGCTGCTGCACGCGGTCGACGTCGCGAGCCCCGACCAGATCAGCACCGGCATGAAGGTCCGCGCCCGCTGGGCCGCGGAGCGCACCGGTGCGATCACCGACCTCGTCTTCGAGCCCGACACCGGCACCGCGAGCGCGACCGCCCCGGCCGCCGGCGAGGGCGCCGTGACCGGGATCGTCACGCCGGTCAGCCTCGACTACACCTACGCCGCCTCGCCCGAGGAGTCCGCCTTCTTCCGCGGTCTCTCGGAGGGCCGGATCGTCGGCCAGCGCTGCCCCACCTGCGAGAAGGTCTACGTCCCGCCGCGTCCGGCCTGCCCGACCGACGGCGTGCCGACCGTCGAGGAGATCGAGCTCTCCCACACCGGCACGGTGACGACCTTCTGCATCGTCAACGTGCCCTTCCTGGGCCAGAAGATCGCGCCGCCGTACGTGTCGGCGTACATCCTGCTCGACGGCGCGGACATCGCGCTGCAGCACCTGATCCTCGACATCCCCGTCGAGGAGATCCGGATGGGCCTGCGGGTCAAGGCGGTCTGGAAGCCCCGCGACGAGTGGGGCACCACGATCGAGAACATCAGCCACTTCGCGCCGGCCGACGAGCCCGACGCGGACTTCGACACCTACAAGCACCACCTCTGAGCGGCGGGAAGGACAAGACATGCGTGACGTTGCCGTCGTCGGGTTCGCGCAGCGACAGCTGCAGGACTACGACGGATCCCCCCAGTGCGCCGAGCTCCTGGTGCCGCTGTTCGCGGAGTGCTACGAGCAGACCGGGTGGACCAAGAAGGACATCGGCTTCTGGTGCTCCGGCTCCTCGGACTATCTGGCCGGACGCTCGTTCTCGTTCGTGAGCGCGATCGACGCGATCGGCGTGCTGCCGCCGGTCAACGAGTCCCACGTCGAGATGGACGCCGCCTGGGCGCTCTACGAGGCGTGGCTCAAGATCCAGACCGGCGAGGTCGACACCGCGCTGGTGTTCGGCTTCGGCAAGGCCTCGGCCGGCGTCCTGCGCCGTACCCTCGCACTGCAGCTGGACCCCTACACGCTCACTCCCCTGTGGCCCGACACCGTCTCCATCGCCGCGCTCCAGGCCCGGCTCGGCATCGATGCCGGCGCCTGGGACGAGACCGCGATGGCCGAGGTCGTCAACCGCTCCCTCTCCGACGCCGAGAAGAACGAGTACGCCGTGCGCGCGGGCGGCTCGTCCGTCGCCGACCTGCTCGCCCGACCGATGTTCGCCGACCCGCTGCGCAAGCACGACGCCGCCCCGGTGACCGACGGCGCGGCCGCGATCGTCCTCGCCGCCGGCGACAAGGCCCGCGAGGTCCGCGACCGCCCGGCCTGGATCACCGGTCTCGCGCACTTCGCCGACGGCCTCCAGCTCGGTACCCGCGACCTGACCCGCTCGGAGTCGGCGTACCGCGCCGGGGCCGCGGTAGGCGGCACCGCCGGCATCGAGATCGCCGAGCTGCACGCGCCGTTCAGCCACCAGGAGCTCATCCTGCGCCGCGAGCTCGGCCTGGCCGACGACGTCCGGATCAACCCGTCGGGCGGTCCACTCGCCGGCAACCCGATGTTCACCGGCGGCGCCATCCGGATCGGCGAGGCCGCCCGCCGGATCTGGGACGGCACCGCCGACAAGGTGCTGGCCCACGCGACCAGCGGCCCGGCACTGCAGCAGAACCTCGTCTGCGTCATGGAGGGAACGAACTGATGGGCAAGACTCCTGCCGCCGTCGTCGGCGTCGGCCAGACCCACCACCGGGCCAAGCGCGAGGACGTCTCGATGGCCGGCCTGTGCCGCGAGGCGATGGACCGCGCGCTCGAGGACGCCGGGATGACCCTCGACGAGATCGACGCGATCGTCGTCGGCAAGGCGCCCGACCTGTTCGAGGGCGTGATGATGCCCGAGCTCTACCTCGCCGAGGCGCTCGGCGCGGCGGGCAAGCCGCTCCTGCGCGTGCACACGGCCGGCTCCGTCGGCGGGTCGACCGCGATCGTGGCCGCCTCGCTCGTGCAGTCGGGCGTGCACAAGAAGGTCCTCACCGTCGCGTTCGAGAAGCAGTCGGAGTCCAACGCGATGTGGGCGCTCTCGGTGCCCGTCCCGTTCGTGATGCCGGTCCACGCCGGTGCGGGCGGCTACTTCGCCCCGCACGTGCGCTCCTACATCCGCCGCTCCGAGGCGCCCACCCACATCGGCGCGATCGTCGCCGCCAAGGACCGCACCAACGCGCTCAAGAACCCCTATGCGCACCTGCGCGAGGAGAAGACCGTCGACCAGGTCCTCGCCTCCCAGATGCTCTGGGACCCGATCCGATACGAGGAGACCTGCCCCTCCTCCGACGGTGCCTGCGCGCTCGTCATCGCGGCCGAGGACGTCGCCGCGTCCTCGCCGAACCCGGCGTGGATCCACGGCACCGTGATGCGCTCGGAGCCGACCACGGCCGCCGAGCGCGACCAGGTCAACCCGCAGGCCGGCCGCGACGCCGCGGCCGCGCTGTGGAAGCAGGCCGGCATCACCCGCCCGATCGACGAGATCGACGCGGCCGAGATCTACGTGCCGTTCTCGTGGTTCGAGCCGATGTGGCTCGAGAACCTCGGCTTCGCGGCCGAGGGCGACGGCTGGAAGCTCACCGAGGCCGGCGAGACCGCGATGGGCGGCCGGATCCCGGTCAACTGCTCCGGCGGCGTGCTCTCCTCCAACCCCATCGGCGCCTCCGGCATGCTCCGCTTCGGCGAGGCGGCCCTGCAGGTGCGGGGCGCGGCCGGCGAGCACCAGGTCGACGGCGCCCGCAAGGCGCTCGGCCACGCCTACGGCGGCGGCTCGCAGTTCTTCGCGATGTGGGTCGTCGGGGCGGACAAGCCCACCAACTGACGACGCGGTTTGCGGGCGGGGATCGGCGGTTAGGGTCCGTGGGGTGAGTGAGCCCCCGGCGTCCTACCCGCCTCCCCCGCCCTCCTACGGCGGCGGGCCCCCTCCCCTGGCGCCACGCCCACCCGGCAACGGGACGGCCGTCGCCTCGCTCGTCCTGGGCATCGTCGCGCTCTGCTTCTCGCCGATCCCGCTCGTCAACCTCCTCGGCGCGGTCTGCGCCCTGATCGGCCTCGTCCTCGGCATCGTCGCCCTCCTGCGGGCGCGGCGGCTCGGCCGCCGGGTGATGGCCGGGTGGGGCACCGGGCTCAACGCGGTCGCGCTCGTCATCTCGGTCGTGGTCGGCTTCCTGGTGCTGCGCTACCTCGGCGACCTGCTCGACTTCGTCGACCCGCCCGAGCCCAGCGCCGAGGTCGGCGAGCGCTTCACCACCGACGACGGCGACCTGTCCATCGAGGTCACCTCCATCACCTGCGGCCCCTCGGAGTACTCCGCGGGCGCCGAGACCTGCACCTTCGCGTTCGACGTCACCAACAAGAGCGACCGCACGATCTACCTCGACCACATCCGGGTCAAGGCGGTCGTCGACGGTCAGTGGCGCGACCCCAGCCTCGAGGGCGTCAGCACGCTCGAACCGGGCGCCTCGGCCACCAGGACCGGCGACGTCACCCTGCGCGACGAGCGGCTCGACGGTCTCGCCTTCGACGCCGACGACGCGTCCAGCCACAGTGCCGTCGTGGTTGCCGCGCCGGGCCCGTAGTCTTGACCCCGTGATGGAGCTGCGTACCCCCACCCAGATCGAGCAGATGCGACCCGCGGGTCGTTTCGTCGCCTCGGTGATCAAGGCGCTCGGCGAGAAGGCCGACGTCGGGGTCAACCTGCTCGAGCTCGACGAGCTGGCGCACCGGATGATCAAGGACGCCGGCGCCGAGTCCTGCTACATCGACTACCACCCGTCGTTCGGCGCGAGCCCGTTCGGCAAGGTCCTCTGCACCTCGGTCAACGACGCGGTGCTGCACGGGCTCCCCCACGACTACGTCCTCCAGGACGGCGACCTGCTCTCCGTGGACTTCGCGGCCTCGGTCGACAACTGGGTCTCCGACTCCGCGCTCTCCGTCGTCGTCGGCACCCCGCGCGAGGAGGACCTGCGCCTGATCGAGGTCACCGAGCGCGCCCTCGCCGCCGGCATCGACGCCGCCCGGGCCGGCAACCGGCTCGGCGACATCTCGTTCGCCATCGGCAGCGTCGCCCACGAGGCCGGCCTCAAGGTCAACCTCCAGTTCGGCGGCCACGGCGTCGGCCGGACCATGCACGGCGAGCCCCACGTCGCCAACGACGGCCGCGCCGGCCGTGGCCCCAAGCTCCGCCCGGGCCTGGTCATCGCCATCGAGCCGTGGTTCCTGCACACCACCGACGAGATCGTCTTCGACCCCGACGGCTGGACGATCCGCAGCGCCGACGGCTCGCGCGGCGCCCACGCCGAGCACACCGTCGCGATCACCGACGGCGACCCGATCGTCCTCACCGCCCGCGACTGAGCCGGCCGGCCAGGGACGCGCTGCGGTGGGCATCTTCCGGCGCCGGCGGCGCGACGACGAAGAGCCCACCCCCGCCGGGCCCGCCGAGCCCGCCGGGCCCGCGGTGCCCGGCACGGACGCCGAGCCCGACGAGGCCCTGCCCTTCCTCGGCGTCGACGAGGCCCGGCACCTGCGCGCCCTGGTCCGCACGGCGTTCGCCGAGCGCGGCATCGAGGTGAGCGTCCACGCCGGTCACGTCGCCGACGACGCGGGCCGCCAGTTCGGCCTCTGGAACGTCGCGGCCGCCTGCCACCAGGACGACCGCGGTCGCGCCGCCTGGCCCTTCCTCGTCGGCTCCCACGTCGAGCGGGTGCTGGCCAGCATGGACGCACCCGACCCGTTCGGCGAGCTCAGCCCCGACGAGGCGGCCGCCCGGACGTTCGTCCGGCTCTACGAGCGCGAGGCGATCCCCCGCCTCGACGGCTTCCCCTTCCGCGAGTTCGCCCCGGGGCTGGTCGAGATGCTGGCGCTCGACCTCCCCGACACCGTCGCCGTGTACGACGACGCCCGGGCCGAGCGCCTCGGCGGCGTCGACGCCCTGCGCGCCCACGGACTCACCAACCTGGACCGCCAGCCCGTCGAGCAGCTCGAGCGCCTCGACCTGCCCGACGGCGGCGGCGCCTTCCACGTCCTGCTCGGCGAGTCGGTGCACACCGCGAGCCGCGCGCTCCTGCTGCCCCGGCTCGCGACCGAGCTCACCGGACACGAGAGCGGCCGGCACGGCTGGCTGCTCTGCGTCCCCAACCGGCACCAGGTCGCCTGGCACCTGGTCCGCGACGCCACCGTCATCCCCGTGGTCCAGGCGATGGCCCGGTTCGCGGCGCTCGGCTTCGGCGACGCACCCGGGCCGCTCAGCCCGCACCTGTTCTGGTGGGACGGCGGCGGCTACCAGCAGCTCAGCCGGCTCGACGAGGACGGCGCCCTGTCGATCGTCGTGAGCCCGGACTTCCAGCGGGTGCTCGAAGAGCTCACCGGCGGGTCCTGAGCACCCCCACCAGCAGCACCAGCGCCGCGACCTGGGCGAGCGCGACCACCACGGCGAGGACCGTCGCGTGGTCGGTGACCAGCGCCCCGGCGACCACGCCACCGGCGATCGCGCCGAGGCCCTGGACGGCCGCGAACACGCCGTACCCGGTCGCGCGGCGGGAGTCGGGCACCACCGCCGCCACCTGGGCCTTGACCGTCGAGTCGAGGATCCCCGTCGCCACGCCCCACAGGGCCACCCCGGCGAGCACCGGCGCGAGCCGGTCGGCGAACACGAGCGGCGGCAGCACCGCCACCAGCACCGGTACGACGAGCAGCACCCGCGGCCCCCAGCGGTCGAACACGACCCCGGTCCCGAGCGCCGCCACCGCCGCCGTGGCCATGGCGAGCGCGTAGACCACCGGCGCCGCCGCGAGCGGCACCAGCCCGGTCTCGACGAACCGGAAGGAGATGATCCCGAACGTCATCAGGCCCGCCGTGGCCAGCGCCGCCGCGGCCGAGAAGACGTGGAACCGGGCCGGCAGGTCGACGCCCAGCGCCGCCCCCAGCCCCCGTCGTACGGGACGATTGGGTTGCTCGGACGATTCATCCGCTGCCACGGCGGCGGTGAGCACCAGGGCCCGGCGGGCGAGCTGGGCGAGGACGAGGAGCGAGAGCGCCCCCGGCACGGCCAGCACCGCGAAGCCCGGCCACAGCACACCGGTCAGCGCGGCGACCCCGGCGACGACGAGCGGTCCGGCGAAGGCGCCGACCTGGTCGAGCGCCTTGTGCACCCCGAAGGCGCGGCCCAGGCTGCCGCCGGCCGCCACCCGCGCGAGGAGCGCCGACTTGGCGGGACTGCGGATCGCCTTGCCCGCCCGCTCGGCGAGGATGAGCGCCGCGGCGACCGCGACGCCCGCCGTACCGAGGGCGGGAGCGAGGGCCAGGAGCGGCACGCACACCGCGGTCAGCGCGTACCCGACGACCGTCAGCCGCCAGTGCCGCCCGCTGCGGTCGGCCCACGGACCGGTCCCGAGCCGGAGCAGCAGTGCCATCGCCTCACCGGCACCGGTGACCAGTCCGACCACGACGGCCGATGCACCCAGCGTCCCGAGGTAGGGGCCGGCGACCGAGCGCATCCCCTCGTAGACCATGTCCGCCAGCAGGCTGACGAGGCCGAAGGCGACGACCGTGCGCCAGGGGGACCAACCGGTCCCGGCCGACGGCCCGGCCGTCGCGGAGGTCAGTGGCTGATCCCCCACAGGAAGCCGAAGATGCCGGCGGCGACGCCGAGGCCGACGATGATCCACAGCGAGATCCAGGCCAGGCTGTGCATCCCGTGCTGGTAGTGGTTCTCGGCGAATCCGGGGAACTGGTCGGCGTTGAGCTCGCTCATCTCACCCTCCTGGTGGTCGTCAGCCTGCGTCACAGGCAGACGCTACTGCACTCCGGCCGGGGACGTCAGCGGTCCTGCACCCGGGCCACGACGGCGAACGCCGCGTCCAGGTCGACGTCCCACTCGGCGCCGGAGCGGTCGCGCACCTCGACCTCGTAGGCCACCCCGGGGTCGTCACTGGGGTCGACGTCGACCACGGTGCCGCCGCCGACGGCGGCCAGGGCGGCCTTCTCCGCGGCGGTGCGCTCGGCGGTGCTGAGGAGCCGGTCGTCGGCGTCGGGGCGCTCGACGGCGTCGTCGTCGGCGACGGCGTCGTCGGCGTCGCGCTCGACCACCCGCAGGTCGTCGTCCAGCGTGATGTCGACCTCGCGGCCGTCCTCCAGCCGGACCTCGACCTCGTAGGCCTCACCCCGGTCGTCGCTCTTCTCGACGTCGACGGCCTTGCCGCCGCCGGCCGCGGTCACCGCGGCGGTCTCGACCCGGTCCCGCTCGTCGCCGCGGACCTCGTCGGCGGACGCCGCCCACAGCGTCCCCCCGACGGCCAGGACGGCGACGGTGGCGATGGCGGGGATGACGATGCGCTTGCGGCGCAGGATGGTGGTCTTCATGGGAGTTCCTCTCTCGGCTGCTTCTGCTCTCGGTGTGGTGCCGAGCCTGCCGGGAGGTCGCTGAACCCTTCCTGAAGCCGTCTGAAGGCCTCTTCAGGAAGGCAGCCGGACGACGAACCGGGCGCCGCCCAGGGCCGAGCCCTCGGCGCTCACCGTGCCGCCGTGGGCCTGGACCAGCTCGCGGACGATGGCCAGGCCGAGCCCGCTGCCGCCGGCGTCGCGGGCCCGGGCGTCGTCGAGGCGCACGAACCGCTCGAAGACCCGCTCCCGGTCGGCCTCCGGGATCCCGGGGCCGTCGTCCTCGACGCTCACCCGTACGCCGGCGCCGTCCTCGACGACGCCGAGCGCGATCCGGGTGCGGGCGTGGCGCAGGGCGTTGTCGACGAGGTTGCGCACGACCTGCCCGAGGGCGACCGGGTCACCCTGGACCCGGCCGGGGCCGACGGCGGTGGTGTCCGCGGCGATCCCGCTCCGGGCCGCCCGGCGGGCCTCGGTGAGCACCAGGTCGTCGACGTCGACGTCGACGCGCGTGGCCTGACCGCGCCCCTCGCCGGCCCGGGTCAGCACCAGGAGCTGGTCGACGAGGACCTGCATCCGGACCGACTCCTCGAGCACCGTCGCGGCGAGCTCGCCCTCGTCGAGCGCGCCCGGGTGGGCCTGGGCGACCTCGGCCGCCTGGCGCAGGCTGGCCAGCGGGGAGCGCAGCTCGTGGGAGGCGTCGCCGACGAACTCCTCCTGGCGCCGCGCGGAGTCCTGGAGCCGGCCGAGCATGCCGTTCATCGTCCGGGCCAGCCGGCCGATCTCGTCGCGGGCGGGCGGCTCGGGCACCCGGCGGTCGAGCCGGCTGCCGGTGATCTGCTCGACCTCGCGGCGGATGCGCTCGACCGGACCGAGCGCGCGCGAGACGACCAGCCAGGTGGTCGCGCCGACCACCAGGAGCAGCACCGGCAGGCCCACCAGCAGCGGCGTCAGCAGCGCCGCGGTGGTCTCGTCGACGTCCTCGAGCGAGACCCCCACCACGACCACGTACGCCGTACCGGCGTGCTCGGCCTCCTCGCTCGCCACGACATAGGGATGGTCGGCGCCGGCCAGGTCGACGACGTCCTCGTCGCCGGCCGGCAGCGCGCCGGTGAGCGGCTGCGAGGCGCTGACCACGGCGCCGCCGGGTCCGAGCACCTGCCAGACGACCTCCTCGGGGTCCTCGGGGTCCTCGGGGTCCTCGGGGTCCTCGGGGTCCTCGGGGTCCTCGTCGTCGTCCTCGGGGTCCGCGGCGCCCGGCGACGCCGGCGGTCCCCCGGCCTCGACCTGCGCCGCGAGGTCGGCGGCGCGGTGCTCGGCGGTGGCCTCGGCCGCGTCGTGCAGCGAGCCGCGGACCACCAGCACGAGCGCCGCGGCGCCGATCAGCAGGGCCAGGGCCACCACGACGACGGCGCCGAGCGTGGTGCGGGTGCGCACGGCCACGTCAGCCTCCGTCGCTCGCGAGCCGGTAGCCCGCGCCGCGGACCGTCTGGATGGCGTCGCGCCCGAAGGGCCGGTCGACCTTGTTGCGCAGGTGCCGGACGTAGACCTCGACGATATTGGGGTCGCCCTCGAAGTCGCCGTCCCAGACGGCGTCGAGCACCTGGCGCTTCGAGACGACCTCGCCCGGGTGCCGGGCCAGGAAGGCGAGCACCGAGAACTCCCGCGCGGTCAGGCTGATCTCGGTGCCGCCGCGGTGCACCCGGCGGGCGGCGGGGTCGACGACGAGGTCGCCGAGCTCGAGCGCGGTCGGCCGCTCCCGGGCGCCGCGCCGGGCGACGGCACGCAGCCGGGCGACGAGGACCGGGAACGAGAACGGCTTGGTGAGGTAGTCGTCGGCCCCGGTGTCGAGGCCCTCGACCTGGTCCCACTCGCCGTCCTTGGCGGTGAGCATCAGGATCGGCGTCCAGTTCTTCTCCGCGCGCAGGGTCTCGCAGACCTTGTAGCCGTTGATGCCGGGCAGCATGAGGTCGAGCACGATCGCGTCGTACTCGTTCTCCCGAGCGAGCCACAGCCCGTCGGTGCCGTCGTGGGCCACGTCGACCGCGAAGCCCTCGGCCTCGAGCCCCAGGCGCAGCGAGCGCGCCAGCCGTCGCTCGTCGTCGACCACCAGCACCCGCACTCCGCACCTCCGGCGACAGACAGACAAAAGGACTCAGGGTGGCCCCATTCTCACGGAGCCACCCTGAACCTGCGCTGAAGGTCAGTGGTACTGGACCTGCATCTCCTTGATGGCGTTGAGCCAGCCGGAGCGGAGCCGGCGCGGCTCGCCCACGAGCTCGATGTCCGGCGCCAGGTCGGCGATCGCGTTGAAGATCAGGTTGATCTGCAGGCGGGCCAGGTTGGCGCCGAGGCAGTAGTGCGCGCCGTGGCCGCCGAAGGCGACGTGCGGGTTGTTCTCGCGCAGGATGTTGAAGGAGAACGGGTCGTCGAAGACGGTCTCGTCGAAGTTCGCGGAGGCGTAGAACATCGCCACCCGGTCGCCCTTCTTGATCGCCTGGCCGGCCAGCTCGGTGTCCTTCTTGGCGGTGCGCTGGAAGACCGTGACGGGCGTCGCCCAGCGGACGATCTCGTCGATGGCGGTCTCCGGGCGCTCCTTCTTCCACAGCTCCCACTGGTCGGGGTGCTCGAAGAAGGCGTGCATGCCGTGGGACGTCGCGTTGCGGGTCGTCTCGTTGCCCGCGACGGTCAGCAGGATCACGAAGAAGCCGAACTCGTCGTTGGTGAGCGCGCCGTGGTCGTCGTCGGCACCGACGCTGATCAGCTTGGTGACGATGTCGTCCTGCGGGTTGGCCCGGCGCTCGTTGGCAAGCTGGTCGAAGTAGACCAGGATCTCCATCGAGGCCACGGCCGGGTCGGCGCCGATGTCCGGGTCGTCGTAGCCCATCATCTGGTTGGACCACTCGAAGAGCTTCTTGCGGTCCTCCTGCGGGACGCCGAGGAAGTCGGCGATCGCCTGGAGCGGGAGCTCGGCGGCGATGTCCTCGACGAAGTCACCCGAGCCCTTGGCCACGGCGCCGGCGACGATCTCGCGCGCCCGCTCCTCGAGGACCGTCCTGAGGGCCGCGATCACGCGCGGGGTGAAGCCGCGGGACACGATGCCGCGCATCTGGGTGTGGTCCGGCGGGTCGTGGTGGATCAGCATCGCGCGCTGGACCTCGACCTGGTCGCGCGTCATGTCGGGCGCGAACCGGATGATGACGCCGTTCTCCATCGCGGACCAGTTCTCGTTGTCCTTGGAGACCTGGCGGACCTCGGCGTGCCGGGTCAGCGCCCAGTAGCC
Organism: Pimelobacter simplex; assembly: GCF_024662235.1. Taxonomy (GTDB): domain Bacteria; phylum Actinomycetota; class Actinomycetes; order Propionibacteriales; family Nocardioidaceae; genus Nocardioides. Next base: position 2,017,358 of record NZ_CP096276.1, read on the forward strand.
GGTGTCGAGGAAGCCGGCGCGCGCCTCGGGGATCTGCTCGATCCAGCGGATCGGCTCGCTCTCGCGCAGCGCGCGGAACTGCTCGTGCGGCACGGCCACTTCGTTGATGTCCGGATCGGTGGGATCCCAATCCGTCGGGATGAGGAGCTCGGTCACGCGCTGCGCCTTTCACTGCGGCCAATGGGGGTGGAACACGTTCTATGGACCTACCGTACAAAGCATCGCGGGATTACGAAAGGGTTTCGTGAACTCTTCTCCGCCAGCCGGGAGCAGTCATAGAACGTGTTCTAGTTTGCTGCTACCGTGGCGCTATGGGCAACCCTGTGATCGTCGACGCCGTCCGTACCCCGCTGGGCAAGCGCAAGGGCTGGCTGGCCGGCCTCCACCCCGCGCAGACGCTCGGCTTCGTCCAGGCCGAGGTGCTCCGCCGGGCCGGGGTCGACCCGGCCCTGGTCGAGCAGGTCATCGGCGGCTGCGTGACCCAGGCGGGCGAGCAGTCCAACGACGCCGTGCGCCGCGCCTGGCTGTACGCCGGACTCCCCCAGGCCACCGCCGGCACGGCCCTCGACGCCCAGTGCGGCTCGGGCCAGCAGGCCACCCACCTGGTCAACGACATGGTCGCCGCCGGCACCATCGACGTCGGCATCGCCTGCGGCGTCGAGATGATGTCGCGCATCCCCCTGGGCGCGAACGTGCCCCCGGGCATGGGCGACCCGCGTCCGGCCGACTGGTCGATCGACATGCCCAACCAGTTCGAGGCCGCCGACCGGATCGCCAAGAACCGCGGCCTGACCCGGGCCGACCTCGAGGCGCTCGGCCTGGCCTCGCAGGCCAAGGCGAAGGTCGCCGTCGAGGAGGGCCGGTTCAAGCGCGAGATCGCGCCGATCGAGGCCCCGGTGCTCGACGACGAGGGCAACCCGACCGGCGAGACCCGCGTGGTCGACGCCGACCAGGGCCTGCGCGCGACCACCGCCGAGGGCCTCGCCGGCCTGCGCACCGTGCTCGAGGGCGGCCTGCACACGGCCGGCACCTCGTCGCAGATCTCCGACGGCGCCGCGGCGCTGCTCATCATGGACGAGGACAAGGCGCGCGCCCTCGGCCTCACCCCGCGCGCCCGGATCAAGGCCCAGTGCCTGGTCGGCTCCGACCCGTACTACCACCTCGACGGCCCCATCGACGCCACCCAGCGGCTGCTCGACAAGACCGGCATGGCGATCAGCGACTTCGACCTGTTCGAGGTCAACGAGGCGTTCGCCTCGGTCGTGCTGTCGTGGGCCGGCGTGCACGGCGTCGACATGGACAAGGTCAACGTCAACGGCGGCGCCATCGCGCTGGGCCACCCGGTCGGCGCGACCGGCGTCCGCCTCATCACGACCGCGCTGCACGAGCTGGAGCGCCGCGACGCCTCCACCGCGCTGATCTCCATGTGCGCCGGCGGCGCGATGGCGACCGGCACGATCATCGAGCGGATCTGACGCAACCCTCCCTCCGTACGTACGCGTGCGGGAGTTTCGCCGGTCGACCGGCGAAACTCCCGCTGGACCGACGAAGCATCAACGGTCAGGCTGGAGATTCGACGGTCATGTCCCCGGCATCGAAGGCCGGGCCTCCGTCCCTCGTCGAGCGGCTATCCACAGGCCGACGCAAGCCCCTGGTCAAGCTGCCCCGCGGAATGCAACATCGTCGCCATGCTCGGACTGATCGCGAACGACGACGGAACCTTGCTCCGCCGCGACGCGATCGCACATGGAGCGGACGACAACGCGTTGCTCCGCGCAGTGCGCTCAGGCCACCTCGTCCGCATTCGTCAGGGTGCGTACGTACTTCGAGGCGTCTGGGACTCGTCCGACGCTGTCGAGCGTCATCGACTCCTACTCTCAGCAGTGCGCAGGCAGTACGACGACCGAGTCGCCGCGTCGCATACGAGTGCCTGCATCAAGCACGGCGGCCCGACCTGGGGCCTCAGGCTCGAGTCGGCCCATCTGACCAACCTCTACGGGATCACCGAGCGGAACCAGGGGAAGGTGGTACATCACCGTGGCAGCTGCCGGGTCGACGACGTCACTCGCGACGATGCTGGCTGGATCACCACGCCGACGCGAACTGCTCTGGACACGGCCAGCCTCGCCCCCCAGGAACCCGCCGTCGCCGTGGTCGACTGGTACCTGGCGTCGCGACTGACCACCAGGGAGGAGCTCGAGACTGCCTTCGCAACCATGAAGCATTGGCCGGACACGCTGGCGCTGCACCGCGTGCTCCAACTGGCGGACGGTCGCGCCGAATCGGTGGGCGAGACGAGAACGCGGCTGCTCTGCCGCAGGCAGCATCTGCCAGCTCCCGTCGCACAACTCGAGATCCACCATCCGAACGGGCGCCTGGCGGGACGCATCGACTTTGCATGGCCGGAGCACGGCTTGATGATGGAGTTCGACGGGATGCAGAAGTACCACCGGTTCCGTCGGACAGGCGAGTCGATCGAGGCGACGGTCGTACGGGAGAAGCTCCGCGAAGATGTGCTGAGGGAGCTCACCGGGTGGCACATGATTCGGATCGTGTGGAGCGACCTCGATCACCCGAAGGCAACGGCGGCCCGTATCCAACGCGCCATGATGCTCTCTACCCGCCCGCCCGCCGCCTCATCCTGACGACTAGGCCGACGTCTTTCATGCCTGACCGACGAAGGTTCGTCGGTCAGGCATGAGTTTCGCCGGTCGACCGGCGAAACTCCCGCTCAGACCGTGCCGTAGACCGGCTCAGGCGCCGGGCCCTCGGCGAGCATGTCGCGCAGCGCGCCGCCGACCTTCTCGGCCTCCCAGCGGGCACCCGCGTCGCGCGAGGCGCCGTGGCTCCAGCCGTTCTCGATCGTGATCACCGAGCCGTCGATCTCGATCACGCGACCGGTCACGTCGCCGGCCTCCGCGGAGGCGAGCCAGGCGACGATCGGCGAGTTGTCCTCGGGCAGCGCCATGGCGGAGGTGTCGAACGCGCCCTCGGTCATCCGGGTCTTGGCGACCGGAGCGATCGCGTTGACGGTGACGCCGTAGCGGCCCATCTCGGCGGCGGCGACCAGCGTCAGCCCGGCGATGCCGGCCTTGGCCGCGGAGTACGTCGCCTGGCCGATCGAGCCCTGCATGCCGGCGCCCGAGGACGTGTTGATGACCCGCGCGGCGCGCTGACGGCCCTCCTTGGCCTCGGCCCGCCAGTAGGCACCCGCATGGCGCAGCGGAGCGAAGTGACCCTTGAGGTGCACCCGGATGACGGCGTCCCACTCGTCCTCGGCGGTGTTGACCAGCATCCGGTCGCGCAGGAAGCCCGCGTTGTTGACCAGGATGTCGAGCCCGCCGAAGGTGTCGATCGCCTGGCGGATCATCGCCTCGGCGGCCGCGAAGTCCGCGACGTCAGCGCCGTTGACGACCGCCCGGCCGCCCATCGCCTCGATCTCGGCGACGACCTCGTGGGCCGGCGACTCGTCGGTGCCCTCGCCGGCCGCGGAGACGCCGTAGTCGTTGACGACGACCGCGGCACCGTGGCGGGCGAGTTCGAGGGCGTGGGCGCGGCCGATACCGCGGCCGGCTCCGGTGACGATGGCCACGCGGCCGTCGAGCAGCTGGGTCACGAGTTCTCTCCTGAGTTCTGGAAGATGTGCAGGAAGACCGGCATCTCGCCGCCGCCGTGACAGGCGAGGCTCGCACCGGAGACATAGGTCGCCAGGTCGCTGGCGAGGAAGGCGGCGACATTGCCGACCTCCTCGAAGCGCGCCATCCGGCGCAGCGGGATCGTCCGCTCGATCGCGGCGACGGTCTCGTCGCCGCCGTAGTGGTCGGCGGTGTCGGCGGTGCGCACCAGGCCGACGTCGATGCAGTTGACCCGCACCTTCGGGCCCCACTCCATCGCCAGCGAGGTGGTCAGCGAGTCGACGCCCGCCTTGGCCGCGCCGTACGCCGCCGTGCCGGGCGAGGGCCGCAGCGCGGAGACGGACGAGATGTTGATGATCGCGCCGCCGTTCTCCTGGTCCTGCATGACCCGGTTGGCGGCCTGGCTGACGTGGAGCGCGGCCATCAGGTTGAGCCCGACGACCTTCTCGCTCAGCCGCGGCGAGGCGTCGGCGGCCATCACGAACGGGCCGCCGCCGGCGTTGTTGACCACGATGTCGAGCCGGCCGTGCCGGGCGACGATCGCGTCGACGAGCGCCGCGACCGAGTCGGGGTCGCGCACGTCGCAGGTCAGGTGGCTGGCGCCCGCGGGCGGCTCGGCCTCGGAGCGGCCGCAGGTGACCACGGTCGCGCCGGCGGCGATCAGCACCTCGGAGATACCGCGGCCGATGCCGCGCGCTCCGCCGGTGACGAGGGCGACCCGGCCGCCAAGGTCCACGCTGAGTGTCATGACTCCACAATACCAAGCAAATGCTTGGTAGCATGCATCTATGACAGTCACCAGCGAGTTGCGTCCGGACGGCATCCGCGTCGTCACGATGAACGCTCCCCCGGTCAACGCCCTCACCGTGCAGGGCTGGTTCGACGTGGCCGCGGCCCTCGACGAGGCCAGCGCCGACCTGGACACGAAGGTCCTCGTCCTCCGCGCGGAGGGCAAGGGCTTCAACGCCGGCGTCGACATCAAGGAGATGCAGAACACCACCGGTTTCGAGGCGCTCCTGGGCGCCAACCGGGGCTGCTTCGCCGCCTTCAAGGCTGTCTACGAGTGCTCGGTTCCCGTCGTCGCCGCGGTCAACGGCTTCTGCGTCGGCGGCGGCGTCGGCCTGGTCGGCAACGCCGACGTCGTGGTCGCCAGCGACGACGCCTACTTCGGCGTCCCCGAGGTCAACCAGGGCGCCCTCGGCGCGGCCACCCACATGGCCCGCCTGGTCCCCCAGCACATGATGCGCACGCTCTACTTCACCGCGCGCACCATCAAGGCCGCCGAGCTCGTGCAGTTCGGCTCGGTGCTCGAGGTGGTCCCCCGCGACGAGCTCGACGCCGCCGCGCTCAAGGTCGCCGGCGAGATCGCCGCCAAGGACACGCGCGTCATCCGCGCGGCCAAGGAGGCGCTCAACGGCATCGACCCGATCGACGTCAACAAGTCCTACCGCTGGGAGCAGGGCTTCACCTTCGAGCTCAACCTGATGGGCGTCAGCGACGAGCTGCGCGACGACTTCGCCGGCACGGCCAAGGCCAAGGGGGCCTGATGAGCAGCAACCGCAAGCCCCGCGACAAGCGCATGTCGATCGACGAGGTGATCGGCAGCCTGGAGAGCGGGATGACCATCGGCATCGGCGGCTGGGGCCCGCGGCGCAAGCCGATGGCGCTGGTCCGCGCGCTCTACAACTCCGACCTCACCGACCTGACGATCGTCAGCTGGGGCGGCGCCGACGTGGGCCTGCTCGCCCGCGCCGGCAAGATCCGCCGGCTCGTCTACGCGTTCGTCTCGCTCGACACCGTCCCGCTGGAGCCGAACTTCCAGCGCGCCCGCCAGGCCGCCTCGATCCCCGAGGTCGTCGAGCTCGACGAGGGCATGTTCCAGACCGGCCTCAAGGCCGCGGCCGAGCGGCTGCCCTTCCTGCCGATGCGCGCCGGGCTCGGCTCCGACGTCCTGGTCAACAACCCGTGGATCAAGACCGTCGCCAGCCCGTACGACGAGGGCCACGGCCACGAGGAGCTCGTCGCGGTCCCCGCGCTGCGCCTCGACGCCGCGCTCGTCCACCTCAACCGTGCCGACCAGCACGGCAATGCGACGTACCTGGGGCCGGACCCGTACTTCGACGACCTCTTCGCGATGGCCGCCGACAAGACCTACGTCAGCGTCGAGCAGGTCGTCGACACCGCCGGCCTGACCGTCGACACCCCCGTACAGCGGCTGCTGCTCAACCGGATGATGGTCAGCGGCGTCGTCGAGACCCCGCACGGCGCGCACTTCACCACCTGCACCCCCGACTACGAGCGCGACGAGAAGTTCCAGCGTGCCTACGCCGCCGCGGCCGGCGGCACCGACGAGGAGTGGCAGGCCTTCCACGACCGCTTCCTCGCCGGCGACGAGGCGGCCTACCAGGCAGCCGTCCAGGCCTTCACCGAGGAGAACGCCCGATGAGCGACTACACCCGCGCCGACGTCTGCGCCGCCGCGATCGCGGACGCCTTCAGCGAGGACGGCGAGATCTTCGCCAGCCCGATGGGCCTGCTGCCGACCCTCGGGGTCCGGCTCGCCAAGCTGACCTCGAACCCCGACCTGGTGATCAGCGACGGCGAGTCGCTCTTCCTCGGCGGTACGCCGCCGCTGGGCGGCAAGGACGTCGTCGAGGGCTGGATCCCGTTCCGCCGCGTCTTCGACGTCGTCGCCTACGGCAAGCGCCACGTGATGATGGGCGCCACCCAGGTCGACCGGCACGGCAACCAGAACATCTCCGCGATCGGCCCGTTCGCCCAGCCCAAGCGCCAGCTCCTCGGCTCGCGCGGCGCCCCGGGCAACACGGTCAACAACCGGACGTCGTACTGGGTGCCGAAGCACTCGACCCGGGTCTTCGTCGAGGAGGTCGACATCGTCTCCGGCGTCGGCCCCGCCCGCGCGGCCGCAGCCGGCCCGGGCGCCTCGCGCTTCAACGACATCCACCGCGTCGTCAGCAACCTCGGCGTCTTCGACCTCGGGGGCGCCGGCTCGACCGTGCGTCTGGTCTCGGTGCACCCGGGCGTCACCGTCGACGAGGTCGTCGCCGCGACCGGCTTCGCGCTGGAGGTGCCGGCCGAGGTGCCGGTGACCCGCGCGCCGTCGTACGAGGAGCTGGTGATCATCCGCGAGGTCCTCGACCCCAAGGGCCTGCGCTTCAAGGAGGTGCCCGCCGAATGATCGCCCAGCAGATCCGCACGCCCTTCACCGACCTGGTCGGCGTCCCCCACCCGGTCGTGCAGACCGGCATGGGCTGGGTCTCCGGCCCGCGCCTGGTCTCCGGCACCGCCGAGGCCGGCGGCCTGGGCATCCTCGCCTCGGCGACGATGACCTTCGCCGAGCTGGAGCAGGCGATCATCGAGGTCAAGAGCCGCACCGACAAGCCGTTCGGCGTCAACCTGCGCGCCGACGCCGCTGACGCCCCCGACCGCTGCCGGCTGCTCATCGACCACGGCGTCAAGGTGGCCTCGTTCGCGCTGGCCCCCAAGCCCGAGCTGATCGCCCAGCTCAAGGAGCACGGCATCGTCGTGATGCCCTCGATCGGGGCCGCCAAGCACGCGGTCAAGGTCGCCTCCTGGGGCGCCGACGCCGTGATGATCCAGGGCGGCGAGGGCGGCGGCCACACCGGCGCCGTCCCCACCACGCTGCTGCTGCCGACCGTCCTCGACGCCGTCGACATCCCGGTCATCGCCGCGGGCGGCTTCTTCGACGGACGCGGCCTCGCCGCCGCCCTGTCCTACGGCGCCGCCGGCGTCGGCATGGGCACCCGCTTCCTGCTGACCCGCGACTCCGCGGTCCCGGACGCGGTCAAGGAGCTCTACCTCTCCAAGGGCCTGGCCGACACCGTGGTCACCACCAAGGTCGACGGGATGCCCCACCGGATGCTCCGCACCGACCTGGTCGACTCGCTCGAGGAGACCTCCGCCGTACGCCGCTTCGGCCCGACGATGCGCCGCACCCTGGAGTTCAAGAAGTCCTCCGGCATGTCCTGGTCCGGCCTGCTCAAGGACGGCCGCGCCATGAAGAAGGCCCAGGGCCGCACCCTCGGTCAGATGGCCCTCGCCGCCAACACCCCGACCATGCTGCGCGCCGGCCTGGTCGAGGGCGACACCTCCGCGGGCGTGCTGGCCAGCGGCCAGGTGGTCGGCGTGATCGACGACCTGCCCTCGTGCGAGGAGCTGGTGGAGCGGATCGTCGTGCAGGCGGCTGCGGAGCTGAAGCGGGCGTCGTCGTACGTCGTGTGAGGTGAGCGGACGGAGCCCGGCTCTGTAGCGGATTACGTTGCGCTACAAAGCCGGGTTCTGTAGCATCTCGGCATGGATCTCGGTGGCATGGAAGTAGGCAGGGACGAGCTGGGCCTCCTCGGCGCGGTGACCGTCGTGGCCGTCGCGCTCTTCGTCTGCGCCCCTCGCTTCGCGGGGTACGTGGGACGGGAGTTCGCCCGGACCCACCAGGCCCACATCGACGCCGAGTTCGTCGCCGCCTTCGATCACGAGACCGTGCGCCGGACCCGGGTCCTGATCGTCGTGCTGTATCCCGCGGTCGCCTGGTTCGTCCTGCTGCCCGTCGACGTCGACACCACCACGCTCGCGCTGACGCTGAGCCCGGGCGCGCTGGCCCTCGCCGCGTCCGCCGAGGGACTGTGGCGGGTGACCCGCGCCGGACGTGAGTTCCCGGTCGCCCCCGGCCGGCCCGGCGTCGCCCGGGGTCGGCAGCCCGAGGTGCGCGACTACGTCGGTCCGGCCCCCCTGGCGATGCTCACGCTCCAGGCCCTGCTCGGCGTGGCCATCGCCGGCGGTGCTCTCCGCTGGGCCGCGGACGACGGCTGGAGCGGCGCGGCCGCCGGCCTGCTCGTCAGCGGCGTGGTGATCCTCGGCCTCTCGCTCGCCGCTCCCCTGGCCTGGCGCGTCGTCGTCCGCCGGCCGCAACGGGCCGTCGATGCGGCGCACCTCTACTTCCAGGACGCGTGGCGGGCCGACGCCCTGCGCAACACCGGGATCCTCACCGTCCTCGTGCCCCTGTCCGCGGCCTACGTCTGGCCCGAGAGCAGCGACCCGGCCCGCGTCGCCCTCGTCGTGCTCGCGCTGGGGATCGGCGCGCTGGGACTGACCGACCTGGCCCCGCCGCTGCGCTTCCGCGCCCGGCTGTGGCCCACCCTCGGGCCCAGGCAGGTGCTGCTCCCCGGCGAACCCGTACCGCCCGCCGCCTAGGACTCCTGCAGGCGCTGCTGGCGCCGCTCGTGCAGCCGCTGCTCCGCCTCCGCGAGGAACTCCAGGCACGGCGCCTGCTCCCCCGGGTGCTTCTCCTTCAGGTGGAAGGTCCAGCGGTCCATGGCGGCCATGAAGCCGTTGTCCTCCCCGGGCCGGTAGGCCGACCAGCGGCGGTCGTTCTTCACCACGCACTCGGTGCAGCTGATCTTGTAGACGAACTGCTCCTGCGCACCGACCTCGATCCGCACCCGGGCCAGCGGGCCGGCCTGTACGGCCGCCTTGCGCTCCCGAGCAGATCGGCTCGCCACCATGTCGTCCTCCAGACGTCGTCGGAGCCGCGAGCCTACCCGCGGCACGTTCTGTCGGACCTCTGCCCTAGCGTCAGGGGCGTGATCAACCGATGAGCAAGCTCGATGCCCTGCGGGCGATGCGCGAAGCCCGCTTCAAGCAGGACCAGGAGCGCGCCGGCAAGCCGAGCGCGCGGGTCCGCCCACCTGTAGCGCCGGCCGCCGCGACCCCGGCCGCCAAGCCGGCCCGCGCGAGCCGAGGTGCCGCGGCGACCGAAGGGGGCAGCGAGACGACCGAGGACGAGGCCCTGTGCGGGCACCGCAACATCAGCGGGCGCACGTGCACCCGTGAGCGCGGGCACGCCGCCAAGACGCACCGCTACTCCTAGCAGGGGCGCTGGTAGGTCCAGACCCGGCCCAGGACGCGGTAGGCGAGCACCTCGTTGACCTCGATCATCCGGTCGTTGGACTCGGCGTTCCAGGTGTTGATCGTGGCCAGGTCGGGGGCGGCCTCGCGCAGCCAGCGCAGCATGTCCGTCTTGAGCAGCAGACCGAGCCGGTGGCCGCGGTGGTCGCGGGTGACCGAGGTGTCGTGCTGGTCACCCCAGCCCGGCTCGTCGCGGGCGACCGCGACGACCGTCTGGGCGGCGAAGGCGCCGGTCGGGACGTGCCGGGCGACGACCCGGTACAGGTCCTCGCCGTGGGCGTCGACCGCGGTCTCGTAGGCGCGCATCCGCTCGGCCGGGTAGACCTCGTCCTCGTAGTCGAGGTCGTCGATGGGCGCGTCGTTGATCGCCTCGGCCATCACGCCCAGGGCAGCGAGCTCGTCGTCCGGGGTCGGGGCGAGGCGGCGCTCGAGGACGTAGTCGGCGGCGTGCGGGAGCGCCTCGTCGTAGCGCTGGTCGAGGGCGGCCCAGTCGATCTCGGCGAGCACCTGGCGCCGGTTGATCTCGGCGGACTTGGGCTCCAGGCGGTGGGCCCGGGCGAAGGCGTCGGCGGCCGGCGACTCCCAGGCGCTGATGGCGATGCTGGTCCGGCCGCGCCGGCGCGCCTCGGCCTCGAGCGCCGCGATGAGCGCCGAGCCGTGGCCGCGGCGCCGGTGGTCGGGGTGGACGCCGAGCTCGAGCCAGGCCAGGTGCCGGTTGTCGTACTCGCTGGTGCCGATCGAGGACCAGCCGACGACCTGGTCCCCCACCCACGCCAGGTACGGCGTACCGGGCTCGCCGTCCCAGCCGTGGCGCCACTGGGCCGCGGCCCGGGCGGGCGTCATCCGGCGCTCCCAGGGTGCGTCGGCGTCGAGGGTCGCGTTGAACACGTCGGTCCAGGCGGCGAGCGCCGCGGTGTCGTCGGGGCCGAACGGGTGGATCTCCATGGGAGCAGCATGCGGTGCCGGACCGGCCGGTTCCACTGGATATCCTGGCCAGGTGACCCAGACGCCGCCGACCGGCCCCGGCAGCTCCAGCGGCGCCGGGACCTCGCGCCGGCGCCACCTGATGGACCCCAACGCGCCCCGCAAGGCGCCCGACCCGCGCGACATCGAGCGCCTGCAGCGCGTGCAGCGCCGGGTGGTCTCGGTGCTGATCGTCACCACGATCCTGCACCTGTCGGCGGGCTTCGTGATCGCCGCCGACCACGTCGACGCCGCCCGGACCGACGCCCGGGTGGGGCTCAACGTGATCGCGGCCGCGTTCATGGTCGGCGGGATCGCGGCGACCCTGGTCATCAACGGCCGCTCCTGGAAGTCGCCCTGGCTGCTGCTCGGCCTGGTGCTGCTGGCCGTGGGCCTGTGGTGGACGGTGCTCTGAGGCTCAGCCCGCGGCGACGTAGGTGTGGGTGACGGCCTCGACGTTGTTGCCGTCGAGGTCGCGCACGAAGACGCCGTAGTAGCCGGGGTGGTACTCCGGCCACGGCCGCGGCGCGTGGAGCACCTCGGCACCGGCCGCGACGGCGGCCTCGTGGAAGGCGTGCACGGCGTCGGCGTCAGCTGCCTTGAAGGCGACGTGGACCTCGCGCTGGGCGGCCGGCTGGTCGTCGTAGCTGCTCAGCCAGAAGGCGGGGTCGCCCTCGACGCCGTAGCCGCAGGCGACGCCGAAGTCCATCACGCGGGAGAAGCCGAGCGAGCCGAGGACCTGGTCGTAGAAGGCCTTGGCCGCGTCGAGGTCGGCACAGTTGATTCCGAGGTGGTCGATCATGACGCCCATCGAAGCAGCAGGCGCCGACAGCGCACCCGCGATCACCGGCAATCCCACCCAAACCACCTCAACCGGACTGGACCGCTGCCGATCAGCAGGTCATGGTCATGGCACCGCCCGAGCTCCACCCTGCCGTGCTGCAGAACGTCGCCCTGACGGTCCGGCCGACGACGGGGTCCGCGCTCGCGCTGGAGACGAAGGTCCTCGACCTGGAGCCGCAGTCCGACGGCTCGACGACGCTGGTCGTGGCGCCGCCGCCGGGGCTGGACCCGCGCGAGCACCACTTCGACGCGACGCTGGCCTGGACCTATCCGTTGGGCCGGATGGAGTGCACGGTGCGGACCCGCCCCGCCCGCCGGGCGTACGGCGAGGTGTGGCTCCTGTGCCCCAGCGCGCCCGCGACGCGGCTGCAGGAGCGCGCCTACTTCCGGGCGCGGATCGCGGTCCCGGTGCTGCTCACCTGGACCGACCTCGACGCCGAGCGGGAGCCGGAGCAGGACCCCGACGTGGAGCCGGAGCCGATCGACCTCGCCGGCGTCGTGGTCGACCTCAGCGAGGGCGGCCTGCTGGCGACGGTCCCCCGCGGGAGCCGGGCACCCGCGGTCGGTACCCGGCTCGAGGCGACGGTCCGCGTCGACGACGAGGACCTGGCGCAGCCGGCGACGGTGGTACGCCACGTGCGGTTCGCGAGCGGCGGCATCGGCGTGGCGGTCGCCTTCGCCGAGCCGCGCCGGCACGGTGACCGGCTGCGCGCGGTCGTGTTCGCGGTCGAGCGGCGGCGCCGCAGCCGGACCTGACCCGGGCTGCTCCCGGCCGCCCCGGGCCTACATGACAGATGTCACCGGGAACCGGTGACACCGCGGCCTGCCGCCGGCCCCGGACCGGCGGCACCGTGGAGCCATGACCTCTCCAGCGATCCAGGTCCGCGGACTGCGCCGGTCCTACGGCAGCGGTGCCCGCGCGTACGAGGCGGTGCGCGGCGTCGACCTCGACGTGGCGACGGGCACGGTGACCGCCCTGCTCGGCACCAACGGCGCCGGCAAGACCTCCACGATGGAGGTGATCGAGGGGCTCTGCTCCCCCGGTGCCGGCGAGGTCCGGGTGCTCGGGCTGGACCCGGTCGCCGCCCGTGACCAGGTACGGCGCCGCACCGGCACGCTGCTCCAGACCAGCGGCTTCTCCGGCGACCTGACGGTCAGCGAGACGCTGCGGATGTGGGCCGGGACGCTGACCGCGCCGCGCCCGCTGGACGAGGTGGTCGCGATGCTCCGGCTGAGCCACCGGCTCGACGTACCGGTCCGGGCGCTGTCGGGTGGCGAGCACCGCCGCCTCGACCTCGCCTGCGCGCTGACCGGGCGTCCGGAGGTGCTGCTCCTCGACGAGCCGACGACCGGGCTCGACCCCGAGAGCCGCCGCGACGTGTGGGACCTGATCCGGTCGCTGCGCGACGCCGGGACGACGGTGCTGCTGACCACCCACTACCTCGACGAGGCCGAGGCGCTGGCCGACCGGCTGGAGATCATGCACGCCGGCCGCATCGTCCGCTCCGGTACGGCGGCCGAGGTCGTCGCCGGGCATCCCTCCTTCGTCCGCATCCGTACGACGAGCGCCCCGCCCTGGCTCGCCGGTCTCCCCGCGGTGCGGACCGTCGCCACCAACGGCGACCGGACCGCCCTGGAGACCAGCGACCTGCAGGAGACGCTCACCGCGCTCCTGGCCCGGGCCGGGGACGAGGGCCTGCGGCTCGCCGACCTGGAGGCCCGACCGGCCAGCCTGGAGTCGGTCTTCCTCGCGATCGCCGACGGCTCCGCGACCACCCCCACCCCCGAGCCCGAGGCGGCCCTGCGATGACCACGCTCTCCCTCTCCCTGCCCCGCACCCTCCGCCTCGCCCGCTGGAACGCCGTCCTGCTCACCCGCAACCGGCTCGCGCTGACCTACGGGACCGTGCTGCCGCTGCTCCCGCTGGCCCTCCTGCTCGGCGGCGATCGCGGCGACGAGGCGCTCGGCGCGGCGACGATCGCGACGGTGCTGACCATGGCGTTCGTGTTCCCGGTGTTCTACAACGTGCTCTCCCAGTTCGTGACCCGGCGCGACGAGCTGGTCCTCAAGCGGCTGCGGACCGGTGAGGCGCGCGATGCCGAGCTGCTCACCGCGCTCGTCCTGCCCGGCGCGGTGATCGCGCTGGCGGTGGCGCTGCTCGCCGTCCCGGTGGCGGCCGCCTTCGGCCAGGACCTCCCCCGCAACCCCCTGCTGTACGTCGTCGGCGCGCTCGCCTGCGTCGCGCTCTACGCGGCCTTCGCCTTCTGGACCGCGGCCTGGACCCGCAACGCCGAGGCGGCCCAGCTCGCGAGCCTGCCCGTCATCCTCCTCGCGATCGGCGGCCAGATCAGCCTCGCGCTCCCCGACGCCGCCCAGCGCTGGGCCGAGCTGACCCCCGGGGCGGCACTGACCGGCCTGGTCCGGGTCACCTGGTTCGGCATGGCCGACGGCAGGACGACCAGCACCCTCGACCTCGCCGCGACCTGGGGGTCGGCCGCCCCGCACCTCGCCGTACTGGTCGCGTGGACCGCGGTGGCGTGCTGGCTCGCGGCCCGCTCGCTGCACTGGGAGCCCCGGGTGTGACACCGCCTAGGCTCGCCCTCATGCGCCGCTGGACGGAGCTCGACCAGGTCGAGCGGGTCGACCTCTACACCCGGCAGTCGCTCTACCTCCTGCTGTGGTTCTTCGTCGGCACCCTGACCATCTCCGCGATCGCGCAGGAGCCCGACCACCGCACGGCCTTCGCGGTCGCGGGCGCCGGCATCCCCGTGCTCACGGTGGTCGCGACGAGCGTGCTCCGCGCGGTGCTCGACCAGCGGCGCCCGTGGCGCCGGATCGCCCTGCTCCTCGTGCTCTCGGCGGTCGCGGTCGCGCTGGCGCTGCCCCACCCCGTGTGGGAGGTGGTGGTGGTCGCGGTCTTCGTCAACGTGGTCTGGTCGTTGAGCGGGCTGCGCGACCAGTGGCTCACCGTGACGCTCGTCCTCGGGCTGGGCGTCTTCATGGGCGCGACGACCGGCAGCCTGGCCCTGCTGGCCGGCGGGATGTTCATGGCGGCCTTCTGCATCTTCACCGTGCGCGCCTCGCTGTGGCTGCTCGGTGTCGTCACCGAGCTCGACCAGGCGCGGTCCGCCCAGGCCGCGCTGGCGGTCGCCGAGGAGCGGCTCCGGTTCTCGCGCGACGTCCACGACGTGATGGGACGCCGGCTCTCAGCGATCGCGGTCCAGGCCGAGCTCGCCGCGTCCCTGGCCGACCGCGCCGACCCGCGCGCCGCCGCGCAGATGCTCGCCGTGCGCGGGGTCGCCCACGACGCCCTGCGCGAGGCTCGCGAGCTGGCCCGCGGCTACCGCCCGACCGACCTGCACCAGGAGCTCGAGGGCGCCCGTGCGCTGCTGCGCTCGGCCGGGATCGAGGTCCGCCTCGACGTCGCGGAGGTGCCCGCGCCCTGGCAGGAGCCGGCGGCCTGGATCGTGCGCGAGGCGGTCACCAACGTGCTGCGCCACTCCGCCGCCACCCAGGTCGCCATCACCTTCCGGGCGCCGGAGCTCTGCGTCACCAACGACGGCGTCGCGAGCGCCGAGCCGGGCACGGGTCTCGGTCTCGACGGCCTGCGTGAGCGGCTCGCTCCGCTGGGCGCGACGGTGACCACCGCGGCCGACGTACCGGACTTCCGTCTCACCGCCCGCTTCCCCGACCTCGTGCAGGAGCCC
Organism: Pimelobacter simplex; assembly: GCF_024662235.1. GTDB lineage: Bacteria > Actinomycetota > Actinomycetes > Propionibacteriales > Nocardioidaceae > Nocardioides. Next base: position 2,032,448 of record NZ_CP096276.1, read on the forward strand.
GCATGACCGCGCCGATCCGCGTCCTCCTCGCCGATGACGAGCACCTGATCCGCACCGCCCTCGTGCAGCTGCTGGGGCTGGAGCCCGACCTGGAGGTGGTGGCCGAGGCGGCCACCGGCGACGAGGCGCTGGCGATGGCGGTCAAGCACGCCGTGGACGTCGCGGTGCTCGACCTGCAGATGCCCGGCCCCGACGGCATCGCCGTCGCCGAACGGCTCGCCGAGGTGCTGCCGGGCTGCGGCGTCGTGATCGTGACCGGCCACGGGCGTCCCGGACACCTCAAACGGGCCCTGGGGACGGGCGTGCGCGGCTTTCTGCCGAAGACGACCTCGGCGGTCACGCTCGCCGAGGTCGTCCGCAAGGTCCACGCCGGCGGACGCCACGTCGACCCCGAGCTCGCCGCCGAGGCGATCGCCGCGGGCGACAGCCCCCTGACGCCGCGTGAGGCGGACGTCCTCGAGCTCGCCGCGGACGGCGCCCCGGTCGACGAGATCGCCGACCGGGCCGCGCTCTCGCCGGGGACCGTGCGCAACTACCTGTCGAGCGCGGTCATCAAGCTGGGCGCCGCCAACCGGCACGACGCCGCCGCGACGGCGCGCCGGATGGGGTGGATCTGAGGCTCAGCCCAGGCGCTCGATGATGGTGACGTTGGCCTGGCCGCCGCCCTCGCACATGGTCTGCAGGCCGTAGCGGCCGCCGGTGCGCTCGAGCTCGTTGAGCAGCGTGGTCATCAGCCGGGCACCGGTGGCGCCGATGGGGTGACCGAGGGCGATGCCGCCGCCGTTGACGTTGAGCTTGTCGTGGGGGACGCCGGTCTCCTTCATCCAGGCCAGCACGACCGAGGCGAAGGCCTCGTTGCACTCGAACAGGTCGATGTCGTCGATCGACATCCCGCTCTTGGCCAGCGCGTGCTTGGTCGCCGGGATGGGACCGGTGAGCATCCAGACCGGGTCGTCGCCGCGCACCGAGAGGTGCACGATCCGGGCGCGCGGGGTCAGGCCGTGGTCCTTGACCGCCTGCTCCGAGGCGATCAGCAGCGCGGCGGAGCCGTCGCAGATCTGCGAGGCGACCGCGGCGGTGATCCGGCCGCCGGGGGCGAGCGGGTCGAGGCCGGCCATCTTCTCCAGGGAGGTCTCGCGGGGGCACTGGTCGGTGTCGAAGACCGTCCCGTCCTCCAGCGTGTAGGGCGCGATCTCGCTGCGGAAGCGGCCGGCGTCGATCGCGGCCCGGGCCCGCTCGTGCGAGGCGAGGGCGTAGCGCTCCATGTCCTCGCGGCTGACGTCCCACTTCTCCGCGATCATCTCGGCGGAGCGGAACTGGCTGACCTCCTGGTCGCCGTAGCGCTTGAGCCAGCCCGGCGACTCGGCGAAGGGCGTCGAGAAGCCGTACTGCTGACCGGCCAGCATCGCCGCCGAGATCGGGATGGCGCTCATGTTCTGCACGCCGCCGGCCACGACGAGGTCCTGGGTGCCGGACATGACCGCCTGGGCGGCGAAGTGCACGGCCTGCTGCGACGAGCCGCACTGGCGGTCGATCGTCACGCCGGGGACGTGGTCGGGCAGGCCCGCGACGAGCCACGCCGTACGGGCGATGTCGCCGGCCTGCGAGCCGAGCGTGTCGCAGCAGCCCAGGATGACGTCGTCCACGGCGCCCGGGTCGACCCCGGTGCGCTCGACGAGCGCCCCGATCGAGTGCGCGCCGAGGTCGGCGGAGTGGACGCCGGCGAGTGCGCCGCCGCGCTTGCCGACCGCGGTGCGGACGGCGTCGACGATGTAGGCCTCAGCCATGGCAGGTCTCCTTGTGTTGGGGTGGGAACGATCAGGCGTGCTGGCTGCTGACGGAGATGACCTCGCCCGTCAGGTACGACGAGTAGTCGCTGGCGAGGAAGACCATCACGTTGGCGACCTCCCAGGGGGCGGCCGCGCGGCCGAAGGCCTCGCGCTGCTTGAGCTCGACGAGCAGCTCGGGCGAGGTGACCTTCTCGAGGAACGGGTGCATCGCCAGCGAGGGCGAGACCGCGTTGACCCGGATGCCGTGCGGCGCCAGGTCGAGCGCCGAGCAGCGGGTCAGCGCCATCACCCCGGCCTTGGCGGCGGCGTAGTGGGCCTGGCCCTCCTGGGCGCGCCAGCCGATGACGGAGGCGTTGTTGACGATCACGCCCTTCTTGCCGGCCGCCACGAAGCGCTGCCCGACCGCGCGGGTGGCGCGCATCGTGCCGGTCAGGGTGATGTCGATGACCCGGTTCCAGGTCTCGTCGGTGACCTCGAGGATCGAGTCGGTGCCGCCCAGGCCCGCGTTGTTGATCATGATGTCGACGCCGCCGAAGTCGTCGGCCGCGTCGAGCAGGGCGGTGACGTCCTCCTCCTTGGTCACGTCGCAGACCAACTGGCGCACGCGCTCGGCGCCGAACTCGGCGGCCAGCGCCTCCTCGGCCTCGGCCAGGCGGCGGGCGTGGGTGTCGCTGAACACGACCGCCTTGGCGCCCTCCTCGAGCGCCCGTCGTACGACGGCCGCGCCGATGCCCGCGCCGGCCGCGGCGGTCACGACGACCACCTTGCCGGCGAGCAGGTCGTGGCCCGGGACGTAGTCGGGGGTGGGCTGCTCCGGTCGCATGGCGGTCATCCGCGGGGCTCCTTCGGTAGGCCGAGCACGCGCTCGGCGAGGATGTTCTTCTGGATCTCGTCGCTGCCGCCGTAGATGGTGTCGGCACGCGAGAAGAGGAAGAGCCGCTGGTGGTCGTCCAGGTCGTACGACGACCCCGACTCCCGCGCGAGCAGCCCGTCGCGCCCGGCGACGTCCATCGCCACCTCACCGAGGGTGCGGTGCCAGGTCGCCCAGGCGAGCTTGAAGATGGAGCCCGCTCCCCCGCCGGCGGCGGAGTCCTGGCCGCCCTCGACGAGGGCGAGCGCGCGCAGCGCGTAGCTGCGGATGACGGCGAGCTCGACCTTGAGCTCGGCGAGCCGGTCGCGCACGACGGGGTCGTCGATGGCGCCGTTGGCCTTGGCCCGGGCGACGACGCTGTCGAGCTCGCGGGCGAAGCCGACGGTCTGGCCGAGGGTGGACACGCCGCGCTCGAAGCCGAGCAGGCCCATCGCCACGCCCCAGCCGCGGCCCGGCTCGCCGACGACCAGGTCGCCGGAGGTGCGGGCGCCGGTGAAGAAGACCTCGTTGAACTCCGAGCCGCTGGTGAGCTGCTCGATGGGGCGGATCTCGACGCCCTCCTGGTCGAGCGGCACGAGCAGGAAGGACAGGCCCTGGTGGCGCGAGGAGCCCGCCTCGGTGCGCGCGATGACGAAGCACCAGTCGGACAGGTGCGCGAGCGAGGTCCACACCTTCTGGCCGTCGATGACCCACTCGCCGGTGGACTCGTCGCGGCGGGCGCGGGTCTGGACGTTGGCGAGGTCGGAGCCGGCGCCGGGCTCGGAGTAGCCCTGGGCCCACAACTCGCGCACGGCGACGATCTCGGGCAGGAAGCGCTGCTGCTGCTCGGGCGTGCCGAAGGCGATGAGCGTCGGGCCGAGCAGCTGCTCGCCGAGGTGGTTGACGCCGGCGGGCGCCGCGGAGCGGGCGTACTCCTCGTGGAAGATCACCTGCTGCCACAGCGACAGCCCGCGGCCGCCGTGCTCGGTGGGCCAGCCGACGGCGGTCCAGCCGTGCTCGGCGAGGTGCCGGTTCCAGGCCAGGCGCTCGTCGTGGGCCTCGTGCTCGCGGCCGGGACCGCCCAGGCCGCGCAGCGCCGCCCACTCGCCGGTGAGGTGGTCGCCCAGCCACTGCCGGATCTCGGCGCGGAAAGCGCGGTCCTCAGCACCCTCGGTCAGGTTCATGACTGGTACCCTACCAAGCAAATGCTTGGTTCAAGGAAGGACCGGGCCTAGATTCTCTCCTACAACGGTCCCGACGGGATGAGGAACACGAACTGATGGATCTTGAGCTGAGCGCGTCCGAGCTGGCCTTCCAGGCCGAGGCCCGGGCCTGGCTGGCGGCCCACGTGCCCGCCGAGCCGCTGCCGTCCCTGGACACCGCCGAGGGCTTCGTCCTGCACCAGGCCTGGGAGGCCAAGCTGGCCGCCGACCGCTGGTCGGTCGTGTCCTGGCCCACGGAGTACCACGGCCGGGAGGCCTCCCTGGTCGAGTGGGTGATCTTCGAGGAGGAGTACTACCGGGCCGGCGCGCCGCTGCGCGTGTCCCAGAACGGCATCTTCCTGCTCGCGCCGATCATCTTCGAGCACGGCACGCCCGAGCAGCAGGACCGGTTCCTGCCCTCGATGGCGACCGGCGAGCGGGTCTGGGCGCAGTGCTGGAGCGAGCCCGAGGCCGGCTCCGACCTCGCCTCCCTCAAGTCCACCGCCCGTCGTGACGACGAGCGCGGCGGCTGGGTGCTCAACGGCCAGAAGATCTGGTGCTCGCGCGCCGCGCTGGCCCAGTGGGGCTTCGGTCTCTTCCGCAGCGACCCGGAGGCCCAGAAGCACGCGGGGCTGACCTACTTCCTCTTCCCGCTCGACGCCGACGGCGTCACGGTCCGCCCGATCGCCCAGCTCGACGGCGAGGCGGGCTTCGCCGAGGTGTTCTTCGACGACGTCTTCGTCCCGGACGCCGACGTGCTCGGCGCGCCCGGCGACGGCTGGCGGGTGGCGATGAGCACCGCCGGCAACGAGCGCGGCCTCTCGCTGCGCTCCCCCGGCCGGTTCACCGCGGCCGCCGACCGCCTCCTGGCCCTGTACGGCGAGACGCCGGCAGGCCCCGACCGGGCCGCGGCCACCCAGGGCGTCGTCGACGCCTGGATCAAGGCCGAGGCCTACCGCCTCTACACCTGGGGCACCGTCACCCAGCTCAAGAACGGCGGCGACGTCGGCGCGGCCGGCTCGGTCAACAAGGTCTGGTGGAGCGAGCTCGACGTGGCGCTGCACGAGACCGCCCTCGACCTGCTCGGCCCCGACGCCGAGGCCGAGTCGCGGTGGCTCGACGGCTACACCTTCTCGCTGTCCGGACCGATCTACGCCGGCACCAACGAGATCCAGCGCAACATCATCGCGGAGCGGATCCTCGGACTCCCCCGCGAGCCGAAGGGAGTCCAGAAGTGAGGTTCGAGCTCACCACCGACCAGCGGGACTTCGCCGCGTCGCTCGACGCCCTGCTGTCCGCCGCCGACACCGTCGCCGCCGCCCGCTCCTGGGCCGCGGGCGACCACGCCCCGGGCCTCGCGCTCTGGGAGCGCCTCGCCGAGCAGGGCCTGACCATGCTCGCCACCGAGGCGACGCCGGTCGAGCTGTGCGTGGCCTTCGAGGCGCTGGGCCGCCACGCCGTGCCCGGACCGTGGGTCGAGGCGGCCGCCTACCTGCCCGTCGCGCTCGGCCGCGAGGTCGAGGGCGTCGCCACCGTCGCCGCCCCCGGTACGACGACCGCGCTCGACGCCGACGTCGCCGCCGAGGTCTACGCGGCCGACGGCTCCGCGCTGCGCTCCGCGACCGCCGGCGCCGTCGAGGCCTCCGTCGACCGCGCGCGCCACCTCGTCGAGGTCACCCCCGGCGACCCGGTCGAGGCCGGCGGCGACCTCACCGCGGCGTACGACCTGGCGGTGCTGGCCACCGCCGCGCAGCTGCTCGGTGCCGGCGAGCGGGTGCTCGCCGACGCGGTCACCTACGTCAAGCAGCGCAAGCAGTTCGGCCGCGAGATCGGCTCGTACCAGGCGATCAAGCACAAGCTGGCCGACGTCCGGATCGCGCTCGACTTCGCGCGCCCCCTCGTCTACGGCGCCGCCCTCGACCCGACGCCGCGCGCGGTGTCCGCGGCCAAGGTCGCCTGCGCGGACGCGGCCTACCTCGCCTCGCGCACCGGCCTGCAGGTGCACGGCGCGATCGGCTACACCCAGGAGTTCGACCTGAGCGTGTGGATCACCAAGATCCGCGCCCTGGTCACCGCCTGGGGTACGCCGGCCGCCCACCGCGCCCGGATCCTCGACTCCCTGGTCGGGAGCGCCTGATGCACTTCGACCTCAGCGAGGAGCAGGCCGAGCTGGCCGCCACGGTGCGCGGACTGCTCGACAAGCGCGCCGACTCGGCCGCGGTCCGGGCCGCGTCGGTCTCCGAGACCGGCTACGACGAGGCGCTCTGGGCGACCCTGTGCGAGCAGATCGGCGTGGCTGCGCTCGCCGTCCCCGAGCAGTACGACGGCGTCGGCGTGACCTTCTTCGAGACCTCCGTGGTGCTCGAGGAGCTCGGCCGCACGATCGCGCCGTCGCCGCTCCTGGCGACGACCGTGGCGACCGAGGCGCTGCTCGCCGGCGGCACCGACGAGGCCAAGGCCCGGCTCCTGCCGGGCATCGCGGCGGGCGAGATCGCGACCATCGCGCTCGACGAGGCCGCCGCGCCCGTCGTGCTCGACGGAGACCGCGCGGCCGTCGTGCTGGCGGTCCGCGGCGACGACCTGGTCGAGGTCACCGGCGCCACGGCCACCTGGGTCGAGGCGATGGACCAGAGCGTCCGGCTCGCCCGGCTCGACCTGTCCGGCGCCGAGCTCACCGTGATCGGCGACGGCGTCGCCGCACGCGAGCGGGCCGAGCTCGTCGGTGCGGCCTCGGTGGCCGCGCTGGCGGTCGGCCTGGCCGACCGCGCGCTGCGGATGACGGTCGACTACAGCAAGGAGCGTGTGCAGTTCGGGCGCGCGATCGGCTCCTTCCAGGCGCTCAAGCACCGGATGGCCGACGTCCTCGCGCGGGTCGAGATGGCGCGCTCGGCGACCTGGGCTGCGTCCTACGCGCTGAGCGACCCCGAGACCGACCCAGCCGAGGCGGCCTTCCAGGCGCACGCCGCGGCGTCGTACGCCCTCGAGACGGCGAGCCTCGCCGCGAGCGAGTGCGTGCAGCTCCACGGCGGCATCGCGATCACCTGGGAGCACGACGCGCACCTGGTCTTCAAGCGGGCGCACGCGCTCGGTCAGCTGTTCGGCGCGCCGCACCGGTACCGGGCGGCCGTCGCGCTCTAGGTGCAGGCTCCTAGGCCGTGGGGCTGGTGCAGCCGGTGGCCGCCACCACGGCCCCGCTGCGATCGGCCGGCAGCGGGCAGGCGCGGACGACGACCTTGGCCTTCTTGCCGACGCGCTTGCCCTGCTTGAGCCGGAACCACGTCGGCCCGACCGGGGTCGCCGCCCGGGTCAGCTCGACCACGCCGGAGGCCGGGATCCGGACCGCCCCGAGCCGCGCCCACCGCGCGGACGCCGAGCGGCGGACCTGGACGACGACCTTGGTGCCCGGCCGGGCCCGCAGCCGCAGCCGGTAGGGCTGACCGCGGCCGGTCACGGCCGGCACCGCGGCGACCGCGAGCGGTCCGCGCCCACGGGCACTCACCGCAGGTTGCGCGGGACTGGCGGCCCGAGCAGCCGGAGACCGGACCGCGGCGAGCAGGGTCAGGATCGTGCGGTCGAGCGGCCAGGCGAGCAGGATCGGCGGCCCCTCGGTGGTACGCCGCGACGTCACCGCCCAGATGAACCCGACGTCCACGCTCGTCATGGTGAGGAACCACGGCCCGCCGCTCGCCCCGCCGTTGAGCGGGCAGGCCAGGTGGGCGTCGCCGGTCTCGGGGAACGCCGAGGTCGAGCCGGTGCACTGCTGGGCGCTCTCGCCGTCGTACGGCGCCTCGGCGGGCCAGCCGATCACCCGCACGCCGTCCTCGCGCTGCGGGTAGCCCCAGGCGACCGCATTGCCGCCGACCACGTCGACCAGCCGGCGTCCGCCCAGCGGGGCGACCGTGAGCACGGCCTGGTCGTGGGAGTAGTTGCCGCACTGGTTGACCCAGTCGGGCTGGGCCAGCGCGGTGACACCGGTCCAGGCGCCGTAGGGCCGCGCACCCCCGGCATAGCCCGGCACGAACAGGAAGCGCGTGAAGTAGCGCCCCGGCCGGCAGCCCAGCAGCCCGCGGGTCGCCCCGCTGTTGACGCAGTGACCGGCGGTGAGCACGACATTGCGCTCGGGGGTGTTGACCGCCGCGCCGGAGCACACGTAGTCCGACGCCCCGTCGGAGAAGAACAGCTTGCCGGTGCTGCGCGGCGCCACCACGGCCCGGGCCTGTGCGCCCGCTGTCGTCCGGCGGGCCGTCGGGCCCGCGCCGGTCGCGCCGGTCGCGCCGTCGGCCGAGCGGTCGACCGGCACGGCGTCGCGCATGCGCTGCGGCGTCCAGTACGAGCGGACGTCGCCGGAGTCCCCGGCCGCACTCGGCCGCGGCGCCACCGTGGGGGTGGCTCCGGCTCCGGGCGCCGCCGTGAGCAGGCCCGCCGGCAGCAGCCACGCCAGCACCGCTGCCGCGACCGCGTGTCGCTTCGTCACCATCGATCCCCCCAGACCGGCCGGTTCACGTCGTTCGGGGAACAACGCCCGAGCGGCCCGGGAGGCTACGAGGGGCTAGCCGTCGGTGGTGCGGTAGCGGCCCTTGAAGTAGAGCAGCGGCTCGGTGACCGCCGCCTGCGGGTCGTGCGCCTCGAGGTGCTCGACCCGGCCCACCACGATGTAGTGGTCCCCGCCCTCGTAGACCGCGTGGATCGTGCAGTCGAGGTGGGCGAGCGTCCCGGCGATCACCGGCGAGCCGGTCGCCGCGGCGGGCGTCCAGTCGAGGCCGGCGAACTTGTCGATGCCCTTGGTCGCCATCTGACCGGAGACGTGCTCCTGGTCGGCGGCGAGGATGTTGACGCAGAACCGGCCGGCCCGCTGCATCAGCGGCCACGCCCGCGAGGAGCGCGCGGGGATGAACGTGATCAGCGGCGGGTCGAGCGAGACGCTCGAGAACGACTGGCAGGTCAGCCCGATCGGCTCGTCGCCGCTCATCGCGGTGACGACCGCGATGCCCGAGGCGAAGCACCCGAGCACGTCGCGGAACTGCCGGGCCGCGGCCTGGGCCTCAGGGTCGTCATGGACGGCGACCGCCTCGCCCGGGCGCAGCTCGAAGTCGACGTCGGCGTCACCGAGCCAAGACTGGATCAGCTCGGGGTGCGGCCAGGTCTCCCGCGCGTCGGAACTGATGCCGTCGGGGATCTCGCTCACGTCGCTCACGTTAGCCGCGCTCATTGCCCGCCGAAGACATGGCCCCAGTAGGACACCGCGGTCGACTCGCGCGCGACCCAGCGGGCGTCGTCCACGGTCATGCCCTCGGTACCGAACTCGATGTCGAAGCCGCCGGGCGACTTCACGTAGAACGAGATCATCTCGTCGTTCATGTGGCGCCCGAGCGTCGCCGAGAGCGGCGCCTTGTGCTTGCGGACCCGCTCCAGCGCGCGGCCGACGTGGTCGAGCTTGTCGACCTCGAGCATCACGTGCACGCACTTGCTGGCGTTCGGCATCGGCAGGAACGCGAGCGAGTGGTGGCGCGGGTTGACGCCGAGGAACCGCAGCCAGACCTTGCTGCCGGGCTCCTTGCCGACGAACTCACCGGGCATGCTCATCGAGTCGCGCAGCCGGAAGCCCAGCACCTCGGTGTAGAAGCGCAGCGCCTCGACGTCGTCGAGCACCGGGACGACGATGTGGCCCATGCCCTGCTCGGCGGTCACGAACGTCGCAGCGTACGGCGTGACGACGGGCCGCGCCTCGTAGGTGATGCCGTGGAAGAGCTCGAAGACGTTGTCCCACGGGTCGCGGAAGCGGACGAGCTCCTGGACCCGGCGCTCGGCGAGCTCCTCGGCGGTGCCCTCCTCGAACTCGACGCCGGCCTTCTGCAGGTGCTCGCGCGCGGCCTGGAGCGCCTGGTGGTCGGCGAGCTCCCAGCCGGTGCAGTCGAGCTGGTCGACGTCACTGGGGAAGACGACGATGCGCGCGGAGACCTCGTCGATGCGCCAGTACTGGTGCTCCGGGTTCGGGCCGCGGCCCTCGGCGAGGCCGAGGACCTTGCCCGCGAAGGTCTTCCAGGCGTCCAGGTCGGTGCTGGCGACCCGGATGTAGCCCATGGACTTGATGCTGATGCCGGTGTCGTTGGTGGTTGGCATTGGTGGTCGCGGCCCCTATCGCTCGATGTGCCTGTTGAGAAAGGCGCTGGTGATCTCGCGGAACTCGTCGGCGGCCTCGATCTGGGCCCAGTGGCCGCAGTTCGGGAAGACGTGCAGCTGGGCCTTGGGGATCAGCTTGAGCGCGGCGAACGCGCCGTCGAGCGGGTTGACCCGGTCCTCGCGGCCCCAGGTCAGCAGGGTGTGCTTGCGCAGCCGGTGCGCCTCGCGCCAGAGCATCCCGTCCTCGGCGGTCTCAGGGTTCCAGAACGACATACCCATCGAGCGCATCGCGGCCTGCGCACCGGGCGCGGTGGCGTCGGCGAAGCGCTCCTCGACGAGCTCGTCGGTGACCAGGCCCTGGTTGACGACCATCGTGGAGATGAAGGCGCGCAGCGACTCACGACCGGGGTTGGCGCCGAAGTCCATCAGCCGCTGCACGCCCTCGGTCGGGTCGGCGTGGAAGAGGTTGAGCGAGAGCCCGCCGGGGCCCATGAGGACCAGCCGGCCCACCCGGTCCGGGTAGGTCAGCGCGAGCCGCATCGCCGTACCGCCGCCGAGGCTGTTGCCGAGCACGTGGACCTTGTCCAGACCCAGCTCGTCGAGCAGCGCGACGACGGCGTCGGCCGCGAACCGGTAGTAGTTGCCCACCACCGGCGGCTTGTCGGAGCCGCCGAAGCCCGGCTGGTCGACGAGGATCGTCCGGTACTCCTGGGCGAAGCCCTCCAGCGCCGGCCCGAAGTTCGACCACGACGACGCACCCGGTCCGCCGCCGTGCAGCATGACCAGCGGCAGCCGGCCCTCGCCGATGCCCGCCTCGTAGTAGTTGAGCGTGATCTCGCCGGCCGCCTCGGTCTTGACCTGGGCGGTACGACGGGTCGCGTCCTTGGAGAAGTCGCTCATCAGTACATCCCCGGGTCGACCTTGTGGCCGAACTGCTGGGCGCCGTACATCTGCAGGGCGCGCTCGGGGTCGTTGGCCGCGTGCACCCGGCCCGCGTGGGCGTCGCGCCAGGCGCGCTGCAGGTAGGTGCCCTCGGCGAGCGCCCGGCCGCCCGACGCCTCGAACAGCGCGTCGATGGCGTCGATCGAGCGCGCGGTGCCGAGCACCTGGTCGCGCCGCACGCGCAGCCGCAGCTCGAGCGGGATCTGCTCGCCGCGGGCGACGTGCGCCTGCTCCTCGCGGATGTTGCTCATCAGCAGCGCCCAGGCCGCGTCGATCTCGGACGACGAGCGCGCGATGCGGACGGCGGCGAACGGGTCGAGCGACGCCTTCTCCCCCAGGTACGCCGCACGGACGCGCTTCTGCTGCATCTCGACGTGCTCGGCGTAGGCACCCTTGGCCATGCCGATGATCGGCGTGGCGATGGTGCTGGTGAAGATCGAGTGGAACGGCAGCTTGTAGAGGTCGCTGGTGTTGACCGCCTGGCCCGGACCCCGGCACTGGCCGGTCTCCCCCATCGAGAGCGTGAACTCCTCGGGGATGAAGGTCTCCTCGACGACGATGTCGTTCGAGCCGGTGCCGCGCAGACCGACGACATTCCAGACGTCGACGACCTGGTACTTCTCGCGCGGGACCATGAAGGTCCGGAAGTCCACGACCTGACCCTCGGCGTTGAACACCAGGCCGCCGAGCAGCACCCAGGCACAGTGGTCGGAACCGGAGGAGAAGCTCCACTTGCCCGAGAGCGTGAAGCCGCCCTCGGTGACGACGGCCTTGCCCGTCGGGGCGTACGACGACGAGAGCCGCACGCTCTGGTCGTCGCCCCACACGGCCTGCTGGGCCTTGTCGTCGAAGAGCGCCACCTGCCACGGGTGGACGCCGACCACGCTGGAGACCCAGCCGGTCGAGCCGTCGGCCGAGGCGATGTCGCGCACGGCGGTGTAGAAGGCGACGGGGTCGGCCTCCAGGCCGCCGTACCGCTTCGGCTGGAGGAGGCGGAAGAAGCCGGTCTCCTCGAGCTCCTTGATGGAGGCGTCCGGGATGACCCGGAGGCGGTCGCCCTCCTCGGCCCGCTCGCGGAAGGTGGGCAGCAGGTCGCGCACGCCCGCGAGGACGGCGTCTACCTCGGGAGTGAAGTCCTGGTTCATGGGAGCTCCTGTGTCTGCGACAGAGTGTGTGTCCAATAGTAGAACACGTTCTAGTTTTGGCAAGTCGGGATCGCCGCTGAGCGGGATCCGGCGCTCAGACGCCCGCGGTCTCGCGGGCCTTGAGCTGCAGCGCGATGTCGATCAGCTGGTCCTCCTGGCCGCCGATCAGCTTGCGCCGTCCGGCCTCCAGCAGGATCTGGGCACCGGAGACGCCGTACCGCTCGGCCGCGTTGCCGGCGTGCTTGAGGAAGGACGAGTAGACGCCGGCGTAGCCCATCATCAGCGTCATCCGGTCGAGCCGGCACTCCTCGGGCATCGCCGGCTTGATGACGTCCTCGGAGGCGTCGACGATCTTGAGGAAGTCCACGCCGGTGGTCCAGTCCAGCTTGTCGCAGACGCCGATGAACGCCTCCAGGGGCGTGTTGCCGGCGCCCGCGCCGAAGCGGCGGACCGAGCCGTCGATCTGGGTCGCGCCCGCGCGGGCGGCGATGACCGTGTTGGCGACGCCGAGGCCGAGGTTCTCGTGACCGTGGAAGCCGACGTCGGCCTGGTGCCCGATCTCGGCGACGACGGCGGCGACCCGGTCGGCGGTCTGCTCCATGATGAGCGCGCCGGCCGAGTCGACCACGTAGACGCACTGGCAGCCGGCGTCGACCATGATCCGGGCCTGCTGCGCGAGGACCTCGGGCGGCTGGGTGTGGCTCATCATCAGGAAGCCGACGGTCTCCAGGCCGAGCTCGCGAGCGAGGCCGAAGTGCTGGATCGAGACGTCGGCCTCGGTGCAGTGCGTCGCGATCCGGCAGATCTGGCCGCCGTTGTCCTGCGCGGCGCGGATGTCGTCCTTGGTACCGACGCCCGGGAGCATCAGGAACGCGATCTTGGCGCGCTTCGCGGTCTCGGCCGCGATCCGGATGAGCTCCTGCTCGGGCGTGCGCGAGAAGCCGTAGTTGAAGCTGCTCCCGCCGAGGCCGTCGCCGTGGGTCACCTCGATCACCGGGATGCCCGACTCGTCGAGCGCGCGGACGATGTCCTCGACCTCCTGGCCGGTGAACTGGTGCCGCTTGTGGTGCGAGCCGTCGCGCAGGCAGGTGTCGGTCAGGCGCAGGTCGAGGTGGCCGAACGGCTCGTCGCCGTGGGTGCCCGACCAGGTGCGGGTGAGCGTGTCGGTGCCGGTCATGTCAGTTGCCCTTCTCGATCAGGTGCCGGGCGATGTTCTCGCCGACCTGCGCGGCCGCGGCGGTCATGATGTCGAGGTTCCCGGAGTACGGCGGGAGGTAGTCCCCCGCGCCCTCGACCTCGACGAAGATCGAGACTCGGCGCATCCCGCGGGTGAAGTCCGAGGGACCGTCGAACTGGGGCTCCTGGAGCAGCCGGTAGCCCGGCACGTACTGCTGGACGGCCTGCTCCATGAGGTGCACGGACTCGGCGATCGCGTCGGTGTCGGCGTCCGGGTCGACGGCGCAGAAGATCGTGTCGCGCATGATCATCGGCGGGTCGGCCGGGTTGAGGATGATGATCGCCTTGCCCTTCTCGGCGCCGCCGATCGTCTCGACGCCCGCCGCGGTGGTCCGCGTGAACTCGTCGATGTTGGCGCGCGTGCCCGGTCCGGCGCTGACGCTGGAGACCGAGGCGACGATCTCGGCGTACGGCACCGGAGTGACCCGGGAGACCGCGTTGACCATGGGGATCGTGGCCTGGCCGCCGCAGGTGATCATGTTGACGTTGAGCGCGCCGACGTGCTCGGTGCCGTTGACCGGCGGGATCACCGCAGGCCCGACGGCGGCGGGCGTCAGGTCGATCGCGCGGATGCCCGCCTCGGCGTAGCGCGGCGCGTACTCGCGGTGCACGTAGGCGGAGGTCGCCTCGAAGAGCAGGTCGGGCAGCTCGTCCTGCTTGAGCAGCCAGTCGACGCCCTCGTGGCTCACCGCGAGCCCCTCGTCGGCGGCGATGCGCAGGCCCTCGCTCGACGGGTCCACGCCGATCATCCAGCGCGGCTCGATGACCTCGCTGCGCTTGAGCTTGTAGAGCAGGTCGGTGCCGATGTTGCCGGGCCCGACGATGGCAGCGGTCAGCTTGCCCATCTTCACTCCTCGAAGGTGACGGTCAGGGGCGCGAAGCCGCTGATGGACGCCGTGACGCGGTCGCCCGCGGCGAACGGCACGAACGGGCCGAGGGCCCCGGACAGGATCAGGTGGCCCGCGCGCAGCGGGTCTCCGAAGCGGTAGGCCTGCACCGCGAGCCAGCGCAGCGCCTCGAGCGGGTCGCCGAGGCACGCCGCACCGGTGCCGGCCGAACGCTCCTCGCCGTCGATCGTGAGCGACATGACGACGTCACGGGGCTCGATCTCGCTGAGCGGGAGTCCGTCGCGGCCGACCACGAAGAGCCCGCTGGAGGCGTTGTCGGCGACCGTGTCGGTGAAGGTGATGTCCCAGCGCTCGATGCGCGAGTCGACGATCTCCAGCGCCGGGAGCGCGACGTCGACGGCGGCCCGGACCAGGTCGAGCGTGATCTCGTCCTCGCTCGCCGGAGCGATGTCGGCCCCGAGCCGGAAGGCGACCTCGGCCTCGACCCGCGGCTGCACGAGCGTGCGCATCGAGATCGGCGCGCCGTCCGCCCCGTCGCTCACGTCCATGTCGCTCAGGAGGTAGCCGAAGTCGGGCTGGTCCACGCCGAGCTGGTTCTGCACGGCCTCGGAGGTGGCGCCGATCTTGCGGCCCACGACGCTCACGCCGCCGGCGATCCGGGCCCGCACGAGACCCTGCTGGACGGCGTACGCCGCGGGCAGGTCGTCGGTGCCGATGAGGTCGCGGACGGCGGCGCACGGAACCCGTGTCGCCTGGGCCGTGGCGAGGCGGTCGACCGCGGCCGCGACGGCGTCTGGAGGGGTCACACGGACATACTAGAACCTGTTACAGTTTTTCGCATGAAGGACTCCTACGACGTCGTCGTGGTCGGCGCCGGCGGTGCCGGCATGTCGGCCGCGCTCGCCGCCTCCGCCCAGGGCCTCGACACCGTCCTGGTCGAGAAGAGCGGCTACTTCGGTGGCTCGACCGCGCGCTCCGGCGGCGGCGTGTGGATCCCGGGCAACTATGCCCTGGAGGCGGCCGGCCAGGTCGACCCGGGCGACCGCGAGGCCGCCAAGACCTACCTCGACTCGATCGTGGGCGACGTCGTCCCCAAGCAGCGCCGCGACACCTACCTCGACCGCGGCCCCGAGGTCCTCGACTTCCTGCGCGAGAAGACGCCGCTGCGCTTCACCTGGGTCCCCGAGTACGCCGACTACCTGCCCGAGCAGCCCGGCGGCCGCCCGCGCGGGCGCAGCGTCGAGCCGGTGCCGCTGGACGCGCGCTTCCTGGGCGATGAGCTCGACCGGCTGCACCCGCCGTACACGAAGGCGCCGGCGAACCTCATCGTCACCCAGGCCGACTTCCGCAAGATCAGCCTCGGCCTGCGCACGATCCGCGGCCCGCTGACCATGATCAAGGTGATGCTCAAGCGCCTGCTGGCGATCGTCACCGGCAAGAAGATGTTCGCGATGGGCAACGCCATCGCGATCGGCCTGCGCAAGGGCCTGACCGACGCCGGCGTCCCGGTGGAGTACGACACCGCGCTGCTCGACCTGCTCGTCGAGGACGGCCGCGTGGTCGGCGTCGTCGTCGAGTCCGGCGGCGAGCGCCGCGAGGTCCGGGCCCGGCGCGGCGTGATCCTCGGCTCGGGCGGCTTCGAGCACAGCCAGGAGCTGCGCGAGAAGTTCCTGCCCCAGCCGACCTCCGCGACGTGGTCGACCGGTGCGCCCGCCAACACCGGCGGCGGCCTGCTCGCCGGTACCGCGGCCGGCGCCGCGACCGACCTGCTCGACGACGCCTGGTGGGGCCCGACCATCCCGCTGCCCGGTCGGGCGTGGTTCTGCCTGGCCGAGCGCAACCTGCCCGGCTCGATCATCGTCAACTCCGCGGGCGCGCGCTACATGAACGAGGCGCTGCCGTACGTCGAGGCGACCCACGAGATCTACAAGGGTCAGGCCACGGGCGTGGACCACGTGCCGTCGTACATGGTGTTCGACCAGACCTACCGCAACCGCTACCTGTTCGCCGGCGTCGCGGGCCGCCAGCCGTTCCCCGGCCGCTGGTACAAGGAGGGCGTCGTCGTGCGCGCCGACTCCCTCGAGGAGCTGGCCACGAAAGTCGGCCTGCCGTCGGGCTCGCTCGACACGACCGTCGAGCGCTTCAACGGGTTCGCCCGCTCGGGCGTCGACGAGGACTTCCACCGCGGCGAGTCGGCCTACGACAAGTACTACTCCGACCCGACGGTCAAGCCGAATTGCTCGCTCGCGCCCATCGAGAAGGGCCCGTTCTACGCGGTCAAGATCGTCCCCGGCGACCTCGGGACGAAGGGCGGCCTCGTCACCGACGAGCGCGCCCGGGTGCTGCGCGAGGACGGCTCGGTGATCCCCGGCCTGTACGCCGCGGGCAACGTCTCGGCTGCCGTCATGGGCAACACCTACCCCGGTCCGGGTGGCACGATCGGGCCTGCCATCGTCTTCGGATATCTCGCCGCGGAAGACCTCGCCAAGGAGCACAGCTGATGCCGATCGACCCGTCCGTCGCGATCGGGGCCGACCTCGGCTCCCGCACCTTCTCGTGGACCGAGTCCGACGTCCTGCTCTACCACCTCGGCATCGGGGCCGGCTCCCGTGCGGGCGACAACCTCTCCGCCGACGCGCTGCGGTACACCCTCGACGACGCCGCGCTCCAGGTGCTGCCGTCGTTCGGCGTCGTCGTGCCGACCTTCCACGAGACCGACCCGCCGCCGCTCGACCTGCCCGGCTGCGACATCAACCTCGCCCAGGTCGTCCACGGCGCCCAGTCGATCTCGGTCTCCGGGCCGCTGCCGACCTCGGGCACCGCGACCGTGCGCACCACGCTCACCGACGTGTGGGACAAGGGCAAGGCCGCCGTCATCTGGCAGGAGGCCGTCGCCACCGCGGGCACCGACGGCACCGGCGAGGAGCTCTGGCGGACCCGCTCCTCGATCTTCGTGCGCGGCGAGGGCGGCTGGGGCGGCGACCGCGGCTCGTCCACCACGGTCGAGGTGCCCGAGCGCGACGCGGACCACGTGTCGTCGTACCTGGTGACGCCGCAGCAGGCCCTGCTCTACCGCCTGTGCGGCGACCGCAACCCGCTCCACGCCGACCCGGGCTTCGCCAAGGCGGCCGGCTTCCCGGCGCCGATCCTGCACGGCCTGTGCTCCTACGGCATCGTCCTGCGCGAGCTCACCGACGGCCTGCTCGGCGGCGACGCCACCCAGGTCGCCGGCTTCGCCGGCCGCTTCGCGGGCGTCGTCTTCCCGGGCGAGACCATCCGGGTGGCCGGCTGGCGCGAGGGCTCGTCGATCATCGGCTCCGCCACGATCGAGGGCGGCGACCGGGACGGCTCCCCCGTCCTCGCGGACTGCGTCCTGTCGCTCGCGTAGGCCGCGGCGCTACGTTGGGGATCGTCCCCGACGAAAGGTGTCCCCGATGCCCACGCGTACTTCCCGCACCGCCTGGAACGGCGGCCTCCAGGACGGCTCCGGCCAGGTCGAGCTGACCTCGTCCGGCGCCGGCACCTTCGACGTCTCGTTCCCCAAGCGGGCCGCCGACGACGCCGACGGAACCACCAGCCCCGAGGAGCTCATCGCCGCGGCCCACTCGGCCTGCTACGCGATGTCGCTGTCCAACGAGGTCGCCAAGGCCGGCGGCACGCCGCAGGCGCTCGACGTCTCCGCCGACGTCACCCTCGGCCCGGACCCGGCCGGCGGCTTCCGGATCACCGGCATCAAGATCACCGTCCGCGGAGAGGTCGACGGCCTCGACGAGGCCGGCTTCCTCGCCGCCGCCGAGTCCGCCAAGGCCGGCTGCCCGGTGAGCAAGGCCCTCACCGGCACCGAGATCACGCTCGACGCGGCTCTGGAGAGCTGAGCTCGACCGGGTCCCCCACCCGGATCGTCCCGCCCTCCAGGACCCGGAACACGGTCCCTGCCCGGCGCCGGAGCGCTTCCTGCGCTCTGGCGCCGATCGTGTCGTCCAGCAGCTTGCACGGCGCCGCCACCCGCACCACCTCGAGCAGCACCTCCCCCACCCGGATCCGCTGCCCCGGCTCGCGCGGCACCACCCCGGCGCTGATCGTCAGGTTGCGCCGGGTCAGGTGGCTCGGCACCTCGCGCCCGAAGACCCGCGCCGCCTCGTCCAGCGTCTCCCGGCTCTGCACCGTCACGTGCCGGTGCCGGGTGCCGTGGTAGCGGTCGCCGACGATGCCGCGGCCGGCCTCGACCTCGACCTGGTCCTTGGCCTGCATGGGCAGACGGGACGCCTTGGCGAGGTGGATCGCCTGGACGACGGGGGTGGTGGGCTCGGGCACCCTGCCGAGGGTAGCCACGCGCCCGGCGTCCGCCCGCGTAGCCCGACCAAGGCGGCCGCGCTGGACCTCACGCCACCGGCGGCGATGTTCGCCACGGTGCTGGCCGGACGTGCCGTTCGGCCGCCCGCCTGGATCCGCCTAGGCGCCGGCCGCGTCGGAGGCCGCGGCCGCCGCCTTGTCCCGCAGCGCGGCGACCATCGCGTCCGGGTCCGCGGCGGAGTAGACCGCCGAGCCGGCGACGAACACGTCCGCACCCGCCTCGGCGCACCGCTCGATCGTCTCGAGCGAGACGCCGCCGTCGACCTGGAGCCAGGTCTCGATGCCGTGCTTGTCCATCATCGCGCGCGCCCGCCGGATCTTGGGCAGGCACAGGTCGAGGAACTTCTGGCCGCCGAAGCCGGGCTCGACGGTCATGATGAGCAGCATGTCGAGCTCGGGCAGCAGGTCCTCGTAGGGCTCGATCGGCGTCGCGGGCTTGAGCGCCATCGACGCCCGGGCGCCGGCCGCCCGGATCTCGCGCGCGAGCCGGACGGGCGCCTTGGCCGCCTCGACGTGGAAGGTCACCGACCCGCACCCCGCCTCGACGTACGCCGGGGCGTTGCGGTCGGCGTCCTCGATCATGAGGTGGGCGTCGAGCGGGACCGGGCTGACCCGGGCGAGCGCCTCGACCATGGTCGGGCCGAACGTCAGGTTCGGCACGAAGTGGTTGTCCATGACGTCGACGTGGATCCAGTCGGCGCCCGGGATCCGGGCGACCTCCTCACCGAGCCTGGCGAAGTCGGAGTTGAGGATCGACGGCGTGATCTGGATGTGGCCCACGGACCGTCAGTCTACGGTCGGGCATGATCGGACGCGTGCCCGAGGTCCCCGCGCCCGATCCCACCTCCGACCGCGCCGCCGACCGCGCCGCTGTCGAGGCGGTCGTCGCCCGCTTCTTCGCCGCCTTCGTCAGCGGCCCGGACGCGGCCGAGCACGCCGCGGACCTGCGTGCGGTGCTGCTCCCCCAGGCCCTCGTCGTCCGGACCGACCCGACCGATCCGACCAACCCCACGACGTACGACGTCGAGGGGTTCATCGCCCCGCGGGTCGCGCTCCTGGCCGCGGGCACGATGACCGGCTTCCGCGAGTGGGTCGTCACCGGCCGTACCGACCTGGCCGGCGACATCGCGCAGCACTGGTGCACCTATGCCAAGGCGTGGCGCCAGGACGGCACCGAGCACACCGGCTCCGGCACCAAGTCGATCCAGCTCGTCCGCACCGGCGCCGGCTGGCGGATCAGCGCCGTCGCGTGGACCGACGATCCCGCCTGAGATCGGCGATTCTCCTCCGAATCGGCATACGGCGGCCGATCATGGGAGGACGAGTCACCGTCGACTCTCGTGGGGAGGCAAACTGCCATGCCGATGATGAACAGCGAGGCCCGCAAGCGGGCCGCCGACGCCGCCGATCGCGCCGCCGGCCAGGCCGAGGTGCACCGGCTCGCCGATGCGTGGGACCGCGAGGCCGCCCTGGAGGAGGCCTCGGGCAACGGGTTCGCCGCGGTGATCCTGCATGCGCACGCGCGCGAGCTGCGCGCGGTGCTGGAGCGTCCGCTCAGCGCCTGAGCCGAGCCGGCCGGAGCCACCTCGGGGCACGAGGCAACCTTCTGGGGTGCTGGTGCGTCCTCGGGGCGTGGAGCCTGTGCTGATGGACCCCTTACCGGGCGATCGCGACGATGCGGCGTTCGACGCCTTCGTCGCGGCCCGGCTGCCGCACCTGCTCAAGCTCGGCCGCGCCCTGAGCGGCGACGAGCAGCGCGGCGCCGACCTCGTCCAGGACGCGCTGGAGCGGGCCCTGCCCCGCTGGCGCAAGCTCGACGACCCCGAGGGCTTCGTCCGCCGGGCGATGGTCAACCGCAGCATCTCGGTGTGGCGCAAGGTCCGCCGCGAACGGCCCCTGCCCGAGACCGGCGACTCCCCCACAGGTGCGTCCCACCGCGACCGGCCGCACGACCACGAGCTGTTCGCCGCCGTACGACGGCTCCCCCCGCGCCAGCGCGCCGTGATCGCGCTGCGCTACTACGAGGACCTCACCGAGGCCCAGACCGCCGACGTGCTCGGTTGCTCGGTCGGCACCGTGAAGAGCCAGGCCCACCGGGCACTGGCGGTCCTGCGTGACCAGCTGCCGACCTTCGCCGACCTGGAGGAGACGTCATGACCCGCCTCGAGGACGCCCTGCGCGCGACGTTGGCCGCCGACTCCGACCCGGACGGCGACCCCGCCCCCGACCTCGAGCGCTGGTTGCCCGGCATCCGCCAGGGCGCCCGGCGCCGGCGTACCGCGCGGCAGGTGGTCGCTGCGGGAGTCGCGGCGACCGTGGTGCTCGGCGCGATGGTCGGCTACGCCCTGACCCGGAGCGACGACGCTCCCCCCGCGCCCACCGAGCGCCACCTGGGCACACCGTCGCCGCCGCCGTGGTCTCCCCGCAGCTTGGACGTGGTCGGTGACGCACTCTTCGTGCTCGACACCGACGTCAGATGTCAGTGCACCCGCATCCTGCGCACCACGGGCACGCAGTGGACCGTCGTCGGCGAGATCCCGGTCTGGGGCCTCTTGAGCCTCGACTTCACCTCCGACGGCAGCACCGGTTGGGTCGCTGACGGCGATCAGGTCTGGGTCAGCCATGACGAAGGACGGAGCTGGTCAGCCGTCCCGCTCTCCGGCCAGTCGCACGGCTCGGAAGGTGGTCTTGCCACCGAGGTCAGCGTGCTCGCGGACGACGTGTGGACGACCGACCAGGACGGTGGCGTGTGGCGGCTTCCGGCCGCCACCGATCGCCCCGAGCGGGTCGACATCGACGGCATCACGGTCGCCACGTCGGTCAAGGCCGTCGGTGGCAGCCTGTTCGTCACGGGCTCCTCCGAGGCGACCAGGACCGACCTGGCCTCGTCTGACGTCCTGCGGGTCAGTGACGACGGAGGCACCGGGTGGACCCCGTTGGCAGCGCCGTGCACCTCGGCCCAGGTCACCGCGGCCGCCGGTGCCGTGTTCGCCGTGTGCCACGACGCCGCCGGGGACCGAGCCACGGTCCACCGCTGGACGCCCGGCCAGGACCGTTTCGAGGAGTACGCCGCCACCGTCCTCAGCGAGGGAGGGATCCTGCTCGCCCTGGACGACGAGCGTCTGGCGATCACCGACGACGCGGACGAGCGCATCCTCACCGCCACCACGGACATCCCCACCGATTTCGCCCAGAGTGACGACACGCCGCTCATCGACTCTGCCGTGCTCGGCGAGCGGCTCTACGTGGTCAGCCTGGCCGGGATGAGCATGTCCGAGGACGTCGGCCGCACCTGGAGCCAGATCAGCCAGTGAGGCGCCACCGCACCTCAGCGGGTGCCGTCGTCGAGCGCCGTCCGGATCGCGGCCACCCCGGCCTCGACCTCGGCGAACGACGTCGACAGCGGCGACAACCCGAGCCGCAGCCCGTCGGGCATCCGGAAGTCCGGGATCACGTCCCGCTCCCACAGCACCGCCGTCACCTCCCGCATCCGCGGGTGGGCCAGCGTGACGTGCCCGCCACGGACAGCGGGGTCGCGCGGCGAGGCCAGGCGTACGTCAGGCAGGTCGCGGTCGACCAGCGCGACGGCGTACTCGGTGAGGGCGATGGACTTGGCGCGGACGGCCTCGATGCCGGCCTCGGCGACCAGCTCGACCATGTCGGCCAGCCCGAGCATGCCGACGATCGGCGGGGTGCCGCTCAGCAGGCGGCGGATCCCCGTCGCCGGCGCGTACGACGGCCCCATGGTGAACGAGTCCGCGGCCCCCATCCAGCCCTGCACCGGCTGGGCGAAGGAGCCGTCGGCGAGGTGGCGCGCGGCGACGTACCCGAACGCCGGGGCGCCGGGTCCGCCGTTGAGGTACTTGTAGGTGCAGCCGACCGCGAGGTCGATCTCCCACGCGTCGAGGGCGAGGGGCACCGAGCCGACCGAGTGGCACAGGTCGACGAGGACCCAGGCGCCCGCGTCGTGGGCGAGGCGGGTGAGGGCGGCGACGTCGGCGAGGTAGCCGGACTTGTAGGCGACGTGGGTGACCACGACCAGCGCGGTGTCGGGGCCCACGACGGGCGCCAGGTCGTCGACGGTGAGGCCGCCGTCGGGGTCGGCCTCGACCCAGCGGACGGTGAGGCCGCACTCCTGGGCGACGCCCTCGACGACGTACCGGTCGGTGGGGAAGTTGTCGCGGTCGATGACGATCTCGCGCCGGCCCGGCCGCGCGGCGACCGCGGCGCGCACCATCTTGTAGAGCAGCACCGTCGTCGAGTCCCCGATCGCGGTCTGCCCCGGCGCGGCGCCGAGCGCGACCTCCGCGAGCCGGTCCCCCAGCGTCAGCGGCTGGTCGAACCAGCGCTCGTCCCACCCGCGGATCAGGCGGCCGCCCCACTCCTCCTCGACGAACGCGGCCATCCGCGCGGCGGTCGCCCGCAGCGGCCGGCCGAGCGAGTTTCCGTCGAGGTAGACCACAGGTCCGGCCGCACCGACGAAGAGGTCGCGGTGGGCGGCGAGCGGGTCGGCGGCGTCGAGCGCCGCTGCATCGAGCGAGGTCAGCGTCACCTTCCGCAACCTACTCCTCGCCGTCGTCCTCGTCGGGCAGGTCGTCGCGGTCCGCCCACGCCACCAGCGGCGCGATGTCGAAGACGTGGTCGTCGATGTCGTGGTGCAGGTCCCCGAGCTCGGCGAACCGCGCCGGCACCGTGCGGATCGTGAAGTCCCGCGGATCCGCGTCGTCGATCTCGTCCCACCGGACCGGCGTCGAGACCCGGGCGTCCGGCAGCCCCCGCACCGAGTACGCCGCCGCGATCGTGTGGTCGCGGGCGTTCTGGTTGTAGTCGACGAAGACCGCCGCAGGGTCGCGGTCCTTCTTCCACCAGGTGGTGGTGACCAGCCCGGACGCCCGGCGCTCGACCTCGCGGGCGAAGGCGAGCGCGGCCCGTCGTACGCCCTTGTGGTCGAGCTCGGGCTTGATCCGCACGTAGATGTGGAGGCCCTTGCTCCCGCTGGTCTTGGGGTACCCGACCGCGCCGAGCTCGTCCAGCACCTCGTGGGCCACGTGCGCCACGCGCCGGATGTCGTCGTACGTCGACTCGGGGCCGGGATCGAGGTCGATGCGCCACTCGTCGGGCTGCTCGGTCGCCCCACGCCGGCTGTTCCACGGGTGGAACTCCACCGTCGACATCTGCACCGCCCAGATCACCGACGCCAGCTCGGTCACGCAGAGCTCGTCGGCCGTCCGCTTCCACCGCGGGAAGAACAGCTGCACCGTCTCCACCCAGTCGGGCGCGCCCGCGGGGAGCCGCTTCTGGTGCACCTTGTCGCCGTCGAGCCCCTTGGGGAAGCGGTGCAGCATGCACGGGCGCTCCCACAGCGCGTTGACGATCCCGTCGCCGACCGCGAGGTAGTACTCGACGAGGTCGAGCTTGGTCGCACCGATCTCCGGGAAGTAGATCCGGTCGGGGTTGCTCACCCGCACGACACGGCTCTCGACCTCGATCTCGACCGCCGGGGACGCCATGGCGCGACAGTACCGAAAGGGTCAGACCAGACGGCCCGACGCCACGAGCGCGAGGAGGATCGCGGCGAGGCTGGAGGCGTCCGCGATCTCGCCGCGGCCGATCCGCGCGATCACGTCGGCCACGGGCACCCGGTGGACGCCGACGATGCCGTCCGCCGCGTGCTCCTCACCGCCGGCGTACGTCAGGTCGCGCGCGAGGTAGACCGTCTCCGGCGCGTCGGCGACGCCGATGAGCGCGCCCATCCGCCCGATCTCCTGCCAGTACGCCGCGACGAGGCCGGTCTCCTCGCGGAGCTCGCGCTGCGCGGCGACGAGCGGGTCCTCGCCGTCGGTGCTGCCCGCCGGGATCTCCAGCGACGACGGCTCGCCGGTCGTGTAGCGGTCGACCTCGACGAGCACGAGCTCATCGCCCTCGGTGAGCGCGACGACGAAGACAGCCGGGTTGCGGACCTCGACGACGCCGTAGATGCCGGGCTCGCCGTCCGGCCGCTGCACCTCGTCCTCCCGGATCCGGATCCAGGGGTTCTCGTACACGACCCGGCTCGACGTCCGGCCCCAGGCGCTCGCTCCCATCGCGCCAACCTACGTCGGACCCCACGGCTACCGTGACCGCGTGGACTTCGACCAACCGCCCGTCGTGCGCGTCGACGCCGAGCAGCGCCTCGACCCCGACGCGTGGCCGATGACCGTCCCGGCGGTGGCCCAGGTGGTGCGCGAGGGTCTGGTGCTGCCCAAGGGGGTCACCTTCCTGGTCGGCGAGAACGGCTCGGGCAAGTCGACGCTCGTCGAGGCGATCGCGGTGGCGTTCGGACTGTCTCCCGAGGGCGGTACGGCGCAGGGGCGGCACAGCACGCGCGAGACGGAGTCGCCGCTGCACACGGCGCTGCGGCTCCAGCGCGGGATCGGGGCGCCAAGGTGGGGGTTCTTCCTGCGGGCCGAGACGATGCACGGCTGGTACAGCTTCCTCGAGAACAACCCGAGCCGCGGCAGCGAGCCGGTCTTCCACGAGATGAGCCACGGCGAGTCGTTCCTCGAGGTGCTGCGGACCCGGTTCGACTCCCCCGGCTTCTACTGCCTCGACGAGCCCGAGGCGGCGCTGTCGTTCTCCTCGACGCTCGGGTTGATCTCCGTGCTCGATCGGGTGGTGAGTGAGGGCGGCCAGGTGCTGTGCGCGACCCACTCGCCGGTGCTGGCGGCGATGCCGGGGGCGACGATCCTCGAGGTCAGCGACGCCGGCCTGCACCGTACGACGTGGGGCGAGCTCGAGCTGGTCCAGCACTGGCGGCGCTACCTCGACGACCCCCAGCGCTACCTGCGCCACGTCCTCGACTGAGACCGGCGGACAACGTCCATGAGATCGCCTGTCACGCAACGACCCGGTCGGGGCGTCAGATGGGTGTGAAGGCAGACCGGCAGGCCGAGGAGTTCACCGCGTTCGTGCGCTCCAGCGGCACCCAGCTCCACCAGGCGGCGATGCTGCTCACCGGCGACCACCACCTCGCCGAGGACCTGACCCAGGCGACCTACGCCAAGGTGTTCGTGCACTGGCGGCGGGTGCAGACCGCGGACAGCCCGCTGGCCTATGCCCGGACGACGCTGCTCAACACGTTCCTGTCCCACCGGCGGCTGCGGCGCAACAGCGAGCGGCCCAGCGACCTCACCGACGCCGATCTCAGCCCACCTCCGGGCGCCGACCCGGGGACGCGCGTCGACCTGCTCGCCGCGCTCGCCGGACTGCCTCCGCTCGACCGCGCCGTGGTGGTCCTCCGCTACTGGGAGGACCGCAGCGTCGCCGACACCGCGACCGATCTCGGGATCAGCGAGTCCGCCGTGCGGACCCGCGCGCGCCGCGCCCTGCTGCGGCTGCGCCCCCTGATCGACCCCGTCTCCGAGAGGACCCACCCGTGAACGACCTCGACCCGAACCTCACCACCGCCCTGCGCGAGCGGCTCCGCGACGAGCGCCCCGACCTCGAGCACCTCGCCCAGGCCTCGCTCCGCGCGGGCGTCCGGATCCGCCGCCGGCGCCGGATCGGTGCCGCTGCCGGAGGCGTCCTCGCGGTGACGGCCATCGCGCTGAGCGCGTCCGCCCTCGCCGGAGGCAGTACGACGGCCCGCGACGCCGCCGTCGCGACCACGCCGACCCCCACGGCCGCCGCGACCGTCACCGCCCCGCCGGGCGAGCAGGACGGCCTCGAGCCCGGTGCACTGGGCGAGCCGGTGCTGCCCTTCACGCTCGACCTGCCCGACTGGACCTGCGAGTACTTCCCCGTCGACGACAAGGCCTGGTGCACCACCCCGGGCCAGAACGGCGTCACCGTGGTCGCCCGCCCGGCCGCCGAGCACGCCGACTGGGCCGGCCAGCCCGACAAGGGCGCCGACGCGTCGACCCTGTGGACCAGCCCGGTGCACGGCAACTACTTCGTGACGGTCCAGGGCAGCCGTGCGGACCTCGGCGCGACCCCGGTCGCGACCTTCATCGACGGGCTGCGGCTCGCGCCGCGCTGGGACCGCCCCTGAGCGTCACCGCCGCCAGTCCGGCCGCCGCCACCGCGACCAGGACCGCGGCGGGGAGCCCGAGCCCGGCGATGCCGTACCGGGCGACGATGCCGGAGGCGAGGGCCGCACCGACCGCGATGCCGCCGTTGAACAGCACCGGGATCAGCGCTCCGGCCAGCCCGCGGTGCGCCGGTCCGGCCAGCCGCAGCACCAGCGTCTGGGCCAGCGGCGGAAGGGCTCCGGAGGCCACGCCCCACAGCACCACGAGGGCGAGGCTGCCGGTCCCGGCGACGGCGACGATGGCCGCGGCGGTGACCGCGGTCGCGACGACGAGCGCGGGTCCGGTCCGCTCCGCGCGGCCGGCGACCACCACGCCGACGGCGGAGGCCAGGCCGAAGACCAGCAGCACCAGCGCGGGCGGTCCGGCCAGGCGCGTGATGAACGTGTAGGCGCCGTAGTGCCCGACCAGCACCAGCGCGACCAGCAGCGTGATCACGACCATCGGGCGCAGCGACGAGCCGCCCGCGCCGGCCGCCGCGCTCGTGGGGCCGGCGGGCGGCGCGCCGGGCACCACCCGCAGCACCAGGAGCGCCATCACCAGGCTCGCCACGGCGAGCACGGCGAAGGACGCGCGCCAGCCGGCGAGGTCCGCGACGAGCCGGCCGGCCGGCGTACCGAGCACGAGGCCGAGCGTCGCTCCCCCGAGCACGACCGACGTGGCCCGCCCGAGCAGCCGGTCCGAGACCAGGTCCGCGACGTGCGCGTTGACCGTCGACCAGAGCAGGCCCACCGACGCGGCACCCAGGGTCCGCGCCCCCAGCACCACCCCGTACGACGGCGCGAGGGCGGTCAGCCCGGCCGCCAGCGCGAACGCCACCAGGCTGCCCGCGACGACCAGCGCCCGCGGGTACCGCCGGGTCAGCCGGACCAGCGGGAAGCTCGCCACGACCACGACGGCCGCCCACAGGCTGACCAGGAGCCCGGTGGCGGACTCGGCGACGCCGAGCCCCCGGCTCATCGGGCCGAGGACCGCGGTCGGCAGCATCTCGCCGGTGACCATCACCAGCGTGGCGCCGCCGAGGACGAGCAGGGCCGGCCACGGCAGCCCCGCGGCAGGAGGAGCGGCAGGGGCGGGTGGCGGGGTGCTGGTGAGCGTCATGCTTCGACGCTAGAGTTTGACACTGATGTCAATGTCAAGGTCTCTTCACGCGAAGGTGAGGCAGCAGACATGAAGATCGGCGAGCTGGCCGCGCGGACCGGGGTCGCGCCGCGCCTGATCCGGTACTACGAGCAGCAGGAGCTGCTCAGTGCCGACCGGCAGCCCAACGGCTACCGGGACTACGACGAGGCCCACGTCGAGCGGGTCGAGCGCGTGGCCGGCCTGGTCCAGGCCGGCATCCCGACGCGCCTGGTCAAGGTGCTCCTGGACGCCGAGGACGCCTGTGCCCGCGAGGAGCCGACCTGTCCGGCCGAGGTGGCCGCGCTGCTGGCGGCCGAGCTCGACGGGCTGGAGAAGCGGATCGCGTGCCTGAGCCGCAGCCGGGACACGATCCACCGCTTCCTCGACCAGACCCGGGCCCAGGTCGCGCCGGCCTGACCGGCCTGGCGCGACCACCCTGGCGCGACCACCCTGGCCAGCGCGCGGCCGGGCGCCCCTCAGCGCCAGCCGAGCGCGGGCGCCACGTGGGTGAGCACCGACTCCAGCACGTGGGCGTTGTAGTCGACGCCCAGCTGGTTCGGGACCGTCAGGAGCAGGGTGTCGGCCTCGGCGATCGCCTCGTCCTCGCGCAGCTGCTCGACGAGCTGGTCCGGCTCGGCGGCGTACGTCCGGCCGAAGATCGCGCGCATGTTGTCGATCTGGCCGACCTGGTCGGACTCCTCGCGGCCGGTGCCGAAGTAGGCCCGGTCCTCCTCGGTGACGAGCGGGAAGAGCGAGCGGCTCACCGAGACCCGCGGCGTGCGGTCGTGGCCCGCCTCGGCCCAGGCAGCCCGGAACTCCCGGATCTGGTCGGCCTGCTGGACGTGGAACGGCTGGCCGCTCTCGTCCTCCTTGAGCGTCGAGCTCATCAGGTTCATGCCGAGACCGGCGGCCCAGCGGGCGGTGCCGTTGGACGCCGCTCCCCACCAGAGCCGGTCGCGCAGGCCCTCGGAGTGGGGCTCGAGACGCAGCAGGCCGGGCGGGTTGGCGAACATCGGGCGCGGGCTCGGCTGGGCGAAGCCCTCACCCTGGAGGACGCCGAGCAGCACCTCGGTGTGCTTGCGGGCCATGTCCGCCTCGGTCTCGCCCTCCGCGGGCGCGTAGCCGAAGTAGCGCCAGCCGTCGACGACCTGCTCCGGTGACCCGCGCGAGATGCCGAGCTGGAGCCTGCCCTCGGAGATGAGGTCGGCCGCGCCGGCGTCCTCGGCAAAGTACAGCGGGTTCTCGTAGCGCATGTCGATGACGCCGGTGCCGATCTCGATCCGGCTGGTCTTGGCGCCGATCGCGGCGAGCAGCGGGAACGGGCTGGCGAGCTGGCGGGCGAAGTGGTGCACCCGGAAGTACGCGCCGTCGGCGCCGAGCTCCTCCGCCGCGACGGCGAGGTCGATCGACTGCAGCAGCGCGTCGGAGGCCGTCTGCACCTGGGAGTGCGGGCTGGGCGTCCAGTGGCCGAAGGACAGGAATCCGATCTTCTTCACGCTGGTTGAACCGTCAACTATCTCTCGTCATTCCCGGCGGAGCAGGGCGAGGAACATCGCGTCGGTGCCGTGCCGGTGCGGCCAGAGCTGGACGGTACCGGGCAGCGGCCCCGCCGCGTCCGGTACGGCGGGCAGGTGCGCCGCCACGTCGTCGAGGCGCAGCCCCGGGGTGCCGGCGAGCGCGGCGGAGACGACCTCGGCGGTCTCGGCCAGCACCGGCGAGCAGGTCGCGTAGAGCAGCGCTCCCCCGGGCCGCAGCACCCGCACGGCCTCGGCGAGCAGGGCGCGCTGGAGGGCGACGAGCGCGACCAGGTCGTCCGGCGTACGCCGCCAGCGGGCCTCGGGCCGCCGGCGCAGCGCGCCGAGGCCGGTGCAGGGCGCGTCGAGGAGGATCCGGTCGGCGCTCGCGTCGGCGAACGGCGCCCGGGTCGCGTCGGCCTGGACGACACCGGCCAGACCGGGTCCCGCGGCAGCCGCGCGGGCGACCAGGCGGGCCCGGTGGTGGTGCAGCTCGACCCCGGTCAGGGCGGCGCCGCGCTCGGCGGCGAGCGCGGCGAGCAGGGCCCCCCCCCCCCCCCCCCTTTTCAACGGCCGCGGCCCGCGCCCGGGGCGGCGGCGAGCGCGAGGGCGACGAGCTGGGAGCCCTCGTCCTGGACGCCGGCCCGGCCCTGGGCGACCGCGGGCACGCCGGCCGGGTCGCCGCCGTCGAGGGTGACGCCGAAGGGCGAGTACGGCGTGGGCGCGCCCGGGAGCTCGTCGCGGGTGGCGCGTCCCGGGCGGGCGACCAGGGTCACCCGCGGCGGGACGTTGTCGGCGGCCAGGAGCGCGGCGACCTCGTCCTCGCCGACCGCCTCGGCGAGCGCGTCGACCACCCAGCGGGGGTGGCTCTCGGCGACGGCGAGGTGGCCGTGCGGGTCGCTCGCGGCGTCGGGCGCCACGTCGGCCAGCCAGGCGTCGAGGTCGCGCGCGGAGACCTTGCGCAGCACGGCGTTGGCGAAGCCGCCCGCGCCGTGGCTGACCTGGGCGCGCACCAGGTCGACCGTGGTGCTGATCGCGGCGTGGGCCGGGACCCGCATCGCGAGCAGCTGGTGGGTGCCGAGCCGCAGCGCGTCGAGGACGGCGGACTCGACCTTGCGCAGCGGGCGGTCGATGCAGGCGGTCAGGACGGCGTCGTAGGTCGCCTGGCGGCGTACGGTGCCGGCCGCGAGCTCGGTGACGAAGGCGGCGTCGCGCCCGCTCAGCCCGTGCTGGGCGAGGACGGCGGGCAGCACCAGGTTGGTGTAGCCGGCCTCGACCCGGACCGCGCGAAGGACCTCGAGCGCCGCGACCCGCGCCGGGTCCACCCGCCGCCGGCCGCGGGTGCTCACTCGAAGCTCGCGGTCTCGGGCAGTCGCACCCCGCGCGCCCAGTCGGCGGCGCCCATCTGCTTCTTGCCGAAGGCCTTGACCTCGGTCAGCCGCACCGCACCGGAGGCGGTGCCGACGAGGACCTCGTTCTTGCCGACCTGGATCGCGCCCGGCGCGAGGTCCGGGCCGTCGGCGACGATCTCGACCCGGCCGAGCTTGACCCGCTCGCCGTCGAGCGTCGTCCAGGCGCCGGGACCGGGCGTGCAGGCACGGATCCGGCGGTCGACGCCGACCGCGGGCTCGGACCAGTCGACGCGGGCGTCGTCCACGGTGATCTTGGGGGCCAGGCTGACCCCCTCGGCGGGCTGCTCGCGCGCCTCGAGCGAGCCGTCGGCGATGCCGTCGAGGGTCGCCACGAGCAGGCCGGAGCCGCCCTCGGCGAGCCGGGCGAGCAGGTCGCCGGCGGTGTCGGTAGGCCGGATCCGCTCGGTCATCACGCCGAAGGTCGGACCGGCGTCGAGCGCCTTGACGATCCGGAAGGTGGTGGCGCCGGTGTACTCGTCGCCGCCCCAGATCGAGTGCTGGACCGGGGCCGCGCCGCGCCACGCGGGCAGCACCGAGAAGTGCAGGTTGACCCAGCCGTGCTCGGGGATGTCGAGCGCGCTCTGCGGGATCAGGGCGCCGTAGGCCACGACCGGGCAGCAGTCGGGACGCAGCGCGCGCAGCGCCTCCTGGAACTCGGGGTCGCGCGGGTGGTCCGGCTTGAGCACCGGTACGCCGAGCTCCTCGGCCCGCTGGGCGACCGGGCTCGGGGTGAGCTTGCGGCCGCGGCCGGCGGGCGCGTCGGGACGGGTGACCACGCCGACCAGCTCGTGCGGGGACGCGGCGATCGCGTCGAGTGCGGGGACGGCGACCTCGGGCGTCCCGGCGAAGACGACCCTCATCGGCCGAAGCCTCCCGTCGCGTGGGGCGAGACCCGGATGGTCGGCTTCTCCAGCCCGAACCATTCCGACTGGCGGATCTCGCGCATCGCGGCCTTGCGGCCGGCGTCGTCGAGCCGGTCGATGAACAAGATGCCGTCGAGGTGGTCGGTCTCGTGCTGGATCGCGCGGGCCAGGTAGCCGCTGCCGTCGATGGTGACGGGCTCGCCGTGCATGTCGAAGCCGGTCGCGATCACCGAGAGGGCCCGCAGGCAGTCGTAGGTGAGCTCGGGCAGGGACAGGCAGCCCTCGGGGCCGTCCTGGGTCTCGTCGGACAGGCGCAGCTGGGGGTTGACCAGGTGACCGACCTCGCCCTCGACGTTCCAGGTGAACACGCGCAGGCCGACGCCGATCTGGGGCGCGGCCAGGCCGGCCCCGGGCGCCTCGAGCATCGTGTCGGTCAGGTCGGTGACCAGCTGGCGCAGCTCGGCGTCGAAGTGGACGACCTCGAGCGCCGGCTTGCGCAGGATCGGGTCGCCGAAGAGACGGATGGGTCGGATAGCCACCGGCCAAGCCTAGCGAGCACCCGCTGCACCGCTGCGGGGCGGCCGGGCTCAGTCGAGCTCGGCGGGGTCGACCTGGATCCGGACCGGATCGAGCTTGCGTGCCGAGCGCAGCCGCTGGGCCTCGGCGAGCGCACGGGCCAGGTCGGCTCCCTGGCTGCGCGGCACCCGGACGACGACCCGCTCGACGTCGTCGTCGCGGGTCGGGACCGGCCCCAGCACCTCGCCCGGCGCGGGCAGGTCGAGCAGGGTCAGGACGTCGTCGAGTGCGCCGGGCGCGCCCCGGATCGTGGCGACCCGGGCCGCCGGCGGCAGCCGTGCCTCGCGCCGCTCCTCGGCCTCGCGCGCCGCGAAGCCCGCCGGGTCCCAGCGGACCAGCGCCTGGAGCGCCGGGACCGCCGGGTCGCCGACCGCCAGCGCGCGCCCGCCCGCGCCGAGCAGGCCGACGGCATTGCACCAGCGGCGCAGCGCCTCCTCGGAGGCGCGCATGCTGTCGCGGCCCAGCGCCCACCACGTGTCGAGCAGGACGACGACGGCGTAGCCGCCCTCGGCGACGGGTTCGGAGCCCGGGGTGGCCACGACGATGCGCGGCTCCGGGCCGACCCGGGCCCGGATCTGGTCACCCGAGGAGGAGACCACCGGCACCTTGGGGAAGCTGCGGCCGAGCTCGTCGGCGGTCCGGGCGTCGCCGACGATCGGGGCGCGAAGGCCGGCGGCGCCGCACTCGGGGCACGACCAGGCCGGCGCCTCGGTCGCGCACCACCGGCAGCGCGGCGGCGTGGTCGGCCCGGTGAGCTGGAGCGGGCCGGCGCAGGCGGCGCAGCGGGCCGGCGTACGGCAGCGCTCGCAGGCCAGGCGCAGGACGTAGCCCGCCCGCGGGGTCTGGACGAGCACGGGGCCGCGCTCGAGCCCCCAGCGCAGCGCGTCGTGGGCCTCGCGCGGCACCCGGGCTCCACCCCCGCTGGGATCGCGCAGCAGGGCGACGTCGCTGGCCCCGCTGACGCCGATCAGCGCGCGCTCGCGCACCGCGGCGCGCGGCAGCGCGATCTCGCGGGCCCAGCCGGTCTGGAGCAGGTGCTGGGCCTCGACCGTTCGGCTGAAGCCGCCGATCAGGGCGGCCGTGCCCTCGTGCTCGGCACGCAGCAGCAGCACCTCGCGGGTGTGGGGGTACGGCGCGCGCGGCTCGGCGTGGAGCTCGTCGCCGTCGTCCCAGATGACGACGAGGCCCAGGTCGTGGACCGGCGCGAAGGCCGCGGAGCGGGTGCCGACCACGATCCGCCGGTCCCCCCGGCTGACCGCCAGGAACTCGCGGTAGCGCTGGGCCGGGCCGGGCTCGGCGTGCAGCGCGACGTGGTGGCCCTCGCCGAGCAGCTCGGTCAGCGCCGCGTCGAGACGCGCGACGTCGCGGTGGTCGGGCAGGCACAGGAGCGCGCCCCGCCCGGCCGCGCGCGCCGAGGCGGCGAGCTGGGCGAGCATCGCCGGCCAGTCGTCGCCGGGGGCCGCCCCCCACACGGCACGCGGGGCGTGCCCCTCGCGCACGTGGGCCAGGAAGGGCGCGGCCGCCGGGTAGTCCGCCCAGGCGCGGTCGGCGGTCGCCGGGTCGTGCACCAGGACCGGCTCGGCCGGCGTGGGCTCGCGCTCGACGGTGGCGTGGCGCGGCGGCACCGCGAGCCGTCGTACGTCGGCGCTGACGCCGGCATAGCGCTCGGCCACCCGCCGGCACAGCGCCTCGACCGCCGGGCTCAGCACCGGCTCGGGACTGACCAGCCGGCGCAGCGGGACGAGCGTCCCGTCGTGGTCGGAGGCCGCCGCGCGCTCGATGACGTAGCCGTCGGCCTCCTGGCCCGCGAACCGGACCTTGACCCGGGCGCCGGGGCGGGCGCCGTCGGCCATCGCGACCGGGACGGCGTAGTCGAAGACCCGGTCGAGGTGGGCCAGCGGCAGGTCGAGCACGACCCGGGCCACCGGCTCGTGCTCGGCGATGACGGCCCCCGCGACCTTGCGGGCCCGGGTCGCCGCGGCCTTGGCCCGGCCCTCCTTGACCCGGTCGCGGACGAGACCGGGAAGCTCGAGGGCCGGCTCGTCGGGGGTGGGGGTCATGGCGGCAGTTCTACCAGTGCCCCACGACGGAACACGCCCGCCGTCCCTGGGGGACGACGGGCGTGCGACGCGCGGGTGTGCGGTGGATCAGGCGCCCACGGCGGCCTTGAGCGCCTCGGCGCGGTCGGTCCGCTCCCAGGTGAACTCGGGCAGCTCGCGGCCGAAGTGACCGTAGGCGGCCGTCTTGGCGTAGATCGGGCGGCGCAGGTCGAGGTCGCGCAGGATCGCGGCCGGGCGCAGGTCGAAGACCTCGAGCACGGCGGCCTGGATCTTCTCGTCCGGCACGATGCCGGTGCCGAAGGTCTCGACAAAGACGCCGACGGGCTTGGCGACACCGATCGCGTAGGCGACCTGGACCTCGGCGCGACGGGCCAGGCCCGCGGCGACGATGTTCTTGGCGACCCAGCGCATCGCGTAGGCGGCGGATCGGTCGACCTTGGACGGGTCCTTGCCGGAGAACGCGCCGCCACCGTGGCGGGCCATGCCGCCGTAGGTGTCGACGATGATCTTGCGGCCGGTCAGGCCGGCGTCACCCATCGGGCCACCGACGACGAACTTGCCGGTCGGGTTGATGTGGAGCTTGTAGCCGTCGAAGGGGACGCTGGTCTTGAACTGCTCCAGCACCGGCTCGATCACGTGGGCCGTGATGTCGGCGGCGATCTGCTCCTGGGTGACGTCCTCGGCGTGCTGCGTGGACAGCACGACGGTGTCGACGCGCACGGCGCGGTCGTCCTCGTCGTACTCGATGGTGACCTGGGTCTTGCCGTCGGGGCGCAGGTAGTCGAGCGTGCCGTTCTTGCGGACCTCGGTGAGCCGCTCGGCCAGCGTCTGGGCGATCTTGATCGGCAGCGGGAACAGCTCGGGGGTGTCGTCGCAGGCGTAGCCGAACATCAGGCCCTGGTCGCCCGCGCCCTGCTTGTCCAGCTCGTCGGCGGAGCCGCCCAGGCGCACGTCCTCGGCGGTGTCGACGCCCTGGGCGATGTCGGCCGACTGGGCGCCGATCGCGACCTGGACGCCGCAGGAGTTGCCGTCGAAGCCCTTGGCGGAGGAGTCGTAGCCGATCTCCAGGATCTTGTCGCGCACCAGCTGGGCCACGGGCGCGTAGGCCTCAGTGGTCACCTCACCGGCAACCACGACGAGACCGGTGGTCAGCAGCGTCTCGACGGCGACCCGGCTCTTGGGGTCGTGCTCGAGGAGGTAGTCGAGGACGGTGTCGCTGATCTGGTCCGCGATCTTGTCCGGGTGACCCTCGGTCACCGACTCCGACGTGAACAGACGTCCGGTCATGGTGGTGGGAACTCCTGGTTGGGGGCTGGATGGGCGGTGGTCCAACGATACGGACGGCACGAGGTGATGCCCGGGAGTCTCAGGAAAGTCGGGCGACGACCTGGTCCCAGATGAGGTGCGCGAGCGCCGACTTCGAGCCGTGCGGTACGTCGACCGCGGACCCGTCGGAGCCCAGGATCACCGCCTCGTTGTCGGTGCTGCCGAAGACCGCGCCGCCGCTGACGTCGTTGACGACCAGCAGGTCGCAGCCCTTGCGGGCCAGCTTGGCCCGGGCCAGGTCGAGCACGCTGCCGGTCGCGTCACCGGTCTCGGCGGCGAACCCGACGATCACGGCCTCCGGGCGGGCCCGGTGGGTCGAGATCTCCTTGAGGATGTCGGGATTCTGTTGCAGCGTGATCGCCGGGGCCGATCCGTCGTCGGCCTTCTTGATCTTGACCTCGGAGGTGCTCACCGGCCGGAAGTCGGCCGGTGCGGCGGCCATCACCACCGCGTCGGCGCCCGCGGCCGCCGACAGCACGGCGTCGCGCAGCTCGGCGGTGGACTCGACGCGGACCACCTTGACGCCGGCCGGATCGGTCAGCGCGACGTTGGCCGCGATCAGGGTGACCTCGGCGCCCCGGGCGGCCGCGGCCCGGGCCAGGGCGTAGCCCTGGCGTCCCGAGGAGCGGTTGCCCAGGAAGCGGACCGGGTCGAGGCGCTCGCGGGTGCCCCCCGCGGAGACGACGACGTGGCGCCCGGCCAGGTCGTGGATCCCGGCCGCCGGAGCCGCGGCGGACTGGGAGCGGGCCAGGATGTCGCGGGCGACCTCGAAGATCTCCTCCGGGTCGGGCAGCCGGCCCTTGCCGGTGTCGGCGCCGGTCAGCCGGCCCTCGGCCGGCTCGATGACGATCACGCCGCGCGAGCGCAGCGTGGCGACGTTGGCCGTGGTCGCCGCGTGCTCCCACATCTCGGTGTGCATGGCCGGGGCCAGGACCACCGGGCAGCGCGCCGTGAGGAGCGTGTTGGTGAGCAGGTCGTCGGCGAGCCCGTGGGCCGCCTTGGCCATCAGGTCGGCCGTGGCCGGCGCGACGACGACCAGGTCGGCGCCCTGCCCGAGGCGGACGTGCGGCACCTCGTGCACGCCGTCCCACACCTCGGCCGACACCGGCTTGCCCGACAGTGCGGCCCAGGTGGGCGCACCGACAAACTCCAGGGCGGCCGCGGTGGGGACCACGGTCACGTCGTGGCCGGACTCGGTGAAGCGACGCAGCAGCTCGCAGGCCTTGTAGGCCGCGATGCCACCGGAGACGCCGAGCACCACGCGGGGCCGGGACATGGGCGCCGTCAGATCACTCGGCGTCGGCCGCGGGAGCCTCGGCAGCCGCAGCGGCGGCCGGCTCGACGAGCTCGGACGGGTCGATGTCCTCGCAGGTCAGGAGGTCCTGGTTGATCTCGCGCAGCGCGATCGAGAGGGGCTTCTCCTGGACGTGGGTCTCGACCAGCGGGCCGACGTACTCGAGCAGGCCCTCGCCCAGCTGCGAGTAGTAGGCGTTGATCTGCCGCGCGCGCTTGGCGCTGTAGAGGACCAGCTTGTACTTGCTGTCGGTCTTGGACAGCAGGTCGTCGATGGGAGGGTTGGTGACACCCTCAGCGGCGATGTTCGGGGCAGACACAGAGGTCCTCACTGATCGTGGACGGAATCAACCATCAAGGCTATCAACTCATCGACGGCAGCGTTAACTTCGCGGTTGACGATGGTCACGTCGAACTCGGCCTCGGCGGCCAGCTCGTCGCGTGCGGTGGCCAGTCGGCGCTCGCGTTCCTCCTCGGTCTCGGTCCCCCGGCCGACCAGCCGGCGGACCAGCTCGTCCCACGACGGGGGCTTGAGGAAGACGAAGACGGCGTCCGGCGCGGTCTCGCGGACCTGGCGCGCACCCTGGAGATCGATCTCGAGCAGGGCCGGGCGCCCGGCCGCCACCGCGGCCTCGACCGGACCGCGCGGGGTGCCGTAGCGGTGCACACCGTGGACGATCGCCCACTCCAGCATCTGGCCCTCGGCGATGAGCCGGTCGAACTCGGCGTCGTCGACGAAGTGGTAGTGCACGCCGTCGACCTCGCCCGGGCGCGGGGCGCGGGTGGTCGCGGAGACCGACAGGTAGACCTCGGGGTGCTCCTCGCGGACGGCAGCGGCGACCGTGCCCTTGCCGACCGCGGTGGGCCCGGCGAGGACGAAGAGACGGCTACTCACCGGCGGCGAACTCGCGCTCCAGCGCGGCGACCTGCTTGGCGCCGAGACCGCGCACGCGCCGGGACTCGGCGATGCCGAGCCGCTCCATGACCTGGCGGGCCCGGACCTTGCCCAGACCGGGCACCGACTGGAGCAGGTCGAGGACCTTCATCTTGCCGATGACCTCGTTGACCTGACCCTGCGCGAGCACGTCGCTGATCGAGGCACCCGAGTTCTTGAGCCGGTTCTTCACCTCGGCCCGCTCGCGGCGAGCGGCCGCCGCCTTCTCCAGGGCGGCCTGGCGCTGTTCGGGGGTCAGGGGAGGCAGAGCCACGGGTGAGGGGTCCTTCGGTCAGTGGTCGCGGGGCGGACGCGCCGCCGTCGGCCAATCTAGCCAGAAGGGCTCCGCGGCGGCAACGCGGGTGGGGCCGACCCAGCGCACGACCTCAGCGCGCCACCCCCTCGCGGTCGAGCGGCTCCCGCAGCCAGGAGCAGGCGTGCACCGGCACGCTGGAGGTGCCGATCGAGCGAACCTCGTCCGGCCGCGCCGGGCGCCACAGCCCGACCCTCCGCCCGCGCACCACCAGCAAGGCGGTCCCGGGTGGATTCCAACAGCCGATCTGCCAGCCTCGGGGCACCTCGACCGCACTCGCCAGGTCCGCGGCGAGCACGAACCCGCCGTGCTCGCGCCCGGGCCGGACTCCGGTCACCGGCTGGCGGTCGGGGTAAGGATTGGCCAGCAGTCCGAAGAAGCCGCCGGGCCGGCCCACGTCGCGCACCAACCGCCCCCGGTCGTCGCGGACCTCGATCCGGGTCGGCCCGGCCACGCCACGCTCCCCCGGCGCCGCGACCAGGACCGAGCCGCCCGGCCCCCAGACCGCCGCTGGACTGCGCTCGTCATTGGGCAGGAGCACCCGCCGCGGTTCGCCCGCCGCATAGAGCTCGATGGCGTAGCCGGTGTCGCTGGGCCGGGCCGCGAGGACCCGCCCCCGGGCGTCGATCGAGGGCACCGACGCTCCGTCGTCGCCCCACATCGCCGAGCGGCCGGCGGCGATCACGCGAAGCTGGTCCCAGCCGTTCTCCGCGGTGGCCAGCGCGATCCCCGCCCGCGACGCGGAGAAGGACGAGATGCCGTAGGCCGGCGGATTGTCGGCGAGCTGCCGCAACGGACCGGACGGGAGCGCGACCTCGAAGAGGTTGGCCGAGTAGGGTTCCGCGCCCGTGAGCAGGTAGAGCGAGCCGGCCAGGTCGGGCGCAATACCCCGCCACAACGTGCCGGGAGCAACCGCCTCGGCGGTTGGCGCCGCCGGGCCCTCGGCAGGACCTGCGCGACAACCGGCGAGACCGATCAGGACGACCGCGGTCAGGAGCCACCAGCGTGGGCGTCGGCGCCCGATCATCGGAGATCACCGCACCCGAAGCCGAAGGGATGGGAGCACATCGCTCGCAGGGCACCGGCCATCAAGAAGCCGAACTGCCGGCTCGAGCGCTGGTTGACCTCGACGAGCAGGTGGCCGTTGTTGCCCTGGTAGTCGTCGGTGCCCTGCCAGCGCCAGGTCTGGCCGGACTTGTAGAAGACGTTGAGTCGGTTGGCGTTGTAGGGCTCGATGGCGTCCCACACGCCCACGTCGCCGCTCTTGCCGGTACTGCCGGTGTGCTTGTCCTTGTCGGCCACCGTCGTGCTGGCGCCGACCGAGATCGGCCCCGCACCGACCTTGAGGCTGATCGTCGACTGGACCGCGCCGTTGGCGACCTTGGTGCCCCACTTGGTACCGATCGTCCGGTCGGCCTTCTTCGCGAACGCGACCGAGGCGCCGTTGAGCACCTGGTGGAAGCCGTTCCACACATCGCCGCCGCCGGTGATGCAGAACTCCAGCTGCTTCTTGGGGGTTCCGTTGAGGATCCGGGCGTTGTTGAGCGTGTAGGGGAAGACCAGGTACTTCATGCTGAAGGACCGGCCGTCGAGATTGACCCGGGTCGGCTCCCCCGCCCGGAGCCGGCTGTGGGGGTCGCTCTTGACCAGGCACGTGTACGACGTACGCCCGGCCGGGCGCTGCGCCGGCCCGAAGGTCATGGTGCTGACCGGGATGCCCCGGACCGGCTTGCCGGTCCGCTGGAGCCGGGCCGCCTTGCTCACGACCGTCACGTCCCGCGTGGCCGGGGTGTAGCGCAGCGCGACGGCGAACTCGACGGAGGAGCGCTGGGTGACCTTGTCGCGCGGCGGTCCCGTGGCGGACCGGCCGGGGCCGGGCGGCGCCGGATCAGCCGTCGCGGCCTCGGCGGCGACGCCGGGCCCGAGGGCCCCGACCGGGGCGAGGAGAGCAGCCACGGCGAGCGTGGCGAGCGTGGAGCGGAACAGGGGTCGCTTCATGGGTCGTGCCTTCCCGAGAGTGGTGCGAGCGGCTCGTCGCAGGGCGAAGGTATTCCCATACACAGATGCGACCAAGAGCCGTTCGCAAACTGGGGACGACTCGGGCCGTGATGGCGGTCTGTGGACGGCCAACGGCCGGGATCGGGGCGCCTGGGGCGACGATCAGCGCCCCAGGTCGCTCAGAGGCTGAGCGGTGTCTTGCAGACGTCGCGGGCCTGCTGCTGGACCCGGGAGAGCGCCGCGGCGGTCTCCCGCGAGCCCAGCCGGACGGCGGCGGTGTCGATCGCCTGGCGGTCCTCGGCCGAGACCGAGGCGGGCGGGTCCGCACGGTCGTAGGTCGCGGCGTCGACGCCGGCCGCGCTGAGGGCGTCGTCGAGGTCGCTGACCCGGGCGACGACGAGCTGCCAGTCCGCCCGGATGTCCTGGGGGGCCTTGGCCGCGAGCGCCTCGAAGCTCGGCAGCGCGCGGATCAGGCCGACCTGGGGGCCCGCGGACAGCGCGGCACCGACCTGCTCGCGGCGGCTCTCCACCTCCGAGCAGTACGACGCGAACGGGTCCTCGTCGTCACTCCCCCGCAGCCACAGGAAGCCCCCCACGAGCGCCACCGCCACGACGACGGCGGCGCCGGCGAGCCACCGGCCGCGCCGGCTCACCCGAGCAGCTCGCGCAGCTCGTCGTTGCCGCGCCGCACGGCGCCGGCCAGGGCGGCCGGGTCCGGGCCCAGGCGCAGCACGCCGCGGGAGGAGGTGGCCAGGACGTTGCCGACACCGGCGCCGAAGATCCGGCGCAGGTCGGCGACGGTGCCGCCCTGCTCGCCGTACCCGGGGGCGAGGATGGGGCCGTTGAAGGCCAGGTCCAGGCCGCGGTCGTCCTCGAGCGTGGCGCCGACGACGGCGCCGTAGGAGCCGAGGGGGCTCGCGCCCTCGTTGAGCCGGCGCAGGTGGTCGAGCACGGTCGCCGAGACGGTCCGGCCGTCGGTGAGCGCCTCCTGGACCTCGGGGCCCTCCTTGTTGGAGGTGGCGGCGAGCACGAACAGGCCCGCGTCGAACCGGGCAGCGGTGTCGACGAACGGCTGGAGCGAGCCGAAGCCGAGGTAGGGGCTGACCGTGACCGCGTCGCAGGCCAGCGGCGAAGCGGGGTCGAGGTAGGCGTCGGCGTAGGCCTGGGAGGTGGAGCCGATGTCACCGCGCTTGATGTCGAGCAGGACCAGGGCGCCGGCCGCGCGGCCCGCCGCGATGACCTGCTCCAGGACGGCGACGCCGCGGCTGCCGAAGCGCTCGTAGAACGCCGACTGGGGCTTGATCACGCTGCAGTGGGGGGCGACGGCCTCGACCGCGGCGAGCGCGAACCGCTCGAGCCCGGCGACGTCGTCGTCGTACCCCCAAGCGTGGAGGAGCGCCGCGTGCGGGTCGATGCCGACGCAGAACGGTCCGCGATCGGCGACGGCGGCGACGAGTCGGGCACCGAAGGTCATCAGGAGGTCCTCCGCAGGGCGTCGGGGCCGAGGTCGGCCAGGGTCGGGTAGCCGTCGACGGCCATGATCAGGTCGGCCTCGGCGAGCATCGAGCGGACCTGGTGGACCGCGCCGGGCACACCACCGAGGGCCAGGGCGTAGGCGTAGGGACGCCCGATCGCGACCGCGTCGGCGCCGAGGGCGACCGCCTTGACCACGTCGGCGCCCGTGCGGACCCCGGAGTCGAAGACGACCGGCGCCCGGCCGTCGACCGCGGCGACCACGTCGGGCAGCCAGTCGAGCGCCGCTCCCCCGCCGTTGGCCTGGCGGCCACCGTGGTTGGAGCAGTAGATCCCGTCGACGCCGGCGTCGAGCGCCTGGCGC
The DNA here is from genome assembly GCF_024662235.1 of Pimelobacter simplex. GTDB lineage: Bacteria > Actinomycetota > Actinomycetes > Propionibacteriales > Nocardioidaceae > Nocardioides. The sequence continues at coordinate 2,074,248 of NZ_CP096276.1, forward strand.
GCGTCGTCGGGGTGGCAGATGCCCTTGACCACGATCGGCAGGTCGGTCAGCAAGCGCAGCCAGGGCAGGTCGTCCCAGGTGACCGGGTGGCCGAACGTGCCGGCCCAGGTCATCACGACGGTGCCGAGGTCGGGGTTCGGCCCGGTCATCTCCTGGAAGACGGGGTCGGAGGTGTAGTTGGCGAGCGCCTTGCCGCGCAGCTGCGGGAAGTTGCCCGAGGCCAGGTCGCGCGGGCGCCAGCCGGGCACCCAGGTGTCGAGGGTGACCACGATCGCCTCGTAGCCGGCCGCCTCGGCCCGGCGTACGAGGCTCTCGGCCAGCTCGCGGTTCTTGGGCGTGTAGAGCTGGAACCACTTCGGCGCCTCGCCGGCCGCCGCCGAGACCACCTCGAGCGGGTCGCTCATCAGCGTGGAGCCGATGAACGGGATGCCCGTCGCCGCGGCCACCTCGGCCGCGTGGACGTCGCCGTGCTGGTCGGGCGTGCAGATGCCGATCACGCCGACCGGCGCCAGCACGAGCGGGCTCGTCAGGGTGCGCCCGAACAGCTCGACCGAGAGGTCGCGCTCGGCGGGCGCCCGCAGCATCCGCGGGACGACGGCGTAGCGCTCGAACGCCGCGACGTTGGCGCGCTGGGTCGACTCGTCACCCGCGCCGCCCGCGACGTAGGTGCGCAGCTCGGGCGGCAGTGCCGCCAGCGCCCGCGCCTCGAGGTCGGCGTAGTCGAACGGGTGGGCGGGCAGGACGCCGCCGAGGGCGCCGAGGTAGAGCTCCAGCTGGTAGTCGCCGAAGCTCATGTCACAGCGCCTTGAGGATCTGTCGTGGCCACATCGGGCCACCGTAGATCAGAGCGCTGTAGGCCTGCACCAGGTCCGCGCCCGCGGCGACCCGCTCGGCAGCCTGCTCCGGGGTGCTGATCCCGCCGACGCCGATCAGGGTGAGCCGGTCGCCGACCCGGCCGCGCAGCAGCCTCATGACCTCGGTGGAGCGCTCGGTGAGCGGCGCACCGGACAGTCCCCCGGCGCCGACCTCGTCGACCTTGGCGGCCGGCGTGCGCAGGCCCTCGCGCGAGATCGTCGTGTTGGTCGCGATCACCCCGGCCAGGCCGAGGTCGAGCGCCATGTCGGCCACCGCGAGGACGTCGTCGTCGGAGAGGTCGGGCGCGATCTTGACCAGCAGCGGGATGGGCGCGGCCGTGACCTCGTCCGCCGTACGGCGCACGTGGCGCAGCAGGGGGGCGAGCTTCTCGACGGCCTGGAGGTTGCGCAGCCCCGGGGTGTTGGGCGAGCTCACGTTGACGACCAGATAGTCGGCGTGGGGGGCGAGCCGGCGGGTCGAGGTCTCGTAGTCGGCCTCGACGGCGGCCTGGTCGTCATCCGGGACGACCTTGGACTTCCCGATGTTGACGCCGAGCACGAGATCGCCACGGCGGCGCTTGGCCAGACGCGCCGCGACGACCGCGGACCCGTCGTTGTTGAAGCCCATCCGGTTGACGATGGCCCGGTCCTCGGGCAGCCGGAACAGCCGCGGCTTGGGGTTCCCGGGCTGGGCGAGCGCGGTGACGGTGCCGATCTCGACGTGGCCGAAGCCGAACGCACCCATCCGGTCGTAGACCCGGGCATTCTTGTCGAAGCCGGGGGCGAGGCCGAGCCGGTTGGGGAAGGTCAGCCCCATCGCCTCGACCGGCGCGCGGCCGGGGATCGGGGCCCGGGAGAGCACCGGTCCCCCGGCCCGCAGCGCGTCGTAGGTCAGGTGGTGCGCCTTCTCGGCGTCCATCTTGACCAGGAGGTGCTCGAAGACCTTGTCGTAGAGCGTCACCGGGCGGCCTCGGCGGCGGCGTTCCACTCCTGGAGCGAGCGGACGCCGACCGAGCCGGCGCGGATCGCGGCGATGCCCTGGACGGCGGCGGCCAGGCCCTGGACCGTCGTGATGCACGGGGTGCCGGTGAGGACCGCCGACGAGCGGATCTCGTAGCCGTCGACCCGCGAGTCGCCCCCGCCGGTCGAGCCGTGCGGGGTGTTGACGATCAGGTCGATCTCGCCGTCGAGGATCATCTGCACGACCGTGGGCTCCCCGTCGGGGCCGGGGCCCTCGAAGTGCTTGCGGACGACGGTCGCCTGGATGCCGTTGCGGCGCAGCACCTCGGCGGTGCCCTGGGTCGCGAGGATCTCGAAGCCGTAGTCGACCAGCACCCGGGCCGGGAAGACCATCGTGCGCTTGTCGCGGTTGGCGATCGAGATGAAGACCTTGCCCGAGGTCGGCAGGGGGCCGTAGGCGGCCGCCTGGGACTTGCTGAACGCCGTACCGAAGTCGGCGTCGAAGCCCATCACCTCACCGGTCGACTTCATCTCCGGGCCGAGCACGGTGTCGACGAACTGGCCGTCCTTGGTGCGGAACCGGTTGAACGGCAGCACCGCCTCCTTGACCGCGATCGGCGCACCGGCGGGCAGCGAGCCGCCGTCGCCCTCGGCCGGGAGCCCGCCGTTGGCGCGCAGCTCGGCGATGGACTCGCCGAGCATCACCCGGGCCGCGGCCTTGGCGAGCTGGGTGCCGGTCGCCTTGGAGACGAAGGGCACCGTGCGCGAGGCCCGGGGGTTGGCCTCGATCACGTAGAGCACGTCGGCGCCCAGCGCGAACTGGATGTTGATCAGGCCGCGCACGCCCACGCCCTCGGCGATCGCCTCGGTGGCCGCACGGATCCGGTCGATCTCGGCGTCGCCGAGGGTGATCGGCGGCAGCGCGCAGGAGGAGTCGCCGGAGTGGATGCCGGCCTCCTCGATGTGCTCCATGACGCCGCCGAGGAAGAGGTCGGTGCCGTCGTAGAGCGCGTCGACGTCGATCTCGACCGCGTCGTCGATGAACCGGTCGACCAGGACCGGGCGGTCCGGGCTGATCTCGGTGGCGGCGTTGATGTAGGCCTCGAGCGCCTGGTCGCTGTAGACGATCTGCATGCCCCGCCCACCCAGCACGTACGACGGACGCACGAGCACCGGGTAGCCGATGGAGTGCGCGATCGCCTGGGCGTCCTCGTAGGACACCGCCGTGCCGTGCTTGGGCGCGACCAGGCCGGCCTCGGCGAGCACCCGCCCGAAGGCCCCGCGCTCCTCGGCCAGGTCGATCGCCTCGGGGCTGGTGCCGACGATCGGGACGCCGGCGTCCTGCAGGCCCTGCGCCAGGCCGAGCGGGGTCTGGCCGCCGAGGGTCGCGATGACGCCGGCGATCGGGCCGGCGGCCTTCTCGGCCTCGTAGATCTCGAGCACGTCCTCCAGCGTGAGCGGCTCGAAGTAGAGCCGGTCGGAGGTGTCGTAGTCGGTCGAGACGGTCTCGGGGTTGCAGTTGACCATGATCGTCTCGTAGCCGGCCTCGGCCAGCGCGAGGCTGGCGTGGACGCACGAGTAGTCGAACTCGATGCCCTGACCGATCCGGTTGGGCCCGGAGCCCAGGATGATCACGGCCTCCTTGCCCTCAGCGCGCGGCAGGACCTCGGTCTCCTCGTCGTAGGAGGAGTAGTAGTACGGCGTGGCCGCCGCGAACTCGGCCGCGCAGGTGTCGACGGTCTTGAACACCGGCCGGACGCCGGTCGCGTGGCGCGCCGCGCGCACCTCGGCCTCGGTGACGCCGCGGATCTGGGCGACCTGGAGGTCGGAGAGCCCGTGCCGCTTGGCCAGGCGCAGCGTGCCGGCGTCGAGGTTCTCGGCGGCGGCGACCTTCTGGGCGATCTCGTCGATCAGGAACAGCTGGTCGACGAACCACGGGTCGATCTTGGTCGCGTCGTGGACCTCGTCCTGGGTCGCGCCGGCGCGGATCGCCTGCATGACCTCCTGGAGCCGGCCGTCGTGCGGGACCCGGGTGCCCACGAGGAGCGCGGCCTTGTCGCCGAGCGGGGCGGACCAGTCGAACGGTGCGTGCTTGTTCTCGAGCGAGCGCAGCGCCTTGTTGAGCGACTCGCTGAAGCTGCGGCCGATCGCCATCGCCTCGCCCACGGACTTCATGTGGGTGGTCAGCGTCGGGTCGGCGGTCGGGAACTTCTCGAACGCGAACCGCGGGACCTTGACGACGACGTAGTCGAGGCTCGGCTCGAACGACGCCGGGGTCTCCTCGGTGATGTCGTTGGGGATCTCGTCGAGGGTGTAGCCGACCGCGACCTTGGCGGCGATCTTGGCGATCGGGAAGCCGGTCGCCTTGGAGGCCAGCGCCGAGGAGCGCGAGACGCGCGGGTTCATCTCGATGACGATGACCCGGCCGTCGGCGGGGTTGACGGCGTACTGGATGTTGCAGCCGCCGGTGTCGACGCCGACCTCGCGGATGATGCCGATGGCCAGGTCGCGCAGGTGCTGGTACTCACGGTCCGTCAGCGTCATCGCCGGGGCGACGGTGATCGAGTCGCCGGTGTGGACGCCCATCGGGTCGAAGTTCTCGATCGAGCAGATGATGACGACGTTGTCGGCCTTGTCGCGCATCACCTCCAGCTCGTACTCCTTCCAGCCGATGATCGACTCCTCGATCAGCACCTCGGTGGTCGGGCTGGCGGACAGGCCGGCGCCGGCGATGCGCTGGAGGTCGGCGGCGTCGTAGGCGATTCCGGAGCCGAGGCCGCCCATGGTGAACGACGGGCGGACCACGACCGGGAAGCCGAGCTCGCCGGCGGCCTTCTCGACCTCGTCCATCGAGTGGCACACGAACGAGCGGGCGACCTCGCCGCCGACCTTGTGCACGATGGCGTTGAACAGCTCGCGGTTCTCGCCGCGGTGGATCGCCTCGAAGCTGGCGCCGATCATCTCGACGTCGTACTTGGCCAGGACACCGCTCTCGTGCGCGGCGATCGCGGCGTTGAGCGCGGTCTGGCCGCCCAGCGTCGGCAGGATCGCGTCGGGGCGCTCCTTGGCGATGACCTTCTCGACGAACTCGGGGGTGATCGGCTCGACGTAGGTGGCGTCGGCGAACTCCGGGTCGGTCATGATCGTGGCCGGGTTGGAGTTGATGAGGATGACCCGCAGGCCCTCCTCCTTGAGCACCCGGCACGCCTGGGTGCCGGAGTAGTCGAACTCGCAGGCCTGGCCGATGACGATCGGGCCGGAGCCGATGACCAGGACGGACTTGATGTCTTCGCGCTTCGGCATCAGACGTTCTCCCCCAGGAGCGTGGTGAACCGGTCGAAGAGGTACGCCGCGTCGTGCGGGCCGGCGGCGGCCTCGGGGTGGTACTGGACGGAGAACGCCTTGAGCCTGCCGTCGGCGTGCAGCTCGAGACCCTCGACGACGTCGTCGTTGAGGCAGACGTGGCTGACCGTGGCGGTGCCGTAGGGCGTCTCGGTGGGCGTGTCGCGCGGCGCGTCGACGGCGAACCCGTGGTTGTGCGCGGTGATCTCGACCTTGCGGGTGGTCAGGTCCATCACCGGCTGGTTGGTGCCGCGGTGGCCGTACTTCAGCTTGTAGGTGCCGAAGCCGAGCGCCCGGCCGAAGAGCTGGTTGCCGAAGCAGATGCCGAAGTAGGGCAGCCCGCGCTCCAGCGCCTGCTGGAGCAGCGCGACCTGGCCGGTCGTGGCAGCCGGGTCGCCGGGGCCGTTGGAGAAGAACAGCCCGTCGGGCTGCACCGCGAGCACCTCGTCGATGCTCGCCGTGGCGGGCAGGACGTGCACCTCGATGCCGCGCTCGCTCATCCGCTGCGGGGTCATGTCCTTGATGCCGAGGTCGAGGGCGGCCACGGTGAACCGCTTCTCGCCCTGGGCAGGCACGACGTACGCCTCGCTGGTGGAGACCGCCTCGGACAGGTTGGCGCCGGCCATCTCGGCGGACGCCTTGACCTTGGCGAGCAGCACCTCGGGGTCGGTCTCGACCGTGGAGATGCCCACCCGCATGGCGCCGCGCTCGCGCAGGTGCCGGGTCAGCGCGCGGGTGTCGATGCCGGAGATGCCGACCACGCCCTGCGCCTTGAGCTCGTCGTCGAGCGAGCGGCGCGAGCGCCAGTTGCTGGGGATGCGGGCGGGCTCGCGCACGACGTACCCGGCGACCCAGATGCGCTTCGACTCCGGGTCCTCGTCGTTGACGCCGGTGTTGCCGATGTGCGGAGCGGTCATCACGACCACCTGGCGGTGGTACGACGGGTCGGTCAGCGTCTCCTGGTAGCCGGTCATGCCGGTGTTGAAGACGGCCTCGCCGAAGGTCTCCCCCTCGGCGCCGTAGGCCTCGCCGTGGAAGGTGCGGCCGTCCTCGAGGACGAGCAGCGCGGGCTGGGACAGGGTCATGCGAGGGCTCCTTCGAGCACCGTGGGCGCGCCCCGCAGCAGCGTGGCGACCACCCTTCCGGTGAGCTTGCGGTCGTGCCAGGGGTTGTTGCGGCTCAGCGAGACGCTGGCGGCGCGGTCGACGACGACCTGGGCGGCCGGGTCGACGAGGGTCAGGTTGGCGGGCTCGCCGACGGCGATCGGGCGGCCGTGGACGTCGTCCAGGCCGGCGATCCGGGCCGGGTTGACGCTCATCGCGCGGGCCACGCCGGCCCAGTCGAGCAGGCCGTTCTCGACCATCACCGTGGTGACGACGGGCAGTGCCGTCTCGAGCCCGAGCATGCCGAACGCCGCGTCGACGAAGGCGTGCTCCTTGTCGTGGCGCGCGTGCGGCGCGTGGTCGGTGGCGACGGCGTCGATCGTGCCGTCGGCCAGGGCCGCGCGCAGCGCCTGGACGTCCTCGTCGGGGCGCAGCGGCGGGTTGACCTTGAACGTCGGGTCGTAGCCGGTGAGCAGGTCGGTGGTGAGCAGCAGGTGGTGCGGCGTGACCTCGGCGGTCACGTCGATCCCCTGGGCCTTGGCCCAGCGGATGACCTCGACGCTGCCGGCGGTGGAGACGTGCGCGACGTGGACCCGGCTGCCGGTGTGGCGGGCCAGCATCACGTCGCGGGCGACGATGATCTCCTCGGCGACGCCGGGCCAGCCGGGCAGGCCGAGCTGACCGGAGAGCTCGCCCTCGTGGCAGCACGCGGTGGGGCCGGCCAGCGACGGGTCCTGGCTGTGCTGGCTGACCACGCCGCCGAACGCCTTGACGTACTCCAGCGCCCGGCGCATCACGCGCGGGTCGTGGACGCACTTGCCGTCGTCGGAGAACACCCGCACCTTGGCCCGGCTGCGGGCCATCAGGCCGAGCTCGGCGAGCTCCTCGCCGGCCAGGCCCTTGGTCACCGCGCCGACCGGCTGGACGTCGACCAGGCCTGCGGCGCGGCCCAGGTCGTAGACCCGCTCGGCGGCCTCGGCGGTGTCGGTCACCGGGTGGGTGTTGGCCATCGCGAGGACAGCGGTGTAGCCGCCGACCGCGGCGGCACGCGAGCCGGTGAGCACCGTCTCGGCGTCCTCGCGGCCGGGCTCGCGCAGGTGGGTGTGCAGGTCGACGAGGCCGGGCAGCAGGCGCAGTCCGCCGGCGTCGATGGTGCGGTCGGCCGCGGCCGTCACCGAGCCCAGCTCGGCGATGGTGCCGTCCTGGACCAGCACGTCGGTCGTGGTGCCGTCGGGCAGGGTGGCACCCTTGATCAGGGTCGAGGCGGTCACTTGGTCTCCTCCCCCGCCAGCAGGTGGTAGAGCACGGACATGCGGACGGCGACGCCGGCGGAGACCTGGTCGAGGACGACCGAGTCGAGCGCGTCGGCGGCGTCCGCGGAGATCTCCAGGCCGCGGTTCATCGGGCCCGGGTGCAGGATCGGCGTCCCCGGCTTCAGCACGGCGAGGCGGTCGCGGGTCAGGCCGTAGCCGACCGTGTACTCGCGCGCGGTCGGGAAGAACCCGCCGCTCATCCGCTCGCGCTGGACGCGCAGCATCATCACCGCGTCGGCGCTGGGCAGCACCTCGTCCAGGTCGTACGACGTCGCGAAGCCCGCCGCCTTGGACCAGTCGCCCACGCCGGCCGGCATGAGCGTCGGCGGCGCGACCGCGGTGACGGTGGCGCCGAGCTTGGCCAGGCACTTGATGTTGCTGCGGAAGACCCGGCTGTGGGTCAGGTCGCCCACGATCGCGACGTGCTTGCCCTCGAGCGTGCCGAGCTTGCGGGTCAGCGTGTAGCCGTCGAGCAGCGCCTGCGTCGGGTGCTCGTGGGTGCCGTCGCCGGCGTTGATCACCGGGACGTCGATCCAGCGGCTGATCTGCTCGGCCGCGCCGCTCGCGCCGTGGCGCACGACGAGACCGTCGATGCCCATCGCGGTGACGGTCAGCACGGTGTCGCGCAGGGACTCGCCCTTGCTCGCGCTGCTGCCCTTGGCGGACAGGTTGATGACGTCGGCGGAGAGCCACTTGCCGGCGATCTCGAAGCTCGACCGGGTGCGGGTGGAGTCCTCGAAGAACAGGTTGATCACGGTGCGCCCGCGCAGCGCGGGGAGCTTCTTGACCTCGCGCCGCTGCACGTCGTGCATCTCGGCGGCGGTGGTGAAGAGCTGCTCGATGTCGCCCGCGGCGAGGTCGTCGATGCTGAGGAGGTGGCGGTTCACTGGATGCGCACCTCGTCCTCGCCGTCGATCTCGACCAGCCCGAGGCTGACCCGCTCGCTGCGCGCCGTCGGCAGGTTCTTGCCCACGTGGTCGGCGCGGATCGGCAGCTCGCGGTGGCCGCGGTCGACCAGCACCGCGAGCCGGACGACGGCCGGGCGGCCCAGGTCCGAGAGCGCGTCGAGCGCGGCCCGGATCGTGCGGCCCGAGTAGAGCACGTCGTCGACCAGGACGACGGTCTTGCCGTCGACGCCCCCGGCCGGCACCTGCGTGCGGTGCGGCGTACGGGTGGGGTGGGAGCGGAGGTCGTCGCGGTACATCGTGACGTCGAGCTCGCCGGTGGCGACCGTCGTCCCCTCGACCTCGGCGATGTTCGCCGCGATCCGGTGGGCCAGCGGCACGCCCCGGGTGTGGAGCCCGAGAAGCAAGAGATCCTCGGCGCCCTTGTTGCGCTCGAGGATCTCGTGGGAAATGCGGATCAGCGCCCGGTGGATGTCGCCGGCGTCGAGGACGACGCGGCCGGTGCTCGCGGGCTTCTCCGGAGTCTGCTGTGCAGGCAAGACTGACGGAACCTCCTTCTCCGCCTCACAGGACGGCTCGTTAAAGGATGTTGCTGCGGAGCACTCTACCGACTCCGGCCCCGCCCCTGGGAACCGGGACCGGCGTGGCTCGCGCCACGCCGGAGCCCGGCCCTCAGGCGTCGCTCACTTGAAGGCGTCCTTCACCTTCTCGCCGGCCTGCTTGAGGCTGCCCTTGAGCTTGTCGGCCTTGCCCTCGGCCTCGAGGTCCTCGTCGCCGGTGGCCTTGCCGAGCGCCTCCTTGGCCTTGCCGGTCGTCTCCTCGGCCTGGTTCTTGATCTTGTCGTCGAGACCCATGGTGGTCCGCTCCTTCGGTGTCGGGTGGGCGATGCCGCGGCGTGCGCGGCCGTCTCCCCCAGGTACCCCGCGCCCGCGCCCCGATCCGGGCCCGTCGCCATCGGTGAGCGAGGTCACCGGCTAACCTCCATCCCGGAGGTCATGATGACGGGCGGTGAAGCGGAGGCGGTTCGCACGGACCTGCCGCGCCTCGACCTCGTCCGCGTGCTGGGCGCCCTCGCGTTCGTCGCGGGCCTGGTCGTCTACATGCAGACCAACGGCCTGCCCCGGCAGGGCTACCAGGTGGTGATCATCCTGTGGCTGGCCACGGTCGCCTGGGACGTACGGCGCCCCGTGCGCGAGCACCTCGCCTTCCTCCGCGACTGGTGGCCGCCGTTCGTGGTGCTGCTGTTCTACCTCTACAGCCGCGGCGTCTCCGACGACCTCGGCATCTTCAGCGTGCACTTCACCGAGCCCATCGAGGCCGACCGCTGGCTCTTCGGCGGGACGCTGCCGACGCAGTTCCTCCAGGAGCACCTGTGCGGCGTACCGTGCCGGCAGTCGCTGCCCCCGCGCTGGTACGACGTCGTGCTCACCACCGTCTACTACTCCCACTTCTTCGCCGCGCTCGCCATCGGCGCGGTGCTGTGGAAGCGCAAGCGCGACGAGTGGATCTACTTCATGAGGCGCTACCTCGTGATCATCTCGCTGTCGGTGGTCTGCTACGTCCTCTACCCGATGGCGCCGCCGTGGATGGCTGCCCGCGACGGCTACCTCACCGACGACGTCGCCCGGATCACCGGCCGCGGCTGGTTCGACCTGACCGCGTCGGCGGGCAGCACGACCACCGCGCACCAGAACGTCTCCAGCATCGGCAACCAGGTCGCGGCGATGCCCTCGCTGCACTCCGCGCTGGCGATCTTCATCGCCTGGTGGGTGATCGCGCGCTACCGCCACCCCTGGCGCTGGACGGTGCTGCTCTACCCCGTCCTCATGCTGTTCTCGCTCGTCTACTACGCCGAGCACTACGTCATCGACGAGATCGCCGGCGCCCTGCTCGTCGTCGCCGTGATGGCCGGCTGGGCCTGGTGGGACCGGCGGCGCAAGCGCACCTCGGTCAGCTGAGGTCGCCGAGCGCCGTCTCGATCGCGCGGTGGAACGTCGGGTAGGCGAAGTGCATCCCGCGCAGCGTCGCCAGCGGCACCTGCGCGTGGATCGCGGTGACGAGCATCCCGATGACCTCCCCGCCGGACGGCCCGACCGCGGTGGCGCCGACGAGGACGTCGCGGTCGAGGTCGGCGACGACCTTGATGATGCCGTCGTTGCCGACCTTGTGGATCCAGCCGCGGCTCGACTCGGGCAGCGGCGCGAGCCCCACCCCGACCCGGAGCCCCGCGTCACGGGCCTGCTGCTCGGTCATGCCGACCGAGCCGACCTCGGGGTCGGTGAAGGTCGCGCGCGAGACGGCGCGGTAGTCGGCACGCGGCTTGCCGTCGTCGGTGAGCACGCGGATGACGATGCCCGCCTGGTACATCGACATGTGCGTGAAGGCGCCCTTGCCGGTGATGTCACCGATCGCCCAGAGCCCCTGGGTGCCCTTGACCCGCATCCGCTTGGTGACCTCGAGGACCCGCGCCGCGGGGTCGAGGCCGACGGTGTCGAGGCCCACGTCGCCCAGGTTGGTACGACGGCCCGCGGCCACCAGCAGCGCGTCGGCACCGACCGACGTACCGTCGGCGAGGCCGATGCTGAAGGCGCCCTCGTGGGCGACCGCGGTGACCCCGACGCCGGTGCGGACGGTGACGCCCTCGGCCTCCAGCGCCGCGCGCACGACCGCGCTGGCCTCGGGCTCCTCGGGCCCCAGGATCCGGTCGAACGCCTCGATCACGCTCACCTCGACGCCGAACCGGGCGAACGCCTGGGCGAGCTCGCAGCCGATCGCCCCACCGCCGAGCACGGCCAGGCTGGCGGGCAGCTCGCGCACGCGCACGGCGTCCCGGTTGGTCCAGTACGGCGTGTCCGCCAGGCCCGGGATCGGCGGCACCGCCGGCTCGGTGCCGGTGTTGAGCACGACGCCGCGCCGCGCGGTGAGCACGACCTCGCCGTCGGCGGTGGTGACCACGACCCGCCCGGGCCCGGCCAGCCGACCGTGCCCGCGCACGAACCGGGCACCGGCGCTCTCGAGCCGCTCGACCGCGACCTGGTCGTCCCAGTCGTCGGTGGCCTCGTCACGGATCCGGTCGGCGACCGTCGTCCAGTCGGCAGTGACCTCGGTGGCGCCGCCGAGCGCCGGGACCCGCCGGGCCTCGGCGAGCGCGTCGGCGGCCCGGATCATCATCTTCGACGGGATGCACCCGAAGTAGGGGCACTCCCCGCCGACGAGGCGCCGGTCGACGCCGACCACCTCGAGTCCGGCGCGGGCGAGCGAGGCGGCGACGTGCTCGCCGCCCGGCCCGAGCCCGATGACGACGACGTCGGCCGCGATCTCCGTGGTGTCCGGCATGACGACAGCCTGGCATGCCGGCACACGTCGCGAAACTACTAGAACATATGTTCGAGCGCATGCTAGAGTGCCGGGACGGCTGATGGCGGGGTGCTTCGAGTGGCCCCGGGCCCTGAGGCCGAGCTCCGCAGGACAAGAGCGCGCCTCTCCCAGAGGCAACGCATCGCTGCACCCGAGAGGTGCCTCCTGGCAGGGCGACATCCCCTTTGTCGCGCCTGTTCTTCCGGAGGTCCCGTTGTCCGCCGCCACCACGACGCCGGTCTCACCGCCGCACCCCGTCCTGGCCTGCGCCAAGGCACTCGGCGCCGCGCTCCGCGACGTCGCCCACGTCGAGCCCGTCTTCATGACGACGGCGGACAAGCAGGCCGCGCTGGTCCGGCTCGCGCAGGTCGAGTCGATGGTCCATGAGCTGCGCCTTCGCGTGCTCGCCGGCGCCGACGAGATCGGCGACGCGTCCGGCGCCCGCGACTCCGCGGCCTGGCTCTCGTGCGCCGCGCAGATCGACACCAAGACCGCGCGCGCCGACCGGCATCTCGCCAAGGCGCTCGACCAGCATCCCCACCTCGCCGCCGGCATGCGCGACGGCGCCGTCTCTCCCGCCCAGGCGCACATCATCCTCAGCGGCCTCGACGACCTGCCCGGCGACGTCGACGACGCGGTCGCGACCGCCGCCGAGCACGAGCTCGTGACCTACTGCGCCGACTTCCGCCCGCGCGAGCTGCGCCGGCTCACCCGGCGCCTGCTCGAGGTCCTCGACCCAGCCGGAGCCGAGGCGGCCGAGGGCTCGAGGCTCGACGCCGAGGAGCGCCGGGCCCACGAGCGGGCCGCGCTCCACTTCCGCGACCTCGGCGACGGACGTACGCGCCTGTGGGGCGTGCTGCCGACGCCGGTCAGCCAGCGCCTGGAGCACTACCTCCAGGCCTACACCTCGCCGCGCCGCCGTCCTGGCGACGACACCTCCCCGGCCGACCCGCCACTCGCCGGCGGACGCCGCGTCCCGCGCCACCGCGCCTACGCCCACGCCCTGGCCGCGCTGCTCGAGAACGTCGACCCCGACGGGTTGCCCCGCCACGGCGGCGACGCGACGTCGGTGTTCATCACCATGACTCTCGATCAGCTCCGCGCCGACCTGGCCGCTGCCGGCGTCCTCGCCGCCGACGACGAGACCGAGATCAGCGCCGCCGGCGCTCGCCGGCTCGCCTGCCAGGCGCGGATCCTGCCGGTCGTCCTCGGCGGGCACGGCGAGGTCCTCGACCTCGGCCGGGGCCGCCGCCTGCACCGGCCGGCCCAGCGCAAGGCGATCCGCCTGCGCGACCGCGGCTGCCGCGCCGAGGGATGCACGACACCGGCCGCCTGGTGCGAGATCCACCACCGCACCCCCTGGGCCGAGGGCGGATCGACCACCGTCGACGACGGCGCGTGCCTGTGCCCGCACCACCATCACCGCATCCACGACCCGGCCTACACCCACGAGTGGCTGAGCAGCGGTGCCGTTCGCTACCACCGACGGCAGTAGCGGACCGACGCCCACGAGCAACGGCGCCGCCCAGAGATCCGGAACGGCGCCGCCGATGTCACCCTCCTCAGCCGGAGGCTCCCTCAGACCGAGGACCCGTCACTCGTCACACGAGCGAGGACTTCTTGCGCTGGATCGCGCCGAGCACCCCGTTGACGAACGCCGGCGACTCGTCGGTCGACAGCTCGCGCACGAGCGTCATCGCCTCGGTGACCGCGACCGTGTCGGGCACGTCGTCGGCCCAGAGCAGCTCCCAGACACCGATCCGGAGCACGTTGCGGTCGACCGCGGGCATCCGGGTCAGGCTCCAGTCGGTGGAGAACTCCTCGAGCACCTCGTCGATGCGCGCCTGGTGCTCGGAGACACCGCGCACGAGCACGGCGGTGTAGGGGTTCGCGGGGGCCTCGCCCTCCGCGGTGACGCGCGTGAGCGCCTCGACGCCCGACTCGCCGCGCAGGTCCGCGGCGTAGAGGACGTCAAGGGCGCGCTTGCGGGCCTTGGTCCGGGCTCCCATCAGCCCTTCACACGGCTCAGGTAGGAGCCACCCTCGCGGGTGTCGACCTTGATCTTCTCGCCCTGCTCGATGAAGAGCGGCACCTGGATCTCGGCGCCGGTCTCGAGGGTGGCGGGCTTGGTCCGGCCGGTGGCGGAGTCGCCGACGACGCCGGGCTCGGTGTAGGAGACGAGCAGCTCGACCGAGGCGGGCATCTCGATGAAGAGGACGCGGCCCTCATTGGTGGCCAGGATGACCTCCTGGTTCTCCAGGAGGAAGCCCGCGGCGGTACCGACGATGGCCGGGTCGACCTCGAGCTGGTCGTAGTCCTGGACGTCCATGAAGACGAAGTTGGTGCCGTCGTTGTAGAGGTACTGGAACGAGCGGCGGTCGACCGTGGCGGTCTCGACCTTGGTGCCGGCGTTGAAGGTCTTGTCGACGTTCTTGCCCGACTCCACGTGCTTGAGCTTGGTGCGGACGAACGCGGGACCCTTGCCGGGCTTCACGTGCTGGAACTCGACCACCTGCCAGAGCTGGCCCTCCAGGTTCAGCACCATGCCGTTCTTGAGGTCGTTCGTCGTTGCCATGCGTCAGCCTTCTGTTGAGGTGTCCAAGAGCGTGAGGCCCACACCGGGGCCGACGGACAATCCTACTGGGCAGGGGCGGCCGCGATGAATTCCAGCGCCTGCCGGTAGCCGTCGATGCCCTCGCCCTCGATCACCTTGGCCGCGTGCGGGGTGACCACGGAGGTGTGCCGGAACTCCTCGGGACGCTTCGACGGGGCGCTGATGTGGACCTCGACGAGGGGCGCCGTGAGCTGGGCGCAGGCGTCGTAGAGGGCGTAGGAGTAGTGGGTCCACGCGGCGGCGTTGAGCACGACCGGCCAGCCGAGGTCGGCCGCGTCGTTGAGCCAGTCGAGCAGCTCGCCCTCGTGGTTGGTCTGCTGGAAGCGCACCGCGAGGCCGCGCTCGTGGCCCCAGCCGACGCACAGCCGGCCGAGCTCGGCGAGCGTGGTGGTGCCGTAGATCTCGGGCTGGCGCTTGCCGAGGCGGTTGAGGTTGGGGCCGTTGAGGACGAAGACGTCCCGGGGCGCGCCGCTCACGCCGCACCGCCCGAGATCGCGGCGTACGCCGCGCGCAGGTCGTCCTCGGAGGGCCCGGCCAGGACGACGGGCTCGGCCAGGTCGGCCAGGACCACGAAGCGCAGCTGGTTGCCGCGGGACTTCTTGTCCACCCGCATGGTCGCCAGCAGGGTCTCGAAGTCGGCACCGTCCCACGAGGTCGGCAGCCCGACCCGCCCGAAGGCCGCGCGGTGGCGCGCGACGAGCTCGGCGGGCAGCGAGCCGGCGCGGGCGGCGAGCTCGGCGACGTAGACGCAGCCGATCGCCACGGCCTCGCCGTGCCGGATGGAGTAGTCGGTCGCCTTCTCGATGGCGTGGGCAAGGGTGTGGCCGTAGTTGAGCGCCTCACGGCCCGGGTGCCCGCCCGCGCCGCCGGTCTCGCGCAGGTCTCCGGCCACGACATCGGCCTTGACCTGGATCGCGCGCTCGACGAGCTCGCGCAGCACCGGGGAGTCGGCGGTGAGCGCGGCCGGGTCGGTGGTCTCGACGAGCTCGAGGATGCGGGGGTCGGCGATGAAGCCGCACTTGACGACCTCGCCGAGGCCCGCGACCAGCTCCGCACGCGGGAGCGTGGCGAGCAGGGCCAGGTCGCACAGGACGCCGGCCGGCTCGTGGAAGGAGCCGACCAGGTTCTTGCCGGCCGGGGTGTTGATGCCGGTCTTGCCGCCGACGGCGGCGTCGACCATGGCGAGCAGCGTCGTCGGCACGTGGACGACGGCCACCCCGCGCAGCCAGGTGGCCGCGACGAAGCCGCCGAGGTCGGTGGTGGCCCCGCCGCCGAGCGTGACGACGGCGTCGGAGCGGGTGAACCCGTCCTCGCCGAGCGCCTCCCAGCACGCGGCGGCGACCTCCCAGTTCTTCGCCTCCTCGCCGTCGGGGACCTGGAGGACGACGACGTCGAGACCCTCCAGCAGCTCGGCGAAGGGCTCCAGGAGGTCCTCGAGCGACTCGGGGCAGATGATCGCGACGCGCTGGACGCCGTCGGGCAGCAGCCCGCGCAGGCGGTCGAGCACGCCGTGGCCCACCACGACGTCGTACGGCGACGCGGTGGCGACGTGGAGGACGGTGGGTGCGGTCACGAGGGCTCTCCCTGGGTCGCGATGGCGGTGACGATCTCGGCGGCGACCTCGGCCGGTCCGCGGCCGTCGGTCTCGACGGTGAACCGGGCGACGCCCTCGTAGACGGGCGTGCGCTCGTCGAGGAGCTGCTTGACCCGGGCCCGGACGTTGCCGAGCAGCAGCGGGCGCCCGGTGCCGAGTCCGACCCGCTTGACCGCGTCGCTCAGGCCGACGCGGAGGAAGACGACGGGGTGCGCGGCGAGCAGCGCCCTCGTGCCGGGGTCGAGGACCGCTCCCCCGCCCAGCGACAGCACGCCGTCGTGGTCGGTCAGGGCCGCGGCCACGGCCTCGCGCTCCAGTGTCCGGAACGCGGCCTCGCCGTCCTCGACGAAGATGTCCTGCACGCTCTTGCCGGCGCGCTCCTCGACGATCGCGTCGCTGTCGGCGAAGCCGACGCCGAGGCGCTCGGCCACGATCCGGCCCACGGTGGTCTTGCCGGCGCCCATGGTGCCGACCAGGACCACCCGCGGACCCTGCGCGCCGGGACCGGTCACTTGAACCGGAGCGTGTCGAGGTAGGACTGCACGTTGCGGCGGGTCTCCTGCACGGAGTCGCCGCCGAACTTCTCCAGCACCGCGTCGGCCAGCACGAGCGCCACCATCGCCTCGGCGACGATGCCGGCGGCCGGGACGGCGCAGACGTCGGAGCGCTGGTGGTGCGCGACGGCCTCCTCGCCGGTGGCGAGGTCGACGGTGCGCAGCGCGCGCGGGACGGTCGCGATCGGCTTCATCGCCGCACGGACGCGGAGGATCTCACCGGTCGTCATGCCGCCCTCGGTACCGCCGGAGCGACCCGAGACCCGGCGCAGGCCGTCCTCGGTCGTGACGATCTCGTCGTGCGCGAGCGAACCGGGAGTCGCGGCGAGCTCGAAGCCGTCGCCGACCTCGACGCCCTTGATCGCCTGGATGCCCATGAGCGCACCGGCCAGGCGCGCGTCGAGGCGCCGGTCCCAGTGCACGTGGGAGCCCAGGCCCGGCGGGAGGCCGTGGACGACGACCTCGACGACGCCGCCGAGGGTGTCGCCGTCCTTGTGGGCCTGGTCGATCCGCTCGACCATCTGCTTCGAGCCGTCGGCGTCGAGGCACCGGACCGGGTCGGCGTCGAGGCGCGCGACGTCGTCCGGGGTGGGGAGGTCGCGGGACGGCGTGCGGACGCCGCCGATCTCGAGGACATGGCTGACGATGCGCGCACCGGTGGCCTGCTCGAGGAAGTTGCTGGCCACCCGGCCGAGCGCGACACGGGCCGCCGTCTCGCGCGCGGAGGCGCGCTCGAGGATCGGGCGGGCGTCGTCGAAGTCGTACTTCTGCATGCCGGCCAGGTCGGCGTGCCCCGGACGCGGCCGGGTCAGCGGGGCGTTGCGCGCCTGCTTGTCGAGCACCTCGGCGTCGACCGGGTCGGCGGCCATGACCGTCTCCCACTTGGGCCACTCGGTGTTGCCGACCTGGATCGCGACCGGACCGCCCTGCGAGCGCCCGTGCCGGATGCCACCGGTGACGGTGACCTCGTCGGCCTCGAACTTCATCCGCGCGCCGCGGCCGTAGCCGAGACGACGGCGGGCCAGGGCATCGGAGATGTCGTCGGTCGTGACCTCGACGTGGGCCGGCAGGCCCTCGAGGATCGCGACCAGGGAGGGGCCGTGGGACTCCCCCGCGGTCAGCCAGCGCAACATGGGAGCAAGTCTCCCATGCGTCACTCAGGCACTCAGGACCTGTCCCACCACGACCGCCAGCAGGGCGCCGAGCACGAGGAACGGGCCGTACGGCACCCGGCGCCGGATCATCGTGCCGCTGCGGCGCATCGGCACCATCCCCAGCACGCCCAGCACCGCGGCGGCGAGCACCGACACGAGCAGGACGCCCGGGCCGAAGGGGCCGAGCGCGAGGCCGAGGAGCGCGCCGAGGCGGACGTCGCCGCCGGCCATCGCCCGCGGGCTGAGCAGCCGCATCAGGCCGTAGTAGCCGCCGAGCGCGACCAGGCCGCCGCCCGCCCACAGCACCACGCCGATGTCGGTCACCGCGGCGCTGGCCACGGCGACGAGCACCGCGACGACCAGCCCGGCCGCCCGGATCAGCCGGGTCGGCAGGTACCAGGTCACGTAGTCGATCACCGTCAGCGCACAGCAGACCGGCACCAGCGGTAGCAGCCAGAGCAGGGCCCAGCTCCAGCCGAGGACGAGCCCCAAGACGCCTCCGGCGACGGCACAGGCCGCCGCCGAGCGGACCGCGAGCCCGGGCCGGGCCGCGAGCTCGGCGAACGGCACGTGGTCGGGGTAGTCCTCGGGGTTCTCGGCCGGGTCGTGCGCGGGCTCGGGGCACCACGCGACCAGCCGCGGGACGACGAGGCCGCCGAGCGCGCCGACGAGGGCGCAGACCAGCGCCGGGAGCAGCTCCATGCGGGGAACCTACCGGGCGGCGAGCGCCTGCTCGCCCGCCGAACGCATGGAGTCGAGTGGTCCGTCGTGACCAGTGAACATCGCGAACTGCAGCACCGCCTGGTGCACGAGCAGGTCGAGCCCGGTGACGAGCGGCTGGCCGCGCTCAGCCGCGGCGGCGGCCAGCGGCGTGGGCCACGGGTCGTAGACGACCTCGAAGACGACCGCGGCGGCGGCCGTGGCGGCCACCAGGACCTCGCTCTGGGCGGCGGCGGGCACGGTCGAGACGACGACCTCGCCGATGATCCCGCCCCCCTCGATCGGTACGACGTCCACCTCGAGGCCCGGGTGCCGCTCCAGCGCCGCGACGGTCTCGGCCGCCCGGGCCCGGTCGCGGGCCAGGAGCCGGACCGTGCAGGCCCCGAGCTCGGCGAGCGCGAGGCCCGTGGAGGCCGCGGTCGCGCCGGCGCCGACGATGGTCGCGGCGCCGACCGGGCCGTCGTACCGCTCGCGGACGGCGGCCATCGCGCCCGGTAGGTCGGTGTTGTCGGCCGCCCAGCCGGCCTCGGTGCGCACCAGCGTGTTGGCGCCGCCCGCCAGCTCGGCCCGGGCGCTGACCGTGTCGGCGAGGTCGAGCGCCTCGCGCTTGAGCGGCGCGGTCACCGACAGGCCGCGCCACTCCGGTCCGAGCCCGGCGACGAACCCGGCCAGCCCACCCGCCGGGACCTGGACGGCGTCGTAGGACGCGTCCAGGCCGAGCGCGGCGTACCCCGCCCGGTGCAGGACCGGCGACAGGGAGTGGGCGATCGGGTCACCGACGACGGCGCAGCGCATCAGCAGGCGTCGGAGGTCCGGCAGTACTCGCGCAGCCGCTCGGTCGCCGCGTTGTGCTCGGCGAGGGTCGTCGAGAACACCGTCTCGCCGGTCTTGAGGTTGACCACGACCCAGAACAGCCACGGCCCGTCGGCCGGGTGCAGCGCCGCGTTCATGGTCTCCTCGCCCGGGTTGCCGATCGGTCCCGGGGGCAGGCCCTCGTGGGCGTAGGTGTTGTACGGCGAGTCGATGTCGCGCTGCTGGGACGTGGTCCAGACCTCGCCGGAGAGCCCGTTGGCGTAGGCGACCGTCGCGTCCGACTGCAGGCGCATGCCGTCGTCGAGGCGGTTGTAGATCGCGCGGGCCACCTTGGGGTAGTCCTGGGTCCGGTTGGCCTCGAACTCCAGGATGCTCGCCACGGTGAGCACCTCGTGCGCGGTGAGCCCGAGCTTCTGGGCCTGGGCGTCGAGGTCGAGGCTGGAGGCGGTCGTCTTCCACTTCTCGACCATGCCCGCCAGGATCGTCTGGGGCGTGTCGACCGGCGTCACGACGTAGGTCGCCGGGAACAGGTAGCCCTCGGGGTTGCCGCCGGCGGACTCGGGCAGGCCGAGCGCGGCAGGGTCGGCGAGGACCTTGCGGTACTGCTTGGCGGTGAACTCGGTGTTCTTGGCGAGGATCTTGACGATGTCGTCGAGGCGCTTGCCCTCGGGGATCGTCACCGTCTCGCGGGCCATCTTGGACGGGTCGACGAGGATCTCGACGACGTCGGAGGCCTTCATCTTCTTCTTGAGCAGGTAGGTGCCGGCCTGGATGGCGGTGGAGCGGTCGTTGTCGGCCGCGGCGTCGACGAAGGCGTCGGCCGAGGCGACCACGTCGAGCTTCTCCAGCTCGTCGCCCATCGAGCGCACCGACTGACCGGGGTCGATGACGAGGATGACCTCGCCGGTGCCGGGGCCGGAGTAGTCGTCGGGCCCGGCGAGCATGTTCTTGACGTCGGCGATCGCGCCGCGGGCGAACCACGCGACGATGGCGCAGAAGAGCACCACGACCAGGAGCATCGGAAGGCAGCCCGAGCGCCGCTTCTTGGCGCGGCGGCGGCCACCCGGCGCCGTCGAGACCGGACCGTCGCCCTCGGGGGTCATGTCCGGCAGGACCGACTCAGTCATGCGTCTCCTCGTCCATCGGGGTCACGAGCTCCCCGGGGGGTGTCCCCGTGGCACGCTCGGCGTCCAGCGCCTGCTGCAGGATGACGACGGCCGCGACCTGGTCGACCACGGCACGACGCTTCGCACCCTTGCGCTGGTCGCGCAGCATAGCCTCCGCGGTCACCGTGGTGAGGCGCTCGTCGACCAGGCGCACCGGCACCGGGGCGATCCGGCGCGCCAGCCGCTGGGCGAA
The DNA here is from genome assembly GCF_024662235.1 of Pimelobacter simplex. GTDB lineage: Bacteria > Actinomycetota > Actinomycetes > Propionibacteriales > Nocardioidaceae > Nocardioides. The sequence goes on from NZ_CP096276.1 coordinate 2,094,890, forward strand.
GTCACGGGTCTTCGCGGCGGCCGGGCCCTCGCCCCCGGACAGGGAGCGGGGCAGTCCCATCACCACCTCGAACGCGTTCTCCTCGGTGAGGAGCCGGTGGATCCGGCGCAGGTCGCCCTGGCCGCGCCGCACCGTCTCGACGGGGGTGGCGAGGACGCCGGACGGGTCGCTGCGCGCGACGCCGATCCGGGCGTCCCCGGGGTCCACGCCGAGGCGGACGCCGTGCCTCACGCCGATGCGACCGCCGCGGTCACGGCGGCGAGCGCCTCGTCGATGCGGGACACGTCGGTGCCGCCGCCCTGGGCCAGGTCGGCCTTGCCGCCGCCCTTGCCGTCGAGGAAGGGCGCCGCCGCGCGGACCAGGTCGCCGGCCGCGAGGCCGCGGGCCTGGGCCGCGTCGTTGAGCGCGGCCACCACGGCGGCCTTGCCGTCGGCTGCGCCGATCAGGACGACGGCCGCGGGCGTGTCGGCGCCGAGCCGGGCCCGGACGTCGGTGGCCAGCGTGCGCACGTCGCCGCCGGCCGCCCCGTCGAGGCGCTGGGCGACGAGCCGGATGCCGTTGACGTCGACGGCACCGCCGGCGAGCCCCGCACCGCCGGCGAGGAGCTGCTGGAGACGGATCTTCTCGATCTCCTTCTCCGACTGCTTGAGCCGCTCGACCAGGTCGCCGACCCGCCCGACGAGGTCGTCGGGCTGGGTCTTGAGGAGCGTGGAGAGCTGGCCCACCACGTCGCGCTCGCGGGCGAGGTAGGAGAAGCCCTCGACGCCGGTGAGCGCCTCGATGCGGCGGTTGCCGGAGCCGACCGACGCCTCGCCGGTGACCACGATCGTGCCGACCTGGCTGGAGTGCTCGACGTGCGTGCCTCCGCACAGCTCGCGCGACCACGGGCCGCCGATCTCGACGACGCGGACCTTCTGGTCGTCGTACGTCTCGCCGAAGAGGGCGAGCGCACCCCAGTCCTTGGCCTCACCGAGGGTCATGTACTCCCAGCCGACGGGCAGGTCCGCGCGCAGCGCGTTGTTGGCGACCTGCTCGATGTCGTGGACCTGCTCGGGCGAGAGGGCGTTGAGCCAGCCGAAGTCGAGGCGCAGGTAGCCGGGGCGGTTGTAGGAGCCCGACTGCAGCGCCGTGGGCCCGAGCACCTCGCGCAGCGCCGCGTGGATGATGTGCGTGCCCGAGTGGGCCTGGCGCGCGCCCGTGCGCCACTGCGGGTCGACCTGGGCGTGCAGCTCGCGCGCGTCGGCGGGCAGCTCGCCCTCGACCACGCGGACCTGGTGGACGACGAGGCCGCGCACCGGGCGCTGGACGTCGAGCACCTCGAGCTTGCCGCCGGCGAACTCGATGATGCCGGCGTCGGCCACCTGACCACCGGACTCGGCGTAGAACGGCGTCCGGTCGAGGACCAGCTCGCCGATCTCACCGGTCGCCAGCGAACCGACCGCCGCACCCTCGCGCAGCAGCGCGAGCGGACGCGACTCGGTCTCGAGCGTCTCGTAGGCGAGCCACTCGGTGGGGCCGTTGGCGTCGAGGATGTCGCGGTAGACGCCCGTGTCGGCGTGGTGGCCCTTCTTGGACTTGGCGTCGGCCTTGGCCCGCGCCCGCTGCTCGCTCATCAGCTCGCGGAAGCCGGGCTCGTCGACGCTGAGGCCGGCCTCGGAGGCCATCTCGAGCGTGAGGTCGATCGGGAAGCCGTAGGTGTCGTGCAGCGCGAACGCCTTGTCCCCGGAGATCGTGGTGGCGCCGGCCTTCTTCACCTCGCCCGCGGCCAGGTCGAAGATCTGGGTGCCGGCCTGGAGCGTCTTGCGGAACGCGTCCTCCTCGGCGTAGGCGACCTGGGCGATCCGGTCCCAGCCGGAGACCAGCTCGGGGTAGCTCTCCCCCATCTTGTCGCGCGAGATCGGCAGCAGCTCGGGCAGCGCCCGGTCCTGGTAGCCGAGCAGGCGCATGTTGCGCACCGCGCGGCGCAGCAGCCGGCGCAGGACGTAGCCACGGCCCTCGTTGCCGGGGGTGACGCCGTCGCCGATGAGCATGAGCGAGCTGCGCACGTGGTCGGCGACCACGCGGAAGCGCACGTCGTCGAGGTGGGCGTCGGCGCCGGTGGCGCCGTACTTCTTGCCGGAGAGCTCCATGGCCTTCTCGATGACCGGGAAGACGGAGTCGATCTCGTAGAGGTTCTGCTTGCCCTGGAGCAGGTAGGCGACACGCTCGAGGCCCATGCCGGTGTCGATGTTCTTGCTCGGCAGGGGGCCGGCGATGTCGAAGTCGTCCTTGGCCCGGACGGCGCTGAGCTCCTCCTGCATGAAGACCAGGTTCCAGATCTCCAGGAACCGGTCCTCGTCGGCGTCGGGGCCGCCGTCGGGGCCGTACTCGGGGCCGCGGTCGATGTAGATCTCGCTGCAGGGACCGCCGGGACCGGGCACGCCCATGTTCCAGTAGTTGTCCTTGAGCCCGCGGGGCTGGATCCGCTCGTCGGGCAGGCCGGCGATGCTCTTCCAGAGCTGGCGCGCCTCGTCGTCCTCGGGCAGCACCGTCACCCAGATCTTGTCCGGCTCGAAGCCGAGGCCACCGGAGGCCTGGTCGCCCGTGATGAGCTCCCAGGCGTACTGGATGGCGCCTTCCTTGAAGTAGTCGCCGAACGAGAAGTTGCCGTTCATCTGGAAGAACGTGCCGTGCCGGGTGGTCTTGCCGACCTCCTCGATATCGAGGGTCCGCACGCACTTCTGCACGCTGGTGGCGCGCTGGTAGGGCGGGGTCTCCTGGCCGAGGAAGTAGGGCTTGAACGGCACCATGCCGGCGTTGACGAAGAGCAGGTTCGGGTCGTCCAGCAGCAGCGAGGCCGACGGTACGACGGTGTGGCCGCGCCCCTCGAAGTGGGCGAGGAACCGGTTGCGGATCTCCGCGCTGCTCAAGTACCGGTCGCTCATCGGGTGCCTTCCGTGTCGGGGGCGGCCGGGTCGGCCGTCGTGGTGGTGCGGGTTGCGAGCTGACGGCGGGTGCCGTCCTCGGGTGCGGAGAGCCGGGCTGGGCCGGCGTCCGCGGCGTCGAAACGCTGACGCAGGTGGATCTCGGCCTCGGCCTGGCCGCGGGCGACCTCCTCGCGGAACATGCGCGCGCCGACGAAGGCCGCGCCGATCCGGTCGCGCATGCCGTCGGGGGTGAACGCCTCGGCGAGCCGCCGCACGCGGACCACGCCGTAGACACCGGCCGCGGCACCCACGGTGAACCAGAGACCGGACTTCACGAGGGCACCTCCACGCTCGCGCGCTGGCGGGCCTCGAGGTCGCGGCGGGCCTGCTTGAGCAGGGTGCGGCGCTCCTTGCGGGAGCGCTTGACCTCACGCTTCATCTCGAACCGGATCCGGTTGCGGACCTCGGGCGAGAGCGCCCGGCGCAGGCCGGCGGCCAGCGCGGCGGTCTTGATGACGCTCTCGCGCAGCACGATGTCGGCGAACATCGGCGCCGGGACGACGCGCGCGGGGACCCGCGGGCCGTGCTCGGTGCCGAGGTCGGTGATGACGTACTCGCGGTCGTCGACGACCGCCACGGGGCTGCGCTCGCGGCGGCTGGTCGCCGCCTGCTGGGCGCGCAGCTCGTCCTCGATGCCGCTGAGCTGCTCGCGCAGCGCCTCGGCGTCGTGGGCGGCGGCGGCGAGCAGCGCGTCGGTGTGGCTCCGCGCTCGTCGTACGGACCGGACGAGGCTCGCCACGACCACCACGAGGGCCAGCAGGCCCACGAGGGTCACGACGGCCATCCAGGCCGGGACGGCGAGCTCGTTGGTCACGACGTGCAAGCCTAGTGGTTGCGTCCATAAGTTGTTCGTCGGCGACCCGTGCTCGGGGTGCGTGCCTGGCAAGGCGGCGGTGCGGAGTCGTACCGGATCGTCCGCCGAGCGCCGCCAACGCCGCCAGGTGCGTGCCCCGGGCGCGGGGCGCCCGAAGAACTTGTGGACGCGACCACGGGGCTACTTCCCACGGATGATCCGGCGTACCCGCTCCCACCGCTGCTTGACCGCCGCCTCGGCGCCGAGCTCGGTCGGGCGGTAGTAGCGGGCGTCGAGGACGACGTCCGGCGCGTACTGCTGCTCGGCGACGCCGAACGGCGCGTCGTGGCTGTAGATGTAGCCGACCCCGTGGCCCAGGTCGCGGGCACCCGAGTAGTGCGCGTCGCGCAGGTGCGGCGGCACCGCGCCGATCTTGCCGGCCCGCACGTCCGAGGTCGCCTCCCCGATGGCCGTGGTCACGGCGTTGGACTTGGGCGCGACGGCCAGCGCGATCGTCGCATGGGCCAGCGTGAGGCGCCCCTCGGGCAGCCCGATCATCTGCACGACCTGGGCCGCGGCCGCCGCGGTCTGGATCGCCGTGGGATCGGCGAGCCCGATGTCCTCGCTGGCGCTGATCATCAGCCGCCGCGCGATGAACCGCGGGTCCTCCCCCGCCTCGAGCATCCGCGCCAGGTAGTGCAGCGCCGCATCGGCGTCCGAGCCCCGGATCGACTTGATGAACGCGCTCACCACGTCGTAGTGCTGGTCGCCGTCGCGGTCGTAGCGCACCGCCGCCTGGTCGGCCGCCGTCTCGGCCGTCGCCACGTCGATGACGTCGGAGCCCTGGGACGTCGCCGCACCCGCCGCCGCCTCGAGATAGGTCAGCGAGCGCCGCGCGTCTCCCCCGGCCAGCCGCACGATGTGCGCCCGCGCCTCCTCCTCGAGCGTCAGCTCGCCCCCGAGCCCTCGCTCGTCGGCCACCGCCCGGTCGAGCACCTCGGCGATGTCGTCGTCGGTCAGCGGCTGGAGCCGCAGCAGCAGGCTGCGCGAGAGCAGCGGCGAGATCACGCTGAACGACGGATTCTCGGTGGTCGCCGCCACCAGCGTCACCCACCGGTTCTCGACCCCCGGCAGCAGCGCGTCCTGCTGCGCCTTGCTGAACCGGTGCACCTCGTCGACGAAGAGGACGGTCTCCTCCCCCGTCGCGACCAGCTCGCGGCGCGCCTGGTCGATCGCCGCCCGCACCTCCTTGACCCCCGCCGAGACCGCCGAGACCTCGACGAACCGCCGACCCGTCTGCTGGCTCACGATCGAGGCGATCGTCGTCTTGCCCGTCCCCGGCGGCCCCCACAGCAGCAACGACAGCGACTTGTCCCCGTCGACGAGCTGACGCAACGGCGACCCGGGCGCCCGCAGCTGGGACTGCCCCACGAGCTCGTCGAGCCCCCGCGGCCGCATCCGCACCGCCAGCGGCGCCGCGGCGTGGGTGGAGTCGCTCAGCGAGCCTCCGGTCCGCCCCGAGGGCGCGCCGGAGCCCGGGGTGTCGAAGAGCTGGAGGTCGTCGTCCACGGAAATGACTCTAGGCCGTGCCGCCGACGCCCCCGGACGGGGGCGAGGTGGGCGGCACGGCCCAGATCAGGTCGCTCAGGCGCGGCCGATCGACTTGTTGTCGAGGTCGAACCACGTGTCGGCGTACCCGGGCTGCTCGACCAGGTCCGTGCTCGGGCTGGCGCCCGGGTCCGGGCGGCCCTCGGCGTCAACGCCGAGCAGGCCCGAGGTGAACGGCTCACGGGGCGCCTCGCCGAGGCGGCCCGGGAAGTGGCAGGCGACCTTGTGCTGGCGGCCGATCTGGAGCAGCGGCGGCTCGTGCCGGGCGCAGATCTCCTGGGCGATCGGGCAGCGGGTCCGGAACCGGCAGCCCGACGGCGGGTCGATCGGGCTCGGTACGTCGCCCTGGAGCCGGATCCGCTCGCGCCGGCCCCCGGTCGCCGCCTGCTTCACGTCCGGTACGGCGGACAGCAGGGCCTGCGTGTAGGGGTGGTGCGCGTTGTTGTAGATCGACTCCCGGTCACCGATCTCGACGATCTTGCCGAGGTACATCACTGCGACCTCGGGGCAGAAGTGCCGGACGATCGCGAGGTCGTGGGCGATGAAGAGGAACGCCACGCCGAACTCGTTCTGGATGTCCTGGAGCAGGTTGATGACCTGGGCCTGGATCGAGACGTCGAGCGCGGAGACCGGCTCGTCGGCGACGAGCAGCTTGGGCTGCAGGGTCAGCGCGCGGGCGATGCCGATGCGCTGGCGCTGGCCGCCGGAGAACTCGTGCGGGTAGCGGTTGTAGTGCTCCGGGTTGAGCCCGACGATCTCGAGCAGCTCCTGGACCCGGGGCAGGATCTTGTCCTTGGGCACGATCTTGTGGATCGCCAGCGGGGCGCCGACGATCGAGCCGACCGTGTGCCGCGGGTTCAGCGAGGTGTAGGGGTCCTGGAAGATCATCTGGATCTCCCGGCGCAGGTCCTTCAACCCGTTGGGCTTGGTCTTGGCGATGTCCTTGCCCTCGAACCGGATCGCGCCCGAGGTCGGGTTGTAGAGCCGGGTGATCAGGCGACCAGTGGTCGACTTGCCGCAGCCGGACTCGCCCACGAGGCCCAGCGAGCTGCGGGCGCCGACCTGGAACGAGACGCCGTCGACGGCCTGGACGTGCCCGACGGTACGGCGGAACAGGCCCGGCGTGCGCACCGGGAAGTGCATGCGCAGCTGGTCGACCTCGAGGATCGGCTTCGCGTCCTTCGGGGCGACGGCGGCCGCGTGGCCGACCGGCTGCACCACGACGCTCTCGTCGGCAGGGCCCTCGGTCACGGCCTCGGCGCCGGTGTCGTTGCTCATCACAGCTCCTTGGCCAGGTCCGGCGCGATCTCCGGCAGCACCTCGACCTGGTAGATCGAGTCCGGGTCGGGCAGGTGGCAGCGCTTGAGGTGGTGCTCGCCCCGGACACCGGGCACGAGCTCGGGAAGGACCGTCCGGCACAGGTCGCCGGGGACCTTGTCGCGGTGCGGGCAGCGCGGGTGGAAGGCGCAGCCGGACGGCGGGTTGAGCAGGCTGGGCGGGCTGCCCGGGATCGGCACGAGGCGCGCCTCGGTGTCACCCGCGACGTCCGGCACGCTGGACAGGAGGCCCCACGTGTAGGGCATCTCCGGGTGCGTGAGGATCTCCTTGCACTGGCCGTACTCGACCGCGCGGCCGGCGTACATCACCAGGACGTCGTCGGCCATCTCGGCGACGACACCCAGGTCGTGGGTGATGATGATGATCGCCGAGTTGAACTCGCGCTGGAGGTCCTGGAGCAGGTCGAGGATCTGCGCCTGGACCGTGACGTCGAGGGCCGTCGTCGGCTCGTCGGCGATGAGCAGACCGGGGTCGTTGATCAGGCCCATCGCGATCATCGCGCGCTGCCGCATGCCGCCCGAGAACTGGTGCGGGTAGTCGCTGACGCGCTTGTCCGGGTTGGGGATGCCGACCCGGTCGAGCATCTCGACGGCACGGGCGAGCGCGACCTTCTTCGACACCTTGTGGTGCACCCGGTAGGCCTCCATCAGCTGGTTGCCCACCGTGTAGTACGGGTGCATCGCCGACAGCGGGTCCTGGAAGATCATCGAGACCTCGCGGCCGCGCATCTTCCGCATCTCCTCGTGGCTGAGGTCGAGCAGGTTGGTGCCGCCCAGGAGGATCTCGCCGCTGACCTTGGCGTTGGTGCCGCGGTGCAGGCCGAGGATCGCCGAGCTCGACACGGACTTGCCCGAGCCGGACTCACCGACGATGCCGATGGTCTTGCCCTGCTCGAGGTCGAACGTCAGGCCGTCGGTGGCCTTGACGATGCCGTCGCTCGTCGGGAAGTGCACCTTCAGGTCGCGGACCGACAGGTACGGGGTGGACTCAGTGCTCACGGGTGGCCTCTCCTAGCCGACCCGCACGCGCGGGTCGATGAAGGCGTAGAGGATGTCGACGATGATGTTCGCGGTGATCACGAAGGCACCGGCGATCAGGACGATCGCGATCAGCACGGGCAGGTCGTAGTTGGTGTTGGCCGAGACCGCCAGCTTGCCGAGACCGTTGAAGTTGAAGATCGTCTCGGTGATGATCGCGCCGCCGAGGACGCTGGCGAAGTCGAGACCGACCATCGTCACCAGCGGGGTCAGCGCGGATCGCAGCGAGTGCTTGAACAGGATCTTCGGTGTCTTGAGTCCCTTGGCACGGGCCGTGCGGATGTAGTCCTCCGACTGCGACTCGAGCACGAAGGCGCGCGTCATCCGGACGTAACTGGCCATGTAGAGCAGGGCCAGGGTGATCGCGGGCAGCATCAGGTTGGAGGCCCACTTCCCGACGCCCCCGTCCGCGATCGACGTGTACGACGGCACCGGGTACAGGTCCCACTTGATCGAGATGTAGCGCAGCAGGAACGTGCCGATGAAGAACGCCGGGAAGGCGTACAGGAACAGCGACGTGCCGACGATGCCGCGATCGAGGAAGGATCCCTTGGTCACTGCGGCGAGCACGCCGATCAGCACCCCGAAGAAGACCCACAGGATGACCGCGGCGAGCGCGATCGAGAACGTGATGGGGAGCGCCTCGGTGACCATCGAGTTGACGGTCCGGACGCTGTAGGTGGAGTAGCCCAGGCAGGGCGCCGCGCAGTCGACGACATTGGCCGGCGCGGCCTTGCGGAGCTCCTCGTCAGCCGGGAACTGGCGGCCCGCCACGAGGCCCTTGGTGAAGTCGGCCCACATCTTGGCGGGGCCCTTGATGTTGCTCTCCCAGACGCCCTTGTTGCGCTCGGGGTAGCCGAGCGACTTGCGCGCCTGCTCCCGCTGCACGGGCGAGCAGTTCTTGCCACACGCGAACTGGGCGGGATCGACCGGCGAGGAGAAGAACAGGATGAACGTCACCAGGCTCATCGCGAGCAGCATCACGACGCCGACGAAGACGCGGCGGATGATGTAGGCCAGCATGCAGGAATCACCTCGATGGTCGGAAGCGACGGGAGGGGTGCGGGGCACCGGCTCCCGACGGCCGGGTGGACGCCGTGTCGGCGGCCACCCGGCCGGGGGTTGATGTCCGAGTCCGGACGGTGGTCAGCGACGGGGCCCGAGCCCCACGCTCACCGGTGGGCTCACTTGAGGCTGATCAGGCCCAGGTCGGGGAACCCGTTCGAGGCCGGCGTGGTCGCGAACGTGCCGATCTTCGAGCCGTGCACCCAGTTGAACAGCGCCTGCTCCAGCGGGATGTAGGCGTAGTCCTTGCCGAGGACCTCGTCGGCCTTCTGCAGAGCAGCGGTCTGCTCCTCGACGGTGCCGGCAGCCTGCGCCTCGTCGACGAGCTTGTTGAACTCGTCGCTCTTGTAGTTGCCGTAGTCCTGGTTGTTCGACGACGGGGTCAGGTTGATCCGGCTGTCGAACAGCGGAGCGGTGACGGTCAGCGCCGACGGCCAGTCAGCACCCCAGCCGGCCCAGGTCAGGTCGGAGTCGGAGTTGGGGTCCTGGATGGTCGGGTAGTAGGCGTCGGTCAGCGGGTTGAGCGTGACGTCGAAGCCCGACTTGTCCCAGGTGTCCTTGAGCGCCGCGGCCTGCTTCTTCGCGGTCTCGGTGGCACCGTCGAACGTGAACTTGATCTTGTAGGGCATCGCGACGCCGGCGTCCGTGAGGATCTTCTTCGCGGCGTCGGGGTCACCGCCGCCCACGTTCTCGAACTGCGGGAGCGACTTGTAGCCGGGAACCGACGGGTTCACGATCGACGAGGCCGGCTTGTAGAACTTGTCGCCACCACCCGCGGTGATCCAGCCGTCGACGTTGGTCGACACGGCCAGCGCGTTGCGGACCTCGAGCGAGAGGCGCTTGGTGTTCGGGACGAGGTAGTCGACGTAGGGCGACTCGACGTTGTCGTAGCGGTCACCGAGGCCCGCGGCCTGGGCGATGTACTGCGGCAGGATCCGGTTGCCGGAGACGGCGGTCTGCGCCTCGGGGCTGTCCTGGATCAGCAGGTCGTTGATCGTCTCGGGCGTGCTGCCGATCTTGAAGACGATCTCCTCGGGGTACGCGCCCCGGCTCTTGGTCTCGTCCGAAGCGGGGTCGTACTCCGGGTTGCGCACGAACGTGCCACCCGTGTTCTCCTCCCAGGTGCCCTTGAGCATGTAGGGGCCGTTGGAGAAGATCTGGAAGTTGGAGCCGTCGCCCTTGTCCATGTCCTTGCGGTACGGGTCCATCATGTGGAGCGCCGCCACGGCGAGCGGGAAGTCCGGCCACGCCTTCTTGAAGCGGTAGGTGATCTTCTGGCCGTCGCAGGTGATGGCCTTGTCGAAGTCCGCCTGGCCCTTGCCCGTGTAGGGGCCCTTGTACGTCGGCGAGCCGTCGGGGTCGCTGGGGACGTCGAGGTAGCTCAGGATGTAGTTCGGGCCGCCGGTGATGACGTCGTTGGCGAACGCACGCGAGGCGCCGTACTTGAAGTCCTCGCACGTGATCGGCTTGCCGTCCTGCCACTTCACGTCGTCGCGGACGGTGAACTCCCAGACCTTGCCGCCCTCGGTGGAGGTACCCGTGTCGGTGGCCAGGTCGGCGACCGGGGTGTTGGCGGTCTCGAGGTCCGAGGAGGTGCCGAACGTCACCAGCTGGCGGTAGACCGTGCGGGAGAGGTTGCTGATGTCGCGACCGACGTAGACGCGCTGCGGGTCGGTGTGACCGAGCGGGCTGGCGAGCAGGTACGTGAGCGTACCGCCCTTCTTGGCGCTGGCGCCGTCGCCGGACGGGCCGTCGCCGTTGTCGTCGTTACCGCTACCGCAGGCGGCGAGCGTGACCACCAAGGCAGTCGCAGCGGACGCCGCGAGCAGCCGCTTTCGAGTGTTGGCCATTACTTCTCCTTCGGTGTGTGCGCCTGCCGGCGGCACGATCGACGGCGCCCTGCCGTCGAAGCTTGGGGGGTTCAGCGGTTCGACTTGGGGTCCAGGGCGTCCCGGAGCCCGTCGCCGAGCAGGTTGAAGCAGACGACGATGACGGCGATGGCGAAGGCCGGGGAGAAGAAGTACACGAAGTCGAACTGCGCGTAGTTCAGCGAGTCCCGCAGCACGTTGCCCAGGGTCGGCGTCGGCGGCTTGATGCTCACGCCGAGGTAGCTCAGCGCGGCCTCGGCCGAGATGTAGGCCGGCAGCAGCAGGGTGAACGAGACCAGCAGCGGCGCCCACAGGTTCGGCAGGATCTCCTTGAAGTAGATCCGGCGGCGCGAGGCGCCGAGCAGGGTCGCGGCGTGCACGAACTCCCGCTCCCGGATCGACAGCACCTGGCCGCGGATCAGTCGCGCCACCGGCGGCCAGCCGAAGAGCGCCAGGAAGACCACCACGTAGGTCGCCCAGCCGAGGTCGCCCTCGGGGACGTGCCCGTACTTGGTGATCAGGATGTACATCGGCGCGGAGAGCGCCAGCAGCATCAGCGTCGAGGGGAACGACAGCGTGAGGTCGATCAGCCGGCCGATGACGCCGTCGGTGAAGCCGCCGGAGAAGCCGGCGATGATGCCGAGGATCGTGCCGACGATCATCGCCAGCAGGCTCGCGGTCAGCGCGATCACCAGCGAGAGCGTGGTGCCCAGCCAGACCCGGGAGAGCACGTCGCGGCCGGTGCCGGGCTCGACACCCAGCGGGTGGTCCCAGCTGATGCCGCCCCAGCTGCCCTTGGGCAGCGTGAACTCGTTGAGCAGGTCCTGGTGGAACGCGCCCGGGTTCAGCACCCCGAACTTCACCAGGAACGGCGCCGCGATGCCCGCCACGATGTAGAGCGCCACGACGACGAAGGACACCATCGACAGCTTGTCCTTGCGGAACCGCTCCAGCGCGAGCTTGGTCGGCGTCTTGCCGGCGACCTTGGAAAGCGCCTCCTCGTCGGGGTGGCCGGTGGGATCCGGCAGGTGCTCACCCTCGAGGTTGCTCACCGTGGTGGTCATGTCACCTCATGTCCGTCGCGCGACTCGCCGGACCGGCCGCAGGAGGGCCGTCCCAGCGGCGCCGGGGTCCCCGGCGCCGCTGCGACTCTAGGTCACATCAGGCGTACGAAACGAGCACTGTGCGGTAACGGTTTGGTCTCGACCACCGGCAAACCATCCGGTGAGGATGCCCTCAGGACTTGGTTTCGTCCTCCGGACGGGCGTCCACACCGGCTTCCTTCCGCTGCTCGGCGCTGATCGGCGCCGGAGCGGCGGTCAGCGGGTCGTAGCCGCCGCCGGTCTTGGGGAAGGCGATGACGTCGCGGATCGAGTCCGTGCCGGCGAGCAGCGCGGTGACCCGGTCCCAGCCGAAGGCGATGCCGCCGTGCGGGGGCGCGCCGTACTTGAACGCCTCGAGCAGGAAGCCGAACTTCTCCTCGGCCTCGTCCTGGCCGATGCCCATCACCTCGAAGACGCGCTTCTGGATGTCCTCTCGGTGGATACGGACCGAGCCGCCGCCGATCTCGTTGCCGTTGCAGACGATGTCGTAGGCCCAGGCCAGGGCGTTGCCGGGGTCGGTGTCGAACGTGTCGAGGTCCTGGGGGCTGGTGAAGGCGTGGTGGACCGCGGTCCACGCTCCCCCGCCGACGGCGACGTCGCCGGCAGCGGTGGCCTCGTCGGCCGGCTCGAAGAGCGGGGCGTCGACGACCCAGAGGAAGCTCCAGGCGTCCTCGTCCAGCAGTCCGGTACGACGGCCGATCTCGAGGCGGGCCGCGCCCAGCAGGGCCCGGCTGCTCTTGACCGCGCCAGCCGCGAAGAACACGCAGTCCCCCGGCTTCGCGCCGACGTGGGCGGCCAGACCGGCCTTCTCCTCGTCGGAGAGGTTCTTGGCGACCGGCCCGCCGAGCTCGCCGTCCTCCTGGACCAGCACGTAGGCCAGGCCGCGCGCGCCGCGCTGCTTGGCCCAGTCCTGCCAGGCGTCGAGCTGCTTGCGGGGCTGGCCGGCGCCGCCGGGCATGACCACCGCGCCGACGTACGGCGCCTGGAAGACGCGGAAGGGCGTGTCCTTGAAGTAGTCGGTGCACTCGACGAGCTCGAGGCCCATGCGCAGGTCGGGCTTGTCCGAGCCGTAGCGGGCCATCGCCTCGGCGTAGGTCATCCGCGGCAGCGGCAGCGGGATGTCGACGCCGATGAGCTTCCAGAGCGCGACGACGATCTCCTCGCCCAGGGCGATCACGTCGTCCTGGGTCACGAAGCTCATCTCGATGTCGAGCTGGGTGAACTCGGGCTGCCGGTCGGAGCGGAAGTCCTCGTCGCGGTAGCAGCGCGCGATCTGGTAGTAGCGCTCCAGACCACCGACCATGAGCAGCTGCTTGAACAGCTGGGGGCTCTGGGGCAGGGCGTACCAGCTCCCGGGCGCCAGGCGCGCGGGCACCAGGAAGTCGCGCGCGCCCTCGGGCGTGCTGCGGGTCAGCGTGGGCGTCTCGACCTCGACGAAGTCGTGGCCGGCCAGCACGTCGCGCGCGGCCTTGTTGACCCGGCTGCGCAGCCGGATGGCCTGGGCCGGGCCGCTGCGGCGCAGGTCGAGGTAGCGGTGCTTGAGGCGCACCTCCTCGCCGACGTCGACGTGGTCGCTGATCGGGAAGGGCAGCGGCGCGGCGGCGCTGAGCACCTCGACCTCGCTGGCGACGACCTCGATCGCGCCGGTGGGCAGGTTGGGGTTCTCCCGGCCCTCACCGCGCGCGATGACCTCGCCGGTCACCTTGAGGCAGTACTCCGAGCGCAGGCTGTGGGCGACGGCCTCGTCGCGGATGACGACCTGGACCACGCCGCTGGCCTCGCGCAGGTCGATGAAGGCCACACCGCCGTGATCGCGCCGATTGGCCACCCACCCGGTGAGGGTGACGGTCTGGCCGACGTTCTCGGCGCGGAGGGCGCCGGCGTCATGGGTGCGGATCACGAGGATTCCCCTTCACAGGTGGTGGTGGTGACGACCTGCGGTCGCAGGTCCTGGGTAGGAGGCTGCCAGGTCGCGGGGTCCGCCGCGACCTGGTTCCCGGTGCGGATGTCCTTGACCTCGCCCTGGTCCGGGAACCAGACGTAGGGGATGCCGCGCCGCTCGGCGTGCCGGATCTGCTTGCCGAACTTGGCCGCGCTGGGCGCGACCTCGCACGGGATGCCGCGGGCGCGCAGCGCGGTGGCGACGGCGTCGGCCTCGGCGCGGGTCTCCTCGGCGGTGACCGCGACGACCACGACGCTCGGCACCGAGCGGTCCGCGGTGAGCACGCCGCGCTGGACGAGCGGGACGAGCAGCCGGCTCAGGCCGAGCGAGATGCCCACGCCGGGGTACGTCGTACGGCCGTCGGAGGCGAGGGCGTCGTACCGGCCGCCGGAGCAGATCGAGCCGAGCGACTCGAAGCCGTCGAGGCGGGTCTCGAAGACCGTGCCGGTGTAGTAGTCCAGACCGCGCGCGATCGACAGGTCGGCCTCGATACGGGTGCCTTCGGTGACGAGCGGCGCGCAGGCGCGGACCAGCGTGGCGAGCTCGTCGAGGCCCTCGTCGAGCAGCTCGCTGGTGACGCCCAGCGCGCGCACCTGGCCGACGAAGGAGTCGTCGCTCGCCCGGATGGTCGCGAGGGCGAGCGCCTTGTCGGCCTGGTCCTCGGTGACGCCGGCCTCGGTGAGCAGCAGCTCGCGCACCTTGGCCGGGTCGAGCTTGTCGAGCTTGTCGACCAGGCGCATGACCTCGTCGATGCCGTGCTCGTCGAGCCCCAGGCCGGCGTAGAAGCCCTGGATCAGCTTGCGGTTGTTGACCTGGAGCCGGAAGCCGGGCAGGAACGCGAGGCGGCTCAGCGCCTCGAGCATCACCCGGGCGACCTCGACGTCGTGGTGGAAGGCCAGCGTGTCGCGCCCGACGATGTCGATGTCGGCCTGGGTGAACTCGCGGAACCGGCCCTCCTGGGGCCGCTCGCCGCGCCAGACCTTCTGGATCTGGTAGCGGCGGAAGGGGAACTCCAGCTTGCCGGCGTTCTCGAGCACGTAGCGCGCGAACGGGACGGTCAGGTCGAAGTGGAGACCGATCCCCTTGTCGCGATCACTCGCGCTGCCGTCGTCGGCCGCCTGCAGCCGGCGCAGGACGTAGACCTCCTTGGAGGTGTCGCCCTTGCGCAGGAGCTGGTCGAGCGGCTCCACGGCGCGGGTCTCGACGTTGCCGAAGCCGTGCAGCTCGAAGGTACGCGCGAGCGTCGCGACGACCTCCTGCTCCACGAAGCGCTGGGCAGGCAGGAACTCGGGGAATCCGCTGAGCGGAGTGGGCTTGGCCATGCGGTCGTCACAGTCCTCGGGTGACTCGTCCGGCGGTCTCGCCGCCGGTCTCGATCAGGTCGAGCAGGAAGGGGTTGGTCGCGCGCTCGCGGCCGATGGACGTCTGCTCGCCGTGCCCGGGCAGGACGACGATGTCGTCGGCGAGCGGCAGCACCTTGGCGCTGAGCGAGCGGAGCATCGCGGCATGGTCGCCGCCGGGCAGGTCGGTCCGGCCGATGGAGCCCTGGAAGAGCAGGTCGCCCGAGAACATCACCTCGGAGATCGGCGGGCCGTCGGGCTGGTCCCACGGCGTGCGGAAGGTGACCGAGCCGGCGGTGTGCCCCGGCGTGTGGTCGACCACGAAGCTCAGCCCGGCCAGCTCGAGCGCCGCGCCGTCGGCGAGCTCGGCCACGTCGTCGGGCTCGGTGAACTCGTAGTCGCCGCCGAGCAGCATGCTGGCCGACTCCGGCGAGATCCCGGCCATCGGGTCGGTGAGCAGGTGCCGGTCGCCGGGATGGATCCACGCGGTGGCGTCGTACGCGCCCGCGACGGGGGTGACCGACCACATGTGGTCGATGTGCCCGTGGGTCAGCAGCACCGCGACGGGCTTCAGCCGGTGCTCGCGGACCACCTCGGCGACACCTGCTGCGGCGTCCTTGCCGGGGTCGATCACGACGCACTCAGCGCCCGGTGCCGTGGCCGCGACATAGCAATTGGTGCCCCATGGTCCAGCGGGGAAAGCGGCGATCAGCACCGGCCCAGCCTATCGACTGGGTCGGCTTTGATTAGCATGGGCCACTGTGACTACCTCCGACTGGGGCCGCGTCGGCGACGACGGCACCGTCTACGTGAAGACGACCGACGGCGAACGGGCGGTCGGGCAGATGCCCGACGCACCGCCCGAGGAGGCTTTGGCCTTCTACACCAAGCGGTACGACAACCTCGCTCTCGAGGTGGACCTGCTCCACCAGAGGGTGCTGACCGGAGTGCTCTCCCCCGAGGAAGCACAGTCATCGGTCAAGGTCGTCCGCGAGCAGCTCGCCGACATCCACGCGGTCGGCGACCTCGCCGCCCTCGGGCGCAAGCTCGACGAGCTCGGCCCGGTGATCGCCACGCAGCGGGATGCCCGCAAGGCCGCCAAGGCCCAGCGCGTCGCCGATGCCCGCGCGGAGAAGGAGCGACTCGCCGCCGAGGCGGAGAAGATCGCCGGCGGCCGCGACTGGCGCAACGGCGCCAACCGCCTGCGCGAGCTCCTGGAGGAGTGGAAGCAGCTCCCCCGCATCGACAAGGCCGCCGACGACGAGCTGTGGAAGCGGTTCTCCTCGGCGCGCTCGTCGTACACGAAGGCGCGCAAGGCGCACTTCGCCGAGCAGGACGAGAAGCGCGAGGGCGCGCGGATCGTGAAGGAGCGCCTGGTCAAGGAGGCCGAGGCGCTGGCCGACTCCACCGAGTGGGGTCCCACCTCGGGCCGCTACCGCGACCTGATGCGCGACTGGAAGGCCGCGGGCCCCGCCCCCAAGGCCGTCGACGACGAGCTCTGGCGCCGCTTCCGCGGCGCCCAGGACACCTTCTTCGGCAACCGCGACGCCGCCAACGCCGCCCTCGACTCGGAGTTCGCCGCGAACGCCGAGGTCAAGGAAGGCCTCCTCGTCGAGGCCGAGGCGATCCTGCCCGAGCTGCAGTCCTCCGGCGACCTCGCCGCCGCCAAGGCCGCCTTCCGCCTCGTCGCGGACAAGTGGGACGAGGCCGGCAAGGTCCCCCGCGACCGGATCAAGGACCTCGAGGGCCGCATGCGGGCCGTCGAGAACACCATCCGCCGCGCCGAGGACGACCAGTGGAAGCGCAGCGACCCGGAGAAGTCGGCCCGCGCCGACGACATGGTCTCCAAGCTCGAGGCCGCCATCACCGAGGCCGAGGCCAAGCTCGACGCCGCGCGGGCGCGCGGTGACGAGAAGAAGGTCCGCGAGCTCGAGGAGAACCTCGAGGGCCGCCGGTCCTTCCTGGAGATGGCCAAGAAGGCCTCCGCCGAGTTCAGCTGATCTTCCGGCCCCACGAAGTGCGGGGCTTGCTGGCGCGAAGTGCGGGGGTTGCGGGTGCGAGGTGCGGAGGTTGCTGCGGCAACCGGCGCACGTCGGGCCAGCAACCCCCGCACTTCGCGCGTTACTGGGTGACCCGGTAGGCGTCGAAGACGCCGGGGACCGTGCGCACGGCCTTGAGCACCGTGTCGAGGTGCTTGGCGTCCGCCATCTCGAACGTGAACCGCGACTTCGCCGTACGGTCGCGCGAGGTGGTCAGGTTGGCCGACAGGATGTTCACGTGGGCGTCCGAGAGCGCCATCGTGATGTCCGAGAGCAGCCGGGAGCGGTCGAGCGCCTCGACCTGGATGTTGACCAGGAAGGTCGACTGGCCGGTGGGCGCCCACTCGACGTCGACGAGCTTCTCGGGCTGGGCCAGGAGGCTGGAGGCGTTGGTGCAGTCCTTGCGGTGCACCGAGACTCCCCCGCCCTTGGTGACGAAGCCGAGGATGGCGTCGGGCGGGACCGGGGTGCAGCACTTGGCGAGCTTGACCCAGACGTCGGGCGAGCCGGTGACGATGACGCCGGCGTCGCCGCCGGTGGGCCGGTGGGGGCGGCCGCGGCGGCCGGTGATGGTGACGGCTTCGGCGAGGTCCTCCTGGGCACCCTGGTCGCCGCCGTGCATCTCGATGACCTTGCGTACGACGGCCTGGGCGCTGAGGTTGCTCTCGCCGACGGAGGCGTAGAGCGCGGTGACATCGGCCAGGCGGAAGGCGTCGGCGACCAGCGAGAGCGAGTCGTGGGAGAGCAGGCGCTTGAGGGGCAGGCCCTCCTTGCGCATCAGCTTGGCGATCTCGTCCTTGCCGCGCTCGATGGCCTCTTCGCGGCGCTCCTTGGTGAACCACTGGCGGATCTTGGAGCGGGCGCGCGGCGACTTCACGAAGTTCAGCCAGTCGCGCGAGGGACCGGCACCCTCGGCCTTGGAGGTGAAGACCTCGACCACGTCGCCGTTCTCGAGGGTCGACTCGAGCGGGACGAGGCGGCCGTTGACGCGGGCGCCGATGGTGCGGTTGCCGACCTCGGTGTGGACGGCGTACGCGAAGTCGACCGGGGTGGAGCCCGACGGCAGCGCGATGACGTCGCCGCGCGGGGTGAAGACGTAGGTCTCGGCCTGGTTGATCTCGAAGCGCAGCGACTCCAGGAACTCGCCCGGGTCCTCGACCTCGCTCTGCCAGTCGAGGAGCTGGCGTACCCAGCTCATGTCGTCGAGGTCGCCGGGGCGGTCGGTGTCGTTGCCGGCGCGCCCGTCCTCCTTGTACTTCCAGTGCGCCGCGACGCCGTACTCGGCGCGGCGGTGCATCGCGAAGGTCCGGATCTGCATCTCGACCGGCTTGCCCTGCGGGCCGATCACGGTGGTGTGCAGCGACTGGTACATGTTGAACTTCGGCATCGCGACGTAGTCCTTGAACCGGCCCAGGACCGGGTTCCAGCGCGAGTGCAGGACGCCGAGGACGCCGTAGCAGTCGCGGTCCTCCTCGACGAGGATGCGGATGCCGACCAGGTCGTAGATGTCGGAGAAGTCGCGGCCCCCGACGATCATCTTCTGGTAGATCGAGTAGTAGTGCTTCGGGCGGCCGGTGACCGTCGCCTTGATCTTGGCCTCGCGCAGGTCCTTCTCGACCTGGCTGATCACCTCGGCCAGGAACGAGTCGCGCGAGGGCGCCCGCTCGGCCACGAGTCGCACGATCTCGTCGTAGATCTTGGGGTGCAGCGTCGCGAACGCGAGGTCCTCGAGCTCCCACTTGATGGTGTTCATGCCCAGCCGGTGGGCCAGCGGGGCGTAGATGTCGAGGGTCTCGCGCGCCTTGCGCTCCTGGGTGGACTGCTTGACGAAGCGCAGCGTGCGCATGTTGTGCAGGCGGTCGGCCAGCTTGATGACCAGGACCCGGATGTCGCGCGACATCGCCACGATCATCTTGCGGATCGTCTCGGCGTTGGCCGAGTCGCCGTAGACGACCTTGTCGAGCTTGGTCACGCCGTCGACGAGCAGCGCGACCTCGTCACCGAAGTCGCGACGACACTCCTCCAGCGTGTACGGCGTGTCCTCGACCGTGTCGTGCAGCAGCGCCGCCACCAGCGTGGGCTCGGTCATGCCGATGCCCGCGAGGATCGTGGTCACCGCGAGCGGATGGGTGATGTAGGGATCGCCGCTCTTGCGCTTCTGCTCGGCGTGGAGCCGCTCGGCGGTGACGTACGCGCGCTCCAGCAGCGCCAGGTCCGCCTTGGGGTGGTTGGCGCGCACCGCGCGGAACAGCGGCTCGAGGACGGGGTTCGAGACCTGGCCCCGGCTGCCCATCCGGGCCAGGCGGGCGCGGACGCTGCGACCCGCGGGCGGCTCGGCGCCGGCCGGCGCGGGCGAGGCCCCCGCCACCCTCAACCTGCCGTCGGCACCCTCGTCCATGAGGAGAGTCTAGTTGGGACGGCGTCCTGAGGTGCACCGGGCGGCCGGCCCGCGTGGGACGACCGCCCGGCGGAGGACCTCAGTCCTTCCACATGCAGATCATCTCGTCCGAGCCGCGGATGCAGTAGCCGGGCGTCCAGCCCGTCGTGTGCTGGTAGAGCGGGGTGCAGTGCGGGTCGCAGTGGTAGTTCACGTAGCGCGTCTTGTGGACGTACTTGCGGGGCGCGACGATCCGGTACTTCTTGCCGGTCTTCTGCGTCGCCGTCTTCTTGCACAGCGTGTACTGGTCGTAGCGGTTGTAGGAGTTCTTCACGTAGACGCGGGTCTGGAGCTCACCGGTCGTCGAGCCGGTCGTCTCGGTGTAGAACCAGCTCTTGGTGTCGCTCTCGGACGGCGTCCGGGTCGCGTTGGTCTTCTCCTGCTTGATGAACCCGGCCTTGGTGCAGGTGCCGAGATAGGTCTCCTTCTGCAGCGGGAGACCGACCGAGTCCGCCTGGGCCTGCGGCGTGGCGAACAGCGAGAGTGCGACGACGAGCGCGCACAGCAACGAGAACCTCTTCATGACGAAGGACCTCCAGAGGGAGCAGTGTGGGGGGAGCCTCACCCAACTGTCGCCCTCCGGGCCCTGTCAAGGAGATCTAGACCAGGCTCAGCGCCGTCACCGGTACGTCGGTGAGCTGCTCGCGCCCCGAGAGGAACCCGAGCTCCATCAGCACCGCGAACGCCACCGGCTCCGCGCCACAGCGCCGGACCAGCTCGCAGGTCGCCCGGGCGGTGCCGCCGGTGGCGAGCACGTCGTCGATGACCAGGACCCGCTCCCCCGGCGCGAAGGCGTCCTGGTGCAGCTCGAGCACGGCCTCGCCGTACTCGAGGGCGTAGGCGACCTGGTGGGTCTCGTGGGGCAGCTTGCCGGCCTTGCGGACCGGGACGAAGCCGACGCCGAGTGCCACCGCGACGGGCGCGGCCAGGATGAACCCGCGCGCCTCCATGCCGACGACCTTGTCGACCACCGGCCGGCCCGCGTCGTCGCGGCCGAGGTCGGCGAGCGCCGCGACGACGGCCGCGAAGCCCGGTCCGTCGGCCAGGAGCGGCGCGATGTCCTTGAACAGCACGCCCGGCTCCGGGAAGTCGGGGACGTCCCGGACCAGCCGGGTCAGCGCGTCGACCGCGCGGACCCGGCTGTCGTGGTCGGTCACGCGGCTACTTCTTGCCGCGCTTGGAGCGCGCCTGGCGCACCGGCTGCTTGCGTCCCGAGCTGCCGCTGTCGGTGACCGGACGCGCGGCGGTGGGGACGTTGCGTCCCTTGCCGAGCGGGTCGGTGGACGCGACGGGGCCGGAGCCGCCCCCACGCCGCTGGGGAGCCGACTCCTCGTCGACGAGCTCGTCGTCGTCCTCGAGCAGCTCGTCGGGCACCTCCAGGTCGTCGCCGCCACCCCGGCGGCCGACCACGGGGCCCTCGTCGACACCGACCGGGACCGAGGCGTAGCGGTCGGCGAGCGCCCGCTGCTTGGCCTTGGCCCGGCGGGCCTGGATCTGGACCTCGGACTCCCGCATCTTGAGCTGGACCAGCACGCGCGGGGCGAGCATGACCGAGGAGTAGACACCGACGCCCATGCCGACGAACTGCGCGAGCGCGAGGTCCTGCAGCGAGCTGGCGCCCAGCTGGACGGCGCTGACGTAGAGGATCGCGCCGATCGGGATGAGCGCGACGATCGAGGTGTTGATCGAGCGCACGAGCGTCTGGTTGACCGCGAGGTTGGCCGCGTCGGCGTAGGTCTGGGTGTTCTTGCGCAGGTGGCCGGTGTTCTCCTTGACCTTGTCGAAGACGACCACCGTGTCGTACAGCGAGAAGCCGAGGATCGCGAGCAGACCGGTGACCGCCGCCGGCGTGACCTGGAAGCCCGACAGCGCGTAGACGCCGACGGTCAGCATCACGTCGTGGATCAGCGCGACCAGCGCCGCGACCGACATCCGCCACTCGCGGAAGTAGGCCCAGATGAAGATGACGACCAGGATCAGGAAGATCAGGACGCCGGTGGCTGCGCGCTTGGCGACCTCCTGGCCCCAGCTCGGGCCGATGTCCTGGATCGAGATGTCATCGATCTTGACCTGCGGGAAGACCTTCTGGATGACCGCGGAGACCTCGGCACGCTCGTCCTGGTTGAGGTTCTCGACCTGCGCGGTGAGCGAAGAGTTGCCCTCGGTCGTGACGGTCGGGTTCTTGGCCGGCTCGATACCGGACTGCGAGATCTCCTCGCGGAGGTCGTCGGCGTTCTTCTGGGTCGCGTTGCCGTTGCCGACGTCGACCGACAGCGCGGAGCCACCGGTGAACTCGACGCCCATGTTGAGCGGCTTGACGAACAGCACGAGGACGGAGAGCGCGACCACGACGCCGGAGACGGCGTACCAGAGCCACGGCTTGCCGACGAAGTCGATCGACTTGCGACCCTGGTACAGGTCGTTGCCGAGACGGGACATCTTGCCCATCAGGCGTCACCTCCCGCAGCGGCGGTCCGTCGCGGCGTGGGCACGTCCATGCCGAGGGTCTCCTTGCTGAGGCCGGACAGCTTGTGCCCGGAGTTGAACGCCTTGAACTGCGCGAGCCACGACACCATCGGCTTGGTGAACCAGAAGAGCACCGCGAGGTCGATCAGCGTGGTCAGGCCGAGCGCGAAGCCGAAGCCCTTCACCGCGCCGGTGGCGAAGATGTAGAGCACCACTGCCGAGAGGATCTGGACCGTGTTGGCCGCGACGCGCGTGACGCGCGCCCGGGCCCAGCCGGTCTCGACCGCGACGCGCATGGACTTGCCCTCACGCATCTCGTCGCGGATACGTTCGAAGAAGATGACGAACGAGTCCGCGGTGACACCCACCGCGATGATCAGTCCCGCGATGCCGGGCAGGGTCAGCGTGAAGCCTGCCGTCTTGCTCAGCAGCAGCACGAGCGCGTAGGTGATGCCGGCCGCCACGAAGAGCGAGCTGACCACCACCAGACCGAGGCCGCGGTAGTAGAAGAGGCAGTAGAGCATGACCAGCGCGAGACCGATCGCGCCGGCGGTGATGCCCGCCGTGAGCTGGTTGCCCGCGAGGGAGGGCCCGATCTCCTCGACCGAGGTGTTCCCGTCGCTGAACTTGATGGGCAGCGCACCGAACTTGAGGCTGTTGGCCAGGTCGAGCGCGGTCACCTCGGTGAAGTTGCCCTCGATCTGCGAACGGCCGTCGGTGATGATGCCGGTCATCCTCGGGTTGGTCAGCACCTGACCGTCGAGGACGACGGCGAACTGCTTGTCCGTGTTGATCAGCGCGCGCGACACGGCCTCGAAGTCGGTCGCGGCACCGCTGGTGCCCTTGGGGAACGCCTTGTCCTTGGAGTTGCCCATCCGGAGCGCCACGACCCACTTGACCTGACCCTGGGGCACCTGGGCGCTCGCGTCGGTCAGCTCCGTGCCCTCGATCACCGAGGCGCTCATCAGGAACTTGAAGGTGGCGCCGTCCTCGGGCTTGGAGCAGGCGACCAGCGGCTTGGCCGGGTCGTCCGGCAGGTCCGCGGCCTTGCCCTGGGCGTCGACCAGGATGCCCTCGGGGTTGCAGGTGAAGCTGTTGTACTGCGCGATGGCGGCCTGGTCCGGGGCGTCGATCCACGCGAGGGCGGACTTGACGCTGGTCGCCTTGGCGACGTCCTCGGCGGACTGCTCGGCGCCCGGCGTGCCGCTGGCACCGTCGGTCGGGGTGCCGCTGGGCGCATCGCTCGGCGTGCCGGACGCGCTGTCGGAGGGCGCGGGCGTCTTGTCGTCGTCGGCGGCCAGGTCGAGCGGCGCGCGGCCCAGGCCCTGGGCCATGCCGGCGGTCGGGTCGGCCGCGGCGCACGGACCGGGCGCCTGGTCGGAGCAGGCGACGAGGCGGAAGCGCAGCTGCGCCTGGCGCCGGACCGTCTCCTCGAGCTGGTCGCGGTCGGCGGTCTTGCCGGGCACCTCGACGACGATGTTCCGGCCGCCCTGGGTGGCGACCGAGGCCTCAGCGACACCGGAGCCGTTGACGCGCTGGTCGATGATCCGGCGGGCCTCGTCGAGGTTCTCCTTCGACGGGCTGCCGTCGGCGGAGAGCGTGATCCGGATACCGCCCTGGAGGTCGAGACCCAGCGCGGGCTTCCACGCGGTCTCCCCCTTGTCCACGCTGGCCTGGGAGAGCGCGGTCAGGCCGTAGAGGATGGCGACCCCGATGAAGAAGACGACCAGGTGACGTCCGGGGTGCGGACGGCGAGACGCCATGCTCAGCGCTCCTCGTTGTTGTCGTTGTTGTCGTGGGCGACGGCGTCGTCGCCGTCGGTGGCCTCGGCGGCCGGTCCCTCGTCCTCGGTACGGCGCACGGACGCGACGGCGCCGCGGACCACGCGGGTGACCACGCCCGGGGCGATCTCGACCTCGAAGTGGTCGTCGGCGAGGCCGACGATCGTGCCGAAGATGCCGGAGGTCAGCATGACGTCGTCACCGACGGACAGGCGCGCCTGGAGGGCGACGGCCTCCTTGCGCTGACGGGAGGCCGGGCGGACGATGAGCAGCCAGAAGATGGCCGCGATCGCCACGATCGGCAGCAGGGACAGCGCGTCTTTCACGAGGAACCTTCGGTTGAGGGGCGTGGTGGCACTCCGCTCCGCGCGGGAGCGGTCGGACCGCGGCAAAGTGTAGCCACGGACCCCCGAGCCCGGAGGATCGGCGGCCGGATCTGTCGCAAACAGTCGCAAACCGTGGCAAGCCCGCGGTCCTCACCCCCGCGGGGAGGGCGCGCGGCTCACTCGTCGAACAGCGTGGCCGCGGCGTCGTCGTACGGCAGGGGCGGCGGGGTCAGGCCCAGGTGGGTCCACGCCGCGGGGGTGGCGATCCGGCCGCGCGGCGTACGGGCGAGGAAGCCGTTGCGGACCAGGAACGGCTCGGCGACCTCCTCGACCGTCTCGCGCTCCTCGCCGACGGCGACCGCGAGCGTGGAGACGCCCACCGGTCCCCCGCCGAACCGGCGGCAGAGCGCGTCGAGCACGGCCCGGTCGAGCCGGTCGAGCCCGAGGGCGTCGACCTCGTAGAGGTCGAGCGCGGCCTGGGCGACGCCGCGGGTGACCACGCCGTCGGCGCGCACCTGGGCGTAGTCGCGGACCCGGCGCAGCAGCCGGTTGGCGATGCGCGGCGTACCGCGCGAGCGGCTCGCGATCTCGGCGGAGCCCTCGTCGGTCAGGTCGACGCCCAGCAGGCCGGCGGAGCGGTGCACGATGAGGTCGAGCTCGTGCGGCTCGTAGAACTCCAGGTGCGCGGTGAACCCGAACCGGTCGCGCAGCGGCCCCGGGAGCAGGCCCGCACGGGTGGTGGCCCCGACCAGGGTGAACGGCGGGATGTCGAGCGGGATCGCCGTGGCGCCGGGCCCCTTGCCGATGACGACGTCGACCCGGAAGTCCTCCATGGCCAGGTAGAGCATCTCCTCGGCCGGGCGCGACATCCGGTGGATCTCGTCGACGAAGAGCACCTCGCCCTCGTTGAGCCCCGAGAGGATCGCGGCGAGGTCGCCGGCATGGGTGATCGCCGGACCGCTGGTGACCCGCAGGGGCGCGCTCATCTCGTGGGAGATGATCATCGCCAGGGTCGTCTTGCCCAGACCCGGCGGACCGGAGAGCAGCACGTGGTCGGGCGCCCTCCCCCGCCGGCGGGCGGCCTCGAGCACGAGGCCGAGCTGGTCGCGCACCCGGCTCTGGCCGACGACCTCGTCGAGGCTGCGCGGGCGCAGTGCCGCCTCGACCGCCCGCTCGTCACCCTCCGCCTCGGCGGCGGTCAGCGAGCGGAGGTGGACCTCCTCGGCCTCGGCGAGCTCGTCCTCGTGGAAGGGCATGGCTCAGCCTCTCAGGCCTTGGAGAGGCTGCGCAGCGCGGCACGCAGCAGGGCGCCCACGTCGGGCGCGTCGCCGGCGTCGGGCGCGACGGCGTCGACCGCCTTGTCGGCGTCCTTGGCGTTGTAGCCGAGACCGACCAGGCCCTGGTGCACCTGGTCGCGCCAGGCGTCGGCCGACGGCCGGGCGCCGGCGACCGGGGCGCCGGTGGGCGCGCCGATGCGGTCCTTGAGCTCGAGGATGATCCGCTGCGCGCCCTTCTGACCGATGCCGGGGACCTTGGTGAGGGTCTTGACGTCGTCGCCGGCGATCGCCGTACGGACGCCGTCGGGCGAGAGCACCGCGAGGATCGCCTGGGCCAGCTTGGGACCGACCCCGGACGCGGTCTGGACGAGCTCGAAGAGGACCTTCTCGTCCTCGTCGGCGAAGCCGTAGAGCGTCAGGGAGTCCTCGCGGACGATCATGGACGTCGGCAGCGTCGCCTGGGCGCCGGTGCGCAGCTGGGCGAGCGTGCCCGGCGTACACATGAGCTCGAGGCCGACACCACCGACCTCGACGACGGCGCTGGTCAGGCTGAGTGCGGCCACCTGGCCACGCACGAAGGCGATCATCGGGCTCCTCCGGGGATGCGAGAGCGGGTCGGTCGGGCGGCGGCGAGCGCGGCGTCGATGCGCGCCTGGCTGCCACCGCGCCAGATGTGGGTGATGGCGAGCGCGAGCGCGTCGGCCGCGTCGGCCGGCTTGGGCATCGCGTCGAGGCGCAGGATCCGGGTGACCATCATGCCGACCTGGGCCTTGTCGGCGCGGCCGTTGCCGGAGACCGCGGCCTTGACCTCGCTCGGCGTGTGGAGCGCGACCGGCAGCCCGCGCCGGGCCGCGCACACCATGGCGATGCCGGCGGCCTGGGCGGTGCCCATGATCGTGCTGACGTCGGAGCGGGCGAAGATCCGCTCGATGGCGACCGCGTCGGGGCGGTACTCGTCGAGCCGGGCGTCGATGCCCTTCTCGATGGTGACCAGGCGCTCGGGGACGGCGAGGTCGGACGACGTCCGCACGACGCTCACGTCGACGAGGCTCAGCGGCCGCCCGATCGAGCCCTCGACCACGCCGAGGCCGCAGCGGGTCAGCCCCGGGTCGATCCCGAGCACGCGCACGTCAGCACCTTTCGTCCGAACATGTGTTCGGAACGAAACTACTACCCCTCCGCGCGAGAGCCGACGCCGACACGCGACGCACCGGGCACTCAGTCCTCGATCTGGTCGAGCACCTCGTCCGGGATGTCGGCGTTGGAGAAGACGTTCTGCACGTCGTCGAGGTCGTCGACCGCGTCGACCAGCTTGAACACCTTGCCGGCCGCGACCGGGTCGGCGACGGGGATGTCCATGGAGGCGACGAACTGGACCTCGGCGGAGTCGTAGTCGATGCCGGCCTGCTGGAGGGCGGTGCGGACGGCGACGACGTCGGTGGCCTCGGACTGGACCTCGAAGCTGTCGCCGTGGTCGTTGACCTCTTCGGCACCGGCGTCGAGGGTGGCCTCGAGGACGTCGTCCTCGGAGACGTCCTTGCCGTCCTGGGCCTTGGCGACCATGACGACGCCCTTGCGGGTGAACAGGCGCGAGACCGAGCCGGGGTCGGCCATGGTGCCGCCGTTGCGGGTGACCGCGGTGCGGACCTCCATCGCGGCGCGGTTGCGGTTGTCGGTGAGGCACTCGACGAGGAGTGCGACGCCCTGGGGGCCGTAGACCTCGTACATGATCGTCTCGTAGTCGACGCCGCCGCCCTCGAGGCCACCGCCGCGCTTGACCGCGGAGTCGATGTTCTTGTTGGGGACCGACTGCTTCTTGGCCTTCTGGATGGCGTCGTAGAGGGTCGGGTTGCCCGTCGGGTCGGGGCCGCCCATCTTGGCCGCGATCTCGATGTTCTTGATCAGCTTCGCGAAGAGCTTGCCTCGCTTGGCGTCGATCGCGGCCTTCTTGTGCTTGGTGGTCGCCCACTTGGAGTGGCCAGACATCAGTCCCTCTTCTACGTCGACAGTCCACGGCTGCTCGAAACAGCCGATGCAGTCTATCCCTGCGCCCGAACCCCGCTGCTCGCCACCATGTCCACGAACAGCCGGTGCACCCGGCCGTCGCCCTCGACCTCGGGGTGGAAGGACGTCGCCATCAAGTGCCCCTGCCGTACGGCGACCGGGTGTCCCTGAGCCCGGGCGAGCACCTCGACCGACGGGCCGGTCGCCTCCACCCACGGTGCCCGGATGAAGACCGCGTGCACCGGCGCGTCGAGCCCCTCGAAGGGCAGGTCGGCCTCGAACGAGTCGACCTGGCGGCCGAACGCGTTGCGGCGGACGGTGACGTCGAGGCCGCCGATCGTCTCCTGGTCGGCGGTACCGCCCTCGATCCGGTCGGCGAGCAGGATCATCCCGGCGCAGGTGCCGAAGGTCGGCATCCCGCCCGAGATCCGCTCGCGCAGCGGCTCGAGGAGCTCGAAGGTCCGCGCCAGCTTGGACATCGTCGTCGACTCGCCGCCGGGCAGCACGAGGCCGTCGCAGCGGGCGAGCTCGGCGGGCCGTCGTACCGGGAAGGCGTCGGCGCCGAGGGCGGTCAGGGTCTGCAGGTGTTCACGGACGTCGCCCTGGAGGGCGAAGACACCGATGGCGGGCACGGCGCAGAACGTTACGGCACGACCGTGCAGGTCTTGCTACCGCCGTTCCCCTGGTAGTTCGCCTGGTTGGAGACGGCCGACTGGACGCCGTTGACGATGGCGACGAGCTTGAAGTTGCCGGCCTCGTTGTTGATCGCGACCGTGGCGCCGGAACGGGCGGTGCCGGGGAACGTCGTGACCCGGGTGCCGCCGGGGTTGACGCTGTAGACGACCGCGAACGAGTCCGGGTTGCCGGGGCCCCAGGTCCAGTTCAGGTTGTAGGGGCTGCTGCCGTTGGTGGTGGTGCAGGGCGCGACGAGGACGGGCGCGGCGGGCGGCGCCACCGTGGCCCGGCTCGCGGTCGCGGTAGCGGAGGCCGAGTCGGTCCAGTACGCCGACGTGAAGGCCCACGGCACCTGACCCGAGACGCCGAGCGCCCCGCCGAGCGCGAGTGCGGTCGCGACGCCCGCCGGCGCCACGAGCCGGGAGCCGCGCGAGCGCGCCGGACGGTCACCGCCGCCGGGGCGCGGCCCGAAGCCCAGCCAGAGCAGGCCGAGGACGCCGAGGCCGGTGGCGGCCAGACCGAACGGGCTGGCCGCGAGGTCGAGGACGTAGCCCGCGTAGGGCACGCCGGCGACGACACGGTCGGCGGAGGCCACCTGGTAGGTCTGGGCGTCGGTGACGTCGTTGGCGTCGCCCCGCAGGGTCAGCACGCTCCGCTCGCCCCGGTGCTCGACGGCGAGCACCCGGTGGGTGACCCGGTCGCCGCGGGCGTCGCGGACGCTGACGACGTCGCCGACCGCGATGTCGGCGGCCGGGACCTCGTGGGCGATGCCGAGCGCGCCCGCGTCGTAGGTGGGGCTCATCGAGCCGGACGTGAACACCAGCGGCGTCACGTCGAGCAGCCGCCCGGCGAGGAGGGCGAGCAGGCAGAGGGCGCCGAGCACCCCGCCGGTCCACAGGAGCGCTTCGCGGCCGATCCGCAGGGTCTTGGTCATCACGGCACCTGCGTCGCGGGGAAGGTGAGGGTCAGGTTGGCCTGCGCGCCGGAGGTCACGCTGGCCCCCGACGGCAACCGCACCTCGACGCACATGCTGTGCGCCTGGGTGGGAGCCAGGGTCGCCCCGGCCGGCTGGTCGAAGCCGTCGAGCGTGGCGTTGGCACCGCCGACGAGCGTGCCGCCGGAGCAGGTCGTGCCGTCGGAGGTACCGCCGCGGCGCACGGTGACCTGGAGCGCGGCGGCGAGATTGCCGCCACCGACGTCGGTCGCGGCCATCTGGATGCGATAGGAGAAGGACGCCGCGCCCGCGCTGTTGTTGGTGACCGGGAGGGTCGCCGAGCGGGAGGTCCCGGGCACGATCGCGTTGAGCGGGAACGAGGACCAGGTGTAGGTCTCGGGCTTCACCCGGACGTTGGCCGCCAGGTCGATGTGCAGCGCGCCGGTGCTGAAGCTGACCCCGGGCACACTCCCCTGGTCCCGCCAGTACGCCGACGTGGTCACGGCCCCGACCCCGACGAGCAGGCCCGCGGAGAGCAGGGCACGGGTGCGGCCGCGCCCGAACCAGCCGGTCATCGCGCCTCACCCCCGCTGGTCCGGCCGCGGCGGACCAGCGCCAGGCCGGCGCCGACCAGACCGGCGGCGAGCCAGACCAGTCCGGAGGTCACGCCGGCGCCCGTCCCGGGCAGGCCCTCGCTCTCGCCACCGACCGCTCCCCCGTCACCGGGACCACCGGCACCCTCGTCGACACCGCCGACGTCGCCGTCCTCGGAGAGCCGGAGCCGGACCCGGAAGGGCACGTCGGAGAGCTGCTGTGACGTCGACTCCGCGGCGAACCGGGCGCGGACGCTGACCTTGGTCCGGGCTCCACGGGCGACCTCGAGGGCCGTCGCCGCGCGGGTCCGGCCGATGCCGACCGGTACCCAGGAACCGCCGCCCACCCGGGCCTCGACGGTGAGCGCGTCGGAGGCGAGCAGCGCATCGGGGTCGCCGGCCACGACGTTCACCGTCAGCACGCCGGCGGAGGGTCCGTCGTTGCGGACCAGGAAGGAGCGGGTCTCGACGTCGCCGGGGACCAGCCGGAGGCCGGGCTCGAACAGCGGTGCGCCGAGGTCCGCGCTCCAGGAGACGCCGTCGCGGCTGAGCCCGAGCTCGTCGTCGGCATGGGCCGGCGCGGCGGGCACCACCAGCGCGACCGCCGCGACGGCGGCGGCGACCGGGGCGAGGCGTCGGATCACGAGGAGGCTCCTGGAGGCGAGGGGCGGAGGAGGTCGAGCAGGACGATGAGGAGCAGGAGGCCGACGAGGACGCCGCCGGCGGGCAGTGGCGGGGCGGACCCGGTGGTCGCTGCCCCGGCGACGGGCACCCGCACCTCCGGGACGAGCGGCCGGACCTCGGCCTCGTCCGCGGGACGCCGCTTGCGGCGGCGATCGCGGACGGCACCGACGAACATGAAGACCGCGTAGCCCACCAGGGCCCCCGACACGACCAGCACGGCGGTCTGCCGCTGGCGCCCGGTGAGCACGTTGTTGACGTAGCCGAGGTACGGCACGGCGTACCAGAGCCGGCCCCGGACCTGGACCTCGCGCACCGGCGCGGGGTCCGCGGCGCCGTTGGCATCGCCCCGGGTGGTGAACACCTTCTCGCCGTCGAGCCGGTTGCCGATCGCCGTGACCCGGTGGGTCACGACGGTCGAGCGACCGGACTCGCGCTGGTAGGTGATCACGTCACCGGCGCGGATGTCGTCGGTCGCGACCGGCTTGACCACCACCAGGGTCCCTGGGGGGAAGTCCGGTCGCATCGAGCCGGTCATCACCGTGTACGGCGTCGACCCGCTCACCCGCGGCACCACGACGGCGAGCGCCAGCACGCCCGCGACGAGCAGGATCACCGACCAGGCCAGGACCTGGGTGACCCACCCGAGCGCGGAACGCATGACGCTCGCGCCGGATCAGTGGTTGTTGTTCTGGGTCAGGGTGACCGTGATGTTGTCGAGCGTGGCGGACTTGAGCTGCGTGTCGTTGCCGTTGACGCTCGTCGTGCCGTAGGGGAAGTCGATCTTGATCGTGGCGACCAGGTACTTCCCGTTCTGACCCGTGTTCACGGTGCCCGGGACGGCGACCGGGTTGGTCGCGCCGGCGGCGTCGTCGGCCACGACGTACGTCGCGCTGACCGGGACGGACTCGGTCGTCGCGACGGACTCGAGCGTGCCGGTGAGCGCCAGCGAGGTCGGCGTGGTCAGCGTCGCCTCGAGGTGGGCGCCGCTCGCGGCGATCTGGAACGAGCAGACCCGGGTCAGGCTGTCACCGGGGACCAGGAGCTGGCTGCCGTAGGCGGCCTCCTTGCCGGAGACGCCCTTGTCGAGGATCCAGCCGCCGCAGTTGTCGTTCTCGAGCGACAGGTTGCCGGTCGAGATCGACGTGCCACCGACGGTGCCGGTGTCGGTCCAGTAGGCCAGCGTGCCCGCGCCGCCCATGAGGAGCACGGCTGCGGCACCGGCCGCGAGCGCACCCTTCGTCGACTTCTTCATGTGTGCCACCTTCGGATCGGTGGTCCCGAGCGACCGGAGGAGCCGGTGGCTCCAGGCCGCCGGCGGTACACACGACCAATGACCGAAAGGTGCTGCAGTTACGGATGGGGTGAGGATCCGGGTGAAGTTTTACTTTCCGCGGCCGGCCCGGGTGAGGACCGGCCGCGGCAGGTCACCAGCCGCGCTCGGCGAACTGGATCGAGCGGGCGGGCTCGTCGACGTTGATGCCGACCATCGCCTCACCCAGACCACGCGAGACCTTCGCGACCACATCAGGGTCGTCGTGGAAGGTCGTGGCCTTCACGATCGCCTCGGCCCGCTGGGCCGGGTTGCCCGACTTGAAGATCCCCGAGCCCACGAACACACCCTCGGCGCCGAGCTGCATCATCATCGCCGCGTCCGCCGGGGTCGCGATCCCGCCGGCGGTGAACAGCACCACCGGGAGCTTGCCGGTCCGGGCGACCTCGACCACCAGGTCATAGGGCGCCTGGAGCTCCTTGGCCGCGACGTACAGCTCGTCCTCGGCCTGTGCGCCGAGGCGGCGGATCTCGGCGCGGATGGTGCGCATGTGGGTCACCGCGTTCGACACGTCACCGGTACCGGCCTCGCCCTTGGAGCGGATCATCGCCGCGCCCTCGGTGATCCGGCGCAGCGCCTCGCCCAGGTTGGTCGCACCGCACACGAACGGGACCGTGAAGTTCCACTTGTCGATGTGGTTGGCGTAGTCGGCCGGGGTCAGCACCTCGGACTCGTCGATGTAGTCCACACCCAACGACTGCAGGACCTGGGCCTCGGCGAAGTGCCCGATCCGGGCCTTGGCCATCACCGGGATCGAGACCGCCGCGATGATGCCGTCGATCATGTCCGGGTCGCTCATCCGCGACACCCCGCCCTGGGCGCGGATGTCGGCCGGGACCCGCTCCAACGCCATCACCGCGACCGCGCCGGCGTCCTCGGCGATCTTGGCCTGCTCAGGGGTGACCACGTCCATGATCACACCCCCCTTGAGCATCTCGGCCATGCCGCGCTTGACCCGGGTGGTGCCGTGCTCCTGCTGCTCGCTCATGGCCCTGAGTCTAGGGCCTCCCGAACGGTGTTCAGGAATCGGTCTCGCCCTCGGGGGACGCCGCCGCGGCGGCATCGAGGGCGAGCGCCTGCCGGCGTACCTTCAGGACCCGGAAGATCACCGTGTACGTGCTGGCCGCGGCGAGCGCCCAGAGCGTGACGTGCATGAGGATCGGCAGGTCCAGGAGCGCCCCCAGACCGGTCATCACGAGGATCGAGACGAGGCGGTCGGCGCGCTCGGCGATGCCGCCCTTGGCGTCCATGCCGAGCGACTCGGCGCGGGCCCGGGCGTACGACGTGACCGAGCCCATCACCAGGCACCACAGGGTCACGCACAGGTAGAGGTAGCTGTCGCCCTGGTTCGCGCCGGTGCCGGCGAAGTAGAGGGCGAGACCGCCGAAGATCGCGCCGTCGCCGATCCGGTCGAGCGTGGAGTCCCAGAACGCGCCGAACTTGGAGACCCGGCCCATCTCGCGGGCCATCCGCCCGTCGATCAGGTCGCTGAAGACGAAGGCGGTGATGAACAGGACGCCGATGAGGAGCTCACCGCGCGGGAAGAAGATCAGCGCGCCGGCGCTGACGCCGAGCGTGCCGACCAGCGTCACCGCGTCGGGGCTGATCCCCAGCCGGATGAACAGCCGCACGAACGGGTGCAGGATCGTGCCCGCCCAGAACTCCTTGAAGCGTTCCAACACGGGTCAGGAACCTACTCGATGGTCCCGACAGCGGCCCTATCGCCAGGCGGCGGCGAGGAGGTCACGGGTCTCGCCGAGCAGCTGGGGCAGCGTCTTGGTCCCGCCGATCACCGTCATGAAGTTGGCGTCGCCGGACCAGCGCGGCACGACGTGCTGGTGCAGGTGACCCGAGAGCGAGCCGCCGGCCGCTCCCCCGAGGTTGAGCCCGACGTTGAAGGCGTGGGGCTGGGAGACCTCGCGGATCGTGCGCAGGGCCGCCTTGGTCAGCGCGGTGACCTCGTCGGTCTCGGCGTCGTCGAGGTCGAGGTAGTCGGCGACGTGGCGGTAGGGCAGCACCATCAGGTGCCCCGGGTTGTAGGGGTAGAGGTTGAGCACGACGTACGCCGTCTCGCCGCGCACCACGACCAGGTCGTCGTCGGTCGAGGTCGCGGGGTCCCGGGTGATCCGGCAGAACGGGCACGCCGGCCGGGGCTCGACGTGGGCGGGCCGGTCGGCCTCGCCCTCCTCACCGCGCACGTAGGCCATCCGGTGCGGCGTCCAGAGCCGCTCGAGGCCGTCGGGGGTGTTCACTCCTCACCTCCGGGCTGGAGCGCCTGGAGCAGGTCCGCGACGGGCAGGTCGGGCAGGTTGAGCCCGCGCGAGAGCGCCATGCCGTTGATCTGGAGCCAGATCGACTCGGCCAGGATGTTGATGCACGCCTCGATGCCGGGCTGGCGCAGGTCGCGCTCGAGCCAGCGCCGCACGGCCGCGAAGACCGCGCCGATCATGCCGAAGACCCACGGGTCGAGGGCGGCCTTGTCGTCCTCGCTCAGCTCGACGCCGAGCGCGGCGACGACGATCGCCATGATCCCCTCGATGCCCTCGGCGACCTGCTCGACGGCCTGGCCCAGCGGACTCGGGCCCCAGCCGGACAGGTCGCGCTCGGCGAACCAGTAGAGCGTCGGGTGCGCCTCGGCCCA
Source organism: Pimelobacter simplex (assembly GCF_024662235.1). Classification (GTDB taxonomy): domain Bacteria; phylum Actinomycetota; class Actinomycetes; order Propionibacteriales; family Nocardioidaceae; genus Nocardioides. The sequence goes on from NZ_CP096276.1 coordinate 2,129,137, forward strand.
CCGCACGAAGCTGCCGACGATGCGGTGGATGATCTGGTCCGGCGTGCCGTCGTAGGACAGCGCGGGGAGCAGCTCGTTGCCGACGTTCTCGCAGATCTGGCGCTGCACCGCGCGGTCGAGGTCGGAGCGGTCCTCGAAGTGCCGGTAGATGACCGTGCGGCTCATGTTCGCCTCGTCGGCGACGGCCTGGACCTGGACGTCCTCACCGGGCGCCTGGCTCTCCAGGACGGCGATCGCCGCGTCGATGATGACCTGGCGGCGCACCTGGTTGTGCTCCTGCCAGCGTCGGCGCCGTCCGTCGAGCACCTCGGGGGCGACGTCGTCCGAAGTCATTGGCAAACCCTCTCACGTCCTCCCGGCGACGCCGGGCTCAGGCGAAGCGGTGGAACCAGCGGCCGAGGTCGGCGGCGATCCCGTCACAGGTCACGTTCTGGTCGCGCTGCGCCTCGACCCACTGCCCCAGCACCGCGGGGCCGCCCTGGATCGACCAGTCGTCGCCGCAGCGGCGCAGGGCCTCGGCGCGCGAGGTCTGGCCGGCGGCCCGCCACTCGGGCACCCCGCCGAGGGTGAAGTCGCCGACGACGGTGCGGTAGAGGTGGGGCGTGGAGTAGACGCCGATCCGGAAGCCCGCGTCGACGTAGCCGCGCGCGGCCCCCTCGATCACCGCGGCGTTGGCCGTGAGGTCGGTGCTCCACTCGAAGAGCGGCACCGGCTCGACGTCGATCCACACGATCGGGCTGACCAGGCCGACCTGGCCCATCGTGCCGACGTTGAAGCGGGCCTGCTGGTAGCCGACGTTGCGCAGCCGGCCGAGCTTGGTCGCCGCGTCGAAGGGCCCGTCGGCGCCGTACTCGTCGAGCTGGGCCTTGCTGGGATAGCTCGACACCGCGTAGACGGAGACGAGGACGTCGTTGTCCTTGACCCAGGCGACCTGGTCCTTCAGGCACGGGTTGGGCGTGAAGCCGGGGCCGTTGGTGAGCCCGAGGACGACGTACTGCGCGTCGGGCAGGGGCATCGGCAGTCCCTGGCCCTGCTTCTGGGGGATGCCCGTTCCCCGGGGGCACTGGGGCCAGCTCACGTCGCCGCCGAGGACGTTGCCGTCGCGCGGTGCGATGGTGCTGCCCGCGCCGCGCTCGGAGGCGAGGTCGCCGGCACGCTCCTCAGCCATCTTGGCCAGGTCGCCGGCGTCGGTGCCCGGGTCGCCGGCGTCACCGCCGGGCAGCGCGCTGTCGGTGGTCTCGGCCACCGTGGGCGTGGGTGACGGCGGGCGCGCGGGCGCCGCCGAGTCGTCCCCTCCGCCGCAGCCCGCCAGCACCGCCGTCGCGAGGACGGCGGCGCCGGCGAGCGCAGCGCGGCGCAAGGGGGTCACGCCCTAGACCTGCTCGTGGCTCGCCACGGCCGCCACGACGCGCTCGATCGCCTCGGCGATCGGGACGCCGTTGTCCTGGCGGCCGTCGCGGTAGCGGAAGCTGACCGCGCCCTTGTCCACGTCCTCGCCACCGGCGATGAGCATGAACGGGATCTTCTGCAGCTGGGCGTTGCGGATCTTCTTCTGGAAGCGGTCGTCGGACTCGTCGACCTCGACCCGGATCCCCCGCGCCTTGAGCTGGTCGGTGATCTCGTAGAGGTAGTCGGTGAAGGTGTCCGCGACGGGGATCCCGACGACCTGCACCGGCGCGAGCCACGGAGGGAAGGCGCCGGCGTAGTGCTCGACGAGGACGCCGAGGAAGCGCTCGATCGAGCCGAACTTCGCCGAGTGGATCATCACCGGCTGCTGCTTGGAGCCGTCGGGCGAGGTGTACTCCAGGCCGAAGCGCGCGGGCTGGTTGAAGTCGTACTGGACCGTGCCCATCTGCCAGGTGCGGCCTATGGCGTCCTTGGCCTGGACCGAGATCTTGGGGCCGTAGAACGCCGCGCCGCCCGGGTCGGGCACGAGGTCGAGCCCGGACTCGGCGGCGACCTGCTCGAGGACCGCGGTCGCGACCGCCCAGTCCTCGTCGCTGCCGACGAACTTGTCGGGCTTGGAGTCGTCGCGGGTCGAGAGCTCGAGGTAGAAGTCGTCGAGCCCGAAGTCGCGCAGCACGCTGAGCATGAAGTCCAGCAGGTGCTTGACCTCGGCCGGCGCCTGCCCGGGGGTGCAGTAGGAGTGCGAGTCGTCCTGGGCGAACCCGCGGACCCGGGTCAGGCCGTGGATGACGCCGGACTTCTCGTAGCGGTAGACGCTGCCGAACTCGAACAGGCGCAGCGGCAGCTCGCGGTAGGAGCGCCCGCGGCTGCTGAAGATCAGGTTGTGCATCGGGCAGTTCATCGCCTTGAGCTGGTAGTTCGCGCCCTCGAACTCCATCGGCGGGAACATCGTGTCGGCGTAGTACGGCAGGTGCCCCGAGGTGTGGAACACGCCGTCCTTGGTGATGTGCGGCGTGCCGACGTAGGAGAAGCCCTCCTCGATGTGCCGGCGGCGGACGTAGTCCTCCATCTCGCGCTTGATCACGCCACCCTTGGGGTGGAAGACCGGCAGGCCCGAGCCGATCTCGTCGGGGAAGCTGAACAGGTCGAGCTCACGGCCCAGCTTGCGGTGGTCGCGGCGCTCGGCCTCCTCGAGCCGGTGCAGGTGCTCCTCGAGCGCCTCCTTGCTCGGCCAGGCGGTGCCGTAGATGCGCTGGAGCTGCTTGTTCTTCTCGTCGCCGCGCCAGTAGGCCGCGGCGCTGCGCATCAGCTTGAACGCCGGGATCCGCTTGGTGGTCGGCAGGTGCGGCCCGCGGCAGAGGTCCTTCCAGGCCACCTCGCCCTTGCGGTTGATGTTGTCGTAGATGGTCAGCTCGCCCGCACCGACCTCGGCGCTCGCGCCCTCGGCCGCGTCGGCGGCATTGCCCTTGAGGCCGATCAGCTCGAGCTTGTAGGGCTCGTCGGCCAGCTCGACCAGCGCGTCCTCGTCGGTGGTGACCCGGCGCTCGAAGCGCTGGTTCTCCTTGATGATCTTGCGCATCGCGGACTCGAGCTTGACCAGGTCCTCGGGCACGAACGGGGTCTCGACGTCGAAGTCGTAGTAGAAGCCGTCCTGGATCGGCGGGCCGATGCCGAGCTTGGCGTCGGGGAAGACCTGCTGCACGGCCTGGGCGAGCACGTGCGCGGTCGAGTGGCGCAGGATGTCGAGCCCGTCGGGGCTGTCGATCGCGACCCCCTCGACCTCGTCACCGTCGGCGAGCTCGTAGGACAGGTCCTTGAGCTGGCCGCCGACGCGCGCGGCGATGACGTCGGCGTCGTCCCGGAACAGCTCCCAGGCCTTCGTGCCCGTGGTGACCGTCGAGTCCTGGCGCGCATCGGCAGACAGAACGGCGACCTTGATCTCGGACACGGAGGTGCTCCCTTGGGTGGGGTGGATGGGTACGGCCGGCCGGCCGCGTGTCGATCGTACCGAGCGGGCGACCGCCCGTGCGCGGGAGTAAGGGACCGGGCCGTCCACGGCCGCCGGGATCGCTCAGGCCGCGTGGTACGGCTCGACCGACAGGAGCTCGATCGACCGGTTCACGCAGCCCGTCGTCGGGTGGGCGGCGTAGAGCGAGTGGGTCTCGTTGGGCGGGTAGATCCGCAGCCCGTCGACGGCCACCGGGTCGCAGTCGGCACGGGAGTAGTTCTCGGCCCGGGTCTCGCGCAGCACCTGCACGGCGGCCTCCCCCGGCTCGAGCGTCAGCGTCTCGACCTGGTCCTCGTCGACCCGGGTGGCGGGCGCGCCGATCTGGGTGCCGTCGCCGCCCCCGACGTAGGACACCCCGCCGAAGCCGCCCGTCGTGCAGGTCTGGTCGCTGCTGTTGGTCAGCACCACCTCGGTGTACTGCGAGCCGGCTGCTCCCCCGCCCTCGGCCGGGCGCACCAGCAACGAGAGCTGGGCCGCCGTGCAGGCCTGGGGGCCGGCCGCCGACTCGCTCGCGCCGGCGCTCATCCGCTCGCTGCTGCCGCTGGCCGGGGTGCCGGAGCCGGGGGACGTCGTACCGCCTGCGGGGGTGGCGCCGTCCCCGCCGTCGTCGGTTCCGCAGGCGCTGACGACGAGGGCCAGGGTGCACGTCAGGCCCGCCAGCAGGGCGAGCCGGTAGGAGGACCTCATGTCTCACGACGGTAGCGCGTCCCCCGAGACGCCGTGCGGGTTCAGCCGTCGGCCGCGTAGGTACCGGGCGTGCTGCCGAACGTACGGCGGAAGACGTCGATGAACGCGCTCGCCGAGGACCAGCCGCACCGGTGCGCGACGGTGGTGACCGGGGTGCCCTCGGCGAGCAGCACGAGCGCGCGGTGCAGGCGCAGCTGGGTCCGCCACTGCGGGAACGTCATGCCCAGCTCGCTGCGGAAGAGCCGGGAGAGCGTGCGGTCGCTGGCGCCGACCGCGCGGCCGAGGCCCGCGAGCGTCCGGTCGTCGCCCGGGTCCGCCTGCAGGAGGTCGCAGACCGCGAGCAGCACCGGGTGCGCGGGCATCGGCAGGTGCAGGGGCTGCTGCGGCGAGACCCGGAGCTGGTCGAGGAGGACGGCGCGCAACCGGCGGCGCTCCGGGGTGTCCACCTCGGCCTCCTGGGTGCAGGCCACGATCAGCTCGCGCAGCAGCGGCCCGACGCCGAGCACCGCGGGCGAGGTCAGGCCCAGCGGGTTGACCGTCGTCGGCAGGCCGAGGAAGTGCAGCTCGACGCGACCGTGGGCGCGGTGCGCGTGGACGGTGCCCGCGGGCACCCAGATCGCGCGGGTGGCGGGAGCGACCCAGGTGCCCCGGTCGGTCGTCACGGTGACGACGCCGCGGCCGGCGTACGCGATCTGGTGGTCGTCGTGCCGGTGCGCGTCGATCAGCCCACCCGCTGCGAGCGAACGGGTCACCGTGGGGGCGATCGGGGTGTGGCGGATATCCGGCATCAGGTGGCAGAGTATCGGAAGCGGGCCACGCCCGGAGCGGCCGACGATGGAGCGTGAGATCCCCACGAACCATCGGCCTGCTCGCCCTCGGGCACGCGTGCGTCGACATCTACCAGGGCGCGGTCGCCGCGCTCGTCCCGTTCTTCATCGCCGAGCGCGACTACACCTACGCCGCGGCGTCGGGCATCGTGCTCGCCGCCTCGCTGCTCTCCTCGATCGCGCAGCCGGTCTTCGGAGCCCTGACCGACCGGTGGGCCCTGCCCTGGCTCGTGCCGGTCAGCACCTTCGTCGGCGGCCTCGGCATCGCCCTCAGCGGCGTGAGCGGGTCGTACGCCCTCACGCTCGGGTTCGCGGCCGTGTCCGGCATCGGCGTGGCGGCGTACCACCCGGAGTCGGCGCGGCTGGCCCGGATCGCGAGTGCGGGCAGCCACCGCGCGATGGCGCTGTTCTCGACCGGCGGCAACATCGGCTTCGCCCTCGCGCCGCTGCTCGTCGCCGCCTTCGTGGCGACGGGCGGGCTGGCGCTGACGCCCTTCCTGGTGCTGCCCGCCCTGGCCGGCATCGCGGTGACGCTGCCCGTGCTCAGCACGCTGGCCCGGCGGCGCGCGGCCGGGAGCGAGGAGCACCTCCCCACCGGCCCGGACGACGTCGCCTCGTTCGTGCGCCTCTCCCTCGCCGTGGTCTTCCGCTCGATCGCCTTCGTCGGCCTCAGCACCTTCATCGCGCTGTACGCCGACCAGCGGATCGGCGGCGTCCCCGCAGCCGGCACCGTCGCCCTGTTCGTGCTCTACGCCGGCGGCATCGTCGGCTCCCTGGTCGGCGGCTCGCTGGCCCACCGCTGGGACCGGGTCACCGTGTCGCGGTGGTCCTACGGCCTCAGCACGCTCGCGGTCGCCGGCGTCGTCGTGGTGCCGGGCCCACCGATGTACCTGTTCGTCGCGCTGACCTCGATCGGCCTCTACGTGCCGTTCTCGCTCCAGGTCACGCTCGGGCAGGACTACCTGCCCTCACGGGTCGGCACCGCCAGTGGCATCACGCTCGGCCTGACCGTCAGCATCGGCGGCCTCGCCAGCCCCGCGATCGGCGCGCTGGCTGACGCCACGAGCCTGCAGGTCGCGCTCGCCCCGCTCGCGCTGATGCCGCTGCTCACCTGGGCGCTCTACCGGACCCTGCACGACCCGGCGCCTCCGCAGCAGCCGGCCGCGCCGTCCGCCGAGCTCTCCCCTGCGGCGCCCTAGCGACCGGCCGCGGAGACGCATCAGGCCCCTGCTCCGCCTTACGGCGGGCCAGGGGCCTGATCTCTCCGGTGGGCGATACTGGGTTCGAACCATCAGACTTGGTAGTCTCGCCCCATGCGCCCGAACAGGCAGAACATGCCTCTGACCTGCATAAACTCAGGCCACCTCGGAGACCGAGCGATACCCAACGATTCCCGTTGGTAGCATGCGGCATAGCAATCTCGTAGCACGTCGAGGGTTACTGGAAAGGGGCCAGTCGTGGCAGGGAAGTCAGGGGCACGAGGCTTCGGCCGTGCACGCAAGCTGCCGTCTGGTCGATGGCAAGCATTCTACGGCGACCCGCACGGCGCCACGCGGATCTCGCGCACCGGCAAGGCGACACCGGTGCGGCACACCGCACCCACCACCTACGACACCCGCGAAGACGCCGAGGCGTGGCTGACCGACGAGCGCCGGCTCATCTCGGCGGGGACCTGGGCGCCCCCTGCAGTCCGTCGGGCCGAGCGCGACGCAGCAGCGCGCGCCTCCACGTTCGCCTCGTTCACCGACTACGCCACGGCATGGATCGAGGAGCGCCGCGTCAAGGGTCGCCCGCTCGCAGCGAAGACCCGCGACCACTACACCGACCTCCTGGGCCGCTACCTCACCCCGGCCTTCGGGACGTTGCCCATCGACCAGATCACGCCCGAGGTCGTGAGCGAGTGGTACGACGCCTTCAAGCCGGCAGGCAGCCGCAAGGGCAACCGCGCCAAGGGCAAGGACGCCGGCGCAACGGCCCGGGCCCACACCTACTCGTTCGGCCGGGCCGTGATGAACACCGCCATCAGCGCGCACGGCCCGCTCGTCGGGCGCGTGAACCCGTTCGCGATCCGCGGCGGTGGCTCCTCCCCCGGTCGTCGACGCGAAGAGTTGGCGACTGCGGAGGAGGTCAAGGTCATGCTGGCGACCATCCGCCCCGACTGGCGCGCGCTCATCGAGCTCGGGCTGTGGACCGGCCTGCGCTACGGGGAGATCGTTGGCCTGCGACGTGCCGACATCGACCTGACCCGCCGGGTGGTGCGCGTCCGATACTCGATCGCACGAACGAAGAGCGAGGGCGTGATCCAGAAGGGCACTAAGTCCGACGCCGGAGAGCGCGACCAGCGCATCCCCGCGAACCTGGTCCCGGTCCTCCTCGATCATCTCAAGAACCACGTCGCGAAGGGCCGCACCGCCCTGCTGTTCCCGTCAGCCACTGGGAAGCACCTGGCGCCGTCGGCGTTCTACGGCAAGCCGCTCAAGTCGGGTGGCAACGGCTGGTACGCCGCACGCGAGGCTGCGGGGCACCCGTCGCTGCACTTCCACGACCTGCGGGCAACCGGCGCCACCCTGTTCGCCCAGCAGGGAGCCACTGAAGCCGAGATCATGGCGTGGCTGGGCGACTCGACTCCCCAGGCAGCACAGCGCTACGTCCGCGCGGCCCGGTCCCGGATGGACATGCTCACCAACAAGATGAGCGAGGTCGCCACCGCGGGAGAGTGGTAGGCCGGAGACGAACCTCCGAGGCGGAGACTCAGCCCTGCAAGTCCCAGGTCATCTTGCAGTTGTCGCAGGTCAGGCGGGTGACGTGCCCCTTCTTGGTCACTCCCACGACGGCGACCGAGGCACCCATGGTCACCATTCCACCCAGCAGCCGCGTTGCCGATAGGCGCTTGTCCTTCTTGAAGTGCCGCACCGTGACGCCTCCCGGCTCCTGACAGAACTGGCACACGATCTTCTTCTGGGCCTCGACGCGTTCGTCGGCCGCCTTCATCGCCCGTCCGACAATGCCCCGGTTCTTCGGATCCTGCGCCCTGGCCGGACTCGCAGCCGCACCGGGCTTCGACCCAGCCGGCTTCCGCTTCTGCTTCTTCCGAAGCTGTCCGGTCCAGGCGTTCCCGTCCCAGTATTGCTCCTTGTCGCGCAGCGCATTGTGGGGGTACCAGCCTGGCGGCGGCGGAGGTCGATCGTCGTTCATGCTCGGGCACGATACGCCTGCTCAGAGCCCCCGGCCTGTCGGTTGGGGAGATCTCAGTCGGCGTCGGGTCGAGTTGCGAACACGTCGCTCGACTCGCCATGCCCCCCACCGCCGTGACCCCTGCCGCCACCGCTGGCCGAGGGTCATCCCACCTCGACAGACCGAGCCCTCTGACACAACTTGTCGCCAACTGCCCCGACGTGCTGACATGATCGGTAGCGAAACTCCGTCTCGAGGAAGGCCCGGACCCCATGGCCGAACGCCCCATCGTCAGCGAGAGCGACCTGCAGGTCCTGGACAGCATGGACGCCGTCGAGCTGGGTCAGCGGATCCGGCAGGCACGCCGAGCGCGCGGCCTCACGCAGCGCGAGATCGCCGAGCCAGAGTTCTCGGTGCCCTACATCTCCCGGATCGAAGCGGGAGAACGCCGGCCCAGTACCGCTGCGCTTTCGCACTTCGCCAGCCGGATGGGGATGACGCTCCCGGAGCTGATGCGCCAGGACGGCGAGGTCAACGTCGGGCTGCAGGATGCGCTGGCACGACGGGTAGCGATCGCCACCTCTACCTGGCTGCGCTCCCCCTCCGACAAGTCGGCCCACGACGCCATGACCGACGCCGTGGCCCTCTGGGATCTGGCAGTATCGGGCAACTCTTGGCGATAATCAAGGGCTGACATTTTCTGACAAGTCAGGTCAGAATCATCCCATGATGGAGGGGATGGGGTTGTTCGCCGCCGCGGGTATCCGCATTGTGCCCGTGGAGGACTTCGCTCCGGGCGCGGTCCTGGTGTCGGAGTTCAAGATCTTGTTGGTTGACACCGACCTCACGACCGAGGAGCGCCACCGCGTGGCGTGCGAGTTCCTTCCCGCTGCGATAGCGCTCGGCCGGCCGTCGTCCTGAGCTTGAGATCGCGCTCCTCGCGGCCTCGCTCCTTCGCTGCGACGCCTTGGAGCTCTGAAATCCAAGCGCGCGGGTCCTTGCCCAGCGCCATGGCAATCCGGACGAGCTGCTCGACATGGACCAACCGAGGCTCCGACGTCCTGGAGAGCAGGTTGGCCAGCGTGCTTCGAGGAATCCCGGAGTCCTCGGCGAGCATCTGCTGGGTGACCCCCGAGGACTTGTCGAACGCATCCCGAATGAGCTCGAGAGCGCGCAAGTTGACCGCTCGGCCCGCCTGTTCCTTTTGTCCCATGTCGGGACAGTATCCCATTCTGAACATCGAGGGCTAGATCCCTTGCGCGATGTCCCATTCTGAACTAGCGTTCCCACTGTGTCCCATTCTGAACTCGACCTTCGTGAGGCAACCGCCGGCGAGGTCCGCGCCGCCAGGGCCAGGAAGCAGATCTCGCTGGATGTGCTCAGCGAATCGTGCGGGATCGCGAAGTCGACCCTGTCCGCGAAGCTCCGGGGCCTGACCGACTTCACCGTGCCGGAGCTGATCGACATCGCGATGGCGCTCGGCGTCTCGGCGGCCGATCTCCTCCCGCCCGCGGCTGCCGAGGACGCCGCATGAGCACGGGCCCTGACAACGCTCGCATCAGCCTGCAGGACGCAGCCAGCGTCCTCGGCGCCTCGGTGAAGACGGTCCGACGGTGCATCGCGGACGGGTCGCTGCCCGCTGAGCGGATCAAGGGCTCGCACCTGATCCGGGTAAAACGATCCGATGTCGAAGCGTTGCTGACGCCGGTGCCGACCGTCGATCGCTCGGGTGCGTCATGAACACGGCTACTCCCCCGCGCCTGGGTCGCGCGACTTTGCTCGTGTCGGCTGGTGTTGTGCTCGGTGTCGCGGCCACGCGTCGCGCGCGCCGCGTGGTCCGGTTGAAGCAGAAGCAGTACGGGCTCCACGAGGGCCTGGCGAAGCTCGACGGCCTCGGGGAGCATCTCGATGCTCTCCTAACCCGGCCCGCCCCTGAAGGGCTGGTGGACGCATGAAGAATCTCGCGCCCTTCGTGTTCGCCATCGTGCTGCTGGTCGGCTCTTTCGCTCTACTCGCGTACGGGCGGAAGCAGGAGGTCGGAAAGCACGACCGAGACCAGAACAGTCAGACCTCCGATCGTCGAGTACAGCGCGACGGACCCCGCGAACCCATGGACGCCGTTGTCGAGCCCAAGGAAGGCGATCAGCCATCCAGCGAGCAGCGCGACCAGGCCAAGGGCATTGATCCAGCGAGCCAGCGCGATGAGCCGGCGGTTCGGAGCGAACCGCTGCTCGACCGTGAAGGCAAGAAGCAGAACCGGGATCGTCTGGGCGATGACCGAGCACTGGGCGGCGCTGAGTTCCATCCGCGCAGCGTAGGCCCGAACAGGACGAACGCATGAGCGCCCCGATCCCCGCTCTGCGCGTCCTGGCGGCGGTCGCGAACGGCGCGGTGCTCGTCGGTCGTCCTCACGGTGTCGTGCACGTCCACCACGGCGACCTGACCCGCAGTGGCCGCGCGGTCCCGGCGGCGTGCCGCCCGGTCTGCGGGATCCGGTCCCGCCGGTTGCGGGTGTTCATCGACGCCACCCAGGTCGGCCGGCTGGTCGGGTTCACGACCACCACCGGGGACGACCTCACGATCCTCACCCGCGGCGGTGCCCGGCGTCTGTGCCGCACCTGCACCGCCATGCTCCCGGCCCGTCTGGGGGGCGGGTCGGGAGCGCTGGTGTCGAGGGAGGACTGGCTGTCGGCGTACGGCGACCTCACCACCGCGGACCTCCTGGTCTCCGCAGCTTGGGCCCGGACGGTCGACGAGACCCACCAGGTCCAGTTCGTCGCCCAGATGCTGTTCGGGAGCCGCCACCAGGCGCCCGAGGTGCACACCGCGATCGAGGACCGCCGCAAGGTCCTGGTCGCCGCGACCCGCACCAGCGAAGAGGTTGCCGCGAACCGGGCGTACCGGGTCGCGGAGGACCACAACCGCCGCCTCATCGCGACCGCGCGGCGCCACCAAGACCTGGTCGAGCGGGCGCAGCGCAAGCGCCGCCATGGCCGGTACCTGATGCCCCACGAGCGCGAGGCCCTCGCGACCGGCTGAGCCCCAGCCCCCCTCCTCACCGCACGTCCCTGCAAACGCAGCGGCGTCTCCGACCCAACGCCTGGCAGCAGCGGTCGGAGACGCCACCAACACCAAGGAGTGTCCCATGAACAGCAGGTTCTTCCGCAGGATACGGCCGGCCAAGCCGAGCCCGCAGCCGGAGTTCGTCCACCAGCACCCGCCGGCGGTGAAGGTCGGCGGCCACAACGGGGACCCGGTCTTCTACCGCAAGCCGGCCGGGATGACGGCGTACATCGGGCCGGACCCTGCCCGACGCGCTCTCCCGGGAAAGGCCCGGCGCCGCGCCCGGAAGGCCGCCCGGGCGGGGGCCCGTCGATGACCGGGTACCTCGAGAACCTCATCGTCGCTGGCGGCGCTGTGCTCCCGCTGCTGTTGTTCGCCGCCCTGTGCTTCGCGATCGCGCTGGGGCTCCGCGCCGCCAACGACCGGGACGACGCCCGCGAGGACGTCCGGGACCTGATGCGCCGCAACGCCGAGCTGCGCGCCGAGAACGACCGCCTGCTCGGCATCGCCCGTCGCCGAGCACCGATCGTGGTCGGCCCGGAGCGGAGGTCGAAGTCGTGACCCACCTCGCCTTCGGCTACGGCCGCCTGATCAACCGGCCGTCCGCCGCGCCTACGCCGGACGACGTCGCCACCGCCGTTCTCACCGCGGCCGTCACCAAGGCGAAGGAGCTCGTGAGGTCCAACCTCGGCGCGGCGGCCCGCAACGTCCTGAACGACGCCATCCGTACCGCCAACACCGTCCTGGAGGTGGCCTGACATGGCCGATCCCGTGATCACCGGCTGCATCCAGAACACCCGCGCCGCAGCCCTGGTGCTCGCCCACGCCGAGACGGTCGGGCTGCCGGACCCGATGAGCGTCGCGGTCGCGCGGCAGTACGACAACGAGGTCTCCCGCAACGCGCCGCGGATCCGGTTCCAGTTCAAGACGGCCGACGACCTCCAGACGTGGGCCGACTACCTCGGTGCCGAGGTGCGGTCACTCCCGTCGTACGCCTCCGCTTTCGGTGGGAAGGCGATCGCCAGCGTCTGGCACCACGACGCCGTGACGGAGTGGCTCGACGTCCCCCTCGCGCTCACCGCGGTCACCGAGCACCCCATCCGGTCCCTGGCGGTGGTCCCGTGACCAGGGTCGTGATCGACACCCCGATCTCGGAGGAGACCGCCGCCGCGATCGCGACGGGCTGGGCCGAGTACCGCGCCGCCACCGAGGCCAACGGTCCCAGCGACGAGTGGGACAACCGCGTCATCAACCAGGTCATCCGCCACCTGGTCCGCCAGGGCCGCCCGTTCTCCGCGAACACCATGCGTCCGCTCCTGCCTGACGTCCGCAAGGCGCTGATCTCCCGCCGACTCATCGACGCCCAGCGCGCCGGCTGGGTCCGCTACGTCGGCGTGACCCCCTCAACCCTCAAGTCCACCAAGGCCGCACGCGTGAACGTCTACGCCCCGATCCCTGGAGCCCTCGATGACTGAGCGCATCACGACCGTCCCCCTCGACCACGTCCGTCCCCACCCCGACAACCCCCGTCTCAACGCCGTCGCCGACGCCGCACTGGTCGAGTCGATCCGCCTGCACGGCCTGGTCGACCCCGTCCTCGTCGCGCCCGACCCCGAGGACGAGGACCGGTACGTGCTCCTCGACGGTGCCCGCCGCTACGACGGCCACCGCCAGGCCGCGGCCACCGAGATCCGGGTGCGAGTCCGCGAGGACCTCGTCACCCAGGCCCAGCAGATCGAAGTCATGGCCATCACCGGCCTGCAGAAGGAACTGCTGTCCCCGGTCGAGGAGGCCCGGGCCTACGAGCAGCTCCAGCTCATCGGGTACAACGAGGCCGCGATCGCCGCGGCGGTCGGCTACTCCAAGGCCCGGGTGAAGCAGCGCCTGAGGCTCGGCACGCTGCCGGAGCACGCCCGGACGTCAGTCCACCTCGGACAGGTCACCCTCAGCGACGTCGAGGCGTTCCACGAGTTCGCCGACGACGCCGAGGCCACCGCCAAACTCGACGAGGCCCTCGGCACCGACGACTTCACGATGACGGTCAACGCGCTCCGGTCCCGGCGCCAGCGGATCGCCCACAACGCCGACCTGGTGGCCCAGTTCATCGCCGCCGGCGCCCGGGCGCACGTCAGGGGCGACGGCGCGCTCAACCTCAGCATCCCGTCGTGGGAGGGCACCGAGCTCGCCGAGACAGGACCCCACCAGGACGCTGGGTGCCTCGGCTACGCCGCGTTCGAGCCGGACTCGTTCCACGAGCCGCGGCTGGTCTGCCTCGAGCCGCGGTCCCACGAGACCACGCCGTCCGGCGACGGACCGGCGTCGGCGATCAGCGCGCCCGTCGTCGCGACCGAGGGCGACGTCGCGGCCGCCCAGGAGGCCGAGGCCGCCGCCGCGGCCCGCCGCGCCGCTGAGGCCGAGGCCGCCGAGCAGCAGACGGCCGCCGACCGGGCACGCCTGGACTGGCTCTACGACCACTTCGTCGCCCTGTTCCCCGTGAAGGGCAACGCCACGCTGGTCTCCACCCTGGCCGGGGTGCTGCCGGGCAGCGTGTGGCACCTCGACGACCGCGCAGTCCTCGACGCGCTGGAGCAGGACGCCCCGGGCGACTGGCGTGCGTGTGAGCAGGCGGTCCGCTCCGCCCTGGCCGACCTCGCGACCGCGAAGCCGGCCCGGATCCTGCGGGCCTTCGCCCGCATCACCGCCGCGCAGGTCGCCGAGTCCCTCACCGACGAGCTCTACGACGACCGCGACCTGGGGGAGCACGCCGCTCAGCTCGCGGGCTGGGACTGGCTCGCCGAGGCGGGCTACCCGCTGCCGAGCCTCGACCGGGACCGGCACACCGCCCTGCGGGCGCTGGTCGATCGCAAGCGCACCGCAGCCACCGGGGCCGCCGGGGGAGGCGCGTCGTGAGGGCGACGACCCGCACCCGGGAGTGCAACCGCGGCTGCGGGGCCTCGGTGGTGCTCGCCCGCCGGGTCGACACCAACCGCTGGGTGCCCTACGAGGCCGGCCCGGTCGACGGCCCCGCCCGCGCCGGGTGCCACGTGCTCGTCAACGACCAGGCGTGGAAGCCCACCGCGCTGGCCGAGCACTTCCAGGTCCAGTTCGAACTCCCGTCGCTGGAGAAGGCACGCGAGCTCGTCGAGGACTACCCGCACCACCGCCCGCACCTCCACCTCACCACCGACGACACCCGCACCCAAGGAGACACCCACCCGTGACCACCCCGCACCAGCGCCCCGCGCTCGACGTCCTCGCCGAGCTGCGCCGCGGCCGCCTCCAGAACGAGCTCACCGAGGGCCTCCACGCCCTCATCGCCGACTGCACCGACACCGGTCGCAAGGGCGAGATCGTCCTCAAGCTCACCGTCGACCCGAAGAAGGTCGGCGACCACGAGACCCCGCGGATCGAGATCTCCGACCAGGTCGTCGTCAAGCGCCCCCGCCGGCTCACCGCCCCCTCCATCTTCTACGTCTCCGACGACGGCAACGCCGTGCGCAACGACCCCAACCAGGAGGAGCTCGGCGGCCTCCGCGGCCTGCCCGCCGGCGACAGCGACAACGGGTTCCGCGACGGCCGCTCGGCGGCCGCCAACGACCGCTGACCACCCCGATACGACCAGCAGATCCGACAGCACACCCGAACCAGGAGCCACCTGAACATGACGAACTACTCCACCCCCGACCACGCCACCGACACCGAGGCCGCCGTCCGCGCCGGCATCGCGATCGCCCCGCCCGCCCCGCTCGGCGACAGCGACCGGTTCTTCGTCCAGACCGTCCCGGCCGGCGCGACCACCCACGTCCACGACCTCCGTGCTCTCGCCGAGCCGCTCACCGAGTTCCCCTACCGCAAGAAGGGCACCGTCCACGTCCACGACGCCCGCTCGTTCGTGGAGTACGTCGAGAAGCACCAGCTCAGCGGCACCGAGGTGTGGGCCGACCTCAGCCGCCGAAGCCTCGTCGCCGTCATCAACGCCGGCGAGCAGTCCGACGACGCCGCCGACGAGGGCGTCGCCGGCCACGGCGACCACCGCGTCGTCCTCGAACTCCTCCACTCCGACGAGTGGAACACCTGGACCGACCGCGACAAGGAGTGGCTCGACCAGGCGACGTTCGCCGAGCACCTCGAGGACCACGCCATCAACGTCGTCCACCCCGACGCCGCGACCATGCTCGAGATCGCCGCCAGCCTCCAGGCCACCCGCACCGCCGACATCAAGGCCGGCATCCGGCTCGACAACGGCCAGGTCCAGCTCCGCTACGAGGAGACCGAGACCGCGACCGCCGGCCAGACCGGCGAGCTCGAGATCCCTACCATCTTCGTGGTCGCTCTCGCGCCCTACGTCGGCGCCGAGCCCGTCGAGGTCGAGGCCCGGTTCCGGTACCGGCTCCGGCAGGGCAACCTCCTGCTGTCCTACGCCCTGCTCAACCCGGCCGACATCGCCCGCAGCGTCTTCACCGCGATCGTCGACGACGTCCGCGGCGCCGTCACCGCGCCCGTCCTTCTCGGCCGGCCGGCGTGATCCGACGGCCTCCTCGTCCGCTGGGTGCGCGCCAGCCGCGCGGCGCGCCCCCAGCGGGGTTGCGGCTGCCACCCCTGGTTCCACGACCTCGGCGTCCACGCCCCCGGCGGCAACAGCCCATGAGCGCGCTCGACCTCGCCGTGCTCGCCGTCAACGTCCTGCTCATCCTCGGCCTCGCCATCGCGGCGCGGATCGACACCCGCCCCCGGAAGGGTCCGCTCCCGTGACTCCCGTCATCACCCAGTCCCCGTTCCAGACCGCCGAGTGGTCGGCCCTGGACGCGATGTGGCTGGACTACCTCGGCATCACCCCCATCGACCCGAACCTGCCGGGCCATCAGGTCACGATGCTCGACCTGTTCTGCGGCGCCGGCGGGTCCAGCTCGGGCGCGCACTCCATCCCCGGGGTGAAGGTCATCATGGCGGCCAACCACTGGCCCCTGGCCGTCGAGACCCACAACACCAACCACCCCGAGACCGACCACGACTGCGCAGACCTGTCCCAGGTCGACCCCCGCCGCTACCCCCGAACGGACGGCCTCTGGGCGTCCCCGGAGTGCACCAACCACTCCCAGGCAAAGGGCCGCAAGACCCACGACGAGGCGTCCGAGCGGTCCCGGGCGACGATGTGGGACGTGTGCCGGTTCGCCGAGCACCACCGCTACAAGTTCGTGATCGTCGAGAACGTGGTCGACGTCGTGAAGTGGGTCGGCTACCGCGGCTGGATCACCACGATGACCGACCTCGGCTACGACCACAAGGTCGTCTACCTGAACTCGATGCACGCCAATCAGGCCGGCCTCCCCGCCCCCCAGTCTCGGGACCGCGTCTACGTCGTGTTCTGGCGCCGCGGCGACCGACGCCCCGACTTCGAGAAGTGGACCAGCCCCCGCGCTGTCTGCTCGATGCACGGCCGGATCCGGGCCACCCAGGACTGGAAGAAGCCCGACAACGAGTGGGGGCGCTACCGCGCCCAGTACGTCTACCGCTGTCCCGCCACGGAGTGCGGCCACGAGGTCGTCGACCCGATGTGGCTGCCCGCGCTGTACGCCATCGACCTGTCCATCCCCGGCACTCGCATCGGCGACCGGAAGCGCCCCCTCGCCACGAAGACCCGCGCCCGCATCGAAGCAGGCGTCCAGAAGTGGTGGCGCCCCTTCACGCTGGAGGCCGCGGGCAACACCTTCGAGCGCCGCCCCGGCGTGCGAACCTGGCCCGCCGACCAGGTCCTCACCACCCTGCACACCACCGCCTCCAAGGCGCTGTGCGTGCCGGTCGAGGGCCGCGACGGGAAGACGGCGCTGCCCGCCCTCGAGCCCATGCGGACCATGACGACCCGCAACGAGACCGGACTGCTGGTCCCCGCCGGCGGCACTTGGAACGACGAAGCGACCACGCTCAGCCAGCCCATGCGGACCCGCACTACCCGGGAGACCGAGGCCCTCGTCATCCCGATGCGGAACAACAACACCGTGAAGTCGGCCGGCGACCCGCTAGACACCGTCGCCGCGAACGGCAACCACCACGGCCTCCTGGTGCCCTACTACGGATCCGCGCGGAGCGCCGCGCCGGTCACGGACCCCATGGGCACTCTCACCACGCTCGACCGATACGCCATGGTCACGCGCCACAACGGCGAGGGCGCATGGTCCTCCACCGGGATCGACGACGTCCTGCGGACCATCACGACTGGCGGCCGCGGCGGCGCGAACCAGTCGCTGACCGAGTGGACCGGGGAGCTCCCCGACATCGACGACTGCCTGTTCCGGATGCTCGAGCCCCACGAGATCAAGGTCGGCATGGCCTTCTCCCGCTCCTACGTCTTGCTCGGCAACAAGCGCGAGCAGGTCCGGCTCGCCGGGAACGCAGTGACTCCGCCCGCCGCCCGGGACATCGTCGGGATGATGGTCGAGGCCCTCACCGGAGAGCTGGTGCTGGCCGCATGAGCACGCCGTACGCCGCGTTCCTGGACGCGCGCCGCCAGCTGGCCGACCGTGGTGGGTTCGTCCCGACCCACGTGCCGGACCACCTGTTCGACTTCCAGCAGGTGCTCGTCGACTTCGCCGTCCGCCAGGGCCGCGCCGGGATGTTCGCCGACTGCGGCCTCGGCAAGACGCCGATGTCGCTCGCGTGGGCGCAGAACGTCCACGAGCACACCGGGAAGCCCATCCTCTTCCTCACCCCGCTTGCCGTCGGCTTCCAGGTCGTCGCAGAGGCGCACCGCTTCGGGTATGACGCCGCGCAGTCCCGCAACGGGAAGGTCGTCGCGCCCGTCACGGTCACCAACTACGAGCAGCTCGGCAAGTTCGACCACGCCGACTTCGGGGGCGTGGTGTGCGACGAGTCCTCGATCCTCAAGGCCTTCGACGGCACCACCCGCGCGCAGGTCACGGAGTTCATGCGCCTCCTGCCGTACCGGCTGCTCTGCACCGCCACAGCCGCGCCGAACGACTACATCGAGCTCGGCACCTCGAGCGAGGCCCTCGGCGGACTCGGGTACACCGACATGCTGACCCGGTTCTTCACCAACAAGAACCGCACGGTGTCGTCCCGTTCCCGGTTCGCCGCCACCAGCCGTGACGTCGGCTGGCGCCTCAAGGGCCACGCCGAGGAGCCGTTCTGGCGATGGGTCGCGACCTGGGCGCGCGCGATCCGACGCCCGTCGGACTACGGCTTCGACGACGGGACGTTCGTGCTGCCCGAGCTGCTCGAGCGCGTCCACATGGTCGACGCCCGCACCTCCCGGCCCGACGCCCTGTTCGACCTCCCGGCCCGCGGGCTCCGCGAGGAGCGCGAGGAGACACGTCGCTCCATCGCCGAGCGCTGTGAGGCCGCCGCGGCCGCACTCGAAGATGCCGACCACGCCGTCGCCTGGTGCCACCTCAACGACGAGTCACACCGCCTGACCCGGCTCATCGACGGTGCCGTCGAGGTCGCCGGCGCGGACTCGCCCGGGGTGAAGGAGGAGAAGCTCGCTGCGTTCACGCGCGGCGAGATCCGCGTCCTGGTCACCAAGCCGTCCATCGGCGCGTGGGGCCTCAACTGGCAGCACGCCCACCGGATGACCTACTTCCCCTCGCACTCCTACGAGCAGATGTACCAGGCGATCCGACGGCTCTGGCGCTTCGGCCAGACCAGGACGGTCGAGGTCGACGTCATCACCACCGAGGGCTGCCGCAGCGTGCTCGACAACCTCCACCGCAAGGCCGCCCAGGCCGACGCGATGTTCGCCGCGCTCGTGGCCCACATGAACGACGCGCTCGCGGTGCCCACCCACTCCTACGACCAACCGATGGAGGTGCCGACGTGGCTGGCTTCCTGACCCAGCAGGTCACCGACCGCTGGGCGATCTACAACGGCGACAGCATGGACATGCTCGCCGGGATCCCTGACGACTCGATTCACGGCTCGATCTACTCCCCGCCGTTCGGCGGTCTCTACCACTACTCCAGCGACGACCGGGACCTGTCGAACGCCCGCTCCTACAGCGACTTCTTCGACCAGTACCGGTTCTTCGTCGACGAGCTGCTCCGCGTGACCATCCCCGGCCGGACGGTCGCCGTGCACGCCGCCCTCGTGCCCTCGGGGAACACTGGCAAGGACGCGTACACCGACTTCCCCGGTGACGTCATCCGCTGCCACCAGGACGCCGGCTGGGGCTTCATCGCCCGACACGTGATCTGGAAGGAGCCGCTCGCCGTCCGGCTCCGCACGATGGCGAAGAACCTCGCCCACAAGACCATCGTCGACGACGCGGCCTACGGTGGCGTCGCCGCACCCGACGAGCTGCTGGTGTTCCGGAAGCCCGGCCCATCGGCAGAGCCGATCACCCACCCGACCGGCCTCTTCGGCGACTACGCCGGCGGCGAGCAGCCGCCGGAGGACCTCGCGTCCTTCCGCGGATGGGACGGCGACCAGAAGGAGAACCGCTGGTCGCACTGGATCTGGCGCCGCTACGCCTCGTCGGTCTGGGACGACGTGCGCATTGACCGGGTGCTGCCCTTCCAGGACGCCCGCGACGAGGACGACGAGAAGCACGTCCACCCGCTCCAGCTCGACGTCATCGAGCGCTACATCGACCTCCGCACGCTGCCCGGCGAGCGGGTCCTCACGCCGTTCATGGGCGTCGGTTCCGAGGTCTACGCAGCGGTCCGAATGGGCCGTTACGGCATCGGCGCCGAGCTCAAGCCGTCGTACTACGTCCAGGCCGAGCGCAACCTCGCCACCGTCGACGCCCCCGCCGACGAGAACACGCTGCTCGATCTCGTCGCCACCACCGATGGCGGGGAGCGACCGGCATGAAGGCCATCACCATCCGCCAGCCTTACGCCGGTGCCGTCGCGCTCGGCTGGAAGCAGCCCGAGAACCGGTCCCGGATGTTCTCCCACCGCGGCCTCACACTGATCCACGCCGGGCAGCGCCTCGCCGACAACTACCCGATGGTCGAGGCCACGTTCGCCGGCGCCGGCCGGACCATCCCGAACCTCGGCGTCACCGGAGACACCGCCTGGGCGTTCGGCGCGATCATCGCGGTCGGTGACCTGTACGCCGCGCACCGCGGCTGCGACGGCTCCTGTGCCCCTGGGTGGGCGCAGCGCGGCCAGGTCCACCACCTGTTCCGCGACGTGCGGCTGCTGGCCCGGCCGGTGCCGGCGGACGGCCAGCTCGGGCTCTGGACCCCCGAGCCCAACGTCCTCGCCGCCGTGGAGGAGGCGATGCCCCGATGAGCCCCGACGAACGCGCCGCCGAGGCGCTCCCCACGGCCGCCGCGCTGGTGTGCGCGGTGGCGGACCGCGATCAGGCCGAGGTGCACCGGATCCTGGGCCAGGTCGACGACTGGCCCGCTCTCGCGGTCGTGCTGGCCGGCCACGTGTCCCCGGACAGCGCCCTCGGGCTGGTCGGCCAGCTGTCGCCGGAGACGAAGGCCGTCACGATCCTGCGCGCCGCGGCGATCCAGTTCGGCACCACGATCGCCGCGATCCGCTCCGACTCCCGCCAACGGGCCGTGCTCGACGCCCGGGCGGTCGCGATGGCCGCGATGAGGTACGCCGGCCTGTCGTCGAGCTTCGTGGGCCGCCAGACCAACCGCGACCACAGCACGGTGCTCCACGCCGCCGGCCGAGTCGGGGAGAACCCCGTCCTCCGAAAGGCCGCGCTGACCATGGCTGCGCTCGTCGCCGAGCGCGGTGCCGAGCTCGGCGACATCGATGACGACCAGCGGGCGGCGGTCGCATGAACCCGATCCCCAAGGTCTCGGTCGCCCCGCACGACGGCGGCTGGTCCACCTCCTGCCCTGCCCCCGGCTGCGGGTTCGTGTTCTGGCACATCCGCCGCGACGTCGCTGACGCGCAGGCCATCACCCACCAGCAGGACCACGTGAAGAAGGGAGGGCGGGCCTGATGGCCTGGTTCAAGGTCGACGACAAGCTCCACGACCACCGCAAGACGCGGAAGGTCCGCCGCTCCCACCCCACGAAGAAGCGCGACGTCTCCCCGTTCGGGATCTGGGCTCTCGCGGGCTCCTGGTGCGGCAGCAACGACACCGACGGGTTCATCCCGCTCGAGGTCCTCGAGGAGTGGGACGACGACGCTGAGGAGCTCGCGGCCCGGCTCGTCGCCGCTGGCCTCTGGGTCGACGCCGAGGTCGACGGTGAGCCGGGCTACCGGTTCCACGAGTACGCCGAGCGGAACCCTGTCAGCGGCGAGGACCCGGCCGACTACGGGCGCCGCGGCAACCACGTCCGATGGCACGAGGCCCGCGGTGTCATCGACCCGAAATGCCCGTTCTGCTCGCCCCGAATCGGGGGCGATGGTCGGGGCGACTCGGGAGCCGAATCCTCCCGGCCCGGCCCGACCCGACCCGACCCGACCGCTGCCGCAGGCACCCGACCGGCCGCGGCGGCTGTGGACGGACCTGTGGACAACCACCACGGCAACGTCGCCATCGAGATCCTCGCCGACAAGCTCCGCCAGCACACACTGCTCCGCACCCTCCGCACCGACAAGCTCACCACCGACTGGGAGACCCGCATCGTCGCGCTCATCGAGCGCCACGGCGACCAGCGCCTCGTCGACGCCGCTCTCGCCGGCCTCCGCCGCGACGACCCGCCCCGCCTGATCCAGGCCTTCGTCGGCGCCTGGGAGGCCATGCCCGAGGCCGGGAAGCGCGTCGCCGCCGTCCCCGACCCGTCCTGCACCGAGCCCGGACACACCGGCACCACCCGGCACTGCGTGCAGTGCGCCTCCGAACGAAAGGCAGCCCGATGACCACCACCCGCCCGCCGATCTGCTTCATCGACACCGAGACTGACGGCCTGCACCATGGCCGGCAGGCCTGGGAGATCGCGATCATCAAGCGGCACACCGACCCGCAGATGCCCGCGGCCCGAGCCGACTTCGTGGCCCCACTCAACGAGTACGACATCTTGCACGTGTTCGTCGACCTGCCGTCGTTGCGGACCGCCGACCCGTACGCCCTCCGCCTCGGCAGGTTCTGGGACCGCCACCCGGTCGGCCGCGAGCTCTCCGGGAAGACGCCTGTCCCCTCGGACGTCCCGCTGCTGTCGGTCCGCGCCGCCGCGCGCAGGGTCGCCGCGTTCACCCACGGCACCCACATCGTCGGCGTCAACCCGACCTTCGACACCGAGACCCTGGCGGGTCTGCTCAGGACCGAGGGCCTGACCCCGCAGTGGGACTACCACCTTGAGGACCTCGTCGCCGAGACCGTCGGCTACCTCCGCGGGTCCCGGGCGACCGCCGCCGCGATCTCCCCGCCCCAGTTCGCCCAGGGACGTCTTCTGGCTCTCCCCGACGACGTCACCGCCCTGCCGTGGAAGTCCGACCTCCTCGCAGCGGCGGTCGACGTCGAGCCGGCGCCCGAGCACGAGCGCCACACCGCGCTCGGCGACGCACGGTGGGCGCTCCGCTGGCACGACACCTTGGCCGGCCTTACCTCGCCGGCGGTGACGTCGTGAGCCTGCGCCGTACTGCCCTGCAGCGTCGCAGCGAGCTGCGTCGTACGCCCCTGGTCCGGAAGAAGCCGATGAACCGGGCCCGCGCGGTCCGGACCCAGGTCGTCAACGCCCGGCGGGACACCGGCCCGTCTCGGGAGCAGCGCGCGATCGTGCTCGACCGGGCACTCGGGTGCTGCGAGATCTGCGGCGCCCTCGTGATCCAGCCCAGTGGCGGGGTCTGGGAGCCGCAATGGATGCCGGTCCAGCCCTACTCGGTGCATCACCGGTCGGCGCGAGGCATGGGCGGCAGCACGGTGGCGTGGATCAACTCGCCGGCCAACCTCCTGCTGCTCTGCGGCTCCGGCACGACCGGCTGCCACGGCCACGTCGAGTCCCACCGAGCCGAGGCCTACGAGAACGGCTGGCTCATCTCCGGTCGCCGCGACCCCGCGACGGTCCCGGTGCTGCTCGCCGGCGGCGACCGGTACCTCCTGACCGCCGACGGCGGCCGAGTCCTCGTCCCCACCGCAGAAGGAGCTGACCTCGAATGAGCGTCCTCAACTACACGACCCAGATCGCTGCAGCCAAGACCGTCGGCGAGGTCCAGGCTCTACTTGCCGGGCACGGTGCGTCGCGGATCGCGGTGGACTACGACGGCGGCGCGCCGGTCGGTGTCACCTTCGCGCTGACCACCGCTCACGGCCCGCGGCTGTTCACGCTCCCGGTCAACGTCGAAGCCATGCACCGGCTCCTCACCTCTGAGGTGAAGGCCGGCCGACTCCGCGGCGGCAAGTCCCGGACGGTGATGCTCTCCCGCGAGCAGGCCGAGCGCGTCGCGTGGCGCGTCGTCAAGGACTGGCTGGCCGCACAGCTCGCGCTGGTGCAGACCGAGATGGCGGCCATGGACCAGGTGATGCTGCCGTACCTCCACACCGACCAGGCCGGCCGAACGCTGTACGCGGCGTACCGCGACCGCGAGAACGTCCTCGCCCTGGAGGCAGGCCAGTGAGCGCCCGGCACGACGGCGCGGTCGGCGACGCCCGGAAGCGCGCCGCTGGAATTGCTGCCAGCAACCCGACGGCCCCGGAGCCCACCGGAACCCTGGAAGGCGCTCCTGGGGCCGATTCTGAGGCCCTGGCGGCACGAGACGCCGACATCGATCAGCTCTGCGAGATCTTCCACGACGCCTACGAGGCCGAAGCGCTCTCCGCCGGCTGGGAGACCAACCCCCGCTCGCGGGTCCCCTGGGGCGATGTCCCCGAGCCAAACAAGCAGTGCATGCGCGCCGCAGTCCGCGCGTTCCTCGGGTCCGGCCGGTTCGCCGACCACGACCACCAGATCGCCGAACGCGCCTGGGACGAGGGGTACGGGTCGGGGCACTCGAACGCGATGCGGCGGATGTCGGACGAGCCCAACGCGCCCACGACGCCGAACCCCTACTCCGAGGAGGCCCACCGTGGCTGAACTCACCGACACCCAGAAGTGCCAGTGCGGTCACGAGCCGCAGTGGCACCACGAGACCCGAGGCTGCGGCTACCACGGCTTCTCGGAGGACGGCCGCTGCAAGTGCCAGCTCACCAGCAACGAGGCCGTGACCGCCATCGTCCGCGAGCACGTCACCGCCGCACTCGACGAGATCGAGGCCGTCGTCCGCCACTGGGAGCAGTTCCCGGCCCTGGGTCGAGGAACTGCCGCTTCCGAGATCCGACGCGCCCTCCACCGAGCCAAGGAGCAGAACCGATGAACCACACGTGGATGGAGGACGCCGAGCGCGTCTGCGAGGGCAACTACCTCGGCGAGGACGACAACGGCGTCCTCTGGGTGCAGCGCGACATCTACGTGGGCGACCTCCGGGGCGATGAGTGGGAGCGGTTCAACGCTCGACGCCTCTCCCACCTCTGGACCTACTGGCGCTCTCGCCGCGCTGGCCGCGTCGTGTGGCTGGAGGTGGTTCGATGACCGCCTCGACCGACCTGGACGACACGCTCGCCAACATCCGCGCGAGGGCCGAAGCGGCGACCCCGGGGCCATGGGAAGCGCGACACGGCGGCTACTCGTGGGTCGCGCTGTACGCGGACGAGGACAAGATCCCCCAAGGTGACTCTCTGCCCTCGTTCGAGCCCGGCGGATCGGCCACACCTGCCGACGCCGAGTTCATCGCGCACGCCCGGGCCGACGTCGAGCTGCTGCTCAACGTCGTCGCCGAACAGCGGGCCGTCATCGCGCGGGTGCGGGAGGCCATCGACCGGGAGCACGCCCGCGGCTGCCACTACCGGCATCAGCAAGGCGAGACGGACGAGTGCCGGTCCTGCGCCGCCACTGCGATCGAGGCCGCGTTCGACGGCGCCGACACCACCACGACCGACGGGAGCGAGGCATGAGCGTCCTTCACCCGAGCCACCAGTGGGGCCAGCGTCCGATCTTCGAACGCGAGGCCCCCGGCAGCAACCGACTCCGTGAGCGCAAGATCCCCTGCTGCCTCCGCTGCCTCGTGGACGGCTATGAGGACGAGCCCGCCGCGTTCGAACCCTGCCCACGACCGGCCACCACCACGACCGACGGCGCCGCCGTCCCCGAAGGAGACACCCATGCCTGAGCCCGGCAAGACGACGATCATCAACTCGCGGGTGCACCGCCCGCCGGCGAGTGCGACGTGGCAGCACGAGCACCGCTGGGGTCCGGCGTTCGGGGACAGCACCACACTGTCCGTCGTCCGGACCGACGGCGGACCGATGAGGATCCGCTACGGCAACGAGTCAGTCGAGCTCCGCGCTGAACTGGTCCCGGTGTTCGTCGAGATGGTCGCGGCCGCCGCTGCCTGGACCGACGAGCAGGCCGTCCGATGACCGGCCTGCACATCGCGCTCGCGGCGCTGGTCGACGAGTGGCAGGCGAACTACGACCGGTGGGCAGGCGTGAGTGACGGTCCGCGCGTCGGGATCTTCCGGTCGCACGCGAACCGACTCCGCGCGCTGCTGGATGAGCACCCGGCCGACCTGCCCGTGGCGACCGGCAGCACGACGGCAGACGGCAGCGCGAACGACTGCACCCACGTTTCGGCCTCTGGTGTCGACCGCACCCCGATCGGCCCGGACAAGGTCTGGCGGTGTGACCACTGCGGACTGTGCTGGCGACAGGGACCCGGGAACCCGACCGACGACACGCCCGCTCCCGAGCCGTCCGACCGGGCCGGGCTGAGCGAGACCGAGCCCGGTACGCCGCTCGGTATCGACGGCCACCTCCCCAACGTGCCAGCGGGGCCGGGCGCGCCGTGGTGCTCCTGCGGCTACCGCTGGGACCCGCGTGACCCCGACTCGCTGCTGGTTGGCGAGCACATCGCCGCGATCGCCGACCACCGCGGTGAGGCCGTCAACGTCCCCGGGGTCCTGCTGTGAAGGCCGCCCTCGCGGCCGTGCTCCGCGACCACCGACTCGGCCTTGGCCGGCAACTGCGTCGACGCCAAGGGCCAGCCCGGGTGCGAATGGAAGCCGCGACGACCGGTCAGCCGCAACGGCGATCTGTGGATGCAGCACCGCGAGCACCAGGCCGCGCTCCAGGAGGCCGCCGTCGAGCGCATCCTCGCCGACCGGCTCGCGGTGGCTCGATGCTGCGACGACCACGACGGCTGTGACCGTCCCGGCGAGATGGTCTGCTGCGACCGGTGCCCCGGGGTCGCGGTTGTTGATGACGCGACGCTGGCGGAGTGGAGGTCGCTGCTCGAAGACGGTCAGTGCCTGTGCTCGTCGGCATCGACGGACTGGCAGGCGCTCGACGACCTGCTCGCCGAGGTCCAGGGTCTGCGCGACCGGCTCGCGGTGGCCGAGCAGGCGCGGGACGGATGGTCCGAGTCGTCGGCGAACTGGCAGGAGCTGCACGACCAGCAGCACGACGCCCGCCAGGCCGCCGAGCAGGAGGCCGCCACGCTGCGCGCCAAGGTCGCGGCGGTCGAGGCGCTGGCCGAAGAGTGGGCGCCGCTGTGCACGTCTCCTGAGTCGCACGCGAAGTGCATCCGTCACGCTCCTGCTCGCGCCCTCGGTGACTCGGCGCAGGTCGTCCAGCGGATCAAGGCGACCGCGCTGGAAGAGGCGGCAGACGCGTGGGACGACCCGGCTTCGGTCGACGAGCTGGGCGAGCTGGCCGCGCAGAAGTACCGGGCAGGCGGTCCGTCGATGCCCACGATCTGGCTCCGTGAGCGCGCTCGCCGCGTGCGGGACGGCGGCGACCATGGCTGAGCCGACCCACAGCCACATCCCCGGTTGCCACGCCGTCAACTTCGACACGGACACCGGGCGCTACACCGGCACCCGAGCGTTCGACACCGAGCGTTGCCCCACCTGTGCCGCCGAGAAGGCCGGGCTGGAGAAGGCGGTGGCCGATGCCTGAGCCCGACCCGATCGCCGAACTGCTCGAGCACCTGGCCGAGCGGCAATGGCGCCGCATGACCCGCAGCAGCACGCCCTGGGACGACCTCAACGAGAGCGACCGGCGCGCATGCCGGGCAATCGTGAAGCCCATCCTCGACGACATCGCCGGCCATCCGGCGGCCGAGATCGAGTGGGCCGTCGTAGACCGCGGTCGGACCATCCACATCGAGGGCGCTACCTGCCCGGCTGACGTCCTCGCCGGGGCGCATGGGCACGGCGCCACCCAGGTCGGTGTCGTCCGGCGACGGGTCTGGCGCACCGACTGGGAGCCCGTCGGCCTCTCCACGACGTCCGTAACCGACCGCTACGGGAGCGCTGCTCCCACGAAGGAAGTACTCCATGGCTGACCACACCATCCCCGCGCTCGGAACTCCGGAGCGCACCTGGTGGAGGCGTGGCGCCGCGGCCGAGGCGCAGCTGCGCGAAGCTCCCCGCAAGGCTCTTCCCGGGGATGTTCGGGAGGTCCTCAACTACGCCGACGCGTTGGCGAAGCACCAGCCCGAGCAGATCTCGACCCCCGGCGCCCTGCTGGTCCGCCAGGTGTACGTCTTCCGATCGACCCTGACGAGAGCCGACCGTCGCGCGATCCGCCGGGCGCTGCGGGGGAAGCGATGAGCGATCCCGTGGATAGTTGCCCGCACCCGGAGAAGCACCGGCACGCTACCCAGGCGGCGGCCCTGCTCGCCCAGGCCTCGCTCGAGCGGTCGCGGGGCATCGACCTCTCCCTGGCCCCGTACCCGTGCGGGGACCACTGGCACCTGGGGCACCGCAAGAAGCGCCGGACGGCGGCACTGCGCCGGGCGCTGGCTGACGGCCGCCGGAACGCCCGGACCGCACGGAAGGCACGTCCGCGATGAGCGACCTCGACACCTACCTGGACCGTGCGTGCGCCGACGGCCGGCTCACCGTCGATGACGCCGACGAGGTCCGCCGGTTCGGGGACTTCCTCCGCGCACTCATGGCCGCGGGCGCCCGGCCGGGCAGCCCTGAGTCGATCCGCGTCTACGCCGAGCACTACCCCGACGACGATCCCCACCACTCCCTCGACGGACGAGAGGCAACCGAGTGACCACCACCGCCCAGACCGACAACCCGCTCGTGAAGGTCGCCCGCGACCTCACCGAGATCGAACGCTGCTACGACGAGGTGCGCGCCCAGGCCATCGCGGCCGGTGACGACCCGGACATCCCCGGTGGCGCCGCCATGGTCGCCCTCGGGCCAGTCGCCGACCTCGAAGCGTGGGGCCACCTGCAGAGCGCCACCGAGACGTACGCCGACCACCCCGACGACCGAGTCCGCGGCCGCGTGTACACCAGCGTCGACGACGAGGAAGACGACGAGACCCGCTGGCCACCGCAGCAGCTCATCGGCTACTGGGCCGGAGAGTGGCGCCGGCGCCGCAGCGAGGACTACCCAGGCCTGGTCCGCACCCTCGCCTCAGACCTGAACTACCTGCGCTCCTCCCTCGGCTGGGCCCAGGAACACGCCACCACCCAGTTCCCCCGGTTCGCCTACGACGTACGCCGCGCCCGCCTCACCGTCGAGAACATCGTCGCCGAGGGCCGCCGCGCCGACCGGTCCCGCATCGTCTGCGACCGCGAGCACTGCACGAAGAAGCCGCGCCTGGTCCGCACCTACGCCCCGCGCTACCTCGTCGGCTGGACCTGCGCCACCTGCCACGACCACACCCCGGCCGAGTACCGGTGCGAGGACCGCAACCACCCGGTCCCACCCTCCGAGCTCGCCTGCCCGCGCATCGTCGGCTCGAAGCGCACCGCCCACGCCTGCGGCTCCCGAACGGCCCCGACCACCACCCCGCCCGCCGCGTGCTTCAACCCGCGCTGCCCGTCGTTCACCCCGCCCGCCGAGGCCCTCGCTAGCGACCCCACCCGGGACGGCTGGAAGTGCCCAGCCTGCAAGCACCACTACGACCCGACCGAACTCCAGCGCGCCCACGCCCGCATGCTCTGGCGCCCCGAGGCCGACCGCCTCGTCCGCCTCCAAGAAGCCGTGGCCACCCTCAAGGCCCAGGGACGCGGCGAGCGCACCGTACGCCGCTGGCTCGCCCCTCGGCTCGAGCTCGTCGACCGCTGCACCGAGTGCGCCGCGCTCTGGCCCACGGAGGAGTACCCGGCCTGCCCCGCCACGCTCCCGCCCGAGGAAGACGGCGGCGAGCCGGTGACGTGCGGCGGCGAGCTGGCCGAGCGCTGGCACGGCGACGCCGAGGCCGTGGTCGAGGGCTGGTGCGACATCGCGACCCACACCACCTGGCTGTGGTGGCCCGACCTCTGGCGCCTCCACCTGACCACCCGCGCGACGCCCCGCAGCCGGGCATCATGACCCCTATGAATCGTCGCCTTGCTGCTGCGCTGGTCGTGATCGCGCTGCTGTGCCTCCTGCTCTCGGTCGCCCTGCTCGCCGAGGCCGGGCTGGGAGATCGAGGGGCCGTCGTCGCCTCGTGGGTCGAGGCGATGGCCACGGTGCTCGCTCTCGCGGCCGCAGCCGCGGCGGCTGTCTTCGCCTGGGGCGCCTTCCAGCTTGAGGTCCAGCGCGAGGAACGGTTCACCGAAGACCGCAGGAGGTCCCAGGCCGAACGGTTCTCCGGCTGGTGTGGCGAGGCAGAGCAGAAGATCGAGATGAATGGGAAGGTCT
The DNA here is from genome assembly GCF_024662235.1 of Pimelobacter simplex. Taxonomy (GTDB): domain Bacteria; phylum Actinomycetota; class Actinomycetes; order Propionibacteriales; family Nocardioidaceae; genus Nocardioides. The sequence continues at coordinate 2,158,854 of NZ_CP096276.1, forward strand.
ACTGGGACGGACTCATCGACGTGATCTATCTGCGCAACGCGTCAGATCTCCCGATGAACCGCGTCTTCGGCATCGTTCGCACGGCTGACGGGAGCAACTTGGGAAGCCTCGAGATCGGGATGGTCCCTCCGAGCGAGAACCTCAAGATCGTCCACCTCACGCAAGAGATCGCCGAGGAGGTGGACGCGGCGAAACGGACCCACGAGCGGCAGTCCGCCGAAGCGGCAAGCACGAGCATCGTCATCCCGGAGGCGTTCCAACTGCGGGTCGAGCTCTTCTTCACCGACGCAGCCAACCTCAACTGGCGTCGCCTCGCTGACGGAGAGCTCGTCCCGATCACTTAGTGAGCGCCGACCTCGGGATCACGTACTCCCGTCCGACCTTGGTGGCGGGCAGGGTGCGGCGGGCGATCCGGTCGAGCACTGCCTGACGGCTGATGCCTCCGAGCAATTCGGCGGCCTCGGTGACCGAGACGAGGTCGGGCAGCGTCTCCCAGCCCTCGCGGGCGTCAGCCTCCTCCTCGGTCATCGCCGCGACGGCGAGCGCGGGCCGGCCGCTCGCCTGTTCGACGGCCGCGATCGCGAGCAGCACGGCCTGGCGGACGTGCTCTGCGGGGAGGGTCACGTCGATCGTGACCCATCCCCGCTCGGACACGCTCACGGCGGCGTGGAGTTCAGGCAGCTGCTCAAGGAGCTGCTCGGCGCGGTCGGCGGTGGGGTTCTTCTCGGCGATCTCGATGGTGACGGTGTGCATCTTCATGACGTGTTCCGGTCCTCGGGTCTCTCTGGGATGATGGAGGTCCGAGGACCGGGGCGATTTCCGCGCCCCGGTCCTCTTCTCGTGGCCTAGGGCGGCCACTTGAACCCTGCGCGCTTGACCGCGGCGAGGCCGTTCTTCATCGAACGCCAGTCGCTCGCAGTGCCAGCGAACATGGCCACGAAGCGCCCGTCGCGATAGACCGCGATGTGGCCCTTCTTGGTGGCCTTCACGTCGAAGCCCTGCTCGCGCAGCGCCTTGACGATCTTCTTCATGTCCTTGTTCACCATCTCACCTCCCTTCTTGGGGTTTAACAAGTAAAGGGTAACACATCCCCTTGGCGTTTGGCAAGGGTCATAAGGCGCCGAGAGCGCGACAGTCACGCCTCGCGTCCCCGGTCGCCAACACGCCTGGCGAAACCGGCTATGCTTCTGGCACCGAATCCGGCTGCTGCTGCATACTCGGACCGCTACCTCTGGCCCGTGAGCGCTCTGCTCGACGGGCCTTCGTCATCTCCGGGAGGTGGCCGCTGTGGCGAAGCGGGCGTGCCTCGGTCCGGGCCGCGGACAGCGGTGCCCGACGGGCGCACTGACCGAGCAGCCACGCTGCCCGGCCTGCTCACGCGTGAAGGACCGAGCTCGGGGTACACGTCAGCAGCGCGGCTACGACGCCGAGCACGACCGGCTTCGCGCCGAGTACCAGCGCAGGATGGACGCAGGCGAGTCGTTCACCTGTTGGCGGCCCGGCTGCGGCAAGGCGATCGACCCGAAGCACTGGCACCTCGGTCACGACGACCACGACCGGAGCCGCCACCGCGGCCCTGAGTGCCCTCCCTGCAACCTCGCGACCTCCGGCCGCTCCTAGCCCCTCCAGCGGGCCGCGAGCGGCCGTGTGCACCCCCTGGGGGTACCCCCTCGCCCCCGCGACCGCGGAGGACCGGGGGAGAGGGCTCTGCGAGGTGCGCGGGGTTCAGAACTTTTCGACCCGGCGGCGCCTGGAAGGGGCGGCTCGCCACCCTTCAGCGGCCCGGCGCGATGCCGGTCGCCGCTCCACCATGCAGCGCGATGCTGCCAAGGAGTGATGCACGATGACCAAGGGAGGCGCACGTCCCCGCTCGGGTCCGGCGAAGGACCCCACCTCGCGCACCAGCGAGCGCGCGCGGCGAGCAGCGAAGAAGACCGCGACCGTCGCAGGGGCCGACGCGGCGAGCTCGTCGCCGGCTGCAGCGATCACCTCGGCCGAGTTCAACCCGCTCGCCCTGCCGGCCTCCGGCCGCGGCGGCCGCGCGCCGGCCTTCCCCCTGCCCAAGATCGTGCGGTTCGGGTTCGAGGTCGTCGACAACAAGACGGTGAAGGTCGCCGATCGGGCCATCGGCGACGCGTTCCGCAAGCGGGAGCTCGAGCTGTGGCGCGAGCTGTGGAAGACCCCGCAGGCACTGGCGTGGGAGCGCGAGCCGTGGCGGTGGCCGACGGTCGCGAAGTACTGCCGGATCATGGCCTCGACCGAGGCCGAGCCGGACGCGTCCGCCGCGCTCCTCTCCCGCGAGCGCGAGCTGCGCAACGAGTGCGGCCTCTCGCCCGACGGGCTGCGGATGAACGGCTGGGCGATCGCGCCCGACGAGTTGGCCGCGAAGCGGTCGTCCAGGGCCGCCGCCAAGGCGCCGGCGAAGAAGGCGGCGCCGGTGCGGCGCCTCCGCGGCTGACGGCTCTCGACGGTGACACCCACGGCGAAGGACCTGGAGTTCCGGGTCGACTTCCCCACCCTCGGCGACCTGGCGGACGCCTGGATCACCCGCCACTGCCGTGTCCCCGACGGCTTCGCGCGGGGCCGTCCGATGAAGCTGGCCGACTGGCAGTTCTGGATCTGCGCCAACCGGTACCGGATCCGCGAGGACGCCGTCTTCGTCGACCCTGAGGTCATCGGCGAGCTCCTCGAGCGGATCGCGACCGCGCAGTACGACGCCGACGGCGTCCTGGTCGACGCCGACGGCATCGCGATCGACGACATCAGCAACGACGACCTGCCGCTGCTCAACCAGGCCTTCTACTACCGGCGCACGCTGACCGTCGCGCCGCAGAAGACCGGCAAGGGCCCGATGTCGGCGTCGTTCGTCGCGTTCGAGGCGTGCGGGCCTTCGGTGTTCGCCGGCTGGGCCGAAGAGGGCGACGTCTACCGGTGCGCCGACAACGGCTGCGACTGCGGCTGGGAGTACGAGTACCTGCCCGGCGAGCCGAAGGGCATGCGGCATCCCTCGCCGTTGATCCAGGTCACGGCGTTCAGCGAGGACCAGGCCGACAACATCTACCGGCCGCTGCGCGGCATGATCCGTCTCGGCCCGCTGCGCAAGCTCCTCGCGGTCCGCGAGGGCTTCATCCGCGTCCTGGGGCTCTCCGACGACGACGACCTCGACCGCATCGACGTCGTCACGTCCTCGGCGAACTCTCGGCTGGGCAACCCGATCTCCGACTCCGAGCAGGACGAGGTCGGGCTCTGGTACGTCTCGAACAAGATGCTCGCGGTCGCTGACAACCAGAACCGTGGTGCGGCCGGCATGGGCGGTCGGACCCACGCCACGACGAACGCGTGGGACCCGGCGATGAACTCCTACGCCCAGCAGCTCTACGAGTCCGGGCAGGGCGACCTGTTCATCTTCTACCGCAACCCCGACCTGGAGCCGTCGCTGCGCGACCGGGACAACCGGCCGCTGTCGTTCTTGGACAAGGCCAGCCGCCGCAAGGTCCTCGAGTGGGTCTACGCCGGCTCGTGGTGGGTCAACATCGACTCCATCGAGGCCGAGGCCGTCGCGCTCATCAACAAGGGCGACCCGGCGCAGGCGGAACGGTTCTTCGGCAACCGTCTCGTCCCTGGCGGCGGTACGTGGCTCCCCGACGGACTGTGGGCCTCGGCGTATGCAGCAGCGTGACCAGGTCTGGCTGCCGAACCCGCCAGACGGCACCGCAGTGTGCGGCGGGTTCGACGGCTCGCTGAACAACGACTGGACCTGCATCAAGCTGGAGACCCGCGAGGGACTGCTCTTCACGCCCCGCTACGGCCCCGACCGCCGCCCGGCGATCTGGAACCCAGCGATGTGGCCCGACCACCAGATCCCGCGCGGCGAGGTCGACGAAGCCTGGGACGAGATCAACCGGCGCTACCGGCTGCTGCGCGTCTACTACGACCCCGGGTTCCACGACGAGGACGACTGGACCACCGAGGGCGAGGCCTGGGACGAGAAGCACGGCCCCGACGTCTTCCTGCCCTGGCCCACCAATCAGATCGGTCGCATGTACCCAGCGCTGCGCCGGTTCGAGGCCGACCTCCGCAACCGCGCCATCACCCAAGACGGGTGCCCGATCACCACTACCCACGTCGGGAACGCCCGAAAGCTCGCCAAGGGCGAGCGCTACATCCTCGGCAAGCCCTCGCAGGAGCAGAAGATCGACGCCGGCGTCACCTCGGTGATCTGCCACGAGGCCGCCGCCGACATGCGCGCCGCCGGCTGGCCCGACGCCGAGCTGCCGCCGCTCGTGTTCGGGATGTGACCACGACCCGACCCCAGGAAGGAGGCGCCGTGCCGACCAAGCCGACCGTCATGCAGTGGACCAAGCGCCTCCTGGCCAAGATCGCCGAGCAGGAGGCGTACGCCGCCCCCTACGAGCGGCGCTACGCCAACGAGCACATCCTGCCGTTCCTCGCGAAGGAGTACGCCGAGGTCTACCCCGGCCTCGTGGTCGCCTCGGCCGATGGCCGGATCGTCGACAGCGTCGTGACCGGCAGCATGCACTCGATGCTCGATGTGCCGAAGTCCGGCACGGCCGGCATCGTCGTCGACGCGCTCACCGAGCGGCTCACCCTCGGCGGGCTCACGGCCCCGGACGACAAGGACGCAGGGAAGAAGCTCGAGGCGGCCTGGGAGGACAACGACCTCGACGTCATGCACCACGAGGGCCACCGCGAGGCTCTCATCGGGTCCCGCGCCTTCGCCTCGGCGGCCCGCGAGGTTCGCGGTAACCGGGCCGTGGTGGGCATCGAGTCCATGACCCAGGCTGCCGTCAGCCGCTCCCAGTCGGCGCCGTACAACGTGGAGGCATACCTCAAGGTCTGGAAGGACGAGTGGACCGGCGAGAACGTCGGCCTGTTGCGCCTCCCGGGCCTCGACTACGACCTCTTCGAGAGCGACGCAGAGGTCTCCGATCCAGAAGGATCGGGGGAGGCCTCGCGCTGGCAGGTCAAGGGCGACCCGCGGCCCACACGGCTCGCCGGCGTGCCGGTCGTCGAGCTCGCGCCACGCTCGCGGCTGCTCAAGGACCCGGTGTCCGAGATCGCGCCCATCGCCTCCCTCGTGGACATCGTCGACCTCGTCGAGGGACTCCTAGTCTTCGCCGGACACTTCGGCGCCGTTCCGATCCGATACGCCACCGGCCTCGACATCCCCCGCGACCCGAACGACCCGTCCAAGCCACTCCTGGGCCCCGACGGCAAGCCGATGATCGGGTTCAAGCCGCGGGCCGACCACTTCTGGGTGAACAGCAACAAGGACGCGAAGTTCGGGCAGCTCGAGCCGGCCGGCCTCGCGTCGTTCGTGACCTGGGCCGAGCACGCCTCAGCGAAGGTCCGCGCGAAGACCGCGCTCGCCTCGACCTACTTCTCCCTCGACCTCAAGTCCCACATGTCCGCGGAGCTGCTCAAGACCGACGAGGCACCGATGGTGCGCCGCGTGCGCCGGATGGGCGAGTACGGCAGCCTCAACCAGGCCTGGCGCCGGCTCGGGCAATGGATCCTCGCCATCGAGTCGCCCGCCACCCGCACCCGCGTGCGGCCACGGTGGGAAGACCCCGAGACCCGCATCGAGGCGCAGCTGGTCGACCAGTTCACCAAGCTCACCGCCTCCGGTCTCGGCGTCGCGACTTGTGCCCGAGAGGTCCTTGGCTGGGACCCCGAGACGATCACGGACGCCGTCGCGGAGTACGAGGCGACGCTCGAGCGGCGCCGCGCAGCCGAGAGCGACCCCATCGAGCGCCTGAGCCGGCAGTTCCTTGGCGATCCCACGCTCGTCGGCTGAGTACTACCAGCGCCAGCAGCGGCTCCTCGCGCTGCTGCTCACCGCCGTGCGGCAGGCCTGGCGGCGCATGGACCCCTTGGCGCCCCGGTGGCAAGAGCAGTACGACGAGGACGGCGTCGGCGCCCAACTGCTGATGCTGGTCGCGGCCGCCCAGGTCGCCGCGGCCCGCGACGCCGACGCCTACATCGCCGCGGTGCTCGCCGAGCTCGACATCGTCACCGGCCCCACGACCGGCCTTGTGGTCCCTGCGGCCTTCGCCGGTGTCGCTGGCGACGGGCGCCCAGCGGCCACGCTCCTGGCGTACGCCATCCCCCGCGCTGGTGCCCGGTTCAACCAGCTCCAGGCGGCTGGGGCCCCGGATATCGGTGACCTGGAGCGACCCGAGTGGGTCTCCGACGCCGTGTGGGAGTCCCTGACCCGCGAACACGAGGAACGGCTCCGCGACCACCTCGCGCGGGAAGCGGAGCAGTCGGCGCAGCAGGCGCTCGCCGACGCCGGGCGCTGGGTCGAGACCGTCGCCGCGACGATGGTCATCGACACCGCTCGGGCCGCCGAGTCCGCCGCCACGACTGCGCACCCCGGCGCCACCGGGTACGTCCGGATGCTCAACCCGCCCTCGTGCAGCCGCTGCGCGGTGCTCGCCGGCAAGTTCTACCGCTGGAACGAGGGCTTCGAGCGACACCCGCTGTGCGACTGCCGCCACATCCCCGCCACCGAGGCGATCGCCGGAGACCTCACCGTCAACCCGCACACCTACTTCGAGTCCCTCAGCGCCCCCGACCAGGACCGGATCTTCACGGTCGACGGCGCCCGGGCGATCCGCGACGGCGCCGACATCGGCCAGGTCGTCAACGCCCGCCGTGGGATGGAGAAGGCCCAGGTCTACGGACGCGACGTGCTCATGACCCGCGAGGGCATCACGCGCCGTGGCCAGTACGGCCGAGCACGCGGCGGATTCGAGAAGCAGCGCGGCCGCCGCTACCAGGCCTCCACGCACGTGCGCCTCATGCCCGAGTCGATCTACGAGGTCGCCGACGACCACGCCGACGCGATCCGCCTGCTCAAGCTGCACCGCTTCATCACCTGACTTCCCGCCTCGCGACGAGCGGAAGGCGCCCCGGCTGCGCGCACAAGAAGCCGACCACCCCATCCAGGAGACGCGATGTCCCACACCCCGCTCCCGACCCACCCCACGCGCAAGCACCCCCGCACCGGGCTCGCGCTCGAGGCGGTCGGCTTCCGCCGAAGCGGCGCCCCGATCTGGCCCATCCTCGGCGCCTCGCCCACCGACCCGCCGGCCCCCGTGCGCCCCGAGGGCGTCACCGAGGAGGAGTGGGCCGCGCTCGGCGACCCCGGCCGCGCCGCGATCGTCCGCGAGCGCGAGGCCCGCCAGACCGCCGAGCGCGAACTGGCCGCCGCCCGCGCCCGCCCGGCACCGCCCAAGCCGGCCGACCCGCCCAAGGCGACGCCGCCGAAGCCCGCGGACCCGCCGAACCCCTACGCCGGGCCGGACATCGCGGCGATCGTCCAGCAGGCCGTCGAGGCCGCCGTGAAGCCGTTCGCCGAGCGCGACGCCCAGCGTGACGCCGAGTCCGCCGCGCAGAAGGTCACCGACGCCGTCCTCGAGGCGACCAAGGACCGGCTCCACGACGCCACGGACGCCCTCACCAACGTCGACCTCACGACGCTCGTCAACGAGCAGGGCGGCGTCGACACCGACAAGCTCAAGACCGCGCTCGACGACCTGGTGACCCGGAAGCCCCATCTCGCCAAGCCCGAAGCGCAGCGCATCGCGCCTCCGGGCATTGGAGGTGGCGGTGGATCCGCCGGCGTCTCGGAGGGCGACAAGGTCAAGGCCGTCCTCGCCGAGATGCACAAGGCCACCGGCGTCCGGCCGCTCTCCACCCCCAGCTGACCCCGGCACGGCGTAGGCGCGAAGCCACGACCACCGGACACCCCATCAGGACACCAACCGAAGGAGATTCCCGTGTCCAACTTCGCGCCCAAGCGCACCACCTACAGCACCGCGGACACCCGCTGGTGCCGCAACCTGCTCAAGGCGAGCACCCGCGGCGTCAGCGTCGCGTTCGCCGACGTCGTCAAGGACGGCACCGGCCTCGTGAAGTCCGGGTCGCTGGTCGCCGGCAAGGGACTCGTGCTCAACGAGTACGTCCACAAGACCGGCGAGACGCACCTGATCTCCATCGTCGACGGCGGTGACGTGGACCGGCGCTACCTGCCGGCTGCGCTGACCCTCGCGCAGGAGTCGGCGCTCAAGAACATCAACTTCATCAACGGCACCGTGCCGTCCTGACCCGAGAGGACCGGACAAGCATCATGCAGATCATCGACCTCGTCCCCGACCTGCGACCCACGATCCTCGCGGCTCGCCAGCTCCAGGACGCACGCAACTCGCTCGCGCGGTTCTTCCCCGTCGTCAACGTCGCCGCGGTGACGTACCGGCTCGGGCGCAAGACCCGCAACGACCAGACCGTCGCCATCCGTGCGTTCGACGCGCCGGCGATCCCGATCCTGAAGCAGGGAATCGTCGAGGTCCGTGGCGACCTGCCGGCCGTGACCCCGCTCGTGCCCTTCACCGAGGTCGACCTGAACCAGGAGCTGATCCTGGCCCAGCAGCTCGCTGGGCAGCAGGTCGACTGGCAGCCCGCGGTCACCTCCGGGGCCGGGCAGGTCGCGGCCACGGTGGACAACACGATGGAGGCCATGCGTGGCCAGCTCCTCTCGACCGGTGGCATCGCCCTGGTCGCCGAGGACGGCACCACGCACACGGTCGACTTCGGGATCCCCGGCGGGCAGATCATCACCGCCGGCGCCCCGCTCGACCCGACCAACGGCGCCGCCGTCTGGGCCGCCTACGCCGCCGCGCACCAGGTGTACAAGAACGTCGCCGGCGACAAGGCCGGGGTCGCGCTGACCACCGACGCGGTGTACATCAAGCTCGTCGCCGCGACGCAGCAGATGTTCCCCTCGGCCCCGGTGGGCATCGACCAGGTCGCGGCGTACGCCGTCAACCGGGGCCTCCCTGTCCCCGTCACCTACGACCGTCAGATGAAGGACGCGGCCGGCGTCCGGACCCGGTTCTTCGCCGAGGGCACCCTGGTGTTCCTGCCCAGCAACGACGACCCGATCGGTCGCACCGAGCTCGGCATCACCCAGGAGGCCGTCCAGCAGGTCCAGCGGGTCCAGCTCAACGGGCGCCCGGCTCTGTCGGCCGCTGAGGTCCCGGGCCTGACCATCGTCACGCTCGGCCGCGACAACCCGGTGCAGCGGGCGGTCAAGGGCGCCGCGGTCGGGATGCCGGTCCTCGGGGATACCGACGCCATCGTGATCTGGAAGGGACTGGTCTGATGGGCCGCAAGCTGAGCACGACCGCCCTCATCGAGGGTGTCGTCTACGAGGCCGGGACCGACGAGTCCGACATCGCTGGCGCCGACAAGGTGAGCGCCGACGTGTGGGCCGGTGAGGGAGACCCTGCCGGGGCGGCCGAGTCGGAGCAGGGGGACGTCGTCCCGGTGGCCGAGGTCGCCGCGCTGCGCGGGCAGTACGACGCACAGCTCGCCGATCGCGACACCCGGATCGCCGACCTCGAGGAGCAGATCGAGAACCTGACGGCTGAGATCGAGCAGCTCAAGGAGACGTCCCCGCCGGCCGACCCGACGGCCGACCCGGCGGCGCCCGTGGACTACTCGAGCCTGGACCTCGACGCCCTCAAGGCCGAGATCGACCGGCGCAACGAGGGCCGCGCCGACGCGGACCGCATCGGCAAGCGCGGCAGTCAGGAGACCCTCGCGGCCGCCCTGACCGCCGACGACGCCGCGAAGGGCTGACCCCGCGATGGATAACCCGGCAACTCCCGACGACCTCACCGCCCGTGGCTACACCGGCCCGGCGACCACCCGGGTGCAGCAGACGCGCCTGGACGAGGCATGGCGCGCCCTGCAGCGCGAGCGGGAGTTGCCGGGCCTCGTCGCCCGGATCGATTCCGGGGAGCTCGACGAGGAACTGGTGGTCGACGTCATCGCCGCCGCTGCGCTCCGTGTCCTCCGCAACCCGGAGGGCACCGAGTCCGAGTCCGGTGCGATCGACGACTATCAGGAGTCGGTCAAGTACGCCGACCCCACCCAGGACGTCTACTTCACCGCCGCCGAGATCCGCCGACTTCAGCCCGCCGTCGTCGTCCCGTCCGGCTACGTCGGCTCGATGAAGTACTGCTGAGCATGCTCGCCGACGGTCTTCCCGAGCGCCTCGAAGCCCGCCTGGAGCGCGGGCGCGCCGCCGCGCGGGCGCGCATGCGGTCGCGGTGCACGGTCAAGCGGAAGACCGGCGCCACGACCAAGGACTCCGAGGGCTTCACCGTCCCGGTGTGGGCGACCGTGCACACCGACCTCCCGCTCCGGCTCGCCGGCGTCGCCCGCGGCGCCGCCAGCTCCCGCGCGGCCAAGGTCGGCGGCGCCGAGACCCAGATCCCCGTCCGTGTCGCGAACCTCCCGCACGACACCACCGACCTCGCAGACGGCGACCTGATCGAGATCGACGTCGGCGAGAACGCCGGGCTGGTGCTCCAGATCGTCGAGGCCACCTGGCAGGACCAGGCCACCGCCCGCCGGATCCCCGTGACCGGCACCGAGCGACCCGAGGAGTGGGGCTGATGCGGATCAAGGTGACCCACTCCATCGACGACCTGGCCAGCGACCTGCGCCGCATCCCGGTCCTGGCGTCCCGCGACGTCCGCGCCGCCGTACGCCACGGCACGATGACGGGCAACCTGGTCGCCAAGGAGAACGCGCGCCGGACCGCGGGCCGGCACGGCAAGCACTACCACCGGGCGTTCTCCTGGGACCAGCCCCGCCAGTCCCTGTTCGGCGGCGCCGGCTGGTCCGGCGAGTATGGCCCCGAGGCCGGGCGCCCGCAGGGCGACATGTCGTTCGAGGAGGGCTCCCGCAACCAGCCTCCGCACGGCGACCTTGAGAAGTCCCGCGCCGGGGCGATCGGCGTGGTCGCCCAGGACGTCCGCAGGTCCATGGACGACTGGTTCTGGCCGGGACGCGGCTGACCATGGCCGGCGTCTCCAGCAACCTCGACCTCCAGCCCATCGCCGACGCGATCAAGGCGGCGATCCAGGCCGAGCTCCCCGCCCGGGTGACGGTGTACGACACCGACGACATCCCCGGTACCGCCGGCGGCAGCGACCCGTCGGGCGCGGCCCCTGCGAAGCACGTCGAGATCCACCTCAACCGCGCCGACGCGTTCCCGTCTCGCCGCGGGTCCGGCGTCGTCTCCGTTCCCGACCTGGAGCTGGCCACCCGTTGCCACGCCGGGTCGATCGCCGACGTCCGCGAGCTGCGCCGTCGCGTCGGGCGTGCTCTCGAGGACCGCGCCTACGGCCTCCTCGACGGAGGGACCGTCGGCCCGTTCGTGTTCGCGATCGGCGAGCCCGAAGAGGACGACGACACCGGCTGGGTCGGCGTCGACCACTGGACCTTCGCCTGACCGAGCCGCCTGTTCCAGGCGCACCCCACCACCTCCACCTGTTCCACCGAGCCCGCGAGGGAGACCCCGTCATGCCCCGAACCACCCCGAAGTCCTCGACGCCGCAGGCCGACCCGGACGCCACCGACCCGGCGGCCGCCGACTCCACGACCAGCGGCGACCCCGGCACGGAGACCGGCTCCACGCCGCCCGACCCGGCCGCGGACACCCCGCCGGCTCCCGCGCCGTCGGCCGCCAGCGACAAGGACACGAAGGCGCCCCAGCCCGACGAGCACGGCCGGCACCGGGTCCGAGACCTCGACACCGGCCACGAGCTCACCATCCACGCCGCCGCGCTCCCGCACGGCCGCTACCAGGTCCTCGACCAGCTGGCGTCCGACGAGCTCAGCGGCCAGCCGCTGCCGCCGGTCCACGCCGGCACCCCCGAGTCCCCTGTCGAGCCCACCACCAGCGGCCAGGAGGCCGAGAACAAGGAGAAGCTCGATGCCTGAGCCGCTTCGCACCGCACCGGCCAAGCTGTACGGCCGCCGGAACTGGATCTTCGTCCCCACGATCGCTTCGGCGACCCTGGCGCCCACCGTGGCTGAGGCCTCCGGCGCGTCCTCGCTGGACATCACGAACATCGCGTTCCTCGACGGCGCCCCGAACCCCACCGCGGAGACCGCGCTGGTCGAGATGGAGCGCCGGTTCGGCGACACCCTCGTGTTCGAGGGCATCGGCGAGACGAAGTACAGCGGCGGGGACATCACCTACGCCTTCGACGCCCAGGGCGTCGCGGCGTCCAACCCGGTCAAGCTCTGGGAGAAGTGGCTCAACGTCTCCGGCACCGTCACGGGCTTCCTGGTCGACCGGATGAACGTCCCCAAGTCGACGGCGATCGCCGCCGGCCAGTTCGTCCACGTCTACCCCGCCGAGATCGGTCCGTCGATGCCCGGCGGCAAGGGCGAGGGCCCCACTGCCGAGGGCTCCGCGACCTGCAAGTGGGCGGCCACCGCCCAGCCGGCGTTCAAGGTCGCCGTCCTGGCCTGACCCAGACCCGCAGGCGGGGCGGGTTCGACAGCCGCCCCGCCTGCGTCCACGTCACCTCTGTCGAACCCCGCTGTCGAAACCCTGTCGAGAGGAACACCACCATGCCCCGCAAGACCATCCCGATCTACGCCGACGGTGACCTCGACCGGCTCACCGAAGCCCGCCAGGCCGTGGCCGTCGCTGAGCGCCGCGCGCAGGAGGCCCAGGCACACCCGCGCAGGCTCGGCGACAACGTCGACCCCGACGCCGAAGTCACCGCGGCGCAGGCGGCGTACGACAAGCTCATCGACGCCGCGGCCGAGAGCGCCGAGGAGTGGATCGTGGACTCCATCGGCCACGAGGACTGGCGTGAGCTCGTCGCCGCTCATCCGGCGCGGAAGGTCCAGGGGACCGGCGACGAGGCGGCAGACGTCACCCACCCCGACGACGAGGAGTGGGGCGTCAACGTCGAGACGTTCCCGAAGGCTCTCCTGATGTGGGTCGACCCTGAGGACGACGAGCACCGGACTGTGCTCAAGGCCGGTGACATCGAGCTTGTCGGCCTGAGTCGTCGGATCAAGCGGCTCTCGATGGGCCAGTTCGAGACCCTGTGGGTGACGGCGTTCATGCTGAACACCGCGGGTGTCAACGACCCAAAAGCAACGCGGTTCTCGCCCAGCGTGCCGAGGTCCGACGAGACCTGAGGATTGCTCGTTCGCTGGGCCTGACGTTGGCCCAGTTCGACCGGCTCGGCCCTCGGGAGCGGGACCTCTGGATCCTCGACAACCAACGCCAGAGGACCACCTGCCCGGACTGCGGCAACCCCATCGCGGAGTGCTCCGACCCGGACCGGTCCTGGTACTCCTACCGGCGCATCTGTTACGCCTCGATGGAGGTCAGGGCCGCCGAAGACGCGTACGCCGACCTGCATGAGAAGGCGCCGTACCACGACGGCACGTTCACGTCGTGGAACACGAAGCGGACGACCGAGTTCCCGTTCCACCACTCCCACGGCGTCAACTTCGGCGTCGCTCGCGAGGACCTCACCCCGTGGGACACGTTCACCACCGAGCGCGACGCGTCACCGATCCCGCCCTCTCCTGGCGGCCAGCCTGAGGCCGGCGCCGGCGGCTGATCGCCGGGCGCAGGTGCCCGCTCTTCCATCCCGCTCGGCGGATATCCCCGCCCCACCCGCCGAGGAGGTCTGTCGTGGCTGTTCGCCGGGAAGCTGTGCGGCTCGAGGTCGAGGACCACTTCACCCGCGAGATGCTCCAGGCCGCCGCCGCGGCGGAGACCCTCGACCGATCCCTCAACTCCCTGTCGGGCTCGGCGGTCACGTCCGCCCGGTCGGTCAACAAGACCCAGCGCGACGTCGACGGCCTCGGGAAGACCTCGACCAAGGCGAGCGCCGGTGTCGGCCGGGTCCGCGGCGAGGTCGACGGCCTCGGCCGGTCGGCCCAGCGGTCGGGCACCAGCATCAACCAGCTGACCGGCCGGCTCCGGATCATCGCCGACCTCGTGGCAGTCCTCGGCCCCTCGCTGGCGCCGATCGGTGCGGTCGCGATCCCCGGGCTGGCGGGCCTCGCGTCCCAGGCCGGGTTCGCCGTCCTCGGCCTGGGGTCCCTCATCGTCGCAGCCCAGGGGGTCGGAGACGCCCTCAAGGCCGTCAACACCGCCGCGCTGGAGCCGACCGCGGACAACCTGGAGAAGGCCCGCGTCGCGATGGCCAAGATCGGACCCGACGCACAGGCGTTCGTCACCCGGTTCCAGGAGATCCGCCCCGTCCTCGGCGACATCCGCGATGCGGCTGCACGAGGCTGGTTCCCCGGGCTCACCGAGTCGCTGACCTCGCTCGAGCAGATCGCTCCCCAGGTGGCGTACCTCTTCGAGACCATCGGGCGCGTCGGGGGGAACCTGGTCGCGGAGGGCGCGGCGGCGTTCGCCGGCCCGGGATGGGCCGACTTCCGCAGCTTCGTCGCCCGTGAGGCACCCAGGTCCCTCGACCAGCTCGGCCGGATCCTGGGCAACGTCGCCAAGGGGCTCGGCGAGCTCTGGATGGCGTTCGGTCCCCTCAACGCGTCGTTCTCGTCGTGGCTGCTGGACGCGGCGCGGAGCTTCGCGGAGTGGGCCGACGGGCTGACAGCCACCGAGGGATTCCAGGAGTTCGTCGACTACATCCGCACCAACGGCCCGCGGGTCGCCGACACCCTCGGCGCCGTGGGGAACGCGGTCGTGCAGATCGTCCAGGCCATCGCCCCGCTCGGCGGGCCTTCGCTGAAGATCATCGAGACCTTCGCAGACGCGATCTCGACCATCGCCGACAGCGACCTCGGGACACCGATCCTGGCCGGTGTCGCGGCCCTCGCGCTCTACAACCGGTCCCTGCAGGTCACCGCCGCGCTCCAGACGCGGCTCACCGGTGCATCAGCGGTGGGCGACGCCATGGCGGCGGGCGGGATCTTTGGCGGCACCCGCGCCGGCGTACGACAGGCGCGCGGTGGGCTTGCCGTGCTCACGGGCGACCTGCGGTCGATGAGCCGCGAGTACGGCAAGGTGTCGCGCGCCCAGTCAGTCATGCTGTCTGGGCTATCGCGGACCTCCTCTGCCGCGCAGCGCACCTCCAGCACCCTGCGGTCGATGGGGAAGGGCACCGCCCTCGTGGGCGGACTCGCGCTGGCTACCACCGGCGTGGCCGACTCGTTCAAGTTCGCCAACACCGCCTCCCTGGCCATGATGGGCACCATCGCTGGCCCCTGGGGTGCGGCGGTCGGCGGCGGGATCGGGCTCCTGATCGACCTGGCCAAGGCGGCAGGCGACAGCAAGGGCGCATTCGAGGAAGCTCTCAAGACCACCACCGCGGCCGCGAGCCTCGGTGACCTCGCGACCGCAGAGGCCGGTCTCGCGGCCGCGAAGAAGACCCGCGACAAGTACCTCCGCGACGAGAAGTCCTCCCGCTCGCAGACCGTCGGCACCGGCGTTGCCCTCGCCCGCGCGCAGGGGCAGGACATCACCACCGCCGACGTCATCAAGGGACCCTCCGGGGAGGCCCAGAAGGCGCAGAAGGACTACGACAAGGCCGCCGAGGCCGTCGAGAACCTCCGCAACAAGATGGCCACGGCCGCACTCACCGAGCAGGGCTACACCGCCGACCTGCTGGCCACCGCGAACGCCGCTGGCGTCTCCGCGTCCGAGCTGCTCGCGTCCGTCGCCGCGATCGAGGCCCGTACCCAGGCCGCGATGGGCGCCTTCAGCGCCGAGACCCGGTGGCGCCAGGCGCTCAAGTCCGCCACCGAGCAGGCCAAGGGCAACAACGCGGGGATCAACGGCTCCACCAAGGCCGCGCTGGAGAACCGGTCCGCGCTCGAGCAGCTCGCCGGCGCCTGGGCGAACCAGCGCGACGCGATGGTGCAGAACGGCGCCTCCGCGGGCGCAGTCGAGCAGAAGTACCGCGGCGCCCGCCGGGCGTTCATCGAGACCGCCACCGCGATGGGCGTCCCGATCCAGCAGGCTCGACGGCTCGCGAACCAGCTCCTCGCGATCCCCGAGAAGCGTGCTGTGGACGTCACGATCAACGGCGGTCAGCGGGCGATCGACCTGCTGCGGCAGGTCAAGTCCGAGATGGCCGGCATTAAGGACAAGACGGTCCGGCTCAACTACATGGTCAACCGGCTCAACGGCGCGGCCCTGCAGGCCGGCGGCGGCCGTGACGGCGACCCGTCCACGCCCTACTGGTCGGGCGGCTACACCGGCGACGGTGGGAAGTACGAGCCCGCCGGCATCGTGCACCGCGGCGAGGTCGTCCTTCCCCGCGAGATCGTCAAGCGCGACTGGGATCTGCTCGCCAACCGCTACGGCCACCTCCCAGGGTTCGCCGGCGGCGGGATGGTCGGCGGCTGGGGAACCGCCGTCCCGCCCTGGTCGCCGTTCCCGCCGGCGCTGAACAAGTCGCTGCTCCCGCAGGTCGCGATCGAGGTCGTCGACTTCGGCAAGGGCCTCAAGGGCCTGAACCGGGCCCTCAAGGCCACGAAGAAGACGCTCGACGACGAGAAGGCAGCCCGCGACGCCATCGTGTCGACGATGGGCACGCTCCGTGACGCCGTGGCCGGGAAGATCACCTCCGACCTCTTCGGCGAGACCGACGTGTGGACCCGCGGCGGGTCGATCGCCGACGCCAACGCACAGCTCGACGCCGACACGGCCCGCGGGAACCGGCTCAACGCCAACATCGCCGCGCTCAGGGCCAAGGGGCTCACCGGCCCCGCGCTCGACGCGCTTCTCGCGACCGCGGATGAGGAGACCATCGCGAACTTCGCCGCCGGCACCCGCGCCGAGCTCACCGGCTACCGCACCCGGTACGAGCAGCGCGCCAAGGTCGCATCGACCGCCGGCACCGCGGCCGCGAACGCGGCGTACGGCCGCGAGAAGGCCGACGCCGATGCCCGGGTGAAGCGGATCGAGAACAAGCTCGACGGGATCGAGAAGGCCATCAAGGCCGAGCACAAGGAAGACCGCCAGGCCCGCCGGCGAGGTTCTGGCGACTCGGCCCGCAACAGGAAGAGGCCCTGATGAGCCAGCAGTCCGAGATCACCTGGGGAGCGTTGGAGTTCGTGCACCCCGAGACCGCCCCTCCTGCGGCGGGGTATCTGGTGCAGGCGATGGCGGAGGACAGCCACTTCGACAACCCGAAGGCGCTGGTGCAGGTCGTGAAGTCGCTGCTGACCGACGGGTCGCTCGCGGTGATCGAGGGATGGGACAACCGCGAGTGCCCGATTCGGCTGCGGATCTCGGCACCGTCGGCGACCGCGGGTCCGGCGCTGGCAGAGGCCGAGGCGGTGCTGATGGCGCAGCTTCAGGCAGACTCGAAGGCGCCGCTGTTGTGGACTCCTCCTGCGTCCGGATCGGCGACCAACGTCTTCGATGTCGTGGCGGCCTCGCTTGAGCGTGACAACTCCCAGGGCTGGGACCTTGAGGAGCAGCTGCGCGAGTACCGGTACTACACCCTCACCCTGACCTGCCTTCCGTTCGCGCGGACAGCGAACCGGGTTGTCGTGCCAGCGATCCCTCTGCCGCCGCCGAGCCCCACCACCGTCGACATCGACGCCTGTACTTCAACCACCGGCTGGTCGGCGCTCAACACGACCGTGGCCACCGCTGGCGGGTACGTCGAAGCCGGGCCGTCCGGGGTCAAGAACGGACGCAGCTACTTCGACATGACCCGCACGGGCTCGGTGTCGATGGGAGCCACCCCCTATCTGCGGGTCACGGCCCAGCTCGTCGACACCGCGACCGCCACGACGCTGCCACTCGCGCTCAGCGCCACCACCAACACTGGGAGTGCGGCGCTGGTGGCCACCGCGCCGTCATCGCTGGTCTCGGGTGCGACCGACGTCTACTTCCAGCCGGGCGCGACGCTGACGCTGATGCGGTTCTACGCCGAGCTGTTGAGCGGCGGCGTCGTGGCCACCGCTCGACTGCGGATCCACCACGTCGCGCGAACCGACACCATCCCCGGGGCGGGAACCAACCGTCAGCGGTCCCGGGCCGTGACGGTGCGCGGTTCGGCGCGGACGCAGGCAGCGATCCGGCTCTTCGACGCCACCACCCCCACGCCGGCCGCGCTCGGCACCGACATCCTGGTCCACACCTCGAGCAACACCGACTGGCGTCCTGCACTGCGGCCTTACCGCGTGTCTGGGCCGACGGTCACCGCGGATGCCACGATGGTCTCGGGAGCCCGCGAGTCACTCTCAGGCAGCCCGTCGACGGTGTACCGAATCCCGGCACGACTGCTCACCGAGGGCACCTACGCGCTGATGGCACGCGGCAACGTCACCCCGACCGCCGTGGTGGGATGGTCCGCACGCATCGTGTCCGCGGCCGGCGCAACCACAGTGGGTTCCTCAGTGGTGGTCAGCGGGACGACTACCCCAGCCGGCACCGGTGGCGCCTACCGGATCTTCAACCTCGCCCTGCTCTCGCTCCCGGTCGTGCGAGCCGAAGCCGACCAGATGGTCGAGATCAGCATCAACATGACCAGCATCGGCCCCGGTTCCTTGCTCCTGGACGAGGCATGGCTCTTCGGACTCCACGACGGCGTGCTCACCTGGCTAGGTGACTCCGACTCCCTGACCTGGATCGAGATCCGTTCCCCCGAGCTCGGCGCTGCCCGCCCATCGGTCTACGGAGGCACCGGCACCAAGGGCACCAACCCGGTCTGCATCGACTGGAAGTGCCTATCGTTCGGCGCCCACCGGTTCACGCCCGGCGCGATGCAGATCTACACGGTGACCTCCACCTCTGTGGCCAGCCAGTCCGAGATCGAGTTCTACCCCCGCGGCCACTCCCACGTGCAGACGAGCTGGACCTGATGAGCCGCCGGACCACCACGCGCCCCGAGGTCCGCATCACCGCCAACGGCGCCGCGTTCTGGCTGTCCACGATCGTGCCCTTCACCTGGGGCGAGCTGAAGCACTCGACCCGCACCAACGGCTCCTGGCAGGCGTCTTGGACGATCCCCATCGTCCCGAACTGGCGCCACCCCGCCCTCGTCTACGGCGCCGCGGTCGAGATCTTCCTCGGCCCTGTCTGCGTCTGGGCCGGGTCCCTCGAAGAGCCCAACTGGGACGCCGGCGAGTTCGTCGCCATCGGGGCATGCCGCGACGCCGAGACCAACCCCGGACTCACCTCCCTGGGCGTCGCATCCACCGTCCCGAACGTCGTGGTCGACGCCGCGATCGCTGACGGTGGCCTCGCAGGCTGGACGCGCGTCGGCGATCTCGGAGCCACCGCTGTCGGCCAAGCCGATGGCACCGGCGGCCTGGTGTCGATCTCCTCGATCCTCGACGCCGCCGCACAGGAAG
Organism: Pimelobacter simplex; assembly: GCF_024662235.1. Classification (GTDB taxonomy): domain Bacteria; phylum Actinomycetota; class Actinomycetes; order Propionibacteriales; family Nocardioidaceae; genus Nocardioides. Next base: position 2,178,051 of record NZ_CP096276.1, read on the forward strand.
CCGGTGTCGGCACCCGCTGGGTCGTCAACGAGCAGCGTCAGGTCCTCATGTCCCCAGTCGATGAGACCAAGCCCACCTGGCACGTGATCCCTGGCTCAGGAGTGCTCGGCTCCGCCGCTGAAGAGCGGGTCGACCGCATCTACGTCCGCTACATCGACGCCACCACCGGCCGCCGCGCCACCGTCTCCTACCCGACCTCCGGACCAGCGCGGATGAAGAGGACCGCCGACATCACCGACCGCGGCCTCAAGACCGTGGCCCAGGCCACCGCGATCGCCCAAGACGAGTGGAACAAGCTCCAAGGCCGCTCCGGCTGGACCAACGGGCTGACCCTGACCGCCGGCCAGGTCACCACCCCAGGCGGCGCCATCGCCGACCTCGCCCTAGTCAGGGCCGGCGACACCGTCCGCCTCCTCGGCGTACCCGACGCCCGCGGCCTAGCGCAGAACACCGACGTCGTACTCGCCGAGACCGACTACGACTGGGCCGACGACCAGCTCCAGGCCAACCCGGTGGGCCGTGCTGCGCGCGACGAAAACTCCGTCCTCGAGCAGGTCGGAAACCTCGCGGTCGACGCATCGACGAGGGCCAGCGCCGGCAGCGGCATGACGCCCTTCGCCGTCGCGATCGGCGAGGCCATAGTGACCCTCTCAGCGGCCGCCGTTGGGAACACCGCGATCCTCTTCCCGGCCGGCCGGTTCACCGTGCCACCCAAGGTCCAGGCCACCATCCAAGACGCCCCCGGCGGCTCACAGACCTTCGTACCGCGCGTCATCAACGCCACCGTCAACGGCGCCTCGGTCTACATCTACACCGGCAACAGCGCCACAGCGACCGCCACCGTCAAGGTGGCCTGGGAGGCCGTCCAGATGACCTCGACCTCGGCGGTGGGCTGATGAGCCAGGAGCCCGGTCCCTGGCAGCTCCAGCAGCGCCTCGACGAGCGTCTCGACAAGATCGACGTGAACCAGCAGGCCGGGTTCGACCGCCTCGACAAGCGGCTCGACAGGCTGGTCACCACCGAGGCGTTCAACGCCGAGCAACGGCGGGTGGACGACAAGCTCAAGGACCTGGCCGACGACATCGCGGCCGAGCGCGACGCCCGCCGCATGGCGCTGGTCGACGAGCAGCGCGCCCGTGAGGCTGGCGACAAGAGCCAACAGCTCGCCCTCGACAAGCTGATCGCGAACCAGAAGTGGATCCTCGTCACAATCCTCATCCCGATCGCGCTGTTCATCGCCAACCTCGTCATCAGCCGGAGCGGATCGTGACCGGCCGCGTCCGGTGGGCCGCCGCTGCGCTGGCCGCCATCGCTCTCGGAGTCGGCCTCGCGTACGGCCTCCACGAGATCGACAACCTTCAAGAGCGCGTCGAGACCTCCACCCAGGACCGAGCGGACCTCCGAGAGCAGCTCGCCGACACCAACGCGGTCATCGGCACCCAGCAGGCGGCGCTCGACGAACTGCAGCGTCGCTGCGAGAACGCCGCTGACTGCACCCCGATCACGCTCCCAGACGCCGTCCAGGGCTTGCCTGGTCTGCCGGGCCTTCCCGGTCTCCGTGGCCCCCAGGGCGAGCCTGGGCCCCGCGGCCCCCAAGGGCCCAAGGGCGACCAAGGCGCCGCAGGCACGACTGGCGCGTCCGGAGTCCCGGGAACGACCGGTGCCGACGGTGGCGCCGGTCCGCCCGGACCTGCCGGCGAGCGCGGCCCCCAGGGCGATCGCGGTCCCGAAGGCCCGGCCGGTCCACCTGGCACTCCCGGCACCGCCCAGCCCGGCACCTACGCCTGCCCCGAGGGCGAGTACCTCCGCGGCCTCACCGTCGGGGCTGACGGCTCCATCAACCTCATCTGCGCCCCCGCGGCGCAACTGCCCCCAGGAGGCAACCCGTGACCACCTCGCAGAACCGCTGGCCCCTCCTCGAGTACGGCGACCAGCGCCTCCACACGTGGGTCATCCCCGCGCGCACAGGCACCTTCACCCTGCGCTTGCGCAACGGGTCCGCCGGCTTCCTGCTCGCCTACCTCGCGCTCTGGTACGCCGAGAAGATCGAGCCCGTCTTCGGTCGCGTCCTCGACGACTGGGGCCACGCCGTCCGGGCCATCCGCAACGCGATCACCCCGTCGAATCACTACAGCGCGACAGCCATGGACCTCAACGCCATGGCCCACCCGCTCGGCAAGGTCCGCACCGGCATCTTCCGCCGCCGGACTGCCGTCGATGCCCTACACGCGAAGCTCCGCAAGATGCGCGGCGTCATCCGCTGGGGCGGCGACTACCACGGCCGCAAGGACGAGATGCACTTCGAGATCGTCCAGAACATCACCGTCTGCGAGCGCGAGGCCCGTCGCCTGATGAAGACGCCCCGCGGCCGGCGCATCCTCGCCGCCAACCCCTCCCAGCGCGCGGTAATCCTCTCGTGAGCCGCGACCGCCGCCGCTGGCTCCGCCGACGCTTCCTCCGCGGCCTCGCGCGGCCCCGACCGCTGGTCCGCGGCCAGGTCAACGGCCAGGGCGCCACCGCCTCGGCCGGGAAGACCGAGCGCATCATCCTCGCCGCCGTCGAGCACGCCGACGTCGTCACCATGTGCGAGGTCGCCAACATCGACGTCGCCGACCTCCTCGGCCCCGGCTGGGACGTCGCCCAGGACACCTCGACCTGGGCCAAGGCCGGATGCGCCGTCGCGATCCGCCGCTCCCGCGGCTACATCAAGCGCTGGCACCTCCGCCTCGGCGTCACCGCCTGGCTCCGCGGCCGCCGCGCCCGCCAGATGAACGACCGATACGTCGTGGTCGCCGTCCTCAAGATCGACCCCGGCACCCGCTTCCGCTGGCGCCACAAGGTCGCCGCCGCCCACGGCCCGCCGAAGCGGAACTGGTCCCCGTGGTGGGCGGTCTGGATGCGCCTGGTCCGCAGCCTCGCCGTCCACGACATCGGCGCCGACTGGAACCGACTCAAGGCTGCCATCAAGGACGCGATGCCCCGCCGCCAGATCCACATGCACGGCATCGACGGCTTCGCCCTCCGCCCCTGGCTACCCGCCGCCGGCCTCACCCACCGCGACGTCGGCGGGGACCACCCCGCCACCTACCTCACCCTCTGGCCCACCCCGAAGGAGCACCCGTGAGCAACCCGCTCAACGACATCGTCCCCGCCCGGCACCGACGCCGCGTCTACGCCCTGCTGGCCCTGATCGCCCTCGCCCTGGCCGCCTACAAGGCATCCGAGGGCGACTGGCTCGAGTTCGCCGGCTACTTCCTCGGCCTCCTCGGCTTCAGCACCGCCGTCAGCAACACCGACGCGACCGCCTGACCCGGGCGGGCTGCTAGCTGCGTGTCGGCGTGAATGCCACAGCGACCCCGGCCAGCACCGCAACCACGGCCGCGAGCGCGAAGGCCCCGAACCCGTAGGCCGCCAGCAGTAGCCAACCCGCGACGCCGATCCCAACGACCGACACGATCCTCACCGTCATGACCGGGACCGTAGCGACCACCAGCCCCGGTCGCACCCGAACAGCCCAACACCGGACGCCCGTCCGGACCGCCGCCCGTCATCCCCAACCTGGGGAGGCGGGCGGCTTTCGGCGTTGGGTCTGGCGCTACCCGAGGTCGCCCGGTTCCACCGTCCGGCGCTCGCTGATCGTGACCGCGGTACCCGACAGCACGAGGCTGACGGCGTCGCCCAAGATGCCGCCCGCGCTCGCACCGCATGCGGACTGCCGCACGCCGATGACGGCGTTGCAGCCGGCCTCGTAGGCGTACTCGCGCAGGGCCTCGAGCGCCTCGTCGTACGCGTCTGCGGTCTTGTTCCCGGCGGGCTTGCCAGCGACGGCCGCGATCCCACGCACGACGCCGAACACGCTCTCGACCTGGTAGCCGAGGGCGTTGTCAGTCGTGAGGACCAGGACCGCTCGCTTTAGCTCTTCGGGTGTCGGCATGGACCGAATCTACCGAATCGGCGGATCCGGACGGCTCGAAATCGGAGCAGCCTGTTCGGCCTCGCCGCGGGGTGGGTCGTAGCCGGTGCCGAACCGCGGCACTCCGTCGCTGGCCGGCCGTAGCCGTTCCGCTGGAACCCAGTCGGTCTGGAGTTGGCCGGCCGTGGTGCTCTGGTTGTCCCAGGTCACGAACGCCTCCCACTCGCGGTGCTGGTTGCTGCGCCAGGCGAGGAGGAGGCCGGGGAAGTGGCGGGGGCCGAACTTCTCCCTAACCCACACGTGCCGCTGGCCGCTCACCACGGCGCCTCGTCGGGCAGCGCTGCGCGGGCCTCGGCCTGCTCCCGGGCTCGCGCCTTCTGGTCCAGGCGCCGCAGCTTCTCCTCGCGGGCCCAGCGCGCGGTCGCGCCGTCGCGGAACCCCCGGCGGTAGGGGCCGGGTTCGAGGTCGGCGTCGTACGCCACGGTGCGGGTGCGCGAGATCGCGAGCTCCCAGCCGCGGTCCCAGCCGTCGCGGTACCGGGCGGTCTCCTCGGTGCGTGGCGGGTAGGGCGTGGGCGGGTACCGCCGCGGTCGCTCCTGGTCGCCTCGCATGGCCGCAGAGTAGAACACATGTTCGAATCGGCGATACTAGTGCCGTGCAGATCCACGCCTCCCGCCGCAAGACCGGCGACCTCGACGCAGAGCCCTTCCACTGGACCGTCGAGAACGACGACTACGACGCCGGCATGGCCGAAGTCCACGCCGCGATACCCGAGGGCGAGACGCTCCTCAGCGTCCGCGTCGACCGATGAGCGACACCGAGAGCGTCGACGACCCGCGCGAGCGCTTCGCCTTCTGGGTAGCGCACCGGACCAAGATCTTCTGGGTCGCGGTCGGACTCGTCGCTGGCCTGACCTTCGGTGCGTGGATCGGGAGTGCCGCCACGGCCTGCGCCGGCGGTACCGGCGGGTGCCGAATCCACTGGCAGGCCGTCGAGGCGATCGGCACCTGGTTCGGATCTCTTGGCGGCCTCTTCGCTGTCGTCTTCGCGATCATCGCGTGGAGGTCCGACGAACACGACCGTGCCGATGAGCGCCGACGCGAGCGGATGGCCGCCGCCGACCGCCGCGAGCTCGAGCTGCGCGAGGCCCGCAGGGTCCGGTTCCGGCCATCGAGCATGAGCACCGACGGGACCCTGATCACCGGCCTGCACCTGATGATCCAGAACGAGAACACGAAGATCCCAGTGCACCGGGTGGTCTTGACCCTCGACCTCGACCAGATCGAGGACGGCAACGGCTCCAAGACGTGGCCGCCGATTCCCGCTGTCAAGGCCAACGGCTCGGAGGGCCATCGCCTCCACCTCGTGCAGGGCCGCAGGGTGAAGGGCCAGTTGCCTGTCGTCGAGGTTCCGGCCGCCGACCGTTCGGCATGGTTCTCTCAACTTCAGTCGAGCAGCACGATCGACTACGTGCTGAATGACGTCCACTGGCGCCGGCGCGGCCTGGAGGAGCCCGAGCGGCTGGGGCCGGCCTAGCGATGGCTCACTCCGGCCGCGCTCAGCCCGCAGCGCCAGTCCTGGCCGCACGCCGCAAGCTCAGATCGATCACGGCCGCCGACTCGGCGCTCGGCTCAGTCGTCGCGGACGACGCCGTCGTAGACGTCCAGGCTCAAGTGAGACCCTCGCCCGGGCCGAGGCCAGCGGCGCGGCGGCGCCGGGGGCGAGCCCGTGCCGGCCGGTTGACTGCTGCACGAACCATGTCCTCGATGTCGTCGCGCGTGGTGTACCAGCGGCCGTTGACGCGGTAGCCCAACAACCGGCCTCTCGTGAGCTGCTCGCGGTACCAGTCCGCGGTGCCGAGTGGCACCGCTTCGGCGGCCTGTCGAGGGGTGAGGTAATCGAAGTCCATGCGCGGACAACCTAGATGACAGCCGCCAGCGGCAGTGCCGGCGGCCACTTCGCGCCGGGCGTGCGCGCGCGGCGTCCCTGATCCCGCGGCCGCAGCTCCTCCCAGGCGCCTCGGTCCGCGATAGCACTCTCGTAGCAACGGTCCCGAAATCGCAACAGCCCCCGATCCTGCTCCTGTGCAGGTCGGGGGCTGTTTTCCGGTCTGTGGGCGATACTGGGTTCGAACCAGTGACCTCTTCGGTGTGAACGAAGCGCGCTACCACTGCGCCAATCGCCCGGAGCGGCACCCGAAGGAACCGCGGTCGGAGACTCTAACGCATCTCTTGCGCACGCCGCGCATCCGGGGTGCTCGCCTGGTCAGTCGCGCGTCGTCGCGGATCGTCGACGGCCTTTCAGCGCGGCGGGTCGCAGGACCGGTCGACGCCGGGCGGGCAGATCAGGAAGCCGGTCGAGGTGCGGTCGGCGAGGTCGAGGCCGTCGACGGTGTAGTGCACCTCCGTGCGCGGCCAGAACCAGTGGCCCACCTCGTCGACGGCGAGCACGAAGAGCACCTCCACGGTGGCCGCGGGCGCCAGCTCGTAGCCCTCGAGCGGGACGGCGTCATCGCCGTAGTGCTCGTAGGGCCACGGCCCCGCGGCGACGTAGTCGTCGTCGGCGGAGACGTCGCGCACCAGCACCTGGGTCAGCCGGGCACCATCGTCGACGACCTCGTCGGAGGGGCCGGTGAGATCGGCGCCGACGAGGGTGGCGGGTCGGTCGCCGTGGTTGGTGAGGCCGAGGATGCCGAACACCACCTGGCGTCCGGCGTCCGCCCTCATGAACGCCCACTGGTCGACGTCGTCGGGGGCATCGAAACGGACCGGGCCAGCCATCGTCGCCGCTCTGTCGCTGCACGCGCCGAGGAGAGCGAGCAGGCACAGCGCTGCGACGATGACCGACCGGACCAGGCGGGTACCTGCCACGCGTCGGCCCCGGCTACTTGTTCTGGGCGTGGATGACACCCGCGGTCTTCGGTTCGTAGTTGGTGCCGCAGAGCCAGATCGGCCCGCGGAGGGCGTCCCAACGCACGTCGAGGTTCGCCGAGAAGCCGCTCTGCGCACCCACCTTGATCGGGCCGACATTGACTGCGCCGGTGATCTTCGCGGCCCTCTTCGTCGAGCGGGTGAAGCCGCCGAACTTGGCGATGGAGTTGCGGTGGTCGGACTGCGGCTTCTTCAGGCAGCCGATGAACTCCGAGCCCGGTCCGTTGTTGGAGCCGACACCGCCATACCAGGTTCCGGCGTTCTTCGTCTTCGTGTTCGGCGGGATCGTCGTGCCCTCGCACCACTTGCCCAGGCCGAGCGGCTTGTAGTGCCCCTCGATGAACTTGAAGGTCGTCGTGCCGAAGTTGTTGGCCTTCTTGCCCCCGCTGTAGGAGCGGTAGACCGAGGCGCTGTCGGAGTTGCCGACGTGGCGGGAGCCGTGGATCGACCAGCCGCCGTCACCGGCGTAGTCGATCGCACCCTCGATGTCGGAGTCGGCGGACTCGCCGTAGGTCCACCGGGCATCACTGTTGCTCGCGTTGTGGAACTCGATCACGTTGACCGTACGGACCGGGCGCGCGTCGACGACATAGCTGCACGGCGTGTACACCGGCGTCTCGGCCGCCAGGCCCGCCCGACTGCTCGACGTCGCGGCGTCGTCCGGCGTGTCCGGCGAATCGGCGGACAGCACGAAGTCCGGCTGCGCCTGGGGATTCTCGACCTCGGGGTCGGCGCTCGACGGCGCCACGAGTGCGTCGGGCGCGTCGTCCCCACCCTCGGGGTCGTTCGGGTCGCCGGTGCCATCGATGTCGGTGTCGTCGTTGCCCAGGTCGGGCAGCGCCCACTGGCCGAGCGCGTTGAGCTTGCGGACGACCGTGGTGGACTCGAGCTTGCCCAGCTGGTCCGAGACCACCCCGATCTCCAGGTTGAGGTAGCCGCCGTTGGCCCGCGCGGCCTGCTGCATCTGCACCGTCGACTTCAGCGGCAGGGTGTAGGACCCGTCGCTGCTGGTGAGCACGGTTCCGATGCTCTGTACCGGCAGGTCGGCACCGATGTCGCCGGAGAGCTCATCCGGCACCCACCAGATCTTGACCTCGGCACCGGCGACGGCCTGGAGCACGCCCCCGATGTCGGTGAGCACGGTGCCCACCACATTGTCGGCCGTGGCCTCGTTCTCCACGGCGCGCGCACCGTCGGCCGTACCGGACACCGGCACCAACGTCGCCGCGACGACGGCCGCAACACCTCCGAACAGCAACTTCCTCATCCTGCAGACCCCCGAGTGTGTGTGGTCGTTCTTGTGTTCCCATCTGTAGATGGGCACACACAGTTGAGGCCGCGAGAAGCGGATTGTCAACAGGTCACTCGGGCGCCTGTTCGCAAGACGTCGATCCGGGGACGACAGCTGGCGGATCACCCCCGGTGGTGCACCTCCTGCAACCGGTGCACGGGCGTCGCGATGCCGGCGTGACGGGCCTTGAGCTGGAGCGCCAGGTAGAGCGAGTAGTGCCGCGACTGGTGCAGGTTGCCGCCGTGGAACCAGAGGTTCTCCTGCTGGGTCGGCTTCCACATGTTGCGCTGCTCGCCCTCCCACGGACCGGGGTCCTTGGTGGTGTCGGAGCCGAGGCCCCAGACCTTGCCGACCCGGTCGGCGACCTCCTGGCTGATCAGGTCGGCGGCCCAGCCGTTCATCGAGCCGTAGCCGGTCGCGTAGACGACGAGGTCGGCCGGCAGCTCGGTCCCGTCCGCCAGGACGACGGACGTCTCGGTCAGGTGGTCGACCTGACCCTTGGCGAGCTTGACGTCACCGCTCGCGACGAGCTCGGCGGCACCGACGTCGATGTAGTAGCCGGAGCCCCGGCGCAGGTACTTCATGAAGAGGCCCGAGCCGTCGTCACCCCAGTCGAGGTCGAAGCCGGCGGCGCTCATCCGGTCGTAGAAGTCCCGGTCGCGCTCGCGCATCCGGTCGTAGAGCGGCACCTGGAACTCGTGCATGATCCGGTAGGGCAGCGAGGCGAAGACGAGGTCCGCCTTCTCGGTGGTCATCCCCGCCTCGACGGCACGCTCCGAGTAGAGGTCGCCGAGGCCGATGTCCATCAGGGTGTCGCTCTTGACGATGTGGGTCGACGAGCGCTGGACCATCGTGACGTCGGCGCCGGACTCCCACAGCGCGCCGCAGATGTCGAAGGCCGAGTTGTTGCTGCCGACGACCACGACGCGCTTGCCGGCGTACGCGTCGGGGCCGGGGTGCTGCGAGGAGTGGTGCTGCTCGCCCTGGAAGACGTCCGCGCCCGGTACGACGGGGATGTTGGGCTTGCCGGACATGCCGGTCGCCATCACCAGGTGCGTCGGCTTGAGCACGAGCGGCTTGCCCTCGCGCTCGAGGTGCACGGTCCACTCGCCGCTCGCCTCGTCGTAGGCGGCGCCGGTCGCGACCGTGCTCGACCAGTAGGGCACCTCCATCACCCGGGTGTAGAACTCCAGCCAGTCGCCGACCTTGTCCTTGGGCGCGAAGACCGGCCAGTTGTCCGGGAACTTCAGGTACGGCAGGTGGTCGTACCAGACCGGGTCGTGCAGGCACAGCGACTTGTAGCGGTTGCGCCACTGGTCGCCGGGGCGCGGGTGCTTGTCGATCACCAGCGCCGGTACGCCGAGCTGGCGCAGCCGCGCGCCGAGCGCGATGCCGCCCTGGCCGCCGCCGACGACGAGCACGTAGGGCTGCGCGTCGACACCGAGCGCGGCCTCCTCGGCCTCGCGCTTCTCCAGCCAGGTGACCCGCTCCTTGGTCGCGCCGTGCTCGGCACCCATCGGGCGGCGTACGCCGCGCGGCTCCTCGTGCCCGGTGAGCTCGAAGAGCGTGGTCAGGAAGGTCCAGGCCTTCGGGCCGTCCTCGTCGACGATCCGGACCAGCCCCCGCCCGCGCCCGACGGAGGTCTCGAACTCGAACCAGGCGGTGGTGACGCCGTCCGCGGTGTCGGCCGGCTCGGTGAGCCGGAAGCCGCGGGGGTCGACCCGGTCGAGCGTGCTCGTGAGCAGGTCGGCGACACCGTCGGGGTTCTCGACCGTGGTCAGGTTCCAGGTGAAGGCGATCAGGTCGCGCCAGAAGCTGGTCGCGGCGAACAGGCCGGCGGCGCGGTCGACGTCGCGGGCGGTCAGGGCGTCCTCGAACGCGGCGAACCACGCGGTCGCCGGGTCGGGGGCTTCGGTGGTGGCGGCCGCGGTGACGGGCCGGTCGTCGAGCTGGGTCATGCCGAGAAGTCGACCGCCGCGGGCCCCCTCCCCGGAACCGTTGCACGTTGTTGCATGTGGCCCCGGTCACATCGCGCGACCTACTGTGGGGACATGGCCACGCACGACCTCGCGCTGCGGGCCCGCGACCTGGTCCGGATCCACGACGCGGTGCTCTCCGGCACCGCGCCGCCCGAGCGGCCGCGGGCCGTCGTGGCGCGCTCGTGGAGCCGGGTCCTGGGGCTCGGCATCGACCCCGACGGGCGCAACGGCCGCGACCCGCTGACGCCGGCGGACGTCGACGAGCGCCGTCGTACGTCGCGGCTGGCGCTGGTGATCGACGAGATCCGCGAGCTGCTGCTCTCGGCCGCCGACGCCTCGAACTACCTCGTCGTGGTGACCGACGCCGACGGCATCGTGCTGTGGCGCAGCGGCTCGCCGCGGGTCCGCCGCCAGGCCGACGGCCTGGGCTTCACCGAGGGCGCGCTGTGGACCGAGGGCGCCGTCGGGACCAACGCGATCGGCACCGCGCTCGAGGAGGCCGCGCCGGTGCAGCTGTTCTCGGCCGAGCACTTCGAGAACGCCCAGGTGCCCTGGTACTGCACGGCCTCCCCCATCCACGACCCCATCGACGGCTCACTGCTCGGCATCGTCGACGTCAGCGGCCCGGCGCTCACCCTGCACCCGGCGATCGAGGCGCTGGTGACGGCGTCGGTGCGGCTCGCCGAGGCCCGGCTGTGGCGCCACCACGACGAGCGCCTCGAGCAGCTGCGCCGGACGGCGGAGCCGCTGCTGTCGGGCGCCAACGGTCCCCTGCTCGTGGTCGACGACCACGGCTGGGTCGCCGCACACCAGGGCGTCGCGGTGCGCGACCGGGTCGAGGCGCCGCAGCCCGACCGGGCGCTCGCCGTACCGGGGCTGGGGGTGTGCCTGCCCGAGCGGCTGCGCGGCGGCTGGCTGATCCGGCCCTCCGCCTCAGGCCCCGTCCTGACCGCCGTGCTCCACCTGGGCGCCGGCCCCGCGACGCTCGAGGTCCGCGGCGACGACTCCCCCTGGCGCGTGGCGCTCACCCCGCGCCACGCCGAGCTGCTCACCGCGATCGCCGAGGCCGGACCGGCCGGGATGACCGCCGGCCAGCTCAGCCGGCGGCTCTACGGCGACGCCGAGCACCAGGTGACCGTGCGGGCCGAGATCTCGCGCATGCGGCGCGTGCTCGGCGCCCTCCTCGCGACGAACCCCTACCGGCTCGGCGAGGGCGTCGCGCTCACCATCAGCGATCGAACCCGATGATCCCGGGCTCGCGCTCGCGCCACACGGCAGCCGCAGCGCGGGTCACCGGCCCCGGCGCGGGCAGGTCGCGGTCGTCCCACCGGTGCACGCCCTGGACGTCGCGCGTGGTCGAGGCCAGGAAGATCTCGTCGGCGCCCGCCGCGACCTCGATCGGCTCGTCGACCTCCCGCGCCCCGAACCACTCGACGACCAGCGCCCGGGTCACCCCGGCGAGGCAGCCACTGGCCAGCGTCGGTGTGCGCACCTCGCCGTCGATGACGTAGAAGACGTTGGTGCCCGTGCCCTCGCACAGGTGCCCGGCGAGGTTCGCGAAGACCGCCTCGGTCGCACCGGCCCGCTGCGCCGCGGCGAGCGCGACCACGTTCTCGGCGTACGACGTCGTCTTGAGCCCGGCCAGTGCCGCCCGCTCGTTGCGCGGCCAGGGCACGGTGATCACCGATGTCGTCTCGGGCGCCGCGGCCATCGGGCTCGCCACCACGATCACCGTCAGTGGGTCGGTCCCCCGGCCGCTGCCCAGCGGGGCGTTGCCCCCGGTGACCGTGATCCGGAGCCGGCCCAGGGGCAGGTGCTCCTCGGCGAGCACGGCGCCCACGCCGCGTCGTACGTCGTCGAGGTGGAGGCCCACCAGGCCCAGCCCCTCAGCCGACCGCTCCAGCCGGTCGAGGTGGCGCTGCAGCGCGAACGGCTGCCCGTCGACCACCTTGACCGCCTCGAAGACCGCGTCCCCCACGGTCAGCCCATGGTCGGTCACCGGCACCGCCGGAGCCGTGGGGTCGGAGAGGAGCCGGCCGTTGATCCACGCACGCATGGGACCAGCCTAGGAGGGCCGCCGAGAGCCCCGATCGAGGCCCGTTCCGGCACCCCCGACACCCCCGCGACATCCCGAAGGCACCCCCCGTTTTGGCACGCACCTGGGGATCGGCTAATGTTCTCAACCGCACCGCAGAGCGGTCCGAAAGGGCCTCGAAGCAGTGCGATGCGGACGTAGCTCAGTTGGTAGAGCGCAACCTTGCCAAGGTTGAGGTCGCGAGTTCGAGCCTCGTCGTCCGCTCGGAGTGGTCAGACCCACTGCCTGACCAGGCCAGTGTGTAGGGCCACCGCGGTGGGTTGGCCGAGAGGCGAGGCAACGGACTGCAAATCCGTGTACACGGGTTCAAATCCCGTACCCACCTCGAAAGTACAACTCCACAAGGGCGATTGGCGCAGCGGTAGCGCGCTTCCTTGACACGGAAGAGGTCACTGGTTCAAACCCAGTATCGCCCACCAGCATCACGAAGGCCCTCTGACCAGCGGAAACGCGAGTCAGGGGGTCTTCTTCGTCGTTGCGCCGGCCGCGGGCCTGCGGCCTCCGTGAGGACGTGGTGAGGACGGCCAATCCGACTATCAGTCCCCCCAGGCGTCGAGGACCTCATCAAACGCTCCCGGCTTCAGGTGCGCGTACCGCAGCGTCGTGGAGTACTTCTCGTGCCCGAGCAGGTCCTGGACTCGCTTGAGGTCGACGCCCTTCTGGACCAGCCAGGACGCCGCGGTGTGCCGCATGTCGTACGGCGTGCCGAGCTTCACCCCGGCCCGCTTGATGGCCGGCGTGAAGATCCTGCGGGCGAAGTTCCGGTCGTCCCACACTCCGCCACCAGGCGCCGGGAACAGCAGGTCGTCCGGGCCAAGGTCCTCGACGTGCTCGGCCACACGCTCGCGCAGGCGCTTCGGGATCGGGGTCGCCCGGTGGGACCTCGTCGACTTCGCGTACGGCCGCCAGCCGGTGCGCGTCGCGACGCCGTGCACGTAGATCTGCCACGTGTGGACGTCGACGTAGCGGCGCGTGAGACCGAACAGCTCGCCCGGCCGGTAGCCAACATGCATGTCGAGATCGACAGCCAGGGCGTACGGCTCCTCGAGCTCGAGGATGATCTTCTCGGCCTCCCAGCTATGCCAGAAGAAGATCGGCTTGGGCCGAGCCGGCGGCAGGTTCAGCCGGAGGGCGGGGTTCGCGGGGATCAGGCCGTCCTCGACGGCGGAGGTGAGCAGACCCGAGAGGTGGGAGACGATCCCCTGGATCGTCCAGGCGCCCAGGCCGGGCTCGATGCCGCTGCCGGAGCAGCGCCGCACCGTCGGCTCCTCGCGGCGCTGGGCGCGCAGCAGCGCCGCGCCGGTGAGCGAGGTCTTGTGGACCTTGAGCAGCCCGTCGGCGCCGATGCCGGGGCTCGCGTGGCACCGGCGGCACTGCTCAGTCGCGAGCTGCTTCACCCAGGACTTCAGGTCGGGGCGCACGATGAGCCCGAGGGGGTGGCCGGCCCAGACAGGCTCGATGTGGACCCGCCAGTGGCTGTCGTTCTTCTCGATCGAGCTCGAATCGGCGACCTTCGTCTTCCGCCACACCGCGCGGTACTCCCCCAGCGTCGTCGCTGCGTTCTCGGGCGCGATCCAGGTGCCCGTGGCGATCGCCGCCTCGGTGCGCTTCGCCCAGTGCTCGACGACCGCCTTCAGCGGGTCGGTCTTCGTGACGCGGCGGAACCGGCCGTTGGGCTGCTTGATGGGGGTGACGACCGTCGCGCGCCACTTCCCGGACGGCAGCCGATCAATGCTGGCCACTAGCCCGCCTCCTCTCCTCGCTCGATGTCTCCATTCCAGGCGATCCCGATCTCGCTCCACGCGACGTCGTCGTACACGTCCTCGGGGAACCGTGCTTCTGCCGCGTCGACGACCTCCTGGATGTAGCGGCCCTCCTCCGGCGTGAGCCCCTGCAGTCGGACCCGGACGCTCGGCTCGTCGACCCACAGGACGAACGCCACCTCGTCGACGTCGTACGCCCAGACCATCGCCTCAGCCAGCGCCTCAAGGCTGATGAGCCGGCGGGCCGTGAGGTCATCGACGATCCGCTCCTCGCGGTCTTCGTGACCGTCGGGCGCCGGGCCGCGCTCGATGTGGACGACCTCGTGGGTGACGGTGACCCGTTCTTGCCGGTTCTCCTGGTCGGGGTCGAGATGCATCGTCCGGTCCAGCCAGGTCGTCAGGCCCAGCCGCTCCTCGGGCTGGTCGGTGAGCGGTCGCCACTTGACCGTCCAGCCGTTGAGCCGGTGCGGCTCGAAGTCGTCCCACGGGTCGTACATGCCGACGGACCCTAGGTAGAGGGTCCGACAGAAGGCTCTGGCGCGCCTCTAGCCGAGGTAGTCCGGCCGGCCCAGGCGAAGAGACCGGCTCAACGTCCATGTCGCCGCCGTCTCGCCCGCGTTGGGCTGGAACTCGACAGCCGTCACGGTCCTCGCCTGCCCGGAGTCCATGCCGATCTGAACCCAACCCTGCACGCAGCGTCCCGCTGGCACTGGGCCGTACGGCAGCAACGGCGAGCGCACCCCGCTCAGCGTGGTGTCGACCGGGATGACGAGCCCGTCCCTCGTCACAGCGACAAAGTCGAGAGTGTCCGCCTCCCACGGAGTGAGGGCGTCATCTGGCGTGCAGACGCGAACGAAACTCTCGACCGTCTCGCGGAACCCCGGACTCCCCTGCCGACCGAGGTCGACGGCTTCTACCTTCGAGACGGTCAGCGTGACTTCTTGGGCCGTCATCGTCTCGCCGACTTTGAAGGATGGCGGACCAGTGGGAGTTGTCGGCGCGTCCGTGGGGTCGGCCGTGTCCCCCGAAGTGGGGAGATCCTCAGCGCGAGGATCGTCGTCCGAGTCCCGCCCCGTCAGGGCGAGCGCGATCGATGCGGTGACCACGATCGCGAGCACGGTCCCCGCGATCAACGCCATGAGACTTCGCCGGCTCATGCGCCCCCCTCGGGACCTTCAGGGTCCGGCGCCTGACCGGCCTCGTCCTGCTGGCGTCGCAACTCTCGCAGCCGCGGCGATCCCTTCCGGGCTGCTGCGGGCACGTCGTCAGCTTGGAGGTAACCGATGTCCTCGAGCAGCGCGTCCAGGACGCGCTGGTACGGGACCTTCGTCACCTCGCTGAGCGCGACGAGATGCTCTTTTGCGATCAGCCGCGTTGGGCTCCGCCAGTTGAGTAGCGTCTGCCGTGATACCCCGAGCTCCTCGGCAATGCGGGAGTACGACGGTGGGTAGGGCTGGGCGTCCCGGTGCGCCTCGATCATGTCGAACAGCCGGCCCATCGCCCTGGTGGTCCTCTCGGTCGTTTCGTCATGCGCCCACCATCGGGGCGTCCAGAGCCGCTTGTCGAACTGTGCGGGCTCATGTCATTTGCGGCCACCCGGGCACAACGCTACCCGCGCATTTTCGCCGAGTTTCCGCAGGTCAGCGGCGACCTGCGGAACTACAACGATGCAATCTCTTGACAGGCGGGCACAAGTGATCGACGCTTTGTCCAGTGTCAGTGGACACATAGACCCGAGAGGACCTACAGTGACTAAGCCGATCCAACGACCCCCGGAGATCTTCATGCGAGTGATCGACCCGAAGCGGATCCTGAAGCTGATGGCCATCCAGGACGTCTCAGCCCGCGCGCTCGCGCAGGCTGTCGGCTACTCGTCGCACTCCTACGTGACGCGCATCCTCCGAGGCGAGATCACGACCGTCACCCCGGAGCGCGCCGCGCGGATCGCGAGGTTCTTCGGCGTAGGCGTCGACGATCTTTTCGTCCCGCGACTGTCCAGTGATACTGGACAGTCCGTCTCGTCGCGTCGGCCGCGCGTGAAGGCGGCAGACGGGATTCCGGCATGACCACGCGGCTCTCCGTGACGAACGGCGAGCCCGCGAAGGACCACGGCCTCCGTGTGATCTCCGTGCAGCGAGCAGCGGAGCGGCTGGACTGCTCTCGGCACCACGTCTACCGGCTCATCGCCGCCGGGAAGCTCCGCGCCGTCGAGATCAAGGTCTCCGGCGCCAGGCCCAAGACCCGCGTCTACCCCGAGGACCTCGACGCGTTCATCGAGGCCAACACCCGCACTGCCTGACCAGAAAAGCCGAGAGCCCCCAGCGCTCGCCGTCGGAAGCCGCGCCAGGGGTCTCGAACCAACGAAGGGATCGTCTCATGACCGAGACCACCACCAACAGCACCACCAGCCAGCGCGCCGGTGTCGTCGCCCACGCCCTCCACGCGCTCGCCGACCACATCGCCACCCACCACCTCCCCGAGCCCGGCTCCATCGAGATCGAGCACGGCTACCTCGAGTTCCACATCGCCGGCGACGACGCCGCGGTCTGGATCGCCTCGCTCGGCGCCGGCGTCGACGACGTCATCGAGCAGCGCCGCGAGCACGGGCTCACCGTGCACCGCGTCGAGGGCCGTCTGCCCAACACCGGCGTGCGCGTCATCGTCGAGTGGATGCGGTTCGGCATCCGCGGCGCCGGCCTCAAGGCGGTGAGCAGCCGATGACCACCGCGACGTGCTCAAAGTGCCCGCGCCGGGCCACCGCTCAGACCTACTCCGAGGCGTGGGACCAGCGCGATCCCTGGAACCCGGCCGGGTTCACCCTCTGGTGCAACCTGCACGCCCCGGCCGGCTCCTGGCCGGCCGTCGAGTCCAAGATCGCCGACCAGCCCGCCCTGCAGGCCCTCGACCCGATCGGCCTCGAGGACGCCGTCCTCGTCCGCCGCGCGCTGCTCCGGTACGCCGACCGCCTCGCGGCCGACCTCGCCGAGCAGCCGAACGAGCCGTACCTCACCAAGTGGACCAACGACCTGATCCGCGTCCGCTGGCTCTCCGGCCGCACCTGGAACGGAGCGACGCTCCTGCCCAACTCCGGCGCCAACGACCGCGAGACCGCGATGCAGGAGCTGGTCACCATCGCCGCGGAGGTCGGCCGATGAGCACCTCGAACGTGAACCCCGAGTGGGACGACGACTTGCTCGCGATCGCCGAGGCCGTCGGCGTGACCGCCCGGCCGCACCCCGAGCTGTCCGTCGTCCACACCCCGCACCCCGCGCTCCGCGAGGAGTTCACCAACCTCGCGCTCGAGCTCACCCTCGGCGCCTGGTCCGACGAGGTTCTCGCCGACCTGCCCGTCGCGCTGCTCCCGACCGACCACGAGGACTGCGGCGGCTGTGGCGAGGTCCTGTGCGGCTGCATCGACCAGTGCGACGGCCTCGAGCGCGACGTCTGCAGCCACGACGGTCGGCAGTACTGCCCCGGCTGCGCGGCGCACCACTGCGTGTACTGCCGGGCCGACGAGGACCGGTGGGGCCGATGCTGACCGCGATCGCCACCGTCGAGCTGGCGTGGGCGTGCCCCGACTGCGGGGCTCCCGCCGGCGTCGAGTGCAACGAGCTGTGCCCCTCGGCCGCCGTCCAGCTGATCGAGCAGGTCGCGGCCGAGCTGGCCGAGACCGGCTGCCACCACGACGCCGTCACCGTGGCCGCGGACGGCTGCTACTGCCTCGGCACGAGCGGGAGGGCCGCAGCATGAGCGACCCCACCGACATGGCTCTCGACGGGCCGCTGCTCATCGACACCATCAACCCGCCCGCTGTCGAGGGCCGGCCGATGGACCACCGCAAGCAGCCGAAGAAGAAGGACCGCGGACCGATCCCCGCCCGGCAGGGCAACGGCTACTACGCCGACCACACCACCGGCGACCGGCTGCGCTCGGTCACCACCATCCTCGGCGGCGGGGTGCCGAAGCCCGCGCTGATCCACTGGGCCGGGAACATGGTCGCCGACTCGGCGATCGAGAACCTGCCCGCGCTGGTCGCGGCGTCGCGCAACCCTGAGCAGCTCGCCGAGCTGCGCCGGTGGATCACCCGGGCGCACACCCGGAAGAAGGACGAGCGCGCCGAGGTCGGCGGCCTGGTCCACAAGGTCATCGAGTCCCGACTCCTCGGCACGCCGCTCCCCCGGGTGATCCGGGTCGGCGAGACCGAGTGGGCGATCAACGGACCCGAGCTCGCGCCGTTCCTCGAGCACTTCCTCCGGTTCGAGGACGAGTGGCAGCCGCGGTGGACGGCGTCCGAGATGGTCGTCGCGAACCCTGAGCACGGCTGGGCCGGCACGCTCGACTACCTCATCGGTGCCGATGGCCGGATCGGCGACGCCCTGCGCGCGGCGGGCTGGGACGTCGACCCGGCGGGCGACCTGATGGGCGACACGAAGACCGGCGGCGACTGGATCGTGCCGGCCGACGGCAGTGCACCGCACCCGAAGATCCTCGGTTCCGGGCACGTGCACGGCGTCTACCCCGAGGCCGGGCTGCAGATGTCGGCGTACCGGCAGGGCAAGGTCTGCTGGCTGCGCGACGGCTCGAAGGCTCCGATGCCCGCGACGGCCGAGGTCGGCGTCGTGCTGCACCTGCGCCCGGAGGGCTACCGGCTCTACCCGGCCCGGTGCGGCGAGCTGGAGTACCGGTACTTCCGGCACGCGCAGATGGTCGACGAGTGGTCGTCGCGGATCGCGTCGGCGAAGGCCGACGAGCCGGTGATCGGCAAGGCACTCGTGCCGCCCGCTCCCCCGGCCGAGGCGGTGGCGTGATGACCGCTCAGCCCAGGACCGAGACCCGCACCAGCGTCTGCGCGCAGTGTCAGGGCCAGATCGCGATCTCCATCGCCGTCGGCGAGCAGCGCTGGTCCGACGCCGAGTGGGAGCACGTCGAGCCGCAGGAAGCCGCCCGTCATCGCGCGATCCCCGAGGTGCGGATCGCCTGTGACGCCGCCTGCCCCAACTGCAAGTACCCGGAGATCGGGTTCGCCCCGGCCCGCGACGAGTTCGTCTGCTCGCGCTGCGGCCACACCCAGACCGAACGACCGAAGGACTGAACCATGCCCATCCTCGACATCCAGAAGCGCGCCCGCGAGCTTGGCCGCATCCGCCTCGGCCAGAAGCAGGCCTTCACCCGCCGCGACGGCTCCGAGGGCGTCAAGCCCGTCAAGCTCGACCGCTTCCGCCTCACCTCCGCGTCCAAGCCGCTCCTCGAGAAGGTCGCCGAGCTCTACGGCGGCGACGTCGCCGAGTGGACCCCGCCCGGCGGCTCCCCGCAGTGGGAAGTCGTCACTGCCTCGGCCCGCCTCCCCATCATGGTCCCGCCGCAGCCCGTCACCCAGTGGTACGAGACCTGGTCCCGCGCCGGCTGCCAGCACCGCTGCGACGGCCAGCACAACGTCCTCACCGACGAGCCCTGCGACCCCGACGACCCCCAGCACATCGAGGCCCTGAAGAAGCCCACCACCCGCCTCAACGTCGTCCTGCGCGACGTCGAGGGCATCGGCGTGTGGCGCGTGGAGACCCACGGCTGGAACGCCGCCCTGGAACTCCCCGACGTGGCCGAGTTCCTCGCCCAGGCCGGCGGCTACGTCAACGGCTGGCTCGCCCTCGAGCAGCGCACGTCCGTGGGCCGCAACGAACGCACGGGCCAGCCCGAGACCCGGCACTACATGGTCCCCATCATCGAGATCGACGTGACGCCGGCGCAGCTCATGGCCGGGCACGGGCGCGTCGCCGCCCCGGCGCTCGCGGGTGGTCCGGTCACCAGCGCGCCGGCGCTCGCAGCGGCGGGCCCGGACTACGTCGCGCTCGCCGCCGAGGCGACCAACGCCGAGCAGATCCGCGAGCTCTGGCGGCAGGCGAACGCCGCCGGACACATGACCCAGGGCCTCAACGAGCACCTGGTGAAGCGCGCGGCCGAGCTCCCCGACCCCGCGGCCGCCGTCGCGCCCGTTGAGCAGGCCGTCGACGAGGACGGCGCCGTCGAGGCCGAGGTCGTCGGCGACGACGCGCCGGTCGCCGACCCGGGCCCGGACGCCGACGTGATCTGGCAGCGCATCGTCACCGAGGCTGGGCAGCAGGGCATGACGCTGCCCGACGTGCAGGACCACTTCGCGCAGGTCATGGGCGGGCTGACGTGTGACTCCGCCTCGGCGGCCGAGCTGCAGCACTACCTGACCCAGCTCCAGACGGGCCACGCGGCGTGAGCGCCGCCGCGAAGTGGGCGGGCTTCCCCGTCCTCGCCTTCGACACCGAGTCCACCGGCGTCGACCCCCTCAACGAGCGCATCGTCCAGGCCGCCCTCGTCGAGCTGCACCCCGGCCAGCGCCCCGTCACCGCGACCTACCTCGTCGACCCCGGCATCGACATCCCCGTCGAGGCCAGCGAGATCCACGGCATCACCCGAGAGCACGCCGCCGCCAACGCCACCCACACGCCCGAGCAGATGCTGTTCGAGATCTCCGGCCGCATCGCCCGCTGGCTCGGTCAGGGCATGCCGGTGGTCGCGTTCAACGCGGCGTACGACATGACGCTCCTCGAGGCCGAGAACATGCGCCGCGGCCAGCCGACCCTGCTCGACCGCCTGGGGATGGGCAAGGTCACGCCGATCGTCGACATCTTCGTGCTCGACAAGTTCGCCGACCCCTACCGCAAGGGCGGGCGGAAGCTCGCTCAGGTGTGCGAGCACTACGGCGTCGTGCACGCCGGTGAGCACGACGCGACGGCCGACGCGATCGCCGCAGCGCGGATCTTTCCCAGGCTGATGGCCAAGCACATCAGGAAGTTCCCCGGCATGACGCTCCCGGCGCTGCACGCCGAGCAGGTGAAGTGGCGCCGGCAGCAGGCGGACGGGCTGCGGGAGTACTTCGACAAGAAGGGCATCGAGCACGACGGCGTTGACCCCGGCTGGCCGACCTATCTCGGTCTGCAGCGTCACTACTCCGGCCAAACGGTGCCGGCATGAGCGCCCTGGCTCGACGTCTCGATCGGCCGTTGGTCGTCGTACCGATCGACACCACCGAGTCCGACGACGAGATCACCCAGGCCGCGATCGACGCGCAGCGCGAGGTCGGCGTCCGTGTCGCCGTCGAGCTGCTGATCGCGGGCAATCGCGGCAAGGCGCACATGGAGCTCGTCCGCTCAGTGCGCCGGCAGTGGCACCTCGCGCACAACGGCCACATGCCGCTCGAGCCGTCCCCCTTGCCCCACGAGAGGAGCACCCGATGAAGTACACCGTCCGCCCGCTCTCCGACCGGACGTGGCTGCGCCCGAACTCTCAGCGCACCGGCACGCGGTTCACTGCGAAGTGGAAGGAGACCGAGCAACTGCTGCTCGACGAGGTCGCCCACCTCGACGGCCGCCAGCTGGTCATCGAGGTCGACGTCCGCGAGCAGGATCTCCGGCTCGACGGCACGCTGCGCACAAACGCCCGGGAGGCGTCGAGCCCGGGCGTCGTGGTCGCGTTCGAGTCGAAGCACGGCCCGATGCTCTACCGCTGCGACACCTTCGTCGCGCCGTACACCTGGCAGGGCGTCGACTGGCAGCACAACGTGCGCGCCGTCGCGCTCACGCTGCAGTCGCTGCGCGCCGTCGACCGGTACGGCGCGACCGACACCGGTCAGCAGTACCAGGGCTTCAAGGCGATCGGGGGCGGCACGGCGATGCCGGCGGCCGCGACGATGGGGCGCGCCGAGGCTCTCCGGGTCGTCTACGACCTGACCGGCTTCCGCCTCGAGGGCGACCCACAGTCCGAGGCCGTACAGAAGGCGTGGCGATCCGCGCGAGCGTCCGTCCACCCCGACCGCCACGGTGGCGACCACCAGCGCTGGAACCTGGTCGAGCAGGCCGCACGCGCCCTGGGGGTGGCTCGATGAAGCGCCTCTGGTTCAGCGCCCGCCGTACCGCCGCCCGCACTATCGCCGTGCCCGCCGTCGACCGCGTCGTCGCCCAGGTCGAGGACCTCCAGGTCACCGCGATCGACCGCCCGGTCTTCCGCGACGGCGCCGAGGCGATGCGGACGGAGGTCCTGCGGATCCTCGCCGGCGAGCCCGAGTTCGCCGACGACGGCTGCCACCCGGTGTGGCACGAGCTCGGGGTGCACGCGCCCGTCGGCGACGCCCGGTCGGTGGCTCCGTGAACGAGTTCGTCATCGTCGCCGGCCGCGCTGCCGCCGTCCTCGGCACCGCCCTCCCCCTCATCGTCTGGCTCGACCGGAAGGACCCACCCCGATGACCAGCCTCGTCGTCAGCGTGATCGGCACCCCTGTCCAGCAGGGCTCCAAGGTCGCCAACCGCTTCGGCCACGGCGTCCGCGACTCCAACGACAGGAAGCTCCGGCCCTGGCGCGCCGAGGTCTCGGGCACCGTCGCGGAGACCATGGTCGCGACCGGCTGGCAGACCCTCGACGGGCCGATCGAGATCTCCCTCGCGTTCTTCCACACCCGGCCCGCCGCTCACTACGGCACCGGCCGCAACGCCGGCGTGCTCAAGCCCTCGGCGCCGTACTGGAAGTCGACCGCTCCGGACATCGACAAGCTCACCCGCGCGATCCTCGACGCCCTCACTGACGCTGCCGCGATCCGCGACGACGCCCGGGTCGCGCGCCTCGTCGCCGAAGACCGCTGGGCCGACGCTGCGGCCGGCGTACGGATCGTCGTCGCGCCGCTCGCCGACCCGCGGCCCAAGCCGGCCGCGTCGGTCGCTCCGGCGGCTGGCGAGCCGGCCCAGGCCGAGGGAGCGCTGTTCTGATGTCCCGCCGCCCCGCCCCCCACCGTGTCGCGACGCACCGACCACCCGTTCGCCGCCGGAGGTTCCGCCACGACGAGTACACCTGCGTCGACATGTTCTCAGGCTTCGGCGGCCTCACCCTGGGCGTCATCGCTGCTGGCTTCACCGCGATCACCGCCGCCAACCACAACGAGTACAAGGTCCAGGTCCACGAGGCCAACCACCCCGAGGTGGAGCACTGGATCGCCGACCTCGTCAACCGAGAGTCGTCCGACTACCACGACGTCCGCCAGCTCCCAGCAGCCGACCTCCTCGTCGCCGGCGTCTCCTGCAAGAACCACAGCCAGTCGAACAGCAAGCGGGCGTACGCCACGGGCGGAACGCTCTTCGACGTCGTCGACGAGGAGTACGAGGCCGCCGTCACCCGCTCTGAGCGCGACCGCGCGACGGCGAACTGCGTGCTCCACTACGCCGCCGAACACCACCCGCTGATGATCCTCGTCGAGTGCACCACCGAGCTCACTGCCTGGGGCAACGCGCTGCCGAACAAGCCGAAGATCGGGGACGGCACGACATACCGCTGGTGGAAGCGCGAGATCGAGAAGCTCGGCTACTCCTGCCGGGAGCTCTACCTCAACAGCCGGTTCTTCGGGGTCGACCAGAGTCGCGACCGGCTCTACTTCGTGGCCTGGGACAAGCGGATCCCGACGCCCGACCTCGAGCACCGGCCGGAGACGTGGTGCTGGAGCTGCGAGACCGTCGTTGAAGCCCGCTGGACCTGGCGTACCGGCGTACCTGCATCCGGGCGCGTCGAGTACGGCAAGCAGTACGACTACCGCTGCCCGCGCTGCCGCCACCAGATCGTCCCGCCGAGCGGGTACGCGCTGCGGTCGCTCGACCTGAGCGACCTCGGCACCCGCATCGGCGAGATGAAGCTGAAGACGATCAAGGACAGGAAGACCGGGGAGGTCTACGAGGCACCCCTCGCGCGCGCAACGCTCGCCCGTGCCGAGCGCTGCCGCCAGCGGTTCAGTGAGTTCCCGGCCGTCCTGATGCCAGCCAAGGCGCAGCGCGGCTCCGAGCGCCACCCGTGGCAGCCCACGGCCACCCAGACGTCCCAGCAGGAGACCGCGGTCCTCTCGACCGGTGCGCTCATGGCCGCCGCCGGCAACACCTTCGAGCACCCCGGCTCGACCTGCCGCACGCGCGATCTGTCCGAGCCGATCCCCACCCAGACGGGCACGAACACGCAGGCCTTGCTGACGCCGTCGCTCGCCCTGGCGGTCGACAACTTCCAGGGTGCGCCTCGGGGCGCCGCCGATCCGCTGCCGACCCAGGGCGGGTCGGAGACCCTGGCGCTCATCTCGGCACGAGTGCTTCCGAACCGCACCAACGCCACCTCGCGCGGCACCGGCGAGCCGATGGAGACCGTGGTGGGCGGCGCCGGCTCGGGCGGCCTCGGAGTCCTCTCCTCCGGAGTCCTGCCCTTCCGGCAGAACACCGTCCCCACCACGCACGCCGAGGCGATGCCGACCGTCACCGCCGAGCAGATCCCCGGCCTGATGACCGCTGCCGGCAGGATCCAGAACAACGGGTCGATCGACGAGGCGAAGTACCGCGCGCACCCGCTCGACGAGGCCCTCGGCACCGTCGTCGGATCCGCCAACCAGCAGGGCCTCCTGTTCTCCGGCTGGTACAAGCAGAACGGCTCGGACGGAACCGAGACCGCGGCGCACCCCACTACCGACCCCCTCGGCACCCTCACCTCCCGCGACACCACGGCGCTGCTCAACGCCCGCTGGCACGAAGCGCTCGCCGACCTCCAGCTCGAGGACTGCTACTTCCGCATGATGCGCGAGCACGAGATCGGCCGCGCCTGCGGGTTCGACGTCGACTTCGGCGAGCACCGCGGCACCTTCAAGGTCTGGGGATCGGCCCGCAACCAGGTCGACGGCTTCGGCAACGCCGTCTCCCCGCAGGTCGGGGAGTGGATCGGCACGCGGCTCCGCGCGAGCCTCCACGGTCAGGCGGTGGCCTGATGGTGCGGATCCTCGGCAACGCCACCACCGGCAACGTCTACAGCGAGCTGCCGCCGGTCGACCTCCCCCGCGACACCAGCACCATCCGCGCCGCCCACAAGCCCTGGTGCGTCGACTGCAAGCGCACCGGCCGCGAGCTCGACACCGACCAGCGCTGCCCCCAGTGCGCCCGCGCCGCCATCACGCGCGCCGAGGCCGCCGCTCGCCGCGCCGCGGCCGAGAAAGAGCAGCGCGCCGCAGCGAAGACCGCGCCTACCCCTGCCACCGCGGCCGCCGCCACGACGACCAAGCCGCAGCGGAAGCCGGCGCGGCCGACTCCCAGCCCGACGTCGGCCACCGCGCCGTCGGGCCCCCGCAAGCTGCCCACGGAGGGGAAGCAGGGCAAGCCCACGACGCGGAGTAGCGCACCGCGAGCGACATCGACCAGCGACGTGCCGGACCGCGGCCGCACACCGGGCAGGGCTCCCGGCGCTGGTTCCTCCACCACCCAGGGGAAGAACCCGCCGGCGGCGCAGGAGACGCGCCCTGTCGTCGCCGGCGGCCCCTCCAAGCCGGTCGAGAATCGTCAACCGCCGCCCGCCACCCCGACCGCCCGCCCGACCGCCAGTCAGATCCTCGACGCCCAGGTCGATCACGCCGGGCAGCTCCTGCGCTCGACGGCCAGCCACCCGCACCCCGCCGTCGCAGCCGCGCGTACGGCGGTCGTCGCGGCACTGGAGGCGCTCCACCTCCTCGCCGAGCTCACCCCGGCCGCGCCGGTGACGCCTCCTGTCGACGCCGCGGCGCCCCGGCCGACGCCGGCGACCCTGCAGCGTCGCTCCGGCCCCGACCGGATAGTGCTCCCCGCCGACCAGATCATCGCCGCGTACCGGGCCGGCCAGACCACCGGCGAGATCGCCGCGACCCACGCCTGCAGCGCTCCGACCATAAGCCGGCTCCTCGAGGAGCACGGCATCCCGCGACGCGGCGCCCCCATCCCCCGCTCGGCCGACCTGGTCGAGCAGGTCCGCCAGCTCTACGTCGACGAGAACCTCACCCAGATCGAGGTGGGCCAGCGCCTGGGGATCGGGCACAAGGTCGTCCAGTCCGTGATGACCGAAGCCGGCATCGACCGCCGACCTGCGAAGGCCCGCCAGGGCGCCGACAACGCGAAGACCCTCAAGCAGCGCATCGCCGAACTCGACACCACCGCCGCCGAGATCAAGCTCTGGGCCATCGCCGCCGGCCACCTCCCCGCAATGCACCGCGGACTCCCCGCGCGCGCCCTCGTCGAGAAGTTCGCCGCCGCCCACGCTCCCCAGCTCGACAACACCGCACAGCCCGCCTGACCCGAGAGGAACACCCCTTGCTGCCCACCATCACCATCGACGGTCGCCTCACCGCCGACCCCGAGCTCCGCTTCACCCCCAGCGGGAAGCCCGTCTGCTCGATGCGCGTCGCCGCCAACGACTCCCGCCGCCTCGACGACGGCACCTTCGAGAACCTCGAGCAGATCTTCGTCAACGTCTCCATCTGGGAGCGCGACGCCGAAGCCACCATGGAACTCGGCCTCACCCGCGGCGACCGCGTCCTTGCCACCGGCCGCCTCTACGAACGTGAGTACGACACCCGCGACGGTGCCAAGGGCAAGTCGCTCGAGCTGAAGTTCCCCACCGTCGCCAAGGTCCCCACCCCGGCCCGCACCAACCAGCCGGGCCGACCGTCCACACCGCCCCAGCAGCGCGAGCCCGCGGCCGCGTCGGGCTGGGACACGGCGCCAGCCACCGACGAGCCCCCGTTCTGACCCACCAAGCACCCGCCCTCACCACCCACCGAAGGAGCACCACCCGCATGACCACCACCGCCAAGATCGCCGCCAAGGGCACCAGCAACACCGGCATCACCGAGGAACTGGCCAAGCGCTGCCACGACACCCTCGGCCACAAGATCCTCGCCGTCGTCGAGCTCATCTCCGAGTCCCGCTCTGAGAAGCGCGGCGGCGACGAGGCCGTCTCCCTGTCCATCCTCACCATCGAGCCGGCGCCCGACTCGATGACCGAGGACCACCTGCGCAACCTCGCCCGCTCCTTCAACTACGAGCGTCGCCTCGCCGACGGCGAGGCCCCGACCCTCAACTACGACAACGGTCAGTCGGTCGAGCCCGACCTCGCCGCCGTCGTCGAGGCCGGCGCCCGCCACGAGCCCCACCCGTACCTCTCCTCGACCCTCTCGATCGACGACTCCGAGCACGGCCCGGTCTGCGACCGCTGCGGCCAGATCGAGGGCGCCGCGGTGCACGCCGACCGAAGCGCGCTCGAGGACCCCTTCACGACGGGCAACGCCGGCGACAATGCCGAGCCGGAGGACCCCGAGGGCGAGGACGGCGAGGGCGACGACCCCGACGAGCAGGACAACCACCCCGACGCCCCCTGAGACCACCTGGCCCGGGGTCAACGAGCGCCGTCATCCGCTCGAAGGACGCCCACGACGCCGTCCGATCCCCCGGCGAGGCGTACCTGCCCCGGGCCAGGCACCACCCCCTTCCCCGACCACCACCCCGACCACCACCAGGCGAAGGAGCCCCCGACACCGTGAGCGCCGACGGAACCCCACCCCGTCACCACCTCCACGCCGTCGACCACCCCACCAGGGACGACGAGCCGCCCTTCGACCCTGACTACGACAAGCCGTTCGACGACCGACGACCCGTCGCGTCCCGCGACGCCGAACGCGCCGTGCTCGGAGCCCTCCTCCTCGAACCCAACCGCATCCCCGAACTCCGCGACGAGCTCACCGCCGCCGACTTCTACTGGCCCGAACACGCCACCGTCTGGCACGCCGTCCACGACCTCGCCGACACCGGCCGCACCGTCGACGCCGTCCTCGTCGCCGACCACCTCATCCGCACCGGCGACATCCAACGCATCGGCGGCGCCACCTACCTCCACGACCTCATGCAGGCCTGCGCCATCCCCGCGAACGCCGGCCACTACGCCACCATCGTCCGCGACACCGCCCGCCTCCGCGGCGTCGCGACCATCGGCCAACGCTTCCTCCAGCTCGCCCGCACCGGCGACCCCTCCAGCGTCACCATGCAGGTCGAGACCGCCTACGAAGAGCTCGAGCAGATCGTCACCCGCTGGGGCCCCGCCACCCACAACGGCACCGGCCTCATCGACCTCTCCTGGGTCAACGGCGGCTCCCCGCCCGTCGTCGCCCCGCCCACCGTCTGCCGCCGCGTCGACGGCGCCGCCCTCTTCTATGCCGGCAAGGTCAACGGCATCTTCGGCGACCCCGAGTGCGGCAAGACCTGGCTCGCCCAAGCCGCCATCGTCGAAGCCCTCAACGCCGGCGACACCGCCGCCATGGTCGACGTCGACCACAACGGCCCCAACCACACCGCCGCCCGACTCCTCCTCCTCGGCGCCCGCCTCGAGCACATCGCCGACCCCACCCGCTTCCGCTACTACCAGCCCGAAGACGGCCCCGAGCTCCGCGCCGCCATCGACGACGTCGTCCGCCACGCCCCCGACGTCGTCCTCATCGACTCCATCGGCGAGGCCATCCCGATGCTCGGCGCCAACACCAACGACGGCGACGAGATCTCCGGCGTCATGCGGCTCCTCTGCACCCGACCAGCCGACGCGGGCTCCTGCGTCATCACCATCGACCACCTCCCCAAGTCGACCGAGGCCCGCACCAGCGGCTACGCCATCGGGTCCATCGCGAAGAAGCGCATGATCCGCGGCACCTACCTCCGCGCCGAAGCCCGCACCCAGCCCGCCCCCGGCCAGATCGGCCGCATCACCCTCCGCATCGAGAAGGACACCGCCGGCGAACTCCGCAAGGCCTCCGGCGGCGGCTACGCCGGCACCCTCACCCTCGACTCCACCCGCTCCGAGACCCACGGCATCACGAGCTGGTCCATCGCCCGCGAGGAAGCCCCCAAGAACGACGACGGCACCTTCCGCCCCACCAAGCTCATGGAGGCCATCAGCCGCTACGTCGAAGACAACGACCAGTGCACCCAGCGCGACATCGAGAACGACGTCGCCGGCAAGGGCACCTACCTCCGCCACGCCCTCAAGCTCCTCGTCACCGAGGGCTTCATCTCCACCCTCCCCGGAGCCCGGAACTCCCGCCTCCACCACTCCATCGCCCTGTACCGAGAGGCCGAAGATGACCACGTCGCCTGACCCCAACAACCAGCCCAACGACTGCGTCCCTGAGTGCGTCCCCGACTGCGTCCCGACCGGCGCCAGGGCACCCCGCGAGTCGAGTGCGTCCCACGTCCCCCACTCTTACGAGGGGGACGCACTCAGCGAGCCCTCCAGGGACGCACTCGCCAGTGCGTCCCCCCGGCAGGACGAGCACCACCCACCGCCCGGCTTCAGCACCGGCAGCCAGTGGCTCCTCACCCCCCGCTGCCGCCCCGCCTGGATCGCGATCCTCGACCTCCTCGACGACGACCAGTGGCACCCCACCACCGACCTCGCACAGCTCATGCGCAACACCGCCGACCTCAACGACCAGACGATCCGGAACCACCTCCGATCCGCCAGCCGCCGCGGCTGGATCACCACCCGCCGAGGACGCACCCGACTCCGAGACCGCAACCTCGTCGAGACCGCCCTCAACGCGACCGACCCCGAGCACCACGACGACGTCGACGGCCTCCGACCCGATGCGCCGGGCGACGTCCCTGGTCACCTCATGGGCGTGGCCCGTGGCGGGATGGTGGGTGACGCCCGGAAGCGTGGTCTGGATGGTCTGGAGTCGGGCGGGCAGGTCCTCGCTGCCCGGCCGGCGTCGACCACCGCGCTGCTCGCCCAGCTCGAGGCGCTGCGGCTCCAGCTGCACGACGTCGAGGAGAACCGGAACGACCTGGCGCGGAAGGTCGCCGACCAGCGCGCGGCCATCGCCCAGCTCCAGGCCCGCGTCACCGGCCGCGAACGCGAGCACGCCGATCGCCTCGCCGAGGAGGCCACGCTCGGCGACACCGGGACCTGCCGGACCTGTGCCCAGCCGATCACCTTCGCCACCGTCGAGGAGCCCGGCCACTTGCCCCGGACGGGCTGGCCCGACGGCGCCCGGCGGGACGCCCTGGTCTGCTTCAGCGCCATCAGCTACCGCCACGTGCCGCTGGTCGGCCGGGAGCGCGGGATCTGGGATGCAGCGACGAAGGACGCCGTCGCCAGGATCCGCAGCGAGCTCGAGCGCCTCGTCCGGGTCGGGAACACTCGGCGAGACCAGATCGACGACACCGACTGGACCTGGTTCACCGGTCATCCGCTTCGCCAGCGTGCCGTCTTCGGTCTCAGCCGCGTGCTGCCCGCCATAGTCGACTGGCTCGGGGAGCGCCGCGGCGAGGAGGCCGACGGTGCCTGACGTCGCCCACCCCCGCCCGCCGGCCCAGCCGGCCCGCCTCGAGCTCGTGTCCGTCGATCTGGCCTGCGGCCACCAGCGTCACGTCGACCCCGGCATCGGCTCGCTGGTCGTCGCTGGGCTCATCGACCACATGTGGTGCCTGCGCTGCGCCGCCGACCAGCTGACCACCACCACGACGACCGACGGCGCCGCCGCCACGGAAGGAGCTTGACCATGTGCGACGGGATGATCAGCAGCTACTGCGACGGGACCTGCGCGAACGCGCAGCCCCAGCCCGCCGACCCAACGCCCGGCCTGTACACCGCGCTCGCCGCGCTGCTCGACAAGGCGATGGCCGAGGACGCCGACCGCGGCGCGCGGTCGGAGCGGGCCGACGTCCGGTGCCTGGACTGTGGGCTGCGGTACGACGAGCGGCAGGACTACGGCTGTGGCGAGGAGGGCCGCGGGCACTCCTACGACGACGGCGAGCTCGCGGAGGCGGCCGAGCGTGGTCGGCAGCTCGACCTGGATTGCGTCTCGGTCTCGGTGGCCAAGGTCCGCGCGCTGCTGGACGAGTACCCGGCCGACCTGCCCGTGGCGACCGACAGCACGACGGCGGATGTGGTGCACCTGGCGCCGGGCAAGGGCTCGGGCGTCCTCGGGTGCTGCGGCCGGACGCCGTTCGAGGTGCCGCGCGGGGACCGGATCACGACCATCGCCGAGGAGAGCACCTGCACGGCAGCGCTGATCGAGCGGTCGTCGTTCGGCACCCCGGAAGCCGTGGCTCTGCGCGCATCCGTCAGCGACGAGGTCGCAGCTCGCGTCGTGGCCCGCGCGAGGGAACTGGAGGCTGACGTGCCCGCTCCCGAGCCGTCCGACCGGGCCGGGCTGAGCGAGCACCTGTTCCTGAGCGATCTCCGGCGCCACCCGATCGGAGAGGTTCGGCTGCACGTCGGCGGACGGCTCGTCAGCGGCACGGTCGCGGGCCAGGTCGTCCGCGACATCGACGACCGGCTCGCGGTGGCCGAGCAGGAGCGGGCTCAGGCGGTGATCGTCTCGGCCGTGCGAACCGAGCAGCGCGACCGGCTTCGAGATGAGCTGCTGCCGGCCGAGCGAGCCCGCGCCGAGGCCGCCGAGCAGGAGCGGAACGAGGCGCGCGAGCGATACGCGGACGCCGTCCAGCACGGCCTCGTGGTCGGCGAGGCGTGGGAGAAGGCGCTGGATCTCGCCGAGGCCGCCAAGCAGGAGGCCGACGCACTGCGCGCCCAGGTCACGGCGGTCGAGGCGCGCATTCGGTGGCTCCGTGAGCGCGCTCGGTGTGTGCGGGACGGAGAACCAAGGTGAGCTACTCGGTCGGCTCGTCGACGATGGAACCCGCCGTGGCCGTCGCAATCTTCTCCGACCAGTCCGTCGGGTCGGAGAGCCGATACCCGACTCGGTCACGGCTCCACCCGTGGAGCACGCCGATCAGGGCCGTCAGCCGGGCAACGTCGGCCTCCAGCTTGCGCGTGTCGACCGTGTCCGAAACCGGGAAGACCTCGCCGAACGACTCCAGGTCGTGGTCAAGCTTCTCCTCGCCGGCAGCCCCTGCTAAGGCCTGGACCTCATGGATCAGCCGAGTCGTCTCCCACAGTTGGTCCGGCCATTCGAGAGGGCTGCGGTCCTGGCCCACGATCTGCCCAGTGACGCGGATCATCCGGTACGCCTGTGCGCGTAGGGCGCTGACCGCGCCTCGCAGCTCCGCGTGCGCGGCCCTGTGCCGCTCGTTTCGGATCGTGATGCGGAGCAGGTACCACGCCGCGAAGCCGCCGATGAACCCGCCCAGGATCGCGCCGACGATTCCGTCGAGCGCGGTGAACCAGAGCCAGTCCCAGAACGAGGGGTCTTCCGTCATGGCGCTGACCGTACCGACGGGGTCCGACCCATTCAGCAGAACCGGACCCCGCCGATGACCGCCTCGTCCCGTCCGCCGTGCGACCGCTGCGGCCAGGTCCACACGAAGTGCACTGCGCACTCCAAGCGCCACAAGGGACCCTGTGGCGCCCAGCCGGTCAAGGGCCAGGAGGTCTGCGCCGCCCACGGCGGCAAGTCGCCCCAGGCCGTCGCCGCAGCCGCCCGGCGCGAGACCGAGCGCCGGGCCGACGAGGAGATCCGCAAGCTCTGGCCCGGCCTCGCGGGCCACGACCCGATCAAGGACCCCGTCGACCTCCTCGCCCGCACCGCCGGCGCGCTCGAGCACATGGCCGACGTCGTCGGCGGCCGCGTCAACGACCTGAACGGCAAGGTCGGCGGGGGGAAGGACCTCACGCAGCTCCGTGCCGAGGTCACGCTCCTCGACCGGCTGCTCGACAAGCTCCTCAAGGCCGGCGACACGATGGCGCGGCTCGGGATCGCGGAGCGGCACGTCGAGCTCGAGCAGGCGCGGGCGCAGATGGTGACCGCGGCGTTCCTCGGTGCGCTCGAGGTGCTGTCCGGTCGGGTGCAGCTGCTGCCGGCGGACCGTGACGCGGTGGTGCGGGCCTTCCTCGAGTTGCTCGGCGCCGCCGGCGAGGAAGGTGATCCTAGATGATGTCAGCCGCCGCCGATTGCCTTGAGACCGGCTTCAGCAGCGCCGGCGAGAGCATCCGCACTGTTGACTCCCGACCGGCTCAGGAAGCCAGTCACGAATCCCCATGCGGCGGCCGACCAGCGGCTCTTCTTCCCCTCCTCGGGCTCACGCTGAGCCTGGGTGTACATCGCCCCACCGAGCTCCAGCGCCACCGCGCGAATCGGCTCAGCCCCGTACTTCTCGAGGTTGTCCAGCAAGAACGCCGCCCGTTGAAGGAGCATCGCCAGGTAGAGACGAACGTCCTGCGCCATCGACGTGTCCTCGTCAAGAAGCGTTCGCGCCTCCGCAATGACGTCGAGAAGCGACCGTCGATCCTCCTCCCTGATCTCCAGATGAGGAGTGGCGTCGATGACCATCGCGAGCGCGCGGAGCATGTTCAGGTGCTCCGGGGGGCATGCCGCCCGGTGGCGCTGGTTCTGTGCCATGTCCCACGGGGTGGTTGCGAAGCCGATTCCGGCGTACCAGTGCGGCACCGAGGACTCGAAGACGCCGGCGTTCTGCGTCAGCGCAAGCGTTCGCACATGATCGTCGACCGTACGCGCGAGGTTCAACCGCTCGACGTGCTCTCTCCACGCGTCGATGTCTGTTTCGCTCTCGAATCCGTGCACGGACTGAGGGTGGGTGTTCGGAGGAACAACGAGGCTCTCCAGCAGATCAGCAAGCAGATGTGCGGCGTTCCGGGTAAGTGCCGAGTCAGCCATCTGTCGTCCCGCCACTCAGGTCAATCCCTCGCCACGTCGGGTTGGTCATACCGTCTCCTCCGTCCCGGCCCCTGTTCGTGGGCCCTCGGCAATCGGTCTGACGGTAGCCGTCGACGCGCGTCCTCGCCCGCAAACCGGTTCAACCTCGAGCTCACGCGCCTCGGCGCGGCCACCGGCGCACTTGCCGCCACGCCTGTTCACCAAAGTCACCTCACCTGCCAGGAGCGCCAGTGACCTCCCCCAGCACGTCCAACTGCCACTACGACCGCACCCTGCGCTACCGCGTCGCCCACGGCCCCCGCGGCGTCACGCCCCACCTCCCCGACTGCGCCGGCGACCACACCTGCCCCGGCCACCGCGGCTGCGCACCCTGCGAGGAACGACACTGCGCACTCTGCGGCCGCGAGCACGCCACCACCGCCCAGCCCCAAACCTGCCCCGAGTGCCAGGGCAAGGTCGACGACGACCTCGCCGACACCCAGGCCGGATACGCCGCCCTCTCGGCCGAAGCGCTCGAGGCCGGCCACGACGGCAAGCTCGTCGCCGCCGCCCCGATCCCGGGCGGCGACGCCCAGGTCCTCATCGGCCCCACTGTCCGCCTCGACGCCGTCCTCATGTCCCGCACCTACCGCGACGACCACCGCCGCGCCGACGCCGTGCCGCCGCTCGCCGTGCTCGCCCACTGGGAGGACATCTACCGGACCTTCCTCGACCAGGCCGGCACCAGCCGGCCCCCGAAGACCGCACGGTGGGGGCAGAAGATCGCCGGCTACCGCCGGCCCACCATCAGCAGCGCGATCGCCTACCTCCGCGACCACCTCCCCGACATCGCCCAGCGCACCGACGGCCCCGACTTCCTCGCCTTCACCCGCGAGATCCGGTCCCTGCGCGCGCAGATCGAACGCGCGCTCCACGACGAGCGCGAGCCCGAGCGCGGCGTCGAGTGCTTCGAGTGTGGCGACGAGCTGGTCCGCCGGTTCCGCGACCCGAAGCGATGCCGGCACCGCACGCCGGCGCGCCGCCAGCTGCAGGTCGCGCTGATCCGGCGAGCCGCGGCGCAGGACTGGCTGCGGGTGCTCGCGTCGTACCCCGAGCTCGGCGGCCCGCGCGTCGACGAGGTGAAGGCCGCGGCCGCGCTGCCCGCACAGCTGGTGGCCGAGGCCCGCACGCCGTGCGGCGCGTGCTCGCGGGCGTGGAAGGAAAGCCAGGGCGGCCTCGACGACCCGGGCGCTGGCCGGTCGTGGGAGTGCCCGGGCTGCCGGAAGGAGTACTCCGTGGCCGAGTACGCGACGGCGGTCCGGTCGTCGCTGGTCGGCGGGACGGACGAGACGGGCTGGTGCACGCTGCAGGCGGCGGCCGATGCGGCCACGGAGATCACGGGCCGGCCGATCAGCGCGCCGACGATCCGGGTGTGGATCGCGCGGGGTGACGACATCGGGATCGCGTGCCGGTGGGTCGAGGGTGCGCGGGGCGGGGTGCAGGTGGTGTCGTGGCCGGACGTGCTGCGGCGCGCGGTCGAGCGGCGAAGCGGTCAGCGTGGTGGGAGGATCGGCGCATGACCACGATCAAGATCCACGAGGACGAACGGTTCCCGGACTACTCCGTCGGCTCGACGTTCGGAGCCGAGATCGAGGCCACCGTGGAGCAGATCGAGCGCTGGAAGCGCGCCCGTGCGGCGTACGACGAGGCGCAGCGCGAGATGGCCGAGCTCTACGAGGCGGCCAGGTCCGTCGCCCGTGAGCGCGAGGAGCGCGAGGAGGCCGAGCGGGCGGCCGCGGCCCGGGCTGAGCAGGAGCGGGCCGCGGAGGAGCGGCGGCGCGCCGAGCAGGAGCGGGCCGAGCAGCGCGACGCCATGCTGCAGCGGATCGCGGCGTCGGACGGCGTCGTCTACGACGCCGAGGGCAACCGGGTCGGCACGGTTCGCGACACCGGCCGGGGCATGACGTTGGAGCCCTGACCTCGTCGACCTGTCGCTGGTCCGCGCAGCGAGGTGTTATCTTCGCTCTTGAACCCGTGTCTCTTCAGTCAGACTGAGCACGGGTTTTGTCGTCCTCACGGTTTCCCCGCACGGCGTACACAGGGTGCGGCGCCATCTCGCGGATCTCCCTGAAGCACGGCTCGCACACGTGGCCGGCGAGCGGCCAGCGCTCGTGCAGCTGGTAGACGACGTCGGCGGCCTCGCCGCAGTGCATGCAGGTCATGCGCGGACCGTTCCACCACCGTCGCCGCGGTGGTGGGAGGCGGCGGGTGTCGGGGCCTTGGTCGAGATGAGCCGCACCCGGCCCTGGTCAGCCCGGCGACAGATTCAGCCGTCCATCGAGATCTCAAATGCGCAGTTCCGGAATACACCGACTAGCCGAGCCGGGGGTCGACTACGGTCACCGGCGTGAACCGGAACCAGCAGCACAGGGACACCATCGTGGTGATCTGCCTGCTCGCAACAGCCGGCACGATGATCTTCGCAGTCATCGGCCGCGACTGGGCTCGATCAGAACGTGAAGACGTCGCGCAGTGGATCATGGCGGCTGCCTCCGTCGTGACGCTGGTCGCGGCGCTTGTCGCTGCGTGGTTCGCTGGCAGCGCCTACCGCATCGAGGCGGCCCGGGAGGACCGTCTCCTCGAGGACGCGAGGAAGAGTCAGGCTTCTCGTGTCGCTGCGTGGCTCGGCACCGTCGAGGTGGATGTGCTGGTTCCAGGACCGTCCGGAACTCCCAACCGCACACGGACTCACAACAGAGATGTGATCCTGATCCGCAACGCCTCGGACCTTCCTGTCACCACTGTGACCCTCTGGATCCACTTCGAAGACGTCGGGATCTCAGCCGAGTTCGTTCCGCTTGTGCCGCCTGCGTCAGCACCGTACGTCCACCGGCTCAGCGAGGACACCAGGTCGGCATGGGGCGAGGCGATCGAGATGTACCACGACGCGAACACCCCGACCCTCGTGCCCCCGACTCTGACCATCGACATCAGTTTCACCGATGCTGCCGGTCGGAGGTGGACACGGCGAGCCGACGGTGAGCTGAGCTAACGACCTTGGGGGGCGTGATGTCGATCGGTGCCCCCGACCTCATGGTCGAGATGATCCGCACCCAGCTTGCCCCCGAGCTGCGGCAGCGCCCCTGGAAGACGCCGGGCGAGATGGCCCAGGCCCTCGACCGCACCACGATCCAGACCCCCGCCCTCGACGCCATCGACGCCCGCCTCGTCGCGGTCCGCGACGGCGACTGCGAGCGGCAGATCATCAACATGCCCCCGCAGGAGGGCAAGAGCCAGCGCACGTCGGTGTGGTTCCCCCTCTGGCTGCTCCACGGCAACCCCAACCTGCGGATCGCGATCGTGTCCTACGGCAAGGACGTCGCCCGCCGCTTCGGCCGCCGGATCCGCGACATCCTCCGCGAGCACCCCGAGCTCGGCCTCACGCTCTCCCAGTCCTCCCAGCGCCAGGACGAGTTCGAGCTGCTCGGCTACGCCGGCGGCGTCGTGTGCGTCGGCGTCGAGGGCGGCCTGACCTCGCGGCCCGTCGACGTGCTGATCATCGACGACCCGTACAAGGACGCGAAGCAGGCCGACTCCAAGGCCTGGGCCGACACGATCAAGAACTTCTGGTCCGAGGTCGCGCTCCCCCGCCTCGCCCCCGGAGCCCCCGTCGTGCTGATCCAGACCCGGTGGCGCGAGGACGACATGGCCGGCTGGCTCCAGAAGGAGTTCGCCGACGAGTGGGACGTGCTCAACATCCCCGCCCAGGCCGACCACGACCCCGACAAGGGCGAGACCGACGTGCTCGGCCGCGAGCCGGGCGAGTTCATGGTCTCCGCGCGCGGCCGCACGGTGAAGGACTGGCTGAAGAAGATCCGCGAGGTCGGGTCCCGCGCCTGGAACGCGCTCTACCAGGGCCGGCCGGCGCCGGCCGAGGGCACGATCCTGAAGCGCACCTGGTGGCAGCGGTACGACGAGCCGCTCTGGCTGGTCCGCGAGGACGGCTCCCGGATCGTCACCGGGTTCGACGACCTGCTGATCTCCTGGGACCTCACCTTCAAGAAGACCGAGGGCACCGACTACGTCTCCGGGCAGGTCTGGGGCCGCCGCGGCGCGAACGCCTACCTCCTCGACCGGGTCCACGGCCGGATGGACTTCGTCGAGACCCTCGCCGCGTTCCGCCGGCTCGCCGCCCGCTGGCCACAGGCCACGCTGAAGCTCGTCGAGGACAAGGCCAACGGGCCGGCCGTGATCGCGATGCTGTCCAACAGCATCGGCGGGATCGTGCCCGTCGAGCCCGACGGCGGGAAGGAAGCCCGCGCCGCGGCCGTCTCCCCGCTCGTCGAGGCCGGGAACGTCTGGCTTCCCTCGAGCGAGCTCGCGCCGTGGGCGGACGACGTCATCGAGGAGGCCGCCGGCTTCCCGACGGCCGCCCACGACGACGACGTCGACGCGCTGTCGCAAGGCCTGAACCGGCTCTTGCTCCAGCCCCTCCTGATCGGCCAGGTCGTGACCGACCAGGACCTCGACCACGAGCTCGACTCGTTCACCATCACCCCGTACTGAGCCCGGAAGGCAGGTGACCCGCCGTGCCCGACTGGCCCCAGGGATCCGTCCCCGACGCCGCCGACCTGCTGACCGAGGTGGCGGCGCTCAACAGCGACAACTCGCTGCTCCGCGAACGCCTCGCTGATCTCGAGCTCGCTGCCGAGGACGTCGGCTGGGAGCGCGCCTCCACGAAGCTGCTCGAGGAGTTCTCACGTCAGGGCCTGCAGCGCGTGACCCGCAACTGCCGGGTCATGGCCGTCGCGTCGCCGCTCATCAAGCGCGGCATCCAGCTCCGCGCTGGCTACATCTGGGGCCAAGGCGTCACCGTTCAGGCGCGCGCCGCCGGCGAGGACGCCGGTCAGGACGTCAACGCCGTCGTGCAGGCGTGGTGGGACGACGAGTCGAACCAGAAGGCGCTCACCAGCTCGCAGGCCCAGGAAGAGCTCGAGCGTGCGCTAGGCACCGACGGCCAGGTCTTCATCGCCTGCTTCACCAACCAGCTGACCGGGCGCGTGCAGGTTCGGTCGACGCCGTTCGAGGAGATCCTCGACGTCGTCAACAACCCCGACGACCGCGACGACCCCTGGTTCTACCTCCGCGAGTACAACGCCACCGTCGTCGAGCGCGGCTACTCCGGCCTCACCCGGCTGCGTCCGGAGACGCGGCGCGTGTTCCACCCGGCGCTCGGGTTCTGGCCGGCCACGCGGCCGAAGTCGGTCGACGGCATCCCGGTCCAGTGGGACGTCCCGATCCTGCACGTCCCGGTGAACCGGCTCGACGGCTGGAAGTGGGGCGTCCCCGACGTCTACGCCTCCCTGCCGTGGGCACGCGCGTACGAGGGTTTTCTCACCGACTGGGCGCGCCTGTGCAAGGCGCTGTCGAAGTTCGCGTGGAAGCTCACCGGGGACCGGGCGCCGAAGGTCCGCAGCGCGGTGGCCCGGATGCAGTCCGCGCTGCCCGCGGACGTCCCGCCGATCGGTGGCTCAGACGCGGGCGGCGTGGCCGCGATGGGACCGGGCGCGAACCTCGAGGCGATCCCGAAGACCGGCGCGACGATCGACAGCGACTCCGGGCGCCCGCTCGCCGCCCTGGCCGCGGCCGGGCTCGGGCTCCCGGTCACCACGCTGCTCTCGGATCCCGGCACGACGGGCGCGCGGGCGGTCGCGGAGACGCTGGAGCAGCCCACGATCCTCGAGATGGGGATGCGGCGCGAGCTGTGGGGAGCAGTGCTCCAGCAGCTCGCCGCGTACGCCGTCGACCAGGCGGTGAAGGCACCGCAGGGGCCGCTCCGCGGCGTCGTTCAGCAGGTCGGCACCCGGCAGGTCGTCACGCTCGCCGGCGACGTAGAGAAGACGGTCGTCGTCGAGTGGCCCGACCTCAACGAGCTCGACCCGCTGAAGATGATCGAGGCGATCGTCGCAGCCGACAGCACCGGCGTGGTCCCCGGGTTGGAGACGCTGCGGCTGCTCCTCACCGCGCTGCGG
Organism: Pimelobacter simplex; assembly: GCF_024662235.1. GTDB lineage: Bacteria > Actinomycetota > Actinomycetes > Propionibacteriales > Nocardioidaceae > Nocardioides. The sequence goes on from NZ_CP096276.1 coordinate 2,217,491, forward strand.
GTCAAGGACGTCGACGAGGTCCTCAAGGCCGTCACCGACGAGCAGGGCAACTTCGTCGATCCGCGGATCGAGGCCGCGGCCGCAGCGATCGCCCGCCAGCGCGAGGCAGCCTGACCGTGGCCGATCAGCTCCGTGTCGTCGGCGTCGCCGTCGAGATCCTGCAGGCCGAGCCCGGGCACTGGTGCACGAGGTGCGCGCTGCCTTCCGGGTGGATCGTGTGGGTCGTCGTACGGCACGGAGCTCGGATGCACCTGCAGGAACAGCGCTACTGCGACGAGTGCGGGAGCCGCCGCACCGTCGTGCCGGCCGACGGCTGATCGGAGCGCTGCTCGATGACGACCGGCACCCCCGAGCAGCCCAGCCCCTACGCCGTCGAGGTCGCGCTCGCGGCGGCGCTCGCCGAGCTGGCCAACGCGCAGGACGCCCAGATCGCGCAGGCCTGGGCGGGCGCGTGGTCCGAGGTCTCGGCCGACCTCCTCGACGTCCTCACCGTCATCCTGAGCGACGTCGGCCGCGTCAACGCGACCGCGGTCGTGCGCTACGAGCGGTTCGCCCGCGTGCTCGCCGCGATCGCGGACCGACTCGACGCCCTCGCCACCGACCTCGGCATCGCGATCACCAACGACCTCGGCGATGTCCTCGCCCAGGCGCAGACCGGCACCGTCGAGCTGATCGCCGCCCAGCGCCTCTCACGGCCGCTGCCGCACCGCGAGGTGCCGACCGCGGCCCTCGACGCCATCGTCCGCCGTACGACGCAGCAGGTCACCTCGACCGCCCTCCCGCTCGCCGACGAGACGTACGCGATCGTGCTCGGCGAACTCACCCGCGGGGTCGCGGCCGGCGATAACCCCCGCCAGACCGCGGCACGGATGGTGTCCCGAGCCGAAGACCACATGAACTTCGGCCGCGCGCGGGCGCAGAACATCGCACGGACCGAGACCCTCGACGCCTACCGCGAGGGCGAGCGGGTCACCCAGCAGGCGCACGCCGACCTGCTCGCCGGCTGGGTGTGGGCGGCGCACCTCGGGTCACGGACCTGCCGCTCGTGTCTGGCGATGCACGGCCAGGTGTTCGACCTCGAGGTCCCGGGCCCGAACGACCATCCGTCGGGCCGGTGCGGCCGGGTGCCGGTCGTGCGGGAGGACGACGGCTCGGTCGACCTGTCGTGGTTGCCCTCGGCCGAGGAGCACTTCGCCGGGCTGTCGGTCGCCGATCAGAAGGCCATCCTCGGCAAGGACGGTTACCGGGCCTGGGCTGCCGGGGACTTCCCGATGGAGTCGTGGACGAAGACCCGGCACGCCGACGGGTGGCGCGACTCCCAGGTGCCGGCCAGCCCGCCGAGCAAGGGCGGCGCCGCCGGCGGTGGCGGGGACGGTCGGCCGGGCGCGCCGGGCGGCGACGTGAGCGACGAGCCGCCGCCGTCGTACCGCGAAGCTGCGCTCGCTCGGTTCGGTCCGCCGCCGGTGGACGTCGAGCCGTGGGAGGCCCGCGAGTACTGGGCGCAGCGGCAGGGAGCGCTCCCCCTCGACTTCGGCGGCGACATCCTCAAGCCCCACGAGGTCGAGTTCGTCGAGCGGTTTCTCGACGCTGGCGAGACGCTCGAGTGGATCCCTAAGGACCCCGCGCTGCCCACCAACGACTTCTTCTGGACCAGCCGCGACCGGCTGCCGGTCGAGCTGAAGTCCACCAAGGCCCGCGCCGCCACGATCCACGGCCGCCTCGTCGACGCGATGAGCCGGGCCGCACGGCAGGGCGTCACCAAGGAGAACTTCATCGTCGACCTCGGCGACCAGGCGCTACCCGACGGGCTGATCGACGAGCTCGTCGACTTCAACGTCGACCGACGCAAGTACCTCGTCGCTGGCCTGTGGATCTTCGCCGGTGGCCGGGTGCACGCCGTGCCGCTCGTCCAGCCCTAGAAGCGAGTGTGGGGCCCCGTCCCCCCGTGGTACGGAGGCGGGCCCCACGACTTCAGGGTAACACCGCGGCGGCCGGCGTCTAGGTCCTCCGACGGCCCCGATCCGCAACGTACCGCACCGTGTCGCAGCCGGGGCGCGCGCACTGCTCCTCCGCCTCCGCCCCCCGCCGGAGCGAGAGGTGGATTCCCTTCAACGCCCAGACGTGACCGGCCTCGACGGTGCACGGCTGGGCGCCGTCGTATCCCCGCTCCGCACCGTCCTCGGTCACCCGACGCACGGTACTCCGCTCACCCCTCGACCCGGGAGGTCCCGACATGTCCAAGAAGCTGCGCGAGACCGCACGCCTGCTCGAGGCCGCCGACGGCCAGGCCCCCGGTCTCCGCCTCGTCCAGCTCATCTCCCCCGGCTGGGGCAGCTCGGGCTACTACTCGCCCGCCGTCCTCGAAGCCGCCGTCGCGGACCAGGTCATCCCGGCCGGCACCCACATGTACGCCGACCACCCCACTGACCTCGAGCTGATGGAGCGCCCCGAGCGCTCGATCAAGGACCTCGTCTCGACCACGACCACCGAGGCGCGCCTCGCGACCGACATCGACATCGCGGCCGGCGCCGAGCCGGGCGCACTCGTCGCCGAGGTCCGGGTCGTCACGCCGTACCGCGACCTGATCGACGACCTCGCCGACGACATCGGCGTCTCGATCCTCGGCTCGGCCACCGACACCAGCATCGGCGAGGCCGACGGCCGCCGCGGCACGATCATCGAGGGCCTCGCCTTCGTCCAGTCCGTCGACTGGGTGACCCGCGCCGGCCGCGGTGGCCGCGCGCTCAGCGTGCTCGAGTCCGCGCGCGCCGGCCGCCGCGCGGCGGGCCGGGGGCTGCGTGAGGCCACCGTCAACGACACCCGCGACGGGCTGGCTGTCGCGCTGCGCGACGCCTACGGCGGCAGCGAGCGGACCTGGGTGTGGGTGCGCGACTTCGACGACTCGACGGTCTGGTTCGAGATCGAGTCCGAGGGCGACGAGAACGGGATCTACGGCCAGCCCTACACGCAGAGCTCCAGCGGCGCCGTCGAGCTCACCGGCGATCGCACCGAGGTGCGGATCGTCACCACCTACGTCCCGGCCACCCGGCCGGACGAGAAGAAGACCACCAAGGAGTCCAAGGAGGACACCATGCCCAAGATCGAGATCGAGGAGTCCGAGCACACTCGGCTCATCGAGACCGCCGGCCGGGTGGACGCTCTCGTCAGCGAGAACGCCGCCCTCAAGGAGAAGGACGCCCGCCGCACCCGTGCGGACCGGGCCCACGAGCTCGTCGCCGAGCGCGCCAAGGCCGCCGGCGTCACCTTCGACGCCCTGCAGACCCGCGGCCTGATCGCCGAGCTCCCGGTGACCGAGTCCGGCGACCTCGACGAGACCGCGTTCTCCGCCGCGGTCGACAAGGCCGCCTCCGACCTCAAGGAGGCGCAGGCCGCCGGCGGCGACGGCAACGTCGTCGGCTTCGGCGGCGCCCCGAGCGGCACGCCGGTCGCGGAGTCCGGCCACCGAACCAGCAACCCGTGGGGCCGCAGCCTCACCGAGGCCAGCAACCAGAAGGGAGCCTGACCATGGCCACCAACGAGAAGTTCCGCGACGCCGACCACCTCCCCCTGCCGGTCCCGGCCGGGAAGAAGGCCGGCGACCCCGTCCGCGTCGGCAGCCTCAACGGCGTCTGCGAGACCAACCGTGCCAAGACCGACGTCCCGGCCTACAACCAGGACGGCACCCGCAACACGTCGTACGACTTCGGCGGGGGCAACCAGACGGGCTACGCCTCGGTGTGGCTCAAGGGCGCCCACGTCTTCACCGTCGACTTCGCCGTCGCCAACATCGGCGACCCGGTCTACATCCTCGCCGACGGCTCCGGCCTCACCGGCACGGCGTCGGGCAACAACCTGTACGGCCACGCCCTCACCACCAAGGGCGCGCCCAGCGGCCCGCTGACCGTTCGCATCGCGAACTGAGAGGACCAGCACCATGACCAGCAACATCGAGGTCCTCCACGGCAACGCTGCCGTCGAGGCCGCCTCCGACGCCGACTTCCCCGGCGCCACGAACCCGCGGAACTACCAGATCACCGAGTCGTTGATGGACAAGGCGATGACGCTGATGGAGGACGCTTTCCGCGGGAAGTGGGGCGCCGCCCAGCGACTCGCCGAGGCGTTCGCGACCAGCGACTTCACCCTCGCAGCGTTCGCCGCCATCGACACCGAGATGCAGCGGCAGTACGACGAGCTGCCCTCGACCTGGCGCGGCTACACCGACGTGACCACGGTCAACGACTTCCGTCCGAAGCGGCTGCTCGACAAGTGGCGGAACACGGTCGGGTTCGACCTGGTGCCCGAGCTCACCGAGTACCCCGCCGAGGACGCGCGCGGGCACGCGCTCAACGAGATCGCGGTGGCCAAGTTCGGTCGCCGGTTCGCGATCTCCTGGGAGTCGTGGATCAACAACGAGGCGATCCAGGAGTTCGAGGACCTCCCGGGCGTCATCGCCCGCCAGGCCCGCGAGACCGAGGCGATCAACGCGGTCTCCAACCTGATCGCGGCGGACCGCAACGGCGTCAACACGGCGTTCTTCAAGGCCGGCAACGGGAACGCGCCGACCGCGCTTCCCCTCACGCTCGACAACCTCGACGGCGTCCTCGACCTGATGGCGGCGAGGAAGTCGAAGATCTCCGGCCGCACGGTCGCGGCGCCGCCGCTGCAGGTCGTCGTGCCGCAGACCCTGAAGCGGACGATCGAGCGGATCCTCGCGGTCCGGACGATCAAGAAGACGACCACGTCGGGGTCGGACTCGACCGAGTTCGAGTACGACAACTACGTCAACGTCGACTACGTCGTCGACCCGATGCTCGACTACTGGAACACCGGCTCGAAGGCGGCCGGCACCTGGTTCGTCGTGCCGAAGCCGAAGACCGCGCGTCCCGCGCTGTGGGCTGCCTACCTGCGTGGTCACGAGCAGCCCGACATCCGGGTGAAGAGCTCGGCCAGCCAGCGGGTCGGCGGCGGCGACGTCTCGCCCCTCGAGGGGTCGTTCGAGATCGACGACATCCAGTACCGCGGTCGTCACATCGTCGGCCACCAGAACGGCGACCCGACGTTCACGTACGCCTCGAACGGCAGCTGACCGCGCACGCAGCTGCTCCCGCCGTGGGCGGCCCGGGCAACCGGGCCAGGGTCGCCCACGGCTCCACACCGGCACCACCTCGAGGAGGCTGAGCATGGCGATCGACTACAGCAGCAAGGTCGGCAAGGTCCGTCTCCTCATCAACGACGTCGACGAGGGCAACCTCGTCTTCCCCGACGACCAGCTCGAGGCGTTCCTCTCCCTCGAGCACGACAGCGTGAAGCGTGCGGCGGCTCAGGCGATCGACTCGCAGGCCACCAACGAGGCGCTCGCGCTGAAGGTCCTCAAGGACCACCAGGTGCAGACCGACGGCGCGAAGCTCGCCGACGCGATGCGCCGGCACGCCGACTCGCTGCGCAAGCAGGCCCGCGAGGACGAGGACGCCGAGGACGACGGGTTCTACTTCGACGTCATCGACATCGTGGGCGGCAACCGCAGCCACCCCGAGCTCACCGAACGGCCCCTGTGATGCCTCGCCCGGTGGGCTACGGCCGGCCCGGCACCCCGGTCTTCCCCGACGGCTGGGCCACGGCCGCCGCCGGCGTGCTGGACGACACCCACGAGTCCGCCGTGACGATCGCCGCTCCGGGCGCGACCCACGGATGGAGCGAGAGCGACGGCCAGACCGTCACCACGCCCGCCTCCCCGTCGTACGACGGCCCGGCGACCATCCGGCCGGCCAGCGAGGCCGAGGGCTCCAGCGAGCCCGTCGCCGGCGAGGAGCAGGTCACCGTGACCCGCTACCAGGTCGGACTCCCCCAGCCGACCGGCGGCATCACGGTCGGCCAGGTCGTGCACGTCGTGTCGTCGCCCGACGCCGCGGTGGTCGGCCGCGACCTCACGGTCGTCGACATCGAGCACGGCGACCGGCGCTTCACCCGCTACCTCTACGCGACCCTCAACAGCTGATCCACGGGAGGCGGTGACGGCCATGATCAACATCGACCTGACCGAGATCCACCACCTCGCCGCCGACCTCCGCTCCGCGCCCGCGCGCGTCGAGCCGGCCGTCGACGCCGAGGTCGGCCGCGGCGGCTACCGCGTCCAGGCCCGGGCGCAGGTGAACGCCCCGAAGGACACCGGCACTCTCGCCTCGTCGATCACCACCGACCTGGGCCACCTCTCGTACGAGGTCGGCCCCGAGGCGAACTACGGCGGATTCGTCGAGGAGGGCACCAGCGGCCCGTACCCGATCGAGAACGCCTTCGGCCTCGGGATCCTCGTCCTGCACCCCGGCATCGATCCTCAGCCCTACCTCGGGCCGGCCTTCGACGCCGACCTGCCCCGCACCGAGCGCGGCATCCTCATGGCCGCCGCCGACCGGACGCTGGGCTGACCGCGATGGCCACGATCCGGCGCCTGCTGCTCAGCCACCAGGTCGACGCCCGGCTCCGTGCGCTCCCGGTCGCTGGGCCGGCCGTCACGGTCTACGAAGGCGAGATCCCCAACCCCGCGCCGCTGCTCACGATGCCCGGCACCAACACCCCGGATCCGTCTGGCCGGGTCGCGCCGTACGTCGTCCACTTCGGTGGAGTCGGCACGCCGGTCGTCGAGCCCGACGTCGCCGACTCGATGGTCGAGCTCGACTGGCCGGTGCACCTGCTGTGCGTCGCCGGGTACCGCGACGACTGCCTCGACCTAGTCGACCGGGTGCACGCCTGGCTCTACCGCTGGTCACCCGTCGTCGACGGCGTCGCCGTCGGCCGCCTGACGCAGCCCCTCGGCTACGAGCCGGCTCCCCCGCGGCGGATCGACACCGTCCAGCCGGTCCGGTTCGAGGTGCCTCTGCAGTACCGGCTCGCGGCCACCGCGAGCTGACGCCTTCCCCCCGACTCCCGACGCACCTTCCCCGGCGCCGGGCGCTTCCCCCTGCCCATCCACCAGCCCGACCAGCACCGAGGAGGACCCCGTCATGAACGACGGATTCGTCGAGGTCTACGCGAAGTCGACCGGCCAGAAGCAGTGGGTGCCCGAGCACTACCTCGAGCACCCCGTCCTCGGCCGCGACTTCGAGGAGACCCCCAGCAGCCGCGCCAACCGCGACGGCGACCAGCCGCCGGCCGGGCCGCCCGCCCAGGCCTGGACGCGCGCTCAGCTCGACCAGCACGCGTCGGTGGTGCTCGGGCTCGACACGAGCGACCTGGCCACGAAGGCCGACGTCGTCGCGGCGATCGAGCGCGAGACCCAGCACGACCCGGACGACCCGGACGACCCCACCCCCACCGACTCGGACGGCACCCCGCCGCCCAACCAGCCCCCGGCCGCCGGGGAGAACCAGGAGTAGCAGCATGCGCAGTCTCGCCGACGGCCACGAGAAGATCGCCGTCCTGACCACCAAGCCCGTCGACCCCGCCAACCCGACGGTGACCGAGCTCGCCGCCGGTATCGACGCCTCGTGCGCCGTGCTGGCCTCGGACTGGAACTTCGGACCGACCGACTCCGACACCTTCTCGGAGCCCGCGGTCTGCGAGGACTCCAACGCCCAGTCCTACGGCCGCTCCAACGGCCAGTTCGGCGCCACCATCTTCCGGCACTTCGCGACCGCGACCCCGGGCGAGGCCGACGCCACCGCCGACACCACCTTCGCCGCGGTCAAGGTCAAGGGCACCACGGTGTGGGTGTACTCGCGCCTCACCGCGAAGAAGTCCGCCGAGGCGTGGGCCGAGGACGACGAGATCCGCTACGGCGCCGAGGTCCTCACCGACACCCCGCAGCCGCCCCAGGAGTCCGGCGGCTACGTCAAGGCCCGCGTCCCCGGCCAGGTCCAGAAGTCCTGGCCGTACATCAAGGCCGCGCCCGCGACCCCCTGATCGGCCGCCCGAACTGGGGTGGCGGGCGTCGTGAGGACCGCCCGCCACCCCTCACCACCACCGTCCTCACACCCGTCCTCGCACGCCGTCCTCGCACCCCGTCCTCACACCCAGGAGCACGCCATGACCGACCAGCCCGCCGCCAACGTCCCCACCGCCGACACCGCCGGCCTCATCGACGACTTCCTCGACCTCGACGAGATCCTGTCCGCCCAGGTCCACCGCGCCGAGAAGACCGAGATCCTCTACCTCAAGCCGCACCTCGAGGCGGAGATCGACGCCCTCGAGGCCGACCTGGAGAAGGCCGTCAGCAACCCCCGCTGGCTGGACGCAGTCGGCGAGGTCGCGGTCGGCGACCAGGCCGATGACAGCGCGACCGCCGAGGACCTCGCTGAGCAGATCCAGTCCAAGCGCCGCGAGTACGCCGAGTCCGGCAAGAAGGTGCTCCTGCGCCAGATGCCGTCGGACGAGTGGACCGAGTTCGAGGCCACCTGGAAGAAGGTCCTCGAGGCCGGCTCGCCGTACCCGGCGGAGATGTGGGACGACCTCATCTCGAAGTGCGCGGTCCGCCCGACGATGCCGGTCGACAAGCTCAAGGCCCTGCGCAAGAAGCTCGGCCACCCGCCGCTGCACAACCTCGCCCTGACCGCGTGGAAGCTGAACACCGAGGGCGGTGTGTCCGTCCCTTTCTCGCGACTCTCCTCGGACGTCCTTCGGCCCAAGGCGTTCGGGACGAACTAGCACTGGCCCTGGAGCTCCGCGTCCCGCCGTCGGTGCTCCGGGGTCGGACCTCCTCGACGTTCCACCTCCGCGACGAGGACGGGAACGTCGTACGCACGGTGACCGAGTCACCGTGGACCGAGGAAGACCGGGCGCTGATGCTCGCCTACCGGATGTACCTCAACTCGCTGTGCAGCGGGGACTGCGGCCAACCCCGGGCGCTCGCTCACCATCCCGCGAACGACGGCTGGTACGGCGTCGGCGAGCGGGTCATCTGCCACGCCTGCACCGCGCTCAAGCGCGCCGCCAACGAAGGGTCGAAGGAGCCGGTGAAGCCGGTCGAGTACTACGTCCTCGACCACGACCGGGACTACGACGCCAACCCGCTTCCCGTGCTCGACCGCGACCGTGACACGCCGGATCTCGGCGCCTTCAGGGTCTGACCAGCACGCACGCTCCCCCAATGACGAGAGGACGGTGACTTGATGGGCTCGAACGTCCGGTCCGTGACCGTCCGGCTCGAGGCGATGGTCGCGCGCTACATCCGCGACATGAACCGGGCCGGCGACGCCACCGAGAAGGCCTTCGACCGGGTCCACGCGTCAACGTCGCGGGCACGGGAGAGCTTCGTGGCCACGGAGCGCGACGCCGCGCACCTCTCGAACCGCCTCGGCGACCTGCGCGGCTCGACCTCGGGCGTCCAGCAGGAGTTCGTCGGCGCGACCCGCGCCGCGGAGCGGTACGCGACGTCAACGTCGAAGCTGAACACGACGACCCGCGTCGTGTCCCCGTCGCAGCAGCGGCTCGCCACCGACATCGACCGCGTGTCGGTGGCCGCCGTCCGTGGCCGCGCCTCGATCGACCAGTACTCCGGCCGCCTGCGGGTCCTGCTCGAGCTGCTCGCCACGCTCGGCCCCGGGCTGCTGCCGTTCGGCGCCGGCGGCATCGTCGGTCTGACCGGCCTGGCCGGCCTGTTCGGCGCCGGCGCGGCGGGCGGCATCGGGATGCTCGTGTCGCTCCAGGGCATCGGCGACGCGCTCAAGGCGATGGAGAAGGCTCGCCTCGAGCCGACCGCCGCGAACCTCCAAGCAGCCGACGAGGCCATGCAGAAGCTCGGGCCGCACGCGCAGGACGCGGTCGTCAAGCTGCAGCAGTTCCTCCCCGTCCTGAAGTCCGTCCGCGACGCCGGCGCCGCCGAGCTGTTCCCGCACCTGCCGGGCACCATCGACTCCCTGACCCGCATGGCGCCCATCCTGCGCGAGCTCGCCGCCGCGGGTGCCGGCGCGAGCGGCTCCGCGATCGAGGACGTCGCCGGGTCGCTGAACAGCGACCGCTGGATGCCGTTCTGGAAGTTCCTCGTCGACGAGATCCCCCAGGGGGTCGAGAACACCACGCGGCTCGTCGGATCGCTCGCGCACGCGGGCGCCGAGATGTGGATGGCATTCGACACGACGAACGACAAGTTCGTCGACTGGCTGGTCGACGTCGCCGACAACCTCGACCGGTGGGCCGGCTCGTCGAAGGGCCAGCAGCAGATCCAGTCGTTCCTGGCGTACGCCGAGAAGAACGGCCCGAAGGTCGCCGACTTCTTCGTCGCGGTCGCCGACGCCATCACCCAGATCGTGCAGGCCGCCGCACCCCTGTCCGGGCCCGTGCTCGACGCCCTGACCCAGGTCGCCAAGGTGATCGCCGCGGTGGCCGACAGCAACCTCGGCACGCCGATCCTGACCGGAGTCGCCGCCCTCACGCTCTACAGCCGAGGACTCCAGGCCGCCGTCGCGCTCCAGAGCCGGCTGACCGGCGGCGCAGCCTCGGCTCGGCTGGCCGACCAGGGCGTGCTCGGGTTCACGCGCAGCAGCCTCCAGCAGACCCGGACCGGCATTCGACAGCTCGGCACCGACCTGAAGACCGTCGGCACCACCTGGGCGACCGTCGGCCGCGGCATGGAGCGCCAGAACGTCCGCATGAACGAGGCTCTTACCCGCACCGGCCGGACGCTGAAGACCGTCGGGAAGGGCGGCGCCGTCCTCGGCGGGCTGGCCATCGCGACGACCGGCGTCGCCGACGGCCTCGGGGTCACCAACACGGCGTCGCTCGCCCTGATGGGCACGTTCGCCGGCCCCTGGGGCGCTGCGGTCGGAGCCGGCGTCGGTGCTGTCATGGACCTCTCCAAGGCACTCGACGCGGGCACCTCGTCCACTGACTCGTTCAACTCCGCGCTCAGGTCCGGCGATCTCGAGAAGGTCAGGGCCGAGATCGCCGCCGTGAACAAGGAGATCGAGACCCGCAAGGACATGCGCGACGTCGGCGGCACCGGTCCGGACGACTTCCTACAGGACATGGCACGCGGGGCCAAGGACATCGGTCAGCGCTTCGGCGCGATGCTCGGCTTCGGGGAAGGCCCGGACTCCGGCGAGGAGTTGGAGAAGCGGAAGGCCGTTCTGGAGTCGCAGTCCGAAGCTGCCTTGCGTGCCCAGGGCGCCGAGATGGGGCTCTCGCGAGAGATCTTCCTGACCGGCCAGGCCGCTGGCATGAGCTCAGCACAGCTGCTGAACCTCGCCGTGAGCACCCAGCAGGCGTCGACGGCGGCATGGGGTGCCTTCGACGCGCAGACCAAGCTCGGGGCCGCGCTCGACGGTGTCGCGGAGGCGGCGAAGAAGGGCAAGCGCGGCCTCAGCGACGCCACGGAAGGCGGCCGGGAGAACCGCAACGAGCTGTCCGAGCTCGCGGCGTCGTGGGAGAACACGAAGACGAAGATGGAGGAGAACGGTGCCTCCGCGAAGGCGATCGAGCGACGCTACGGCGAGGTCCGAGGGGCATTCATCGCAGCGGCGACCGCGATGACGGGGAGTCGGAAGGCCGCAGTCCGGCTCGCCAACCAACTCGCAAAGCCGATGACCATCGTCATCAAGTCCGAATACCAGAGCGCGGTGAACCACGCTCGATCTGCGATGGCCCAGCTGCGCAGCGACATCGCCGGCAACCCGATCGTGCAGCGAGTCATCGTTCAGACGAGCCGCGGGCCGGTCAATGCCAAGGTCAGCCCGAAGGAGCCCCTCGGCGGCGGAATGATCCCGGTTGGGAAGGCCGACGGCGGCCTGGTGACCGGGCCCGGCGGCCCCCGCGACGACCTCATCCCCGCGCTGCTCTCGAACCGCGAGTTCGTGATCCCCGCGGACGCCGTCGACCACTACGGCGTCGGGCTCTTCGAGGCATTGCGGGCGAAGCGACTCGCCGACGGCGGCCGCGTCGGGGGCGGTCGCGACTCGCGCTGGTCGAGCGCCCCGGGGCTTCGCACGTCCTCGAGCTCCGAGGCGGACGGCGTCGCGCGCGGGCTCCGCGGCCTCCGGCGGGAGCTCGCGCTGGCCGAGAAGGCGCTCTCGAAGGAGCGCAAGGCACGCGACGCGAGCATCCAGCGACGGGACGACCTCTCTGCTGGGATCCGGTCCGGGCTCGACAAGGGCATCTGGCGGCCGTCGAGCGTGTGGCAGGACGCGGACCCGCTGTCCGGGCTCCGGGCGAACATCGCCGAGATCAACCAGTTCTCGGCGCTCAGCGGCCGGCTCAAGAAGACCATCGGCAAGGGCGCGCTCGACGCCATCCTCGCCGAGGGCGACCTCACCACGCTCCAGGCGTACGCCGGTCTCGACCCGAAGACGCTCAAGGAGTACCAGCGCCTCTACGGCGTCCAGCAGAAGGCGCTCGCGAAGGTCACCACCGACATCCCCGAGGCCGTGTGGGGCCGCGACATCCGGCTCCAGACCCGCGAGATCCGCCAGCAGACCCGCGAGATCAAGGGGCTGCGCCGCGACGTGCAGCGCTCGAACCGCGACAACAAGAACGAGCAGGCAAAGAACCGTGCCTCGCAGCGCAAGGGCGCCTCGAAGGCCAACCAGTCGAAGTCCAGGGGGTACGTGAAGTGACCACCGCGCTGCTCGACCAGCCGGCCGAGCTCACCTGGGGCAGCCAGGTCTTCCTCGACGCCGTCGAGCCGGACCTCCCCTGGCAGTTCATCGCGCTCTCCGACGAGTCGGACCTCGGCAACCCTGAGCCGCTCGTAGAGACCATCCGCTCGATGCTCACCGTCGGCGAGAAGTCTGAGCGCACCGGCTGGGGCAACCGTGAGTTCCCCGTTCGGATCAAGATCCTCGCCACCGACGGCCAGGCCATGGCGCAGGCGGAGAACGCCCTGTGGGCGGAGCTGTCCGCCGACCAGGTGGCGCCGCTGATCTGGACGCCGCCGCTGCTCGAGGCGTGGCCGATGGCGCTCGACGTCGACCGGGTCGACATGGTGCGCGCGTACGACAACATCGGCGAGCGGTGGGACCACCGCGAGCGGTTCGGCCGCTGCCGGATCTACGACCTCACGTTCCACACGCTGCCGTTCGCGCGGGACACCGAGCCGACCGTTGTGCCGGCCCTCCCGGTCCCCGAGGACCCGGACACCCCGGCGCGGATCGTGCTCGACCCGTGCGACTCCAAGGCCGGCTGGACGGCGACGCCGTGCCACACCAACCACTGGAACCCGCGGTTCATCGACAACGGCACCAGCGGCGGCAACACCTGGGTGCGGGTGTACGCCTCGAACACCTACACCGGCAGCCTCGGCTGGCTCGCCATCAACCGGCCCGGGACGCTGGTGCGCAGCGGCCGGCGCTACATCACGGTCGACTTCAGCCGCACCTCCAACCCGCCCGTGATGGAAGAGTGGGAGGCGAAGAAGCTCACGATCGTGGTCTCCGGCAAGGAGCTCGAACCAGCCGGGCAAGAGCCGGTTTCGTCGGGGATCACGCGGTTCTACTTCGACTGCATCGGGCTGCCCGACACGCTGACCGGGTTCCAGGCCCGCGGCTGGTGGCAAGCCGACGCCTGGAACACCTCCTCGCAGCCGACACGACGCCTGGCGCTCTACGAGATCGGCGCCGACGACCGCATCGGGATCAACGGCACCTCCGGCTTCCAGGTGCCACGCACCGTCCTGATCGAAGGCGCCGCGGAGACCCAGGCCAGCCTCCTCCTCGACGCCGGCCCGAGCCCCCTCGTCGGGTCCACTGCGCTGATCTACACCGGCCGCAGCCCCGCGGTGTCCCTGCGAGCGCTCCGCGTCAACTCGGGAACCGTCACCCCCAGCGCGACCGCAATGTCCGGTGCGACCAACGGCCTCACCACCCCGATGACCATCCGGATCCCCGTGGGCCGTCTCCGCAACGACACCACCTACACGATCCCCTGGCGCCTCAGCTTCACCGGCCAGCGCATCATCCACTGGTCCGCCCGCATGGTCGCCGGCACCGCGACTTGGCCCGCCGGCGAGATCCCCGGATCGGACGTCGTCGTCGAGGGCGACACCCTCGTCACCAACACCACCGCCGACCCCTGGCGCATCCACGACATCGCTGCCCTGCAACTCCCGATCATCGGCAACATCTCCGACCCCACCCACGCCATCGACTTCACGCTGTCACTCCCCTCCGGCAGCGACCCCGTCGGCGTCGACGAGGGTTGGGCCCTCGACACCGGGAACGGCGCCTACACCGTCGTGCACGAGCCGTCGGCCTACCAGCTCTCCGCCATCGAGATCCGCTCCCCCGAGCTCGGTGCACCCAAGCCCGAGGTCGTCGGCACCTGGCTGGACTACGGCCGACAGGACATCTCGCGGCTCACCACCCTCGGCACCCACCGTTGGCTCCCCGGGCTGCTGCACATCTTCACCGCGACCGACCTCGCGAAGTACGCGCCGTGCTCCGCGACCTACTACCGCCGCTACCCCTTCCACGCCGGCCCCGACCTGCCCGTCGACGCGGCGGACGGCTGAGGACGGCCGAGCATGCCGAACCGGCCCGGCGAGCCCGACCTCGAGGTCTACATCGGCGGGCAGCCGCTCTCCACGATCGCGGCATGGGGCGACGCCGAGATCACCCACGGCCGCAACGGCCCGATCGCAGCCACCTGGGGCATGGCCCTCAAGCCGAAGGAACGTCCCTACCAGCTGGTCCGCAACGCCCCGGTCACGTGGCGCTCAGGCGGACGCCGGATCTCGTTCGGGATCCTCGACGAGCCCGACTGGGACGCCGGCGAGTTCACCATGATCGGCGGCGCCCGCCTGGGCGAGGGCGCCGAGCCCCTCACCGCTGCCGGGGCCATCACCTCGAAGCTGAACACCGCGATCGACCAGGCCGTCGCCCGGGGCGTGACCCGCGGATGGTTCCGCGGCGGCGACTTCGGCAACACCGACCTCGCCGGCCCGGAGGGCGCCTCCGGGGTGGACGACCCCAACCCCGGCAAGCTCAACGAGCTGATGGACCTGTGGGCCACCCAGGGCAGCGTCGGCGGCGTCACGCGGCAGTGGCGGGTCACCGGCGACGGCCTGGTCGTCCCGACCGTCGAGGACGAGAGCACCCCTCAGCTCCTCCTGCTGCCTGGCACGACGTCGATCGGGGTGTCGGGCACCGAGGTCACCGACCGGGTGTTCCTCAGGTACAACGACTCGGCCGCGACGCGGCTCCGCACGGCGTCGTACCCCGCGCAGACCCCCATTGGCGGGATCGAGCGCCGAGCGTCCATCGTGCACCTCGGCCCGATGACCGCCGCCCGGGCGACCACGATCGCGGAGGGCATGTACCGGCGAGCACAGGCCGGCCGGACCGGGTGGACCAACGGGTGGGAGCTCTCGGCCGACCAGATGACCACGGTCGGCGGGCAGCGTCCCAGTCTGGCGCTCGTCCGGGCCGGCGTGACCGCGCAGGCGATGGACCAGCCAGACCCGCGCGGAGTTTCGCCGGCCCTGAACGTGGTCCTCGACGAGACCACCTGGCGGGTCACCGAGGGGCTGATCCAGCTGAACCCCGTCGGCCTGGTCGCCCGGACGTGGGAGCAGGTCATGGCGGAGGCCCTCGCCCGTGACGAGTAGCGACCGAGGTGTCCCGATCACCGCGCCGGCGGCCCCGGCCTCTTTGCAACGAGGAGCGCGCCCATGACCCAAGAGCCCGGCCCACGCCCGGACGTTCTCGCCGAGCGGATCGACGGCCTCGGGCGCCGCTTCGGCGCTGTCGAGCAGCGCCTCAACGGTCTCGCCACCAAGGACGAGCTGGTCGCGCTGATCCGCTCCCGTGACGAGCTGTCCAACGCCCGGATCGCCGCGCTGTCGGAGGACGTCAAGGAGCTCACCGCGCTCCTGGCCACCGAGCGGGCCGAGCGGATGGCTGCCGACCGCGAGAACGAGGACCGCGCCAACCGGGCCCGCACGTTCGCGCTGTCGGCGATCGGCCTCGTCGTGACCGTCGTACTCGGTCTCGTGGCGCTCATCAACCAGCTCAAGGGGATTCCGGCGTGAAGCTCTGGATGAAGGTGACAGCGGCGGTGGGCGCGGTTCTTGTGGGCGCCTGGCTCGTCTCGACGGTTCTGGGGCTGGTCGCATCCCAGGCCGAGCAGAAGCGCAGCCGGGAAGAGCTCATCGAGGACTTCGAGAAGCAGCTCGCCGAGGTCCGAGCGGACGGCCAGGCCAACGAAGCCGCCCTGGCGGCTGCGAACGCTCAGCTGGTGCGTCTCGGTGAGGAGCCGATCGAGGCGCCGCCCGTGGCCGTTTCTCCGCAGCAGGGCCCGATGGGACCAGGTGGGCCGCCCGGTCCGCGGGGCCCGCGCGGACCGGGCTGCGTCGAGCAGCTCGGGTTGGAGCCCTGCCAGGGCGACGACGGCGCGTCAGGACCGACCGGACCGACGGGCACCGTCGGCCAGACCGGCGCTCAAGGCCCCGAGGGGAAGACCGGCCCTGCTGGCCCTCCGGGCGAGCGCGGTCCCGACGGTCCTCCTGGAGCGCCCGGTGCACCAGGGGCGGAGGGCCGAGGCATCACCAGGACCTTCTGCGGTGAAGACGGCCGCTGGTCCATCACCTACACCGACGGCACCACCACCGACGGCGGCGCCTGCCGCGCAGTCCTCACCCCGAACGGAGAACGACCGTGACCGACCCCCGACTCATCCGCCCGACCTGGCGCGAAGGCCGCACGAACCTCGACGCCCTGACGATCGCGTGCATCGAGCACGCCGAGCAGATCGTGCGCGAGCTCGCCCCGAAGATCGCGCACCCGTTCGTCGTCACCCAGGGCTCCTACCAGGCCGGCGCCGGTGACCCGAAGTCCGCCGGCACCCACGACCTCGGCGGGGTGCCGGACCTGCGCTGGTGCGGCCACCCCGTGTGCCTGCGCGCGCTCCGCCTGGCTGGCTTCGCCGCCTGGCACCGCACCCGTGCGCAGGGCGACTGGCCCGACCACGTCCACGCCGTCGTGATCGGGCACCCCTACCTCGCGCCGGCCGCGGCTCGGCAGGTCGTCGCCTACCTCGCGCGCCGCAACGGCCTCGCGAACAACGGCCCCGACGACGGGCCGCGGCTCTCCCCGATCCCGCGGCCGGTCTGGCCGTGGCCGCCGGCGCCGCGGAAGAAGACCCGGCCCGAGAAGGTCCGTGCCGCGCTCAAGCTGCTCCGCGAGCAGCTCAAGACCGCTGGCCCGGTCCAGGCGACCCGGATCCGCGCCGCGATCGCGAAGCTCCGGGAGATCGAGCCGCGATGAGCACGCCGGCCGAGCGTCCCGTGCTCGCCGCGTGGGTCCGGATCTTCGCCGCGAACCTGGCGTTCACCACCGGTTGGCGCAAGGACAGGAGGCACCTCCTCCACCTGCTCGCCACCGTCGCGTACGGCGTGGTGATCGGCGCCCAGGAGGCCAAGAACATCAACCTCGCCGCCCTGGTCGGGAAGGCCGCCCGGGCGCTGCAGCGCACCACGAACCCCGCGGTCGCCGGGTCGGCCATCGTCGGCCGCGGCGTCCGGCTGCGGCGCTTTCGGCTCGTGCTCGGCGCCTTGTCCCGGGCCACCCTCCCCCGCTACATCGCCCGCTCGCAGGTCTTCATCGACGGCGAGTGGGTGCGGGTCTTCTCCGCCCACGCGCCGCCCAAGCGCGCCGGCCGAGCCGCGCAGGACCGGTTCCTCGCCCGGCTGAAGAAGCTCACCGACCGCGCCGAGCGCAACGGCCACGCCTGGATCGTCTGCATCGACGGCAACCGCGACCTCCAGGCGATCGCGCGCTACCTCGGCGGCACCGGGTACGGCGCCCGCGGCGACCGCATCGTCGGCGTCATCGTGTCCGACCGCGTGATCGTCGCCGACCACGGTGTCGACCGGTACGGCGTCGCGCACAAGCTGACCGACCACCTCGCCCCGTACGTCGACGTCGCCGGGCTCCGCCCTCGCCGACGGCGCACGCCGGCCCGATAATCCGCCCCGTCCAGAAGGAGACCACCATGTCCACGCCCACCCAGGTCCGCCGCCCGTGGCGCGCGACCGCCCGCACGCTGTTCGCCGCCCTCGTGGCGCTCGCCGCGATGCTCCCGCTCCTGGTCCAGGCATCCGGGCTCGACGACACCTGGGCGCCCGTCGCCGGCGCGCTCGCAATCGCCGGCGCCATCACCCGGATCATGGCCCTCCCGGTCGTCGAGGACTTCCTCGCCCGGTTCGTGCCCTGGCTCGCCGCCGAGCCCCCGGCCCGCGTCGCACCAGCCGGGTTCCTCGACACGCCCATGCCCGCCCCCGCGCCGGCGCTCGTCGCGTCGGTCGTCTGCCACATCTGCGCGCCCGGCGCCCAGCGGTTCGAGCTCCCGATCACGACCAACCTGTACGGCTTCACCACCGTCACCGACCTCGGCGAGATCACCGTCACCGCGCCGACCGCCGGCAACCAGACGTTCCGCGGCCACATGGAGCAGCACCGCAACGACGGCACCTTCGCCGCGAAGCTCCTCGAGCACGCCGAGAGCATGAGCGCGCGGGCCGACACGATCCGCCGCTACCAGGCCGGCGAGTAGCCAGGTCGGGCATCGACGTGAACGCCGTGCGGGTCGCGCTCGAGCTGCCAGTGATCGTCCTCGGCCCGATGCTGTGCCGGCTCCGTGGCCACCGGTGGCACGCCTGGCAGAACCACGCCGCACCGACGCTGCGGATCTGCATTCGCTGCGGCCGCACCACCTGACGAGCACCCGGGAGGTCCTCGATGCCGTACCCCGCCTACCAGGGCACGACGTACTACTTCGACATCGTGATCGGCCACGCCTGGGACCACGAGTTCGCCGTGATCGACCGCAACGACGGCGAGGCGATGGTCTTCGAGGACGGCTGGCTGGCCACGTGCGTGCTGCGGGACAACGCCGGCGCCGCGCTCGCGCGACTCGACAACGCCGTCTCGAGCACCGCAGACGGCACCATCACCCTCACCACCGGCATGGTCGCGCTCAACCTGCCGAGCTCGTTCACCGTGACCCTGCCCGCCACGACGCTCTAC
The DNA here is from genome assembly GCF_024662235.1 of Pimelobacter simplex. Classification (GTDB taxonomy): domain Bacteria; phylum Actinomycetota; class Actinomycetes; order Propionibacteriales; family Nocardioidaceae; genus Nocardioides. Next base: position 2,236,435 of record NZ_CP096276.1, read on the forward strand.
CGGCCCTCGGGCCCCAAGCCGTTCCTCTGGGCCGACATCACCCTGGTCGACCCCCTCAACGGCGAGCCGTACATCTTCGCCCGGGGCAAGGGCGTCACCTACCTCCCGACCACCCGGCCCTGATGCAGACCAGAGCCAGCCACCAGCAGAGCGGAGACCGATCGTGACCGACGTCCTCTTCCCCCGCGCCGTGCCCGCCGGCTCGCTCACCGGGCGCCCCGGCAAGGACGGGCCCCCAGGACCGAACACGGTGCCGACCATCGACGCGGTCACCGAGTACGTCACCGAGGACACCCCTGCACGGGACGCCGTCGACGCCCGTGTCGTCGACGGCATGCCAGTGTTCACCCCCGAGGCCTACAACGCGTCGGCGAACCCCGCGGTCGACAACCGAGCAGCGCTGCAGGCCGCGATCGACGCGGCCGCAGCGGCCGGCGGCGGCGTCGTCCAGCTCAACAAGGGGCGCCGCTACGGCTGGACCGGACAGCTCATCGTCCGCAACGGCGTGACGCTGGTCGGCAACGCCGTACGACAGCCCCTCGCGCCCGACCAGCTGCCCAGCGTGCCGGGCCTGGTCGCGCTCTCCGCTGCCGCCCAGGTCCTCGTGGGCGGCGCCGGCGCTGGTACCGGCACCCCGGCTGGCCTCCGCGACGTGTACATCGACGGCAACTACCTCGGCGGCAACCCCGCCGCGGTCCCGGTCGCCGGCCTGGTCCGGATCTCCGGCGTCGACGTGCGCATCGACAACGTCTACGTCACCCGCTCCGCCGGCGACGGCATCGTCTACAACGGCCTGCAGAACTCCACCGTCGTCGGCGGGATCTCCACCCTCCACATCGGCTGCGCTCTGGTCCTCGACAACGGCTCCGGCGCCGTCGCGTTCCACAGCGGCTACTACGGCACCTCCAAGGGCGGCAGCCTGCGGTGCCGCGACACCGCCGGCGAGGCGAACCCGTACCCCTTCGGCCCGACGCACAACACCTTCATCGGCACCATCTTCGAGGCCTACCCGAACGTCACCGCCACCTGGCCCACCGCGCCGCTCCCCGAGCCGTTCGCGCGCCACGTCCACGTCTCCGGCCGCTCGATCGAGTTCGTCAACTGCAACTTCACCGGCGGCGCGGACAACGCAGAGGCTGCCACCGTGCTGATCGACGACACCGTCTCCTACATCCCCGCGACCGTGTCGTTCGTGTCGTGCCTGTGGTGGACCCGCGGCGGCCACGACGCCGTCCGCGTGAAGGGCACCGCCTCGGCGTCCTTCATCGGCCAGCAGGAGGTCGGTGACGACGGCACCCACCACCCCACGTCGTTCGTGTGCATCGACACCGGGTTCCCCCACATCAACATGGTGGGCGAGGTGATCCTGCCCGGCGACACCAACGGCGACAAGATCTACCGGGCCATCAACAGCGGCTCGCTGATCGGCGTGTTCAGCTACCACGACGCCGGCATGGTGCACCGCCTCCGCGACGTCCAGTCTGTCGGCTGGCGACGCGAGGGCGATGCCGTCAACCGCTTCCAGGTCGAGCGCGACGGCATCCTGCGCTGGTTCAACGGCGTCGACGGCACCACCCGCGCCACCCTCCAGCGCGCCGTCGCCGGCGACGGGAAGGGCATCGTCGTCGGCGGGCGGTTCTACGTCGCCGACGGCCTCAACGTCATCGCCGACGGCTACACCATCACCACCACCGGACAGAGCGTCACCCTCGACGCCTCCACCGGCGCCGAGCATCAGCTGGTCTTCACCGCCAACGGAAACAGCATCGGCACGCTGGCCATCACCAACGCCGTCAACGGCGACCGGCTCCGCATCATGCTGTTCGGCGTCGGCACGAACTCGATCACCTGGCCCGCGAACGTCGAGTTCGCCGGACTCGGGACGCCCGGCCCTCAGCCGGTCAACGCGAAGGCCGTCACCGTCGACCTCGAGTACGTCGCCGGCACCGTCAACAAGTGGATCGAGGTGAGCCGGTCCAGCTCCGGGCCCGCCGTGCGCCTCGCGACCACGGCCACCGGGGCAGCGACCGCTGGCAAGACAGCGACGCTCACCGGCTACACCCCGACCACCGGCGACTTGCTCGCGCTGACCCTCACCAACGGCAACACAGCGGTGACCTCTCCGACGCTCGGTCTCAACGGCGGGGCGGCGAACCCGATCTGGCTGGCCGGGCTGGCGGCCTCGCCACGCAGCGTGCAGGCCTCCGCCGGCGGCATCTGGATGCTCCAGTGGGACGGGACCCGGTGGAACATGCTGGGCGCGGCCGCCAACGTCGCTGACGTCACCCAGCTCGAGGCCGAGTCCGGGACCGCGATCCAGCCCCGCTGGTGGACTCCACAGCGGGTAGCGCAGGCCGTGCGGGCCATCGGCGATCAGTGGGCGACCGCCACGGACCTCGCGTCGGCGACGAGCGCCGTGAACACGCAGAACAAGCGCGCCGGCCGGTTCTGCTACGACGTCGACAACCGGATGCCGCTGTGGGCCAGTGGCTCGTCCGCTACCCACGAGTGGGTCGACGCGACGGGGAACACGACCATCGTGCCGACCTAGAGAACCGCAGCGCCACGGGTCTCCGCGCCACGGCCGCCGCTCACCCCTTCCACCGGGGCGGGATCGATGTAGTTCACGATCGACATGGGTTCTGCGGATGCGGCGTCGTCGCCTAGCGCGACTCGGCGGCGCGGCGGACGGCTTCGCCGCGGCCGCTGGTTCTCGGCCCACTCACCCGGGCGGGTAGGCACGATCGAGTAGAACGCTGACTAGAAGAGCAAGGTTCGTCACGTCCACGCGGAGGGACACGATCTCGGGGCCTATATCGAACGCGAGGCTGCCGTTGACGATCGACTCGGTCTCGAGAGCTTCGCCCCGGTTCGCCATCTCCCGCAAGAGGTGGTGTGCTGCATCGGCTGCGCGTCGGATCTCGTCATCTGACATGGCACGGGCCTCTCGTTGTTCGTCTGCGACCGCCAGCGACCCGAGGTCTCCAGGGGTCCGCGGGTTTCAGCGTGGCCGGCCGGCGTTGTCGGCCGGAGCGGCCACCTTCGCGAGAAGGTCGGAGGCAGAGCGACGATTCCGGCTATCGGCCGCCTGGCTCATCAAGGTCAACGCGACGCCCCTCTTGGTGTCTCTCGGGATGACCAGCAGGCGTAGCCGCGCTCGCGAGCTGAGCACCAACGTCATCAGGTGAGTGTCATCGCCAGGGAAGGACCCGATCTTCACCCGACCACGTGCGACGCTGATCGAGCGAGGCCAAGGCAGCTGGTCGTCCCAGTCAGGACGGGAGAACAACATCCTCGCGACCCGCCCGTGCTGCTCGGGTAGATGGTTGACGAGATCCGCACACTCGGTCTGGAGGTCGCTGGACTGCGGCCACCAGGCACCGTCGAGGGGGCTGTCTGATGTGATGCCGTCGATGCGGATTCGCAGGGGAACCCGATCGGGGCGTGAAGGAGCCTGCTGGGACGACGTCATGAGACGCCTACCTTCCAGTGCCGCCCTGGAGGCCGAGCTCGGCCAGATCCAGCGGCTTGATTGGTTTCGACACTACCCCCGGAAGGTTCGAAACTCGACCGGGGACGGCCCTTTGGTTGGGTCATTGCAGGCGAGCTGCATTCTCTGGCGCATGACGTCGCGAGGTGTTACACAGGAGAGTCATTGACCCGTGCGGCCCCTCGCGAGTCTTCGTCAGCACAGCTACGGAGGCTGCCATGGCGCAGAAGCAGCAATCTGAGCCCCGTTCGGGCGCGTGCCCGATGCGAATCACGATCATCGATGAGCACACGCTGTTGGTCGACGCTCTGGCCCTGGTCCTCGAGGGTGCGGGATACGTGGTCGCGAAGGTGGAGCCGAGGCGGCCTGAGGCTTCGATGGCGACAGTGTTGGCGGCAGGGCTGCAGTGCGGGGGGCGCCTTGTTCTACTGGGGACGGTGCCCGGGTGCCTCGACACGGACTTCGTTGCGCCGTTGACGTCCGCAGGCGCGGTCGTCGTGATCTTGGCCGACGGGGTCGAGGAGCACCTGTGGGGTGCCGCGATCCAGCAGGGCGCGAAGGACGTGTTGCCCAGGTCTTGTTCGCTCGAGGAACTTGTCACTGTCACGCGGAGAGTCCGCGACGGGCTGCCCCTGATGGGACCTCAGCGCCGCGGAGCGCTGATGGCCGCGGCTCGAGCCGAGCGGCGCGAGACGCGCGCGATACAGGTCCGACTTGGTCGGCTCACGCGGCGCGAGATGCAGGTGCTCGGGTCGCTGATGTCCGGTCAGGATGTCCGAACTATCGCTCGTACCCACGTTGTAGTCGAGGCCACGGTCCGCAGCCAGATCAAGTCCATCTTGAGCAAGCTCGAGGTCAACTCCCAGATCTCGGCAGTGGGAGCAGCGCACAGGGTGGCATGGCGCCTGCCCGAGCAGTGAGGCGCCTTTCGGGCGTCCGGCATACGCGTGACGCGCTCGACGGTGCCGAAAGGTCCGCCCGAGCCCGGATGCGCGCAGGGTCGGCGGGTAGCGCTGAATCAGTCGACGCGCTTCCTGCGATGTGTCGGCAAGGCCCTGGTCGGGGAGGTGGGCTCCAGTTGTACCGGCCGGGGTCGCCGCGGGCTCAGGACAGGTTCTCGGCTCCGCACTCCTTGCAGGTCCACCAGTCGATCGCGACGGCTCCACCTGCGACCTGTGTCTTCTCGCCGAGGTAGAGCTGCTCCGTGGGCTGCTCGCAGACGTGACAGAACAACACAAGTAGGGCTGTCATGTCCATGGCGACATGATCGCTCTCCGTGTCGGCCCCCACAAGACCTCATTCTTGGGCACGGACCGGGGTCGCGTGCCGAGTAGGCCGGCCGCCAGGGCAACCTCGCGCGGCCGGAGGCTGCGGAGACCACCCTTGCTCGCGGCCTTTCCCTACTGGACCAGTGGACTTAGTTCAGCCGACGCCGGTCAAGCCCGCCCCAGACGCCCGACAGTTCGCCCTGCTCGTCAGCATGGTGACCGCGCTACCGGATCGCCGGGTATCGCAGGCGGACGGGGGCGTGCTGCTTCCGCCGTTCAAGTACGCGGCGGGTCGTGCGCTGTCCTCAGCCGCGGCACTCCGTCGCTGACCGGCTTCAACCGCTCGGCCGGCACCCAGTCGGTCTGGATCTGACCGTCCGTGGTGCTCTGGTTGTCCCAGGTCACGAACGCCTCCCACTCGCCGTGCTGGTTCTGCCGCCAGTCGAGAATGAGCCAGGCAGGTGTCGTGGGCCGAACTTCTCCTTGACCCACACGTGCCGCTGTCCCATCCATCGAGGATAGAACACCTGTTCGATAGAGTCCTGAGGTGCAGATCCGGATCGCCCACCGCCTCAAGACCGAAGACACCAACGAGCCCACGATCGCCACCCTCGACGCCGAGGACTACGACGCCGGCCTCGCCGAGCTGAGGGCCGCGCTGCCCGAGGGCCACGTCCTGCTCTGGATCGACGTCGACCGCTAGTCCATCTGGGCGTCGACCTGGAATCCGAGTCGGCGCGCGGACCGCTGGCGGCGCCGCGCGGTCGCCTGGCGGTGGAGACGCTTCACGAGCAGCGGGTCGTACGCCATCGCCTCCGGGCGGGCGATGAGGTGGTGGAGCGACCGGTAGTAGACCGTTGCCGTCATGCCGAGCTGCTCGTGGATGGCGGACTCCTTCGCGCCCGGGTACTTCCACCAGCCCCGCTCGAGGTCCAGCATGGTCTTCTCGGCGTCGGTGAACTCGTCCATGCCGGGCACGCTACGAGCGAGGTCCGACAGAACCCGCCGCGGTGAGGATCCCGTGAGGACGGAACGGTTCACACCATGCACGAATGGACGCTATGCGACAGATAGAGCCGCAGGTCAGCAGGGGTGCAGGCCGCTGACCTGCGAAGATTGCACCATTGACACGGAAGAGGTCACTGGTTCAAACCCAGTATCGCCCACCAGTAAAGCCGCAGGTCAGAGGCCCTTTTGGGGCCTCTGTTCTGCTTTTCGTGCAACATACGTGCAACAAGGATTCGGCGCGCGCACCTCGTCAGCGGCACTCAGAGTTGCGCTGTGGGCATCTTTTGCGGAGTGGCTTCGAGGTCGTCGAGCTTGATCCGGATGGCCCGCTTTCCGCAGCGGTACGCCGGAAGCGTGCCGGCTGCGATCCAGCGCCGGATCGTCCTGACCGAGACCGACATGGACTCGGCCGCCTCCTCGAGGCTCACGTAGACCGCGATGGCTCGTCGCTCAGCCATCGGAACGCACCTCGACCTGGGTGACCTTGGCGGAGGCCAGGAAGCAACGGGCCTCCGCGACCGTCACGTAGAGCCGGCCAACGCCCTGAAAGCGCGTCCATCGCGGGCCGATGCCACGGCGACGCCAGTCACGGACGGTGCGTTGCGGTGTGCGGATGAGTTCGCAGAACTCCTCGAACAGGATCAGGCCGTTGTCGTCCCAGTCCTCGGGGATCCCGATGGGTGTCACCATCACGTCGCCTTTCGTTGCTGGCCGCCGACGGGTTCGGCGACTCTGGTTGAGAAGCACCGCCCCTCGTGTGGGTCGGACGTCCGCTGACCGCTCGTGTCGAGACCGGCTGCTCCTTGGTCACCTAAGTCGTCTCAGGTCCCGCGAGCGATCACCTGAACGATGGGACTTGGTCAACGAGTGGAGTCCAGCAGAGTGGTGTACGACGGACCTGAGTGAGCGCGTGCCTCCAACGTAGGCGCGGCCACCGGGTGGATCCTTCGAGTGATCTGCGAAAACCGACTCGAAGAAGGACCACGACGATGACCGCTGGACCCAGTATCGACCCTGCACAGTTCCTGAACGAGCAGCTGTCCCAGGCCAGTCCTGATCTGATGCGGGACCTGCTCACCACGTTCGTCAATGCGCTGCTCTCGGCGCAGGCCGACGCGGTGTGCGGCGCCGGCTACGGCGAACGCAGCATGGAGCGCGTCAACTCCCGCAACGGCTACCGGCACCGCGACCTCGACACCCGCGTCGGCACTCTGGACGTCGCGGTTCCCAAGCTGCGCACCGGTTCGCTGTACCCCGAGTGGCTGCTGGAGCGCCGCAAGCGAGCAGAGCGGGCACTGACCAGTGTGGTCGCGACCTGTTACCTGCTCGGCGTCTCGACGCGGCGGATGGACAAGCTGGTGCAGACCCTCGGCATCACCGGCCTGTCCAAGAGCCAGGTCTCGGTGATGGCCAAGGAACTCGACGAGCACGTCGAGCAGTTCCGCACCCGACGGCTGGAGGAGGCCGGGCCGTTCACCTTCGTGGCCGCCGACGCGTTGGTGCTCAAGGTCCGCGAAGGTGGCCGGGTGGTGCCGGTCCACGTGCTGGTCGCCACCGGCGTCAACGCCGACGGGCACCGCGAGATCCTCGGCGTGCAGGTCACCAGCAGCGAGGACGGCGCCGGGTGGCTGGCCTTCTGGAGGGATCTGACCGCCCGCGGCCTGGCCGGGGTCAAGCTCGTCACCAGCGACGCCCACGCCGGGCTGGTGGCCGCGATCGGCGCCACGTTGCCCGGCGCCTCGTGGCAGCGCTGCCGAACCCACTACGCGGCGAACCTGATGTCGGCGACGCCGAAGTCCTCGTGGGGCTGGGTCAAGGCGCTGCTGCACTCGATCTACGACCAGCCCGACGCCGACGCTGTCCACGCCCAGTTCGACCGGGTCGTCGACGCCCTGGCCGAGAAGCTCCCCAAGGTGGCCGAGCATCTGGAGGACGCTCGTGCCGACATCCTCGCCTTCACCGCGTTCCCGAAGGAGATCTGGCGCCAGATCTGGTCCAACAACCCCAACGAGCGCCTCAACCGCGAGATCCGCAGGCGAACCGACGTGGTCGGGATCTTTCCCGACCGGGCCAGCATCATCCGGCTCGTCGGCGCCGTCCTGGCCGAGCAGCACGACGAGTGGGCCGAAGGCCGCCGCTACCTCGGACTCGACGTCCTCGCCCGCGCCCAGGCCGTCGACACCTGCGTCGTCGAGGAGGTGACCGAACCCGAACTCCAGGCCCTCACAGCCTGACCGACACGCCCAACCGAGGGATCAACCTCGTACACCACCCCAGCGGACTTGACCGGTCAACGACCGATTCCCTGCCCCCGCGGAGGGGTGCTCAGGGGTTGCCGCTCTTCAAGCCGCCGCGGGCGCTCGGCCAGTCCGTCGGTCAGGGCGGCGGCCTGCAGTGATTCGGAATGCGCCAGCGCCCGTGTGCCGTAGCGCTCGATGTCCTCGTCGACGCGGGTCGCTGCGTGTCCTGGGCCGAGGTCGGCTCGATTGCGACTGAACACGCCCGCCCATTGCTCGCGGGCGTCCTCGACAGAATCGGCGACCATGTGGGCGACGTTGCTGTGGCGGCCGCGGGTCATGGCGACGTACGCAGATGCTGCTCCGGTGGTCTCGCCCACGACGAGGTGGGCGGAGTCGACGGTCTCGCCCTGGGCGCCGTAGACGGTCGAGGCGAAGGCCAGTTCGACGTGCCGGTCGGCGTAGGCGGCGGGCAGTTCTCGTTGACCGGCGCGACCGGTGACCAGCAGGCTCCCGTCGTCGCCGATACCGGCGACGGTCCACACGTCGCGGTTGGCGACGCCGAGCTCGCGGTCATTGCGACGCGTCGCGACACGGTCACCGAGGCCGATCCGCTCACCACTGCGGGTGACGGGCTCACCGTTCCGCTCATCACGGGGCTGGCGGTGGTCGCGGATGGCGGCGTTGAGCGCGCCGACCTGTTCGCGGGTGTCGGCGATGATCAGGTCCTCGCTTGCGGCGCCGATGTCCGCGAGGGCGGCGGTGCGTTCGACATCGGTGGCGTGAACGCTGATGAGTCCGCGCTCGAGGAGGGCGTCGAAGACGTCGGCTGGGTGGTCGCCTTCGCGCATCTTCAGGCTGAGGTCGGCGTACTCCGGATCGACGAATCGATGCACGGACTCGAGCTCGAGATGTGCGGTTGGTGGTGTCCAGCGTGCGGCGATGTCGAGTAGCCCGCCGCGACCGACGGCGGGCAGTTGGTGGCGGTCCCCGAGAAGCGCAACAGTCGCGCAGGCGCGGTCGGCGATCGCAAACAGTGCGCGGGCAGTGTCCTGGTCGAGCATCCCGGCTTCGTCGATGAGCAGGACGTCGCCGGGTGACAGCCGTGCGGCGACGTTGATCTGTTCGCGGGCGAGGTTGATGCGTGACCAGTGGCCGTCCTGGTCCCATCGGAAACCATTTTGGTGGATGAGCCAAGCCGCGGAGAACGCATCGGTGCCGACCTGCTGTCGCGCAGCCTGTGCTGCTTTGAGGGTCGGTGTGACGACAAGAAGTCGGCGGTACTGCGCATCGAGGGCAGCGCGGGCGGCGGCGAGGGTGGTGGTCTTTCCGGTGCCGGCCGCACCCTCAATGACGAGGAGGCCGGCGTCGCCGGCAAGTGCCGCGACGACCGCCCGTTGCGCGGCATCGAGGTGGTCGCTGTTCGTGATCCGGCCCGGACGTTGGACCGGTTGCAGTACGCGCGTTGCGATGGCGTCGATGAGTTTCGCTTCGACGTCGAGTACCCGGTCGGAGGTGAGGTTCCTGATGTGGTCCGGCACGTCACCGCGTTCGCGCAACGGCCGGCAGCAGGCGACCGCGCGTGCGGTGAGGTCTTCGGCCAGCTCCGTGCGTGCGGCTCGGTCGGCGATGATGCCGACCGCGGGGATCAGTTTCTCGACTTCGCCGCGAATGTCGGCGGCGTTCCAGGCCGAGCGTTTCGCTCCGAGCCGGGTGAGGACGAGATCAACGGCAGCGTCGCGACGCAACCGACCGATAGTCGTCGCTCGAACCTCGACGGGTTCTATCGGTAGACGGAAGCCGAGGTCGTGCAGCTCGACGTTCCACCGAGTGACAAGGTCGACGCCGTCGGCCGGTACAACCTTGTCGGGACGTGCATCAGCCCACGCGCGACGATCCCACGACTGTCGCAGCTTCGGCCCCGGCTCCTCGCCGGGGTGCTCGGTGCGCCATGCGGCTTCGTAGCGGTCGACGTTGCGGTTGATCTGCGAGGTTCGTTGGCTGAACCGACCGGCGTACGGCGCGAGCTGCTGAATCTCGCCGGAGTCGTCGAGCGTGTAGCCATGTTCGGCGAGCGCGGTGCGGAACTCGGGGTCGCACATCACGGCGGCGTGACCGATGCCATTGAGCGCCTCGATGGAGTCAACAACTCCGACGGAGTGCAAGCCACGCCATGCACCTGCCGCGTGCACGCGCGCGTTTATCTGAACGTGCAGGTGACGGTGCGGGTCACCGGCACGCGATGTGTAGTGCCGCACGACCGCGGCCTCGATCTTCTCGACGGGTACCTGGACCTGGCGTCCGCGCGGACCGACGCGTGTGGTTGCGTGCTGGGCAACCCACCCGATGACCTCCTCGGCCGCGCGGGTCTGTGCCGCTTCGTAAGCAGCAGCGAGATCCGGATGGAGTGCGGCCGCGAGCGACCAGGTCTTGGGTCCATTGACGACCACCTCGACGAACCTCAACGCGCGATCGTCATCGCGCAACCGGCCCTTCGGCTGACCGGTGGACACGTCGTACCCGGCCACCCACTTTTCGTACGTCGGGCCGTCGAGATCGGGACGCCGATCGATGACAGTTCCGTCGCCGCTCACGTTGACGGCGTAGTGCTCGGCAACGCCGCTTCCCTCGGCGAGGTAGTAGTCATCGCCACGTGAGTGGTCGGCCTCGACATAGGAGCGTGCGGCGGCTGCCGAGCCGCGGTAGAACTTCACCCCACCGTGCATGATGTCCTCGTCACCGCCCGTCACGTCTCGTCAAAGACCCCTGAAATGACACCGGTCCGTCCCCCCGGGGGACGGACCATCTACGAACCTTCGTAGCATGCGTGCCGCCCGGTTTCGAGCCTTCCAATCACCTGGTGGGGATCGGGTTTTGGGACTCGCCAGCGTCCGTCAACAATCGTCATTGGGGCTCACAGCTGAATGCAGCAATGAGATGTACTCAGTGATGTCCTCGGGGTCGCACAAGGTGCGACTGCAGGGGCAGACGACCACCAAGCGGGACGTTCCCGGAGGCACAGGGCCGACGGTTCGCGGGCTGCGCGGGCGCCGCGGCAGAAGCTATGTAGAGCTGCCGCGCAAGTGGAGTCCAGCAGAGTGGTGTACGACGGACCTGAGTGAGCGCGTGCCTCCAACGTAGGCGCGGCCACCGGGTGGATCCTTCGAGTGATCTGCGAAAACCGACTCGAAGAAGGACCACGACGATGACCGCTGGACCCAGTATCGACCCTGCACAGTTCCTGAACGAGCAGCTGTCCCAGGCCAGTCCTGATCTGATGCGGGACCTGCTCACCACGTTCGTCAATGCGCTGCTCTCGGCGCAGGCCGACGCGGTGTGCGGCGCCGGCTACGGCGAACGCAGCATGGAGCGCGTCAACTCCCGCAACGGCTACCGGCACCGCGACCTCGACACCCGCGTCGGCACTCTGGACGTCGCGGTTCCCAAGCTGCGCACCGGTTCGCTGTACCCCGAGTGGCTGCTGGAGCGCCGCAAGCGAGCAGAGCGGGCACTGACCAGTGTGGTCGCGACCTGTTACCTGCTCGGCGTCTCGACGCGGCGGATGGACAAGCTGGTGCAGACCCTCGGCATCACCGGCCTGTCCAAGAGCCAGGTCTCGGTGATGGCCAAGGAACTCGACGAGCACGTCGAGCAGTTCCGCACCCGACGGCTGGAGGAGGCCGGGCCGTTCACCTTCGTGGCCGCCGACGCGTTGGTGCTCAAGGTCCGCGAAGGTGGCCGGGTGGTGCCGGTCCACGTGCTGGTCGCCACCGGCGTCAACGCCGACGGGCACCGCGAGATCCTCGGCGTGCAGGTCACCAGCAGCGAGGACGGCGCCGGGTGGCTGGCCTTCTGGAGGGATCTGACCGCCCGCGGCCTGGCCGGGGTCAAGCTCGTCACCAGCGACGCCCACGCCGGGCTGGTGGCCGCGATCGGCGCCACGTTGCCCGGCGCCTCGTGGCAGCGCTGCCGAACCCACTACGCGGCGAACCTGATGTCGGCGACGCCGAAGTCCTCGTGGGGCTGGGTCAAGGCGCTGCTGCACTCGATCTACGACCAGCCCGACGCCGACGCTGTCCACGCCCAGTTCGACCGGGTCGTCGACGCCCTGGCCGAGAAGCTCCCCAAGGTGGCCGAGCATCTGGAGGACGCTCGTGCCGACATCCTCGCCTTCACCGCGTTCCCGAAGGAGATCTGGCGCCAGATCTGGTCCAACAACCCCAACGAGCGCCTCAACCGCGAGATCCGCAGGCGAACCGACGTGGTCGGGATCTTTCCCGACCGGGCCAGCATCATCCGGCTCGTCGGCGCCGTCCTGGCCGAGCAGCACGACGAGTGGGCCGAAGGCCGCCGCTACCTCGGACTCGACGTCCTCGCCCGCGCCCAGGCCGTCGACACCTGCGTCGTCGAGGAGGTGACCGAACCCGAACTCCAGGCCCTCACAGCCTGACCGACACGCCCAACCGAGGGATCAACCTCGTACACCACCCCAGCGGACTTGACCGCCGCGCATGCCGATCGACGACAGCACCGGAGGTCGTCTTGGCGTCGATTTACGTTGACCCAGTCGATCCTCGACGATGAGAATCGATCTAGCGGATGCCGAAGATGTTGGGACCCCGCACCGTCTTCTATCAGCAGTCCCCTGGGCTGCGAACAGCGTGGGTTGTGTAGGCGTTGCGTTTCGCTTGGCCGCCTTCGCCGAGCGCGACCCGCACGATCATGCCAGCGCTCTCAACTGGTCTTTGCGCACTTCCTTGAGTTCAGAGGACGTTCGTTGTCCTGGCTGCTCGGGGACGAGCCGGGAGTCGGCGTCCACCAGATCGGCCCGAATGGGCTCCCCGCGGCTTGCGCATCATCGTGAGTGGCGGTGCTGGCCGGCAGTTTCCACATCTACGACGACATCAGGTCCAGAACTGATCGAGTGACTCACATTCAGTCGCCGATGGCCCCAGGACTTCTCGGGGCCATCGCCATTTCGGACGCGGAGATCTCGCCACCAATCCCGTCTATTCTTCACCGGGCTGTCACGAGGACGTTGCTCATGACCGGCAGCGTGAGGATTGGTCGCTCGCGCCGTGTCGCTCTGCCAGTTGATCCAGCATCTGAGCCAGAGCGTCGGCAAGTCGGCGCGTACCGGCGATCGCCGCTTCGGGACCGGGCCCGAGCTGCCTGAGATCGGTCAGGTCAAGCGGCGGACCAATGTCGATGGTGACGGTGGGCCGTTTGAACAGTTTCGGGCGGCGGCTGTAGGCCGGCAGGATCTCTTCGGCGCCTCGTTGGGCAACGGGAATGAGCGGCGCTCCTGATTCGATTGCCAGCCGCACAGCGCCTGTCTTGAGTTCCATCAAGCCGCCGTCAGGGTCCTTGGTGATCGTTCCTTCGGGATAGACCACGAGCAGTGCACCGCTGCGAAGTGCCGTCAGGGCGGCGCCGAATCCGTCGGCACCATGAGATCGATCCACCTCCACATGTCCGGCCGCACGGAACCACCTCCCTACGATCTTTTCTTCGAACAGGCTGCTCTTCGCAAGAAACGCCGGGATCCTTCCGTTGGCGAGGACCATCTCGGCGACGAGTAACGGGTCCAGTTTGGAGATGTGGTTCGCGGCGAGTACGGCTGGGCCGCGTGCGGGTATCCGCTCGACTCCACGCCAGTCGCGCCGGCGCACCAGAATCAGAACCGGCTTGCAGATCACGACGGCCACCCACCAGGCAACGCCCCAGTCCGTGTGCCCTCCAGGAGACGTCACAGGATGATTGCCCGGGCCCTGCGAACCACGCGCCGCGCACGTCGCGCATCTGCGGAGGTCATTGTCCTTGGCTCTGCTCTTGTTCGGCGCCGGCGGCGAAGTGACCGGGATCGACCACCACGAAGGTGGCGTCGGCTGATCCGGTCTTCTTGCCGGTTGCATCAGACGCCTCAGCGTGCAGCAGGAGCCGGCGTCCTGTGCGATTCGTGACCTGTACCCGGAATGTGTAGGGATGGTGCAGTAGGAACGGCGCGTGATATTCGACGGTGAGACTGCGCGTGACAGCCAGTGCTCCGACGGTGTAGAGCGAGAAGCCGAAAAGGTCGTCGAAGGCGAGGGCCACAGCTCCACCGTGAGCGATGCCGGGAGCGCCGACCTGGGCCTCGTCGAACGAGTGCACCGCTTCAACGCCTGAGGCGGTGCGAACCGCGCGAAGGTGCAGACCGGCGGAATTGTCTGGCCCGCACCCCGCGCAGTGCGGGGAATGTGGCGGCAGCACCTGGCCGACCTCCACAGTGACCTGACCGGCGAGATGCGCCGCCCATCCAGCGATCAGACCCCCATCGCGGTAGTCGAGCTCTTCGTGCCGGACAACAGATGCGTAGTCGTAGTCGTGGTCCCCCAGTGTCGCCATGTGCGTCGCTCTTTCTTCTCCACGGACTTGATATCGCTCTTGATGCGATCGGTCATCGTGACGGCAGGAGTCGATCAGTGATCACCAGCCAACGACCTGGCAGCAGCCTCCAAGGACTCGACCAGATGCAACTCCAGCTCTGGTAGACGACCAGCGATCAGGACCAGTTGCTCGATCCGAGAGCGTGGTTCGGCGTCGCGTTTGGCCGCGGCGCGCGCGGCGTCGGTCCAGGTCTGCGCACAGCGGGCGGCTTTGGTCGCAAGGTCTGTGGTCGCGGCGTCGCCGGTCAGCCGTGCGACCTCTGCGCAGCCGTCGGCGACCAGACGGCGGAACAGACCGCCGCCGGTTCCTGCCTTTTCAATGAACGCGCCAACGCTGAACAGAAGTATTCCGAGTTCGTCGTCCGGGAGTTCTGCCCAGGTCGCGACGTCTGCGGCGAACAGATCAACGGCCTCCAGGCCTTCAGTACCGAGGGCCGCCGTCGTCGGATCGGCGATGCTGTGGGGCGATGGTTCACGCATGTTGGCGGCGGATTGCCTGAACGCCCCTGCGGCGACTTCCTCGAGGGCGGGAAGCGAGCGGGGCCAGGTGATGCGGTAAGTGCAATGGCGGGTGGGTTGCGGGAACGCCGTGGAGGACCGTGCCCGGGCCAACGCTTCGAGCGGAACTTCCTGGACGTCTGCGCGGTCGTTGTCCACGACGAAGGCGAGCTCCCTCTCCTCGTCGTAGCCGATCACCACGATGTCGTGGCGGCTCATCTGCAGTTGGACCCGCAGGTACGGCAGTTCCGCGATGTCGCCCCACACAAGGCTGGGTCGTCCGGCGTCGAGCTCGTCTCGGACCCACGACCACCCCTCCTCGGGATCATCGGTGGTGAGGACCTGCACCTGCCCACCCAGACGTAGCGGTAGATCTACTTCGAACTCGGCGCCGCGCCCGACCAGATACAGCGGGGGAAAGAGGTCGGTCGATCGGAGGTAGGACAGCCCCAGGGCGCCGCCGAGCGCGAACACCAGACCCTCATCGGGCGGTCCGTCCCATCCCAAGCCGTTCCAGTGCAGCAGGTCGCGCATCGCACCCGAACCGCAGTGCCCTCCCATTCGGTGGGGGTAGTTCTGGATCAGGGTTCTTCGGGGCACGGGACGTCCTTCTCGTATTTGCCGGTTGGTTCAGAGATGCGGGGGTTAGCTGTTCCGGATTCGCTCCAGGTAGGCCTGGCGGGCCCCCATGTCGACGTCGTCGAGGAATACCGAGTCCGTGCCAAGGGCGGAGCCGAGCGCGGTGGCAAGTCGTCCGGGCACGAACTTCATTGCTGCGACCATGCCGCCGGCAACGCGGGTGACGCGTACGAACGGACGGGGTTGCTCGATCAGATCGGCCGTCGCCCGCGCGATCTCCTGCGGCTCGGCGTTACGCAGACCCTTCGCCCCGGACGTTCCAGCGACCAGTTCGGTGTTGGTGAAGGTGGGCCGAACGGTTGACAGGCAGACTCCGGACTTGCGGTACTCCTGGCGGGCCGCCTCAGTGAACCCGATGACGGCGAACTTCGTGCCGCAGTAGGTGGCCAAGCCGGGCACGGAGAGCTCGCCGGCCAACGACGCAGTGTTGATGATGTGCCCGGCGCGCCGCGGCAACATCCGCTGGAGGGCCAGCTTGGTTCCGAAGATCACGCCAAGGACGTTGATCTCCACCTGCCGCCGGGTCACGGTGTCCTCCTCCTCGTGCACGTGCCCGGTGGGCATGATGCCCGCGTTGTTGATCAGCACGTCGATGGGACCGAGTTGCGTCTCGACCATGTCGAGGAAGGCCCGAAAGGAGTCGGGATCGGTTACGTCGAGTCGGGCGACGGAGGAGATGCCGAGCTCATCAGCGGCCTCCTTGGCACGGGCCTCGTCGATGTCGCCGATGGCGACGCGGTGGCCGCGTCCGATCAGTTCCTTGGCCGTCTGGTAACCGATACCGCGGGCTCCGCCGGTGATCGCGATCGTCTTGGCGGGAAAGAGTGTGGGGCGAGTCATCTGATGTGCTCCTGGTGCAGGCCCAGGCGTTGACGCAAGCCGCGACCGGCTACCGTGCGCAACACTCTTCGGGCGATGGCCGTACGCCGGGCGGAGTACGGGTACCACGTGAGTTCTCGTGTCAAGACGGGGAATCGCGGCTCGGTCACCGCTTGCACCCGGCAGTACTTGTGGAGCCCGTCGGCTCCCCCGAGCCGCGCGCCCGTCCCCGACGACTTCCACCCGCTGTGCGGCAGCGTCATCGCGAACAGGTTGCTGAAGACGTCGTTGATGTTGACCGCTCCAGCATCCAGGCGTCGTGCGATGCGCTGGGCCCGAGCGTGGTCACGAGTCCAGACCGTGGCCGACAATCCGTACGGCGAATCGTTGGCCAGTCGGATGGCTTCGTCTTCGTCGGCGACGCGCATCACGGGGATCGTGGGGCCGAAGGTCTCTTCGGTCATGCACGCCATCGTGTGATCGACATCGATCAGGACTGTGGGCAAGTAGTAGTTCCCGGCCTCGCCTCGTCGTCCGCCGGCCACTGCGTTCGCGCCGGACGCTACCGCCTCGCTGACGTGGCGATCGGTGATCTCGACCTGCCTTGCGGTGACCATGGCACCGACATCGTCGCGCGCGCCCACCCCCTGGGTCAGCGACTGCACGCGCTCGGTCAGCCGAGCCACGAACTCCTCGTACACCTGGGCAACCACATAGACGCGCTCGACGGAAATGCAGACCTGCCCTGCATTGAACAAGCCACCCCAGGCGATGCCCTCGGCCGCACGGGCGAGGTCGGCGTCTTCCAGGACGATTGCTGGATCGGGCCCTACCCCCGGATCTTGGACACGGGGTGTGATTACGCGGCGGGCTGCAGCGTAGCGGCGTGGCCGGTCTCGTAGGCGATCGGCGACAGGTAGCGACACCACGAATGGCGCCGCCGGGTGTTGTAGCGGGTCAGCCACTTGAAGACCTGGCGACGGCAGGCGAGCTCGTCGGACCAGGTCCGCTCGTCTTGGAGGACCTCCCGCTTCAGCGCGGCGTTGAATGACTCCGCCAACGCGTTGTCGGCCGAGGACCCGACGGCACCCATCGACTGGGTCACGCCGAGCTTCGCGCAGAGCTTGGCGTAGTCCTTCGAGCAGTAGACCGACCCGTGGTCGCTGTGGAAGATCGCCCCGGCCAGTGATCCGCGGGTCGCGGCCGCGGCCTTGAGCGCGTCCTCAACGAGCTCGGTGCGCATGTGATCCGCGATCGCCCAGCCCGCGAGCCGACGGCTGTAGCAGTCGATCACGGTGGCCAGGTACAGGTTGGTGCCGTCTGCGATCGGCAGGTAGGTGATGTCGCCGACGTAGCGCTGGTTCGGCGCCGGGGCGGTGAAGTCCCGCTTGAGTAGATCGGGCACCTTCTGTCCCGATGGCTCGGGGATCGTGGTCCGCACGCGTCGCTTCTTGACGTAGCCGCAGATACCGGCCGCACGCATCACGCGGGCGACGCGCTTGTGGTTGACCCGCTGCTCAGGCGGTGCGCCGTCGTTGAGGTCGGCGGTGATCCGAGGCGCGCCTTGGGTGTTGTCAGCCTCGTGGACCTTGCGGATCCGCTCGACCAGCGCGGCGTCCGCGGCGGCCCGCTCGGCCCGCGCTGGTGCCCCGGCCTTCCACGCGTAGTAGGAGGAGCGCTCGATCTCGACGAGCTCACACAGTCGCTTCACCGTCCAGCCAGGGCGGGAGGTGGCGGAGTTGTCGGCGACGAACTGGAAGCGACTCACCAGCGCGTCTCCCCGGCGAAATACTTGGCCGCCCGCTGGAGGATCTCCCGCTCGGTCGTCAGCTTCGTTGTCTCTGCCCGCAGCGCCGCATTCTCGGCCTCGAGCCGGGCGATCTTCTGCTCCGGCGTCTCATCGGCCGGCCCGGACTGGCTCGACTTCGACGGCGTGGCTTGCAGTGGGCTGGAGGTCAGTGTCCCGTCAGCGGCGGTCTTCTTGCCGGTCCCGTAGACCTCGAGCCAGTGCCGCAGGGTGCCGCGCACGATGCCGAGGTCCTCGGCGATGCCGGTAAGAGTCCCCGGGAGTGGTGGGGTTTGAGGGAGCAGCGGCGGGGCGTCAGCACGTAGACGGCCATCGGCGGGATCTTCGGTGTGTACGGCCAAGCACCCACTGAAGAAAGAGGTCCACCGATGGCCTTGCCCCAGTCTGCCCTGTCCGAGATCCTCGAGGCGTTCCGTGCCGGTGATGGCGTCGATCTCATCCGTGATTCGGTCCGGCTCGCGCTCCAAGAGCTGATCGAGCTCGAAGCCACCCAGCAGATCGGCGCGGCGCCCTATGAGCGCACCGAGGACCGCACAGCCGAGCGGAACGGCCACCGTCCGCGGATGCTGACCACCAAGGCCGGCGATGTCGAGTTGCGCATCCCCAAGCTGCGCAAGGGCTCGTTCTTCCCGATCATCCTCGAGCCGCGGCGCCGTATCGACCAGGCGCTGTACGCGGTAGTCATGGAAGCCTACGTCCACGGCATCTCCACCCGCTCGGTCGACGACCTGGTCGAGGCGATGGGCGGCAGCGGTGTCTCCAAGTCCGAGGTCTCCCGGATCTGCGCCAACCTCGATGAGCAGGTCGGCGCGTTCCGCACCCGCAGTCTGGATCATGTCGAGTTCCCCTACATCTACCTCGACGCGACCTACCTCCACGTCCGTAACGCCCCGGGCAAGGGCGGTCAGGTGGTGTCGATGGCGGTGGTCGTCGCGACCGGCGTGAGCGCGACCGGGGAGCGGGAGATCCTCGGCCTAGATGTCGGCGACAGCGAGGACGAGGTCTTCTGGCGCGCCTTCTTGCTCAGCCTCAAGCAGCGCGGCCTGGCCGGCGTGCAGCTGGTCATCTCAGACCAGCACTCCGGACTGGTCAAGGCGCTGGGCCGGGCGTTCCAGGGTGTCGCGCACCAGCGGTGCCGGGTCCACTTCGCGCGCAACCTGCTCGCTCACGTGCCCAAGGGGCAGGCCGAGCTCGTGGCGACCGCGTTCCGGATGATCTTCGCCCAGCCCACGCCCGAGGACGTCCACGCGGCGTGGGACAAGACCCGCGAGGAGCTCGCCGCCCGGTTCCCCAAGCTCGGTCCGTTGATGGACGCCGCCAAGGCCGAGGTCCTGGCCTTCACCGCGTTCCCGCGCGAGCACTGGCGCAAGGTCTGGTCGACCAACCCGTTGGAGCGCGTGAATAAGGAAATCAAGCGCCGGGCCCGGGTCGTAGGCATCTTCCCCAACGCCGCCGCCGTCATCCGACTCGTCGGAGCCGTGCTGATCGACATGCACGACGAATGGATCGCCGGCGAGCGCCGCTACCTCTCAGAAGGCTCCATGGCCAAGCTCTACGAGACCAGCAATACTCACCCCGTCGCCGCCATCGACAACGGCGACGCGTAGGCACCGAGGGTCACCTCAAAGCCCACCACCCCGCGGGGCTCTGTCCGATGCCGCGGACTGTGGCGCCCGGGGTGGACTCGTACAAGTCGACGGCCTGACGACGGAACTCCTCGGAGTAGTTCTTCCTGGCCATGGTTCCTGGATCATCTCGCTTCCCCAGCAGATGCTGGATTCAGCGTGTCCAAGAACCGGGGTCAGGCCCCATCCGGTCAAGTCCCGGCTAGTGGTGTAGCGCTGTGTTCCTTCGCTGGGGGGTTCAGGCAGTGAGTGCTGGCAGTTGGTCGGCTCCGATCTCGGTGTCGGTGGTGGGGATGGGGTTGACGCGGC
Source organism: Pimelobacter simplex (assembly GCF_024662235.1). Taxonomy (GTDB): domain Bacteria; phylum Actinomycetota; class Actinomycetes; order Propionibacteriales; family Nocardioidaceae; genus Nocardioides. The sequence goes on from NZ_CP096276.1 coordinate 2,256,563, forward strand.
AGCGGGCGAGGACTTCGAGTCCGAGGTATCGGCGGCCTTCGGCCCATTCGTCGGTCTGCTCGGCCAAGACCGCGCCGACGAGGCGCACGATGGCCTCGCGGGTGGGGAAGATCCCGACGGCGTCGGTGCGGCGGCGGATCTCGCGGTTGAGTCGTTCGGCGGGGTTGTTGGACCAGATCTGGGTCCACACGTCCTTGGGGAATTCGGTGAACGCGAGGATGTCCGCACGCGCTTGGTCGAGGTGGTCGTGGACCTCGGGGAGCTTGCCGTCGACGTAGTCCAGCAGCCGGTCGAACTGGGCGTGCACCGCCGGCCGGTCGGGCTGGTCGTAGACGCTGTGCAGCATCGCCTTGACCGCCGGCCACATCGACTTCGGCGTCACCGACATGAGGTTCGCTGCGTAGTGGGTGCGGCACCGTTGCCAGGCCGCGCCAGCCAGGTTCGCTGCGACCGCCTCGACCAGACCGGGGTGGGCGTCGCTGGTCACGAGCCGTACCCCGGACAGGCCGCGGGCGACCAGGTCGGCGAAGAACTCGTTCCACGCCGCACCGGTCTCGGCGGTGGCCACCCGCATCCCCAGGACCTCGCGGTGGCCATCGCCGTTCACGCCGGTGGCCAGCAACACCGCGGCGTTGATCACCCGGCCGCCCTCGCGGACCTTCATCGTCAACGCATCGGCGGCGACGAAGGTGAACGGGCCAGCGGCATCGAGGGGACGGTGGCGGAACTGCTCGACGTGCTCGTCGAGCTCGGCGGCCATCCGCGAGACCTGCGACTTCGACAGCGAGTCGATGCCGAGGGTCTTGACCAGCTTGTCCATCCGCCGCGTGCTAACGCCGGCGAGGTAGCAGTCCGCTACCACGGTGATCAGCGCGGTCTCGGCTCGCTTGCGGCGCTCGAGCAACCATTCGGGGAAGTAGGTGCCCTTGCGGAGCTTGGGGATCGCCACATCGATCGTGCCGACGCGGGTGTCGAGGTCGCGGTGGCGGTAGCCGTTGCGCTGCGCGACCCGGCCTGGGGTGGGGCGGCCGTACTCGGCGCCGACCACGGCGTCGGCGTCCGCGGACAGCAGGGCGTTGATCATCGTCTGCAGCAGCTGGCGCATCAGATCTGGCGACGCTTCGGCGAGGGCTTCACCGAGCAGGCGTGCAGGGTCGACAATGTGAGGAGCGGTCATCGTGATGACTCCGTTCGAGAGTGCTGTGAGAGGTTCACTCGAAGGATCACGCGGTGGCCGCTGCTTCGTCATCCGTACTCGCCGGTGACGATCTCGGCGACCGCGCTACACCACTATCGGGGACTCAACTCCCCATCCTTGCCGCCAAGTTCGAGACTCACCGGCTTCAACTGCTCAGCGCAACGAAGTGCGACCGCACGCCCTGTCACTGTCGAGCCTGTGAACTGGACGAAGTCAGCGGCATCCACGACGGCGGAGCCAGTGTCGCTGGCCCCCGTGACATGTGCCAGAACGGGCGGGGCGCCGATCTCGTGCCAGCCTTCGATGACCCGTGCGCAGGTCAGTGGTGTCTCTTCCGAGGACTTCACCAGGACCGCGCACCCGGCAGCCAGCGCGGGAGCTGCGTCCATGAGAAAGAGAGTGATCGGGAAGTTCCAGGGGGTGATCAGGCCGACGAGAGGATGGGGCCGGTAGGTCTTGGAAAGTCGCTTCGGCAGGCTCAGCAGTCCCGCGGACCTGACCCTTTCGTCGGCGAGAAAGTCCTCGGCGTGGTTGGCGTAGTAGGTGATGAATTCGCAGGACGCGGTCGTCTCCACGAGGGCGTCAGGACGCACCTTGCCGGTCTCGGCCTGAAGCAGGTCGGTGAGCTCGTCGGTATGAGCAAGGATCCAGTCCCGCCACTGGTGCAACCATTGTGAACGCTGCCGTGGACCATCCTCGGCCCAGGTAACTTGGGCGAGGCGAAGCTCGGTAGCGATGCGCGTCACGGCGTCACGATCATCTACGGAGATGGTCTCCACCAACCGGCCGTCGGCTGGGTTGCGCACCTCAAGCATGGTCGCTGTGGTTGTTGGGCTCATCGGTCCTCCTGTGGGTGCGCAGACCCGGGTGAAGCGTCAGTTTGGATCTGGCTCGTCGACTTGATGGTGAAAGCGTCGTCAACCGCAGGCGCGGAGGAATCCACCATCGAGCCATAGGTGTGGCGAAGCTCGCTCAGGATCTCGGCCAAGGGCAGGTCGTCGAAGAGGCCACGCTCGTGGACGTACTCCATGTGCTGGATTCCGTCTGCCGTGAAGGCGTGCATGAGTGCGTGGTGCTCACCGTCGAACTCCACCGGAGGAACACCGAAACGAGCACACAGCTCGACGTTGAACGCCGGCGTCGCCTTGAGCCACCTGCCGTCGATGTGGAGACTGCTGTATCCGTGGTAAACGAACAGGTCCGTGCCGCCCATGAGTGTTCGCAGGGTCTGGGTTTGCAGATGGTTGCGGACATCGGCGAAACCCAAACGCGCCGGAATGCCTGCCGCGCGGCACACCGCAGTGAGCAGCACGGCTTTCGGGACGCAGTAGGCGCGACCGGCCTGGAGCACGAAGCTCGCGCGGTAGTGCGCAGGGTCGGCCGACACCGTGTAGGGGTCGTACCAGACCCGGTCGCGGACGGCGGCGAACAGTCGTCTCGCTTTCTCGGTGTCGGTCCTCGCGTCACCGACCGTGGCCGCGGTGAAGTCGCGGACGTCCTCGTGCTCGAAGTCGAGAAATTCCGTCGGCTCCAGGTGGGACGCAAGGATCTGACTCATCGGCGCTCCAGGGTGATCGGCAACCCGTCGACGGGAATCGGTAGTGAGGTGTTGTCCCATCTGACTTCGTAGCCGTCGGGGACCGTCCAGCTGTAGGTGCGCAGCATCTGGTGCAGGATGGCCTTGACCTCCAGGGTCCCGAAGTGGAGACCAATGCACTTGTGCACCCCGCCACCGAACGGGATCCACCCGAAGCGGTGGTGCTGGTCTTCCCGACGCGGCTCACTGAAGCGTCCAGGGTCGAATTTGTCGGGGTCGGTCCAGCATGTCTCGTCGAAGTGATTGGCGGCCGGAGCGATGGCAACCAGCGTGTCTGCTGGAATGTGGCTCCCGGCAATCTCGACGTCCTCGACGGTCTTGCGCATGACGATCGGCACTGGCGCCACCAGGCGCAGCGTTTCCTTGATCACCAGATCGAGAGTCGCCAGCGACTCCAGGTCGACGATGTTCGGGGTCCGGTCGCCGAGTCGGTCGGACTCGGCCCTGGCCTGCTCCTGCCACCCCGGGTGCTTGGCGAGGAAGTAGGCGGCCGCCGCAGTGGTGATGGTCGAGGTGTCGTGGGCGGCCATCATCAAGAAGATCATGTGGTTGATGACGTCCTCATCGGTGAAGGCGTCCCCTTCGGCGGTCTGCGCATGGCACAGTCCCGCGAACAGGTCGCCGCCCTGACCCTCGCGGGCAGCAGGCAGATGTTGTGCGAAGTAGGCCTCCAGCACCGCTCGCCCACGCACACCAGCTCGCCAGCGTGTCCCGGGCAGCGGTATCCGCACGATCGAGCTGGCTGCCCGTACGGTCGACACGAAGGCGTCGTTGATCGCATCGGTGTCCTGGTTCCCGCCGCGCCCCGCCATGAAGACGTCCGTGGCAACGTCGAGAGTCAGGCTCTTGAGCAGGGGGTAGAGCCGGTTGGACGTGCCGGCGGTCCAGCCTTGGATGTTCGCCTCGACGGTCGGTCCGAGTTGGTCGACGTATCCGGCAAGCCGGTCACGGGTGAACGCCTCCTGCATGATGCGTCGATGCATCTTGTGTTCGTCGAAGCTCATCAGCATCAGGCCACGGTGGAAGAACGCGTCGATGAGATAGGTCCAACCGTCCTGGGAAAAGGACCTCGCTTTGGTGGTCAGTGCTTCTTGTGTGGCGTCGGGGCCGGCCACCGCCACCACCTTGGTGCCGAACGCCCCCATCCAGGACACCGGACCGAAGCGCCTGTATCGGGCACGCGTGAAGTCCGACCCGAAGCGGATGTAGTCGACGGTGTGTCCGAGGAGAGGGAGTCCGGCGGTCCCTCGGACGGGCTTGAGTCCGGAGCCTTCCGGAACTGGGGCGAGCTCGTGGACCGGCCACCGGTCGCTGGCCTCGCGCAGGGCCGCGTCCCATCTACTCGGTAGCGACGCCAGGAGCAACGACGAGAGCCGGTCGCGCCTCTTCGTGATTGCTCGTGGGAGGAGGTTCGTCACTTGATGTCCTGTCTATGAGCGTTCCCGGTGGTCAGCAACGGAGGCGTACTACGCCGCTCGGCCTACCCGCGTATGTCGGTCAGATCTGGGACAACCAGCTCCGCCCGTCCCAGCAGCGGAGCACCTTGCGCCAGGAGCCGCTTGGTCAACATGAAGTCACGGGGACGGTTCACGCAGTCCGCGGCGATCAGCACACCGTGGCGGAGGTAGAAGCAGGTGAAGTCGCGGTCTTGACGGGGATCACCGCTGAGCACGACTTCGTCGTAGCCGGTGTTGAGTCCGGCGATCTGGAGCTTGACGTCGTACTGATCTGACCAGAACCACGGAAGCGCAGTGATTTCTTTGGCCTTCCCGCAGAGGGTGGCGGCGGCCACCTTGGCTTGCTCCCCCGCGCTCGGTACGCACTCGAGACGAACTCGACGACCGTGACTGGCCATGGTGCGGCTCGTGCAATCGCCGGCCGCAACGATGCCGGGGTCGCTCGTGCGGGCTCGATCGTCAATCGCGATGCCGTTGTCGACAACCAGTCCTGATGCCGAGGCGAGTTCGGTGTTCGGCTCAACACCGATGCCCACGATGACGAAGTCAGCAGGAATTGATTCGCCGCTCGACAGGAACACTTCGCGGACCTGGGTGTCCCCGGCGATGGCCTCGACAAGTGCATTCGTCCGAATGGAGACGCCCGCATCTCGGTGGATCCGCTCGAAGAATGCTGAGACCTCGGGGGCCGTCACTCGTTCGAGGACACGCCCGGTCGCCTCGAGCACCGTGACATCGAGCCCCAACGCGCGCAACGACGCGGCTGTCTCCAGCCCGACGTAGCCCCCACCGACGATGACGGCTCGCCGTCCGGGCGAGGCGGCTCCACGGATCAGCTCGACGTCCTTGGCGGTGCGCAGGTAGTAGACACCGCCAAGTAGGGCGCCCGGCACGAGAAGTCGTCGCGGCCGAGCACCGGTGCACAGGGCAAGCTTGTCGTAGCCCAGCGACTCGCCGTTGCCCAGCACCAGGTGACCAGCGGTGCGGTCGATCGACTTGATCGTTGCATCCAGAAGCTGGATCTCCTGCTTGGCGTAGAACGCTGCGCTACGGATCGCCAGATCCTCAAGGGTGCTCTTGCCCGCCAGCAGGGCCTTCGACAGGGGCGGGCGTTGGTAGGGCAGCGCCGACTCATCGCCCACCAGGACGACCTCCCCGGTCCACCCCTCCTGGCGCAGACTCGCCGCGAGCTGCGCGCCGGCATGGCTTGCGCCGACGATCACCGCTCGCTGCCCGGTCATGCGCCGGCCTTCGGGGTGAGACGGACCATCAACTCACTGATGCCACGTACGAAGTTTGACTGCACGTACTCCGGCTCGCCCACCACCTCGATCTCCTCGAAGCGCGGAAGCAATTCCTCCCACAGGACCCGCAACTGCAGCTCGGCCAGCCGGTTCCCCATGCAGCGGTGGACGCCGAACCCGAAGGAGATGTGGTTGCGCGCGTTGGCACGGTCGATGATCAGCTCATCAGGCCGATCGAAGACGGCGGCGTCGCGGTTGCCCGAGGCGTACCACATCACGACCTTGTCGCCCTCACGGATGAACTGGCCGTTCAGGATGGTGTCGACCTTGGCGATCCGGCGCATGTAGGCGAGCGGAGTCTGCCAACGGATGACCTCCGAGACCATGTTGGGGATAAGGTCAGGGTTGGCCTTCAGCTTCTCGAACTGATCCGGGAACTGGTTGAGCGCAAGGACACCACCACTCATCGAGTTGCGGGTCGTGTCGTTGCCTCCGACGATCAGCAACACCAGGTTTCCGAGGAACTCCATCGGGCGGTCGATGAGGTCCTTGGTGTTCTCGTTGCTCTGCAACATGGTGATCAGGTCGAAGCCGGGTTCCTCCCCGGCAGCAGTCCGGGCGGCCTTGTCGTGCCAGAGGGCGCTCAGACCTCCCGCCATGTCACGCATGCCACGGAAGACCTCATCGTTGTCCGAGGGACCACCGTTGGCTTGCTCCATCGAGGACGCAAGATCTGACCAGTAGACGAGCTTGTCACGCTGCTCGTAGGGGAAGTCCAGCAACGTGGCCAGCATGCGCGCAGTCAACTCGACCGAGACGCGCTGCACCCAGTTGAACGGCTCACCCACCGGGAGTTCGTCCAGCACCTCGCGAACGCGCTCTCTGATGAGCCCCTCCATCTCGCGCAGATTCTTCGGTGCGACGACGCCTTGGACCGCCTGCCGCTGCAGGTCGTGCCGCGGCGGATCCATCGCGATGAACATCTCGATGTCGAGGAACCGTGGTGGCACGCCGATGACGATCAGGGGTTCGGCAGAGAACGAGTCATGGTCCTTGTCGACCGCGATGATGTCGGCGTGCCGGGTGACAGACCAGAACGGGCCGAAGGGACTGTTGGGCTGGTAGTGCACGGGGGCTTCGGTGCGCAGACGCTCGAAGTAGGACTTCCAGCGACCCTGCCGGTACATGAACGGATTGCTCATGTCGATGTCGGCGAGGTCGATCTCCTCGACCGGCGGGATGGGGCGCTCGACAAACATCTTCTTGCCATTGGTCCCCGTGACCCACCTCCTGGTCTTGTCGTAGAGATGTGCGCCCTGAATCTGCCGCTCCATCGGGATGGTTGCCTGGACCTTGGCGGTGACCGCCTCAGGAATTTTCATCACTTCTGCCCGTTCTCGCTGGTCACATCTGGAATTCGGGGAGTCGGACGGTCAGCCCGTCCCATGCGTCACAGACCGCCATTTGGCACGACAGTCGGGAGGTCGGTTCACGCTCGGGGTTCATCGCGAGCATCTGCTCCTCATCGGGGCCGGAGAGCCCGACCCGCTCGGACCACTGAGGGTCGACAATGACGTGACAGGTTCCGCAGGCAGCTTCCCCACCGCAGTCGCCGTCGACGCCGGGCACCGCGTTGTTGGTCGCGACCTGCATCAACGACTGCCCCGCGTCCAAGGACGCCGTGTGCGTCTCGCCGTCGTGCGACACGAACATCACCACTGCCATGATCAACTCCTGATGCGTCGTAGGGAGGGCACAAGGCCTTGGGTCAACTCTTGCCGCGGACGCCGGTCGTGGCTATGTTCGCCCGGGCCAGTTAGTTGTGAGTTCGGCTCAGGGAAGCGGGTTCGATGAACCTCAATGAAGCGGGAGTGCCCTACACGGCATTCGCGCAGCTGCTCGAGAGCCAGGCACTTGGAGCGGGCGCTGTGGCACGGTTCCGCGCCATCATGGCCCGTGAGGGCGTCACCGAGGCGACCTTGCTGCAGCACGACGGGCAGATCCCAGTGCGGTGGTTCCGGGAGGTCTACCCCACGCTCGATGCCCACCACGCCACCGAACTCGGCCACACGTTCGCAGAACAGGCTCAACTGACCTCGTTCGGCCCTTTGAGTCTCCCCTTGATCAGCGCAGGATCCGTGGCCGAGATCATGGAACTTCTCACCTACCTGCCCTTGATCACGACAGCCGTCACCACACGGTTCCACCCGAACGACGAGGGCCTCACAGTCGGGCTCACGGGTCATATCGGCGATCCGGATCTGGATTGTCTGCTCGTTACCTACTGCGGCTCGGCACTGCGGAGATTGATCCAGATGCTCGTCGGCGACGGGTCGACCGTCAGACTGCACACCAGTTGGCCAGCGCCCGCGTCCGTGACTCAGCACGAAGCCTCACTGGACGGGCACCTGGTCTTCAAGTCTCCGATGACATTCCTCCACGTGCCCACGGAGACGCTGAATGAGGTCTGTCGGTTCTCCGACCCGGTTGCATATCGCCTCGCGATTGCCGATCTCCGGGAGTCCCTCGAGCACAGGATCGGGCCGACGTCCTACTCGAGCAGGGTACGGATCTCCCTGGACGAGGCTCTTGAACTGAAGACGTGCCAGACGGTCGCCGATGAGCTGTCGATGTCTGCCAGCACCCTCAAGCGGCGCCTCCAGGAAGAGGGCACCACATTCCGCGACCTGCTCGAGACGTCATTGCTGGAGCGCGCCACGCTACGCCTGCTCGACCGATCCATGTCGATCAGCGAGATCGCGGTCGAGCTCGGGTACAGCGACCTCACCAACTTCTCGCACGCCTTCAAGAGGTGGACTGGTCAGTCTCCGAGGCAGTTTCGAGAATCCAGTCACAGTTGGTAGCTGAGACCTTCCGGACGGGCACGCTGATGTCGAACACGGCAGCGGCGGGGAAGGTCGGTTCATTGCGGTTGGCGGTGCCGATCGCTGCCATCGGTCAGGACGGTCGTCCCGGACCCTTGAAGTGCTCGAAGTCAACGGTGACGAAGAGGGCACCCGACCTCGCGACCAAGGCACCGTCGGAGGCCTGGAGGGTGGCGGCCATGTGAATCTTGCGTCCAGCACGTTCCGCGATGCTGGCTTGAAGCGTGTATTCGAGGCCCAGCAGCACCGGGCTCAGGTACTCGACGTCGAGCTTGCGGGTAACGGCGAGGTCTCCGATGGAGTACAGCAGGAATCCGAAGAGATCGTCGAAGACAGTGGCCACTGCGCCACCGTGCGCGATGCCGGGTGCACCCACGTGGCGAGCGTCAAAGGTGTGGGTGGCAACCACCGTGTCGGGGGCGTTGCGGGTCACGACCAGGTGGTGGCCATGTGGGTTCTCCGCGCCGCACCCGAGACAGTGGCTGTGGTGCGATGGCAGGGTCGCCCCGACTCCGCGGGAGACGTCTGGGTCTTGTCGCCATCCGGCGAGCAGGTGGTCGAAGGTGTTCTCACCCATTACGCGTGGGTCTCATCGAATGTGCGTGGCGCCAGTCCGTCGAAGAGGAGTCGCGCTACGGCGTCGGCGATGCTTTCCATCGGCCGTTGACTTCCGACCACTGCCTCCATCAACCCAGCGACCGTGACCGCGCCGAAGATCATGACCGCGTCGGACATCGTGTCCTCCGACGGCAGCAGCGAACCGTCGTCGGCGCCGTCACGGAGCAGCTGTTCGACGGGTTGGTAGAAGGCTGCACTGAGGGCACCGGCGAGTTGAGGGAGGCGGGTTGCGCGACCGAGATCGCCGACCAGGGCTCGGCACGAAGCCGGGTTCTGGAGCATCACGCTCAGCTGGGCACGGATCACTCGCGTCAGGCGTTCCCGCGCGGTCCCTTGACTCTCGACCGCGACACCGACCTCAGCTGCGATGGCCGTCAGCAGGTCGTTGAGCAGGAACGCGAGAATTTCGGCCTTCCCTCTGAAGTGGTAGTAGAGCGTGGAGACGGGTATCCCGGTGACTTCTGCGATGTCCTCGATCTTGGTGTCGTCCAGTCCTCGCTCCGCGATCAGTTCCGAGGCTGCGTAGATCTTGCTGGCTAGTTGTACCGGCAGTGGCTTCATCGGTCCTCCCATGACGCGATCATCCTATGTTTTTGCAGAATTTTGTGTTGGAATCGGATTCCAACATTAGATGCCAAGGAGATCGGCCCATGCCAGCGCCTGTTCGCGGGAACCCGGTCACGTGGCTGTCGAGCACGGCCCTGAAGTTCCCTGCGCTCACTGTCGCCATCTGGCTGGCACTGAGTGCAGTTCTGGTCGTCGTTCCGCCGAGCCTTGAAGACGTTGTCGAACGAGGCACGACCGCATTCCTGCCTGACGGGGCGCCGAGCGTGCGTGGCCTGGACGCGATGGGTTCTGCGTTCGGCACGGGAAAGGCGGAGGCCTACGCGTTCATCGTCCTGGTCAACGACGACGGGCTGAGCAAGGCCGACGGGGCCACCTATCGGCGTCTCGTGGCCGGGCTCGATGCCCATCCGGATGAGGTGGTCGAGGTCCAGGACTATCTGGAGCAACCTCAGTTGCGGACTGTGTTGACCAGCAAGGACGGCCGCGCCACCTACATCCCAGTCGGGTTGAAGGCCCCTATCGGGTCGCCTCGGTCGAACGAGGATGTGGCGCTCCTACGCGGCATCGTCGATGACGCGGGCACTGCCCCGGGCACGAAGGTCCACATCACGGGCGACCCGGCGACGGTGGCTGACCTGACCACGGCGGTCGAGGAGGCCTCGGACAGGATCCACCTCATCAGCGTCGGCTTGCTGGTGCTGATCCTGGCGCTGATCTATCGGCGACTGGTCACCGTGCTGATTCCGCTGGTCACTATCGGGGTGGCCCTGGTCTGCACACGGGGCGTGCTGTCGATCCTCGGTGAGTCGGGGCTCGCACTGTCGTCGTACACCTCGGCGTTCGTGATGGCCATCGTGCTCGGTGCTGGCACTGACTACTCGGTGTTCCTGATCAGCCGGTTCCGGGACGAGTACCGTGACACCGGCCAGGTGGCGACGGCGATCCAGACGGCCACGACGCGGATCGGGACCGCGCTGGTCGCCTCCGCTGCCACGGTGATTCTGGGCGCGAGCACGTTGATCGCGGCCAAGCTCGGCATCTTCTCCACCACCGGTCCGGGGATGGCGATCGCGGTCGCAGTGTCCCTGGCGGCCACCCTCACCCTCACTCCCGTCCTCATTGCCTGGACCGGCACCCGGATCGGACCTGCGCCGGCGATCCGCCCCGAGTCCCTGTGGAGCAGGGTCGGCACGCTCGTCGCAGCACGACCCGCTCGGGTGCTCGTCGGCAGTGTCCTGTTCCTGGGAATCCTGGCAGCGTTCCTGCCCACGATGACGCTGTCGTTCAACACCCGGGCAGCTCAGCCCTCAGACACGCCGAGCAACATCGGAAACGCTGCACTGACCAAGCACTTCGCACCCAACGAGACTCTGCCCGACTACATCTTGGTCACGGCGCAACGCGACATGCGCAACCCGAAGGACCTGGCCAGCCTCAACACCCTGAGCCGTGCCATCGCCAAGGTCCCGGGGGTGACCTCGGTACGCAGCATCACCCAGCCCAGCGGCGAGCCGTTGTCGCAAGCACAGATCAGCAAGCAGCTCACCACCCTGGCAAAGCAGTTGAACAAGGCGGACCGCAAGCTCACCAAGGCACAACCCGGCCTGATCGAACTCAGCGACGGAGCCGCCGAGCTGGACCGAGGCGCCAACAAGTTGGCCGACGGCAGCGTGCAGGCCGTGGACGGCGTCGACCAGTTCGTCACCGGCCTGACCGAACTCAACGAAGGGCTGGAGACTGCCGCAGACAACACCGATACCGCTGCGTCTGGCGCAGGCGACCTCGCCGAGGGCGCACTCCAGCTCGCCCGTGGGCTTCAGAGCGCGCATGACAAGGCCACCCTCGGGGTCGAGGGACTCAAGGCGATCGAGCAGGCGCTTGCCAAGGACCTCCTGTGCGGTGTCGACCCGGTCTGCAATAAGGCGAGAAAGGGACTCAAGCAGATCGTCGATGCCCAGGACGAACAGCTCCTCGGCGGCCTCCAGGAAGCTGCTGACGCCGCCCTGAGCATCGCGAATGGACAAAGCACCCTCGCCGACGGACTCCGCAAGCTCCACGGCGGCCTGGTCCGCGCAGAGAAGGGCAGCGGACAACTCGCCGACGGGCAGAAGGTCTTCCGGACCAAGCTCCTCCAACTCGCGACAGGGACCGAAGAGCTCGCCGCAGGAACCAGTGCGCTGAGCCCGGGCATCAATCAGCTCGCAGACGAGACCTCCCGACTCACCGACGGACTCGACCAGGCAGGCACCTACCTCTCCGACGTGGGCGCACAAGCCAACACTGCGGATGCCGGCGGGTTCTACCTCCCCGCCAGCGCGCTCGAGAACCGGGACTTCGCGCTGGCCCGCACAACGTTCCTCAGCGCCGACGGTCGGGTCGCCCGGATCCAGATCAGCGGCGAGACCGACCCGCTCAGCGTCGATGGCGTCGACCGCTACACCGTCACCCGCGATGCCGCAGCACGAGCCATCCGCGGCACGACCCTGGCTGACGCCGACCTGCTCGCGACAGGAGCCGGCGGGCTGGGAGCAGACCTCCAGGACTACCTCGACCACGACACCCGTTTCGTGGTCGGACTGGTCCTTCTCATCGTGTTACTCATCCTGATCCTCACCCTCAGGTCACTGATCGCTCCCGTCTACCTGCTGGCCTCGGTGATCTTGTCCTGCGGCGCGGCACTCGGCCTGACCACCTTGTTCTGGCAACACCTCATGGGGCAGAACATCGAGTTCAACGTGCCCGTCATCACGTTCGTCCTCTTGGTCGCCGTCGGCGCCGACTACAACATCCTGCTGATGAGCCGGATGCGAGAAGGAGGCCTGAGCCTCAGCCGACGCGACGTTGCTGATGCCGTCACCGCCACCGGCCCCGTCATCACCTCGGCCGGCGTCATCTTCGCCAGTGCCTTCGTCGCGCTGATCGGCTCGTCCGTGCACGGACTGGCTCAAACCGGATTCGCCGTCGCAGTCGGACTCCTCCTCGACACATTCGTTGTCCGCACCCTCGTTGTCCCCGCGTGCGCCGCCCTGCTCGAGGAGCACAACTGGTGGCCCACGCGACCCGGCACTGGTGAGGCCAGCGAGTCCGCGTGATCGCCGATCGAGAGCAGAAGGGACACCTCAGGATGAGCCAACCCGTCAGGATCTACGACCCGTTCGACCCACAGGTCCAACAGGACCCGTACCCGGTCTACGAGCAGTTGCGAGACGAGGCCCCGGCGTACTGGGCCGAGGACGCCAACACTTGGGTCCTGAGCCGTTACGACGACGTCTCCGCGGCTCTCGCCGCTCCAGAGACCTTCTCTTCGGCCAAGGGGATCTTCCCGTCGCCACCCGGCGTCGATCAGTCGGACCTCTTCCTACCGATGCTGATCATGACCGACCCACCACGGCACGCCCAGCTGCGCGCCCTCGTCAGTCGGGCCTTCACGCCGCGACGCATTGCTTCGATGGAGACCTCAATCCGGCAGACCACTGACCACCTTCTCGGGCAGATCAACCCGGGCCCATGGGACTTCGTCTCCGATTTCGCGGGACCCTTGCCTGCGATCGTGATCGCCGAACTGGTCGGGGTTCCCGCCGACGACCGCGAACAGTTCCGGGCATGGTCATCGACCCTCGTGCAAGCGAACCCGATCCACGGAGCGCGCGATGGTCTTGCCGCAGCCGCGTCGCTCTACGAGTACTTCGCCGGCTTCCTCGCCGAAAGACGCCGCACACCCAGGAGAGACCTGATCTCCGATCTGGTCCATGCCGAGGTCGAGGGCGAAAGACTCACTGACGACGAGGTGTTGGGGTTCTGCCTGCTGCTCCTGGTGGCCGGCCACGAGACCACGACGAACCTCCTTGCCAACAGCATGGCCATCCTCACAACCCGTCCCCAGGACCGAGCCCGGATGGCACACGAGCCTGCGGTCCTGGCCTCGGCAATCGAAGAACTGCTGCGCTACGACTCCCCCGTTCAAGGACTCTCGCGGACCCTGACCCGTGACATCACCCTCCACGGCGAGACGCTCCACTCCGGGCAGACAGCCCTGCTCCTCTTCGGCTCCGCCAACCGTGATCATCGAGCGTTCGCCAACCCCGACGAGTTCCAGGTCGAACGCGAGCCGGGACGCCAAGTCGCCTTCGGGCGAGGACCTCACTTCTGCCTCGGAGCCGCCCTCGCCCGCATGGAGACACGGATCGCTCTTCACGCCTTGCTCAACCACACGTCCTTCAAGTGGTTCGCCGATTTACCCGCCGCCAAACGACTTCACTCCGGCCCCATCCGCGGCTACGCATCACTTCCCGTGCAGTAACGGACCCAATCAACGACAGCGAAGGAGGTACCGATGAAGGCCGAGCCCAAACCGAGTCGCGCCAGCGTCCTGCACGCGGTCATCGACACCACGCTTGCCCGACGAGACGGGCAGATCCCTACCGACATCGAGGGTATCGACAACTTCTTCGACGGCATCGAGGACCTTGCAAGCGCACTCCTTCTACGTTGGCACACACGCCTGATCGCATCGCTGGAACGCGGACTGTCCGATGAACCCGAGGATCGCGAGGAAGCCGTCATCGAGGCATGGCGCCACGCCACCTGGATCTACTGGGGCGTGCGAATGGTGATCGACGAACTGACGGAGAACCCACCGACCGAGACCATTGCCGAAGCCGTCCGCATGACCGCCCGCAACGACTGGGCAGCCATGGCCATCGCCGCCGGCCTGGCCAGCGGGTTCGACGAACCCGCCGCCCGCGTCGGCCATCGAATGGAGCTGGAGGCACGCCGCCGCAACCAGCTCGAGCGCAGCACGGCCCGGGACCCGCACGAACGAGGGTTTCTCATCAGACTCAAGGACGCGATCATCGGCCGCGCCTCGACCTCACCGCTCTCCGATACCTAGTGTCCAAGTTCCTGGGGAGTCGGGCCAATGTCATTCGCCGAAGCCACTGATCCGCGCGGCGGGCCCTAATCGAGCCTAGGAGCGGCCGGGGTTGGCGCGTTCACGCCGTCACCAGGTCCCGCGCCGGGACGTAGATGTTCCGGCGGCTCAGCCAGTCAGGCGTCTGTGCGCGGACCCGGTCCGGGGTGAGGAACGGGTGCTCGGGTGTCCACGGCGTGGGCAGCGATGAGCGGATCGACCAGGCCGGCGCGTCGAGTCCTGCCGACTCGAGTTCGTGAGCGACGACCGCAGCCAGCAATGCATCCCACTCGGCCGATCCGACCGAGGCGGGCTCGGCCGCCCATGAATCGAGGAGGATCTGGCGCAGTGTGTCGTCTTGTTCGCCGACGATCGCGTTGAGGTGGTCGCGGCCCTGGAGGAGCATCCGCCAGATCCACTCCCTTTCGCCGGCGAGGAAGTAGCCCCGCATCGCAGCAGCGGTGGCAGGCGCCGACATCAACCCACGGGCTTTCGCGGCGCCGAGAGCACGACCGAGCCGCTGGGCGCGGATGAGGAACTGGGCGAAGGGTCGGGTGTCGCCGGTGAGGTAGGTCGAGAGCCGCGGCGCCGAGGTCCCCAGTGCCCGGGCGAAACCGGCTTGGGAAAGGCCGCTGATGGTCACCGCGTCTCGCAGGAGGGTGATGACCTCGGCGCTGTCGCGGTCGAGTGGCTGTCCCATGCCCGGATTCTACCATTATCTAACTCGGTAACGGCTTCCCTCGCATCGATGCAACCAAGCTCCTCAGCGATCGGTCAGAGGTCCTTCGTGGCCAGGCTCGACAGGGCTTCGGCTATGACCTTGTCGCGGTTCTCGGCCGCGTGCTGATAGCGCAACGCTGCGCCGGCAGTGGAGTGTCCGAGGCGGGACATCAGTTCGGCCAGGGTTGCGCCAGTGCTGGCAGCCAGGACCGCTCCGGTGTGGCGAAGATCGTGGAACCGGAGATCAGGTCGACCGGCGGCCTCCCGGGCCTTGTAGAAGACCCTGTAGAGGGTGGCGGGCGCCAGGTGCTTCGTTGGGTCGCCAGCGGCAGGGAACAGGAGGCCATCGCGGCCTCCGGTGATGTTGTCGCTCAGGTGCGCCTTCACGACGGGGAGAAGGTGCGGTGGAATCGAGACGTCGCGCGTGCCCGCGTCTGACTTCGGCGTGCCGATGATGGACTCGCCCTTCACGCGGACCACGGCTCGGCGGATCTTGACGACGCCGTTGATCACGTCGAAGTCGTGGCGGCGTAGTTCGGTGATCTCTCCGAAGCGGAGTCCGCACCATGACGCGAGCAGGATCATCAGCCGGTAGCGCTCAGGCATCGCCTTCGTCAGTGCCTCGAGCTCAGCCAGGGTCGCAGGGGTGATCTGCTTGACGCGTTTCGTGTTGGCCGCGCCGCGAATGTGACAGGGATTGAAGTCGATCAGACGACGTTGCACGGCGTCGCCCAGGATCGTCCTGAGCAGGCCATAGGCATGTGCAGTGGCGGTCGGGGTCGCCTCCCCCATCCGGTAGTGCCAATCGTCGATCAGATCGGCAGTCACGTGCTTCAGGGCGACGTCGCCGAACGTCGGCAAGATCCGCGCGTCGAGAATCTGGCGATAGTGATAGCGAGTGCGCGGCTTCAACTGACGTAAGAGTCCCCGGGAGTGGTGGGGTTTGAGGGAGCAGCGGCGGGGCGTCAGCACGTAGACGGCCATCGGCGGGATCTTCGGTGTGTACGGCCAAGCACCCACTGAAGAAAGAGGTCCACCGATGGCCTTGCCCCAGTCTGCCCTGTCCGAGATCCTCGAGGCGTTCCGTGCCGGTGATGGCGTCGATCTCATCCGTGATTCGGTCCGGCTCGCGCTCCAAGAGCTGATCGAGCTCGAAGCCACCCAGCAGATCGGCGCGGCGCCCTATGAGCGCACCGAGGACCGCACAGCCGAGCGGAACGGCCACCGTCCGCGGATGCTGACCACCAAGGCCGGCGATGTCGAGTTGCGCATCCCCAAGCTGCGCAAGGGCTCGTTCTTCCCGATCATCCTCGAGCCGCGGCGCCGTATCGACCAGGCGCTGTACGCGGTAGTCATGGAAGCCTACGTCCACGGCATCTCCACCCGCTCGGTCGACGACCTGGTCGAGGCGATGGGCGGCAGCGGTGTCTCCAAGTCCGAGGTCTCCCGGATCTGCGCCAACCTCGATGAGCAGGTCGGCGCGTTCCGCACCCGCAGTCTGGATCATGTCGAGTTCCCCTACATCTACCTCGACGCGACCTACCTCCACGTCCGTAACGCCCCGGGCAAGGGCGGTCAGGTGGTGTCGATGGCGGTGGTCGTCGCGACCGGCGTGAGCGCGACCGGGGAGCGGGAGATCCTCGGCCTAGATGTCGGCGACAGCGAGGACGAGGTCTTCTGGCGCGCCTTCTTGCTCAGCCTCAAGCAGCGCGGCCTGGCCGGCGTGCAGCTGGTCATCTCAGACCAGCACTCCGGACTGGTCAAGGCGCTGGGCCGGGCGTTCCAGGGTGTCGCGCACCAGCGGTGCCGGGTCCACTTCGCGCGCAACCTGCTCGCTCACGTGCCCAAGGGGCAGGCCGAGCTCGTGGCGACCGCGTTCCGGATGATCTTCGCCCAGCCCACGCCCGAGGACGTCCACGCGGCGTGGGACAAGACCCGCGAGGAGCTCGCCGCCCGGTTCCCCAAGCTCGGTCCGTTGATGGACGCCGCCAAGGCCGAGGTCCTGGCCTTCACCGCGTTCCCGCGCGAGCACTGGCGCAAGGTCTGGTCGACCAACCCGTTGGAGCGCGTGAATAAGGAAATCAAGCGCCGGGCCCGGGTCGTAGGCATCTTCCCCAACGCCGCCGCCGTCATCCGACTCGTCGGAGCCGTGCTGATCGACATGCACGACGAATGGATCGCCGGCGAGCGCCGCTACCTCTCAGAAGGCTCCATGGCCAAGCTCTACGAGACCAGCAATACTCACCCCGTCGCCGCCATCGACAACGGCGACGCGTAGGCACCGAGGGTCACCTCAAAGCCCACCACCCCGCGGGGCTCTGTCCAACTGACGATGCGTGAGCCAGCGCTCGGCGTGCTCCCCGAACGTGAGTGGCTTAGTCGTCCTAGGCGGCGTCCAGTCCTCGTTGTTGATCTCGCGACGCCGATCGGCGAGCCACGCCTCGGCATCCTCAGCCGTCTCGAATGTCACCGATGCCTTGTGCCGGACTAGGTCGGGACCGAGGTAAGACGCCTGATAGCGCTTGCTTGGAAGCTTCCTGATCGCTCCGAACCCGCGCCTGCGTGGCATGCCCACTCCCCATTTTCGTGCAACAACGTGCAACAAGGATGGCAAAACCCGTGCATTTCTGTCCAGATGCAAAAGCGATACTGGATCCTGTTTCCGCAGGTCAGGGGCGTTTTGTCCACTAATGTCCAGTATCGCCGCATCCCGTGAAACAAGATTCAAACCCAGTATCGCCCACAGAAAGCCAGCCCCGGACCAGCGGAAACGCGGTTCGGGGCTGTTTCGCGTTTCAGCCGTCCCCCTAGGCTCCCTAGACATGCGATCCCGGCTCGACCTTGCGCAGGCGCTCCTGGAGGGCGCGTCGACCGCGGCGTGGATCGCCGTCCCCGACTACGCCGCCACCAAGGGACGCCGTCGTACCGCCAAGGCGGTGATCCTCGCGGCGACGGTCGCGGGCGCCGTCGTCACCGAGTCGCTGCGCCCCGAGGAACCGTCCCCCGAGGACCAGCCGCCCGAGGAGGCCGTCCCGGCCTCGCCGGGCCGCAGGTCACTCGTCGTCTCGGCAGCGCTCCTCGCCGCGAGCAGTCCGTTCCTCTTCAACCGCGGGGTCGACCGCGGAGCCGCCTGGCTGCACCGGCGCGGCGTCCAGCGACCGCGGACCGTCATCGGCCTGGCGGCCGGGACCGTGACGGCCCTGGGCAGCCTCACCACCGATCGCTGACGCCCATGTCCCTCGCGCCGCTCGACCACGACGTCCGGCAGGCCTACCTCGCCCGGCTCGGCGTCGAGCCCGAGCCACCGTCGCCCGGCGCGCTGCGCAGGCTCGTGCAGGCCCACGCCGAGCGGGTGCCGTACGAGACCCTGTGGATCCAGGCGGGTGAGGGCTGGGGCATCGATCCGCACGACGCGGCGGCGCGCATCGCGCACCAGCAGCGGGGCGGCTACTGCTACCACCTCAACGGCGCGCTGGGCCTGCTCCTCACCGCCCTCGGGTACGACGTCCGCGCCCACGTCGGTGGCGTGCACGGCCCCGAGGGGCCGAGCGCCGCCGTCCGCGGCAACCACCTGGTGCTCACGGTCGCGGGGCTCCCGGACGAGGCTGCCCCCGACGGCACCTGGTACGTCGACGCGGGCCTCGGCGACGCCCTGCACTCCCCCGTCCCCCTGGTCGCCGGCGCCGTCACGCAGCCGCCCTTCGCGATGACCCTCGAGCAGACCGGCGCCGGCACCGAGGCCGCCGGGTGGCACCTGGTCCACGACTCCTCCGGCGGCTTCACCGGCATGTCCTGGACCGACGCCCTCGCGAGCACGGCGGACTTCGAGGCCCAGCACCAGCGGCTCTCGACGTCCCCGGAGTCCGGGTTCGTCCGGGTCGCGATGGCCGAGCGCCGCGACGCCACCGGCGTCGACGTCGTGCGCGGGCTGGTGCTGAGCCGGATCGAGACGGGGAGCCGGAGCGACGAGCAGGTCACCGACCGCGCCACGTGGTTCGGGCTGCTCGCCGAGCGCTTCGCCCTCCCCCTGCGCGAGCTGGCCCCTGAGGGCCGCGACCGGCTGTGGGGGCACGTCCTCGCCGCGCACCGGCGCTGGGAGCAGCAGCAGGCCGCCCCGCGCCCCTGAGGAGCCCCACGCAGACGTCCGCCCCACCGCGGGCGCGCTTTCCCGCGATGGGGCGGACACCCGGACGTCTCCGGGTATGCCAGGTGCCGGTCGCTTCCGCGCAGCACCCGGCCATGGTCAGGCGGAGTGGGGACGCCTCACCATGCACGGCCCGGGACGCGCCGCAGGCGCGGGGCCGAGATCGGGGTGGGTTGGGGGGTGGTGGGGTCCGGGGACCGCGTGGGGGGACCGCCGTGCGGCGAGGGCCGCAGCAAGGGCATACGCAGACCCCCATGGTCGTCGGTAGCGCGATGCGGGCCGCCCGAGTCCGACCTGCGTCCTTCGGCCCAGCGTAGGCCGACGGGCACGTCGCCTGTCACCCTTTCCGCCAATGCTTTACCCGCTGGTCCGGACCGGCCGGAAATGGCGCGCGCCCCGTCCGGTCGAGACCGGGCGGGGCGCCGCCGCGCCCGGCGAGTGTGGGGTCCGTCGGGCGCGTGTGGTTGGGGAACCGCTGGCGAGGTTAGTAGGTCCGGGTGGTCCGCCGTGGCGAAATGGCGGAGATCATCCCGGGATCACCCCGGCTGTCCCCCGGGCTCCGGCGAGGCGGGCGGTTCAGTCGCCCGCGGGTACGTCGTGGCGCGCGGCTCGTGCTGCGGAGCCGGCACCTGGGAGCGGCGGATCGCGACGAAGACGGCCGCGCCGACGGCGCCCAGGCCGGCGAGCAGCAGGAGCTTGCGGCGGCGGCCGTGACCGTGGCTGGGCAGGTGGTCGGTGACGGCGTCGGGCAGCCGGTCGACGACCGGCTCGGGGATGCGGTCGGCCAGCGCGTGCGCGGCGGACTCGATGGTGGGCGACACGGCGTCGACGAGGTCCCTCAGCTCGTCGGCCACGTGCTGCGCGGTGCTCGTGCGGGGCATGGTGCTCCTCCTCGGATCGGGTTCGGCACCGCAGTACCCGATCACCGCGGGGCCAACCCGGAGGGGACCTCTAGCCGCGGGGGCGGACGACGTCCGAGGAGCACTCGTGGCAGCGGACCCGCAGCTCGCCGCGCTCGGGCGGCTCCCCCAGCCGGCGCCGGTGCCAGCGCGACTGCTCGGTACGCCGGAAGCACCGTGGGCACCAATCGTGGCGCACCCATGGTCCGTACAGTCCGAAGTCCTTCCCCATGTCCGCAACCCTGCCGGACCAGACGTCGGATGTCGCGCCGCGGCACCCGCGCCCTGGCGTGTCGCGACCAGGTCTGCACGATCGTCGCGGACCGGACTAGTCCGACCGGACCAGGCGCCGTGTCCAACGTCCCGGTCGGTCCCGGGGAGGGTCCCGGGTGAGCCGGGGATCAGTCCTCGTCGGCGGCGAAGTCCTCGTTGTGGGTGCCGGGGCGGGGCGCCCAGGGCAGCTCCTTCGCCGGCCGTACGACGACCAGCCGGTCGCCGCGCGCCAGCAGGGTCACCACGGGGTCGAAGTACCGGTAGACCTTGTCGTCGCGGACCACGGCGATGACCTGGTCGGGCAGCGACTGGGGCGGGCGGCCGACCTCGTTGACGAGGAGCTCGCGCTCGGCGACCTCGAGGCCCTCGCCGTAGGTCAGCAGGTCCTCCATCACGCTGCCGAGCGTCGGCGAGAGCGTGGACAGGCCCAGGAGCCGGCCGACGGCGTCGGAGGAGGTGATCACCGAGTCGGCGCCGGACTGGCGCATCAGCGGGGCGTTCTCCTGCTCGCTGACGGCGGCCACGATCCAGGCGTCGGGGTTGAGCTGGCGCACGGTGAGCGCGGCGAGCACGTTGGAGTCGTCGCGGCCCGTCGTGATGATCACCTGGTCGGCCTCCGCGACCCCGGCCCGGGTGAGCACGCCGCGGCGGGTGGCGTCGCCGGTGACCACGGCGAGCTGGTCGGCGTGGGCGTCGGCGAGCGCGACCGGGCTCGGGTCGACGACGACCACCTGCTCCCGGTTGAGGCCGTTGTTGACCAGGGTCTCGACCGCGCTGCGGCCCTTGGTCCCGTAGCCGATCACGACGACGTGGTGTCCCATGTTCTTCCTCCAGCGGGTGATCCGGAACATCTCGCGGCCCCGTTGGGCGAGCACCTCGAGGGTGGTGCCGATCAACAGCACCAGGAACGCGATGCGGGCAGGGGTGATGATGAAGGCGTTGACCAGGCGGGCGCCGTCGCTGACGGGCGTCACGTCGCCGTAGCCGGTCGTGCTCAGCGTGACCGTCGTGTAGTAGATCGCGTCGACGAGGGTGATCTCGCCGTTGGGGCTGGCCTCGGTGGCGACGTCGCCGCCGTCGCGGTAGCCGTGCCGGTCGAGGTAGACGAGCAGCACGGTGCCCACCAGGATGCCCAGCGCCATCAGCAGGCGGCGTCCCAGCTGCCACCACGGCGAGCGGGCTCGCTCGGGCAGGGCGACCTGTCCCGCCGAGCGGGTCTCCGCCGGTCGCGTCATGTCTGCCACGGCGGCGAACCTACTCCACCGGAGCCGGGTTGCGGCGCAGCAGGCGGCTCATCAGCTCGCGTCGCGCTCGTTGGGTGGTCTCCTGCGGGAAGACCTCGTCGAAGGCCGCGTTGACGCCCGCGCCGATGAGCACCGCCAGCGCGGCGATGTAGAGCCAGACCAGGATGGCGATCGGCGCGGCCAGCGGCCCGTAGATCGAGTGCGAGTCCTGGGCGGTCACGGTGAGCACCCAGCGCAGGAGGTACGAGCCGAGCACCCAGCTCACCAGCGAGAACGTCGCGCCCGGCAGGTTGAAGCTCCAGCCGGTCCGTACCGGCACCGACACGTGGTAGAGCGTGGCCAGGAAGCAGATGCAGATCACCACGACCAGCGGCCAGTAGAAGGTCATCAGGAACTCGGCCCGGTTGGGCAGCCAGGTGCGGACGAGCTTGGGTCCGGCGACCACCAGCGGCAGCGTGATCGCGCCCGTGACGACGGCCATGATGTAGAGCAGGAACGACAGCGCCCGGGTCTTCACGATCCCCCGGTGCCCGCCGAGCCCGTGCATGATCGTGATGGTGTCGACGAAGACGTTGAGCGCCCGCGAGCCCGACCACAGGGCGAGCACGAAGCCCAGCGAGATCACGTCGAAGCGGCCGCCGTCGAGCACATCGTTCATGGTCGGCTTGATGACGTTGTTGACGGCCGTGTCGGTGAGGAAGCGGGAGAACAGCTCGAGCACCGCACGTCGTACCTCGTCGACCTGGGCGGCGGTGAAGTGCTCGGTGACGTAGCCGACGCCGCCGGCGAGCGCGAAGATCAGCGGCGGCACGGAGACGACGGCGAAGAACGCGCCCTCGGCGGCGAGGCCGGTGACGCGGTACTTGAGGCAGGAGCGGACCGTCGTGACGATGAGCCGCCACAGCAGGTGGGCGGCGCGACGGAGCCACGACGTGCCCGGGTCACCGGTCCCGGGAGCGTCTGCCATGGGCAGCACGCTATCCGTAGGGGCCGGTGACCCGGGGAACCTCAGCGTGAGGCGCCGCTCACCGCGAGCTCGGGCTCGGCTCCGGGTCCGGCGTCGGCGGACTCCGGTCCGGTCTCCTCGGGCCCGGCGTGCTCGTCGACCATCGTCGTCTCGTCGAACGGCTCCGCGCCGGACAGGACCCGGTCGAGGCGGTCGCGGTCGAGGCTGCCGGTCCAGTGGCCGACCAGGACCGTGCCCACGGCGTTGCCGGCGAAGTTGGTCAGCGCGCGGGCCTCGGACATGAACCGGTCGATGCCGACGATGAGGCCGACGCCGTCGACCAGCTCGGGCCGGTGCGACTGGAGACCGCCGGCCAGGACGGCCATGCCGGAGCCGGTGACGCCGGCGGCGCCCTTGGCGGCGATCATCATGAACAGCAGCAGCGAGATCTGCTCACCGATGGCGAGCGGGCTGCCGACCGCCTCGGCGATGAAGATCGAGGCCATGGTCAGGTAGATGGCGGTGCCGTCGAGGTTGAACGAGTACCCGGTCGGTACGACGACGCCCACGGTCGTCTTGTCCACACCGGCGTGCTCCAGCTTGGCGATCACCCGGGGCAGCGCCGACTCCGACGAGGACGTCGCCAGGATGAGCAGGAACTCGCGGCCGAGGTAGCGCAGCAGCGCGAAGATGTTGATGCCCGTCGCCAGCTTGAGCAGCAGGCCGAGCACGACCACCACGAACAGCAGGCACGTGATGTAGAAGCCGATCATCAGCACGGCCAGGCTCTTGAGCGCGTCGACCCCGCCCTGCCCGGTGACCGCGGCCATCGCGCCGAACGCACCGACCGGGGCGGCCCACATGATCATGGCGAGCAGGCGGAACACGAGGCGCTGGAGGTGCCCGACGACGGTGAGCACCGGCGTACCGAGCGTGCCCATCCGCTGGAGCGCGAAGCCCACGAGCAGCGCCACGAACAGCGTCTGGAGCACGCTGCCGCTGGTGAACGCACTGAAGAGCGAGGTCGGGATGATCCCCAGCAGGAACGCCGTCGTGTCCGCATGTCCCTCGGCCGCCTTGGCCTGGGCGGTCGCGGCCGCCTGCTCGGTGATGTGCAGGCCGTCGCCGGGGTGGAGCAGGTTGCCGACCACCATGCCGATGGTCAGCGCGACCGTCGACATCACCATGAAGTAGACGAGCGCCATGCCGCCGACCCGGCCGACCTTGGCCGCGCTGGCGACGGAGCCGACGCCGAGGACGATCGTGCAGAAGATGATCGGCTGGATCATCATCTTGATCAGGTTCACGAAGCCCTCGCCGAGCGGCTTCAGCTCGACGGCGAAGCCCGGGAAGAGCAGGCCGGTGGCGATGCCGAGCAGCACCGCGCCGATCACCGCGAGGTACAGGTAGTGCGTGCGGCTGGCGCGCTGGGCGGCGTCCGCTGTGCTGGTGGTGCCCATGGTTCCTCCTGGTCCGGGCTGGGGTTCTCCGCAACTGTGCGACCGGAGGTGACGACCGTCACCGTTGTGTTCGTTGAGTTCGTGACCGGCGCCACAACGGCTCCCCCGCTCCGGCGGTGCCGTGGGCGACAATGAGGAGGTGCGCCTGCCTCGTCCGTTCCGCGACGCCCCGGTCGCGCGGCAGGTGCTGCTCCTCCAGGTCGGGCTGGTGCTGCTGCTCGTGGTGACCGGCATCCTCATGGCGTCGTACGACGCGCGCCGCGACTCGCGCAGCCGGGCGACCCAGCGCGCCGTGGCCGTGGCGCAGACGGTCGCGGACTCCCCCACCGTCCGGTCCGCGCTGCGCTCGGGCGACCCGACGTCGTCCCTGCAGCCCTGGACCGAGGAGGTCCGCCGCGACACCGACACCGACTTCGTCGTCGTGATGGGGCTCGACCGGACCCGCTTCACGCACACCGACCCGAGCCTGATCGGCGGCAAGTTCGTCGGCGACCTCGGCGACGCACCCCAGGGCGGCGTGTTCACCCAGCAGTACACCGGCTCGCTCGGGCCGTCGGTGCGCACCGTCGTCCCGGTGCGCGACGGCGGGAAGGTCGTCGCGCTCGTCTCGGTCGGCATCCGGGTCAGCGACATCGACCGCGGCCTGCGCCGCGACGTCACCGTGATCGGCCTGGTCGGCGGCGCGCTCCTGGTCGTCGCGCTCGCCGGTGCGTGGCTGGTGGGGCGCCGGGTGCACCGGGTCACCCACGGCATGGGCGAGGACGAGCTGGCCCGGATGTACGAGTACTACTCCGCGGTGCTCCACTCGGTGCGCGAGGGCCTGCTGCTCCTCGACGGCGCCGGGCGCGTGCAGCTGGTCAACGACGAGGCGCGCCGGCTGCTCGCCCTCCCCGAGGACGTCGTCGGCACCGCGATCGAGGACCTCGGGCTCGCGCCCGGACTGGTCGCCGCCGCCCGCGGGCGCACGGCGGAGTCCGACGACCTCTACCTGGCCGACGAGCGGATCCTCGTCGTCTCCTCGGCGCCCGCGCGCTGGGAGGGACGCGACGTCGGCTCCGTGGTCACCCTGCGCGACCACACCGAGCTGCGGTCGGTGACCGGCGAGCTCGAGGTGGTCCGCCGGCTCACCGAGTCCCTGCGCTCGCAGAACCACGAGTCGGCCAACCGGCTGCACACGGTGGTGTCCCTGATCGAGATGGGCCGGCCCGACGACGCGGTCGCCTTCGCCACCGACGAGCTCCACGTCGCGCAGCTGCTCACCGACCGGGTGGTCGGCGCGGTCGACGACCCGGTCGTCGCGGCGCTGCTGCTCGGCAAGTCCGCCGAGGCCGCGGAGCGCGGCATCGACCTGCGGATCACCGGTGAGCTGCCCCCCGGCAGCGGGATCGCGCCGCGCGACCTCGTCACGGTGCTCGGCAACCTGGTCGACAACGCCTTCGACGCCGTCGCGGCCGCCGAGCCGCGCCGGGTCGACGTCCGGCTCTCCGGCGACGAGGACGGGGCGGGCCTCGCCGTCCGGGTCGGCGACAGCGGTCCCGGCCTCGACGAGACGGCGACCGCGCGGGTCCTCGACCGGGGCTGGACGACGAAGGCCGCGCCCGGCACCGGCCGCGGCCTCGGCCTGGCGCTCGTGGGCCAGGTCGCCCGCCGCCACGGCGGCGAGGT
This sequence comes from Pimelobacter simplex, assembly GCF_024662235.1. GTDB lineage: Bacteria > Actinomycetota > Actinomycetes > Propionibacteriales > Nocardioidaceae > Nocardioides. Next base: position 2,282,389 of record NZ_CP096276.1, read on the forward strand.
CACCATCGGCCGCTCGGCGCTCGGCGGCGCGGAGTTCACCGTGACCCTGCGGACCGAGGCCGGGCGATGACCGTCCGGGTGCTCGTCGTCGAGGACGAGGCACTGGCCGCCGAGGCTCACGCGTCGTACGTCGACCGGGTCGACGGGTTCATCCTGGCAGGCGTCGCCCGCTCGGCGCGCGAGGCGGCCCGGGCGCTCGACAGCGCCCGCGAGGAGGGCGCGCCGATCGACCTGGTGCTGCTCGACCTCAACCTGCCCGACGGGCACGGCCTCGGCCTGCTCGCCGGGCTGCGCAGCGCGGGTCACCACTGCGACGTGATCGCGGTGACCGCGGCACGCGACACCCAGGTCGTGCGCCAGGCGGTGGGCCAGGGCGTCGCGCTCTACCTGCTCAAGCCGTTCACGTTCGCGAGCTTCCGCGCCAAGCTCGAGCAGTACGCCGACTACCGCGCCCAGCTCGCGGCGGCTCCCGCCGAGGTGGTCCAGGACGAGGTGGACCGGCTGCTCGGCTCGCTGCGTCCCACCGCGGCCGGGCCGCTGCCCAAGGGGATGAGCGCCGAGACGCTGCGCGCGGTCACCGCCGCGCTGCGCGAGTCCTCCGCCGACCTGTCGGCCTCGGAGGTCGCCGAGGCGATCGGGAGCTCGCGGGTCACCGCGCGGCGCTACCTGGAGCACCTCGCAGACCAGGGCCTGGCCGACCGCCGGGCCCGCTATCGCGGGGTCGGCGGCCGGCCGGAGGTGGCCTACACCTGGCGCTGAGCGCCGGGTGCGGAGGCTCAGGCCAGGTCGAGGCCCGGGTAGAGCGGGTGCTTGTCGAGCAGCTCGGCCGAGGCCGCCCGGACCTTGTCGGCCACGCCGTCGCCCAGCACGTAGGACGCCTTCGACGGAGCGCCCGCGGACGTCGTCCCGGCCTGGGTGTTCTGCAGGACCTCGACGATGAGGTCGGCGACCACGTCGAACTCGGCCGCACCGAAGCCGCGGCTGGTCAGCGCCGGCGTGCCGACCCGGATGCCGGAGGTGTACCAGGCGCCGTTGGGGTCGGCCGGGACCGAGTTGCGGTTGGTGACCACGCCCGCGTCGAGCAGCGCCGACTCGGCCTGGCGACCGGTGAGCCCGAAGGACGACACGTCGAGCAGCACGATGTGGTTGTCGGTGCCGTCGGTGACGAGCTTGGTGCCGCGCTTCATCAGGCCCTCGGCCAGCGACTTCGCGTTGTCGGCGATGTTCTGGGCGTAGGTCTGGAACTCGGGGGTGCGCGCCTCGGCGAACGCGACGGCCTTGGCGGCCATCACGTGCGAGAGCGGGCCGCCGAGGACCATCGGGCAGCCGCGGTCGACGCTCGGGGCGTACTCCTCGGTGGCCAGGATGAAGCCGCCGCGCGGGCCGCGCAGCGACTTGTGCGAGGTCGAGGTGACCACGTGGGCGTGCGGGACCGGGTCCTCGTCGCCGGTGAACACCTTGCCGGCGACCAGGCCGGCGAAGTGGGCCATGTCGACCATGAGGGTGGCGCCGACCTCGTCGGCGATCTCGCGCATCTTGGCGAAGTTCACCCGGCGCGGGTAGGCCGAGTAGCCGGCGACCAGGATGAGCGGCTTGAACTCCTTGGCCTTGGCCCGCAGCGCGTCGTAGTCGACCAGCCCGGTGGCCGGGTCGGTGCCGTACTGGTTCTGGTGGAACATCTTGCCGCTGATGTTGGGGCGGAAGCCGTGGGTCAGGTGACCGCCCGCGTCGAGGCTCATGCCGAGCAGGCGCTGGTTGCCGAGCGCGCCGCGCAGCTTCTCCCAGTCGGCCTCGGAGAGGTCGTTCATGTTCTTGACGCCGGCGTCCTCGAGCCAGGGACCCTCGACGCGGTGCGCCAGGATCGCCCAGTACGCCGTCAGGTTGGCGTCGATGCCCGAGTGCGGCTGGACGTAGGCGTACTCGGCGCCGAACAGCTCGCGCGCGTGCTCGGCGGCCAGCGACTCGACGGTGTCGACGTTCTGGCAGCCGGCGTAGAAGCGGTGACCGACGGTGCCCTCGGCGTACTTGTCGCTGAACCAGGTGCCCATGGTGAGGAGCACCGCGGGCGAGGCGTAGTTCTCGCTCGCGATCAGCTTGAGCGACGCCCGCTGGTCGGCGAGCTCCTGGCGGGTGGCGTCGGCGATGCGGGGCTCGACGGAGGCGATGACCTCGAGGGCCTGGTTGTAGGCGCTGCTGACGAGGCCGCCGTTGAGGGAGTTGTCGCTCATGGCGCACAGCGTAGTGCCGCGCGCGGGCCGCGTTCGCGGGGCCGGGTCCCCTGTCCCGGCTGGCGTCGTGAGAGGCGCCGCCTGGTGTGACATGCGTCGCAGGTCCCGCGGGAACGGGCGGTCTCGGCGAGCCTTCTGCTCGTATTCTGAGACGGCCGTCCGCATCATGAGATTCACAGTTGTGGACCACGCGTCCGAGGGATGAGACTCATTGACATGGTCACTGCTGCCACTCATGCGCACCTCGTGGTTCGACGCCACGTGGACTTCGGGCGCACGCGCAGCATGATGTGTTGGCCCCGCTGATCACGCCGACGCCTCCCTCTCGACCGCGCGACTCCCGCGCCCCTCAGCGAAGGACCTCCTCTCCGCATGCCTGACCTGCGCTTCCAGTCCCAGCCTCCGCGCCACACCGAGGTGCCCCGCCCTCGCCGCGCCGAGGGTCAGTGGGCGTTCGGCTACACCGAGCCGCTGAACAAGAACGAGCAGTCCAAGAAGGACGACGACCCGCTCAACGTCCGCGACCGGATCCTCTACACCTACTCCAAGCGCGGCTTCGACTCCATCGACCCCGCCGACCTGCGCGGCCGCTTCCGCTGGATGGGTCTCTACACCCAGCGCAAGCCCGGCATCGACGGCGGCCGGACCGGTTCGATGGAGGAGGAGGAGCTGGACGACCGCTACTTCATGATGCGGGTCCGCTCCGACGGCAAGCTGCTCTCCGCCGCCGCGGTGCGCACGCTCGGCCAGATCGGCGTCGACTTCGCGCGCGACACCGCCGACGTCACCGACCGCGAGAACATCCAGTACCACTGGATCGAGATCGAGAGCGTCCCGGAGATCTGGGAGCGGCTCGAGGCCGTCGGCCTGCACTCGCTGGAGGCCTGCGGCGACTCGCCCCGCCCCTTCCTCGGCTCGCCGGTCGCCGGCGTGGCCAAGGACGAGATCATCGACGGCACCTCCGCGCTGGAGGAGATCGAGCGCCGGTTCATCGGCAACAAGGACTTCTCGAACTTCCCCCGCAAGTTCAAGACCGCGCTGACCGGTCACCCGAGCCAGGACGTCTCCCCCGAGACCAACGACGTCTCCTTCGTCGGCACCGTGCACCCCGAGCACGGCCCCGGCTTCGACGTCTGGGTCGGCGGCGGTCTGTCGACCAACCCGATGCTCGCCCAGAAGCTCGGCGTGTGGATCCCGCTCGACGAGGTCCCCGACGTGTGGTCCGGCGTGGCCGGCATCTTCCGCGACTACGGCTACCGCCGGCTGCGCTCGCGGGCCCGGCTGAAGTTCCTCGTCGCCGACTGGGGCGTGGAGAAGTTCCGCGAGGTCCTCGAGAACGAGTACCTCGGCAAGAAGCTCGAGACCCTCGCCTCCCCCGGCTCGCCGGTGGGCCACCGCGACCACATCGGCGTGCACGAGCAGAAGGATGGCAAGTTCTACGTCGGCATCGCGCCGACCGCCGGCCGGATCTCCGGGACGCTGCTGGTCCAGCTCGCCGACCTGATCGACGAGTACGGCGTCGCGGGAGCCCGCCTCACGCCGTACCAGAAGCTGGTGCTGATCGGCGTCGACGGCGAGGTCCTCGACGCGCTGCTCGACCGTCTCGACGAGATCGGCCTCAGCGCCCGTCCCTCCGCCTGGCGGCGCAACACGATGGCCTGCACCGGCATCGAGTTCTGCAAGCTCGCGATCGTCGACACCAAGAACCGCGCCAGCGACCTGGTCGACGAGCTCGAGCGCCGCTTCCCCGAGCTCGACACGCCCATCACGATCAACGTCAACGGCTGCCCCAACGCCTGCGCCCGGACCCAGGTCGCCGACTTCGGCCTCAAGGGCCAGCTCGTCGTCGACGAGGACGGCGAGCAGGTCGAGGGCTTCCAGGTGCACCTGGGCGGTGCGATCGGCCTGCGCGCCAACTTCGGCCGCAAGCTGCGCGCGCACAAGGTGACCAGCAAGGGCCTCGACGACTACGTCTCCACCGTGGTGCGCAACTACCTCGCCGACCGCACCGAGGGCGAGGCGTTCGACGCCTGGGTCCACCGTGCCGACGAGGAGCTGCTGCGCGGCGAGAAGGCGCTGGAGTCCGTCTGATGTCCGAGGAGTCGGTGTCGTCGCGGGCGGTTCCGTACCACTGCCCCTACTGCGGCGAGACCGACCTCTGGCCGCACGAGCCGACCGGCTGGGAATGCCGGGGCTGCCGACGGGCCTTCAAGGTGGAGCTGCTCGGTCTCATCGACCGCTCGGCGCCCGCCACCCGTACCCACGAAGAAGGAGGTGCCTCATGACCACCGCCACCACGCGTGCGGCTCGCGAGTTCCGCGGGTCGCACACCGCCGGCCGGTCGCCCGAGGAGCTCCGCGAGATCGTCTCCCACTGGGGAGCCGAGCTCGAGCTCGCCCCTGCCGAGGTCATCATCGAGTGGGCCGCCGCCACCTTCGGCGACCGGTTCTGCATCACCTCCTCGATGGGGGACGCCGTCCTGGCGCACCTCGCGGCCAAGGTCGTGCCCGGTGTCGACGTCGTCTTCCTCGACACCGGCTACCACTTCGTCGAGACGATCGGCACCCGCGACGCCGTCGCGGCCACGATGAACGTCAACCTCATCTCGATCACCCCCGTGCAGACGGTCGCCGAGCAGGACGCCGAGCACGGCCCCGAGCTCTACAAGCGCGACCCCGACCTGTGCTGCGCGCTGCGCAAGGTCAAGCCGCTGGCCGAGTCCCTCTCCGGGTACGACGCCTGGGCGACCGGACTGCGCCGCGCGGAGACGCACAACCGGGTGATCGCTCCGGTGATCGGCTGGGACGCCAAGAAGCAGAAGGTCAAGGTGTCCCCGATCGCCCGCTGGAGCGACGAGCAGATCGAGCGCTACATCGCCGAGAACGGCGTGCTCGTCAACCCGCTCGTCTACGACGGCTACCCGTCGATCGGCTGCGCACCGTGCACCCGGCGGGTCGCTCCCGGTGAGGACCCGCGCAGCGGGCGCTGGGCCGGGACGAACAAGACCGAGTGCGGGATCCACTCATGACCGGATCTCCCGCACCCATCGAGGAAAGGGGGCACCGACGATGACCGCTCCGGCACTCATCGCTCTGGCCCACGGCAGCCGAGACCCCCGCTCGGCCGCCACCGTCAGTGCTCTGGTCGACGCGACGAAGGCGTTGCGTCCCGACCTGCGCATCGAGAAGGCGTTCCTCGACCTCGCCAAGCCCGGCTTCCACACCGTCGTGGACCGGCTGGTGAAGGCCGGGTACGACGAGATCGTCGTCGTCCCGCTGCTGCTGGTCGAGGCGTTCCACGCACGGGTCGACGTACCCGAGGCGATCGCCGAGGCCACCACGCGCCACCCCGGCCTCCAGATCCGCGCGACCGAGGTGCTCGGCCTGGAGCCGCGCTTCCTCGAGGTGCTCGACGAGCGCCTGCGCGAGGCCCTGAGCGGCGCCCGGGTCCGCGAGCTCGACGCCCTCGTCCTGGCCGCGGCCGGTACGTCGGACCCGCTCGCCAACCAGGCCGTCGCCCGGCTCGCCCGGCTGTGGGGCACCCACCACAAGCTGCCCGTCACGGCGGCGTACGCCACGAGCGCTCCCCCGGCCACCGGTGAGGCCGTCCGCGCCTTCCGCGCCGAGGGACGCCGGCACATCGCCGTGGCCTCGCTCTTCCTCGCCCCGGGCAACCTGGTCGACCGGGCCACCGAGCTCGCCCTGGAGGCCGGCGCCGTCGCCGTCTCCGAGCCGCTCGGCGCGCACCCGGAGATCGCCCGGACGATCCTCGCCCGCTACGCCGTCGGCGCGGTCGAGCTCGTCCCGGTCTGAGCCTGCCTCACAGGACGAGCGCCTCGAGCAGGTGCTCCAGCGTCCGGGCCGGGTCCGCGGTCACACCACCGTGGACCGGCCCCGGCTGGACCACCGTGCTCTTGGGCGCCTTGAGGAAGCCGAAGCGCGTGCTCGCGTCGTCCTTCTGGGCGCGCGAGCCGTAGGCCGTCGCCCGCTCGCCGACCCCGAAGCCGGCGTGCGCCTCGCCGCTGCACACCTTCGCGATCGCCGCGAGCGCCGCCTCGACGCCCACCACGTCGGCGTCGCCCTGCAGCGCCCGGATCCGGTCGGCGTCGACCGACGAGCGCACGCCGAGGTAGTCCGCGGCCGGGCAGTAGAGCACCACGCCCACGTTGACGAACTCCTCGCGCTCCACGCGGGGCACGCAGCGCAGGGTCACGTACTGGTAGGGCTGGTAGGCCGTCACGAGGCCATCTCCGGAGCCGGGAGCCACGCCCGGCCACCGTCGCGGCGCGCGGCGAGGAAGGCGACGTACCGCTCGCGCAGCGCGTCCGGCGTCTCCGCCCCCGGCACCGGCTCGAGCCAGTCGTCGCACACGTCGGCCAGCACCTCGGCCAGCGCGGCATCGCTGACCCGCGCCGCGAGGTCGGCGTCCTGGGCCACCGCCGAGGCCGCGAACGCGCGCAGCACGTGCTCCGAGGCGTCGTACGCCTGGGCGGCGAAGCGCGCCGGGTCGCCCGGCCCACCCGACCACGAGTGGTGGAAGTACAGCGACGCCCCGTGGTCGATCGCCTGGAGCGTCCCGCGCCACACGAGCAGGTTGGGGTTGCGCCAGCTGCGGTCGACGTTCGCGGTGAACGCGTCGAGCCACAGCACGCGTCCGGCCAGGTCGGGGTCCGGCGTGCTCGTCGGGTCGTAGCCGAACGAGCCCGGCAGGAAGTCGATCCCGAGGTTGAGGCCGGTGCTGGCGTTGATCAGGTCCTGCACCTCCTCGTCAGCCTCGTAGCGCGCGATCTCGGGGTCGAGGTCGAGCACCACCTGGTCGGGCGTCGGGATGTCGAGCAGCCGCGCGACCCCCGCGACCACCACCTCGGCGACCAGCACCCGGGCGCCCTGACCGGCGCCGCGGAACTTGCAGACGTACGTGCCGAGGTCCTCCGCCTCGACCACTCCCGGCAGGCTGCCGCCCTCACGCAGCGGGGTGACGTACCGGGTGACCTTGACCTGCTCCATGCTCACCGACGGCTCACAGGGGCTTCTCGTCGAGCAGCCGCTGCTTCTCGTGCGCGACGTCGAAGTCCGCCGCCGGCCAGCCGAGGTCGAAGGAGCGCAGCGCGTCGTGCAGCAGCGTCCCGATCGCGAGGTTGCGGTACCACTTCTTGTCGGCCGGGACGACGTGCCACGCCGCCACCGCGGTGTTGGTCCGCTCCAGCGCGATCCGGTAGGCGTCCTGGTAGGCCGGCCACAGCTCGCGCTCGTCGACGTCGCCCGGGTTGTACTTCCAGTACTTCGTCTCGTCGTCGAGCCGCGCGAGCAGCCGCTCCTTCTGCTCCTGCGGCGAGATGTGGAGCATGCACTTGATGATCGTCGTGCCCTCGCTCGCGAGCTCGGCCTCCCACGCGTTGATCGCGTCGTAGCGGCGCTCGATCTCGTCCTTGGGCGCCAGCTCGCGCACCCGCGCGATGAGGACGTCTTCGTAGTGGGAGCGGTCGAAGACCCCGACCATCCCCACCTCGGGCAGCGCCTTGGTGATCCGCCACAGGAAGTCGTGCGCCAGCTCCTCCCGGGTAGGCGCCTTGAACGAGGTGATCCGCACGCCCTGCGGGTCGACCAGGCCGACCGTCGAGCGCAGCGTCCCGCCCTTGCCGGAGGTGTCCATCCCCTGCAGCACCAGCAGCAGGTTGCGCCGCCCGCCGCTGCGCCCCTCGGCGAACAGCCGCTCCTGGAGGTCGCCGAGCGCCGGCGCCAGCGCCAGCAGCGCCGCCTCGCCGGCCTTCTTGTCGCCGTCGAAGCCGGGCGCCGCATTGGTGTCGATCGCGGCCAGGTCGACCGGACCGGCCGGGAGGCGGAGGGACTGCGTGAGGTCCGACAGGGGGAAGCTCATGGAGCGACCCTAGAGCACCACCGGGCGCGGATCGATCAGTGCGCCTGGCCGCCGCGGCGGTCGACCAGCGGCGGCGTCGAGGACCACGGGAAATCGATCCAGCCCTCGGTCCGGCGCCAGACGTACTCGGGCCGGATCACCGTCCACGGCTTCTCGTAGATCACCGCGGTCCGCGCCTCGGCCACGTGGTCGACGAAGAAGTCGCGGACCACCTCGAGCGTCTTGCCGGTGTCGGCCACGTCGTCGGCGATGAGCACCTTCATGCCGGTCAGGTCGATCGCGGCCGGCGTCGGCGGCAGCATCATCGGCACGTCGAGGCGCTCGTTGACACCGGTGTAGAACTCGACGTTGACCGCCGAGAGGTTCTTGACGTCCAGGGCGTAGCCCAGGCCCATCGCGAGGCCGAGCCCGCCGCGGGCGATGGCGAGGACGATGTCCGGCTCGAAGCCGTCGTCGACGACCTGCTGGGCCAGGTCCCGGACGGCGGTGCCGAAGAGGTCGTAGGTCAGGATCTCGCGCTCGGGGGCCGGCGTCGGCTCGGCGTCAGTCGTCGTCACCGGACCATTCTGCACCGGCCACCGCGCCGAGCTCACTCCGCACGACCGCGTGGGCCAGCCCGGCGCCGTAGCCCTTGCGGGCGAGCATGCCCACCAGCCGGCGGGCAGCCACCTGCTCCTCGAGCCCGCGCATGGTGCGCAGCTTCTTGCGGACCAGGGCCCGCGCCGCCTCCTCCTCGGCCCCCGGCTCGACCTCGTCGAGCACCTCACGGGCCGTCTCGTCGGCGATCCCCTTGCGCCGCAGCTCGACGGCGAGTGCCGTCCGGGCCAGGCCGCGGCTGCGCCGCCGCCCCTCGACCCAGGCCCGCGCGAACGCCTCGTCGTCGACCAGCCCGACCTCCTCGAACCGGTCGAGCAGCCGGCTCGCGACCTCCTCGGGCACCTTGCGCCGCGCCAGCCGGTCCTCGAGCTCGCGGCGGCTGCGCGCCTTGATGCTGAGCTGGTCGAGCAGGATCTTGCGGGCCACGGACTCCGGATCGGCGTCCTCGGTCCAGCCGGGCTCGTCCTCGTCGGGCGGCTCGGCGGTGCGGTCGATGGGGGTGCGGGGGCGGAAGGAGCTCATCGGGTCACCGTCCGGTCAGGCTCGGGCGTCGGGCGTCAGGTCGGGCGTCAGGCGTCAGGTCGGGCATCAGGCGGGCGTCAAGCGCGGGCTGGTGCTGAGCGGCGGGGTCCCCGCTCCGCCGGCCGTGGGACAGGCGGAGCGGGCCGCGGAGCGCGAGGAGGCGGCCTCGGGCACAGCGGTTCCCCGCCGCGTACGGGGGCCGGCCGGACGTGGTCCGGCGGGCGGGGGTGGCGCGGGTGCAGGATCGGGGCGCGCCGACCGCACCGCACCGCGGTGCCCGCCCCGGCCGTTCGCCCCGCAGGCACCCACCGCGAGGCAGCGGCGGGAACGCCGCCGCCGAGGCGCAGGGAGCGAGGCACGAGCGACCGGAGCCGAGGCCGGCGGTGGCTACCGCCGCGCCGACCGAGGGCCGCCGAGCAACCTCACGCCCTGCCGACCTCGACAGCGAGGCCGGCAGCGTGGCGGAGCGAAGCGACGACACGCTCGGCCCATCCCACTCAGAACGAGTCGACGCCGATCGGCTCGTCGGAGAGGTCGGTGAAGTCGCCGTCGACGGTGGGGGTGACGCCGAGCTTCTCGAGGATCTTCTTCTCCAGCTCGTTGGCCAGGTCGGGGTTGTCCTTGAGGAAGGTGCGGGCGTTCTCCTTGCCCTGGCCGAGCTGGTCGCCCTCGTAGGTGTACCAGGCGCCGGCCTTGCGGACGAGGCCCGCCTCGACGCCGACGTCGATGAGACCACCCTCGCGGGAGATGCCCTTGCCGTACATGATGTCGAACTCGGCCTGCTTGAACGGCGGGGCGACCTTGTTCTTGACGACCTTGACCCGGGTCCGGTTGCCGACCATGTCGGTGCCGTCCTTGAGGGTCTCGATCCGGCGGACGTCGAGGCGCACGGAGGAGTAGAACTTCAGCGCGCGGCCACCGGTGGTGGTCTCGGGCGAGCCGAACATGACGCCGATCTTCTCGCGCAGCTGGTTGATGAAGATGGCGGTCGTCTTGGACTGGTTGAGGGCACCGGTCATCTTGCGCAGGGCCTGGCTCATCAGGCGGGCCTGGAGACCGACGTGGCTGTCACCCATCTCGCCCTCGATCTCGGCGCGGGGCACGAGCGCGGCGACGGAGTCGATGACGATGAGGTCGAGGGCGCCGGAGCGGATGAGCATGTCGGCGATCTCGAGGGCCTGCTCACCGGAGTCGGGCTGGGAGACCAGGAGGGCGTCGGTGTCGACGCCGAGGGCCTTGGCGTAGTCGGGGTCGAGCGCGTGCTCGGCGTCGATGAAGGCCACGATGCCGCCGGCGGCCTGGGCGCTGGCCACGGCGTGGAGCGCGACGGTCGTCTTACCGCTGGACTCGGGGCCGTAGATCTCCACGACCCGGCCGCGGGGAAGTCCACCGATGCCGAGGGCGACGTCGAGGGAGATCGCTCCGGTCGGGATCACGTCGAGGGGGGCGCGCGAGTCGTCACCGAGTCGCATCACGGAGCCCTTGCCGTAGGACTTCTCGATGTTGAGAAGCGCGGCGTCGAGGGCCTTCTGGCGGTCGTCTCCAGCCATGGTGTTCATCCTTAGGGTTCGTGGTGAGCCAGGTACGTCGGCGACGCTACGACGAGGGCCCGACACAACCTGATCAGTCGTGTCGTCGTTGTGGACGAACTCGGGTGAGCGTCGTACCTGTGGACGGTGGGTGGACGTTTCCGCCCGCCGTCGTGGGTCCGACACTAGCCGAACACCTGTTCGAAGTCGCGCTAGGCGGTCCGGCGTGTCGGGGACGCCGCCCGGACGGCGCAGCCGAGCACGCCGACGACGAGCACCAGGCTCAGGAGCGCGAGCATCGGGTAGTCGCCGAGCGCGACGACCAGGCCGGCCAGGGCACCCCCGCCGGCGGCGGTGAGACCCATGACCAGGTCGGAGGTGCCCTGGACGTCGGTACGCACCGCGATGGGCGTGTGCTCGGCGACCATGGTCGAGGCGGAGACCATCGACAGCGACCAGCCGAGGCCGAGCAGGAAGAGCCCGGCGGTCACCTGCCACGACATCCCCGAGGGCGACGACGCGCACAGCACCAGCGCGACGAGGAGCACGACTCCCCCGGCGCCGAGCACCTGCGGCCGGCCGATCCGGTCGGCGAGCATGCCGACGAGGGGCGAGAACGCGAACATGCCGAGCACGTGGACGCTGATCACGAGCCCGATCACCTCGAGCCCCGAGCCGCCGTGCTCCATGTGCAGCGGCGTCATGGTCATCACGCCGATCATCGTGGCGTGGGTCAGGGCCAGGCCGACGATGGCGAAGCCCAGCACCGGCCGCTCCCGTACGACGTCCCGGGTGCGGCTCCACGACGAGCCCGTGCGCACGATCCCCGTCCCCGTGCGGGCACCCGGCTCCCGGGCACCGGCCGCCTCCTGCGCGAGCAGGAGCGGGTCGGGGCGCAGCAGCACGCCGACGACCACCGCGGCGACGAGCATGCCGATGGCGCCGATCGCGAAGGGCCCGGTCAGCTCGGGGATCCCGATGCCGTCGGCGAGCGCGCCGGCGGGTCCGGTGAGGTTCGGCCCGGCGACGGCGCCGACCGTGGTCGCCCACACGACGAGCGAGAGCGAGCGCGCACGGTTCTCGTCGGTGGCGAGGTCGGTGGCGGCGTACCGCGCGGCGTTGTTGGCCGAGGTCGCCGCGCCCAGCAGCATCGCGCCGACCAGGAGCAGCGCCATCGAGCCCACGACGCCCGCGAGCACGGCGGTGAGGCCGCCGGCGGCGCCGACGACGTACCCCGTCATCAGTCCCGTACGGCGCCCGCGCCGGGCCATGAGCGGCGCGAGCAGGAACGAGATCACCGCCGCCCCGAGCACCTGCGCGGTCTGCGCGAGCCCCGAGAGCGCCTCGGACCCGGACAGGTCGCGGGCCAGCAGCGAGGCGGTCGCGATGCCGATGGTGATGCCGACCGCGCCGACGGCCTGGGTCAGCACCAGGACCCGGACGGTACGGCGCTGTGCCGCGGCGCTCACCTCTCGCTCGCGGGCAGGCCGAGGATCTCCCACACCGCGCGCCAGACCTCCTTGGGGGGCACGCCGGCGTCGAGCGCCTCGCGCACGGTCCGGTGCTCCAGCGCCCCGATCACCATCTGGTCGGCCCAGGCGGGGGCATAGCTCTCCCCCAGGTGCTGGTTCATCCGCGCCCAGAACTCGGTGTGCCTCACCCGGCCATGATCCACCAGCAGCGAACCCGCCCTCGCGCCGGTGTCAGTCCGCACGGAAGACCTCGACCCCGTCGACGGTGGTCGAGAGCACCTCGACGTCGGCGATCTCGGCCGGGTCGAGCGTGAAGATGTCGTCGCTGAGCACGACGAAGTCGGCCTTCTTGCCGGCCTCCAGCGAGCCGGTCCGGTCGCCCATGCCGAGGGCGGTGGCCGCGTCGATGGTCAGCATCCGGGCGGCGGTCTCGGCGTCGGGCAGGGGGTGGGCCTCGCGGGTGAGCGCCCGGCTGATGATGCCGAGCGGGCTGAGCAGGTCCGCGTCCCAGTCGCTCGACAGGATGGTCAGGGCGCCGCTGTCGGCGAGGGTGTCGACGGGGATCAGGTCGTAGGCGCGGTCGCCGATGATCTCGCTGAGGTCGTCGAGGTAGGCCAGGTCGGTCGACTCCTCCCCCACCTGGAAGTCCGCGACCACACCCAGCTCGGCGAACCGCGGCACGTCGGCCGGATCCACGAGATAGGTGTGGGTGAGCCGGTGGTGCCGTCCGGCGACCTCGGCCCGGTCGGCCGGGATGGCCGCCACGGCGTCGAGCGCCCGCCGGACCGCGGCGTCGCCGATCACGTGGAAGCTGATCCGGAAGCCCATCGCGTGCAGCCGCGCGACGTACGACGTGAGCTGCTCCTCGGCGAAGTAGCCGAAGCCACGGGGGAAGCGCGGGTCCGGCGGGTCGTCGTAGGGCGCGAGCAGCTGGGCCGTGCCGAGGTCGAGGATGCCGTCGACGTAGATCTTGGCGGTGTCGATCTGGAGCAGGTCGTCGGGATCGTCGCGGAACCGCGAGCCGAGCTCGGCGAGCTGGTCCTCCAGGTCGAGCGACGGGTAGACGTAGAGCGCATTGACGGCACGGACCGTGAGCTCGTCGGCCGCGGCGGCGCGCAGCCAGGCCTCGGTGTGCCCCTGCTGCCAGTAGCCGCCGACGTCGCTGACGGTCGTGACGCCGTTGCGGGCGAGCTCGTCCATCGCGACGCGCAGCCCGGCGTCGACCTCGTCGGGGCTCGGGGCGGAGGCGTTGCGCAGCGGTTGCTGGGCGTCCTCGAGCAGCAGCCCGGTGAGCTCGCCGGTACGGCGGTCGCGGGCCACGATGCCGCCCTGGGGGTCCGGCGTGGACGCGGTGATCCCGGCAGCCGTCAGGCCCGCGGTGTTGCCCCACGCGGCATGACCGAGGTCGTCGAGCACCACGACCGGGTGGTCCGGGACGGCGGCGTCGAGGGCGGCGAGGGGTGTCGGCGTGGTGCCGCGCAGGCCGAACAGCGAGGCACCGGCCGCGCGGACCCACTGGCCCTCGGGCACGTCGGCGGCGCAGTCGGCCACGAGCCTCACGTAGGTTGCGAGGTCGCGCCCGGGCGGCAGGAGGCAGAGGTTCTCGTTGATCCCCGCCTCCGGCACGTGGACGTGCGCGTCCTGGAAGCCCGGCAGCACCAGCTCGCCGTCGAGCTCGACCACCTCGTCGGCCTCACCGACCTGGCGGGAGACCTCGTCCTCGGTCCCGACGGCGAGGATCACGCCCTCGTCGTCGTAGGCGAGGGCGTCGGCCCACGGCTGCTTGGCGTCGGCGGTCCAGATCCGGCCGCCGACCACGAGTGTCACCGCCGCGGCGGGCGCGTCGCCGCCGCTGGAGCAGGCGACCAGGAGGGTCGCGAGGAGCACCAGCGCCAGCACCGCGGCGGCGCTGGCGGTCGGGCGGCGGACGCGGCCTAGCCGAGGTCGAGCCACCGCACGTCCCAGCGGTGGTGGACGAGGTCGTGGAGGTGGTAGCGGCCCAGCGTCTCGACGGTGAACACGCTGCCGTTGCTGCGCCGGCCGGGGCGCGCCCACTGGTCGTCGCCGACCCGGTCGTACCAGCCGGCGGCGAGCTCGGCCGCGGCGACGAGGTCCGGGAGGACGGCGGCGGGCGCCTGCTCGTCGTACCGCTCGGTGCGGGCGGTCTCGTCCTGGTCCCAGTTGGCGAACTGGGGGTCGTCCTCGGCGAGGAGCTGCTCGACCCGGAGCGCGAAGACCCGGTTGACGTCGCGCACGTGGCAGCCGTACTCGGCCGGCGACCAGACGTCCGGCGCGGGGCGCTCGGCGGCTCGGGGATCGGCCAGTGCCGAGGCCCAGAACGCCGCGTTGTCGCGGATCTCGGCGCCGAGCGCGGCCCGGTCGACCGCGGCGGAGGCGAAGCCGCACTCGGGGCAGGGGCGGTCGAGGACCCAGGTCCAGTCCTTGGTGTCGGGCTCGATCGTGGCGTGCTCGCTCGTCATGACGCCCATCCTCGCGGCGCGAGAGGGCGCCCTGCGAGCGGTGATCCGGTCATTCGCCATCGATCAACTGCCAGCGCCGCTCGGTGGCCGGACGGGTCAGCCCGAGCAGGTTGAAGCGGGCGAGCCGGACCAGCACCTGCACCGGGTCGACGTCGAGCAGCGCGGCCACGGCGTCGACGGCCTCGTCGGTGCTGTCGGCGCCCCGGACCAGCGCGAGGACCTCGTCGGCCCGGTCGCCGACCGCGGCCGCGAACCTCAGCCGATCGAGGGCCGCGGCCCGCTCCACCGCGGGGTCCTGGGGGTCGGGCGCCTGGCGGACCACCTCGTCGGCGTACTGCTCGCCGTCGACGGCCCACTGGGCGTCGATCCGGCCGGCGACCGCGGTGAGCAGCGCGCACAGCATCGGCACCTGGTCGGTGCGGATGACGAGCTCCTCGAAGTCGGAGGCGCGCAGCCGCAGGTGAGGCCCGGGCGTACCGGCGTCGGCATGGCTGGCGAACCACCCATCGACCACGACCGAGCGGTCGCGGCGCGCGCTCGGCATGGTGCCCTGGGCGTGGTCGTCGGACAGGTCCATGCCCCGCACGGTAGCCGGAGGACTCAGTCGTGCCGGCGGATCTTGGCCGCGAGCAGCGCGCGTCGTGCGGACATCCGGCTCCACACGGCCTGCTGGAAGGCGAGCGTCAGCCAGCCCGCGACCGCCATGCCCGAGATGTTGAGGAGGAGCTGGAGCAGGCTGCCGCGCACCTCGTCGGGGACGCCGAACGCCAGTCCCAGCGCGACATTGCCGGCCGCCGGGATCGTCGTCACCGAGATGAACACGCCCGAGAGCCCGCCTACCTTGGCCGACGTGAGCGAGAGGGCGCCGGCCGCAGCGGCGACCACCGCGACGATGAACGACCACTTGTCGGGGGTGTAGATGAACGCCGTCGCCGGACGCGGCGCGGTGACCTGGTCGAGCGTCACCCAGCCGAGCGCCCGGGCCACCAGCGCGGCGAGGGTGGCGAACGCGATCGCGACGGCGAAGCCGACCAGCAGCGAGCGGGCGGTGTAGCGCAGGAGCGAGGGGCGCCGTCGTACGAGCGCGAGGCCGAGCGCCGCGATCGGGACGAACTCCGGGCCGAGCACCATCGCGCCGATCACGAGGATCTGCGAGTCCAGGACGATGGCGATGCTGGCTATGAGGGTGGCCAGGCTCATGAACGTCAGGAAGGTCCAGTTGAGCTCGGACTCGTCGTACGCGCGCTGGGTGACATCGGCCCAGACCACCGCGTCCGCCGACGACCCCGGCGTACGCCGTTCGGCGTCGAGGGCCGGCTGCGAGAGCCAGGTCGTCACCGGTACGACGTGGATCGCGCCCTCGCGCGGCACCCCGATCCCGCGCAGCGCGTCGACGACGTCGTTGACCGCCTCACGGGGCACGTCCGCCTCGACCACGTCGCCCTCGGGCACGATCGCGGCGCCGCGCACGCAGGTGAGGTTGGTGACGGCCGGGTCGGCCCGGAGCGCGTCGAGGACGGCGGGCGTCAGGTCGCGGGGCGAGGTGATCCGCAGGTGCTGCACGGGATCAGGTTAGGGATGCGGTGCCGAACGCGACGTTGAACCGGTCGCACCAGATGACGACCGAGCGCATGGCCGACAGGTCGGCCGACGCGGGGATCTCGTAGCTCTGGCTGCCCTGGTTGCCCTTGAGCTCGCCGAGCCGCACGTAGTCGCCGTCGTCGTAGATGCCCCACGAGTCGCGGCACCCGGCGCAGTCGCCGCCGCTGGGCCGGTCGCTGAGCCAGACGTGGAGGTCGGGTCCGTTGGAGGTGTCGAGGTCGTCGAGGCGCAGGTAGCGGGTGCCGTCGCTGCGGCGGTAGACCGTCGCGACACCGGAGGTGCCGTGCTCACCGTCGATCAGGTCGGCGGTGGCCAGCACGACGCGGGTCTTGGTGCCGGCGCTCGCGGAGGGCACGTCGGTGTCGGCGATGCCGCCGGGCGCCGTACCGACGACGGCGGCGGGGTCGTCGCTCTCGTCGGCCGTCTTGTCGACGAACAGCAGCCAGGGCTGGAAGAGCGCCAGGCCCGCCACCAGGGCGACGACCAGCACACCGCCGATCGTCAGCCAGGTCGCACGCTTCCGGGACATGCGACCCACCCTAGGGCGTGTCTGCCAGGCCTGCGCCGTCGCGAGCGGGGTTTGCGGCCGATCTGGCAAGGCCGAGGAGCGAAGGCGGGCCGGAGGCCCGTCGAGTCTCCGAGAACGCCGCCAGATCGAGTCGCAAAGCCCGCGCAGCAGGCGCGGGCCTGGCAGAGGCGCCCTAGGCAGATCCGGGGCTCAGGCGCTCCAGGTTCGCGAGACCAGCGGGACACCGGGCCGGTAGGCGAGGTGCACGTGGGTCGGTGCGTCGAGCAGCAGCAGGTCGGCGCGCGCGCCCGGGACGACGCGGCCGACGTCGGTACGGCCGAGGGCGGCGGCGCCGCCGGCGGTCGCGGCCCAGACGGCCTCGGCGGGGGTCATCCCCATCTCGCGGACGGCGAGCGCGATGCAGAACGGCAGCGAGCTCGTGTAGCAGGAGCCGGGGTTGCAGTCGCTCGCGATCGCGACGGTGACGCCCGCGTCGATGAGCCGGCGGCCCGACGGGTAGGGGTGCTTGGTGCTGAACTCGACGCCGGGCAGCAGCGTCGCGACGGTTCCGGCGTCGCGCAGCGCGTGGACGTCGTCGTCGCTGAGGTAGGTGCAGTGGTCGACGGCGGTGAGGCCGAGCTCGGCGGCGAGCCGGACGCCGGGGCCCTGGCCCAGCTGGTTGGCGTGCAGCCGGCCCTCGAGGCCGACCGCGGCGCCGGCGGCGAGGATCGTGCGGGCCTGGTCCTCGTCGAAGGCACCGCGCTCGCAGAAGACGTCGATCCAGCGGGCGTGGGGCGCGGCGGCGTCGAGCATCGGGCCGGTGACGAGGTCGACGTAGGCGGCGGGGTCGTCGGCGTACTCGGGGGCGACGACGTGGGCGCCGAGGAAGGTCGTCTCGTCGGTGAACTCGCGCGCGACCTTGAGCGAGCGGGCCTCGTCCTCGACCGAGAGTCCGTAGCCGGACTTGATCTCGAGCGTGGTCGTGCCCTGGCGGCGCATCTCGGCGACGTGGCGCGCGACGCCGGCCGCGAGCTGGTCGTCGGAGGCCGCGCGGGTGGCGGCGACGGTGGTGCGGATGCCGCCGGCGGCGTAGGACTCCCCCGCCATCCGGGCCTGGAACTCCAGCGCGCGGTCGCCCGCGAACACCAGGTGGCTGTGGCTGTCGACGAAGCCCGGCAGCACGGCCCGGCCCTGGGCGTCGAAGACCTCGTCGGCGGCGGGCGCGTCGGCGGCGGCGCCGACCCACGAGACCACGCCGTCGCTGAGGACGACGGCCGCGCCCGTGCGGACGCCGAGCAGGTCGCCCGCGTCGGCCGCGGGATCGTTGGTGACGAGCTCGCTGATGTTGGTGATGAGCAGGCTCATGGGTTCCAGATCCTTCCGATGACGTCGTCGAGCGCCCGGCCGACCTGGCCGTGGTCGCCCTCGAAGACCACCACGCCGTCGACGATCACGTGCGTGACGTCGGCGGCGCCGGCGGCGAAGACGGCGGTGTGCTCGTCCCGGCCGGTCCCGGCGGTGCGGGGCGAGGCGAGGTCGATGGTGACGAGGTCGGCGCGCTGGCCGACGGCGATCTCGCCGGCGTCGCCGAAGCCGAGGCTGCGGTGGCCGTCGGCGGTGCCGGCGGCGAGCAGCTCAGCCGCGGTCCAGTGGCCGCGGGCCTGGGTGGCGAGGCGCTCGTCCATCTCGACGGCGCGCATCTCCTCGAAGGCGTCGATGACCGCGTGGCTGTCGGAGCCGAGGGTGAGCACGGAACCCGCCTCCTGCAGGGCCCGCGCCGGGCCGATGCCGTCACCCAGGTCGCGCTCGGTGGTGGGGCAGAACGACGCGAACGCGCGCGCCTCGCCCAGGAGCCGGACGTCCTCGTCGGTCAGGTGCGTGGCGTGGACGGCACTCGTCATCGGGCCGAGCACACCGTGGTCGGCGAGCAGCCGGGTCGGCGTGACGCCGTGGGCGGCGACGCAGTCGGCGTTCTCCTTGACCTGCTCGGACAGGTGCACGTGGACCGGTACGCCGTCTTCGACGTAGGGGGCGAACGCCTCGAGCGCGTCGGCGGGGACGGCGCGCACCGAGTGGGCGGCGACACCGATCAGCGAGGCGGCGCCGGTCAGCGGGGCGAGCGCGGAGACGCGCTCGTGCCAGGACTCCGCGGTGCCGTCGGAGAAGCGGCGCTGGACGCCCTCGGGCGCGGCGCCGAAGCCGCTGGAGAGGTAGAGCGTGTCGAGCAGCGTGATCCGGATGCCGGCGTCGCGCGCCGCGGCGAGGAGGGCGCTGCCCATCGCGTTGGCGTCGTCGTACGGCGTCCCGTCGGGCTGGTGGTGCAGGTAGTGGAACTCACCGACCGAGGTGTAGCCCGCCGCGACCATCTCGGCATAGGTCGCCTTGGCCAGCTCGTAGTAGGTGTCGGGGTCGAGGCGCCCGGCGACGGCGTACATCTGCTCGCGCCAGGTCCAGAAGGTGCCCCGGTCGGTCTGGGTACGCCCGCGCAGCGCGCGGTGGAACGCATGGCTGTGGGTGTTGGCGAGACCCGGCAGGGTCAGTCCCCGCAGGGGGACGCCGGTGCGGGTCGCGTCGGGCTCGACGGAGGTGATCCGGCCGTGCTCGACCTCGACCCGGACGGTGTCGCGGACCCGGCCGCCGACCCACGCCCGCTCCAGCAGGTAGGCGGTCATGGGCCGACCAGGCCGGTGAGCGCGTCGGCCAGCGCCTCGACGCCGGCCAGGCAGTCGGCCGTCTCGGCGGACTCGTACGGCGAGTGCGAGACGCCCGAGGGGTTGCGGACGAAGAGCATGGCGGTGGGGATGCCGGCGTCCTGGAGGATCCCGGCGTCGTGACCGGCCTGGGTGGGCAGCACCGGCACCCCACCGAGGAGCGCTGCGAGCTCGTCGCGCAGGGCGACGTCGAAGGCGACCTCGCCGCTGACCGACTCGGGCGTCACGGTGACGGTCGTGCCGTCACGGCCCGCGCGCTCCAGGGCCTGCTTCTCGACGGCGGCCACCAGCGCGGCCAGCGCGTCGTCGGACTCGGCGCGGGCGTCGAGCCACGCGGTGACGTGGGAGGGCACGGCGTTGGTGCCGTTGGGCCGGACGTCGATCCGGCCGAAGGTCGCGCGCTGCCCGGAGAGCCGGGCCTGCTTGTTGGCCGCGAGCGCGGTCATCGCGTAGGTGAGCATCGGGTCGGCGCGGTCCTCCATGCGGGTGGTGCCCGCGTGGTCGGCCCGGCCGGCGATGTCGTAGCGGTAGCGCCCGTGGGGCCAGATGGCGTTGTGCACGCCGACCGGGGCGTCGAGGTCGATCAGGCCGCGGCCCTGCTCGACGTGGAGCTCGACGTACGTCGCGACGCCGTCGAGCAGCGTCGACGTGCCGCCCTCGATGACGTCACCGAGCCGGACGCCGTCGCGATCGGTCAGCTCGGCCGCGTCGGCCCACGTGGTGGCGCCGACGGCCAGGCGCGAGCCGAGGCAGGCCCGGCCGAAGCGCGAGCCCTCCTCCTCGACGAAGGCGGAGACGCCGAGCCGCCGGGTGGGCTCCACGCCGCGCTCGCGCATCAGGTCGAGCGCGGCGAAGGAGGAGACGACACCGAGCGGGCCGTCGTACGCACCGCCGTCGAGGACGGAGTCGAGGTGCGAGCCGGTGAGCACCTTGTCGGCGCTCTCCGGCCCCCACCAGGCGACGAGGTTGCCGAACGGGTCCTCCTGCAGCTCGAGCCCCCGGGCCGTGGCGGCCTCGCGGAACCACGCCCGCAGCTCGAGCTCGGCGGAGTGCCACGGCTGGCGGAAGTAGCCGCCGGAGGACGCCGAGCGCCCGATGGGCGCGAGGTCGCTCCACATCTGCTCGAAGTCGGCAACCTGGGTCACGGGATCAGCCTTCCTGCATCGGGATCCGGACGCCGCGCTCGGCGGCCACCTCGGCGGCGCGGTCGTAGCCCGCGTCGACGTGGCGGATGACGCCCATGCCCGGGTCGTTGGTCAGCACGGCCTCGATCTTCGCAGCCGCCAGCTCGGTGCCGTCGGCGACGCAGACCTGGCCGGAGTGGATCGAGCGACCCATGCCGACGCCGCCACCGTGGTGCAGCGACACCCAGGTCGCGCCCGAGGCGGTCGCGGTCATCGCGTTGAGCAGCGGCCAGTCGGCGATCGCGTCGGAGCCGTCGAGCATGGCCTCCGTCTCGCGGTACGGCGACGCGACCGAGCCGCAGTCGAGGTGGTCGCGGCCGATCACGATCGGTGCCTTGAGCTCGCCGTTCTTGACCATCTCGTTGAACTTGAGGCCGGCCAGGTGGCGCTCGCCGTAGCCGAGCCAGCAGATGCGCGCCGGGAGGCCCTGGTAGTGGACCCGCTCCTGCGCCATGCCGATCCACTTGTGGAGCCGCTCGTTGTCGGGGAAGAGCTCGAGGATCGCCTTGTCGGTGGCGGCGATGTCGGCCGGGTCGCCGGACAGCGCGGCCCAGCGGAAGGGGCCCTTGCCCTCGCAGAACAGCGGGCGGATGTAGGCCGGCACGAAGCCCGGGAACTCGAACGCCCGGTCGTAGCCGCCCTTGCGGGCCTCGTCGCGGATCGAGTTGCCGTAGTCGAAGACCTCGGCGCCGGCGTCCTGGAACTCCACCATCGCCCGCACGTGCGCGGCCATCGCGGCCTGCGCCTCCTTGGTGAAGCCGGCCGGGTCGGCCTCGGCACGCTGGTGCCACTCCTCGAAGGGGACGCCGATCGGCAGGTACGACAGCGGGTCGTGGGCCGACGTCTGGTCGGTGACGACGTCGATCGGCGCCTTCATCTCCAGCAGCTGCGGGAAGATCTCGGCGGCGTTGCCGAGCAGGCCGATGGACAGGCCCCGGCGCTCGTCACGAGCGGCGACGGCCAGCTCGAGCGCGTGCTCCAGGTTGTCGGCCTGGACGTCGAGGTAGCGGTGCTCGATGCGGCGGGTGATCCGGCTCTGGTCGACGTCGACGCAGATCGCGACACCGTCGTTCATCGTGACAGCGAGCGGCTGCGCGCCGCCCATGCCGCCGAGGCCGGCGGTGAGGGTGATCGTGCCGGCCAGGGTGCCGTTGAAGCGCTTGTCGGCGACGGCCGCGAAGGTCTCGAAGGTGCCCTGGAGGATGCCCTGGGTGCCGATGTAGATCCACGACCCGGCCGTCATCTGGCCGTACATGGTCAGGCCGAGCTCCTCCAGGCGGCGGAACTCCTCCCAGTTCGCCCAGTCGCCGACGAGGTTCGAGTTGGCGATGAGCACGCGGGGCGCCCACTTGTTGGTCTTGAAGACGCCGACGGGCTTGCCGCTCTGGACGAGCATGGTCTCGTCGTCCTCGAGGTCGCGCAGGGTGCGCACGAGGGCGTCGTACGCCTCCCAGCTGCGCGCGGCCTTGCCGGTGCCGCCGTAGACGACGAGGTCCTCGGGACGCTCGGCGTTCTCGGGGTCGAGGTTGTTCATCAGCATCCGCAGGGGGGCCTCGGTCTGCCACGACTTCGCGGTCAGCTCGGTGCCGTGCGCGGCGTGGATGGGGAGGCGGGGGTTGTCCTGCTGGGTGGTCATGCGAGTTCTCCGATCACGTTCGCGACGGCCGCGGTGACGGAGCGGTCGGCGACGAGCTGGTAGGCGGTGTCGATCTCGGGGGCAAGGAAGCGGTCGGTGCCCGGGCCGCCGACGCCGGCGCCGCGGAACAGCTCGACGACCGCGCCGGTGGCGGGGCTCGGGGTCAGCGGGGCGCGGAGGTTGAGCGCGCGGGCCGCGGTCATCAGCTCGATGGCGAGCACGCGGGTCAGGCCGTCGACGGACCGGCGCAGCTTGCGCGCGGCCGACCAGCCCATCGAGACGTGGTCCTCCTGCATCGCGCTGGAGGGGATCGAGTCGACGCTGGCCGGGTTGGCCAGGCGCTTGAGCTCGGAGACGATCGCGGCCTGGGTGTACTGCGCGATCATCAGGCCCGAGTCGACGCCCGGGTCGTCGGCCAGGAACGGCGGGAGGCCGTGGTTGCGGGCCTTGTCGAGGAAGCGGTCGGTACGACGCTCCGCGATCGAGGCGAGGTCGGCGGCGACGATCGCGAGGAAGTCGAGCACGTAGGCGACCGGCGCCCCGTGGAAGTTGCCGTTGGACTCCACGCGGCCCTGGTCGGCGAGGACGACCGGGTTGTCGACGGCCGAGGCGAGCTCGCGGGAGGCGACCGAGGCCGCGTGGGCGACCGTGTCGCGCACGCCGCCGTGGACCTGCGGCGAGCAGCGCAGCGAGTAGGCGTCCTGGACCCGGTTGCAGTCGGGGCCGCGGTGCGAGGCGACGACGCCGGAGTCGCGCAGGAGCGCGGTGAGGTTGGCCGCGGAGGCCGCCTGGCCGGGGTGCGGGCGGATCGCCTGGAGCTCGGGGGCGAACACCCGGTCGGTGCCGAGCTGGCCCTCGACCGACATGGCCGCGGAGATGTCGGCGACCTTGAGCAGCTCGGTCAGGTCGTGGATCGCGAGCACGAGCATGCCGAGCATGCCGTCGGTGCCGTTGATGAGCGCGAGGCCCTCCTTCTCCTGCAGCTCGACCGGCGTGAGGCCGGCGGCAGCGAGAGCGGTGGCGGCGTCGGTCAGCTCACCGTCGGCGGTGCGGACCGGGCCCTCGCCCATGAGCGCGAGCGCGCAGTGGGCCAGGGGCGCGAGGTCGCCGGAGCAGCCGAGCGATCCGTACTCGTGGACGACCGGGGTGATGCCGTGCGAGAGCAGGCCGGCGAGGAGCTCGGCGGTCTCGCGGCGTACGCCGGTGCGGCCGGTCGCGAGCGTCGAGAGACGCAGCAGCATGAGGCCGCGGACGACCTCGCGCTCGACCTCGGGGCCGCTGCCCGCGGCGTGCGAGCGGACGAGCGAGCGCTGCAGCTGGGCCCGCAGCTCGGGGGCGATGTGCCGGGTGGCGAGGGCGCCGAAGCCGGTCGAGACGCCGTAGTGCGGCGTCGGGGACGCGGCGAGGTCCTCGATGACCGCGCGCGCCTTGTCGATGGCCGCGAGGGCCTCGTCGCTGAGCACAACAGCGGCGCCGCCACGGGCCACCGCAACCACGTCGTCGAACGAGATCGCGCCCGTTCCGACCGTCACTTTCTCCATGGCTCGATTCCACCTCTCCCGGGGTGGCGCGCGCCAGGGTGTCACGGCATGATGAGTCTCAGATCCGAGACATGCTCGGCCGAGGAGAGGACCGCCCGACGTGACCCAGGTGCCCGCCGCGACCCGCGCGCTGCGGGTGCTGCGCTTCCTCGCCGGCCAGCCCGAACCGGTCGCCGTCGAGCGGATCGCGCGCGAGCTCGGGATCCCGCGCTCCACGACGTACCACCTGCTGCAGGCGATGGCCGACGAGGGCTTCGTCGTGCACCTGAGCGACGACCGCCGCTACGGGCTCGGTGTCGCCGCCTTCGAGGTCGGCTCGGGCTACGCCCGCCAGGCGCCGCTCCAGCGGATCGCGCGGCGCCCCCTCGCCACGCTCGTCGACCGGATCGGGCACAGCGCGCACCTCGCGGTCCCCCACGGCCGCGACGTGCTCTACGTCGTCGAGGAGCGCGCTCCCGGCCGACCGCCGCTCGTGACGGACGTCGGCGTACGGCTGCCGTCGCACCTGACCGCCAGCGGCCGCGCGATCCTGGCCCGGCTGCCGGCCAGCCAGGTGCGCGCGCTCTACCCCGACAAGGAGTCGTTCGTCGACCGCACGGGCGTCGGCCCGACCTCGCCCACCGCGCTGCGCTCGGTGCTCGCCGAGACCCGGCAGCGTGGCTACGCGACCGAGGACAGCGAGGTGACCGCGGGCATGGCGAGCGTCGCGGCGGCGGTCGTCGACCACAACGAGATGCCGGTCGCGGGCGTCGCGGTGACCTACCCGACCACGCCGTCCGGCGGCTCGCTCGACGAGCGCCAGCGCGAGCGGCTGGCCGCGGCGGTCGTGGCCACCGCGGACTCGCTCACCCGCCGCCTGCGGGGTCGCTGACGGGGTCGCTGCCGGGGTCTCTCGGCGGGTTGCCGCCGAAGCCGATCTCGTTGCCCTCGGGGTCGCGGTAGATCACCTTGCGCACCCCGTCGCCGTAGGTCTCCTCCGTCGCCGGCAGGATCCCGCGCCCGGCCGCCGCGGCGACCCGCGCGTCGAGGTCGTCGACGAAGAGCGTCTGGGTCGCGAAGCCGGCCCGCTCGGGTCGCTGCTCGACGACGAGCCAGCGGTGCGGGGCGAGCTCCCAGACCGCCTCGGTCTCGTGGGCCAGGAACGACGGCGGTGCGCCGAGCAGTGCGTCGTACCAGGGGCGGGCCTGGGCGTAGTCGCGCACGCAGACGCCGGCGAACAGCTCGGCCCCGTCGGCCAGGAACTCGCTCATGCCGGGGCTGACCCGGCGCCGGCCGCCGAATCATCGGTACGCCGGCGCACCCGCCCGGCCCACCAGTCGAGCACGTCGTCCCCGGCACCGTAGGCGGCCGTCATCACCCGGCCGGTCGCGACGAGGAGCCCGGGCCTCTCGTCCTCGCCTGCGTGCTGGGCCTGCCGCGCCAGGTCCGCGCCCTCGGCCCACGCCCCCGCGTCGGCCGGCAGCGGCAGCGCGGCCACCTGGCGCGCGCTCACCTTGACCGAGCCGGGCGTGAGGCCGGCGCCGAGGTAGCGGGTCGCCGCGTGCGCGACGACGGGCGGCGCGAGCAGCACCGCGAGGAGGCGCCACAGGTCCGCCCGGTCGCGCGGGACGACGCTCACCACGGGGACCGACGGCAGCCAGGCGCCGTGCTCGTCGGCGACCGCCTCGATCACCCGGCCCTGCCCGGCGACCAGCAGCTTGGGGACGAGGCGTGCGTCGGCCCAGCGGGCCAGCGCCCCGTCGGCGCGCAGCGCAGCGAGGTCGACCGACGGCTCGTCGTAGCGGACCCGGGCGAAGCGGGTCGCCGTCCTCCCCCAGCGCGACTCGGCGGGGTCGATGAGGCCGGTCGTGACGAGCGGCGTACCGCCGGGGAGGCGGTCGCGGACGAACGGCGCCAGGCCGTAGAACTGGTCGCGGAAGTCGGCCGTGCAGTCGGCGAGGTCGCCGACCGTCCCGGCCCCGGCGGCCCCGGCAGCGAGGGGCGCGACCGGGATGCCGAACGTCGGCGCGGCGAGCCGCCCCCAGGCGTCGGGGTCGGGGCCGGGCCCCGCGCCCACCCGGACGACGGGGACGCACGTCAGCACGGGCGTGCCCTCGAAGACGGGACGGTCCGAGCACCAGAAGTCGGTGAGGGTGCCGCGCTCGGCGACCGCTCGTCGTACCGGTCCGGCGTCGCGGGCGGCGAGCACCGACAGCGGCTGCACGAGCGCGACGACCCCGCCGGGCGCGACGAGGTCGAGCGCCCGGTGCAGGAAGACAGCGCTGGTGTCGGTGTAGGCACCCAGCGCCCGCCGGTGCTCCTCGTTCTGCCCGGCGGACCGGCGGCGCAGCTGGCCCAGGAACGGTGGGTTGCCGACGACCGCGTCGAACGTCCGGCCCTCCCACGCGGTCAGCCCGTCGGCGAGGACGACCTGCCGCTCGATCTCGTCGGCCGCGACGCCGGGATCGAGGGCCTGGAGCCGCTCGCGGGCGATCCGTACCGCCTCGGGGTCGAGGTCCGAGCCGTGCACCGCCCGCACCCCCAGGCGCCGGGCCGCGGCGACGAGGAAGTGCCCGGTCCCGCAGGCCGGATCGAGCACCGTCGCCCCCGGCGTGGCGGGCAGCGCGCGGTCGAGGATCCAGTCGACGAGCGCGGGCGGGGTGTAGAACGAGCCCTGGGCGCGGCGCCGGTCCCGCTCGTGGTCGGCGAGGTGCTGCTCGTAGGCGTCCGCCACCCCTTCGCCACCGCGCGCCATGCTGGTGAACGCTAGACCACCCCTGTTATAGTCACACTGACTACAACATCGAGGAGCCGCGATGGACCGCACCGGACTGCTCACCGACCGCTACGAGCTCACCATGCTCGACTCGTTCGTCCGCGACGGGAGCGCCGATCGCCCTGCCGTGTTCGAGGCGTTCGCGCGCCGCCTGCCCGAGGGCCGCCGCTACGGCATGCTCGCCGGGCTGGGCCGGCTGCTGACCGCGATCGAGGACTTCTCCTACGACGCCGACGAGCTCGCCTGGCTGCAGGCCGAGGGGGTGATCGGCGAGCAGACCGCGCACTACCTCGCCGGATTCCGGTTCGGCGGCGACGTCGACGGCTACCGCGAGGGCGATCTCTACTTCCCCGGCAGCCCGATCCTCACCGTCACCGGGACCCTCGGCGAGTGCGTGGTGCTCGAGACGCTCGTGCTGAGCATCCTCAACCACGACACGGCGATCGCCAGCGCCGCGGCGCGCATGGTCGACGCCGCGCGCGGCCGGCCGATCATCGAGATGGGCGGACGGCGCACGCACGAGGAGGCGGCGGTCGCGACGGCTCGGGCGGCCTACCTGGCGGGCTTCGCGACGACGAGCAACCTCGCCGCGGGCCGGCGCTACGGCGTACCGACGGCGGGGACGGCGGCCCACGCCTTCACCCTCGCCCACGACACCGAGGCCGACGCCTTCCGCAGCCAGGTCGAGGCCCTCGGCGTCGGCACCACGCTGCTGGTCGACACCTACGACATCGCCGAGGGCATCCGTACGGCGGTCGAGGTCGCCGGCACCGGCCTCGGCGCGATCCGGATCGACTCCGGCGACCTGGGCGACGAGTCCCACCGGGCCCGGCTCCTGCTCGACTCGCTCGGCGCCACCGGGACCCGCATCGTGGTGACCAGCGACCTCGACGAGTTCGTCATCGCGGCGCTCACCGACGCCCCCATCGACGGTTACGGGGTCGGCACCCGCGTCGCCACCGGCTCGGGCCACCCGACCGCGAGCATGGTCTACAAGCTCGTCGCCATCGCCGACCACGACAGCGCTCCCCTGCGCCCGGTCGCGAAGAAGTCCAAGGACAAGGGCTCGGTCGGCGGCCGCAAGCGCCCCTACCGCACCTACGACGACCAGGGGCTGCTCACCGCCGAGTGGTTCACCGCGCAGGGCGCTCCCCCACCCGGCGCCGGCGCCCGAGAGGTCCAGGTCCCCCTGGTCCGCGCCGGCGAGGTCGTCCACCGCCCGACGCTCGGCGAGGTCCGCGACTTCGCCGCCGCCACCCTGGCCACGCTGCCCGCCGAGGCCCGCAGCGTCTCGGCCGGGGCGGCGTACCTGACCACCACGCTTCGAGAGGAGACCCCGATGGCCCCCCAGAGCACCAAGGCGCTGATCGTCGTCGACGTCCAGAACGACTTCGTCGAGGGCGGCTCGCTCGGCGTCACCGGCGGCCGCGCGGTCGCCGGCCGGATCAGCGAGCACCTCGCCGCGCACGCCGGCGACTACGCACTCGTCGCCGCCTCGCGCGACTGGCACCGCGCAGGCGAGACCAACGGCGGCCACTTCCACGAGCCGGGCCAGGCCCCCGACTTCGTCTCGACCTGGCCGGTGCACTGCGTCCAGGGCGAGGCGGGCGCCGACTACGCGCCCGAGCTCGTCACCGACGCGGTCACCCACCACGTCGTCAAGGGCATGGGCGAGCCGGCGTACTCGGCGTTCGAGGGCGTCACCGACCGCGGCGAGCGCCTCGCCGACCTGCTCGCGGCCGCCGGGGTGACCGAGGTCGACGTCACCGGCATCGCCACCGACTACTGCGTCCGGGCGACCGCCCTCGACGCGGTCAAGGCGGGCTTCGCGGTCCGCCTCCTCGACGGCCTGCACGCCGGTGTCGCGCCGGACTCGTCGGCCGCGGCACTCGACGAGCTGGCGGCGGCCGGCGTCGACGTGGAGGTGGCGCGATGAGCGAGCACCCCCCGTTTGCGGTCGCGGTCGACCTCGCCGTGTTCACCGTGCGCGACGGAGCGCTCGCCGTCCTCCTGGTCGAGCGCGGCGAGGAGCCCTTCGCCGGCTCGTGGGCACTGCCCGGCGGCTTCGTCGAGCCCGACGAGGACGCCGAGCAGGCGGCCTGGCGCGAGCTGCGCGAGGAGACCGGCGTCGAGCGCTTCCCCGGCCACCTGGAGCAGCTCAAGACCTACTCCGCGCCCGACCGCGACCCCCGCATGCGCGTGGTCTCGGTGGCCCACGTCGCCCTCGCCCCCGACCTCCCCGAGCCGCACCCCGGCACCGACGCCGCCGACGCGCGCTGGTGGGTCGTCGACGACCTGCTCGAGGGCCGCGACGACAGCGACGGACCGGCGCTCGCCTTCGACCACCGCCAGATCCTGCTCGACGCGCGCGAGCGGGTCCGGGCCAAGCTGGAGTACACGACGCTCGCGACCGAGTTCGTCGCCGAGCCGTTCACGCTGCCCGAGCTGCGCCGGGTCTACGCGGCCGTCTGGGGCACGCCTCCGGACCTTGGGAACTTCCGCCGCAAGGTGCTCGGGACCGACGGGTTCGTCGTACCGACGGACACGCGGGGGCACGCCACCGAGGCCGGCGGACGCCGCGCGCTGCTCTACCGCCGCGGCGACGCGACGCTCATCTCGCCCCCGATGGCGCGGGGCGCCTGACACTCTCCCCCTTTGTTCAACCGAACGGTTGACAAGGACCTCGACCCGGATGCATGCTCAACCACATGGTTGAGCAAGAGGACCGGCTGTCGCGGATCTTCGGCGCGCTCGCCGACCCGACCCGGCGTGACATGGTCGCCCGCCTGGCGGCCGGCGACGCGACGGTCGGCGAGCTCGCGGCGCCGTACGACGTGTCGCTCCAGGCCGTCTCCAAGCACCTCAAGGTGCTCGAGGAGGCAGGCCTGGTCCGGCGCAGCCGCGACGCCCAGCGCCGGCCGGTCCACCTGGAAGCGGAGGTGTTCGACCTCATGACCAAGTGGATCGAGCGGTACCAGCAGCAGGCCGAGGAGCGCTATCGCCGCCTCGACGCCGTCCTCGCCCGGATGCAGGGCCAGGACTCCCCCACCGAGATCAGCGACCGAGCACGAGGAGAAGCAGGATGAGCACCGAGACCACGACCCCCGAGACCCTCATCGAGGCCGACCCCGACGTCCCCACCGTGCGGATGGTCCGCGAGTTCGACGCCCCGCGCGAGCTCGTCTTCCGCGCCCACGTCGAGCCCGAGCTCGTGAAGCAGTGGATGGGCCCCGACTCGATCGGGATGGACATCGACGTGTGGGACATCCGCACCGGCGGCGAGTACCGCTACACCGCCACCCGCGAGGGCGAGGAGATCGCGCACTTCTACGGCGCGGTGCACCGGGTCAACGAGAACGAGAAGATCGTGCAGACCTTCGGCTTCGAGGAGATGCCCGACGCGGTCAGCCTCGACACCATGGTGTTCGTCGAGCTGCCCGGCGGCCGCACCCGCATCGAGGCGCTCTCGGTCGTCTACGACTTCGAGTCCCGCGCCGGCATGCTCGCCAGCGGCATGGAGGTCGGCGTCAACGAGGGCTACGCCGCCCTCGACCGCCTCCTCGCCCGCCTCGTCGCGGAGACCGGCCGGTGAGCGCCGCCGAGGAGCACCGCTCGATCGCCGGCACCTTCGGCGACAAGGTGCGCGGGGTCGGCGCCGGCGGCTGGGACGCGGCCACGCCCGTCGCGCAGTGGCAGGCGCGCGACGTCGTACGGCACCTGGTGGAGTGGTTCCCGGCGTTCCTCGCCGACGGCTCGGACCTGCGCCTGACCCCCGGTCCCTCCGTCGACGACGACCCCGTCGCCGCGTGGGAGCACCACGCCACCGGGGTCCAGGCCGTCCTCGACGACCCGGCCAACGCCGACCTCACCTTCGCCCACCCACGGCTCCCCGCGATGCCGCTGCCCCGGGCGATCTCGGAGTTCTACACCGGCGACGTCTTCATGCACACCTGGGACCTCGCCCGCGCGACCGGTCAGGACGACCGGCTCGACGAGGAGCGCTGCCAGGTGATGTTCACCGGCATGGAGCCGATGGACGAGATGCTGCGCCAGAGCGGCCAGTACGGCGCCCGGGTCGCCGTACCGGAGGACGCGAGCTGGCAGGACCGGCTGATCGGGTTCATCGGCCGCGACCCGCAGTGGCGGCCCTGACAGCCGGCCCAGCCGGGCGTCGCTGGCCCGGGCACGGCGCACCGGCGCCGACGCTGACCTCGGTCGACCGCGCCCCGACGTGCACCCGCAGCCGCACGCAGGAAGGGCGGGTCAGGTACAGGCCGCCGGTGAAGACGCGCCAGCCCGGCGTACGCGGGCACGGTCGCGCCGTGAACCTCGCACCCGGCTCCGTCTCGCCCCAACCGAGCAGCAGGGGCGGCTCTCCCGCGTCGCCGCTGCCCGGGACCTGCTCGATCACGATCGGCTCGTCGCCGCGGAGCAGCAGGGCGGTCTTCGCGAACAGCACGCCCGCACCGGCCCCGTCGCCCGCCTGCTGTGCGCGGCGTGCGGTCCGCGCCGTGGGGAGCCCCACGGCGCCGAGAACGGCTTCGTATCCACGAGGCAGGGTCCGTTGCCGGGCGATGGACATGTCGCACCACGTGCGCTGCGGAGTTTCGGTGTCACGCGCGACCGCACTATCGGGCTCGCTCGACCGCGAAGGCGCCGACGCCTCCGAGCAACCGGTCACGGCGACAATGCCGAGCACGGCGACGAGCGCCCTTGTCCGAATTCCCGAAATCATCGGTCCGCTCCTCGCGCATTGACCGGCACACCCGAATTCCTGCTCGCCCCAAGGTACCTTCGGCCAGCACTCCTGTGTCGCGCTGTCGGTGCCGGGTCCTAGCCTCGTCCCATGGCGTACGACGAGCAGCTGGCGGCCCGGCTCCGCGACCTCCTGGTCGACGAGCCGAGCCTCGCGGGTCACGAGGTGACCGAGCAGAAGATGTTCGGCGGGCTGGGCTTCATGGTCGGCGGCAACATGGCCGTCGCCGCGTCCGGCCAGGGCGGGATCATGGTCCGCGTCGCGCCCGACGAGACCGAGCACTACGTCGAGACCACCGCCGCGGTCCCGATGGAGATGCAGGGCCGCAGCATGCGCGGCTGGCTCCGGGTCGACGCCGACGACGTGCTCGAGGACACCGCGCTCGGGACGTGGGTCGGCATCGGGGCGGCCTACGCCGCGAGCCTGCCGCCCAAGCCGAAGAAGTGAGGGCCTTCTGGGGCGCCCTGCCCACGGAAGGCCGGTGGCTGCTGTCCACGGTCGCCATCCAGACCCTCGGTCGCGGCCTGACCCTGCCGTTCACCCTGATCTACCTCCACGAGGTGCGCGGCTTCGACCTCGGCCTGTCCGGCACGCTCATGGCGCTCATCGCCGTCGTCGGATTCCTGGTCACCGGCCCCGGCGGCGCCCTCACCGACCGGTACGGCGCCCGCGCGGTGCTGCTGACCGGCACGGCCGCCATGATCGCCGGCAACGTCCTGCTCGCCTTCGCCACCACGCCCGCCCTCGCGGCGGTGGCACTGGTCCTGGTCGGCTTCAACTTCGGCGTCTCGTGGCCGGGCTTCAACGCGCTCATCGCGAGCGTGGTCAGCGGTGAGCTGCGCCAGCAGTACTTCGGCATCAACTTCGCCCTGGTCAACCTCGGCATCGGGGTCGGCGGGGTGGTCGGCGGGCTGTTCGCCGACGTGTCGCGGCCCGACACGTTCACCGCGATCTTCCTCGCCGACGCCGCCTCGGGGCTGATCCCGATGGCGCTGCTGCTCGGCCCGCTGCGCCACGTCCACGGCCGCGCCGCGGCGCCCGCCGACGGCAGTCCCGCGCCCGCGGCGGTCGGCTACCTGACGATCCTGCGCGAGCCGGCGGTGCGCTGGCTGACGCTGCTGACCTTCATCGGGACGTTCATCGGCTACGGCCAGCACGAGGCGGGCTTCCCCGGCTTCGCGCGCCAGGCCGCCGAGGTGTCGACGCGCACGATCGGGCTCGCGTTCGCGGTCAACACCGCGATCATCGTGGTGCTGCAGTTCGCGGTGCTCTCGCGCATCAGCGGGCGCCGCCGTACCCGGGTGATGCTGGTGATGGCCGCGACCTGGGCGGTCGCCTGGGCGCTGCTCGGCCTCGCCGGACTGGCCCCGGGCGGACTGGCCGCCGCCACCGGCGTGATCGCCTTCATGGGGGTCTTCGCGCTGGGCGAGACCCTGCTCCAGCCCACGGTGCCGGCGATGAGCAACGACCTCGCCTCCGACCACACCCGCGGCCGCTACAACGCGCTCACCGCGGCGGCCTTCCAGGGCGGCGCGATCGCGGGACCGGTCGTGGCGGGCTTCCTGCTCCAGCACGACCTGAGCGTGGTCTACATCGCGCTCATGGTGCTGGGCTGCGCGGCGATCGCCCTGGTCGCGCTGGTCCTCGAGCGCCACGTCTCGGCGACGGTCAACGGCCAGCAGACTGAACCCGCCGCAGTCGGGGAAGGAACGCCGTCATGACCTCCCCGCTCCGCGCTGCCGCACTCGCCGTGCTCGCGACCCCGCTGCTGGCCGCCGGCTGCACCGGCGGCTCCGGCGACCTCGCCGCCGGCGAGGTGGTGCGGGCCGCGACCGACGCCCCCGCACCCGGCAGCCCCGCCGCCCAGCGCGGCTGGACCGCCGAGCTCCAGCTCCCCGACGGGCGCCTCACCGCGCGGATCGCGCCGCTGCCCGGGACCGAGGTGGACGCCGCCGGGACCTTCGCCGACGAGGCGGTCTCGGCCGGCGACGACAGCACCCTCGTCGCGGTCTCCTGGACGACCGAGGCCGGCGCCGGCGTACCCACGGCGGCCCAGACCTCCGTCCTCGACCCGAGCGTGCCCGACGAGCTCGCGCTCGTCACCGGCGACGGCAAGGACGGGCGGCGGGTCCCGCTCGAGGTCGACGGCCTGAGCCGGAGCACCGGGTTCGTCTACGTCGCCCTCGACGATCCTGCCGACTGGGGCCTCGAGGTGGTCTTCGACGGCGTCGCCCAGTCGGTCACCGAGGACGCCCCGGCACCCCACGTCGACCCCGCCGCGCAGCCGCTCTACGACGTCCCCGCCTCCGCAGCGGCCGGCTACACGAGCTGCCGCACCACCGTGACGCCCACGTCCTTCACCCGCACCGGTGGCAGCGCCTTCTGCCGCGCCCGTACGGCGAGCTGGCCGTGGGTCGCCGGCCAGGGCTGGTCCGCGGACGGCCCGTGGCGGGTGGTCCAGCTCGAGACCACGCTCCAGCCGTCCGGCAGCGCGCCGGTGAGCGCGACCGAGGTCCGGGCGAGCGTCGACGGGCGCGCCCCCGTGGCTACGCGCGACGAGGACCGCGGCGAGAGCGGCGCGACGTCGTCCACGCTGGTGTTCACCCCTGGCGGCACCCGGCTCGAGGTCCGCCGGACCAGCACGGTCGGGGGCGACCCGGTCACGCTGACCGGGTCGCTCCCCCTCGACCGCTGAGGCTCCGGCCTCAGGCCTTCTGCCAGGGACCGTTGAGGTTCGGCAGGTCGACGCTGGTGAAGTCGGGCCACTTGTCGCCCTCGAAGCCGCGCTGACCGAGCTTGGCCTGGATGGCGTCCCAGTCGCCGGCGTTGCCGACGTTGAGGGTGATCCAGTAGTCGACCGCCTCCTTGACGATCGACGCCGCCTGCGAGCCCGCGGTGACGATGATCTGCACGATCACGCCCGCGCCGCCGGTGAACCAGTTGCCGACGTCGCCGAGCTCGCCGGCCTTGCCGAGGATGGCCGCTGCCAGGTCGACCAGGTTCTTGAGCTGGGCGTTCCAGTGCTTGAGCAGGTTGACCTGGTGGTCGTCGAGCAGGTCGGCCGCCTCGGCGAACGAGTCGGACATGCCCTGCACGGCCTTGAGCTGGAACGCCGAGGTGTTCTCGTACGCCGTGTAGGCGCGGCCGGTCCAGCTCTTGGCGAGGTAGCGGTTGGCCGCGTCGATGTCGATGCGCACCTGGCCGAGCTCCTCGACGGAGTCGCGGTAGCGGCTGGCGATGCTCGACATCCGCAGCGGGTCGCCCAGGATCGAGCCGATCGACTGCCGGATCGTCTCGGAGGCGGTCTCCCAGGCCTCGTTGATGTTGTCGATCGCGTCGTCGAAGCGCCCCTCGAGCTCGTGGCCGACCAGGCCGCCGACGATCGCGCCCGGGATGCCGCCGGCCAGGAAGCCGCCAAGGATGCCCCCCTCGGTGAGGTGGTCGTTGATGAAGTTCGCGGACTTCTCGATGAACTCGCCGATGGCCTTGTTGACGTCCTCGATGGCGTCGTTGACCTGGGTGAGGAAGACCTGCGGGTCCTTGTCTGCGTCAGTCATTCGCCTGCCCGATCCTTCAGCTTGCGGAAGTTCTCGCCCTGGGTGGTGTCGGTACCGCTGAGGTCGTTCGCGGTCTCGACCAGGCCGTTGGCGAGGGTCTGGGTGATCCAGTGCCCGTCCGCCGCGCCGTTGACGAGCACCTCGTTGATCGTCTGGTGCAGCCGGCCGGCGGTGTAGAGCGTGTCCTGCATGCCGAACAGGCTCGGGTAGCCCCAGCCCTCGGAGGCGTAGCCCCACACCTTCTGCAGGGCCGCGGAGAGCCCGTCCCAGGCCACCGACGCGGTGACCAGGTCCTGGATCTCGGCCGAGAACTCGCCGTTCGCGCCGCCCGGGGGGTGCGGCTCGCCGTAGCCCGGCGGGTCGTCCGGCGGGTTCCACTGCGGCGGGACGAACGGGCCGTAGACCGGGGAGGGATTGGGGGTCGTGCTCATCGCCGGCCTCCTTCCTGGGCGTCGGTGAACGCCTCGTTGAGGGCGTGGCGGAGCAGGTCCGCCGGTGCGGTCGCGAGGAACTGCGCGTCGGCGTCGAGGCGGCGCAGGCCGTCGATGTAGCCGAGCTCGACCCGGATCTCGCCCTCGCGGGAGGTGCCGGTGACGGTGCGGTCGAGCCGGTCGTCGCGCCAGGCGCTGCGGGGCTGCACCGGCCCGTCGGGGGCGACCAGCGGCGCCGCGCGGTACGCCGGCGGCGGCACCAACCGGCGCCGTCCCTCGACCAGCTCGCGGCCCCGCTCGATCTCGGCCGGGCTCAGCCGGCGGCGCTCGGCGTTGTGGGCGAGGTGGCCCAGCACCGCGCCACCGATCGCGCGCTCGAGGGCGGCGCGGAGCCCGGCCGCGTCGCGCAGCTCGGGCGCCACCGCGGTGAGCGCGGCCACCCGCACCGGCCACCCGGTCGCGTCGACCTCGATCTCCAGGCCGGTGTGCTCGTCACGGCCACCGGTCGTCTCCTCCGATGCGAACCACTGCGGTCCCCGGATCTCGCGCTGCAGCGCGGCCCGGTCGCCGTACGTCGCGGACAAGTTCATCGCTACCCCGTCGCTGGCTGGGCGCTCGGAGCGGGCTGCCCCGAGCATTGCCCCCAGCCTTCCTCAGCCGCTGCCGATCGAACCCTCGGTTCGGCACCCAAAGTGGTAGGCCGTGTGTTCCGCCACAACGAGGCCCGTTCGCGCCCGGCAGATTTCCTCCGGATCGGGCCCGAGTCGTAAAGTTTTCAACCGTGAAGCACCCGGTCCACGCATGATCTCGTTGAACTCGTTCTGGGCCGCGCTTCCTCGTGAGGGACGCTGGCTGCTGTCCACCGTCGCGATCTCCACCCTCGGTCGCGGACTGGTGCTGCCGTTCACGCTGATCTACCTCCACGAGGTGCGCGGCTTCGACCTCGGCCTCGCCGGAGCGCTCATGGCGCTCATCGCCGCGGTCGCCTTCGTCGTCACCGGACCCAGCGGCGCCCTCACCGACCGGTACGGCGCCCGCGTGGTCATGCTCGGCGGCCAGGTCTGCATGGTCGCGGGCACCGCGCTCCTCGCGTTCGCCACGACGCCCGCCGCCGCGGCGGTCGCGCTGACCCTGATCGGGGTCAACTTCGGCGCCTCCTGGCCCGCCTTCAACTCGCTCATCGCGAGCGTCGTCGAGGGCGAGGTGCGCCAGCAGTACTTCGGGGTGAACTTCGCGCTCACCAACCTCGGCCTCGGCGTCGGCGGCATCGTCGGCGGGCTGTTCGCCGACGTGTCCCGGCCGGAGACCTTCACCGCGATCTACCTCGCCGACGCCGTCGCCGGACTGGTGCCGCTCGCGCTCTTCCTCGGCCCGCTGCGCCACCTGCACGGTCGCGCGCCGCGCCCGCCGCGCGACCTGGCCTGCCCCGCCGCGCCGGGCTACCGCACGATCCTGCGCAGCCCGGCCGTGCGCTGGCTGACGCTGCTGACCTTCGTCGCGACGTTCATCGGCTACGGCCAGTTCGAGGCCGGCCTGCCCGGCTTCGCCCGGGAGACCGCCGGGCTCTCCACCGGCCTGATCGGCGCCGCCTTCGCCCTCAACACGTTCGTCATCGTGGGCCTGCAGTTCGGCGTCATGCGCCGCATCCGCGGCCGCCGCCGGACCCGGGTCCTCATCGCCATGGCCGGGCTCTGGGCGGTCGCGTGGGCGCTGGTCGGCCTCGGCGGCATCGCGCCCGGCGGCCTCGTCGCCGCGATCGGGCTGCTCGGCTTCGGCCTGGTGTTCGGCCTCGGCGAGACGCTGCTCCAGCCGACCGTCCCCGCCATCACCAACGACCTGGCCGAGGACCACCTGCGCGGTCGCGCCAACGCGATCAACGCGGGCGCCGTCCAGGCCGGCACCGTCGCCGGGCCGATCGTCGCCGGGCTGCTGCTCCAGCACGGCCAGGGCACGCTGCTCATCGCGCTCATGCTCGTCGGGTGCGCGGTGATCGTCGTCCTGGCCCGGGTGCTCGAGCGGCACCTGCCCGAGACGGTCAACGGCCGGCTCCCCGCGCCCGCACCCGCGGCTCAGGCGCAGGCTCAGGCTCAGACGGCCGGACGCGCGAACCAGAGCGTCCGGTGCGACCAGTCCCCCGGCCCGCGGCGCTCGCCGGAGCAGACCACGATGACCACCTCCGGCGAGCCGTCCACGGCGTCCCAGCCGGGATAGCCGTCCTCGGCGCGCACCTCCTCGCGCGCGCTCACCCGGTAGCAGGCGACCTTGCCGCCGGCGCCGTGCAGCACGATCCGGCCGCCCTCGCGCAGGCCGTCGAGGAGCCGGTTGCCCAGCGCCGCCCCGTTGGGCCAGGTGTGGGCGTTGAGCAGCACGTGGCCCGCGCGGCTGCCGGGCTCGATGCCGCCGAGGTCCCAGGCGACGACGTCCTTGTCGGAGACCGGCGGTACGCCGGGCACGCCCTGCGCGTCGCGCGGGAGACCCCGCACCTCCGCCCGCCGTACGACGCCGGGGACGCTGAACGCGGTCGGCACGAACCCCCGCCGCGCCTGGCCGTCGCACACGTCGCGCGGCGGCGGGGACGGAGCCGGCGTCGCGGTGAGCGGACCGGGCTGCGGCGACACCGCCTCCGGCGCCGGCGGCTCGGCGCGCAGCAGCCACCAGACGAGGCCGGCGACCACCAGGAGCGCGACGGCACCGGCGATGCCCAGGCGGGTTCTCCACAGCACGCACCCATTGTTCTCGAAGTGTCGGCGGCGTGCGCGAGGATGGTCGACATGGTGACCCCGGACCCGCTGGAGGCGTTCAGCGAAGCGACCCGCGCGTGGTTCCGCGCGGCCTTCGCCGAGCCCACCGCGGCCCAGGCCGGGGCCTGGGACGCGATCGGTCGCGGCCACCACACCCTCGTCGTCGCGCCGACCGGCTCCGGCAAGACGCTCAGCGCCTTCCTCGCGGGCATCGACCGGCTGCTGACCACCCCGCCGCCCGACGACAAGCTCCACCGCACCCGGGTCCTCTACGTCTCGCCCCTCAAGGCCCTCGCCGTCGACGTCGAGCGCAACCTGCGCGCCCCGCTGACCGGCATCCGCCAGACCGCCGAGCGGCTCGACCCCGGTCACCCGCTGCCCGAGGTCACCGTCGGCATCCGCTCCGGCGACACCCCGGCCGGCGACCGGCGCCGGCTCGCGACCCGGCCGCCCGACGTCCTGATCACGACGCCCGAGTCGCTCTTCCTCATCCTCACCAGCCAGGCCCGCGAGACGCTGCGCGGCGTCGAGACGGTGATCCTCGACGAGGTGCACGCCGTGGCCGGCACCAAGCGCGGTGCCCACCTGGCGCTCAGCCTCGAGCGCCTCGACGCCCTGCTCCCCCGGCCCGCCCAGCGGGTCGGGTTGTCCGCCACGGTCCGCCCGACCGAGGAGGTCGCCCGCTTCCTCGGCGGCAGCGCCCCGGTCGAGATCGTGGCCCCGCCCGCGCACAAGTCCTGGGACCTGCGCGTCGAGGTGCCGGTCGAAGACATGACCGAGCTCGGCCAGGTCGTCGAGGACGACGACCCCACGGCGCCTCCCGCCCGGGCCAGCATCTGGCCCCACGTCGAGCAGCGGGTCGCCGAGCTGATCGAGCAGCACCGCTCCACGATCGTGTTCACCAACGGCCGCCGTACGGCCGAGCGGCTGACGGCGCGCCTCAACGAGATCGCTGCGGGCGTCTCCGCCGACGGCGTCGAGCCGCCCGCCCAGATCATGGCCCAGTCCGGCGCCGCCGCCGGCGCGAGCCCGGTGCTCGCCCGTACCCACCACGGCTCGGTCTCCAAGGAGCAGCGCGCCCAGGTCGAGGACGACCTCAAGGCCGGCCGCCTGCCCGCCGTCGTGGCCACCAGCAGCCTCGAGCTCGGCATTGACATGGGCGCCGTCGACCTGGTGCTCCAGATCGCCTCGCCGCCGAGCGTGGCCAGCGCCCTCCAGCGCGTCGGCCGTGCGGGCCACCAGGTGGGCGAGACCTCTCACGGCGTCTTCTTCCCCCAGCACCGCGGCGACCTCGCTCCGGCTGCCGTCGCCGTCGCCCGGATGCGCACCGGCGGCATCGAGCAGCTCCACGTCCCCGCCAACCCGCTCGACGTCCTCGCCCAGCAGGTCGTCGCCATCACCGCGGTCGACGAGTGGGACGTCGACGAGCTGTTCGCCGTGGTCCGGCGCAGCGCGCCCTACGCCCACCTGCCCCGCTCGGCCTACGACGCCGTGCTCGACCTGCTGGCCGGCCG
Organism: Pimelobacter simplex; assembly: GCF_024662235.1. Classification (GTDB taxonomy): domain Bacteria; phylum Actinomycetota; class Actinomycetes; order Propionibacteriales; family Nocardioidaceae; genus Nocardioides. The sequence continues at coordinate 2,322,030 of NZ_CP096276.1, forward strand.
TTACCCCTCCGACGAGTTCGCCGAGCTGCGCCCGCGGATCACCTGGGACCGGCTGACCGGCGTCATCAGCGGACGCCCCGGCGCCCAGCGACTCGCCGTCACCAGCGGCGGCACCATCCCCGACCGCGGCCTCTACGGCGTCTTCCTGGCCGGCGAGGGCACCAATCGCCGCGTCGGCGAGCTCGACGAGGAGATGGTCTACGAGAGCCGGGTCGGCGACGTCTTCGCACTCGGCGCCACGAGCTGGCGGATCGAGGACATCACCCACGACCAGGTCATCGTCACGCCCGCCCCCGGCGTCCCGGGCCGGCTGCCGTTCTGGAAGGGCGACACCGCCGGGCGCCCGACCGAGCTCGGCGAGGCGATCGGCGGGTTCACCCGCGAGCTCGGCGCGCTGCCCGAGGCCGCGGCCACCGCGCGGGCCCGCGAGGTCGGCCTCGACGACAACGCGGCGGCCAACCTGGTCGGCTACCTGCGCGAGCAGGTCGAGGCCACCCAGGTGCTGCCGAGCGACCTGGCCGTCCTGGTCGAGCGGTTCCGCGACGAGCTCGGCGACTGGCGGCTCGCGGTGCACTCGCCCTACGGCACCGCGGTGCACTCCCCCTGGGCGCTGGCCATCAACGCCCGCCTGCGCGAGCGCTACGGCGTCGACGGCCAGGCGCTCGCCTCCGACGACGGCATCGTCATCCGGATCCCCGACACCGACGCCGAGCCGCCCGGCGCCGACCTGATCGTCTTCGAGCCCGACGAGATCGAGGAGGTCGTCACCCGCGAGGTCGGCGGCTCCGCGCTCTTCGCGGCCCGCTTCCGCGAGTGCGCGGCGCGCGCGCTGCTCCTGCCGCGGCGTGATCCCGGCCGCCGCTCGCCGCTGTGGCAGCAGCGCCAGCGTGCCGCCTCGCTGCTCGAGGTCGCCACCCGCTACCCGTCGTTCCCGATCGTGCTCGAGACGGTCCGCGAGGTGCTCAACGACGTCTACGACCTGCCCGGCCTGGTCACGCTGCTGCGCCGCGTCGACCAGCGCGAGGTGGCGATCACCGAGGTCGAGACCACCCAGCCCTCGCCCTACGCCCGGACGCTGATGTTCGGCTACGTCGCGCAGTTCGTCTACGAGGGCGACTCGCCCCTCGCCGAGCGCCGCGCCGCCGCGCTCACCCTCGACCAGGGACTGCTCGCCGAGCTGCTCGGTCGCGCCGAGCTGCGCGAGCTGCTCGACCCCGACGTCCTCGCCGAGGTCGAGGCCGAGCTCCAGCGCACCGTCCCCGACCGGCGCGCCCGTGACGCCGAGGGGCTCACCGACCTGCTCCGCCTGCTCGGCCCGCTCACCCTGGCCGAGGTCGCGGCCCGCTCCCGCGACGAGGCCCCCGTCGCCGACTGGCTCGCCGACCTGGCCGCCGCCCGGCGCGTGGTCACCGTCCGGATGGCCTACGGCGACGCCTGGGCCGCCGTCGAGGACGTCGCCCGCCTGCGCGACGGCCTCGGCGTCCCCGCTCCGGCCGGGACGCCGGCCGCCTTCACCGAGCCCGTCGACGACCCGCTCGCCGACCTGGTGGGGCGCTACGCGCGTACCCACGGGCCGTTCACCTCCGACCAGGTCGCGGTCCGGCTGGGGCTCGGCGTGGCCGTCGTACGGCACACGCTCCAGCGGCTCGAGGCCCAGGGCCGGGTGCTCTCCGGCGAGTTCCGCCCCGTCGGCGCCGGCGAGGAGTGGTGCGACGTCGAGGTGCTGCGCCGGCTGCGCCGCCGCTCGCTGGCCAAGCTGCGCCACGAGATCGAGCCGGTCGAGCCGACCACGCTGGCCCGGTTCTCCACCGCCTGGCACCAGATCACCACCGCCAAGGGCCCGCGCGGGGCCGACGGACTCCTCCGCGCGATCGAGCAGCTCGCCGGAGCCGCCCTGCCCGCGAGCGCGCTCGAGTCCCTGGTCCTGCCGGCCCGGGTCCGCGACTACGAGCCGGCGCTGCTCGACGAGCTGACCGCGACCGGCGAGGTGCTCTGGGCCGGCCACGGACCGCTGCCCGGCTCCGACGGCTGGGTCTCGCTCCATGTCGCCGACCGGGCCCACCTCACCCTGCCGCCACCCGCGCCGGTCGGCGACCCGCTCCAGCAGCGGGTCCTCGACGTGCTGGCCCCCGGCGGAGCATGGTTCTTCCGCCAGGTCTCCGACCAGGTCTCCCAGGCCGCGCGTGCCGACGGCGAGGACCCGCCCCTCGACGAAGCCGTCAGTGCCGCGCTCTGGGCGCTGGTGTGGGACGGACGGCTCACCAACGACACCCTCACCCCGCTGCGCGCCCTGACCCGCTCGGGCCGCGCCGCCCACCGCACCCGCCGCGCCGCCGCCCGCCCCGGCCGCCTGTCCCGGACCGGCCCGCCCGAGACCGCCGGACGCTGGGCCGTCCTGCCCGCCATCGACACCGACCCCACCCGCCGGGCCCACGCCGGCGCCGAGCAGCTCCTCGAGCGCCACGGCGTCGTCACCCGCGGCGCGGTCGTCAACGAGCGGGTGCCCGGCGGCTTCGCCGCGATCTACAAGGTGCTCAGCGCCTTCGAGGAGTCCGGCCGCTGCCGGCGCGGCTACTTCGTCGAAGGCCTCGGCGCGGCCCAGTTCGGTACGGCAGGCTCGGTCGACCGGCTCCGCTCCTTCGCCCCACCGGCCGGCGGCGAGGAGCTCGACCACAAACCGGTCGCCGTCGCGCTCGCCGCCACCGACCCGGCGAACCCCTACGGCGCCGCGCTCCCCTGGCCCGCGCCGCCCAGCGTCCGCGCGGCGGCCGAGAGCACCGAGAGCGCCGGGCACCGCCCCGGCCGCAAGGCGGGCGGGCTCGTCGTCCTGGTCGACGGCGCGCTCGTCCTCTACGTCGAGCGCGGCGGGCGCACCCTGCTCACCTGGTCCGACGAACCCGACCTGCTCACCCCGGCCGCCGAGGCGCTCTCCACCGCCGTACGCCGCGGGACGCTCGGCCAGCTCACCGTCGAGAAGGCCGACGGCACCGCTCTCCTCGGCAGCGGCGGACCGCTGCGCGACGCGCTCGCCGCGGCCGGGTTCATCGCGACCCCGCGCGGCCTGCGGATCCGGGCCTGAGGATTGCCGCGCCGTGCCCGAGGGAGACGCGGTCCGCCGTACCGCCGACCGGCTCGACCGGGCGCTCGCCGGAGCGACGCTCACCCACAGCGACTTCCGGGTGCCCCAGCTCGCCACCACCGACCTGACCGGGGCCGTCGTCGACCGGACCGCCACCCACGGCAAGCACCTCCTCACCCGGCTCACCACCGCCGACGGCGTCCCGCTCACGCTGCACACCCACCTCAAGATGGAGGGCAGCTGGCGGGTGGTCCGGGCCGGCGAGCGCTGGTCCCGGCCGGCCCACGAGGCCCGGGTCGCGCTGCGGACCGAGCGGGTCGAGGCGGTCGGCTTCCTGCTCGGCGTGGTCGAGCTGCTGCCCACCGCCGACGAGGCGAGCGCCGTCGGACACCTCGGCCCCGACCTGCTCGGCCCCTGGACGCCCGCCGACGAGGCGACCGCGCTGGGCCGGCTGACAGCCGTACCCGACCGGGTCCTCGGCGAGGCCCTCCTCGACCAGACCGTGGTCGCCGGGATCGGCACCATCTGGCTCTCCGAGACCTGCTTCGTCCAGGGCGCCCACCCGCTCGGCCCCGTCAGTGCGGTCGCCGACCCGCTCCGCCTGCTCCGGCGGGCCCGCGCCCTGCTCCGGGCCGGGCTCGAGCACGGCCAACCGCTGACCACGGGCGACCGGCGCGACCCGGTCTGGGTCTACCGGCGCCAGCGCCGCCCCTGCCTGCGTTGCCGGACGACGATCGAGGCCGGTCCGGTCGGCCCACCCGGCCGGGAGCGGACCACCTACTGGTGCCCGCGCTGCCAACCGGCGGCCGCCGCGGCCCCGCCGCCCGGCGCGTGACCTGGGTCTCCTCGCCGCCCAGGAACGTCCGGCCCGCCGTCGTTCGTTGACCTGGCATGCACCGCCATTTCAACGGGCTCAAGACCGCGGGCCTCTTCGGCGCGATCTTCGCGCTGCTGCTCGCCGTCGGCGGCCTCATCGCCGCTGCCACGGGCAGCTCCGCCTTCATCTGGATCTTCGCGCTCATCGGTGTGGGTACCACGGCCTACGGCTACTGGAACTCCGACAAGCTGGCCATCAAGGCGATGCACGCCTACCCGGTCACCGAGTCCCAGCAGCCGGCGATGTACCGCATCGTCCGCGAGCTCTCCACCGCCGCGAACCAGCCGATGCCGGCCCTGTTCGTCTCCCCCACCCAGGCGCCCAACGCCTTCGCCACCGGCCGCAACCCGCAGAACGCCGCCGTGTGCTGCACCGAGGGCATCCTCGGCCTGCTCGACGAGCGCGAGCTGCGCGGCGTGCTGGGGCACGAGCTGATGCACGTCTACAACCGCGACATCCTCACCGGCTCGGTCGCGGCGGCCGTCGCCGGCGTGATCAGCTCGGTGGCGCAGTTCCTCGCCTTCTCGTCGATCTTCGGCGGCGGCAGCAACGACGAGCGGCCCAACCCGCTGGTGATGATCGGTACGGCGCTGCTCGCCCCCTTCGCCGCCGCGGTCATCCAGATGGCGATCAGCCGCACCCGCGAGTACGACGCCGACGAGGACGGCGCCCGCCTGACCGGCGACCCGCTGGCCCTGGCCTCGGCGCTGCGCAAGCTCGAGTCCGGGACCGCCCGCGCCCCGCTCGCGCCCACCCCGCAGCTGCAGAACGCGAGCCACATGATGATCGCGAACCCGTTCCGGGCCGCCGACGTCCAGCGGATGTTCTCGACCCACCCGCCGATGGACGAGCGGATCGCCCGCCTGGAGAACATGGCCCGCCAGCGCTGATCGACCGCGCTCCCGGCACTCCCGGCGATCCCCGCAGCCCCGACGAGCAACAGACACAGCCCCTCCGGTCCCGGACCGGAGGGGCTGTGTCGTGGTGCGGAGGGCCAGGCCAAGCCAGGCGGGCCGGCCGGGTCGGGCCGGATCAGGCGGCGGAGGCGACGACCTCGCCGGCGCGCCGCGGCGCGATCGGCGTGGGCACGGGGCCGAGCAGGGCGGCCTCCTCGAGCGCGACCGCGTCGGCGACGTCGCGCAGGACGTCGGACAGCGGGACGTCGAGGGCCTCGCACAGCGAGGCGAGCAGCTCGGAGGACGCCTCCTTCTGGCCACGCTCGATCTCCGAGATGTAGCCGAGGCTGACCCGAGCAGCGCCGGAGACCTCGCGGAGGGTCAGCCCGAGCTCAGCACGGCGGCTGCGCAGGATGTCACCGAGCGAGCGGCGGAAGAGCACCATCTCGATCTCCTCTCCGGGGTCGTGGAACGGCGGGTCGTGGCTCCAACGCTACCCGAGCCCCGAATCTTCCGCGGGACGCCCGGCCGCTGAGACTGCGGTGAGCTCCTCGCTCAGGGCGGTGAGGGCCGCGACGACGGTCGCGTCCTGGATCGCGCCGCGGCCGCCGCTGAGCCGGAGCGCGAGGACCTGGGTGCCCTCGGGGCCGGCCAGGCCGACGTACACGGTGCCGACGGGCTGGTCCTCCTGGCGGTCCGGACCGGCCACGCCCGTCGTGCTCAGCGCGTACGACGAGCCGACCAGGCGGCGCGCACCCTCGGCCATCGCCCGGGCACAGGCAGCCGAGATGACGCCGTCGGTGTCGACGAGCGCCTGCGGGACGCCGAGCACCTCGACCTTGACCTGCGTCTGGTAGCTCACCACTCCCCCGACGAAGACCTGGGACGCTCCGGGGACCTCGGTCAGCCGCGCCGCCAGCCGGCCGCCGGTGAGCGACTCGGCGGTCGCCACCGTCGCCCCGCGCTCGCGCAGGGCATGGACAAGAGCCTCGGCCGGTGAACCCACGACACGCATCGTGTCACGGGCCACCGACCGAGGCTCTCGGCGAGGTGCTGCGGTGCGGCTCAGGTCAGCGGCGGACCACCCAGATCGTGGTGACCGTGGTCTGCGCCGTCAGCGCGGTGCTGCCGAGGTAGGTCACGGTGACCTTCTTGCGGCCGGTGCTCTTGAACTTGCCGAGCTTGACCACGGCCTTGCCGTTGACCACGGTGACGGTCTTGGCGGGCAGCCCCTTGGCCTTGACCTTCACCTTGCCGGTGACCGGCTCGCGGTCCGCGTTGACCAGCGTGACGGTGACCGTGGTCTTGGTCTTCTTGACCTTGACCTTGCCGGGCTTGGTCTTGACCGACATGGTCACTGCACCCTTGGCGACCGGCACGGTCTGGGCCGAGGAGACGATCGCGTCCTTGTAGTCGGGCGCCGTGGCCCGCACCTGGACGGTGATCCGCTTGCCGGCCTGCGCACCCTTGAGCCGCAGCGTGCTCCCGGTGACCCCGGCGATCGGCGCCCCGTTGGCGAACCACTGGTAGGTCAGCGAGGCGGGCGTCGGCACCCAGGTGCCGGCGTTGGCCGTGAGCACCTTGCCGACCCGGACGGTCCCGGAGATCGTCGGCGTGGGCTGCGTGGTGAACGTCTTCTTGTCCACCTCGGCCGTCGGGTCGGAGACGGCGACACCGTCGGTGTAGCCGTCGGCCTCGACCGTGACCCGGACCGTGATCACCTTGCCGACCTCAGCGGCCGTCGGGGTGAACTTGTCCGTGGTCGCGCCGGAGATCTCGGCACCGCCGGCCAGCCACTGGTACGACGTCGTGGTCGGCGTCGGGGTCCAGGTGCCCGCCGTGGCGGACAGCTCGACGCCGAGCTTCGGCGTACCGGTGATCACCGGCTTGGTGTCGTTGACGAAGGCACCCTCGGCGACCGTGATCGGGACGATCACCTCGGTCCCGGAGCTCGCGCCGACCAGCGTCAGCGACGTAGCGCCGGCCGGCTGGTTCGCCGGCAGGGTGACGTCGACGTGGGCGGTGCCGTACTGGTCGTAGACGGCGGTGCCGATGGTGTTGTCGAGCGTCGCGGTGCCGATCTGCTGGTTGCCCAGCTTGACCTGGATCTCGGTGTCCTTGGCGTCCGCGGGCGTCGACATGGTCCACGAGCTCACGTCGAGTACGACGTGGTCGCCCGGCTTGTAGGACGCCGGGGCGTCGGCCGGGAAGGCGATCCCGACGGCGCGCTGCGCGGGGTCGACCGCGAGCGGGGTCGTCGCGGCCTTCGCCGCCAGGTAGTCGACCATCGCCTGCAGGTCGACCTTGCCGGTGTCAGCGACGTTCGTGCCGTTCTTCAGCTCGAAGAAGTTGTCGCCACCGGTCGAGAGGAACTGGTTCACCGTGACCGAGTAGGTCGCGCCGAGATCGATCGGCGTCCCGTTGAGCCACATCCCGGTGACCGTGCCCTCGAACGTGGCCGTCCCCTGCACCGTCACCGGCTTCTCGGCGTAGGTGTAGGTGAAGCCCTTCGAGACCCCCAGGCGCAGGAACGGCCGGCTCGGCACCTTGCCAGCCGCGTCGCGCTGCCACTGCTGCTCGAGCACCTTCTTCATCTGGGCTCCGGTGAGCTTCATGTTGACCAGCGTGTTGGCGAACGGCTGGACGACGGCCGCCTGCTTGTAGGTCAGGATCCGGTCGCCGAGCTGGGCGGTCGAGTCCGGGTGGGCGTCGAGGTAGGCCTGGTCGACGACCGTGCCGGGCATGTCCTGGCGCAGACCACCCGGGTTCATGAACGCGATCTGGGCGCTGCCGGACTCCGGCTTCTCTGTGGCCCAGCGCTGCACCTCGGCGACCTGGTTGCCGAGCGTGGACTCGCCACCGCGGTTCTCCGTGGTGCCGTTGGCCAGCTTGGCCCGGTTGAGCACGCCCTGGAGCTTGCCGAGCTCCTTGGCCCCGAGCACCTCCGCCTGGTTCTTCGCGTCGGTGACGATCTGGTCCACCGCCGGGTCGGTCGGGTGCGCGCCGGCCGAGGTCAGGCTGATGATCGACTGCGTCTTGGCCTGGACCTTGCCGGTGGCGTTGTCGACCGTGAACACGAGCTTGTTGAGGTTGGTGCCGTACTGACCCGCCGAGACGACGGGACGCTCGGTCACCGCACGCCCCTGGTCAGCCCACGCCTGCACCGGGACGGAGCAGTTGTAGGCCTTGTGGGTGTGCCCGGACACGATCGCATCGACGTCGGCCGACACATTCTGGGTGATATTGCCCCAGACCGTCGCCGGGTTCGAGAACTGCGACGAGGTGCAGTCCTCCGACGCCGATCCCTCGTGGACCAGCAGCACGACGAGGTCCGCGCCGGCGTTCTTGAGCTCGACCGCGGCCGCGTTGGTGGCGTCCACGATGTCGGTGACCGTCACGCCCTGGATGCCTCCGGGGGTGACCAGGCTCGGCAGGTCCTCGGTGACGGCGCCGACGAAGCCGACCTTGACGTCGCCGAACTGCTTGGTCCAGGTCTCGGCGAGGTCGTCACGACCCGCCGGCTCCTCGACGTTGGCGGCGATGTACTCCCAGTCGGCGAGGTTCTTGACCCGGCCCACGAGGTCCTCGTAGCCCTGGTCGAACTCGTGGTTGCCGGCCGCGGAGACGTCGAGTCCCGCCTCGTTGAGCGCCTCGATGGTGGGCTTGTCCTTCTGGATGAAGGACTCGAACGTCGACGCACCGATCAGGTCACCGGCGGCGGCGAACACCGTGTTCGGGTTCTCGGTGCGCAACTGCTTGACCGTGCCGGAGAGCACCGAGGCGCCCGCGGCGTTGGTGCCGTCGGCCAGGAGACGACCGTGGAAGTCGTTGGTGCCGATGATCTGGACGTCGGTCGTGCTCGGCGCGCCCTTCTTGATACCGACGACCTCAGGGTTGTGGTCCGAGGCGCTGAACGGGTCGTCGCTGTAGAGGTCCGTGCCGACGTAGTTGTAGCGCGAGTACTGGTTGAACACCGACTCGTTGGCGTTGACCTCCCAGATGTCGACGCCGGTCACCATGGCCGCCGCGGCCGGGTTGGCGAGCACGTGGTCGAGCGAGCCCGACTGACCGTCGAAGCTGTAGGAGTGCTTGCCCGGGGCCTCCATCTGGGTGTAGCCGGCGTTGTAGAGGACCTGCATCGGGTCCTCCTGCGAGTAGGAGTTCAGGTCACCGGTCAGGAACACCGCCTGGACGCCGCGCGCCGTCGCGAAGTCGCTGGCGAACTGCTGCAGGCGGGTCGCCTGGGCGATGCGGTCCGGGTTGGCCTTGCCCTGGCCGGTGCCGTCGTCCACGCCCGAGCCCTTGGACTTGAAGTGGTTGACGATGACGGCGAACCGGTCACCGGCCGTACCACCGACGGGCTTGAAGACCGCCGCGAACGGCTCGCGGGCGTTGGCGAACTCGGTGGTGCCGAAGAGCATCTCGGCGTCGCCGACGACCTCGACCTTGGCGGGCTTGTAGATGAAGCCCGTGCGGATCACGTCCTGCTCGGCCTTGTTGGCCGGCAGCGAGGCCGAGACCGGCGAGTGGACGTAGTCCCAGGTGCCCGCACCTGCGGCGGTGTTGAGCGCCGTCACCAGGGCGGCGAGGGCCTCGTCGCGGTCACCGTTGTCGACGACCAGGCTGTTCTCGATCTCCTCGACCGAGACGATGTCGGCGTCGATCTTGTTGATCGCCTTGACGATCTTGGCCTGCTGACGGTCGAAGCTCGCCTGGTTCCAGGCACCCCGCGGGCCCGTGCCGGGGCACTGGTCGACCGCGATCGGGTTACCGGCGCGGTCGACGAACGACGAGCAGCCGCCGTAGGCCGCACCGAAGGTCGTGAAGTAGTTGAGCACGTTGAACGTGGCGAGCTTGAGGTCGCCACCCACCGGCTGCGGAGCGGCCGGCCGGTTCTGCTCGAAGGTCACCTTGCCGGTCGGGGCACCGACGATCTGCGAGGTCGGCTGGAGCTTCCAGCCGAAGCGCCAGTCGAGCACCAGCGGCTGGTCGAAAGTCACCTTGGCACCGACGCGCACGTGGTGGTTCGGGGTCAGCCACGGCAGCGGCAGGTCCTTGCCCGCGGCGGTGTTCTGGGTGTTCCAGTACGTCGTGCTCGACCCGTCGTCGAGCAGCACCCGGTGGGCGTTGTTCCAGGCGGTGCGGGCCGCGATCGCCGCGGTGTCCTGGGCGTCGATGATGTCGGTCGGCGTGCTCAGCGGCTTGTCGGAGTTGGCCGCGAGACCGATCTCGCCGACGTTGTTGTTGGACGGCGTCGCCGGCGGGTTGAACGCCGAGCCGTCGTAAGCGTCCGTGACGGTGAAGTCACCAGACGGAGCGAAGAGCTCGCCCTCGACGGCCTCACGAGCGGCATCGAGCGCCGCACCGGTGAGGCAGGCCGTGCCCGGCAGCGCGCAGTCGGTGCCCGGAATGACGGTCTTGGGGGTCACCGTGCCGAGCGAGGCGATCTCGGTGACCGTGCCCGCGACGACGTCCAGCTCGGTCAGCGTGCCGGCGCCGGAGGTGAACTCCTTGACGGTGCCGGAGACGCGGACCGAGTCGCCGATCGCCAGACCGCTCAGGAGGGCGGAGTTGCTGCCGACGTAGACGAAGAGCGCGTCGGAACGGTCCGGCGTGTCAGCACCGGGGGTCTGGATGTAGAAGCCGTTGAACCCACCGGTCGGGTAGAGCGCCGTGACGACACCCTCGGTGGTCGCCGGGGAGTCCGCGACCGGGCTCGCGGCACCGCTGCCCTGGATGTCCGCGATCGGGACGGACGCACCGGGGTCGGCGACCGTGATCGTGAACTGGACCGAGGCGGACTCCTTGGGGTCCGCCGAGTCCTCCACCGTCGCGGTCACGTTGGTGACGCCGGCCGCAGTCGGCGTACCGGAGATGGAGTTGCCGGTCAGCGTGAGGCCCGCCGGGAGCGGCGCCGCCGTCCACGTGTAGGGCGCGGTTCCGCCGCTGGCCTGCAGCGTGATCGGGGTGATCGCGGCGCCCGTGGTCGCGCTCTTGGCGCCGGGGTTCGTCGCCGTCACCGTCGTCGGCTCGGAGGTGCCGCTGCTCGCGTTCTGCGGGGTCGGCGCCGCGGTGCTGAAGTCGGCGGCGTTGTTGTCGGTGTCCGCGCCGTTGGCGGCGCGCTGGTAGCTCAGCGTGACCGAGTTGCCGGTGGACGCCGTGCCCTCGGGCGAGTTGCTGTTGCCCCAGCCGATCTTGTCGATCACACCCGCGTCAGCCGGCGTCGTGGCCGTCGTGCCGCTGGTGAGGTAGAGCGTGCCGCCGCCGGCGCCCGGGTTGAGCCCGGTAGCGATCTGGTCGGGCGTGGGCAGCGCCGTGCCGTTGCTGCCGTTGCTTCCCCCCTTGACCAGGAACGTCTTGCCCGGCGCGACCGTGCCGCTCAGCGCCACGACGCCCGAGGCATTCCCGGTGCCGGTGGGCGAGCGGTACTGGAGCGACTTGCCGCTGAGGCTGATCGCGCTCGCAGTCGGGTTGTAGAGCTCGACGAACTTGTCGACGTACGACGCATTCGCGGAGCCTCCGTTGACATAGGCCTCGCGGATCACGAGGCCGGTGCCACCGGGGTTGGCCTGGGCGGGGCTCGGGGCGACCGCCGCCACGCCCGACAGGGCGAGGGCGGCGCCAAGGGAGCCGAACAGCAATTTCTTCACGGGGCGCATCTACTTCTTCCGTCGTCAGAAAGCAGAGAAAAGGCCGAGCTCGCGCGCCCGAGAAGTCGGCGAGATCGAGGGGAAGAGGCATGACCTTATGCCGACGTACCGACCTGTTGGCAAGAACCTTAGGAAAACTCGCGCAACGAATCGATGAAGATTCCGTGCCGGGGGCTCCTCGGAGACGGAGAGAAGGGCGCGGCGGCCCTCAGGCCGCGGACGACTTGCTGTCGCCGCCGCGGATGCTGTGCCGCTGGCGCCAGACGTCGCGGAAGAACTCGTAGCCCGACCACAGGGTCAGCACGAAGGCGACGAGGAGCAGTGCGATCGCCACACCGTAGGTCACCTCGCCCGGTACGTCGAGCCATCCGTCGACCTCGAGCAGCGGCAGGCTGAGCAGGCCGAGGGCCAGCGCCTGGGCGACGGTCTTCCACTTGCCGCTCTGGGCGGCGGCGATGACGACCGACTTGAGTACCGAGAGGCGCAGCAGCGTGACCGCCCACTCGCGGACCAGGACGACGACGGTGATCGTCCACATCCACCAGGTGTCCATGATGATCGACAGGCCGATGAAGGCCATGCCGGTGATCGCCTTGTCGGCGATGGGATCGGCGATCTTGCCGAAGTCGGTGACCAGGTTGCGCGCGCGGGCGATGTCACCGTCGATCTTGTCGGTGACCATGGCGACGAAGAAGATCGCCCAGGCGATGGTGCGCCAGGTGACCGAGTCGCCGCCGTCGTGCAGGAGCACCCAGCCGTAGACCGGCACGAGCAGGATCCGCAGGGTGGTCAGCGCGTTGGGCAGGTTCCAGTTGCTCGGCTTCGCGGCGGCGGGGCTCTGCCCCGTGCTGGTCCCGGTCATCGCTGGTCTCCTGCCGGCTCGGCGATCAGGTCGACGCCGTCGGAGGCGACGACGACAGCGCGGACGAGGTCGCCCACCCGGGCGCCGGGGACGCCGAGGACGCGCGTCGTACCGTCGACCTCGGGGCCCTGGAGCGCGGCGCGGCCCTCGACGGTGCCGTCACCGGTCTGGTCCGGGTCGACCTCCTCGACGAGCACCTCGACGGTGCTGCCGATCCGCTCCTCGGCGCGCTGGGCGGTCAGCTCGCCGACCAGGTCGGTGACGTGCTGGACGCGGGCGCGGATCTCGTCCTCGTCGAGCTTGCCGTCGAAGGACTCCGCCTCGGTGCCGTCCTCGTCGGAGTAGCCGAAGACGCCGGTCACGTCCATCCGCGCGGCGACGAGGAAGTCGCACAGCGTCTGGAACTCCTCGTCGGTCTCTCCGGGGAAGCCGACGATGACGTTGGAGCGGACGCCGGCCTCGGGGGCCAGCGTGCGGACCTGGTCGAGCAGGCCGAGGAAGCTCTCCGGGTCGCCGAAGCGGCGCATCCGGCGCAGCACGGTCGCGCTGGCGTGCTGGAACGACAGGTCGAAGTACGGCGCCACGCCGGGCGTCGTCGCGATCGCCCGGACCAGGCCCGGCCGGGTCTCGGCGGGCTGCAGGTAGGAGACCCGGACCCGCTCGATGCCGTCGACGGCGGCCAGCTCGGGCAGCAGGGTCTCGAGCAGACCGAGGTCGCCGAGGTCCTTGCCGTAGGACGTGGAGTTCTCCGAGACCAGGAACAGCTCCTTGACGCCCTGCTCGGCCAGCCAGACCGCCTCGAGCAGCACGTCGGAGGGCCGGCGGCTGACGAAGGAGCCGCGGAACATCGGGATGGCGCAGAACGTGCAGCGCCGGTCGCACCCGCTGGCCAGCTTGAGCGGCGCCATCGGCCCGCCGTCGAGGCGGCGCCGGATCGCGGAGCGCCCGGGGATCGCGATGTCGACGTCCTCGGGGGTCAGGGTCGCGACGGCGGCCTGGCGCTCGGCCGGGCTGATCGGGAGCAGCAGGCGCCGGTCGCGCGGGGTGTGCGGGTGCGGCTTCTCACCGGCCAGGATCGAGCGCAGCCGCCCGGAGATGTCCTGGTAGTCGTCGAAGCCGAGCACCGCGTCGGCCTCGGGCAGCGAGTCGGCCAGCTCCTCGCCGTACCGCTCGGCGAGGCAGCCCACCGCGACGACCGCCTGGGTCCGGCCGGACTCCTTGAGGTCCGCGGCGGCGAGCAGCGTGTCGATCGAGTCCTTCTTGGCCGCGTCGACGAAGCCGCAGGTGTTGACCACCACGGTGTCAGCGTCCTCGGGGTCGTCGACGAGGGTGAAGCCGTCGGCCGCGAGGCGGCCGGCCAGCTCTTCGGAGTCGACGTCGTTGCGGGCGCAGCCCAGGGTGAGCAGGGCGACCGAGACGGGGTTCGTGGGAGAGCTGGTCATGTCCGGTCGAGGATACCGGCGAAGGGCAGCGACCGCCGCTTCCGGGACACACGACACCGCCCCGCTGACCACCGCCCGGAAGGGCGGGACCAGCGGGGCGGCGCGGGCGGTGCGAGAGGTGGTTCGGGGGCTCAGCGGGCGACGAGGGTCTTGGAGACCTCGGCGCCGGTCTCCCCCAGCGCCTTCGGCTTCTTGCCGCCGAGCGCGTAGGTGACCGAGCCGTCGGAGGACCAGATCCGGACCGGCGGGACGACCTTGAGCTCGGTGGACTGCCCGAACGCGAGGTTGCCGTCGAAGACGATCGCGCCCGCGGCGTCCCGGATGACCAGCTGGGCGCCGCCGCCGGCGGCGGTGAGGGCCAGCTTGAGCGGGTCGCCCTTGGCCGGGGTGCTCGTGACACCGCCGCTCTGGTTGAGCACCGGGGTGCTGGAGACCGGCTCGGGGCCGTCCATCGCGAGCTTGGCCACCGACCAGATGAGCACGGCGCCCATCACCGCGGCGATGAGGACCGACCAGTTGCGGCCGCCGCGGGTGCTGCGGATCGAGCCGCCGGCACCGGTCGCGAGCTCGGCCTCGAAGACCCGGCGGGGGTCGACCGGCGCGTGCGCGTAGTGCTCGTCGTAGGAGGCGAGGAGGGGGCCGGCGTCGATGCCCAGCACCCGGGCCAGGGTGCGCAGGTGACCGCGGGCGTAGAAGTCCCCGCCGCACGGCGCGAAGTCGTCGACCTCGATCGCCTCGATGACGTGGGGACGGATCCGGGTCCGCTCCGAGAGCTGGTCGATGCTCAGGCGCAGCCGGTCGCGGGCCTCGGTCAGCTCGGGACCGATCACCGGGTCGGCGGCCGGGCGCACGGCCAGGTCGTCGAGGACGACGGTCATCGTCTCGGCGTGGTCCACGGGCGCGGCCGGCGGGACGGGGGCCGGCGGGAGCGCGGACTCGGGCTCGGGCGGGGCGACCTGGCGCTCGATGGCGACGCGCGCGGGCAGGACGGTACGCCGCTCCGGCTCGATCTCGGGCTCGGGCTCAGCGATGACAGCCGCGATCTCGCCGGTGTCCTCGGCGTCGGCGGCATCGAGCACGATCTCGCCCGTGGCTTCGGTGTCCGCGGCGTCCGCGGCGTCCTCGGAGTCCGCCGAGTCAGCGGCCGCGCGGCCCGCCAGGCCGGCGGCGACGCGGGCGGAGATCCCGTGCCGCTCCTCCGGTACGACGGGCGCGTCGTCCTCGGCGTAGAGATCGCTGAGCTTCGGCACGGACGCTGAGCGGCTCGACGCGCTCTCGTCGGGCAGCCCCGGGACGACCTCGGTCACGTCGGCACGTCCGTCGGCCAGCTCGGCGAGCACGTCGCTGAGCGAGCCCGACTCGGCACCGACCAGGCGGGTCGCCAGGGTCAGCGGGACGACGAGCTGCTGGTCGTCGTACCCGTCGACGAGGAGGTGACCGTCGCGCAGCAGTCCGCGCCGCGGGAGGTGCTCGAGGCAGTCGATGTCGGGCCAGGCGATACCGCGCCACTGGGCGCCCTGGCGCAGCCGGACGCCGTGGGCGTCGGCGACCAGGAGCGGCGCGCGGCCGTCGGCGATCGAGGCGGCGTGGGCGATGCTGACCAGGGCGAGGACGCCGAAGGCCAGCCAGTCCAGGGCGGTGCCACCGGTGAAGGCCCGGGCCGCGAAGGCCACGGTGAGCAGGCCGGCGACGCCGGCCACGCCGGCCGAGAGGGCGACATTGCGGCGTACCTCGACGCGCAGGTCGGGGCCGGAGCCCGCGGACTCGGGAGCCTCGGGCGACTCGGCCGCCTCGTCGGGCTGGATCGGGTGCTCGGTCATCTGGGTCACGCCTCCCCCTGGATGGTCATGATCACGGCGTCGATCTCGTCGGGCTTGACCAGGACGTCGCGGGCCTTGGAGCCCTCGCTCGGCCCGACCACGCCCCGGCTCTCGAGGATGTCCATCAGCCGGCCCGCCTTGGCGAAGCCGACCCGGAGCTTGCGCTGCAGCATCGACGTCGAGCCGAACTGCGTGGAGACCACGAGCTCGATCGCCTGGACCACGAGGTCCATGTCGTCGCCGATGTCGTCGTCGAGGACCTTGCTGGCCGCGGCGGGCGCGGTGACGTCCTCGCGGTAGCTGGGCTCGAGCTGACCCTTGCAGTGCTTGACGACCTGCTGGATCTCGGACTCGCCGACCCACGACCCCTGCACGCGGATCGGCTTGGAGGCGCCCATCGGCAGGAACAGGCCGTCACCCTGGCCGACCAGCTTCTCCGCACCGGGGGTGTCGAGGATGACGCGGCTGTCGGCGAGGCTGGACGTCGCGAACGCCAGGCGGGACGGGACGTTGGCCTTGATCAGACCGGTGACGACGTCGACCGAGGGGCGCTGCGTGGCGAGCACCAGGTGGATGCCGGCGGCTCGGGCGAGCTGGGTGATCCGGACGATCGAGCCCTCGACGTCGCGCGGGGCGACCATCATCAGGTCGGCGAGCTCGTCGACGATCACCAGCAGGTACGGGTACGGCGTGAGCGTGCGCTCGCTGCCCGGCGGGACCTCGACCTTGCCCTCACGGACGGCCTTGTTGAAGTCGTTGATGTGGCGGAAGCCGAAGTTGGCGAGGTCGTCGTACCGCATGTCCATCTCGCGGCAGACCCACTCGAGCGCCTCGGCGGCCTTCTTGGGGTTGGTGATGATCGGCGTGATCAGGTGCGGCACGCCCTCGTAGGCGTTGAGCTCGACCCGCTTGGGGTCGACCATGATCATCCGTACCTCGTCGGGCGTGGAGCGCATGAGCACCGAGGTGATCATCGAGTTGATGAAGCTCGACTTTCCGGAGCCGGTGGCGCCGGCGACGAGCAGGTGCGGCATCTTCGCCAGGTTCGCGACGACGAAGCCGCCCTCGACGTCCTTGCCGAGTCCCGCGATGAGCGGGTGGTGGTCGTTGCGCGCGACGTTGGAGCGCAGCACGTCGCCGAGGGAGACGATCTCCTTGTCGGAGTTGGGGATCTCGACGCCGACCGCGGACTTGCCGGGGATCGGGCTGAGGATCCGCACGTCCTCGGAGCCGACGGCGTAGGAGATGTTGCGCTGGACGCCGAGGATCTTCTCGACCTTGACGCCGGTGCCGAGCTCGATCTCGTAGCGGGTGACCGTCGGGCCGCGGGTGTAGCCGGTGACCTGGGCGTCGACGTTGAACTCGTCGAGCACGGTCTGCAGCCGCTCGACGACGTCGTCGCTGGCCTTGGAGCGCGCCCGGTGCGGGTCGCCCGGCTTGAGCGCGGTCGCGTCGGGGAGCGTGTAGACGATGTCGCCGGACAGCGCGAGCTGCTCGACGCGCTGGGGCAGGTCGGCGTGCGGCGGCGGCTCCAGGTCGGCCGGGTCCTCCTCGACCGGCGCGGACCGGGCGAGCCGGCGCGCGATGAGCGCGTTGGAGCCGGCCTCGGGGTCGATCGGCTCGTCGTCGGCGAGCGGGAGGTCGATGGGCTCGAGCAGCTCCATCGACTCCTCGGCAGGGTCGGGCGTCTCGGCCTTCTTGCGGCGCTTCTTCTTCGGCTCCGCCAGCACCGGCGAGTCGTACGCCGGGTCGCCCATCCGCTCGAAGGTGTCGTCGAGGCGCATCGCCTGGGTCTGGTCGCCGTCGTCCTCGCCGTGGTGGCGTCCGAGCAGCAGGTCACCGAGGTCGCGCAGCCGGTCGGGGACGCGGTAGAGCGGCGTCGCGGTGATCACCAGGACACCGAAGAACGCGAGCAGCGCCAGCAGCGGGACGACGACGCCCGGCGAGCGCAGCAGGTCGAGCAGGAGCGCCGAGACGACGTACCCGACGGCGCCGCCGCCGTCGCGCAGCGGCAGGGTGTCGCCCTGCACCGGCTCGGGGCTGCCGTTGGCGATGTGCACGATGCCGAGCAGGCCGAAGGACAGCGCGGTCCAGCCGATCACCTGGCGTCCGGCCGGCCCGTTGCCGATCGGGTCGCGCATGATCCGCCAGCCGGCGAGCAGCACGATCAGCGGCACCAGCCAGCCGACCTTGCCCACCGAGCCGGACACCGCGGCCCGGGCGAAGTTCATGACGCCACCGGGCAGCTCGAACCACACCGCGGCGGCGATGACGATGGAGACCGCGACCAGCAGCAGGCCGAAGCCGTCGCGGCGCTGCTCGGGCTCGATGTCCCGGGCGCCGTGGCCGACCCCGCGGGCGACCGCCCCGATGCCGTGCGCGAACGCGAGCCAGACCGCGACCACGCCGCGGCCGAGCGCGGTGAAGAGCCGCGCGACGGGGCCGGGACCGCTGCGCACGGCGCGCGGAGCCGGCCGCCGGGCCGAAGCGGACTTCTTCGCGGCGGGCTTCTTCTTGGTGGTCGTACTCCGGGAACGCGAGCTGGCTGTCTTCTTCGCTCCCGAGCGGGAGGAAGCACTGGTCCTGCTGCGCGACGCCGGCGGGGAAGACGTACGGGTCGCCATGACACCAAACCTAGGCGATCGTCCCACCTGTCACAGGGACAACACGCGGGAGCGAGGCGCCCCGCTCCGCGACGTCCCACCAGCACCATGCGTCTCCTGCGTCACGCCACTCCCCCGGGACGATCTTCGGCCCGCCCGGCGGTCGGACGGATGCCTTGCGAAGAATCTCTGGACCTGCCGTATTCGTGAGCCCTAAGGTGCCGAGAGCGTGTCCGGAGCGGGCGACACTCGGCCCCCGCCGACGACACGCCTCACCCCCGAGGAGACATTTCGTGAGACACAACCTGTCCGGGCTCCTGCGGAAGGGAATCGGCATCTCGCTCGTCGGCGCAGCCCTGGCCGTCGTCCCTTCGTCGCCCGTCACCGCGGCACCGAACGACCCGTCGGTCGTCCAGCAGATGCGCAACGAGGCCGAGGGCACCGTCACCGTGCGGACCTCCTCGGCCTCCGCCAAGGTCGGCTTCGTCCGCGCCACCGGCGACCTGTTCCCCTCCGAGGCCACCGGCAAGACCCGGGACGGCGCCACCGACAAGGCGCGCGGCTACCTCGACAAGTACGCCCGCGCCTTCGGCGCCAGGGCGGGCGAGCTCGAGCAGTCCGCGATCACCAAGTCGCCGGCCGGCTACACGGTCGACTTCACCCAGCGCTACCAGGGCGTGCCGGTCTTCGGCTCCAAGCTCCGCGCCCAGGTCGACAACCAGGGCGACCTGACGTCGGTCTCCGGCTTCGTCGCCCCGTCGATCGCCGTCGGCACCACGCCGCGCATCGACAAGTCCACCGCGACCTCACGAGCGATCGCTCTCGCCAGCAAGGCGCCCGCGGGCAGTGGCGACGCCACCGTCAAGCCCAAGGCGAACAGCCTCAGCGCGACCAAGGCCGAGCTCATGATCTACCGCCTCGGCGCCCTCCAGGGAGTCGAGGGCCGCAACCTCCTCGCCTGGGTGGTCGAGGTGACCGACGGCAAGCAGGTCCGCGAGACCACCGTGCTCGACGCCCAGACTGGCAAGCCGGTCAACCGCTACTCGATGATGGCCCACGCGCTCGACCGCGAGCTGCACGAGGAGTCGATCACGGACACCCCCGTGTGGAAGGAAGGCGATCCCTTCCCCGGCGGACTCGACGAGGACCAGCAGAACGAGGTGCAGGGCACTGGTGAGGCCTACTGGTTCTTCAAGAACTCCTTCGGCCGCGACTCCTTCGACGGCAACGGCAAGAAGATGATCACGGTCAACAACGACCCCGACATCGCCTGCCCCAACGCCAACTGGAACGGCACCTCGACCAACTACTGCTCGGGCGTCTCCTCCGACGACACCGTCGCCCACGAGTGGGGCCACGCCTACACCGAGTACACCTCGGGCCTGCTCTACCAGTGGCAGTCCGGCGCGATGAACGAGGCCTACTCCGACATCTGGGGCGAGACGGTCGACATGCTCAACGACCGCTTCAACACCCCCGACGAGACCGCGAAGCGCACCGACGGGCACTGCTCGGCGGGTACCCCGCTCGACATCTCGCTGGTGGTGAACAGCCCGGCCGGAGCCGCCGGCACCTGCCTGGTCGTTCCTGCGTCCTTCGGGCCGGAATTCGAGACCGAGATGACCACCGACATGGTGATCGGCACCGACGTGGACGAGAACCCGGGTGACCCGGTGGTCGGCAGCACGACCGACGGCTGCTCGCCGTTCGACAACGCCGCTGCGATCAACGGCAAGTTCGTCTACGTCGACCGTGGCGACTGCGCCTTCACGACCAAGATCGGGCACGCCGAGGACGCCGGCGCGACGGGCATCATCTTCGGCAACAACGACGGCGCGATGGGCTCGGTCTCGGGTGACTCGCCGCTCTACGGCGCGATGATCTCCAAGGCCGACGGCACCCGGGTCAAGCAGGCCGGTACCGATGTCCTCAACATCACCATCGGCCCGCTCGGTTCCCCGGTCGTCGACGCGAGCTATCGCTGGCTCTCCGGCGAGGACGACCCCGCCTTCGGCGGCGCGATCCGCGACATGTGGAACCCGAACTGCTACGGCGACCCGGGCAAGGTCTCCGATGAGGAGTACTACTGCGGCACCGGCGACAACGGCGGCGTGCACACCAACTCCGGCGTCGTCAACCACACCTACGCGCTGCTCGTCGACGGCGGCACGTTCAACGGCGTGACCGTGCCGGGCATCGGGCTGGACAAGGCCGCGAACATCTTCTGGCGTACCCAGACGGCGTACCTGACCCCGATCTCGGGATTCGCCGATCTCGCCGACGGTCTCGACGCCTCGTGCCGCGACCTGACCGGCAACGCCACGCTCAAGAAGCTCACGGTGGGCACCGGTCCGACCGGTGGCGGCCAGGCCGACGGCGGAGCGATGCCGGCCATCGCGGCCGCGGACTGTGCTGCTGTGGCCAAGGCCGCGCAGGCCACCGAGCTGCGGGTCAAGCCGGTGCAGTGCAACTACCGGCTGATGTTCCGCAAGGGCACGGTCGGCTGCGGCGAGGGCACGGTCACCAAGAAGCTGTGGACCGAGGGCTTCGAGGGTGCCGGCCTGCCGGCAGGCTGGACCAAGAGTGTCGAGGCGGACAACAGCTTCTTCGAGCCGACCGTCAGCCGCGCACTGCCTCCCGTCAGTGAGAAGGGGACCCAGCACACGGGTGGCGCGGGGATGCTCTACTTCAACGACAAGGGCAATGCCGGCAACTACGGCAGCTGCAAGGAGAACGACCCGAACGACTACAGCTCGCGCGTGAGCATGGCGACGCCCGAGCTGACGGTTCCCGAGGGTGACCTTCCCCGGCTCTCCTTCGACCACTACATGTCGTCCGAGGTTCGTACCGACGGCGGCAACGTCAAGGTCAGCGTCAACGGCGAGGCATACGAGCTGGTTCCCGACGGTGCGTGGATCTACAACGGTCCCGGCACCTCTCTGCTGACCAACGCCGAGTTCAACACCAACCCGATGGCCGGAGAGGACGCGTTCACCGGCACTGACGGCGGCGTCCCGACCGGCTCGTGGGGCTCGTCGGTGATCGACCTGTCCGAGATCGCGGACGAGGGCGACACTGTCCAGTTCCGGTTCGACTTCGGCATGGACGGCTGCAACGGCGTCGACGGCTGGTACATCGACAACGTGGCGCTGAGCATCTGCGACACGCCCGTCACGCCGCCGGCGCCCAGCCCGGCCACGGTGGCCAAGACGGCCGTCGCCAAGAAGGGCGTCGTCAAGATCGGCGTCAAGGTCAAGAGCGGGGCCACGCCGAGCGGCAAGGTCAAGGTGACGATCAAGGGCAGGACCTACACCGGCAAGGTGGTGCGGGGCGTGCTGACGATCAAGGCCAAGCCGCAGCTGGCCAAGCTGTGGCGCCAGCACGTGCGCAAGGTCAACGCCAAGGTCACCTACAAGGGTGACGCCAAGGTCGCGCCCTTCGCCGGGAAGGTCACGGTGAAGCTCAAGGGCCGGCAGTAGAACGGGGACACAGGAACGCCCCGTCCCCCTCGTGGGGACGGGGCGTTCCGCTGTCCGTACGGCGACGGCAGGCGCCGGCGGGGCACTGCCGGCGGCGGCGCTCAGGCCTCGACGACCACCGGGATGATCATCGGGCGGCGCTTGTGGGCGCTGCTGACCCAGCGGCCGATCGTGCGGCGCACGGTCTGCTGGAGCTGGTAGGTGTCGGTGGTGCCCTCGGTCAGCGAGCGGTTGACCGCGTCGATGATGGGCTGCTTGATCGGCTCGAAGTCCGAGTCGGCCCAGGCGTGGCCGCGGGCGTGGATCTCGGGTCCGGCCGAGACCTTGCCGGCCACGGAGTCGACGACGACGATGACCGAGATGAAGCCCTCCTCGCCGAGGATGCGGCGGTCCTTGAGCTCGGACTCGGTGACGTCGCCGACCGACTGGCCGTCGACGAAGACGTAGCCGCACTCGACCTTGCCGACCACCGAGGCGACGCCGTCGACGAGGTCGACGACGACGCCGTCCTCGGCGTAGACGACGTTCTCGACGCCGGTCTGCTTGGCCAGGTCGCCGTTGGCGAGCATATGCCGGACCTCGCCGTGGACCGGCAGCACGTTGCGCGGCTTGACGATGTTGTAGCAGTAGAGCAGCTCGCCGGCGCTGGCGTGGCCGGAGACGTGGACGAGCGCGTTGCCCTTGTGGACCACGCGCGCGCCGAGCCGGGCCAGGCCGTTGATCACGCGGTAGACGGCGTTCTCGTTGCCGGGGATCAGGCTGGAGGCGAGGACGACGGTGTCGCCCTCCTCGAGGTGCACGAAGTTGTGGGTGCGCTGGGCGATCCGGGCCAGGGCGCTGAGCGGCTCGCCCTGGGAGCCGGTCGAGATGAGCACCTGGCGCTCGGGCGCGAGGTCGGCGAGCTCCTTGGCCTCGACCATGACGCCGGGCGGCACGGTGAGGTAGCCGAGGTCGCGGGCGATGGCCATGTTGCGGACCATGGAGCGCCCGACGTAGGCGACCTTGCGGTTGTGCTTGACCGCGGCGTCGAGCACCTGCTGGACGCGGTGCACGTGGGAGGCGAAGCAGGCGACGATGATGCGCTGCTTGGACTCGGCGAAGGCCTGCTCCAGGACCGGGGTGATCTTGCGCTCGGCGGTGGTGAAGCCGGGCACCTCGGCGTTGGTGGAGTCGGTCAGGAAGAGGTCGACGCCCTCCTCGCCCAGGCGGGCGAACGCGCGCAGGTCGGTGATCCGGCCGTCGAGCGGGAGCTGGTCCATCTTGAAGTCGCCGGTGTGGAGCACCAGGCCGGCGCCGGTGCGGATGGCGACCGCGAGCGCGTCGGGGATGGAGTGGTTGACCGCGACGAACTCCAGGTCGAAGGGGCCGAACGAGATCTTGTCGCCCTCCTTGACCGTGTAGAAGGGCGTCTGGCGCAGCCGGTGCTCGCGCAGCTTGGAGTTGAGCAGCGCCAGGGTCAGCTCGGAGCCGACCAGGGGGATGTCCTGGCGCTCGCGCAGCAGGTACGGCGTCGCGCCGATGTGGTCCTCGTGCCCGTGGGTGAGCACCAGCGCCTCGACCTTGTCGAGCCGGTCCCGGATGGCCGCGAAGTCGGGGAGGATCAGGTCGACGCCCGGCTGGTGGTCGTCGGGGAAGAGCACGCCGCAGTCGACGATGAGCAGCCGGTCGTCGTACTCGAAGACGGTCATGTTGCGGCCGACCTCGCCGAGGCCGCCGAGCGGGATGACGCGCAGGCCGCCCTTGGGCAGCTTCGGCGGGGCGGAGAGCTCGGGGTGCGGGTGGCTCATCAGAGGAGGCCCGCCGCGGTCAGGCCGGCGCGGAGCTCCGCGACCTCACCGTCGTCGAGCGCCATCAGTGGAGGTCGTACGACGCGGTTGTCGAGCACGCCGGTCAGCTCGAGCGCCGCCTTGGCCGTGGTCGCGCCGTAGTTGGCCACGCCCATGATCGCCTCGTAGGCCGGGATCAGGCCGGTGTGGATGCGCAGCGCCTTGGCGTGGTCACCGGCGAGGAAGCTCTCGATCATGGTCCGCAGCTGGGTGCCGGCGACGTGGGCGGCCACCGAGACCAGACCGGTCGCGCCGTAGGCGAGGTAGCCGAGCGTGTTGACGTCGTCGCCGGAGTAGACGGCGTAGCCGAGGTCGACGAGCTGGGCCGTGCGGGACAGGTCGCCGGAGGCCTCCTTGACCGCGATCACCGTGTCCCACTGCTTGGCGGCGGCGTAGGTCTCGAGCGCGATCTTGGTGCCGGTCCGGCCCGGGACGTCGTAGAGCATGACCGGCACGCCGGTGGCCTCGACGACGTGGCGGAAGTGGTTGAGCACGCCGGGCTGGCTGGGCTTGTTGTAGTAGGGCGTGACGAGCAGCAGCCCGTCGGCGCCGACCTTCTCGGCCTGCTTGGCCAGCTCGACGGAGTGCCGGGTGTCGTTGGTGCCGACACCGGCGACGACCTTGGCCCGGTCGCCGACCGCGTCCTTGACCGCGGCGAGCGTCTCGCCGTCCTCGGCGCCGGTGGTGGTCGGGGACTCGCCGGTGGTGCCGGAGACGACGATGCCGTCGTTGCCGTGGTCGACCAGGTGCTTGGCGACCTTCTGCACCCCGTCGAGGTCAACGGAGCCGTCCTCGTGGAACGGCGTGACCATGGCGGTCAACAGGGTGCCGAAGGGTGCAGAAGTCATGGAGCCAGGCTATCGCCCCCGGCTCGTATCGCTCACTCCGCACGGCCCCCGGCCTGTCGGTGGTCACTGGCAGGGTCGGCGGCGTGGATCAACCCGTGCTCTTCCTCAGCGGCTCCGGCCTGCCCACCTGGATCTGGGACGAGGTCCGCGCCGGCCTCCCGGTGAGCGCCGTCGCGCCCCGTCCGTCCTCCCCGGGCGCCGACCCCACGGCGTACGCCGCCGCGGCGCTCGCCGCGGTCGACTGGCCCCGGTTCACCGTGGTCGCCCACTCGGTGGGCGGCGTCGTCGCCCAGGCGGTCCTCGCCGCCGCGCCCGAGCGGGTGACGGGCGTGCTGGGCGTCGCCGCGGTCTGGCCGAGCCCCGGACGCTCCTTCGCGGGTGCGCTGCCGGCGCCCCAGCGGTGGGTGCTCCCGATGGTCCTGCGCCTGGCCGGCACCCGGCCCCCGGAGAAGCAGCTCCGCGCCGGGCTGGGTGCCGGGCTCCCCGAGGCGACCGTGGACCGGCTGGTCGCCGGGTTCACGCCCGAGTCGCGCGCGCTCTTCGTCACGCCCGCGCCGCCGGTCGCGGCCGGGTGGTCCGGGCTCCGCGGCTACGTCCGGACGACGAGCGACCGCGACGTCCCCACCGCGCTCCAGGACCGCTCGGCCGAGGCGCTCGGCGCGACCTTCGTGCGCGAGCTCGCGACCGGGCACCTGCCCATGCTGAGCGACCCGGCCGGCCTGCGCGCGGCCGTGACCGGCTTCACAGGTGGGGCATGACCTCCGCGGCGACCAGCCGCAGGTGGTCGAGGTCGGCCAGGTCGAGCGTCTGGAGGTAGATCCGCTCGGCACCGAGCGCCTCGAAGCGCTTGATCTTGTCGACCACCTCGGCCGGCGTGCCGGCCAGGCCGTTGACCCGCAGCTCGTCGACCTCGCGGCCGATGGCGGCGGCCCGGCGGGCGATCGCGGCCTCGTCCTCGCCCACGCACAGCACGAGCGCGTTGGACCAGGTGATCGTGCCGGGGTCGCGGCCGATCTCCTCGGCCGCGGCGCGCACCCGGGCGAACTGGGCGGCGGTGGTCTCCTCGTCGGCGAACGGCAGGTTGAACTCGTCGGCGTAGGCCGCGGCGAGCGCCGGCGTCTGCTTCTTGCCGAGCCCGCCGATGAGCACGGGCGGGCCGCCGCGGTGGCCGGAGGTCTGGGTCGGCTTGGGCAGCGCCGGGCTGTCGGCGAGCTGGTAGTGCGTGCCGTCGAAGGCGTAGCGCTCCCCGGCCGGCGTGGTCCACAGGCCGGTGATGAGGGCGAGCTGCTCGGCGTACCGCTCGAAGCGCTCGCGGGTGTCGGGGAACGGGATGCCGTAGGCGGTGTGCTCCTGGGCGAACCAGCCGGCGCCGAGGCCGAGCTCGATCCGGCCGCCGCTCATCTGGTCGACCTGGGCGACCTGGATCGCGAGCACGCCAGGGTGCCGGAAGGTCGCGCTCGTCATCATCGTGCCGAGCCGGATCGTGCTGGTGTCGCGGGCCAGGCCGGCCAGCGTGGTCCAGGCGTCGGTCGAGCCGGGCAGCCCGTCGCCGCTCATGTGGAGGTAGTGGTCGCTGCGGAAGAAGGCACCGAAGCCCAGCCGCTCGGCCTCGAGGGCGACGGCCAGCAGGTCGTCGTACGTCGCGCCCTGCTGGGGTTCGGTGAAGACACGGAGCTCCATGGCTCCTACCTTGTCAGGCCCCTCCACACGCGAAGACGCGCTCCCACCACACGATGGTGAAACCGTCGCGTGGCTCACGCCGGACCTGGCGCCAGCGCTTCTCGCCGAACTCCGGGTAGTGGGTGTCGCCCTCGGGCGAGAGCGGGATCTCGGAGATCACCTGCTCGTCGGCGTAGGGCAAGGCCGCCTCGTAGACCGCCGCTCCCCCGCCGATCATCACCTGGCGGTCCTCCGGCTGCCCGTCGAGCAGCCGGTCGGCGAGCGCCAGCGCGTCGGTGATCGAGTGCGCGACCTCCACCCCCTCGGCCGCGTACGACGGGTCGCGGGTGAGCACGATCGTCGTCCGGCCCGGCAGCGGCCGCCCGATGCCCTCGTGGGTGGTCCGGCCCAGGACGAGCACGTGCCCGAGCGTGGTCGCCTTGAAGTGCTGGAAGTCCTCGGAGATCTTCCACGGGATGTCGGCGTCGGCGCCGATCACGCCGTTCTCGGCGACGGCGGCCACCATCGTGACGCGCCGGCCTGCGGGAGTCGTCATACGGCGATCGGCGCCTTGATCGCGGGGTGCGGGTCGTAGCCCTCGATCGCGATGTCCTCGAGCTCGAAGGCGTCGATCTCGGTGACCGCGGGGTTGAGCACCAGCGTCGGCAGCGCCCGCGGCTCGCGGGTGAGCTGGAGCCGGGCCTGCTCGAGGTGGTTGGAGTACAGGTGCGCGTCGCCGAGCGTGTGCACGAACTCCCCCACCCCCAGACCCGTCACCTGGGCGACCATATGGGTCAGCAGCGCGTAGGAGGCGATGTTGAACGGCACGCCGAGGAAGACGTCGGCCGAGCGCTGGTAGAGCTGGCAGCTGAGCCGCCCGTCGGCGACGTAGAACTGGAACAGGCTGTGGCACGGCGGCAGCGCCATGTCGTCGACCTGGCCGGGGTTCCACGCCGAGACGATGTGACGGCGGCTGTCGGGATTGGCCCGGATCTGCGCGATCACCTGGGCGAGCTGGTCGATCTGCTGCCCGTCGGGGGTCGGCCAGGAGCGCCACTGGGCGCCGTACACGGGGCCGAGGTCGCCGTTCTCGTCGGCCCACTCGTCCCAGATCGAGATGCCGCGCTCCTGGAGCCAGCGGACGTTGGTGTCGCCGCGCAGGAACCACAGCAGCTCGCCGAACACCGAGCGGGTGTGGATCTTCTTCGTGGTGACCATCGGGAAGCCGGCGGTCAGGTCGAAGCGCATCTGGTGACCGAAGACGCTGAGCGTGCCGGTGCCGGTGCGGTCGCTCTTGTCGACGCCCTCGTCGAGGATGCGTTGGACCAGGTCGAGGTAGGCGCGCACGACGTCAGCCTAGGGCGTGTCGCCCAAGGACGCGCCGTCGCGAGCGGTGTTTGCGGCCGATCTGGCAAGGCGGAGCAGCGAAGGCGGGCCGGAGGCCCGTCGAGTCTGCGACAACGCCGCCAGATCGAGTCGCAAACGCCGCGCAGCAGGCGCGTCCTTGGGCGACACGCCCGAGGGCGCGGGTGGTGCTCAGAGCGCGACCGTCCCCTGGATGGTCGACAGGGTGTCGCCGCCGACCCAGATCGTGCCGTCGGCGTCGGTGTCGACGTGGATCCGGCCGCGCCGGCCGATCGCGGTCCCCTGGGCGGCGACGTACGACGGCGGGAGCACGCCGCTCGTCGTGAGCCACTGGGCCAGCGAGGCGTTGAGCGAGCCCGTGACGGGGTCCTCGGCGATGCCGGCGGCGTGCGGGACGAACGCGCGGACCTCGACCGCGCACTCGGCGCCGTCCGGGTGCGGGCCGATCACGCCGACGTCGACCGGCAGCCGGCCGTGGTCGGGCGTGAGGGCGAGCACGGCCTCGGCGCTGGCGAGCCGGGCGCCGACCCAGCCGGGGCCGTTGTCGGCCCAGGCCAGGTCGAGGATCTCGGCCCGGTCGATCCCGAGGGCCGCCGCGATCTCGTCGGCGAGGGCGTCGTCGACGGGGCCCGAGCGCAGCAGGTCGGGGGCGGCGAACGCGAGCCGGCGGTCCTGGCGGCGCAGGGCGACCAGGCCGACCCCGCACTGCTGCACGATCCGCTCGCCGGCGGGCACGCCGCCGGCCTCGAGCCAGGCGTGCGCCGAGCCGAGGGTGGGGTGTCCGGCGAAGGGCAGCTCGGTCTCGGTGGTGAAGATCCGCAGCCGGTAGTCGGCACCCGGCTCGGTCGGCTCGAGCAGGAAGGTCGTCTCGCTCAGGTTGGTCCAGCGCGCGAAGCGCTGCATCTCGTCGTCGGAGAGCCCGTCGGCGCCGTGCACGACGGCCACCGGGTTGCCCAGCAGCGGCTCGTCGGTGAAGACGTCGACCTGGCGGAACTCGCGGGAGGTCGTCACGACCGGCTCAGGCGCTCAGCGACATCGGGCCGTAGACCTCGCGGTCGGCCTCGAAGAGCGTCACCTGGGCGACCCCGCGCTCGGCGAGCTCGGACCAGATCTCACCGATCCACGACTCGGCGTCGCCCTGGTTGGGGAACGCCTGCTCGCCGTACTCGTCGGCGTCGGCGCCGGTGAGCACGACCTCGGTGCCGGAGGCGTCCTCGAGGCGCCAGCGCCAGGGCTGCTCGGCCGGCGGCTGCGGGCGGTAGGAGGCGGGCTGCTCGGGAAGGGTCATGGCTCAAGACTCCCTGACGGACGGCTGGACGAACGGCGGCTTGGTGATCTGGAAGACCTCGGGACGGCCCCGGACGTCGACGCGCACCTCGGCGTCGTCGGCGACCGCGGTCGAGACCAGGGCGAGGCCGATGCCCTTGCGCAGGGTCGGCGAGAAGGTGCCCGAGGTGACCTCGCCCAGCGGGACGTCGCGCAGCAGCCGCACGCTCATGTGGGGACGCGGGATGCCGCGGCCGGTGGCGACGATGCCGACGAGCTTGCGGCGCGGACCGGCCTCCTTCTCGGCGAGCAGGACGTCACGGCCCCAGAAGGCCGGCTTCTTCCAGCCGACCGCCCAGCCCAGGCGCGCCTCGACGGGGGTGATGTCCGGCGAGATGTCCTGGCCGTGCAGCGGGTAGCCCATCTCGGTGCGCAGCGTGTCGCGCGCGCCCAGCCCGGCCGGCACCAGTCCGTACGGCGTACCGGCCGCCAGCAGCGCGTCCCACAGCGCCGGGGCGACCTCGGAGGGCGCGATCAGCTCGTAGCCGCGCTCGCCGGTGTAGCCGGTCCGGCACACCACGACCCGGGCTCCCTCGAAGGGCGCCTCGACGAACGTGAGGTAGTCGTGGCCGACCGGGAAGCCGGCGTCGGCCAGCACCTCGTCGGAGCGGGTGCCCTGGACGGCGAGGACGACGTAGTCCCGGTGGTGGTCGAGCACCTCCACGCCCTCGGGCGCGGCCTCGACCAGGCGCCGGCGTACCTCGGCGTTGTTGGCGGCGTTGGGGACGACCAGCACGTGCTCGTCGTCGCGGTAGTAGGTGAAGACGTCGTCGATGATCCCGCCGGTCGCGTCGTCGACGACGAGGCTGTACTGCGCCTTGCCCGGGCCGATCCGGTGCAGGTCGTTGGTGAGCGTGGCGTTGAGGAAGTCCACCGCGCCCGGGCCGCGCACGACGAGCTTGCCGAGGTGGCTGACGTCGAAGATCCCGACGCCCTCGCGCACCGCGGCGTGCTCCTTGACCACGCCCGTCGGGTACTCCAGCGGCATCAGCCAGCCGCCGAACTCCGAGAACTTGGCACCGAGTGCCTCGTGCCGGTCGTGGAGGGGTGAGTGCAGTGGGGTCGCATCCGCCATGCTCCGCAATGTAGCGCTCGATATCCTGCGGCGGTGACGACCTTCGCCCTCCGTACGGCCAGCCCCGCCAAGACCCGCGCCGAGGCCGTGGTCGTCGGGGTCCTCCCCGACGGGGTCCTCGCCCCCGGCGCCGAGGACGTCGCCGCCGCCTACGGCCGCAAGCTGGCCGGGCTGCTGGCCACGATCGGGATGAAGGGCGCGCCCGGCGAGGTGGCCAAGGTGCCGACGGCGGGGGTCATCGCCTCGCCGCTGCTCGTGCTCGTCGGGCTCGGCGCGGACCCCGGCCCGGACGCCGTACGGCGTGCGGCGGGCAACGCCGCCCGCGCGGTCACCAACGCCGCCTCCGTCGCGCTCGCGCTGCCGGCCGACACGCCCGAGCTCGTGCGGGCGATCGTCGAGGGCTACCGGCTCGGCGGGTACGCGTTCACGTCGTACAAGAGCAAGCCGGCGACGCCCACGACGCCCGCCGAGATCGTCGTCCTCTCCCCCGCCGCCCGCCGCGGCGAGGTCACCGCCGCCGTCGAGCCCGCCCAGGTCGTCGCCGACGCGGTCCTCGCGGCCCGCGACTGGGTCAACACCCCGCCCGCCGACCTCACCCCGCCCGCCTTCGCCGACGCGATCGCCACCGCCGTCAAGGCCGCCAACAAGGGGCTCGCCAAGGGCGCGACCAAGGTCACCGCCACCGTCCTCGACGAGGAGCGCCTGGCCGAGCTCGGCTGCGGTGGCCTGCTCGCCGTCGGCAGCGGCTCCTCGGCGCCCCCGCGCCTGGTCGAGCTGTCCTACGCCCCCAAGGACGCGGTCGCCCACGTCGCGCTCGTCGGCAAGGGCATCACGTTCGACTCCGGCGGCCTCTGGATCAAGCCCGCCGCCAGCATGGCCACGATGAAGGAGGACATGGCCGGTGCCGCCGCCGTCGTCCAGGCCACGCTCGCCGCGGCCCGGCTCGGCCTGCCGGTCCGGATCTCCGCCTACGCCGCCCTCGCCGAGAACATGATCGGCGAGGCCGCGATGCGCCCCGGCGACGTGCTGACCACCTACGGCGGCACCACCGTCGAGATCAGCAACACCGACGCCGAGGGCCGCCTGGTCCTCGCCGACGCCCTCGACCGCGCCGTCGAGCGTGAACCTGACGTCATCATCGATATCGCCACCCTGACCGGCCACATGGTGATGGCCCTCGGCGACCGGATCGCCGGCGTGATGGGCGACGACACCGTCGTCGCCGAGGTCCTGGCCGCCTCAGCCGCCGCCGGCGAGGACACCTGGCCGATGCCGATCCCCGAGGCGATGGACGAGCGCATCCGCAGCTCGGCCGTCGCCGACCTCGCGCAGTACGACGGGATCCGCTGGGGCGGCGGGCTGTTCGCCGCGGCCTTCCTGCGCGAGTTCACCGGCGGACTGCCGTGGGCGCACCTCGACATCGCCGGGCCGACGTTCAACAAGGGCGGCCCCACCGGGCACCTCGCCACCGGCGCGACCGGCTACGGCGTGGCCACCCTCCTGGAGTGGCTCAGGAGTCGCGCTGCTGGCGCTCCCGGTCGCGCTGCTTCTGAGCCTGCCTGACCCGCGAGTTGTAGTCGCGCATCCGCTGGGGGACGCCGACCACCGCGGCGTCGTACGAGGGGACCTGCTGGCGGTTGCAGAAGTCGTGGGCCCACTTGATCGACGACACCCGCCGCCGGGTCCACTCACCGTCGTGCGCGACGAGCAGCAGCGTGATCTCGCTGACCGCGGTCCGCGGCTCGACGAAACCCTCCACGCCACGCCGCTCGCGCAGCCACGCGAGCAGGTGCTCCTCGTCGCCACGGTCGGAGGCGCGGACCCGCGTGGAGCCCGTGCGTGCGGCGTCCTTGGCGGGGTTACTCATCCGTAGCTTGGAACCCCCGCGGAACCGGTCGAACATGCCCATGGGACCAGTTTGCCCGATCCGTGGGTGGGCCGTTGCGACTTGTGTGAGTCGTGGTGCAAGGATTGCCCCATGGCGACCGAAGTCACTCTCCCCGCACTCGGTGAGTCCGTCACCGAAGGCACCGTCACCCGCTGGCTCAAGCAGGTCGGCGACCAGATCGCGATCGACGAGCCGCTGCTCGAGGTGTCGACCGACAAGGTCGACACCGAGATCCCCTCTCCGGTCGCCGGAACCCTGATCGAGATCCGCGCCAACGAGGACGACACGGTCGAGGTCGGCGCCGTCCTGGCCGTCGTCGGCGAGGCCGGTGAGGCTCCTGCCGGCGACGCTGCTCCGGAGGCTGCTCCCGAGGCCGCCGCGGAGGCCGCCCCGGCCGCCGCCGAGCCGGAGCCCGAGCCGGCGCCGGAGCCCGCTGCCGCGGCGGAGCCCGCCCCGGAGCCGGAGGCCGCCCCGGCCGCCCCCGCCGCGTCCGGTGGTGCCGGTGCCGGCGAGGGGACCGCGGTCACCCTCCCCGCCCTGGGCGAGTCCGTCACCGAGGGCACCGTCACCCGCTGGCTCAAGCAGGTCGGCGACGCCGTCGCCGTCGACGAGCCGCTGCTCGAGGTGTCCACCGACAAGGTCGACACCGAGATCCCCTCGCCCGTCGCCGGGACCCTGCTCGAGATCAAGGCCGCCGAGGACGAGACCGTCGAGGTCGGCGCCGAGCTGGCCATCATCGGCTCCGGTACGCCCGCCGCTCCGGCGGCCCCCGCCGCTACTGCTGCCCCGGCCGCCCCGGCTGCTGAGCCCGCGGCCGCCGCCCCGGCTCCGGCCGCCCCGCCGGCCCCCGCTGCACCGCCGGCCCCGGCCGCTCCCGCTGCCGCTGCTGCCCCCGCTGCCCCGGCCCCGGCGGCGCCCGCCCCGACGCACGCGGCGGACGCGACGGACGGCCCCGGCTACGTCACCCCGCTGGTCCGCAAGCTCGCCGCCCAGCACGGTGTCGACCTGGGCCAGGTCACCGGCTCGGGCGTGGGCGGACGGATCCGCAAGCAGGACGTCCTCGACGCCGCCGCCAAGGCCGCCCCGGCGGCTCCCGCGGCCGCTGCGGCCGGCTCGTCCGCGGGCTCGGCCCCTGCTGCTGCGGCGGCTCCGGCCACGCCGTCCCCGCTGCGCGGCCAGACGGTCAAGGTCAGCCGGCTGCGCAAGATCATCGCCGAGCGGATGGTCGACTCCCTGCACGTGTCGGCCCAGCTCACCCAGGTCGTCGAGATCGACGTCACCAACATCGCGCGGCTGCGGGAGTCGGTGAAGGCGGAGTTCCTGGCGCGTGAGGGCGTCAAGCTGACGTACCTGCCGTTCTTCACCAAGGCGGCGATCGACACCCTCAAGCAGCACCCGGCGCTCAACGCCAACCTCGACCTCGAGAAGGGCGAGATCACCTACTACGACCGCGAGAACGTCGCGTTCGCCGTCGACACCGAGAAGGGCCTGCTCACGCCGGTCGTCAAGGACGCCGGCGACCTGTCGATCTCCGGGCTGGCCAAGAAGATCTCCGACGTCGCCGAGCGGACCCGGACCAACAAGATCGGTCCCGACGAGCTCTCCGGCGGCACCTTCACGATCACCAACCTGGGCAGCTTCGGCGCCCTGTGGGACACCCCGATCATCAACCAGCCGCAGGTCGCCATCCTCGGCCCCGGTGCCGTGGTCAAGCGTCCCGTGGTGATCGACGACGAGGACCTCGGCGAGACGATCGCCGTGCGCCACATGGTCTACTTCGCGCTCACCTACGACCACCGCGTGGTCGACGGCGCGGACGCCGGCCGCTTCCTGCGCGACCTCAAGAAGCGCCTCGAGGCGGGCCAGTTCGAGGTCTGAGGACCCGTACCCGCCGCACCCAGCGACGACGACGCCCCCGGAGCCGCACGGCTCCGGGGGCGTCGTCGTCCGAGGCGGACCTGGGCGTCACCGGCCTCCACCACGGGACTCCCTCGGTCGGTGGTGGCAGGCTTTCACCCATGCCCCCGCTCCATGTCGTCATCGCCGGCTCGTCCGGCTACCTCGGCCAGTCGCTGGTTCCGGCCCTGCGCGAGCGCGGCCACGAGGTCACCCGCCTGGTACGACGCGAGGCCGGTCCCGGTGAGTCGACCTGGGACCCGCAGGGCGGCGTCGTCGACGAGGCGCTCGTCCAGGGCGCCGACGTCGTGGTCAACCTGGCCGGGGCGCCCCTGATCGGCAACCCGCACTCCAAGTCGTGGGCGCGCGCGGTGCTCGACAGCCGCCGGGCCACGACCGGGCTGCTCGCCGCCACCGTGGCCGCGGCACCCGGGCCGCGGCTGCCGGCGCTCGTCAACGCCTCCGGCATCAGCTGGTACGGCGACCACGGCTCCGCGCCGCTGACCGAGGCCTCCGACACCCGGGGTCACGCCCTCCTCACGCGCGTGTGCCGCGAGTGGGAGGCCGCGGCCCGTCCCGCGGCCGAGGCGGGCGCCCGCGTGGCGCTCCTGCGCACCGCACCGGTCCAGGACCGCCGGCACCCGCCGCTGCAGCAGCAGCGCCTGCTCTTCACCGCCGGCCTGGGGGGCCGACTGGGCGGCGGCGACCAGCACTACCCGCTGATCTCGCTGCGCGACTGGGTCGGTGCCGCGGTCCTCCTCGTCGAGCACCCCACCGCGTCCGGACCGGTCAACATGTGCGCGCCCGTGACGCCGACGAACGCGGAGTTCACCCGCGCCCTGGCCCGCCAGGTGCACCGGCCGGCGTTCTTCGCGGTACCGGCGCCCGCCATCCGGCTCGCCGCCGGCGCGATGGCCGCAGAGGTGCTCGGCTCGCTCGACGTGCGTCCGGCCGCGCTGCTCGAGCTCGGCTACGAGTTCGCTGACCCGGACGTCGACGCGGTGCTCGCCACGGGGCTCGCCCGCGGCTGAGCCGAGGACAGCAGCCAGCGCCCGGCCACCCGCCGGAACACGAGGCGGGACGTGGACGGTCCGTCCCTGGGCAGCGCCCGCCGGGCGGGCCCGGTCGCGCCGACCCCAGACGGCACCACCGCGAAGCCGCCGTCCAGCCGGTCGGTGACCACGAGCACGAGCCGCCGCGGGGTCCAGGACCGCAGCCGGACCGCCAGCACCTGGGTGGTCATCCCCTCGACCCGCAGCCCGCGCCCGGTCCAGGCCCGGAGCATTGCGAGGTCGCGCCGCCCGGCCGCCGAGCCCGGTACGTAGAGCCGTGCGAGCGCCCTCGGGTCACCGCGGGCCCAGGCGCGGGACCGCGCCCGGTCCCAGGCGCGGAGCACCGCCAGCGAGCCCACCGCCGGGCTCACCCGCACCCGCACCGGTCCCGCGTCGGGAGCGACCACCCCGGCCGAGCCCGCGCCAGGCGCAGACCCCGACCCGAAGCCCGGCGCACCCCGCGGCACGACCCCACCGGCGACGACCAGCGCCGTCACCGTCACCACCACCACGACCACGCCGGCCAGCCGAGCGCGGGACCCCGAGAACCGCATGGGACGTTCCTACCCCGAAGGTCCGACGGATGCATCCGGTCCTCCACAGGCCCCGACCGGCCCCGACCGGCCCCGACAGACCCCGAGTAGGCTCGACGTCGTGACGCTCACTTTCCGCGAGGACGGGCTCGGACCGGACTTCATCGACTACGTCACCGCCTGGGACCTCCAGCGCGAGCTCCACGCCGAGGTCGTCGCCGGCGAGCGGAGCGACACCGTGCTGCTCCTGGAGCACCCGGCGGTCTTCACGGCCAGCCGGCGTACCGCCGAGCACGAGCGGCCCACCGACACCGGTGGCGCGCCGGTCATCGAGGTCGACCGCGGCGGCAAGATCACGTTCCACGGCCCCGGTCAGCTCGTGGGCTACCCCATCGTCCGGCTGCCCGACCACGTCAAGGTCGTCGACT
This sequence comes from Pimelobacter simplex, assembly GCF_024662235.1. Classification (GTDB taxonomy): domain Bacteria; phylum Actinomycetota; class Actinomycetes; order Propionibacteriales; family Nocardioidaceae; genus Nocardioides. Next base: position 2,357,634 of record NZ_CP096276.1, read on the forward strand.
ACGTCCGCCGCCTCGAGGAGGCGATCATCGCGGTCTGCGCCGAGCTCGGCGTCACGACCGCGCGCATCCCGGGCCGCACGGGCGTCTGGCTCAAGGCCGACGAGCGGGGCGGCGAGCGCAAGATCGCGGCCATCGGCATCCGGGTCCGCAACGGCGTCGCGATGCACGGCTTCTCGCTCAACTGCGACGTCGACCTGAGCTGGTACGACCGCTTCGTGCCCTGCGGCATCGCCGACGCCGACGTCACCTCCCTGAGCGCCGAGCTGGGCCGCGACGTGCCGGTGCGCGAGGTCGTCGCCTCCGTACGACGCCACCTCGACGAGCTGCTCGCCTGGGGGCCCTACGTGGCGACGCCCGACTACGAGCCGCGCCCCGACCCGGCCAAGACTCCCCCGCCCGTCGGCGTGGCGGTGCTCAGCTACCCCGCACGCTGAGGTCAGACTGTCCTCCTGCTCTCCCCCCTTCGAGAGCCGACTGAGGAGGACGCGTGAGCGACCTGGTCATCGAGACGACGGGGCTCCGCAAGGAGTTCCGCACCGTCCGCGGCGGACAGCGCGTCGCCGTGCAGAACCTCGACCTGGCGGTGCCCGCCGGCGGCGGGGTGCACGGCTTCCTGGGCCCCAACGGGTCCGGCAAGACCACGACGATCCGGATGCTGCTCGGCCTGGCCCGGCCCACTCGCGGCACGATGCGCCTGTTCGGCCAGCCGGTCCCCGAGCTGCTCCCCCAGGTCATCGACCGGGTCGGCGCGGTCGTGGAGTCGCCGAAGTTCTCCCCCAACTTCAGCGGGCGGCTCAACCTCCAGCTGCTCGCCGACGCCATCGGTACGCCGCGCGGCCGCGTCGACGAGGCGCTCGAGACCGTCCAGCTCGGCGGTCGCGACAAGGACCGCTACAAGTCCTACTCGCTGGGCATGAAGCAGCGGCTCGCCATCGCCGCGACCCTCCTCAAGCGCCCCGACCTGCTCATCCTCGACGAGCCGACCAACGGGCTCGACCCGGCCGGCATCCGGGAGATCCGCGAGACCATCCGCGGCCTGGGCGAGGCGGGCGTCACCGTGCTGCTGAGCTCGCACATCCTCGCCGAGGTGCAGCAGGTGTGCACCTCGGCCACGATCATCGGCAACGGCCGGCTGCTGGCCTCGGGACGGGTCGACGACCTGCTCGGGACGACGACGGCCCACCGGGTCGTCGTACCGGAGCCGGAGCGGGCGGTGGGCGTGCTCCAGGCCGCCGGGCTCAGCGCCGTGGTCGTCGCCGGAGCCGACCACGAGCGGCCGCACGAGGTGCGCGTCGAGACCGAGGACGCCACCCGGATCACCCAGACGCTCAGCGGCGCCGGGATCTGGCTGACCGAGCTGACCCCGCTGCGCCCGGACCTGGAGACGTTCTTCCTCGCGCTCACCGACGCCGAGCGGCTGGGGGCGGACCGATGAGCGCCTTCGCCCGGCTGCTCCGCGTCGAGCTCATCCGTCTCGTACGACGCCGCGCGGTTCTCGTGCTCCTGCTGGTCGCGCTCGTCGTCCCCGTCGTGGTCGGCGTCGCGATCACCCTCGACACCCGCCCGCCCTCCGCAGCCGCGCTCGCCGACGCGAAGGCGCAGGTCGAGCGCGACCGCAAGGATCCGGCCTACGCCGAGTCCCTCGAGCAGTGCATCGCCGACCCGGTCAACTTCGGCGGCATCCAGAGCACCGACAAGGCCGAGATCGAGCGCCTCTGCACCGAGCAGACCCAGCCCCAGGTCGACTGGTACCTCTACGTCAACGACCTCGACCTCGCCACCGAGATCACCCAGGGCTCCGGCATCGCGCTGGTCGTCATCCTCGGCCTGCTCATGATGGTCCTCGGCACGACGTTCACCGGCCACGACTGGGCCAGCGGGTCGGTCAGCAACCAGCTGCTCTTCGAGCCGCGCCGGGCCCGGGTGTGGGCGGCCAAAGCGATCGTGGTGACGGGGGTGGCGCTGGTGCTGTCGGCGCTGGTGCTCTCGGCGTACTGGCTCGGGCTCAACGCGGTCGCCGCCTCGCGCGACCTCCCCTCTGGCGGCGCGGTCCTGCTCGACTGCCTGCAGATGGGCTGGCGCGGTGCGGGCGTGGTCGCCGCGGCGGCGCTGTGCGGCTTCGCGCTGACGATGCTGTTCCGCAGCACGGTCGCCACGCTCGGCATCCTGTTCGGCGTCGCGCTGGTGGGCGGCATCGTCCTCGCGGTGCTGGGGGTCTCCGGCCGGTTCGACCCGGCGCTCAACACGCTGGCGGTCGTCGCCGACGGGGCGACGTACTACGTCGACGCGCCGTGCCCGCCCGAGCAGGGCATCGACATGGCGGGGGCGACGTGCTCCGAGGAGCGGACCCTCACGTTCGCCTCCGGCGCGGCGTACACGGGGACGGCGGTGGGCGGCTCCGCGGTGCTCTCGCTGCTGTGGTTCCGGCGGCGCGACGTGCCGTGAGGCCACCGGAGTAGGCTGACCCGGTGAGCGCAACACCCGAGGGGCGCAAGCTCCTCCGCCTCGAAGTCCGCAACGCCGAGACCCCCATCGAGCGCAAGCCGTCCTGGATCAAGACCAAGGCGAAGATGGGCCCGGAGTACACCGCTCTGCACAAGCTGGTGAAGTCCGAGGGCCTGCACACGGTGTGCCAGGAAGCGGCCTGTCCCAACATCTTCGAGTGCTGGGAGGACCGCGAGGCCACCTTCCTCATCGGCGGGGACCAGTGCACCCGACGCTGCGACTTCTGCCAGATCGACACCGGCAAGCCCCAGGCCCTCGACCGCGACGAGCCCCGCCGCGTCGCGGAGTCCGTGCAGACCATGGGCCTGAAGTACGCCACCATCACCGGCGTCGCCCGCGACGACCTGCCCGACGGCGGCGCCTGGCTCTACGCCGAGACCGTCCGCGCGATCCACGACCTCAACCCCGACACCGGGGTCGAGAACCTGATCCCGGACTTCAACGGCCGCCCCGAGCTGCTGACCGAGGTCTTCGAGTCCCGCCCCGAGGTGCTGGCGCACAACGTGGAGACCGTGCCGCGGATCTTCAAGCGCATCCGCCCCGCCTTCCGCTACGAGCGCTCCCTGGACGTGCTGACCCAGGCCCGGGCCTTCGGGCTGGTCACCAAGTCCAACCTCATCCTCGGCATGGGTGAGACCCGCGAGGAGGTCTCCCAGGCCCTGCGCGACCTGCACGAGGCGGGCTGTGAGCTGGTCACGATCACGCAGTACCTGCGCCCCAGCCCGCGTCACCACCCCGTGGAGCGGTGGGTCAAGCCCGAGGAGTTCGTCGAGCTCGCCACCGAGGCCGACGAGATCGGCTTCGCGGGAGTCCTGTCCGGACCGCTCGTCCGTTCGTCGTACCGCGCCGGACGTCTGTATCGTCAGGCGATGGCCGCGCGCGACGCCGCGACGGTCTGACGTCCCGAACCACGGCCGAGGAGATTGCAGCACCCCATGTCGAACACTCCTGTCGACCCGTCCACCATGAGCCGCCGCCGGCAGATCCTCGAGACCTACCGGATGTCGCGCGAGGTCGACCCGGCGATCCGCTGGTGGATGCTCGGCTCCTTCCTCCTCTTCGGCGGACTGGGCTTCGCCCTCTTCCACTTCGTGCTGCCCGGCGGCGGTGCCTTCAAGATGGTGCTGACCGTCATCGGCACCTTCCTGATCGGCCTCCTGGCCCTGATGATCGTCTTCGGCCGCCGCGCCCAGAAGGCGGCGTTCAAGCGCCTCGACGGCCAGGTCGGCGCCGCGGCCCGCGCGCTCACCATGCTGCGCCGCGGCTGGGTGATCGAGGAGGTCGTCGGCTTCACCAAGCAGCAGGACATGGTCCACCGCGTGGTCGGCCCTCCGGGCATCATCCTGGTCGGCGAGGGCAACCCCGGCCGGCTCAAGGCGCTGCTCACCAGCGAGCACAAGAAGCACGAGCGGGTCGCCGGCGACTACCCCGTGCACGAGATCATGGTCGGCTCCGAGGAGGGTCAGGTCCCCCTGACCAAGCTGGTGCGCCACGTCCAGAAGCTCGGCCGCCAGGTCAAGCCGGCCGAGATCACCGAGATCCGCCAGCGGCTGCGCGCGCTCGACGCCCAGCGTCCCAAGGTGCCGCTCCCCCGCGGTCCGGTCCCGACCTCGATGAAGGGCATGCGCGGCAACCTGCGCGGTCGCTGAGCCGGCACGGCGCCCGAGGCGCGCCGCGCGCGCCCGCCCAGGACTACTTGACCAGGGTGCGCAGCGTCGCGAAGGTGACGGTCGACGTACCGGCGGCGAGGTCGTGCAGGCCCCGGCCGTCGTTGCGGAACACCAGGGGCGGGATGACCAGCCCGATCATGATCTGCCGGATCAGCACCTTGATCGGGTTGAGCCGGTGCAGGTGCCCGTCCGCCGGGACGACGCACAGGCCGGTGAGCAGCTTGCCGATCGAGCCGCCGGCCAGCCAGGTCAGCAGCGTCGACTCGACGATGTAGACCGGCAGCACGAGGATCGAGGCGACCGAGCCGGCCTCGGTGTACTCGTCGAGCCCGAAGACCAGGATCACGGCCAGGGTGCACAGCAGCCAGTCGACCAGCAGCGCGGCGATCCGGCGTCCCCAGGACGCGGTCTCGAAGGACGACAGGGCAGGGCGCTTCGCGGTCGGGGACGGCACGGCCGCAAGCGTAGGCGAGGGTCCGGAGTGACCGGCACCACACCCGGCGGCAACCTTGTTACATGCCCGAAACACAAGGGCAACGGCCCGAGGTGTTCTCGTCCGTAGCGTCCCGCTCCGAAGACCGATCCGAGGAGCACAGCATGACCGCGAACGCCGTACGCCTGGCCGCCATCAAGGACGCCCAGTCCTTCGAGGGCCCGGCCCCCTTCTTCGACGTGGCCGAGAAGACCGGGGAGATCTTCGGCGCGAACGTGTTCTCGCTCGCCGTCATGCAGAAGCGCCTGCCCAAGGCGATCTTCAAGTCGGTCGCCGCGACCATCCAGAACGGCGAGAAGCTCGACGCCGCCGTGGCCGACCTCGTCGCCGCCGCGATGAAGGACTGGGCGATGGAGCGCGGCGTCACGCACTACGCGCACGTCTTCTACCCGCTGACCGGGCTCACCGCCGAGAAGCACGACTCGTTCCTCGAGCCGGTCGGCGACGGCACCGCGATCTGGGAGTTCTCCGGCAAGACCCTGATCCAGGGCGAGCCCGACGCCTCCTCGTTCCCCAACGGCGGCATCCGGGCGACCTTCGAGGCGCGCGGCTACACCGGCTGGGACGTCCAGTCGCCGGCGTACATCCTCGAGAACGCCAACGGCAACACCCTGTGCATCCCCACGATCTTCGTCTCGATGACCGGTGAGGCGCTCGACCACAAGACCCCGCTGCTGCGCTCGCAGGCGGCGATGGCCGCGCAGGCGCAGCGGGTGCTGGCGCTCTTCGGTCACCAGGACGTCGACAATGTCGTGTCGTACTGCGGCCCCGAGCAGGAGTACTTCCTGATCGACACGAGCTTCGTCAACGCGCGTCCCGACCTGCTCAACGCCGGGCGGACCCTGTTCGGCGCGAAGCCCCCCAAGGGCCAGGAGTTCGACGACCACTACTTCGGCGCGATCCCCGAGCGCGTGCTGGCGTTCATGCACGACACCGAGCGGGCGCTGTTCAAGCTCGGCATCCCCGCCAAGACCCGGCACAACGAGGTCGCCCCCGGTCAGTTCGAGATCGCGCCGGTCTTCGAGCGCGCCAACCTCGCCTCGGACCACCAGCAGCTGCTGATGAGCACGTTCCGCTCGATCGCCAAGCAGCACGGCCTGGAGTGCCTCTTCCACGAGAAGCCCTTCGCCGGCGTCAACGGCTCGGGCAAGCACGTGAACTTCTCGTTCGGCAACGGCAACCAGGGCAACTTCCTCAACCCGGGCGACAACCCGCACGACAACGCGCAGTTCCTCGTCTTCTGCGCCGCGATCATCCGCGCCGTCCACCTGCACGGCGGCCTGCTGCGGCTCACCGTCGCCTCGGCCGGCAACGACCACCGCCTGGGCGCCAACGAGGCCCCGCCCGCGATCATCTCGATCTTCCTCGGCGACCAGCTCGCCGACGTCTTCGACCAGATCGCCAAGGGCGGCGAGGCGACCAGCTCGAAGCAGAAGGGCATCCTGTCCGTCGGCGTCGACACCCTGCCCGACCTGGCCAAGGACGCCGGCGACCGCAACCGCACCTCGCCGTTCGCGTTCACCGGCAACCGCTTCGAGTTCCGCGCCGCCGGCTCCAACCAGACGGTCGCGGCCCCGATGGTCATCATCAACACGATCATGGCCGAGGCGCTCGACTTCGCCGCGAACGAGATCGAGGCCGCTGTCGCCCAGGGCGCCGACTTCAACGACGCCGTGGCCGCCCTGCTCAAGACGATCATCGAGCAGCACGGCGCGGTGATCTTCAACGGCAACGGCTACTCCGAGGAGTGGCACGCCGAGGCCGAGCAGCGGGGCCTGAAGAACCTCCGGACCACCGTCGACGCCCTCCCCGAGTGGCTCACGCCCGAGTCCAAGGCGCTCTTCTCGACCTACGGCGTGTTCAGCGAGGCCGAGCTCGAGTCGCGCTACGAGGTCGGCGTCGAGCAGTACGTCATGACCGTCGGCGTCGAGGCCAACCTGACCGCCGAGATCGCCCGCACCATCGTGCTCCCGACCGCGCTGCGCTACCAGACCGAGCTCGCCCAGAACGTCGCGGCGCTCAAGGCCGCCGGCGTCGAGGCCGACCTCAGCACGCTCCAGGGCGTCACCGCTCCCCTGGGCCGGCTCACCGGCGCCATCACGGCGCTGGAGAGCGCGATCGCCGGCGCCCACGAGCACAGCGGCATCGCCGAGGCGGCGTACCTGCGCGACGTGGTGCTCACCGCGATGGGCGACGTCCGCGCCGCCGCGGACGCCCTCGAAGGCGTCGTGGCCGACGACCTGTGGGCGCTGCCGACGTACCAGGAGATGCTCTACATCCGCTGACCGCACCGGATCTGTAACACGGCCGAAACAAACCGGTGACGGTCGGGAAACTGCCTGTTCGATAGGTTGCAGGGAGTCCGCAAGCCACGCGACGGAGGAACGAACGAATGTTCAACAACAGCGACGAGCTGCTCAAGTTCATCAAGGACGAGGGCGTCGAGATGGTCGACGTCCGGTTCTGCGACCTGCCCGGCGTCATGCAGCACTTCACGGTGCCGGTCTCGTCCTTCGACCAGTCGGTCTTCGACGACGGTCTGGGCTTCGACGGCTCCTCGATCCGCGGCTTCCAGGCCATCAACGAGTCGGACATGCAGCTCTACCCGGACCCGACGACGGCGTACATCGACCCGTTCCGCAAGGCCAAGACGCTCAACGTCAACTTCTTCATCCACGACCCGATCACGGGCGAGGCGTACTCGCGCGACCCGCGCAACATCGCCAAGAAGGCGCTGGCCTACCTCGCCAGCACCGGCATCGCGGACACCGCGTACTTCGCCCCCGAGGCGGAGTTCTACATCTTCGACAACGTCCGGTACTCCACCGGCGTCAACGAGGGCTACTACCACATCGACTCCGTCGAGGGCTGGTGGAACTCGGGCAAGGACGACGGCGAGAACAAGGGCTACAAGACCCGTCTCAAGGGCGGCTACTTCCCCGTCGAGCCCTACGACCACTACAGCGACCTGCGCGCCGACATGGTCAAGAACCTCGAGGCCTGCGGCCTGCTCGTCGAGCGCGCCCACCACGAGGTCGGCACCGCCGGCCAGGCCGAGATCAACTACCGCTTCGACACGCTGCTCAAGGCCGCGGACGACGTGATGAAGTTCAAGTACCTCATCAAGAACACCGCCTGGGAGCAGGGCAAGTCCGTCACGTTCATGCCGAAGCCGATCTTCGGCGACAACGGCTCGGGCATGCACGTGCACTCCTCGCTGTGGAAGGACGGCTCGCCGCTCTTCTACGACGAGACCGGCTACGGCGGCCTCTCCGACATGGCCCGCTGGTACATCGGCGGCATCCTGGCCCACGCCCCGGCCCTCCTCGCCTTCACGAACCCGACGGTGAACTCCTTCCACCGCCTGGTCCCCGGCTACGAGGCCCCGATCTCGCTGGTCTACTCCTCGCGCAACCGCTCGGCGTCCATCCGGATCCCGATCACCGGCAGCAACCCCAAGGCCAAGCGCGTCGAGGCCCGCTTCCCCGACCCGTCGGCGAACCCGTACCTCGCCTTCTCGGCCCTGATGCTCGCCGGCCTCGACGGCATCCAGAACAAGATCGAGCCGCCCGCGCCGGTCGACAAGGACATCTACGAGCTCCCGCCGGACGAGATGGCCGAGATCGCCCAGGTGCCGACCTCGCTCGGCGCCGTGCTCGACGCGCTCGAGGCGGACCACGAGTTCCTCACGGTCGGCGGCGTGTTCACGCCCGACCTGATCGACACGTGGACGTCGTACAAGCGGGAGAACGAGATCGCTCCGGTGCAGCTGCGGCCGCACCCGCACGAGTTCGAGCTGTACTACGACATCTAACCGGGCCTCCGGCTGCGGTCGTTCAGCAACGCCGAATGACCGCAAGGAACAGCCGCTGACCTGCACAAACGCCGCCGAGCGACCCTTTGGTCACTCGGCGGCGTTTGCTGTTGTTAGCCGCTCGTCGGTTACAAATCCGGTACAAATCGCGGAAGGCTTACCTTCCGGCAGTCTCGATCCGTGGCTCTCGCCACGCGCGGCCCCCGGGCAGTCTCGGCGCAGCCTGATCGCGCGATTCACGACCGTCGCTTCGGGCGATGCTGCGAACTGCGCACGAGTGGCTCGGCCGGGGTTCTGTGAGATCCCTTGATGGCGCTCGCCGAAATTCCCCAGGGTCGCTCATCTAAGTTCCCCACCCTGGGCGGTGTCACTGTAGCGGTCGGCGGGTGCCGGTCGCGGCGTGACGGAGTGCTTCGTTCTTGGCGTGGTGGTCGCGGAGTCGGTAGGAGTCGCCGTCCAGGTTGAGCACCACAGAGCGGTGCAGCAGCCGGTCGAGCATGGCGGCGGCGACGGTGGTGTCGCCGAGCACTTCGCCCCAGCCTGCGACGCCGCGGTTGGTGGTCAGCACGATGCTGGTCTTGAGGTAGCGCTGGGACACGACCTGGAACAGCGCGGAGGCGGCTTCGCCGGGCAGCGGCAGGTAGCCGAGCTCGTCGATGACGAGGAGGGTGGGGCCGGCGAAGAACCGCATCGTGGTGGCCCAGCGTCCTTCGATGGCGGCGCGGTGGCAGCGGGCGGCAAGGTCGGCGGCGGTGGTGAAGTAGGTGCGGTAGCCGGCTTCGGCCGCAGCCCTGCCGAGCCCGACGGCGAGATGGGTCTTCCCGACACCTGGCGGTCCGATCAACAAGACGTTGGTCGCGGTGTCGAGGTAGCGGCAGGTCGCGAGCTCCTCGACGAGCTTTTTGTCGACGCCGGGGGCGGCGTCGAAGTCGAAGTCGGCCAACGTGGCCGGGGTCGGCAGGGATGCGAACCGGAGTCGGCCGGCGAGCCTGCGGGCTTCGGTGGCTTCGACCTCACGGGCGAGCAGGTGCTCGAGCGTCGCGGTCATCGACCACTCTTCGGCTTCTGCTTGGGCGAGCACGCCGGGGAGGTGTTCGGCGGCCGCGGTTAGCTTCAAGGCGGCGAGGTGGCCGCGCAGCTGCTGGTAGAGGCTGGCCTGCGTACCGTTCATCGGCACGGTCAGGGAGTCGGTCATGTGAGGGTGTTCCTTCCGGTTGCTGCTCGGTCGTACTTGGACAGGTCGATCACCACGTCGTCGCTGGAAGCGGCGGTGGCGGTGAGGTCGTCGGGTTGCTGGCGAGCGCGCAGGACGTCGGCGGCCGCCAGGGCCGCGGGGCCGGGTGGGATGCGTTCCTTGCGGCGGTGCGGGCGGGAGGTGTCGTGGCCTGCCAGGACGAGCTGCTCGAGCGCGATCACGTGGCCGTGGTCGCGGACCATCACCCCGGCGCCGTCGGGTGCGAGCTCGTGGCGGGCGATCACGATCCCGCTGCTGGTGGCGATGTCGACGTGCGGGTCGCCGAGGCGCTGGGACACGACGACCTGGGCTCGGGCCAGCTCGGGCGGGACGGAGTAGAAGTTCCCGCGCCAGGCGACCAGTGCCTGCGCCGACACCGTCCGGTCCTCGCGGATCGTGGCGGGGAACGGCGTGGCCGGCACCGGCGCCAGTGGTTCGCGTTCGGCGACCGTGAGCACGCTGGCTCGGCCGTCGACGGCGGATGGACGCAGCCGGGCATCACCACGCAGCTCGCAGAAACGGTCCAAGGAGGCTTGGGCTTCCTCGATGGTGACGTCGTCGGGCAGGGTGCGCCACCAGCGTTGCGCGGCGGTGTGATTGGACTTCTCGACCACGCCCTTGCGGTTCCCGCGTCGCGGCGGGCAGATCGCGATCTGGACGCCGTAGTGCTTGGCCACCGCGGCGAACGTCGCGGTCACCTTGCCCGACTCCGGGTGGCACACCGTGGTCATCCGGTCGAAGCGCCACTTCTTCGTCAGTCCACCCAGCTTGCGGGCGACGGCGTCGAGTCCGGCGATCAGGTGCGGCTGCTGCTCGGTCGGAGCCAGTTGGCCGCGCCACTTGCCGGAGTGGGCCAGCGCGCCGACGAGCAGGTGCGCGTTCTTGCCCCATCCCCAGGCCGCTGGCGGGTTGGGGAGCTCGAGCCAGTCCCACTGGGTCTCCTCACCCGGCGGATGCTCGATCGGCGCGTTCGCCCGGCCCTTCGTCGCGCTGCAGGGCTCGCAGTGCGGCCGCAGATCCCGGGTGCGGATCTGGCGGGTGAACGTCGGATACGACCGGTCGTAGCCCAGCGCGGTGACCTCGTCGAACAACGTCACCGCCCACAGGTGCGGGTCCTCGGTCAGACGTGCGCGGACGTAGTCGAGGTACGGCTCGAACGGGTCGTCGTCGGCGGGCTTCCGTTCCCCGGCGACCCGCTCGCCGTCGAGGTAGGCGCGGATGGTCTTGCGGTCCCGGCCCAGGTGCCGGGCGATCGCAGAGATCGTCCAGCCCTGCCGGCGCAACGCGTGAGCGTCGATGTCTTCCTCCCGTGTCAGCATGGGAAGCGAGGGCTCCTTCGTGAGATGGCTGGTGGTCAGAGACCGCCATCTTCGAAGGAGCCCCACCCGCTTCTGGTGGAGCCACGGGGTGGGGAATTTCAGTGAGCAGAACTGGGGAGATTCAGCTGAGCGCCATCACCCTTCCGCCAGCTTGATCGCTCCCGGGCCGACGTCGGACATAGGTGCCCGTAGACCTAACGTCCGTCAGCGCCGCAAGGAGGGGCTTGATGATGGCAACGAACTCGAACGTGCCGGCTGCCGAAGCGGGAATCTTTGGCCCGCGACGTCGCGGAACCGCCCGCGGCCGGTCACCCAGGCTCGTCGACGCGCAGGAGCTGTGGGATATCGACGATGTCGCGTCGTACCTGGGCGTCACCAAGCAGACGATCTACTCCTGGCGTACGACGGGATACGGTCCCGCTGGCTTCCGTGTCGGCAAACACCTGCGCTGGCGAGCAGCAACCGTCATCAACTGGACGGTTCAACTCGAAGAGAATCCGTGATCGCGTCAGGTTCTAGGTCTGGCCGGGCATCGGTTCCATTGTCCCTAGCGAGGAGGAGCGCTTCAGCGCACCTTGTGCCTGCGCGGGACTGCGTGGAGGACAGCCATGGCCAGCATTAGTTCCGGCAGGCCAGCCGATGACGGCAGCCCTCGGTACGTCGTCAACTACCGCGATCCCGAGGGGCGGCAGCGCCGCAAGACTTTCAGGCGCAAAGCCGAGGCGGCCGCATTCCGCAACACTGTCGAGGCGGACAAGCTCAGGGGCACTTATCTCGATGTGGACGCTGGCAGGATGTCGTTTCGGGCCTATGCCGAGGAATGGCTGGAAAGCCGGACCTTCAGTCCGCTGACGTACGAAGCGACCGAGCTGCGACTACGGCTTCATGTGTTCCCGACACTGGGCCACCTCGAGCTGCGGAAGATCAAACCGTCGACGATCCAGAAGCTGCTCCGGTCGATGGAGATGGCCGAGACCTATCGGCGCGTCATCTTCTCCAACGTCTCTGCCATCTTCTCGGCTGCGGTCGACGACGACCTGATTGCTAAGAATCCGTGCAAGGCCAGTTCCGTGACACGCCCTGCCACCTCGCGCCGCAAGGTGGTGCCTTGGCCGACCGAATGGGTCTCCTCCATGCACGACGCGCTTCCGCCGCAGTACAGGATTGCGGTCACGTTGGGATCGGGGCTGGGCCTACGTCAAGGCGAAGTATTCGGGCTCGCAGCCGAGGATGTCGACTTCCTCCGCGGAGTTGTGGAGATCAGGCGGCAGGTCAAGGTGTTCGGAGGTAACCGACTGGTCTTCGGCCTCCCAAAGGGCGACAAGACCCGAACGGTCCCGTTGCCTCAGAGCGTCGCGACGGAACTCAGCAGCCATCTCGCGACCTACCCGCGACGGATGATCACACTTCCATGGGGAGTGCCCGAGGCGGACAGCAAGACGAGCGCAGGACTCATACTCACCACCCGCGAGAGTTCCGCACTCAACCGCAACTACTTCAACACACGCCTGTGGAGGCCCGGCCAAGCCGTCGTTGGCATCGAGCAATCGCGAGATAACGGCATGCACGCCCTACGCCACTGGTACGCGTCGGTTCTCCTGGACGCTGGCGAATCGATTCGTGCGGTGTCGGAGTACCTCGGCCACAGCGACCCGGGCTTCACCCTGCGTACCTACACGCATCTCATGCCCAGCAGTACCGAGCGGACCCGCGCAGCAGTGGATGCGGCGTTTGCAGCCGGGCGCCACGCAAGCGAACGTCCTGACACCGAACTCGAGCAGCCCCTGTGGAAAACCCAGAGCAGTGTCGGACCCGCTACCAGACTGTCCTTATCCCATTCGACCACGGAGATCGCCGATGACGAAGCTCAACAGTGAAGCCCGCCGCATCCTCGCGGCGACAGGCATCACCGTGCGCGACTGGATCGCCTACGGCGGGTGGCTCAAGGAAGGCACCGACGATGCGGGCTACCGTCGCTGGGTACCGGAGACCGAGTGGCGCGGAGACGAGTGTGGCTGCAGGGACGACCGCTGCATCGGCTTCCACCATGACAACGGCGAGGAGTGTGGGTGCCTCCAGGCGATCATCGCGAACCGCGCGAAGGACCGCGAGGCTTACTACATCTGGCACGCCTACCGCACGGCCGTTGAGGCCAACGACGGCCGCGGCGATCGGGATGCCTACGACGCTGTCTGGAGTCGGGCCGAGATCTGGGTGCGCCGCCACTACCCGCGCGCACTGACCTTCTCCCTGGACGCCGTGGTGAAGGGCGAACGGGGCATCTCAGCCACCTACGCGCCGTTCCCGGACGGGTCGATCCCAAGCTATGTCGGTGCCACCCCTGAGGGCGACGGCTACCGCCAGCAACTGTGGACCGAGGGCACCGACGTCAACGGACACATCAGCCACGAGCGCGCCCACACGATGTACCGCCAAGGCGAGGAGAACGGCCGTGCCAACTGAGGCAAACTCCGTCGCGGGCCTCGCTCTGCGCTGGGCCCGGACGGACGCGCTCGAGCAGTGGGTCAACGCCGCACCCCAGGGCGGCCCCACTCCGCTCGAGGAGAGCGTCACCGAGTACCTGGGATCCCACAACCCCTTCGCCGACGGCTCGCGCGTTGAGGTCCTCGGCGGCCTTCACCGCGACGCTCCGACGGCCTGGGTGCCCGCCACGATCGTCGAACGGACCTCCCCCGACGAATGGACGGTCCAGTTCGACGACGGCGACCGGGCCTGGCGCGATCACCACGAGCTGCGGCCCTACTCTCGGAACCCGTGACCGACGCCGCCGAACAGATGCTGACTCCTGTACGCCAAGTTGCAGGAGACCCCGCCTGACCACCGCGGCGGCTACACCCTCGTCCGCGCCGCGCGGAACGCCACCGCGCACATCATCAGCCAGGGCGTCGACGACGGCCAGGAGTCGATGCCCTGGGACCGGCCCTGACCCAGCCAGGCTGACACCGCCCTGAGATCTATTTGCGTCGGGTGATCGCCCCGACGGGTCGACATTCCTTTGGTGACTGAGAGATGACCCCGGTCCACCAAGGAGCTGCCCGTGAGCACGCCCACCGATTCCCCGTCCGCCGCGGCCGACCGTGACCCGGTTCAGGACGTCCGCGCACACCTCGAGCAGGCGCTGGCCGCGCTCGATCGACTCCGCGAGGTTCTGCCGCCTCCCACCGCTCCCCCGCCCGAGACCGGAGGCGGTGAGCCGGCATGACCACCGACACCACCCTGAGCGCCGCCGACGCCGTCTTCGCGGCCGAGCAGGCCGTGAGCAGGGCCCGCTGGGTAGTGGAGGAGCTCCAAGAGACGATCGGATCTGCGCTCCGTGTGCTCGACGACGCCGAGCTCGGCTCGGCCAAGGCCAAGCTGTCCGAGCGCGGCTCCTTCTACCTCGAGGCCGCCGGCGAGCACCTGGGACGGCTGCACACGAGGTGCAACGACATGCCCGACCTCACCCGCGAACTGTTCGGACACCTCAACCGCGCATCGCAGTCGGTCACCGACGCCCGCACCCTCCTCGACCTGGCCGATACTTCCGATCCCGTTATCGCCAGCGAGGTCGCCCAACTCAAGCCGCGCATCGCGGTCGTAGGCGAGATGGTCGCCCTGGCCAAGCCCATCGCCCAGCTGGCCGCCCAGCACGTCGAGACCGCCCACCAAGCCAGCCGGGACGTGACTGCGGTGGGCCTGCTGGAGCCGGTCAGCCTGGAGCGGAGCATTGCGACCGCCGGCAAGGAGCTCGGCCGCGCCGACGAGGACGTACGCCTGCTCGGCAATGTCGTCGACCACGCCGCGGCCAGCGCCCGGGAGTCGGCCAGGATCGCCAGCGAGATCACCGAAAACGCCCGCCGGTGGATGGCCGAGCAGAGCCGGGACCCGGTCCTGAGCCCTTCGCTCCCGGGGCCTAGATCCCCGGGCCGGTAGGGGGAGCCATGGACCTCGACCAGGGCGGCCGCCAGCTGGCGGGCCTCGTTCTCGACGCGGCCGGCCGCGGCCAGCACGACAAGGTCGCCGACCTGATCGCACCGCTCGATGCCGAGCAGTTGCGATCCCTGGTGACGGTGCTGGCCGTCCAGGTCGACCAGACCATGCCTGTGGCGTCGGCAACTGGCCCTGCCGCGGTGTGCGAGCTGGCCATCAACGCCGCAGCGCCGATGTTCGGCACCACCCCGGAAGCGATCCTCAGCGCCGAGCGCAGCCGACCGGTCAGCGATGCCCGGGCGGTGGCCATGACCGCCGCCCGGGAGACCGGCCTGTCCCTGCCGGCGATCGCCGAGCACTTCAATAAGGACCACGGCTCGGTGATCCATGCGGTCCGCCGCACCGCTGAACGGCCACGGCTGGCCGATGCCGCTGCCCGGGTGAGCGGGCACGTCAACAGCCGCTACACCGCCCGCCTCCCCCGAGGCGAAGAGAACATGGTCAATCTCCACCAGCAGCCGCCGGCCTCGACGTTCCAGCCCGATGGCCCGGTCGAGCACGCCGTGGTGGCGGCCGCCGCGGCCTTCAACACCACACCCGAGGTCCTCCTGAGTGCCGACCGGAGCCGGGTGGCCGCGGATGCCCGTGCAGTGGCCATGACCGCCGCCCGCCAGCACGGCCACAGCCTGCCCACGATCGCCCGCCACTTCGGCCGCGACCACACCACGGTGCTGCAGGCGACCCGGCGCATCGAGAAGACCCCGCCGCTGCGGGACCTGGCCGCGAAGATCACCGCAGATCTCCCCGAGCAGCCCGCCAGCACACAAGCCGGCCCGGTCGACGTCGACGAGCAGGTCCCCGAGAGCGGCTACCGCTCCCCCGGGCTGCGCGAGCAGCAGCGTGCGATCCCTGGCGCCGGCGAGCGGGCGCAGCTGAGGGTCGCTAGGTGAGGGCCCTGATCGGTCTGGCCGCGGCCGCGATCCTCGCGCTGACAGTCGGCGGCATCAAGGCCGCCTTGCCCCGAGCCCAGACAGGCCACGACCCCGGCGAGGGCGAGACCACCCAGGTCCGTGTCACTGCGGTCCTCGACGGCGACACGATCCGCGTCGAGACCACCGGCGGACGCCAGCTCGGCCGCATACGGCGTCTGGGGATCGACGCCCCCGAAGTCGCCCACCCGCCGGAGCCGGCCGAGTGCTACGCCGACCAGGCAACCGACATGCTCGAGGAGCTCGCGCCGGTCGGCAGCACCGTCGAGCTCGTCACGGCACCGCCCAGCCCAACCGCGACCGCTACGACCGGCTGCTGCGATACGTCGACCACGCCGGCCACGACGTAGCCCGCGAGCTCCTGGCCGGCGGTGCCGCCCGCCGCGACGAAGCCGACCAGGCGCTCGCCCGCGAAGAGTCGTACTCCACGGCCGCCGACGATGCCCAGGGCGCTGAGCGCGGCCTATGGGGCACCTGCTGAGAGGGAGACACGGTCATGGACGAGCAGCCGACGACGGCCGCGAAGACGCTGGCCCGGTGGTGCTACGCCCGTGGCGTCGACGAACGAGTCCTCGGCGTCGGGTCAGCATCTGCTCAAGGCGGCGGCCTACCAGGCGCTCGGTCGTACGGCGCCGGCGCACCTCGAGCAAGCGCTGTGGCAACAGACCGCCGCACTGCTGCGTCAGCGACGCGACTAGACGGTATGTAGCGACCCGGTCGCTGTGACGGGGTTGCGGGCCGGGGCCTCACTCACGAGATTCGTGGGTTACCGAGCAGGGGCCGCCTGCTCGGCCTATCCGACATTCGTGGGAGGCCCCGGTGTTCACCGAGCGTACGAGCGTAGGGCTCGACGTGCACGCACGATCGGTCGTCGCAGCAGCGATCGACGGCGTCACGGGCGAGCTCCTCCAGACCCGACTCACCCCTTCGCATGAGCACATCCGTTCCTGGCTTGGCGACCTGCCGGGCCCAGTAGCGGTGGCCTACGAGGCGGGCCCTACTGGATTCGGACTGTCCCGGTCGCTGGCTGCAGCGGGGATCAGGTGCGAGGTCGTCGCGCCGAGCAAGCTCCAGCGTCCCAGCGGTGACCGCGTCAAGACCGACGCGAAGGACGCGGTGCACCTGGCAAGGTTGCTACGGCTGGACGAGTACACCTCGGTGTCGATCCCGAGCATCGACCAAGAGCATGCCCGTGACCTGGTCCGCGCCCGCGAAGATGCACGTGGCGACCTGATGCGTGCCCGTCACCGGCTGTCCAAACTTCTGCTGCGCCAGGGCATCGTCTACTCCGGTGGACAGGCTTGGACCGAGGTCCACGACGTGTGGCTACGCCGCCAGCGCTTCGATTCGTCGGCGCTGCAGATGACCTACGAGTCCGACTACGACGCGGTCCTGACGGTGAAGGCGCGCCGTGACCGACTCGACGAGGCGATCGCGGTGATGGCGGCGAACAGCGAGTTCACCCCGATCGTGCGGCGCCTGGGCTGCCTGCGTGGTGTCAGCAACCTGACCGCGCTCGCGCTCGCCGTCGAACTCGGCGACTGGCACCGATTCACGGGCAACACCATCGGTGCGTTCGTCGGCCTGGTCCCATCCGAGTACTCCTCCGGACAGTCACGGGTGCAGGGCTCGATCACCAAGACCGGCAACACCCACGTCCGCCGACTGCTCGTCGAGGCGGCCTGGCACCACCGAGCCCGCTACGTCGTCGGCAAGACCATGCGCGACCGATGGGAACTCGCCTCACCCGCAGCCCGTGCCCGCGGCGACGCCGGCAACCGTCGGCTGCACGCGCGTTGGAACGCCTTCCGTGAGCGCCGCAAGCGGCACGTGGTCGCCAACGTCGCGATCGCCCGCGAGCTGGCCGGTTGGTGCTGGTCCTTGGCCGTGCTCGAGGAGTAGGCCCACCCCACAAGCCGCTTCGTCGACCAGCGCGGTGGAAGCAGCGCGTGGAGCGACCCGCGAGACACCTATGAGCAGCTCAGCCCGGCTGTGCGACGCCCGACCCTAGACACGCGGTCCGCTCCTGCCGAACACCCCGTCCTGCGGTAACCAACCCGCGCATATCAGTCTGACCGCGCGTCGCCAACGACACGCTCACCGCCGGCCAGGCCGACGAAGCAGAGGCGCCCGCCCCCACCAACGGGGACGGGCGCCTCACCCTGCCTCTTGACAGGAAGCCGCTACATATCAGGTGTACCCGGCCAGGACGTTGGTAGCGGCGAGCCTGGTTGAACGAACGAGAACCTCCGAATGGGATGTGGCTTGTCTAAGGCCCACTCCAACCCGGAGGTTCTCGTGTCCCACGGTAGTGCCCGGCTGACCGTTCACGGTCGGCGCCTGATCGTCCAACGCCACCAAGCAGGCTGGAAACAAGCCCACATCGCTGCGGCGATGGGCGTGTCCCGCAAGTGCGTGAAGACCTGGATCGACCGCTACACCGCCGAAGGCGAAGACGGCCTGGCCACCCGCTCCTCACGCCCCCACTCGATGCCCACCAAGACCAGCAACGAGGTCGAGCAGAAGGTTCTCACCGCGCGTGCCGAGCATCGCGACGGACCCGATGTCCTCGGAGCGAAGGTCGGCGTTCCTGCCCGCACAGTGTCGCGGATCCTGCGCCGCCACCACGTGCCCTACCTTCGCGAGCTGGATCCGATCACCGGCGAGGTGATCCGATCCTCGAAGCAGACCGCGACCCGCTACGAGCGAGAGCGGCCTGGCGAGCTGGTCCACATGGATGTCAAGAAGCTCGGCAAGATCCCCGCCGGCGGCGGCTGGAAGGCTCACGGCCGCGGAGCCGGGTCGATCATGCGCGATCGCAACACCAAGGTCGGGTTCGACTTCGTTCACTCACTCGTCGACGACCACTCCCGCCTGGCCTACAGCGAGGTGCTGCCTGACGAGAAGGGCCCGACCTGCGCCGCGTTCCTCGAGCGCGCGATCGACTACTTCGCAGCCCATGGCATCACCCGGATCGAGCGTCTGATGACAGACAACGCCTGGGCCTACCGATGGTCGCTACGTGCCGTATGCGCCGAGCACGACATCAAGCAGAGGTTCATCAAGCCGCACTGTCCCTGGCAGAACGGGAAGGTGGAGCGCCTCAACCGGACCCTGACCACCGAGTGGGCCTACCGTCGCGCCTTCGCCAGCAACGACGAGCGAGTAGCCGCCCTTGCGCCCTGGCTCGAGCACTACAACACTGAACGCCGCCACAGCGCACTCGGAGGTAAGCCGCCGATCAGCCGGCTGCTACCAACCTGATGGCCGGGTACAACTGATATGTAGCGGCTTCCTGTCAAGAGGCAGGGTGAGGCGCCCGTCCCCGTTGGTGGGGGCGGGCGCCTCTGCTTCGTCGGCCTGGCCGGCGGTGAGCGTGTCGTTGGCGACGCGCGGTCAGACTGATATGCGCGGGTTGGTTACCGCAGGACGGGGTGTTCGGCAGGAGCGGACCGCGTGTCTAGGGTCGGGCGTCGCACAGCCGGGCTGAGCTGCTCATAGGTGTCTCGCGGGTCGCTCCACGCGCTGCTTCCACCGCGCTGGTCGACGAAGCGGCTTGTGGGGTGGGCCTACTCCTCGAGCACGGCCAAGGACCAGCACCAACCGGCCAGCTCGCGGGCGATCGCGACGTTGGCGACCACGTGCCGCTTGCGGCGCTCACGGAAGGCGTTCCAACGCGCGTGCAGCCGACGGTTGCCGGCGTCGCCGCGGGCACGGGCTGCGGGTGAGGCGAGTTCCCATCGGTCGCGCATGGTCTTGCCGACGACGTAGCGGGCTCGGTGGTGCCAGGCCGCCTCGACGAGCAGTCGGCGGACGTGGGTGTTGCCGGTCTTGGTGATCGAGCCCTGCACCCGTGACTGTCCGGAGGAGTACTCGGATGGGACCAGGCCGACGAACGCACCGATGGTGTTGCCCGTGAATCGGTGCCAGTCGCCGAGTTCGACGGCGAGCGCGAGCGCGGTCAGGTTGCTGACACCACGCAGGCAGCCCAGGCGCCGCACGATCGGGGTGAACTCGCTGTTCGCCGCCATCACCGCGATCGCCTCGTCGAGTCGGTCACGGCGCGCCTTCACCGTCAGGACCGCGTCGTAGTCGGACTCGTAGGTCATCTGCAGCGCCGACGAATCGAAGCGCTGGCGGCGTAGCCACACGTCGTGGACCTCGGTCCAAGCCTGTCCACCGGAGTAGACGATGCCCTGGCGCAGCAGAAGTTTGGACAGCCGGTGACGGGCACGCATCAGGTCGCCACGTGCATCTTCGCGGGCGCGGACCAGGTCACGGGCATGCTCTTGGTCGATGCTCGGGATCGACACCGAGGTGTACTCGTCCAGCCGTAGCAACCTTGCCAGGTGCACCGCGTCCTTCGCGTCGGTCTTGACGCGGTCACCGCTGGGACGCTGGAGCTTGCTCGGCGCGACGACCTCGCACCTGATCCCCGCTGCAGCCAGCGACCGGGACAGTCCGAATCCAGTAGGGCCCGCCTCGTAGGCCACCGCTACTGGGCCCGGCAGGTCGCCAAGCCAGGAACGGATGTGCTCATGCGAAGGGGTGAGTCGGGTCTGGAGGAGCTCGCCCGTGACGCCGTCGATCGCTGCTGCGACGACCGATCGTGCGTGCACGTCGAGCCCTACGCTCGTACGCTCGGTGAACACCGGGGCCTCCCACGAATGTCGGATAGGCCGAGCAGGCGGCCCCTGCTCGGTAACCCACGAATCTCGTGAGTGAGGCCCCGGCCCGCAACCCCGTCACAGCGACCGGGTCGCTACATACCGTCTAGGACCGTGACCACCAGGTGAGCCCACCGACGCCGGCGGCATGCCTGCCCTACGCCGTGGCGGTCGACCACTGCCCCACCCACGCCGGCCAGCGATGCCGTGCCTGCGGTGGCCAGCTGCACCGCATCGTCGTCGACGAGGGCTTCGACACCCACCCGTGCTGCGACAGGCCGGGCGCCAACCTGTGACAGGCCGGGCACCAACGGATCCCTGACCTTCCTCGAGCACACCGCGCGGCTGCTCGGCGCCACACTGCTTGCCCAGTCCGCCTGATCAGCCGGCCTGAGCGGCCCGGGGCGCAAACACGGATCAGCCGAAGTGATCGCTCCCACCCCTGGCCCGCACTTAGGAGACCAAGGACTTGCGCAGCCGGTGCCGGTCCACGGGATCCATAGGAGTTCACATGAGTGACGCCGCTCGCGAGGAAGCCGCGCTCGAGGAAGAGGCCCGGCAGCGCGCCGAGGAGATCAGGGCCACCGAGGAGGCCGCTGCCCTGGCCGCGGCCGCCGACACCGGCCCCTCCCCCGACGCCGAGATCGCGCAGGTCCACCAATCCGGCCGCCAGCACGACCACACCGACACGGCCGCCTACCAGCGACCCCAGCTCGGCCGCCGCCGCGGCCCGCGCCGCTAGGAGTGTCCGCGATGGCTACCGCACTCGCATCAGCGGACACCAGCCGCAGCCCCGGCCGCACGACGGTCCGCTGGGTCGACTGCTCCCACAAACTGGGGTCGCTGCCGTGCATGAACCACAAGCCGCACCAGGGCAACGGCCGCGGCTGCGTGCACCACTCCACGTCCGGCTTCCAGGACGACGAGTAGCCCGCGGACCTGTAGCGGCACGAGAGAACTCGTCAGCCGTGCACCAGGTGCAGCCGCGACCGCCCAGGCTGCTCAACGACCGTCTCCAGGCGCTGCACCCGCTCGAGCGTCATCGGATGCCCATGACGCCGAAGCAGACCAGCCAGCACGGAGCCCAGTCCGAGGGAGACCACCAGCTGGTCGGCCGCGGCCTCCGAGCGTGCCTCAATCCGCCGGCCGGCCGGCGGCACCAGGTAGGTCAGGGCGATCACCGCGCCGCCCAAGATCCCCGGCGCCGCCCGGCCCTCAGCGACCGACTGCACGATGCAGATCACCCCGACGACACCCCGCAGCGTCCACGCCAACCGCATGAACGGAAGCCAGGCGAAGGCCCTGCCCACGCCGCGGAACGTCGCGACCACCAGCCGCCACGGCGTCGTCGCGGCCAGCACAGCGAGCTCCAGCCGCGGCCGGATCGCTCGCCGTCGGCCGACGGCATGAGCCATCGTGGCGGCCGCCTCCGCAGCGGTAACTCCCCCGCGGTACACCGCATCGACCAGTCCGGGTGTGACCACGACCGCGCGATCCGCGATCGCCACAGCCACCGGGGTGCTCGGACCCTGACGCCGGCGTACGAACAGCGCGTCGAGGTCGACGCCGACGCCGCCCAGATCGGCGAGCACGGGCGCCATCACCTGGAGCTCAGCTGCGGTCGCGGGACGCGACCTGGTCAGTGCCGCGATCCCCGGCACCTCGAGCTGGCCGATCGCCAGCGCAACGAGAAGCCCCGCTGCGGCCAGGAACGCCACCAGGCCAAGGGCCGGCGGGAGCAGGGCGCACACCACCACTGTGAGGACGAAGCTCACCAGCAGCGCCGGCGCCAGCGTCACCACCCTCAGCACGGTCATCGGGAACCTCATCATCACGACCCTCCTCCATCTGTCAGCACTAGTGCGAATCTCTTGACTTTGCTCGCGGTGATCGTCCGGCGACCGCGGAACGACATAGGCGAACGAGACCAGTTTGTGCCCAGCCGCCGACACGACCCCGAGTTATCCACAGCCCCCCTCTCAGCGGAGCGAGGACCGACCCGGACGTGGGTTCATGGGCCAGACCGACCTCCGACCGAAAGGAACACCCGTGGACACCCTCAACGCTGACGGCACTTGGGACCGCCTCGGCTCGATCGCCCTCCTGCTGCACCAAGCCGCCAACCAGGTATGGAGCGACGCCGACAGGGCCACCGCCGACTCGCCGCTGCACGACCTCGGACTCGGCGTTTACCTCGCGCACTCCCAGGCCAGTGCCCTGCTGCCCGACGACTACGTGCTGCCCGACGTCGACGCGGCCGAGGAGTTCGAGGAGCGCATGCCGCTGCAGCTGCTCACCGAGGCCGAGGAGCTGACCCGTCCCCTGCCGCTGCACCGGCCCGACCTGGTGCACGGGTCCCAGCTGGTCGTCGACCTGTGCGACCTCATCCGGGAAGCCCGCGGCCTTGGCTACTGACCTACGCCTGGCGTACGCCGACATCGACGAGGCGCTCTTCGACGTCAACCAGATCCCGATGACCTCGCGCGACGTGCGCAGCGTCGGCGAGATGCTCTTCGACGTCGACTACCTCGCACGTCAGCTCCTCATGGACGTCGACGGCGACGCTGCCGGCACCCTGCTGCGCAGCTGGCCGACAATGGTCGCGGCCGCCGAGGACCTGTGGGCATCGCTGCCCGGTCGACGTCCCGGCGTCGACGAGCGCGACCAGCCCATCACCAGCCTCTCCGCCCAGGCCGCCACCATCGAGACCAGCCTCTCCGGCCGGACAGCCTGGCCTGGCCAGGGCCCGACCAGCCCCCGCATCGACCAGATGACCCAGACCTTCCTCAACGCCGCGGCCCTGGTCCGCCGCTACGGCGCCGAGATCCCCCACGAGCAGCCCGAAGCTCACCGCGACCTCGAAGCAGCACGCACCCGGATCATGCACGGCCTCTACCTCACCGCCCACGCCGTTAACGTCGCGCTCCACGAGCACGGCCGCGACCGCGTCAACGACGCCCGAAGCGCCGGACGCCGGATCCACCTGGCACAGCACCACTCCCCTTACGCGATCGCCCCCACCGGTGTCTGGGTCGACCGGATGTCCGCCTGCGAGAACACCGCCCGCAGCTACCTGACCGACCGGTTCACCCAAGCCCTTGCCGGCGAGGCGGTGCGACCCGTCGACGACCCCAGTCGGCTGGCGCAAGCGCTGGCCAACTGGGACATCCAGACCCACCGCGCCCTGGCACGAGATCTCGCACCGTCCAACATCCTGCTCATCACCCGCACCCAGGGGCTGATCGCCGGCGCGAGCATCGTCCTGGTCAACGCGGCCGCGACCGTCGGCGTGCTCGAGCGTTCCGACCGCCTCGTCCCCGCCATCGCCGACGCAGGGCGGTCCTGGAGCAACCTGGCCAGTCGCTGGGGTGACCTCGCTCTGCCAGGTGCCCACCTCGAGGAGCCGCTGGCACGCGCGGCCGCGGAGGTCCGCGCCGCGTACCGCCAGCTCACCCACGACAAGACGACCCTCGCCAGCCCCGAGGTGATCGCCGGACGCCCGGGGGCCTGGCAGGCCGTGGCCGCGACCCTGCGCGCCGTCGAGGCCGGATCCGAGCTCGCCGCCGTCGTCGCCGAGAAGGCCGACAACTCCAACCTCATCGGCCCCGCCCGGGCACTGTCCCGACGAGCTCACAACGACGTGGAGTCCGGCCTGGCCACCCCGCCCCACGGCGATGTCGTCTGGGTGTCCCCCTCTGACATCCTCGCCAAGCGCTCGGTCCCGCTCCCCCCGCCCGTCGCGGAGACCCTGCGAGCCGCCAGCAACGCCACCATCGACTCGACCAGCTCGGCCTCCGCAGTGGCCACACTGCATCAACGCAACGACCGCCCCGCAAGTTCTGACGCGGTCCTCGGCTCGCGTCGCAGGGCTGTACCTGAGGCCGGACGCCCACCAATCACTTCGGCCCACACTGCTCGACGGTGACCAGAACAACGCCAGGTGCAGCCGAAAGGGCTACTTCCGCCGTGCCGGGAGAACAACTCCACGGGCTCTCCGTCGCGAGGACACGACACAGGAATGGCGCCGTCGCGGGTGGTTTTTTGGATGTGATTTGCCCTGTGATTCCTGTTGGCTTGCGCGCCCCAAAGTGGCACACTTCAGGTATGAACAATCAGTCGACCATCGCCCGCGGCGACCTTCGCGCCTACGAGGAGTCGGTTCGGCTAGCGACGCCGGAGCTTGTCGAGCGGCTGCGCGACCTGCTCGGCGCCAAACTCGTGGCCTACCTGGGCTCGGTCCAGGAGACCCGTGCTGTGCGCCAGTGGGCCGACCCGGCCGACGCACGCACCCCGTCTACCGAGGTCGTCAACCGGCTGCGGATGGCGTACCGGATCGCGGCCCTGCTGCGCGGGAAGGACTCGGCCGCGGTCGTCCAGACGTGGTTCCAGGGCATGAACCCGCGGCTCGACGACGTCGCGCCGGCGCGGCTGCTGCGTGA
Source organism: Pimelobacter simplex (assembly GCF_024662235.1). Classification (GTDB taxonomy): domain Bacteria; phylum Actinomycetota; class Actinomycetes; order Propionibacteriales; family Nocardioidaceae; genus Nocardioides. Next base: position 2,382,694 of record NZ_CP096276.1, read on the forward strand.
GGGCAACCTGGAGCAGGTCGGCCCCGAGGTCCTGGCGGCCGCGCGCGCCTTCGCCGCGGCCGGGTGACGCCACCGGTGACCGAGGCACCTCAGCTGGTCGTCATCGACGCGGCCGAGCAGGTCTGGCGCGTCGGCTTCAAGCCGGAGCCCTGGGCCTGGTCGGGTTGGGAGTGGGCCAGCGCCGATGGCAGGTTCAACGGCCGCTGGGACGACCGGCAGGGCAACTTCCGCAGCATCTACGCCGGGTCCACTCTCCTGGCTTGCCTGCTCGAGGTCCTCGCTGGGTTCCGGCCTGACCCGACCCTCGCGCTCGAGCTCGACGACATCGAGGAGGACGACGAGGACGCCGCGATGCACCCGACCGGGCGCGCCGGCGAGATCTCCTACTCCTGGCTCGAGCCGCGGTCGGCGGCCAGCGCGACGTTGACGGGTCGCTTCTGCGCGGTGACGGCTGCTGAGTCGATCGCCGCGCTGCGCCCGCGGTTCGTCGCCCTGGCGCACCTGCTGAGCCTGCACGACTTCGATGCGGCCGCGCTCAAGGACGGGCGTCCGCGAGCACTCACCCAGTCGGTGGCTACCTACCTGCATGCCAGCACCGAGCTCGACGGGGTCACCTTCGCGTCGCGACACGGCGACGATCTCGCGCTGTGGGCGGTGTTCGAGCGTGCCGAGGACCCCGCGATCAGTCGCACCCTCGGCACGGTCGAGCACCACCCGCTCTCCCCCGAGCATCGGGACCTCCAGGAGGCCCTCCGGATCCTAGGGCTCAGTTGGTCGACCACCTGACGCCGTTCCGCCCTGTGCGGCGGGTCGACAAGCCACGATGCGAGGCGTGGGACTCTTCGAGCGCAGTGCGGCCGTCAAGGCCAAGAGGATCGGGGCGTGCGCCCGGTATGTCGATGAGGACGTGCAGCGCGTCGACCTCAAGGTCATGAGCACCGACGGGGAGTCTGCGCTCATCGACCTCAGTCTCGACCAGACCCCCGAGCTCGTCATCGGCCTGACCAACGCGTAGGGGCCTGTCGGCCCGCGTTGCTGGACCAGGGGGCGGGTCGACCGGATCACCTCGTTCTGCTGGATGGGCTGATGACCCGCTACGAGTACGACGATCCCGACTCGATGGATCGCCGCGCCTGCTGGGGCTGCGAGGCGACGAGATCATCGTCTCGGACATGCGCGCGCGCCAACACACTCGGTCTGCGAGCCGGCTTCCCTGTGGTCATGACCTGTTTGCGACGCCGGCGAGGTAGTCACTGCCGACATAGGTGCGCCAGCTGTCGGCAGGATCGAGTCCCTGGCTGGTGAGTTCGGCGAGGAACTGGCCGGCAGTGAACCTGTCCTCGGTGGGGTGGTCCAGAAGTCGGCGGAAACTGGGGCGGGCCAGTGCCGCGGCGGTGACCTCGAGGTAATAGAAGGTCCCACCGGGACGGAGGACCCGGGCGACCTCGGTCACGGCATCACGCCAGTTGGTGACGTGGTGGATGATCCCGAAGTCGAAGACGGCGTCATAGCTGGAGTCCTCGGCTCCGAGTGCGGCCCGGAGATCGTCGGCGTTGCCCTGCTCGACGCGGACCTGATCGTTGTAGCGGCGCAGCCGGCGGCGGGCTCGGGTAACCATGGCGGGGTCGAGGTCGACGGCATCGACCGTGGCCGCGCCGAACTGGTCGATGATGAGGTTGGTGCTATAGCCCGATCCACAGCCGATCTCCAGCGCGTGAGCTCCCCGCGTGCGGCCACCAAGCCGCCGCAGGGTAGGGGTCTCGACGCAGCGCTGGAAGACGCGGTTGGCGGGGCTGTTGACCAGGAAGGTCTCCGCCTTGTTCATCAACATGGTTTCAATGCCCTTCTTCCTCGGGAAAGGTGGTCGCCTCTGGCGAGCGACGGTCATGATCGCTGCCAGCGTTGGGGTTGCCAGGTAGGAGCAGCCCCGTGAACAGCGCGCTGAGCCCAGCGGTGATCGCCGTCGCGATCAGCACCAGCGACATGCCGTGCTGGTAGGCGGCACTGGCGCTGGCCGCGAGCGCTGGTTCGTCGAGGCGGGCGGCTGCGGCGATTGCTCCGGCGATGGATTCGCGGGCGGCGGGCGCTGCCTCGGCTGGCAAGCCGGCGGTGTTCACCCGGTCGGCGTAGCCCCCAGCCAGCAGGCTGCCGAGCATGGCGACGCCGAGAGCACCACCTGTCTCGCGCAGGGTCATGGTGATCGCGGTACCGGCCCCGACTTGCTCGGTCGACAGCGCGTCGAGGACCGCGTCCATGGCGGGCGCGAGCGCCAGCCCGATCCCGAGTCCCGCCGTGGCGAGCCAGGCTGCGACGAACCCGTAGCTGGACTCCAGATCGGTGAGCGCGCCGATTGCCACACCTGCGGCGAGCACGACCAGGCCAGCCGAGACCGGCACTTTGTAGCCGGCGCGCGCGGCGAGCCGCTCCCCCGCCGGAGCGCCGACGACCAGGCCGCCGATCAGCGGGAGCAGCCGGATCCCGGTACCGAGGGCGTCGTGGCCGGCGACGAACTGCAGGTACTGCGGGACGACGAACAACAGTCCGAGCATGCCGAACGTGACCAGGACCCCGGCGATGCTGGCCCACAGGAACTGGGGCCGGGTGAACAGGTGCAGGTCGATCATCGGGTCGCGTACCCGCAGCTCCCAGGCCACGAAGCCGGCCAGCACCACCAGCCCGGCACTGATCGCGCCAATCGTGACCGGATCGGACCAGCCCTGACCGGGGGCCTCGATTACCCCGTAGACGAGCGAGATGAGCCCGGCCGTGGACAGCACGGCTCCCATTACGTCGGGGCGGCGTGGCAACGGGTCGCGCGACTCCGGATGCAGGAGGGCGATCGCGACCGCGCCGATGATCGCGATCGGGACGTTGATGAGGAAGATGGAGCCCCACCTGAAGTGCTCGAGCAGGTAGCCGCCGATGATCGGTCCGAGCGGGATACCGATCCCGAGCCCCATCACCAGGAGCGAGACCGCCTTGCCGCGTTCGGTCGGACCGAAGAGGGCGGCGAGGACCGCGAACGCGACCGGCATCATGATGGCAGCGCCCAGCCCCATCACGCCGCGCGCGGCGATCACCAGAGCGGCCGAGCTGGCCCAAGCTGCACCGGCCGAGGAGAACCCGAACAGGCAGAGCCCCATCAGGAGCAGTCGTTTGCGGCCGTACCGGTCGCCGAGCGCGCCGCAGGTGAGCATCAGGCCGGCGAGCACCAGCACGTAGGCGTTGACCATCCATTGCAGGGCGTCGGTGCCGACCTCCAGCTCGGTGGCGATGGTCGGCAGGGCGACGTTCATGATGGTGATGTCGAAGCCTAGAGTGAGCACTGCCAGGCCGAGGGCGGCCAGTGCCCACCAGCGCCGCGGATCTCCGTACCCAGTCGTCATGGTGATGCTTCTCCCTTGGTGTGGCCGGATGGGTCAGTCGGTGAGCCCCAGCCGTTTGTGCAGGCGCCGCAGCGGCGCGGGTGCCCACCAGTTGGCCTCGCCGGCCAGCCGCATAATCGCGGGGACGAGCAGGCCGCGCACGATCGTGGCGTCGAGGACGACAGCGAGGGTCAGCCCCACACCGATCACCTTCAAGGCGGTGAGGTTCGAGGCCGCGAGCGCCAAGAAGACGGTGACCAGGATCGCGGCGGCGGCGGTGATCAGTCCGCCGGTGCGCTGAAGCCCTTGAGCGACCGCTTCGGCGGTCGTAGCGCCGGTGAGGTGGGCCTCGGTGATCCGGGACAGCAGGAAGACCTCGTAGTCCATCGACAGGCCAAAGGCGATGCAGAACACCAGCACCGGCAGTGTGGTTTCCAGGGTGCCGGTCGGAGTGAAGTCACCGACCAGCCAACGCAGGTGACCTTCCTGGAACACGTAGACCAGGGCTCCGAAGGTGGCGCTGAGGCTGAGCAGGTTGGTCACGATCGCCTTGACCGGGATCAGCAGCGATCCTGTGAACAGGAACAGCAGGACGAAGGTGGACAGGGCGATCACTCCCAGCGCCCACGGCAACCGGTCGGCGATGGTGTCGGTGGCATCGACCAGGGTGGCTGCGGAGCCGCCGACCAGCACCGGGCCGGGTGCGGGTTGTTCGCGGATGTCGCGCACGACGCTGCGGGCATCGGCGGGGTCCGCGGCCGACGGGGTAACGGCCAGCCAGGTTCCAGCTGCGGAGGTATCGCCGGCATCGTTGGCTTGCTCGCCGGTTGTCTCGGTCGTTTGCCCGTCGACGTGGCGGCCTGCGACGGAGTCCACCGAGGTGACCCCGGGCAGAGTTGAGAGCCGGGCGGCGTACTCGTCCAGCTCGGCGACCGGGGTCGCGTCGCGTCCGGGCAGGACCACGGTGATCGGGTCGTCTGCCGCTGCGGGGAAGTCCCATGCCAGCCGTTCCGCGGTGTCGGCCACGGGATTGTCGGCCGGGAGTGTCCTGTGGTCCAGGAGCCCGAATCGCACACCCGCGAACGGCAGCACTAGCAGGATGAGCACCGCGCTGACCGAGACGAGGACCGGTACGGGACGGCGCATGACCAGGGCGGCGATGCGGTGCCACATCAGACGGTCGTCCCCCAGCCGGGCGCGGCGACGGGTGATCCGCCGGCGGATCGGCGCGAACAGGTCAGCCCGGTCGAGCCGGTGCCCCACCTGAGCCAACATCGCTGGCACAAGGACCACCGCAGTGAGAGCGGCCAACGCGGTGACTGCGATCCCCGCGAAGCCCAGCGATCGCAAGAAGGGCATCGGGAACAGCAACAGCGCAGACAGTGAGAGCGCCACCGTCACTGCGGAGAACACGACGGTGCGACCAGCGGTGCGCACCGCGATGACCACCGCATCCTCAACCGAGCGCCCGGCGCGGCGCTCCTCGCGGAACCGGGTGACCAGGAACAGGCTGTAGTCCACCGCCAGCCCGAACCCGAGCGCTGTGGTGAGGTTCAGCGCGTACGTCGACATCGTGGTGAGCTCGGCCAGCAGACCCAGCATCGCCAGCGTCCCGACCACCGCACCGGCCCCCACCAACAGCGGCAGGCCGGCCGCGATCGCCGAGCCGAAGACCAGCAGCAGCACGAGCAGGGTGATCGGCAAGGTCACCATCTCCGCGGAGATCAAGTCGCTCTCGGCCTGTTCGTCGACCGCCAACCCCACCGCGGCGGGTCCAGTGGCACCCACCTCCAAAGCACCGGAGTCCTGCTCGATGTCGTCAATGATCCTCGTCGCGGCTTCCTGAGCGGCATGCTCGCCGCCGGTCAGCTGTACCGCGATGAGCGCGGATCGGCGGTCGTCGGCACGCAGCGACGGGTCCGGAGTCTCCCAATATGACTGCAGCCCGCCCACGCCGGGTGTTTCGCTCAGCTGTGCGGTGAGCTCGCGGCCCCTTTCCACGGCTTGCGGTGAGTCGACGGTGCCGGTGACCGCCTCGGCGATCAGGACCAAGTTCGCCGGCCCGCCTGGGAAGTCCTGGGTCAGTGCCTCGGCCGCTCGTTGCGATTCAGCCGAGGGATCCAGGTAGGCACCCGAGGTCAGCTTGTCGCCGGCGTCGCGCCCGACCACGCCCGCCACGATCATGAGCAGCAGCGCCACCACCAGCACCAGTCCCCGGCGGCGCAGCAGCAACCGCAGAAGGGGGCCCGCCTTCTTCTCCGGCCCGCGTGTCCCGCTTAGCGCGTGGTGCGCCGTCGTCGCCATGTGGAATCCTCCGAGTTCGGCCGCTATAAGCGGCATTGGACGATCAATAGTCGGGACGCTATCATCGGCATATGACAATGACAACGGATTCCGCCGACATGGCGTTGCGCCGCGGCGCTGCGCTGTTCCACGGCCTCGCGGACCGCAACCGGCTGGCGATCGTGCGTCAACTCGTCGCTGGCGAGCGTCGAGTAGTGGACCTCACCGATTCACTGGGGCTGGCACAGGGCACGGTTTCCGGGCATCTGGCCTGCCTACGCGACTGCGGTCTGGTGGTCGGTAGACCAGAGGGCCGACAGATGTTCTACTCCATCGCCCATCCCGAGCTGATGGCACTGATCGGCGCCGCTGAGGAACTGTTGGCTCTCACCGGTGACGCTGTAGAGCTCTGCCCGAGCTACGGGCCTGACGCCCCTCATGCCGAGACCACACTCATCACCACGAAGGACGTAGCACCGTGACCGACGCCTGCGGCTGCGGCCACGACGAACCCACCAACAGCGGCGAGCTCGAGGACAGCGAGCCCGAGAAGCTCTGGGAGATCAGCGAGCTGCGGTTCGCCGCCCTCGCCGGCCTGTTCCTGATCACCGGATTCATCGGCGACCTCAACAATGCCTCGGCGTCAGTGGTGACTGGCTTGAACGCGGTCGGACTGGCACTGGGCGCGTGGACCTTCGTGCCCAACACCCTGAAGCGGCTCGCCAAGGGCAAGATCGGTGTGGGCACCCTGATGACGATCGCCGCTGTCGGGGCAGTCACTCTGGGCGAGGTCGCCGAAGCCGCCATGCTGGCCTTCCTCTACTCGATCAGCGAGGGTTTGGAGGAGTACGCCGTCGCCCGCACCCGCCGTGGCTTGCGCGCGCTCCTGGCCCTCGTCCCGGCCGAGGCCACCGTCCTGCGCGACGGAGCCCAGGTCACCATTGCCCCTGCACAGCTGGCACTGGGTGACCTGCTCCTGGTTCGACCCGGCGAACGGGTCGCCACTGACGGTGTCATCCGCGCTGGCCGAACCGCCCTGGACGTATCGGCTCTCACCGGGGAGTCCGTACCGGTCGAGGCCGGTCCCGGCGACACCGTGTACGCCGGCTCGATCAACGGCAACGGGGTGCTCGAGGTCGAGGTCAACACCACGGCCGAGGACAACTCCCTGTCCCGGATCGTCTCGATCGTCGAGGCCGAGCAGTCCCGCAAGGGTGACGCCCAGCGGCTCGCCGACCGGATCGCCAAACCCCTGGTGCCCGGCATCATGGTCCTCGCCGCCATCATCGCGATCGTCGGCAGCCTTCTCGACCACCCCGCAACCTGGATCGAACGCGCCCTGGTTGTCCTGGTCGCAGCATCCCCGTGTGCACTGGCGATCTCCGTGCCGGTCACCGTGGTCGCCGCCATCGGTGCCGCCAGCCGCATCGGTGCCCTGGTCAAGGGCGGCGCCGCACTTGAGGCCCTCGGCCGGATCCGTGCCGTCGCGCTGGACAAGACCGGCACCCTGACCCGCAACCAACCGGCTGTCGTTGAGGTCGCCACCGCTCCCGGCAAGACGCGCGAGCACGTCCTCGATATCGCAGCTGCCCTGGAGGCACGCAGTGAACACCCCCTGGCCCGCGCCATCCTCGCCGCGGTGCCCGACCACCGCGACGCCGATGGCGTCGAGGCCGTCACCGGAGCCGGCATCACCGGGACGATCGACGGCCGACCGGCCCGACTCGGCCGACCGGGCTGGATCCACCCCGGCGAGCTCGCCGCACCGGTGACGGGGATGCAGGAGGCCGGCGCCACCGCAGTGCTGGTGGAGTACGACGGGGTGGTGATCGGTGCCGTCGCCGTCCGCGACGACCTGCGCCCTGAGGCCGCCGAGGTGGTCGCCCGGCTCCGGGCCGGCGGCTACCAGGTCGCGATGCTCACCGGCGACAACGAGCGCACCGCGGCCGCCCTGGCCGCCCAGGCCGGCATCACCGACGTCCACGCCGAGCTTCGGCCCGAGGACAAGTCCGCGATCATCCACCGCCTCCGGGAGACCCGGCAGACCGCGATGGTTGGCGACGGCGTCAACGACGCCCCTGCGCTGGCCACCGCAGACGTCGGGATCGCGATGGGCGCCATGGGCAGCGATGTGGCCATCGAGACCGCCGACGTCGCCCTTATGGGCGAGGACCTGCGCCACCTGCCCCACACCCTGGACCACGCACGCCGGGCCCGGGCCATCATGCTGCAGAACGTCGGACTCTCCCTGGGCCTGATCACCATCCTGATCCCGCTCGCCGCCCTCGGCGTACTCGGCCTGGCAGCAGTGGTCCTGGTCCACGAGATCGCCGAGATCTTCGTGATCGGCAACGGCGTGCGGGCCGGCCGCGCCCGCCCGCTTCCCCCGGCCCCAACGGCCACGCCCTCGGCGGATGCGGTACCCGAACAGGCCGAGGCCCGGTGACCGGCCGTCCCAGCAAGGCTGCGCCAACCGTCCGAAGGGCGCGCGTCGCGGTGCTGCTCATCGCCCTGGCGATTGCCGGGATCGATCTGGCAGCCAAGGCCGCATCCGAGGCCCGACTCGCCGACTCCACGGTCGACCTCGGTCTGATTCAACTGCAGCTGGCCTACAACCCTGGTGTGGCGTTCAGCATGGGCGACAAGCTTCCTGCTGGCGTGATCGTGGCCATGACTGCAGCCATCTCCGTTGGATTCGTTGCCTACGCCTGGCACCGGGCTCCTCGAGCAGGATGGATCGAGCGGATCGCCGGAGGTGCCGTGATCGGCGGCGCGGTCGCGAACGTGATCGACCGCGCCCGCGACGGCGTGGTCACCGACTACCTCCACACCGGCTGGTGGCCCACCTTCAACCTCGCCGACACCTTCCTGGTCACCGGATGCATCGTGATCGCACTGGTCCACGTTCGTCATGAACCGGCCACGAGCAACCCGGTGACCGCGCAGGAAGATCCAGCCTCCCCGACGATCGCCAACGAACCGTGACCTGCGCCCGATGACACCCGAGAAGCTCCGCTTAGCGCCCGCCGCAGACGCCCGAGAGGAGCCATGTAAGTGATCACCTCCGGGTTGCAGGCGATCGGGCTGTTCCTGGTCACCAACATCGACGACATCATCGTGCTGTCCCTGTTCTTCGCCCGCGGAGCCGGGCAGCGAGGCACCACGACAAAGATCGTCGTCGGGCAGTATCTCGGCTTCGGCGGCATCCTCCTCGCCTCGCTCGCAGTGACCTTCGGAGCTGACCTGTTCCTTCCCGACGACGCCATCCCGTACTTCGGTCTGATCCCCCTGGCACTGGGAGCATTCGCTGCCTGGCAGGTGTGGCGCAACGGTCACGATGACGACGACAGCGGCGCCAACAAGCCGATCAGCGCACTCACCGTGGCCGCAGTCACCTTCGCCAACGGTGGCGACAACATCGGGGTCTACACCCCTGTCTTTCTTGCCGTCGGCACCGGCGCCCTCGTGGCCTACTGCGCAGTGTTCTTGGCCCTGGTCGTCGGTCTCGTCCTTGCCGCCAAGTTCGTGACGACCCGCGAGCCCATCGCAGAGGCGCTGGAACGTTGGGAGCACATCTTGTTCCCACTCGTTCTCATCGTGCTCGGCCTCGTCATCTTGAACGAGGGTGGAGCGTTCGGCCTCTGATCAACAGTGAGCCACCCCGGACCTGCTCAGCTCGCAGGTACTTCGCGCCGCTCCATCCGCCGTTGGTGACGCGGCTCAAGTAGCGGACGTTCAGTCGGTCCAGCATCGTCCGTTCGGTGTGAGCGCCAGGCATGGTCGACTCACTCGGTGCGCGGTGCGTCGGCCCAGGTGAGCAGGTCGGGTGCAGCGTCCAGGACGCGCTCGACGCTCACGGTCCACGTCCAGTCGACGCGGACGGCCGGCGGCTCGATGGTCACGGTGAACATCGGTGGTTCCTCCTTGTCGGTTCGGTTGGTTTCCCGAGAGTAGGTGCGCGTTCAGACCCAAGTCGCGTTATCCACAGGGGCCGCTAGCGGCTTCATCGACGGGGAGCGGAAATCCTGGCTGCAAGGCCAGGACCCGCACTCTGCGGGTACCGCACGGGGTCCGTGACGAAGGACTCGTCGAGTTGCTCGGCGCCGGTAGCTGCCCTGGCAGCGTGGGTCATGACGTCGGTGATGACGTTCTGGGCGGTGGTGACCATGCTGGCCTGGCCGAGACGGATGAGCTGGTTCACGCCGGCGGAGGCCGCGCTGCTCACGGGGCCAGGGACGCCCATGACGGGCCGGTGCAGGTTGGTGGTCCAGTGAGCAGTGTTGATCGCGCCGCTGCGCACTGCGCCCTCGACGACCACGGTCCCCTCAGCCAGGCCGGCGACGATCCTGTTCCGGGCCAGGAAGCGGGTTCGGGTGGGGCCGGCTCCCGGGGGTGCCTCGGAGACGACGAGGCCGCGTTCGGCGATCGCCTCGAGCAGTTGGGCGTGTGCTGCCGGGTAGGGCCGGTCGACGCCGCCGGGCAGGACAGCGATGGCCGGGCTGTCGGTGAGGAGGGCACCACGGTGGGCGGCCTGGTCGACGCCGTACGCGAGGCCGCTGATGAAGGTGTGGCCCATGGCGGCGAGGTCGCGGCTCAGCTCGGTTGCCTGCTCGGTGCCGTAGCTGGTGGCTGCTCGTGATCCGACCACGGCCACTCCCCAGCCAGCGAACCCGCGCAGCTCGTGTGCTCCGCGGACCCACAGACCGACGGGTTCGCCCCCGCGGTCGTGGAGGGCACCGGTGCTGCGGAGTGCGCCGAGCTGGATGGGCCATTCTCTGTCACCGGGGACGATGAAGCGGATGCCCTGCTCGGCGGCCTGCTCGAGCACCTGGGCGGGGTCGACGCGGCCGAGCTCCTGGGCGAGGGCGAAGCCCCAGTGGTTCTCCACTTCGCCGGCGGCCTCGAGGTAGTCGAGGACCTTGCCTGCGCCGAGCTCGCTTACCAGCCCGGTGACGCGCAAGTCTCCGGGCTCGATGGTCCTGCTGAGAGTGACGCGAGCGAGACGGTCGGCGTCGTCGACGGCGGCGCTCATGCCTGTCCTCCCCACAGCAGGTCGAGGTCGGGTTCGTGAATCACGTCAAGGCGCTTGTCGGGCGCGTAGGCCGCGGGCTCGGGCACCACCAGACGGCGCAACTGGCGCTCGGTGGCGCTGGGCTGGTTCTGGTCGATCGGGTCGGTGTCGTCGTAGTTCATCGCGGGGGTCCTCCTCAGCGGCCCGGGACGGGGCGGTTGGTGGCGGGCTGGGTGCGCGGTAGGTCCCGCTGCTGCTCGGGAGGCTTGGGAACGAAGGACTCGTCGAGCTCGCTCGCAACGTCACGCATCTGGGTCTGGTATCGCTCCCACTCGCGGGGGTGGATGCCGTTCTGCAGGGCGGAGGCGACGATGGCGGCCATGGAATAGGGCCGGTCGGCCGGCACCTGGTCGAGAGCGCACCAGGCCTTGGCTCCGTCGCCGTGCAGCCAGCTGGCGAAGCCGAGCATTGAGGCCGGCGCGGCGCGCACCTCCTCGGGGGCACGGCGGGTGAGGTCGTTCCAGAGGGCCATGTGGGAGGTGTGGTTCTCCCGGCTCATGTCCTCCCAGAACTCGTCGCGGGTGCCGATCGTCTCCAGCGCGACGAGCATCCGTGCGCCGTCGACGTCGGAGATCCGGTTGCCGTCGGTGTGGAACTGCTCGAGCCGGTCCAGCGCCCAGTCCCGCTCGACGGCGGGAGTGCTGTCGGCGGCCGCGGCTCGGGCCGCGGGGATCAGCTGGGCGATCGGCTCACGGTCGCCGACCATGGATGCGGCCAGTGAGGCCCTACTGGCGGCCGGCTGGGCGGCGCCGGTCAGGACGGTCGCGGCCGCGATCCGCTCGGCGGTCGACTGGGTCTGCAACCCGGTCTGGCCGGTGTTGAACTCGCGCCACCGCTCGCCGTCGGCCCACAACCGGATGTGGGTGTTGATGCCCACGGTGTCAAGGCGGTTGGACAGATGCTGGCTGGCCAGCTCGGCGCTGCGGCGGTCCTCGGTGAAGCAGAGGATCGCCAGGCGCGAGCCGGGGCGGGCGTGGCGGGCGTAGGGACCGCTGAGGGCGTCCCAGACCTGCTCGCGGTCGGCGGCCGTCGTCGGCAGGTCGACTCGGGTGATGGGCAGCCCGGGCCCGAAGGGGACCAGGACGATCGACTCCTCGGGCTTGAAGCCGAGAACGTGCGGCACGGCGGCCAGCAGCTCGTCCGGGGACTGTACGACGAGATCCATCGGAAACCTCCGCGCGGTCAGCTGGCCTGGGCAGGGCGGTCGGCACGCTCGATGCGCGCGGAGACGTACTTGAGCGAGACGCCGACCTCGCCGAAGCGGTTGTCGACGACCACGACGTCCTTAGTGCGCTTCTCCCCGGTCTCCTTGTCCGGCCAGCTCTCGGTGCGCTCGAGGCCGTGGACGAAGATCGGGTCGCCGGATCCGAAGCTGTCGTGCACGTGCGTGGCGGCCGAGCCGAAGATCTTCACGTTGTGGGCGGTGGGCTCGTCGTTGACCCACTCCCCGTCGTCGTTCTGCACGCGCCGGTTGACCAGGACCCGGCAGCTGACGAACGGCTTGTTCTCGCGGGTGTAGAGCAGCTCGGGAGCCTCGGCCAGGTTGCCGGCGAAGGTGACGGTGGTGGACATGACTTCCTCCTAGGCGACTGCGAGACGTTCGGATCGGTCCCGCAGTCACCTAGGTCCCATCGGGGTCCGGCAGCGATCACATCGGCCGAACTTGTTCGGATCCGGCTCGAGCTCGTGCGGGGTTGCTCAGCAGGGCACCAGGTAGTCGAAGCGGTACTTGAAGACGACGACGCGGATGCCCTTGTAGGTGGTCCGCCCGACGCCGGAGAGGTGGTAGTCCCCGACCCTGCACTCCGCGCTGGCCAGGTGGTGGTTCAGCCGCCACTGCCGGTTCTTGAGCGCCCGGTGGGACTTCGTCGACCAGCCGCGCTTGACCAGGCAGCCGCGGAAGGTGTGCCGCATGCCGTCGTGGGCGTAGGAGGTGTCGAAGACGCTGTCGGAGGCCCAGATGACCATCCGGCAGCGCATGTCCTCGACGGGCACGGCCGCGGCCGCGGGTGCGGCCGGCGCCATGCACAGGGCGGAGGCCAGGACGGCGGCGAGGGTGGCCAGGACGGCCCTGGCAGATGCGCCGCGGCGATCGCGGCGGGGTGAGCTGGACATGCGTTCCTCCTCGGTTCGGGCGGGACGCAGGCCTGGCCCCGCGGTCACCTAGGTCCGCGAGGAGGTCCGGGGCGATCAACGAGGGCGCAAAGAAGCGCCCCGACCGGCTCTCGGGTACCGGATCGGGGCGCTGAGAAGCACGTTAGGCGGAGGCGCCGACACAACCCTTGCCCGCGGCCGGCTGACCTACCGGGCCGGCCGGCGCCGCGGAGGCCGGTTGCTGAGCTTCTGCGGAGGCGGAGGCAGGTCGCGGCCCAGCCGCCGGCGGGCGTCCTCGGCCGCGACAATCACCGCCTCCTGGGCGAACGCAGAGCGGGCGAGCATCCGGCCCATCTCCTGGCGATCGGCCACAAGCGCCGCATCGACCGCCTCCATCGTCGACTCCGGCAAAGGGTGCGACCTGTTGAAGCTCCTGCGAGTCACGCTGACCAGGGCGGGATGCTCCTCGCAGGCGGCCGCGAGGTCGGACCGCTTCTGGGGTGAGCGCCGGGCGTGCAGCTCGAGCACCTGGGCGAGCCAGCCGACGAAGGAGCCAGGCGAGTCGGCGTCTGTGTCCAGGTCGGCGAGGTAGGCCGATCGGGCGAGATCCCACACCCCGGGCTTCCAGTAGAGCCCGACCCGGATCGTGGTCTGGCTCGTCACCTGGCCACTCCCCTGGTCTCGGCCGCCGGCGTCGAGCTGCAGCGGCTAACACCAACGCCGCTGCATTCCCGGTCGGGGCCCTGCGCAGCCGTTCCCACCCTCGTTCGATTCCTTTCATTCCAGCCAGCTACGAGGTGCAGCTGCGCCGCGTCGCCACAGCGGAGTCCGCGCCCGCCGAGGCCGGGTTATCCCCACCCTCGTCAGACGTGCCCACCTTTCCACAGGGTCGCGCTGTGGCCCGGCAGGCGTCGGCCCACGCTGGGAGACTAGGTCATGTCAGTTCTTTCTATTCTACTCATGGAGGACAGCAGCATGACCGACACCATCCAGGCCCCGGCCGACACCGCCGCCGACGAGGCCACCGAGGCCGTCCAGTCCGAGGAGTTCCTGCACCTCGACCCCGCCGCGATCATCATCGGCACCAACGTCCGCACCGACCTGCGGCCCGACCACAAGGAGTTCCGCAAGTCGATCAAGGAGCGCGGCGTGCTGGAGGCCATCACAGTCTACCGCGACGAGGACGGGCAGTACGTCCTGCTGCGTGGCCAGCGGCGTACGGTGACCGCCGCCGAGGTCGGCACCCCCACCGGTCTGATCCCGGCCCGGGTCGTCCCCCAGCCCGGCGAGGCCGACCGGATCGGTGACCAGATGGTCGAGAACATCCACCGGGCCGGGATGTGCGAGGCCGAGATCGTCGCGGGCGTGGAGCAGCTGGCCCTGCTCGGCGTGAGCGCCGCGCAGATCGCAAAGCGCACCAGCATCGACCGCCCGACCGTGAACGCCGCCCTGGCTGTCACCAACGCCGACCAGAGCCGCAACCGCCTCGACTCCGGCGACCTGACCTTGGAAGAGGCCGCGATCTTCGCCGAGTTCGAGCACGACCCCGACGCCGTCGAGCGGCTGGAGAACGCCAAGCGGTGGCGGCGCTCGCTCGCCCACGAGGCCCAGCGGCTGCGCGACGAGGCCGCCGAGCGCGAGGCCGACGCCGCCGAGGTCGAGCGCCTGCGCACCGAGGGCCTGCCGGTCCTGACCGCCGAGGAAGTCGAGCAGGCCGACGAGGTGCTGCGCATCGAGCGGCTAGTCACCGAGAACGGCGAGCCGCTGGCCGAGGAGGAGTGGCCCAACGTCCCCGGCGCTCGCGTCCACGTCGTCAAGGAGTGGGTCTACCCCGAGGACGAGTACGACAAGGAGAGCGAGGACGGCAGCGACGAGGAGAGCGAGGACTACGAGCCCGCCGAGCCCTACCAGCAGTACGTGCCGGTCTGGGTCGTGACCGACCTCGCCGCCTCCGGCCTGCGTCGTCGCGGCGGCTCCGGCAGCAGCACCGCCGACAGCAGCGACGAGGGCGAGAACGAGGAGGAGGCCGAGGCGCAGCGCGAGCAGCAGCGCCAAGAGCGCCGCCGCGTGATTGCCAACAACAAGGCGTGGGCGAGCGCGGAGACGGTGCGGCGCGAGTGGCTGGCCGGGTTCGTGGCCCGCAAGACCGCCCCGAAGGGAGCCGAGGCCCTGATCTGCGAGGCCGTCGTCACCGGCCACCACTCGCTGAGCAAGGCCATGGACCACCGCCACCCGATGCTCTTCACCCTGCTCGGGGTCGAGCGGCCGACCGGCTACTACGGCGCTGGCCACTACGAGTGCCGCAAGATCGCCACCAACGCGGGCACGCCGAAGGCCGCGACCATGACCACGCTCGCGGCGGTCGTCGCGGCGTGGGAGGCGACGACCGGCAAGCACTCGTGGCGCAACCCGAGCGCGTTGGATGCCCGCGTGCTCGGCGCGCTCGTGGAGTGGGGCTACCAGCCCAGCGAGGTCGAGCGGATCCTCCTCGGCGAGGAGCAGCAGCCGACCACCGAGGACGCCGACGACAACGCCGACGAGGCCAGCGACAGCGCCGCCTGATCCGTCACCCCTCCCCCACCTGAGGGCGGTTTTCCCTGTGGAGAACCGCCCTCAGTGGAATAGAAACCATAGAATGAACTCAGTTCGTTTGACCCGCTACCCGGGAGGACCCCGACATGTCACACGAGATCGAGACCCACCAGGCGCCGCAGGCGCCGCAGGGGCCGCTGGCCGCTGCCGTCTTCGCCCGCAAGGACGCCTGGCACCGCCTGGGCGTCACCGTCCGCGACCGCGCGTTCACCGCCGAGGAGGCCATGCGGCTCGGTCACCTGGGTGGCTGGGACGTCCGCAAGTTGCCGCTCACCACTGCCGAGGTGAGTGAGGGCGGCGTCACCGCGATCGAGGTCCCCGGCTTCGCCACGGTGCGCACCAACCCGTTCACCGGCGAGCCCGAGGCGCTCGGCGTCGTGGGTGGCGGCTACACGCCGCTGCAGAACGAGGACCACGCCGAGTTCCTGAACCTGCTGGCCGACGAGTCTGGCGCGATCTTCGACACCGCCGGGTCGCTGCGCGGCGGTCGGCAGGTGTTCATCACCATGCAGCTGCCGGACTCGCTCACGGTCGGCGGCACCGACCGCGTCGACCTCAACATCGCCGCGCTCAACAGCCACGACGGGTCCAGCGCGTTCCGCATCCTCGTCACCCCGGTACGCGTCGTGTGCGCGAACACCCAGAGCGCGGCCCTGCGCAACCACGAGTCGTCGTTCTCGATCCGCCACACCCGCAACGCCAAGGCCGCCGTGCAGGCCGCCCGCGACGCGCTCGGGCTGACGTTCTCCTACGTGGACGCGTTCCAGGTCGAGGCCGAGGCGCTGATCCAGCAGACCATGACCGACGCCGCGTTCGACGCCCTGATCGACGCCACGTTCGGCAAGGCCGAGGCCAACGCCACCAAGCGGGTCCGCGAGACCGAGCGCCGCCGCCGCTCCCGGTTGCACTGGCTGTTCGCCGACGCCGACACGCAGGCCGGCATCCGCGACACCGCGTGGGCCGGCTACCAGGCCGTGGCCGAGTACGTCGACCACTACGCCCCGGTCCGCACCAAGGGCGACGAGCACGCCGCCCGGGCCACACGGGTGCTCACCAGCGACGACCCCGACCGGATCAAGCGCCGCGCCTGGACCGCGCTCGCCCCGGCCTGACCGCCCTGCCAATTCCTCCGGTGGCGGGCTGAGACCCCGAGTCCGGCCCGCCACCGGCCCAACCGAAGGAGGAGCCATGACCGACACGACCACCACCGCCAGCGCCGCACAGACGACGCCCGACAGCACACCGGTGGAGTGGCACGCCGCAGACGCCGACGACCGCTGGCCGGGACGCTGGACCGCGCACACCGCCAGCGCCCACGCGCACGGGCGCATCTACCTGATCCGGATCACCCCCGGCGACTGTGTGACCTACCTCGCGCCGGGGTTCTACGCCGACATCGACGGCGGCTACGGCCAGCGCTGGGGCATGCGCACCGCCACCCTCGACGAGGCCAAGCGCCGCGCAGTCGAGGACGTGCTGCGATGAGCCAGCCGACCGCCACCGCTGCCGACGTCGCGGCCAGCGCCGACCCCACCGAAGACCGGGACCGGCGCTCCCTCAGCGAGGCGGCCTGCGACCTGATCGTCATCGAGCACCGGCTGCGCGACGTGCGCCGCTGGACCCCCGAGACCGCCCGCACCCACCTGGACGCGGCCCTGTCCAGCGTCGCCACTGCGCTGGACGCCCTGCACGCCGAGCACACCCACCGCACCACCGAACAGGAGCAGTCATGACCAAGCACGACGCAGCTGCAACCACGACCGTGATCAGCGAGCGCGACCAGCGCCGCATCCTCGCCGCCATGACCGCGATGCCCTACGCCGCCACCGAGCGCGTCCCCAAGCCCTGGACTGCGATGCGTGAGCCCGTCACCGCCGACGCAGTCGTGGCCTTCCTGGAGGG